>OZ220471.1:0-1715000 GCA_965115835.1 Gammaproteobacteria bacterium
CAGAAAGCGGCAGAAATGAAGTCCGGTTCTCCGGGCGCGCTGATCGCTCCCGTTCGGAGCGCCTGTAACGAAAAGCATGACATCCGGCTTCCCGGGCGCGCTGGCCGGTCCGGAGTTGCTATAGAATCCCGCCTGCAACACAGCAAGGCGGGGGGGTTGCGCAATGACAAAATCGCCGGGCAGGGTCTTTGCTGCCCTGATCTCGCTCCTGTTTTTGGCCCAGGGCGTCGTGGCCCGGGAAGACGCCGAACAGCAGTCTGCCGGCGCCAGACCCGCGCTGGAGGAAATCGTGGTGGTGGGCACCCGGCGCACAGGGGCCCGGATCAATGATGTTGCGGCGCCCATCGATGTGATTTCCGGCGATGACCTGCTCAACCAGGGCGCCTCCGACCTCGATGACCTGCTGCGCGCCACCACGCTTTCCTGGAATGTGCAGCGCCACGCTATCGACGACGAAGCCACCCTGGTGCGTCCCGCCACGCTGCGCGGGTTGCCTCCCGACGCGGCGCTGGTGCTGGTCAACGAAAAACGGCGGCACCGCTCGGGGGTGATCGCGTTGCTGGGCAGCTCGCTGAACTCCGGATCGCAGGGGGCGGACCTGTTCGTTATTCCCGCAATCGCGATCGACCGCATCGAGATCCTGCGCGACGGCGCCTCCGCGCAGTACGGCTCGGACGCCATTGCCGGGGTGGTCAACATCGAGTTGAAGGACAGCGCCGCCGGCGGCATGCTGGAGGCGCGTTACGGCGAATATTACGAAGGCGACGGCGGCCTGACGCAGGTTGCCGGCAATGTGGGTCTGCCGTTGGGCGCCGGCGGCTTCCTGAATTTGAGCGCCGAGTACAAGACCCTCGACCCGACCGTGCGTTCCGTCCAGCGTTCCAACGCCCAGGCGCTCGCCGCCCAGGGTTATCCGGTGGCCTCACCTGCCCAGATCTGGGGCAACCCGGTCATCGACGACGCCATCACTGTCTTTTACAACATGGCCATGGAACTGCCTTCGGGAATGGAGGCGTATTCCTTCGGCAACTTCTCCTCGCGCAAGTCCGAGGGTGGGTTCTTTTTCCGTGCTCCGGGCGGTTCGGCGGCGCGCAACGGCGTCTTCCGCACTGGCTCGCGCCGTCTGGTGGCGGACCTCGACCCGCACGATGCTGTGGACTGCGTGGCGGCGGCGCCGGGGCTCGAGGCGGACTTCAACACGATTGACGCCTTCGTGCAGGCCAACCGGGGCGCCTGCTTCCTGTTCAACGAGCTGTTTCCCGGCGGGTTCACGCCTCGCTTCGGAGCTGACATTACCGATCTGAGCGTTACCGCAGGATTGCGCGGGGAGCTTGGCAACGGGCTCGCCTGGGACCTGAGTGTGGCCGGCGCCAGGAGCGATGTGGCCTTCTTCATGCGCAACACGATCAACGCATCGCTGGGCCCGGACACGCCCACCCGCTTCAAGCCGCGCGCCTCCACGCAAGACGAGACCAATGTGAATCTGGACATGGTGTATCCGGTCGAGGTGGGCCGCCTCCACGGCCCGCTCAATGTGGCGGCGGGGCTGGAGTGGCGCAACGAGGAGTTCGAAATGCGCCCTGGCGACCCGGATTCCTGGCGGGCAGGGCCATACGCCGACGGACGCATCAGTCGTTCCTTCAGCGTTGGTTCGAACGGCTTTCAGGGCCTGAATCCCGACAACGCGGGCCAGTGGGACCGGCCGAACTACGCGGCCTATGTGGATCTCGAGGCGGATCTGACCGCCAGTCTGCTGATGGGATTCGCGTTGCGCTTCGAGGATTTCCACGATGATTTCGGCGCCACGGTAAACGGCAAGCTGTCGGCGCGACTGCGCATGTCCGGCGCCGTCACGCTGCGCGGAACGGTCAGCACGGGCTTTCGCGCGCCATCGCCGGGGCAGTCCAACGTGTCGGTCCTGTCCACCACCTTCGGCGGACAGGGCGGGCTGCAGGAAGTCGGAAAGGTGCCGCCCACCAACCCGGTGGCGCGGGCCCTGGGCGGCAAGCCGCTGGAAGAAGAGACCTCGGTGGGTTATTCGCTGGGGCTGACTTGCGATTTGCCGGACGCGGCGCGCCTCAGTCTCGATTTCTTTCGTATCGGGATCCACGATCGCATCTCGCCCACCGGCGACATCCGGATCACGGACCGGATTGCCGGCCTCCTTGAAGCCAGCGGTCTGGCCGCCGCCAGCGGAGTCACCACCATCAACTTCTTCACCAATGATTTCGACACCACTACCACGGGGGTCGACGCCACCTTCACCTACTCGTTCCAGGCGTTGGGCGGCAATAGCGTGCTGTCGCTGGCCTGGAACTGGACCCGGACCGAGCTGGACGCCTTCTCGCCGTCGTTCGTGGTTACCGAGGTGCTTGGGACGCGGCTGGACGAGGTCCAGACCGTCAGTCTGCTGTCGGACCGGCGCCGCACCGAACTGGAGAACCTGAACCCGGAGCATCGCATCGCCGTCACCTTCGATCATGCCTGGCGCTCCTGGCGGCTGCTGGCCCGAGGGAGCTATTTCGACGGCTGGGAAGCTTGCCGGTTCCAATCCGCATCCTGTGCGAACCTGGATTCCTGGGATGGCGACCTGCTGGTGGACGCCGAGTTGAGCTACGACTTCGCCAGCGGCTACACGGCCACATTCGGCGCGCACAACCTGTTCGATGTGGCTCCGGACGCCGCGATGGAAGAGTCGCTGGGGCAGGGCAATGTCCGCCCGACCAGTTCGCCCTACGACTACAACGGCGGATTCGCCTATGTCCGCGTGAGCTATCGCTTTTAGCCCGCTTGTCTTTCCAGCAATTCCCGCCAAGCGCGACAATGCTCGAAAATCAGCTCCGGTTCAACGCCTGAATGGTCACAAGCCTGGGTGTCCGGCCCTGAACGAACGACTCTGCATCGTTGGCGGGAATTGCTGGCATATGTGGTGAACCGGTACATTGAATTTGTTCTATGCCATATAATGCCGGCCTGATTGTGTCAGTTGGCCCGAATATACATTCGTTAGTTCACTTTTGGTCGTTTGCAATCCGGCTGGCCGATTCCATCATTTGATTTTGCTGTTTTTCGAGGAGGCAGCCTCATGTTCAAGTCCCCGGTAGCACAGCTTTTGCAGGCTCGTTTGGAGAAGGCGCTGCGTCGTCGCCGCGAGCATCCGTCGCGCGCGGATCTTTTCATGATTCCGGTGTTGGCGCTGGCGCTGGACGCCTGCGGTGGCGGCGGTTCGCAAAGGCCCACTCCACCGCCGCCTCCTCCTCCGCCCCCTCCGGCGGCGGCGACGATCACGGCGGCGGACGAGGCTTCGGTGGCGGAGAATGCCGATGGCGCCGAGGTGACTTCGGTGGCCACGGAGAACGCCACTTCGGTGACGGTGGACGACGATCGTTTCGAGGTTGTGGGCGGCCAGCTCAAGCTCAAGGCGGGTGAGAGTTTCGACTTCGAGGCCTGGGACGGTTCGCCGATCGAGGTGACGATCACGGCCAGCGGCGCGGGCGCTTCCGCCGAGCACACGGTGAGCGTGAGCATTACGGATGTCAACGAGAGTCCTTCGCTTTCGGTGATGGAGGGCGAGCGGGTTCCGGGCGATGCGGGCGCGCTGTCGAGTTTGACTGTGATGGAGAACATGATGGGTTCGCAGCTTCCGCCGCTGGTGAAGTTCGAGGTGATGGATCCGGACGAGGCGGACGAGGATATTCTGATGGGTTCGATGGGCAGGGACGCCATCACGTTGAGCGACGACCGCTTCGAGGTGATTGTGGATTCCGAGGGTGGTTTGTGGCTGGCGCTGAAGTCGGGCGCGAGTCTCGACTACGAGGTGGACGGCAGTTCGGTGATGGTGACGGTGACCTTTACCGACAGCGCTGGCAACACGGCGATGGCGACGGTGGAGGTGATGGTTACCGACGGCAACGATGCGCCGGTGTTTGCGCAGTCGAGTTATTCGTTCGATCTGCATGAGAACGCCGACGGCAGCGAGACGGCGGTGATGCTGGGGATGGTGTCGGCCACCGACCAGGACTCGTCCGACACGCACATGTTTTCCATTACGGGGGGCAACGAGTCGGGCAATTTCATGATCGATTCGGCCACGGGCGCGCTCCACTATGTGGGCACGGGCGAGGACTACCGTGCGCAGTCGATGGGTCCTGCGTATACGCTGACGGTTCGCGTTGCCGACAGCCGTGGCGCTTCTGCCGAGGCGACGGTGGAGGTGATGGTTCTGAACGTCAACGAGGCGCCGATGTTCGGGCAGTCGAGTTACTCGTTCGATCTGATGGAGAACGCCGACGGCAGCGAGACGGCGGTGATGGTGGGGACGGTGTCGGCTGCGGACCCGGACGAAGGCGATCCGGTTACCTACTCGATTACGGGGGGCAACGAAGACGGCAAGTTCATGATCGATTCGTCTACGGGCGCGATCCACTATGTTGGGATGGGCGAAGACCGCGAGTCGGACATGAGCAGTTACGAGTTGACGGTGATGGCCAGCGACGGCAGCGAGAGTTCCGAAGTCATGGTGACGATTTCGGTGATGGACGTGAACGACAGCATGCCGATGTTCGTGTTCGGCGAGGACATGAGCTCGTACAGTTTCGGTTTGCAGGAGAACGCTGACGGCAGCGAGACGGCGGTGATGGTGGGTATGGTGATGGCGACGGACGCGGACGGCGACTCGCTCACCTACTCGATCACGGGGGGCAACGAGGACGGCAAGTTCATGATCGACGCGTCTACGGGCGCGCTCCACTATGTGGGGATGGGCGAGAACTACGAGTCGTCGATGCGTGTTCACGAGTTGACGGTGATGGCCAGCGACGGCGAGCACGAGGCGAGCGCGCTGGTGCGCGTGATGGTTGGGGACGTGAACGAGGCGCCGATGGTGAGCGGCGCGGTTCTTGAGCCGTTTGCGCTGGTTGCGGGTCGCGAGGGTCGCATGGAGGTGGACCTGCATTCGCTGTTTACCGACCCCGACGGCGATGTGATGAATTTCAGGCTTTCGGGCAATGCGCCGGAGTGGCTGAACTTTTCGGTGAGGCTGATGGGCGCGGGCGCGGACCGTACTGTGACGGGCGTCTTGTCGGGCACGCCTCCGGCGGGTCGCGACCTGTCGGCGCGGGTTTCGATAGTGGCTGCCGACGGTGACGGTCTGGAGGGTAGCGCGGCCCTGGATGTGGTGGTTGACGCCCGCAACTCGGCGCCCACCTCGATCTATCTGAGCGTGGAGCAATCGAGTGGCGCCGTGATCCGCACCAGCAGCGTTACGGTGGACGAGAACGTGGCGGGCGCGTTGCTGGGCGCGATTGTGGTGACGGACGCGGACGATCCCCGTCACCCGCACGGTCAGCACAAGTTCACGTTCATGGTTGGCGGCAAGTCGGACGATCGTTTCGAGGTTGTGGACGGTCAGTTGAGACTCAAGGACGGCGTATCGCTGAACCATGAGGACGCTTCGCGGATTGCCTTGCGGATCACGGCCACGGACATGGCGGTTGGCGACGAGGCGATGGCGGGCGAGGAGGCATCGGTATCGACGACCGTCACGATCAACGTCCGGGATGTGGACGCGGGAGACGGCCCGGTTGCCGGCAAGATAGGCAACTGGTGGGTTACGTTGGACGAGGATCTGGACGCGGAGGATGTTCGCGAGGGCGACTGGCTGAGTTTTCGGCTGCGTCTTGACGGTCTCGACAAGATGCCTGCGTTTGTGGACGAGGACGGCGACACGCTGACCTTTTCCCTTTCGGACGATTCGCCGTCATGGCTTCAGATTGACAGCAAGGGGCGTTTCACCAACAAGGCGAACATGCTTGCGGAGGCGGGCGTGTATGAGGTGACGGTGATTGCGACCGATCCGGCGGGCAATTCGGCGCGCAGCACGTTCCGGATTGCGGTAGCGGTTTCCGACAGCAACGACCGCGACAACGATCGTCCGGACATCCGCGACGTGATCGAGTATGACTACACGGAAGGTACGGGCGCGCGGAAGGTGGCCGAGTTCACGATCCGCGACAAGGATCTGGAGATTGCTCCGCATCCGTATGGGGTGCTTGAGGTGACGATGACGGGGGATTACTCGGATCGCTTCAAGCTGGTGATGATAGGGGACGAGGACAACGATCCGGCCACGGTTCAGTATGAGATCTGGACCAAGTCGGCTGCCGAGTTGTCGGTGGATGCGATGGGGCGGAAGCTGGCGACTCCGATTGAGCCGATTGACTTCGAGGTGACGGAGGAGGTGGATCTGACGATCAAGGTGAAGGACGGCAAGGGTTTGTCCGACGAGCAGGGTCGCGAGGAGGACGACCGCGAGATCACCATTGACATTGACGATGCGGCGGACGCCAAGCCGATGTTCGATCACACCGATATCAGTCACTCGTCGAAGTCTCGCAGCGCCGCTCTTCGCACCACGACACTGACGGTGAACCAGTCGGAGACTTCCAAGCTGGTGATAGTGATTCCTCTGGAGGATGTTTGGAGCGACGCAGACAGCGACATTGACGATCTTCGGTTCGAGGTTGGGGGTCGTGCGGGTCTTCCTTCGTGGGTGACTGTGTATGGTCCGGACGAATGGGAGGACATAGAGGATCGGCGCAGCGATGTTTCTTCGAGCGATCGTCCCACCGGGGTGCGCGACGGCGACCGTGTTGTGGTGCTGGTGGTTGACCGCACGGACGGTGAGGACGGCGACAACACCCGGGCGGGCAAGGCTCTTGCGCGCTTCACGCTGACGGCTCGCGACGACGACGGCAACGCTCAAACCGAGGTTGTGAGCATTGATGTCAAGGACGCCAACGTGGACTTCACGCCGGCCGCCAGCAAGCCGGTTGCGATCATCGGGGGCGACGATCCCAACACTGCGGGTCCGGCCGAACTGACCTTCAAGGTCGATACCAGCCACGATCCGGATATAGCGGGCGGCGAGGAGCCGGTTGTGGTGCTCTACTATTTCGGGTCTGGGAAAGTCAGCGACCGGGCCAACGGGTGGAGCGCCTTGACGGCTGCCGAAGTTTCATCGGCGATAGGTCTTGGTGGCTCCTATGCATCGTACTTCACCACTACCGGGCCGCGTACTTTTCAGCTGGATTTGAACGGAGACGGGACGAACAGCTTTTTGGGCAAGAACCTCGTTTTCTTTGCTCGCTATTTCAAGTTGGATCCGGCCACCCAGAAGGTGGTGTCGAGCAAGTTCTTTCTGACGCAAACGGGCGTCCTCAAGGCGGGTGGCGGCGACGGCGCGGTGGTTGTCGATCTGGACCTGACGACGAAGGCGAAGAGCGCCACCGAAGATGTCCTGAATGTTGGGGTGGCGGCCTTGGGCACAACGGCCACCACGGCCACGGTTGTGCTTCAGGCTTCCGAGACCGGCACGAGCGGCTGGATTACCGTTGCCCGCAAGACGGTGACGCTTTCCAGCGGCAAGGGCGATGCGGAGTTCGAGGTAACGAACGACGAGGGCGAAGCCGGCAACGGCGGCGGTCTGTACTACCGTGCAGTCTTTACGGGTACCGATCTGCCCCGCACGGAGAGCGGGACGATCCGGTTGGGCGACATGACCGATCCGTATCCCGGCGACGACGATACGGATGTGCTGGGGCCCGCCTCGCCGACCGAGGGCGACATTCTGCGCGTGAAGCTGCTGGATTGGCGCGAGGCCATTGCCGAAGTCCAGTGGCAGGTGAGCGACGGCAGGGGGGGGTATGTGGATATTGCTGGCGAGACCGGCCACACCCTGACGCTGACCAAGGCGATTGTCGGCGCGCATGTGGGTCAGGTGAAGGTGCGGGCCAAGGTGACGTACCGGGGTCAGAGCGACGATTCATCCACCGGTGTGGACGAATCCCTTTTCGTGACGTGGCTGGAGTATTCCGCGGAGATCGATCTCATTGCCAGTACTGAGCGCAACAGTCCTCCCGAGGTGGCGACTGTGCCGACCGGCGGCGCGCACGCGATTTATGTCGAGACGCAGCCGGTGACGGCCGGGGGCGTTCAGCCGGCCGCAATTCACAGGGACATGGATATATTGTCGAACATCTTCCACGACCCGGACGGCGACGAACTGGTCTACCAAATCCGGGACGTGCGAGGTGAGGGTCCTGATCCTGCGCTGAACCTCGGGTTGGCGAGTGAGTTTTGGTCTTCCTCTGCCACCCCGGCCGGCAGGATATTGGCCTGGGTCGATCAGCACGGGGATTTCATCGGCTTTGCCGCCAACAACCCGTCGGATGTCGACGCTGCGGCCGACACTACGGATGCTGCGGGCAATTACATTGTCCTCATCGTTCGGGCCGCCGACCCGTACAGCGATAACGGCATTGCTTCTGCAGTCAGAGGAGGCGATCCTTCTACCTATGCCCAGGTCGAGGTCAATGTGCACGTCAACGTGGCGCCCACGGCCATAAAGTTGCAGTCTGTCCACAACGGAACGAATGTGGGCGACAAGGCCGATCTTCCGGCTTCCGGCACGGCCACGGCGCTGCTGGTTCCGGACAACACCAACAAGCCGGACGACGCCGACAGCAATCCCGACATGTTGACGTTCATGGACGACGAGTCGCAGGCCGCGCGCAAGGTGGCCGATCTGGATGTTATAGACCAGAACCTCAAGACAAACCGTTTCGGAACCCACGAGATCAAGCTGTCGGGCAAGGGCGCGGATCAGTTCGAGATCAGGGCTTCGGACGATAGCGATGGCAGCACTTGGGAGTTGTGGCTGAAGAAGGGCGCGACCTTCGACTTCGAGAAGTTGAAGAGCGCCACGGACACGGGCGACAGCATCACGCTGTCGATCACGGTGACGGCCACGGACAACATGACGGGCACGGCGGGTCGTCAGTTGAGCGCCAAGGGCTTGTTCTCGGTGAAGGTGAAGAATGCGGACACGGCTGCCGATTCGGCGGCGCCCGCCACGCCGAGCACGCCGGATCCCACGGTACCGGGTTTGAAGGACGACTCTGACGATACCGACGACGACGGGCCGGTTGTGCCTCCGGACACTGGCATGGGCCCTGTTGGCGACCTTCGCGATCTGGCGCTTGAGCTGGACTTGCTGGAAAGCTTCGTGTCGCTGCTCGACGACAACATCGACGCTGCTTGACCTGAAGAGCGGCAACTTGCGTTACGGCGGGGCGGACGGCTGGTCCGCCCCGCTTTTTTTCGATGAACGACAACGATTGTTCCATCGGCGGGCGGATTCTCGCGGAACTGGGCCACGCGCTGCGCACAAGTGCTGGCGGCTCGGCGCCGGCCGCCGACAACCCTGCAGCTGACGCCGAAGAAGGCGTCCGCCTGGAGGACGAGCGCGAACGGAGCGCTGGCCTGATGCGCGTGAACCACGCCGGCGAAATCTCCGCCCAGGCCCTGTACCGCGCCCAGGCTCTGGCGGCCCGTGACGAAGGCCTGCGCCGGAGTCTGCTGGAGGCCGCCGACGAGGAAGACCGCCATTTGAGATGGTGCGAAGACAGGATCGGCGAACTGGGCGGCCGCCGCAGCCTGCTTACGCCATTGTGGTATGCCGGCGCCTTCGGCATCGGCGCGCTCGCCGGCCTTCTCGGCGATCGCCCAAGCCTCGGGTTTCTCGCGGAAACCGAGGCCCAGGTTGCAAGTCACCTGCGCCGCCACCTGGAGCAGTTGCCCCGGTCGGACCTTCGCAGCCGAAAGATCCTGGAACGCATGCTCGAGGACGAAATCCGGCACGGTCGCAGCGCCGAGAAGGCCGGCGGCTCGCCCCTGCCCGAGCCGGCGCGCGTCGCCATGCGGTTCGCCTCGAAGGTCATGACTTCCACCGCCCGCTACCTGTAGGAAGCGTTGGCGCATTGACGATGAAACGCGCCCGCATCGCCCCGTCCATACTGTCTGCGGATTTTGCGCGCCTGGGAGAGGAAGTCGATGCCGTGCTAGCTGCCGGCGCCGACTGGATCCACTTCGATGTAATGGATCACCACTATGTGCCCAATCTGACCGTGGGTCCCTTGGTTTGCCGGGCCTTGCGCGACCACGGCGTCGAGGCGCCCATCGATGTGCATCTCATGGCGAGCCCCGTGGACGAACTGGCGCGTTCCTTTGCGGAAGCCGGCGCCAGCCTGATCAGCTTTCACCCCGAGGCCAGCGTCCACGTGGACCGCACCATCGCCCTGATTCGCGAGCACGGTTGTCGTCCGGGTCTGGCGTTCAGTCCCGCCATTCCGCTTGACTGGCTTGACCACACCTTGCACGCGCTTGATCTGGTGCTGATCATGTCGGTGAACCCCGGTTTCGGCGGTCAGTCATTCATTCCGCACAGTCTGGCCAAGATCGCCTCCGCCAGGGAACGCATCGACGCCTCGGGACGGGAGGTCTGGCTGGAAGTGGACGGCGGCGTAAAGGCCTGCAATATCGCCGATATTGCTGCTGCCGGCGCCAATGCCTTTGTGGCCGGGTCGGCGATCTTCCGCGCTGGCGATTACGCTTCCGCCATCCGGGAAATGCGTATGGCGCTGGGCGAGTAAACCGCCCGGCGCCGCCTCATGCGTGCCCCCCCCCCCTGTGCCAGCAACCTTGAGGAATGTGCGGATTTATGCCGTATAATCCCCGTCTCATGTTGTGTCAGTTGTTCTGGATGCACTCTGTTTGCAATCCGGTCGGCGGCCGATTCCGTCCTGTAACCTTGCTGTTTTTCGAGGAGGCAGCCTCATGTTCAAGTCACCAGTAGCACAGCTTTTGCAGGCTCGTTTGGAGAAGGCGCTGCGTCGTCGCCGCGAGAATCCGTCGCGCGCGGACCTTTTCATGATTCCGGTGTTGGCGCTGGCGCTGGATGCCTGCGGTGGCGGCGGTTCGCAAAGGCCCACTCCACCGCCTCCGCCGCCCCCGCCTCCTCCGGCGGCGGCGACGATCACGGCGGCGGACGAGGCTTCGGTGGCGGAGAATGCCGATGGCGCCGAGGTGACTTCGGTGGCCACGGAGAACGCCACTTCGGTGACGGTGGACGACGATCGTTTCGAGGTTGTGGGCGGCCAGCTCAAGCTCAAGGCGGGTGAGAGTTTCGACTTCGAGGCCTGGGACGGTTCACCGATCGAGGTGACGATCACGGCCAGCGGCGCGGGCGCTTCGGCCGAGCACACGGTGAGCGTGAGCATTACGGATGTCAACGAGAGTCCTTCGCTTTCGGTGATGGAGGGCGAGCGGGTTCCGGGCGATGCGGGCGCGCTGTCGAGTTTGACTGTGATGGAGAACATGATGGGTTCGCAGCTTCCGCCGCTGGTGAAGTTCGAGGTGATGGATCCGGACGCAGCGGACGAGGATCTTCTGATGGGTTCGATGGGCAAGGACGCCATCACGTTGAGCGATGATCGCTTCGAGGTGATTGTGGATTCCGAGGGTAGTTTGTGGCTGGCGCTGAAGTCGGGCGCGAGTCTCGACTACGAGGTGGACGGCAGTTCGGTGATGGTGACGGTGACCTTTACCGACAGCGCCGGCAACACGGCGATGACGACGGTGGAGGTGATGGTTACCGACGGCAACGATGCGCCGGTGTTTGCGCAGTCGAGTTACTCGTTCGATCTGCATGAGAACGCCGACGGCAGCGAGACGGCGGTGATGCTGGGGATGGTGTCGGCCACCGATCAGGACTCGTCCGACACGCACATGTTTTCCATCGCGGGTGGCAACGAGTCGGGCAATTTCATGATCGATTCGGCCACGGGCGCGCTCCACTATGTGGGCACGGGCGAGGACTACCGTGAGCAGTCCGTGGGTCCTGCGCATACGCTGACGGTTCGCGTTACCGACAACCGTGGCGCTTCTGCCGATGCGACGGTGGAGGTGATGGTTCTGAACGTCAACGAGGCGCCGATGTTCGGTCAGTCGAGTTACTCGTTCGATTTGATGGAGAACGCCGACGGCAGCGAGACGGCGGTGATGGTGGGGACGGTGTCGGCTGCGGATCCGGACGAAGGCGATCCGGTTACCTACTCGATTACGGGGGGCAACGAAGACGGCAATTTCATGATCGATTCGGCCACGGGCGCGCTCCACTATGTGGGCATGGGCGAAGACCGCGAGTCGGACATGAGCAGTTACGAGTTGACGGTGATGGCCAGCGACGGCAGCGAGAGTTCCGAAGTCATGGTGACGATTTCGGTGACGGACGTGAATGACAGCATGCCGATGTTCGTGTTCGGCGAGGACATGAGCTCGTACAGTTTCGGTTTGCAGGAGAACGCCGACGGCAGCGAGACGGCGGTGATGGTGGGTATGGTGATGGCGACGGACGCGGACGGCGACTCGCTCACCTACTCGATCACGGGGGGCAACGAGGACGGCAAGTTCATGATCGACGCGTCTACGGGCGCGCTCCACTATGTGGGGATGGGCGAGAACTACGAGTCGTCGGTGCGGGTTCACGAGTTGACGGTGATGGCCAGCGACGGCGAGCACGAGGCGAGCGCTATGGTGCGCGTGATGGTTGAGGACGTGAACGAGGCGCCGATGGTGCGCGGCGCGGGTCTTGAGCCGTTTGCGCTGGTTGCGGGTCGCGAGGGTCGCATGGAGGTGGACCTGCATTCGCTGTTTACCGATCCTGACGGCGATGTGATGAACTTCAGGCTTTCGGGCAATGCGCCGGAGTGGCTGAACTTTTCGGTGAGGCTGATGGGCGCGGGCGCGGACCGTACTGTGACGGGCATCTTGTCGGGCACGCCTCCGGCGGGCAGCGACCTGTCGGATCGCTTGTCGATTGTGGCATTCGACGGTGACGGTCTGGAGGGCAGCGCGGCCCTGGATGTGGTGGTTGACGCCCGCAACTCGGCGCCCACCTCGATCTATCTGAGCGTGGAGCAATCGAGTGGCGTCGTGATCCGCACCAGCAGCGTTACGGTGGACGAGAACATGGCGGGCGCGTTGCTGGGCGCGATTGTGGTGACGGACGCGGACGATCCCCGTCACCCGCACGGTCAGCACAAGTTCACGTTCATGGTTGGCGGCAAGTCGGACGATCGTTTCGAGGTTGTGGACGGTCAGTTGAAGCTCAAGGACGGTGTATCGCTGAACCATGAGGACGCTTCGCGGATTGCCTTGCGGATCACGGCCACGGACATGGCGGTTGGCGAGGAGGCGGCAGGCCGCTCTGTATCGGCGACCGTCACGATCAATGTCAGGGATGTGGACGCGGGCGACGGCCCGGTTGCCGGCGAGATAGGCAACTGGTGGGTTACGTTGGACGAGGATCTGGACGCGGAGGATGTTCGCGAGGGCGACTGGCTGAGTTTTCGGCTGCGTCTTGACGGCAGCGACAAGATGCCTGCGTTTGTGGACGAGGACGGCGACACGCTGACCTTTTCCCTGTCGGGCGATTCGCCGTCATGGCTTCAGGTTGACAGCCAGGGGCGTTTCACCAACAAGGCGAACATGCTTGCGGAGGCGGGCGTGTATGAGGTGACGGTGATTGCGACCGATCCGGCGGGCAATTCGGCGCGCAGCACGTTCCGGATTGCGGTAGCGGTTTCCGACAGCAACGACCGCGACAATGATCGCCCGGACATCCGCGACGTGATCGAGTATGACTACACGGAAGGTACGGGATCGCGGAAGGTGGCCGAGTTCACAATCCGCGACGAGGATCTGGAGATTGCTCCGCATCCGTATGGCGTGCTCGAGGTGACGATGACGGGGGATTACGCGAATCGCTTCAAGCTGGTGATGATAGGGGACGAGGACAACGATCCGGCCACAGTTCAGTATGAGATCTGGACCAAGTCGGCTGCCGAGTTGTCGGTGGACGCCGCGACGGGCAAGAAGTTGGCGACTCCGATTGAGCCGATTGACTTCGAGGTGACGGAGGAGGTGGATCTGACGATCAAGGTGAAGGACGGCAAGGGTCTGGCCGACGAGCAGGGCCGCGAGGAGGACGAACGCGAGATCACCATTGACATTGACGATGCGGCGGACGCCAAGCCGATGTTCGATCACACCGATATCAGTCACTCGTCGAAGTCTCGCAGCGCCGCTCTTCGCACCACAACTCTGACTGTGAAGCAGACGGAGACTTCCAAGCTGGTGATAGTGATTCCCCTGGAGGAGGTTTGGAGCGACGCAGACAGCGACATTGACGATCTTCGGTTCGAGGTTGGGGGTCGTGCGGGTCTTCCTTCGTGGGTGACTGTGTATGGTCCGGACGAATGGGAGGACATAGAGGATCGGCGCAGCGATGTGACTTCGGATGATCGTCCCACCGGGGTGCGCGACGGTGATCGCGTTGTGGTGCTGGTGGTTGACCGCACGGACAGTGAGGACGGCGACAACACCCGGGCGGGCAAGGCTCTTGCGCGCTTCACGCTGACGGCTCGCGACGACGACGGCAATGCTCAAACCGAGGTTGTGAGCATTGATGTCACGAACACCAACGAGGGCTTCACGCCGGCCGCCAGCAAGCCGGTTATAAGCATCGAGGGCAATCCCAACGTTGCCGGTCCGGCCGACCTGACCTTTGATATGGATCTCAGCTACGATCCGGATATAGCGGGCGGCGAAGGGCCGATTTTTTATGCGATCTACTATGGAAAAACAGACCAGCCTCACGAGCGGTTCGACGGGTGGCGCAGCTGGTCGGGGGCGCAAATGTCCGCGGCCTTTAGAGGTTATTCAGCATTCGGGCTTACTGTTGGCCCGAGAACTTTCAATCTGGACTGGGACGGGAATGGCACGAATAACTTGCTGGGCAAGAGCTTCCTGGTCTTTGGCCGTTATTGGGAATTGGACCCGACCACCCTGAAGGTAGTGTCAAGCAGGTTCTTTGCGGCGCAAACGGGCATCATCAGTGCGAATGGCGGCGACGGCCCGGTGGTTGTCGATCTGGACCTGACGACGAAGGCGAAGAGCAGCACCGAGAATGTCCTGAATGCTGGGGTGGCGGCCTCGGGCACCACGGCCACCACGGCCACGGTTGTGCTTCAGGCCTCCGAGAGCGGCACGGGCGGCTGGATCACCGTTGCCCGCAAGTCGGTGACGCTTTCCAGCGGCAAGGGCGATGCGGAGTTCGAGGTAACGAACGACGAAGGCGAGGCCGGCAACGGCGGGGGTCTGTACTATCGTGCGGTCCTTACGGGTACCGGTCTGCCCCGCACGGAGAGCGGGACGATCCGGCTGGGCGACATGACCGATCCGTATCCCGGCGACGACGATACGGATGTGCTGGGGCCCGACTCGCCCACCGAGGGCGACACCCTGCGCGTGAAGCTGCTGGATTGGCGCGAGGCCATTGCCGAAGTCCAGTGGCAGGTGAGCGACGGCAAGGGAGGTTATGTCGATATTGCTGGCGAGACCGGCCACACCCTGACGCTGACCAGGGCGATTGTCGGCGCGCATGTGGGTCAGGTGAAGGTGCGGGCCAAGGTGACGTACCGGGGCCAGAGCGACGATTCATCCACCGGTGTGGACGAATCCCTTTTCGTGACGTGGCTGGAGTATTCCGAGGAGGTCGATCTGGTTGCCGGCACTGTGCGCAACAGCGCTCCCGAGGCGGCGGCTGTGCCGACTGGCGGTGCGCACGCGATTTATGTCGAGACGCCGCCGGTGACGGCCGGGGGCATTCAGCCGGCCGCAATCCACAAGGACATGGATATATTGTCGAACATCTTCCACGACCCGGACGGCGACGAATTGACGTGGTCAATCCGGAGTGTGGCTGGTCCGGGGCCTGGTTTGCTCGACCTCAATCTATCGAAAGCGCTCTGGGCTGGCGGCAGCGGCGGCACTGGGATGGCGGTCTGGGTCGATTGGCACAGCGACTCCATCGGCTTTTTCGCCAACAGGCCGTCGAATGTCGACTCTGCGGCCGACACTACGGATGCGGCGGGCAATTGGTTCAACATTACTGTTCGGGCCGCCGACCCGTACACCAAGCACAACAACGCCTCCACCTATGCTCAAACCACGGTCGAAGTGCATGTCAACGCGGCGCCCACGGCCATCAAGCTGCAGTCTGTCCACAACGGCACGAATGTCGGCTCCAAGGCCGATCTTCCGGCTTCCGGCACGGCCACGGCGCTGCTGGTTCCGGACAACACCAACAAGCCGGACGACGCCGACAGCAACCCCGACATGTTGACGTTCATGGACGACGAGTCGCAGGCCGCGCGCAAGGTGGCCGATCTGGATGTTATCGACCAGAACGCCAAGACGAACCGTTTCGGAACCCACGAGATCAAGCTGTCGGGCAAGGGCTCCGACCAGTTCGAGATCAGGGCTTCGGACGATAGCGATGGCAGCACCTGGGAGTTGTGGCTGAAGAAGGGCGCGACCTTCGACTTCGAGAAGTTGAAGAGCGCCACGGACACGGGCGACAGCATCACGCTGTCGATCACGGTGACGGCCACGGACAACATGACGGGCACGGCGGGTCGTCAGTTGAGCGCCAAGGGCTTGTTCTCGGTGAAGGTGAAGAATGCGGACACGGCTGCCGATTCGGCGGCGCCCGCCACGCCGAGCACGCCGGATCCCACGGTACCGGGTTTGAAGGACGACTCCGACGATACCGACGATGACGGGCCGGTTGTGCCTCCGGACACTGGCATGGGCCCTGTTGGCGACCTTCGCGATCTGGCGCTTGAGGTGGACTTGCTGGAAAGCTTCGTGTCGCTGCTCGACGACAACATCGACGCTGCTTGACCTGAAGAGCGGCAACTTGCGTTACGGCGGGGCGGACGGCTGGTCCGCCCCGCTTTTTTCGGGAAGACTGCCCTGTTCCGCCACTTACTGCATTAATCCGGAGCGTTTGAGGAAGGGAGCGGCCGTTTTGGCCACCGTCACGTGTTCGTCCGCTGCGAAGCAGGCCGGCGGCTACAGGGGAAGCTTGACCAGTGCGACGACCAGCCCGCCCTGGGTGAGCGCAAGCAAGCCTGCGCTGCCGCTGTTTATGATTATCGAAGTGGATGGCGTCGTCGGCTGTGAAACAGTGCGCGCACTGTTGGGCTCAATGCCGTATAATGCCCATCCGGTTGTGTCGGTTGCTGCGGTATGCGTTCGTTTTCATTGGTCGTTTGCAATCCGGCCGGCCGATTCCATCATTTGATTTTGCTGTTTTTCGAGGAGGCAGCCTCATGTTCAAGTCACCAGTAGCACAGCTTTTGCAGGCTCGTTTGGAGAAGGCGCTGCGTCGTCGTCGCGAGAATCCGTCGCGCGCGGATCTTTTCATGATTCCGGTGTTGGCGCTGGCGCTGGATGCCTGCGGTGGCGGCGGTTCGCAAAGGCCCACTCCACCGCCTCCTCCGCCCCCGCCTCCTCCGGCGGCGGCGACGATCACGGCGGCGGACGAGGCTTCGGTGGCGGAGAATGCCGATGGCGCCGAGGTGACTTCGGTGGCCACGGAGAACGCCACTTCGGTGACGGTGGACGACGATCGTTTCGAGGTTGTGGGCGGCCAGCTCAAGCTCAAGGCGGGTGAGAGTTTCGACTTCGAGGCCTGGGACGGTTCGCCGATCGAGGTGACGATCACGGCCAGCGGCGCGGGCGCTTCCGCCGAGCACACGGTGAGCGTGAGCATTACGGATGTCAACGAGAGTCCTTCGCTTTCGGTGATGGAGGGCGAGCGGGTTCCGGGCGATGCGGGCGCGCTGTCGAGTTTGACTGTGATGGAGAACATGATGGGTTCGCAGCTTCCGCCGCTGGTGAAGTTCGAGGTGATGGATCCGGACGAGGCGGACGAGGATCTTCTGATGGGTTCGATGGGCAGGGACGCCATCACGTTGAGCGATGATCGCTTCGAGGTGATTGTGGATTCCGAGGGTAGTTTGTGGCTGGCGCTGAAGTCGGGCGCGAGTCTCGACTACGAGGTGGACGGCAGTTCGGTGATGGTGACGGTGACCTTTACCGACAGCGCTGGCAACACGGCGATGGCGACGGTGGAGGTGATGGTTACCGACGGCAACGATGCGCCGGTGTTTGCGCAGTCGAGTTATTCGTTCGATCTGCATGAGAACGCCGACGGCAGCGAGACGGCGGTGATGCTGGGGATGGTGTCGGCCACCGACCAGGACTCGTCCGACACGCACATGTTTTCCATTACGGGGGGCAACGAGTCGGGCAATTTCATGATCGATTCGGCCACGGGCGCGCTCCACTATGTGGGCACGGGCGAGGACTACCGTGCGCAGTCGATGGGTCCTGCGTATACGCTGACGGTTCGCGTTGCCGACAACCGTGGCGCTTCTGCCGAGGCGACGGTGGAGGTGATGGTTCTGAACGTCAACGAGGCGCCGATGTTTGGGCAGTCGAGTTACTCGTTCGATCTGATGGAGAACGCCGACGGCAGCGAGACGGCGGTGATGGTGGGGACGGTGTCGGCTGCGGATCCGGACGAAGGCGATCCGGTTACCTACTCGATTACGGGGGGCAACGAAGACGGCAAGTTCATGATCGATTCGTCTACGGGCGCGATCCACTATGTTGGGATGGGCGAAGACCGCGAGTCGGACATGAGCAGTTACGAGTTGACGGTGATGGCCAGCGACGGCAGCGAGAGTTCCGAAGTCATGGTGACGATTTCGGTGATGGACGTGAACGACAGCATGCCGATGTTCGTGTTCGGCGAGGACATGAGCTCGTACAGTTTCGGTTTGCAGGAGAACGCCGACGGCAGCGAGACGGCGGTGATGGTGGGTATGGTGATGGCGACGGACGCGGACGGCGACTCGCTCACCTACTCGATCACGGGGGGCAACGAGGACGGCAAGTTCATGATCGATGCGTCTACGGGCGCGCTCCACTATGTGGGGATGGGCGAGAACTACGAGTCGTCGATGCGTGTTCACGAGTTGACGGTGATGGCCAGCGACGGCGAGCACGAGGCGAGCGCGATGGTGCGCGTGATGGTTGAGGACGTGAACGAGGCGCCGATGGTGCGCGGCGCGGGTCTTGAGCCGTTTGCGCTGGTTGCGGGTCGCGAGGGTCGCCTGGAGGTGGACCTGAAGTCGTTGTTTACGGATCCCGACGGCGACGAGATGAGTTTCATGCTTTCGGACAATGCGCCGGAGTGGCTGAACTTTTCGGTGACTCTCACGGGCACGGGCGCGGATCGTACTGTGATGGGCGTCTTGTCGGGCACGCCTCCGGCGGGTCGCGACCTGTCGGCGCGGGTTTCGATAGTGGCTGCCGACGGTGACGGTCTGGAGGGCAGCGCGGCCCTGGATGTGGTGGTTGACGCCCGCAACTCGGCGCCCACCTCGATCTATCTGAGCGTGGAGCAATCGAGTGGCGCCGTGATTCGCACCAGCAGCGTTACGGTGGACGAGAACGTGGCGGGCGCGTTGCTGGGCGCGATTGTGGTGACGGACGCGGACGATCCCCGTCACCCGCACGGTCAGCACAAGTTCACGTTCATGGTTGGCGGCAAGTCGGACGATCGTTTCGAGGTTGTGGACGGTCAGTTGAGACTCAAGGACGGCGTATCGCTGAACCATGAGGACGCTTCGCGGATTGCCTTGCGGATCACGGCCACGGACATGGCGGTTGGCGACGAGGCGATGGCGGGCGAGGAGGCTTCGGTATCGACGACCATCACGATCAACGTCCGGGATGTGGACGCGGGAGACGGTCCGGTTGCCGGCAAGATAGGCAACTGGTGGGTTACGTTGGACGAGGATCTGGACGCGGAGGATGTTCGCGAGGGCGACTGGCTGAGTTTTCGGCTGCGTCTTGACGGTCTCGACAAGATGCCTGCGTTTGTGGACGAGGACGGCGACACGCTGACCTTTTCCCTTTCGGACGATTCGCCGTCATGGCTTCAGATTGACAGCAAGGGGCGTTTCACCAACAAGGCGAACATGCTTGCGGAGGCGGGCGTGTATGAGGTGACGGTGATTGCGACCGACCCGGCGGGCAATTCGGCGCGCAGCACGTTCCGGATTGCGGTAGCGGTTTCCGACAGCAACGACCGCGACAATGATCGTCCGGACATCCGCGACGTGATCGAGTATGACTACACGGAAGGTACGGGCGCGCGGAAGGTGGCCGAGTTCACGATCCGCGACAAGGATCTGGAGATTGCTCCGCATCCGTATGGGGTGCTTGAGGTGACGATGACGGGGGATTACTCGGATCGCTTCAAGCTGGTGATGATAGGGGACGAGGACAACGATCCGGCCACGGTTCAGTATGAGATCTGGACCAAGTCGGCTGCCGAGTTGTCGGTGGATGCGATGGGGCGGAAGCTGGCGACTCCGATTGAGCCGATTGACTTCGAGGTGACGGAGGAGGTGGATCTGACGATCAAGGTGAAGGACGGCAAGGGTTTGTCCGACGAGCAGGGTCGCGAGGAGGACGACCGCGAGATCACCATTGACATTGACGATGCGGCGGACGCCAAGCCGATGTTCGATCACACCGATATCAGTCACTCGTCGAAGTCTCGCAGCGCCGCTCTTCGCACCACGACACTGACGGTGAACCAGTCGGAGACTTCCAAGCTGGTGATAGTGATTCCTCTGGAGGATGTTTGGAGCGACGCAGACAGCGACATTGACGATCTTCGGTTCGAGGTTGGGGGTCGTGCGGGTCTTCCTTCGTGGGTGACTGTGTATGGTCCGGACGAATGGGAGGACATAGAGGATCGGCGCAGCGATGTTTCTTCGAGCGATCGTCCCACCGGGGTGCGCGACGGCGACCGTGTTGTGGTGCTGGTGGTTGACCGCACGGACGGTGAGGACGGCGACAACACCCGGGCGGGCAAGGCTCTTGCACGCTTCACGCTGACGGCTCGCGACGACGACGGCAACGCTCAAACCGAGGTTGTGAGCATTGATGTCAAGGACGCCAACGTGGACTTCACGCCGGCCGCCAGCAAGCCGGTTGCGATCATCGGGGGCGACGATCCCAACACTGCGGGTCCGGCCGAACTGACCTTCAAGGTCGATACCAGCCACGATCCGGATATAGCGGGCGGCGAGGAGCCGGTTGTGGTGCTCTACTATTTCGGGTCTGGGAAAGTCAGCGACCGGGCCAACGGGTGGAGCGCCTTGACGGCTGCCGAAGTTTCATCGGCGATAGGTCTTGGTGGCTCCTATGCATCGTACTTCACCACTACCGGGCCGCGTACTTTTCAGCTGGATTTGAACGGAGACGGGACGAACAGCTTTTTGGGCAAGAACCTCGTTTTCTTTGCTCGCTATTTCAAGTTGGATCCGGCCACCCAGAAGGTGGTGTCGAGCAAGTTCTTTCTGACGCAAACGGGCGTCCTCAAGGCGGGTGGCGGCGACGGCGCGGTGGTTGTCGATCTGGACCTGACGACGAAGGCGAAGAGCGCCACCGAAGATGTCCTGAATGTTGGGGTGGCGGCCTTGGGCACAACGGCCACCACGGCCACGGTTGTGCTTCAGGCTTCCGAGACCGGCACGAGCGGCTGGATTACCGTTGCCCGCAAGACGGTGACGCTTTCCAGCGGCAAGGGCGATGCGGAGTTCGAGGTAACGAACGACGAGGGCGAAGCCGGCAACGGCGGCGGTCTGTACTACCGTGCAGTCTTTACGGGTACCGATCTGCCCCGCACGGAGAGCGGGACGATCCGGTTGGGCGACATGACCGATCCGTATCCCGGCGACGACGATACGGATGTGCTGGGGCCCGCCTCGCCGACCGAGGGCGACATTCTGCGCGTGAAGCTGCTGGATTGGCGCGAGGCCATTGCCGAAGTCCAGTGGCAGGTGAGCGACGGCAGGGGGGGGTATGTGGATATTGCTGGCGAGACCGGCCACACCCTGACGCTGACCAAGGCGATTGTCGGCGCGCATGTGGGTCAGGTGAAGGTGCGGGCCAAGGTGACGTACCGGGGTCAGAGCGACGATTCATCCACCGGTGTGGACGAATCCCTTTTCGTGACGTGGCTGGAGTATTCCGCGGAGATCGATCTCATTGCCAGTACTGAGCGCAACAGTCCTCCCGAGGTGGCGACTGTGCCGACCGGCGGCGCGCACGCGATTTATGTCGAGACGCAGCCGGTGACGGCCGGGGGCGTTCAGCCGGCCGCAATTCACAGGGACATGGATATATTGTCGAACATCTTCCACGACCCGGACGGCGACGAACTGGTCTACCAAATCCGGGACGTGCGAGGTGAGGGTCCTGATCCTGCGCTGAACCTCGGGTTGGCGAGTGAGTTTTGGTCTTCCTCTGCCACCCAGGCCGGCAGGATATTGGCCTGGGTCGATCAGCACAGCGACTCCATCGGCTTTGCCGCCAACAACCCGTCGGATGTCGACGCTGCGGCCGACACTACGGATGCTGCGGGCAATTACATTGTCCTCATCGTTCGGGCCGCCGACCCGTACAGCGATAACGGCATTGCTTCTGCAGTCAGAGGAGGCGATCCTTCTACCTATGCCCAGGTCGAGGTCAATGTGCACGTCAACGTGGCGCCCACGGCCATAAAGTTGCAGTCTGTCCACAACGGAACGAATGTGGGCGACAAGGCCGATCTTCCGGCTTCCGGCACGGCCACGGCGCTGCTGGTTCCGGACAACACCAACAAGCCGGACGACGCCGACAGCAATCCCGACATGTTGACGTTCATGGACGACGAGTCGCAGGCCGCGCGCAAGGTGGCCGATCTGGATGTTATAGACCAGAACCTCAAGACAAACCGTTTCGGAACCCACGAGATCAAGCTGTCGGGCAAGGGCGCGGATCAGTTTGAGATCAGGGCTTCGGACGATAGCGATGGCAGCACCTGGGAGTTGTGGCTGAAGAAGGGCGCGACCTTCGACTTCGAGAAGTTGAAGAGCGCCACGGACACGGGCGACAGCATCACGCTGTCGATCACGGTGACGGCCACGGACAACATGACGGGCACGGCGGGTCGTCAGTTGAGCGCCAAGGGCTTGTTCTCGGTTAAGGTGAAGAATGCGGACACGGCTGCCGATTCGGCGGCGCCCGCCACGCCGAGCACGCCGGATCCCACGGTACCGGGTTTGAAGGACGACTCCGACGATACCGACGACGACGGGCCGGTTGTGCCTCCGGACACTGGCATGGGCCCTGTTGGCGACCTTCGCGATCTGGCGCTTGAGGTGGACTTGCTGGAAAGCTTCGTGTCGCTCCTCGACGACAACATCGACGCTGCTTGACCTGAAGAGCGGCAACTTGCGTTACGGCGGGGCGGGCGGTTGGTCCGCCCCGCTTTTTTCGGGAAGACAGCCCCCTACTTGCTTGCCCGCAGGCCCGGGGCGCGTTCGAGGCGGGACACACGGCCATTGTGGCCGTCGCCTGTAGTCCTCTGCGAGCGTATACCCGGCGGCTACAGGAAGAGCTTGGCCAAGGTGACGATCAGCCCGCCCTGGGCGATCAGCGCGCCGATCCAACCATTTCGGAAGATCGACCTTGAGGGACTCGACATGCGTCTTGATTCGCGCGATTTCGGTTTTGGTTTCCTGCCGCAGTGTTTCGATGTCGCTCCGTGCGCCCGGATCCGGGTTAGCGAATGCCCCGGTGCGCCTTGATGCGCTCGTAGGCGCGGTTGACTTCCCGGGTCCTTTCGCGGGCGCGCGCCATCATCGCCTCGGGCAGGCCGCGGGCCACCAGTTTGTCCGGGTGGTTTTCCTTCATCAATCGCCGGTAGGCGGTCTTGATTTCCTGATCGCTGGCGCCGGATTTCACGCCCAGCGCCCGGTAGGCGTCTCCCAGTGGCTCCATGCGCGAAGGCCTGGCGCTCCTGAAGGCGCCGTCGGCAAACCCGAAGCGCAGGCGCGCCTGCGCTTCGAGCTGGCGGATATGTTGCTGCGACAGACCCAGGGCCGCGCCGATTCGATTCAGCGTGGCCCGCTCCTCGCGGGTCACGTCGCCATGCGCGAAAGCCATGAAGAACTGGGTGTGGAGGAAGAACTGACGCAGCAGGGGCTGGCCGCGGCAGGCCTCGTTCATGCTTGCCAGTTCACGGTCCAGGTTGAAGTACGGCGACTTGCCCTCGTTGAAGCAGTCGATCGCCCGCTGCATCTGCGCTGCGCTCAGCCGCATGCCCTGCATGATTTCCCGTGCGGCGCGAATCTCTTCCTCGCTCACCCGGCCGTCGGCCTTGGCGATATGCCCCATGACGCGGAAGGTGGCCGCAAAGAAGACTTGCCGCCGGTTTTCCGCCACGCTGGGCCCGGCGGTGCGGAAGCCCCTGGCCCTGGCGGAGAAGCTGCGATCCGCCAGGTGGCCCAGAAACAGCCCCAGGAATGCGCCGGGCAGGTTGCCGAGCATGATGAGGCCGAGAAGGAAACCGGCGGCTTTTCCGAGGAGGAAGACGTACATTGGGAGGGTTCGTGCGCCCTTGATCCTGATCTCTTGCCGGGCAGGACATAGAATACGCCCCGCACGCACAGACGAGGGAGCAGGCAGTTGACCGTATCGTATACCGAAATCCCGGGCTTGCAGACCATCGGGCGCGGCAAGGTGCGCGACCTGTACGCTGCGGGCGAGGATCGTCTGGCGCTGGTTGCCAGCGACCGCATTTCCGCCCACGATGTGGTCCTGCCGGATCCGATACCGGGAAAGGGCGCGGTGCTGACCGCGCTGTCGCGTTACTGGTTCGCCCGCACCCGGCACATCGTCGGGAACGCGCTGCTGGATACGCCTCTGGATGAAGTGGTCGATGGCCTTGAGCCGCCGGAACTCGCCGAACTCGCCTCCCGGTCGGTCCTGATGGAAAGAGTGAGGGCGCTGCCGATCGAGGCTGTCGTCCGCGGTTACCTGATCGGGTCCGGTTGGAAGGACTATCAGGCCAGCGGAGAGGTTTGCGGCATCCGGCTGCCGGCGGGATTGCGGCTTGCCGAGCGCCTGCCCGAAGCCATTTTTACGCCCGCTACCAAGGCGGCGCCGGGCGAGCACGACCGCAATATCGGCATCGACGAGGCAGCGGAGCGGGTGGGCCGGGAGTTGGCGGAGCGGGTGCGCGACATTTCCTTGGCGCTGTTCGCATTCGGCTCGCAGCACGCGGCCGCGCGCGGCATCGTGGTGGCGGACACCAAGTTCGAGTTCGGAATCAACAGCGCGGGCGAACTGGTTCTCATCGACGAGGTGCTCACGCCCGATTCCTCGCGCTTCTGGCCCGCGGACGGCTATCGTGTGGGTGTGTCGCCTCCGAGTTACGACAAGCAATACGTGCGCGACTATCTGGATTCGGTTTCCTGGAACCGCCAGCCTCCGGCGCCGCGCTTGCCCGCGGAAGTGATCGCCCGTACCGCCGAAAAGTACAACACCGCCCTGGCCAGACTGACCGGCTGACTGTTTTCGAACGCATTCCTGTCCCTGGCCGCTGCAATCGTGACCCGGCCCGCTTCGCGGTTCCCGTGACCGGACAAGGGTTCGAGGCCGGTCGGTCTATATAATGGGCATATCGCGGAAGTGGCGGAATTGGCAGACGCGCAGGATTTAGGTTCCTGTGGGGTTATCCCCTTGAGAGTTCGAATCTCTCCTTTCGCATTGGTGTCCCATCCTGTGGGCAGGCTCCTGGTGGCCCGGTTCCTGTGAATTTCGACGGCGCAAGTTACAAGGTAGAGGCTGGCGAGGGACTTCGTCGCACCTTGCATGTGCAGCTTCCGGCTGCCGTCATGCAGGAGGAATTCCGGCTGCGGCTGGGCGCCTTGAGGCGTCGCACCCGTATTCGCGGCTTTCGTCCGGGCAAGGCGCCCGTCAAGCTGATCCGGCAGCGCCATGGTCAGGGCATCTGGGACGAGCTGATCCGCGAGGCCATCAGGCGAAGCCTCCGCGAGGGCATGAGGCATTGCAGCCTGCGCGCGGTGGGTAGCGCAGAGATCAAGGCGAAGAGGGTCGATGAAGGCTCGGATCTGACGTATGAGGCCACTTTCGATGTGCTTCCCGATATCGAGTGGAAAGGACTGGACGCACTGACCTACGAGGAACCTGCCGTGGAGATTCGGCCAGGCGATGTGGACCGCGCCATCGACCGCTTGCGCCGCCGGGGTTCGGAATGGAAGGATGTGCAACGGCCTGCGCGGGATGGGGATCGGATGGTGGCGAACATGAGGGTGTCGCGCTGGCGCAAGACGCTCGAGGGCGGTGAACTCGGGGAAGTGACCTTGATGCTGGGCGAGACGCGTTTGATGCCCCGGATCAAGGAGCGCCTGATGGGCCTGTCCGTCTCGCAGAAGCAGAAATTCCGTCTGAGAATGCCGCCGGACTATCCTGATGAAAGCCTGCGCGGCAAGCGCGTCCTCTACGAGGTGGAGGTGATTGGCCTGTCCGAGCCCGAGCTTCCGGACCTCGACGACGAGTTTGTTGGCAAGCTGGGAGTGGACAGCGGCCGGATCGAGGATCTGCGCTCCAGCGTGCAGACCGCTCTTGAGCGGGAGCTGAAATCCGCCTGTGAGTTCCACAAGAGGCAGGCTCTTTTCGACCAGTTGCTTGCCGCAAACGAGGGGAGCGTCCCCGAGTCGCTGGTGGGCCAGGAGATCGAGCAGATGCTTTTGGACCTTTCTGCAGAGCCTTCGTCAGGCGGGGAAGGGGAGGAAGGAACCACGCAGCAAGACGAAACGTTGCAGGAAACACCCGTGATACGCGCTGCGGCGGAAGGCCGCGTTCGGCTGCGGCTGCTGGTGGGGGAGCTGGCTGCGCGCGAACGGCTGGGTCCCGACGATCAGCTCCTGATGAAGCGGTTGCGGGCCTTGGCGGCGTCCGCCGAGGATCCGGAGGCGGCGCTGGAGGAGTTCACAGAGAGCCGGGGCATGATGAATCGAATGCGCGCCGGAATCTGCGAGGAACAGGTGCTCGAATGGCTCTATGAGCGCGCCGCCGTCACTCGGCGCGAGATGAGCCTCGACGAATTCATGCAACCCATGCCGCCCATCCTCAGCGGCGGAGCGCGATGAGCGCGGGCGCCTTGCTTTCGGGGCGTGTTCGGGCCACGAATGGCGGCGAAGCCGGGCGCCGGGGATGGATGGATGCGCCTTTTGGAAAGGCGCGAGACGGCGCGGCGGGCGCGCCGGAGAATGCAATATGAACGAGCAAGCACTGAATCTGGTGCCGATGGTGGTGGAGCAAACTGCCCGCGGCGAGCGCGCCTACGACATCTACTCGCGCCTGCTCAAGGAAAGGCTGGTGTTTGTGGTGGGCGCGGTGGACGACCACATGGCGAACCTGATTGTGGCGCAACTGATCTTCCTGGAGTCGGAAAACCCCGGCAAGGATATCAGCCTCTACATCAATTCCCCCGGCGGACTGGTGAGTTCCGGGCTTTCCATCTATGACACCATGCAATTCATCAAGCCCGATGTCAGCACCCTGTGCCTTGGCCAGGCCGCCAGCATGGGCGCACTGCTGCTCGCCGGCGGAGCCCGGGGCAAGCGCTACTGCCTGCCGCACTCGCGCGTGATGATCCACCAGCCCATGGGGGGATACCAGGGTCAGGCTTCGGATGTGGACATCCACGCCCGCGAAATACTGAAGACCCGAGAGCGTCTCGACAGGATCCTGGCGGAGCACACCGGCCAGCCCCTCAAGCGTATCGCCCGCGACACCGACCGCGATCATTTCATGGGTGGCGAAGAGGCCTGCGCCTACGGCCTGATCGACAAGGTTCTCGCCAGCCGCGAGGACATTACCGGCCCCGGGGAGAAGACGGAATAGCCGCCGGCGGTTACAATGCCCGGGCGTCCGCAAGGCGCGGGCGTATCACGCAAGATCATGGCCAGCAACAAGAATAACCGTGGCGGAGGAGGGGGCGAGCGCAAGCTCCTCTACTGCTCGTTCTGCGGGAAGAGCCAGCATGAGGTGCGCAAGCTGATCGCCGGCCCCTCGGTGTACATCTGCGACGAGTGCGTGGAGTTGTGCATCGACATCATCCGCGAGGAATTCGAGGACCATGCGGAAAACCAGCCCGTGTCCCTGCCGTTGCCGGCCGGCATCATGAAGTTCCTCGACGAGTATGTGATCGGCCAGGATCGCGCCAAGAAAGTACTTGCGGTTGCCGTCTACAACCACTTCAAGCGCATGCGCTCGCGGCGTCGCGAGAAGAACGCGCCCGAGGTGGAAATTGCCAAGAGCAACATACTTCTGGTGGGCCCTACCGGCTGCGGAAAAACCCTGCTGGCCGAGACGCTTGCCCGCACCCTCAACGTGCCGTTCACCATCGCCGACGCCACCACGCTGACCGAAGCCGGCTATGTGGGCGAGGATGTGGAAAACATCATCCAGAAGCTGTTGCAGAAGTGCGACTACGATGTCGAGAAGGCCCAGACCGGCATCGTCTACATCGACGAAATCGACAAGGTCTCGCGCAAGTCCGACAATCCGTCGATCACCCGAGATGTGTCCGGCGAAGGGGTGCAGCAGGCGCTTTTGAAACTGATCGAGGGCACAATTGCCTCGGTGCCGCCGCAGGGCGGACGCAAGCACCCGCAGCAGGAATTCCTGCAGGTGGATACCTCCAACATCCTGTTCATTTGCGGCGGCGCGTTCGCGGGCCTGGAGGCCATCATCCGCAACCGTACCGAGCGCGGTGGGATCGGCTTTACCGCCGAGGTTCGGGGGGAGGGCGAGAGCCGGCGGCTGGGAGAGCTACTGTCTCACGTCGAGCCCGAGGATCTCATCCGCTACGGACTGATTCCCGAGTTCGTGGGCCGTCTTCCCCTGGTGGCCACGCTGGACCCGCTGGACATGGAAGCGCTGGTGGCCATCCTGGTAGAGCCGAAGAACGCGCTCACCAAGCAGTATCGCGCGCTGTTCGAGATGGAAAACTGCGAACTGGAGTTTCACGACGACGCGCTGGAAGCCATTGCGGAAAGGGCCATGGAGCGCAACACGGGCGCACGCGGGTTGCGCACCATCCTGGAGGGCGCGCTGCTGGACACCATGTTCGAGCTGCCGTCCATGAAGAACGCCCGCCGGGTGGTGCTGGACCGCGGTGCTGTCGCGGGCCGGAACAAGCCCTGCGTGGTGTACGAAAGCGACGAGCCGCTGGCCCTGAAGCCGCCCGGGGAATACGCCAGACCTACCGGGTCGGAAGGCTGACCCGCATTCGCCGCCGCATTCTGGCCGATCATGCATGAACCGATAAAAAACCGTTTCCATGCCGCGAGGATATTGCAATCCGCTTTCGTGAACAGGCCGGAGGAAAGCGCATCTGTTCGGCTGCGGTCCCTGCGGGGTTGGGTTTCCCCTCGACCAGCCCCATATCATGGGGTCTGCACAGGCGAGGCGTGGGGGATACGGCGCCGATCGGATAACCGATGAGCGAAGATTCGAACACCGAAGTGGGCGTGCGGCGCCGTCTCGCAGTGTTGCCGCTGCGCGATGTCGTGGTGTACCCGCACATGGTCGTGCCGCTTTTCGTGGGCCGCAAGCCGTCGATACTCGCCCTGGAAGACGCCATGGCGGTAGGCAAGGAAATTCTGCTGGTGGCGCAGCGCAAACCGGAGGTGGACGAACCGGCCGCCGGGGACATTTACCGCGTGGGCACCCTGGCCACCGTGCTGCAGATGATGAAAATGCCCGACAACACGGTCAAGGTCATGGTTCAGGGCGTGCAGCGCGCCTGCCTGAGTTCGCTTGAGGAGGGCGGCTTTTTCAGCGCGGAATTCGCGCCTGTTTCCGAGAGCGCCGCCGCGGGAACCACAGCTGAGGAAATGGAGGCGCTGAGGCGATCCCTGCTGGCGCAGTTCGAATCCTATGTAAAGCTGCACAAGAGCGTGCCTTCGGAGGCCCTGGCCGGCGTTTCGGGCCTTGATGACAACGGTCGGCTGGCCGACACTGTGGCCGCGCACATGCAATTGGCGCTGGAGAAGAAACAGGTCGTGCTGGAGACCGGGGATCCGGTCAAGCGCATCGAGTACCTGGTGGGCCTGATAGACAGCGAGATCGACACGCTCAAGATCGAGCGCAAGATCCGTGGCCGGGTAAAGACGCAGATGGAGAAGAGCCAGCGCGAGTACTACCTGAACGAGCAGATGAAGGCCATTCAGAAGGAACTGGGCGAGCTGGACGATGCGCCGGACGAAGTCTCTGCGCTGGAGAAGGGGATCAGGGAAGCGGGAATGCCCCGGGAGGCGCAGGAGAAGGCGCTGGCGGAACTGGGCAAGCTCAAGATGATGGCGCCGATGTCCGCCGAGGCTACCGTGGTGCGCAACTACCTCGACTGGTTGCTCAAGGCGCCCTGGAAGAAGCAGCGTCCGATCAACGGCAACATCAAACGGGCCGAGCGGGTGCTTGAGGAAGACCACTACGGGCTGGAGAAGGTCAAGGAGCGGATTCTCGAATACCTTGCGGTGCAGAAGCGGGTGCGTTCCCTGAAGGGTCCCATCCTCTGTCTGGTCGGCCCGCCGGGAGTGGGCAAGACCTCGCTGGGACGTTCCATCGCCCGCGCCACCAACCGGGCCTTTGTCAGGATGTCGTTGGGCGGCGTGCGCGACGAGGCCGAAATTCGAGGCCACCGGCGTACCTATATCGGCGCACTGCCGGGGAAAATTGTGCAGAATCTGGCGCGCTCGGGCGTGCGCAATCCGCTATTTCTGCTCGACGAAGTGGACAAGATGTCGATGGACTTTCGCGGCGATCCTTCCTCGGCGCTCCTGGAAGTGCTGGATCCCGAACAGAATTCCAGCTTCAACGATCACTATCTGGAGGTGGATTTCGATCTGTCGCGCGTCATGTTCGTGTGTACTGCCAATACGCTCGCCATACCGCCGGCGCTGCTGGACCGCATGGAGGTGCTGCGCATTCCCGGCTACACGGAAGACGAGAAACTGGCTATTGCGCGCAACTATCTGATCAAGAAGCAGATGAAGCACAACGGTGTGCGCGCCAACGAACTCAGGTTTACGGTGGGCGGCCTGCGCAGCATCATCCGCCACTACACCCGGGAGGCGGGGGTGCGCCACCTCGAGCGCGAGATCGCCCGCGTGTGCCGCAAGGTCGTAAAGCGGCAGCTGATGCGTCCGTCCAGGCGCGAGATCTGCGTAGGCGCACGCCAGTTGGACACCTATCTTGGCGTGCGGAAGTTCCGCTACGGCCGGGCGGAGAACCAGAACCGCGTGGGACAGGCGCAGGGACTGGCATGGACCGAGGTGGGAGGCGAACTCCTGCGGATCGAGGCTTCCGTGACCCCCGGCAAGGGGAAGCTCACGCTGACCGGAAAGCTCGGCGCGGTGATGCAGGAGTCCATCCAGGCCGCGTTGACCGTGGTGCGCACGCGCGCCGCAGGGCTGGGGCTGGATCCCGGGTTTCAGTCCGTTATCGATTTTCATGTGCATGTTCCGGAGGGCGCCACGCCCAAGGATGGTCCCAGTGCCGGAATCGGCATGTGCACTGCGCTCGTGTCCGCGCTCACGGAGATTCCGGTTCGCGCCGACCTGGCCATGACCGGCGAGATCACTCTGGGCGGCGAGGTCCTGCCCGTGGGAGGGCTCAAGGAGAAACTCCTCGCAGCCCATCGGGGCGGCATCTCGACGGTGTTGATCCCGGAGGAAAGCGCCAAGGATCTGGCCGAGATTCCCGCCAACGTCAAACGCAACCTGGATATCCGCCCGGTTCGCTGGATCGACCAGGTGCTGGAGCTGGCCCTGGAGCGCATGCCCGAGGCGGCAGCCGCGCTGCCGGACGCTCAGGAGGTCACGGCGGCCTCCACTCCGACCGCCGTGCCGCCCCCGTCCGGGCAGCCGCGGGCGCACTGATGCAAAGGGCAGGTTTTGCCCGGTTGGCACGGGGACGGGATTTGGTACATAATTATCGACCATATAGGGGCTCTGGCTGTATCACCGGTTGTTGGTGCGCCAGTGCGTGATCAGGGGAGCGGGTTGCAGGGCTGTTGTTTCTTGCGGCACTGTTACATTGCAGCTTGTGCTTGTCCGGGGTGAAGCCGGGCGGCAACTTTGGAGAATTGCATGAACAAACGGGAACTGACGGAGGCCGTAGCCTCGGCAGCGGATATAAGCAAAGTGGATGCGGCCAAGGCTGTTGATGCGGTTTTGGGCGCCATCAGCGATGCGTTGGGGCAAGGAGATACGGTATCTCTGGTTGGTTTCGGAACCTTTGGCGTAAAGCACCGTGCTGCTCGCCAGGGACGTAACCCTCGTACGGGCGAGACCATACATATCGCCGCCACATCGGTTCCCGGATTCAAGGCAGGACGCGCCCTGAAGGATGCCGTAAACTGACCGCTTCCGGCGATCGGGGCATGAGCCCCGATCTGTCGTTGTGCTGAACTCGGCGCCGGCCATGGGCGCCGGAGGGTGCTTAGCTCAGTTGGGAGAGCGTCGCTCTTACACGGCGAAGGTCGGGGGTTCAAACCCCTCAGCACCCATCATAGGCGGGCGGAGTGGTAGTTCAGATGGTTAGAATACCGGGCTGTCAATCCGGTGGTCGCGGGTTCGAGTCCCGTCCACTCCGCCATCACCTTTCGCCGGCGCGCCGTATTCGCTGAAGCGCCGCCGCGTACATGCCGCATGTTGACATGCGGCCAGTGTATCCAGCACCCGGGGCTTGTGGCGACTGCACGAGCGCTCAAGCCTTGGTGTGCCTGCCGTTCCGCCCGGCTGCCGTTGTTTCGCGGGCTTCTTGTTCCTCCCGAGGGCTCCTTGCAGGGTATGCTTGCAAGGCATGTGATCTGCACAAGGAAGAAGATGGGCCAAGCTCGAGAGAGGTGAACTGTGAACTACCGCGAATTCTTTACGATCCCGCGTCTTTGGTCGATCTTTGCAGGGCTTTTGGTGATCATGTTCGGGGCCCTGGTGCTGGTGGGAGGCAGGGCCTTTCAAGAGTTGCCTCCGCTGCCGTCGCAGGTTGTGGCGACGGACGGCAGCAGTCGGGCCGTCGTGTTCACCGAAGCGGACATCCACGCCGGGCGCGATATCTGGCGGCGCCTCGGAGGCATGGAACTGGGCTCGGTGTGGGGTCACGGGTCGTACCTGGCGCCTGACTGGACCGCCGATGTGCTGCACCGCGAATCCCTCGCCATGCTGGATGCGGACGGCCGCTTCAACGCCCTGCCGGCGCCGGAGCGGGCAGCGCGGATCGCCGCGCACGCCGCGCGTATTCGCGTCAATACCTGGGATCCCGAATCCGGCCATATCGTGATTTCCCCGCAACGGGCGCGCGCGATCGAAACCGTTACCGCCCACTACACGGCGTTGTTCGGCGGCGCCGGCGACGGCCCCGAAGCGGAAGACTTGCGGGAAGCCTACGCCATCCCGAACCAGCCGCTTGGGCCTGCGCCGGACGACGACATCCGCGCGCTCGTGGCCTGGTGGTGGTGGACCGCATGGTCGGCCTCGACGCTGCGTCCGGACGATACCGTTACCTACACCAACAACTGGCCGCACGAGCCGCTGGTGGACAACGAGCCCAGCGATTCCACCTTCATGTGGTCGTTCATTTCGGTTGTGTTGCTCATCGCGGCCGCAGGCGCGCTGTGCTGGTTCTTCTTGCGCGAGCGCGAGGAGTGGCAGCGCGACCTCGAACCGGCGGAGGGGTATCCCGACAAGAATCCGATTGCCGCAATCCGGACCACGGCGTCCATGCGCGCCGTGGTCAAGTACATCTGGGTGGTTGCGCTGCTCGTCGGCCTGCAGATCACGCTGGGGGCGGTGACCGCGCACTATGCCGTGGAAGGCCACAACCTCTACGGCTTTCCGCTGGCGGACATCGCCCCGTATGCGCTCACCCGCACCTGGCATGTGCAGTTGGCCATCTTGTGGATCGCGACGGCGTGGCTTGGCGCGGGCCTCTATCTGGCGCCGATGATCGCGGGATTCGAGCCGCGGGGGCAAGCCTGGGGCGTCAATGTGCTTTGGGTAGCGCTGGTGGTGGCCGTGGTCGGCTCATTGGTGGGTGAATGGCTCACGATCACGGGGCGCATGACCGACCCGGCACTGGTCTACTGGTTGGGCCACCAGGGCTACGAGTTTCTCGACATGGGGCGTGCCTGGCAAATCACGATTTTCGCCGGCCTCCTGATCTGGCTCGGCCTGATGATGCGGTGCGTTGCGCCCGCCATTCGTCGCGGCGGACCGGACAGGCATCTGCTGCTCTTGCTGCTCCTCTCCTCGGCGGGGATCGGGCTGTTGTTTGGCGCCGGTCTGCTGTACGGACGCGATACCCACCTTACCATTGCGGAGTACTGGCGGTGGTGGGTGGTCCATCTGTGGGTCGAGGGCATCTTCGAGGTGTTTGCCACCGCCTGGATTGCCTGGGTGTTCGTTCATCTGCGCTTGCTGCGGGCATCCACAGCCGCGTTCTATGTCATGTTCTCGGCGATGATTTTCCTGGGCGGCGGCGTGCTCGGGACGTTCCACCATCTGTATTTCTCGGGCATGACCGAACCCGTGCTCGCCCTGGGGGCGGTATTCTCGGCGCTGGAAGTCGTGCCCCTGGTGCTCATCGCGTTCGAGGCGCACGATCATTGGCGGGCCGAACGGAACGCGCCGTGGGTGCGACGCTACCACCTGCCCTTGATGTTCTTCCTGGCCGTGGCCTTCTGGAACCTCGTGGGCGCTGGCGTGCTCGGCTTTCTGATCAATCCGCCCCTGGCCCTGTACTACCTGCAGGGGCTCATGACCACGCCCACCCACGGGCACGCGGCGCTGTTCGGCGTTTACGGCATGCTCGGCATCGGGTTGCTGCTCCTGTGCCGGCGCGATTTGCCGCAAGTTCCGGGTCGATGGTCGGACCGCACGCTGAAATGGGTTTTCTGGCTGTTCAACGGCGGACTTGCATTGATGGTGTTCGGATCCCTGCTTCCTCAGGGGATTCTGCAGGGCCTCGTGTCGTTCCGCCTGGGCTACTGGTATGCGCGAACGCCCGAAATGATGCACTCGCCCGTGATGGAAACGCTGGTTTGGCTGCGTGTACCCGGAGACATCGTGTTTGCCGTGGGAGCGCTGCTGCTCGTGATCCTGCTGGCGCGCCTGGAGATCAAGCCGCGCGCGGGTGCCAATCAAGGCGTTTGAAGCATCGAGGATGCGAGCCGGGCGGGCCGGCCAACCGAGGGGCTTCGGTCGGCCGCGCCAGCGCGGAACCCGTTGCGTCCCCGCAGCTCGCAGCGCCGCGGTACAATCAGGCGCTTTCCTTTCAATGAATCCCCGACGTACGGTTCTCCGCTATCACATGTTGACGGGGAAGGCGTTGATGCCACATCATGGGCGCACCGGCCGGAGAGTTCCGTTGTTTCCGGGATACAAACAGCCATGAGAATGTACTCGGGATATTGCTCGATTGCACGGAAACCCCCGGTTTTCGGACATTCGCTCCGCCGTCCTTGAAGGCAACAGCGCCGCGCCAGACCCGTGTTGCAATTCATTCGTGACCGACTGAGCGGGTGGGTGGCCGGGATCGTTTTCGGCGTGATCGGGCTGGCCCTGGTCCTGACCTTCGGGACCATGCGCGGCAATGTGGGCATGACAGCCGACATCGTGGCCAGCGTGGACGGCATGGACATCGGGCAGGCCGAGTTCCTTCGCAGTGTGCAGGACGAGCAGCTGCGCCTGCGGGAGCAGTTCGGCGACGGCCTTCCGGAGGGATTCGACGAACAGCTTCGGTCTCTGGTGCTCGACGACCTGATCCATTCCCGCATGGTGCGGGCGCATGCGGAGGGGCGTGGATTCACGACCACGGACGCCCGGCTTGCAGGCGCGCTCCGGAGCGTTCCCGCGTTCCTCGACCAGGGGGAGTTTTCCCTGGACTTGTACCGAAGCGCGCTAGCCAACCTTGGCGAGACGCCGGCGTACTTCGAGAGCCGGCAGCGCGGTTTGATGACGCTACAGCAGTTTTATCGCGGCATCACCGAGAGCGCCTTTTTCACTCCGGTCGATTTTCGCCTGCATATCGAGCTGGTCCAGGAAAGCCGCTCCGCAAGGGGGCTGTACGTGAACCCGGAGGCGTTTCGCGATCAGGTGCAGGTAAGCGACGATCAGGTGGCCGAATACTACCAGCAGAACGCAAGCGGCTTTCGGACCCGCGAGTCCGTCGGGCTTGAATACATCGACCTCGACGCGCAAGCCATGCCCGGCCCGGACGCGATTGCCGACCAGGAAATTGTGGAATGGTACGAGCAGAACCGCGATCAGTTCATCACTCCCGTGCAGCGCCGCTCCAGCCACATCCTTCTGGCGGCCAGCCCCGAAGGAGACGAGCGCGTCCTGGAGCAGGCCAGACAGGTGGTCGCACGGCTGGATGCCGGCGAGGATTTCGCGGTGCTGGCCGCCGAGCTTTCCGAGGATCCCGGATCTGCCTCGTCGGGAGGAGACCTCGGCTGGAATGAGCGCGGAGTGTTCGTGGCGGAGTTCGAGGAGGCCTTGTTCGCCCTTGAGGACATCGGGCAGTACAGTGCGCCGGTGCTGTCGCAGTACGGGTATCACATCATCCGTCTCGATGGAATGCGCGGCGGCGACATTGCGCCGTTCGAGCTTGCCCGGGAACAGGTTTTGGCGGATCTCCGGGAACGACGGCGCAGCGAACGCTTTTTCGATCTGGCGGAGCGGCTGGCCGACATGGCCCTGGAGAGTGACGAAGGGCTGGCGTGGATCGCCGGGGAACTCGAATTGCCCCTCAGGAGCCTGGAGGACTTCACCCGTGAAGGCGCGGGCGAATTTTCGGGTAACCGGCGGGTTATCGATGCGGCCTATAGCGAGGAGGTTCTGGAACGGGGTGAGAACTCGAGGGTCATCCAACTGGGGCCCGAGCGGGCCATGGTGCTGCGGGTTTCCCGTCATCAGCCTTCCGAACAGCAGCCGCTTGAAGAAGTGGTCGATAGCATTCGGCGCGTCCTGGCCGGCGATGCGGCTGCCGAAGCGGCCGCCGCGCAGGGCGCGGACTTGCTCGAGAGATGGCTTGCCGGAGAACCCCTGGACTCACTGTTGGGCGAGCGGGGTGTGGAATCGTTCGAGGAGCAGGACATTCGACGCGATTCCGCGGACTATTCCTCGGAGTTGTTGAACGCCATGTTCGCAACGGCGCCCGGAGAGGATCCGCAGGGCCTGAAGCTGCTCGATGGCCGCTACGCGCTTTTCCGTGTTGACGAAGTGATCCCCGGCCAGCCCGCAAGGATTGCCCGCGACCAGCGCGACGAGGTGAAGGCCGACCTCGAAAATCGCAGGGGGATGATGGAATACGACGCCTATCGCAGCAGCCTGCGTGATCGTGCGAAGGTGTGGATTGATCCCGAGGCGCTGGGAGAGACTTCATGAAATCGTGGAACCCGATGCGATGGCCGCTCTATGCGCAGATTTTCGCCGGAATTGTTGCGGGCGTGCTTGCGGGCCTGGCCAGCGGAGACACCGCCGAACTGGCGCCTGGCGTGACTTTCGATGCGGCCTACGACTACATCGGCACGCTGTTCCTGAACGCGCTGAAGATGCTGATCGTGCCGCTGATCGCCACCTCCATCGTTTCGGGCGTGGCCGGACTGGGCGGATCGGGCGCCCTGGGACGGCTGGGCGGCAAGACCCTGCTCTACTATCTGGCTACTTCAACGGCAGCCATTCTCGTGGGCCTGACGATCGTGAATCTGGTCAAGCCCGGCATCCTCAACGGCGTTCCGGTAAGGGAATTGCTGGACTTCCAGTCCAACGCCGCGGAGGTGGCCGAGCGCGTGTCCGGCGCCCGCGGCGGAGTGGCCGAGGTGTTCATGCGCATGGTTCCGCCCAACATCGTGAAGGCTGCCTCCGAGGGCCAGATGCTGGGCGTGATCGTGTTCTGTATCCTGTTCGGGTATTTCGTTTCCCGCCTTGCGAAGGCCAGACGCGATCAGGTCACGAATGTTGTGCAGGCCTGCTTCGAGGCCATGATGGGCGTTACCCGCTTTGTGATGCGGTTTGCGCCGATCGGCGTTTTCGGGCTGGTTGCCTCGGTGGTCGCCAATGTGGGGCTGGACGCCGCCGGGCCGCTGGTGATCTTCTCGATCACGGTATTGGCCGCCCTGGCTGTCCATTTCCTGGTGGTGTTGCCGCTGATCCTGTTTTTTGTGGCGCGCGTGAATCCCCTGCGCCACTTCAGGGCCATGGCGCCCGCCTTGCTGACGGCGTTCTCGACGGCGTCTTCCTCGGCCACCCTGCCGGTCACGATGCGCTGCGTCGAGGACAATGCCGGAGTTTCCAGCCGCACCACCGGCTTCGTCCTGCCGCTGGGCGCCACCGTGAACATGGACGGCACGGCGTTGTACGAATGCGTGGCGGTGATCTTTATCGCCCAGGCGTACGGTTTCGATCTGACTTTCGGCGCCCAGTTCACTATTATCGTCACCGCGCTGTTGACTTCGATCGGCGTCGCCGGCGTTCCGGCGGCCTCCTTCGTCGCGATCGCGGTCATTCTCCAGGCGGTGGGGCTCCCCCTGGAAGCGATTGGCGTTCTGTTTGTCTTCGACCGCATCCTCGACATGTCACGCACTGCCGTCAATGTATTCGGCGACAGTTGCGGTGCGGCGACCATCGCCAGACTGGAGGGTGAAGCGGGGGTTCTGGGCTCGGAGTCCCCATTGCGTCGCACACGCGCCGGGGCCAATTGAGCAGCGCGCCGCAACCGGGCCTGGAGCTGGTGCGGTCGCGCCGTACGGTGGCCCTGTTCAAGCCCGGGAAACCCCCGCGCGAACACCTGCTGGCAGCCGTGGAGGCCGCTCGCTGGGCGCCCAATCATCACCTGACCGAGCCCTGGCGCTTCTATCTGCTCGGCCCCGCGACGGCAAGGGCAATGACTGCTATCGCCGGGGAACTGACTCTTGCGGAGAGGGGCGCCGGGGCCGCGAAGAGGAGGCGGCAACTCATGGAGGCGGTTCCGGAATGGATGGTCGTGACCTGCCGGAGGTCGCAGGATCTGTTTCGTGATCGGGAGGACTACGGCGCCTGTTGCTGCGCCATTCAGAACCTGATGCTGTGTCTGTGGGAGAGCGGATTGGCTTGCAAATGGAGCACGGGCGCGCTGACCCGGGATGCGCGGTTCCATGAACTGCTCGGCATCGATGCCGGCAAGCAGACGGTTGCGGGCCTGTTCTCGGTCGGTTATCCGCAGGTTGTTCCGGAGCAGAAACGCCGGCCTGTGGAGGAAATCCTCGTCACGCTGGACTGAGGGGTTCGAGCAGCGCTGCCCGCTTTCGTTGCCCCGCTCCGGTTGCTACGCGGGCTATTCGGGGAAGGCGAAACCCACGGCGTTCATGCCGGCATCGACCGGCAGCACCACGCCGGTAATGCCGCTGGCCAGTTCGGAACACAAGAACACCGCCGCATTGCCCACTTCCTCCAGGCTTGCGCTGCGTCGCAGCGGCGCAGCGCTTTCGTGGTAACGCAGCATTTTCCGAAAGTTCGGAATCCCTGCGGCCGACAAGGTCTTGATCGGTCCGGGAGACAGCGCGTTCACCCGTATGCCGCGCTTGCCCAGGTCCATCGCCAGGGCGCGGGTAACCGCTTCCAGGCTGGCCTTGGCCGGACCCATGACGTTGTAGTGCGGCGTCGCCCGAACGGCCCCGGAATACGATAGGGTCAGCAGTGCGCCGCCTTCGGTCATCAGCGGTTCTGCGGCCCGCGCCAGGGCCGCGAAGCTGTACGCGGAGATGTCGTGCGCAACGCGGAACCCTTCGCGGGAAACGCTGTCGGCGAAGTCGCCTTGCAGGTTGTCGCCCGGAGCGTAGGCGATCGAATGGATGAGGATATCGAGGCGGCGCCAGGTTTCTCCGAGTTGCGTGAATGCGTCGCGGATCGACTCGTCGCGGCCGACGTCCATTTCCACGCAGCAAGGCGAATCGAGCTCGCGACCCAGCGCTTCGGCGCGCGCGAAGAGCCGTCCCGGCAATGCGCTCAACGCCACCTCGGCGCCTTCGCGACGCAGGCATCGGGCAATGCCCCAGGCTATGGAGCGTTTGCTGGCGATTCCCGCGACCAATGCCCGTTTTCCTGCAAGGATCGGCATGGCGCGTAATTCTACAGGTCTATCCCGGGCCGCGAAAACGCTCTCCCGAAACGGGCCGAAGGTACAATCCGGCGGTGTGCGGAAGGTGGAGATTTATACCGACGGCGCCTGCTCCGGGAACCCCGGTCCCGGCGGTTGGGCGGCGCTGTTGCTGTGCGCCGCCGGACCCGAACGCGAATTGAGCGGCGCGGAGCGGCAAACGACCAACAACCGCATGGAACTGACTGCCGCGCTGTGCGCGCTTGAGGCTCTCAAGCGCCCGTGCCGCGTGATCGTCCACACGGATTCGAAGTACCTGCAGCAGGGCATGAACGGCTGGCTTGCGGCATGGAAGCGCAACGGCTGGAAGACGGCGGGCAGGAAGCCGGTGCGCAATGAGGACCTGTGGCGCCGCCTGGACGCTGCTTCGCATCGGCATCAGGTCGAATGGCGCTGGGTGCCGGGCCATGCCGGCAATCCCGGCAACGAGCGCGCGGACCGTCTGGCGCGCGACGCCATGCACTCCATCGACGACTCGGGCGGGAGGTAGGGCAGCTTGCGGCACGTTGCCATCGATGTCGAAACGACGGGCCTGGACGCGCCCGGCGGCGACCGTGTCATTTCCGTCGGTTGTGTGGAACTGGTGGAGCGGCAGTTCACTGGCCGGACATTCCACCGGCTGGTCAACCCCCGGCGCTCCATACCCGAGGCGGCGTCCCTTGTGCACGGCATCACGAACGAGCGGGTGGCGAGAGAGCCCGGCTTTGCCGATCTGGCCGGGGAGTTTCTCGATTTCGTGCGTGGGGCGAACCTGCTGGGCCACAACCTGGAATTCGATCGCGGCTTTCTCGATGAGGAACTGCGGCGCGCCGGGAGAAAGGAAAGGCTCGAGGCGCTGTGCGGGCTGACCTGTACCCTGAAGATGGCGCGCGCCCGCTACCCGACTCAGCGCAACAACCTCGATGCCCTGGGCTTTCGCCTGGGCGTCTCGAAGGAGTCCCGCGGGTATCACGACGCCCTGGAGGATGCGCGACTCGCCGCCGAAGTCTGGTTGCGCATGACAATGGGCCAGGGCGAGCTGGAAATGGGCGACGGACCCGGCGCCGCCGGGGCGGCGACATCCCTCAGCCGCCAGGGGCTCGAGCTGGTTCGCTTCGAGCCGAGCCGGGAAGACCTGGACAGACATCGGGAAATGCTGGCAAGGATGGACGGCGAATCGAAGCAGGGCGCCGCCTGGTTGCGTGACTTCAAGGCCCTGTGACGCCTTGAACGTTCACCTCCCGACGCTGGAGGGGCTTCGATCTATTTCGGGGAAAGGGTCTGATCTTGCTTGAAGGAACCGGTATGGTCAGTAGCGGGCCAACCCATGCCCGGGGCCGCTACGACCGCGACAGGCTTCGCACAGCTATTCCCGCCAAGCGTGACAATGCTCGAAAATCAGCTCCGGTCCAACGCTTGAATAGTCACAAGCTTGGGTATCCGGCCCTGAACGGACGACTCTGCACCGTTAGCGGGAATTGCCGGGCTTCGCCAGGATGTCTGGCTGCGATGAAATATCCGGGCTAGAATCCGGGATTTTTCGCATCCGGGGGAAATTGTGGGGCAATCCATCAGGTCCGCATTCGGCCAAAACTTTCTGGGCGCATCGCCCCGCTGGTACAAGCAGGCGATCATTGCGTTCCTGATCGTCAACCCGGTCCTCTGGTTCGGCTGTCAATGGCTGGATATTCCGGGCGGCAAGTTTGTGATCGGCTGGCTGCTGGTGCTGGAGTTCATCTTCACGCTGGCGATGGCGCTTCGCTGCTACCCGTTGCAGCCTGGGGGGCTGCTGGCGATCGAGGCGGTGCTGATGGGCATGACTTCTCCGGAAACCCTGTACGCCAAGACGCTGGAGAACTTTCCGGTCATCCTCCTGCTGGTCTTCATGGTGGCGGGCATCTTCTTCCTCAAGGAGATGCTGCTGTATGTCTTTACCCGGATATTGCTGGGCGTGCGATCCCGGCTGTGGCTTTCGCTGCTGTTTTGCGGCGTGTCTGCGGTGCTTTCCGCCTATCTGGACGCGCTGACGGTAACCGCCGTGGTCATCACCGTGGCGGTCGGCTTTTACCGGATCTACCACAGCGTCGTGAGCGAGCTGGGGCAGGGCAAGGCCCCGCATATCCTTGTCGACGATTCCGGGATCGCTGGTGACAGGATTGCTGAAGTTCGACAGTTTCGCTCGTTCCTGCGCGGGTTGATGATGCATGCCGCGGTGGGCACAGCCCTTGGCGGCGTCACTACCCTGGTGGGCGAACCGCAGAACCTGTTGCTGGCCAAGGAAGCCGGCCGGGCCTTCGGTGAGGAAGGCTGGAATTTCGGGCAGTTCTTCCTGAACATGGCGCCTGTGACCCTGCCGGTGCTGGCGATGGGTCTTTTGACTTGCGTGTTCCTGGAATGGACCGGTTGGTTCGGTTACGGCGCGAAACTCGGCCCCAGGGTTCGCAGCCTGCTGGAGCGCTTCGACCGCGAGGCTGCCGAAAGCCGCACGCCGGCCCAGAACGCGGCGCTCGTGGCGCAGGGTGCGGCTGCCGTTACCCTCATCGTGGCGCTCAGCCTTCACCAGTTGCATCACACCGAGGTGGGGCTGATCGGCTTGATGGTCATCGTGCTCGCCACGGCGTTCTCCGGGGTGACCGAGGAACACCGCCTGGGCAAGGCGTTTCAGGAGGCCTTGCCCTTCACCGCGCTGCTGGTCGTATTCTTCGGCATCGTTGCCGTGATCTACGACCAACAGCTGTTCAAGCCGGTGACCGAGGTGATCTTCAAGCTCTCGGGCGCCGAGCAGCTGTCGATCATGTACCTGGCCAACGGCTTGCTGTCGATCATCAGCGACAATGTGTTCGTGGCCACGGTGTATATCGGCGAAGTCAAGCAGGCCCTGTTTGACGGCCTGCTGGATCGCGAGCAATACGAACTCATGGTGGTGGCCATCAACACCGGAACCAATATTCCCAGCGTGGGCACCCCCAACGGTCAGGCGGCTTTCCTGTTTTTGCTGACTTCGGCCCTGGCGCCTGCCATCCGTCTCGGCTACGGCCGCATGGTCTTCATGGCGCTGCCGTACACCATCGTCATGACGATCACCGGTCTGCTGGCCATCATCTACCTCCTGTAAGCGGGGCGCTGCCGACATTACTGCCCGCCAGAGGCCCCGCCTGTCGCGACTCTGCCGGCGTGGCGCTTGCTGGAGGCCCATGCCGGAAGATACGGTTACAATGCTGGCCTCGGCCGTGCATTGGCCGGATCTTCGGATGGGATTACTTCACCTGAAGGAGACGAAACGATGGCGAAAGGCATTGAATGGGTCGGCGATCAGGGCACGATCACGTTGAGAAGAACAGACTTGAGTGATCTCAACTCGGGAACGCACGATTACTTCGAGTTTGTCGCCGCCGTTGGTGGAGAGCAAGAGCAGCGCAGTACTACGCTGCAGACGCTGACTGGCGCTTCGGGCGACGACCTGCTGCGCGGCGGCAAGGGCGACGACATCTTCGTCTACAAGGGCACGGGCGATGACACCATCACGGACTTCAATACGGGGGACACCATCAGGTTGGAGGGGATTGACGGGATAAGCGCGTTCGCAGACCTTGTCATTACACAGACGGATGGGGGGTTCACGATCGCCTTCGGCGACGACACTCTGACCATCATGACGGACCTGGAGTCGCTTGGGGCCGGAACTTCGACTTCATATGATGCGGTTCGCGCGCAGTGCGCGACGCCTTGATGTGGGCGTGCATCCGGTGGGCGAGGAGGTGGTGCGCCCCTGGGGCAGTTTCGAAGGGCTGGGACAAGGGTCCGGTTATCAGGTCAAGCGCCTGAGGGTGTTGCCCGGGGGAACCCTGTCGCTGCAGCGCCACCGCCACCGCCACGAGCATTGGGTGGTGGTCGCCGGCGCTTTGGTGGCCGTGCGCGACGGCGAGAGCCACGCCTTGAAAGTCGGCGATCACATCCTCATCCCCGCGGGCGCAGTCCACCGGCTCCACAACCCGGGCGAGGAGCCCGCGGAGCTTGTGGAAGTGCAGCTGGGCGACTACCTCGGCGAAGACGATATCGAGCGTATCGAAGATGTGTACGGCCGCGCGTGAATGAAGCCTGGCGCGCCTTTCAGGGCCTATGACGTCCGCGGGCGGGCGCCGGAGGAGTTCGATGCGGGTCTCGCGCGCCGGATAGGCGCCGCCCTGGCCGGGAAAACCGCCGAACTGCGCGGCGCCCTTGGCGGGTTGGGCGCCGCGTTTCCCGCCCCCTGAAGGGTTGGGGGCCGCTCGCTCGCAAGAACGCATGGTGGGCGATGCTGGGATTGAACCAGCGACCTCTGCCGTGTGAAGACAGCGCTCTGCCCCTGAGCTAATCGCCCGAGGGGGATATTATTGACCGCCGCTCGCATGGCCCGCAAGTAACGAAACTTCCCAGGTTCGCCCCGAATGCCCGTTTGCACACGTTTTGCTCCCAGCCCCACGGGGGGGCTGCACCTGGGAGGATTGCGAACCGCGCTGTACAACTGGCTGTACGCGCGGCGTCACGGGGGCGCGTTCTTGCTGAGGATCGAGGATACGGACCGGCAACGGTCTTCCGGGCGTCATGCCAGGGGAATTGTCGAAGCGCTTGAGCGTTTCGGGCTGGATCCGGATGGCGAACCGCTGCTTCAGTCATCCCGGGTGGAGCGCCACCGGGAGGTCGCGAGCGAGTTGCTGGAGCGCGGCGCGGCCTACCCTTGCTACTGTACGCCGGAAGAGCTTGCGGCCATGCGCGAGGAACAGCGCGAGCGGGGCGAGACCCCGCGCTACGATGGACGCTGTCGGGAACGCACGGCGCCGCGGGCGGGGGTCGATCCGGTCCTTCGTTTCCGCCGCCCCGACACCGCAGAGGTGGTGGTGCGGGACTGGCTGCACGGCGAGCTGCGCTACCGGAATTCACAGCTGGACGATCTGGTGTTGCTGCGCGCCGACGGTTCGCCCACCTACCACCTGAGTTGCGTGAGCGACGATCAGGACATGGGTGTGCGTCAGGTGATCCGGGGCGACGATCATCTCAACAACACGCCACGGCAACTCCAGTTGATTCAGGCGCTGGGCTGGACGCCGCCCGAGTACTGTCATCTGCCGCTGTTGCTGGCGCCGGACGGACGAAAACTGTCCAAGCGCGATGAAGCGACCGGCGCGCTCGGCTACCTGCGGGCCGGATTTCTGCCCGGGGCCATGCTCAATTATCTGGCGCGGCTGGGCTGGTCGCACGGGGACCGCGAGATATTCTCGATTCCCGAACTGATCGGCTGCTTCGGGCCTGAGGGACTGGGCGCATCGGCGGCCAGACTGGATCCGGACAAGCTCAGGTGGATCAATCAGCAGCATATGAAGACGGCGTCGTCCGAAATGCTCTGCGAAGGCCTCGCGGCGCAGCTTGAGCGGCTGGGCCTGGATCCCGAACGGGGGCCGCCGTTGTCCGAGGCGGTGGAGGCCTGGCGGGAGCGCGCCGAAACGCTGGCGGACATGGCCGAAGCCGCGCGGTGGGCCTACGCCGCCGAGGTCGAGCGGGACGAGCGCGCCACGCGCAAGTTTCTGCGGCCGGTTGTGCGCGAGCCGCTGGCCGCTGTTTGCGAGGCGCTGGAGGGGCTTGCCGACTGGACCGCCGCGGAGATTCACGCCTGCATCGAAGGCGTTGCGGACGCCTGCGGAATCACGTTCGGGAAGCTCGGCCAGCCGCTCAGGGTTGCGGTGACCGGCCGACCGGTGTCGCCGCCCATCGACACCACGCTGTTTCTGGCCGGGCGCGCCGTTACACTCGAGCGTCTTGCGCAGGCCCTGGCCTGCATTGATGATCGCATCGCCGCCGCCGGGGCGGACAAGTCCGGCTGATCGGCGAACGGCGCGGCCAACATCGTGCTGGACTGCCTCGAACGGGTCACGGGTCCGGATCCCACCCATGCGGTGATCTGGCTGCACGGGCTGGGTGCGGGCGCGGGGGATTTCTGGCCCATTGTGCCGGAACTCGACTTGCCGCCCGAACCCGTCTGGCGGTTCGTGTTTCCCGATGCGCCGGTACGCAGCGTGACGGTTAACGGAGGCATGCCCATGCGGGCCTGGTTCGACCTGTATTCGCTCGACCGCGTGCTGCCGGTGGACGGCGCAGGCATGGACGCAAGCTGCGAGGCGCTCGAGCAATTGATCGAGCGCGAAGAACAGCGAGGAATCGTCCGGGAGAAAATCGTGCTGGCCGGTTTTTCCCAGGGCGGCGCGATAGCAGCGCGGACTGCGGTCCTTGCGGGACGCGCCGTGGCGGGAGTGCTCGCGCTGTCCACCTATCTGCCGGCGGAGGCGCCTCTGCGTCCGGGCGCGGCGGCGGCGGGGCTTTCCTGCTTCGTGGCGCACGGACGCCACGATGAAGTATTGCCGTTCCGTTTGGGTCTTGCGTTGCGCAAGGACCTCGAGGCTGCCGGCTGTCGCGTTCAGTGGCGCGAGTATGAAATGGGGCACCAGATTTGCGCCCCCGAGATCGCCGATGTGGCCGCGTACCTGCGCGCTGTCGCCGCCGGCAAGACGGCGACGGAATGAAACCGAACTGACTCATTTCCCGCTTTCAGTCCGGGTACCATAACAGCCGGGTTGTCTTCGGGCGGCGGCGTTTCCCGCCGGGCATCGGGGCAAATCGGGGCGGGGTGGAGCGGCGCGGACCGGCGCCGCATGGGGGCCTGCTTGGCGCTTTCACTTACCGAAATCTACATGGTGGCCGGCTTTCTTCTGGCGGCCTACGCGGTCGTTGCCAACGACTCGATCCAGACCCTGGGCACCTTTCTGGCCTCGAATTCCCATCGCCCCTGGTGGGCGCTATGGCTGTTTGCGGCCGGCATTCTCACCGCCGTTCTGGCCTATGGCTGGTTCTTCCATGACGGCGATGTGTCCTACGGCCGTCTGGCGAAGTTCCCGGTTCCCGAAGGCGGCCCCAACTGGATCCATGCCATCCCGCCGCTGGCGCTGCTGGTTCTGACGCGCGCCGGCATTCCGGTCAGCACCACCTTCCTGGTGTTGACCGTGTTCACCATCAGCAACCTCCAGGCCATGCTGATGAAATCCATGCTGGGCTACCTGGTGGCGTTCGCTGTGGCCATCGTTCTTTTCCGTCTGGTATTCCACCGGGCCACGGAGTATTTCCACCGCACCCGCGAGGATCCCGTGCCCCGTTACTGGGTGGTGTTGCAGTGGGCCTCGACGGCCTTTCTGTGGAGCCAGTGGCTGATCCAGGACCTGGCCAATATCTTCGTGTACCTGCCGCGGCAGCTTTCCGTATCCTGGCTGGTGTTCGGCGTATTGGCGCTGATCGCCATGCAGGCGTACATCTTCTACACCTTCGGCGGCGTGATCCAGAAGATCGTGCTCTCCAAGACCGACACCACCGACATCCGCGCCGCCACCATCATCGATTTCATCTACGGGCTGGTCCTGCTGATCTTCAAGGAAGTCAGCAATATCCCCATGAGCACCACCTGGGTATTCCTGGGGCTTCTGGCGGGAAGGGAATTCGCGCTTTCGATGTACCTGGCGGACACCGGCTTCAGGCGCACCCTGCGCACGGTCGCGATGGATGCGCTCAAGGCGTTGTCCGGTCTGATGGTGAGCATCGTGCTTGCGCTCGCATTGCCGTTCCTCAACCGGTTACCGTTCGCAGCCAGCCTGTATCCGCCATGAGGTTTCCGCCCGCCATGCTTTCGCGGCATGGCCACAGCGGCGCTTGACCGCCTTGCGGGCCGCGCGCGAGATCGAGTCATCCGGGCTGCGCCGCGCCAGCAATTCCCGCTAACGATGCAGAGTCGTTCGTTTGGGGCCGAATGCCTGAGCTTGTGACCATTCAGGCGTTGGACCGGAGCTGATTTTCGAGCATTGTCACGCTTGGCGGGAGTTGCTGGGCGCGCCGCGCAACTGGCGCGGCGCCTCGCAAGCGGATACAATTACGCGCCTTGTGGCGGGGCCATAGCTCAGCCGGGAGAGCGCTTGCATGGCATGCAAGAGGTCGGCGGTTCGAGCCCGCCTGGCTCCACCAGAACCCCGGCGTCCCCATCGTCTAGTGGTCAGGACACCGGCCTTTCACGCCGGCAACAGGGGTTCGAATCCCCTTGGGGACGCCATTCGTTGGCGTGGGCGTGGGAATTTCGAGTTGAGCACATGGTGACGGCTTTTCTTGCCGGGGATACTGCGATGGCTGCCAGCGCCTCGAAGTTGTCGGCGGCTCCTTTTCTGGCGCCGGACGAGCCGCCCCCGTACGAGGTGCTCAGGGGCAAGTCCCTCTCGCCCCAACTGGTCATATGCGACCATGCCAGCGCCCGCATCCCGCAGTCCCTGCATCGTCTGGGGCTTTTGCCCGAACACCTCGAAAGCCATATCGCGCTCGATATCGGTGCGGGCGATCTGGCCCGCGCGCTCGGCGCGCGCCTGAATGCCACGGCGGTGTTTTGCAATTACTCGCGTCTGGTTGTGGACTGCAACCGTGCGGTGACCGACGCCTCCGCCTTTCTCGACGTAAGCGCCGGGATCCCGGTGCCCGGCAACAGGCGCCTGAGCGAGGAGCAAAAGGAGCAGCGACTGGCCGCCATCTACTACCCCTACCACGAAGCTATCCACAGGGAACAGGAGCGTCTCCGCAGCGTTGCCGAAGCGCCGGTCCTGATTTCGATCCACAGCTTCACGCGGGTTCTGGAAGGCCAGGACCGGCGCTGGGACTGCGGCGTGTTGTGGGATCTGGACGCGCGCATCGCTCGCCCGCTGCTGGATGGCCTGCGGGCCGGCGGCGAACTGTACGTGGGTGATAACGAGCCCTACTCGGGGCGCTACCAGGAAGATTTCTCCGTGGATCATCACGCCGAGGATCGGCGATTCCCCTACCTTGCGCTGGAGGTGCGCCAGGACCTGCTGGGCGCCCCGGACGCGGTGCAGCGGATGGCCGACCGCCTCCACAGTGTCTTGCGTCCGATTCTGGACGATCCGCAACTCTATACGTTGCGTCCCTGAGGCAGGCGCTTCGGAGGAAGTGAAATCGGATCTGGCCGGGCGCGCGGATGGAAAAACGCCGGACATCTGGGCCATAATTGCAGCGGTGAGACGGATCAAGGCGCGAAGGCGAACAAGGAGCAGCCGATGACAGCAGAACTCCACCCCAGCAAGATCGATCTGGCCGCATTCACGCGCGAGCGGATGGTTCGATTGCTCAACGCGCGTCTGGCCGATGCCGTGGATCTCGCCGCCCAGATGAAGCAAGCCCACTGGAACGTGAAAGGTCCCTCCTTCATTGCGCTGCATGAGTTGTTCGACGCCATACACGCCGACACCCTTGCGCAGGTGGACGACCTTGCCGAGCGCGTCACCGCTCTCGGCGGCACGGCGCTCGGTACGGTGGCCGTGGCCGCTGCGGAGTCCGGGTTGCCCGGATACCCGCTGGATATCTTTTCCGGGGGCGATCATGTGGAGGCGGTGAGCACGGCGCTGGCCGCGTTCGGGGCGGGCATACGCGAGGCCGCGGCGGCGGCAGGCGATGCCGGAGACGCCGATACCGAGGATTTGTTCGTGGAGATTTCGCGTCTGGTGGACAAGAACCTGTGGCTCGTGGAGGCGCACGCCCAGGGTTGACCGGAGCGCGTCGCCCGGTTCGGCTGTCGATCTCCGGTTTGCAAGGCTCCGCTGCGTTTGTGGCGGCCCCGGCGATTCCGCGTTATGATTTCCCCCTACCAATAACAGGGCGGGTCGGGAGCTGTCAGGCGGTCAGGCCGGTCGTCCGGGGAGGCTTTGGGAATGCTGATTCTTACTCGCAGGCCGGGAGAAGCCGTGATCGTTGGCGATAATGTGCGCATCGCGGTGCTGGACATTCGCGGCAACCAGGTAAGGCTGGGTGTGGAGGCGCCGCGCGAGGTGGCCGTACATCGCGAAGAGGTGTACCGGCGCATTGCCGATGAGCAGCAAGCGGTTACCGGGGACGAGGAAGAGCAGGATCGGAGAGGTGGCTGAGTGGACGAAAGCGCTCCCCTGCTAAGGGAGTAAGGGTCAGAAGCCCTTCGTGGGTTCGAATCCCACCCTCTCCGCCAGATCCTGCACGAGACCAGAGAGAGTGCGCGCGGACGTCTTGCGTGATGCCGCGCTGAGCCGCCGGGCTTTCGTCGCGGCCAGCGGCTCCCTGGCGCTGGCCGTGTGTTTTCCCGCAGGCCGAGCCCGCGAAGCCGGGGGGTTCCGGCCCAGCGTGTGGATCGGGATTGCCTCCACAGGCGAGGTCTTCTTCACCAGCGACCGCACCGACATGGGGCAGGGGAGCCCCGGAGCGCTGGCGCGCATTGTCGCCGACGAGCTGGAGGCGCCCTGGGAGCGGGTGCAGCTGACGCGCATGCCTGACAATCCGGCCGTCTGGCCGAGGCGGATGGAAACCAGCGGGAGCGCGTCCATCAGCGATTCCTTCGATCTGTTGCGCAAGGCGGCCGCCTCGGCAAGGGAAATGCTCCGGCAAGCGGCGGCCCTGGAGTGGGGTGCCGACCCTGCCGAATGCGCCTGCCGCCAAGGCGAAGTGATTCATGCGTCCACGGGCTCCCGGCTGGGTTACGGCGTCCTGGCCGTGGCGGCGGCCCGGCTTGAGCCACCGCCGAGCCCCGCCCTCAAGGATCCGTCCGAATTTCGTCTGATCGGCAAGTCGTACCCCAGGCCGGATATTCCACGCAAGGTGCTGGGCGTTGAAGGCTACGCCAGCGATGTGCGTCTGCCCCGGCAACTCACTGCCCTGATTGCACGCTCGCCGTGGCCGGGCAGCGTACCGATGCGCCCGCTGTATGACGCCCGGTCGGTGCTGAACCTGCCGGGCGTGGAGGAGGTCTTCGAAATTCCGGGAGACGAGTACCGTCCGCCGGGCGTCGTGGTGCTGGCCCGTGACTTCTGGACTGCCGGTCAGGTTCGCGCCGCGCTGGACGTGAAGTGGGTGGCCGCCGGACCGGGAGCGCCTGTCGCCACGGACAGGGGCGCCGAGTTTCGCCGGCGGCTGGTGAGCGGCTTGCGCGAGAACGTGTCGCCCGCCCGCAGCGAGGGCGACGCCGCCGCGGTTCTCGATCATCCCTCCGCGCGCCGCTTGATCGCGCAGTACGAGGTTCCGTTCCTGCACCACGCGACCATGGAGCCGATGAATTGCACTGCCGATGTGAACGCGAATCGATGCGAGGTATGGGCGCCAACCCAGGCGCAGACGGACGCGCAAGAGGTTGCTGCGAGGCTTGCGGGTTTGCCGCCCGAGGCCGTGCGCATTTACACGCCTCCCCTGGGCGGCGGATTCGGACGCCGCGCGGAGACCGACTTCGTGGCCGAAGCGGTGCTTGCGTCCCGCCATGCGGGCCGACCGGTAAAGGTAATGTGGACGCGCGAGGACGACATGCAGCACGGCTATTTCCGCCCGGCGGCAATCAGCCGGCTGGACGCGGCGCTGGATGAGGCCGGCGGGCTCCTGGCCTGGCGCCAGCGCATTTCCGCGCCGTCCATCCTTCGCCAGATGCGCGGGATCGAAATGAGTGCGGACCCCACAGCGCTGGGCGGCGCGGTGGATTTCCCGTACCGGTCGCCGAACGTCGAAGTGTCGTATGCTGCGCCCCGGGCGCCTGTCAACGTGGGCTTCTGGCGCTCCGTTGCCCATTCCTACAACTGCTTTTTTGTCGAGACCTTTGCCGATGAACTGGCCTTCGAAGCCGGTCGCGACCCCTATGCGTTTCGTCTGTCGCTGTTGCCGCAGGGGTCGCGCATGGCAGCGGTGCTCACCATGGCGGCGCAGGAGGCCAACTGGGGGAACCCCCTGCCGCCGGGCAGCGGCAGGGGAATCGCCTGCTCCTCCTGTTACGGCGCCTTCGTGGCCCAGGTGGCCCGGGTCTCGCAGCGGGAGGGGCAGTTGCGTGTGGACCGCATCGACTGCGCCGTGGACTGCGGGCTGGCGGTGGACCCCGCCACCACCAGGGCCCAGATCAGCGGCGGGATCATCTACGGTCTGACCGCTGCCTTGCATGGCCGCATGCGCCTTGGCCCCGAGGGCGTCGAGGAACGGAATTTCGACAGCTACAGGATGTTGACCCTGCGCGACACGCCCGAGATCCGGGTGCATATCGTCAACAGCGGCCAGCCACCCGGCGGCATTGGCGAGATCGGTGTTCCGCCGGTGGCGCCGGCAGTGGGCAACGCTGCCTTCGCCGCGCTGGGCAAGCGCTTGCGCAGGCTGCCCTTCGAGCTCCAGGCGCAGGCGGCCACACCCCGCCCGTCGCCATGAATGCCGCTGTACCGGCGCGCGCCGGGCTGGCGGTGCTTGCGGCCCTGCTCATGGCCGGCTGTCAGGCCCCCGACTCCGCGTCCCACGCGAAATCTCCCATCCGCTTCGTGGAGCAGGCCAGGGAGCGCGGAATCGCCGATATCGGGCTGGATGGCGCCGGAGTGGCGTTCAGCGACTACGACGGCGATGGCGATGCCGATCTCTACATCACCAACAACGACGGCGGAACCGTCGGCCTGGACTTCCATAACCGCCTGTGGGAAAACGACGGCAGCGGTCATTTCAGGGATGTGGCTGCCAGGCGCAAGGTAGCCAACGAGGGCGGTCTGGGGCGTGGCGTCAGCTTCGGCGACTACGATCTCGACGGCGACGACGACCTGATCGTGGCCAATATGCAATCGGGCGCGCGCGATGGCTACGACCCCCCGGTGACGCTTTATCGCAGCCTGCTGGCGGAGACTGGAAGCCCGGGATTCCGGGATGCGACCGGCGAAGCCGGGCTGATGCGCCATGGCGTTCGCGAGGACGAGTCCAACGAAGGCATTACGGCCACTTCGGGCGGGGTGGGCTTTGGCGACTACGACGGCGACGGCCTGCTGGATCTCGTGTGGCGCTCCACCGACTACGATGTGGATCAGGCGCTGTTCCGCAACATCGGCGGCGGCGAGTTCGAGGATGTCACCCGGTTTGCCGGGACGCGCCTGCTGGAGAGCGTCAGGGAGGCGAACAGCCAGGGGTCGCCGGGCTGGTTCGATTTCGACCACGATGGCGACCTGGATCTGCTCTCGCCCAACGAAGGCGCTCCCAATGTGCTGTTCATGAACACCGGCGACGGTCGTTTTGCGGATATCACCCGCTCCAGGCGTCCGCCTTCCGGCTGGGCCTTTCTCAACCCGGGCAACGCCAATGGCGTATGCCTGGGCGATGTGGACAACGACGGCGACATCGATGCCTATTTGCCCAATGCCGATCAGGCCAACCGGCTGGTGCGCAACGACTATGCGGAAACCGGCGCGGCCGGCTTCACCGACATCACCCCGGTCTCGGGCGCCGGCGACCCGGGCGGCGCCCGAGGTTGCACGATGGCCGACTACGACAATGACGGCTGGCTGGATATCTACGTCAGCAACGGCGGTCCGTCCAACGTGCTGATCAACGACATCGTGGAGGACATGCCTTCCTTCGTGCAGTTCTACATCGCGGTGGAGCCCGCAATGAATACGCTGCTTCGCAACAACGGCGACGGCGCGTTTTCCGACGTGACGGCAGGTTCGGGCGCGGAAGGCATGAGCATTGGCGCGGGCGTGGCCAGCGGGGATGTCAACGACGACGGTTTTGCCGACATTGTGGGCACGGCCCGCACCTTTTACAACCGTGGCCGGATGCTGTCGGAGCCGCAGCGCAATTTCCTGTGGCTCAACCAGGGCAACGGCAATCACTGGATCAAGGTGCGCCTCGACGGCCAGCGTCTCAACGCGCGTATCCGCGTGGTTTCCGGCGATCTGGTCCAGTGGCGCGAGATCTTCTCCTCGACCGGCTACAACTCGGTGGACGAACCGGCGCCGATTTTCGGCCTGGGCGGGCGGGATCGCGTGGATCGCGTGGATGTGTGCTGGGCCGACGGTCGCGTGCAGACCGTGCTGGATCCGCCCGTGGATCAGGCGCTTCGCGTGGCCGTCGAGGATGCCGTTTCCCCGCCGGGCGCGGCCAGCCAGACCGCCACGGCGGCCACGATCAGCACCGCTTGCGCGCCGGCTACCAGCAGGAACGGAGCCCAGGGCGTCGCCGCGCTGAAAAGCGCACCGCCGGCCCCGGCCGCCAGGATGATTCCCGCCGAGCCGAACATGCTCATCAGGCCGATGACGGCGCCGCGTTCGCGCGGCGGGGCTTCCTGACCGATCAGGGCCATGCTGCTCATCATGGCGCCGGACATGGCGATGCCGAGGAAAGCAAACGCCGGAAGCATGCGCAGGTCCAGCGGCGACCCCACGAAGTACATGGCGCCGTAGGCGGCGACGGACAGCGCCAGCGACAGCACCAGCCCGGCCACCCGGTTGATGCGGTCGAGTATCGATCCGAAGACGAACGACCATCCGACTGCGAACACCTGGATGACCGCAAACGGCAGGAACACCTGATATTGCGCCACGGCCGCCTCTCCCCCGGCGTTCTTGATCGCCATGGTTGCCCAAAGCGAAACGAACAGTCCGGCCACGACGATATCGCCGCGGGCTGTCATGGCCGCCACGTAGGCCAGCAGGATGCGGGGATTGCGCGCCTGCCGGAAACCCGACTTGACCAGTTCGATCCATCGGGGTCTGGCGACGCTCTCCGGCACTCCGCCCTTCAGCCCGACGCGGAAGATCGCCACGGAGATCAGGCACAGCAGCGCCGCAGCGCTGTAGGCGTAGCGGCCGGCGACGACCGGATCCATGCCGGTGTCTTGCAGCCACTTGGGCAACGCCGAGACCAGGCGGGTTGCCAGCACGATTCCCAGCGCGTTGAACGCCGAGCTGAAGCCCACCACCCGGCCGCGCGAGGATTCGACCGGGTAGTCGTTCTGTATCGTGGCTGTCATCGCTGCGGTTGCCGCCACGCCGACCCCGAAGAGCACCCGGAGATACTGGAGGTGGGCCACCTCGCTCGCCCAGGGATAAAGGGCGTAGGTGAATCCGACCAGGCCGATTCCGAGCATGATGACGGGGCGTCGTCCGACCCGGTCGGCGAGCATGCCGAAAGGCCAGATCAGCAGCAGGCTGACGAACTCGGTAATCCCCGCCAGACTGCCTGTCACTGCTCCCGCCCTGTCCTGGTCGGTAATGCCCAGGTGCTCGGCCAGGATGTACGGTTGGGAGAAATTCATGTTCGAGAGCATCCCGATGCAGATCAGGGACGCGTACATGTAGGTCCAGAAATGCATGGCGCACACGCCGGGCGCCAGTTCGATTTTCCCGATGCGCCTTCCTGCGCTGCTGTCCGCTACCGTCATGAATGTTTCCGAATGCGCGTGGCGCCGCCATCATATCCCGACCCGCCCGTCTTGCCGGATCGGATCTGGCCTGGCAGCTTCTTGCCGCTTTCCGCCACGACGCCCGGGATCGTGCTTGCGTTTTCCGGTTGCCGGACGGTTCTGCCGCGCCCGGCCCGGAATCCGCCGGACTCCTTGCAAATTCATGCGTTGTGGTCTAGGTTTGGCGGCGGGCAAGCCGGCCAGGCAATCGCCGGTCGCGTCGGTTTTTCCGGCGCGGCGGGAGGAAAGTCCGGGCTCCGGCGGACAGGACGCCAGGTAACGCCTGGGGGGCGCGAGCCTACGGAAAGTGCCGCAGAAAACATACCGCCCGGCGCCCGCAGCGGAACCGGGTAAGGGTGAAAAGGTGCGGTAAGAGCGCACCGCGCGGCTGGCAACAGCCGTGGCAGGGCAAACCCCGTCCGGAGCAAGGCTGAATAGGGAAGCAATGCGTAGGTCCGCGCGCGCTTCCGGGTGAGCCGCTTGAGGCCGTCGGCGACGGCGGCCCTGGATGAATGATTGCCCTTGACAGAACCCGGCTTATCGGCCGGCTTGCCCCTTTTTCTCCCGGAGGCGGCGGATCAGGCTGGAAGTGTCCCAGCGGCCTCCGCCCATGGCCTGCACCTCCGCGTAGAAGCGGTCCACCAGTTCCGCCACCGGCAGTTCGGCGCCGTTGCGTTTCGCTTCCTCCATCGCGTAGCCCAGGTCCTTGCGCATCCAGTCCACCGCGAATCCGAACTCGAAATCGCCCGCCAGCATGCTGGCGTGGCGGTTGTCCAACTGCCAGGACTGGGCCGCGCCGGCGCCCACAAGGCGCGCCACCCGACTGCCATCGAGCCCGGCGCGCCGGGCGAAATTCAGGCCCTCCGACAAGGACTGGATCAGGCCGGCAATGCAGATCTGGTTCACCATCTTGGCGAGCTGCCCCGCTCCGGCCGGTCCCATCAGGTCGCTGTGCGCCGCGTAGCAATCAAGCAGGGGACGCGCTTGCCTGTAGTGCCTGCCGGCGCCCCCGACCATGATCGCCAAGCGGCCTTGCTCGGCGCCTGCCTGGCCTCCGGACACCGGCGCGTCCAGAAACGCCAGCCCGCGCGAGCGCGCCGCAAGGTCCAGCTCGCGCGCCAACTGCGCCGAGGTTGTGGTGTGATCGACAAGCATGGCGCGCGAGCGCAGGCCCTCGAAAGCGCCGCCCGCCTCAAGCGCGACGGCGCGGACATCTTCGTCCCGTCCCACACAAGTGAACGCGAAGTCCACGCCGTCGCAGGCTTCGGCAGGACTCGCCGCCGCTTCGCCGCCGTATTCCTTCGCCCAGCGTTCGGCCGTGGTTCGCGTACGGTTGAACACGGTTACGGCGTGCCCGGCGCGCGCCAGATGCCCCGCCATCGGATACCCCATCACCCCCAACCCGACAAACGCCACGGACGCCATTTCCCCGCTTCGCCCGGACCCCGTTGTCAGGTCTTGGGCAGGGTCACGCCGGTCTGTCCCTGGTATTTTCCGCCGCGGTCCTTGTACGAAATCTCGCACACTTCACCGGCCATGAAGAAGATCATCTGCGCCACCCCCTCGTTGGCGTAGATCCTTGCCGGCAGCGGCGTCGTGTTCGAGAACTCCAGGGTCACGTAGCCTTCCCATTCCGGCTCCAGAGGAGTGACGTTCACGATGATCCCGCAGCGGGCGTAGGTGGATTTCCCCAGACAGACGGTCAGCACGTTGCGCGGAATCCGGAAGTACTCCACCGTTCGCGCCAGCGCGAAGGAATTGGGTGGAATCACGCAGTGGTCGCCGGTCAGCGCGACGAAGCTCTTGCTCTCGAAACTCTTCGGATCCACCACCGCCGAATGGATGTTGGTAAATACCCTGAACTCGTTTGCGCAGCGTACATCGTAGCCGTAGCTGGATACGCCGAAGGAAATGACCGGACGCTTGCCCAGTTTTCGCACCTGCCGTTCGGCGAACGGCTCGATCATCCCGTGCTCTGCCGCCATGCGGCGTATCCAGGCGTCCGAACCGATGCTCACCGGGCCAGCCAGTCCTGGCGCATGGTCAGGGCCGCTTCCTCGCCCCAGCCGTATTCGAATGCCTCGATGATGATGGTGCGCTTGTTCTTGCGCCAGATCTCCCAGCGCGCCGGTAGCCAGCCGAGTTCCCTGGCGTACCAGATGTACTGAAAGTTGTCCGATCCCTCGCGCTGGCGCCGGTACTTCAAGGTTTGCAGTTCGCCCGCGCCCGTGCCCAGCGTTTCTTCCGCCAGCAACTGTCCGCCGTACAGTTTCAATTTCCCGCCTTCCAGCGTTGGCTGCACATCCAGCGGCCGCCCGGCTCCCAGATCCAGCAAGGTCTGGATTTCCCAGGCCTTGCGGTCCATCGCCCTGGGCTGAAGGTCGAATTCCACCTGTTCGTCGTTCTCCGAAAAAAGCGCGCTGTGGTTGGCCCAGTCGTAGGCGATGCTCACCAGGCCGTCCTTGTTGCCGTCGCAGGATCGGCACAGGTACTGGAGCGGACGCACCAGACCCCCGGCATCGAGATCGAAGCGCGTGCTTTCGAGCGCGTCCGAAGCGATCACCAGCCGCGCCAGCCCCAGCCCGCGGGAATAGGTCTCGTAGGCGTAGCCGTCGCCCTCGCGGCGGACCAGACTCAAGCTCAAACCGCGCTGGCCGAAGGGCGCGTCCACATCGTAGAGCACGCCTATGCTCTCGATTGCCGTCGCCGTTCCCCGTTCCCCGTCCGCCATCGCCGCGCCCGCAAGCGCCAGCAGCGATGCCGCAACGCCCGCGCTTACCCGGCGCACAGCAGTTCCCGTTCTTCGAACACGACCGGTTGCGGCAACTCGCCACCGTCCAGTATCGCGCGGCTCTCGCCCATGCTCAATCGCCCATTCGCCATCCATTCCAGCACGCGAGGATACAGCACATGCTCGCAGGCTTGAACCCGATCCTTGAGCGAGGCCTCGTTGTCTTCTGCGCTCACCTTCAGCCGGGCTTGGGCAATCAGGGGGCCGGAATCCAGTTTCCGGGTCACGAAATGCACTGTGGTCCCATGCCAGGACTCCCTCGCCTCCAGCACCCTCCGGTGGGTGTGCAATCCGCGATACCCGGGCAGCAGCGAGGGGTGAAGGTTGAGCGCTCGCCCCCGGTATTCCTCGCACATCGCATCGGGAAGGATGCGCATGAACCCGGCCAGCACCAGCAGGTCCGCAGCGCATCTCCGCAAGCGTCCCGCAAAGGCGTCCCACCAGGACCGCCCGTCCGGAAAATCGGAAGGCGGCAGGCCGATTGCCGGTATGCCCGCGGCGCGGGCCCGCTCCAGCCCCCGCGCGCCCGGGCTGTCGCTCAGTGCGGCAACCACTTCGATATCCAGTTTCCCCGACCGGACGCGATCGACGATCGACTGGAAGTTGGTGCCGGTTCCCGACAGCAGGATGGCAGTTCGCAAGCTCACCGTGCAGGCGTTTCCCGTCTTTCAGGAAAGCGTCACGCCACGGCCGCTCGCCACGTGGCCGATCCTCCATACCTGCTCTCCGCACGCCTCCAGACTCTCGCGCACCGCGTCGGTCTGGTCCGCAGCCGTGGCCAGCACCAGCCCGATACCGCAGTTGAAGACATGCAGCATCTCCGCGCGTTCCACGGGGCCTTCGCGGCTCAGCCATTCGAACACCGGGGGCCAGGGCCAGGCGCCGGAGTCGATATGGGCAGCGAGACCCTGCGGAAGGATGCGCGCCACGTTTTCCGGCAGGCCGCCGCCGGTGATATGCGCAATGCCTGCCAGCCGGCCCGATTGCGCCAGCGGAAGCACCGGGCGCACATAGATTCGCGTAGGTTGGCAGAGGGCGTCGATCAGCCTGCTTTCCAGGGCCTGGAGCCCGCCCTTCTCGCCGATGATCCGGCGCGCCAGCGAATAGCCGTTGGAGTGCGGGCCGGATGACGCCAGACCCAGCAGCACGTCTCCTTCGCCAACCCTTGCCGGGTCGAGGAGCCGCTCCTTTTCAGCCACGCCCACGCAAAATCCCGCCAGTTCGATCCCGTCGTCCACATAGGTGTTCGGCAATTCCGCGGTTTCGCCCCCCAGCAGCGCAGCCCCGGCCTCCCTGCAACCCTCGGCAACGCCGCGCACCAAAGGTTCCAGGCGCGCCGGATCGATACGGTTGGCGGCGCAGTAATCCAGAAAGAACAGGGGCTCCGCGCCCAGGGCCAGCACATCGTTTGCGCACATGGCGACCACGTCGATGCCCGGCGCTTCCATGCGGCCGGCATCCAGGCACAGTCTCAGCTTGGTGCCCACGCCGTCGGCGCCGGCCACCAGCACCGGTTCGCGGTAGCCCTCGCCGGGCATTTCGAACAGGCCGCCGAAGCCGCCGATTCCTCCCAGCACGCCTGCCCGGTGCGTCCGGCGGGCAAGCGGCGCGATGCGGCGCACCATTTCCGCCCCCCGTCCGGTGTCCACGCCCGCCTCCCGGTAGGTGACGGGTTTGTCTGAATTCACGGAATCCGCATCCATTCGACTTGTCGTTTCGACATCCTATAATGCCCTTTTCCATGCTCTTGCGCACCTTGCCTCAAGCCTTGGCCTTGGCGCTGGTTCTGGCGTCCGGGGTTGCCGCAAGCGAGGTGCTGTTCCGCTCCGTGGCGCCCCTGGGCAACAGCGGCCCGGCCGGCGTGGAAAGCGCCCTTGAGGACGCGCTCGGGCGCCTGCTGGTGCGGGTTACCGGACGCCGCGGCGCGGCCGACCTTCTCGGTCGATTCCCACCGGCTTCCAGTATCGTGCGGCAATATCGCGTTGTGGACGGGAATCGGCTGGAGGCGGAATTCGACGAAGCCATGGTGCGCCGGGTTCTGGAGGAGGCCGGTGAGGGCATCTGGGCCGGAGAGCGCCCCGCGCTGGCGCTGTGGCTGGTCGCAAACGACGGGAAGAGGTGGCTTTTCCGGCCCCCGGAATCGAGCCGGGACGCAACCCTGGCTCCCCTGGATGTGCGCGCTGTCTTCAGCGGTGCGATCAGCCGCACATTGAGCGCGGTCTCCGCGTTGAGGGGCATCGAGCTCCGTTACGCGCTGCCGCCGGACCCGGTTGCAGCCTCGCAATGCGCCGAGACCCTGTGGACGGGATCTTTTTCCTGCCTTCCCGAAAGCCCCGGGGCGCTGCTCCTGGGACGCGCCGCCATTCCCGGCGCGCCGGAGGAAATCGAGTGGATCCTGCGCGAGAACGGACAATGGGGCCGGGTCTGGGAGAGTGACGCCGCCGAGGCGGTCCACTTTGTTGCCGACAGGCTGGCCGCCCGTTTCATGGCTACCCAGGGCCCGGTGCGTTCGTATCTCCTGGTGGTTTCGCCGGTTCCCAACCTTGAGGCGTACGTCAGGCTCAAGGCGAATCTCGAGGCCCTGGCCGTTGTTCGTGAGTGGCGCATCGACGGCGCCGCAGGGGATGCGCTGACCTTCCGCATTACCTCCCGGACCGCCGAGGCGCCGCTGCGCGAGGCTCTGGCCGCCCTGGACATTCCGTTCGAGTTGAGCCGGGTGGAGTCATGAGTCTGGTCCGGCACATCCCCAACCTGATTTGCCTGTTCCGGTTGCTGCTTGCCGTGATCATCGTTGCGGTCCTGGCGGGCGGACACTACGGGCAGGCGCTGTGGCTGCTGGTCCTGGCCGGTTTTTCCGACTGGCTGGACGGCTTCCTGGCAAAACGCTGGCGACTCGGCAGCTTTCTGGGTTCGGTGCTGGACCCCATGGCCGACAAGGTCCTGCTGGCCAGTGTCTATGTCACTCTCGCCGTTCTTTCGCATATTCCCGTCTGGCTGGCGGTGGTGGTGATCGTGCGTGATCTGGTCATCGTGGCGGGTTGGCAGAGCTTTCGCTCTTTCCGCGGCGAGTGGCGCCCGCGGCCGTCGCGGGTGAGCCGCATCAACACGGTGCTGCAGATCAGCCTGGGAGGCGCAGTGATCGCGGTCCAGGCGTTCCCGGGATTTCTTCCGGCGGAAGCGATCCGGGTGGGAGGCGCGCTGATCTTGCTGTTTGCGGTCCTGAGCGGCGTGGATTACGTGTTGTCGGGAACTCGGCTTGCTGTCCGGCGCAAGCGGGAACAAAACGAGGCGCCGCCGCCGGCCCGGCAGTTACCGCTCGAACTTCCTCGCGAAGACCCCTGCGTGTTCGAGAACTTCTACAACGGCGGCAATGCGGAAGTCGTTTCGGCCTTGAGGGGCCATATCGGTCAGGACGGAGGGCCGCCGCTGTGGTTATGGGGCGCTCCCGCCACCGGGAAGACCCATTTGCTCCTGGCGACCGTCAGGGCGGCCACGGATGGCGGCCTGTCATCGGCATACATGCCGGCTCACGCCGGCTTCAAGCCCGACGCTCTGGATGCATTGCGCAAGATCGAGCTCCTGTGCATCGATGACGCCGACCGTCTGGCGGGCGTGCCGGAGGTGGAGGATGCAATGGGCGGTTTGTGCAGGGAACTGGACAGGCGCGGCGCACGCCTGGTGCTGGGGGCGTCCAGCACTCCGGCGGGTGCGGGCTATCTGCGCGACGATATGCGTACCCGCCTGGCCTCCGGGCAGATCTGGAAGCTGCTCCCGCTCACGGATGAAGAGCGGCTGGAGGCCGTGCAGCTGCGGGTGCGCAGCCGGGGGATCAACCTGCCCGAAGCCACCGCGCGCTTCCTGATGCGACGCGTGCGGCGCAATCCCGGCGATATCTTCAAGCTCGTGGACCGTCTGGCGGCGCTGGCTGCGGCCCGCAGCAAGAAGCTCACCGTGCCTTTCGTGCGTCTGGCATTGCACGAAGGCGTGGTTCAGCCGCGCCCCGGCCGCCAGCAAGGGTAGCCGGATAACTCGCCGCAAGGCGCACTGGCTCAGTCCCGCGCCCGGATTTCCTTACTCCGCCAGTTCGGCCTGCAGGGCCGCGTACAGCGCTTCGCGCTGCGGGCCGGACAAGGGTTCGATCCGGTCGTTGACCAGATGAAACACATCCTCGGCGCGTTCTCCGATGGTTGCGATCTTTGCGCTGCGGACTCCGATATGCTGGCTGTTGAAAATCCCGGCCACCAGGCCGAGCAGCCCGGACCGGTCTGTCGTGACCAGTTCCATCACCGTATGCCGTCCGCGGGGGTCGCTCCTGAAGCTTGCCTGGACGCCCACATCGAAGGCGCGCAGTCTGCGCGGCAAGCGGCGGCGCGCGGGTCGCGCCGGTAGTTGTCCCCGGGCCAGCGATTCGCGCAAGACGCCGCAGACCGTCTCCAGTTGGCGCGGGTCGCGAAGCGGAGCGCCGTCGCGCGACACCACCCGATATTGCGCCAGACTGTGCGCCTTGCCCGACGGCAGGATTCGCGCGTCGAGGATGTTGAGGCCGCTGGCGTCGAGCACCGAGCAGGTAATGAAGAACCGGCGCCCGGCAGCGGGACCATGCACGAGGATCGCCGTGTCGGCATCGGGGGAGTCGGCGCGCGCCGCCACCAGGAAGCCGCCGTTCGCCTCGCCGGCGGTGTGCAGGGCCTGGGTGTGCCAGATGATCTCGTCGTCGTGAAACAGCCAGAAATAATCTTCCGCGAACCGGCTCCACAGCAGGCGCGTCCTGCTTTCCTCCAGACCCCGGCTGCGCAATTCGAGCAACGCGGCGCGCTCGCGTTCCGCCAGCAGTTCCTCCGCCCCGCCGGGGTGCTCGATGTTCATGCGCAGCGCCCTGAGCGTCTGGCGGTAGAGGTCCTGGAACACGCGCGCCTTCCACGCGGTCCACAAGCCCGGGTTGGTCGCGCGCACATCGGCCACCGTAAGCAGATAAAGGTGGTCCAGATGCGTCTTGTCGCCCATCAGCCGGGCAAATTCCGCAACCACCGCGGGGTCGTATATGTCTTTTTTCTGGGCGGTCATCGAAAGGGCGAGGTGATGGCGCACCAGCCAGGCCGACAACTCCGATGCGCGGGCGCTCAGGCCGTGATCCAGGGCAAATCGTTTCGCGTCCGCGGCCCCGAGTTCGGAGTGATCCCCGCCGCGGCCCTTGGCGATGTCGTGATACAGACCCGCCACGTACAGCAGCGCCGGATTCTCGATGCCTCGCATGATCTCATGCAACGCGGGGTCCTGGCTCCGGCCCTCGCCAAGGGCGAAACGGCGCAGGTTGCGGACCACGCGCAGGCTGTGAGCGTCGACCGTGTAGCTGTGAAACAGGTCGTACTGCATCCTCCCGGCGATCTGGCCGAATTCCGGGATGTACGCTTCGAGGACGCCATATCGATTCATGGCTTCCAGTTGGCTCGGCGCCTCTGGAGGCGCCGCCAGGATCTTCATGAACAGCTGGCGGATCCTCGGATGGGTCCGGAATCGGTCGTCTATTCCCGGCGCGGCCTCGATCAGGCCCTCCACCAGATCGGCGCTGAAACCGCGGATTTCCGCGTGCTGCTGGCGCAGCAGGAACGGCTCCAGCATGGCTTGGGGCGAGGTCCGGAACAGGTCGGGGCGCCCGGGATGCAGATTGCCGTTGCGCACCACGAAGTTTGCATTCAGCCGGCGCGCTCCGCTGCGCGCCGGCGTGATGAGCGCCCCCAGGCGCTGAATCACAATTTCGCTGAGCAGTGAAACGCTGCGCGTCGTGCGATAGTAGCGCTGCATGAACTGCTCCACGGCGCGATTTCCGGTGCGGTCGTGGTAGCCGAATGCGGCGGCCAGTTGTTTCTGCTGGTCGAACAGCAAGCGGTCTTCCATACGGCCGGTGTTCAGATGCAGGGCAAGACGCACCCGCGCCAGAAAGTCGCGCGCTGCGCGCAGTTCGCCAAGCTTTTCGGGCGACATGAGCCGGTGGTTCCGCAGCGTATCCAGCGAGGCGTCGCCAAAGCGCCGCAGCGTGATCCAGTTGATGGTGTGCAGGTCCCTGAGCCCGCCGGGTCCGTTCTTGACATCCGGTTCGAGGTTGGCCGCCGTGTCGCCGTGTTCGCGCCGCCTTTCGGACTGTTCCCGGACCTTGGCGCGGTAGAACGGGCCGCCGGGCCAGACATTGCGGGCCTTGAGCGCCTTGCGCAATTGTTCGAAGAGGCGTTCGGAACCGGTCAGCAGCCGGGCTTCCATCAGCGCCGTCATGACGGTCAGGTCGGCGCGCGCCTGATCGCGCGATTCCGCGACGGTCCGGGCGCCGTGCCCGATCTTGAGTCCCGTATCCCAAAGAAAGGCCAGGAATTCGCCGACCTCGGCGCGTACGCCTCGCGAATACCGCTGCGGCAGAAGCACGAGCACATCGACATCCGAGGCCGGGTACATTTCGGCGCGGCCGTAGCCCCCTGCCGCCAGCAGGGCGGCGCCGCGCAGGGCGGGCCCGGCGTGCAGGCGCCAGGCTTCGCACAGCAGGGAGTCCAGCAGATCCGAGCGGCGCCTCAACAGGTCCGCAGCGCTCTTTTCGCCCTGCTCGAACCAGTCCCGCAGCTGCCTGTCGTGATCCTCGATACGGGCCCGCCAGACACGCAGTCCGGCGTTTCGCGACGGCCCGGCGGCGGCCTGAACGGCCTGCTCAGGGTTCAAGCGGACCCGCTCCCAGGGTCAGCACCTCGTAGCCGTCCGACGTTACCAGCACGGTATGCTCCCATTGCGCCGACAATTTCCGGTCGCGCGTCACGACCGTCCATCCGTCCGGCAGCAGCCGGGTTTCAGGCCCGCCCTCGTTGAGCATCGGCTCTACGGTGATCGTCATCCCTTCGCGCAAGGCCATGCCGGCGCCGGGTTGTCCATAGTGCAGGACATTGGGCGGCTCGTGAAAAACGCGGCCTATACCATGGCCGCAGTACTCGCGCACCACGCTCAGGCCGCGTGATTCGGCGAGCTTCTGGATCGCATGGCCGATATCGCCCAGCCGCTTGCCGGGCGCAATCTGGCGGATTCCCGCCCACATGGCCTCGAAAGTGATCCGGTCCAGCCGCTGCGCCTTTATGCGCGGCTTGCCCACGTGGAATATCCTGCTGGTGTCGCCGTGAAAGCCGTCCTTGATCACGGTGATGTCGATATTGAGCATGTCCCCGTCCCGCAAGCGGCGCTTGCCGGGGATGCCGTGGCAGACGACCTGATTCGCGGAGGTGCAGATGGAGCGGGGAAATCCGCGATAATTCAGCGGCGCCGGGATGGCTTCCTGCCGTTCGGTAATGTAGCGGTGGCAGATGCGGTCCAGTTCGCCGGTGCTGATTCCCGGGCGCACATGGGCCTCGATCATGTCCAGCACTTCGGCCGCAAGTCGCCCTGCAACGCGCATGCGCTCCTGTTCCGCAACGGATTTGATGGTGGCTTGCATGGGGTTCGAGGCCGGCTCGGTCGCCAATGGTAGCGCGCCTGCGGCCTGGTGGCTGCGCCCCGCGGCCGGATTTCACCGTGCAGCGGCAACGCCCGATGTTATAGAATCGCCAATCCGCTCCGGAAACCGCATGGCCTTAATGTCCTTGAGGCGGATGCCTCGCGGCCTGCCGGAGCCCCCTGGAAGAAGTCCACAGGAGCAGACGATTGGCGGAAATTACCGTGCGCGACATGCTGGATGCCGGCGTGCATTTCGGACACCGGGCGAGGCACTGGAACCCGAAAATGGCGCCTTTCATTTATGGCGAGCGCAACCAGCTCCACATTATCGATCTGGAGCAGACCATCCCGCTCTACAGGAAGACCTGCGACTTTGTCCGTTCGGTAGCCGCGCAGCGCGGCACCGTATTGTTCGTGGGAACCAAGCGCGCCGCGCAACATGCGATCCGCGACCAGGCCAGGCGTTGCGGCATGCCCTATGTCAGCCATCGCTGGCTGGGCGGGACGCTTACCAACCTCAAGACCATCAAGAAGTCCATTGCCCGGCTGGAAGAACTCGAAGCGCTCGATCAGGACACCATGCGTGGCCGCTTCACCAAGAAGGAAATGCTGGGATTCAGGCGCGAGCGGGACAAGTTGCAGCGTTCCCTGGGCGGGATCCGCGACATGGACGCCCTGCCGGATGCGGTCTTCATCATCGATCTGGAGCATGAACGGATCGCGTTGAACGAAGCCAGGAAACTGGGCATCCCGGTGGCCGCGGTGGTGGACACCAACTGCTCGCCGCAGGATGTGGATTACATGATTCCCGGTAACGACGATGCGATTCGGGCGGCGGAGCTCTATGCCCGCGGCATTGCCGACGCGATCCTGAAGGGCCGCGAGGAAATGCCGCAAATTTCCCTGGGCGATGACGAGTTCGTGGAACTGGACGAGTCCGGCAAACCGATCGCCAGGACCGGCCGTCCGCGCTCGCGGCCGAGCGCGCCCATGCGGTTGCGCGGTGTGTCCCGGCGCATGCCGCGGCGCACGGCGGCGGTGGCCAGGGAGCGCGAGGACCGGGACGCCAGGCCGCCCGAAGCGCCGCCTGCCGCGCCTGTGGCGCCTGCGGTCGCCGAGGGCGCTCCGCCCCCGGATCAGGCCGTCGCTCCGGCGCCCGAGGAGGACTGAGGCATGGCCGTTACCGCCGCCCAGGTAAAGGCGTTGCGGGAAGCGACGGGCGCTGGGATGATGGACTGCAAGCGTGCGCTGAGCGAAACCGGCGGCGATGCGGAAGCGGCGCGCAAGCTGCTGCGCATGAAGGGCGCGGCGGCGGCGGAGAGGAAGGCCGGACGCGCGGCGGCGGAGGGAGTGGTTGCGGTGGCGCAGGGCCCCCGGGGGGCAGCCATTGCCGAGGTGAACTGCGAGACCGACTTCGTGGCGCGCCGGGAGGAATTCAGGAGCTACGCGTCCTCCGTTGCGCAGCTCGTTCTTGAGGAACATCCTGCCAACCTCGAGGCCCTGCTCGCCTTGCAGCTTGGCGGGCAGTCCCTGGAGCAGGCGCGGCGGGAGGCGGTGGCCCGGATCGGCGAGAACATCACCGTGCGCCGGTTCTCGCGCCTGCAGCCGCGCGGCGCGGCCGCAGTCTATGTCCACAACGACCGCATTGGCGTCATCGTGGACATGGAAGGCGGGGACGACGAACTGGGCAAGAGCGTCGCCATGCATGTGGCGGCCATGCGCCCGCAGCATGTGGAGCACGGCGAGGCGCCCGCCGAGGTGGTCGAGCGCGAACGCGCCTTCCTTGTCGATCAGGCCGCCGGTTCGGGGAAGCCGCCACAAATTGTGGAGCGGATGGTCGAAGGCCGTTTGCGCAAGTTTCTCGACAGCATCTGCCTTGTCGGGCAGGCGTACGTGCGGGACAGCAATCTCACGGTGGGCCGGCTGCTTGCATCCCGTCAGGCCCGGGTGCACGGGTTTGTGCGGTTCGAAGTGGGCGAGGGGATCGAACGCCGCGTCGCCGATCTTGCAGAAGAGGTGGAAGCCCAACTCCGGGAGCATCGGTGAGCCCCGCTCCTGCGCTGCGCCGCATCTTGCTGAAGCTCAGCGGCGAGGCCCTTGTGGGCCGGCAGCAGCATGGAATCGACATGTCCACGCTCCAGCGCATTGCCGCAGAGGTCAAGGAGCTTTCCGCGCTGGGCGTGGAGATTGCGGTGGTTGTGGGCGGAGGCAACATCTTTCGCGGCGAGGGTCTGGCCCGGGAGGGCATGGACCGCGTCACGGCCGATCAAATGGGAATGCTGGCCACAGTCATCAACGCCCTGGCGCTCCAGGATGCGCTGGAGCGCCAGGGAACGGGCGTACGGGTGATGTCTTCCATGGCGGTGCGGGCGGTTTGCGAGGATTACATACGGCGGCGCGCGTTGCGCCACCTGGAAAAGGGACGGGTATGCATATTTGCCGCCGGGACAGGCAATCCCTATCTCTCCACCGACACGGCCGCCAGCCTGCGCGCAATCGAAGTGGGAGCGGAACTGCTTATCAAGGGCACCCAGGTGGACGGCGTCTATTCCGCGGATCCGAATCTGGAGCCGGACGCAAGGCGCTACGAGCGCATCTCGCACGACGACCTGATCGGCGGGCGGCTGGCAGTGATGGACTCCACGGCCGCCGTGATGTGCCGCGACAACGACCTGCCGGTTCGCGTTTATGATGTCGGCGCCCCGGGCGGTTTGCTGCGGATTGTGTGCGGCGAGGACATAGGCACGCTGGTGACCAGCGAAGCGCAATGAGTCCGGAGCGGTTCGTGGGGGCCGGAGAGCGCAGATGATCGAGGAACTTCAGGAAGATGCGGCCGGGCGCATGGACAAGAGCGTTGCCGCGCTGCGCTCGAACCTTTCCCGCCTGCGTACCGGCCGCGCCCATGCCGGATTGATCGACCACCTGACCGCGCCCTATTACGGCAGCGACACGCCCTTGCGCCAGGTGGCCAGCATCACCGTGGAGGATCCTCGCACCCTGGCCGTTGCTCCCTGGGAAGCCGGAATGGTCCAGCCGATCGAGAAGGCCATTCGCGAATCGGGCCTTGGGCTCAACCCGGTTACCGCAGGCGCCGTGATCCGCGTTCCGATCCCGGAGCTGACCGAAGAGCGTCGTCGCGAGCTGGTGCGGGTTGCACGCCATGAAGCGGAGATGGGACGAGTGGCGGTGCGCAACATCCGGCGCGAGGTGCTGGCCGATGTCAAGCAAATGGTCAAGGAAAAGATGGCCACCGAGGACGAGGAAAGGCGTATGGCCGATGCGATCCGGAAACTCACCGGCGAGCACATCGCCCGCATGGACGCGATTCTGGAGGAGAAAGAAAGGGAAATCATGTCCGTATAGGTTGGGCTTCTGCAGCATCTCGCGATCATCATGGACGGCAACGGCCGCTGGGCCATGCGCCGCGGCCTGCCCCGGTCGGACGGGCATCGGGCGGGCGTGGAGGCCGCGCGCGGGATCATTGAAGCGTGCGCCCGGCGCGGGATTCCGGCGCTGACGCTGTTCGGTTTGAGCAGCGAAAACTGGCAGCGTTCCCGCAGTGAAGTCAGCGGGCTGATGGCGCTTCTGGCCGACAGTTTGCAGCGCCACATGAGTCTCCTCGACGACCACGGGATTCGCCTGCGCTGCATCGGCGACCGCGACCGCTTTCCGCACGGGGTACGCGCTGCGCTGGAGAAGGCCGAAGAAGGCGCCCGGGACAACGAGCGGATGGATCTGATCGTTGCGCTTTCCTACGGCGGGCAGCAGGAGATCGCGGCGATTGCGCGGCGTCTGGCGCTTCGCGCCGCGCGCGGAGAACTGGATCCGCAAGAAATTTCGGTGGACCTGTTCGCCCGCCATACGGGTCTGGCGGACCTTCCGCCGCCGGACCTCATGATACGCAGCGGGGGCGAGCAGCGAGTCAGCAATTTCATTCTCTGGCACCTGGCGTATACGGAACTCTATTTCACCCCGGTGCTGTGGCCCGACTTCGGCGCCGGCGAGCTCGACGCGGCCCTCGCCGACTTTGCCGCGCGACAACGCCGCTTCGGCACGGCATGAACCCGCCGCCGCGCAGGTTTGGCGCGATACCGGGTCTGCCGCCGCGGCTGCTCACCTCGGCCGTGCTGCTCGGGACAGTCGTGCTCGCCGCCCTCGCGCCGCCGAACCTGCGCTTGGGCATGATTGGCCTGGTGCTGATCCTTTGCTGGCGCGAGTGGCTTCGTGTGTCGGGCATATCCGCTGCGGCGCCGAGATTCCTGGCAATCGTGTTGTTCTCCCTGGCCCTGGCCCTGCCGGTGGCCGTGCCGCCGTCTGCCCCTGTGTGGTATGCCGCCATGCTGCTGGGCCTGGCCTGGTGGTGTCTGGCCCTCGTGGTCCTGTACCGTCCGATCCGCTCGATCGGCAATGTCGCGGCCGCGGGCTTCGGGCTGCTGGCGCTGGTTCCCGCCTGGCTGGTCGTGCTCGCCCTGGCCGCGTTGGAGCGCACCGAACTGCTGCTGTTGCTGCTGCTGCTGACGGGGGCTGCGGATACCGGCGCCTATGCCTGCGGCAAACTGCTGGGCAGACGAAGGCTCGCGCCCGGGCTTAGCGGCGGCAAGACTGTCGAAGGCGCGCTCGGAGGTCTTGCGATGGCCACCATCGCGGGTTTTGGCGCCTCCTTTCTGGTGGAAAGGTCCGCGCTTTACTGGACGCTTGCGGGATTGGCGGCAGGGGTTTTGTCGATGCTGGGAGACCTCACCGTGAGCCTGTTCAAACGTCGTGCGGGCGTCAAGGACAGCGGCGCCATGCTGCCGGGGCATGGTGGAATGCTGGACCGCCTGGACAGCGGTCTGGCCGCGGCCCCGCTGCTGGCGCTGCTGGTGTTCGAGCCGCTGGGCTGGCTGGCCCTGTAGTTGCCGGCAAGACCCGAAGGGCCGTTTTTGCTAGCATAGGCCCAGGATCAGGAAAGCGGACAGGCGAAAGGGCGGCGCTGCGACATGTTCATGGACACCTTCATTGCGGTTGGCGCTTTCGTGCTGGCGATCAGCCTGCTGGTCGCCGTGCATGAATGGGGGCATTACATCGCGGCGCGGCTTTGCGGCATAAAGGTGCTCGAGTACTCGATCGGTTTCGGGCCGGTCCTGTGGCGCAGGAAAGGGGGGGCGGACGCCACCGAGTACCAGTTGCGCATCCTGCCGGTAGGCGGGTTTGTACGGCTTTTGGACGAGCGCGAAGGGCCGGTTGCGGAGGACGAGCGTTCGCGCAGCTTCACCCGCCAGCCCTACTGGCGGCGCATCTTCGTCCTGGCCGCCGGCCCCGGCATGAATTTCATTTTCGCCATCCTGGCTTACTGGATCATCTTCATGGCCGGCATCCAGGCGGTCGCGCCCTTCGTGGGCAGCGTGGACCCGGACGGCGCGGCGGCCCGGGCTGGTTTGCGCGCGGGCGACCGGGTCGTGGCCATCGAAGGCCGCGAGACGCCCACCTGGCCGGCGGCGGCCATGGCCATCGTCGGCGAGGTCCTGGGCGATCCCTCGGTGGATTTCGTTGCGGAAGACGAGGAGGGCGCCCGCCGCAACCTGACGCTCGATCTCGCCGATCACAGGAAAGGGATTCTGGAGAGCGGCGATCTGTTCGCCGCCGCCGGGTTGCGACCCATGATGGCGCTTCCCGTGCTGGGTGAAATCGATCCCGGGGGGCCGGCGGCCCGGGCCGGTTTCATGCCCGGCGATCGGGTCGTGTCGGCTGGCGGAGAACGGATTGCCTCCTGGAGTCAATGGGTTGACTACGTTCGCGCGCGGCCCGGCGAGACGGCGCTCGTCAGCGTACAACGGGACGGTTATCCGCAGCGGTTGTATCTGGAAATCGGCGTTTCCCCGAACCCGCCGCCGGAAAACGCTGCCGGATCCGCCCCTGCGGGCTTCGTGGGCGTGACGCTGTCGCCGGATGGGCGTTCCCCGCTGTTCGTGACCCAGCGCTTCGGACCGCTTGCGTCGCTCACGCGCGGTGTTGCGGAAACCGGGCGCATCACCGGGCTGACGCTCCGCATGCTCGGCCGCATGCTCACCGGCGACATTTCCCTGCGAACGTTGAACGGACCGGTGGGCATTGCCCGCTATGCCGGCGAGGCTGTACAGGTGGGCGCGGTTGCCTTTGTCACGTTTCTCGCGCTGGTGAGCGTGAGCCTGGGAATACTGAACCTGTTGCCGATACCGATTCTGGACGGCGGCCAGATCGTCGGCCAGACAATCGAGAAATTGCGCGGTCGCCCGGTTGCGGAACGGACGCAGTGGGTGGTGCAGCGGGCGGGTCTGGCGCTGGTGCTGGTCATCATGTTTGTGGCGCTGTTCAACGACATCAGCGGGTTCTTCCGCCCCGGAGGATGAGCGCATGAAGCGCAAACAGGCGCTGGCCGCCTTGTTGCTGCTCCTGGCCCTGCCGGCCAGCCGGGCGCTGGCTGCTGCGGAGCCGGACTTTACGGTGCGCGACATACGCATCGAGGGCCTGCAGCGCATTTCCGAGGGCGCTGTCCTGAACTATCTGCCCGTGAATATCGGCGACGCCTTGGATGCCGCGAACATCCGGCAGTTGCTGCGGGGGCTGTACGGTTCGGGCTTTTTCGCCGACATCGAGTTGCGGCGGGACGGCGAGGCGCTGGTGGTGGCGGTTCGCGAGCAACCCACTATCGAGACCCTGCTGATCGAGGGCAACAAGGATGTCAAGACGGAGGATCTCACCAAGACGCTCACCGGCAACGGAATCTCCCGGGGAAGTCTGGTCAAGCCGTCGGTTCTCGAAGAGGTGGAGCTGTCCCTGACCGACCTGTATTTCGGCCGCGGCAAGTATGGCGCCGAGGTCAATGTGGACATCACCGAACTGCCCGACAACAAGGTGGATGTGGTCATCGACATCACCGAGGGCGACCGTTCGCGCATCCGCCAGATCAATATCGTGGGCAACGAGTTGTTCACCGACAAGGAGCTTCGCAAGGACTTCGAGTTGCAGACGCCCAACTGGTTGTCGTTCATCCGCCAGGACGACCGCTATTCGCGCGAGGCGCTCCAGGGAGACCTGGAGAAGCTGCGTTCGTACTACCTGGACCGCGGCTACGCCGATTTCGTTCTGGAATCCACCCAGGTGGCGCTCTCGCCGGACCTCGAGGATGTGTTCATTACCATCAACATTCGCGAGGGCAGCAACTACACCGTTTCGGAGGTCAGGCTGGCGGGCGATTTCGTGCTGGACGAGGCCGTGTTGAATCCGTACGTGCTGCTCAAGCCGGGTATGCGCTACTCGCAGCAACTGATTACCCAAAGCAGCGAGTTGATCCGGCTGCGTCTGGGCCGGGAGGGCTATGGCTTCGCCGAAATCACGCCCATACCCGAAATCGACGAGGAGGCCGGCGAGGTGGCCGTTACCCTGCTGATCAGCGCCGAGCGCCGCGTGTACGTGCGGCACATCGATTTCGACGGCGCCTCGTCGATAGACGACGAGGTTCTGCGCCGCGAGCTGCGCCAGTTCGAGGGCGCCTACCTGTCCAACGACCTGCTGGAACGCTCGAAGATCCGCTTGCAGCGGTTGCCGTACCTGGAGGAAGTGGACTTCGAGACCATCCGGGTCCCCGGAACGCAGGACCAGGTGGATGTGGTTTTCAGTCTCACCGAGCGCCAGCCGGGCGAGTTCCAGGGGTCCGTGGGTTATTCGGGGTACTACAAGCTCCAGGTGAGCGGCAGCGCCGTGCACAGCAACCTGTTCGGCCGCGGCAATCGTCTGGCCATTGGCGTGACCGGCACCGGCTATTCCCGGCTCTACAACCTTTCCTACACGGATCCGTACGTCACCATGGACGGCATGAGCGTCACCGGTTCGCTCACTTACCAGAACTACAGCCAGTTCTTCAGCTCCGGGTCGGACCTGGACACGACTACCGCTGCCGCTTCCGCCGAGGTGAGTTACCCCATTACGGAATTGCAAAGCCTGATATTCGGCGCGACCCTGCAGCAGGCAGACCTCATTACCACGCAGTTCAGCAACGAGCAGTCGCGCCAGTGGGTGCAAGACAACGGCAGGCCCTACAAGCGAGAGGCGCCGGGCACGGCCGGGAAGGAGCCGCAGGTGTACTACGGCTCGAAGTTCAGGAGCGTGGAATTGCTGCTGGGCTGGTTGTATGACAGCCGCAACCGGGTTCTCTTTCCCGACCGGGGCATGCGCCACCGCCTGTCGCTGTCCACCACCGTTCCGGGGGGCGATGTCGAGTATGCCAGCGCCCGCTACCAGTACACCCACTATCTGCCGTTTCCGGGATTGCGCTGGCTGGGCTTTCGTCTCAACGCCGATGTCGGCTTTTCCGAGGCCTTCGGCGACACTACCGCGGTTCCGCCCTACAAGCACTTCTACGCCGGGGGGCCGGATTCGGTGCGCGGCTTCAAGGAATACCGTCTTGGGCCCAAGGACCGGTTCGGCAATGCCTACGGCGGCAACCTGTTGGCTACCGGCCAGGTGGAGCTGATCCTGCCGCTGCCGGAACGGTTCCGGCAAAGCGCCCGTCTGGCGGCCTTTTTCGATGTGGGCAATGTGTTCTCCACATCCGATCTGGAGTTCTACGATCGCAAGGGCGATCCGTTGAATTACGACTTTGACGCAAGTAGACTCAAGCGCTCTGTCGGAATAGGCGCAGAATGGCTGGCGCCGCTGGGTCTTTTGCGATTCAGCTTTGCCGCGCCGCTCAACGCCGAGGCCGGTACCGACCGCTTTTGGGGAGACGAGGTGGAACGCTTCCAGTTTTCGCTGGGCGGCGCCTTTTAGAAGGATAATACTTGCCCCTGATTCCGCTTTGGAAACAAGAGGCCGTTCATACGCCATGAATAATGCAAAGAAGCTACTCTTGGGCGCCGCCCTGGGCCTGTTTTTCGCCGGGGCGCTGCAGGCGCAGCAATCCGTTCTGAAGATCGGTTTCGTCAATCTGGAGGCTCTCACCGTGGAGTCTCCCCAGGGACGCGAGACCAATGACAGGATCAGTGAAATGTTCGCCCCCCGGCAACGGGAGTTGAGCGCCAGACAGACCCGCCTTGAGGAATTGACCGAAAGTTACGAGCGCGACAACGAGACCATGGGCACTGAGCAACTGCGCAGCGCCGAGCGGGAAATCATCGCCCTGCGGCGCGAGATCCAGCAGATGAATCAGGCCTTGCAGGAGGATTTCCAGTTGGAGCAGGACACCAGCCGGCGCGATCTGGGCGCCGTTTTCCTGTCTCACGTGAGGCAGGTGGCCGAAGAAAACGAGTATGACCTGATTCTGACCGGGGGTGTGGTGTACTTCAGCGACGCCGTGAACATCACGCCGCAGGTGCTGGGCGCTCTTCAGGAAACCTACAGCAGCGAGCAGCAAGACTGATTTTCGCTGGTTGCACGGCGGCTGTGGGTGCGCGGCGGCTTTTGCGAGGTCGCGATGGAACGGCGTTCGCAGCACGAGCAGGGGCTTACGCTTGACGAACTGGCAAGGCGTCACGATTGCGTCGTGCGCGGCGCGCCCGACACCAGGGTCTATCGCGTTGCGCCGCTGGGTCGCGCCGATTCCCGGTGCATCGCCTTTTTTCTTCAGCGCGCGCGCCTCGACGACCTTCGCGCCACCACGGCGGGCGCGGTGATCCTGAGTGAGCAATATGCGGGGGAGTGCCCCGTGGCGTCTTTGCTTACGGCGGATCCCTACGGCGTGTTCGCCCGCGTGGCCGATGACCTGCACGGGCTTCTCCCGCTGGATCCTGGCATCCATCGCGACGCCACCGTATCGCGCGACGCCACCGTGGACCCAAGCAGTGAAATTGCTCCCGGGGCCCGCGTGGCTTCCGGCGCCGTGCTCCAGCGGGGCGTGTTCGTGGGTTCGAACGCTACGGTGGGCGCCGGCGCGCGGATCGGCGCAGGCACGCGGCTGCTTGCCAATGCGGTCATTTGCGAAGGCGTGGCCATTGGACGGCGCTGTATCGTCCATCCCGGCGCAGTGGTTGGGTCCGACGGCTTCGGGCAAGCGCCGGAGTCCGGCGGAGGCTGGCGCAAGATCCCGCAACTGGGCAGCGTGCGCGTGGGAGATGATGTGGAGATCGGCGCCAATACGGTCATCGACCGCGGCACAATGGACGATACCGTGGTGGGCAACGGCGTCCGCCTCGATAACCTGATACAGGTGGGGCATAACGCGCAGATCGGCGAGCACACGGCCATCGCGGGCTGTGTCGCGATTGCGGGCAGTACCCGGGTTGGCCGCAGGTGCCGCATTGCCGGTCAGGTTGGCATAGGCGGACACCTGGAGATCTGCGACGATGTGGTGCTGCTGGCGCGCACAGTTGTCAGCCGCTCGATTACCCGCCCCGGGGCCTATGCCGGTTCCCTGACCCCCATGGAAGAGGTTTCGAGCTGGCGGCGCAATGCCGCGCGATTCCGGCGTCTCGACGACTTGTTTCGCCGGGTCGGGCGGCTGGAGCAGGCCGAGTGACGAAAATTCACGCGACCGCGATTGTCTCCCCGCGCGCCAGCCTGGAATCGGACGTGGAGGTGGGACCCTATGCGGTCATTGGCGCCGATGTGGAAATTGGCGAGGACTGCCGGATCGGCTCGCATGCCGTGGTGGAGGGACCCGCCAGCATGGGCGCTCGCAACGTCATCCATCCGCACGCCGTCATCGGGCGCGACCCGCAGGATCGCAAGTATCGCCCGGGCGAGTCGAGCCGCCTTCATATCGGCCACGACAACACGATCCGCGAGTTCGTGACCATCAATCGCGGCACCGAACAGGGAGGCGGAGTGACGCGCGTGGGGAACGGGTGCTGGCTGATGGCCAGTGTGCATATCGCCCACGATTGCATCCTCGGCGACGATGTGGTCATGGCCAATTACGCCAGCCTGGCGGGCCATGCGCGCATCGGCAACCACGCCACGATGGCGGGATTCTCCGGCGTCCATCAGTTCTGTCGCATCGGCGACTACAGTTTCATCGGAATCTATGCGGGCATTACCCGCGACGTTCCGCCGTACGTTCTGGCAGCAGGACAGCCGCCGAAGCCGCGCGGCCCGAATGTTGTCGGACTGCGGCGTCACGGCTTCAGCGCCGGGCAGCGGGCCAATATCGAACGCGCGTACAGAACGCTGTACCGAAGAGAGCTGAGCCGGGCCGATGCCACACAGGCGATTGCCGAGGCGGCGCGGGAGCAGCCCGAACTGGTGTTGCTCGCCGATTTTCTTGCCGAGCCCGGGCGCGGCCTCTTGCGTTGAGCGCGCCCGACCGGCCCCTGCGCATCGCGGTGGTTGCCGGCGAAGCCTCCGGCGACCGGCTGGGCGCTGCACTGATTCGCGCCCTTTCCGCCGGCCCTCGGGCGGTGGAAGTGGCTGGCGCGGCCGGCCCCGAGATGCGCGAAGCGGGTTGCAGGCCCCTTGTGGACGCATCCGGGTTCTCGGTCATGGGTCTGGCGGAAATCGTTCGCCATCTGCCGGGGCTGTGGAGGCTTCGCCGCAGGCTCCTCGGCCAGTTGGCCGGTTTTCGCCCCGATGTGTTTGTGGGTATCGACTCCCCGGAACTCAACCTTGGCCTGGCGGCTCGCATGAAGCGGCGCGGCATACCCACCGTGCAGTACGTCTGCCCTTCGATATGGGCCTGGCGCGCAGGCCGCGCGCGGCGTATCCGGCGATGCTGCAACGCCGTTCTTTGCCTGCTGCCGTTCGAACCCGGCCTGCTGGCAAAGCGGGGGATCCGGGGCGAGTTTGTGGGCCATCCCATGGCCGACGGGCCACGGGTCGCAACCCGCCGGGAGCGTCCCGGAGGCGATCCACTCCTGGTGGCCTTGCTGCCCGGCTCGCGGAGTTCGGAAATTTTGCGCATCGGTCCGCCGGTCGCACGGGCGGCGGCGTGGCTGGCCTGCCGCCGCCCGGGAGTTCGCTTTGCCTCGGTTGCCGCAACTCCCCGGGGACATCACGAGTTTTCCTCGCTACTGCGGCGATTTGCGCCCGGAGTTCGTGTGCAGTGGGCGCCGGGAAGCGCACGCGAGCTGTTGGCGCAGGCCGACCTCGCCGTGGCGGCGTCGGGCACGGTTACGATGGAGGCCATGCTGTGTGGATGTCCCCTGGTGGTTGCGTACCGGGTTGCGCCCCTGACGGCTCTGATCGTACGGGCGTTGCGGTTGGTGAAGACCCCGTGGGTTGCGTTGCCCAACATCCTCGCCGGCCGGGAACTGGCGCCCGAATTGCTGCAGTGCCGCGCCCGCGGCGAGTTGCTGGGTGCGGCGCTGTTGCGCCTGCATGACGACCCTCTGGCGCGCGACACGATCCGGGCCCAGTTCACCCGACTGTCGGAATCGCTGGGTCGCGGCGCCAGCGAACGGGCGGCGAGAGTGGTCGTGGACCTCGCCCGGCCTTCCTGAAACGTGGAAGGATTGTTTGCCGGAGTGGACGAAGCGGGCCGGGGCGCTCTGGCGGGACCGGTGGTTGCGGCGGCCGTGGTGTTGCCTGCCGCTGTGGCCGTGGCGGGCGTACGCGATTCGAAACGGCTGACTGCGAGGCGTCGCGCCGTACTCGAGGGCCGGATCCGCGCGGAGTGTCTGGCCTGGGCGGTGGGGTTGGCCACGGTGGAGGAGATCGATCGACTCGACATCCTGCGCGCGAGCCTGCTGGCGATGCGCCGGGCGGTATCCGGGTTGTGCCTGCGTCCCGCGCTGGTGCGCGTGGACGGACCCCATCTGCCCGAATTGCCGCGCGGCTGGCCGGATCGGGTGCAACGCGAAGCGGTCGTGGGCGGCGATTGCTGCTGCCCCGCAATTGCGGCTGCTTCCGTGCTTGCCAAGGTGTGGCGGGATCGCGCAATGCGGCGGCTGGACCTGAAGTGGCCGGGCTATCTGTTCGCACAGCACAAGGGCTATGGGACGCCGGCGCACCGCTCGGCTCTGCGGCGACTGGGGGCCAGCCCGGCGCACCGCCCGAGTTTCCGCCCGGTGCGGAGTTGTCGTGAGGGTTGATGCCGCCGTGGAGTCGGCCGGGTTCGTTCATCTGCGCCTGCACTCGGAGTTCTCCCTGGTGGATTCCGTGCTGCGCATCAGCGACCGTAACGGCGGTTTCTGCCGCGCGGTTCGCGAACGGGGGATGCCGGCCGTGGCAATGACGGACCGGAACAACATGTTCGGCGCGGTGCGTTTCTATCGCGCCGCGCTGAGCGCCGGCGTCAAGCCCATACTCGGCGCCGACTTCGACCTCGCCCCGGACGCGGCGGACAGCGCCCCGGGGCGGCTCACGCTCCTTTGCCGGGATACCGGCGGCTACCGGAACCTCATACGTATTCTGTCGAAAATGCACCTGCGCATGGAGGCTCGCGAGACGCCCCGGCTGCATCTGCAGTGGCTGACGGGAGAGGCGCTCAAGGGCCTGATCGGGCTGCTGGCGCTGACCAGCCCGGCCGGCAGCGGCCCGCAGGCGCGCGCCGAACAGGAACGGGTACTGGCGCTTCGCCGTTCACTGGGCGAATGCCTGTTTCTCGAGGTAAGCCGACTGGGTCGCCCGGGCGAGTCCGCAATCATGCAGCGCACGGTCGAGATGGCGGCTGCCGAGGGAATGCCCCTGGTAGCGGTCAACGATGTGCGCTTTCTGGACAGAAGCGAATATACGGCGCACGAAGCCCGGGTATGCATTCCCAGGGGCGAGACGCTGGACGACCCGAATCGCACCAGCCTGTACACGGCGCAGCAATACCTGAGAACGCCCGGCGAAATGGCCGAGTTGTTCGCCGACCTCCCCGAAGCGCTCGGCAACACGGTGGCCATTGCGCGGGCCTGCAACGTGGAACTGAGCCTGGGACGGGCGCGGCTGCCGAAGGCGCGGGTTCCCGAGGGCGTGGAGGAAAACGACTTTCTTCGCTCGGAAGCGCGCAAGGGTCTGGCGCTTCGCCTGGGTATCGAAGTCGCCGGCGACCGCAAGCCCGCACTGCCCGACAAGTACCGGAAACGCTTGCGGTCCGAGCTGGAAGTGGTGGAGCGAATGGATTATCCGGGCTACTTCCTGATCGTTGCCGACATCGTGCGCTGGGCGCGCGAGAACGGTGTGCCGGTGGGCCCGGGCCGGGGGTCGGCGGCCGGTTCGCTCATCAGTTACGCCCTGGGCATCACCACGATCGATCCCCTGCGCTACGGGCTGATCTTCGAGCGCTTCCTGAATCCCGAGCGGATTTCCATGCCCGACATCGACATCGACTTTTGCGCCGAGAAGCGGGAGCAGGTGCTGGAACATGTGGCCCGGGAATACGGCCAGGATCGTGTTGCCCAGATCATCACCTTCAACCGTCTGGCGGCGCGCGCGGCGATCAAGGATGCGACCCGGGTGCTGGGTCATCCCCTCGGGCTGGGGGAGCAGATCGCGGGGCTGATCCCGCCCTTGCCGGTGGGCGTGACCATAGAGCAGGCAATGAATGACGACCGGGAACTGCGCCACAAGTACAACACCGATACGGAGGCGCGCGAGGTGATCGACATGGCGCTGCAACTGGAGGGGTTGCCGCGCAACGCCAGCACCCACGCAGGCGGCGTGGTGATTGCGCCTTCCGATCTGGAGCAATTCACGCCGCTGTACCGTCAGGACCGTGATGCGCCCACGGTTACCCAGTTCGACAAGGACGACATCGAGTCGGTGGGTCTGGTGAAATTCGATTTCCTGGCGCTGAACGACCTTACCACCATCACCCGCACCGTGGACGAGATCAATCGCAACCGCACGCGGCGCGGAGAACCTCGCATCCACATCGACGCCATTCCGCTTGACGACCCCAAGGTGTTCGAGCTGCTGCGCAGCCTGCGTACGCGGGCCGTGTTTCAGCTGGAATCCAGGGGTATGCGCGACCTCATTCGCGAACTCGGCCCCGACCGCTTCAGCGACATGATCGCGCTGGTGGCGCTGTTCCGTCCGGGACCGCTGCAGACCGGGATGGCGGATGCCTACATCAAGCGCAAGCACGGCCGGGAATCCGTGGACTACCTGCATGAAGACCTGCGCGAGCTGCTCGGCGAGACCTACGGGGTTATCCTCTATCAGGAACAGGTCATGGAGATCGCCCGGCTGGTGGCGGGCTACAGTTTCGCCCAGGCCGATGTGCTGCGCCGGGCGATGGGCAAGAAACTCAAGGAAGAGATGGCGGATCAGCGTTCGGTTTTCGTCAAGGGGGCGCTGGAGCACGGCCTGACGCGGGAGAAGGCCGGGCACATCTTCAACCTGATGGAAACCTTTGCCGGATACGGCTTCAACAAGTCGCACTCCACCGCCTACGCTACGGTCGCCTACCAGACGGCCTGGCTGAAGGCGCGCTACCCGGCGCAGTACATGGCCTCCGCCATGACCACCGACATGAGTGCGCACGACCGCCTTTACTGGATGACGCAGGAGTGTCTGGCGCTTGGCATTGCCGTGCTGTCCCCGGACGTGAATCACTCGGAGGTGGGGTTCATGGCCGTGGACGACAAGAATATCCGCTGCGGGCTGGGCGCCATACGCGGCCTGGGGCAGGGCGTGGCCAGGACTCTCGTCGCCGAGCGCCAGTCCGCAGGAAAGTTCACTGCGCTCGCCGACTTTTTTGCCCGCACCAGCGGCGCCGGCCTGAACCAGCGGCAAGCCGAGACGCTGGTGCGGTCGGGCGCCCTGGACAGCCTTTGTGGCAATCGCGCGGCGGTAATGCGGGTGTTGCCCATCGCCCTGGCCGCCGCGGCCCAGGCAGCCCGGGACGCCGAGTGCGGACAAGAGGGCCTGTTTGAAGATCCCGGCGGCCGCCCGGTGCACATCGAGGTTCCCGATGCGCCCGAATGGAGCCCGCGCGAACTCCTGGACGGAGAGCGCCGCAGCCTGGGTTTCTGCCTCAGCGGTCACCCCTTCGACGAGTGCAGGAGCGAGGCAGTCCAACTGGCGGGAGGCAGTCTGCGCGAGATCCTTAATGGCGCCCGCCCGGGAACGCTGGAGGGAAACGATGCCCCAACGGTTACGCTTGCGGGCAGCGTATTGAGAAAGTGGCGCAGGGGGGGCGCCAACTTCTTCGACCTGGACGATGGCGAGGCGCGCCTGCCGGTGCGCTTGCCCCGCTGGGACTCGGGAGCGCCGCGGCAAGGCTCCAGGCTCATTACCCCGCATTCGCTTGTCCTGGTTCGAGGCCGCCTGATACGCCTGCCGCGCGGTTCGCTGAACCTGTACGCGGACTCGGTCGAATCGCTCGACGAGCTGCTGGAACAGCGCGCCCGCGAGTTGTTGCTGAGTTGTGCGCCGGGCCGCAAACCGGGGGAGCTGTTCGCGCAATTGCAGCAGTTGCTGGAGGGCCACACTCCCGGGAACGCCCGGGTCATCATCCAGTATTCGGGCGCCGTTGCGACCGGTCGGCTTCGCCTGGGATCCGGATGGAGCGTCCGCGCAACGGAGTCGCTGCGGCACGCCCTGCGGCAATCGCCGGCCGTGCGGAAGTTCGAATTTCGCTACGCGCGACAGCCTTGAGAGAGGGGCCGCCCGGATCCGTCGCCGGATTCCGGAATTTCGGGCGGGGGATGTCGTGCGCTCGCGAGGATGAACGTGGCGTGGCCCGGGAGCGGAACGGGCGCATGTGTGCGCAAGCGTGGCGGAATCGTTCGCAAACCGCAAGGGACGAGCGCCCTGTTCGGTCGTCCGTTGCAGGGGTTGTGAAAAACACGGGATCGGACAAGGCGCTGCAAGACGGCGGCTCGGTGAGACATGCGGGTTAGAATCGCAGGCCCGGCCGGACCCCACTGCGTATGGATTCCTTTCTTGATTTCGAGCAGCCTGTCGCCGAGCTGGAAAGCAAGATCGAGCAACTGAGGCTCCTCGATAACGATTCCGGCGTGGATGTGGCTGCGGAGATCGAGCAACTCGAGCGCAGCAGCCGGTCGTTGACGCGCAACATCTACCGCAAGCTCACGCCCTGGCAGACCGCGCAGGTGGCTCGTCATCCCGCCCGCCCGTACTGCCTGGACTATATCGCCGGCATGAGCGCGGATTTTCAGGAGCTGCACGGCGACCGGATGTATGCCGACGACCTCGCCCTGATCGGCGGCCCGGGGCGTATCGACGCAACGCCGGTCATGTTCATCGGTCACCAGAAAGGGCGCAATACCGCCTCCAGGGTGCGGCGCAACTATGGCATGGCTCGCCCGGAGGGCTACCGCAAGGCCCAACGTTTGATGAAACTTGCGGAGAAATTCCGATTGCCGGTGGTGACATTGATCGATACGCCCGGCGCTTATCCGGGCATCGGCGCCGAAGAGCGCGGTCAGAGCGAGGCCATCGCCTCAAGCCTGAGCGGCATGGTGGCCCTCGAGACCCCGATCATCAGCGCCATAATCGGCGAGGGCGGCTCGGGAGGCGCGCTCGCTATCGGCGTGGCGGATGTCGTCATCATGCTGCAATACAGCATTTACTCGGTGATTTCGCCGGAAGGCTGCGCCAGTATCCTGTGGAAGAGCGCCGAGCACGCCAGCGAGGCGGCGGACGCCATGGGCATAACCGCCAATCGACTCCTGCGCCTGAAGCTGGTCGACGAAGTGCTGGAAGAGCCGTTGGGCGGCGCCCACCGCGATTCCTCCGCAGTGGTCGCCACCCTCAAGAAAGCGATCGGCAAACACCTGTTCCGGTTGGCCCGGCTGGATACCTCGCAACTGCTCGAACGGCGCCAGCAGCGGCTGCTCGGCTACGGGGTGTTCCGGGAGGGTTGACGCATGTCCCGTCCGGGCCGGCGGCAGGGAACCTCCGCGGCCCGGCAACGGCGCCGCCCTTCCGCCGCGTTGCACGGAAGGGCGCATCCGCGAGGACGCCATGCCTGTCGGGGCAGGCACAATACAGGCAGTCACCGGGAGGAACACATGATCGCGAACATCAATCGACGCCTGTTGCCGGCTGCCTGCCGGCAACAGCGGTAAGCCTGCGATCGAGACGGTTCCGGAGATCCTCGAGGCGGCGTTGCGCCGCCTGCGTCCCGACTGGAGGGACCGCCCGCTGCTGGTGGCGTTCAGCGGCGGAGGGGATTCGACCGCTCTTTTGCTGGGCCTGCGCAAGCTCCTTGAAGAGTCGGGCCGCGAAGGGCTGCGGGCGGCGCATGTCAACCATGGCCTGCACAGCGAAGCCGGCGTCTGGGCGGCGCACTGCGAGACGGTGGCGCGCGCCCTCGATGTGCCTCTCGAGTGCTGCGAGGTGGAGGTGCAGGCTGGCGGGCAAGGCGTGGAAGCGGCGGCCCGGCGCGCACGCTATGCGGCGTTGCAGGCGCTCATGCGGCCTGGCGAGTGTCTGCTGACCGCGCATCACCAGGACGATCAATGGGAAACGCTGCTGCTGCGCATGTTGCGGGGGACCGGAATTGCGGGGCTTGCCGGCATCCGGGAAAGCCGTCCTTTCGGCGGCGGGTGGCTGTTGCGCCCGCTGCTGGAAGTGACTCGGGCGGACTTGGGAAGCTGGCTTCGGAGCCGGGGCGCGAAACATGTCGAAGATCCGTCCAACCGGGATTGCAGCCTGGATCGCGCCCTTGTGCGCCATGACGTGCTTCCGCTGTTGCGCGAGCGCTGGCCCGGGGGCGCGGCCACGGCCAGTCGTCTGGCGCGGCTGGCCGGAGAAACGCGCGAACTGCTTCGCGCCCTGGCCGAGCAGGACGGGCGCGGGATTGCGCAGGCGGACTCCATCGATTGCGAGGGCCTGAGACGGCTCCCGCCGGCGCGCCGCGCCAATCTCCTGCGTGAGCGTCTGGCGGCGCTGGGCCTGAGTCCTCCCTCGCAGGCGCGGCTTGGCGCGTCCCTGGACATGCTGCTGAACGCAGGCCCCGACCGGCGCCCGGAGGCGCGTTGGCGCGGAGTGCGCCTGTCGCGTTGGCGAGGCCGTATCCACATCTTGCCGCTTTCGCCGCCGGCCCCCGAATGAACCCGCCGCCGCCGCCGCCGCGGGCGCTCGCCAACGGCGATTCGTGGCCGTCTGTGTTATGGTAGATGCCCGATCGAATTATTCTGGTCGGAGTGGCATGACCCGCTACATTTTCGTTACTGGCGGTGTGGTTTCCTCGCTGGGAAAAGGCATAACAGCCGCCTCGCTGGGCGCGATTCTCGAAGCCCGCGGCCTTTCCATCAGCATGATCAAGCTGGATCCCTATCTCAATGTGGATCCGGGCACCATGAGTCCCTTTCAGCACGGGGAGGTGTTCGTTACCGCGGACGGCGCCGAAGCGGACCTGGACCTGGGGCATTACGAACGCTTCGTGCGTTCCGGCAAGCCAGGCCGCAACTCCAATTTCACCACCGGGCGCATCTACAACGCGGTCATTGCCCGGGAGCGCCGCGGAGGCTACCTGGGCGCCACGGTCCAGGTGATTCCGCACATTACCGACGAAATTCGGGATTCGGTCTTTCTCGGCGCCGGAGATGCCGATATCTGCATTATCGAAGTGGGGGGCACGGTGGGCGATATCGAGTCCCTGCCGTTTCTGGAGGCGATCCGCCAGATCGGCCTGGAGAAGGGACGCGAGAATGTGGGATTCGTGCATGCGACCCTGGTGCCCTATGTCGCCACTTCCCGGGAAATCAAGACCAAGCCCACCCAGCATTCGGTCAAGGAATTGCGCTCGATCGGCATTCAGCCGGACATTCTGGTTTGCCGCTCGCAGCTCCCGCTGCCGGACGAACAAAGACGCAAGATCGCGCTGTTTACGAACGTTCGCGAATCGGCGGTATTCTCGGCGCCGGACATGGACGACCTCTACGCGATTCCCATCGAACTCAGAAACCAGGGCCTCGACGAGGTGCTGGTGCGGCAGTTCGGCATGGACCTGCCACCCGCCGACCTCTCCGAGTGGGAGCAGGTAACGGCGGCCGGACGCAACTGCGAGGGAGAAGTGACCGTGGCCATGGTGGGCAAGTACATGGACCTGCACGATTCCTATATCTCGCTCAACGAGGCCCTGGAGCACGCCGCCCGCCGGGCCGGCGTCAAGGTGCGCGTTCGCCATATCGAATCCTCCGGGATCGAGGACTCCCGGATGGATTGCCTGGCCGGCGTGCACGCGATCCTGGTGCCGGGCGGCTTCGGCGAGCGCGGCATCGAGGGTATGGTGTGCGCCGTAACCCACGCCCGGGAGAAGGAGGTGCCGTACCTGGGCATTTGCCTGGGGATGCAGGTGGCGGTTATCGAGTTCGCTCGCAACGTGGCGGGTCTGGCCGGCGCCCACAGCACCGAGTTCGATGCCGGAACCGCGCACCCGGTAGTGGCGTTGGTGACCGAATGGGTGGGCGAGTCCGGTCAACTGGAGCAACGCAGCGCCGATTCCGACAAGGGAGGCACCATGCGCCTCGGGGAGCAGGCCTGCCACCTGGCCGAGGGCAGTCTGGCGCTCGAGGAATACGCACAAACGCCCGTGCGCGAACGGCATCGTCATCGCTACGAGTTCAACAACCGCTACCTGACGCGGCTGGAGCAGGCCGGTCTCGGCATTTCCGGACGGTCTTCCGACGGATTGGTGGAGATGGTCGAACTGCCCGGGCATCCCTGGTTTCTGGCCTGCCAGTTCCATCCCGAGTTCACGTCAACGCCGCGCGACGGCCACCGCTTGTTCGACGGGTTCATCGCCGCCGCCGTGCGTCACCTGCAGCGGGGCGATCTCCCGGCAAAGGCGGCTCGCGCCGCCGGCGCCTGATCGCCAATGGCGTTGCCGTCGGGCGCCGGCAGGGCTGAGGTGGCCGGTATTGTCGCCGGACTCGATCGGCCGCTTTTCCTGATTGCCGGCGCCTGCGTGATCGAGTCGCAGGATTCGGCTCTCGAGATTGCCGGCCACCTGGCGGAAGTCAGCCGCGAACTCGGTTTCGCACTGATCTACAAATCGTCCTTCGACAAGGCCAACCGGTCCTCGCTTTCCGGTTTCCGGGGCCACGGCATGGAACGGGGTTTGCGGATACTCGAGCAGGTCAAGGCCGAGATCGGTGTTCCGGTGCTCACCGATGTGCATGAGAGCACCCCCATGGACGAGGTGGCCGCGGTTGCGGATGTGCTGCAAACGCCGGCGCTCCTGTGCCGGCAGACCGACTTCATACTGCGCGCCGCGGCGGCGGGAAGGCCGCTCAACATCAAGAAGGGTCAGTTCCTTTCTCCGGCGGAAATGGGCAATGTGGTCGAGAAGGCCCGTTCCACCGGCAATCCGTCCATCCTGGTGTGCGAACGGGGCTTTGTGTTCGGCTATAACAACCTCGTGGTGGATATGCGCTCGCTGGCCGAGCTGCGCGCCACCCGCTGTCCCGTTGTGTTCGACTGCACCCACTCGGTACAGTTGCCCGGCGCCCGGGGCAAGTCGTCGGGCGGGCAGCGCGAGTTCGTGCCGCTGCTGGCGCGAGCGGCCGTGGGCGCGGGCATTGCCGGGCTCTTCATGGAAACTCACCCGCGCCCCGACGAGGCCCTGAGCGACGGCCCCAATGCCTGGCCGCTGCACCGGGTGCGCGAGCTGATGGAATCGCTCCTCGAACTGGACCGGACGGTCAAGTCACGTCCCCTGGCCGAGGGCTCGTGTCTCGCATAGTCCGCATCCACGCGCGCGAGATCCTGGATTCGCGCGGCCACCCCACGCTGGAAGCCGAGGTGGGGCTCGCTTGCGGCGCCTCCGGGAGGGCGGCCGTGCCCTCCGGCGCTTCCACCGGGGCGCGCGAGGCTGTTGAATTGCGCGATGCGGATGAGGCCCGCTATGGCGGTCGCGGGGTGCGCCGGGCCGTGGGGCGCGTAAACGGGGAGATCCGCGACGCGCTGCTCGGTATGGACGGCGCCTGCCAGCAGGCGCTGGATTCGCGCATGGTGGAACGGGACGGGACCGCCAACCGCTCGAGGCTGGGCGCCAATGCCATGCTTGCGGTTTCGCTGGCCTGCGCCCGCGCCGCCGCCGCCGCCTCGGACATGCCGCTGTACCGGCGCTTGGGCGAAGGAACGCCGTTGCTGCCCACGCCGATGATGAATGTCGTCAACGGCGGCGCCCACGCCGACAACCGCCTCGATGTGCAGGAGTTCATGATCCTGCCGGTGGGCGCGAGCGATTTCTCCGAAGCCTTGCGCTGGGGGGTGGAGGTTTACCATGCGCTCAAGGAGCTCTTGCGCCGCTCGGGCCGTTCCACGGCGGTGGGCGATGAGGGCGGATTCGCCCCGGACCTGCCGTCCAGCGCTGCGGTTCTGGAAGTTCTGGTCGAAGCAATTTGCAAGGCGGGTTTTTCGGCGCCCGGCGATTTCCTGCTGGGGCTGGATGTGGCCGCCAGCGAGTTGTACGAGGATGGCGTCTATGCGCTCCCGGGCGAAGGCCGCAGGTTCGATGCCGGCGACTTCGCGGGATGGCTTGGAGAGCTGGCGGCCGCCTACCCCTTGGCGAGCATCGAGGACGGTATGGCCGAGGACGACTGGCGCGGGTGGGAGACCCTGTCGCGGAGCCTCGGAGGCAAGGCGCAGTTGGTGGGGGACGACCTGTTCGTTACGCAAACGGCGATTCTCGACGAGGGCGTCAAGCGCCGGATCGGCAACGCAATCCTGATCAAGCCCAATCAGGTGGGCACACTCACGGAGACGCTGGCGGCCGTGGATGCGGCCGTGGCTGCGGGCTACGCGGCGGTGGTTTCGCATCGGTCGGGAGAAACAGCCGACACCTTTATCGCCGATCTGGCAGTGGGGTCGGCGGCTACCCAGATCAAGACGGGCGCCCCCTGTCGCTCGGACCGCACGGAAAAGTACAACCGTTTGCTCAGGATTGCCGAACAACTGGGCGACAAGGCGGCGTATGCCGGCCTGTGCGCCTTTCCCGCCCACGTGAGCGCGCGCCATGCGGGCTAGGTGGGTCGCCATTCTGCTTGGCGTACTGGCCCTGGCCGCGCTGCAATATCCGCTGTGGCTTGCCGACGACGGGCTGCTCGGTCTTTTCGAGGCGCAAGGGGAGCTGGCCAGGCAGGAGCAGGACAATGCGGCGTTGCGGGAACGCAACCGGCGGCTGGTCGCGGAGGTCGAGGACCTCCGGCAGGGCGTGGAGGAAATCGAACGTCTTGCCCGCTCCGAGCTGGGCATGGTGGGTCCGGATGAAACGATGTACCTTCTGGTCGAGGAAGCGCCGCAGAACGAGACGCCTTCCGCTTCCGGCGCAGCGGCGGATACACAGGAGTAGGGTTCGTACGTGCGTGTTCTGCTTTCCAATGACGACGGCTATCGCGCCGAGGGTCTGCAGGCCCTGGAGCGTGCGCTGCTGGGCCAGGCCGAGATCATGATTGTGGCGCCCGAGCGCAACCACAGCGGCGCCAGCAATTCGCTGACGCTGTTTGAGCCGCTGCGGCTGACGCAGCTGGGGAAGCATCGCTGGTACTGCTCCGGCACGCCCACGGACTGTGTGCATGTCGCCATCACCGGACTGCTGCCGGAAGATCCCGACATGGTGTTTTCGGGAATCAATCACGGCCCGAATCTGGGCGATGACGTTTTGTACTCCGGCACGGTGGCTGCCGCGATGGAAGCGCGGGTGCTCGATGTGCCTGCGGTGGCGGTTTCGGTCGCCGGCTATCCGCCCGTGAACTTTGCGGCTGCGGAGCGCGCGGTAAGCGAGTTGTTCGAGCGGCTGAGCAGGAGCCCGCCTCCCGGCAACCTGCTTTTGAACGTGAATGTGCCCGACCTGCCCTGGCGGGAGATCCGCGGGTTCAAGCTGACGCGGCTGGGACACCGGCACAAGGCGGCGCGCGTGAAAGTATCCGATGACCCCTACGGCGGCCAGCTTTACTGGATGGGTCTTCCGGGGCACGGCCTTGACGCCGGTCCCGGCACCGACTTCCTTGCCGTGCGCGATGGCTGGGTTTCGGTCACGCCGCTTCAGTGCGACCTGACCGACCACAACCGTCTCGAGGTAATGGGCGACTGGTTGCAGTTATGAGCCGCCCGCATGCGGTCCCGCACCGGCGCAGCGGAATCGGCCTGACCTCGGCCCGGGCGCGCAACCGGCTGGCCGGGCAAATTCGCCAGCGCGGGATTCGAAGCCCGGAAATTCTGGAGCAGATCGGACGCACGCCGCGCCACCTTTTCATCGACGAGGCGCTGGAGCGCTTTGCCTACAAGGACAATGCGCTCCCTATCGGTTCGGGGCAGACCATCTCGCAACCATACGTGGTGGCGCTCATGACTCAGGCCCTGCTGATGGACGACGACGGCCGGATGCGGCGCCCCGGAAAGGTGCTGGAAGTGGGAAGCGGCTCCGGTTACCAGACCGCCATTCTGGCCCCGCTGGTGGGCCAGTTGTTCAGCATCGAGCGCATACGGGCGCTGCTGGAATCGTCCCGGCCGCTGATCCGGGAGTTGGGCTGCCGGAACGTTCGCTTTCGCCATGGCGACGGCATGCTGGGCTGGCCGGGGCAGGCCCCTTTCGACGGTATCCTGGTGGCGGCAGGCGCTTCCGCCGTACCCCGCGCCTTGCTTGACCAGCTTGCGCCGGGTGGCCGGCTGGTCATTCCGGTGGGCAGCCATGACCGCCAGGAGTTGCTCCGCATCGAGCGCGCCGCCAGCGGCGAAGTGCGCGAGAATCTGGCGCCTGTGGCCTTCGTTCCGCTGTTGCCGGGCCAGGAATGAACCCGGAGGGCGCAACCGTGCATGGATGGACCCGCTTCATCGACCGGGTCGTGGGCTGGGCGCGGTTGCCCCGGGCGCCGGTCGTGCTGTGCGCCGTGAGCTTCGCCGAGTCGATCTTCTTTCCGGTCGCCGTGGACGTGATGCTGGTTCCGATGTGCGCGGCCAACCCCGGGAAGTGGATGCGTTTTGCCGCGCTCGCCACCGCGTTCTCGGTGGCCGGCGGTCTGGCTGGCCTGCTGCTGGGATATCTGGCGGTTGACGCTGCAATGCCCTGGATCGAAAACATGGGCTGGGGAGACGAGTACGCCCGGGTGGAGAGCTGGTATCGGCGCTGGGGCCATCTGGCGCTGGTTCTGGGGGCGTTTTCGCCGCTGCCCTACAAGGTGTTCGCCATCTCCGCCGGCGGCATGCACATGGATGCCGGCGCCTTTCTGGCCGCTTCCCTGATCGGACGGGGTTTGCGCTTCTTTCTCGTTGCCGCGCTCGCCGGCTGGTTCGGACCCAGGGCCCTTGCGGCCCTTCGTTATTCGGATACGCTCGGCTGGGTGCTTGCTGGCCTCATTCTGGCCGGGGTTGCGCTATGGTGGTATCTGTGAACCTTTTTCCCGCTTGTCGAAGCGCCCTGCTTGCGTGCGCCGCGCTTGGCGGAACCCTGATCCTCGCTGGCTGCTGGGGCTGGATTCCCGAAGACCCGTCGCCGGGACCCGCGCCGGGAACGGCAGGGGCGGAGGCGCCTGCGCCGGCAGCGAAGCCGGCGCAACGCGGCGTTGCGGCCCGGCCTGCTCAGGCGCCCGAGACCTATCGGGTCGTTTCCGGCGACACGCTTTTTTCGATCGCCTGGCGATTCCGGCTGACGGTGAGCGATCTCGCCGCCTGGAACAAACTGGGCGACGGCACGCTCATATTCGTGGGTCAGCGGCTCAGGCTCACGCCTCCGCCAGGCTACGCAGGCGCTCCCGGCGCCGCGGCCGGCGCCGGGACGGCCGCAACCCGTACCTCTCCCGCGCCCGGGAAAACCGCAGCCTCCGGCGCGGGGTCGGAGAAAGCGGCAAGGCCCCGACCTGCAACCGAAGCCGCTGCTTCCCGGTCATCGGCGCCGGATTCGGGAACACTTCCGGCTTCCGGAGCAGCCGCGCCTTCCCGCCCCGCAAAGGGTGGCGGGAAATGGCGCTGGCCTGCGGAAGGCCGTGTGGACAAAAAAGGCGCGCGGGTCCGCGCCGACGATTACGGGATTCGGATCATGGGACAACAGGGCCAGAACGTTTACGCGACCGACAGCGGCAAGGTCATGTATGCCGGAGACGGTCTCAAGGCGTACGGCCTGCTGGTTATCGTCCAGCATAGCTCCGAATGGCTCAGCGCCTACGGGCACAATGAAAGGATCCTGGTCAAGGAGGGTGACGAGGTGAAGGCTGGCCAGCCCATCGCCACCATGGGCGTTGGCCCGGCCAACACCGCAATGCTGCACTTCGAGATCCGCCGCAACGGCAAGCCTGTCGAACCCATGGGCCTCTTGCCGCCCCGCAATTGAGGCGTTCTCCTCTGGTCCGTATGTGCTACATTTTGCGTCTTCAAGAACAGGAATCGGAGGCGCGAGAACCATGAAAGGCCTGATGATGGATTACCCGCTGACCGTCACCAGCTTGATGCGCCATGTGGATGCTCAGCACGGTGCGTCCGAGGTCTTCTCGCTGACTGTCGAGAACCCGGCCCATCGCACCACCTATTCCGAAATTTTCCGGCGCTGCGCGCAACTGGCCAATGCGCTGAAGCGCCTGGGCCTGAGTCCGGGGGACAGGGTGGCGACGCTGGCGTGGAACGACTATCGCCATATGGAGCTGTACTACGCGGTTTCGTGCATGGGCGGGGTTCTGCATACCGTCAACCCCCGGCTTTTCCCGGAGCAGCTGCAATACATCGTCAATCATGCCGGGGATCGCTACGTTTTCGCCGACCCCCTGCTCGCGCCGCTGCTGGAAAAGCTGCATCCGGCCTTTCCCGGCGTTCAGCGCCATGTCCTGCTGTGCGGCAAGGATTCCCTGCCGGAGTCTTCCGTGCCCGGCCTGATCAGTTACGAGGAACTGATTGAGGGAGAAGACGAGACCTACGACTGGCCGGACCTTGACGAGAACACGGCCAGCTCGATGTGCTACACCTCCGGAACCACCGGTAATCCCAAGGGCGTTGTGTATTCGCACCGCTCCACGATCCTGCACACCTATGCCAGCGGGTTGTCCGACTCGATCAATCTCAAGAGCACGGACAGCGTTCTGCCGGTGGTGCCGATGTTTCACGCAAACGCCTGGGGGGTCGTGTACTGCGCGCCCATGGTGGGCAGCAAGCTGGTTCTGCCGGGTCCCAGGGCGGGCGACCCCGAAGCGCTGGTTGCGATGATGAACGGCGAGCGCGTGGATATTGCGCTGGGCGTGCCCACGGTATGGCTGGGTTTGCTGAAGTATCTGGACGCCACCGGCAAGCGCCTGGAGTCCCTCAAGACCCTGCTGGTGGGCGGTGCGGCCTGCCCGCGCTCGATGATGGAGGGCTTCGGCGAGCGCCATGGCATCCACGTTTGCCACGCCTGGGGCATGACCGAAATGAGCCCCCTGGGCAGCGTCAATGCGCCAACAGCCGGCTCCGCGAAACTCGATGCGGACGCTCTCCTGGAGCAGCGTCTGACCCAGGGGCGGGCGCCCTATGGCGTGGAGATGCGTCTGGTGGACGACGAGGGCAAGGAACTGCCCAGGGACGGCAAGGCGGTTGGCCGCTTGCAGGTGCGCGGTTCCTGGGTTGCCAGCCACTATTACCGGACGGAGGAATCCGCGTGCGAGGACGGCTGGTTCGACACCGGCGATGTCGCCGCCATCGATCCGAACGGCTTCATGAACATCACCGACCGTACCAAGGACCTGATCAAGTCGGGCGGAGAGTGGATCAGTTCCATCGAACTGGAAGACGTGGCGATGACTCATCCCGCCGTCAGCGAAGCGGCGGTCATAGCAATGCCCAGCAAGAAGTGGACTGAACGGCCCTTGCTGGTGGTGTGCCTCAAGGAAGGGGCTGAGGTCGAACCGGACGAATTGCTCGCCTGGTTCGAGGGCAAGGTGGCCAGGTGGTGGATACCGGATGGGGTGCGCTTCGTCGATGAGCTGCCGCACACGGCCACCGGCAAGGTGAGCAAGCTCAAGCTCAGGGAACAGTTCGCCGCCCGGCGGCATGCGGCCACCTCTTGAAGCTGGCGCTGGAATCGCCCGGCGCCTTGCGGGTGCGCTGGTGGCGCCCCGGGGAGCTGTACATCGGCGAGCAAACCTGGCGGCAGCCGGTTTTGCTGAGCTCTCGTGAAGTGCGTCCCTGGCCGCTCGGGAACGAACAGCCGATCACGCTGGATAGCCTTGCGCCACTCATCGACGAGCAGCCGGATGTGATCCTGCTCGGCACCGGCGAACGGCAGAGGTTTCCGGCCCACGAACTCGGCATGGGTCTTCTGCATCTGGGCATCGGGCTGGAGGTGATGGACACGGGCGCCGCATGCCGCACCTGTAACGTGCTGTTGTCCGAAGGACGCGCGGTAGCCGCTGCCCTGCGCATTCGGTAGGGTGTGTGTTGCCTTGCGCGCAGGCTTTGCCGTACGCTGTTGCCCATGGAAACGTCACAATTCAGGTCCACACTTGCCGATCTCGGCGCGCGGCTGGAAGCCCTGAGGGGGTATCTTTGATTACGCTGGCAAGGTCCGGCGCCTGAGCGAGCTCGACTCCGAACTCGGCAATTCTTCCGTCTGGTCCGATGCGCAACGCGCCGGCGCCCTGGGGAGGGAGCGCGCGTCGTTGAAATCGGTTACCGAAGTCCTCGATCGGCTTGCGGCCGAGGCCGGCGACCTGAGCGAGCTGTTGGAACTGGCGCTTGCGGAGCAGGACGAGGCGGCGCTTGCGGATCTGGGGAAGGGCGTGGAGACGCTGGCCGCGGAGGTGGAACAACTCGAGTTCCGTCGCATGTTCGGCGGCGAGATGGATGCCGCCGACGCTTTTCTCGAAGTTACCTCCGGCTCGGGCGGCCACGACGCCCAGGACTTTGCCGAGATGCTGCTTCGCATGTACCTCAAGTTCTGCGAACAGAACCGTTTCGACGCCGAGCTGATCGAGGCCTCCGGCGGGGAAGTTGCAGGCGTCAAGAGCGCTACCATTCACGTGCGCGGCGACTACGCCTATGGCTGGCTGCGTACCGAAACCGGCGTTCATCGCCTGGTGCGGAAGTCCCCGTTTGATTCGGGCGCGCGCCGGCATACCTCTTTCGCCAGCGTGTTCGTGTCGCCCGAGATCAAGGAGGACACGGCGGTGGAGATCAACCCCGGCGACCTGCGCATCGATGTGTACCGCGCCAGTGGCGCCGGCGGCCAGCATGTGAACCGCACGGAGTCGGCTGTTCGGATCACGCATCTGCCGACCCGCCTTGTGGTGCAGTGCCAGAACGAGCGGTCCCAGCACAAGAACCGCGCCACCGCAATGAAACAGCTTCGCGCCAAGTTGTTCGAGCTGGCCGATCGCGAGCGGCGCGCCGAGCAGCAGGCGCTGGAAGACAGCAAGGCGGACATCGGCTGGGGCAACCAGATCCGCTCCTATGTGCTGGATCAGTCGCGGGTCAAGGATCTCAGAACCGGAGTCGAATCCGGCAATCCCGCCGCCGTCCTGAATGGCGCGCTGAGTCCGTTTATCGAGGCGAGCTTGAAGCAGGGCGTGTAGTTTCGCGGTTCGCCGCAAACTGCGTCCAGGCAGGGTAGTCGCCTGCGAACGGGTTGCGGTGCGTTACATGAGCGAGCGCGTGTGAAGGAACGTTGCAAGCCGAAAACGCAAAAGACCTTTCTCCGCAATCATGCAAACTGACTCTCGGACCCGGTCAACGTTATCGATACAGCTGACCTGCCAACAGGTCCGGAGAGACGCTGAACGGTGACGAAAGGCGCGCCTGGCTTGCTTGCCGTTCGGGTCGGGAGTTCCTGATACACTGAAATCATGGCAGACAGCCCAAAGAACAGGGATGCCAACGCCCGGATTCCCGACCTCAGGGGGCTGAAGGAGTTCGCTCAAAAGAGCGACCGTCAGGATCCTCCCGCCTTCGCGGGGCGCAAGGACCAGATCGCAGGGCTTGCCAAAGACCTGCGCACCCGGACGAAAGACTCGATGGCGGGGAAATCCGACGCTTGGGAAGGCGCCGCCTGGCTTTTTCAGGGTGCGCCCGGAGCGGGAAAAACCGCTCTGCTGAGGCATCTGCAAAACCTGAAGATACAAGCCCCTGCCGGCAACGGATACCTGAAAAGCAAGCGCCATCTGGCCGCCGCCGCCGTTGCCGGTCTTGATGAGTTCCCGCAAGGCGCCACCCGTTCTCGCATGGCCGGAACTGTGCAGGAAGTATCCGATCGCGCAGGCGGCGCCGGGGCGCACAACGATCTGGCCCTGCCGAAGGGCATGGACGCTGCGGACTTTGTGGACGGCCTGATGAAGTCAGGCGTCCTGCACGAAGACGCAGACGGATATCTGTCCGTTCCCATCCCTTCGTTTCGCGATGTCCTGATAGAACGGTATCCCGCACCGGGTCAGGGCGCAGCCCCCGAAACGGGAAATCCGCCTTCTCCTGCGTCTCTTGAGATCGAAGGGACCAACGGAACAAGCCGTGGACGGAGCGAAATCCCGGAGCGCATTCTTGCGATCTGATTCGGAGTGATGGGGTCGTTGTTTCTGCCCGGTTTTGGGCAGAGGCTCCGGCATCTTCCCGGTCCGGCGAGATGTGCGGGCTCAGACGGCGATTCGCAACCGCACTCCGTGCTGCCTGGGCAGGTCCTTTTTCTGGATGTCGGGGCCGCGGACCTCGCCTGTGGCGGGATCGGTGTCCAGCAGGCTCTGTGTGGCCTCGCGTCTCAGTATCACCACGATATCCGCTTCGTCCTTCACCGCGAACGGGAACTCGTGCCACGTGCCCAGCTTCATGGTAAAGCCCGCCGAGCCATCGAAGCGGTAGGCCCGCAGCTGGTCCAGGTCCGGCAGGTCCCCGCGGGTGGGCGGCGCCATAACCGCGATGAACGGTGCGCCGCTCAAGGGGATGAAGGTTTGCGTGTGCTTGAAGTGGCGTTCGATCCAGCGCACCTCGAAGGGCCGGCGCCGCACATGGGCCAGACTGAGTTCGGTCTGTTCGTCCGACCGGAAATCCACGGGGCGATAGGTTTGCACCGAGCCCTCGTAGAACTGGATCGGCAGGGGCTTGGCGCCGGGATGGCGGCCCAGCAGCTCCCCGCAGCAGGCCAGCGCCTCGGGCGTGGCTTCCACCAGCGGCAGAACGCGGGTTTTCATCGGCGTGCGGCGGATCGCAGGGCCGGAGTCCCCGGCGCAACGGAAAGGTTTGCGTTCACGTTGGGTTCATGCTCCTGCGGGGCTGCCGCACACTGCGCTGCCGCGCTCTTCTTCCGATGATACAGGCGCGGATCGGAGAGTTCCACGACTCGAACGAAGGCTCAGCAATTCCCGCTAACGATGCAGAGTTGTTCGTTCAGGACCGAATACCCAAGCTTGTGACTGTTCAGGCGTTGGACCGGAGCTGATTTTCGAGCATTATCACGCTTGTCGGGAATTGCTGGCGAAGGCTTGAGCCTTGCGGCCGTTGCCGCCCGTCCTTGCGGATTCCCGGGCGCCGAGCGTCAGAGGCGATGCTCGAGCGGCGGAAGCCGGCCTGAAGCAGCCTGCCCGTATCATCTGGCGGGCTACCCGAATACCACAGTGCGGCGGCCGTTCATCAGCACGCGCTTTTGCGCGTGGTACTGCACCGCGCGCGCCAGCACCACGCGCTCGATGTCCTTGCCCACCATGGCCAGTTCTCCGGGACTCATGCGGTGGGTGACCGGCTGCACATCCTGGGCAATGATGGGGCCGTCGTCCAGCTGGGGGGTCACATAGTGCGCGGTTGCGCCGATCAGCTTTACTCCGCGCCGGTAGGCCTGGTGGTAGGGTTTGGCGCCCTTGAATCCGGGAAGGAAGGAGTGGTGGATGTTGATCATGCGGCCGCTCAATCGCTCACACAGGGTGGGTGAAATGATCTGCATGTAACGGGCCAGCACCACGAAGTCGATGTCGTGTTTATCGATTTCCTGCACTACCCGCTGCTCTTGCTCCGCCTTGTTGGCCGGGGTAATCGGCAGGTGCAGGTACTCCAGGCTGGCGTTGGCCGCCCTCGCCAGCCCCTCCCCGTCCGGATGGTTGGAGACGATCACCGGGATTTCCAGCGACAGTTGCCCCAGCCGCACCCGGGTGAGCAGGTCCAGCAGGCAATGCAGGTGTTTCGACACCATGATCAGCACGCGCGGGCGTTCGTCGGCCTGCGAAAGCTCCCAGCGCATCTGCAATTCCTTTACTTCGGACGCAAACGTGCGCCTGAGCTCGTCCGCTGCGACGCTTCCGCTGAAATGCACCCGCATGAAGAACCTTTCGCGCGTGGCGTCCTTGTAGGTGTCGCTGTCGAGCACATTGCAGCCGTGCTTCAACAGCCAGCGGGTCACGGTGTGAATCAGCCCTGTCCGGTCCGGGCAGGACAGGGCAAGCAGATACTCGGTCAAGATCGTCCCTGGCGTCTGCGAAGTTGCGTACAGTTTATGCGCTTTGTGTGCTGTTCGAGCCGGTTTGCCGCTCAAGGCGGGTATGCGGCGGAGAACCATCGGGCATCAGGCAGCGCTTTGTGCGCCATGAACGCCGTACAATCCCGCCAATGCCTGCGCCGCCCCACGACGATTCCGCCGGTTTCGCGCCCGAACATCGCCTGATCGCCGAGCGCCGCCGCAAGCTCGAGGCGCTGCGTGAGAGCGGCTGGGCGTTTCCCAACCGCTATCGTCCGGATGCCAGGGCTGCGTCCCTGCACGCCGAATACGCCGGAGCGGATGCCGAAACGCTTGCGAAGCTCGGCCGGGAAGTGCGCGTGGCGGGGCGGCTGATGTCGCAGCGTCGCATGGGACGCCTGAGCTTCGCCGAGATCCAGGACGATACCGGGCGGCTGCAACTCGTGTTGACCCGCGCCGGGATGGGTGCGGACGCCTATGCGGACACGGCGGCGCTGGATCTGGGCGATATCGTTTGGGCGCGGGGCGTGCTGATGCGGACGCGAACCGGGGAGCTGAGCGCGGACCTCAGCGAGTTGGCCCTGCTGACCAAGTCGCTGCGCCCGCTGCCGGAGAAGTTTCACGGACTGAGCGACCGCGAGCAACGCTACCGGCGCCGTTACGTGGACCTGATCGTGAATCGCGGAGTGCGCGCCGTGTTCGACTGTCGCGCCCGCGTGACCTCGGCGCTGCGGGAGTTTCTGGGCAGCCGGGGCTTCATGGAAGTGGAAACGCCGATCATGCAGTCCATACCCGGCGGCGCCGCCGCACGCCCGTTCGTCACCCGCCATCACGCCCTGGGCCGGGACCTGTACCTGCGCGTGGCCCTGGAGTTGCATCTCAAGCGCCTCGTGGTGGGCGGCATGGAACGGGTGTTCGAGATCAACCGCTGCTTTCGCAACGAAGGCCTCTCCGCCCGGCACAACCCCGAGTTCACCATGCTGGAGGCCTATCAGGCCTACGCGGATTACAACGACTTCATGTTCCTGACCGAGGAGATGATCCGCGCTGCGGCCGAAGCGGCGCTCGGCGGCACGCGGGTGACTTGCCGGGGCGAAACGTTCGAGTTGGCCGGCGAGTGGCCGCGATTGAGCATGGAGCAGGCGGTTGCCGGGCACAATCCCGGCATGGACGCCGCCCGCCTGCGTGATCCCGGCTATCTCCTCGAATGGCGGTCGCGGCTCGGAATCGAGAGCGAACCGCCGGCCAGGGCCGGCTGGGGCCGTTTGCTGGCGGAACTGTTCGACAAGACGGTGGAGCACAAGCTGGCCGGCCCGGTGTTCATCACCGGTCATCCCGTGGAGATTTCGCCGCTTTCGCGCGCCAGCGACGCCGACCCGGAGGTAACCGACCGCTACGAGCTGTATCTCGCCGGTCACGAGCTGGTCAACGGTTTTTCGGAACTGAACGATGCCGAAGATCAGGCGCGTCGCTTCCGCGAACAGGCCGCCCTGCGCGAGGGCGGCGACCACGAGGCCATGCGTTATGACGAGGATTTCATCGCTGCGCTGGAATACGGCCTGCCGCCGACCGCCGGCCTGGGCCTCGGCGTGGATCGCCTGGTCATGTTGCTTGCCGACCAGCCGGCCATCCGCGATGTTCTGCTGTTTCCCCAGTTGCGGACTTGATCCTTTCATGAAATCGACCCACCAGACGACCTCGGGAGAACAAGCATGACGGACTGGGCGGCGCGTGTGCTCAACATCAGGCGGGGCGAGCTGCGTCTGGTATTGCTTGCCGCGCTTTTCTATTTCTGCGTGCTCAGCGGCTATTTCTTCCTGCGGCCGGTGCGGGACGCCATGGGCGTGGCGCGGGGCATGGGCGAGCTTCGCTGGCTGTTCGTCGTGACTTCCATTTCATCCCTGGCGCTGGTACTGATGTTCGGCGGCGCCGTTTCGAGGATGGACCGGCGCAAGTTCGTTCCTGTGGGCTATGGCTTCGTCATCGTGTGCCTGCTGGGGTTCTCCGCGCTGTTGTTCACGGACGCGCAATCCGGCGGCGGGCTGATCGGCACCGGCGCGGAGACCGCCGTGGCGCGTGGCGTGGGCTACACCTTCTACGTGTGGCTGAGCGCCATCAACCTGTTCATCAACAGCCTGTTCTGGGCGTTCATGGTGGACATATTCAATGTCGATCAGGGCAAGCGCGTGTTCGCCTTTATCGGCATCGGAGGAACTCTGGGCGCGCTGGTGGGCGGCTGGGCCACCAAGTTCATCAGCGGGCTGACCGACTCGGCGTACCTGCCGGTGGGCCTGATGCTGATCGGCGCCAGCTTGTTCGCCGTGGCGATCATCCTCATGTTGACCCTGGACCGAGCGGCAGCGCAGTCGAGCCATTCCCGCCCGGGAGCGCCTTTTGCCACTCCCGCAGCGGTCCCCGGCGAGCGGGTCGGCGGGCGGTTCTTCGACGGCGTCACTGCCGTGAGCACCTCGCCGTACCTGCTGGGCATCGCGTTGTTCATCGTGTTCATGGCCATCTCCAATACCCTGATCTACTTCACCCAGGCCAACATCGTCCTCGACAGGACCGACACCTTCAGCCAGCGCGTGGACGCTTTCGCGACTTTTGACGCGCTGGCGCAGACGGCGACGCTGTTCACGCAGATTTTCATAACAACGCGGGTCATTCGCCGCCTGGGGGTTGGCTGGACTCTGGCAATCCTGCCGCTGGTAACGCTGGCCGGGTTTGCGGTGTTGGCCATCTGGCCCTTGTACGGGGTCATGGTGGTGTTCCAGGCCCTGCATCGCGCCACCCGGTACGCCATTTCGCGCCCCGCCCGCGAGGCGCTGTTCAGCGTTGTGTCTTCTGCCGAGCGCTACAAGGCCAAGCCCCTGATCGACGTGTTCCTGTACCGCGGCGGCGATCTGGCCGGCGCCGGCATTCAGGCCGTGCTGGCCGGGCTGGGCAGTCTGGCGCTGATGGTGGCCTCGGTCACGCCATTCGCCGCGGTATGGTGTGCGCTTTCCGTGGCGATGGGCCGCGCGCAAACGCGGCGCAGCCCAGCCCGGGACGCCGTGGCCGCCTCAAACCCTCCGGTCGATCACGCGGGTGGCCTTCCCACGGGAGCGGGGTAGCGCTCCTTCTTCCCGAACCCGCACCTCCGCGGAAATGCCCAGGATGGACTTGATCTTCTGCGCGAGCTCGCCGCTCATGGACATGGCGCTGCGCGGTGTGCCGGGGCGCTGTTCGACACTGACGGTCATCAGGTCGAGATTGCCGCGCTTGTCCACTTCGATGAGATAGTGGGGCGCCAGACCGTCCACGCTCAATAACTGCTCCTCGACAGCGGACGGGAACAGGTTCACGCCGCGGATGATCAGCATGTCGTCGCTGCGGCCGGTGATCCTCGCCATGCGCCGCATGCTGCGTGCGGCGCCCGGAAGCAGTCGGGTGAGATCGCGCGTACGGTAGCGGATGACCGGCATGGCCTCCTTGGTCAGCGTCGTGAACACCAGTTCGCCCAGTTCGCCGTCGGGCAGTACCGCGCCGGTGTGCGGGTCGATGATCTCGGGATAGAAGTGGTCTTCCCAGATTGTTGCGCCGTCCTTGCTCTCCAGACACTCCTGGGCCACGCCGGGGCCCATCACCTCCGACAGGCCGTAGATATCCACGGCATCCAGGCCCAGGCGGGCTTCCAGCGCCTCACGCATGGACTCGGTCCAAGGTTCGGCGCCGAGTATGCCCACACGTAGCGCCAGCCTCGCCGGGTCGATGGACTGGCGGACGAGCTCGTCGCCGATGTTGAGCAGATACGAGGGCGTGGCCATGATCACGTCGGGATCGAAGTCCGCGATGAGCTGCGCCTGCCTTTCGGTTTGCCCGCCGGACATCGGGATGACCGCGCAGCCCAGGCGCTCGGCGCCGTAGTGCGCGCCCAGTCCTCCGGTGAACAGGCCATAACCGTAGGACACATGCACCTTGTCGCCGGGTCTTCCGCCAGCCGCATGGATCGAGCGCGCGCAAACCCCCGCCCATGTGTCGATGTCGGCCTGCGAATACACCACCACGGTGGGCTTGCCGGTGGTGCCGCTGGAGGCGTGGATGCGCGCCAGACGGTCCAGCGGGACGCAGGATAGCCCGAAGGGATAGGTGTCGCGCAGGTCCGCCTTGGTTGTGAACGGGAACCTGTCCAGATCCTCCAGCGAGCGAAAGTCGTCGGGATGCACGCCGTGCTGTTCGAACTTCCGCCGGTAGACGGGCGAGTTCGCATGCACATGGCGAAGCGTCTTTTTCAGCCGCCTGATCTGCAACGCGCGGATCTCGTCGATGCCGGCGGTCTCGATCGGCTCGTAGCCTGTGGTCCCGTTCAAGATGGGGTGCTCGTCGTGCTCCGGGCCATCCCCGGGGAACGAGGACATCCCGCTCTCGGCGAGTCCCGCAAGCCCTCGTTCCCAACGAGCGCAGGATGTTCCTGCTTGCCCAGCGTTTCAATATGATACAGAAATAACCAAAAAATGGATATAGTGAGTTATAATTCTTCCGACATGAAGTCTGCAAGTGCCGAAGAAGCAAAATCAATGAATAATAAAACAAGTAGTTATGTGTATGGAGAATGGGTTTTCGGGAAAGGAGAAGGAACTCCAATTTATCATTCGATAAACGGAAAATGTATCACTTCCACCAGCAGCAGGGGGGTGGACTTTGCTCGGGCACTGGAGTACGGGCGCTCCTCGGGCGGTCCTGCGCTGCGCGCCATGACGGTTCACGAGCGCGCACTGGCCCTGAAGGCGCTGGCGAAGCGCCTCTTGTCGCGCAAGGACGAGCTCTACCGGATTTCGGCCTTCACCGGCGCCACCCGGGCCGACAGTCGGGTGGACATCGAAGGCGGCATCGGCACGTTGTTCAGCTTTTCCAGCATCGCCCGGCGCGAATTCGCCAACGAGCCATTCATCGTGGAGGGCGGGCCGGAGCGCCTGTCCGCCAACAACACCTTCTCCGCCCGTCATATCCTCACGCCGAAGCGTGGCGTATCGCTGCATATCAATGCGTTCAACTTTCCCTGCTGGGGGATGCTGGAGAAGATCGCCCCCAGCCTGATCGCAGGGGCGCCGGCGGTGGTCAAGCCGGCTACCGGTTCGGCCTATCTCACCGAGGCCGTGGTTCGCGAGATCGTCGCCTCGGGGTTGCTCCCGGAGGGAGCGCTGCAACTGATCTGCGGGAGCGCCGGCGATGTGCTCGACCACCTGACCGAGCAGGATGTGGTGACGTTTACCGGATCGGCGACCACCGGGCGCATGCTCGGGGCGCACCCCAATATCATCGCCAGGAGCATTCCCTTCAACCGGGAGGCGGACTCGCTGAATTGCTGCATCCTGGGGGAATCGGTGAGCGCCGCCGATCCGGAGTTCGGGCTCTTCATCGAGGAGGTTGTTCGCGAGATGACTGCCAAGGCAGGGCAGAAGTGCACCGCCATCCGCCGGATCATGGTTCCGGAGAAGCAGGTCCAACCGGTTGCCGACGCCCTGCTCGCGCGCCTGTCGAAGGTGGGGACGGGGGATCCGGCGGCGCAAGGCGTACACATGGGGCCGTTGCTCGGCGCCGCACAGGAAGCGGAGGTGCGCGCCAATGTCGACAAGCTGGCCGAAAGCTCCGAACTGCTTGTGGGCGGCAGCGACGATCTCGAGTTGATTGGCGATGACGCGGTTCCCAACGCCTTCTTTCCGCCCACACTCCTGTATTGCGCCGACCCGCTTCGCACGGAAGCGCCACATTCCGTGGAAGCCTTCGGCCCGGTGGCCACCCTCATGCCCTACAGCGATCCTGCCGAGGCCGCCCATCTCGCCAGTTGCGGGCGCGGCAGTCTGGTGGGTTCGGTGTTCACCTGCGATGACGGGGAGGCGGCCGGGATCATTCACGCCGCCGCCGCCTGGCACGGCCGCCTGCTGGTGGTCAATCGCGACTGCGCCGCCGAGTCCACCGGCCACGGCTCGCCGCTGCCGATGCTGGTGCATGGTGGGCCGGGCCGCGCCGGCGGCGGGGAGGAACTGGGCGGCGCGCGTGCGATCAAGCGCTACATGCAGCGCACTTCGGTGCAGGGATCGCCCACCTCGCTCATGGCGATTACCCGGGAGTACCAGCCCGGCGCCCGCACGTTGCGGGCGGATGTCCACCCGTTTCGCAAGCATTTCGAGGATCTGACCGTGGGCGAGAGCCTCACCACGCACCGGAGGACGGTTACGGAGGCCGACATCGTCAATTTCGGCTGTCTGACGGGCGATCACTTCTACGCCCACTTCGATGAGCTTGCGGCTCGCGACTCGCTGTTCGGCAAGCGGGTCGCGCACGGCTACTTCGTGATCTCGGCAGCCGCCGGGCTGTTCGTGGATCCGTCGCCCGGGCCGGTGCTGGCCAACTACGGGCTGGACAAGCTGCGCTTCGTCGAGCCGGTGGGCGTGGGCGACACGATCAAGGCGCGCATCACTGTAAAGAGGAAAATCGCCAAAGAGCAGCGCCCGGACGAGGATCGGGCTGCTGGCGTTGTGGTCTGGGATGTCGAGATCATCAACCAGGACGACAACGCGGTGGCGCTGTACGATGTGCTGACCCTGGTTGCGAGGAGAGGGGGATGACCGAATATCGCCTGAGCCCTGCCGAACTTCAGGCCGCCTTCCGCAAGCGGGTGGACGAGGAGCGCAAGATCGAGCCTAGGGACTGGATGCCCGAAGCCTATCGCAAGAACCTCATCCGCCAGATCTCCCAGCATGCCCACTCGGAGGTTATCGGCATGCAGCCGGAGGGCAACTGGATCACCCGCGCTCCCACCCTCAGGCGCAAGATGATCCTGCTGGCCAAGGTGCAGGACGAGGGCGGGCACGGGCTTTACCTGTACAGCGCTGCCGAAACCCTCGGCGCCACCCGGGAGGAAATGATCGAGGCGCTGCACGAAGGCCGCGCCAAATACGCCTCGATCTTCAACTATCCAACGCTCACCTGGGCGGATATCGGGATGATCGGCTGGCTGGTGGACGGGGCGGCGATCGTCAACCAGATCTCCCTGCAGCGCACCTCGTATGGTCCTTATTCGCGGGCGATGATCCGTATCTGCAAGGAAGAGAGCTTTCATCAGCGCCAGGGCTTCGAAATCCTCATGACCCTGGCGGCCGGCAGCGCCGCGCAGAAGGCCATGGCCCAGGATGCGCTCGACCGCTGGTGGTGGCCCACGCTGATGATGTTCGGACCGCACGATTCGGAATCGACGCACAGCGCCCGGTCCATGCAGTGGAAGATCAAGCGCAGGAGCAACGACGAACTGCGCCAGGATTTTGTCGATCAGACCGTGCCGCAGGCCGATTTCCTGGGACTGACCATCCCGGACCCGGAACTGAAGTGGAATCGGGAACGGGGCCATTACGACTTCGGCGAGATCGATTGGGACGAGTTCCAGGCGGTGGTCTCCGGCAACGGCCGGTGCAACCGGGAACGCCTCGCGCGACACCGGAAGGCCCACGAGGAAGGGGGCTGGGTGCGCGAGGCCATGCGCGCCCGCGAGGAGAAACGGCGGTCCCGCGCCGCATGAGCTCCCGGATCGTCAGGACTTCCAGTCCCCGGTCAAGGGGGCCTTTCGGAAAACCGGCCCTCCGGATGGAGAAAAGACCCGTATGAAAATGCCCCTCTACGAAGTCTTCGTGCGCTCCGGGCGCGGCCTGGACCACAAGCATGTGGGCAGCCTGCACGCCGAGGACGGCGCCCAGGCGCTCAAGTACGCGCGCGACTGCTATACCCGGCGCAGCGAGGGCGTGAGCATCTGGGTGGTCCGCTCCAGCGACATCCTTGCTTCGCAGGAAGAGGATGCGGCCAGCTTCTTCGATCCTGCGGACGAAAAACCCTATCGCCACGCCACCCACTATCGCCTCCCCGAGGCAATCAGGAACCTGTGAACCGCTCCGCCCTCTTTGGTTTCGCGCTTGCTCTGGGCGACGATTCGCTGGTGCTGGGCCAGCGCCTGTCGGAATGGTGCGGCAACGCGCCGTTTCTGGAAGAGGATCTCGCTGTCGCCAACGTGGCGCTGGACTACATGGGCCGGGCGGACCTCTTCTACCGCTACGCCGCCGAACTGGAAGGCGGAAAGCGCAGCGCCGATGAACTCGCGTTCCTGCGCGACAGCCGCGAGTTCCGCAACCTCCTGATTTGCGAGCTGCCGGTGGGCGACTTCGCCTTCACCATGGCCCGTCAGGCCATGATCGATACCTTCAACCTGCCGTACCTTCAGCGCCTCGGCCGCTCCTCGGACCTCCGCCTCGCCGCGATTGCCGGCAAGGCGGTCAAGGAAAGCCGCTATCACCTTCAGCGCAGCCGCGAATGGGTGCTGTGCTTCGGTGACGGCGCCGAAGAAAGCCATGCGAGGATCCAGAGCGCCTTCGATGCCTTGTGGGGCTACTCCCCCGAAATGTTCGAGATGACCGGCGATGAGCAAGCCCTGCGCGAAAGTGGCGTTTCGGTAGATCGCGCGGCGCTGAAGGCGGACTGGGAGGCGTCGATGACGGGGCTCCTCGCCGAGGCCACGCTCGAGCCGCCGCAGGGAGAGTGGTCGATTACGGGCGGCCGCGACGGCGTGCATACCGAACATCACGGCTACCTTCTGGCCGAGATGCAGTCCGTGCAGCGCGCCTTCCCGGGGCTTGACTGGTAGCCCGCGCGACCCATGAGCCACGCCGGCTACCATCCGTTGCGCGTGGCGGAGGTCATCCCGGAAACCGCCAACGCGGTTTGCGTCGCCTTCGATGTGCCCGAGCCGCTGCGCGCGGCTTTTCGCTTCATCCAGGGCCAATACCTCACCCTGAGCGCCGAGATCGACGGCGAAGTGGTGAGTCGTTCGTATTCGATCTGCTCCGGCGTTGACGACGGTTGCCTCAAGGTGGGCATCAGGAAGATCGAAGGCGGCGTATTCTCCACCTACGCCAACGAATCGCTGCGCGCCGGCGACGAAATCCGGGTGCTGCCGCCGCAGGGCAACTTCTTCGTCCCGCTGTCGGCGGACAACGAGAAGAACTACATGTGCCTTTGTGTCGGCAGCGGGATCACGCCCATCCTGTCGATCGTCAAGACCATCCTCAAGCGCGAGTCGCGAAGTATCGTGACCCTCCTGTACGGCAACCGCAACTCCGCCACGGTGATGTTCAGGGACGAGCTGGGTTTTCTCAAGAACCGGTACATGACGCGGTTGAACTGGATCAACATCCTGAGCCGCGAGGAGCAGGACGCCGAGGTTCTCTACGGCCGTCTGGACAACCGCAAGGGCGGCGAATTGCAGCGCAAGCGCCTGATCGATATCGGCGGCACGGACGAGTTCTTCCTGTGCGGGCCGCAGTCGATGATTTCGGAAGTCTCGCGCGGGCTGCGCGGCGCCGGCGTGGACGAATCGCATATCCACTACGAGCTGTTCTCCTCCTCGGTGGAAGACGCCCGCGCCGCGGTCGAGAAGCATCGGGCCCGTTCCCGGCAATACGCCGGGCGGGTCAGCGAAGTCACCGTTACCGTGGACGGCCGTTCATCCCGGTTCGATTTGTCCGCCGATGGCGAGAGCATTCTCGACGGGGCGCTGCGCAACGGCGCGGACCTGCCGTTCTCCTGCAAGGGCGGCGTGTGCGCCACCTGCCGGGCGCGCCTGATCCGGGGCGAGGTGGAGCTGGACATCAACCATGCGCTGAGCGAACAGGAACTGGCCGAGGGCCTGATCCTGACCTGTCAGGCCCACCCGGTCACCGACCGGGTGGCGGTGGACTTCGACCGGTCATGAGCGAGCTGCGCGTCACCCGGGAGAAAATTTCAGGACGTGTCGCGGAGCGCTCCAGCAGCACTGCCTCCATGGTGGTCACCGTGTTTGGCGACGTAGTTTCCCAGCACGGGGGATGGATCTGGCTGGGCAGCCTGATCGAGGCGCTGGCGCCCTTCGGATTCGGCGAGCGCAGTGTGCGCACCGCCGTGAATCGGCTGGCGCGACAGGACTGGCTGAAGGCCGACAAGGTGGGCCGTCGCAGCTATTTTTGCTTCACCGATCCGGCCCAGGGCCATTACGAGCGCGCCGCCCGGCGGATCTACGCCTCGGAGCGCACGGAATGGGACGGCTACTGGACGCTGGTGCTGTTTTCCGGCCTGCCGGAGAAGAAGCGGGAAGCATTGGTCCGGAGCCTTTCATGGCAGAGCTTCGGCTCGCTGGCTGCCGGCGTGTACGCGCGTCCCTCCGCCGCGCGCGAGGCCCTGGACGAAACGATCGCCGGGCTCGGCCTGAGCGGCCGCGTGACAGTCTTGAGGGCGTCCACGGAGGATTCCCGTTCGCGGGCCGCAATACAGGCGCTGGCGCGCAGGAAATGGGACCTTGACGGGCTCAGGGCGCGCTACGACGACTTTCTGGACTTTTACCGGCCGCTGGCTCGCGACCTCGGTCCGGACGAGTTGACGCCCGAGCAAAGCTTCTGGCTGCGCACACTCATGGTTCACGACTATCGGCGCGTCCTGCTTCGCGATCCCGGTTTTCCCGACGAGATCCTGCCGGCCGGCTGGTTCGGCTTCGCCGCCTGCGAGCTCATCCGTCGCGCCTACAAGGTTCTGGCGCAGTCGTCCGTGGACTATATCTGCCGCCGTCTCCTGAACGCCGAAGGCTTCATGCCCGCGCCCGGCCGCCGCTTCCGCCTGCGCTTCGGAGGCCTCGAACAGGGCGGCCGCGCATGACCGGGCAGGCTGGGGTGCGGCGCCCGGCTCAACTTCCGGGCGTCGGGCTTTCGACCGGTCCGTGGCGGGACGGTTCCCCGTAACCGCCGAGGAAGACCTTGCTGCAGAACTCGGTCCTGCTGTTGACCGAGAGTTTGTCGAACAGGTGCTGGATGTGACTGCGCAGCGTGGGCAGCGACATGTGCAGCGCACGGCAGATGATCTTGTCCGAACCGCCTTGCAGCACCGCGCAGGCCACCTCGAGTTCCCTGGGCGTGAGGCCGAACTGGTCCGCAAGCTGCTGGCGAACCTCGTCGATGTCCAGCGCCGACGCCTGATGTCTGGCGAACAGGATATTGCGCATCGCGTTGCGGAAATGCGGCGCGATCATGTCCAGAATTTCCAGCTCCCGGCGATCGAAGTTCTCGCGCTTTCGTGACCGCCAGATGCGAAAGTCGCCGATATTGCGGTTGCCATTGTCGTAAACGTAGATATTGATGCCGTAGTGCAGGCCGTCCACGGCCAGGAAATCGTTGAAGAACCGGGTCTTGACGAGCTCGCGCTGCCTCATGACCTCGTTGACGGACACGGCGCGCCGGTAGGGTTGCATCTTGAAGGTGATCGGATCGTGGAACTGGTAGTACTGCTGGTACAGCTTGAGATTGTCCGGCGACATGTTCAGGAATACGGGTCGGTTGAACACGCCTTCTTTCTCGTCCCAGACATAGGACGCGAAGTGATCCGCCTGCAGGAGATCCAGCAGCGCCCTTCCGGCGCGCCGGCGAATGGTCTGGTCGTCCAGGCTGTCGTTCAGATGCTGGATGACGCTCAGCAGCTGGCGCCACTCTTTCTGGGACAGGTCCACCCCATGAAGTCTAACCCGCAGATATCACCGCATTCCGGACTTCCACGATCCGGCGAGAGGCGGGGGTCAGAAGCGCCAGGTCAGGGTGGCTCCGTACATTACGGGATCGCCGAACACCGCCACCACGCTGGAGGCGATCGTGTAGACATGGCTGATGTATTCCTCGTCCGCCAGATTCTTGCCCCACAACGCCAGTTCCAGCGCGCCGTCGCTTCGGGTCCAGCTCACCCTTGCGTCGAACAGGTCGAAGGCTGGCTGAATCGCCCAGGGCTCCAGTTCGCCGCGCTGGTCGTCCGTGTAGCGCCAGCTCAAGTTCACCCCCAACTCCGAGCCGTTCGCCAGGGTGACGGTGTAATCGGCATTGAGGTTGGACTTGTTCTCCGGCGCCCGGATCAGGTTCTGGCCCGACTGGTCCGGAAAGGCCGTGCCGGGGATGTTGGTATTGCCGAACTCGCTGTCCTGGAATGCATGGAAGCCCGAAAGCGTCAGGTGCTCGTTCACCACCCAGGTGGCTTCCACCTCGATCCCCTGGACCTTCGCGTCGCCGGCGTTGAAGGTCTGGAAGGTCCCGAAGGCAGCAGCAGCAGTCAGGGGGCCGAAAGTCTGGATCTGAAGATCCTGGTATTCCGTGTAGAACAGCGCGGCGTTCAGGCGGAAACTGCCCGCCAGATCGGCCTTGACGCCGAGCTCGTAATTGAGCGCTTCCTCCTGGTCCAGAGGCTTGGTGAACTCGATGCCCTGGGGGGCGGCCGCGAACCCGCCGCTCTTGAAGCCCCAGGAGACCGCGCCGTAGACGGTGGTGTCGTCATTCGGCATCCAGGCCAGCGAGAACTTGGGCGTGAACGCGCTCCAGTTCTCGCTTACCGAGTTGGAAAAGGTCTGGTTGATAACCACGAAGTCGCCGGCAACCGCCTTGTTGTCGATCGCTTTCCTGTCGGCGCTGTAGCGCCCGCCCAGCGTCAGTTCCCAGGCGTCGGCGAAGGCCCAGTCGAACTGGCCGAAAGCGGCGTAGCTGGTGGTGCGGTTGATCTGCCGGTACCAGTCGGTGGCGCCGTTGTCCGCGTTGGGCGTGCAGTCGCTGGCCGTCACGTCGTTGTCGAAGCACTCCGTGCGGTCGGTTTCCTCGCGCAGGTACCACAGCCCGGCCACATAGTCGATGTTGTCGCCGATGCTGGAGACCCAGCGGAATTCCTGCGTGAACTGATCGGTGAGATCGAATATGTCGTCGTTGACCTGATTGAAAAGCGGCGGCAGCGCCGAGACCGGCGTACCGGTGGAGTCCATGTTCCAGTCCGCTTCGTTTTCGCGATAGGCCGTAATCGAGGTCAGCGTGCCGCTTTCGAGGCTCCAGTCGAGTTTTGCGCTCAAGCCCCAGGCGTCCCTTTTGGCGTAGCCGTCGACCGGTCCCGCCGAGCAGTCCGGGCCGCGGTTGGCGCACAGCTCCGAGTAGCCGCCCGGGACCGCCGCCGCCCAGAAAGCCGGGTCGCCCGTCTCGCCGGTGGCCACCGGGATGCGCGCCATGTCCTCAATATCCAGCTGGTTGAAATCGGCGCTGAGCAGGGCTTCGAAGTTCTCTCCCGCATGGAGCAGCTGCCCGCGAAACGCCTTTACATCGTCATCCTTGAGCTTCTTGCGGAGAAGCACATTGTCCACCCAGCCGTCGCGTTTGCGGTAACTGAATGACGCCTTGCCGGCCCAGCCGCGCCCCAGGGGGCCGGTCACCAGGCCCGCGATGTCCCGTCTGGCGTAGTTGCCCAGACTCACCCGAACCCTGCCCTCCGGTTCTTCCGTGTTGGGGCGGGTGGATACCACGTTGATGGCGCCGCCAATGGTGTTCTTGCCGTACAGGGTGCCCTGGGGGCCGCGCAGCACCTCCACCCGTTCGAGGTCGAACATTTCCGGATTGATGTTGGACACGCGGCCGAGATACACATCGTCGACGAACACCGCCACCGAGTTGTCGGTGCCCGCTCCGTCATCGTTGGAGGATGCGCCGCGCAGCGCCACGATGTTCTGACCCGGCGAAAAGGGCGAGAACGTAAGCCCCGGAACGCGGGTGGCGATGTCGGTCAGGTCGTGAATATCGGCCTGCTCGATGGTCGGGCGGCTCAGGGCCGTGATCGCGTTGGGCACCTCCTGAAGGTTCTCCGAGCGCTTCTCGGCGGTAATCACGATTTCTTCGAGTTCCTGGGCCGCCAGCGGGTCCGAAAGGAGGCCCGCAGCCAGAAACAGGCCAGGGGGAATGATACGCAGATGGAACATGATGGTTACTCCTCGTAGGGTTTCGGGCGTGCGCATGTGCTGGGCCGCCCCCGGGCGGCCTCGCCGATCAGCGCCTCGATGGCCGCTCCGATCTCGAGCAGCCGCCGGTCGCTGCCCTCCGGGCCGTCGATTTCGACGCCCGCGGGCATTTCGCCGGCGGTTACGGCAAGCGGGATGGACAATCCGGGGATTCCGGCGTTGCTGCCGGGATCGGTGTTGCGGATATAAGTGGGAAAGGTGGGGACCTGCTCCCCGTTCAGATCCACGGTGTCGCCAGCTTCGCGGATCGGCCGGGCGGTAAGCGGCGTGGTGGGGAAGACGATCGCCTCCACAAGGTGTTCGGCGAAGTAGTTCGCGTAGGCGCGGCGCAGCAGGGGGCGGTCATGGTCGATCGCCTGACGGTAGTCTTCCTCGGGCATGTCGCCGTTCACCACGCCGGCGAAAATTTCCCTGACGTCCGGGCTGGCGATCGAATCCGCCAGCGCTTCCAGTGTGCCGCCGGGCAGGTTCTCCACCACGTAATCGCGCAGCAGCGGGCCGGTTTCGAACAGCACCACCGGGAAGCTTACCGCCTGATTCAGTTCGGCCACGCGGTTGATGTTCGCCTCGACGAGCACGGCGCCCGCTGCGCGCAGCGCCTCCAGCAGCGCCCCGATGCGCCGCGCCACCAGCGGTTCCAGCGAGTCGTAGAAATGGCGTCTGGGCACGCCCAGGCGCAGCCCTGCAAGTTCGGCGAGCCCGAGAGCGGTGTCCTCGTCCGCCATCACCGCGTCCAGCAGGGCGACATCGGCCACGCTTCGGCCCATCGGCCCCACCGTGTCGCGGGTGCCGGACAGGCGCGCCAGACCTTCCGAGGGATAGCGCCCCACTGTCGGGCGGAACCCCACGATGCCGTTCAGCGCCGCCGGTATGCGGCTGCTGCCGCCGGTGTCGGTTCCCAGGCCGGCCACCGCCATGCCCGCCGCCACCGCCACCGCGGTTCCGCCGCTGCTGCCGCCGGCGATGTAGAGGGGGTCGCAGGCATTGCCCACATCGCCGAAGGCCGCATTCTTGCTGGTGATGCCGAAGGCCAGTTCGTGCATGTTGGTCTTGCCCAGAACAATGGCGCCGGCTGCCCTGAGGCGCGCGACCACCGGCGCGTCCGCTTCGGGCACGAATGACCTGAGCAGCGGCGTGCCGGCGGTATTCGGCATGCCACTCACATGAATGTTGTCCTTGACCGCAACCGGAATACCCTGCAGGGGTCCCGAGCGTTTCCCGCGTTCCCTGTCCTTCGCCCGCGCCTTTTGCAGGGCTCCGCTGCGGTCCACGAAAATGAAGGCGTTCAATTCTTCCTGCCGGTCAATGGCCTTGAGCGCCCGGTTCGCGAGCTGCTCGGCGGAGAGTTCGCCATCCGCCATCATTTGTTGCAGCGAAGCAATGGATTTGCGGGGCAAGGCGGCGTTCGCTGCCGACTGCGCAGCGAAAGCGGCGAGCGCCAGAACCACAGCCGCACCGCAAGGGACCTGCCTGTTCACAATATCGCCACCCTATCAGGCGCCGTGCCGAAAGAAAATCATCAAAATTGATGATCCTTCGCGGACCCCTGTTCGGGCAACTACCGGCAACGAAAAGGCGACAGCATGGCGTGCGCGGCCTTTGTGAAGCAGGCTGGTGCGCGCAAGTCCGGCGGAATCGTCCGGGAACCGCGAAGGTCGGCGCGATTTTCGGGCATCATTGCAGGGATCAGTGAAAGCATGGGTGGCGGGCCAGGATGTGGCAAGGCCGCAGCCCGGTCTGGTTCGGCAGGCGGGGGGACAGTGGCGCCTGGATCCTGGTCGAATGCGAGTCGTGCGTTTTTTGCTGCCGCGCTGGCAGGACGGGGAAAAAGCGATGTCACATGCACGGGTTCTCGAAGCCGCCGGATTGACCGGCAGCGATCTGGAAGGCGGAACGCTGGCTGTGCGTTCTCCCATCGACGGCGCGCGGGTTGCCTGCGTGAGAGAGGCGGCTGCGGGCGAGATCCCCGCGGTCGCTGCGCGGGCGCAAGCCGCCTTCCGGGTCTGGCGCGAGGCGCCGGCGCCGCGCCGCGGCGAACTGGTGCGGTTGCTCGGCGAGGAACTGCGAGCCGGCAAGGAGGCGCTCGGCGCGCTCGTGACCCTGGAAGCGGGCAAGATCGTTTCCGAAGGGCAGGGCGAGGTGCAGGAAATGATCGATATCTGCGACTTTGCGGTGGGCCTTTCGCGCCAGCTCTACGGCAGGACGATCGCCTCGGAGCGCCCGGGGCACAGGATGAGCGAGACCTGGCATCCCATGGGGCCATGCGGCGTGATCACGGCGTTCAACTTCCCGGTCGCGGTGTGGTCATGGAACGCGGCGCTGGCGCTGGTGTGCGGCAATCCGGTGATCTGGAAGCCGTCCGAGAAGACGCCGCTGACCGCGATGGCGACCATGAAGGCCCTGGAGCGCGCGCTGGCGCGTTTCGGCGATGACGCGCCGCAGGGTCTCGCGCAACTGGTCGTGGGTGGCGCCGAGGTGGGTGCTGCGCTGGCAGCCTCCCGGGACGCGCCGATCATTTCGGCCACCGGCTCGACGCGCATGGGCGCTGTCGTCGGCCCCAGGGTAGCGGCGCGCTTCGGCCGCCCCATACTGGAGCTTGGCGGCAACAACGCCATGATCGTGGCGCCCTCCGCGAACCTCGAGCTCGCGGTGCGAGCCATCGTTTTTTCCGCCGTGGGGACGGCGGGGCAGCGCTGCACCTCGCTGCGGCGCCTGATCGTGCATGAATCGGTCAAGGACGAGTTGATGGGGAAGGTGTCGCACGCCTATTCCGGGCTCGCGATCGGCGACCCGCGCAACGAGGGCGTGCTGGTGGGGCCTCTGATCGATCGCGCTGCGCGCGACGCCATGATGAAGGCGCTCGAGCAGGCGCGAAGCGAGGGGGGAAAGGTAACCGGAGGCGCGAATGTGCGCGATGGCGTTCCTGTGGCAGGATGCTACGTGAGTCCCGCCATTGTCGAAATGCCCGGGCAGACGGACACGGTGCGGGCGGAAACCTTTGCCCCCATCCTCTATGTCATGCCGTACCGGGAGTTCGGGGAAGCGATTGCGCTGCACAACGATGTGCCTCAGGGGCTGTCCTCCTGCGTTTTCACGCAGGATCTGCGCGAGGCCGAAACCTTCCTTTCTGTTGCCGGCTCCGACTGCGGCATCGCCAACGTCAATATCGGCCCGTCGGGCGCGGAAATCGGCGGGGCCTTCGGCGGCGAGAAGGAGACGGGCGGCGGCCGCGAGTCCGGCTCGGACGCGTGGAAAGGTTATATGCGCCGCCAGACCACCACGGTGAATTATTCCACTGCCTTGCCGCTGGCGCAGGGCGTGAAATTCGACATCTGACCGGGCATCCGGCGGATCCGTCCGCCCGCGCGCCGCCGGGTTCCGAACCGATGACAAGGCTGCTGGTCAGCGTCCGATCCATCCGCCCGCGCGCCGCCGGGTTCCCGCAGCGGCAGTCCCGGCGCCTCAGGTGCGCAATCGAAGGAGCAGGGCGGCGAGTCCGGCGAGGAACAGGGGTACGGAGGCGATGAGATACAGATCGCCGCCGGTCCAGCCGGCTGCAAGCATCCACCCCGCGATGATGGGAGAGGCCACCCCGCCCACGCGCCCCAGGCCGATTGCCACGCCGGTGCCCGTGGTGCGCACTTCGGTGGGGTACAACTGCGGGACGGCTGCGTAGGCGCCAATGATGCAGCCAGTGCCGAAAAACCCCACGAGGAAAGCCAGCGTAATGGCCGCCGCCAGTTCGCCCGACAGCAGTCCGAATGCGACCAGGGAGGCGCCGCCCAGCAAGCCGTAGCCCGACTGCAGCCAGTTCAGCCGCACCCGCGAGCCCATCAGGCCCAGCGCAATACCGCCGGCGACCGCGCCTGCGTTCAGGATGATTCCGCCCGAGAGCCCCGCTTCCTCGGACATTCCAGCGTCGATCAGGAGCTTGGGCGTCCATGACATGAAGAAGTAGAAGACCAGCAGGGAGCAGAAGAAGCACACCCAGATCAGCAGCGTGTTGCGCGCCCGCCCTTCCCTGAAGAGGCTGCCCGGCTTGGCGCGCTCGGGCTGCCGGCGCCCAACGGCCTCCAGTTCGGCCACCGGCGACTTGCGCATGCGTTCGAGCAGCCGGTTGACCTTGTCCAGCACATCGGGAGGGCGGCTGGACAGCAGGTAATCGAGGGATTCCGGCAGGGCGGCCATGGCCACCGGTATCATCAGGCCGGAAAGCGCCCCGCCGAACACGAAGGCCCAGCGCCAGCCGAGCTCGAGGATGATCGGCATCGCCAGGAGACCCCATATCAGGCCGCCCGCCGGAAAGCCCGACTGCAAAATGCTCAGGGCGAGCGTGCGGCGGCGCCTGGAGGAGTATTCCGAGACCACCACGGTAAGACTGGCGAGCATGGCGCCGATCCCGAGCCCGGTAAGGAAACGCAATGCGATCAGCTGCCCGTAATCGACCGCCAGTCCCGAAGCGAGCATGCCTGCGGTTACCGCGGTGAGTGACCAGAGGGTAGTTCGCCGCCTGCCGAAGAGGTCGGCCAGCGGGGCGAGGAAAAACGAACCCAATGCCATGCCGACGGGGCTGGCCGCCAGCAGCAGTCCGGTTATCCGGTCGTCGATTGCCCAGTCGCTCGCTACGAAGGGGGCGGTGAAGGACATCACCAGGACATCGTAGCCGTCGAGCATGTTGATCGCCAGACATACGGCGACCGCCCGCACCTGGAAGCCGCTCATCGGGGTGTTGTTGATCTGGTCCTGAACCGATTTCATGGCTGTTCCTCGTGGCTTGTGCGATCGGACGCGAGCCGCACTTCGGCCAGCGCCTGCAGGCGCTGGCCGTCCGCTGCGGCGCAGATGATGGCCACCGCGCCCAGCCGGGAATGCCTGAGTCGGGCGCCGGGTTTCGCAGCGGTTTCGAGCGGGAGCCGGATGCGCTGCATGCGGCGCTTGGGGACGCCCCGGTATTCCATGCGCGCAATGATTTCCTGGCCCACGTAACAACCCTTGGTGAAACTCACGGCGCCGGACCGGTCCAGATTCAGCGAGTGAGCCAGGAACTGCCCGGAGGTCGATTGCCCGATCCAGGGGATTTCCGCCTCGATGTCCGCCAGTCGCCAGCGTTCGGCCGTCCACCCGAGGTCCCCGGCGGCGTCGGACAAATCGGGCGGAGCGCCGAGCAGCAGCGCCCGGGTTCTCTCGCCCGGCAGCCGCACGGCGCAGTAACCGCGGCCTGCGGCGCACGCCCACGCCTCGTCCGGGACCGGGGCGTCATCCTGTTTCCGGCGAGGATCGGAAGCGCTCGTTTCCGTGCGGGCAAACAGCGCGTGGGCGTCCGCGCAGCCGAATACCGGTGTGCCGGACGGTTCGATGCGCACCCTGGAACGCAGCACGTAGCGGCTCAATCCGGCAGCGCAGGTTTCCGCCATCCCGGCGGGCAGGATCAGGAAGGTGGCGTTGTTCCACTCGACTGCCGCCATGAAGCACAGCACGCGGCCCTGACGATTGCACCAGGCCGCCGGAGCGCCCTCAGCCGGGGTGATCCGGTTCATGTCCTGGCTGAGTTGGCCCTGCAGGAAATCGCGCCGGTCCTCGCCGCTGACCCGGAGCGCGGCGAACTCCTCCAAGCGCAGGATAGCCGCCCGCCGCCCGCTCCCGGACGCGCCGCTAGCCCGCATGTCTCACCGCGCATGCGATTCCGTGCGGGCTACAATTACGCACTCGAGCGACCCTCCTCATTCGGTTCCGCCAATGCCCTCCACCGTCAACCGGCCGATCTCGCCCCACCTGTCAGTATATCGGTGGCAGTACACCATGGCTCTTTCCGTTCTGCACCGGTTTACCGGGGTGCTGTTGTCGGTGGGCGCTGTCGGGCTGGTCGCTTGCCTTCTGGCCCTGGCCTCGGGACCCCCCGGAGGCGCTGTCCTCGAGAGACTGTTCGAGTTCGGGATCGTCCGGCTGGCGGCGCTGGGATGGACATATTGCCTCTTCTACCACCTCGCCAACGGCGTTCGGCATCTGTTTTGGGACGCCGGGCTCGGTTTCGGTCTGCGGCGCGCGCGCCTTTCCGGATGGTTTGTTTTCCTGACTTCACTGGCGGCCACTGCGGCATACTGGTGGTTCGGGCCGTTCGGGGGCCGGTTGCCGTGAGCTTGCGCAGTCCCCTGGGGCGCGCCGCCGGCCTGGGTTCGGCGGGCCGCGGAACCGGCCACTGGTGGGCGCAGCGCACCAGCGCCGTGGCGCTGGCGCTTCTGGCGCCGTGGTTCCTGATTCGTCTGGCGTCGCTGCCCACCCTGCAATACGAGGATCTCCTGCATTGCTTCCACGGGCTGGGGGACGCCGCCTTGCTCGCCGCCTTCGTGCTGGCGCTGCTGTACCACTCCGAACTGGGCGTGCGCGTGGTGCTGGAGGACTATGTGGGCGGCGGATTGCGGGTGGCCTGCCTGATAGTCTCCAGGTTCCTGCATGCCGGTCTGGCCCTGACTGGTATGCTCGCCATTGTTCGCATCGTTACCCGGATCTGAACGGGACTGTCGAGAACCATGCCCGGCGACTATTCCCTGATTGACCACAGCTTCGATGTGGTTGTGGTGGGCGCCGGCGGCGCGGGCCTGCGCGCCACCTTCGGGCTGGCCGAGGCGGGGCTGGCCACGGCCTGCGTCACCAAGGTGTTTCCCACGCGCAGCCACACCGTGTCCGCGCAGGGCGGCATCAGCGCCGCGCTCGGCAACATGGGCGAGGACGACTGGCGCTGGCACATGTATGACACGGTCAAGGGCTCGGACTGGCTGGGCGACCAGGACGCCATCGAGTACATGTGCAAGGAAGCGCCGAGGGCGGTGATCGAACTGGAGCACTACGGTTTGCCCTTCTCGCGCACCGGGGACGGGCGCATCTACCAGCGCGCCTTCGGCGGCATGACCACCCATTACGGCGAGGGGCAGGCGGTGCGCACCTGCGCAGCCGCCGACCGCACTGGCCACGCCATGCTGCACACGCTCTACCAGCAGTCGCTGCGCCATGAGGCGCGGTTCTTCATCGAGTACTTCGCAATCGACCTCATCATGGTTGACGGCGTTTGCCGCGGCGTGGTGGCCATTGATCTTGCCACCGGCAAGCTGCACCGCTTCAACGCGCATCGCGTCATCCTGGCTACGGGCGGCTACGGCCGCGCCTATTACACCTGCACTTCGGCGCATACCTGCACCGGCGACGGTAACGGAATGGTCCTGCGCGCCGGCCTGCCGCTGATGGATATGGAGTTCGTGCAGTTCCATCCCACCGGCATCCCCGGCGCCGGTTGCCTGATTTCCGAGGGTGTGCGCGGCGAGGGCGGCTATCTCACCAATTCCGGGAGCGAGCGCTTCATGGAGCGCTACGCTCCGTCAGCCAGGGATCTGGCCTCCCGCGATGTGGTCAGCCGGGCGATTACGCTGGAATTGCGCGAGGGAAGGGGGTTGGGGCCGCACAAGGACCATGTTCATCTGAATATCATGCACCTGGATCCGGCGCTGATTGCCGAGCGTTTGCCGGGAATTGCCGAAACCGCCAGGGTTTTCGCCAATGTGGATGTTACCCGCGAACCGATTCCCGTGGCGCCGACGGTTCACTACAACATGGGCGGCATTCCAACCAACTATCACGGCGAGGCGCTTCGGGATCGGGACGGCGTTGCCCCGGGCCTGCTGGCCGTGGGCGAGGCAGCCTGCGTATCGGTACACGGCGCCAACCGTCTGGGCTCCAATTCGCTGCTCGACCTGGTGGTGTTCGGTCGGGCCGCTGCGCGGCGCTGCGCGGAAACCCTGCGCGGCGAGGGCCATCCGGGGCCGCTGCCTGCGGGCGCAGGCGAGGAAGCCGTTGCCCGTCTGGACCGTGTGCGCCATGCCGACGGCGCCCGCGCCACCGCCGGGATCCGCGTCGAAATGCAGCGCATCATGCAGGATCACGCCTCGGTGTTCCGCACCGGCGAAGCGCTTGCCGATGGAGTGGACAAGCTGAAAGCAACGCTGCAGAGCTTCTCCGACGTGAAGGTTGCGGATCGCTCGCTGATCTGGAACACCGACCTGATCGAGACCCTGGAACTGGAGAACCTGCTCGGCCAGTCCATGGCCACCCTGGCGTCGGCCGTCGCTCGCGAGGAAAGCCGGGGCGCTCATGCTCGCGAGGACTTTCCCGGGCGCGACGACGACCACTGGCTCAAGCACAGCCTGGCCTGGGTGGATCGAGCCGGCAATACCCGGCTCGATTACCGGCCGGTGCGCCTGGACACCATGACCGACGAGGTCGAGACGGTTGCCCTCAAGCAACGCGTGTATTAGCCCGCATATTTCGCCATCGCGTCTTCGTCGAAGCCCACAGTGAATCGGAAGGTCGGCAGCCGCGTACCAGTCATCATGCCCCGTGATATCCCGCGCCAATGCAGCAATTCCCGCTAATGATGCAGAGTCGTTCGTTCAGGGCCGAATACCCAAGCTTGTGACCATTCGGGCGTTGGACCGAAGCTGATTTTCCAGCATTGCTACGCTTGGCGGGAATTGCTGGCGCCAATGCGACCGCGCAGGCAAGGATTACCATCGACCTCGCGCCCGCCGCACCGGCGGCGCGAGCCTGCCGCCACAACCTTTCACCTGCACTATCTGATAGCATGATTCGGATGATGACCGCCCGCCTTGGGCTTTCCATCGAACAGGAGGCGCACGCATGAGCACCAGCATCACCGTCCGCGACATCGACCCCGGGGACAAGTCCTGGCTCCGGCGCGAAGCGCGGCAGGTTGGCGTGTCGATGGAAGAACTCGTCCGCCGCCTGATCCGCGAAAAGCGCGCGAAGACCGAGCGCCGCCCGAAACCGTCCGAGGCCTTCGCACGGCATTTCGGAGAGGCGCACGGGATCGAACTTCCGGCGCCGATGCGTTGCGGCTACAAACCGCTGTCGTTCTCCGGCAGGGACGGGGAATGACCGGCCCGCTCGCGTGGCTGATTGACGCAAACGTCATCTCCGAAATGATGCGCCCGCGGCCCGAGCCGCGTGTGGCCGCCTTTCTCGATCTCATCGCCGGCGAGGGCATAGGTCTCGCGTCCATTACTGTCTGGGAGATACTTGACGGCATCGGCCGTCTCGCCCCCGGCCGTCGCCGGCGTGTCCTCACCGACCGGTTCCACAGTCTTGTCGACGAGTTGTTCGAGGATCGGATCGTTGTCTGGACCCTGGCCGATGCCCGGGAGTGCGCGCGCATCATGGAGGACAAGCGCAGGCGCGGGGAGCCGCTCGACGACCATGTGCCGGACGCCTTCCTCGCCGCGGCCGCAGTCACGCGCGGGCTCGCCGTCGTGACGCGCAACACCGGCGAGTTCCGCAACACCGGCGCCAAGACTGTCAATCCCTGGACGGCGGCGCCGCGATGAGTCCGCTCGATCGCCTGCTCGAGTCCTATCGGGCCGACGCCTTGAGTGAGCGCGACAAGGGCACGGCGTTCGAGAAGCTGGTCGCCGTCTGGCTGGTCGCCGATCCGGTGCAGGCCAAGCGCTTTCAAAAGGCCGAACTCTGGTCCGATTGGGCGCGCCGCCAGCAACGGGATCGCAGCGACATCGGGATCGATCTTGTGGCGACGCGCCATGACGGCGGTCTGGCCGCTATCCAGTGCAAGTTCCTCGACGCCAACCGCAGCGTCAGCAAGGGGGATATCGACAGTTTCATCTCGGCTTCGGCGAAGCCAATGTTCGTGGAACGCGTGATCGTGGAGACCACGGACATGCCGTGGAGCCCGAACGCCGAGAAAACGCTGCGCGAACAGACGGTCCCGACAACACGGATCGGCCTCCGGGCGTTGCGCGAAAGCGTGGTGGACTGGTCGGCATTCGCAGCGACAGGCGAGATCGCGCGCCCCGCCCCGAAGACCCTGCGGCAGGATCAGACCGAGGCGCTGGAGGCGGTGCGAACGGGGCTGGCCGAAGCCGACCGGGGCAAGCTCATCATGGCCTGCGGTACGGGAAAGACGCTGACGGCCTTGCGCATCGCCGAGGAGTTGGCGGGCGCCGGCGGGCATGTGCTGTGCCTCATGCCGTCGCTTGCGCTGATGGCGCAGACGGTGCGCGAATGGTGCGCCGATGCGGAACTTCCGCTTACCGCCTTTGCCGTGTGCTCGGACGCACAGGTGGGGCGTCGCCGGAAGAACCAGAACGATGTCGCGGAGATTGAAGTTACCGATCTTGCTCTCCCGGCGACGACGGACGCGGTGGCTCTTGCGCAGGCGGTCGCCGCGTCGGACACCGGCGCCCTGCGCGTTGTGTTTGCGACCTACCAGTCGATTTCGGTGATTGCCGCCGGTCAGCAAAGCCACGACCTTCCCGAGTTCGACCTGATCGTCTGCGACGAAGCCCATCGCACCACCGGCGCCACGTTCCCCGGAGAAGATCAGTCCGACTTTGTAAAGGTGCATGACAACGAAGTCATTCGGGGCGCCAAGCGTCTCTACATGACCGCAACGCCCCGCATCTATGGCGAGAATGCGAAGTCCATGGCGCGCGATGCGCGGGCCGATCTGGCGTCGATGGATGACCCGGACTGTTACGGCGAGGTGCTGTTCCATCACGGCTTTGCGCAGGCGGTCGAGAGCGGCATCCTGACCGACTACCGGGTGATCGTTCTGGCCATGGACGAGGGGCAGGTGAGCACTGCGACACAGAAACGCCTCGCCGACGAAAACTCGGAACTGAAGCTGGACGACGCAACGAGGATTGTCGGTTGCTGGAAGGCGCTGTCGAAAACCGGACTTGCGGGAACGGGCGCGGACGATTCCGGGCCGATGCGCCGCGCCCTGGCGTTCTGCCGCAGTATCGCCAGCTCGAAGCTGGTTCGCGACGAGTTCGAGCTGGTGGTATCGGAATTCCAGTCGTCGGAGCTCCAGTCTGAAAGCGAGGGCGCCAGCTTGAACGGCTTGTCCTGCGAAGTTGAACATGTGGACGGCACATACAACGCCCGCGAGCGGGGCAGGAGACTGGACTGGCTGAAAGAGGAGGCGGGCGCAAATGTTTGCCGAATCCTGAGCAATGCGCGATGCCTCACCGAGGGCGTGGATGTGCCGGCGCTCGACGCGATCCTGTTCCTTCATCCGCGCAACAGCCAGATCGATGTGGTGCAGGCGGTGGGAAGGGTGATGCGCAGGGCGCCCGGCAAGCGGATGGGCTACGTGATCCTCCCGGTTGGCGTCCCGCCGGGAGTTTCGGCGGATGTGGCGCTCGGCGACAACCAGAAGTATCGGGTTGTCTGGCAGATTCTGAACGCGCTGCGCGCCCATGACGAAAGGCTGGACGCGGTCATCAACCAGGGTGGCCTGGGTCAGGATGTCAGCGACCGGATTGCAGTCGTGGACGGCAGGGGGCCGGGCGCCAGCGCCGAACTCAAGGCGGTAACGGCAACGGTGGAAGACCTGCCCGGCCACTCCGGCGCGCGCGGTTCGGACATCGGAGAAGGGGGCGGAAGCGGCTCCGGGGAACAGGGCGAAGGCCAACAGCAAAGGCCGTTGCTTATCGACGAATTCTCGCGCGCCGTGATGGCGAAGATCGTCGAGAAGTGCGGCACACGCGAGTACTGGGAAGACTGGGCAAGCGATGTGGCCGCAATCGCGGAGCGCCACATCACCCGGATCGCGAGTCTGGTGGAGCAGCCCGGCAGCGACGCCCGGGCCTTCTTCCGGGACTTCCTCAAGGAACTTCGTGACGATCTCAACGAATCCGTCACGGAAGGCGACGCCATCGAGATGCTCGCTCAGCATCTGATTACCCGCCCCGTGTTCGATGCGCTGTTTGAAGGACACTCGTTCGTCGACAAGAACCCCGTTTCGGCGGCGATGACCGAGATCCTGTCGGTCATCGACGAAGCGCAGGTTGAGCGCGAGGCGCAGCAGCTCGAGGGTTTCTACGCCTCCGTGCGCCGGCGGGCGGCGGGGATTACCGATCCGCGGGCGCGGCAGAACCTGATCGTCGAGCTCTACGACAAGTTCTTCCGGGGCGCGTTTCCGCGCACCACGAAGATGCTCGGCATCGTCTACACGCCGGTCGAGATCGTGGACTTCATCATCCGCTCGGCAAACGATGCGCTGCAGGAGCAGTTCGGCCAGCCGCTTGGCTCGCAAGGCGTCCACATCCTCGATCCCTTCGCCGGCACGGGCGCCTTCGTCACCCGACTGCTGCAATCGGGCCTGATCCCCTCCGAGGACCTGGAGCGCAAGTACCGCGAGGAGATCCACGCCAACGAAATCGTGCTGCTCGCCTACTACATCGCCGCCATCAACATCGAGTCCGTCTTCCACTCGGTCGCCGGACGCAACGACTACCTGCCCTGGACGGGCATTTGCCTCACCGACACCTTCGCCCTGCACGAAGGCGACGACCAACTGTCGTATTACATGAAGGACAACACCGATCGGCGCGAACGCCAGAAGGCGACCGATATCCGGGTCATCGTCGGCAATCCGCCTTATTCCGCAGGGCAGAGGAGCGCAAACGACAACGCACAGAACGTGGCCTACAAGCGGCTGGACCAAAGGATCCGGTCTACCTACGCAGAACGCTCCAGGGCGGCCAATTTGCAGAACCTCTACGACAGCTACATCCGCGCGATCCGCTGGGGCAGCGACCGGCTCGGGGAGGCCGGGGTGATGGCGTTCGTAACCAATGCTGGATGGCTGGACGGCAATGCAATGGACGGAATGCGAAAGTGCCTCGCTGCCGAGTTTTCCAGCATTCATGTGTTTCATCTGCGCGGGAACCAACGAACCCAGGGCGAACTCTCGCGAAAAGAAGGCGGGAAGATTTTCGGGGGAGGGTCGAGAACGCCGGTCGCCATCACCGTCTTCGTCAAGAACCCGAACGCTCTGGAGCAGGGCCGTATCCGGTTCCACGACATCGGCGACTACCTGGACCGCAAGGAAAAACTGGAGATCGTCAGTCGCTTCGGCAGTATCCGTGGAGTTGGCGAGGCCGACGGATGGACCTCCATCGTTCCGGACGAGCACGGCGATTGGCTGGATCAGCGCGATCCGGGCTTCGGGGCGTATCCGAAGATCGGCGACAAGAGGGACAGAACCGGCAACGTTTTGTTTCAGAATTACTCTCTCGGCGTTATCACCAAACGGGACGCATGGTGCGTCAATTTCTCCCGAAAGGCGTTGACGGCGAACATCGAAGCGACAATTTCGTTCTACAACAGCGAGGTGGCTCGCTGGCAGTTGACGAACCGGCAAATCGCCGAATCCAGAGAAGAGTACGCCGTCAGAATTGATGATTTTATCGATACCGACTCAACGAAGGTCAGTTGGTCTCCAAATCTCAAGACTGAATTGCGACGAGGCAGAACGCTGGCTGTGGAGGACGGGCAGTTTCTGCCCAGCATGTATCGTCCTTTCACCAAGCAATGGTTGTTCTACAGCCGCCGTTTCAATGACCGGGTTCACCAGTTACCCCGCATATTCCCGAACGCCGACCTGCCCAACCGGGTGATCGCCGTAACAGGCAAGGGCGGGAGGTCGGGATTCTCCGCCCTGATGATGGACGCATTGCCGAATCTCCACACTATCGACACAGGTCAGTGCTTCCCTCTGTATCTCTACCGGGAAGACGAGCAAGCCGATCCAGAAACGCCAAGGCTTTTTGCGGAGCGTGGCAGCGGCCACAGGCGGGTTGAGGCGATTACCGACTGCGCCGTCCGCCCAATCGGCGATCAGGCCCGGCGCTGTCGGAGCCACAGGCGTGTCGACGCCATTACCGATTACGCGGTCCAACACTTCCGAAATTCCTACCCTTCCGAGGATGTCGGCCGGGAGGACATCTTCCACTACATCTACGGGCTTTTGCATTCGGAAGACTACCGCGGCCGCTTCCGCGCCAACCTTGCCAAGGAGTTGCCGCGCATCCCCTGCGTGAAGCCGGTCGAGGACTACCGCGCGTTTCGCGACGCAGGAAGGCGTCTCGGCGAACTTCACGTCGGTTACGAGCAGGTCGAGCCGTATCCGGCCACCATCGACACGGGCGCAAATTCACCTGCGGACAACCCGCAGGCGCTCTACCGGGTCACGAAGATGAAGCACCCGAAAATCCCCGGCAAAGATGGTAAAAAGGCCAACGACCTGAGCACCGTCATCTACAACCTGCACCTCACCATCCGCGACATTCCCGAGGCCGCGTGGGAATACGTTGTGAACGGCAAACCTGCGCTTGCATGGGTCATGGAGCGCCAGTGCGTCAAGACCGACAGGGCGAGCGGAATCGTGAGCGACGCCAACGCTTGGGCAACCGAGACGATCGGGAACCCGCGTTATCCTCTCGACCTGTTCCTGCGGGTCGTCACCGTCAGCCTGGAGACCATGAAAATCGTTCGGAGCCTGCCCGACCTGACAATCGACTGAACAGCGAAAAAGCCCGCAGACCCGCCACGCCCATCGGTAACGACTATCAAGAGTGAGAGAGTCCCCATCAACCAAGACGAGAAAAGCCGTAGCGCGCACTTGCAAGCGCCCGATGCGCGAGCGGCGCATGCTGCGGCGAACCCATCGTCTCTGGCGGAGCTTTTCCCCCAAATTGATGCTACAGGCGCGGCTATTTCATCGGGAGCCCGGAATTTCGCAATCCGGCGGGGATCTGCGGGCCGGTGACGCGGCCTGTCCGGCGCGATGAGGATTGCCCTGGCCCAACTCAACCTGCTGGTGGGCGATGTTCCCGGGAATGTCGCCCGCATTCTCGACGAGATCGCCCGGGCCCGCGCGCAGGATGCGACAATCGTGGCGTTTCCCGAACTCGCCCTGTGCGGCTATCCGCCCGAAGACCTGTTGTTTCATGCGGGGCTGCGCGAGGATCTGGCGGCCGCGCTCGAGCGAGTGCGCCAGGCCTCTTCGGGCATTGCCGTGGTTCTCGGCTACCCACACCGGGAAGCGGGGCGCTGGTACAACGCCGCAGCGCTTTTCCACGATCGCCGCGTACTGCTCTTGCACCGCAAGAACGCGCTGCCCAACTATGGCGTCTTCGATGAACGCCGCTACTTCACGCCGGGCTCGGAGGCCCGCTGCGCCGAACTGGGAGGCATGCGCCTCGGGCTGGCGGTGTGCGAAGACGCATGGGCGCCAGCGGTTCCCGGCCGCCTTGCGGCAGACGGCGCGCAACTGATTGTCGTGAGCAACGGTTCCCCGTATGAACTGGCCAAGCAGGCGCAGCGCGAAGCACTGCTCGCAAGGCGTGCGCAGGAAACCGGCTTGCCGTTCGCTTACGTCAATCTGGTGGGTGGCCAGGACGAGCTGGTCTTCGATGGCGGCTCCTGTGTGGTCGATGCTTGCGGCAAGGTATGCATGCGCGCGGACGCCTTCGAGGAAGGGCTCTACTTTTGCAGCCTGGACACCGGCAGGGGCGCGCCGGCCCGTCCGCGCGCGGGCCGCGTTGCGCCCTTGCTTGCGGAAGAGGCCGAGGTGTACAGGGCGCTGGTGACCGGGGTGCGGGATTATGTGCGCAAGAGCGGTTTCTCCTGCGTCGTTCTCGGCCTGTCCGGGGGGATCGATTCCGCCCTGACGCTTGCCCTGGCGGTTGACGCGCTGGGTCCCGAGCGGGTGTTGGCGGTGATGATGCCCTACCGCTACACCTCTTCGATGAGCCTTGAGGATGCGGAACGCCAGACAAAGAATCTGGGGGTGCGCTACGAGGTGTTGCCGATTACCGGCATGGTGGGAACGATGCGGGAAACGCTGGCCGACATGTTTGCGGGGCTGCCGGAGGACGTGACCGAGGAAAACATCCAGTCCCGCTGCCGGGGAATGCTCCTGATGGCCATATCCAACAAGCAGGGGCGCCTGGTGCTGGCCACCGGCAACAAGAGCGAGTATGCGGTGGGCTACGCCACGCTGTATGGCGATATGGCGGGCGGCTTCGCCCCCCTCAAGGATTGCACCAAGACCAGGGTGTACCGCCTGGCGCGTTACCGCAATACGCGGTCGGCGGCGATTCCCCGGCGCGTGATCGAACGCTCGCCCACGGCCGAACTGCGGCCGGGACAACTCGACAGCGATTCGCTGCCGTCCTACGAAGTGCTGGACGAGGTGCTCGACGCGCTGATGATGGAAGACTTGTCCGCGGACAGGATTGCCGAGCGGGGTTTTGATCCGGCTATTGTGCGGCAGGTGCTCGACCGGGTTCGCCGGAGCGAATACAAGCGCCGTCAGGCGCCGCCCGGCGTACGTGTCACCCGGCGCGCTTTCGGACGCGACTGGCGTTATCCCATCGTCTCCGGCTACCGGCCTCGCCCGCCATCCGAATAACCGCGCGGCGCGCTCCCGCCCGCGCCGCGCGCGGTTGAGGGGAAGATCGGGTTGCTATTGCCAATCGGGAGGCAGGACGGATGCAAGCCACAGTAGCGGAAGCCCGATGATGGCCGTGGGGTCGGATGTTTCCAGGGCCTCCAGCAGCAGGGGCGCCGCGCCCTCCGCACGAAAGGCCGCAGTGCAGTCGTAAGGTTTGTCCCGTTCGAGGTAGTGATCGACCCGCTTGCGGTCCAGCTCCCGGAACCGCGCCACCGTCAGGTCCGTGTGGGAGAGCGCCCTGCCTTCCGGCGTCAGGACGCATACGGCCGTGTGGAAATCGAGCCGGCTTGCGGAGAAGGAAAGCAGGGTGGCGCGCGCCAGATCCGCGCACCGCTGCTTGCCCACCGGCCGCCCCTCGAACTCCGCAAGCTGGTCCGCGCCGATAACCCAGGCGTTGCGGTGGCGGGGCGCGACCTCGCGCGCCTTGGCTTCCGCCAACCGTGCTGCCTGACTCCGCGGACTCTCGCCTTCCAGCGCGCTTTCGTCGATGCCCGAGGGGTCCGTTGTGAAATCACCGACCAGCCGCGCAAGCAACTTGCGCTTGTAGGGCGATTGCGTGGCCAAAACGAGCTTTGCGAACATGGGGCGAACGGCCTGTGTGCGTGCGGTTTATTCCCGTGCTGGCTCGCAGGCGAGCCGTCTGTCGGGCCTGACAGGTTCCCGGGGCGCTTGCAGTACGTGCATCGCCCAGCCGAAACAGGCGAGACGGGCGGCCCGCTTCCCTGCGGGTCATCTTACCAGCGGGCGCGAGGCTCAATGTCGAAGCGGCGGTCGGTTGGTTACAGCACACCTTCGCGCCGCACGGCCCGAACCGCCACACCGAGACCCGGCGCGCCTGCCGCCGGCGCCGGGGCAATGCGCCGACGCCAGCCGGCGCCCGCGCTGACCCGGCCGATCTCCCGCGGGCGTTTTACCAGCGGGCGCGGAACTCGATGTCGAAGCGGTGGTCGGCCGGTTGCAGCACGCCTTGGCGCCGCACGGCCCGAACCGCCACACCGAGATCCGGCGCGCCCGCCACTGGCGCCGGGGCAATGCGCCGACACCAGCCGGCGCCCGCGCTGACCCGGCCGATCTCCCGCGAGGCGTTTTACCAGCGGGCGCGGAACTCGATGTCGAGGCGGTGGTCGGCCGGTTGCAGCACGCCTTGGCGCCGCACGGCCCGAACCGCCACACCGAGATCCGGCGCGCCCGCCACTGGCGCCGGGGCAAGACGCCAGCCCACGCCCACTTCGCGCGCGCCGGCCGAAACGCCGTAGCTCAACTGCGGCGCGCCAACGAACCGCCCGCGGAAGGCCGACAGGCCGTAGCCCACTTCCATCGTCCAGCGACCGCCCTGATCGCTGCCCAGGCGCCGCGACAGCGGATCGTGGGCAAACAGGGCGTCCAGACCGCCGCTGGCCGCAGAGCCGAGGTCCTGGCGCAGCGCCAGGGTCAGGCCCAGGGCCGAGTCCGGCCGGGGATCGTAGGCCAGCGAGGCCGAAAAACCCCGATCCCTCATCGCGCCGTCCTCATGGGTCAGCAGCGCCCGCCCCTCAACGTTGAACTCGATGCCCAGGCGCGGATCGCTCCACGCAAGCCCGCCGCCGATCTCCACCCCAAAGCCGGTTTCCGCAGCGCCGCTGTCACGCCGCGCGCCAATCTCCAGCTTCGGCGTCAAGCCGCCGCCACCGGGCAGCGCAAAGCGCTTGCTGCCTTCCAGACCCAGCCGCAGCCGGCCGACGCCCGCCGTCGCGCCCACCAGACCGTCCGTGCGGGCCGAGGTGGTGCGCGCCCACAGGGCGTCCGACACCAGCGACAGCGAACCGCCGTTCGCAAACGAGAACAACTCGCCGCTCGCCCCGGCCGCCGCCATGGTCCAGCCAATCGCCGTCTCCAGGGACTCGGCCGCACCCGGCGCCAGCGTGATGTCGCCGCTGCCGTGGCCCACCGCGCCCCACAGCGACAGCCGCTCGGAAGGACGCCAGGAAGCATACGGAATCGCTGCTGTCAACGCAGCCTCGATCCCACCGTCCGTCGCCGGGGTCTTCGCCGCAACGCCCGCGCCGCGATAGCCGCCGTCGCTGCGGCTTTGTGACAGCGCCACACCCGCCAGCCAGCGGCCCTTCGCGTAGTCCACGCCCAGCAGCGCCGTGGTCACCTCGCCGTCCAGACCCACTTCGCCCTCGCGACCGTCGAAGCTCGACTGCGCGCCGCGGCCCCAGAACCCGAGAACGCCGCCGAATGAGTCCTCCCCGCGGGTGTAGGTGAAGCGGCTGCCCGCCAGCAGTCGCCCGAGGCTCCTCTCCGCCGTAACGCCGGAAGATCGCACGGGCGGGCGCGAGAGCACCGAACCGCCGCCGAAGCCCGGCCACGCCGAATGCCCCGGGGACGATCCCGCGCCAACGCCGAAAGTCCCGGAACTCGGAACTCCATCCATCGCGTAGCCATCGCTCAGGTAGCTGCCGATCGAGTGGCCAGCCATGAGGCCAAACCGATCCGCCAGACAGTCACGCTCCGCTGCCGCGCCGTCGCCAACCGCTTCGGGCGCCGCGCCGTCGCCGGAGCCGCAGCCGTTTGCCGCCAGCCCCAAATCGCCGCCAAGCGCGTAGCCGCCGAACGCGCCACGGAAGCCCGGCGCGCGGGCAGACTCGCCAGCGCTTCCCATGCGCTCGGATATGCCGTCAAGCGCCTGTTCCGCCACCGAACGACCGAAACGACCAAGCCATGAACGCGGCATCGGGTCGGAATTGACGATCACGCCGGTCGCCTTGCCGTGCGCAATGACAACGCCTCGGGCATCCGAAAGCAGAACCGCAAAGGTCTCCTGGCCCTCGTCGTGCGAATCGTCCAGAGTCTCGATGCGAACCTCCGCACGAACCGCGCCCGACGCAAACCGCGCAACGCCCGAACCTTGCACAAAGTCCGAACCGGACTCCGCACTGCCGTGATTGCCACCCGACGCCGTGCGCCAAGCCACGCTCACCTCGCCCGCCGCCGGTTCCGACAGCGTGACGCCAAACACCAAAGCCTCCCCCTCGCTGGCGGAAGCATCGGCAATGGAGACCTCCGGCGCGCCCAACGGCGTGGCAAACTTCCGCCGGGACTTGACCCCCGGCCCGGCCGCATTCACCGCCCGCACCCGGAACCGGTATCGCTTGCCGTTGTCCAGCCCCGTGACCGTGTGGCCGGTGGTGGCGACGCCGGAACCCGCTATATCGGTCCAGGCGCTCCACCCGCCGCGCCGCACCCACACCTGCCAATGGGTGATCGTGGCGTCCCCCGGATCGCTCCACGAAAGCGCCACCTCGCCGTCGCCCGCCTCGGCCTCAAATCCCCGCGGCCTGCGGGGCGCCTCGACAGGCGACCCCGGCGCTGCCGCCGAACCCGGCGGGAGGCGGTTCCCTTCCGCCCCGCCCGGCGACATGGTCTTGTCGTCCTCCGCCACCGTGATCGTGACGCTGTCGATGGTCACCATGTCGTAGCCGCCGCCGCTAGCCGTCAGCGTCAGCGTCACATCCGTGTCGTCCTCCATGTCGGCGTCCTCGCGAACGAACACCCGAACCCATTGCGGAACATTCCAGTTCGCCGTGGTGAACGTAAGCCGGCCCCAGTTGCTGCCGTCGGAACCCTGACCCTGGGTAGTGAAGGTCACGTCGCCCGAATCACCGGACACCGTGATCGTCACGTTCGCACTCGGCGCCGCGTTCAGCACCACCAGAAAGCCCGCGCCGCCGCCCTCGGCCGCCGTCAGCGTGGTCGGCACCACCGTCACCCCCTTGGTCGTGCCCGGCGCCGTCGGCGTGCCCGAAGCCGCATCGTTCAGCGTCCCGTCCGCCGTAACATCGGCGCCCAGCTTGTAGCCGTTGTAGGCGCTGTCGTCCCCCAGGGTGACGGTGTAGGTCTCCGCGCCCTCCGAGGTCGCGCTGTCGTTGTTCGTCGGGATCGTCACCGTGCCAGTGGTACCGCCGGTGCTGCCAAACTCCGCCATCAGCGTCTGAACCAGACCGCCGGGAAGGTCGGCCGCGGCAAAGCCGCTGCTGGCCCGGTCGGCAAAGGTCAGCTTCACCGGAATGGCGCCCACCAGAGCGCGGTCCGAGGTGATCGAAAGACTGATGTTCGCGCCCTCCGTCACCGCCGCCGGATCCGTCGCCAGCGTCAGCGTGGCCGTGGTGTCCACCACCGTTATGGTGACATCGTCCGCCTCCACATCGGCGTAGTTGGTGCCGGGCGCGCTCACGTCGAACTCGTTCTTGAACTCGTAGCCCTCCTGATTGTCGATCACCGGAGCGTATACCGTCATCGTCCGCGGATCGTTCCAGTTGTAGGGCTCGAACACAAGCTCGCCCACATCCCGGTCGTCTCGTCCCTGGGCCACGGACTTGATCCCGATCGTGACATTTCCGGTCGGCCTCACTCCCGCCAGCACCACCGTGTACACGTCCCCACTGCCCTCGTTGATGGTGAGCTCCGTCGGCGTCACCACCACCTGCGGGGCCATCGGCGTCCCCGTCGCCGCGTCCGATTCGGCGCTGTTGCCGGCGGCGTTCACTGCCCGGATGCGGAAGCTGTATTCGCTGCCGTTGTCCAGACTCGTCACCGTGTGGCTCACGGTGTCGCGGCCCGAGCCGCTGATGTTGGTCCAGGCGCCCCAGGCGCCGGTCCCCTTCTTCTGTTGCACCTGATAGCCGCTGATGCTTTGGTCGGTCGAACGGGTCCAGCTCAGCGTTGCCTGCGAGGTGCCTGCCGATACCTTCAGGCCGGTCGGCTTGGCAGGGGCGCTGGCGGCTGTGTCATTGTCCGTGATGGTGAGGGTCAGTGTGTTGCTGTTCTGTGTCCAGCCATCCCGTCTGGCTCCTTCTGCTGGCTCAAGCCTCAGGGTGACGGTTTCCCCGGCCCCCTCATCAATCGTGTCGCCCAGAATGCCGATTTTGAAACTTCCATTCGTTCCCCCGCTTATAGGTGCGTAGGCTTCGCTGAATAATGTTACATAACAGATATCCGCACCGCTGGACGGAGCACTGCATGAAGTGCGGCCACGATTGGTGTTGTCGGTTGCCGTGCTGCTGGCGGCAACAACTCGAACGATAAAGTCAAGGTGAAAGGGCGTGTTCTCCCCGAGAGTGAAGTTGATTGTCACATCTTTCTTCCCGGAATCGCCCTCGGTGATCGTGGTCGACGCGGTTGATATGGCGACGGTCTTGGCGGCGCGGGCGTTTTCGGGCGCGGCGAGCGTCAAAAGCGCGAAGAGGGCGGCGATGAGGCCTGCGTTCAGGCGTAGCGCGGTTCTCCCGGAGGCGCGCACGGGCTCAGCCTCGCGCCCGGATTTTCGGGGGGGGGGGGGGGGGGGGGGGTACAGGCCATAAGGCCGCGCGCGTCGGTTCGGCCCGGATCCCGCCCGAATCGCCGTGACAGGCCACCCATTGCAGCCGACACGCCGCTGTTGCCTTCAAGGTTGTCGCCCATCTTCATCATGCCTCCATCCTCCATCGTCTCGTCCAGAATGTTTTGCTGGCGAACATTCGAGGCCAATATCTTACCGCAACTCAATTACCGCAGCAGGGGGCCAACGACAAAGCGGGCGGGGCCTTGTCGGTGAGCGCGCAGAGGCGCTTTTCGAGCAGGCGAAAGGCGGGAACTGCCGCCGAAATTCAGCGCGGGCGCCAAGCGCAGGATCCCGAATCCTGTCCGGTTGCGCCAGTTCGCGGGCATGAAAGTTGCGCCGGGATTGCCTGTATCCCTTGCTCCGCGATGATTATCTCGCTTGCATCCGCCACACGAGTCGTGTTCCCTTGTTTTGCGCTCCGTCCGCGGCTTGTTCCGTTTGTCCCTGCGCATCTCGAGACGCAGGAGAAGGCAGGTTTCCCGTCCCAGGGGCTGCGCCCCGATCCGGTGCGGGATACCGCTCCATCAGGAAATCGCGACCGGAAATGTCTGCCCGGACACGATGCAGGGATCGTGAGCGGCCCGGGAACCTGTCAGGCCCGACAGACTGCGAGCCTGCAGCCCCGCCTGGTCCATCCGAACGGCGTCGAGTCCTTCCGGGCGGTGTTTGAGCAGCCATTCAGGCGCACTCCGAATCGCCGGCGTGATGATGTGATAAGGTGCGCAGGCCGCAACCGTTCGCGCAGGTCTCCATTGGGTCGGGTCGGTTTTTTTCGGTCGAGCGTGTGTCGTTCGGGCATTCTCCAGTCTGGAGATTATCGGCTGCTGCAGGAGGGAGTGTGGTCCAGTTCAAGGCCGTGACAATGCGAAAGTTGCGTGAGTGGGCCGGTCGTCATCACGTGATAGAGGCGTCCTTCGAAGCAGGCGCGCTCCGCCGTCTTGCCGACCTTGGCCTTGGCGCCGGTCTGGCCGGGAACATTGACGCGCGGTGGTCCTTCAAGCCCGGTCTGGAAGGATTTCCACTGATCGGGCTGTGCGCCCGCGGGACCCTTCGACTGGAGTGCCAGCGATGTCTCGCGCCGGTTGCCTGGCGGGTCGAGGTGGACTGCCGGCTCACCGCAGTAGGCAGCGAGAGCGAGGTGGGAGAGGTGGCTTCTCCCTACGATACGGTCGTGGCCGGCCAGGACGGCCTGATGCTGGGTACAATACTGGAAGACGAGATCCTGACCATCCTGCCCATGGCGCCTGCGCATTCGCAATGCACGGTGGCGTGGCAAGCAAGGCCCGAGACGGCGCCGGGCGCCAGCCGCCCGCTGGCGGCGCTTGGGGCCTTGATGCGGCAGAGGCAGGGCCGAACTTGCTGATAGCCGGTTCCGAGGGAGGCGACCATGGCCGTTCAACAAAACAAAAAATCACGCTCGCGGCGGGACATGCGCCGGTCGCATCACGCGTTGGCTCGCCCGACGCTCTCGGCGGACCCTGAAACCGGCGAGCTTCATCGCCGGCATCATGTTGCGCCCGACGGATACTATCGTGGCCGCGAGATTGTTCCGCCGCCTCCCGAGCCGGACAAGGAGGAAATGGAAGGCTGAAGTCCTGCGCTTCGGCGCCGGGACCGTCTTGCCGTTGACAAAGCCGGGCTGGTTGCTTCGGAACGTGCTTGGGGCGGTAACTTCCGGGCCATGAGCAAGTTCATCACGATCGCGGTGGACGCCATGAGCGGTGACCTCGGCCCGGCTGTGGCGGTTCGGGCATCGCTGGAAATGCTGCGCAGCCGCGACGGATTGCGGCTGATACTGGCAGGAGACACGGAAACGGTGCGCCGGCATTGCGGGCGTCTGGGAAAGGAGTCGAGCCGCGTGGAAATTCTGCATGCCGATCAGGTCGTGTCGATGGAGGATACGCCGTTGGAGGCCCTGCGCCGCAAGAAGCGCTCTTCCATGCGGCTGGCTGTGGAGCTCGTGCGCTCGGGAGAAGCGCAGGCTTGCGTGAGCGCCGGCAATACCGGCGCCCTGATGGCGACCGGCCGACTGGTGCTCAAGATGCTGCCCGGAATCGACCGCCCTGCGATACTGGTGGCCCTGCCCACCGTTCAGGGGGTTTGCTACATGCTGGACCTCGGCGCCAATCCCGTTTGCACGCCCACGCATCTGTTGCAATTCGCGGTGATGGGTTCGGTAATCGCGTCGATCAACGGTGTCGACAACCCGTCCATTCGCCTGCTCAACAATGGTGAGGAGGAAATCAAGGGAATCGAAACGGTCCAGGCGGCCAACGCGCTGCTCGGCGACAGCCATCTGAATTACCGGGGTTTTGTCGAGCCCAACGACATCTTCGAACACCGCGCCGATGTGGTTGTGTGCGATGGCTTTACCGGCAACATCGCGCTGAAGACCATGGAAGGGTCGGCGCAATTCGCTTATCGCCGCATTCTCTCGTACTTCCGAAGCGGTTGGCTCGCACGCACCTACGGTCTGGCTTGCTGGCCATTCCTGTACGCCATCAAGAAGCGGCTCGACCCCAATCGCCACAACGGCGCCACGCTGGCGGGGCTGAATGGAATCGTGATCAAGAGTCATGGCTCCAGTAACGAGATCGGCTGGCAACAGGCCATTCATCTGGCAATGCGCGAGGTCGAGAAAGGCCTCAACGAGCGGATTCAGGGACTATGGAGCAACATGGCCGCGTGACCGATCCGGTTTCCGGCCTGCAGTACTCGAGGGTTGCCGGTACCGGCCGCTATCTGCCGGAACGGGTGCTGACCAATCAGGATCTGGAGCGGATGGTCGACACTACCGATGCGTGGATTCGCACACGCACCGGCATGGAGCGCCGGCATCTGGCGGCGGACGAACAGGCCAGTTCCGATCTGGCCATACCGGCGGCTCGTGCGGCTCTCGATTCGGCTGGCTGCGATCCCGCGCAGATCGATCTGGTGGTGGTGGGAACTACCACGCCGGATCTCGTCTTTCCCAATGTGGGCTGCATGGTTCAGGACGCACTGGGCATACCTCCTTGCGCCGCCTTCAGTTGCGAGGCCGCCTGCACCGGCTGGCTGTACGCCCTGAGCATCGCAGACGGGATGATTCGTCTGGGGCGCGCGAGCAAGGCCCTGGTGGTGGGGGTGGAAGTGCTTTCGCGGATTACCGACTGGAGTGACCGGAGCACCTGTGTGCTGTTCGGCGACGGCGCCGGGGCCGTCGTCCTGGAACCGGCTCCCGAACCGGGAATGATGAGCTTCATCCTGGGCGCCGACGGGTCGCATGTGGATATCCTGCGCAGTCGTGCGGGCGTGTCCCGCGACCCGGAGCAATTCGGCAAGGGCGGCGCCGCAGTGCGCATGAAAGGAAGCGAGGTGTTCAAGATCGCGGTGCGCACCATGGGCGGCACGGTCGACAGGCTGCTGGAGCGACATGGGCTGGACCGCGACGGCATTGACTGGCTCGTGCCCCACCAGGCCAATATCCGCATTATCCAGGCGATCGGCAAGCGGCTGGGGCTGCCGGACGAGCGGGTGGTGCTGACCGTGCAGGATCACGGCAATACAGGGGCCGCATCGATTCCCCTGGCGCTGGATGTGGCCGTCAGGGATGGACGTATCCAGCGCGGACAACGCATAATGATGGTGTCTTTCGGAGGCGGACTGACCTGGGCTGCCGGATTGATGCAGTACTGACGGATGGCCGATAACCGCAAGATGAGGCTGCCCCTGGCGTTCATCCTGCTTGCCGGGTTTTTCGCCTGTCCCCTGGTTCGGGGGGAAAACTTTCTCCTTCCGAGTTCCACCGTCACCATCGTTGGAGAAGCGCACTGGGTTGCCGCCGACCGGCGTGAGTCGCTGCTGGATGTGGCCCGCCGCAATGGTCTGGGGTTTGCCGACATGCAGCAGGCCAACCCGGATGTCGACATGTGGGTGCCCGAAGACGGCGCGCGTATCCTGCTGCCGACTGCATTCATCCTGCCCAACACACCGCGCAAGGGCATTGTCGTGAACATTGCCGAATACCGCCTGTATTTCTATTTCCGGGAAGAAGGGCAGGACATGGTTGCCACATTCCCGATCAGCGTAGGCCGCATGGACTGGAAGACGCCGCTGGGCGACTGGAAGGTTACCCGCAAGCGCACCCGGCCCACCTGGCGTCCTCCCAAGTCCATCATTGCCGAATACGCCGCCGAAGGGCAAGTTCTTCCACCGGTAGTGCCTCCCGGTCCCGACAATCCGCTGGGCGATTACGCCATCAACCTGTCCGCTCCCGGGTACCTGATTCATGGCACGAACAAGCCGCGCGGTGTGGGCATGCAGGTTACCCACGGTTGTTTGCGCATGTTGCCGGAGGACATCGAGTGGCTTTTCCCGCAGGTGCCGCCGGGGCTTCCCGCAACGATAGTGAATCAGCCGGTCAAGGCAGGCTGGCGCGATGGACGGCTGTACGTGGAGGCTCACAGGCCGCTTGAGGAGTATTCGTCCGAGGCCGTGGACGCCATCATCGGCCGCTTGCAGGCCTCGGCGCAGGCGGCGCGCGTCGAACTGGACAGTCACGCCATGCGCCGCGCCCTGATCGAACGCAAGGGCGTTCCGGTGGCGATATCAGCGGGAATGGAGCGAACTCGCGCGGCCCGCTCGGAGCGCTGACCGCCACCTGACCCCGAATCGGCGGCCATTCTTCGGGCAGCTTGTCGCGCTCCGGCGGCGTTCTATAATCCCGCCATGACCGAGGCTATCGCGTTCGACACCCACCGCTTCGTCAAGCGCCTGACGGACAGCGGCTTCACCGAAAGGCAGGCCGAGACCCTGGCCGAAGAGCATGTCGCACTGCTCAACGCCAATCTCGCAACCAAGACCGATGTCGCGGAAATCAAGGCTGGCACGGAAACCCTGCGGCAGGAGACCAGGGCCAACATCGAAGCCCTGCGGCAGGAAACCAGGGCCGGCATCGAAGCCCTGCGGCAAGAGACCAAAGCCGACATCGAAATCCTGCGGCAGGAGACCAAAGCCGACATCGCGCGGATCGAGGCGAAGGTCGAGTCCCTCAAGGTCGCTCTTCTGAAATGGCTGTTGGGCGCGCTGATCGCTCAGAGCGGGCTGATCGTCACCCTGATCAAGTTGCTGCAGTAATGGGCGCTTGCTTGCGGGGGACTACCCGTTTTCGGGGCGAGCCGAGTGCCGGGAGCAAGCAGTATGTCCGGCGTTGTTGTTCTTGAGTTGTCCGGCAACCAGGAAGCGCCGGCGTCCGGCGCTCCGACAGAAGAGGTTCGAGGAAGCCTGCGGGAGCTGGCGGGCGCATCGGCTGGCGCAGCCGGACAGGTTCGCCTGTTGCCAGTGCTCCTTGTAGCCGCCGCCGTCCTGATTGCCGGCTGCGGGGGCGGCGCGTCGTCGTCCGGGCCGGCGAACGCACCGCCGGTTGCCCACGCTGGCGCCGACCGAAGCGTCGATGCCGGCGCGCAGGTTCGTCTGGCCGGACGCGGCGAGGATCGCGACGGTACGATCGCAAGGTACCGCTGGAGGCAGCTGTCCGGTCCCCGCGTACAGCTCGCCGATGCGGCTGCGGCCGGTACGGAGTTCGCCGCGCCGGAATTCGTGGAGAACGACGCGCGGCTGGTTTTTCGCCTGACGGTAACCGATGACGATGGCGCCACGGCCGAAGACGAAGTCGTGATTACGATCTTGCCGCCGCCGGCGCCGGGGGGCCATGCCGCCAGCCCGCAATTGCCTGCCAACACCGTGGTTCCCACACCCTGGCACATGACCAATGTGCGCGTGACCTTCGATCGCGCGCCGGCAGTGTTCGAGTCGTTTTGCATCACGTTCCGGGCCGAGGGCGAAGTGGCCGAGGGAGTGAATCTCTATTTTTCACCGTTCAACAGCACCCTCAACCGCCTGAATTTCTACGGCGGCGTGCAAACCCGCATCGATGGCCACAACTCCGGCGGCGGCTTCGTCGCCAGGGGCCGGGGCGCGATCTTTTCGCGCTGGCGGGAGCGCGACACGGCGGCCGTCATGCGCGCACAAGGCGGGCTTATCGAGAGTTCGGGGCACGAGGGCGACTTCATCAGCGTGCGCAATGACTTTGCCTGGGGCGAGGGCCGCTATCGCTTGTGCCTGCGCCAGTCCGGCCACATCGAAGGTTCGCCGCTCCCGGCGGATTACGATGCGAGCGACGTGGCGTTTGCGTGGGGCCGTTACGAGCACACCTGGGTGCGCATGGAAGCCACCGATCTGGACACCGACACAACGGTTTCCGTTGGCGCGCTCGCCGTTCCGGGGCGAACGCTCGCACTCGGCGAGGACAACACCCTATTTGTGGAAATCTATGCTTTTCCCAGCCCCTTCCCTGCGGAGCGCGTTCCGGAACTGACGATCACCGTGGAGGAGTTTGCAATTGATGGCGCAAGTCTTCCGTACCGCACCATCGAAAGCGTGTCGAATCCGATTCCGGAGACCGGACGCGAACCCAAGATGACCCATGTGTCGTTCGACATGGCCGACCGCCTGCTCGTCCTGGAAGTCGGACGCTTTGCCGGACGTTTCGGCAAGGTGAGGCGGAGTGTCTTGCCGGCCCGGCCAGCGGTCGAGAGCGCTTCACTGGTCACGGCCGGCGGAGCCCGGTTCATTCGCGCCATCTGGGATGGCCGCATATTGCGTTCGGGCGACCTGCCTGCCGGGCGCGTCAATCTGCGTGCGGAACTGGCCGATCCCTCGGCGGTCGGGAGCGTGCGCCTTGTGCTGGATGGCGCGGCAAGTCTGGCGCGGCTGGCCAACCACGCACCGTATCTGCTCAGCGTCGCAGGAAGCGGATTCACGCTGGGTCCGGGCAACTACACGCTGGCGATCACGCCGTACTCCGAACCGGATGGGGCCGGAGTACCGGGCGCAAGGTTGACAGCCCGCTTTTCGGTTGCCGCCGGGACATCGTCCACAGCGATTGCCAGCAGTGCGCTACAGGCACACATCGAGGCGGCGCTTGGGATCCCGCTTTCACCGGCCAATGTGGACGCTGCCATGAAACGCCTGACGCGTCTGGAAGTGCATGGCGGAACCGTCGACCGGCTCGACGGACTGGAAAAGGCCGTGAATCTCCGGGATCTCCGGCTTTCCGGTCACCGCGTTTCGGACCTCTCGCCACTGATGCAGCTGCGGCAGCTGACCATTCTGGATATGGCCGGCAACCGCATCCGCACAGTCGCCCCGCTGGCCAGCCTGAAGCAGCTGCGAGAGCTGGATATTGCCCGCAATGCAGTGGACAGCCTGACGGCATTGGCGAGCCTGACGCGACTGCGCATGCTGGACGCATCCGACAACCGGGTGGACAGTCTGGTCCCACTGGCCGGTTTGACGCAGCTGCAATCGCTGGATGCGTCGGGCAACCGGGTAAGCCGGCTGACCGCGCTGGCAAGCCTGACGCGGCTGCGCATGCTGGACGTATCCGACAACCGGGTGGACAGTCTGGTCCCGCTGGCCGGTTTGACGCAGCTGCGATCGCTGGATGTGTCGGGCAACCGGGTAAGCCGGCTGACCGCGCTGGCGGGGTTGGTTGCGTTGCGCCGGCTGGCGGTGTCCGGCAATCGGGTGGAGAGTGTGGCGGCCCTGGGGGGATTGACTGGCCTGGCCGGGTTGGATATTTCGCATAACCGGGTTGCGCATCTTGCGCCTCTTTCCGGCTTGCCGGCGCTGGCGCGCCTTGACCTCAGCCACAACCGGATCGTTGACGTGCGCCCCCTGGCCGGACTGACCCGCTTGTCGCGGCTGTCGATCGGCTTCAATCGAATCAGCGACCCTGGCGCGCTGGAGCCATTGGCTGCGAACGGGACGCAGATTGTCGGAAGGGAAGAACAGTTGCGCGCAAACAGGCCGCCATTGGTTGTTGCCGGCGGGCCGCGAGAGCCTGTCCACGGTGGCTGATTGCCGGTAACTCCGCTGATTTGTCAGGTGGCCTGCGCAAGCGCTGCTGGCGGCGGAGTTTTCCCTGCGGCAAATGGGGTCAGGATGTTTCTTTTTCCGTCCAGGCCCAGGGGCGGCGGGTGCGGTCGGCTTGTTCGAAGGTTTCGATCAGCGCGCCGTGTTCGGCGAGCGTCATGGCGATGGGGTCCAAGCCCTTGAGGATCATTTCCCGCTCGCGGGGTTTCATGGAAAAGGGGAGAACCTGCTCGCCCAAGCCACGCACTTCGCAGGCCTTCAAGTCCACCGCAAGGCGTAATTCGCGCCGCCCGGCTTCCTCGGCCAGCGCCGCAACGCGGTCTTCGGCCAGTTCCACGGCCACCATGCCGTTCTGGGCGCAATTGGCCCGGAAAATTTCGCCGAAGCCGGGCGCGATGACTGCGCCTATCCCCCAGTCGGCCAGCGCCCACACAGCGTGCTCTCGCGACGAACCGCAGCCGAAATTTTCGCCGCAAATCAAGATTCTTGCCTGCCGGTAAGGATCGCGGTTCAGCACGAATTCCGGCGCCTCCTCGCGCGTGCCGACATCACGGTAGCGCCAGTTGGCGAACAGGCCTTCGCCCAAGCCCTCGCGTGAAACACGCTTCATCTCCCGGCTGGGGATGATGGCGTCCGTATCGATGTTGCGCCGCATCAGCGGCGCCGCCACGCCCGCGATCAAGCCTCTCACCGGAGCGCGGGCGCAATCGCGACCGGACTCGCAAGCCGGCCGAAGAGCGCCGTCATGCCGGTAATCGCCGAGCGTTTCAGGAGGGAGAACACAGATTGTCAGATGAGTTTCCGGGGGTCGGCGAGACGGCCGCAAACGGCGGAGGCGGCGACGGTGGCCGGGCTGGCCAGGTGGGTACGAGCGCCGCGGCCCTGCCGGTTCTCGAAATTGCGGTTGGTGCTGGAGACGGTGCGCATGCCGCCGAAACTGTCGCCCCCGGCATGGAAGCACATCGCGCAGCCGGACTCCTGCCACTCGAAGCCGGCCGCCTCGAACACCCGGTCGAGGCCTTCCGCCTCGGCGGCCGCGCGCACGGCCATGGAACCGGGTACGCAGATGGCCTTCACGCCCTCCGCCACCCGGCGGCCCTCGAGGATTTCGGCGGCGGCGCGCAGGTCGGGCAGCCGCGCGTTGGTGCATGAGCCGATAAAGGCGGCGTGGATTTCAAGTTCGTCCATCCGCTGGCCGGGTTTCAGGTCCATGTAGTCGAGGGCGCGTCGCATGGCCTCGCGGCGCCCTGCGGAACCACGGGGCTCGGGAACCTGTGCGTCGATGCCCACGGCCTGTTCCGGGCTGGTTCCCCAGCTCACCTGGGGGGGCGTTCCGGCGCAGTCAAGCTCCAGTTCGCAGTCGAAATGCGCGCCCGCGTCCGACTTCAGTTCGCGCCAGTGAGACACGGCACGGTCCCACAACGCTCCACCGGGCGCAAATTCCCGTCCTTTCAGGAACTCGAATACCTGTTCATCCGGTGCGACCATGCCGGTGAAGGCGCCGAACTCGATAGCCATGTTGCACAGCGTCATGCGGCCTTCCACACCCAGCGCCTCGATGGCGGGACCGGCGAACTCCACCGCATGGCCCAGCCCGCCCGTTGCGGAGTGGCGGGCGATCAGGGCCAGGATCAGGTCCTTGGCGCTCACTGCGGGGCCCGGCATACCGGTATACCGCACCTGCATGGTCCGGGGGCGCTCTACCCGCAAGGTCCCGGTGGCCAGCGCATGTTCCGCCTGGGTGGTGCCGATGCCCCAGGCCAGCGCGCCCAGTCCGCCCACAGTGCAGGTGTGGCTGTCGGGACACACCAGCGTCAGGCCGGGCAGGGCGATGCCGAGTTCCGGAGAGATGACATGCACGATGCCCTGGCGCGGATCGTCGATGTCGAATAACCGGATGCCCGCTTCGTGCGCCGCTTCGCGCGTGGCGGTGATGAACTCGACGCCGCCTGGCATGCGGCTGAGGCCGGGTCGGCCAGGGCGCGTATCGACGATGTGATCCATGACGCAGAAGGCCCGTTCGGGGTGACGTATCCTCCGCGCGGCTTGCTCGAGGGCCTTGAGGGCCAGGGTGCCGGTGCGCTCGTGCAGGAAGATACGGTCGATGGCGACGAGGGATTGCCCATCGCCGGACACGGCGATCTCGTGGGCGTCCCACAGCTTGTCGAACAGCGTGCGCGGCGCGTTCATCCGGCGGCCGCCCTGCGGATGCGGAACAGGCCTTCCTGGCCCATGGTGGCCGCCCGCTTGCCGTCGCGACGGTACACCGAAGCGCGGGCAAAGCCGCGCGCGCCGCCGGCCCAGGGGCTGTGCAGGTCGAAGAGCATCCACTGGTCTACCCGTATCGGGCAGTGAAACCACATGGCGTGGTCCAGGCTGGCGAGCTGGAATCCGGTGGGCGGTCGCCGGTGCGGAAACGTGACCATGCCGATCAGCCCCATGTCGGACAAGAAGGCGAGGAAGGCCTGATGCGCCGCGATATCGTCCGGCAACGGCGCCGAAGTCCTCATCCACAGCATCTGACGGGGGTTGCGCGCCCCGGTTCCCAGGGCATGCTCCGGATCCACCGGCCGGAAATCCAGCGCCCGGGAAAGCCTGAGCAGGTTGAAGTATCGCCGGGGCATCCAGTCGGACTCCGAGGAGGTCAGTTCGCGCAGGTCCTCGAGCGCTTCCGGAGGCGGGGTGTCCGGCATGGGATCCTGGTGCTTTGGCCCCTCCTGTTCGGCCTGGAAAGAAGCCGTCATGTTGAAGATCGCCCGCCCGTGCTGGATCGCCACGACCCGGCGGTTGGAAAAGCTTCGGCCATCGCGGGCGCGGTCCACCTCGTAGATGATTGGCGCCAGATGGTCGCCCTCGCGCAGGAAATAGGCATGCATCGAATGCGCCACGCGACCCTCGATAGTGCGCAACGCGGCGTACAGCGCCTGCCCCAGGACCTGACCGCCGAACACCCGCCCGGCGCCGAAGTCCCGGCTCTGGCCGCGGAACAGGTTTTCCTCCAGGCGCTCCAGTTCGAGTTGGTCGATCAGCTTGCGTAAGTCGTCCCCGTGCATTGCTGTGCCCTGCCTTTGCATGGTGGCAAGCGTACCAGCATCAAGCGGGAAATAATGCCGTAAGATAGGCGCCCTGCGGTTCTCGAGGACGGGAATATGGCCGGAGGAAGGAGGATGTCGGTTCTTCTGGCGAAGGTCGGCATTACCGCCTGCACAGTCGGTGCGATCCTCGCTGCGGCCGCCATTGGCGGCTACCGTCTGCAACTGCTTTCGCTGTTCCCGTCCCTGGGTGGATATGCAGCCAGCGTACTGGCGCTGGGGATTGCTGCTCCGGTCATGCTGGTTGCGATGATCGGAGCGCGCGGACGCCTCGGGAGCTGGGCGTTCAATTCGGCGGGATGGATTGCCCTGGTCGTTTGTGTCCTGATGACGCTGAACCATCTTCTGTGGTTTCGTCAGGCCCAGGTGTCGCCTGCCATCAACGACATCAGCACGGACACGTTCGATCCTCCGGAATTCGTGGACCTGCTGCCGTTGAGGGCCTCGGCCCCCAACCCGCCCGGGTACGCGGGCAGCCTCGTGGCGAGGCAGCAGCGCGCCGCCTACCCCGAAATCGAGCCGTTGTTTCTGGCGACTGGCGTTGCGGAGGCGATCCTGCTTGCAGCCGAGGCAGCCAGGGGCCTGGGCTGGGAGGTCGTGGCGCTGGCGCCCGGGGAGGGGCGCCTGGAGGCCGTCGATACCACGCCCTGGTTTGGCTTCAAGGACGATGTGGTGGTGCGGGTCACGCCTGCGGAAGGCGGCGTGAAGGTGGATGTTCGTTCCAAGTCGCGCGTGAGGATGGCGGACATGGGCACCAACGCCCGGCGCATCCGCCGCTTCCTCTCCGCCCTGCGCCCGGGTTGGCCCGCAGATCAGACCATGTAGAGGCCGAGGGTTTCGGCCGTGCAGGCGGGTTTTTCCCGGCCTTCGATCTCGACCCTGTGCCGGCAGGTCATCTGAATGCCGCCGGCCCGCGCCCGCGCCCGCAGTACGGTAGTCCGCACCCGCACCCGGTTTCCGCAAACCACCATGGTGGAAAAACGCACCTTGTTCAGCCCCCAGTTGATCGCTCTCTTGAGGGTGGGAAAATGCACGAACTTTTCCGTGGCGCCCGGAATCAGCGACAGCGTCAGATAGCCGTGAGCGATCGTGGCGCCGGTGTCGAGCTCCCGCGCCGCGCGCACCGGATCCACATGGATCCACTGAAAGTCCTCCGTGGCCTGCGCGAACCGGTCGATGCGGCTCTGGTCCACCAGGATCCAGTCCGAAACGCCCACTTCCACGCCTTCCAGCGCGCGCGCTTCTTCTATTGTGCGAACTTCATGCCCCAAGAGCGATATACCGCAGGTTCCCGTTGCCGCCCGTGTATTATCACCGCCCGCGATCGATCATGGCCAGGAATTCGGCGCGCGCCCTGGCGTCGTCGCGAAACACGCCCAGCATCTGGCTGGTTACCATGCTCACATTGCGCTTGCCGATCCCGCGCGTGGTCATGCACTCGTGCGCCGCCTCGATCACCACCGCCACGCCGCGCGGCTCCAGCACCGTGGAGATGCAGTCGGCGATCTGCGCCGTAAGCTTCTCCTGGACCTGCAGGCGGTGCGCGTAAGTGTCCACTACCCGCGCCAGCTTGCTGATGCCCACCACCTTGTCCCGCGGCAGGTAGGCGACATGCGCCTTGCCGATAATCGGCGCGATGTGGTGTTCGCAGTGCGAGTTGAAGTCGATATGGGTAAGCGCCACGATTTCGTCGTAGCCGTTCACTTCCTTGAAAGTTCGGGCCAGAAACTCGTAGGGGTCTTCCGCATAACCGCTGAACCACTCCTCGAAGGCGCGCGCCACCCGCTTGGGCGTATCCACCAGGCCTTCGCGATCAACATCATCGCCAGTCCAGCTCAACAGGGTGCGGACTGCGCCTTCCGCCTCGGCTCGCGTCGGTCGCCTGCTTTTATTGTTGCTCATGGGCCTGCTCCCGGGGAGTTGGCGCTGCTGTGCAGAAACTTGCGGAAGTCCTCATGACTGTTGATGTTCGTGATTGCCAGCGGAATCAGTTTCAGCGGCCGGTCCTTGATGTGGTCGCGGGGCGAAGGCGCTGCCTGTGCCGCCACGGCCTTCGCCAGACCCGCAAGGGTAGCCGGTTCGTAGATGGCGCACAACGGCTCCGGCGCTCCGGAATCGGGATTGCAAAAGGCCGTGGCGGCGCAGGCCGGATCGCGCTCGGCGATCAGACGCCTGATTTCGCCCCGGGAGAGTCCGGGTTGATCGCAGGCCAGCGCCAGCCAGGCCCGCTCCGGCGCCTGCGCGTGCGCCGCCCCGAGGCCCGCCGCGGGTCCCTGGTTCGGGCAAAGGTCGGGCAGGCAATGGAAGCGCGAGAACAAGGCCTGGGAAACCTGCTCGGGGCGTACCGACACCCATACATCGTCAAGGCAGGACTCGAGCAACTGCACGGCGCGTTCCAGCAGGCTCGCGCCGCCGATCCGCGCCGCTGCCTTGTCGCTGCCGAAGCGTGTGCTCAGGCCGCCGGCCAGCACCACACCCGACAGCAGTGGTTCAGCGGTCCGGCTCATTTGCGTCATCGCTCTTTCCGCCTGTCTTGGCGATCAGGCGGGCCTTGCGGATGACCATTCCGCGCGCTGCCGACTTCAACATGTCATAGACCGTAAGCGCCGCCACGGTAGCCCCGGTCAGCGCCTCCATCTCCGCTCCGGTCTTGTCGGTCACGCGCACGGCGCAGTCGATCACCACCTCTCCGGCCTGGAGCCCCACTTCGATCCGGCAACCTTCCAGTTTGAGCGGGTGGCAGAAGGGAATCAGCTGGTGCGTTCGCTTGGCGGCCTGGGTGCCGGCGATGATGGCGGTCTGGAACACGGGGCCCTTGTGCGTTTCGATCTCGCCGTTCACGGCACTTGCCGCAACCTCGGGAGGCAGGGTTATGCGCGCGCGCGCATGAGCGCGCCGGGTCGTGACCGCCTTGTCGGCCACATCCACCATGCCCGGCTGTTGCCGTGAGTCGATATGCGCGAGCATCTTGCGGAAATTATAGTTTCCGCAGGCCGTGTGGTCTGGCCCCGCCCAATCGTCACCGGCCCGGCCCGCAGCGTTCCCGCGCACACGTCTCGACCTGGAGGCTTGGGTGTGCAAGGAGAGGAAGCCCGAGGTCTTGCGGAACGCGATCCGTCGCCCCCGCCTGCTGCGCGAAAAATCGTGTTGCGGAGAAGGCTCCGTGGGGCAATCGGCCAGCCGCGATATACTTTGCCTGCTGATTCGAGTTTCGACATGTCCATAGTAGCCCGGTTTGAAATCACGTACACGCAGTTCCTGAACGAGCACGGCGAGGCTCGGAAAGAGTTGCCGGACTTTGCCGCCGACGCGGATCGGATGGCGCGCATGTATCGATTCATGATGCTGGCCCGGGTCTTCGACCGTCGCTGCATCAACCTTCAACGGACCGGGCAGGTGGGCACGATCGCCTCCAGCCAGGGCCATGAGGCGGCCCAGATCGGGGTGGCTGCAGCGATGCAGCCGGACGACGTCATGGCGCCGTCGTATCGCGAACATGGCGCGGTGATATGGAGGGGAGTTCGCATGAGCCAGTTGCTGGCCGTTTGGGGGGGCGACGAACGCGGGCACGACTGGGACGGACCGCGCCACGATTTCCCCTATTGCGTGCCGATCGCCACCCAGTGCCTGCATGCGGCCGGCGCCGCCCTGGCGCTGAAGATGCGGGGCCGGAAGAACTGCGCGGTGGCCCTTTGCGGCGATGGCGCAACTTCCGAGGGCGCGTTCCACGAGGCTCTGAACGCCGCCGGCGCGATGCAGTTGCCGGTGGTGTTCCTGGTGACCAACAATCGCTACGCGATTTCCATGCCGGTGGAAAAACAGACGGCTGCGGGCACTCTGGCGCAAAAGGCTATTGCCGCCGGCATCCATGGCGAGCAGGTGGACGGCAACGACCTGATCGCGGTACACAGCCGGGCCGGGCTCGCCCTGGAAAAAGCCCGTTGTGGGGGCGGCCCGTCGCTGATCGAGGCCGTGAGCTATCGGCTTGCGGACCACACCACGGCGGATGACGCCACCCGCTATCGCCAGGATGCCGAAGTGGAAGAAGCTCGCCGTTGCGAGCCTCTCAAGCGGATGCGGATCCTGATGGAAAATCGCTTTGGCTGGACGGGAGAGCAGGAAGAGACGCTGGTCGAGGAACTGGAAGCGGAAGTGGAGGCCGAGGTGGAAGCCTATTTGAGCGTCCCCGGTCCCAGGATCGAGGACATTTTCGAACACCAGTTCGGCAACATGCCTTCGGTCCTCGAGGCGCAACGCGAGATTGCGCGCAATTATCCCGCGCCGGAGCACGGCTGATGGCCAGCCTGACCCTTGTCGAGGCAGTGAATCAGGCGCTGGCCCGGGAGATGGCGCACGACGACAGTGTGGTGGTGTTTGGCGAGGATGTGGGCGTGAACGGCGGCGTTTTCCGCGCCACGGTGGGCCTGCAGGAGCGGTTTGGCGCGCAGCGGGTGTTCGACACGCCCCTGGCCGAGGCGATGATCGCCGGGATGGCCGTGGGCATGGCGTCCCAGGGACTCAAGCCGGTGCCGGAGATCCAGTTCATGGGCTTCATCTATCCGGCGCTGGATCAGATCATCAGCCACGCCAGCCGCTTGCGCAACCGCACCCGGGGGCGGCTGACCTGCCCGATGGTTCTGCGGGCGCCCTTCGGCAGCGGAATCCGCGCGCCGGAGCATCATTCCGAGAGCACCGAGGCGTTGTTCGCCCACATGCCGGGCGTGCGGGTGGTGATCCCTTCCTCGCCGGTGCGCGCCTACGGCCTGCTTCTTTCCGCCATCCGCGACCCCGACCCGGTGGTGTTTCTGGAGCCCAAGCGCGTATACCGCGCCTTCCGCCAGGAAGTGCCGGACAACGGCGAAGGTCTTCCGCTGGACCACGCCTTCGTGACCCGCGCAGGCGCGGACATCACGCTCATCTCCTGGGGCGCATCCGTCCTCGAGACCTGGAATGCGTCCGGAGAGCTGGCGGAAGAAGGCATAGACTGCGAAGTGATCGATGTGGCCACGGTCAGTCCGCTGGACAGGGACACGATTCTGGAGTCGGTCGCCCGCACCGGCCGGGTGGTTATCGTGCACGAGGCTGCGGTGAGCGGCGGCGTCGGTGCGGAAATCGCCGCCATCCTCGCCTGCGAGGGTCTATACAGTCTGGAGGGGCCGATCGTGCGGGTGGCGGGATACGATGTCGTGCCTCCCCTGGCGCGGATGGAATATGGCTACATTCCCAGCGTGCAGCGCATCAAGGACGCGGTGCGCGAGTGCCTGGGGGGGTAGTCCCGGAATACGCAATGAAAGAATTCAAGCTGCCCGATCTCGGCGAGGGCCTGACAGAGGCGGAAATTGTCGAATGGCACGTTGGCGCCGGTGATGAGATCAAGCTGGGCCAGCCCCTGGTGTCGGTCGAGACCGACAAGGCCGTGGTGGAGGTGCCCTCGCCGATATCCGGGCGTGTGATTGCCGTGCAGGGCGAGTCGGGCGACGTGATTCCGGTGGGCGAGGTGCTGGCGCGCTTCGACACGGGTTCGGACGATAACGACACTGCGGATGCGAAAGCGCCGCCCGCCGGGGAGAGCAAGGGTGGCGGCGCAGGGGCCGGCGGCCGGGACGAAGCGCCGGGGGTAGTGGGCGAGTTGCCGGCCAGCGGCTTGACGATGAGCGACACCACGAAAACGACTCCCGCGGCGCCTCGCAGGCAGCGGGTCAAGGCTGCTCCCTCGGTTCGTGCGCTGGCTCGCGAACTGGGCGTGGACCTGACGCAGGTCGAGGGCTCCGGACCGCAAGGCCGCATCACTGCCGGGGATGTGGCGGGAGCCGCGGGGAAAACCGGCGGCCAGACGCCTCCGGCGCCGCCGTCCGGGAAGCAAGGCAACTTGTCCCCCCCTCGGGGAGCGGCGGCTTCCGACTTCCGAAGCGCCAGGGACGCACCCGCCCTCGCAACCCCGCAGCCCGGGACCGAGGAAAGACTTTCCGGACCCCGCCGGGCCATGTTCAAAAGCATGACTGCGGCGCATGGCGAGGTGGCGCTGTGCACCGTGATGGATGACGCCGATATCCACGACTGGGAATCGCCGCGCGATTTCACGCCCAGGCTGATCCGCGCCATGGTGGCCGGTTGCCGTGCGGCGCCGCGCCTGAACGGCGCCTTCAACGCCGAGACCGGCGTGCTGTCCCTGTCCGAGGGCGTGCACATGGGGCTGGCCATGGATACGCCGCACGGCCTGATCGTGGCGTCGATCCCCAACGCCCATGGTCTGGGCCTCGATGCCTTGCGCGCCGAGGTCGCGCGGCTGAAGAAGGCCGGCGCAGACCGCACGCTCAAGCCCGGGGAAGTGCGCGGCTACACGATCACGCTGTCGAATATTGCCGGCGGCTCCACGCGCTACGCAACCCCGCTGATGGCGCCTCCCACAGTGGCAATCCTGGGCAGCGGCGCGGCGCGCGAGGAGGTGGCGGCGGTGAACGGCATGATCGCCATCCGGCGGATGCTGCCGCTATCGCTTACTTTCGATCATCGCTGCGTGGCCGGCGCCGATGCATCGAGGTTCCTGCTCGCGGTGGTGGCGGATCTCAAGCTGCCGTCGTGAGCTCCTCTTTCGGCCGGCTGGTCCTGTGCCGGCACGGCGAGAGCCTGTGGAACCGCGAGAACCGATTCACCGGCTGGACCGATGTGGACTTGAGCCCCGCCGGCGAGCAGGAAGCCCGCCGCGCCGGGCGACTGCTTCGCGACGCCGGGCTGGTCCCCGAGTCGGCCCATACGTCGGTGCTGATACGGGCCGTTCGCACGCTGTCGCTGATGCTCGGGGAACTTCAGGCAGGCGCAATCCCGGTGCATCGGAGCTGGCGCCTGAACGAGCGGCATTACGGCGCGCTGCAGGGACTCGACAAGGCCGAGGTCATGGGGAAGCACGGCGAGCAGCAGGTGAAGGTGTGGCGCCGTTCATATGCAACGCCGCCTCCGGCGCTGGCGCCCGACGATCCCCGCCACCCGCGCCATGATGCGCGCTACGCGAAGCTGGCGTCGCCCCCGGCCGCCGAATCGCTGAAGGACACCCTGGATCGGGTGCAGCCGTACTGGGAGAATCGGATCGCCGCCGACATCCGCGCGGGCCGGTGTACGCTGGTGTCGGCCCACGGCAACAGCCTGAGGGCGCTGGTGAAGCTTCTGGAGGGCATTTCCAACGAGGACATCGTGAGCCTTGAGATTCCCACCGGCGAACCGATCCTCTACCGGTTCGGCCCGGACATGCAGGCCGGGCCGCGCTGCCGCCCCGGAGTGGCGCGGTGATCTGCACGCTGGGTTCGCACAGGCCGCGGTCGAAGGCGCTGTTCATCGCCGGGGACGCCATGGTGATCGGCGCCGTGGAGTTGGGGGAGGACAGCAGCGTGTGGTTCGGCGCGGTGCTGCGCGGGGATAACGAGCCCATCGTGGTTGGAGCGCGCAGCAATATCCAGGATGGAACGGTAGTGCATACCGACATGGGGTTCCCCACCACTGTCGGCGAGGATGTGACCGTGGGGCATCGCGTGATCCTGCACGGCTGCATCGTGGAGTCCGGCTGCACCATCGGCATGGGCGCCATCCTGATGAACGGAGCGCGCATCGGCGCCAACAGTCTGGTGGCCGCCGGCGCGCTGGTGCCCGAGGGTCGGGCCTTTCCGCCCGGCAGCCTGATCATGGGCGCCCCTGGCCGTCAGGTGCGCGCGTTATCCGAAGAAGAGCGCGCGGAGGTTGCCCGCGGCGCCGCCATCTACGTACGCAATGCGCGCCGCTTCCGCCGCCATCTCCGATCCGCCTGATCCTTCCGGGGGAAGGCGGCCTGCCGCCGCGCCGGTTCAGCCGGAAATGCGGCGGGCAAGTTGGGCGGTGAGTTCGGCCATGATGGAGAGCGCGATGGAGGCCGGGTCGTTGGCGCCGATGTCCAGACCCACCGGCCCGCGCAGCCTTTTGTCGAGGTCTCCGGCGGCGCCCCCCAGCTCCCCGAGCAGGCGCTTGCGGCGCGCTTGCGGACCGAGCACGCCCACCCAGGGGATTGGCCGGCCGGCCAGCGCCGCCAGATAGGCGCGGTCCGAGGCCAGGTGATGGCTCATCACCACGCAGGCGTCCCAGCCGCTCAAGTCGATGTGATCGGCCAACTGCTCGGGGCGTAGCTCCATGATGTTCTCGGCATCGCCGAATGCGCCCCGTTCCAGGTACGAGCGGCGGTGGTCGCACACCGTGACCCGCCAACCCAGCCGCTCGGCGAATTCGACCAGCGGTACCGCATCCACCCCTGCCCCCAGCACCAGAAGACGGGGGACCGGGTACAGCGGATACACCAGAACCTGTGGCCCGGGACTGCCGAGCCTGTGCAACCCGTGCGCCAGTTCGCCCGGAACTTCGTCGCCGAACTTCGTTTGTCCGATCGCTTCTTCGTTGCCCTCCACCACCACCGCACAGCGCGATGCTTCGGCGCCCATCGCCAACTCCGCCATCCGCGCCAGAGGCGCCCAGGGCTCCTTGCCGCCGCCCGAAACCGGCTGAAGAAGCACTTTCAGCATTCCGTCGCAGCCCACGCCGGCGCCGAACAGCATGTCGTGCTCGCCACGCATGTCGTAGCACACGGAGCGCGCCCTGCCGGACGCCCGCACCGCCGCAGCGTGTTCGGCCAGATCGCCCTCGAGGCAGCCGCCGCTCACCAGCCCCTGGTAGTTGCCCTCGCCATCCAGGAGCACCCGCGAACCGGACTTCGAATACGTGGAGCCCGCCGTCTCGTACACCGTCCCCAGCACCAGAGCGCTGTTGGCCGCTCGCCATTCCCCGAAACGCTCGATCAGATGCTTCAACGCCATTTCCGTTGTGTCCTCGAGGCTCCTCGAAGCTGATGGGCGGCACGGCGCTTCCACTCCCCGAGGGCAGCGAAACGGCGCCGTGTTCAAGGAATTTTATTCCGTGCGTACCGTGGACGGATTCAATCGCGACCGGCGATTCCGAACCGGGAATATCGAACCCTCGTCCGATTTTCCGGGTGCTGTTCGGACTCGGACACAGGCGAGCCCGGGGCGTTCGTGCGACCGCCGTATTCTCACGACCGGGCGGCCGGATGGCTTTTCGCGGCGTCAGTCTCTCAGGGAAGGGCGCTGCGCGAGCAAGGACTCGGCAAGCCTGAGCTGCCCGCGTGCGCGGATCAGGTTGTGCTGGCTGCGCGAGGCGAAGCGCTCCGGGTTCCAGCCGAAATAGCTGTCGTTGAGGATGTCGGCGGCGAAGCGGGCAGTCAGTTCCAGTGTGATCCACAAGGTGGCGTCCACCAGGCGGCTCTTCTCGTTATCGGTGATGAAGTCGGCTACGGCCAGATAGCCGGAGCGGGCTGCGCGGAATAGCTCTTCGGAAAACTCGGTGCGCGCGCTGTCCTCGCCGGCGGGGTTGCACCACGAGCGGAAGGCGTCGCCCAGTTCCAGGGGCAGGCTCAGGCGGGCGAGCGAATCGAGATCCACCATGGCCAGACCTTCGCCTGCGGACGTGAACAGCATGTTGTCGATCTTGGGGTCGCCGTGCGCTACACGCGCGGGGGTTGCGGGCATGGGCGGCAGGCCGGCCACGATTTCCATGGTGCGGCGGCGTAATTTCCCGGCCTCTCCGTGCAACGGATGGTCCGGGTGTGCGGTCAGCGCCCGGTCGAGTTCGGCAAACCGCCGGGGCGGTTCGTGGATGGGCCGGCGTTTGCCGGCAAGAGGTCGGTCGAAGTGGGTCAGCGCCCGGTGAAAGCGCGCCAGAAGCGCACCGGCCTGTTCCGCCTGGCGCGCGTTTTCCAGCCGACTGCGGCATTTTCCCTCCAGCCAGGAGAGCACTCGCCAGACACCGTCCTTGCGTTGCATGCAGAGGCCGCCGCCCGGGGTGTGCAACAACCGGGGCGTGGGCATGCCCTGCGCAGCGATATGCACAGTGACGGCTTCGATGTGCTCGTGGATTTCGGGGTCCAGGACAGGGTTTAGCCGCTGTAGCGCGTAACAGGCGCCGCCGGGGGCGCGAACGCGCCACGTGCGGTTGATCAAGCCGTGCCCCACAGGCTCCATCGACACGACGCTGAGGCCGTAGGCCGCCAGAACCTGCTTGCCCATCGTCTCGGTGCTGTCGGTGGCGTCGGTTACGGGCATGGGTTCCGGCGTGTTCATGTGGCGATTCACTGCGCCGAGCAGACGGCGCGAAGATATCGGAGGATACTCGATCGCAACATCCTGCCCGTGCTGGGCGGGAAGCGTCTTGATGAGGTCACGAGACTTGATGTTGCCGAGTTGCACCATGCGCTTCGCAAGATGCCGAGTCTGGCCAACCGGGCGGTCAAGATCCTGTCGAAGATGTTCTCGCTGGCCGAGGGGTGGGGATGGGTTGCGCCGGGCGTCAACCCCTGCCGTTCGGTGCGCAGGTACAGAGAGGCGGCCCGCGAACGCTTTCTGACGCCTGAGGAATGGCGGCGACTCGGTCAGGCGATGCGCGAGGCGGAAGCCTCTGGCGTGGTGCAGGCCCGGGCGATTGCGGCGTTGCGCTTGCTGATGCTCACTGGGTGCCGACATCATGAGATCGTGGCGCTCCAGTGGGACGATGTGGATCGCACGGCGCGGGAGTTGCGCTTGCGCAAGACCAAGACCGGGCCGCGCATGATTCCGCTCACGCCCCGGCGGAGCGCGTGCTTGACGGCATCGCCCGGGTCGAGGGCAACCCGTGGGTATTCCCGGCCCGCAAGAGGGGCGCTTGTATCTCTCACCTGCAATATCACTGGGAGCGGATCCGCGACCGGGCAGGGTTGGAGGACATGAGGATTCACGATCTTCGACACAGCTACGCCTCGCGCGCGCTCGCGCTGGGCGAGTCGCTTCCCATGATCGCGCGTCTGCTGGGGCATCGCGAGATTGAGACCACGGCGCGCTATGCCCATCTCGACCGCGCCTCCGTCCACGAAGCGGCAGCCCGGATTGCCGGGCGCATCGCCGAGGATATCCTGTAGAAGCCGTTCGGGAAGCGGCGGCAGGTCAGTTGCGCCGATCTCGGCTGGCGACCGAGCGGCGAATCGTTCACAGGCGAGCATATCAAGGACCTGCTCGCGCTCGCCTTCACTCAGCGCCTGGGTAGGTGTCTTTCGATGCTTCTGGCCTTGGGCGCGCGACCTTGACGGCGGTAGAACGTTGCCCTGGACACCCCCAACGCTTGGCAGGCTGGCGCGACACCGACTTTCGTTGCGAGCGAGGCGGCGGCTATCAGCAGTTGTTCGCGCCATTGAGGCTCAATCCCGGCAGCCCGAAAACTTTTCCCCCGGACTTCGAGAATCGCGTGTGCGGTGGCGAGTTCCCTCTCCAGGCGCGCTACTTTTGCTTCAAGTGGGCGAACCTGGGCGCTGGCAGGGTTGGAGTGCGCTGGTCTGGTACCGCGTTTGCGTGGTGTCAGGCTCTGCAGAACACCCCGTCGTCGGGCCTTGCGCCACGCCGACAGATGCGAGCTGTATAGCCCTTCGCGGCGTAACAATCGTCCGACCTCGCCCGGTTCCGCACAGCGATCCGCCTCCTCGACGATCCGCAGCCGGTACTCGGGGGTGAACCGGCGTCGGGTTGGTTTGGCGATGACCTCCGGATCCGGGCCGCGCCGCATTGGCGGAGAGCCGGCACCGGGGGCCTCGTCGCTACGCTCCTCACCCCCCAAGGCCGGCGCGTTCGCACCCATCACCATCATTGAATCGCTGTCGTCTGCTTTCATCATTGTTCCTCTTCTACCGCCCTTCAATCATTCCAAGGGTAGCCAGTGTCTCAACAATGTTGGCAGAAAGGGGGACGCACCCATAATGTCATTTCATCCAACGGCGGAAACTGCATTGGCAAAATGCAAATGTCGAAAGGCAGTTCAGGTCCGTCCTTGAGCCGGGCCAAGTCCACGTCGAGAAGTCCGTATTCTTCGCAATATCGAGCGACGATCTTGACGTATCTGCGCAGCAGGAGAATCGGTGGGAAACGATTCTTCGCCGTCATCCACTCAATCAAGTCTTGGCCGCCCTTCGAGCTATTGCAGCGTCGGCAGGACCAGATGAGGTTATCGGATGCGTCCGGGCCGCCGCGCATTTTCGGGATCAGGTGATCGACGCATAATCTTTCCGTTCCGCCGCAGTAATAGCAAGCCTGCGGCACCGTCATCTTGATCCGCTCGTCGTCATAAAGGGACCGCATTCGCATGGTGCCGTCGATCAATCCACGCTGGAGTTTGGCCCGGATCATATGGTCCGTCCTCGCGTATTTTCGCGCGCCTCTTTTAAGAGCCACATGCGCGCGAGCCAGATTTGCATAGCAGAAAGCGATTTGCTCCCGGACGGTTCGCGGCTTCGCCGTCATGGCATCGGCCTTTGGGCATCCGGAGGTGGACATGCTGTTTCTCCGCGACCGACAGGCCGTAGTGCGAAGCGTAAGCATATGCACAAAGCGCGTTTCATCAGGCGAAGCTCCATGTTCCCGGCGCCTAACCCGCATATTTCACCGAATGGGAGAGATGGGGCCTTGAACTGTATAATAATCAGTGTTTTAGATGACCTATACAGGAGGCCCCAATGGCGACACAGTGTACCCCGAAATCCCTTTCGCTTTCCCCCTCCGGTCGACGTCAGGTAATCGGTCGATTCGATGGCGGTCCGATGACCTCGGACGCGGGGGGTCTGCTGCTGCGCGAGACGGATTTGCGCATCGGGCTGTCGAGGCGTTTGTAGTCTTCCCGAACCGGCACGAATGGGTTCAGGGAAACCTCAACGAGATCGTCCAAGCGATCGAGAAGTTCAAGCCAGTCGCAGAAAAACAGCAGTCGCTGATCGAATGAAGTATCCGGGCGCGAAGCGACCACAACAAGATACCTTTCCGTTTTTATCCCTTCTATCCCTTCCCATCCAATACAGGAGACCCCCAATGACAGATCAATACGAAGGCCCAGTGCCTATGCCAGCGGACCGCTTGGTTTGCGAAAACGAGGGCAAGACGCATCGAATTGTTATCCGCAATGGCTGGGTAACGCACATGTTCCCGGACGGAGGCGCAGGCATGCTTCCGCACGAGGACTTGGTAGGTTGTGTCAACGCCATGCGGGCTTGCAAGTTTGATGCGGCACACGAGGACTCGGTGCGACAGGAATTGTTGGCGCAGGCCCAGCGTTGTGCAGACGATCCCGAGATCAATGTGGAGTTTGCCAAAGCGAAATTGATCGAGTCTGGCTACGGTACAGACGTTGAAGATGAAAACGAACGTCCGGACACTTAACGAACAACATTCAACCGCGAGGAATCACCCGGCATGAACCAACCCGCCACTACCGCAACCGCTTCGCTGCCCGCCGACCGCCAGGCCGCCGCCGACACCGCCCGGCAGTTGATCGCCGAAAGCCTGGCTCCGAACACCCGCCGCGCCTATCGGTCGGCCTTCGCCGCCCTCCGGACCTTCGCCGGCAACGCCAAGATCACGGATGCGGCGCTCGCCGCCTATGTTGGGCATGTCCAGAACGCCGGACGCACCGCCGCCAGCGCCGCAACCGCCATCGCCGCCGCGAAGCTGGCCGCCAAAGAGTCCGGGCAGCCATCGCCCGCCGGCGAATTGACGCGCCGGGCGCTCGCCGGGATGCGCCGCCGCCAGGCCCGCGCCGAACACCGCCCCGCCGGCGCTCGCGGGCAGTCATCGCCGGTCGGCCTGGAAGACGCTTGCGCCATGCTCGCCGTTGCCGGCCAGCCCCAACGGCGCGGGCGCGGTATCGAATCGCCGAACCAGGCAGCGGCCCGCGCCCGGACGGACCGCGCCATCGTCAGCCTGTTGTTCATGGGCGGCTTGCGCCGCTCCGAAGCGGCGGCGGTCTGGGCCGATGTATCCGATGCCGACAACAGCGGCCTGATCGTGCGCCTCGGCGCGAGCAAGACGAACCAGGACGGCAGCGCGGCAGATTCGCGCTACCTCAAGAACGGGTTTGCCGCCGCCGTCCGCGAGCTTCGCGCCGCCGGCCCCGCCGATCCCGCCGCGCCCGTGATCGGCCTGTCGGCAGCACAGATCGGCAGGCGGTTTCAGGCCCTGGCCCGGCTCGCCGGCATCGATGGCCGGATCACGAGTCATTCCGGGCGGATCGGATTGGCAGTCGAGCTTACCCGGCGCGGCGCGCCCACCGCCGCCGTACAGCTGGCTGGCGGTTGGAAGTCGGGCCGGATGGTGGCCCACTACTCATCGGCGGTGGCGGCGGAATCCGGCGCGGTGGCGCGGTATCTGTGATGCCCGACCGCCGGCAGATTTTGGGCGCGTGAGCACCACCGAAAAACACGCCTGGGCAGCCGGCATCCGCGCCCAGCGCCGGGAAGCTTGGAAGCGGATTCGAGAACGGCAGGAAACCGCGCGCGCGGCGCGAAAAGCGAAAGCCGAGCGGCTGGCCGAACGCTGGGCTGCCCGAATGCATCGAAAGCCGAAATCTGCCCCGATCGCTGCCGCTCCGCGAAGCAGCCCCCCGAATCCCGCGCCGCCGGAAACCCTTTGATACCAACGCATCCCGCCGACTTCGGAAACGGCGGCCCGCTCCGCGTCCGGCGCGGAAATGTAACAGGCGGTAGAGTTCGGCACTCCCTCCACCGGTTCCCCAAAGCTCCGGCGACGCGCTCGTACAGGGTTCCCTTGCGGCTATTTTGTGACGCTGGCATCACAAATTCGCGGCGGCGCGGTGGCAGGCGCGGGAATTGCGCTTTTCGCCCTCCGCGCGCGCGTGTCGCGCAACCGCCCCGGATTGGCGGCAGATTCGCCCGTAGCGCCGATTTTGCGTCTTTTGCGGCCCCCTGGCTATTCAGCCGGCAGCCGTTCGCCCTTGCGCCAATCCCACGGTATCACGAACCGACTGGCCCAGATTCCGCGCTTCGCCGCCTTCGCCGCGTCTTCGTCCGCTGCGTAGTCCATCGACTTGCGGCGGTCGGCAACGGCCCAGCCCTCAACGACCATGTAGCGGTTGATTCCCGTTTCGCCGGCCCAGCACTTCGCTATCAGCCGGCCGTGCCGGTCGGTTTCGGTTCCCTCGCACACCACCGCCGGCGCGTTCGGCCCCGGAACGCCGACAAGCGGGTTGATGCCAAGCAGCGATTGCAGCCGCTCGGTAGATCGCTCGCCACACCGGTAGCGATCACCGCCCCGGCGCTCGCAGTCTTGCGCCCGCTCCGGCGCATCGATGCCGTGCAACCGGATTCGCTCGCTGCCCCCCAAAGAGTCCCGCAACGATTGCAGCCTGTCCACGGCTTCCCACTTTTCGGCGGCGGCAGCCTGCCGTATCAGCCCCTCTATCGTCATGCCGTCCAGTTCCAGGCGGGCCACCCGCATTACCAGCGTATCGCCGTCCACCACCCGCACCGGCCCGGTAGCGGATATGACGCGGAAAGCGCCGAAATCGCCCGCCGCCGCGAGCGGAACGGCGGCCACCGCCGCCGCCAGGCACAGCGCCAGGCGGCGGATCACAGGCCCCATGCGCCGACCCCTGCCTAGCGCAACTTGATCCCTACGCCTGAACCTGCTTGCTCGGCTTTTTTGTAGCCTTTGAGTGTTTCTTTGCGTAGCTTTATCGCTTCGGAAACGGCCTTGTCGATGCGCCCGTTTACTGCTTCCTTGTGCAGGGCGCTTATGTATCCTACTGCGATGCAGAATGCATATGGGATCAGTTCAAGGATGAATTGGATTGTTTCCATGTTTTTTCCCTCAGTATGGCATTGAGCCGCAGACTGTTCTTTGCCATTTTTGTTGTTCGATGAATCGTGAAAAGATTTTGTAGCTGTATCTGGCTACTATTGACCTGCCCCCATTAACGGGTCCAGTTTCAATGTTAGTGCATTGACGATTTCTTTGCCATGCTGGCTGTCCGGCTCCGCTCCGCTCCGCCGGACAGCCAGCATGGCGTGATGATTGTTTCCGGAGCCGGGGGACGGTATCTCAAGCTGCTATGCGGGCGCACTGCGTTGTAGTGACGCCGCCAGGATTCGATGAGAACCTGGGCTTCTTGAAGGACTGCGCGCGCCTGCGACAGGCATCCCGCAGAGTTTCCTCCAACGTTGCATAAAATTCTGCGTCGATGAGTACGAGATGCCGTGTTTCACAGGCAAATGAGCGAGATTTTTCATCGTCGATCAGACTTGCCTGTAGTTGCGTTTGGCAGCAAGCCGACTTTTATGGCCTGCCTGCTGCCGCCGCCGCCGCCAGTACCGCGGGTCGAAAGTCACGTCATGGCTCCAAAGGCCACACTTTGCCCGGCGAGCCTCCTGTTCGATATTTTTGTAGCGTTCGTCATAAGCGGCGATGGCATGACCGTTGCGGACAAGCCAAGCACCGATGTCCTCATCATTGTGGGTGACAGTGCCGACCAGACGGCCGTACTTGTCGCATCCTTCCACAGCAACATGAACGGATTGGCCGCCAATTTTCCGGATCAGCTCGCTCTTGACGCGCCTTCCATGCTTGAACCAGTAACCGTCGCCGTGTTTTGCCCATTGGTCCCATTCCGGCGCGTCGAGGCCGGCAAAGCGTATTTCGCGGCGCGATATCCTGATACCGTCGCCGTCGGTCACATAAGCTTTGCCGACAATGACACCGCCGACATTGGACGGTGCAGAAGGGGCGTTGCGAACAGGCGCATATGTCGTGCCTGATGCTGATTGTCGCCATTGTCTCCTGGAGCGTCTCCCGAAGATAAGGAGGATCGCTCCAAAGGCAAATACGGCCAGCAATATCGCTCCGGGTGCCGCCCCGGCTCGGCTGCTGTCGGTCGCGGCAAGGTAAGCTCCGGAAACCTCGGCCTCCAACTGTTGGGAGAAGCGGCCGTCCACCGGCAATCCGCCCGCCTGCTGAAATGCCCTGATTGCTGCACGGGTTCTTGGGCCCACAATGCCGTCCGAAGGACCAGGATCGTAACCCAGAACTGTCAAACGGTTCTGTAGGGTAGCTATCCGGTCTTTGGCGACGATATCACGACCGGTCGGGACTGCGGCCATGGGAGAGGCTGTGCGGCCTTCTCGAATCTCTTGCGCCGCAGCGGGCCGGGTGTACGCAGGCAGTTGAAGGAGCATTACCCCCAAAACGACAAACCGCAGAACCGAGGTCATCGCCAGTCTGTTTTCTTGTTTTTCCCACTGTAACCCGATCAATTATCGGCGGTAAAGCGGGTGAGTCAACTTGATCGGCGACAGGATCGCCACCTCCCGCCGTACCCGGAGCAGCAGGTCTGGCGAGGCGCCCCCGGGCGGCCCGTGCGTGAATAATTTATATTTGATGCTATCTCTTACTCCGGCGTGATGGGTTCCGGGAGCGCGCCGGAAGCAACAAGACCTTCATTCTCAAGACATGGAGTGCCGCCAATATACCCGAGCCGAACCTGCCTCCGGGCAAGCGCCGTTCCGTGCGCCGCCGTTGGCTGCGTGTCGGACAGGGCCGGGGTTTTGTGTCGGGTTGGCCCGGCGCATATATACTTCGCGATACCGCTTATCGGCATATTATCGGCCTAACTTTCCGATTTCGCGGGAATTTGCCAAATCAGCGAGGCTGGAGGGACTTGCTCGTGACCTACCGTATCTTCTGCCGCCTTGCGGGCGGCGTCGCCCTTGTGCTATGCGCGGCCCTGACGGGAATTCAGGAGGTCGCGGCCCAGGACGAAGAACTGGAAGAGATCGTGGTGACCGCGCGCAAACGCAGCGAGTCCGTGCTGGAAATCCCGATCTCGGTTTCGGCGTTCTCGCAGGGGGATCTCGATAATCTGGGCATGAACACGCTGGAGGAGCTGTCCACGGTAACGCCGGGCTTCGCCTTCCAGAACGTGGGTCAGGGAGGAACCGGCGGGCGCCACAACCCCAACATCCGTTTTCGCGGCCTTGGTGTGCAGCAGGCCAGTCCCGCTTCGCGCGCCGGCGCGGTTTTCTGGCAGGGGGGCTATATTTCCGATGGGGCGGGGATCCTGCCGCTGATCGACCTGGAGCGGGTCGAGGTCCTCAAGGGTCCGCAAACCGCATTCTTCGGTCGCAATACCTTTGCCGGCGCCGTCAACTACATCCCGGCCCGGCCGGGAGAGGAATTCGGGGGCAAGGCGTCCCTGTCGTATTCCGGTTCGGACGAAGCCAGCTACAACTTCACCGCCGCCGCGGGCGGGCCGGTTGGCGACCGGGTTGGCGTGCGGCTTGCCTTCATGAATGAGAAGGTGGGCGCGGACTACCTGTTCGCCAACGGCGACCCGATCGGGGAACAGGACAACACCGCCGTTACCGGACTGGCCACATTCGAGGCTTCCGAGGCCCTGAGCATCCAGCTGTCGGGTTTTTGGGTGGACTCCGAGGACACGATGCAACTCCAGTCCCAGGTTGGCAATGTCCCGGCCGGAAGCTGCAACCTGACCTATGCGGGCGCGATTCGCGCGGTGGGCAGCGGAGCGGACGCCGGCAGTTTCAGCACCGACCTCTCGCAATCGCCCAGGAACCTGTTCTGCGGGAACATTCCCGACTGGGACGCCGTGGAACCGAACGTCTCCGCGGCGGGCAGGATCACCGCCAGTACGCCGCTGTTCCAGTTCTCCAATCCCTGGTCGTTTGTCCGCAACCTGCCCCCCGAAATGCAGGGTCTCGGCATCGTGGGCGCTCCCGATGGGTTGGGGAACACCTACGAGCTGTGGCGGGCCGATGTGTCCGCAGAGTATGAACTGCCGGGCGAAGGCGTAGTCAGCGCCCAGGTCGCTCGGGGAGAATCCTCAAGCTGGCGCATCTTCGATAACAATTTCGGCACGCCAGCGCTGTTGGTCTTGCGCAACCCGGGGGCCCCCTGGCTGGCGGGGCAGGCGAGCCGGGTGCGCGATACCTATGCCGAGGTTCGCTACAGGCCGCCGCCCCAAGAGCGCATGAACTACGTGGTGGGCGCCAGTTACTATTCGCAGGACAATCACCTGACGGACTTCAGCGGCTTTGGCGCCACCAATAATCTGAATTTCGAGGAAGGCGAAAACATCGGGGTATTCGGGTCCCTGGAGTACCAGCTTTCCGAGCGGTGGACGGTTTCCCTGGAAGGGCGCTGGAACCGGGACACGCAAACCATTCTTTATGACGGCAGGTCGGTTGCCCAAGGAGTCGATCCGTCGCCGCTTCGTGACCTCGAACAGCAATACAGCGCCTTCATGCCGCGCCTGATCTTGTCCTGGCAGCCCACGGACGACATCAATTTTTACGGCCATTTTTCGAACAGCCATCTGCAGGGCATATTCACCAACGCCGCCGATTATTCGCAGGCCACGATGGTGGAAGTGCCGCTGGGCAACTTTACGCCCAGGCAGACGCTGTCGGCCCTTGAAATCGGTGTGAAGCAGCGGGTGGACGGCTGGCTGAACTACGCGGTTGCCGTTTATTTCATGGATTGGGAAAACCAGACCTTCTTCGAGCTGAGCCCGGCCCCGCTGTTCGTTTCAGTCGATCTTGCCGGCGATTCGGAAACCAGAGGTATTGATGTCGAACTCGAAATAACGCCGAACGAATGGTTCGCCGCCAGCGGCGGCTTTTCCTTCAACGATGTGGAGTTCACAGACTTCGCCGGTACCGGATCCGTGGCCACGGCCGTTCTGGCGCCGCCCCCCACCCTGGCCGTCGGGCAGCAAATCTCTTCGGTCGGCGGCCGGCCCCGCTATGTTCCGGAGTGGACGGGCAGCCTGTCCGCCACTTTCCAGCTGGATCGACTGGCGGGCATGGCGAACAACATATGGCTCCGGGTTGACGGAATCTACCAGGGCCAGTTCTACATCGACAACTTCAACTACAACTCGGTCGAGGGGTACTGGAAGTTCAATGCCCGATTGCATGCGGACATCAACGCGAACTTCTCGGTCGAACTGTACGGCAACAACCTGACGAACGACCTGAGCTACACGACCGCAGGCGGCACCACCAGCATTTTCGGCCTGCCGCACCGCAAGACTTTCGCGCCGCTCCCCGTCAGGCGCGAGACCGGCCTGCGGCTGACGGCCAGTTTCTAGGAGCTTGCCCCGCAGGCGATTTGGCATTCGGCCAGTGGGACAGAGCTTGGTCGGATTTCGCCGACATATGCTCCCTTGCCCCGATTATTGCCACTCAATCGAGGTATTTGCATAGTGCTGTCCCATGAGAATTTGCTACGGCGCAAGCTCCTGATAGCCCGGCTTGTTCATGGGCGAGGGATTACGCGGCCGGGGTTGAGGATTCCCCTGGGGTCGAACGCGTCCTTGAGACGCCGCATCAGCGCCAGTTCCTCCGGGCTGCGCGAATAGTGCAGGTACTTGCGCTTCAATACGCCAATCCCGTGTTCGGCGGAAACCGAGCCGCGCCGCGCGCCGGTCAACCGATAGCCGATTTCGAAGATCGTGTCCAGGTCCCTGTGCCGGCGGGTACTGACGAACAGGTGCAGGTTGTTGTCGCCAATGTGCCCGAACACCAGATTGATCGCATCGGGTAGCGCCTCTTTCAGTTCCCGGTCGAATTCGTCCAGAAAGCCCGCCATCTCGGCAATGTCCATGCTGACATCCAGGCTGGCGTAGGGCAGCAGGTCGGCGGTGATTTCCGCCACCCCGTCGCGGATTGCCCAGAACGCTTGCCGGTCCTTTACCGATCGGGCGATCGCCGCATCGGCGATTACGCCGGACTCCAGGGCGTGGCCCAGGATGGCTTCGAAACGTTCCGCGTCGGCCTCCTGGTCAGGCCCCTCTGCTTCCACCAGCGCGTAGATCGGGAAACCTTGTGGAAACGGCGAGCGCAGCGCCGCGCTGTGGTCGATGACCCGGTGAAAGTAGTCCGCCCACATGACCTCGAAGGCGCTCACCAGGCCACCCATCCGGGATTGAAGCTCGCGCAGCAGCTTCACCGTCCGGGGGAAGGAGTCGATCGCGCACAGGGCCGTGCAGGTGCTGGCCAGTCGCGGCAGCAAGCGGAGTACGCAACGGGTGATGACGCCCAGCGTGCCTTCGGCGCCGATGAAGAGTTGTTTCAGGTCGTAGCCGGCGTTGTTCTTCAGCATCTTGTTCATCGAACTGATGACCGTCCCATCCGCAAGGACGGCCTCCAGCCCAAGCACTAGATTGCGCGTCATGCCGAAACGGATTACCTGGTTGCCGCCCGCATTGGTGGCGATTGCGCCGCCGATGTGGCAGGAGCCGCGTGCGCCGAAATCCAGAGGCAGAAGGAAACCGGCCTGCTCGGCTGCTTCCTGAAGCGTCTGAAGGGGCGTGCCCGCCAGGGCCGTGATCGTCATTGCAGCCTTGTCCAGTTCCTCGATTCCATTGAGCCGCTCCAGCGAAAGCGCCAGTTCCCCGACCCGGGGCGTTGCGCCCCCCGCCAGTCCCGTCAGGCCACCCTGGACCACGACAGCCTGCCCTCGATCATTGCAGGCCTTGAGGATTTCGGCCACCTCCCGCGGACTGCCGGGACGCAGCACCGCCACGGGCTTCTGCGCATTCTCGGCCGTGAAATCCACGCTGTAGCGCGCGTCCACATCATCGCCCGCAACCAGCGAATGCCCCTGCCGCCTGAGCGCCGCAATGGTGTCGTCAACGCTGAGTGTGTCCATTTGCGGTTTCGGATCCGTCGGGCAGTTGTCCTCGGTGACGCATCCATTATCGGCCCCGATCCCGGGTTTGTCTATCCGCCGTGCGGGGCTGCGACGCCAGGAAAGGACATGGCGCCCGGGCTCCGTGGCGGAGGAGACGCAACACGACTGTCGGGCTGGGGCTGTTCGTTCAAGCCGTGCAATAGCCAGATTGGCGGTAAGCCCGGAGTTCTTCGACAACCGGTTCCCGGTCATCGCCGTCGCTCACCACCCCCATCCGCCCGGGATTCTCCACGGCCTGACCGAAGCATGACTGTCAGGCTCGCCCGACTTTCCGTCAGGCGGTCAAGCGTGTGCGCATGTTGCCGGGGCAAGGCGGCCGATTGCTATTCCGGGGCTTGCGCATGCAACCGAATAATGAACCGCTCGTCCAACTCGACCAGATCGGGTTCGGCGCCGTTGTGCTTCCTCATCCCTGCGATGATTTTCCGGGGAACCCCCATTCCCATGTGTTCCAGGTATTGATAGTCGCGCATCACGTCCTTCAATAACTGGTTTCGCGCCGCCCGCGTCCCGAACCGCATGCGGTCCGGCGTTATGCCGTTCGGCAGTTTGCCCGGCGAGACAATTTCCAGCCGATCGCTGTAAATCGCCAACTCGATATCTGTGCTCGTGAGCAGGTAATCGCGGTGAACAAGGGCGTTTACGATGCCCTCGCGAAGCGCATCGGGGGGATAGACAGGACGCTTCTTGCGTCTTCCGCCTTCTGCTTCGACGACCGCGCGTGTGTTGCGTTGCGCGAAATCCAGAGCCTGTTCGACCAGACCGTTTTCAACGATATCGCCGCCCTCGCTCAACAGGGGCGTCATGGGGCCGCGAAGCGCCGCGCGCTCCTGTGCGTCATAGTCCTGTTCTGTTCCGGGATATGCGACAGCGTCTATCCCCGCATGAGGCAGAAACCGATTCGGTGTCTTGCCGAACAGCAACATGCCGCCGACAGTCACGCCTTCCTCGGTCATGATCTCGGTGTTGACGAGAAGCGATTGCCACGCTTGCTCATCGTCGTTGACGGGCACATCCTGCTGGCGGATATCGCCGAAATAGTTTCGCAGCCGCCTCCGGTCCAGGTTCGCGAACGCAGTGCCTGACACAGGCCGAAGTTCGACTCGTACAGAACCTCTTTGCTGGAACAGGCGCGCGAGCTCCTCCGGGCTTGCTTCCCTGCTCTGCGTTCCGACACGCATCAAATACCTGTTGGCCTTGTTGTGCCAGAGCGCATGCACATCGTAGCCGCGGTTCACGCGGACGACCGCAACATCTTCATTGTCCCTGGCGCATCGAACCACCTCGAAGAACGGGACGATTGCCGGCCTGATCTTGTCGCGGCATACATTCATCACCCATTCTTCGAGGTCTGGCCGCGTCAGGCCCGCAATGGTTCCGTCGTCTTCCACGCCGAGCAGCACCATGCCGCCTTCCAGATTCGAGAAAGCCACCAGCTCCTTCGCGAGATCCTGGGTGCGCAGATCATCCCTCTTGAACTCCACCCCGGAATTCTCGCCGTTGGCGATCACCTCCAGCAATTCGGTGCGCGTCGTCATGCCTCAGAACCCGTACTTGGAGCGGCGCATCTCGAACGCGGTCTTGCCGCCTTCCAGGATTTCTTCCACCAGTTCGCGCACAGGCCGGGAGTCGATGGAGCCCATATGCTCCGGCGCGATCCGCGCCTGACCCTCCTTGGCCTCGCCGTTCGCAGCAAGTCCAAGGATGAGTTCGGCGTCGCCGAGCACCGGGATATTGGCGTTGTGCGTCGAGAAGACGAACTGCCGTCGGCGTTTTTCCTGTCGCATGATCGGCACTATGCCCTCGGTGATGAAACGGTTGTCGAGATCGTCCTCAGGTTGATCGACGACAAGCGGCGCTTCCGAATCGAGCAGCAGGAGCAGCAGGACAGCGGTTGCTTTTTGGCCGGTCGAAAGCGCTTGCAACGTTTGCCACCTGTGCGGTTCCCCGTCGGGAGCCGTGTTCAACTTGACCTCCGTTGTCGCTGGCAATTCCAGCTCTTCGATACGCATGAACAGATCCGGGTCGGCCCGTGCGATCCGTTCGGCCGCACCGGACGGCAGGTTGTAGCGCTTCATGAGCGCTTCCTGGCCTTCCCGGCACCGCTGCGCAAGTTCCGGCAGGGATAGCGGTTCCTGTTCGCGCAGGCGACCCAGCGCAGGGGAAAGATTGCCTCCGACCTCTTCTCGCAGGAGTTGTTCGAGCGGATCGCGGTTTCCGGCTATCGCAACCCTGACCTGCACCCTGTCGCGGAGCTTTCGGGATACTCGCTTCGCTGCAGTATCGATTTGCCCGTATTCGGCTGCCTTTATGTCTTCCCACTCGGCCAGAAGGTTGCGCCGCCGTGTTTCGTGCGCTTCCAGGTCGCGCCCGAGGCTTTCCATCTTGTCCTTCAGCGGATGCAATTCCTCGATTTGCTGGCGAAGCCGGATGAATTCCGCGCCGTCAACCTGCGACTTCTGAAGTTCGCGCAGAAGCTTTTCATAGGTTTCCTCGATTGCGGTCTTGCGCTCGTTCCAGCGCGACTTCTTCTCCGAAATCGCGCGGTCGGCCTTGGCAAGGGCCTGGCCGAACTGTTCGCTGGCTGCCCTCAGGTCCTTGCCCAGCGTCGCAAGGATTCCCTCGATTTCGGCAAGGATATCAATGTTCGGCAACCCTTCAATGGCCTTGCCGGAAACGAACGCCGCATCAACAGGCAATCCTTCGGCAAGTTCATCGCAAAGGGTGTGGTACGGGGCAAGCCGTTCGTCCAAGCTGGAGAACAGCTGGTTCTCGCGAAGGAGCAGGCTCTTTTCTTTCAGCTTTTCTTCGACTCCGACCTGCTGGAATCGCCTTTGTGTCTCTTCGAGACCCGGCAATGCCGCAAGCCGCTCGTCGAGTCGTCTTGTCTCCCGGCACACCTCCGTGATCCGGCTGCGCGAGCGTCCCAGTTCCCGGCGCACCTCCGATTTCCATCCTGCAAGGAACGGGTCCCGGTCAACGAAGCGCTCCAGCAAGAGCGTCAGTTTCTCGGGACTTTTGGTGAGTTCGGATATTTCATGCTGACCGAAGACTTCCACGCCCGGCATCACGTCCTGCGGCGACAAGGCCAGGACTTCCCCGGCTTCGTCTTTCACGACGGGCGGATTCGGCACCGATCTTTCAATCGTGTAGCAGCGATTGGACGGCTTGTGCGATCGCACGCGCAACGAGACCTTGGTGCCGGATTTCAGGACATGGCGGATCACGCCCTCGTGGGCTTTCTGCGCCTCCTTGCCGAGAGGTTCGAGACCGAGCGCATAGCGTATGCTTTCGATCATCGTCGATTTGCCGGCGCCCCGGCCGCCGATCAGCACATTGAGGTTTTCATTGAAATGCACGGCGGTATCGCCCAGGAACCCGCCTTCCCAAGTCATCGCCACGAACTCGGCATGGGATTCGGGCTTCGGATCGCTATGCAGGCGAACCCGGGAGTCCGGGTCGAGAAACGCCTGCCGGAACGCCTCGACCGAAACGGCAGACATCTTGATGAAGCAGGAGGCGCTATTCTTCTTCAGGTCCTTCGGGTCGCTGACATCCGAAGCGTTCAGAATCGCAGGGCGACGGTCGCGCCTGTGCTGGGCATCCCTGTTTTCGAGAATCTGCCTGATCCCGTCCGGCGCGTCGCCGACTGGACCCGGCAACGCGCAGGCAAGCAGGTCGGGATGAGTCCACACATTGACTCTCGATTGCCCCGAGAGCTTTTTCAGCAATCCACCATTGGAGGCCACATGGGCGGCGATGCACACCGCGCCCCAGGGCTTCGCGCATTCCAGCAGTCCGATGGAATCCTTGTTGCCCGTCGGCGAAGCTTGGTCGGTGTCGTGAATGCCGCAAGCTCCGATGAAAAGCTCCAGGGATTCGTCCTTGTCCGGATCGAACAGGCACAGGAAATGAACGCCGTCTTTGGTGACGGCCTCGAAACCGCTGAACGCATGGAGCTTTGCTTTGCGCGCTGCTTGCACGAGGTTTGTCGAATGCCTGACGCGGTAGTGATCCGTGACCGCCATGACTTCGATACCGATTTCAAGGCAGGTTGCGATGATTGCCTCGTTGTATTCGGATTCCGACTCGAAGGGGGTCGGCTTCCTGTGCCTCTTGACATAGGCGAACGGATTTATTTGCAAGGCGCAGCGGTAGAACCGTGCGCCGTTCGGAAGATTCAAGGCGGCCTGCATGCGGTTCGGGAGCGGACGCGCCAGACGGGTCGCTTCTGCGGTCATCCTCCGCGACTCTCCGTCCGTGTTGCCGTGCCGAGTCTCATTCCTGCTCCGATTGTGCTTGTTGTTCGGCAACATATCGCTCGACGGCGTCCCGCACAACCCAGGCCAGGGACACCTTCTTCTGTCTGGCGATCTGTTCCAGAATCTCGTAGATCTCGGGTGGAAAGCTGATCGATGCGCGTACCGACGCCGCCCCTTCGGGTTTCATGCCTTGCCTGCCTCCCTTGCGTCCGTTCATGGTATTGCAGCCCCGGACAAACTCTTCACCACATTACACCGTATTGGTGAATCATGATAGTCCTTCGAGAGTGGTTGTTGGCATTCCCGCTAACGATGCAGAGTCGTTCGTTTGGGGCCGAATACCCAGGCTTGTGACCATTCAGGCTTTGGACCGGAGCTGATTTTCGAGCATTGTCACGCTTGGCGGGAATTGCTGGAGTGGTTGCTGGAAGCGCATCCGACCAAAAGGCCGGAAATGGACTCTACACCCCCTTTCGGCACTTCCCGAGCCCCCGTGCCGCACGCCTGATCTGGTCGGTTCACGCCCTCCCTCACCGGATGCGCAACATGGGGTTTTCTCATCTCGATTGACGCTTCAAGCTCTGGCCGTAATCCGCGCAGGCGGGAGCCGTTTTGAGCAAGTTGAAAGCCGTCCTCGAAATGCTGCGGATTTGCCGGCGGTGGACACATCACTGTGGCGGGGACAAACCTCCCGGGGAATGGCCAACCGTCAGTATCCGGTTCGGGGAGCGGGTTGCGCCGGCAGCCGAACGATGAAAGACGGCTCCGCACACGAAATGGCTTGCAGAACCGGTCTACTGGGACTGCCCTTCGCTGAGCTCTCTCAGCCGCCGATAGGCGTTCGTTTCCTCAAGCGCGGAGTTGTTCTGCGCATACTGCCATGGGATTGAGTCGGATATATTTTTCGCCGCCGGGTCCGCGCCTGCGTCAAGTAACGCCTCCACAACCGCAGGAGTGTCGCTTTTTGCCGCCGCCCGTAGCAGGGGCGTTTCTTCATCCCTGTCACTCTTCACATTTACTTCTGCGCCTGCGTCGAGCAATATCTTCACAGCCGCATGGGCGCCGCTCTGCGCCGCCCGGTGCAGGGGCGTCTCTCCATCCTTGTTCCGTGCATCCACTTTCGCGCCTGCGTCGAGCAGCACTTCCGTAATCGCGGCGGTCTTGCTGAACCCTGCCGCCAGATGCAGGGGCGTGAGTTCAGCCTCATCCCGCGCATCCACCGTCGCGCCTGCGTCGAGGCAACGGGAAACATCCGCCGCCTCCGCGTGCTCGAAGAAACCCGTCGTGTTCCAGTCCTGGCAGGAGGACGCCGCCTTCGCCGGTCCGCCGCAGGCCCACAAGAACAACACTGCCGCCGGCGCCCAGGCCGCTTTCATTCTCATCATTACTGTTGGCGCCATGTGCGCACTATCGTATAACACCCGCGAACTCACCCCATACGGGTCCGGGACCGGCGTAGCCGAAGGGAAAGCCCGACCGTCCGGGCCGCTCCCGGCGCCGCCGGCGTCATCATGACTTGCGGAGTGGCTGTCGTTCGGGTCGCGGAGGTTCGGCGAAATGGATGTTTTCGGCCGTCGCGCCGGCAGGGAATTTCTCGAGGTCGCCCCTCAGTCGGACCCATTCACAGACCGACCGGACGGTTACCCACGGGGTGCGCTCCCAACCATGCCGGCAGGGAGGGCAAGTCGGTCTTCCAGACCTTCAAACGCCAGCTCGTTCAGGAATTGCCGTCGCCATAACAGTCGTCGGCCGGAGTCGCCCAGATCCGCCTCGTCGCAGACGGCTCCCCAGTGGGTCCTGATGATGGAAACCTGTCTCTCCATGATCGCCAGGGCGCACTCATCCGTCAGAAGAAACTTGTTGGCGGCAGCGAGGCACAACGACAGCTGGCTGCGCCGTTCGCGGCCGTGGATCTGCATGGCCTGAGAGGCCTCGCGCCCGATCCTCGATTGCGGGCAGATGTCGTAGGCCGGAGTGAGCGCGAGACTCTCGCCGTCCCAGAAGGCGGCGTGGTTCCGGGCGTGGTCGTCCGTGTTGCCGACAAGGATGTTGAAGGTCATGCGCGCGAACAACTCTTTCAACGTATCGGCCGGGTGGGTGAAGCGCGCCCGAACGATGTCGGCGAGCGCTTCGTAGGACGCATGGGCCGTCATGCGCTCGTCGAGGCCGAGCAGGGTCAGCGCGGATACCATGGCGCGCCGCGTCCAACCGTTTTCTGCACGCTCGCGATCAAAGCGCCGAATCAGCAGCACATCCTTGTTCATTGCCTGGACCAGGCTGACCTGCGCCACGTTCAGTCCGGAGAGACTCGCAAGGCGCATCGCGATGAACTCCGCCTTGACGACGCTGTAGGCATCGGTCGAGGCGGAGAACTTCGCGACATACCTGGTGTCTCCGTGTCGGATGAGCGCCTTTGGTCTTGCTCCCCCGATCGCCGTACCCTGCTGCAAGGCCTCGGCCAGGTCCGGTGCGAGCGGCAGGCCCCGGTCGACGCGGTCAGCCGAGTCGAGCAGACGTTCGAGGGTCTCGTTGTCAGCCTCGCGGGGAACGTAGTGCCTGGGTGAGGCCTGGAAGTCGAGCGCGCCGGTGCGGTCGGAACCGGACTTGAGCATGAAGGTGAGTTCGTCCAGATTCACGATGCCATTCGTCCTGCCGCAGGGGCCGGAGAGACTATGGACAATCACTCGTCGGCCCCACGCATCGGGCGAGCCGTCACGCAGGGCGTTGGCGATTTCGAGCGGCGGTTCCGGCACAATCGCACCGCGCCGCAGGGGCAATTCGGGTGCATAGATCGGGATCGCGTCGCTCTTGGCGAGGTAGGACTGGCCATAGGTGAAGACGAAGTGGTCGTCTTGCGGGCGAACCCGGCCCGCGACTACCGGCGCGGTCCTGCCCTGCAGCCAGATCCAGACGAACGCCTCGCGGGGTCGAGATGCGTCAGAAGTCATCGTCAACCTCGCGGCGCGGCATGCGATTGCGAATAGAGCCTGGCATCAGGGCGAGCTTGTCGTCAATTCGCCCCAGCTGCGGCGCGAGAGTTGTCGCCTCCGGAACGAACAGATTGACGCCGGTCAGGGTGGCGGCTTCCAGCACCAGTCCGATCGCCACGGAGGGATTCCCCTTCTCGATAAGCTGCAAGGTGCTTCTGGCAATGCCTATGCGGGCCGCGAGATCGTATTCGGACATGCGCCGGCATTTCCGGGCGAGCCTGATTTGCTTGCCCAGCAGAAGAAGCGCATCTTTCGTAAGGCGCGAGTAGGAGCGTGGCGTGCTCGGCATGGCATCATATTGACTGATTTACCAGTCAATATGATGTATTATGATTGTCTTGCCGGTCAATAACAATCCAATATGCCCAGTAACTTTCACCAAGCGTGGCAATGCTCGAAAACCAGCTCCGGTCCAACGCCTGAATGATCGCAAGCCTGGGTATTCGGCCCTGAACGAACGACTCTGCATCGTTAGCGGGAATCGCTGCGGAAACAGCGATCCCATCGCCCCCAAATCTACAATTTGGCATTATCGGGATCCGGACAAACGTATCAACGCAGGGGCTGGCGAGACCGGTCGCATCCAGGTCAGGGATTCGAAATTCAATGAGCCCGCTTCCCGGTCTTGCATGTCGTGAACCGGCACGGGCTTGACGCGGGACGGTTATTGATCTGAAATCCGCAGTTGGCCATGAGCAATCTCCCGGACCCTTCCACTTTCGCGGTGCGCCGGAACGCCGTTGCGCTGGCCCGCGCCAGCCTGCTGGAATCGGCCGGCCTCGGCGACCCGCAGCTTGACCGGGCGCTGGCTGCCCTGATGCGGCCTGGCGTGGACTGGGGCGATCTCTATTTCTCCGAACACTCCAGCGAGTCCTGGGTACTGGAAGACGGCATCGTCAAGACTGCAAGCCATGACCGCGGGCGGGGCATGAGCGCGCGCGCCGTCAGCGGGGACAAGTCCGGTCTTTCCTATTCCGACGAACTGGATCCCTCCACCTTGCTTCAGTCCGCAAGGACCGCGGGCGCCATTGCCCGGGGAGGTGGCCGAGGGCAGGTCATGGCGCGCCGCGAGGGCGCCAGCCGCGCCTTGTATGCGCCGGGAGATCCGGGAACGGGATTCTCCGACCGGGCCAAGGTGGAATTGCTGCACACTCTCGACCGCGAGGCGCGCGCCGCCGACCCCCGCGTTCGCCAGGTTATCGCTACCCTGTCGATAGCGCGGAAACTGATCCTGGTTTGCTCCTCCGACGGCTGGCAGGCCGCGGACGACAGGCCGCTGGTCCGGCTGGGCCTGACCGTGCTGCTGGAACACAAGGGCGAGGTGCGCCACGGCGTGGCCGGCTGGGGCGGGCGGTTGCCGCTGGCAGAGCTGTTCAGCGAGGATCAGGCGCGCGATTACGCCTGCGAAGCCGTGCGCCAGGCGGTCGTGAACCTGGATGCGCAGCGGGCGCCAGCAGGCGAGGAGATCGTTGTGCTCGGCCCCGGCTGGCCGGGTGTGCTCTTGCATGAGGCGGTGGGTCACGGCCTGGAGGGCGATTTCAACCGCAAGGGCGTGTCCGCTTTCGCCGGGCGCATTGGCGAGGCGGTGGCCAGCGAGCAATGCACGGTGGTGGACGACGGCAGCCTTCCCGGGCGCCGCGGCTCTCTGGAGATGGACGACGAGGGCACGCCCACCGGGCGGACCGTGCTGATCGAAAACGGCATCCTTGCCGGCTACATGCAGGATCGCATGAACGCCGGTCTGATGGGCGTGAAGCCCACCGGCAACGGCCGCCGCGAGTCATACGCCTGTCTGCCCATGCCACGCATGACCAACACCTTCATGATGCCCGGACCGCACGATCCCGAGGAAATTGTTCGTTCGGTGAAGAAAGGCGTTTATGCGGAGAATTTCGGCGGCGGCCAGGTGGACATCACTTCCGGCAAGTTCGTGTTCTCGGCCAGCGTGGCCTATCGGATCGAAAACGGCCGGCTGGGTGCGCCCCTGCGTGACGCGACCTTGATCGGCGATGGTCCCACCGTGCTCACGCGGGTATCCATGGTCGGCAACGATCTGGCGCTGGATCCGGGCATCGGGGTGTGCGGCAAGGAAGGCCAGAGCGTACCCGTGGGCGTGGGCATGCCCACCATCCGGGTCGACGGCATCACGGTGGGAGGCACGGCCTGAAGCCAGCGTCTCCGCGCATTGTTCTTCCCCTCCCAAGGAGTATCGAAAATGAGCAAGAAGGTGGCCATTCTCATGGGGTCGCACTCCGACTGGAAAATCATGGAGCATGCGGCCGTCACGCTGGATTCGCTGGGTGTGGAGTGGGAAGCGCGCGCGCTTTCCGCGCACCGCGCTCCCAGGCGGCTCGCCGAGTATGTCGAGCGGGCCGAAGACAACGGCTTCGCGGTGATCATTGCCGGAGCGGGTCTGGCTGCCGCCCTGCCGGGAACCGCCGCCGCGCTGACCTGTCTGCCGGTTCTCGGGGTGCCCCTGGCCACGGCAGCCTTCGGAGGCGCCGACGCCATGCTGTCGATGGCCCAGATGCCTGCCGGGGTGCCGGTTGGCACGCTCGGAGTGGGGCGTCATGGCGCAGTCAACGCGGCGCTCATGGCCACTGCGATTCTCGCAATCGGCGACGACAGCGCGCGCGCGGCGCTCAAGGCCTATCGCGAGGCGCAGACCGCCGAAGCTATCCGCAACAGCGATGTCTCCGGATGATCTGCGCGAACGTGTAGCCGATGCGCTGGCGCACGCCCGCAAGGGAGGTGCGAGTCAGGCCGAGGCTTCCGCATCCCGCGACACGGGGCTGACGCTGCGCGTGCGCATGCGCTCCATGGAAACCCTGGAAAGCCACCAGAGCCACTCTCTGGGTCTGACCGTGTATCTGGGAAAGCGCACAGGTTCGGCGAGCACCTCCGACTTGTCCGTGCAGGCCGTACGCGCGACGGTCGACAAGGCCCTGAGCCTGGCCCGCTTCGCCGCCGAAGACGAGTGCGCCGGACTGGCGGACGCCGGGCGCATGGCTGCCGAATTTCCGCAACTGGACCTGTATCACCCCTGGGGTCTGGAGGCCGAACAGGCCATGGAGCTGGCGCTGGAATGCGAAGCGGCGGCGCTGGACGCCGACTCCAGGATCAGCAACTCCGAAGGCGCGGGCGTGGACAGCGGCGAATCCAGTTTTGCCTATGGCAACTCGCACGGTTTCCTTCAGGCCGGGCGCGCCAGCAGCCACAGTGTTTCCTGCGTGGTGGTGAGCCAGCAGGACGGACAGATGGAGCGCGATTACGACTTTTCCGTGGCCCGCGCGCCCGAGGATCTGGAGCCGGCGAAGTCGGTGGGCGCGAGCGCTGCGGAAAAAACTCTCCGGCGGCTTGGCGCGCGCAAGATCAAGGGCAGGCGGGCGCCGGTCATTTTCGTTCCTCGGGTGGCGCGCAGCCTGATCGGGCATTTCTGCGCTGCGGTCAGCGGGCGCGCCCTGTACAACCGCGCCAGCTTTCTTCTCGACAGTCTGGACAAGCCGGTATTCGCCGCCGGCGTGAACCTGTCGGAGCGTCCGCATCTCCCGCGCGCCATGGCCAGCCATGCCTACGACGCGGAGGGCGTGGCCACCGCCAACCGCGAGGTGGTCAGCGGCGGCGTCCTCAATGGCTATTTTCTGGGCAGCTACTCTGCGCGCAAGCTCGGCGTGGAAACCACCGGCAATGCCGGCGGCGCCCACAACCTGCTACTGCACAGCACGGGCGAGACGCTGGAGGATCTGACCGCCGGGATGAACGAAGGCCTGATGGTGACGGAGCTCATGGGACAGGGCGCCAACATCGTCACCGGCGACTACTCTCGCGGGGCGGCCGGTTACTGGGTGGAGGCCGGCGTTGTGGCCCATCCGGTGCACGAAATCACCATCGCCGGCAACCTCAAGGACATGTTCTGCAACATCCGCGCCATCGGCAACGACATCGACCGGCGCGGCGGAATTCACACCGGCTCGATCTGCATCGATTCCCTGAGCATTGCTGGCGCCTGACCCTCACTGAGGACGCTGTCCACGCTGGCGCGGAGCTCGTCGGCGCCGAGGCGCCGGGTGTAGTCGGGATCGGAGTGGGCGAAGCGGATCACCCCGCCGGCGTCGATGACGTAGACAGCAGGCACAGGCAACGCGTGGTGGGTTTCGCCCGAAGCCTCTTCGAGGTCCACGCCATATTCCCTGGCCCTCTGGTAGGCGTCGTCGGACATGCGGAAAGCCAGACCGAAGGCTTCGGCGGCGCCGAGCCTTGCGTCCGACAGCAAGGTGTAGTCCAGGTTTGCGGTATCGCCGCGTAGCGCGGATGCGAGGTTCTCGGGACTGTCGGCGCTCAGGAAATACACATCCATGCCGCGTTCTTCCAGCTCGGGCACAACATGGCGCAACTCGGCGAGGTGCCGGGTGCAGTACGGGCACCAGCCGCCGCGATAGAAGATCAGCAAGGTTGGCCGTTCGAGCCGGGCGGGATCGAAGACGAAATCGCTGCCGTTGACGTTACGGGCGGTGAACGCAGGCGCCATGCCCCCGGCGGGAAGCGGGTTTGTCTGTTCGGCGCTGGCGGCGATTTCCGCGCGCCCGATGTTTGCGCCAAAGAGCAGGGCGACGCCCAGAACAAGATGAAAACGGGGTTTTCTGGCGTGCATGGCGGGTCTCCGGTTCGCAGGCGCATTGTAAGGGCTTTGCACCCATACAATTCGCGCCCATGGACTGCGCAGCCCCCGGGAGTCTGGATGAGTGGTTGCGTCATGCGGCGGGCCTGCGCCCTGGCGCAATCGATCTGGGCCTCGAGCGGGTTGCGCAAGTGATCGGCAAGCTGGATCTGAAACCGCCTTCCGGCCGGGTGGTGACCGTGGCGGGCACCAACGGCAAGGGCAGCACGGCGGGGCTGGTCGCGGCGGCGCTGCGCTTGAGGGCGGGTCTGCGTACCGCGCTTTACCTGTCGCCGTACCTGCAGGATTTCGGGGAGCGGGCGCAGATTGACGGCGCTTGCGCCGAACCCGAAAACTGGAGCCGTCAGTTCGAGCGGGTCGAGGCCGTGCGCGGCGACATCCGGCTTACCGAGTTCGAGTTCGTTACCCTGGCGGCCTTCAGCCTGTTCAGCCAGTCGGATTGTCAGGCCTGGGTGCTGGAGGTGGGCCTGGGCGGCAGACTGGATGCCGTCAATGCAATCGACCCGGACGTGAGCGTGATCACGCGGATCGCGATGGACCACCAGGACTGGCTGGGCAGCACGCTGGATTCGGTGGCGGCGGAGAAGGCCGGGATCCTGCGCGCAGGCCGCCCGGCGTTTTACGGAGCGGGGGTTGCGCCCGCGCCGATCGCAGCCCGTGCGGCCGAACTGGACGCCCCGCTGTACCAGGCGGGCGTTGATTTCGATTTCGGGCGCTGCGGCAAGCACTGGGAGTGGCGGGGGAGAATCTCCAGCCGGGAAGGTCTGCCGGTTGCCGAGCCGGCCAATGCGGCTGAACTGCCCAATGCCAGTCTGGCGTTTGCGGTCCTTGAGCGCCTCGACCCGGACTGGGTTCCCGGGGCCGGCGACTGGCTGGAGATTCTGCATGCCGGACGGTTGCCGGGGCGGTTCGAGCGGCTGGAACGCGCCGGCGTGGAATGGGTCCTGGATGTTGCCCACAACCCCGATGCGGGAGCGTGTCTGGCGAAGAGCCTCGATGCCCTGCCACCGCGCCCGGCGATCTGGGTGCTGGGCATGCACGGCGACAAGGACATTGCCGGTTTTATCCGCACTCTGCCGCTCGGTGCGGACGATCAGGTAATCGTTACCCGCGCGGACTGGCCGCAGGCGTGTTCCCCGGATGATCTGGCTGCGGCGCTGGCGCAGAGTCCGCATGCGAAGCTGTGGCGCTGCGGATCGGTGACGGAAGCCTGCGGGCAGGCGGCGGAGCTGGCCACGGTGGAGAACAGGGTGGTGGTGACCGGTTCCTTCAATGTTGCCGGCCCTGCGCGCACATGGCTTCAGGGGCGCCCCTTGCAGGGGTGCGCCCTGTAGGGGTGCGGGGGACCGCTCGTGTGCGGCGACACCCGGCGAGGGGCTTGGGTGCGCCTTGCAGGGGTGCGGGGGACCGTCGAAGGTCACTCCAGGCCGTAGATTTTCAGCACGTTGTCGCGCATCAGCTTGCGCCGCGCCTGCGGGCGAAGCTCCAGCGCGTCGATATCCGCCACGGTGCGTTGAAAGTCCAGCACCGGGAAGTCGGTGCCGAAGATGACCTTGTCCTGCCCGAAGGAATTGATGTAGTGGCGGAAACTGTCCGGCCAGTACCTGGGGCGGTGCGCGTCGCAACCGATGAACACGTTATTGTGCTTCCACGACATGGCGATCATTTCCTCGTGCCAGGGAATGCCTACATGAATCCCGATCAGCTTCAGTTCCGGGAAGTCGCAGGCTACGGGGTCCAGGGTGATGGGCCGGCCCACGCTACGGCGCGGCGCGTTGCTGGCGTAGATCATCGACTGGCCCACCTGCATTTGCATGGGTACGCCCAGCTCGCAGCACTTGGCGTAGAAGGGGTAGTAGCGGGCGTGATCCGGCGCCAGTTCGAACCAGTGCGGATAGAGGTGGGCGCCGATGAATCCCATGTTCCTGACGGCGTCCTCGAACTTTCGCACCCCTTCCATGCCTTCGGTGGGATCGATGCCGGCCAGCCCGCTGAAGCGGTCGGGGTACTGCTCGCAGGCGCGCGCCACAATCTCGTAGGGCAGGTGGTAGCAGCCGGGCAGACCCACCTGACCGGTGCGCGGGGCGATCAGAAAGGCGCGCTCGATGCCGGCGGCGTCCAGCCGTTCGATCATCTGCTCGAGCGCCAGCCCCTGCATCAAGGGGCTTTCGGCCTTCATCTTGCCGACAAAGAAATCGCCCTGCCAGCCCGGCCTGCAGGAAAGGGCCTCCGGCGTCCAGATATTGACGACTGCATCGATCGCCTTGTAGTCATGCCCGGATTTGCTCATGCGCCGTCTCCGCTCGTTTGGCGGTCATTATCCTTCAATCCGCGCCTTGCGTTGTTGCGAGCGCGCTGCGCCAGGAGGAGAACGGGATATACTCCTGTCCTGCCTGGGGGGCGGCTTTCGGCCTGAGACCTTTTGAAAGGGAACCCCTTGAACCTGATCCGGTTAGTCCCGGCGGAGGAACGAGGTATGCGACAACTTCATTTCCTTGCCCTTGCGGCAATTTTCTTGTGGATAGCGGCGCCTGCTCCGGTTCGCGCGGAAGGCTCGCCCGCCGGCGTGCTGGAGGAAGTGGTGGTCACGGCGGCGCTGAAAGAGGTGCGCAGCCTTGATTTGCCTGCCAGCGTCACGGTGCTGGATGCGCGAACCGTCCGCAGCTCGGCGGTCCAGCATTTCGAGGAGCTGGCTCAACTCACGCCCAACCTGCATTGGGCCGGCGGTTCCTCGCGGGCGCGCTACTTCCAGGTGCGCGGGATCGGGGAGCGCTCCCAGTATGAAGGCGCCCCGAACCCCTCGGTGGGTTTCCTGCTCGACGATATCGACTTCTCGGCCATCGGCGGCGTGGCGACCCGTTTCGACCTGGGGAGCGTGGAGATACTGCGTGGTCCGCAAGGCACGCGCTACGGCGCCAACGCGCTGGCCGGGCTGATCTACGCGCGCTCCCGGGAGCCGTCCCGGAAGATGGAGGCCGAAGCCGAGCTTTCCTTCGGCAGTGACGACATGCAAGCGCTGGGCGTGGCGCTGGGCGGTCCCCTGGGCCCGCAGGCGGCCGGACGGTTTTCGGCGCAGCAATACCGGGCTGGCGGTTTCCGGAACAACGCCACGCTTGGCCGGGATGACACCAATGCGCGCGAGGAATCGAGCCTGAGGGCCAAGCTCGACTACCAGCCTTCGCCGCAACTGGCGCTGAAGCTGACGCTGCTGCATATCGATCTCGACAACGGCTACGACAGCTGGGCCATCGACAACGGGCTCACTACCTGGTCCGACCGGCCCGGGCGCGATTCGCAGGCATCCACGGGCGCTTCGCTGCGAGCGGACCTCGAGCTTGCCGGCGGCCACAGCCTGGTTGGCATTACCGGCGCGGCGCTGTCCGATATCGAGCACAGCTACGACGCGGATTGGGGCGAGGACGGCTATTGGTCCGGGATTGCGGGCTTTGCGATGCGCTATGACTATACTTCGCGCACCCTGCGGGAGCGCACCGGCTTCAGTCAGGAATTGCGCCTGCTGTCGCCGCCGGACAGCGAGTCGGGGTACGTTTTGGGCGTGTGGTTCCTGAGCCTTGAAGAAGACAACAAGCGCGTGGACACGGGCCTGTACGCCGAGCCCGGTTATGCGCCCGACCCCAGCAATGATCGGTTCGAGTCGCGCTATGGCGCCGACAGTCTGGCGCTGTTCGGCGAGATCACCCGGTCGTTTGCCGATGTCTGGGAAATAACGGTTGGCCTGCGCCGGGAGCAGCGCAAGGCCGACTACGACGATTCCATGGACGAACGGTTCTCCCCGAAGGACGGGATGCTGGGCGGGCACTTGAGCCTTGCGCGCGCCCTGGGAGAAAACGCCAACATCTATGCACGCATTGCCCGGGGCTACAAGGCGGGGGGTTTCAACCTGGGCCTCGGGGGGCGGGGGCTTGACAGCGACGAGCTGCTCTATGAGCCCGAGTTTCTGTGGAACTACGAGCTGGGCGTCAAGGGACTGTGGCTGGATGGACGGTGGCGCGGCGAACTGTCGGTGTTTCACTCCCGGCGCGTGGAGGTGCAGGTGGACGCTTCCCGGCAGGTGGACCCGCAGGACCCCAACACCTTCGTTTTCTTTACTCGCAATGCGGGCCTCGGGACGAACCGGGGTGTGGAGTTGAGCCTTCGGTTCGCTCCGGATGAGGCCTGGTCGCTGACCGCGGCGCTGGGACTTCTGGACACCGAAATTACCCGGTTTCCGGGGCGCCCCGAACTGGAGGGCCGCGAGCAGCCCCATGCGCCGTCCTGGGGTTACGCGCTGGGAGTGCGCTGGCGGAATCCGCAGGGCTGGTTCCTGCACGGCGAGTGGACCGGCAAGGACGGTTTCTATTTCTCCAGCAGTCACGACCGCAAGTCCGAACCCCATGCGCTCGTGAACTGGAGGGCCGGGCGTGCCTGGGCGGGCTGGGAGGCTTTTGCCTGGGTGCGCAACCTGTTCGACGAATACTATGCGGTGCGCGGGTTTTACTTTTCCAACGTGCCGCCCGACTGGCCCGAGCAGGAATTTCGCCAGCAGGGCGACCCCAGGCACTTCGGCGTTACGCTACGCCGCGAATTTTGAGGAACGGACCATGCGCATTACCGCCGAACTCAGCCTCTACCCGCTGGCCTGCGAGGATCCGGTGGGCCGGATTACCCGGTTCGTTCGCGACCTCGGGGATCAGCCGGGTCTGGAGCTTCTGACCAACCAGATGAGCACGCAGTTGCGCGGCGAGATGCAGGATGTGCAGCGGGCCGTGAGCGTCTGCATGGAGAAGGCGATGGAGTCGGGCGACCATGTGGTGCTGGTTGCCAAGTACCTGAACGCGGACTTGCCGATCAACTCGCTGCCCCGCCTTTAGCCCGCCGTTCTCTCAGCGGCCCGCCGCCTTCCAGCATCTTGCCTGATCTCGGCCTCATGGGGGTCCTGGAGATCCTGGCCGTGGTGCTGGGCCTCTTGTACGTGTTGCTCGCCATCCGCCGCCGTGTCTTGTGCTGGGCGGCCTCGTTCGTGGCTTCCGGGTTGTTCGTGGTGGTGTTTCTGGATGCAGGGCTGATATTCCAGCCGTGGCTGCAGGTCTTCTACATGGCGATGGCCGTGTATGGTTTTCTCAAGTGGCGCTCCGGCGCAAGGAATCCCGCCCGACTCGGCTATTGGGGGTGGCGCAACAACCTGATTGCCGTTGTGGCTCTGGCGGCTGGTTCGATCGCGCTTGCCATGCTGCTTCAGCCGCGCAGCGATTCGTCCCTGCTTTTTCTCGACGTGATCACTGCGCTGGGGGCGCCGCTTGCAACTTTCTTGCAGGCGAGAAAATACCTCGACAACTGGCTCTGGTGGATCGTGCTGGACAGCATCTATGTGGCGCTCTTCATGGAACGGAGCCTGTACTTCACGGCTGGCCTGTCCTTCCTGTACCTGTTGCTGGGTTGGGTCGGGTACCGAGCCTGGCGCAGGGCGCATGCTTCGTGAACCCGCAAGGACTGCTCGCACGGATTCCGCAGCTCCGGGACCTGAAGATTGTTCGCCGGCTGTCCGGCGGCGACTGGAACCGGAGCTGGCTGGCGGCGAGGGGAGGGGAACGGCTGGTGGTACGTTGGGATACCCCGGCTGCTCCCGCGCTCGGACTGGATCGAAAGGGAGAGATCCGTGTCTTGCGCTCGGTTCAGGGCTGCGGGCTGGGTCCGAAACTGGTGTTTTCCGATATCCGGCTCGGAGTGCTCGTGACCCGCTGGCAGGCGGGCCGCGCCTGCGCCCCGGACATGATGCGCAATCCGCAGCTTCTGCGCGGTCTGGGCGCGGTTCTTCGGCGCCTTCATGAGTCGGTTGCCGCACCTGCGGGCATGGCGCCGCTGAATCTGGCTCGCGCTGTCGACCGCTACGCCTTGATTATCGGTACTGTTCGGGCGCGGGCAACCGCCCGGGGGGCAAGGCGAATCCTCAGGGCCGCGGCAGGAAACACCAGGCCAGCGGCGCTGTGCCACAACGACCCCGTTGCGCCGAACGTTCTGTGCGGGCGGACAATGAGCCTGATCGACTGGGAATTTGCCTCTCCGGGCGACCCGCTCCTTGATCTCGCCGTGGTGATTGGCCATCACGGCCTCGGCGCGGGGAGAGCGCAAACCCTGCTCGCGGCAGCCAGGGGACGCGCTCACCCCTCGGACCGGCGCGCGCTCGGCCACTTGGTGAATTGCTACGCCAGCGTGCGCCTGTTGTGGGAGGGCGCCGTTCGCGTTGTGGCAAACCGGCCGGGGCGCCGCAGGCCGTAGGCTTCTCGCGCGCAACGTAACTACCGCCCCAGACGAGCTCACCCCAAGCGCTGGAGCCGTTCCCGGTGCGCGCCCAGGCGCAGTCGTCTGATTCGGAAACCGTAGCGCCCGCTCCGGGCCATATCCTGGTGCGCGCCCGGGCGCAGTGCTTGCCTTCGCAGGGCCGAGGCGCCTGCCTGCTTTCGACGTTGCGGCAGCAGGGTCAGGGGAAAGCGGTTCTTGTTCGTTAATAGTTTCAGATGTCAGGCATGTTCAGGCATGTGTTTGTTTCCAGTGGTTGTTTGTAATCCGGTCAGCCGATTCCATCAATTCCTTCCTGTGACTTTGCTGTTTTTCGAGGAGGCAGCCTCATGTTCAAGTCACCAGTAGCACAGCTTTTGCAGGCTCGTTTGGAGAAGGCGCTGCGTCGTCGTCGCGAGAGTCCGTCGCGCGCGGATCTTTTCATGATTCCGGTGTTGGCGCTGGCGCTGGACGCCTGCGGTGGCGGCGGTTCGCAAAGGCCCACTCCGCCTCCGCCTCCTCCGCCGCCCCCTCCGGCGGCGGCGACGATCACGGCGGCGGACGAGGCTTCGGTGGCGGAGAATGCCGATGGCGCCGAGGTGACTTCGGTGGCCACGGAGAACGCCACTTCGGTGACGGTGGACGACGATCGTTTCGAGGTTGTGGGCGGCCAGCTCAAGCTCAAGGCGGGTGAGAGTTTCGACTTCGAGGCCTGGGACGGTTCGCCGATCGAGGTGACGATCACGGCCAGCGGCGCGGGCGCTTCGGCCGAGCACACGGTGAGCGTGAGCATTACGGATGTCAACGAGAGTCCTTCGCTTTCGGTGATGGAGGGCGAGCGGGTTCCGGGCGATGCGGGCGCGCTGTCGAGTTTGACTGTGATGGAGAACATGATGGGTTCGCAGCTTCCGCCGCTGGTGAAGTTCGAGGTGATGGATCCGGACGAGGCGGACGAGGATCTTCTGATGGGTTCGATGGGCAGGGACGCCATCACGTTGAGCGATGATCGCTTCGAGGTGATTGTGGATTCCGAGGGTGGTTTGTGGCTGGCGCTGAAGTCGGGCGCGAGTCTCGACTACGAGGTGGACGGCAGTTCGGTGATGGTGACGGTGACCTTTACCGACAGCGCCGGCAACACGGCGATGACGACGGTGGAGGTGATGGTTACCGACGGCAACGATGCGCCGGTGTTTGCGCAGTCGAGTTATTCGTTCGATCTGCATGAGAACGCCGACGGCAGCGAGACGGCGGTGATGCTGGGGATGGTGTCGGCCACCGACCAGGACTCGTCCGACACGCACATGTTTTCCATTACGGGGGGCAACGAGTCGGGCAATTTCATGATCGATTCGGCCACGGGCGCGCTCACCTATGTGGGCACGGGCGAGGACTACCGTGCGCAGTCGATGGGTCCTGCGTATACGCTGACGGTTCGGGTTACCGACAACCGTGGCGCTTCCGCCGAGGCGACGGTGGAGGTGATGGTTCTGAACGTCAACGAGGCGCCGATGTTCGGGCAGTCGAGTTACTCGTTCGATCTGATGGAGAACGCCGACGGCAGCGAGACGGCGGTGATGGTGGGGACGGTGTCGGCTGCGGATCCGGACGAAGGCGATCCGGTTACCTACTCGATTACGGGGGGCAACGAAGACGGCAAGTTCATGATCGATTCGGCCACGGGCGCGATCCACTATGTGGGCATGGGCGAAGACCGCGAGTCGGACATGAGCAGTTACGAGTTGACGGTGATGGCCAGCGACGGCAGCGAGAGTTCCGAAGTCATGGTGACGATTTCGGTGATGGACGTGAACGACAGCATGCCGATGTTCGTGTTCGGCGAGGACATGAGCTCGTACAGTTTCGGTTTGCAGGAGAACGCTGACGGCAGCGAGACGGCGGTGATGGTGGGTATGGTGATGGCGACGGACGCGGACGGCGACTCGCTCACCTACTCGATCACGGGGGGCAACGAGGACGGCAAGTTCATGATCGACGCGTCTACGGGCGCGCTCCACTATGTGGGGATGGGCGAGAACTACGAGTCGTCGATGCGTGTTCACGAGTTGACGGTGATGGCCAGCGACGGCGAGCACGAGGCGAGCGCGCTGGTGCGCGTGATGGTTGAGGACGTGAACGAGGCGCCGATGGTGCGCGGCGCGGGTCTTGAGCCGTTTGCCTTGGTTGCGGGTCGCGAGGGTCGCATGGAGGTGGACCTGAAGTCGTTGTTTACCGATCCCGACGGCGACGAGATGAGTTTCATGCTTTCGGGCAATGCGCCGGAGTGGCTGAACTTTTCGGTGACTCTCAAGGGCACGGGCGCGGATCGTACCGTGATGGGCGTCTTGTCGGGTACGCCTCCGGCGGGTCGCGACCTGTCGGCGCGGGTTTCGATAGTGGCTGCCGACGGTGACGGTCTGGAGGGTAGCGCGGCCCTGGATGTGGTGGTTGACGCCCGCAACTCGGCGCCCACCTCGATCTATCTGAGCGTGGAGCAATCGAGTGGCGCCGTGATCCGCACCAGCAGCGTTACGGTGGACGAGAACGTGGCGGGCGCGTTGCTGGGCGCGATTGTGGTGACGGACGCGGACGATCCCCGTCACCCGCACGGTCAGCACAAGTTCACGTTCATGGTTGGCGGCAAGTCGGACGATCGTTTCGAGGTTGTGGACGGTCAGTTGAGACTCAAGGACGGCGTATCGCTGAACCATGAGGACGCTTCGCGGATTGCCTTGCGGATCACGGCCACGGACATGGCGGTTGGCGATGAGGCGATGGCGGGCGAGGAGGCATCGGTATCGACGACCGTCACGATCAACGTCCGGGATGTGGACACGGGCGACGGTCCGGTTGCCGGCAAGATAGGCAACTGGTGGGTTACGTTGGACGAGGATCTGGACGCGGAGGATGTTCGCGAGGGCGACTGGCTGAGTTTTCGGCTGCGTCTTGACGGTCTCGACAAGATGCCTGCGTTTGTGGACGAGGACGGCGACACGCTGACCTTTTCCCTTTCGGACGATTCGCCGTCATGGCTTCAGATTGACAGCAAGGGGCGTTTCACCAACAAGGCGAACATGCTTGCGGAGGCGGGCGTGTATGAGGTGACGGTGATTGCGACCGATCCGGCGGGCAATTCGGCGCGCAGCACGTTCCGGATTGCGGTAGCGATTTCCGACAGCAACGACCGCGACAACGACCGTCCGGACATCCGCGACGTGATCGAGTATGACTACACGGAAGGGACGGGCGCGCGGAAGGTGGCCGAGTTCACGATCCGCGACAAGGATCTGGAGATTGCTCCGCATCCGTATGGGGTGCTTGAGGTGACGATGACGGGGGATTACGCGAATCGCTTCAAGCTGGTGATGATAGGGGACGAGGACAACGATCCGGCCACGGTTCAGTATGAGATCTGGACCAAGTCGGCTGCCGAGTTGTCGGTGGATGCGATGGGGCGGAAGCTGGCGACTCCGATTGAGCCGATTGACTTCGAGGTGACGGAGGAGGTGGATCTGACGATCAAGGTGAAGGACGGCAAGGGTTTGTCCGACGAGCAGGGCCGCGAGGAGGACGACCGCGAGATCACCATTGACATTGACGATGCGGCGGACGCCAAGCCGATGTTCGATCACACCGAGATCAGACACTCGTCGAAGTCTCGCAGCGCCGCTCTTCGCACCACGACACTGACGGTGAACCAGTCGGAGACTTCCAAGCTGGTGATAGTGATTCCTCTGGAGGATGTTTGGAGCGACGCAGACAGCGACATTGACGATCTTCGGTTCGAGGTTGGGGGTCGTGCGGGTCTTCCTTCGTGGGTGACTGTGTATGGTCCGGACGAATGGGAGGACATAGAGGATCGGCGCAGCGATGTTTCTTCGAGCGATCGTCCCACCGGGGTGCGCGACGGCGACCGCGTTGTGGTGCTGGTGGTTGACCGCACGGACGGTGAGGACGGCGACAACACCCGGGCGGGCAAGGCTCTTGCGCGCTTCACGCTGACGGCTCGCGACGACGACGGCAACGCTCAAACCGAGGTTGTGAGCATTGATGTCAAGGACGCCAACGTGGGCTTCACGCCGGCCGCCAGCAAACCGGTTGCGATCATCGAGGGCGACGATCCCAACACTGCGGGTCCGGCCGAACTGACCTTCAAGGTCGATCTCAGCCACGATCCGGATATAGCGGGCGGCGAGGAGCCGGTTTTGGTGCTCTATTCCATAGGAAGCTCTGCAGAAGAGACGCTACCAGGGGGGCTCAACGGGTGGAGTCTCTTCACGTTCACGTCAAAGACATGGGAAAACAAAGACTTTTCTTATATTCGCTTCGGTCATGTCGGTCCCCGTCCTTACCAACTGGATAACGACGGGGACGGGTCGAACAACTTTTTGGGCCGGAACATCTTTTTCTTTGCCCGTTATTTCGAGTTGGACCCGACCACCCTGAAGGTAGTGACAAGCAGGTTCTTTGGGGCGCAAACGGGCATCCTCAAGGCGAATGGCGGCGACGGTACAGTAGTTGTCGATCTGGACCTCACGACGAAGGCGAAGAGCGCCACCGAAGATGTTTTGAATGTTGGGGTGGCGGCTTCGGGCGCAACGGCCACCACGGCCACGGTTGTGCTTCAGGCCTCCGAGAGCGGCACAGGCGGCTGGATCACCGTTGCCCGCAAGTCGGTGACGCTTTCCAGCGGCAAGGGCGATGCGGAGTTCGAGGTAACGAACGACGAGGGCGAGGCTGGCAACGGCGGCGGTCTGTACTACCGCGCGGTCCTTACGGGCGCCGATCTGCCCCGCACGGAGAGCGGGACGATCCGGCTGGGCGACATGACCGATCCGTATCCCGGCGACGACGATACGGATGTGCTGGGGCCCGCCTCGCCGACCGAGGGCGACACCCTGCGCGTGAAGCTGCTGGATTGGCGCGAGGCCATTGCCGAAGTCCAGTGGCAGGTGAGCGACGGCAAGGGGGGTTATGTGGATATTGCTGGCGAGACCGGCCACACCCTGACGCTGACCAGGGCGATTGTCGGCGCGCATGTGGGTCAGGTGAAGGTGCGGGCCAAGGTGACGTACCGGGGCCAGAGCGACGATTCATCCACCGGTGTGGACGAATCCCTTTTCGTGACGTGGCTGGAGTATTCCGCGGAGATCGATCTGGTTGCCGGCGCCGTGCGCAACAGTCCTCCCGAGGCGGCGAGCGGCGCGCACGCGATTTATGTCGAGACGCCGCCGGTGACGGCCGGAGGCATTCAGCCGGCCGCAATCCACAAGGACATGGATATATTGTCGAACATTTTCCACGACCCGGACGGTGACGAGCTGGACTTCGCTCTCCGGGATGTCTCGTATAGCCGCGATGTTTACGGCGATTACTGGTCCTACAACACTAGCAGCCTTGCCACAAGAATAGGGATCTGGGTCAATCAACGTGATGACTCCATCGGCGCTTACTTCAACAGCCCGCCGAATCGCAACGTCAAGGATGGGGAGGGCGTCGAGATCAATTTCTATGTTCGGGCCTACGACCCGTACAGCAACCGCAATGACAGTTCCACCTTTGCTCAAACCACAATCGAATTTCACATCAACAAGGCGCCCACGGCCATAAAGCTGCAGTCTGTCCACAATGGAACGAATGTGGGCGACAAGGCCGACCTTCCGGCTTCCGGTACGGCCACGGCCCTGCTGGTTCCGGACAACACCAACAAGCCGGACGACGCCGACAGCAATCCCGACATGTTGACGTTCATGGACGACGAGTCGCAGGCCGCGCGCAAGGTGGCCGATCTGGATGTTATAGACCAGAACCTCAAGACAAACCGTTTCGGGACCCACGAGATCAAGCTGTCGGGCAAGGGCTCCGACCAGTTCGAGATCAGGGCTTCGGACGATAGCGATGGCAGCACCTGGGAGTTGTGGCTGAAGAAGGGCGCGACCTTCGACTTCGAGAAGTTGAAGAGCGCCACGGACACGGGCGACAGCATCACGCTGTCGATCACGGTGACGGCCACGGACAACATGACGGGCACGGCGGGTCGTCAGTTGAGCGCCAAGGGCTTGTTCTCGGTGAAGGTGATGAATGCGGACACGGCTGCCGATTCGGCGGCGCCCGCCACGCCGGGCACGCCGGATCCCACGGTACCGGGTTTGAAGGACGACTCTGACGATACCGACGACGACGGGCCGGTTGCGCCTCCGGACACTGGCATGGGCCCTGTTGGCGACCTTCGCGATCTGGCGCTTGAGGTGGACTTGCTGGAAAGCTTCGTGTCGCTCCTCGACGACAACATCGACATCGCCTGACCCGAAGGGCGGCAACTTGCGCTGCAGCGGGGCGGACGGCTGGTCCGCCCCGCTTTTTTCGGGAAGGCGGCCCTTGCCGCTACTTGCCACGATAATCGGGGCGTCGATGCAGGATAGCCGGACCCGCATAGTCTCATATGTGGTGAACCGGTACAAACCGCTTGATTTGCTGTTGGCGTTGGCCATAATGAACCGGTAAACTTGCTGCGGAGGTGCTCGGAAATGGCGGGGAATTCACGCTTTGGTCCGTTGTTCGGAATGGTTGCGACGGTGGCGTCCCTGGCTGTGCCGGCGCCTGCGGCGATGGCGCAGGAGGCGACCTCCGGAGTCATTGAAGAGATTGTGGTGACCGCGCGCAAACGCGCGGAGAGTTTGCTGGAGATTCCCGAATCGGTGTCCGTCATCACCGGCGCGGATATCGATCGCCAGAACATCCGGGGGCTGGAGGATGTGGGCTTTATGGTGCCCAACCTCAACCTTTCCACTCGTCTGGACGGCTTCCCGAATGTCTCGGTGCGTGGCTTGGGCGCGTTCGGCAACACACAGGGCGTAGGTTTCTATCTCGACGATGTGCAGCTGTTTTCCGATGCGTCCTCGCGGTTCGGCGATCTGGAGCGCATCGAAGTCCTGAAAGGCCCGCAGGGCACGCTCTACGGCGGCAGCAACATCGGCGGCGCCGTGAAGTTCGTCAGCGCCCGCCCCGATGCCGAATCCATGTTCGGCCGGATCAGGGGCGTGGCGGGCGACCAGGGCGTCCTTGACGTGGAAGGCAGCCTCAACCTTCCGCTGGGACAGGGCGGCTGGGCCTTGCGGGCGTTCGCTTTTTGGGTCGCAAACGACGGCTACCTCACCAACCCGAACCCGCCCCGGCTCAATGGCGTGGCCGGCAACAACGACAAGGACATTGGCGATATGGAGGAATCCGGCGTACGCCTTTCGCTGGCCGGCCCCCTGGGCGACAAGCTTTCGGCATATGTTTCCTTGCGTTCCAACGAATTCGATGGCCCCAACAACACCTGGATCCGGGAGTTGGACGAGGACAACCTCAAGCATCCGAATGTGGCGCCTGCCAGCATGAACCCGCGGCACGAGCGCAACACCACCTCGGGGATGGTGGAATTGTCCTGGGAACTGGACGGCTACGACATCACGTCGGTTTCCTCCTGGACCACCACCGAGAGCTTCCGCTTTACGGACCTGGACCAGAGGGAGGAATACCTGCTGTCGTTGTTCCGCCCCGAGGACATGGACGTTATTACGCAGGAAATCCGCTTTACGTCCACGGGCGAAGGTTCGCTCAAGTGGCTGGGGGGTTTGTATTACTCGCAGTACGACGAGAAGATGGACTCCGATCTGGTCTGGTACGACACGGTCATTCATTCCGGCGGCGAGATCAGCGGGCCGCTGGGCTGTGCGGCGGGCCTGCCTACCTGTTCGGGTGTCTGGGCGGGCGAGACCGTAACCGAAGCGGAGGAAACCGGCGAGGTTGCGCTGACCCCGTTCGAGAAGCGTATCCGCGACAAGAGCCACATCGCGGCCTTTATCAACGCCACCTGGGATACAGGCCAGTGGGATTTGGGCGTGGGGCTGCGTGTGGACCGCTGGGATAACGACACGCTGCGTTTCAGCACCAACCACACGGGCAGCGCCAGCGGCACGGAGGTTCTGCCGAGGGTGTCCGTGACCCGTTGGCTGAGCGAGGAATCAATGCTTTACGCCACGGTTTCACGCGGCTACGAGCCGGGTGGCTTCAACGTCAGCGAGGATGTTCCGGACCGGTTGGCGCCCTTCGATTCCGAAGATGCGACCAGTCTGGAGGGGGGCTGGAAGGGCAGGCTGATGGACGGACGCGCTTCGGCGTCGGTCGCAGCCTATTTCATCGACTACAACCAGCGCCAGATCGAAACGCAGATTCCCGCCGAGGGCGCAGGCATCGTGGAACTCATCAACAATGTTGGCGACTCCAGGCAATTCGGTGTGGAGGCGGCCGCCAGCATGGCGGTCAGCGAGGCGCTTTCGCTATCGGTCGCCGCCGGCTGGATCGAAGCCGAATGGGACAGCGGCACCCGGGTTGTAGTGGGAGGCGATCTGGCCATGCCGGTGTACAAGAACATCGGAGGCGATACGCCGCCGGTGACGCCCGACTTCAACTGGAATGTGTCCGCCGATTACAGCCTTCCGATGGCGAACGGGATGAATTTTATCGCCAGCGGGCAGATCAGCCACAACGGCAAGTACACCGGATTGCGCCTTTCCGATCCGCCGGGCGTGAGCGTTGTCAACCCCAGCTTCACCCTGATCGGCGCCCAGGCAGGCATTGCCGGCGACAATTGGGAATTGATGCTCAATGTCGAGAATCTGACCGGCGAGGACTACTACACGGACGTGCAGACCTTCCCCGACTTCTTCCTGCTGGACGGGGACGCAGACGAAATCATCGTGATCGGAACGCTGGGGCAGCCTCGCCTGGTGACGGCGAGCTTCAGCTACTCGTTCTGATCGGCAACGGAACCCCGGTCGCACGAAAGACCGGCGAGCTTCGGCTTCCGCTTGCCGGCCGTTGGCGAGGCCGGGAGGCCGGGCCGGAAGAGCCTCGGGGCCTGCCGGATCGGGCAGGCGCCCGTCCCCGACCGCATGGCGTCTTTTCGCGCTTCTTATTCCGGCGGCGAGCTACTGCGCTTCAATTTGAACTCGTGCGCCTCGCCCAGCTTGCCGCCCTGCATGCTTTGCCAGCGGGTTGTGAGCCGATCCTTGCCGTAAAAGACATACTCCGCCTGATGCATGTGGTCAGCGTCGGGAGAAGCGAGGTTGGTGATACTCTCGAAGCTCAATTGCAGCCGGTTCGCGTCGTCCGTGGTCCTGACTTCCAGGCGCGGCTGATTGCCTGCCGCGCAATAGTGTGTCATCAGCACCCGGTCGCCGTCGGCGTGATAGACATTGAGCATCTCGCTGCCGTTTTCGTCGCCCGGAAACATCCGCTCCACGAGAACCGATCCGCCGGCAGTCATCCTGAAGGTTGCCGCAACCTGGCCTGTTTCCTCGCCGTTCTCGTCCAGCAGCACCCAATCGCCTTCCAGCGTCGCCAGCTTCTCCATCAGGCTTCCTGCCTCATCAGCCGGGGCGGCGCCGGGCAGCGCAAGCGCAAGAAATGCGGCGCCCACAATTGCAATTTTTTCTTTCATGGCGCGTTCCTCCAAAGTTGGGTCAATCCAGAAGCAGGCCCCCGGAAAAGTTGGTGATCGTACCGGTCAGGTGGTCACCATTCCCGGAGCAAAGGAAATCGGTGAGAGCCGCGCATTCCCCGGCCGTGCCCAAGCGGCCCAGCGGCGTCCTTTTCGCCAGATGCGCGCGGCGCTCCGGACCGAGCCGATCCAGCATGGGCGTATCGACCGGCCCCGGCGCGATACAGTTTACCCGAATGCCGTCTTCGGCCCATTCCCTGGCGAGGTAGCGAACCACGCCGATGATCCCCGCCTTGGCCGCCGTGTAGGCCGGACCGGACAATTCGTTGCCGCCGTTGATCGCATTGGTGGAGGAATACAGGACCAGGGCGCCTCGGGTTCGCTTGAGATGGGGGTGAACGGCGCGCGCCAGCAAATACGTGGAGGTGAGGTTCGCGTCCACCACCCGGCGCCACTCGCCGAGCGTCACATCCGAAAAGGGCCCCTTGCCGACAAGACCCACTGTATGCACCACCCACCGCGGCGGACCCAATTCCCTCGCGCACCGCGCCACGGCTTCGTTCACCTGCGCCTCATCGGTCGCGTCGGCGGGTAATGCGAGACCGTCCGGAGCCTCCTGCCCCGGCAAAACCATCGCACCCACATCGAGGCCGCGCCGAGCAAACCGCTCTACCACTGCCGAACCAATACCGCCGGCCGCCCCCGTAACCAGGGCGCACTCCCCGCTACTCACCGCCAGACTCCTGTACGCCAGCAAGCCTTGTGCAATGTCGGGGGTTCCTGACACGCTGTGCTGTTCGCGCCTGCGGGGAGTGTCCGGGGCCAGGAAGGGTGGGATCAAGCGTCATGAATGGTTGACCTGACCTTGCGCGCAAGCGACAAGGAAGCTCAAGGCGCGCCGCGACGCTGAATCAGGGTAAGGAGTCAAGCGGCTTGCGGCGCCGCGAGCGCGGCGTGAATCCCATCCAGCATGTTCCACCGCAAGGAAGCCGATGCCCGAACCGTTGCAATCGCACGCTCCTGCAGCGCCTCGCTGGTCGCATAGCGCGCTGTCAGCTCCAGCCCCACATGAGCGTGCTCCGTATCGCCCTCGATATGCACATGAAAGAACTCCATGTCGTCCTCGCTGAAGCCCATCTTGCGCATCGCCCCGACATAAGCCGGGTACAGCGTCGGTAGCTGGCCCTCCAGCGCCACCATGATGCCGGCCGAGGCTTCCGCCAGGTGGCGGATGCTGGCCAGCTCCCAGACCCACGCCCGCATCGCCCGCGTGGCGGGAAGTACTTCGCCGCGCAAGTCGGCGCTGGCGACCTCGGCCCGCGAAAGGCCGCAGGCTCCGGCGAACTTGATCAGGAGATCCGGGTGGCGCTTTTCGGGCGTGTCGGGCATTTCCTCGCCCAGCAGGTTCTCCAGCAGGTGCTGGCGCGCGTCGAGATCCGGCAGGCGCGCATAGAGTGCGGCGAACTGCTGCGGTACCGCCGCGATGTAGTAGTAGTGCTGAATCGCCCAGCGCCCGAGCTGCTCGCGGGAAAGCCCGCCCTGCGCCCAGCTCCGGCTGAACGGATGTCCGCCGCCGTGCTGGGGTTGGCGGGCGGCCTCCAGGGCCGCGAAAAAAGCCTTTTGTTGCATCATCAGTCGAATTTCTCCCTGGTTGCCCGCGCCGTCCCACTGCCGCGGCGCTTGTGGCGGAGAACAGGCGGGCTGGCGATCCCGACCTGTTCACGAGTGCGGATTTTAAGGTCTTTGCGTAAAGCGAAATGTCTTTTTTTCCGAAACCCTGCTGATTGACCGAGCCCGGACTTCCTGTTCCGGCTGTTGTCGGAGGGTTCGGGAGATCGTTTAACCCATGTCGGATTCGGGGCGAACGCAACCCCGGGCCGGTTGCCTGCGCATCAAACAAGATGGCAAAACCGGATCAGGGCAGGACGCCGGCGGGCGCCGCCGCGCCTTCGCAACTCTCCATCCTTTCCAAGCAATTGTAAAAAAAGGATATTTTTTCAGAACCAAAGATTTTTTCCTGCCCGTACATGAATAATCCGGGTTAGAATGCGTCAGCTTGCAATATGCGACATTGCCCAGGGCAAGAGCAAAAGTACGCAGTCTCCGTCATGCCTGATCCGCAACAGATACCTGCGCTCCAGGATCGAATGCTGCTGAAAACGCGATCCTGTATCGACGGCGCCTGGGATCCGGGGAGCAAGGGCAGTTTGCTGCCGGTGCGGAATCCGGCCACCGGCGCGCTCGTCGCCCGGGTGAGCATGGCCGATGCGAGTGACGCACGGCGCGCCATTGAAGCGGCTCACCACGCGTTCGGGGAATGGAGCCGCACCGCCGCCAGGGAACGCTCCAGGGTGCTGCGGCGCTGGTACGAGTTGACCGACAAGGCCGCCGGGGATCTGGCCGCATTGCTGACCGCCGAGCAAGGCAAGACGCTGCCGGAGAGCCTCGGCGAAATCCACTACGGCGCCTCCTTTCTGGAATGGTTCTCCGAACAGGCCAAACGCGCCGACGGCGACGTTTTTTCCGGGGCAACGCCGCATACCCGCGCCATCTGCATCCGTCAACCGCTGGGGGTGGTGGCGGCGATCACCCCCTGGAACTTTCCCAACGCCATGATCGCGCGCAAGGTTGCCCCGGCGCTGGCTGCCGGCTGTACGGTCGTGCTCAAGCCGGCCGAGGACACGCCGCTGTCTGCGCTGGCGATGGCGGAACTGGCGCAGCGGGCCGGGCTTCCGGCCGGCAGCTTCAATGTAGTGGTGGGCAATCCCGAAGAGATCGGCGCGGAATTGACCGGGAATCCGTTGGTGCGCAAGCTCAGCTTCACCGGCAGCACGGAAGTGGGAAGACTGCTGGAAGCGCAATGCGCTGCGACGCTCAAGCGCACCACCATGGAACTGGGAGGCAATGCGCCGTTCATCGTGTTCGACGACGCCGAACTGGACGCGGCGATAACCGGAGCGTTGCTTTCTAAATACCGCAACAGCGGCCAGACCTGCGTGTGCGCCAACCGTTTCCTGGTCCAGGACAGCGTCTACGAGGAGTTCTGCGCGCGGCTGGTGGCTGCCTCCTCGAAGCTGGTGCTGGGCAATGGCGCCGACAAGGGGGTGACGCAGGGGCCGCTGATCAACAACGACGCGGTCGAGAAGGTGTCCCGACTGGTCGAAGACTCGATCCGTGCCGGTGCGGAATGCGTCATGGGCGGCAAGCCTTCCGAGCTTGGCGGCTGCTTCTACCCGCACACCGTGCTGAGGGATGTCACGCCGGCCATGCCGGTCTTCCGTCAGGAGATATTCGGTCCGGTCGCTGCCCTCACGCCGTTCGGCGACGAGGCCGAGGCCATAGCCCTGGCCAATGACACGGAAGCCGGATTGTGCGCCTATGTCTACAGCCGCGACATCGGCCGGATATGGCGCGTGGCCGAGGCGCTGGAGTACGGAATGGTGGGCATGAACGAGAGCGTCATCTCCAGCGAAATGGCGCCCTTCGGCGGGGTGAAATCCAGCGGTTGGGGTCGCGAGGGCTCCCGTTACGGCATGGACGCCTACATGGACATCAAGTATCTCTGCGTGGGCGGCCTTGACCGCTGATCCCGGGCGCAGGATGGTCCTCATGCCCCCGCGGTTCCGGGAGGGAGAGCCGGTAGTCCTTGTCCGGCGAGGTATCCGGCGTGCCTGCCGCATGAGCCGCCGCAAGGCAGGATAAAATTCGCCGTGGCACAGGTTCGTCTCGTGACCCGTGCCGCCATGGGGCCGTAGCTCAGTTGGGAGAGCGTCGCGTTCGCAATGCGAAGGTCGTGGGTTCGAATCCCATCGGCTCCACAAATCTCCTTCAACCCGCACAACCTGTGCTCCGTTATTGAAGCCCGGCTCCATTGCAGGGGTTCCATGAATTCCCGCAAGCCCGTCAGGGCTGTTTCGAAGTCGTTTTCAGGCTGTTGGCAGGAAATTGGTTTTTACCGGGTACTGAACATCAGGCCAGCGTTTGGTCATCCAGCAATTCCTGCTAACGATGCGGAGTCGTTCGTTTGGGGCCGAATACCCAGGCTTGTGACCATTGAGGCGGTGGCCCGAAGCTGATTTTCGAGCATTGTCACGCTTGGCGGGAATTGCTGGTTGGTCATCTACAACCGTTGAAAAGTGGGGGGGGGGGGGGGTAGCATATACATCTTCGGAGCTTTCTCGGGGCAAGCAGTAATGAAGACAGGTGATGCAAAACCTTCAAGCCAGAGCGCCAGTAATGGGGCCGGCAGGTTGTGTGCCGACACTCGAGAACCGGGGAATTATTTTTTTCGAGGAGGCAGCCTCATGTTCAAGTCACCAGTAGCACAGCTTTTGCAGGCTCGTTTGGAGAAGGCGCTGCGTCGTCGCCGCGAGCATCCGTCGCGCGCGGATCTTTTCATGATTCCGGTGTTGGCGCTGGCGCTGGACGCCTGCGGTGGCGGCGGTTCGCAAAGGCCCACTCCGCCTCCGCCTCCTCCGCCGCCCCCTCCGGCGGCGGCGACGATCACGGCGGCGGACGAGGCTTCGGTGGCGGAGAATGCCGATGGCGCCGAGGTGACTTCGGTGGCCACGGAGAACGCCACTTCGGTGACGGTGGACGACGATCGTTTCGAGGTTGTGGGCGGCCAGCTCAAGCTCAAGGCGGGTGAGAGTTTCGACTTCGAGGCCTGGGACGGTTCGCCGATCGAGGTGACGATCACGGCCAGCGGCGCGGGCGCTTCGGCCGAGCACACGGTGAGCGTGAGCATTACGGATGTCAACGAGAGTCCTTCGCTTTCGGTGATGGAGGGCGAGCGGGTTCCGGGCGATGCGGGCGCGCTGTCGAGTTTGACTGTGATGGAGAACATGATGGGTTCGCAGCTTCCGCCGCTGGTGAAGTTCGAGGTGATGGATCCGGACGAGGCGGACGAGGATCTTCTGATGGGTTCGATGGGCAGGGACGCCATCACGTTGAGCGATGATCGCTTCGAGGTGATTGTGGATTCCGAGGATAGTTTGTGGCTGGCGTTGAAGTCGGGCGCGAGTCTCGACTACGAGGTGGACGGCAGTTCGGTGATGGTGACGGTGACCTTTACCGACAGCGCTGGCAACACGGCGATGACGACGGTGGAGGTGATGGTTACCGACGGCAACGATGCGCCGGTGTTTGCGCAGTCGAGTTATTCGTTCGATCTGCATGAGAACGCCGACGGCAGCGAGACGGCGGTGATGCTGGGGATGGTGTCGGCCACCGACCAGGACTCGTCCGACACGCACATGTTTTCCATTACGGGGGGCAACGAGTCGGGCAATTTCATGATCGATTCGGCCACGGGCGCGCTCACCTATGTGGGCACGGGCGAGGACTACCGTGCGCAGTCGATGGGTCCTGCGTATACGCTGACGGTTCGGGTTACCGACAACCGTGGCGCTTCTGCCGATGCGACGGTGGAGGTGATGGTTCTGAACGTCAACGAGGCGCCGATGTTCGGTCAGTCGAGTTACTCGTTCGATTTGATGGAGAACGCCGACGGCAGCGAGACGGCGGTGATGGTGGGGACGGTGTCGGCTGCGGATCCGGACGAAGGCGATCCGGTTACCTACTCGATTACGGGGGGCAACGAAGACGGCAAGTTCATGATCGATTCGTCTACGGGCGCGATCCACTATGTTGGGATGGGCGAAGACCGCGAGTCGGACATGAGCAGTTACGAGTTGACGGTGATGGCCAGCGACGGCAGCGAGAGTTCCGAAGTCATGGTGACGATTTCGGTGATGGACGTGAACGACAGCATGCCGATGTTCGTGTTCGGCGAGGACATGAGCTCGTACAGTTTCGGTTTGCAGGAGAACGCTGACGGCAGCGAGACGGCGGTGATGGTGGGTATGGTGATGGCGACGGACGCCGACGGCGACTCGCTCACCTACTCGATCACGGGGGGCAACGAGGACGGCAAGTTCATGATCGATGCGTCTACGGGCGCGCTCCACTATGTGGGGATGGGCGAGAACTACGAGTCGTCGATGCGTGTTCACGAGTTGACGGTGATGGCCAGCGACGGCGAGCACGAGGCGAGCGCTATGGTGCGCGTGATGGTTGAGGACGTGAACGAGGCGCCGATGGTGCGCGGCGCGGGTCTTGAGCCGTTTGCCTTGGTTGCGGGTCGCGAGGGTCGCATGGAGGTGGACCTGAAGTCGTTGTTTACGGATCCCGACGGCGACGAGATGAGTTTCATGCTTTCGGGCAATGCGCCGGAGTGGCTGAACTTTTCGGTGACTCTCACGGGCACGGGCGCGGATCGTACCGTGATGGGCGTCTTGTCGGGTACGCCTCCGGCGGGTCGCGACCTGTCGGCGCGGGTTTCGATAGTGGCTGCCGACGGTGACGGTCTGGAGGGTAGCGCGGCCCTGGATGTGGTGGTTGACGCCCGCAACTCGGCGCCCACCTCGATCTATCTGAGCGTGGAGCAATCGAGTGGCGTCGTGATCCGCACCAGCAGCGTTACGGTGGACGAGAACGTGGCGGGCGCGTTGCTGGGCGCGATTGTGGTGACGGACGCGGACGATCCCCGTCACCCGCACGGTCAGCACAAGTTCACGTTCATGGTTGGCGGCAAGTCGGACGATCGTTTCGAGGTTGTGGACGGTCAGTTGAGACTCAAGGACGGCGTATCGCTGAACCATGAGGACGCTTCGCGGATTGCCTTGCGGATCACGGCCACGGACATGGCGGTTGGCGACGAGGCGATGGCGGGCGAGGAGGCATCGGTATCGACGACCGTCACGATCAACGTCCGGGATGTGGACGCGGGCGACGGTCCGGTTGCCGGCAAGATAGGCAACTGGTGGGTTACGTTGGACGAGGATCTGGACGAGGAGGATGTTCGCGAGGGCGACTGGCTGAGTTTTCGGCTGCGTCTTGACGGTCTCGACAAGATGCCTGCGTTTGTGGACGAGGACGGCGACACGCTGACTTTTTCCCTTTCGGACGATTCGCCGTCATGGCTTCAGATTGACAGCAAGGGGCGTTTCACCAACAAGGCGAACATGCTTGCGGAGGCGGGCGTGTATGAGGTGACGGTGATTGCGACCGACCCGACGGGCAATTCGGCGCGCAGCACGTTCCGGATTGCGGTAGCGATTTCCGACAGCAACGACCGCGACAACGATCGTCCGGACATCCGCGACGTGATCGAGTATGACTACACGGAAGGTACGGGATCGCGGAAGGTGGCCGAGTTCACGATCCGCGACAAGGATCTGGAGATTGCTCCGCATCCGTATGGGGTGCTTGAGGTGACGATGACGGGGGATTACGCGAATCGCTTCAAGCTGGTGATGATAGGGGACGAGGACAACGATCCGGCCACGGTTCAGTATGAGATCTGGACCAAGTCGGCTGCCGAGTTGTCGGTGGATGCGACGGGCAAGAAGTTGGCGACTCCGATTGAGCCGATTGACTTCGAGGTGACGGAGGAGGTGGATCTGACGATCAAGGTGAAGGACGGCAAGGGTCTGGCCGACGAGCAGGGTCGCGAGGAGGACGACCGCGAGATCACCATTGACATTGACGATGCGGCGGACGCCAAGCCGATGTTCGATCACACCGATATCAGTCATTCGTCGAAATCTCGCAGCGCCGCTCTTCGCACCACGACACTGACGGTGAACCAGTCGGAGACTTCCAAGCTGGTGATAGTGATTCCTCTGGAGGATGTTTGGAGCGACGCAGACAGCGACATTGACGATCTTCGGTTCGAGGTTGGGGGTCGTGCGGGTCTTCCTTCGTGGGTGACTGTGTATGGTCCGGACGAATGGGAGGACATAGAGGATCGGCGCAGCGATGTGACTTCGGATGATCGTCCCAGCGGGGTGCGCGACGGCGACCGTGTTGTGGTGCTGGTGGTTGACCGCACGGACGGTGAGGACGGCGACAACACCCGGGCGGGCAAGGCTCTTGCGCGCTTCACGCTGACGGCTCGCGACGACGATGGCAACGCTCAAACCGAGGTTGTGAGCATTGATGTCAAGGACGCCAACGTGGGCTTCACGCCAGCTGCCAGCAAACCGGTTATAAGCATCGGGGGCGATGACCCCAACGTTCCCGGCCCGGCCGAACTGACCTTCAAGGTCGACCTCAGCCATGACCCGGATTTGGCAGGCGGCGAGGAGCCGGTGGCGGTGCTTTATTACATGTGGGCCACCAGGGCGCCCCACGAGCGGTTCGACGGATGGCGCTCCTGGAATGCGGCGGATATAAACGCGGCGCTGACGTCGGGTGGCGGCGGCAGTTTTTTTTCGATACGAATCCGTGACGGGGAGTTTCCTTATCAGTTGGACTACGACGGAGACGGGGTGAACGAATTTTCTTCGGCCCCGAACCATTTGAGGAACATCGTCGTCTTTGCCCGTTACATCGAAGTCAACCCGGTTACCCTGAAGGTGGAGTCAAGCAGGTACTTTGCAACGCAAACGGGCGTCCTCAAGGCGAATGGCGGCGACGGCCCGGTGGTTGTCGATCTGGACCTGACGACGAAGGCGAAGAGCAGCACCGAAGATGTCCTGAATGTTGGGGTGGCGGCCTCGGGCACAACGGCCACATCGGCCACGGTTGTGCTTCAGGCCTCCGAGAGCGGCACGGGCGGCTGGATCACCGTTGCCCGCAAGACGGTGACGCTTTCCAGCGGCAAGGGCGATGCGGAGTTCGAGGTAACGAACGACGAGGGCGAGGCCGGCAACGGCGGCGGTCTGTACTACCGCGCGGTCCTTACGGGTACCGATCTGCCCCGCACGGAGAGCGGGACGATCCGGCTGGGCGACATGACCGATCCGTATCCCGGCGACGACGATACGGATGTGCTGGGGCCCGACTCGCCCACCGAGGGCGACACCCTGCGCGTGAAGCTGCTGGATTGGCGCGAGGCCATTGCCGAAGTCCAGTGGCAGGTGAGCGACGGCAGGGGGGGTTATGTGGATATTGCTGGCGAGACCGGCCATACCCTGACGCTGACCAGGGCGATTGTCGGCGCGCATGTGGGTCAGGTGAAGGTGCGGGCCAAGGTGACGTACCGGGGCCAGAGCGACGATTCATCCACCGGTGTGGACGAATCCCTTTTTGTGACGTGGCTGGAGTATTCCGAGGAGGTCGATCTGGTTGCCGGCGCCGTGCGCAACAGTCCTCCCGAGGCGGCGAGCGGCACGCATGCGATTTATGTCGAGACGCCGCCGGTGACGGCCGGAGGCATTCAGCCGGCCGCAATCCACAGGGACACGGATATATTGTCGAACATCTTCCATGACCCGGACGGCGACGAGCTGTACTTTCAAATCCGGGATGTGCAAGGCGAGCGTCCTGATATGCAAAATCTCAGTCTGGGGTTCGAGGTGTGGGAGCGCTGGAATGGCAGCGGCGACAACCGCACGGAAAACGTAATGGTCTGGGTGAATCAGCACAGGGACTCCATCGACTTTTTCGCCAACAACGACCCGTCGAATATCGACTCTGCGGGCGATACTACGGATGCGGCGGGCAATTGGTTCAACATTATTGTTCGGGCCGCTGACCCGTACACCAAGCACAACACTGCTTCTACCTATGCTCAAGCTACCATCGAAGTGCATGTCAACGCGGCGCCCACGGCCATCAAGCTGCAGTCTGTCCACAACGGCACGAATGTTGGCTCCAAGGCCGATCTTCCGGCTTCCGGCACGGCCACGGCGCTGCTGGTTCCGGACAACACCAACAAGCCGGACGACGCCGACAGCAACCCCGACATGTTGACGTTCACGGACGACGAGTCGCAGGCTGCCCGCAAGGTGGCCGATCTGGATGTTATCGACCAGAACGCCAAGACGAACCGTTTCGGAACCCACGAGATCAAGCTGTCGGGCAAGGGCGCGGATCAGTTCGAGATCAGGGCTTCGGACGATAGCGATGGCAGCACCTGGGAGTTGTGGCTGAAGAAGGGCGCGACCTTCGACTTCGAGAAGTTGAAGAGCGCCACGGACACGGGCGACAGCATCACGCTGTCGATCACGGTGACGGCCACGGACAACATGACGGGCACGGCGGGTCGTCAGTTGAGTACCAAGGGCGTGTTCTCGGTGAAGGTGATGAATGCGGACACGGCTGCCGATTCGGCGGCGCCCGCCACGCCGGGCACGCCGGATCCCACGGTACCGGGTTTGAAGGACGACTCCGACGATACCGACGATGACGGGCCGGTTGTACCTCCGGATAACGGCATGGGCCCTGTTGGCGACCTTCGCGATCTGGCGCTTGAGGTGGACTTGCTGGAAAGCTTCGTGTCGCTCCTCGACGACAACATCGACATCGCTTGACCCGAAGGGCGGCAACTTGCGCTGCAGCGGGGCGGACGGTTGGTCCGCCCCGCTTTTTTCGGGAATGGTACTGGCAAGCCGGTACAACGCCTTGACCTTCAAGCCTGTTGCCGGCACCCTTGACCCATTGCGCCCGACGGTTTTCATCGCGCGGGCCGGGTGTTGATCGAGAGTCAAGGGAGGACACATGTCCAGTCAATCCGCTGTTCGCGAGGGAAAGGTCGTATCGGTTCCCGAGACGAGGGGCTATGTGATGAACCAGACGATGCTGCGGATCAAGGATCCGCATCGGTCGCTGGACTTCTATACCCGGGTGCTGGGAATGACGCTGGTCAAGGAATTGCGATTCCCGGAAATGGAGTTCTCGCTGTACTTCGTGGGTTACGTCACGGAGCAGGACGAGCCCATTCCGGACGACCCCGGGTTGCGCGCCGCCTACGCCTTCCGGCAGAAAGCGATGATCGAGCTGACGCACAACTGGGGCACCGAGACCGACGAGGGGTTCCCGGGCTACCACGACGGCAACGCCGAGCCTCGCGGTTTCGGGCATATCGGCCTGTCGGTGCCGGATGTCTACGCGGCCTGCAAGCGCTTCGGGGAACTGGGCGTGGAGTTCGTCAAGCGCCCGGACGACGGCAAGATGAAGGGTCTGGCCTTCATCAAGGACCCCGATGGCTACTGGATCGAAATCCTGGAGGCCGATAGCTGCGGCTCCATGGCCGTCGCCATGACCGGCCAGGAGTCTGCCCCGTAGAAACCTCTCGCGGGACAGCATCGCGAACCTGTCCCGGCTTGAGGGCTGAGTCTCGACTTCGAGACGAAAAAAGCAAGGCCTGACTTCAGCGCGGCCAATCCCCTCTGCTCTCCGCTCGAAAATCGCCCCGCAGCGTGAGGCTGTCAGGAAAGCGCCCGCGCCATCGTCGCCCCTATTTCCGCAGGCGACCGCGCCACAGTAACGCCGGCCGCCTCGAGCGCTTCGTACTTGGCTTGCGCCGTGCCCTGACCGCCGGCCACGATGGCGCCGGCGTGCCCCATGCGCTTGCCCGGCGGCGCCGTCACCCCGGCGATGTATGCCACCACCGGCTTGGTGACTTCGCTGCGAATGTACTCTGCCGCGTTTTCTTCGTCCGTCCCGCCGATTTCACCCACCATGACAATACCCTCGGTAGCCTGATCGCGCTCGAACATCTCCAGGCAGTCCTCGAAACCGAGGCCGCGCACCGGATCGCCACCGATTCCCACGCAAGTGGTCTGCCCGAGACCACAGGCGGTAGTCTGGTGCACCACCTCGTAGGTGAGCGTTCCCGAACGGGAAATGACGCCGATCCGCCCGGGCTGGTGGATAAGGCCGGGCATGATCCCCAGCTTGCATTCGCCCGGCGTGATGACTCCCGGGCAATTCGGGCCGATCAGGAGGCAATCGCAGGACGCAAGCGCCGCCTTGACCCGAACCATGTCGAGGACCGGCACGCCCTCGGTAATGCAAACCACCAGACGCAGGCCGGCGTCGGCGGCGGCCATGATGGCGTCCGCCGCCGCAGGCGCGGGCACAAACATCAGGCTCGTGTCGGCGCCGGTGGCTTGCACCGCCTCCGCCACGGTGTCGTATACCGGCAGGCCAAGACATTCCTGGCCGCCCCGTCCCGGAGTAACCCCGGCAAGAATCCGGGCGCCGTACCGGAGGCATTGCTCGGCGTGGAAGCGGCCCTGCCGGCCGGTCAGGCCCTGGCAGATCACGCGTGTGGAGGCGTTCACGAGAATGCTCATGCCGCCGCCTTCACCGCGATACGCGCCGCCTCGGCCAGATCGGGCGCCGCGGTCACGGTCAGTTCGCTCGCATCGAGCATGGCGCGCGCCCTTTCGGCGTTCGTTCCTTCCAGACGGGCGATCACCGGCAGGTTCATGCGTGTTTCTCGCACCGCCTGCGCAATGCCCTCGGCAATCACGTCGCAGCGCACGATCCCGCCGAATATGTTCACCAGGATGGCGCGCGCGTCAGGATTGGAGAGAATCAGCCGGAAGCCCGCCGCGACCCGCGCCGCATCCGCGGCCCCGCCCACATCGAGAAAGTTCGCCGGCTCACCGCCTTGCAGCTTGATCAGGTCCATGGTCGCCATGGCCAATCCGGCGCCGTTGACCATGCAGGCAATCGCACCATTCAGCGAGACGTAACTCAAGCCCGCTTCCGCGGCGCGCCGCTCCAGTTCGTCGTCCTGCGCCGCATCGCGCTGCGCGCCCAGTTCCGGCTGTCGAAACAGGGCGTTGTCCTCGAGCGCAATTTTGGCGTCCAGGGCCAGAAGTTCGCCGTCCCGGGTTACCGCCAGCGGATTGATTTCCACCAGACTCGCGTCACACTCGACAAATGCGCGGTACAAGGCGGCGGCCAGCGTCTGCATTTTCGCCGCCGCCTCGCCCCGCAGGCCGAAAACGGCGGAAAGCCGCCGTCCCACATATGGCAAGACCCCCAGCGCGGCATGCACCTTGATCCGCGCGACCTTCTCCGGCGTAACGAGGGCCACTTCTTCGATGTCCATTCCGCCGGCCGCAGAGCCGACAAGACATACGGATTCGGCGGCCCGGTCTATCAGCACGGCCAAGTACAACTCGCGGGCAATGTCGCTCGCCTGCTCGACATACACCCGCCCCACCGGCAAGCCGTCCGGGCCGGTCTGCGGCGTCACCAGCCGCCTGCCCAGCAGATCTTCGGCGGCTGCCCGCACCGCCCGGGGAGAATCGCAGAGCACCACCCCGCCGCCCTTTCCGCGACCGCCCGCATGCACCTGCGCCTTGACCACCCAGCGCTGTCCGCCCAGATCGACGGCGGCCTGCTCGGCGGCGCCGGGAGAATCCGCGACCGAGCCGGGCGCGGTCGCCACGCCGTAGCGCGCCAGCAGCGCCTTGGCCTGGTACTCGTGCAGGTTCATGCGGGCATTCTGAATCAATAACGCCAGGGCGCGCAAGCCCGTACGGCGGGCGACCTTCTGGTCACGCGGGATGTGCGAGCCGAGTTGGGGGCCTTCGATCCGGCGCAGGACAATTCAAGCCGGCTACTCACTATCTGCTGCTCGCTGACCGGAGCGCATCGAAACATCTCGACATCATGATGTGATTGCAGTATTCTTGCGCGCATGAGAACGACGCTGAACATTGACGATGAAATTCTCGAGGCAGCCAAATCGATCGCGGGAGAACGCAATGTTTCGGTGGGCACAGTGCTGTCCCAGTTGGCGCGACGGGGGTTGCGGCCTGCACGGGCGGGTCTGCGCAAGCGCAAGGGATTTCCCGTGTTCGCTGTTTCTCGCGGCGGCACTGCCTTGACCCTTGATCGTATCAAGCGGTACGAAGCCGAGCCTTGACCTTCCTGCTCGATCTCAATCTCCTGCTCGCCCTGGCATGGCCGTCGCATGTCCATCACGATTCCGCGCACGCATGGTTCGAACGAGAGGGCTCGTCGAACTGGGCTACCTGTCCGGTGACGCAGCTCGGATTTGTCCGGCTGTCTTCCAACCCCGCGTTCACTTCGGACGCGGTTCCGCCGGTCGAGGCGCTTTCCCTGTTGCAGGACATGACCGCCGTGGGCGGCCACCAATTCTGGTCCGATGGCGTAAATTGCGCGTCTGCCGCGTTCTCGACCGGCATTCGGATCAATGGCCATCGTCAGGTAACCGATGCCTACCTGTTGTGCCTTGCACGGACGCGCTCGGGCTGTCTGGCGACACTGGACCGCCGTATCAGTCGCCTCCTGCCCCGAAGCGAACGACCGGGCCGGCATCTTCTGATCGTCGAAACCCGCTGAGTCGGCGTTGCGTACGGCGGCAATGTGCGCCCCGCCATCTGCGCGGCGCAATCCTGCATGCGCTTGGGCCCGGACCAGTCGCGCCCGGCGTCTGTTCGGGCAGCGCCGGGTCGCGCGGGCCAGCCTCGGGCGCGATGCCCTGCATGCCAAACCGCCTTCCCGCACTTCGGGACGGGTCCTGGCCGGGAGATGGCCGTTGCCTCCGGCGCCGGGGCGCGATGGCGCCATGCCCTGGCGCTTCTTGCCGCCGCGGGCACAGTGGATTTGCCGGCAAACGCGCGTACTTTCGGCTTGCGCATCACCGGGCGTCCCACTTATTCTGGCCACGTTCCGCGCACCGAGGCTGGATGCCATGCTGAAGAGGTCACAAGGATTTACCCTGGTGGAGTTGATGATCGTGATTGCGGTCATCGGTATCCTGGCGGCGCTGGCCATTCCGGCTTATCAGGACTACACCGTGCGCGCCCAGGTTCAGGAAGGCGTTACCTTGTCCGTACAGACGCGCAATGCGGTTACCGAAACCTATATGAGCACCGGCGCGGGACCGGCGAACCGCACCGCAGCGGGCTTGAGCGCCAACGGCGCCGATACGCAGGGGCGCTATGTCGCGTCGGTGGACATCATCGACAGCGAAGTGGTGATCACGTTCGGGAACGACGCCAACCGGCTCATCGCCAACAAGATGCTGTACATGACCCCTTACCTTGCGGAGGACAAGGCCACACTGATCTGGCGCTGCGGAAACGCGCCGGCGCCGGACGGCGAAGCACTCGGCGAGGAAAAAGCCGCCACCGATCTGGAAAACGCCTACCTCCCCCAAATCTGCCGCTCGTAAGCGCCCGGAGAGGGGAAACGGAACGGGCAATGGATTCCGGCGCCCCGGCAAACCCGCTGATCCGCCGACTGCTGTCGGAAGGCGTGGTCAGCGAACAGGGGTTGGCTCAGGCGCATCGGGAGCTGGAGGCGTCGGGCGGCAGTCTGGTTGCGTGGTTGGCGGGGCTTGGGGAAACCGATCCGGCACGGTTGGCGGGAGCGGTTTCCAGCGAATTCGGCTTGCCCTTGCTCGATCTGGACCGGCTCGCCGACCTGCATCCCGCCCCTGCCGGGCTGGATCCCGAATTCTTCGCTTCCCGCCGCCTGCTCCCCCTGGCGGTCGATGAACGCCGGCTTACCCTGGGTCTGGCCGACCCCGCACAGATCACGGCCCTCGACGAGGTGCGACAGCGCACCGGCCTGGAGCCGCGCGCCGTGGTGGTGGAGCACCACAAGCTGGCGGCGCGCCTGCAATCGGCGGGCACGGGACTGCCGGAGGACGCGCTGCTGGAAGAAGAACTGCCGGCGCTGGAGTTCGAGGGCGAACCGGCCCAGGAAGAGGACACGGCCATCGTTTCGTCGGTGCAGGAAGCGCCGGTGGTGCGCTTCGTCAGCAGCATCCTGCTGAGCGCCATCCGGCAGGGCGCCTCCGATGTCCACTTCGAGCCGTACGAGAGCAGCTATCGGGTTCGATTGCGCATCGACGGATTGCTTCGGGTCGCGGCAAAGCCGCCAGCCGGTCTGGCGGCGAAAGTCTGCGCCCGACTCAAGGTGCTGGCCCGATTGGACATCGCCGAACGGCGGGCGCCCCAGGACGGCAGGCTGCGCCTGCGACTTTCGGACCGGCGCAAGGTCGATTTGCGCATGAACACGCTCCCGACGCTGCATGGGGAAAAAGTGGTGGTGCGCATTCTCGACTCCGGCGCTGCGCTGCCCGGACTCGATGAACTGGGAATGAACCCGCGCCAGCAGCGCGACTTCTCGTCTGCCCTGGCGCAGCCGCAGGGGATGATCCTGGTCACCGGCCCCACCGGAAGCGGCAAGACCGTGACGCTGTATGCGGCGCTGTCCCGCTTGAACGTGCTGGAGCGCAACATCAGCGCGGTGGAGGACCCGTGCGAAATTCAGCTCTCCGGCATCAATCAGGTAAACGTCAACCGCGCGGCAGGGCTGACCTTCGCCAGCACCTTGCGAGCGTTTCTGCGCCAGGATCCCGACGTGATCATGGTGGGCGAGATTCGCGACGCTGAAACGGCCGCCATTGCCACACGGGCCGCCCAGACCGGCCATCTCGTCTTGTCCACCCTGCACACGGAGGACGCGCCCGCCACCCTGGCTCGCCTGCGCGACCTTGATGTGCCGCCCTACGCCGCCGCGTCCGTGCGCCTTATCGTGGCCCAACGGTTGGCGCGGCGCCTGTGCATGGAGTGTCGCAAGGCCTACGCTCCCGAAGCCTCGCTTGTTCGCGAACAGGGCATGGATCCGGAGGCGCTTTCCCGCGGAATGCAGCTTTACCGCCCCGGGCTCTCCGCCACTTGCCATCACTGCGCCGACGGCTATCGCGGGCGGGTCGGGCTGTTTCAGGTCATGCCCATTTCCGCCGCGCAACGCGGACTGATCCTGAATGGCGCGCCGGCTTCGGAAATCGAGACCCGGGCCGAGCAGGAGAAAATCGCGGGGCTGCGCGCATCCGGCTGGGAAAAGGTGCGCCAGGGCGTCACCAGCCTGGAGGAGGTCAACCGGGTTACGGCAACCGGCTGGTCCGCTCCGCCCACAGGCCCGGCGGAACGCTGACATGGCCCTGAAGGGCTACCAATGGGAGGGACGCGCGCGGGACGGACGACTGCTGAAGGGCGTGCGTCGCGCAAGCAGCGCCGCGAAACTGCGCGCCGCCCTGCAGCGCGACGGGATCACCCCGCTGGCCGTGCGAACCAGACGCCTCGGGCGCAGCCAACGCCGCGCCATCAAGCCGGCGGACATCGCCTTCATGGTGCGGGAACTCGCAACCGTGCTGGAGGCCGGACTGCCGGTGGTCCAGGCGCTGGAGATCACCGCCGAAAGCCAGAATCTGGCGCAAATGCAGGATCTTCTGGAAGCGCTGTCCCGCGATGTAACCGCCGGGAGCGCGCTGAGCGAGGCCATGAAGCGACATCGCAAACATTTCGACAGCTTGCACGTCAGCCTCGTTGCCGCCGGCGAAGCCTCCGGGCGGCTGCCCGAGTTGCTCGCCAGTCTGGCGGTCTGGCTGGAGCGGCGGGAAAGCATTCGCAGGAAAATCTCGTCGGCCTTGAGTTATCCCCTCGCAGTGCTGGCCATTGCAGCCGTCGTGGTGGGTCTCATGCTGGTGTATGTGGTGCCGGAGTTCGAGCGCATGTTTGCCGGCTATGGCGCTGATCTTCCTCCATTGACGCGCATCATCGTTGAAATTTCTGGCGGCCTGCGCGAGAGTGGTCTTGTTTGGGCGGCCGCGGCAGCCGCAGGATCGGGCGCGCTGGGCTGGGTGCGGGGGCGCGTGCGCAAGGCGCGTTACCTCGAGGATCGGCTCAAGCTGCGTCTGCCTGTCCTGGGAACACTGTTCGCACGCGCCGCGCTGGCCCGGTTCATGCGTACGCTGGCAACATTGCTGGAAGCCGGTCTGCCCGCTGTCGAAGCGCTGGATGCCGCCGCTGGCGCCTGCGGCAACCGCGTCTACGAAGCCGCCATCCGGCAGACCCGCGAAGAGGTGGCGTCCGGACAGGGCCTGCGGCGCGCCATGACCTACCTTGCGGCCCTGCCGCCCGCGCTGGCCCGGATGATGGGCGTGGGTGAAGAAACCGGGCGACTGGGGGAAATGTGCGCGCATCTGGCCGACCGCTACGACGAGGAACTGCAATCCGCCGCCGACCGCATGGGCGCCTTGCTGGAACCGCTGCTCATGGCGGTTCTGGGCGTTCTGATCGGCACTCTGGTGCTGGCCATGTATCTCCCGATCTTCGGTATGGGTTCGGTGATTTGACCCGCTGCCGCCCGGCCGCCCGGCACGGCCACCGGCGCCGGGATTATCCTTAAGGGCCTGACACGACAACGGTTCGAGTGGGAGCCAGCGAAGCATGGACTTGTTTTTGGCATTGAACCTCAGGCAGCCCCTGCCCGCCTGGACGGGCGTCGGCGCGGTGCTGATCGGGCTGGTTCTCGGCAGCTTTGCCGGCATGCTGGTCTATCGCCTGCCCCGCGGTCTGGCGCTGGACAGGCCGGGCTCATTCTGCCCTTGGTGCCGGGCATCCATAGGCTTCGGGCGGAACATTCCCTTGCTGAGCTTTGTGCTCCTCAAGGGGCGCTGCGCCTGTTGCGGCGCTCGCATACACTGGCGCTACCCTGCCAGCGAAGCGCTATGCGGCCTGCTGGCGCTGGCCTGCTGGCAGGTGTTCGGCGCCGGCGCGGACGCGCTGGCGGCCTTGCTGGTATGCGTTGTCCTGGTGACGCTGGCGCTGATCGACCTGGAGCACGGCTTGTTGCCGGACCGTTTGACGCTCGGTCTGCTCTGGTCCGGCCTGGCCTACAGCCTGCTCCCGAAATCGGCAGTTGCGGCCAAGCTGCCCGAACTTTCGTTTCCCGGCCCCGGACAGGCCGTTGCCGGAGCTATCGCGGGCTACGCGGCGCTTTGGCTCATCAACCTCGCCTGGAGGGTGTTGCGCAAACGCGACGGGCTCGGTGGGGGCGACCTGAAGCTCGTGGCGGCCCTGGGGGCCTGGACCGGCATCGACGGACTGCCGCTGGTTGTGGGCATGTCGGCCATCGCGGGACTGGCTGTGGGACTGACCCTGATCTTCCGGGGTCGGGCCCGCTTCAGCGACGAACTCCCCTTTGGACCGTTTCTGGCGGCAGGCGGACTGGTTGTGCTTTTCCTGGGGCCGCAGGCGGCGTCCGCAGGGATCCTGGCCGGCGCGCTCCCGGGGTGGGCCGGAACATGAGCAGGCGGTTTGTGGTGGGACTTACGGGCGGAATTGCCAGCGGCAAGAGTCTGGTGGCCGGCTGGCTGGAGGAACTCGGGGCAGCGGTGGTGGATACCGATGCAATCGCCCGGGAGCAGACGGCTCCCGGCATGCCCGCCGTGCCGGTTCTCGCCCGGGAGTTCGGTGAGGGCCTGATCGCGGAGAACGGATCGCTGGACCGGGCCAGGATGCGCGAACGGGCGTTTGCCGACCCCCTGGCGCGCAAGCGACTCGAAGCCATCCTGCATCCGCTCATTCGGAAGGCGGCCTGGGAACGCGCCGAAACAACGCCCGGAAGCTATCTGGTCATGGTCATCCCCCTGCTGGCGGAGACCGGCTTTACCGGGGGAATCGACCGGGTGCTGGTTATCGACGCGCCCAGGGAACTGCAAATGCAAAGACTCGGGAAGCGTGATGGCGCGACCAGCCGGCAGGCTCGCGCAATCATCGCAGCACAGGCGAGCCGCCGGCAACGCCGGGCCCTGGCCGACGATGTCATCCTCAATGACGGCTCTCGCGAGCGGCTGCGCGCACAGGTCGAGAGGCTCCATCGGTTCTACCTTGGGGAAAAGATGGCAAGAGCCGGCGAAATTCGCAATTCGAGGAATTAAGATAGGGGGTCAAGCGGCGAATCGGCAAATGCCCCTCGTATGAATGACCTCACCGGCTCGCACATGGGTGCGGGCACCCTGTACGAATTTCCCCTGCGGGACAGTGCGCGGCTGTTCTTGCGTCTGGAGGTGCTCGAGCAGCAGTTGAGACTCGCCTTCGGGCATCGCAACGCCGAACTGAACCGCACTGCCGCCCATGCGGTGCTCGGCGCTTTGGATCTGGTATTTCGCGAGGATCTGCGCGCCCACCTCCTGCAACAGATTTACCACTTGCGGCGCAACTACGAAATCCTGCGGGCGCGGCAGGACATCCGCCAGGAGAACCTGCAAGCCGTGCTGGACGAACTCGAACAGTTTCGCGAGGAACTCGGGCAATTGAACGCCAATGCGGTCAGAACCCTTCGCTTCGATCCGTTGATCAGCGCCTTGCGGCAGCGCGATTCGACCACGGATGCGGCCATGGCGGTTGATCTGCCGATGTATCAGTGGTGGCTGCATTCGGGAGCGGAACGCTGTCGCAAGGATTTCCAGCGCTGGGCCGAGGCCTTCGGCCCGCTGCTGGGCGCTAACCGGAAGTTTCTGGACATGCTGCGTCAACGGGGCGAGTACCGTGATTGCGAGGCCAACCAGGGGAGCTTTACCGCATCCATCGCTGGCGATCAGGAGCTGTGGATGGTTCGGGTCGGCGTGCCGGGCGAAACTCCCTGCTTCCCGCAAGTCAGCGGCGCTTCGGACAGCGGCAAGATCCACCTGCGATTCCTGCAAACGCCCTCCGGCGGCAACGCGGGCGAACTCTATCGATCCGACTTCTTCTTCAAACTGGCGGTCTGTTGAATCAGCAGGTCCACAAGCGGACGGTCGGCAGGCAAAAATCCCATCTCACCGAGGCGTTCCGGAAACTCCCAGGCCAGTTCCTGGCCTTCGCGCCCCTGCGGGGCGCCGGAGTATTCCCGCACCAGGTAGAAATGCAGCTCGACCGTCCGATCCGGATATTCCTGTTGGTAGCTCATGGTCCGCGACGCCCGGCGGACCGAAACGCCAAGCTCCTCGTACAACTCGCGGTCCAGCGCCTGCCGTGGCTCTTCCCCGGCCCGGACCTTGCCGCCGGGAAATTCCCAGGCGCCTGCCAGATGCTTGCCCGGCAGCCTCCGGGAGACCAGCACACGCCCGTCGCTGCGCCGGATTACCCCGGCCGCCACCCGCACCGCCCCCACCCTCAAGCCCCCGGGATATCCCTGGCGCCAGAGTTCAATCCACGCCGTTCGCGGTACGGAACTGCAGGCGGCGTGCGCCATGGACATGACATATCGCAGTTACCGAATGGAGGAGCACAATGCAGCTTAACTTGAGCGGACACCACCTGGAGATTACGCCCCGAACGCGAGAATACGCAAACAACAAGTTCAAGCGTATTCAACGCCACTTCAGCCGGGTCACGCAGATCCATTGCGTCTTGTCTGCGGAGAAATCGCACTACAAGGCCGAGGCCACCGTGCATCTCAGCCAGGGTCGGCTGCATGCCGATGCCGTGCGCCACGACCTGCGGGCAGCGGTGGACGAACTGGTGGAGAAACTCGACCGTCAGGTGCGCCGGCACAAGGAAAAACTGCACGACCATCACGCCCGGAAAGCTCCGCATCACGGCCTGGGCTGACTGCGTTTCGCGCGTTCGCGCGCGAGCCTGACCGGGGCCCCATGGCGGAGCGAGCATGGGCGTTCCGGGCGCGCCGGGAGTCGTCCGCAAACCGCAAGGGGCAAGCCCGCCACAGGCTGTCGTTGCAGGTAGCGGCGCCAACATGAGGTCAGGCAAGAGCTTGCAAGGGGGTGGTCTGGTCCGACGAGACATGCGCGGGCTATAACAGGAGCATGCTCGCCAGGCCAAGAAAGGCCGCAAAGCCGATGACATCGGTAATGGTTGTGAGCGCCACACCGCCTGCCAGCGCCGGGTCGATTCCGATGCGGCGCAAGACCAACGGCACAAGCACCCCCGACGCCGCTGCGGCCAGCAGGTTGATCGCAATCGCCGCGGCGGCTATCAGGGCCACTGCAAGGTTGCGGAACACGCCGAAGGTAACCAGCGCCACGATCAGGGCCCAGCCCAGCCCGTTCAGCAGTCCCACCGCCAGTTCCTTGAAGAACAGCCAGCGCACATTGGAGTTCTGAACCCGGCCCTGCGAGAGCCCCCGCACCATCAGCGTGAGCGTCTGGCTGCCGGCAATCCCGCCCATGCTGGCCACCACCGGCAACAGCACGGCGAGCAACGCCACCTTCTCGACTGCCGGTTCGAACCAGGCCACCACGCCGGCTGCGGCCAGGGCGGTAACCAGATTCAACCCCAGCCACAGCGCCCGCCGGCCGGTGCTTGTCGCCACCGGCGCAAACATGTCGTCTTCTTCGTCCAGACCCACCGAACCGAGAAATTCGCGATCCGTCTGTTCGCGCAGTGCGTCCACCACGTCATCGGCGGTAATCTGCCCGATCAGCTTGCCCTCGTCGTCCACCACGGCCGCTACCGGGCTGTCGATGTTCTGAAACTGAATAATCACCTCGGCGGCGGGAGTGTCACAGTGAATCGGACGCGCTTGGGCATCCATCGAATTACCCACGGTTGCGTCCGGCGAACCGCCCAGCAGGTCGCGCACCTGCAAGATGCCCCGGTAGCGCTGCTTGTGGTCGACAACATGAACGCAAAGATCTTCCGGCAATTCCGGATGCGAGCGCAGGTAGCCGAGCACTTCCTCAAGCGTCATTTCCGGATGCGCCGAAACTGTTTCCGGCGCCATGAGCCCGCCGGCCGAATCCGGCGGAAACGTGAGCACGGACTGCAGGAGGCGCCGCTCCTCCTTGTCCAGCGAACGAATGATGCGTTCGGTAATCTCGTCGGGGAGGTCGGCAACGAGATCCGCAAGGTCATCAAGCGCCAAACCCTCGGCGGCATCCACCAGTGCGGCGGATTCCATGCCTGCCATGATCTGGGCGCGGACCTCGTCGTTCAGTTCGACCAGGATCTCGCCTTCATCCTCCTCGTCGACCAGCTCCCAGGCCAGGGCGCGCCGCGCCGGCGGGAGGGATTCGAGCAGCAGCGCGGATTCGCGCGGATTCAGCGAATGGACGAGACGGCGCAGGCGTGGCCTGGTGTCCGCCGCCAGAAGGCTGCGGAGCGCTTCCCGCCGGGAAGAATCGTGTGCGCGCTCCGGCATCCTTGTTCGCCCGTCTCGTTCATGGCAGGCGATATTGTACCGAATCGCCCCCCGGCCACGGTCAGAATTCGAGCGGCAGTATGGTCAGCGAATCGGTATGGCCCGACACGCCCATGATGGCGCCCTTGGTAATGATTACCAGATCGCGGGGCTTCAGGCCGCCCACCTCCCTCAGGCGCTCGAAAACCTCTCGAAACAGCTTGTCGGCCCGGGTTTCGGTTACATCGAAGGCTACCGGCACCACGCCGCGATACAGCGTCACCCTGCGCTGCGTGGCCGCGTGCCGCGTCAGCGCGAATATGGGAATATCGGCACGGATGCGGGACATCCACAGGGCCGTGGCGCCCGACTCCGTCAGCGCGACGATTGCCCGCACCTCCATGTGGTTGGCGGCGTACATGGCCGCCTTGGCGATTCCCTCGTCCACGCGACTGAAGGTGCCCTCGGTAACCGGACTGGCCTCGTTGCGTGCGGGCATCCACGCTTCCGCGCCCTGACATATGGAAGCCATGGCGGCCACGGCATCGGTGGCGTATTTGCCCACGGCGCTTTCCGCGGACAGCATGACGGCATCGCTTCCGTCCATCACCGCATTGGAGACATCGGACACTTCGGCCCTTGTGGGTACGGGGCGGTCGATCATCGATTCCATCATCTGGGTAGCGGTAATCACTACCCGGTGGCGGTTGCGCGCGCGCCGGATAATGGATTTCTGCAGGCCGATCAGCCCCTCGTAGCCGGTCTCGATCCCGAGGTCGCCACGCGCCACCATTACGGCGTCCGCGGCATCGAGAATTTCGTCGAGATTGTCCAGGGCTTCGGAACGCTCGATCTTGGCAATGAGGTGCGCCGAACCGCCGGCGCTGCGGATCAGCTCGCGCGCGGCTTCGATGTCCGCGCCGTCGCGCACGAAGGACACCGCGATCCAGTCCAGTCCCGCTTCCGCCGCCAGCTTGAGGTCGGCGCAGTCCTCATCGGTAAGCGCGGGTACCGACAGCAGGCCGCCTCCACGCTTGTTGACGCCCTTGTGATCGGACACCACGCCACCATGCACGACACGGCAATACACCCGCCGGCCCCGGGTCTTCAGCACCTGCAACTCCACATTGCCGTCGTCCAGCAGAAGGGTGTCTCCCTCGACCACATCCTCGCCCAGCGTGGTTATGTTCAGCCCCACGCCGGCCGCATTGCCGGCGCGGTTGTCCAGGTCGGGATCGAGAAAGAACTCCGCGTCGTTCACAAGCCGCACGGAGCCGTCCCGAAAACCGGCAATGCGGATTTTCGGACCCTGCAGATCGCCCAGCAGCCCCAGGCGCCGGCCGAGCTGGTCCGCCATGCGGCGCACTTCGTCGATCCGGCGGTAGCGATCCTTCCAGTCGCCGTGCGAGAAATTGAGCCGGAGCACATCGGCGCCGCTTTCCATGACGCCCCGCAACACCTCGGGCCGGTCCGTGGCAGGCCCCAGGGTTGCAATGATCTTGGTGCGGCGCATATGCGCGGCATCATACACGGCAGGCCCGCTCAGGCCGTTGTCCGGGCGCGGTCCCGGAGCACGGCGACAGTTGGCAGCTCGCTGCCTTCCAGCCAGGCCAGCATGGCGCCTCCGCCCGTGCACAGGTGGTCCACTGCCGCCGCCAGACCGAAGTGATCGAGAGCCCGCAAGGTGTCGCCGCCGCCAGCCAGACGGTAGCCCTTGCTGGCGGCGACGGCTTCCGCAATCCTGCGGGTACCGGCTGCGAAGGCCTCGATCTCGAACAGGCCCACGGGGCCGTTCCATATCACCGTGCCGGCGCCGGCAATCGCCTGCGCATGGCGTTGCGCCGTTTCAGGCCCGATATCGAGGATCATCTCCCGCGGGCCCACCCCATCAATCCTGTCGATACGCGCTTCCCCGGCCCGGTTCGGAGAAGGCGCGACCACCGCGTCTGCAGGCAGCAGGACTTGCGCCCGGCTGTCGAGCACTTCCAGGGCTTGCGGATACAGATCGGGCTCTGCGAGGGAAGCGCCGGTCGACACGCCCCTCGCGCCGAGAAGGGTATTGGCAATCCCGCCACCGGGTATCAGCACATCGGCCTTTGCAGCCAGAGCGACCAAGAGGCCCAGCTTTGCGGACACCTTGGCGCCGCCGACAATGGCCACCAGGGGGCGGGATGGAGCGGCAAGGGCCGCCTCCAGAGCCGCAAGTTCAGCCAAAAGCAGGGGGCCGGCGCAAGCCTCGCGCGCCGCCATCGCCACCGCGTGGACACTGGCGTGCGTCCGGTGGGCGCTGGCAAACGCATCCATGACGTACAGGTCGCACAGGGCCGCCATTCGCCTTCCGAGTTGCGCCGAGTCTGCTCTTTCGCCCTGGTTGAAACGCACGTTTTCGCACAGCGCCACTTCTCCCGGGGCCACTTGCAGGCCGTCCAGCCAATCACGCTTCAGCGGAACGGGCATGCGCAAGGCGCGGCCGAGTTCGCCGGCGACCGGCGTCAGGGAATAGCGCCGGTCGAAAGTTCCCTCTTGCGGGCGCCCCAGGTGCGAAACAACCATGACCGCCGCCCCGCGCTGCAGGCAATGGCGGATGGCTGGAAGAGCCGCCCGTATGCGCCGGTCGTTGGCTACCCGGCCGGCTTTCAGGGGAACGTTGAGGTCCGCCCGAATCATGACCCGCCGCCCGGTCACTTCGGCAGCGGTCAGGGCGGGAAGCGGCATCAGGGGGCGTTGAGCAGCGCCAGGGTGGTGTCCAGCATGCGGTTGGCGAAGCCCCACTCGTTGTCGTACCAGGCGCATACCTTCACGAGGTCGCCGCCGAGCACTTTCGTCATGCTGCTGTCGTACACCGACGAACAGGGGCAGTGATTGAAGTCGGTGGAAACCAGAGGTTCGTCGTTTACCGCCAGGATGCCCTGCAACTCGCCGTCGGCGGCGGCCTGCATGGCCGCGTCGATCTCTTCCACCGTGGTGGCGCGCGAGGCGCGGAAAGTCAGGTCCACGAGCGAGACATTGAGGGTGGGCACGCGCACCGAGAAACCGTCCAGCCGCCCATCCAGCGCCGGCAGCACCAGGCCCACGGCGGCGGCCGCGCCGGTGCGGGTGGGAATCATCGATTGGGTGGCGGAACGCGCGCGCCGCAAGTCCTTGTGGAAGACATCCGTGAGCACCTGATCGTTGGTGTAGCTGTGCACCGTGTTCATGATTCCGTGTTCGATGCCTACGGCCGCGTGCAGCACCTTGGCCAGCGGCGCGAGACAATTGGTGGTGCACGAGGCGTTGGAGACCAGCGTGTGACTCGAGCGCAGCACATCGTGGTTGACGCCATACACCACCGTGGCGTCCATGTCCTTGCCGGCAGGCGCGGAGACCACCACGCGTCTGGCGCCCGCCTGCAGATGAGCCTTGGCCTTGCTTCGCGTGCAGAACAGTCCGGTACATTCCAGCACTGCGTCCACGCCCAGTTCCGCCCAGGGCAGCTGTTCGGGGTTGCGCTCGGCCAGCACCCGGATCCGATCGTCGTCCACCAGGAGCGCATCGCCGTCCACTGCAACGCGGGCGCCGAAACGCCCGTGGGCGCTGTCGTGGCGTGTAAGGTGGGCGTTGCTGTCCGGGTCGGCCAGATCGTTGATCGCAACGATCCGCATTGCGCTGCGATGTTGCTCCTCGTACAGCGCGCGCAGGATGCAGCGTCCGATTCGCCCGTAGCCGTTGATTGCAATTCTTGCGGTCACTTGCTTCTCCTTAAAGTCTGCTTCCTTGGTTGCGCGCCTCGGCGATGGATTCGCGAGCCAGGGCCGCTATCGCCTCCGCCGTAAATCCAAAGTGTTCGAACAACCGGTCGCCGGGCGCCGATTCGCCAAAGCGGGCGATCCCCAGAATGCGGCCGTCCGGGCCGGCGATGCCTGGCCAACCTCCCGGGACGCCGGCTTCCGCCACCACCCGCGCCCGCACCCTTTCCGGCAGCACGGACTCGCGGTACTCCGCGTCCTGACGCCTGAAGACCTGCAGACAGGGCATCGAAACCACGCGGGCGGCCACGCCCTCGACTGCCAGCAAGTCCGCCGCGCCCATGGCCAACTGCACTTCCGACCCGGTCGAGATCAACAGCACATCGGGCTCGCCGGAGGTTTCCCCATGGAGCACATAGCCGCCGCGCGCCACCTGCGCGAGTTGCTCGGCGGTGCGCTTCTGGGCCGGCAGGTTCTGACGCGACAGCGTCAGGCTGGTGGGGCCGTCGAGGCGCTCGATGGCCTCGCGCCAGGCTACTGCTGTCTCCACGGCGTCGCAGGGCCGCCACACGCGCATGTCTGGAATGATGCGCAGCGCCTCAAGGTGCTCTATGGGTTGGTGAGTCGGTCCGTCTTCGCCTACTCCGATGGAGTCGTGAGTGAACACGAATATGCAACGCTGGCGCATGAGTGCGGCCATGCGCAGGGCATTGCGCTGGTAGTCGGAAAAGGTCAGGAAGGTGCCGCCATAGGGAATGAATCCGCCATGCAGGGCCATCCCGTTGAGCATGGCGCCCATGGCGAACTCGCGCACGCCGAAATGGATATAGTTGCCGCCGCCTTGGGCGGCGACATTCACGCAGCCCGAATGACGGGTGCAATTCGAGCCGGTCAGATCGGCCGAGCCCCCGATGAGTTCGGGCAGCATCGGCGCGAAGGCCTCCAAAGCGCCCAGCGACGACTTGCGGGTGGCCTCTGCCTTGCCCCCGGCGGCTTCGGCAGCGATTTTCCCGATCGCCTCGCGCGAGCGGGCCGTCCAATCGTCCGGCAACCGCCGCTGCATGCGGCGCTCGAACTCGGCAGCCAGATCGGGGTAGGCGCGCCGATAGGCGGCCAGCCGCTTTTGCCAATTCTCCGCCTGTCTGGCGCCGCGCCCGCGGATGTCCCAGGCGGAGCGAACCGCTTCGGGAATTTCAAAAGGCGGGTACGGCCAGTTCAGTGTCTCGCGCGCCGCCGCGACTTCCGCGTCTCCCAGAGGCGCTCCATGCGTTGCAGCCGTTCCCTGCTTGCCTGGCGCGCCAAAACCGATAATGGTGCGGGCGCACACCAGGCTGGGCCGATCGTGTTCGGCGACGGCCTCGTCCAGCGCCGCCTGGATAGCCCGGGCATCATGCCCGTCCACATTGCGCACCACATGCCAGCCGTACGCCTCGAACCGGCGGGGCGTGTCGTCCCGGAACCAGCCCCGAACCTCGCCGTCGATCGAGATTCCGTTGTCGTCATATACGCAGATCAGCTTGCCCAGTCGCAGTACTCCCGCCAGCGAACAGGCCTCGTGGGAAATGCCTTCCATGAGGCAACCGTCCCCCAGCAACACCCAGGTCCTGTGGTTGACGATCTCATGTCCGGGACGGTTGAACTCGGCTGCCAGCAGGCGTTCCGCCAGCGCCATGCCGACTGCGTTGGCCAGGCCCTGTCCCAACGGTCCGGTGGTTGTCTCTATGCCGATCCCGACATTGAGCTCGGGGTGACCGGCGGTGTGCGAGCCCAGCTGCCGGAACGCCTTGATCTGCTCCATGTCCAACGGATACCCGGCCAGGTGCGCCGCCGCATACAGCAGCATGGACCCGTGACCGTTGGACAGCACCAGACGGTCGCGGTCCGCCCATTCCTGTTGCGTGGGCGCAACCTTGAGGTAGTCGGAGTAGAGCAGCTCGGCAATGTCCGCCATGCCCATGGGCATGCCGGGATGGCCGGAATCGGCGCGCTGCACGGCGTCCATCGCCAGTGCGCGCAGGGCGTTTGCGCGCACCGGCCGGGCAGCTAGCGTTGCGGTCGCCACTTTATGGAGCAGCCCTGGCTGGAGTTCTGATCGCGGGGGCCGCGTCCCGTGCGGGCGATCCGGACCATCGCGTCGAAGAGCTCGCGCGGCGCGTCTGCGGGCGCTGCGCGGGATGTGCTGGCGTCCAGTCGTCCCCGGTATTGCAACTCGAAATCAGCGTTGTAGCCAAAGAAATCCGGCGTGCAAACGGCGCCGTAGCGCTGCGCGACATCTTGGGATTCGTCGTACAGGTACGGAAAGACAAAGCCCGCCTGCTCGGCCAGGGCCGCCATCCGGGGCGGGGAGTCGGCCGGGTAACGGCTCACATCGTTCGGCATGATTGCCACGCTGCCGACGCCGTGATCCCGCAACTCGGCAGTGTCTCGCGCTATTCTGCCCCGAATGGCCTGCACATAGGGGCAATGATTGCAAATGAACATCACCAGCGTTCCGTTTTCTCCCGCGCAATCCTCCAGGCCGAACTCGCGTCCGTGTGGGTCCGGAAGCGTGAAACGGGGCGCCGGGGCGCCGAAATCGCAGGGTGGCGGACCCATCAGCATGGTGTCCTCCCGGCTGTTTGACGCGGGCGCCGGCAAAAGGCGGCGGAAACCATCGGGAAAAGGTGTTGGCGCATCGTTTGAAGCCCGTTCGAAGAGAAGCGGCGGGAAGCCTCGCAAGCGGTTCCGCGAGGGCGCGAAATTCTAGCATGCGGCTGCATGGCCACCAACCGGCTGTTTTGCCCGATCAGGACTATTCCAAAGTCGTGGCGAATCCAGATCCGTGCGCTGAGGTGCAGCGAGATGGTCCGTCCGTGGTCCGCTGGCGCGTCGGGTGACTTGTCGCATTGCGTCACCCTGTCGGGCGGCGAAGTGGCGGTGGGCTTGTGGCATGTAGTCGAATCGCTTGTCGAGCTGCATGATCGGCAATTTCCGCCGACGATGCAAAGTTGTTCGTATAGGGACGAATAGCCGGGTTTGTGGCCATTCAGGCGTTGGACCGGAGCTGATTTTCGAGCATTGTCACGCTTGGCGGGAATTGCTGCAAACGAACTGTCAGGCCAACAATCCGGTCAGGACTTTGGAACAGCCCTGTTTGCCCGATGCGATGCGAGCCCCGGGCGGATCCGCAGCATACGCAACGGGGCGGCGTCGGGCGGGTGTGTTTTCGAGGCCGGCGCCGGCAGGCTCCGCTTATCATTGGTAAATGCGGACGGCAACGCCCCTGTTTCCCCTGCCCACCGTGCTGTTTCCGGAGGAACCGCTGCCCTTGCGGGTGTTCGAGCCCCGCTATGTCGATATGGTGGGACGTTGCATGCGCGAAGATGAACCCTTCGGCGTCATCCGCATCCAGGAGAACAGTCCGCCGCCGGACATGCAGTTGTGCAAGGTCGGGACGCTCGCGGTCATTGCCGACTGGTTCCGGAGCGAGGGCAGCCTGTTCGGCGTCCTTGCGATCGGTTCGTTGCGTTTCCGGTTGCGCGCGACCGCCGTGCAATCCGACGGATTGCGCATCGGCGACATCGAAAGGCTCCCTCCGGAGCCGCCGGCGCCGCTGCCGCCGGAGTTCGCCTTCATGAGCGCGATCCTCAAGCCCCTGATACGGAGGCTTGATGTCCTCTACCGGGGAATCGAAACCCGCTTCGACGACGCCAGTTGGGTCAGTTTTCGCCTGGCGGAGATATTGCCGATCGGGCTCGAACACAAGCAACATTGTCTGGAACTCGAGGATCCCGTGAAACGCCTGCGCTATCTGCGCCCGCTGGTGCGCCTCAGCCGTCAGGCCCTGCAGTGAGCGCGCCATTGCTTTTGGTCGAGGAGGGCGGCGGCGGCCTGCTGCGGCTTACCCTCAACCGCCCCCGGCAACACAACGCCCTGAGTTTCGCCTTGCTGGAGGAACTGCGCAGCTGCCTCGAACGCTACGCCGGCAACCCATCGGTGAAATGCCTGATCCTCACCGGGGCAGGCAGCAAGTCCTTCTGCGCCGGCGGCGACCTGCGCGAGTTGGACGGCATGCGCTCGCTCGAGCAGGCGCGGGAAATCTCGCGGCGCGGGCGCCGGGCGCTGGACGCTCTACGCTACTTCCCGGCGCCGGTGGCCGCCGCGCTCAACGGCGCCGCGCTCGGAGGAGGAGCGGAGTTGGCGCTGGCCTGCGATGTTTGTCTCGCTGCTGCGCATGTGCGGTTTGGATTCCTGCAGGCGAACCTGAACCTGATGACCGCCTGGGGAGGCGCGGCCGATGTGATGGCTCGCTGCGGCAGCGCGCGCGGCATGAAGCACTTGCTCGAGGCGCGGCGAATGACCGCCGGGGAGGCCTCGAGAGCCGGCCTCATCGACGCAGTATGCAGCGGGAGCGAAACGATCGAGCAGTTGTCCGAGACCTGGGCCAGGACGGTGACCGCCCGCAGCGTCGCGGTGCTTCGCGGCCAAAAGGCGCTGGCCGCGACTGTGCGGCGGCGCCTGCAGGAAGCGTTGGCGGAAACCGAAGAGCAGCATATGGCGCAGGCCTGGACGGCTCCCGAGCACTGGGAGGCCGTGCGGCGCAATTTTGCCGGGTAGGGCGCGGATGGCGAACACCCACCACGATTTCCGCTGGCCTGGCGGCGCGGGTCTTGCGCTCTCGATCGTGCTCAATATCGAGGAAGGGGCCGAAGCCCGCCCCGTGGACGGGGATCCCCGCGCCGACCCTGTCGACGAACTGGGGGTGGTCTTGCGCGGTTCGCAACGAAACCTTCCCAACGAGAGCAACTACCGATATGGAATCAACGCGGGCGCGCCCCGCCTGCTCGAAATGCTGGATCGCTACGGGGCGCCCTGCACCGTGGCTGCGGCGGCGCTGGCGCTGGAACGCGCCGCGCCACTGGCGCAGCGCATCGCGCAAAGCGACCATGAGGTATGCGCGCATGGCTATCGCTGGTCCTTCCAGCACCGGCTGGAAGAAAGGGAGGAACGCGAGTTCATCCGCAAGGCGGCCGACAGCATCGAGGCAAGCACCGGGCGCCGTCCGCAGGGCTGGCTGTCGCGCTACCTGTTCAGCGAGAACACCCGGCGGCTGCTGGCGGAGGAAGGATTTCGCTATCACATGGACGATTTCAGCGGCGACCTGCCCTGGTGGGACAACAGCCACGGCCGGCCTATCCTGGTGTTGCCGTATGCGCTGGACACCAACGACATGAACATGTGGAACGCCTCTCCGTACACGCCACGCGCCTGGCTGGACTACCTCAACGACAGCCTCGACTGGCTGGTCAGGGAAAGCCGCGATCGGGCGCGGATGATGTCGGTGGGCGTCCATGCCCGCATTGCAGGACGGCCGGGCCGGGCGGCCGCTCTGGACGCCTTTCTGGGCCGGGCCCTTACCCGGCCCGGCGTATGGGCCGCAACCCGATTGCAGATCGCCGACGCCTGGGCGCGTGCGCATCCGCCCGGCTCCTGACCGCCAGTCGCGCCGGATCCGGCATTTCCGCTGGCCGCGGTGAAATCGGGAGCGGGTCGTTGCGTTCCACTGCAATCAATACTGCACTTGCACCCCGCGCTTCTCCAGCGCCGGGATGTGAATGTTCAGGGCGTCCGGGTCCAGCGGGTTATCGCGCAAGTCCAGGTACTCCAGAGCAGGCAATTTCGCCAGCGCCGCAATGTCCGCTACCTGATTCTGGCCGAGACTCAGCAACTCCAGCTTGCGCAGCCCGGATAGCGCCGACACATCCGCAACATCGTTGCCGCCCAGCGTCAGCTGCTCCAGTTCCGCCAACCGCGACAGCGGCGTCAGATCCGAAACCTCGTTGCGGGTCAGAAATAGCTTGGTCAGACCGGAGAGAGAAGAAAGCGCCGAAACATCCGAAATGTCGTTGTCGTCCAGCACCAGTTGCCGGAGCGCCGCCAACTGCGACAGCGGTGTCAGGTCGGAAATGGCGTTCCTCGCCAGAAACAGCTTGGTCAGGCCGGAGAGGGAAGAAAGCGGCGTCAGGTCCCCAATGCCGTTGCCGTCCAGGAACAACGTTTCGATCTGCGCCAGATGGGCCAGCGCGCCAATGTCCGCCACACCGCAGTCCCTCAGGTACAGGCCGCGAAGTTGCCGGAAGCCGGTGGACGGGAACCCGGCGAGCGGATTGTCGTTGAGATTCAGCGAGGCCAGGCGGGGCAATTCCGCCAGCGCGGACACATCCGTGATCCGATTGTCGTTCAGCGACAGGCTGCGGAGTTCGGTCAGACCCGCCAGCAGCGATACTTCCTCGATCCGGTTGGCGCCCAGATGCAAGGCGGAGAGCTTGACCAGCGCCTGCAGGGGCGACAGGTCGGTGATCCCGTTGCCCGAGAGCGACAGCGTGCGCAATTCGGTGAACGCCGAAAGCAGGCTGAAGTCCGTAGCGCCGGTGTGGTCAAGGCGCAACGTCCTGAGCAGGGTCAATCCCGACAGCGGCGACAGGTCCACAATCTGACGGTTCGACGACAGGGTCAGGGTTTCGAGACGGGTCAACCCGGCAAGCGGGGCGAGGTCCGAAGCGCCGATGCCGTCAAGACGCAGCGTCTCCAGCAGGGTCAGCCCCGACAGCGGCGACAAGTCCACAATCTGGCGATTCCACGACAAGTTCAGGGTTTTGAGACGGACCAGACCGGCAAGCGGCATCAGATCCGAAGCGCCGGTGCGATCAAGCCGCAGCGTCTCCAGCAGCGCCAATCCCGAAAGCGGCGTGAGGTCCGTAATCCGGCGGTTCGACGACAAGTCCAGATGGCCGAGACGGGTCAGGCTGGCAAGCGGGGCGAGGTTCTCCAGGTTTGGGTTCCCGCTCAATATCAGCGTCGTCAATCCATCGAGCGCGGCAAGCGGCGTCAGGTCCGTAATCCGGTTGCCGCCCAGGTCCAGCGACTTCAGCCCGGAAGCCATTTCCAGCCCGGCAAGGTTCGCCACGCCCGAACGGGCCGCATTCAGCTCTTGCAGCAGCGCCACTTCCGGCTCGTTGCGGCGCGCAAGGTCGGTCGCGCCCAGGGCCCGGGCCACTACCTCTGCGAGACCGGCGTCCGGGAAGGACACGCCATCGCCATCGACAACCTCGAGCTTTGCCTTTTCATTCACCGTCACGGCGACACTGTCGATGCGGAGCGAGGCGCCGTAGTTCGTGTCGGTGCTCGTCGCCGTGTGCGTCAGGGTCGCGGTATCGTCAGTACTGTCGTCATCGGTTCCGGCGTTGACCGTCACCGTCTGCGCAGTGTCGTAGTTGATCGGCGTGAACGTCAGCGGCGAACCGGTCACCGTCACCTCGCCCGATTGGCCGCCCACCGTCACCGTCACGTTCGCTGAAGGCGCCGTGTTCAGCTTCACGGTGTAGGTGGCGCTTCCGCCTTCCGCCACCGTCAGCGCCGCCGGCGTCACCGTCACGCTCCCGCCCGCCGCCAGCGTCGCGTACGCCGGCGCATCCGGGCCGGCGCCGGGGCCGCCCGCGTTCACCGCACGCACCTCGAACTGGTACGTGGCGCCGCCGGTCAGCCCTCTCACCTCGTGGCTGGTGGTACCCGCGCCGGAGCCGGGAATGTCCGCCCACTCGCCCCAGTCGTCGCTGCCGGCCTTCCGCCGCACCTGCCACTTCGTGACGGTGGGGTTCGCCAGGTCGGTCCAGGTCAGCGTCACCGAGCGGTTGCCCGGCGCGGCGGCGAGCCCGGTCGGCTTCGCTGGCGCCATGTCCTTCTCCACCACGCTCACCACCACCGAGGCGATGCTCGCCGAGCCGTAGCCGCCGCCCGAGGCGCTATGGGTCAGCGTCACGTCGGGGTCCGTGTTCGTGTCCGTGTCCGTCCCCGCGTTCACCGTCACCGTCTGCGGGATGGTCCAGGTGGCCGTGGTGAAGGTCAGCGGCGAGCCCATCACCGCCACGTCCCCCGACGCGCCGCCCACCGTCACCGTCACATCGGCCGACGGCGCCGTGTCCAGCCGCACCGTGTAGGCGCCGGAGCCGCCCTCCGCCAACCTCAGCGCCGCGGTCGAAACCGTCGCGCCGGGCACCGTCGGCGTTTGCGGCATCGCCGTCGCCCAGCCCGTCTCGGCGCCATTGCCCGCGGGGTTCACCGCGCGCAGCTGGAAACTGTATTCGCTTCCGTTGTCCAGGCCCGCCACCGTGCGGGTCGTTGTGGTGGCGCCCGCGCCCGGAATCGCGGTCCAGGCCGCGCTTGCCCTTACGCCCGTCTTGCCGTGGCGCAGCTCGTAGCCGGTGATGCTCGCATCGCTCGGGTTGCTCCACGACAGCACAACCTGCCCGTTGCCCGCCGTCGCCGCAAACCCCGTCGGGGCGGCCGGGAGGGAAACGGACTCGGTCACGCTCACCACCACATTGCCGATCGAAACCGAGCCGTAGCCGCCGCCCGACGCGCTGTGGGTCAGAGTCACGTCGGGGTCGGTGTTCGCGTCCGTATCCAAGGCGGCGTTCACCGTCACCGTCTGCGCCGTGCTCCAGTTGTTCACCGCAAACCGCAACTGCGAATTCGGCACCGTCACATCGCCCGACGCGCCGCCCACCGTCACCGTCACCTCTCCCGACGGCTGCGTGTCCAGCTTCACCGTGTAGCTCCCGGTCCCCCCTTCATCCACCGTCAGCGCGCCGGACGACACCGTAACCCCCTTGGTGTCATCCTCCGTTACCGTCACCACCACATCGTCGATGGAAACCGAGCCGTAGCCCCCGCCCGAGGCGCTGTGCGACAGCGTCACGTCGGGGTCCGCGTCCCCGTCGGGGTCCTGCGTCGCGCTTACCGTCACCGTCTGCGCCGTGCCGTAGTTGGCGCTGGTGAAGGTCAGGCTCGGCGGACTCACCGTCACGTCGCCCGACGCGCCGCCCACCGTCACCGTCACATTCGACGACGGCGCCGTGCTCAGCTTCACCGTGTAGTTCCCGCTCGCTCCTTCCGCCACCGTCAGCGCCGACTTCGAAACCACCACCCCCACCGGCGTCGCCGTTACCTGGTCCGACCAGACCGACTGAACGGCCGAGGCGCCGCTGCCACGCCGGGCGAACAACCGGAACGTGTATTCCGTCCCGTTCGTCAGTCCCGTCACCACCGTACTCGTGGCGCTCCCGTCCGAAACCGTCCGGGTCGAACTCCACCCGCCCGAACTCTTGTACTGGTAGCCCCAGTTCGCGATATTCGTCTGGGCGGTCCAGCTCAGGGTGACCGAGCTGTCGCCCGCCGCCGCCGTCAGCGCCGGCTTCGCCGGCTTCGCTGTCGTCGCCGAGGGCGTCGCCGTCTTCCAGTCGGTGGCGGCGCCGTCGCCCGTGGCGTTCACCGCGCGCAGCTTGAAGCTGTACTCGGCATCGTTGTCCAGGCTCGTCACCGTGTGGGTCACGGTGGCCGCGCCCGAATCCGGAATCGCGGTCCACGCCGCGCTGCCCCTGGCGCCCGTCTTGGCATGGCGCAGCTTGTAGCCGGTGATGCTCGCATTGTTCGGGTTGCTCCACGACAGCACCACCTGTGCGTTGCCCGCCGACGCGATAAACCCCGCCGGCTTCGGCGGAACCTGGCTCCCGCCCGAGCCCACCGTCACCGACACCGTCCCCGCATCCGGGATGAACGTCTTCGAGGCCCCCGTCAGCGTGAACGCATGGTTGATCGTCGCCGTCCCCGCCGCCACCCCGGTCACCGTCACCGTCCGCGCCACGTTGTAGTTGCTCGTCGTGAAGGTCAGGCTCGACGGACTCACCCTCGCCTTGCCCGCCGCCGAACTCGACAGCGCAAGCGTCCCCGCAAACGACCGGTTCAGCTTCACCGTGTAGGTCGCCGTCGAACCCGGCGACACCGTCACCGGCGCATCCGTGAACGTCAGCGCCGGCGAATCCGGCTTGTTGGTCGTCACCTCGATCACATTGGAATCCGGGCCGGGCGCGCTGAAGCTGAAGCGGCTGCCGATGTACCGAGATCCGATCGGCTGGACGTGATACTCAAAAACCGCGCCGTGCAGATCTCCCGAACCTGACCATTTCCGGGTACCGGCGCTGCCCGTGTGGCTCGGCCCGCCCCATGATGTTCTCCCCCTGGCCCGGTAATACGCGTACCAGAAGCCGATGTGACTGGCGTTGTTGGCGATCCTGTGCGGGCCGCCGGAAGTGGTCGTCCAGGTGAGATTATGCGCGCCGTTGGCGCCCGCCGTGCCGGTCAGCACCGCCGCAACCGCAGCCCCCGGCGTGGCCGTCTGTTCCGCCGACGCCGTACCGTTGCCGGCATTGTTCACCGCCCGAAGCTTGAACCCATAGGCCGTGTCGTTGGTCAGACCCGTCACTTCGGCGTATGCCTTCGCCGCTGTGGAACCCGCAATCGCCGTCCACGCGCCGTAACTCCCGGCCCCCGCCTTCCGCTGATACTCCCAGCCGGTGATGCCGTCGTCGTCCGGGTCGGTCCAGGTCAGCCACACCTTCGCGTTGCCCGGAGACGCCGCGAACCCCGCCGGCGCGGCCGGTACGGGAGGCGCCTCGGTCGTCGCGCTCTCCTCCGCGGAGGCCGCGCCGGCGCCGCCGGCATTCCGCGCCCGGACCTGGAACGTGTATGTCGTGCCGGGCTTCAGGCCCGTCACGGTGGTTCCGAGGGTATCCGGGATACCCGTAGACTGAAGCGAAGCCGCCGTCCACGCACCGTAACTCCCGGTTCCCTCCTTGTACTGATATTCCCAGGTGATCCCGGGTTCGATCGGATCGCGCCACCTCAGAAAGATCTCACCCGGTTTGCCGGAAACCGGGTTGGCGCTCAGATCCTTCGTCCGGTCGGGAACCTGCACGACGGTGAACGTGGTGGATGTAGACGCCTCCGTCTCCGCCGTGCCGTCATGGCCCTTCCAGTGCCAGCGGACCGTATGGACGCCGACGCCCAGCGCGGCGCAGGGATACAGGTTCTGGCCGACTCCCGTCCGCACGCCGTCGACATTGCCCGAGATCCGGACACCGTGGGCGCTGTGCGTCAGCGCCGCATGCTGGGCGACAGCCGTCTGGCCGGGGCGCGACTCCAGATAGGTCGTGTCGCCCGCCGTGACCGAAAGCAGGTTGAAGCACGCATTCACCGTTCCGCCCGGAGTCACTGTCAAGGTCCGGCTCGCAGCGGAGACCAGCGTCGGGGTCGCCGCCCGCGGCGTGGCCTCGATCCAGCCCTGGTTGTTGACGGTGCTCGATGCGATCGTGGTCCGCCCGCCCGGACCCACCAGCCGAACCCGGAAGATGCCAGTCTCGCCGTTGGTTGCGCTGTAGCTGTATTTTCTGAGGGCGACGCCGCCGGGTAAATCAAGCCACCGGCCCTCTCCATTTCGGTCCGAGAGCCGGATCCACTCGAGCTGCCAGCTCACCGCGCCTTCGGTCGTGCCGCTGTACTCCCAAGTGAAATAGAAGGCGCGGTCCCCCCCGTTCACCGTGAGGGCGACAGCCGGCAGCGTCACGGAGACCTCCGGGGTCGCAATCCACAAGCCTGTGCCTCCCCCCTGGTTGAAGTGAACATCGGCCTTGAAGTAGTAAGTCTCGCCTGCGGTCAGGCCCGACACGATGTGTGACCCCGAGACCTTCGCATTAGAGTCGGGAATGGTGATGGAGTTGCCATAACTTCCCGAGGCGGTTCTCTGGTAGTGGTCCCATCTTATGATTGCGCCCGAAACGCTCGCCGAGTAGTTCAGCGTGACCTGCCCGAGGCCCGGGCCCACCTCGACGGTGAGGGTGGCGGATGCCCGAGCGTCCCGCGGGGCGAAGACGGCGGCCAGCGCGATGAGGAAGAGGGCGGCCAGTCCCGCCTTCAGGCGGCGGGCGGTTCTCCCGAGGGCGCCCACCGGCTCAGCCCCGCACCCGGTTTTCGGGGGGGGGGGGGGGTAGCAGACCAAGGGGTCGTGGGCGTCCGAACCGCCGCTCCAAGCCGTTCATCGCAACCGATCCGACATCGTTACTCTTGATGCTGCCGTCTGTTTTCGCCATGACTTCACTCTCCGTTCCGAGGCGTCCATCCAGCCCGACTCGCAGCCAACATTATGCCACAACCTCATATGCCCAGCCGCTCGGCCAGCTTGAGCGTGCGGTAACGCCCGGTTCCAGTTCTTCGAGATCAAGCTTCCCGTGCGGCCTGTCGAGCACCATCGCGCACTTGGCCCTTGGTCGAATGAGAGAATCCTGCCGGCCGCCCCCGGGGAGGGAAATGAGGACGGACGACAGGATTCGGGAGGTGCGAAGCCCTACTTCGCCTTTACCTTGATCTGGCGCGTCGCGGCCGTTACACCCTTCAGCCTGGGAAGCCGAATCTGCAGTACGCCGTTGCTCAGCCGGGCCTCGACAGTCGATGGATCGACATCCTCGGGCACTTTCAGCAACCTCCGGAAGGTTCCGTAGCTGCGCTCGCTCAGATGCAGGTTACGGCTGCCGCTTTCCTTCCCGGAGACCCGTTCGCCCCTGATGGTCAGCACACGATCGGCCAGGGACACATCCACGTTCTTCTCTTCGACTCCGGGAAGGTCCGCCGAAAGCTCGTAGCCATCCTCGGTCTCCACGAAATCGATGCGCGGATTCAGCGCAAGGCGCGGTTCGAGGTAATCGCCGAACGGACCCTCGAAAGCGCGGTCCATCCAGTCCTCCAACTGGCGATGCATGGAGCCCAGGGTCCAAGGCGAAGCCACCGCTCCGGGGCGCGTTCTTACAACCAGATTTCTCATTACTCTTCTCCTTTTTTCTGCTGTTTTCCGGGCTCGCGAGCGAGCCCTTTCCGCAGGTAAGAAATTGGGTCTGAAGCTGTCATATTCAAGCCCTTGCAACGCAGGAAACCCCCGGTCGCGCCAGTCCTGTAGAATCACCGCGTCATGTCGCAGCGACTCGCGAACAAGGTACTGCTTGTCAGCGGGGCGGGGCCCGTCATTTCCGCCGCGATCGCACGGCGCGCTCTCGACTCCGGCGCCGAAGCGGTGTATGTGGGCCATGTTCCGGAAGCGCGGTCCGAGACCGAGAAAGCCCTTGACGGCGACGGCGCGCGTCTTGTCGCCCACCGCCGCTCGGAGCCGCGCGCCTGGCCTGCGCTGTACGACCGGCTGGCGGCGGAATCCGTCCTGCCCGATGTGCTGGTCAACGGCTGCTGCGCCCATCATCCGGGGACGCTCGCCGAAACTTCGCTGGAACAATTCGGGCAGACGCTCGCGAGCAACCTCACGGCGGCCTTTTTCGGCGCCCAGACGCAGGTGATGAGGCTGCGCGCCGCGGGGCGCACGGGCGCCATCATCAACATGAGTTCGGTGTTCGCGGACCGCGCGCTGCCGGGCACGGCCGCCTACGCCGCCAGCGCCGGCGGGATTCGCTCGCTCAGCAAGTCCGTGGCGCTGGCCTGCGCCGAAGCAGGCGACGGCATCCATGTTCACGCCGTGCTCACCGGGCGCTACGAGGGCTCCCCGGCCTTGCCCGAAGGCGGCCAGGGCCTGCTCGGCGGGCAGATCGGTTCCGGGGAAGTGGCCGCGCTGGTGGTACAGCTCGCTGGCGACGCCGCCGCCTACACACACGGTTCGGCGGTCGCACTGGACGGGGGACTGTGGATTTCCTGAACGACACGGCCAGACACGGCGAACCGGGACGGCTTGCGGGCAAGCGGGTGGTCATTACCGGCGCCACCTCCGGCATCGGTCGCGGTTGCGCCATGCACATGGCGGAAGAGGGCGCCCGGATCCTCTTCACCGGCCGCAACGAGAAAGGCGCGGCCGAGACCCTCCGCAAGGTCGCCGAGGCAGCCCCCGAAGCGGAAGTGGAATTCGTGCGCCAGGACGTGACCCTCGAGGCCGACTGGAACCGGCTCTACGACCGTGTGCGGAATCTGTGGGGGGCCATGGATGTGCTGCTCAGCAATGCCGGCGACGCCAGACTCGGACCGCTGGAGAAGGTTCGGCCCGAAGATCTGGAATTCCTCTTCAAGGTCAATGTGGAGGGACAGTTCCTGGGGCTTCGCGACGGCCTGCCGCTGATGGCGCCGGGCGGCAGCATCATTGTCATGTCGTCGCGGGCGGGCTTGCGAGGGTTTCCGCACGGCGCCGCATACACCTCCGCCAAGGGAGCGCTGACGGCGCTGACCAAGGTGGCGGCAGCCGAGGCCGCGGCGCTGGGCGGCAATGTCCGGGTCAATTCGGTGCATCCCGGCCTGGTATGGACGGAAAGCGTCGAGCGGGTGCTGCAGGGTCGTGCGGAAGAGTTGAGGGCGAAGATGAAAGCCAATGTTCCACTGAACAAGATCGGGCATCCGCGCGATGTGGCCGAGCTGGTCTGCTATCTTGCCAGCGATGATTCGCGCCACCTGACCGGCGCCGAGCTGTCCGTGGACGGTGGAATGGCGGCGCAGTAGGCGGAACAGGGGGAATTGCCATGCCGTTGATCGAAGTCGACGCCCGGGAAGCGCCGGAGCGCAATTCCGGCACGGTGTTGCCGAAACTGGCGTGTCGCGAGGACGAGAGCTACCTCGATTACGTGGAGAGTCTGCGTTCCTTTGTTCTGGACGGGTTGCGCTTCGATGAGCAGCTCGCGGTCCGTACCCGCCGCCTGGAGGACACTTCCATTTTGCCGGGCGAACGACTCGAAAGGGTATGCCGCGAGGCGGCCGGCATGCCCATCGCGCGGGTTCGCAACCGGTTGATGCGCTCGCAGCAGGAAATGAAATGGCGGCGCATCTGCCGGTCTCTCGATGCGCGGCGCGACGATCACCTCGCTTGTCTCGCGGACGCGGAAACGAGGGGCCCGGCGAAACTGGAACTGGATCCGGATTTCTCCACCCCGGAGTACGCCAACGTACACTTTCATCTGCAGCCCGATGGCTACCACAAGGACGCGCTGGCAGGGCTCCGCTATCACTACGGAACCAAGGTGTTCTTCGTGGGCGACAACGACAGGGACCAGCTGCACGCAACGCTGGTCGACCGTTATCTGCCCGAACCGGCGGACGGCTCGGTGCGGCGGATTCTCGATCTGGCCTGCTCCGTGGGGCAGGGCGCCACGGCGTTGAAGCGGCGTTTTCCGCAAGCGGAGGTGATCGGCATCGATCACTCCGAACCGATGCTGCGCTGGGCCCATCGCCGCGCTGTGGAGCTGGGCGTGGATGTGTGTTTTTCGCAGCGCCTGGTGGAGGAAACCGGCTACGGGGACCACTGCTTCGATATTGTCTTCTCCTTTATCCTGTTCCACGAGATACCGGTACGGATCATCCATGAAACGCTGGAGGAAGTGCGCCGGGTGCTGCGTCCCGGCGGCATTTTCGCCGTCTACGACTTCGTCATGGCCAACCGGATGACGGCTTCGCAGCTATACCACCGGCACTTCGATTCGCGCCACAACGGGGAACCGTACGGCGACGATTTCTGTTATTCGGATTTCGATGCGCTGCTGAGGGAGCACGGCTTTTCCGAAGTGGCTCCGGGCAGGATCCTGGGCAACACCCAGGTCTGGTACGCGACGGCGCCGGCGAACCGGGAACAAGGGTGAAAGACCGCCGCGCCGCGCCGCCTGCCGGCCAGACGCCGGAAGGCGGCGCGCCTTTGGTTGGCGGCTTCCCGGCGTACTTCAACGATCCCCTTCAGGACGCGATGATGAACATGATCCTGGAGTTGAGCGCGCAACTCTGGATGAGCATGGACCGCCTGTATGCCCTGGAAGACCTGCTCTCCCGCCAGGGCATCGTCAGCGCCGCCGATCTCGACGGCTACAAGCCGCCCGCCGACCGGGCCGCAGCGCTCAAGGCCCGGCGCGAGCGGTTTACCCGCGATATTCTGCGTGATCTGACATCGCTCACCGAAGCCTGCGGAGTCGAGCCGAACCCGGCCCTCCATGACGCGCAACGGGAGCGTCACGCAGTCCGGCGCGACGAATCCCGGGCTGGCGCGCCGCCCGCGCGCAATATCGACGGAACGGACTGACCCGCCGGTGCTGGCGAGCTATTCGCCGGAGGGAAGATTGAGGAAGTAATGAGCGATCGCCGTCAGGTCGGCGTTGCTCCAGTAGCGGGCGCCGTGATGAACCACCTCGGCCATCGCGCCCCCGTAGACATCGCCGTTCGCCATGATGGCGCTGCGCAGCGACCAGGCGAGGTCCTCCTCGGTCCAGCCGTTTTCCTCCAGTGTCCGGGTGGTGATGTCGGGACCGTTGGCGCCTACTTTCTCCACCCCGCCCCGATAGCGGCGGGTTTCGTCGCGGCCCCCCATGGCGCCGCGCGGGGTATGGCAGGCGCCGCAGTGCGCCGGGCCTTCGGCGAGATATCGGCCCCGGTTCCACTGCTCCGAGCGACTCTCGTCCGGCGCCAGTTCGCCTGCCTGGAAAAAGCGCTCCTTCCAGCCGCCGACCGCCGGGCGAAGAAAGCGATAGAAAAGCTTGAGCCTGTGCCTGGGGGCGCGCCCGGGCGCCGCGGGCGCCGAACGCACGGCGGCCCACAGGTCCACAATGTCCTGGCTGGTCAGGCGGGTGTAGAACGGATAGGGGTACACCGGGAAGTAATGCTTGCCTTCGGGGTCCAGCCCTTCCGTGAGCGAGCGCGCAAAATCCTCGAAGGACCAGCCGCCGATCCCGTCTTCGGGGTGTGGCGTGATGTTGGGAGCGTAATAGGTTCCCGCCCGCGATTCGATCGCCACGCCGCCGGAAAAAACCGAGCCGCCTTCCTCAGGCGACCTGTGGCAGGTGATGCAGCCGGCCAGCCGGGCAACGTAAAAGCCGCGCTCCCGATCCCCGATCAGGCCGGAATAGTCGCGTTGCGGCGGAGGATCGCCTGCTTCCCGGGAGACCGCCAGACCCGCCGCGAGAAGGGCGGCGCATGCAACAACAAGGCGGCCTGCGGCGAGCTTTCGCGGCAGCGTGATCAGCCATCCTCCTTGCGGAAAGCGTCGTGGCAACCCTTGCAACTCATCACCAGGGCCGTCATGGCGTCCATGGCCGGGGCCTCGCCCCCTGCTCCGGTCGCAGGGTCGGGAGGCGTTGCGCCCGCTGGAGCGGGCGGCCTGTCGGCTGCTTCCGCCAGCTTGTTGGCCGCTTTCGTCAAATCGTCGGCCAGGGCCGAAAAGCGCTCGAAATCCTCCCAGATGGCCGGCAGCGCTTCGCCAGCGGGATCATGGCTGCCCTCGGGGAACAGGGAAGTGAGCCTGTCGCCGCCTGCCGCGGAGAGCCAGCCGGCCAGTTCGCGCATCCTTTCCGCATCGTAGTCCGCCTTTCCGCGAACCATGGCGCTGATCGATTGCACCGCCTCTCCCATCGACTCCATCAGTTCATGGCGCTCGCGAACAACGCCCGTGAGAGCGTCATCATCGGCGTAGGCGCCGGGGCCTGCGAAACCGCTTGCACAGAGCGCCAGCACACCCGTCAACATTCGATTCATGGTTAGTCGTCTCCCCCATGAGAAGTGGCCACTTCAGTGGCGCTATTGTAGGCGAGTTGCGCAACCTCGAGGCGAGAGCAGCCTGTTGCAGGCGGAAGGTGAGTCCGTGAGGCGATTCCGGTTCGCCACACAGCCCTCGCGGCGGTTTCAAGGTGTATTGCGGGTCAAGTTCGGGCCGCAGTCAATTTCCCTCAATCGATCTTCCCGCTGCTGTTGCTATGCCTGTGGGGCGGGGTTGTGGGCGGGGTTTTCGCAGAACCGGCGGGGCGGGCTGAACGCACGGCGTGCCCGGTTCTATTCGTCTTCCCCAGCGGCGCGGCGGTCGGGGCCGTAATACGCTGTCAGGTAGTCAAGCACTTTCTTTCTTGTTTCCGGTGGAAGCGGCGCCATTTGCTGCTCGTCCGCCATTTCCGCCAGCACTTCCGCCCAGACCGTTCGCGACAGCCCCTGCTGGAGGACAAGGTCTATGGAATGACAGGACCCGCACAAACCGAACACCTCCCGCCGGCCCTCGCCCTGCGGCATGCCGCGAAAAAGCTCCTGCTCCTGTTCGTCCTTGCGGTCAGGATCCGTTTGCCCGCCGGCCAATGCGTCCGGAGCAGGCAGCCCGAGGGTCAGGCAAGCTGCTGCGGCCGCGATTGCGGCGGCGGCCGGCAGGAAGCGAGCCATGCGAATCAGGTCACGCGCACCGCAACATGGTGCAAGGCGTTGTTGAGATAGCCCCTGGGGTTCCAGGCCGCCTCGAACGGCTGGCTGATTCCCTCACGGTCCGTGGCTCGCGCCCACACCCGGTAGTAGCCGGCCTGCGCAAATCGCACCCGGGCGGAGAAACGCTGCCATGCGTGAGGATTGTGTGGCGGGGCCAACTGCGCCTCCTGCCAGGTGGCGCCATGGTCGATGGAAATGTCCACCCGCGCCACTTCCGTATCGCCGGCCCAGGCGTGGCCCGCCACCTCGAGTTCCCTGCCTGCCAGTTCCAGACCGGTTTCCGGGCGGCTGATCAGCGACTTGACCGGCATCGCGTGAATGATCTTCATGTCCCCTGCCGGAACCGCCTCGCCCGGCGACACCGGATACGCCGGAACGCGATACGAGGATCCGGTCATCTTGGGTCCGTCATGCACCACATCCCTCAGCCAGACCCGCGTCAGCCACTTCTGCGAGCACGATCCGGGCCAGCCCGGAATCACCAGCCTCAAGGGAGCGCCGTTCATGGGATGCAGCGGCCCGCCGTTCATTTCGAAGGCGATGAGGTTATACGGGTCCATGGCCTTGGTCATCGGCACGCCCCGCGAGATCGGAAGCAGGCCGGGCTTGCCGGACAGGTGCGCGTCGGCGCCCTCGTGCGCCGTGTGGACCGCCTCGTCTTTTATCCCCGCCTCCCTGAGCACATCGGCCAGGCGAACGCCGGTCCACTCGGCGCAAGCGACGGCGCCAAGGGTCCACTGGTTGCCCCGGGCCGGAGGATCGAAACGCGCCCGGCCGTTGCCGCCGCACTCGACAAGCAACCGGTGCGTCACTACCTCGAAGCGCTCGCGGAGACCTTCGATTCCGAGCGTCATGGGACGCTCCACCAGCCCGTCCACCCTCAACCTCCAGGTGGCCGGATCCATGTCCCGCGGGACGATGCCGTTGTTGCGGATGAAATGCCGCTCGGTGGGCGTGACCTCGTCGTCGAGCAAATGCGGGGGCGTTTCGGCGCTCAGCGGCCGGTCATTCAGCACCGAAAGCCCGCGCTTTCCGGCAATCGGCAGGGATTCCGCGGCGCGTGCGCCGGACAAAAGGCCGTGCGCCGCCCCGGCCCCCAAGGGGATCGCGCCGCCGACAAACGCTCCCGCGGCGGCCATCCCCGCCCCCTTGAGAAATTCGCGGCGCTCCGGGAAGCTCATTGAAGGCGCGTCCTGTTCCCGAGCCCGCTATCCCGTCGGACCGCTCCGGCGAGCGAGGCGGATCAGTCCTTGTGGCCGCCGAAAGCGATCCAGTGCGACAGCACGCCCCCGCCGGGATCCTTGTCCGTCCACCGGTCGCGTTCGTTCCGGAAGTTGCCGGTGCGCGGCTGAAAACCCGTCACCACGCGTGTGAAGCCTGCGTCGCGCATCGCCTTGCCGATGTCCATGGCGCCGAGCGCGCCCCAGAAAGGCTCTGCGTTGTAGTAGTTCTGCCAGTCCCGCACCACCACGGAGCCCATGTCCATTCCCCGGTAGCGCAACGGCACCTCCAGGTTGCACATCGAGCCGCCGCGCCTGAGCACCCGGCGGGCCTCTTTCAATATGGCCGGCATGGCGGTGCGGGAACTCTCGTGGAACAGGATTTCCGAGGTGACCATGTCGAAGCTCCCGTTCCCGAACTTCAACTTGCGGGCGTCCTGCTGGTGGAAGTGCACAGGCTTGCCCAGCGATTCCGCACGGGCGTGGGCATAGCGGAGCAGCGCTCCGCCGATGTCGACAGCATGCACCTCGGCGTCCGGGAACAGGTCGGTGAGCGCCAGGGTGCCGTGGCCCACGCCGCAGCCCAGGTCCAGGATCCGTTCGGGCTTCATCTCCGGGAATTTGTCCTGGATGAAGGCGCAGAGCGTGTGGCCGCGCACATCGTTCAGCCCGCCTGCGCGGCCCAGGCCATAGAGCACGGCGCCACGGTCGTAGATCGCCCCGGCGCGCACATCGTCGTTGCCGGCGTCGTGCAGGTATCCGCCCGGCTGAATGTGCTGATCCACCAGGGCAAGGTATTCCGGGTTTGGCAGTTCGGGGTCCAGCGCAAGACTGCCCAGCGGGTCCCGGATCGACCGGAACCGGTGTTCCAGTTCGTCCAGTTGCCGGTCCACGGTGTCGGCCACGTAATCCCACATCAGTTCCTGGGAAGTGCGCAGCAGCGCGCCCCAATTCCGGAAGACGGGAAGTTGTTCGGCCTTGCGCAGCACTTCCGTTCGATCCTTCCCGACCTCCGGGTCGCGCTCGCCCATTTCCGGCATCACCTGCTCGTTGCAGGCTTCGATGCACTGGGCCATCAGCCGCCCGTTGGCGTAAGCGCGCAGGCCCAGGAAGTACTTCTGCGCCGCGAGTTCGTCGTGGGTGGCGCCCGCCATCATCCCGTGACGCGGATACACATCGCTGCGCATGGTTTCCTGGCGCACGCCCTCGGCTTCAAACATCACCATGTTGCACCTCCTTTGAAATCCGCTCGAGTTCGCCGCCGGCCGCGGCGGGTTCCATGTCTTCTTCCAGGTATCGCAGCACCCGCCCCATCAGCCTCTGGCGGATCGGTTCCCTTTCCGCCTCGACCGCCTCGTCCGGCAGCCAGGCGTCCACGGTTTCCTTGCCGAACAGCCCCGCCTTTTCCAGCAGCCGCTCGTGGGTGTCCAGCCGTTCGCGGATCACGCTCACCTCGCCCAGCAGCGCGGTAAGCATGGCGAACAGCATGTCCAGGCGCTCGTCCCCGTAAAACGCGGGCCGCTTGCCCAGCGCGCGCCTGGGTCGCATGTCGGGTTGGGTATTCGCAGGCATGGGTCCGGTCTTTCCGGGAAGGCAGGTTCAGTGAATGGCGAGCGCGTCTTCGGGCGGCGTGAAGGAATGGTCCAGCGCCTCGGCCACGGCCTCGTTGGTGACCCGTCCGGCGTGGATGTTGAGACCCGCCATCAGGCCGGCGTCATCGCGCACGGCCTGTCGCCAGCCCTTGTGGGCCAGCGCCAGGGCAAACGGCAGCGTGGCGTTGTTCAGCGCCAGTGTGGAAGTGCGGGGCACCACGCCCGGCATGTTCGCCACGCAGTAATGCACCACATCGTCGCGGATGAACGTGGGGTGGGAGTGAGTGGTGGGACGGCTGGTCTCGAAGGCGCCGCCCTGGTCGATGGCCACATCCACCAGCACCGAGCCGGCCGCCATGCAGGTCACCATCTCCCGGGACACAAGCTGCGGTGTGGACGCGCCCGGAACCAGCACCGCGCCGATGACGAGGTCCGCCTGCCCGACATATTCCTCGATGGCCGATCGTGTGGAGTACATGGTGTTGAGGCGCGCCCCGAACTGCAGGTCCAGTTCGCGCAGCCGGCCCAGCGACTTGTCGAGCACCACCACCCGCGCCTCCATGCCCACCGCGATGCGCAGGGCGTTGGTGCCGACCACTCCGCCGCCCAGCACCACCACATTGGCCGCCAGCACGCCGGGAACGCCGCCCAGCAGCTTGCCGCAGCCGCCCATCTCCGTTTCCAGGCAGCGCGCGCCCGCCTGCACCGCCATGCGTCCCGCAACTTCGCTCATCGGCGCCAGCAGGGGCAGGCGCCCGAAGCGGTCGGTGACGGTTTCGTATGCGATGGCAGTGACCCCCGATTCCATCAGCATGCGCGTCAGACCCGGGTCCGGCGCCAGATGCAGGTAGGCGAACAGGATCTGGCCCTCGCGCAGCATCCGGCATTCTTGCGGTTGCGGTTCCTTGACCTTGACGATCATCTCCGCCTTTTTGAAGACTTCCCTGGCGCTGTCCGCAATCCGGGCGCCCAGGGCCCGGTACTCGTCGTCCGTGCGACGAATTCCGTGGCCCGCTCCGGTTTCCACCAGCACCTGATGGCCGCTTTCGATCAGTTCGCGGACGCTGCTCAGGCTCAAGCCCACCCGGTGTTCGTCGGGCTTTATCTCCCTGGGGACGCCGATCAGCATGGCTGTATTCTAATGCTGTTCCAGGCTCGCCCGGACCCGATCATTCGTTGGTTCCCCCGGCCTGGGGGCCGGGCGGCGGCGGCGCTGGCGGCAGCGCATCCATCACTCCGGGGGCCGCGCTGTCGACCTGCCCGAACAGATGCAACTCGCGCTTTGCAGCCTCGGCGGTGTGGTCCGCCACGTAATCCCAGTCGGCGCTGGCGAACTTTTCCTCCTCCTCGGCCAGCGTGGAGTGCCGGCTGGCTGCGAGCACACCGAGAAAAACGCCCAGGAACTCGCGCGCCTCGTCCTCGAACGCATCGCGATGCGCCGCGCCCCTGGCGCGCAACGCATCGCGGGCCTGCGCCAGGTCGGCCAGCGCCCTTTCGCTGGCGGTCAGGCGCGTCTCGAGGCGGGTGAGCTTTTGCCGCAACGCCCCATCGTTGGGGCCTGCATGCGGATCCAGGCGCTCCCACAGCCGATGATCCTGGGCGTGCAGGCGATCCAGCGAATGCTGGAGGTAGTCCGCGCAAGCCAGGTACAGGGGAATGGGGTCCTCCACCGGCGCCTTGCCCTCAAGGGCCAGTCCCAGCACGCGCCGTACCTTCGACATGCGCATGCGCTCCTCTCGCACTCGCAGGCGGGAATCGGCGTTCACCGGCTTGTTACTCCGGCCAGTTGGCACACCAGCACCTGCGGCTCGGTGATGGATCCAAGCAGCAGCCTGTCCTTGTAGCGGGCGGCAATGCTGCCCGCCGAGTGCCGGCGGCCCGAATCCGCCGCCACCAGTTCAAGCCCGCTTCCGTCAGGCGCAATTCGGTAGAAGCGACTCGGCGCGGGATACTTCGCATCGGCGAAGTGGCGGCCCAGCGCCATGCCGTTGGCGTGTTCGGCCACCCACAGCATGCCGCCGGCATCGGTGTCGATGTTGTCCGGAAATCCCGGCATGGACACCCGCCGGTGTTCGGTGAGCCGCCCGCCGGGGTCCATCGCCATGAACCGCAGGCGTTTGCCCTGGGTTTCGGCAATGACGATCCGGTGGCCGGCGCGGGCGATCCCGGCGCTGCCGGCCAGTTCCCCGGCGGCCACCTGCATGGACTGCCCGTCGTAGTAGACCGCCGTTGCCAGACTGGCTCCGAACAGGACCTCCTGCAGGCGCTGGAAGCCGTTGATTGCGCCGGTGTCGTTGACTGCAACGAACTGTTCCGGCCCGGTGGCTTGCAGGTCGTTGGGACTGTTCAGCAGGCTGCCGGATACGGAGCGCAGGTGATACAGCAGGCCGTCGTCGCGGCGTTCGTAGATTTCCACCTGCTCCGGGGCTTCTCCGTCGCGATCCTGCGGATGGTTGATCACGAACAGGCGGGTGTTGCCTTCGGCGTCCTGGTTCAGGCTCATGCCGTGGGGATGCAGGTGCGCCGGCGCTTCCGCCAGCGCCAGCGACAGGGCCGCCGGGTTCGTGTCGAGGTCGAGCGCGAGGATTGCGCCCTGCACCTTGCGACTGCGAGGGGTAATCAGCGACCGCCGGTCGAGGACCGAAAGATAGGCAACCCCACGCAGGCGGTCGATCACGATGTCCTCGGCGCTGCCGGGCAGGCCGATGGTTTCGCAGTTGAAGGGAAGCTCGGCCTCGACTGCGGTAAAGGCGTTCATGCGTCCCATGGCCGCCACTCCGGCAAGCAGGAGCAAGCCGATCGTCACGCCAATCGCGATCAGCAGTTTCTTCATGCGTTTCTCCTCGGGGTTCGGATCCCGGCGCACGCAACCTTTCGGGCGGGGAATGCGAGTATAAGCACAAGCCTTGCCAAGGCCGTCACAGCAGGGGCAGCGCCAGCGGCGCCAGCCGGTAGACGGCAAGCGGCCACAGACCCCGGAGGGCGATGAGGCTGCCGAAGCGCGCCGCCGCATCAAGGGCGAGGTCCTGGTCTTCCCGGCCCGGCAAGGCCGGGAAGACCAGGATCAGGCGCGCCGAACCCGGAAGTTGGCGGCAACCCGGCAATGCCTTGCGGCAGCGCCGGGATGACGATTTTCCGGAAGCTCATGCCGGGGGCGTCTCCGAAGCGGATGCGGAGCCCGGGCGAGGCGCGAGCGACGCGAGCAGGTCGCGCCCGCCAAAGCCGCTGGGCCGCTCTCGGGAAGCGCTCGTTTGCGGCGCGAGTCCCAGGAACTTGAAGGCTTCGCCCATGCCGCCCGGCAGCATCAGGCGGCGCAATGCTGTCGCGTCTTCGAGGGTCGGCGGCGAACCGGCCCGATCCAGGATGCCGGCCGCCATGAGGAACTGCGCCTGGGTGGCGAAACCCACGGCTCGAAGTCCGGCGTTCTCGGCGCTTCGCCGGACCGCCGTGAAGTCCACCCACGCGCCGATGTCCTCACGCCCCGGTTGGCGGAAGGGATCGTCGTGCCAGTGCTGTTGCGAATGGCAGCCCAGGGTTCCGGCGCTTCGTTCGGCCATGTACAGCTCCTGCCGCGGAAGTCCATAGTCGGCCAGCAGCGCCACGCCTTCTTCGAGGGCCGCGCCGAGCGCGCCCATGAAGCCGTCGAGGCAGAGGCGGATCTCCGAGCAGTAACCCTCCGGCAACCTCGCGGGCAATTCGGCCTGCAATTCGTCCAGCGCCTGGCGCAGGGCGGCGTCCGCGGGCCGCTCCAGCCAGCCCGGGCGCCCCGCGCACAGGCCCACGCCCCGCTCCATCCAGCCGTCCGCGCCGCGCCTGAAGCAGCGACAGGGCAGGGCGTCGATGACTTCGTTGGCCAGGATCGCCCCGCGGATTCGCTCGCCGGCAAGGCTTTCGGAGAAATGAATGCGCCGGGCCAGATCGGGGTGCGCGGTTCTCAGCCGCTCGCGCTGCGCCGAGCGCATTCCCGGCGCGCGTTCCACCAGCAGGTAGCGGCGCGGCAAACGCCCCAGACGCTTGAGTTCTCCCAGCAGGACTTCGGCGAGCTTGCCGCTGCCCGGGCCGACTTCGGCAATATCGCCGCCGTTGCAGGCGGCGAGGATCTCGGCGCATTGGCCGGCCAGCACGCGGCCGAACAGCGCGGAGGTTTCGGGCGCGGTATCGAAATCGCCGCCGCGGCCGATCCGCGCCCGGCCCGCGCCGTAATAGCCCTCGGTCGGGTGATACAGCGCAAGCTCCATGTAGCGGTCGAAAGGCAGCCAGCCGCCGGAATCGCGCAAGGCGTCCGCGATATGCCGCGGCGGCTCGTCGCAATGGGCGTCGGACCTGCTCGCCTTCACGGGGTACATATAATGCCGTGGCCGGGCGCGAGAGGGCCACGATGGAGCTTATGGGTACACGGAGTCTTGCGCTGGTTACGGGCGGCGCCCGGCGGGTGGGCGCGGCGATTGCCGCAGAGCTCCACGCCGCGGGTTTCGATCTGGCCATCCATTGCCGTCGCTCCGTCGATCATGCCGGGGCGTTTGCGGCCCGGCTGAACGCCGAACGCAGCGATTCCGCTTTTGTGTTGCAGGCCGACCTGCTCGAGGAGGGCGCATGCGAACGGCTTGCGGAAGAGACGCTGCGGCGCGCCGGGCGTCTCGACTGCCTGGTGAACAACGCCTCGACCTTTTATCCCACCGCAGTGGGCGAAATCACCCGGGATGACTGGCGCAGCCTAGTGGGCAGCAACCTGAAGGCGCCGGTGTTCCTGTGCCAGGCGCTGGCTCCGGCGCTCAGGGAATCCCGGGGCGTGATCGTCAACATGGTGGACATCCATGCCCGCACCCCGCTCAAGGGCTATCCGGTCTACAGTCTGGCCAAGGCCGGTCTGGTCGCGTTGACGCGCAGCCTGGCCGCGGAGCTCGCGCCCGAAGTGCGGGTCAACGGAATCGCGCCGGGCATGGTGATGTGGGCCGAACCGCCGCCCCCGGAGGAGGTGAAGAAGGCCATCCTGTCCAGGACGCCGCTGGGCCGGGCCGGTACGCCGCAGGATGTGGCTCGCCTGGTGCGGTTCGTGGTTTGCGACGCGCCTTTCGTGACCGGACAGATCATCGCCGTGGACGGCGGGCGCAGCATCGCCGGGTAGACCGCGGTCCGCTCAGGGCGTTCGCTCCGGCTTTTGTTGCCTGCCCGGAGTTGGGCAGGCGGATGGCCGGGAGCTTGTCAAATCGTCCGCTCGCTGCGGAGGCGGCGATGGGCCAGCCGGCCCTTCGCAGGGGAGCCTGTCCGGCGAGAACGGCGAGACTTCGCTCAGGTTCCAGCGCGGGCGCGGTTCGGGCGCCCCGGAGGGCGCGGCCCCGCCGGTCAGGCGCAGGCAGCCGGCCAGCGCGATCATGGCGCCGTTGTCGGTGCAATACTCGGCCCGCGGGTAATACAGGCGTACTCCGGCGCCATCGCAATGCGCCTTCAGTTGGCGCCGCAGCCGCCGGTTGGCGCCCACGCCGCCGGCCACCACAAGACTGCCGTGGCCGGTCTTGTCCAGCGCCCGCGCGGTGCGGTCCAGAAGGGAATCGACGATTGCCGTTTCCAGCGCCAGCGCCAGCGAGGCGCGGTCGCGATCGTTCAGCGGCGCCCCCGCTTCGGCTGCGAGATCGCGCAGCTTGTAGAGCAGGGCGGTCTTGAGGCCCGAGAAGCTGAAATCGAGGTCCTGGCGACCGCGCATGGGCGCCGGCAGCCGAAAGCGGCCGGGTTCTCCGCTCCTGGCGAGTTTCGCGATCTCCGGCCCCCCCGGATAACCGAGGCCCAGCAGTTTGGCGCCCTTGTCGAAGGCTTCTCCGGCGGCGTCGTCCAGCGACTCGCCCAGCACCCGGTAGTGGCCGTAGCCGCTCACGTCCACCAGCAGGCTGTGGCCGCCGGACACCAGCAGCGCGAGGTACGGAAATGCGGGCGAGTCGCCCTCCAGCAGCGGCGCCAGCAGGTGCGCCTCCATGTGATGCACGCCGATCAGGGGCAACGAGAGCGCCCGCGCCAGTCCCCGGGCATAGACCAGGCCGGCCAGCAGGGCGCCGATCAGTCCCGGCCCCGCCGTGCAGGCCACTCCGTCCAGGTCCGACTTCTCCAGTTTCGCATCGCCGAGCGCCCGATCGGTAAGCGCGGCCAGACGCCGCAGGTGGTCGCGCGAGGCCAGCTCCGGCACCACGCCCCCGAATTCGGCGTGCTGCCGCGCCTGACTGTACAATTGGTTTGCCAGCAAGCCCCGGCGGGCGTCGAAAACGGCCACACCGGTCTCATCGCAACTCGTTTCAATACCCAGAACCCGCACCGGGAGAATTCTAGCCCGCCGATCTTGCGGGATTGCGGAACTCGGGCGACAAGAGGCCGCGCTCCGGCGCGCTGCGCGAGGTTGTGGCGGGCCGAACCCGGGGCGGAGCGGGCAGGGTGCGCGGGCAAGCATGGCAGAATTGCCGGCAGCCGGATCGGGATCCGCGTGACACTCGGGTGTCACTGCAGGAATCGGGGGAAAACAGGGGCTCGGGCAAGGCGCCGCGAAGCCGCGATCCGGTGGGAGATCCGGGCCAGACCCGGCGCTGGGGACGATGGGTGGGGGAAGCCGCAAGGGTGGAAGATGACGGATAAACTGATCGTGGAGGGTTTGCGCCTGAACGCAACTGTGGGTGTGAACCGCTGGGAGAAAGCCGCGCCGCAAATTGTGGCCGTGGATCTGGAAATCGCCGTGGACGCCGCCGCGGCGGCGGCGGCGGACCGGATTTCCGCAACCGTGGACTACAAGCGCGTCACCCGGGACATCGCCGCGGTGGCGTCTGCCCGCCCGTTCGAACTCGTGGAGACCCTCGCCGAGGAAATTGCCGCGCTGATTCTCGGGGATCACGGCGCCTCGCGGGTGAAGGTGGCCGTGCGCAAGCCTTGGGCGCTGCGGCATGTGCGCGATGTGGGCGTGGTCATCGAACGCGGCAAGTGACGGTTGCCTCGCGCGTGTTTGTGGGCGCGGGCAGCAATATCGACCCCCGCGCCAACCTCGAGGCCGCCTGCGCGGCCCTCCGGGAGCGCTACGGCAAGCTGACCCTGTCGCCTGTCTACGAGAGCCCCGCCGAAGGCTTCGAGGGCCCCCCGTTTCTCAATCTGGTCGCAAGCTTTGCCACCGAACAACCGCCGGGGGAGATCCTGCGGGTGCTGGCGGCGCTGGAGGCCCGCGCCGGCCGCGACCGATCCGCCGGCAAATTCTCTTCGCGCAGCATCGACCTTGACCTGCTGCTCCACGGCGACATCGTGGACGCGGCGCTGAAGCTTCCGCACCCTGATATCGATCGCTACCCCTTTGTTGCAAGGCCCCTTGCGGATCTTGCGCCGGACCTCCGCCACCCGGTCACGGGCGCCGCCCTTGGCGTCCTCCACGAGCAAATGCCGAAAGCCCGGCCACTCACTCCCGTTTCGCCGCTGCGCCTTCCCTGTCCTGCGGAAGCCTCCCTATAGCCAGACGGCGATTGCCTTGCGCTGCGCCGCGTCAGGCAGCGGCCCCGTGGCCGCTCCCAGGTTGTCCGCCATGTGCCGGGCTTTGGTCGTGGCCGGAATCACCGCAGTGACCGCCGGGTGACCCAGGATCCACTTCAGGAACAGCTGGGCCGGACTGTTGCAGCCCAACTCCGCCGCCACCCCCGGCAACGGCTTACCGCTCACGGCGCGGAACAGTTCGCCGCGCATGAAAGGACGGTTCACCAGGACTGCGGCGCCCGTTTCTTTCGCCAGCGGCAACAGGCGCTGCTCCGCCTCGCGCTCGCCCGGACTGTAGTTGAGCTGCACGAAGTCCCAATCCGCCGCCTGCATCACCTTGTGGAGCTCGTCGAATTGGTTCGCGCGCCAGATCGTGACGCCCAGATAGCGAATCCGGCCTGCGGCCTGCATCTCGCGCATCGTTTCCAGATGCGTCTCCCAATCCAGCAAGTTGTGAACCTGCATCAGATCGATGCGATCCACCCCCATCTTGTCCATCGACGCCTGCATTTGCTTGGCGCCCTCCGCGCGGCCTTCCGTCCACACCTTGGTGGCGCAGAACATCGTCTCATGTCCGGCGGCCCGGGGAAGCAACTCGCCCAGGTGCGTTTCCGAGTTCCCGTACATGGGCGAGGTGTCCACCAGCGTGCCGCCGGCAAACAGCGCTTCGAGAACATCCACCAGCGCCTGTCGCTGCGCCGCTCCGGAAACGCTGTTGAATACGCGCGAGGTTCCCAGGCCCACTGGCGGCAACGGTTCGCCGGAAGACGGGATGCGATGCATGCGGATTTCCGCCGGGGCCAATGCGGGCACACCGAGCGCCAGCCCGGCGGCGCCCGCTCCGAGCAGCGCCTTCCTTCTCGAAATTCTCATGGTTGCGTTCCTCCCGTGTCTTTCATGTAACGGTTCCTGTGCTCCTATTGGTAGTGCGGCAATCAACCCTTCGCATCGTCGGCAATCGCGGCGATGCGCCTCAGGCGCAATTCCCGGCCCAGTCGCGCGCCCTCGTAGCCCTCGGCGGCCAGCCGGGCGCCCGACACGGCGTTGGCGGCGCGGAAAGCCCTGCGGAAAATGTCCCCGGAGGGATAAGCGCGTTCGGTCATGCCCTTGCGGCCCCGGTAGTCCGCCTCGCAAGCCGCGAGGAAGTCCTCCAGCAGGCTGCCGGAGCGGAACGCCCCGAGCGCTTCGAGCACCTTCAGTCTGGTTTCCGGGCGCAACTCGGCGACGCGATGGCAAACGCCGTGATAGCGCGCCACCGGTTCGGCCAGGGCGCGAAACCGCCTCGGCACGCCCAGGCGCTCGCACATTTCGCCCACCAGACGCACGCTGGCCGCCTCGTGGCCGCTGTGCCGCGGCCAGTATTCTTTCGGCGTGACCCCCTTGCCGAGATCGTGCGTGAGCGCCGCGAACCGGACTTCGGCGCTGGACGAGAGCCGGGCCGCCTGTTCCAGCACCATCATTACATGCACTCCGGTATCGATCTCCGGGTGCCAGCGCTCCGGTTGCGGCACTCCCCACAGGCGGTCGATTTCCGGAAAGATCACCTTCAGCGCCCCGCATTCGCGCAACGCCTCGAAGAAGCGCTGCGGCGCGTCCTCTTCGAGCGCCTGCGCGGTCTCCTGCCAGACGCGCTCCGGCACCAGCGCCGCCGCTTCGCCGGCCGCCACCATTCCGCGCATCAACGCCAGGGTTTCCGGAGCGATTCCGAAGCCCAGGCCATGGAAGCGGGCGGCGAAGCGCGCCACCCGCAGGATCCGCACCGGATCCTCGCGAAAGGCGGCCGAGACGTGTCGCAGCGTCCTCTCGCGAAGGTCGCGCTGGCCGCCATGCGGGTCGATCAACTTGCCGCTGGCGTCCTCGGCCATCGCATTGATGGTCAGGTCGCGCCGCGTCAGGTCTTCTTCCAGCGTCACCTCGGGGCCGAAATCCACCTCGAACCCCCGGTAGCCGGGCGCGGTCTTGGTCTCGCGCCGGGCCAGGGCGTATTCCTCGCGGGTTTCGGGATGCAGGAACACGGGAAAGGCGCGCCCCACCTCCCTGTAGCCCTGCCGCTCGAGCTGTTCGGCGGTGGCGCCCACCACCACCCAGTCCCTTTCGCGGACTTCCAGCCCCAACAGCCGATCGCGGACCGCGCCGCCTACCAGATAGCAATCCATCGCCTTGCCCGGGTGCTCCGGCGCCGGAAAGCCGGGCCGCTTACGACCTGAGCGGAAGCACCAGCGTGCGGTTGCCGCGCCGGAGACTCAGCACGATGAGGGGTTGTCCGTCCGCCACCTTCTTGAACTGCTCGATGTTGCGCACGCGAATCCGGTTGACGGCCACGATCATGTCGTCGGCCCGCAGGCCCGAGCGCTGCGCGATGCTGCCCTCTTCGACAGTTTCCACCAGCACGCCTTCATATTCGCCCTCGTCCGAATCCGCCAGCGAGGCGCCGTCCAGCGCCGGATGAATGTCGCCGCCCGTGGCGGTCACCAGCCCTCCGAGGGTTGCCTGCAGCACCTTCGAGCGGCCGTCTTCGCCCACGATCTCCAGCGTGACTTCTTCGCCCACGGCGCGCAGCCCCACAGCGTTGACCACATCGTTGCTGTTGGTGATCTTCTTGCTGTTGACGCGCACAATCACGTCGCCGGGTTCGATGCCGGCCTCTTCGGCCGCCGAGTCGGGGACCACTTCCGTAACGATCGCGCCGCCGGCCTCGTCAAGGCCCAGGGTGTCGGCCAGCTCCTGGTCCAGATCACCCAGGATCACGCCGAGGCGGCCGCGGCGCACTTCGCCGAAGGCTACCAATTGGCGCATGATCTCGCTTGCGATCGAGGTGGGAATCGCAAACCCGATGCCCGCGTTGTCGCCGGAGCGGGACAGGATGTTGGAGGGAATGCCGATCAGTTGGCCACGCATGTTCACCAGCGCGCCGCCCGAGTTGCCCGGATTGATGGATGCGTCGGTCTGGATGAAATTCTCGATCGGGCTGGGCCGACCGGCCTGACTGGGAGCCCGTCCGATGGTGCGGCCCAGGGCGCTGACGATGCCGGAAGTAACCGTGTGAGTAAGGCCGAAAGGATTGCCGATGGCCAGCACGAAGTCCCCCACCTGCAACTGATCGGAGTCGCCGAGGGGCATTTGCGTCAGGTTGTCGGTTTCTTCCAGTTCCAGCAGGGCGATGTCGGTGCCGGGGTCCGAACCGATCACCTTCGCGTCGATGCTGCGCTGGTCGCTCAGGGTCACCACAATCTCGGTGGCGTTGTTGATCACATGGTGGTTGGTGAGCACCAGACCGCGCTCGGAGTCCACGATGACTCCCGACCCCGCCGGCAACGGTCGCGTCTGGCGCTGTTCCTGGCGCGGCGGGTCGGGGAAGAAGCGCTCGAAGAACGGATCGCCCCGGAATGGCGATTGGAAGTTGCGCGCCGGCCGCGCGATGGCGATGCTCACCACCGCCGGCTTGGTGGTATCGACGAGCGGCGCCAGACTGGGGAAGGGCTGGCCGTCCCACTCGGCCGGCAGGCCGGGCTGCGCCGCGCGCAGTGGCTGGCCCGCTGGCAGCAAGCCGGCGCCGGCGAGAGTGAGCGCCAGAACGGATATCGTGATCGAAATTTTGCGTGTCATCGAACTTGTGGTCTCGGAATGTAGGAAAGCATGCATGCAAGCGCGAGCTGACCTGTTGATGCGGACAGGCCGCACAAGGTCGCGCCGCCGCGACCGCACCGCCGCCGCTCGGCCCCGAGAAGCGGCGAATTTATTGTAATCCGTAATTCCGCTGTCCGGGTTCCACAAGGTCCGCTTCGGCGCCACACAGACCTTGCGCCCGGCCGGATACACGCGAACGCCGAATTGCGGGACACAGCAATTTCCGCTAACGATGCAGGGTTGTCCGTTCAGGGCCGGATACCCGGGCTTGTGACCATTCAGGCGTTGGATTGGAACTGATTTTCGAGCATTGCCGCGCTTGGCGGGAATTGCTGCCCGGAACACTGCGTCCTTGTTGTTGGCTGCGAGGCGGTTCACGATACGCTTCGGCGAACGTTCGGGCGTGGCGTCGCTCCCCGGCGACAGGGGCGTTCTTCGGGCCGGCCTGTCCAGGCCGTTGCCCGCAGACACAAAAACCCGCATACTCGCCGCAAGCTGGCTTGTTCGGATCTTCATCAGGGGACAAGGCATGACTGATTCGGCACGGGGGCCGGCTGGCGTCGTCCCGGCGCCGGAATCCATGCGGGATTTCGACCGCCTGAAGGGCTTGCTGCGGGAGATGTTCCAGCTCGACCGCGGCGATCTGGATTTCGGCCTCTACCGCATCATGAACATGAAGGCGGGCGAGATCGAACGATTCCTCGATTCCGACCTGTTGCCCAGGTAAAGACCGTGCTGGCCGGCGTCAGCGACGAACAGCGGGCGGCGCTGGAAGCCGAACTGGACCGCGACATCCGGTAAGGCGCGGGAATTGGGCTTCGACCCCGAGAAGGCGCCTGCGGTCGCGAAGCTGGGGGAGCAACTGGCGGAAGCGAAGGCCGACGCCCTGACGGAAGCCGAAGTCTACGGCTATCTCGCCAATTTCTTCGAGCGCTACTACAGCGAGGGCGATTTCATGACGCAGCGCCGCTATTCGAGCGGCGACAAGCCAACCTATCTTATCCCCCGGGACGGCGAGGAAGTGAAGCTGCACTGGGCCAACGCGGACCAGTATTACATCAAGACGACCGAGAACTACGCCTCCTATGCCTTTCTCGCCGGCGCGGGCCACGCCCGCTTTCGCGTCCGCTTCGAGATTGCCGCGGCGGACAACGAGAAGGACAACATCAAGGAGGCGAACAGCAGGCAGCGCCGCTTTGTGCTCGCGCAAGACGCGGTGGCGCCCGACGGGGATGACATTGTCGTTCGTTTCGAGCACCGGCCGCTCACGGCGCATGAGAAGCGGGGCTGGCCCGGCAACGGCGCCCGGCAGCAGGACCGGATCGATGCGGACACGGCGGCGAACATTCTGGCCGAAGTGGAGCGGCTGGCCCCGGAGCGGCGGCAGGCCCTCGCCGCGCCGGCCCCCACCGACGCCGACCCGGATCGCACCCTGCTGGCGCAGCATGTCGGGCGCTACACGGCGAAGAACAGCTTCGACTATTTCATCCACAAGGACCTGGGCGGCTTCCTGCGCCGGGAGCTGGACCTTTATCTGAAGACCGAGGTTCTGGACCTGCAGGACCTGACGTTCGGCGACTCTGGCCGGCTGCGCCGCGCCCTCGCCCGGATGCGCGCCGTCCGCGAGATCGGCGACAAGCTCATCGCCTTCCTCGCGCAGTTGGAGAATTTTCAAAAGCGCCTCTGGCTCAAGAAGAAATTCGTGCTGGAGACCCACTGGTGCGTCACGCTGGACCGTGTGCCGGAGGCGCTCTACCCGGAGATTGCCGCCAACGAGGCGCAAGTAGCGGAATGGCGGGCGCTGTTCGCCATAGACGATATTGCCGCCGCGTCTTGCGCCGCCGACCCGGCCATGGCCAGGCGCGCTTTGCGCCGTCCTTTAGGTCTGGCGCCGTCGGTCTCGACGGGAACGATGTCGCCATCCGCCCGGGACAGGTATCGCTGAATGACGTAGCGGTCGTCGTCGAGGCCGTTGCCTGTGAAGTGGGTGAGAAAGGTGCGCGCGTCGCCGCGCGGTGCGAGTGCCGCCTGCATTGTGCCGTGCTCCTCATGGTCAGGTGAAAGGGAACGGCGACTGCATCTCCCTCGGGAGCGCGACCGCCGTCCCGCTCTCGGCCAAACTCCACCTCTTGATGGCGCAAGGCGGTGGTGGCGGCGCGGGGAAATGACAGTCTTTGCGACCGGCTATACGGATACTGGCTGGCGCGGCGGATGCTCGCCCCGAGCCTCGCATATGGGAGGCTGCATCCGAAATGCTCTTTTGCCCGAAAGCTTCCTCCGGGATTGGCTGGCGAGGCCAGTTGTCCGTGTTGAAAAAATAGGGGGGGGGGGGGTAACATGCTTCGGCAACTGAAGTTTTCCAAGGCAAATGGAAGTGCAGATCGAGATAAAAATCATCAAGCGCGCCGCCCGCCAGCCATGATGTCGGCGGGTTGCGTGGCGGTGTTGGTGACGATACGGACACCCTGACCGATGGAACATTTACAACCGGGTTGGGATCAGCAACACGACAGTCCCTTGCTGATCCCTGAGCGCCGCGAACCGGCGGTCTTTTCCTCCATACAAACTTCTACAAAGGAGACAAAATAATGACGCAGGACATTTCCCGCACTGGCGGCGACGGCGACGACACCCTGGTTGGCGGTTCGGGCAACGACACGCTTGATGGCGCCAAGGGTAACGATACGCTCACCGGCGGCGACGGTAACGACACCCTGTATGGAGACGAGGGCAACGATACGCTGAACGGAGGTGAGGGCAGAGACAATCTGTTCGGCGGCGGTGGTGACGACACGCTGAGCGGCGGCGGTGGCTATGACAACCTTTATGGCGGCTTGGGCGCGGACACCTTCGTGTTTGCGGTGGGGGACGGCTCCGCCCGCATTGTCGACTTCGAGGAAGGCGAAACCATCCGGATTTCCGGCGTGTCCGGCGGTTTTGCGGGGCTGGTGATCGAGCAGAACGGCGCCAACGCCGTCATCCGCTATGGCGACGGCGACACGATCACCCTGGAGGGCGTGTCGGCGGATTCGCTCGGCGAGGACATCTTCGAGTTTGTTGCGGCTGAAAACGCCCCGAACGGCAACGATGGCGACGGTGCTCCGCAGGGCGCATCGGACGGCGACGCACCGAACGGCAACGATGGCGACGGCGCTCCGCAGGGCGCATCGGACGGCGACGCCCCGAACGGCAACGATGGCGACGGCGCTCCGCAAGGCGCATTGGACGGCGACGCTCCGAACGGCAACGACGGCGACGGCGCTCCGCAGGGTGCATCGGACGGCGATGCTCCGCAGGGCAACGACGGCGACGGCGCTCCGCAGGGCGCATTGGACGGCGATGCTCCGAACGGCAACGACGGCAGCGGCGCTCCGCAGGGCGCATCGGACGGCGACGCCACGAACGACGATTCCACCGGCGAGGGCGCGCTGCGCGGCGGCAAGGGCGCGGACACCCTGGACGGCGGGAGCGGCGATGATGTGTTGAGGGGCCGCAAGGGCGACGATACGCTCAACGGCCACGGGGGCGCCGACACCCTGCGCGGCGGCAAGGGTGCGGACACCTTGGACGGCGGCGACGGGGATGACACGCTGGTTGGCGGTCCGGGCAACGACATCCTCTACGGTGGCGACGGCGGCGACACCCTGTCGGGCGGCGCCGGCGACGACTGGCTGTATGGCGGCGGCGGCGATGACACGCTTATCAAGGGCGGCGCTGGCAACGACTGGCTTTGGGGCGAGGAAGGCGATGACGTGCTGGACGGCGGCGCTGGTAACGACACCCTGTTGGGCCGCGCCGACGACGACACGCTGACTGGCGGCGTTGGCGACGACACGCTGACCGGCGGCGCGGGTTCCGACACCTTCGTGTTTCGTTCGGGAGACGGCAGCGACACCATTACCGATTTCGGGGAAGGCGACCGGATTCGTCTTGACGGGGTCTCGGTTGGCTTCGATGGGCTGGATATCCGTCAGGACGGCGCCGATGCCGTGGTTCACTACGGCGATGGCGACACGATTACCCTGCGGGGCGTATCGGCGGACTCCCTGGGCGCGGACGACTTTTTGCTTCCCGACGCCATCCCAAGCCTTCCCGGCGCCGAAGGAAGTCCCCTCGTGCAAGGCGCCAGTCAGCAGGTGACGACTCCTCTGGGCGGCGCCAGCCAGACCCTAAACAAGTCGCAAGGCGCCAGCCAGAAAGTGACGACTCCCCACGACGATGACTGGGATGGCAAGGGCGCCGGCGCTGGCCGCATCCAGAGAGGCGGCGACGGCGACGATGCCCTGAGAGGCGACTTCGGCGATGACATCCTGCTTGGCGGCAAGGGCGCCGACACCTTGGAAGGCGGCTACGACAACGACATCCTGCATGGCGGATTGGGCGACGACACCCTGGACGGCGGCTACGGCGACGACACCCTGTACGGCGGTTCGGGCGACGACACCCTGGACGGCGGCGACAGCGGCAACGACACCCTGTACGGTGGCGACGGCGACGACACCCTGGACGGCGGCGACGGCGAAGACGACGACACCCTGTATGGCGGTTCGGGCGATGACACCCTGGACGGCGGCTACGGCGTCGACACCTTGGACGGCGGTTCGGGCGATGACACCCTGGAAGGCAGCTACGGCATCGACACCTTCGTGTTCCGGGCGGGAGACGGGAACGACACCATTACCGATTTCTGGTGGCGCGGCGGCGAGAAGATTCATCTCATTGGGATTTCAGGCGGTTTCGGAGCGCTCGACATCAGTCAGGACGGCGGCGACACGATCATCCGCTACGGCGACGGCGGCGACACGATCACGTTGCTGGGCGTGAGGGCGGACTTCCTTGACGCCAGTAGTTTCAAATTCAGCGCCTCTTACGGGTTTGTGCCCTCCAAACCAGATGGGGGGCCGACTCCCCTGGATGATGACTGGGATGGAAAAGGCGCGGGCATCGATCTTATCCGGAGGGGTACCGACGGTGACGACAAAATGGCCTTGTTTGGCAGGTTGCCTGGCGTTCTGCTCGGTGGCGGAGGCGACGACACTCTGCTGCAAGGCGCCCATGGCAACGACATCCTGCATGGTGGTTCAGGCGACGACACCCTGAACGGCCTTTTTGGTGACGACACCTTGTATGGCGGTTCAGGCGACGACACCCTGGAAGGCAGTTGGGGCGACGACACCTTGTATGGCGGTTCAGGCGACGACTACCTGGAAGCCAGTTGGGGCGACGACACCCTGTACGGCGGCGACGGCGACGACATCCTGGACGGCGGCAGCCACGGCAACGATACCCTGCACGGTGGCGCGGGTTCCGACACCTTCGTGTTTCGTTCGGCATACGGTAGCGACACCATTGCCGATTTCGGGGAAGGCGACAAGATTCGTATCGATGGGGTTTCCGGCGGTTTCGGAGCGCTCGATATCCGTCAGGATGGCGACGACGCGATCATCGGCGGCACGATCAGATTGCAGGGTGTAAAGGCGGACTCCCTTGACGCCAGCGATTTCGAATTCGAGGCGCCTCCGCCTCCCGAGGTTCACATCGTAGAGATTACTGATCCCTTGGACGATCGCTGGAATGGCAAAAACACGGGCTTTGGCCGCATACAGAAGGGCACTGCCGGCAACGACATCCTGACGGCGAAGGTTTCGGGATTGGTTAACGTCCTCTTGGGCGGTGAAGGCGACGACACCCTGATCGGTGGTTCGGGCGATCAGGTTTTGCACGGTGGTTCGGGTAATGACACCTTGCACGACGGTTCGGGTGGCCGCATCGGTGCCCTCTACGGTGGTTCGGGCGACGACACTTTGCATGACGGTTCGGGCAATGACACCTTGTATGGTGGCGAGGGTGCAGACACTTTCGTGTTCCGGGCGGGAGGCGGAAACAACGTCATTGCCGATTTCGGGGAAGGCGACAAGATTCGTATCGATGGAGTTGAGGGCGGTTTCGGGGCGCTCGATATCCGTCAGGCCGGCAGTCAGGGCAGCGGTCAGTACTACGACGACGCGATCATCCGCTACAGCGGTGGCACGATCAGGTTGCAGGGTGTAAAGCCGGGCTCCCTTGACGCCAGCGATTTCCAATTGAATGGTGGTGACGGCAACGACCCCGACACCGTGTATGGCAGGTCCTTCGGCAACTTGGACTCCGGATCCGCTGGCCTCACCCTGAAGGCCGAATGGCGGGCAAACAGCATCCTGACGGGTGGCGGTGGAGACGACACCCTGGACGGCGGTTCAGGCGACGACACCTTGAATGGCGGTGGCGGCGACGACACCCTGGACGGTAGTTGGGGCGACAACACCTTGAATGGCGGTGGCGGCAATGACACCCTGAATGGCGGCCACGGCGATGACACCCTGAATGGCGGTGCGGGCGACGACACCCTGAATGGCGGCCACGGCGCCGACACCTACGTGTTCCGGGCGGGAGACGGCAACGACATCATTATCAGTTTCATGGGTGCGGATACCGGGTGGGGTGTGAGTGATGCTGACAAGATTCAGATCCTTGGAGTTTCCGGGGGGTTCGAAGCGCTCGATATCAGGCATGAAGGCGCCAATACAATCATCAGCTACGGCGTTGACGGTGACACGATCACGTTACGGAATCCAAGTGTGGGCCTCCTTGACGCCAGCCATTTCATATTCGGCGCCTACCAGAACGGCGGTTCGGGCGACGACACCTTGAATGGCGGTTCGGGCGCCGACACCTTGTATGGCCATGGCGGCGCCGACACCTTGTATGGCGGCAATGGCGCCGACACCTTGTATGGCGGCAATGGCGCCGACACCCTGTATGGCGGCAATGGCGACGACGCCCTGACTGGCGGTGACGGTGCCGACACCCTGACTGGCGGCGCCGGCGACGACATCCTGGAAGGCGGCATCGGCGGCGGCGATACATTCGTTTTCACCAACGACTCCTCGAGCAGTGGCGATGTCGACATAATCAAGGATTTCAGCGGCGGGGACACCATCCAACTTTCCGGCTTCACCGGCATCGATGACTTCAGCGATCTGGAGGGCAGAATCACCACGACCCCCAGGGAAGTCGGCAGCGAGACAGTCATTGATCTGACGGATGTGGGCGGCGGCCTGATCGTTCTTGAGTACGTGGACCATGTGGATGCCGGGGACTTCGATTTCGGGTAAACCGGACAAACCTCGATTGAGTCCGCCCCGCCGCATGAGCGACTGCGTTACGGAGTTGCTGCGCCAGCAGCCAGTCAATGCGCCTACGGGTTGCGTGGCGGTGTTGGTGACGATACGGACACCCTGGCCGATGGAACATTTATAACTGGGTTGGGATCAGCAACACGACAGTCCCTTGCTGATCCCTGAGCGCCGCAAGCCGCGGTCTTTTCCTCAATGCAAACCTCTATGAAGGAGACAAAATAATGACGCAGGACATTTCCCGCACTGGCGGCGCCGGTGACGACACCCTGGTTGGCGGTTCGGGCAACGACACGCTTGATGGCGCCAAGGGCAACGACACGCTCACCGGCGGCGGCGGCAACGACACCCTGTATGGAGACGAAGGCAACGACACGCTGAACGGAGGTGAGGGCGGTGACGTTCTGTTCGCCGGCGGTGGCGACGACACGCTGAGCGGCGGCAGAGGCTGGGACAACCTGTTCGGTGGTCTGGGCGCCGACACTTTCGTATTTGCGGTCGGCGACGGTCCCGACCTGATTGCCGATTTCGAGGATGGCGACATCATTGAGTTCGTCGGAGTGGACGGCGGGTTCGCCGGGCTGATCATCGAGGATAACGCTGAGGGAAGCGCAGTCATCAGGTATGGTGACGGGGACGACACCATCCGGCTGTCTGGCGTGTCGGCAGCTTCCCTTGACAAGGACAGCTTCCGGTTTGGTCCTGGAGGGGACGAAGCTCCAGGCGGTTCCGCCGACGATGACGAGAAAGACAAGCTCGTACGGTCTCCCGTTCCGATAAAGCGGCAACCTGCCGTCGTTGACGCCGCCGTCAAAAGCGGTGGCAATCCGCCGGGTGGTAACGACGGTGACGACGAACTTTACGGCGGTAACGGCGACGACACGCTGAGCGGCGGTGCTGGCGACGACAAGCTCTTCGGCCTTGCTGGCGACGACACATTGAACGGCGGCGATGGCGATGACAGGATCCGGGGCAACGATGGCGACGATACCCTCAACGGCGGCGATGGCGATGACTGGTTCTACGGCCACGACGGCGACGACACTCTCGACGGTGGCGACGGCAACGACAGGCTTGTAGGCGGCGCGGGCGCCGACAAGCTGACTGGCGGCAAGGGCGCCGATGTTTACGAATTTCAGGTGGGGGACGGAACCGACACGATCACTGATTTCGGGGACGGCGACACCATCATGATCACTGGAGTGCCAGAGGGAGGCGCCGGTCTGGTCATCAGGGATGACGATGAGGGAAACGCAGTCATCAGGTATGGTGATGGGGACGACACCATCCGGCTGTCCGGCGTGTCCGGCGGTTTTGCGTTTGCGGGGCTGGTGATCGAGCGGAACGGCGCCAACGCCGTCATCCGCTATGGCGACGGCGACGCTCCGAACGGCAACGACGGCAGCGGCGCTCCGCAGGGTGCATCGGACGGCGACGCTCCGAACGGCAACGACGGCAGCGGCGCTCCGCAGGGCGCATCGGACGGCGATGCTCCGCAGGGCAACGACGGCGATGGCGCTCCGCAGGGCGCATTGGACGGCGACGCTCCGAACGGCAACGACGGCAGCGGCGCTCCGCAGGGCGCATCGGACGGCGACGCCACGAACGACGATTCCACCGGCGAGGGCGCGCTGCGCGGCGGCAAGGGCGCGGACACCCTGGACGGCGGGAGCGGCGATGATGTGTTGAGGGGCCGCAAGGGCGACGATACGCTCAACGGCCACGGGGGCGCCGACACCCTGCGCGGCGGCAAGGGTGCGGACACCTTGGACGGCGGCGACGGGGATGACACGCTGGTTGGCGGTCCGGGCAACGACATCCTCTACGGTGGCGACGGCGGCGACACCCTGTCGGGCGGCGCCGGCGACGACTGGCTGTATGGCGGCGGCGGCGATGACACGCTTATCGAGGGCGGCGCTGGCAACGACTGGCTTTGGGGCGAAGAGGGCAATGACGTGCTGGACGGCGGCGCGGGTAACGACACCCTGTTGGGCCGCGCCGACGACGACACGCTGACTGGCGGCGTTGGCGACGACACGCTGACCGGTGGCGCGGGTTCCGACACCTTCGTGTTTCGTTCGGGAGACGGCAGCGACACCATTACCGATTTCGGGGAAGGCGACCGGATTCGTCTTGACGGGGTCTCGGTTGGCTTCGATGGGCTGGATATCCGTCAGGACGGCGCCGATGCCGTGGTTCATTACGGCGACGGCGACACGATCACCCTGCGGGGCGTATCGGCGGACTCCCTGGGCGCGGACGACTTTTTGCTTCCTGACGCCAGCCCGAGCCTTCCCGGCGCCGAAGAAAGTCCCCTCGTGCAAGGCGCCAGTCAGCAGGTGACGACTCCTCTGGGCGGCGCCAGCCAGACCCTAAACAAGTCGCAAGGCGCCAGCCAGAAAGTGACGACTCCCCACGACGATGAATGGGATGGCAAGGGCGCCGGCGCTGGCCGCATCCAGAGGGGCGCCGACGGCGACGATACCCTGAGAGGCGACTTCGGCGACGACATCCTGCTCGGCGGCAAGGGCGACGACACCCTGGACGGCGGCTACGACAACGACATCCTGCATGGCGGTTCGGGCGACGACACCCTGGACGGCGGCTACGGCAAAGACACCCTGTACGGCGGTTCGGGCGACGACACCCTGGACGGCGGCTACGGCAAAGACACCCTGTACGGCGGTTCGGGCGACGACACGCTGACCGGTGGCGCGGGTTCCGACACCTTCGTGTTTCGTTCGGGAGACGGCAGCGACACCATTACCGATTTCAGGGAAGGCGACCGGATTCGTCTCGACGGGGTTTCGGTAGGCCCCGAGGGGCTGGATATCCGTCAGCTGGATATCCGTCAGGATGGTTCTGATGCCGTGGTTCACTACGGCGCCGGCGACACGATCACCCTGCGGGGCGTATCGGCGTACTCTCTGGGCGCGCACGACTTTTTGCTTCCCGACGCCAGCCCGAGCCTTCCCGGCGCTGGCTTGATCCTGAGGGGCGGCTACGGCAGAGACACCCTGTACGGTGGTGACGGCGACGACACCCTGGACGGCTTCTACGGCTGGGACACCCTGTACGGTCGTGGCGGCGACGACACCCTGGACGGCGGCGGCGAAGACAACTCGTACGGCGGCAGAGACACCCTGTACGGTGGTGACGGCGACGACACCCTGTACGGTCGTGGCGGCGACGACACCCTGGACGGCGGCGGCGGCGATGACACCCTGACTGGTGGCGCGGGTGACGATACCTTCGTGTTTCGGTCGGGAGACGGCAGCGACACCATTACCGATTTCGGGCAAGGCAACCGGATTCGTAGTCGGGAAGGCGACCGGATTCGTCTCGACGGGGTTTCGGTTGGCTTCGAGGGGCTGGATATCCGTCAGGACGGCGCCGATGCCGTGGTTCACTACGGCGCTGGCGACACGATCACCCTGCGGGGCGTATCGGTGGACTCTCTGGGCGCGGACGACTTTTTGCTTCCCGACGCCAGCTCAGGCCTTCCGGGCGCCAGCCAGAAAGTGACGAGTCCCCACGACGATGACTGGGATGGCGATGCCTGGTGGGATGGCAGGGGCCTCGGCTTAGGCATCATACATAGAGGCACTGACGGCGACGACATCCTGACTGGGACGACGACGGAATTGTACGGCTACTTGCTTGGCGGATCGGGCGACGACACCCTGCATGGCAGATCGGGCAACGATGTCTTGCATGGCGGTTTGGGCGATGACACCTTGCATGGCAATTCGGGTGGCGACATCTTGTATGGAGGTTCGGGCGCCGACGCCTTGCTTGGCGGATCGGGCAACGACACCCTGACTGGCGGCAAGGGCGCGGACACCTTCGTGTTTCGGGCGAGAGGCGGGAACGACATCATTACCGATTTTGAGAGCGGAGACAGGATATATCTCGATGGGGTTTCCGGCGGTTTCGCAGCGCTCGATATCCGTCAGGATGGCGACGACGCGATCATCGGCTACGGCGCTGACGGCGACACGATCAAGTTACTGGGTGTGAAGGCGGATTCTCTTGGCGCCAACGGGGTTTTCAATTTCGGCAGCTACGGGCGTGGTTCCGCTGGCCTCACCCTGATAAGCAAAATCGGGCTCGGCGATGTCTTGACAGGCGGACCGGGCGACGACACCTTGTACGCTGGCGTGTACGTTGGCGCTGGCGGCGGAAAGACCCTGCGCGGTGGTTCGGGCGACGACACCCTGTATGGCGGTGGTGGCGGAAATACCCTGCACGGCGGCGCTGGCGACGACACCCTGCGTGGCGAGGGGAGCAATAACATCATGATAGGCGGCGAGGGCAATGATTTCTTGCATTCCAGCTCCGGCGCAGACACCTTGGAAGGCGGTGCCGGCGACGACACCATGGTTGGCGGTTTTGGCGTCGACATCTTCATTTTTCAGGTGGGAGACGGCAACGACACCATTACCGATTTCGGCTATCACAGCTATGACGACAAGATTCGTTTCATGGGAGTTTCTGGTGGTTTCGAAGCGCTCGATATCCGTCAGGATGGCGACGACGCGATCATCGGCTACGGCGCTGGCGGCGACACGATCACGTTACTGGATTTGCAGGCGGACTCCCTTGAAGACAGCGATTTCATATTCGACAGCGTTTTGACTGGCGGCAAGAGCGATGATTCCTTGTATGGCGGCGCCGGCGACGACTCCCTGTCGGGTGGTGACGGTGACGACCAGTTGTATGCCAGGCAGGGCGACGACACGCTGGACGGCGGTGACGGCGACGACGTGTTGTATGGCGGTAACGGCGCCGACACTCTGGACGCTGGCGCCGGCGACGACCGGTTGTATGGCGATTCGGGCGACGACTCCTTGGACGGCGGTGACGGTGCCGACGCGTTGTCTGGCGGTGCTGGCGCCGACACTCTGGACGCTGGTGACGGCGACGATTACTTGTATGGCGGTGACGGCGCCGACACGCTGTCGGGTGGTGACGGCGCCGACAAGTTGTATGGCGGCAGCACAAGCGACTACCACTCGTATGGCGGCAGCACAGGCGACTACTACGACGGCGACGACTCCCTGGACGGCGGCGCCGGCGACGACTTGTTGTATGGCGGTTCGGGCGACGACACCCTGGACGGCGGTGACGGCGACGACCGCTTGTATGGCGGCGCTGGCGACGACACATTCGTTTTCACCAACGACACCTCAAGCAGTGGCGATGTCGACGACATCAAGGATTTCAGCGACGGGGACACCATCCAGCTTTCCGGCTTCATCGGCATTGATGACTTCAGCGATCTCGAGGGCAGGATCACCACGAGATACGGCAGCGAGACAGTCATTGATCTGACGGATGTGGGCGGCGGCCAGATCGTTCTTGAGTACGTGACCCAAGTAGATGCCGGGGACTTCGATTTCGGGTAAACCGGACCACCCTTGATAGTGCCGCAAGCCGGCAGTCTTTTCCTCCCTACAAACCTCTACAAAGGAGACAAAATAATGACGCAGGATATTTCCCGCACTGGCGGCGCCGGTGACGATGCCCTGGTTGGCGGTTCGGGCAACGACACGCTCGATGGCGCCAAGGGCAACGACACGCTCACGGGCGGTGGCGGCAACGACACGCTGTATGGAGACGAAGGCAACGACACGCTGAACGGAGGTGAGGGCAGGGACAATCTGTTCGGCGGCGGTGGTGACGACACGCTGAGCGGCGGCGGTGGCTATGACAACCTTTATGGCGGCTTGGGCGCGGACACCTTCGTGTTTGCGGTGGGGGACGGCTCCGCCCGCATTGTCGACTTCGAGGAAGGCGAAACCATCCGGATTTCCGGCGTGTCCGGCGGTTTTGCGGGGCTGGTGATCGAGCAGAACGGCGCCAACGCCGTCATCCGCTATGGCGACGGCGACACGATCACCCTGGAGGGCGTGTCGGCGGATTCGCTCGGCGAGGGCGCCTTCGAGTTTGTTGCGGCTGAAAACGCCCCGAACGGCAACGATGGCGACGGTGCTCCGCAGGGCGCATCGGACGGCGATGCTCCGAACGGCAACGACGGCAGCGGCGCTCCGCAGGGCGCATCGGACGGCGACGCCCCGAACGACGATTCCACCGGCGAGGGCGCGCTGCGCGGCGGCAAGGGCGCGGACACCCTGGACGGCGGGAGCGGCGATGATGTGTTGAGGGGCCGCAAGGGCGACGATACGCTCAACGGCCACGGGGGCGCCGACACCCTGCGCGGCGGCAAGGGTGCGGACACCTTGGACGGCGGCGACGGGGATGACACGCTGGTTGGCGGTCCGGGCAACGACATCCTCTACGGTGGCGACGGCGGCGACACCCTGTCGGGCGGCGCCGGCGACGACTGGCTGTATGGCGGCGGCGGCGATGACACGCTTATCGAGGGCGGCGCTGGCAACGACTGGCTTTGGGGCGAAGAGGGCAATGACGTGCTGGACGGCGGCGCGGGTAACGACACCCTGTTGGGCCGCGCCGACGACGACACGCTGACTGGCGGCGTTGGCGACGACACGCTGACCGGCGGCGCGGGTTCCGACACCTTCGTGTTTCGTTCGGGAGACGGCAGCGACACCATTACCGATTTCGGGGAAGGCGACCGGATTCGTCTTGACGGGGTCTCGGTTGGCTTCGATGGGCTGGATATCCGTCAGGACGGCGCCGATGCCGTGGTTCACTACGGCGATGGCGACACGATTACCCTGCGGGGCGTATCGGCGGACTCCCTGGGCGCGGACGACTTTTTGCTTCCTGACGCCAGCCCGAGCCTTCCCGGCGCCGAAGGAAGTCCCCTCGTGCAAGGCGCCAGTCAGCAGGTGACGACTCCTCTGGGCGGCGCCAGCCAGACCCTAAACAAGTCGCAAGGCGCCAGCCAGAAAGTGACGACTCCCCACGACGATGACTGGGATGGCAAGGGCGCCGGCGCCGGCCTCATACATAGAGGCACTGACGGCGACGACACCCTGACTGGGACGACGACGGGATTGGCCGACATCTTGCTTGGCGGATCGGGCGCCGACACCCTGCATGGCAGATCGGGCGACGATATCTTGCATGGCGGTTTGGGCGATGACACCTTGCACGGCGATTCGGGCGCCGACATCTTGTATGGAGGTTCGGGCGCCGACGCCTTGCTTGGCGGTTCGGGCAACGACATCCTGACTGGCGGCAAGGGCGCGGACACCTTCGTGTTTCGGGCGAGAGGCGGGAACGACACCATTACCGATTTTGAGAGCGGAGACAGGATATATCTCGATGGGGTTTCCGGGGGTTTCGCAGCGCTCGATATCCGTCAGGATGGCGCCGACGCGATCATCGGCTACGGGGCTGACGGCGACACGATCAAGTTACTGGGTGTGAAGGCGGATTCTCTTGGCGCCAACGGGGTTTTCAATTTCGGCAGCTACGGGCGTGGTTCCGCTGGCCTCACCCTGATAGACAAAAGCGGGCTCGGCGATGTCTTGAAAGGCGGACCGGGCGACGACACCCTGTATGGCGCTGGCGGCGGAAAGACCCTGCACGGCGGTTCGGGCGACGACACCCTGCATGGCGGTTCGGGCAGCGACACCTTCTATGGCGGCCCCGGCGACGACACCCTGTATGACCGCTTGGGCAGTAGCAACATCATGATAGGCGGCGAGGGCAATGATTTCTTGCATTCCGGCTCCGGCGCAGACACCATGGAAGGCGGCGCCGGCGACGACACCATGGAAGGCGGCTGGGGCGACGACTCCTTGAACGGCGGCGCCGGCGACGACACCCTGGAAGGCGGCGGGGGCGGCGACCTCTTCATTTTTCAGGCGGGAGACGGCAACGACACCATTACCGATTTCGGCTATGGCGACAAGATTCGTCTCATGGGAGTTTCTGGTGGTTTTGACGCGCTCGATATCCGTCAGGACGGCGACGACGCGATCATCGGCTACGGCGCTGGCGGCGACACGATCACGTTACTGGATGTGCAGGTGGACTCCCTTGAAGACAGCGATTTCATATTCGACAGCGTCGGCGTCTACGAGTTGACGTTGACCGGTGGCGCCGGCAACGACGAGTTGTATGGCAGCTTCGGCGACGACTCCCTGGACGGTGGCGCCGGCGACGACCAGTTGTATGGCAGAGCCGGCGACGACTCCCTAGATGGCGGTGACGGCGACGACCAGTTGTATGCCGGCACTGGCGACGACTCCTTGGACGGCGGTGACGGCGACGACGATTTGTATGGCGACGTTGGCGACGACACTCTGGACGCTGGTGACGGCGACGACTCCTTGTATGGCGGCGCTGGCGACGACACTCTGGACGCTGGTGACGGTGACGACTCCTTGTATGGCGGCGCTGGCGACGACACTCTGGACGCTGGTGACGGCGACGACTCCTTGTATGGCGGCGCTGGCGACGACACTCTGGACGCTGGTGACGGTGACGGCGACGACTCCATGTATGGCGGTGACGGCGCCGACACCCTGTCGGGTGGCGCCGGCAACGACGAGTTGTATGGCGGCGGCGAATGGGACTACTACGACGGCGCCGATACTCTGGACGGCGGCGACGGCGACGACCAGTTGTATGGCCGTTTGGGCGACGACACCCTGGACGGCGGTGACGGCGACGACTCCTTGTATGGCGGCGCTGGCGACGACACCCTGGACGGCGGTGACGGCGACGACCGCTTGTATGGCGGCGCTGGCGACGACACATTCGTTTTCACCAACGACACCTCAAGCAGTGGCGATGTCGACGACATCAAGGATTTCAGCGACGGGGACACCATCCAGCTTTCCGGCTTCATCGGCATTGATGACTTCAGCGATCTCGAGGGCAGGATCACCACGAGATACGGCAGCGAGACAGTCATTGATCTGACGGATGTGGGCGGCGGCCAGATCGTTCTTGAGTACGTGACCCAAGTAGATGCCGGGGACTTCGATTTCGGGTAAACCGGACCACCCTTGATAGTGCCGCAAGCCGGCAGTCTTTTCCTCCCTACAAACCTCTACAAAGGAGACAAAATAATGACGCAGGATATTTCCCGCACTGGCGGCGCCGGTGACGATGCCCTGGTTGGCGGTTCGGGCAACGACACGCTCGATGGCGCCAAGGGCAACGACACGCTCACGGGCGGTGGCGGCAACGACACGCTGTATGGAGACGAAGGCAACGACACGCTGAACGGAGGTGAGGGCAGGGACAATCTGTTCGGCGGCGGTGGTGACGACACGCTGAGCGGCGGCGGTGGCTATGACAACCTTTATGGCGGCTTGGGCGCGGACACCTTCGTGTTTGCGGTGGGGGACGGCTCCGCCCGCATTGTCGACTTCGAGGAAGGCGAAACCATCCGGATTTCCGGCGTGTCCGGCGGTTTTGCGGGGCTGGTGATCGAGCAGAACGGCGCCAACGCCGTCATCCGCTATGGCGACGGCGACACGATCACCCTGGAGGGCGTGTCGGCGGATTCGCTCGGCGAGGGCGCCTTCGAGTTTGTTGCGGCTGAAAACGCCCCGAACGGCAACGATGGCGACGGTGCTCCGCAGGGCGCATCGGACGGCGATGCTCCGAACGGCAACGATGGCGACGGCGCTCCGCAAGGCGCATTGGACGGCGACGCTCCGAACGGCAACGACGGCAGCGGCGCTCCGCAGGGTGCATCGGACGGCGACGCTCCGAACGGCAACGACGGCAGCGGCGCTCCGCAGGGTGCATCGGACGGCGACGCTCCGAACGGCAACGACGGCAGCGGCGCTCCGCAGGGTGCATCGGACGGCGATGCTCCGCAGGGCAACGACGGCGATGGCGCTCCGCAGGGCGCATTGGACGGCGACGCTCCGAACGGCAACGACGGCAGCGGCGCTCCGCAGGGCGCATCGGACGGCGACGCCACGAACGACGATTCCACCGGCGAGGGCGCGCTGCGCGGCGGCAAGGGCGCGGACACCCTGGACGGCGGGAGCGGCGATGATGTGTTGAGGGGCCGCAAGGGCGACGATACGCTCAACGGCCACGGGGGCGCCGACACCCTGCGCGGCGGCAAGGGTGCGGACACCTTGGACGGCGGCGACGGGGATGACACGCTGGTTGGCGGTCCGGGCAACGACATCCTCTACGGTGGCGACGGCGGCGACACCCTGTCGGGCGGCGCCGGCGACGACTGGCTGTATGGCGGCGGCGGCGATGACACGCTTATCGAGGGCGGCGCTGGCAACGACTGGCTTTGGGGCGAAGAGGGCAATGACGTGCTGGACGGCGGCGCGGGTAACGACACCCTGTTGGGCCGCGCCGACGACGACACGCTGACTGGCGGCGTTGGCGACGACACGCTGACCGGTGGCGCGGGTTCCGACACCTTCGTGTTTCGTTCGGGAGACGGCAGCGACACCATTACCGATTTCGGGGAAGGCGACCGGATTCGTCTTGACGGGGTCTCGGTTGGCTTCGATGGGCTGGATATCCGTCAGGACGGCGCCGATGCCGTGGTTCATTACGGCGACGGCGACACGATCACCCTGCGGGGCGTTTCAGCGGATTCCTTGGGCAAAGAAGACTTTTTGCTTCCCGACGCCAGCCCAAATCTTCCTGGCGCCCAGGAAAGCTCCCTCGCGCAAGGCGCCAGTCAGAAGGCAGCGACTCCCTTGGGCGGTACCAGTCAGACTCCAAACAAGGCGAAAGGCGGCATCCTGAATATCGGCGACGATGCCTGGGATGGCACGGGTATCGGGGGCCGCCCCATCCATAGAGGCACCGACGGCGACGACACCATTAGCGGGTCCGGCAACCTGCTCGGCGGCAAGGGCGACGACACCCTATATGGCGGATCAGGCTATGACATCCTGCATGGAGGCTCGGGCGTCGACCACTTGTATGGTGAAAGGGGCGACGACTACTTGTTTGGAGGCTCGGGCGACGACTACTTGTATGGCCAAGACGGCGACGACTCTTCGTCTGGCGGTGACGGCGACGACACCCTGGACGGCGGTGAGGGCGACGACAGGTTGTATGGCCAAGACGGCGACGACACGCTGAACAGCGGTTTGGGCGATGACTACCTGTCTGGCGGTGAGGGCGACGACATGCTAGAAGGCGGCGCGGGTTCCGACGTGTTTTGGTTTCGGTCGGGAGACGGCAGCGACACCATTACCGATTTCGGGGAAGGCGACAGGATTCATCTCCACGGGGTCTCGGTTGTTGGCTTGGAGAGGGTGGATATCCGTCAGAACGGCGCCGACACGATTATCCGCTACGGCACTGATGGCGATGCGATCACGTTACTGGATGTGCAGGCGGACTCCCTTGACAACAGCGATTTCATCCTCGACAAAACCTTGTATGTGTATGGCGGCCCTGGCGACGACACGCTGTCGGGCGGCGGTGGCGACGACACCTTGTATGGCGGCGATGGCGACGACACGCTGGACGGCGGTGAGGGCGGCGACGGGCTGTTGGGCGGCGATGGCGACGACACGCTGGAAGGCGGTTTGGGCGACGACGGGTTGTCTGGCGGTTTGGGCGACGACACCCTGAACGGCGGCGCTGGCGCCGACTCCTTGTATGGCGACGCTGGCGCCGACACCCTGGACGGCGGTGACGGCGCCGACTCCTTGTATGGCGGCGCTGGCGCCGACACGCTGTCGGGTGGCGCTGGCGACGACAGGTTGTATGGCGGTTTGAGCGACGACACCCTGAACAGCGGGGGTGGCGACGACACGCTGGAAGGCGGGGGTGGCGACGACACGCTGGAAGGCGGCGCGGGTTCCGACACCTTCATGTTTCGGTCGGGAGACGGCAGCGACACCATTGCCGATTTCGGGGAAGGCGACAGGATTCGTCTCCACGGGGTCTCGGGTGGCTTCGAGGGGCTGGATATCCGTCAGAACGGCACCGACACGATTATCCGCTACGGCACTGATGGCGATGCGATCACGTTACTGGATGTGCAGGCGGACTCCCTTGACAACAGCGATTTCAATTTCATCCTCGACAAAACCTTGTATGGCGGCCCTGGCGCCGACACGCTGTCGGGTGGTGACGGCGACGACACCTTGTATGGCGGCGAGGGCGACGACACCTTGGACGGCGGCGAGGGCGCCGACTCCTTGTATGGCGGCGCTGGCGCCGACACGCTGTCGGGTGGCGCCGGCAACGACCAGTTGTATGGCGGCGGCGAAAATGACTACTACGACGGCGCCGACACGCTGTCGGGTGGCGCCGGCAACGACCAGTTGTATGGCCGTTTGGGTGACGACACCTTGGACGGCGGCGCTGGCGCCGACACCTTGTATGGCGACGCTGGCGCCGACTCCTTGGACGGCGGTGACGGCGCCGACTCCTTGTATGGCGGCGAGGGCGACGACACCTTGGACGGCGGCGAGGGCGACGACTCCTTGTGTGGCAACGAGGGCGCCGACACCCTGAACGGCGGCGACGGCGACGACGAGTTGTATGGGAACAACGAAGACATCGACGGCGTCGGTGTCGGCGGCGGCGCCGACACCCTGAACGGCGGCGACGGCGACGACTTCTTGTATGGCGGCGGTGGCGACGACAGGTTGTATGGCGGTTCGGGCGACGACAGGTTGAATGGCGGCTGGGGCGCCGACACTCTGGACGGCGGTTCGGGTGACGACTCCTTCTGGGGTGGCACTGGCGACGACACATTCGTTTTTACCAACGACGCCTCAAGCAGTGGCGATGTCGACAAGATCAAGGATTTCAGCGACGACGACACCATCCAACTTTCCGGCTTCACCGGCATAGACGACTTCAGCGATCTCGAGGGCAGGATCACCACGAGATACGGCAGCGAAACAGTCATTGATCTGACGGATGTGGGTGGCGGGCTGATCGTCCTTAAGGGCATGCCCGAGCTAGATGCCGGGGACTTCGATTTCGGATAAACCGGACAAACTTTGATTGAGTCCGCCCGGGGTTTTCCAAGGGGAAGTTTCGTTCTGGAATCTGGGGTTCGGCGTCCTGATGCGCGACGCGCACGCCTACAAGCCGCTGCTCCATGTCGCCGGCAAGCTCGTCGCCACCGTCCGGCCTGTGCTTCTGAACGACGGCGAGAAGAAGGTCGTCGAGGCGCTGACCGATCTGGGCGAAGCGCGGCGACCCCTGCCTGCAGGAGCGGGAGTTGTTCCTGATCCGCAACATGAGCCGCGGCCACGGCGTCTCTTTCTTCGAGGACCACGCCTATTACCCGGATTTCATTGTCTGGCTGGCGAAGGGGGAAGACCACTTGATAAACATAGCTCTTGTTTCATCTTTATATAGCCTTTCAATATAGCGGGAAAAACCGTAGTATTTAGAGCCGTCGTTTTGCAAGCGGAAAAAGCCAGAAAACAAGGATCGCTTTTGCATCCTTGGCAGCAAAAAGCAATTCACTTTTTTGGGGAGACTATGGCGCAACCGGTCAAGTTGGCAACATTCGGAGAAGGCCGCGAGGAGATTGCCTTGCAGCCCGCCTCCCTCGATATCTGGGACTCCAAATATCGCCTCAAGACCAAGAAAGGAGAAGTGCTCGACAGGGAAGTTCACGACACCTATGCGCGGGTGGCGCGCACGCTGGCCGCAGTGGAGTCCGAAGACGTCCGCGAGAAGTGGTATCAATCCTTTCTCTGGGCCCTGACCCACGGCGCCGTCCCGGCCGGGCGGATCGTTTCCAACGCCGGCGCGCAGGAGCACAAGCCGGCCACCTCCACCATCAATTGCACCGTATCCGGCACCGTGCGCGACTCCATGAACAGTATTCTGGAGATGGCGCACGAGGCCGGGCTGACGCTCAAGGCCGGCTGCGGCATCGGCTACGAGTTCTCCACGCTGCGCCCGCGGGGCGCGTACGTGGCCGGCGCCGGCGCCTACACCTCCGGGCCGCTGTCGTTCATGGACATCTACGACCGGGTCTGCTTTACGGTGTCGTCTGCGGGCGGGCGGCGCGGCGCGCAGATGGGCACCTTCGATGTGGGCCACCCGGACGTCAGGGAGTTCATCACCGCCAAGCGCGAGGACGGGCGGCTGCGCCAGTTCAATCTGTCGCTGATGATTACCGACGAGTTCATGAAAGCCGTGGAAGCCGGGAGCGAATGGGTCCTGGCCTTCCCGCTGGAACCCTCCGAAGCCGAGGAAGACGGCATCGATCTCGGCGACGCCGCCAGGGTGATCTGGCGCGATTGGCCGGTCACGAAGGGTTATATCCGCGACCGGGAAGGGCGGGTGGCCTGCAAGGTGTACGGATCGCTGCCGGCGCCCGAGTTGTTCGATCTCATCATGCGCTCCACCTATGATTTCGCCGAACCCGGCTTCATCCTCATCGACCGCGTCAACGAGATGAACAACAACTGGTACGTGGAGAACATCCGCGCCACCAACCCTTGCGGCGAGCAGCCGCTGCCGCCGTACGGCGCCTGCCTGCTGGGCTCGGTCAACCTGACCCGCTTCGTGCGCCGGCCATTCACCGAAGGGGCGTCCTTCGACTGGGAGGAGTTCAACGAGGTGGTGGCGGTGTTCACGCGCATGCTCGACAACGTGGTGGAGATCAACGGTCTGCCCCTGGGCAGTCAGGTTGGCGAAATCATGCGCAAGCGGCGCCACGGCATGGGTTTTCTGGGGCTGGGGTCGGCGCTCGCCATGCTGCGCATGCGCTACGGCGGCGCCGGGTCCCGGGAGTTCACCGAACGGGTGGCGCGCGAGCTGGCGCTGACCGGCTGGCGGGTGGGCCTGGAGCTGGCCCGCGAGAAAGGCCCGGCGCCCATCATGGACGAGGCGTTCGAGGTAACGCCGCAAATGCTGCGCCGCCGCCCGGAAATGGTCGAAGACGGCGTCAAGGCCGGCGACCGGCTGCCGGGCAGGGTGCTGATGGCGCGCTACTCCCGCTACATGCAGCAGGCGGCCCTGGAGGACCCGGAGCTGGTGGAGGCCATCGCTGCCGAGGGCGCGCGATTTACCCACCATTCCTCGATCGCGCCCACCGGCACCATTTCGCTGTCGCTGGGGAATAACGCCAGCAACGGCATCGAGCCGAGCTTCGCGCACCGCTACTTCCGCAACGTCATCCGGGAAGGCCGAAAGACCAAGGAAAAGGTTGCCGTGTATTCCTGCGAGCTGCTGGCCTACCGCGAACAGGTCAATCCCGACGCCGACCCGGAAGGCGAGGGCGATACGGCTCTGCCCGATTATTTCGTGACCGCCGACGACGTATCGCCGTCGGAGCATGTCGCCATTCAGGCGGCTGCGCAGAAATGGGTGGATTCATCCATTTCCAAGACCGCCAACGTGCCTTCGGACTATCCCTACGAACGCTTCAAGGACATCTACATCAAGGCCTGGAAGAGCGGGCTCAAGGGCTGCACCACTTTCCGCTTCAACCCCAGCGCCTTTCAGGGCGTGCTGGTGAAGGAGAAGGACCTGAAGAGCACCTTCTACGTGTTCCAGCTCGAAGATGGCAGCGAGGTGAAGTGCGCCGGCGATGAGGAAGTCGAATACGACGGCCAGACGCACACCGCCGCCAACCTCTTCGACGCACTCAAGGAGGGCTACTACGGCAGATTCTAAAACGGGTCGCCTTCACGACCAGTCACGGCCTTTTTCGCCCCTTCCTTGCCGGGCAGGGGCGGGCAAGGGCGGATTCGTGCGTATTCCGGCCAGGGAGAGGCTCGAAAACCCGCCCGAACTCAAGGCGCGCCATAACAAGTTTTCCGGGACCTACACCATGGCCGAATCCCCAAGACGAATTTCCGAAAAGATCGTGGGCTATCGCGTCGAGCGAGCCGGGGCTGCCTCCGAGGCCCCTGCCGGCGCCGTTTCCGAGGCAGCGGCCCGGGCGCCGGAGCCCGCCGCGCCGCGAGCCGCCGCCGCCGCGCCGCCGAACCCGGCCCCGGGAGAAGCGCCTTTCGCGCGGCCCCCGGACGGCGATGACGACGGCAAGGTGGTGCGCATGCACGAGGGGCTGGAGCGGCCCTCGCGCCTGGAAGGCACCACCTACAAGGTCAAGACCCCGGTGTCGGATCACGCCATGTACGTGACCATCAACGACATCGTCCTGAACGAGGGCACGCCCGACGAGCGCCGCCGGCCGTTCGAGATTTTCATCAACTCCAAGAACCTCGATCACTACCAGTGGATCGTGGCGCTGACCCGGGTGATGTCCGCCGTATTCCGCAAGGGCGGCGATGTGGCTTTCCTGGTGGACGAGCTCAAGGCCGTATTCGATCCGCGCGGCGGCTACTGGAAGGCCGGGGGCGTGTATATGCCCTCCATCATCGCCGAGTTGGGTTGCGTGGTGGGCGAGCACCTCGAGAATATCGGCTTGCTGGGTCGCTATCCACTGGACGATGCGCAGCGTCATGTGCTGGACGCCAAGCGTCAGGACTACGAGGACGCGCACCGCCAGAAGGACGCCTTCGCCAAGGCCGGCTTTCCCGCCGGCGCGCAACTCTGCGGGCGCTGCCACACCGCTGCCGTGGTCATGATGGATGGCTGTCTGACCTGCCTGAACTGCGGCGATTCGAAGTGCAACTAGGAGCCTGCGCCGTAGGAACGCAATGCGCGATAATATCCATGTAGGGAAGTGGAGGTTTTGAGATGCCGACGACGTTTCGCCCGTATTGCCCGAATCAGGGTTTGTTGCTTCCGCCGGATATGAAGGATTGGCTGCCGGAGGGTCACTTGGCGCACCATGTCAGCGACTTGGTGGACGATCTGGACTTGGGTGTGTTTTACGCGCCGTATGAAGGCGACGGTCGCCGCAAGTCGCCGTATGAACCGCGGATGATGCTGAAGGTGCTGATCTACGGGTATGCGACGGGCGTGTTTTCCTCGCGCGGTTTGGCGCGCAAGCTGGAGGAAGATGTGGCGTTTCGGGTATTGGCGGCGGGGAACTTTCCGAAGCACCGGACGATCTGCGAGTTTCGTCGTCGTCATTTGTCGGACTTCAAGAGGCTGTTTGTGGAGGTGGTTCGTCTGGCGTACGAGTTGGGTGTGGCGCACTTTGGCAAGTTGTCGATAGACGGGACCAAGGTTTGTGCGAACGCATCCAAGCGCAAGGCGATGAGTTACGGTCGGATGCGGGAAGAGGAGCGTCGTTTGGAGTCGGAGATCAGCTTGTTGCTGGATCGTGCGCGAGCGGTGGACGAGTCGGAGGACGAGCGCTTTGGGAAAGAGTATCGGGGCGACGAGTTGCCGAAGGAGTTGCGTCGTCGGGAAGATCGCTTGACGGCGATTCGTGCGGCCAAGGCCCGTATTGAGGCGCGTGCGCGTGAGGCGGACGATGCGCGCGGTCGTCGGCCCGGTGAAAAGCGCAATCCGAAGGGTGGGAATTGCTACAAGCGGGCGTATGGGGAACCCGAGGAGAAGGCGCAGGACAATTTCACGGATCCGGAGAGTCGGATCATGAAGACTTCTGCGCAAGGGTATCAGCAGTGCTACAACGCGCAGTTGGCGGTGGACGGAGCGAACCAGATGATCGTTTCGGCGCAAGTGTCTTCGAGCGCCAGCGACCAGGGGCAGTTGGTGAAGCCGCTGGATGAGTTGAAGGCGATCTACGGGAAGCGTCCGGCGACGGTGCTGGCGGACGCGGGGTACTGCAATGAATCAGACCTTGGGAAATTGGAGGCGCTTGGGGTGGACGGCTATGTGGCGTTGGGCCGGGAGGGCCGTCGCAAGGCGGCGGTGAACGCGCACAAGTATCCGGCGAGAGCGCGCATGGCGGCGAAGCTGGCGACGGAGGCGGGCCGTGCGCAATACGCCGAGCGCAAGTGGCTTTCGGAGGCGCCGATCGGGTGGATCAAACAGGCGCTGGGGTTTCGAAGGTTCAGTGTGCGCGGCCTTCACAAGGTGCGTGGCGAGTGGGACTTGGTGTGTCTGGCGTTGAACATCAAGAGGATGCGTGGGTGTTTGGCAGCCGCATGACCGGTATTCCGCCTGACCCTGGGGCGAATCGAGAGTCGATTCGGGCCTTCTTGAGCCTCCGGACAGTCATTCTACGGCCCGAAGGCGGACAGCACCCGCGCAAAGATGCAGTTGTTGAGGTTCCGGACGATTCGCCAAGCTTCACGTCATCTTACGGCGCAGGCTCCTAGCCCGGACCGCTCCCCGGAGCGCGGCGGATTCGTCCGCACAACGGAACGGGCCGGCGCATCGGCCCCTGTCGAAGGCGGCGTCTCGCCGGCGGATGGCGGCGGGGCGGGATGGGTAGGCTTGCATCCGCTGGCGATCCTGCTGGCCGGCGCGTTGCTGGCGCTTGCCGCTCCGCTCGCCAGCCCGCAGGACGCCATCCGCCTCAGGGCCGCAGATGTCCAGGAGGCCGGCTACCCCACGGTGCGCGGAATGGAAGCGATGGCGGAACGCCTCTACCGGGAGACCGCAGGGCGAATCCGGATGAAGATCTACCCGGGCGCGCAGTTGGGCGACGAGCGCGACATGCTCGAGATGGCGATTTTCGGCGGCATCGATATCAGCCGCACCAGCATCGCCCCGCTCAATTCCATCGCCCCGGAAACCAGCGTGTATTCCCTGCCTTTCCTGTTCCGTTCCACGGAGCATATGCGTCGCGTCCTCGATGGCCCCATCGGCGATGAAGTGCTCGCCGCGCTGGAGCCTCACGGCCTCATAGGTCTGGCCTACTACGACGCCGGCGCGCGCAGCATGTACAACCGGCTGCGCCCCATCCACTCGCCGGCCGACATACGGGGAATGAAGGTGCGGGTGATGAACTCGGAAGTTTTCGTTGACATGATTTCGACGCTCGGCGGCAACGCGACGCCCATGGGGTTCGGACAGGTGTACGAATCGCTGGCCCTGGGAACGGTGGAGGCGGCGGAGAACAACTGGCCTTCCTACGAGTCCTCCCGGCATTTCGAGGTTGCGCCGTACTACAGCGTCATCCAGCATGTCATGGTGCCCGAGGTGCTGCTCATGTCCCGCTACCGGTGGCGAAAACTGTCGCCCGAAGACCGCGCCCTGCTGCGCCGGGCCGCCAGGGCGTCGGTGCCCGTGATGCGGGAGCTTTGGGATGCGCGGGTGAAGAGCTCCCGCAACGCCATGGTCGCCGCCGGGGTCGAGGTGGTCGACAACATCGACAAGCAGCCCTTCATGGATGCGATGCGGCCGCTTTACGACCAGTACCTCAAGGACCCGGCGCTCAAGGATCTGGTGGAGAGCATACGTGCCGCCCCTTGAGCAACGGCTGCGCCGCATGGCGGGGAGGCTCGCCCATGGAGTGCTGACGGCCGCCGCAGTGGGGCTGGCCGTGATGACGCTGGTCATCGCCTGGCAGGTGTTCGCCCGCTATGTCCTGAACGAAAGCCCGCCCTGGTCCGAAGCGGCGGCGCTGGTCATCATGGCCTGGTTCGTGCTGCTGGCCGCGGCCGCCGGCGTTTATCAGAAGTTCCACCTGGGTTTTCGCTGGCTTGTGTCCAGGCTTCCCCTGCGGCCCGCACGCGCAGTATTCATATTCGGGCAGGCGCTGATCATGGTGTTCGGCGTTGCCATGGCGTACAACGGGGCGGTCCTGGTTGACTACACGGCAACGCACATCATTCCCACGCTCCAGCTGTCCCGCTCGGTGGCCTACTGGCCGTTCGTGCTGTGCGGCGGGCTGATGACGCTGTTTGCGTTCGTCAACGGCGTGACGCTGGCGCTCGGCAGGGGGGAGAACGACCCATGGAGCTAGTGGTGCTGTTCGGCTGCTTCGCGATCCTGTTGGCGCTGGGCATGCCGGTGGCGTTCTGCCTCGGCCTCTCGGCGCTGGCCACCCTCCTGTACCTGGATATTCCCCTGGTGGTGGCCTTCCAGCGCATGGCGGCCGGCATCGATGTGTTTGCCTTGCTGGCCATTCCGTTTTTCATCTACGCCGGCGAGCTCATGAACCAGTCGGGCATCGCGACCAAACTGGTGCGTCTGGCGGAATCGATGCTGGGCAGGGCCAGAGGCGGGCTGGGGCAGGTGAGCGTGCTTTCCTGCATGATGTTCGGCGCGGTGTCGGGTTCGGCCGTAGCCAGCGTGTCCGCCATGGGCTCGGCATTGACCCCGATCATGCGCGAGAAGGGCTACAGCAAGGATTTCGCCGTCAATGTAACCGCCACCGGTTCCGCCACCGGACTGCTCATTCCGCCCTCCCACAACATGATCATCTACTCGATCGCGGCGGGCGGCAGCGTGTCCATCGTGTCGTTGTTTCTTGCCGGCGTGCTGCCGGGCATCCTGCTGGGCCTGGCCCTCATGACCGTGACCTGGCTGGTGGCCGCAAGGCGCGGTTATCCGGCCGGCGCCTTCCCCGGATGGCGTCCGCTTCTTGCGGCCTTCCTGCAGGCGGCGCCGGGCCTGCTTTCGGCGCTCATCATTGTGGGCGGGATCCTCTCGGGCGTTTTCACGGCCACGGAATCCTCGGCGATTGCGGTCGTCTATACGGTCCTCGTGGCGGCGCTCGTCTATCGCAGCCTGACCTGGTCGAAGTTCATGGCGGCCACCCGCAATGCCGCCCGCACCACGGCCATCGTGATGCTGATCATTGCCGCAGCGTCGGCCTTCGGCTGGCTGATGGCGGTTGCGGAGGTTCCCCTGCGCATGTCGGAAGCGCTGCTCGCCATCAGCGAGAATCCGCTGGTGCTGCTGCTGCTCATCAACCTGATCCTGTTGATGCTGGGCACTTTCATGGACATGGCGCCGCTGATCATCATCACCACTCCGATCTTCTTGCCGGTTGCGACCCAGCTCGGCATGGACCCGGTGCAGTTCGGCGTGGTGATGATCCTGAACCTGGGTATCGGCCTGGTAACGCCGCCGGTGGGCGCGGTCCTTTTCGTGGGCTGCGCGGTGGGCGGCATCGCCATCGAGAAGAGCCTGCGCTCCATCTGGCCCTTCTATGGCGCGATGCTGCTCGTGTTGCTGCTGGTAACCGCAATTCCCTCCATCTCGCTTGCTCTGCCCGGCCTTTTCGACTGACCCGGATTGCCCGCCCGGCGGATTGCGGCGTTCCGGGGCGATGAGACGCCGTGTTGCGGCGCGCGCTCGCCAGTACAGGCATGGCCGGGCCGTTCGCCTGCGGGGCAATGCGGTGCGGAGGAGGTCGTGTCCCGATGGCGTCGATTGGCGCGAACCGGAGGATGTTGCGATAATTGCCGGCGGTTGCCGCAGGGGCGGCAGCGCCCGCCGTGCATGTCTGTCAGAGGCGCCGATAACGTGATTCCCGATTTCTCCCGAGCGCGAATACTGGTGGCCGGCGATGTCATGCTCGACGAGTACTGGCACGGCCCGGCCCGGCGCATATCGCCCGAAGCGCCGGCGATGGTGGTCAAGGTGGAACACAGGGAGCAACGTCCCGGCGGCGCCGCCAACGTGGCCTGCAATCTGGCCGGGCTCGGCGCCGGCGTGGCGCTGGCGGGCATTGTGGGCCGGGATCCGGAAGCCGAAGCGCTGGAGCAGTCGATGCGCCACAGCGGCGTGACTCAAGAATGGATCCGCTCCCGGGGCCGGCCCACCGTGCGCAAGCTCCGGGTGCTCAGCCGCAACCAGCAGGTCATGCGACTGGATCGCGAGACGCCGTTTGCCGCCGAGGATTCCCGGCGGCTGGCGGCCCGTTTCGAGACGCTCCTCGGCGATTGTTCCGCCGTGGTCCTGTCCGACTACGCCAAGGGGAGCCTGGCGGACGCCACTGCGCTGATCGCCGCGGCGCGCGCCGCAGGCAAACCGGTCCTCGTGGACCCCAAGTCCAGCGATTTCGGCAAGTATCGCGGCGCCAGCCTGCTGACGCCCAACCGTGCCGAGTTCGAGGCGGCATTGGGCGGCTCGGGGGAATCGAACGGCGAGATGGCCGCCCGCGCACAAAGAGTGTGCGCATTGCTGGAAATCGGCGGCTTTGTGGTTACGCTGGGCGATCACGGCTTGCTGCTGGCGCCTGCCGATGGCGAGCCGCAGCATATTCCGGCCCGCGCCCGGGAGGTCTTCGACGTGACCGGCGCCGGCGATACGGTGGCGGCCGTGCTGGCTGCCGGGCTTGCCGTGGGCGCCGACCTGCGCCACATGACCCACCTGGCCAATGTGGCCGCCGGGGTGGTCGTTCAGCGGGTGGGCGTGGCGACTGTCAGCCTGTCCGACCTGGAGCGGGAGCTGGGCGTCGGGACCGCGGGGCAGCCAGCCGTCATCGGCGCGGACCGGGCGGTGGAAATTGGCCGGCGCATGCGCGAGGACGGCCGCCGGCTGGTGATGACCAACGGCTGCTTCGACTTGCTCCATGCCGGACATACGGCCTGCCTCGCCGAAGCCCGCGCGCTGGGGGATTGCCTGATGGTTGCGGTCAACGATGACGACTCGGTGCGAAGGCTCAAGGGTCCGCGACGGCCGGTCGTGCCGCTGGCGCAGCGTATGGAAGTGCTCGCCGCGCTGGGCTGCGTGGACTGGGTGGCGCCCTTTGGCGAGGACACGCCGGAGGCGCTCATCCGCCGGGTCGCGCCCGCAGTGCTGGCCAAGGGCGGCGATTACCGTCCGGACGAGGTGGCTGGCGGCAAGGCGGTCAGGAGCGCGGGCGGAGAGGTGGTGGTGCTTCCCTATCGCGCGGGTCTGTCCACTTCCGCCCTGCTTGAACGCATGACCGAATAGCTTCATGCGCCAGCGCGACAAGGCGATCTTGAGCGCCTACGGCGCGCTGTCCTGGATTGCCGCTCCTGCGCTGTTCGGATTCATGCTGGCGCGCTCGCTGCGCGATCCCGGCTGGCGGCAACGGCGGTCCGAACGCTGGGGCCTCGGCGCCCCCGACATGCCTCCGGGCGGAGTGTGGCTACACGGCTCTTCGCTCGGCGAGGCCCGGGTGCTCTCGACTGTGGCCGAGGCCCTGGCTCGCCGTTACGAACACCTGCCGCTGCTCCTGACGGCGTTCACGCCTGCCGGTTCGGCGGCGATTTGTCGCCGCCTGCCTGCATCGCAGTCGCACTGCCTGCTGCCCCTGGACCTGGGCGTGGCGAACCGGCGCTTCCTGCGCGCGGTTCGTCCCGCACTGGGCGTGTTTCTGGAAACGGAGATCTGGCCAGGCTTGTACGCCGCCTGCGCCGCCGCCGGCGTACCTCTGGTCATGGTCAGCGCCCGGCTCTCGCAGCGCTCATATGCCCGCTATCGCAGGGTGCGTCCGCTGGTGTCGGCGGCCTTGCAGGCGGTTCGCCTGGTGGCCGCGCAAAGTGAGGAGGACGCCCGCCGCTTCCGCGCGCTCGGTCCGGGCGAACTGGATGTGCGGGTGAGCGGAAACCTCAAGTTTCATTGCCGGCCGGAAGCGGGCGCGCTGGAGCGCGGCGCCGAACTGCGGCGCGCCATGGGTGCTGGCCGTCCGGTCTGGATTGCCGCCAGCACCCACGAACCGGAGGAGCGTGTGGCTTTGCTTGCCCACCGGCGTTTGCTGGAAGAGCGCTCCGACGCCCTGCTCATCGTCGCGCCCCGCCATCTCGAACGGTTCGCCGCGGTGCGAGCCTGCCTGGAGCAGAGCAAGCTGAATTTCTCGGCCCGGTCGCTCGACCGGGCGCCTCTGCCGGAAAGCCAGGTCTTTCTGCTGGATTCCTTAGGTGAACTGAACGCTTTCTACGCCGCCGCGGACCTGGCTTTTGTCGGCGGCAGCATTGCCCGGACGGGCGGACACAACCTGCTGGAGCCCGCTGTCTTCGGACTGCCGGTTCTGGCCGGGCCGCACCTGTTCAACAGCCCCGAAACGGCCCGCCTGCTGCGCGATGCGGGCGCCTTGTTCCGGGTGTGCGATGCGCGGGAAGCGGCCGGACAACTCGTCCGTTTGTTCGGGAGCGAGGAGGCCCGGCGCGGCGCCGGAGAAGCGGCCAGGGCTTGCGTTGCTTCCGGCCGGGGGGTGCTGGACCGGACCCTGGGCCTTATCGAGCCGTTTCTTCCTGCCCGGACGGGGCGCCCTGCTCCATCCAGCGGCTGACTTCGGCCAGATCCTGCTCGGTCAGGATGCCCGCGGCGCTCTTGAGGCTGAGCACATTGATGATGAAGTCATAGCGGCTGCGGGCGTAATTGGTTTCGGCCTGCACCAGATTGCGGCGCGCATCCAGCACATCCACTATGGTGCGGGTGCCGATCTCGTAACCGGCCTCGGTGGCCCGCAACGCGGTCTGGCTGGAGGCCACAGCCTGACGCAGCGCATTGACGCGCGAAATCTCCGAACTGACGCCCAGGAAGGCGTCACGGGTCTGGCGCACGACTGCACGCTCCACGCCCTCGAGGCGCTCGGTGGAGGCGCGATGCAGGAACTGCGCTTCGCGGACCCGCGAACTCCGGTTGAATCCGTCGAAAATGGGCACCGAAAGCTGCAGGCGGATGGAGTTGTTGCGGCCGCTGTCGTTGTAGTCCGACCCCAGGCCGCGGAAGAACCGTTCGCGACTGCCGCGACTGCCGCTGGCGTCCACCACCAGATCCAGCGTGGGCAGGGAATCGGAGCGGCGCAGCCTGATCTCCGCTTCGGCAACGGACGCCGCCAGACGCGCCGAGGCCAGGCCGGGGTTCTGCTGCAGCGCGGTGTCAACCCACGATTGCTCCACATTGGGAGAAGGCAGCGGCAGGGGCATGCCGTCGCCCGGTCGGGTCAGGTTGGCCACCGGCACGGGCGATCCCACGATTTCCCGAAGTTGCTCCTCGGCGGTGGCCAGCGATCGCTTGGAGGCAATTTCGGCGGCCACTGCCTGATCGTGCGCAGCTTGCGCTTCCTGCACATCGGTAATCGCGATCAGGCCCACCTCGAAACGCTTCTGGGCCTGTTCGAGCTGGCGGGCGATGGCGGTGCGGTTGGCGCTTTGCGAAGTGAGTTCGTCCTGCGCGCCCAGCACCGCGAAATAGGCCTGCGCGGTGCGCAGCATGGACTCCTGCCGTGCTGCCTCGAAATCCGCTTCGCCCTGCGCCAGTACGTCCCGGGAAGCGCCCAGGGCGACGATGGCGGCCCAGTCGAAGACGGTCTGTCGCAGGGTAAGGCCCCAGCCGGTGGATCGCACATCGGTCGTGCTGTTCTCGATGATCGGCGCGAAATCGCCGTTCGATGTGGGAGCGTAGAACAGCAGGGTGGAGCGGCTGTCGCTGAGGGAGTAATTGCCCGTAAGGTCGATGGTCGGGAACAGCACGCTGCGGGCCTGCGAACGGAGTTCGCGCGAGGCCATCAGCTTGGCCTCGGCTTCGCGCAGCAGCGGGTCGCTCATGCGCGCTCGTCCGTACACCTCAAGCAGGTTCTCCGACGATCCTGGCGAGGGCGCGCCGATCAGCGCCGCCAGCGCGACGAGCAGGATGATCTTCTTCATGAGGACAGGGACTGGGGGAGGGCCGCCGACAACGAACATGTGGATTCTACCCTTTTGCCGCTTGAGCCAAATCAGAAGCGGAAGGGGTCGGGTTGCGGAGCATTCGCAAGCGGAGGCGTCACAGTTTCAAACAGCGACTCCTTCGGCAAGGCGGCGCCGGGCGTGATCAGGCGCGCCTCCATGATCGGTGGTTGGCCGACGATGCACACCAGCCGCCCGCCGGGATTCAGCCAGCTTTCGAATCGTTCGTCGTAGACAGGCAGCGAACCGGTAAGCACCACGGCGTCACAGGCTGTCTCGGGACGCCAGGCGAAGGCGTCGGCGCGCACAGTCACGGCGTTTTCCACGGCTGCCAGCCGGCGCGATGCCCCGGCATGCAGCTCGGGCAAAATTTCGAGGCTGGTTACCTCGGCGGCCAGCCGGGCCAGACAGGCGGTGAGCCAGCCGCTGCCGCTGCCGACTTCGATGACGCGATCCTTCTTCGACAGCCCGAGCGCCTGCAGTATCCGTCCTTCTACCGAGGGGGTCATCATTTCCTGGCCGCCGGGCAGGGGCAGGGCCAGGTCGGCATAGGCCAGCGCGCGATACGGCTCGGCCACGAAGTCTTCGCGCGCCAGCTCGCGGAACACCGCCAGCACCCTGTCGTCGAGCACGTTCCAGCAGCGCATCTGGCTGCGCACCATGCGTTCTCTCGTCCCGGACTCCGTTTCCTGCGTCATCATCTCTCCACCGAAGGCCGGGCGCGGCTCGAGTCCTTCCCCGCCTGGCGAGAAAGGCGGGCGTCCTTTCCCGGATTCCGGCCTCGCCATCCCTGGCTTGGGCCGCCCCGCCGGGCGAAGGATTCAAGCCGCACAGTCATCGTGTTCAGTGCTCCTGGCTCCGCCACCCTCCGGTCATGGCCGCTTGCGTCCTACAGCAGGGGAGCCATGAGCAGGGCGACGAGGTTGATGATCTTGATGAGAGGGTTGATGGCCGGGCCGGCAGTGTCCTTGTAGGGATCGCCGACGGTGTCGCCCGTAACCGCCGCGTGGTGCGCTTCCGAGCCCTTGCCGCCCAGTGCTCCGTCTTCGACGTATTTCTTGGCGTTGTCCCAGGCCCCGCCGCCGGTGGTCATGGAGATCGCCACGAACAGCCCGGTGATGATCGAGCCGATCAGCATGCCGCCCAGCGCCCGCGCTCCCGCCCCTTCTTCGGGCATCAGCCAGCCGACCACCACCACCAGCGCCACCGGCGCCAGCACCGGCAGCAGCGAGGGCACGATCATTTCGCGGATTGCCGAGCGGGTGAGCATGTCCACCGCGCGCCCGTAGTCCGGCTTTGCCTTGCCTTCCATGATTCCTGCGATCTCCCGGAACTGACGCCGCACTTCTTTCACCACGCTGCCTGCTGCGCGTCCCACGGCTTCCATGGCCAGCGCGCCGAACAGGTACGGGATCAGGCCGCCCACGAACAGGCCGATGATCACCGCCGGGTCGTCGAGCCGGAACTCGAAGCTCCTGCCGGTCGCCTGCAGCTCGTAGGTGTAGTCTGCGAACAGCACCAGCGCCGCGAGGCCCGCCGAGCCGATTGCGTAACCCTTGGTTACCGCCTTGGTGGTGTTGCCCACCGCGTCCAGCGGATCGGTGATGCTGCGGATCTTCTCCGGCATTTCGGCCATTTCCGCAATGCCGCCGGCGTTGTCCGTGATCGGCCCGAAGGCGTCCAGCGCGACGATCATGCCCGTCATCGACAGCATGGCGGTGGCCGCCACCGCCAGACCGTACAGCCCGGCAAGCTGGTGAGTCGCCACGATGCCGAGGCACACCGCCAGCACCGGCAAGGCGGCGGCCTTCATGGAAAGGCCGAGCCCCGCGATGATGTTGGTGGCGTGGCCGGTGGAGGAGGCCTGCGCCAGCTTGCGCACCGGCGAGAACTGCGCGCCCGTGTAGTAGTCGGTGATGAACATGATCACGCCGGTCAGCGCCAGACCGATCAGGGCGCACCAGAACAGATTCATCGGCTGCTCGAACGCGCCGGCATCGCCCCACATTTCCCGGGTAAGAAACCAGATGCCCACGGCTGCCAGTACGCCGGCCGTGATGACGCCCTTGTACAGGGCCGACATCACGGACTGGCTCTTGCCGGTGCGCACTGCGAAGGTTCCGAGGATCGATGCAACGATCGAGACCGCGCCGATGGCCAGCGGGTACAGCACCGCCATGTCCTGCGCTTGCTTTATGGTCAGAAAGCCCAGCAGCATGGTTGCGATCACGGTCACTGCATAGGTCTCGAACAGGTCCGCAGCCATTCCGGCGCAATCGCCCACGTTATCGCCCACATTGTCGGCGATCACTGCCGGGTTGCGAGGGTCGTCCTCGGGGATTCCGGCTTCCACCTTGCCAACCAGATCGGCGCCCACATCCGCGCCCTTGGTGAAAATGCCCCCGCCCAGACGCGCAAAGATCGAGATCAGGGAGCCGCCGAAAGCCAGGCCGGCCAGCGCGTGCAGGATGTCGTTCTGCTCCAGCCCCATGCCGTCGAGGAGGAGGTAGTACCCCGCCACGCTGAGCAGCGCCAGACCCACCACCAGCATGCCCGTGATGGCGCCGCCGCGGAAGGCCACCCCAAGGGCTGCGCTCATGCCGTCATGGGCCGCCTGGGCGGTGCGGGAATTGGCGCGTACCGACACGTTCATGCCGATATAGCCCGCCGCTCCGGAGAATGTCGCGCCCAGCAGGAAGCCTCCGGCCACCGCCAGATCCAGCACCAAAGCCAGCAGCACCAGCAGCGCCAGGCCCGCCAGGGCGACCGCGCTGTACTGCCGGTTCAGGTAGGCCCGGGCGCCGAGTTGCACCGCCGAGGCGATTTCCTGCATTCGTTCGTTGCCCGGGTCGCGCCGGAGCACCCAGCGGGTGCTCACAAGCCCGTAGAGAATGGCCAGCAAGCCGGCGGCGATGGCGCCGTAAACGTAAATCGTCAAGATATTCGTCTCCTGGAATTGGCGAGTGTCTGCAAACAGGTCGGATAATTTTAGCCCGGATGCCTCGCCATTCCGTCATTTCGGGCGAGAGACGCCTTGCGGTGATCCCGGCGCGCGTTCGTGAGGACAAGCCAGTGACCGGGCCTTGTGACGGGGCAGCAATTCCCGCTAACGATGCAGAATCGCTTGTTCAGGGTCGAATACCCGGGCTTGTGACCATTCAGGCGTTGGACCGGAGCTGATTTTCGAGCATTGTCACGCTTGGCGGGAATTGCTGATGGTGGAGCGAGCCGATGTGCGCCATCTTGCGTGGCCGAATCGCCCGCAAACTGCAAGAGAGCCGGCCCGATACAAGTGGTCGTTGCAGGTATGCGGAAAACAGGAGGTGGGGAAGTATCCAGGAAAGTTGCGCCACGAGCCGGTCAGACAGGGAGATGTTTCGCTGGCGAACCCGCGCTCCTTGAGTACGGGAACGCCAGGGCGATTGGCGTCGAGCGCCTTCCTTTCCCGCCTCGCAGCGGCGGTTGTCTGCCGGTAGTAGAATCAATGGCCCGGTCTCGCCTTGCCGGCGCCCTTCCGGTTCGACAGCGCCGCAGCGCTCTCCGGCGCGGGCCTTCGGGCAGGGCGCGCGGTGCAGGGCGGAAACGGCGCGCCCTGATTGATGAGCATGATTTGCATCCCGGATCCGCTGTGCGGATTCGCCCGCCGGCAGGAGCCGGAGCGAAGGCGGCGAGGCCGCCGCAGGCGAGGAGTTTGCCCCGCAGGACGGTTTGGCATTCAGCCAGTGGCATAGAGCGGTCGGATTTCGCCAATATATGGCTTCCTTGTCCCAATTATTGCCGCCAAATTGAGGTATTTGCATAGTGCTGTCCCAAGAGGATTTTCTGCGGCGCAAGCTCCTGGCGGGACGAAGCGCCGCTGCCGGCTCTCCGGGGCAGATCCCGGGCGGCCCCGGCGCTCGCCGGGGCGCATCTTCCTCCCATCGCTCGCTGCGCTCGCTCAGGGGAGAAAGATGCGGGCGCCTCTGCCCAAACCGGGCGGAGACAACGACCCCATCACTCCGAGATAAGTTGCGCATGTATCTGAACTTGGACACCCCCCTGCGCAGGAAGGCCTGGAGATTCCAGTGAACTACGGGGCATTCCGTCGATGCTTCAGGAAGTGACGGGAGGTTTCGGGTGAAGGCCAGGGACCGGCGGCTCGCCGAACTCGGGAAAATCATCCCCGAGGTTACGCCCGGGCAGGCCCTTGCCATGCAGCGCAAGGGCGCGGTGCTGGTGGATGTTCGGGATGCCGGAGAAATTGCGGGGGGCAGCCCCCGGGGCGCGCTCCATGTGGCTCGCAGTTTTCTCGAGTTCCGGATTGAGGATGCGGCGCCGGAGCTCGACCGGACGCTGCTGGTGACCTGCGCCAGCGGCGGGCGTTCGCTGTTCGCTGCCGACGAACTCCGGCGCATGGGATATACCGATGTGCGCTCCGTCGCCGGCGGATTCCATCGATGGAAAGATGAAGGCTTGCCCTGCGAAACTCCGAAGGTGCTGGATGCGGACACGCGCGAACGCTATGCGCGGCATCTGGTCATGCCGGAAGTGGGCGAAGCCGGCCAACTGAAGCTGCTGGAGAGCAGGGCGCTGCTGGTGGGCGCCGGTGGCCTGGGGTCGCCGGCGGCGCTGTACCTTGCTGCGGCGGGCGTGGGCACGCTGGGTCTGGTGGATCACGATGTGGTCGAGCGCGCCAACCTGCAGCGCCAGATTCTGCATACCGACGACCGGGTGGGCGTTCCCAAGGTGGTCTCGGCGCAGGCGGCGCTGCGGGCGCTCAATCCGGCGGTGAAGGTCGCCACGCATGCGCTGCGGCTGGACAGCGGCAACGTGGACGAGATCTTCGAAGGGTACGATGTGGTGCTGGACGGTTCCGACAACTTCGCCACGCGGTATCTGGTCAACGATGCCTGCGTGAAGCACCGTATTCCCAATGTGCATGGTTCGGTGTTCCGTTTCGAGGGACAGGTCGCGGTGTTGTGGCCGTCTCGCGACCCCGATCCCGGTCCCTGCTACCGCTGCCTGTACCCGGAACCGCCGCCGCCCGAACTGGCGCCCTCGTGCGCCGAGGCGGGGGTCCTGGGGGCGCTGCCGGGTGTTGTGGGTCTGCTCCAGGCGGTGGAAACGATCAAGATACTGCTGGGCGCCGGCGAGTTGCTGGTGGGCAGGTTGCTCCACTACGACGCGCTGGGCTCCCGGTTTACCGAGTTCAGGCAGCAGCGCAACTCCGAATGTCGCTATTGCGCCGAAGGGGCGGAATTTCCGGGCTACATGGACTACCGGGCGTTTTGCGGCGCGGGCGCGGCGCGGTCCTCGTAGTCTTGGCCGGCCTTCGCTGCCCTTCGGGGTTGCGGCGCGGTCCTCGTAGTCTTGGCTGGCCTCGCCGCTCTTCGGGGTTGCGGCGCGGTCCTCGTAGTCTTGGCCGGCCTTCGCTGCCCTTCGGGGTTGCGGCGCGGTCCTCGTGATCTTGCTGGCCTCGCTGCCTGGCGGCGGCGCCAGCGAACGAATCGGAGCAACCTGCGCAGCGGCGCCGAATCTGCGCATTGCTTTTCCGGCGGCTGCTCCGGCGCCCGGCTTCACCAGGAATGCGGGTCCGCTCCCCCACCGCTCGCCGCCCCGCCTGACCTTCAGTCGCCCCGCGCCACTGTTCCCGGATTCCTTGAAGAATCGCTCTCCCGCCGGTCGCAGTCCTGCCCGGCCTTCAGTCGCGCTCCCCGGATTGCTTGAGGTACCACTCGGCGATTTCCTCGCGGGTGGTCCACCATACTCCCGGCAGAGACTTGGCGTGCTCGATGAATTCGCGCAGGGCGCGCATCCGGTAGGCGCGCCCGGAAACGTGCGGGTGCAGCCCCACATTCATCATCCGCGCCTGGGCGGCGCCTTCCGAGTGGAGCACTTCCAGTTCCTCGATGAGGATGTCGCGGAACTCGTCGGTGGTGTGGCCGCGACGGGTCAGAAGGGTGAAGTCGTTGATTTCGTTGGAGTAGGGCGTGGAGACGATGTCGCCGTGCGGCGTATGCACCCGGTACGGCTGGTCGTCGTTCATCAGGTCGCAGTAGAACAGGAGTCCGGCTTCGGCCAGGATGCCGGGCGTGGACAGCGTGCCGCGCAGTGAGGAAGACAGCCAGCCGCGCGCCTTGCGCCCCACAGTGCGCTCGTAGATGTCCAGCGTGCGCAGGATGACTTCGCGCTCGCGCTCCTCGTCGCCGGAGAAGTCCGTCAGCAGCTCGCCCTGCTCGTAGTTGTGCGCAATCAGTTCGCAGCCGCGCTTCATGGCGGCCTGCACCATGGGCAGGCGCCGTTCGCAGGTGGCCGCGTTCAGCGTGCATCCGGGGGTGACGCCCAACTCGTCGAAAAGCTCGAACTGCCGCCAGATGCCCACTCGCTGGCCGTATTCGCGCCAGGTGTAGTTGGGGAAGTCGGGCACCCGGCCGGGAAGGGCGTCGGGCAACACCGGCGGCCCGCCCGCGTAATACGGCGCGTCGGTGTCCTTGGCGAGGTCCCAGGTTTCGAGGTTGAAGGTAATCAGCAGCGCCACGCGCTTGCCGTGCGGCCATTCAAGCCGCGCCCGCTGCGAAATCGGCGTGTATTCGTAGTCCATTGCGTGACCGCTGCCGACCGCCTGTCCGGCCCCGGGAGACGAGGAGCGCAGCGCCGGGGCTCCCGGGGCCGGCGCGTCCGCATCCGTCGCTGTCGTTGAATCCCTGTCCGCTTTCATCGTTGCCCCTCATCTACCGCCCTTCACCTATTCCAGGGAGAGCCGGCACCCCAACAATGTTGGCAGAAAGGGAATGGCTGTCCCCACACAAGGCTTATAGCAGAGTAGAATATAGTGTTGTCGAAAGGGAATCTCGGCGTGTCTGTCTATTTTGGTGATTGCCTTGAAGTTTTGAACAAGCTACCAGCCGATTCGGTTGATTTGGTCGTAACTTCTCCACCCTACGCGGACGCTCGAAAACACACGTACGGCGGCGTTCCGCCCGGCAACAATCGGCTACAAAATCAGGCGTAGGGCGTCGAATAGCCGCTTGGGAAGGGAAAAAGTCAGTCAATGTTTTGCACAAGCCTCCGGTATGTCATAACACGGGGCATAGCGCGGCGTTTCCTGAATGGCTGCCTGAGTTTTTCATCTTGCTGTTCACGGATGAAGGCGACACTGTTCTTGACCCGTTTTTGGGTTCTGGAACCACCTATCGCGTCGCAAAGCGATTGAATCGAATCCCTGTGGGAATTGAGTTGAACAAGAAAACGAACATGGACTTGGAGAATGATCTCTTGGATTACGCCTGAGGCGCTAAAAAAAGGGCAGATCGAACCAACCGAGGGGCCTTGCTGACCGACGCTTCTGAGGAAGCGATTCTTTCATGGAAGGGCGCATCTTGCAGATCATTCAGCGGTTCCGGCACTCGGGCGCCGCGACGGTGAAGGCCCATGACGCCTGAGCAGATCGCCGCAATCGTTGCCGCCGGGGAGTCGGACACGCTCGAATACAAGACCACCACGGGAACGCGGCGCGAGGCTGCGGCAACCGTGTGCGCCATGCTCAACCAGCGTGGCGGCCTTGTGTTGTTCGGCATTGCGCCCGACGGCCGCGTCCTCGGCCAGCAGGTTTCCGAGCGGACCATCGAGGAAGTGAGCGCCGAGCTCCGGAGGATCGACCCACCCGCATTCCCCCAGATCGAGCGGGTTCGTCTGGACCGGAAGTCGGAAGTGATCGCGGTCCGCGTGGCTCCCGGGCCTTCGGCTCCTTACCGGTACCGCGGCGCTGCCTACCGGCGCGTCGGCAACACGACGCAGACCATGCCCGCCGGGGAGTACAACCGTATCCTCTTCGAGCGCGTACACAACGAGCGACGCTGGGAAAATCAGCCTGCCGGCGGATGGACTGTCGACGACCTCGATGTGGCGGAAATTCGGAACACCGTTGCCGAGGCGGTGCGCGTGGGTCGTCTGGACGAACCTGGCGCCCGCGAATCGGAAGACTTGCTGCGCGGGCTGGGGTTGCTTCGCGACGGCGTCCTGTTACGGGCGGCGGCGGCGCTGTTCGGAAGGGCGGAGCGCCTCGAGTGCGACATGCCGCAGTGCCTGCTGCGCATCGCTCGTTTCCGGGGGACCGATCGCTCGGAGTTCCTCGACAACCGCCAGGTGAACGGCAATGCCTTCACGTTGCTTGCCAGCGCCGAACGATTCCTGCGCGATACCCTGCCTATCGCCAGCCGCTTCGAGTCGGGCCGGATGGCCCGGATCGACGAGCCGCTCTATCCACCTCTGGCGATACGGGAAGCGTTGGCCAATGCTCTCTGCCACCGCGACTATGCGCTTGGCGGCGGCTCTGTCGGCCTTGCCCTCTATGACGACCGGCTGGAAGTGACTTCCACCGGCGCGCTGCACTTCGGGCTTGTGCCTGCCGCTCTGTTCGCCCCGCACGAATCGCGGCCCTGGAACCCGCTGATCGCCAGAACGTTCTACCGGCGCGGCATCATCGAGGAGTGGGGGCGCGGAACCATCAAGATGGCGGAACTGGCGGCCACCGCCGGGTTGCCTCGCCCCGAGATTGAGGCGAGCGGCGACTGTGTGACGGTGCGCTTCCGGCGGGGTCTCGAGTCGCCCCCCCGGCAAGTGGAAGCTGGCCTGACCGATCGGCAGAGTGCGATTCTCCGGCTGTTACGAGCTTCCGGCCGCGCTCTCGCTCTCCGGGAGATTCGATCCCTGGCCGGAGAGCGAGCGAATGGGCGCCGTTTGCGGGAAGACCTTGCCATTCTGAAATCGAAGGGATTGGTGGACCTGACCGGGCGTGGTCGGGGCGCGCGCTGGAAAGCCCGGTAAAACGGCCTGCTGGCCCATTCCGGCTAATTCCTGGCCCATTCCGGCTAATTCCTGGCTAATTCCGGCTCATTCTGGCCCATTCGGATTCACCTGAAAATTTTTTTCCTTACTTCAGACATTTATGATTGCAAGTAATTGATATAAAAGGCGGCAATTCCCGCCAAGCGTGACAATGCTCGAAAATCAGCTACGGGCTAACGCCTGAATGGTCAGTTTGCTTGGGTATTCGGCCCCAAACGAACGACTCTGCATCGTTAGCGGGAATTGCTGTATAAAAAAGACAACGCCCTTGAAAAAGGGCGCTACAGCTCGGGCGCCTGCATCCGCCACACGAGTTGCGCTCCCCGGTTTTCGACGCCGTCCACGTTCCAGTTCTTTTCGTTGACCTGGAGTGCGCCGTGAATTCCCGACTGCCACAGCGCCACGAGCGAGAGCTCATGCTTTCCGATTCGCTTGACCAGAGAAGCGGAAAGGCGCGATTCCTGCAGTTGCGCGTCCTGCCACAGGGAACGTCCTCTTGCGGTCAGGGTGCGCCAGTGATCCGCCTGGATATGGAAAGACAGATCGCTGCCCGTAAAGGCGGTCACAGGCAGACCGGCGCTCCACGCGGCGCTGGCTGTGGCGGACAGGGTGGACGGAGCGCGGAACGAGCGCGAGCCGGACAGGCTGCCCGCTCCTTCGGGCTGTATCGCCAGCCCGGCGCGCAGGATCAGTCCTCCCCGGGACGCAAGGGATGCGGAGGCGCCCAGGGCGTTGCCGGCGGCAGTCAAATCAAGACGGATCAGACCATTTTTGCCTTGCAGCAGGGTTTTGTGGGCCGCCGTGCCGAAGTTTTCCCCGGACAGGTTGGCGTTGGCCAGCAGCGCAAAGTTCTCTTGCGCCACCGGTCGTGCGAAGCCGTATCCGAAGTCCCGTCCGGTATAGTCCACGCTGGCAAGGAAAGCGGAAGCGATGGCGCCTTGCACGGGGCCGAAGATTCCTCCGGCCACGGCTTCGCCGGTGGTCGGGTTCTGCAACCCGCCGTTGGGCGTGAACAGGCACTCCACATCGAAGATTCCGTGCCCCCATGTGGGAGTGGTGCGGGAAGTGAACTGCCGTCCGTTGGTGTAGGAGAACGTGTACTCCGTGGCCGTCTCTCCCTCTTCGGGCGGCATGTTTTTCGCGCAATCGAAAGCGAGGTTGCGCAAGTCCAGGATGTCCATGTCGGGCCACACCACCCAGATGCTGTCCAGGGCCGCCGCAACATGGGGAGCGCTGAAAGAAGTGCCGGGGGAGGCGCCGGTCGCTCCCGAATCGTTTACCCGATCAGTCAGGGTGTTGTCTTCCGGATTCCGGAAATAATACTTTCCGTCGGCTTTCCTGTTGGTGATCTCGCGGTGGAAGATGCCGAACGGAGCCACTACGCACAGCATCTCCATGGGTGTGCATTTGTTGCTCTTGACAAAGGGATTTTGCGGACCGGGCCCGCCTTCTTCATATTCTTTCCTGGGGTCGCGTGGCCACCAGCTACCCGGGGTTCCGTCTTCCAGGGTTCGTTTTTCGCCCCATCCTCCCACGCCGATCCACAGCGCCTTCTCCCAGTCTCGGGAGTACAGCGAGTAAACAGACTCGTTGTCTTCGCCCTGAGTGTTTCCCGTGCTTTGCACCCTGAGGATGCGTTGTCCGTCATACTCGGCGTTGTAAGCCATGGAATTGTCGGGCGGAATATCCTCTGAACCCGGGAAGGAGAATGCTGGCGTAACTTCTGGCGTCCACTCACGGAAAAGGCCAGCATCGAATCCCGGGTGAGTGGAGGAGATGCTTTCTATTGCATCTCTTCCATCTGCGGCAATGGCGCGATACATACTTGTATGGCTTTTGTTTGATGGCGCCTCAAGCACGATCTCTCCACGCTCCATGCGCTCCTTGTTCTCCTCCGACAGTTTGTAAAAATAACGATCGGTACTGGTTTCGGCAGCCGTGCAGTCGGAGTAGACGCTCCACACCAAACTGCCATGGCCTGTAACTCGCGGCGCCGACGGGTCGGTCTCCGAGGGGTTGGTCAGTGGGTCGTCATCCCATATCCACACTCTTGACTTGCCGGACTTTCCGCTGTCCTTGATCCATCCTCCCAGCGCTTCGAATCCCGGGGTGTTGGCGCGGCAGGGTCTCGGTTCCTTGTCGGACCACTCCGCAAGCCGTTCCTCGAAAGTGGGAGGAGGCGGCGGAGGCGGCGGCGGCGGGGTTTGGGCCGGAGGTTTCGCCGCGCCCCCGCCCGAACCGCAACCCGCCAGGAAAACCGGCGCCAGCGTGAAAAACAGCGCCAGGGGCAAAAACACGAAACCGGCGCCAGAAGCGCGAAGGTATGAGCGAACGCGCGTGATCAGGCTGCGTCCGGTTCTCCTGGAGGTACGCACCGGTTCAGCCCTGTGCGCCAGATCCAGATTGGGGGGAGCAAAGCGGCGCAGGCCCGGGGCGATCCTGCTCCGCTCGAACGGGCGCGCCAGACTGCCCATCAGTATCTTCGTCATCACGTCATCTTCCTTCTGGAAGGTCTTGTCAGCACACAGTTAATGAAACATCTTGTTGCAAATTGTATCTGAATCCGGCAGTGACTCCGGCCACCGCGCTGCGCTTCGGGCTTGCGCCTGCCGCTCTGTTCGCCCCGCACGAATCGCGGCCCTGGAACCCGCTGATCGCCAGAACGTTCTACCGGCGCGGCATCATCGAGGAGTGGGGGCGTCGGCCCTGTCTGCCGCGCGCAAGATCGTTCTGATTGTCCTGCGGCGCCGGCGGCTAATGTTCGGCGAGCAGGGAACCGAAACCGTGAACCTTGTCCTCGATGCCGTTCTCGCGCAGGGCGTGCCAGTACGTGCAGGTGTTGATCGCCAGCACCGGCTTGTCCAGCCAGGCCTCGGCCTGCGGGGCGATGTGGGCGAAGGCCAGATTGGTGCCCACCTGGATGATCAGCTCCACCGAATCGTCGTTTACCGCCTGAACCGCGCGCCGCAGGGTGGCCGGCGTTTCGTGCGCGATCAGCATGGGGCTTTTGCTTTTCAGCCCCAGCAGGTGGACCACCTCGAAGCCGCAGCCTTCGAAGAACTTGCGCACCTCCTTGTCGCCCACCGGCATGTACGGGGTGATGACCCCGATCCGCCTGATATCGCCGTATTTGGCGATCGCTTCACGGCAGGCGTGCGAACCCAGGCCCACGGACACGCCCGCCCGCTGTTCGAGTTTTCGCTTGAGTTGTTCGGCGCCCAGCACGCCCTCCCAGAAAGTCTCCGCCGACATGCCCATCACCACATAGTCCGGGCTGCACGTCATCACCCGATCCACCGCGCTCTCGGTTTCCGCGCGGATGTTCTCCATGAGCTGAAGGAACTCCTCGTCGCTGTGAACCGGATCGTCCGGTATCCATACGCGGCAGAAGTGGTTGGTCACCCCGCGCGGGCGCATGTCGTCGTATTCCGGCTGCACGCTGGTGTTGGTGGACGGCGCCACCACACCGAATTTCATGCGCCATCCCAGGGTGTCGGTCATGGCGGATCCTTGAGGATTCCGCTGCGCAGCACAAAGTCGGCCACGATGCAGGTCCATTCCTCGGTTTGTTCGTCCACGATGTCGTGAGTGCCGCCCAGCAACTCGGCGCATTCGAAATCCGGGCGCAGCTTGGCGACGCGCATTGTTTCCGCGTAGATGTCGTCGCCGGTGTTGGTGAGCACCAGCGTGGGCTGGGTCATGTTTCGCAGCGGCTCGCGCAGGTCATGGGCGAACGCGGCGGCGTGGCCGTAGTGGGCGGTTTCGCCGGCGATGAGCATTTGCACCACGCCCTCGTGCATGGCGCGCAGGCAGGTCCAGCCGGGCGTGAAGCGCAGCCTGCGGTTCCACACATCCACAAGGTGGCTGCCGTCGGGTTGCACGGGAACCTCCGGGTGCTCGCGCAGCGCCTCTTTCCACCGGGCCTGCTCTTCGCCTGTCAGCAGCGGCGCGCCGTTCAGCACTACGCAGGTGACTCGCTCGGGCTCCAGCACGGCCAGCTCGGCGGCGATGGAGGCGCCGGTGTGGTGGCCCAGCAGCGCGGTGCGCTCCAGTTCCAGATGGTCGATCACGCTGCGGATGGCCTGCGCGTAGTCCCGGATCGTGGGCGGCGCGTCGGGAACATGCGACTGGCCGAAGCCGGGCGTATCCACCCCGATCGCGCGAACCCCGAGATCCGCGAACACTGGGTAGGCCGCCTTGAACATCTCCGAGGAACTGGGCGATTGGTGCAAGAGCAGCAGCGGCGAGCCGTTGCCTGCTTGCTGGTAATGAATCTGGCCGAACGGCCCGTCGGCGTAGCCCTTGCGTGTCTTCATTCCCGACGCGGCCCCTCGTTCCACAGGCGCGCCGATGCAGCGCAAGCCAAGCGTCCGGAAAGGAATCTTATCCTATAATGCCCACCGCTTCGCAAGGCCGGTTGCGGCGTTTTCGTGGACTTTTCGGGCTTGCCGGCTTGTCCCGGCCAGGGATCGGCCTTGTCAGGCACATGTACAGGCGCGGCGCTGCCCGGTTTGCCGGGCGGTGAGCGTATTCGCCCCCGGGAGTTGATTCATGACCGATGAAACGCACGAGTTCGAGCTGCTGATCAAGAATGTGCGCGTGGCGCGCCCCGGCGGTGACGGGCTCGAGGATCTGGATATCGGCATCCGCGGCGGGCGGTTCGCCCGTCTGGCGCCGGACCTCGACGCATCGCTGGCCCGGGAGGTCTACGACGCCCGCAATCGCATTGCCTTTCCCGGCGTGGTGGATCCGCACATGCATTGCGGGATCTACGGCCCGCTGGAGCAGGATGCGCAAACCGAAAGCCGGGCGGCCGCCCAGGGCGGCGTAACTTCCAGCCTCAACTACATGCGCACCGGCCAGTACTATCTCAACAAGGGCGGGCCGTACGCGGAGTTCTTCCCCGAGGTGCTGGCGAAGTCCGCGGGGCGCTTTCACGTGGACTATTGCTATCACCTGGCGCCCATGGACCGCACGCACATTTCGGAATTGCCCATGCTGGTGGCTGAGCACGGCGTGACCTCGTTCAAGATCTTCATGTTCTACGGCAGCTACGGGCTGCATGGCACATCCTCCGACCAGAACGATTTTCTGATGATCGGCGAGGATCAACGCTACGACTATGCGCACTTCGAGTTCGTGATGCGCGGCGTCAAGCGCGCCATGCAGGAGCATCCCGCCTCGGCCCCGGCCATCAGCCTGAGCCTGCACTGCGAAACCGCCGAAATCATGTCCGCGTATACGCGCATCGTGCAGGAAGAGGGCAAGCTTTCCGGCTTGCACGCCTACCACGCGGCGCGGCCGCCGCATTCCGAGGGTCTGGCCATCTGCATTGCCTCGTACCTGGCCCACGAGACCAATCTGCCCAACATCAACCTGCTGCATCTGAGTTCCGCCAAGGCGGTGGACGCGGCCCTGCGCATGGCGGGCGCTTTCCCGCACATCGACTTCCGCCGCGAAGTCACCATCGGCCACCTGCTGCTGGACATCGATACCCCCAGCGGCAATCTGGCCAAGGTGAATCCGCCCATCCGCCCGCGCGAAGACGTGGAGTTCCTGTGGGAGCAGCTGCTGGACCGCAAGCTGCACTGGGTGTGCAGCGACCATGCCTGCTGCAAGCACGAGCGCAAGGTCAGCCAGGACCATCCCGGCGACATCTGGCTGGCCAAATCCGGCTTTGGCGGCACTGAATACCTGCTGTCCGCGCTGGTCAGCGAGGGCCGCTGCCGCGGCATGAGCTTCAATCACATGGCCGAGGTCACCAGCCTGAACCCGGCGCGTCGCTTCGGCCTCGCGCGCAAGGGCGACATCGCCGAGGGCCTGGATGCGGACCTGGCGATCGTGGACCCGGGCGAGACCTGGACGGTGCGCGCCGAGGAGTCCGAATCACAGCAGGGCTATACGCCGTTCGAGGGCGTGGAACTGAGCGCCCGGGTCAAGACCACCTTCCTGCGGGGCATGCGGATCTACGACAACGGCGCGGTGATCGGGGAACCGGCAGGCGAGTTCATCCGCCGCCCGATGTAGCTCCGGGTCCGAGTCTGGGGACAAGCTCTTTCCGTTCCCGGATCCGCGAAAAGGAAGCTTCCCGAATTATCCGGCTCTTCCGGCCGCTCCGGCCGCGCCCCGCTCAGCTTCGGTGAGCGTTCCGGGCCTCCGGCTCAGAAGCGCACCGTCAGTTCCATGCCCACCCGCCTGAGATCGGCCGGGTGGATGAAGGTGCCGCCGAACTCCGGTGCGGGGATGACTTCCTCGAGGTATGCCTCATCGGTTGCGTTCTTGGCGAACACCACTGCGGACAGTCGGTCGTTTTCGACGCCTGCCCGCACATTCAGCACCGTGTAGCTGTCCCGTCGGGTGGGCGTGAAATCGCTGGCTGCGCCTTCGAACAAGGTGGCGCGCTGCTGGGCCTGGATCACGTGGAACCAGGTTTCGCCCACTGCGGACAGGTCTGTCGAGGCGGAAAACCGCCAACCGCCGACGAGCGGCAGGGTAATGCGCGCGCCCGCGCTGGCCGTCCAGTCCGGCGTGTACGGCGACTTGTTGCCCAGGGTGTCGGGGCGCACGCTGTTGGCCTCGATTTCGCTGTCCACATAGCCCCAGCCGGCATACACGTCGAGGATGTCGGTTGCCGCCCAGGTGGCGGCTGCCTCGGCGCCCCGGAGACTCACTTCATCCACATTGCCGTTCAGCCGCAGCAGGCCGAAGGGACCCACCATGAACTCGAAGAACTGCATGTCGTCCACCTGCACGTCGAAGATCGTGGCCTCCAGCCTGAGGCGGTCGTTGAGCAGGCTGCCTTTCACGCCTGCTTCCAGCGAAACCGAAGTTTCCTTGTCCACATCGTCGCTGATTCCCACGGGTACCTGCGGAGGGGCCCCCGCGGCAGCCAGGAAAGTGTTGTTTATCAAGCCGTTGATGAAGATGTCCACGGTGGCCTTGGCGCCCTGGTTGTTGAACCCGCCGCTCTTGAAGCCCACGCCGGCGCTGCCGAACAGGGTCCAGTCCTCCGATACGTCCCAGGTAAGGGAAAGCTTGGGCTGGAGTTGGCTGAAGGTGCGCTCCTTGGGGAGAATCCGCCCTTCCGGGTTGACGCCCGGGCACAGCCCGGGGTTGATCGGCGCGCCGCCGGTGTACGGCGGTCCGTCGCAGTCGATGTACTGGCTCAGGGCGTTGATCGGCACCAGATTCTCCACCTCGCGCCGTTCGCTGTCGAAGCGCAGCGCCAGCGACACTTCGGTGGTGTCGGTCATCTCCCAGGACAGTTCGCCGAAGGCGGCCAGCACCCGGTTGCCGAACCGGTCATGCACGAGTTGCTCGGTGGGGTTGTCCGCGCCCTGCGGAACGTAGAGCTCGGTGGTGATGCCGTTGCCCAGGTCCAGCCCGGTGTTGACGCCCACTTCCCGGTCGATGTCCAGGAAATACGCGCCGGCCAGCCAGGCGAGCGGGCCGTCGCCGCTGGAATTGAGCCGCAGCTCGAAGCTGTAGTCGGTCTGCTTGCGCTCCTGGTACTGCGTGCCGTCGCAGGCGATCGGGGTGTAGGGGCCGAGCAGCGACACCGGGAAGTTCGGGGTGGCGCCCAGGTAGGTGGGGGGCGGCAGCCGGACGCCGGCATCGAACGCTTTCGTGGTCGAATCCAGGCAGTGCTGGTTGGTGTTGAAAAAGCCGAAGGCGCCGCTGGTGCCGTCGGCGCTCAGGTTGTTGTCGATCTTGCTGAACAGGAACCAGGCGCGCATGTCCGCCCAGCCCAGGGCGTGGTCCACCCGGGCGGAGAACTCGGTGGCCTCCTGCTCGTTGCTGGGATCGATATTGCTCTGGAAAACGAACTCGTGGTCGTTGACATCCTCGAAGAACTGCGGCGCGCCGAACGCCTGGGCGAAACCCGGCAGGTGGAAAGCCGCGTTGAACGTGATCGACGCGGCGCTGACTTCGCCGCGCCGGAGCTTGAAGTCCCAGCTGGTGTCGTCGGAGGGATCCCAGGTTACCCGGGCGTTGAGGTTATGGCCGCGGTAGTCGTCCACGATGTCGTCGCGGTTCAGGAAGGTGTTCTCGTAGAAGCCGTCCGTGGAGCGGTAGTCTCCCTGCAGGCGGACATTGAGGCCTTGAGCCAGCGCTCCTTCGAGCGCCCCCGAATACAGCCAGGTGCTGTCGCCCGCGCCGCTTGCCTTGAAGTAGCCGCCTGCCTCGCTGCCGGGCTTGTCAGTGGTGATGATGATTGCGCCGGCGGCGGCGTTGCGCCCGTACAGCGCGCCCTGCGGCCCCTTGAGGATTTCGATCTGGCGGAGGTCCGCATACTCGCGGTTGAGCGCCGCCGGATTGGTCATCAGCACGCCGTCAACGATCAGGGCGTAGGAGTTCTCCGCATCGCGCGCGCCGTTGATGCCGCGGATATTGACCTGCGTGTCGCCCACTTCCGCCGAGTCCACGATGGATACGCCCGGCGTCATGTAGACGAAGTCCTCGGCGCGCTGGATGCCGGAGCGCTCGATATCTTCGGCGGTCAGCACCCGCACCGTGCCGGGCACGTCGCGCACGCTCTCCTCGCGTTGCCGGGCGGTCACGATGATTTCCTGGATGGCGTCCTGCGCCGGGGCGGCCGGCGCCATAAGCGCCACGCCCACGATGGCCGGACAGGATCGAATGAAAGGGTTGATGGTCATGTTCAACTCCTGCGATGGGATGAGCGATGAGCGCCGGCTCCCCCTTGCCGGCATCTTCGGGAACCCGCGATATTAGGGCGCGCATCGTTGCTCGTCAATCCCGCGCCGCCGGCTGCGGACAAGCCTGCCGGCGCCCCAAGCATGATAGATTAGCGCCGGTTTCGGGAGAACAAGAGGACTTCGATGCCGGAAGCGAAGACAGTGGTGGTGACCGGCGGTACGCGCGGCATTGGCTACGGGCTGGCGCGCGAGTTCCTCAAGCGCGGTCATCGCGTGGCGCTGTGCGCGCGCAGCGACGAGAGCGCCAGGGCCGCTGCTGCGGAATTGGCCGCGCACGGCGAAGTCCTCGGGAAGGGCTGCGATGTGAGCGATTACGCCAGCGTTCAGGCCCTCTGGGACGCTGCGGCGGAACGCTTCGGCGCGGTCGATATCTGGATCAACAACGCCGGCGTCAGCAATCGCCGCGTCAACGTGAGCGAACTGGCGCCCGAGGAGATCGCGCAAGTGGTGCATACCAACCTTCTGGGATCGTTCAACGGCTGCCGGGTTGCGATCGACGGAATGCGCAGGCAGGGCTCGGGCGGGGCGGTGTACCTGTTCGAGGGCTTCGGCAGCGATGGCATGACCACGCCGGGGCTGACGCCGTATGGCGCCACCAAGCGCGCCATCAGCTACATGGCGAAGTCGCTGGCCAGGGAAGTGCGCGGCGCCAACGTGATCGTGGGCGCGCTGAGTCCGGGCATCGTGATGACCGAAATGTCGCTGCTGGCCGCCCGAACGGACACCCGGCGCGCGGCGAGGGCGCGAAAGGTCTACAACATTCTCGGGGACAAGACAGAGCGCGTGACGCCATGGCTGGTGGAGAAAGTGCTGGCCAACCGCAGGAACGGGGCGAGTATCCGGTGGCTGACCCGGCTGCGGGCTGCGGGGCGCTTCTTCTGCCCGGCGTACCACCGCCGCGATATCGTCAGCGAGTTCCTGCCGGACGGGTCCTGACCCCTTGTCATGGCGGCCAGGGACTTCATCCGGCGGATCATCGCCGATGATCTGGCCTCCGGCCGTCACCGGAGCGTGGTTACGCGCTTTCCGCCCGAGCCCAACGGCTTCCTGCACATCGGTCACGCCAAATCCATCTGCCTGAACTTCGGCGTTGCCGGGGAACACGGCGGCGCGTGCTACCTGCGCTATGACGACACCAACCCGGTCGTCGAGGAGCAGAGCTTCGCGGAGGCCATACGCCGGGACGTGAACTGGCTGGGATTCGAAACGCCCCTGGTGACGTACGCCTCCGATTATTTCCCGCGTCTTTACGAAATCGCCGAGCACATGATCGAGCGCGGAAACGCTTTCGTGGACAGCAGCTCGGCGGAACGGATATCGGCGGACCGTGGCGCCCTCACTCGCCCCGGCCGTCCCAGTCCCTGTCGCGGCCGCACTCCTGCGGAGAACCTCGATCTGTTCCGGCGCATGCGCGCCGGCGAATTCGCCGACGGCGAGCAGGTGCTGCGAGCCCGGATCGACATGGCTTCGCCAAACATCAACCTGCGCGACCCCGTGCTCTATCGCGTGCGTCATGTGGAACACGCGCGCACCGGGCGGGACTGGTGCATCTATCCCATGTACGACTTCGCCCACACCCTCAGCGACATGCTGGAAGGCATCACCCATTCGCTGTGTACGCTGGAGTTCGAGGACCACCGCCCGTTGTACGAGTGGCTGCTGGACCACTGCGGCCTGGAGCTCGGGACGCGTCCCCGCCAGTACGAGTTCGGCCGCCTGAACCTGGGCCACTCCGTGACCAGCAAGCGCCAGATGGCGGAACTGATCCGCAGGCAGGCTGTCGTTGACTGGGACGACCCGCGCCTGATGACGCTGGCGGCGCTGCGCCGGCGCGGCTATCCGCCGGAAGTGCTGCGCGAGTTCTGCGCCCGGGCCGGCGTCACCCGCTCCGACCAGATGATCGCCGCCGACCAGCTGGAGAGCGTGGTGCGCGAAGCGCTCAACCGCGACGCTCCAAGGGCCATGGCGGTGGCCCGGCCGCTGAAGGTGGTGATAACGAACCTGCCTGCGGACCATTTCGAGGAACTGCCTGCCGGCAATCATCCGCAGCGTCCCGAAATGGGCGCTCGCATGGCCCCATTCTCCCGCGAACTCTACATCGAGAGCACCGACTTCATGGAGAACCCGCCGCCCCGCTTCCGGCGCCTTCGTCCGGGCGGCGAGGTGCGTTTGCGCAACGCCTACATCATTCGATGCGACCAAGTCGTGCCGGGCGCAGGGGGCGAACCGGCGGAACTGCGCTGTCGCGTCGATCCCGATTCCCGCAGCGGTGGCGAAGGCGCCCGGCGCAAGGTGAAGGGCGCCATTCACTGGGTGAGCGCGCCGCATTCCGTGCCGGCGGAGTTGCGGCTTTATCGCCCCCTGTTCCATGCGGAGCGTCCCGCGCCGGAACCCGGTTCGCCTTCGCTTGCGGATCAGGTCAATCCGGCATCGCTGGAGGTGGCGCCGGAGGCCCGTGTGGAGCCGGGGCTGGCGCATGTGCGTCCGGGCGAGACCCGGCAGTTCGAGCGGCTGGGCTACTTCACGCCCGATTGCGCAGACTCCTCCCCGAATGGTCTGGTTTTCAACCGCATTGCCCCCCTGCGCAGCAGCTACGCCGGCTGACCCGCACAGCGCGCCGATTGCCGGCGGAGTCGCCACAAGCCGGGCGTTGCGGGCCAGGGGCGCCGTATTGAACCGAAAGTCGACTTGCTGCTAGACTCGAGCGCCACGAAGCGGGAATAGCTCAGTGGTAGAGCACAACCTTGCCAAGGTTGGGGTCGCGGGTTCAAATCCCGTTTCCCGCTCCATCTTTCCCATGTGCAGAGAGGGTTTGGCGGCCCCGGCCGCGCGGGGATCCGGGCCAGGTGGCAGAGTGGCGATGCAGCGGACTGCAAATCCGTGTACGCCGGTTCAATTCCGGCCCTGGCCTCCATGAATGCTCCGGTCCGGGCGCCTGTACAGCCTGATTCCGGACAGTGCAAGGTACACTTGCCGCGGGCGCCTTCCGGTCACGGCGCCCGCTGCGGAAATCCACAGTGGAGCGCTGCGGGCGTTGGCCGGGCGGCGCAGCCTTGCCCGGGTGGCGAAATGGGTATACGCAGGGGACTTGTAATTGAGCGCCGGTCGCGAAAACGCCGGATGCGCAAGGAGTCAAATTCGGGGAAACCTCAGCACGCTTCAAGGTGGTGGCAATCCCGAGCTAAGCCCGCTTGCGGGAAAGTGTAGAGACTTGACGGCTCCGGCCTACGTTGCCTCGCGGCGATAGGGCAGAGGGAAAGTCCAGACCCCAAAGGGGTGCGACGCGCATCCCGCGGCGAAAGCCGTAGCGGGTAAGAAAATCCCCCGGGGGAAACCCCATGCCGGTTCGAGTCCGGCCCCGGGCAGCTACAGGACCAATCCGCCGGGTTGGCGCGGGAAATGTTTTTCCCGTCGCGTCCCGGGCTTGGCCCGCATATCCTTGCCGGAGCGGCGCCCAGGCCGCTGACAAACACCCGCCCGCCGTTAAACTGCCCGCTGAAATGAGCGAGGCACGGAACAGGCGCGGCCTGCTGGGGTCCTGGTCGCTGGTGGCCGGACTCACCACCGTTTCAAGGATACTGGGGCTGGCCCGCGAGATCGCCTTTGCACGCTTTTTGGGCGCGGGCCTGGTGATGGATGCGTTCATCGTGGCGTTTCGCATCCCCAGTCTGTTCCGGCACTTCTTTGCCGAGGGCGCGCTGACCCAGAGTTTCGTTCCGGTGTATGCGCAACGCATGGAAGCGGGCAACGAGAAGGAACTCGCGCCGCTGCTCGGGCGCGTGGTGGGCACGCTGGGCGCCGTGGTGGCGCTGGTATCGCTGTTCGGCGTGATCTTCGCGCCCCTGTTCGTTTGGCTGTGCGCGCTGGGCTTCGCCCTGGAAGGCGGCGAAGCCTACGGGATTTCGGTGTCGATGCTGCGCCGCACCTTTCCCTACCTGTTCTTCATCTCGATTGCGGCGATGCTGGCTGCGGCCCTGAACGCCCATCGCAAGTTCGCCGCCGCGGCGTTCACGCCGGTGCTGATGAATCTGTTCCTGATCGCGGCCGCCAGCCTGTACGCGATGCAGGCCGAGCCCCGGGCGTCCGTGCTGGGGTGGGGCGTGTGCCTTGCCGGGCTGGCGCAGATGTTGTTCCTGCTGGTGTTCGCGCGGCGCAGCTGCGGCGCATTCTCGCCGCGATGGGGCTGGCGGGATTCCAGCGTGCGCCGGATCCTCAAGTTGATGGCGCCGGTCATCTTCGGCTCCTCGGCGGCCCAGGTGGGAGTGCTGCTGGACACGGCGCTGGCGAGCTTTTTGGTGACAGGAAGCCTGAGCTGGCTGAACTATTCGCAGCGATTGATGGAGTTTCCGCTGGGCGTGTTCGGGGTGGCCCTGGCAACCGTGGTTCTGCCCAGGCTGTCGCGTTTGCATGCCGCCGGGGAACGGGACGAATACCTGGCGTCCACCGGCTGGGCGATCCGCTCGGGACTGGCCATTTCGCTGCCTTGCGCTGCCGGCTTGTTCCTTCTTGCCGAACCCATCATGGCGACTCTCTTCCTCGGAGGGAAATTCAACCCTTCGGATGCGCAAATGGCTGCGGCGAGCCTCAAGGCCTACGCCCTGGGCCTGCCCGGACTGATCGGCGTCAAGACCCTGGCGCCGTCGTTCTTTTCCCGCCAGGACATGAAAACGCCCGTTCGGGTGGCGATCCTGGCGCTGGTTTGCAAGTTTGCGGTGTCCCTGCCGGTGTTGTGGTACTGGCTGAGCCGGGACCTGCATGCGCCCCACGCCGTTCTGGCGGCGGGCACCGCCCTGTCCGCGACGATCAACGCGGCGGCGCTGTGGCTGTTGTTCCGCAGGCAGGATCCCGGGGGCAAACGGGGGGCGATGTTTCGCCCGTTGCTCCGTATCGGCGTTGCGGTGGCCGTGATTTGCCTGCTGCTGGTGGAGTTCGCCCCGGCGGCGCCGCGCTGGTCCGAAGTTGCGCTGGCGGTTCGCTGCCTGTGGATGCTGGCCTGCGTGGGAGGCGCGGCGCTGGCCTATTTCGTGTGCCTGTTCGTGACCGGTCACCGATGGCGCGACAGCGCATAGATCCGCCTTGCCCCCGCGCCTTCTATAATTTCGCGATCCATTGGAAAGGAAGGGATTTCAGCCCTGCACGCGATGCTTCTCTTTCGCCGCATCTCCAGCTTGCCAGCCTCACTGGGTCACGGAAGCGTCGTGACGGTGGGCGGTTACGACGGCATGCACCTGGGACATCTGGATGTTCTGCGCCGGGTTTCCACAGCCGCCGCCAAGCGCAAGCTGGCGGCCATCGTGTGCAGCTTCGAGCCTTCGCCCAAGGAGCATCTGGCGCCGGGAGATCCGCCGCCGCGCCTGATGACCCTGCGCGAGAAGTGCGCGGCCCTGAGCCTTGCGGGGATCGACGCCCTGTACTGCCCGCCGTTCGATGACGCCCTGCGCCTGCTTGCGCCCGACGCCTTCATGCAGGACATCCTGACCCGGCTGCTGAAGGCGCGGCTCGTGATCCAGGGTCGCCGTTTCCGGTTCGGCTACATGCGCCGCGGAGGGATCGACACGCTGCGGGAGGGCGGCGCGAAGCACGGTTTCGGCGTGGAAGAGGCGCCGCCGTTTCGACTGGACGGCCGGCGCGTTTCCAGTTCGCGGGTGCGCAAGGCCCTGGCGGACTCCGACATGAGACTGGCCGCCAGACTGCTGGGGCGCCCGTACAGCATGGGAGGGCGTGTCGTTCCCGGGTTGGACATCGGCGCCAGACGCCTGGGGTACCCCACCGCCAACATTCGGCTCAAGCGGCGCGTCAGTCCGCTGGACGGCATCTTTGCCGTGCGCGTGTGCGGGGCGGCGGCGCAACCCCTGGAGGGGGTTGCCAGCATCGGCTGCCGGCCCACGGTCGGCGGCACGGAAAAAATCCTCGAGGCGCATATCTTCGATTTCCGCGGCGATTTGTACGGTCGTTTTCTGGATGTGGAGCCGGTGGCCAAGTTGCGCGATGAAGTGTGCTTCAGGAATCTCGACGAACTGCGGGCGCAGATGGATCGCGACGCGGATCAAGCCCGCGAACTGTTGCGTGCTGCCTGAGCGGCTTGCCCCGCGGGACGATTCGGCGTCCGGCCAGTGGGATAGCGCAGCCGGATTGCGCCAATATACGGTTTTTCAGCCCCGATGATTGCCCCCGAATCGAAGGTGTTCTTGGTAATGCGGTTCCGGGAGAGTTCCCTGCGGCCCGGTTCGGCGAGGCAGGCGAGTGGATTTCATGGCCGGCTATCGTGACACCCTGAACCTGCCGCGTACCGCATTTCCAATGCGGGCCAATCTGGCGCGCCGCGAACCCCGAATGCTGGAGGAATGGGATCGCGAGGGCCGCTACGCGCGCATCCGCGAGCGCATGGCGGGACGCAAGAAGTTCGTGCTGCTGGACGGGCCGCCGTACGCCAACGGTTCGATTCATATCGGCCACGCGTACAACAAGGTGTTGAAGGACATCATCATCAAGTCCAAAATCCTCGATGGCCATAACGCGCCCTACGTGCCGGGTTGGGACTGCCACGGCCTGCCCATTGAGGTGCGCGTGGAGCATGAACTCGGCCACAAGGCCGCCGCGCTGGACGGCGCGCGGTTCCGCGAGGCATGCCGCCGTTACGCCGCCGGACAGATCGAGGGGCAGCGCCGGGATTTTCGCCGTCTGGGCGTGTTCGGCGAGTGGGAGCGGCCGTATCTCACCATGGCGGCGCGCTACGAGGCCAACCAGATCAGGGCGTTCGCCGGCATCTTTGCCCGCGGCCATGTGTATCGCGGCCACAAGCCGGTCCACTGGTGTCTGGACTGCGGTTCTGCGCTAGCGGAAGCGGAAGTCGAGTACGAGAACAGGACCTCGGTTGCCGTGGATGTGCGTTTTCGCGCGGATGATCCCGCCGATTTTCTGGCGCGCGCCGGAGGCGTGGAGGACAACGGCGCGCCGGTGTGCGTTCCCATCTGGACCACGACCCCCTGGACGCTTCCCGCCAATCAGGCGGTGGCGTTGAGCGACCGCTTCGATTACGTGCTGCTGGAAACGAATATCGGCGGGCGAACCGAGCGCCTGGTGCTGGCGCGGGAGCTGGCGGAGGATTCCCTGAAACGCTACGGGGCGCGGGGCGGCGCGCGCGAACTCGCGGCCCTGAAAGGCGAGCAGCTCAGGGGCGCTGCGCTCAGGCACCCCTTCCATGACCGGCTCGTTCCAATCCTGACCGCTGGCCACGTCACGCTGGAGGCGGGGACCGGAGCAGTGCACACCGCGCCTGCCCATGGGCCTGACGACTTCGAGCTGTGCCGCAGGGCCGGGGTGGCGCTGCACAATCCGCTGGCGCCTGACGGCCATTTCCTTTTGGACACCGAAGTGGTGGGCGGGCTGCATGTGGAGGAGGCCGACCGGCGCATCCCCGGAATCCTGGACGAGCGGGGCATGCTGCTGTGCCGGGAGGACCACGAGCACAGCTATCCCCATTGCTGGCGCCACCATCGCCCGCTGTTGTTCACGGCCACGCCGCAATGGTTCGTGGGTCTGGATCGGGCCGGGCTGCGGGCTGCCGCGGCTGGCGCCATCAGGGAGGTCGACTGGTATCCGCGATGGGCCGAACAGCGGATCGCGGAAATGGTCGAGACCCGTCCGGACTGGTGTATTTCCCGCAGCCGCTCCTGGGGCGTTCCCCTGCCCTTGCTGGTGGATCGCGAGAGCGGAGAGCCGCACCCGGAATCGGCCCGCCTCATGGGCGAAATAGCCAGGCGTATGGACCAGAGAGGCATCGAGGCCTGGTTCGATCTGGACCCTGCCGAATTGCTGGGCGAGGAGTCGGCCCGCTATCGCAAGGTCACCGAGGTGATGGATGTGTGGATGGATTCGGGTCTGGCGCATCGCTGCGTGAGTGCGGAGCATCCGGAAATCGACCACCCTGCCGACCTCTATGTGGAAGGCTCGGACCAGCATCGCGGATGGTTTCAGTCCTCGCTTTTGACCTCGATGGCCATCGACGGGCGCCCCCCCTATCGTGCGGTGCTGACCCACGGTTTCGCGGTGGACGAACAGGGCCGCAAGCAATCCAAGTCGCGGGGCAATGTGGTGGATCCGCGCGAAGTCGTGGACCGGCTCGGCGCCGATGTGTTGCGCTTGTGGGTGTGGACTACCGACTACCGGCGAGAGGTGAGCGTCTCGCCGGACATCCTCACCCGCGTTTCCGACGCCTACAGGCGCCTGCGCAACACGGCGCGCTTTCTGCTGGGCAACCTGCACGATTTCGATCCCCGCCGGCACGCCGTGGCGCCGGGAAAAGCCGTGGACCTGGACCTGTGGGCCTTGCGCCGCACCCGCGAACTGGACCGGAGGGTCTGGAAGCACTATCGCCAGTACGAGTTCCACCCCATCTTCCAGGAGGTGCATAACTTCTGCGTGGTGGACATGGGCAATTTCTATCTGGACGTGATCAAGGACCGGCTCTACACGATGCCGGCGGACAGTCATGGCAGGCGTTCGGCCCAGACCGCGTTGTGGCATCTGGCCGAATGTCTGGCGCGCTGGCTGGCGCCGGTGCTGAGCTTTACCGCCGAGGAGTTCTGGCGCGAGATGCCGGGTGCGCGCGATGAGTCGGTTTTCATGTCTTCGCGGCACCAACTGCCGGAACTGCCGGAATGTCGGGCGGATTGGGGCGCCTTGCGCGAGGTCCGTTCGAGGGTGCTGGGGGTCATGGAGGAAGCGCGGCAGGCTGGCCGGGTGGGTTCTTCGCTGGAGGCCGAGCTGACGGTTCCCGCGGACGCAGCCACCTTCAAGGCTTTGCGGCAGCCTGGAGACGAGCTGCGCTTCGTGTTCATTTCGGCCGCGGTGGAACTGTCGCAGGGAGAAGCCAACGAGGCGCCGGAGTGCCGGCCTAGCGAACATCCCAAGTGTCAGCGCTGCTGGCACCGCGTTGCGGTTCGTCCCGCCGGCGATGCCCGCGCCGGATTGTGCGAGCGCTGCGTGACCAATCTCGACGGCGCCGGCGAGGTGCGGGAGTGGGCCTGAGAGCTCCCGGTTTCGGCGGGTTGCTGGCGATCTCCGGCGCGGTCGCGGTGCTGGATCAGGCAACGAAATGGCTGATTGCCGCCTTTCTGGAGGAAGGGGGCCGCACGGCCGTGTTGCCGTTTTTCGATCTGGTGCGCTGGCACAACACCGGCGCCGCCTTCGGTTTCTTGTCCAATGCTCCGGGATGGCAAAACGGCCTGTTCCTGGTGCTGGGTATCGGCCTTCTGGCGTATCTGGGCCTGCTCATGCGCAAGGCTTCGCCCCAGAACAATGCCTGGTGGGCTGCGGGCCTTGCCCTGATGGCCGGCGGCGCCGCCGGCAACCTCATCGACCGCGCAGCGCGCGGATACGTGCTGGACTTCCTGTTGCTGCATCACCGGGACTGGAGCTTCCCGGCCTTCAATGTGGCGGACTCCGCGATTACCGTCGGCGTGATTCTGGTGCTGGCGAACGCGCTGTTCCCGGGCAGGCCGAAGGCCGGGGCCTGAACACGGCGCGCGCCCGAACCTTGCTGCCGCCTCCTTGCCCACTGCCTCGTCGAGCGGCTGGCCCCGCCGCTGGCCTCACCGGAGCGGGCCGCAGCTGCCGCCCGGCCAGGTTTGATTTTGCAGCGGTTCTCTTCCACAATGCCGGCAGCAGGCGCCAGCGAATTTTCAAGCTACGGGACGACCGGTCCAAAACGATATGAGCGATGATGTTCCCCATGTCGAGTACCACGGGGTCCACAAACGATATGGCGATTCGGGCTGGATTGTTCGGGACCTCGATCTCGACCTCGAACGGGGCGAGTTCCTGACCCTGCTCGGGCCGTCCGGATCCGGCAAGACCACCTGTCTGATGATGCTGGCGGGCTTTGAGCCGCCCACTTCCGGCGACATCCGCATAAACGGCGTTTCGGTGGCCGGACTGCCCCCGGACAAGCGCGGGATCGGCGTGGTCTTCCAGAATTACGCCCTGTTCCCGCACATGAACGTGGGCGCCAACCTGTCCTTTCCGCTGGAAGTGCGTGGCCTGAGCGCGCACCAGCGGAGGCAGCGGGTGGCCAGGGCCCTGGAGCTGGTGCGCCTGGAGGGCTACGAGGGCCGCCGTCCCGGTCAGCTTTCCGGCGGCCAGCAGCAGCGCGTGGCCATTGCCCGCGCCCTGGTCTTCGAGCCGGAGCTGGTGCTGATGGACGAACCCCTGGGCGCCCTCGACCGCCGGCTGCGGGAGCAGTTGCAGTACGAGATCAGGCGCATTCAGCAGCAGCTTGGCGTGACGGTGCTCTACGTTACCCACGATCAGACCGAAGCCATGGCCATGTCCGACCGGGTGGCGGTGTTTCGCGCCGGCCGGATCGAACAGGTGGCCTCGCCGGAGGTTCTTTACGAGGAGCCGCAGCGCCCGTTCGTGGCCAGTTTCATCGGCGCGAACAACCTGCTGAAGGGGCGCATCGTGTCCGTCGAGCGGGATGTGTGCGAGGTGGATGCGGGAGGCCAGCGGGTGCAGGCCGCCCATATCGGGAATCTCGCTCCGGGCAGTGATACGCTGGTGGCCATTCGCCCGGAAAGGGTCAATATAGCCCCACTGTCCATGCGCTATTCCAACGAATTCGACGCCGAGGTCGAAGACATCATTTTTCTCGGCGACCACCTTCGGGTGCGGTTGGCGGTTTGCGGCAACCCCGACTTCATCGCCAAGATTCCCAATATCGTGGGGCATGGCGGCATCCTGCCGGGCGACACGGTCCGGATCGGCTGGGGGGCGCTGGACTGCCGCGCGCTGGATGCCGAGATCTTCTGAACATCTGTACTGCAATCGAACAAAGAGAGGTACCCTTGAAATGAACGCCGATTTTTCCTTTCCGTTTTTGCGCAATACGCGCGCGGCGTGGAGCTTGTGTGTTGCGATTTCCTGCCTTGCGGGCGCTGGCGGCGCCCGGGCCGAAGCAATCACGGTGGTGTCCTGGGGCGGCTCTTACGCCCGCGCCTGCCAGGAGGCTTACCACAAGCCGTTCACCGCGCAGACCGGCATTGAAATCCGGTTGGAGGACTACAACGGCGGGCTCGCGCAGATCCGCGCCCAGGTGGATGCGGGCGCGGTGCATTGGGATGTGGTGGACATGGAAATGCCGGACGCGCGGCTGGCCTGCGACGAGGGCCTGATAGAAGTCACGGACATCTCGGAGATGCCCGACGGGGTGAACGGGGAAGCGGCCCGGGATGACTTTCCGGCCAGCTCCGTTTCCGAGTGCGGGGCGGGGATGCTGTTCTACTCCACCGTCTATGCCTACAACGCCAATTTCCTCAAAGGCCCCCCGCCGCAGACCATTGCGGACTTTTTCGACCTCGACAAGTTTCCCGGCCGCCGCGGGATGCGCCGCTCGCCTTTGGCCAATCTCGAATTCGCGTTGCTGGCGGACGGCGTCGCCCTGGAGCAGGTCTATGCCCTGCTCGATACGCCCCAGGGGGTGGACCGCGCGTTCGGCAAGCTCGACACGATCAAGGATCAGGTCGTGTGGTGGGAGGCCGGCGCACAGCCTCCGCAACTTCTGGCGGACGGGGAAGTGATCATGAGCACTGCCTATAACGGCCGGATTTTCAATGCCCAGGTACTGGAGAACCAGCCCTTCGTGATCGTGTGGGACGGTCAGGTTCTGGACAGCGGATTGCTGGCGATTGTTGCCGGAACGCCCCGCCACGAGGCGGCGAAGCGGTTCGTGCGGTTCGCCAACCGGCCCGATTCGATTGCCGCCATCAGCAAGTACATCTCATACGGTCCGGTCCGCGTTTCGGCCCGGGGGCTGGTGGACCGGCACCTGGAAACGGATGAGGAAATGTTCCCGCACATGCCCACCTCGCCGGGAAACATGCAACGCGCGCTGACCATGGACTGGCGCTGGTGGAGCGAGAACCGCGACGACATGCACGAGCGCTTCAGCGTCTGGCTGGCAAGATAACTTCGTGTGCCCGGGGCCTTGAAAGGCGCGAGGATCCATTCCCGGGCGGCGGCCCGCCTGGGCGCCTTGACGCTCGTTCTGCCGCTGCTGGCCTTCGTTACGGTCAGCTTTGTGGTCCCCCTGGGCGCCTTGCTGAGCAAGAGCGCCTATCAGCCGGAAGTCGCCAGGGTTCTGCCCCGAACCATCGAGGCCATTGACTCGTGGAGCGGAGAGGGGCTTCCCGCCGAAGCCGCTTTTTCCGCAATGGCGCTGGAACTGGCCGCACTGGCGGACAACCGCCCGGAACTGGCCCGCGTCAGCGGCGCCATCAATCGGGTGCAAGGCGGGATGCGCGGCCTTCTCAACCGCACCTCGCGGCGTCTGGCAAGGGCGCCGCAACAAGGCTCCTGGCGCGAAACGCTGGCCGGAATCGATTCCGACTGGGAACAGCCCGAAACGTGGCTGGCGATCCGCAAGGCCGGCGCGCCCTTTACCCTGCGCCATTACCTGCAGGCTCTGGATCTCGAACGGCGCTCCGATGGCAGCGTTGGGCTGCGGTCGCCCGAAAACCGTGTGTACACGCCGCTGATGTGGCGTACGCTCATGGTCAGCCTGGGCGTTACCCTGTTGTGTCTGGCGATCGGCTACCCCATTGCCTGGATGATCGCCACCTCGCGGCCCGGGCGCAGCAGGCTTCTTCTTCTTCTGGTTCTGGCGCCGTTCTGGACTTCGCTGCTGGTGCGGACCACGGCATGGATCGTGCTGCTGCAGCGCCAGGGCGTCATCAACGGCTTTCTGGTGTCCCTGGGCCTTGTTCCCGACGAAGGCCGCCTTGCGATGATCTACAACCTGACCGGCGCCTTCGTGGCCATGACGCACATCCTTCTTCCCTTCATGGTGCTGCCGCTGTACTCCGTGATGCGCTCGATTCCCGCATCGCATACGGCTGCTGCGGTGTCCCTGGGCGCCACGCCCCTGCAGGCCTTTCGCCGGGTATATCTCCCGCAGACCCTGCCGGGCATCGGCGCGGGTTCGCTGCTGGTTTTCATCCTTGCCATCGGCTACTACATCACGCCGGCGCTGGTGGGCGGCCGTACCGGGGAACTGATTTCGAGCCAGATTGCCTATCATGTTCAGACCTCGCTGAACTGGGGTCTGGCCGCCGCCCTGAGCAGCATTCTGCTGGTTGCCGTTACCGTGCTCTACATGATCTACAGCCGGGTGGTCGGCGTGGAACGGATGAGGCTGGGCTGACATGCAGGGGCAGGGGATGTTCGGACGGCGCCTGGGCCGCTACGGCCTCAATGCCTTCTGTGTGGCGGGCCTGGTATTCCTTATCGCCCCCATACTCGTCATCGTGCCGCTGAGCTTCAATGCGGAACCGTACTTCACCTTCACCGAAGGGATGCTGCGCCTCGATCCCGAGGCCTGGTCCCTGCGCTGGTACCAAAGCATCATCGAAGACGAAGCCTGGCGCCGCGCCCTGGTCAACAGCCTCACCATCGGCCTCGCCTCGACGGCGCTCGCCACCATCCTGGGGACGCTGGCGGCGCTCGGTCTGGCCAGCCCGTCCATGCCGGGGCGCACACTCGTTACGGCGGTGCTGATCTCCCCCATGATCACTCCCATCATCATCGTGGCGGTGGGGATGTTCTTTTTCTATTCCAGCCTGGGCCTGGGCCAGACCCACGCCGGGTTGATCCTCGCACACGCCGCGCTGGGCGCCCCGTTCGTGGTCATCACCGTCACCGCGGCGCTGGCGGGTTTCGACCGGGTCCTGCTGCGGGCCGCCGCCAGCCTGGGCGCCGGTCCGGTCCGAAGGTTCTTTCGCGTGCAGCTGCCCATGATTGCCCCGGGGGTCTTTTCCGGCGGGCTGTTCGCATTTGCGGCGTCGTTCGACGAAGTGGTGGTGGTGTTGTTTCTGGGCGGTTTCGAGCAGCGCACCATTCCCCGGCAGATGTGGGCGGGCATTCGCGAGCAGATCAGCCCGGCGATTCTCGCGCTGGCGGTGTTCCTGATCGGGTTCACGATCCTGGTCCTGTTGACTGTGGAATGGCTCCGGCGGCGTTCGGCGAACGCCACCAAGCAATCGCTTCGCGCTGAAGAAGCCTGAAATCAATGCCCCGGGCCTCAGGCAGGGTTCGGCGTTTCGCCATTCCGACGGCGGGCTGGCGGCGCCCGCCGGAGCAGGACTTCTTCGCTTCGCGATGCTTCTCTCGGTAGCAGGACGCTTGTGCCTCGATCTGCGGGGCGAGTCCGGCCATTTCCGGCGGAGGCGCCGGATTCAGCTTCGTGTTCCAACTGAACAGGCGGGCGCAGGGTTGCAAATCGGTAGATAGCGGGCCGCCGCGGGTCAAGGAGGAACAGGAGATTGCCGGTCTTCGGGCCGAAGGGCCCGTGCGGAATGGCCGGGGAGGGCGCGGCTGCTATTGTTCTTCGCTGAGTCGCGCCAGCGCCCGGGCGCCGATATCGGAGCGCCAGAAAGCGCCCTCGAAGGCGATGCCGGCAACGCCGGCGTAAGCGCGCTCGAGGGCCTCGGGGAGCGATTCTCCGAGGGCGGTCACGCACAGCACGCGACCGCCGGAGGTGAGGACTTCGCCGTCCTTCAGGGTGGCGCCGGCATGAAACACCTTCACCGACGAACTGTCGGCGCTGTCCAGCCCGGCAATGACATGACCCCTGGCGTAATCGCCGGGGTAGCCGGCCGAGGCCATCACCACGCCGAGCGCGGGGCGCGGGTCCCAGCTTGGCCGGGCGCGGTCCAGGCGCCCGGCGAGCGTGGCCTCGATCAGGTCCACGAGGTCGCTGCGAAGGCGCATCATCAACGGCTGGCATTCCGGGTCGCCGAAGCGACAGTTGAATTCGAGCACGCGCGGAGCGCCGTGCGGGGAAATCATCAGCCCGGCATAGAGCACGCCCTTGAATGGCGTGCCGTTGTCGCGCAGCGCGCGTACCACCGGAAGCATGATCTCGCGCATCACGCGGGCCTCGACTTCGGCGTCGAGCACCGGAGCGGGCGAGCAGGCGCCCATGCCGCCGGTATTCGGCCCGCGGTCGCCGTCGTCGCGGGCCTTGTGGTCCTGGGAGGAGGCCAGCGGCAGCACATGTTCGCCGTCCACCAGCGCGATGAAACTGGCCTCTTCGCCTTCGAGGAAGTCTTCCACCAGCACGCGCCGCCCGGCCTCGCCGAAGGCGCCGGCTTCCAGCATGTCGCCCACGGCCTGACGCGCCTGCTCGCGGGTTTCGGCCACGATGACGCCCTTGCCGGCGGCCAGTCCGTCGGCCTTCACCACCATCGGCGCAGGGCGCTCGCCGACATGTTGCAGGGCGGGTTCCAGCGCTGTGAACTCGCGGTACTGCGCGGTGGGCGCTGCGGCGCTTGCGAGCACCTGTTTGGCGAAGCTCTTCGATCCTTCGAGCATCGCGCCCGCCGCAGTGGGGCCGAAACAGGGGACGCCTTCTTTCTGCATGCGGTCGACGACGCCCGCCGCCAGCGGCGCTTCGGGGCCGGGAACCACGAGCTCGATCGCCTCGCGGCAGGCCAGGGCAATCTGCCCTTCGATGTCTCCGGCGTCCACCGGTACATTGCGGATCTTCGGGTCGCGGGCAGTGCCGGCGTTTCCGGGGGCGACCAGGACTTCGCTGACGCGCGGGGAGGCGGCAAGCTTCCAGGCCAGCGCGTGTTCGCGGCCGCCGGAACCGGTAACGAGGATTTTCATCCGTGGCGGAAGTGGCGCACGCCGGTGAAAAGCATGGCCACGCCGCGCTCGTCGGCGGCGGCGATGACTTCGGGATCGCGGATCGAGCCGCCGGGCTGGATCACGACGCTGACGCCCTCGCCAGCAGCCGTGACGAGGCCGTCGGCGAAGGGAAGGAAGCCGTCGGAGGCCATGGCGGCGCCGGTCAGGTCGAAACCGGCGGCGGCGGCGCGCTGGGCGGCGATGCGGGCGCTCATCACGCGGCTGGTCTGTCCGCCGCCGATGCCCAGCGTTTGCCGGTCGCGCGCGTACACCACGGCATTGGAAGACACGAAGCGGGCCACAGTCCAGGCGAACCGGGCGTCGCGCAGTTCTTCTCCGGTGGGCTTGCGCCTGCTGACGACTTCGTGCGGGTCGTCGATTGCGACATCGGCGGTCTGCGCCAGGATCGCGCCGTCGAGCACCTTGAGCACCGGCAAGCCGCCCTGTTCGCTTGCAAGCGCTCGCGCCTGTTGCACGATGCGCAGCTTGCCGCGGGAGCGCAGGACTTCGAGCGCGACAGGCGCAAATCCGGGCGCGACCACCACTTCGGCGAACTGTTTCGCCACCTCTCGGGCGCTGTCCTCGTCCACGGCGCAGTTGAAGGCGATGACGCCGCCGAAGGCCGATTCCGGATCGCCGGCGAATGCGCGCCGATAGGCCTCGCCGGCGCTGCCGCCGACCGCCACTCCGCAGGGTGTCGCGTGCTTGACGATGGCGCAGGCAAACTCCGGCAACACCGAGGCGCATTGCCGCGCCAGATCCAGGTCGGCCCGATTGTTGTAGGACAACGGCTTGCCGCCCAGCAGCAGCGGGCGCGCGCCGCCGCCCGCGCGCCCGTACACGGCGGCCTTCTGGTGCGGATTCTCGCCGTAGGGCAGGTCGCACTGCTTGACCAGTTCCAGCCGCAGCCGGTCGGGCAAGGCCCCGTCGGCGCCGGTTTCGGATGCGGCGGCCCCGTTGGCCTCATCGGCCTCCAGCCAGCGGGAAATTGCCCGGTCGTATCGAGCCGTGTGATCGAACGCCTTGGCTGCCAGCCGGCGGCGGACGGTTTCCGCAAGAGCTCCGGTCGTCTCCAGCTCGGCGGCGACCGGATCGTAGTCGGCCGGGTCCACCACCACGCCCACGCGCTCATGGTTCTTGGCCGCGGCCCGGATCATTGCCGGGCCGCCCACATCGATCTGCTCGATTACTGCCGCGCGCCCGGAACCCGGCTGCGAAGCGGTCTGCACGAACGGATACAGATTGATTACCGCCAGCGCGATTGGTCGGACGCCATGTCTTGCCATGTCCTCCCCGTCGATTTCCGGCCGGCAGAGCAAGCCTCCGTGGATTGCCGGATGCAGCGTCTTCACGCGCCCGCCCATCATCTCCGGCGCGCCGGTCACGGAGGCCACATCCACGACCTCCAGGCCCGCCGCGCGCAACGCGCTCGCGGTGCCCCCGGAAGCAATCAACTCCCAGCCGAGTTCCGCCAGCCGCGCCGCGAACTCAACCGCGCCGGTCTTGTCGGATACGCTGAACAGGGCGCGGGGCTGCATGCGCGCAAGCGGGAATCGACGCGGCCCTGCCGGGGCCGGCTTCACACGCCCTGATTGTGCCGGCGCAGCTTGGTGCGAAGGGTGCCGCGGTCGATGCCGAGCATGCGCGCCGCCCGGGTCTGGTTGCCCCTGGCGTATTCCATCACGCTTTCGAGCAGGGCCGACTCCACTTCCGTGACCACCATCGAGTACAGGTCGGTGGGCCAGTGGCCGTCGAGCATGCGGCAATAATCCCGGATCGCTTCGCCAGTCAGTTCCCGGAGCGTGCGCGATCCGTTCGAATTGCCGGGCTGGCCCGAAAGGTGCGCCGACTGGCGCCGATCACCTGCCCCTTGGTCGGCGGTCAAACCAACTCCCCCAAATGGCGAATTTCAACGTTCGCTCCACCGGAGAATCCGGGAGCGGGCGGCCACTATAGCACGGGATTGAAAGGCCCCTCCGAGGATGCCGAACCGGTCGTTTCCCGGAGCCATTTCTCCAGGAAATGGATGTCCGCCCCGCCGCGCGCAAAATCTTCCGTGGAAAGGATTGCCTCGTGCATGGGAACGTTCGTGACCAACCCCTCGGTGACCATTTCGTTGAGGGCCAGCTGCATGCGCGCGGTGGCCGCAGCGCGACTGTCGCCCCATGCGATCACTTTCCCCACCAGCGAGTCGTAGTAGGGCGGCACCTCGTAGCCGGTATACAGATGGCTGTCCACGCGCACTCCCGGGCCGCCGGGCGAATGCCACAACGCTACCCGGCCCGGCGAAGGCGCGAAGGTCTCGGGATGTTCGGCGTTGATGCGGCACTCGATGGCGTGGCCGGCAAAGGCGACTTCCTCCTGGCGGATGCTCAGCGGTTCGCCGGCGGCCACCCGCAACTGTTCGCGCACGATATCGAAGCCGGTGATCAGTTCGGTGACCGGGTGCTCCACCTGCAGGCGCGTGTTCATCTCGATGAAATGGAACTCGCCGTCTTCGTACAGGAACTCGAAAGTGCCGGCGCCGCGGTAACCCAGGTCCAGACAGGCCTGCACGCACAAGGCGCCGACCCGCTCGCGGGCCTGATCGCCGATGCCCGGGGCCGGCGCTTCCTCGATCACCTTCTGGTGGCGGCGCTGCATGGAGCAATCGCGTTCGCCCAGATGGATGGCGTTGCCGTGCGCATCGGCCAGCACCTGGAACTCCACATGGCGCGGCCGGGCAAGGAATTTCTCCATGTACAGCCGCGGGTCGCCGAAGGCCGCCTCGGCCTCGCCGCGGGTAAGCGGAATGATGCGCTTCAACTCGCCTGCGGTCTGCGCCACGCGCATGCCCCGCCCACCGCCCCCGCCGGCGGCCTTGACGATCACCGGAGGACCGATCCGCTCGGCCAGACGCATGGTTTCGGCCATGCTGCCCTCAAGCACACCGCCGGACCCGGGCACGGTGGGCACGCCGGCCGCCTTCATGGCCTGGATCGCCCGCACCTTGTCGCCCATGGTTCGGATGACGCTTGCCGGAGGGCCGATGAACGTGAACCCGGAGTGTTCCACACGCTCTGCGAAGTCCGCGTTTTCCGCAAGGAAACCGTAGCCGGGGTGGATCGCGTCCGCGCCGACAACCTCCGCGGCAGCGATGATGGCGGGAATGTTCAGGTAGCTCTGCGCGGCCGGCGGCGGGCCGATGCACACCGACTCGTCGGCCAGACGCACATGCTTGAGCCGGGTGTCGGCGCTGGAGTGTACGGCCGCCACCGAAATGCCGAGTTCACGGCAGGCGCGCAATATCCGCAGGGCAATCTCGCCCCGGTTGGCGATCAGGACTTTCTCGAACATCGGCGCGCCGCAGGCTTCAGGTGCGGATCACGAACAGCGGCTGGCCGTACTCCACCGGTTCGGCGTTCTCCACCAAAACGGCCGCCACCTCGCCGGAGTACTCGCTCTCGATGTGGTTCATGGTTTTCATGGCTTCGATAACGCACAGCACATCGCCGGATTGGACCCTGTCGCCCACCCTCACGAACGGCGGGGAGGTGGGCGAAGGCGCCGCGTAAAACGTGCCCACCATGGGAGAGGTCACCTGCTCGCCTTCCGGCGCCGGCGCCGGACTTTCGGAAACGGCCGCCTGTTCCGCGCCGCTCTCCGGAATTGCGGCAACCGTGACGGTCTGCGCGGCTGGCGCGGCCGTTACCTTGCTGGCGCGGCTGATGCGAACCGACTGTTCGCCGTCGGTGACCTCGATCTCGGCCAACTCCGATTCCTGCAGAAGCTGGATCAGCGTCTTGATTTTCCGCAAGTCCATGCGAGTCCTGTCCGATCAGGCCCGGGCGCCGCCCTGCAATCTCTCGGCCGCGTACTGAATCGCCAGCAGGTAGCCCCGGGCGCCCAGCCCGATGATGCAGCCTGCGGCGATATCGGCGAGCATCGAGGAGCGGCGAAATTCCTCGCGCGCGTACACGTTGGACAGATGCACTTCCACGAACGGCAGCGCCAGCCCCATGATGGCGTCCCGCAGCGCGATGCTGGTATGGCCGTATGCGCCCGGATTCACCAGCAGGAACTCGGCGCCCGGCGCATTGGCGTGCAGCCAGTCCACCATCCCCCCTTCGCTGTTGCTCTGTCCGCAGACAAGTTCATGCCCCAGCCGCCGGGCTTCCGCCTGGCAACGCTGCTCGATGTCCGCCAGCGTGTCCCGGCCGTACAGCTCGGGTTCACGTTGCCCCAAAAGATTGAGGTTGGGGCCGTTCAGCAGGAGAATGGACGCCACTGAAGAATAGATTTGGCAGAAGATGATTGCATGATAGCCGCAATTAACGCACTTTTCAACCGCGTGTTACGGGTTCGTTGCAGGTGCGCCTGCGCCTCGGCCCACGCTGGCGTCGTTTGCACGGATCAAGTTGCCGGACGGCGAAAGACGGCGCAGCGTGTGAACTGCGTGGACGATGAGCCGGATCGGGTGATTGCCAGTAGCGGGGCCGCGCAATTCGCCGCCGCGGCGCTTTCGGCCGGGGGCGGCGGCGCGCGAGCCGCGCTCAGGTGGCGTCCTGCACTTCCAGCGACAGGGGCAGCCGGACGGTCATTTCTGTCGATTCTCCGGGGTCCGTGTCCACGGAAATCTCGCCGCCGTGCTGGCGGACGATGTCGTTGGACAGCGCCAGCCCCAGGCCGGTCCCCTGATCCGTGGGCTTGGTGGTGAAGAACGGATTGAATATCTTGCCGAGGATTTCTTCCGGGATGCCTCCGCCGTTGTCGCGAATGGCAATTTCGACAGCCTTGGGCGTTCGGCGCGTTCGCAGTCTGAGCTGCGGTTCGTAATTCGAGTCGCTGTCTTCCGCGCTCTCGCGCAGCCGCCGGTCGTGAATGGCGTGGCAGGCATTGGTGACCATGTTCAGAAAGACTCGCCCCAGATCCTGGGAAACCACGTTCATGTGCTTCAATTCGCCGCTCAGGTCCTCTTCGATGCTCAGGTTGAATTGCTGGTCCGCCGCGCGCGCGCTGTGGTAGGCCAGCCGCGCATGCTCTTCCAGCAGGGCGTTGATGTCCGTGGGCTGCGCATCGCCGGCGCCGCTGCCCATCTTCAGCATGTCGCGGACGATTCGGTTGGCGCGCTGTCCGTGGTGGTGGATCCTGTCCAGGTTGGAACTGACATCGGCGCAGATCTCGTCCAGCAGGCTGCGGTCGTCCTCGCTGAGCGCGCCGTCTCCCTCCTTGAGGACCTGTTGTAGCTCTTCCACCAATTCCACGGAAACTTCCGAGAAGTTCTTCACGAAATTCAGCGGATTCTGAATTTCATGGGCCACACCCGCGGTCAACTCTCCCAACTCGGCCAGTTTTTCCCGCATCACCATCTGGTCCTGGGCCCGCTTGAGGTCGTCCAGAACCTGCTCCAGTTCCTTGTTCTTGCTGCGCAGTTCCTGCGCCATGCGCTCGACCAGATCCAGCCGCTGTGCCTTGAGCGAGGCTTCCCGGAAGACTTCCAGCGCGGCGGCCATGTCCGCAACCTCGTCCCGGCCGCTTACGTCCACCCGGGTCTTCAGGTCGCCGGCCGCCATGCGCCGCATGCGCCGCGAGAGATCCTCGAGACGGCGGAGCAGACGGCCAACGAACAATGAGCCCATGAGCAGGGCGGCGACGATTGCGGCGCCGGTTACGCTCAACAACAGGGTCCGGCCGGTATCGATTGCCTCGTTGGCGGTGTCGGTGGAGGCCCGGGCGCTGTCGCGCGCGCCGCTGACCATGCTCTCGGCCGCCACCCCCAGCTCGAGCTCCAGGCTGCGGTTGTCCGACATCAGGCGCCTTTCTTCCGCGGCCAGGTCGAGTTCCCGCCGCCGCAGCGCAAAGGCGGCTTCCTCGCTGCTTCCCAGGCGGCGCAGGCGGTTGGTGGCCGCCGTCAGTTGCTCTTCTTCGGGGGGATTGCGCAGGGCGGCAAGGTTGCGGGATATGGCCTCCGACGCGGACTCGAAGCTTTCCAGGAGCGGCTCCAGCAATTGCGGGTCGGCAACGCTGAACGCCCTGTCCAGCAGCTGCACCGCGTTGTCCACATTGACATTGAGTTCGGCAAGGCGGCGGTAACGCGCGATTTCCGCCTCGGAAACATGTTGCTCGCGGGCCGTGGGCGGCGAGCCGAGGTCCCTGTATCCCGTAATGGCGAAGAAATACTGGTCGTCGAGCGCCGGCCCCAGAATGCGTTGCAGCTGCTCGTGTACAACCGGCACTTCCCGTTGCAGCTCCCGGGTGCGTCCGGCGATCAGGAACCTTTCCTCCACGGACCGGTCCAGCTGCTCGATATTGGCCAGCAATGCTCCGGCCCGGTTGCGCATCCTCCGGATTCGCTCGTCGCCGCTGGCCTGGGCCTCCAGATCGTCGATTCGCGCCTCGAAGGCGCGCCGGTTTTCGGCGATGGACTTGCGAACCTCCTCGAGTTCTTCGAGAGTGCCCGCCGCCGCCAGTCTCGGCGCCGCCGCCACCAGCGCGCCGCTTTGCTCCGCGACCGCGAACGCTCCCGTGATCTGGGGCAGGCTGCGCTCCACGACGAAGCGTTGGGTATCGGCCACCGTGTTGAACGCGAACCAGCTATTGACGCTGGCGAGCACAAACAGCAGCAGGCCCGCGCTGATGCCCACATACATTCGGACCGATATCTTGTGGCGCTGCTCGAGGATTCCAAGCAGCCGCGCCGACAGGCTGTCGCCCCTGTTTTCCGGGTTGGAGCTCAAGGCCGGGCGCCTTCCGGGGAAACCGGCAGGTACTGTCCCTCGGGACTCACCCTGGTGAGGTACACGGCATCCGAACCCTGATAGTCTCCGGATTCGAACTCGAGCGCGAAGCCGCCCAGCTCGATCTTGCCCGCATTGCGCAGCACTGGCAGCATCTGGTCCCGGCGCGGATCCGCTCCGGAGTGTTCCATCGCCACTACCGTCATGCGTCCCGCCAGATAGCCTTCCAGCGACACGAACCCGGGTTCTTCATCCGGCAGGATTGCGCGCAGCGCTTCGCGGTACTGCTCCACTATGGGCAGCGTGTCGCCGAGCAGCGGCGGAACCACCTGCGTCATCAGCAGCCCCGCTTCATCGAGGCTCGCCGTGCTGAGGTTGCGGATAAGCGCGTTGCCGCCGGCAAAGGAGGTGGTCATCTGCACCAGATCCAGCTTGAGCTTGCTGGCCCAGTTCACGAAAGCCGCGACCGGCGCGGGCGCTCCGACAATGATCACGGCCTCGGGGTCGCCTTCGATCACGTCGAGCAGGGTGGTCTTGACCGCGACGGTATTTCGCGGATAGACGGCGGTGGCCACAGGCTTGAGGTTGCGCCGCCCGAGAGCCAGCTGGGCGCCGCGAAACCCCGCGCGGCCGAAGGAATCGTCCTGATAGGCCACGGCCACCCGAGCGAGCCCCCGGTCGGTCAGAAAGGCCACCATGGCCTCGGTTTCCTGGTAGTAGGAGGCGCGAAAATTGATCACATTGCGCCATTGCCCGTCGCGCAGGAAGGGAGCGCCGGTGAAAGGCGCGATATAGGGCACCCCGGCAGCGTCCGCCACGGGTACGGAGGAGCGCGCCGTGGGCGTGCCCACCGACCCGATCAGCGCAAAGACCCGATGCTCGTGGATGAGCTTGCGAATGTTCTCGATGGCGGCTTCGGGCTCATAGCCGTCGTCCAGGGAAATCAGCTCCAGGCGCCTTCCGTGTACGCCGCCGTTGCGGTTGGCCTCGGCAAACGCCGCCTCGATCCCTGCGCGCATCGCTTTCCCCAGGGCCATTGCGGGGCCGCTGAGCGCCGCCGACTGGCCGAAAACGATGCGGTCGGCTTCGACCTGGGGCTGGGCCGCGGCGCCCGTGAAGGCAGCCAGACCGAGGAAAAGAAGCGGGAGCCGCCGCAGCCCGGGGCGATTCCTCACGGCGTCAGCCTCGTCTTGAGGGTAAGGCGGTTGCGATTGCCTTCCCGGATGTAACTGACCTCGTCCATCATCTCCCTGACCAGATGCACGCCCAGCCCGCCAATCGGCCGCTCTTCAATGCCTGCGGAGGTGTCGGGGGGGGGTGTTTCCGTCAAGGGGTCGAAAGCGCCGGCTTCGTCGATGATGTCGATCGTCAGGACCTCGGCCCCGCAATGGAACCGAATCTCGATTTCCCCGGAGTCGTCGCCTTCGTACCCGTGGTTGATGATGTTCAGGCCCACTTCCTCGACCGCCAGCTTGACCTTGAACAGCAGTTCCTCGGGCCACTGCCGATGCCGGCCCAGCTCGTCGATCCCCTGTTCGGCCAGTTGCAATTGCTCGTAACTGGCGCGGATGCGGATGACAGTCGGTTCCGTCATGACTCCTGTGGCGCGCGCAGGAGCACGAGACAGGTGATGTCGTCGGATTGCGAACGGTTGCCCGCAAACTTCCGTACGGACGCGAACACCGCGTTATTGGCCTTGCGCGCGCTTGCGGGCGCCGAGCCTGCAAAGACCGCTTGCAAGCGGTCCATGCCGTATTCCTCGTTGTCGGTATTCTCCGCCTCGGACACGCCGTCGGTATAGAGGAACAGGGCTTCGCCCGGCTCGAGCGTGACCTGACGGGTGGTGAACTCGAAACCCGGCGCCACGCCTAGCGCCACGCCTCCGGTGAGCGGCAACACGGTCGAACTGCCGTCCCGATGCACGATCAGCGGCGGGTTGTGGCCGCCGTTTGCGTAACGCACGAGTCCCGTGGCAGGGTCGAAAACGGCATAGAACAGGGTAACGAACATGTTGGATTCGTTCCCTTCCTGCAGCTGGTCGTTGACGATGGATATTACCGTTGCGGGGTCGTCGCAGCTGAGCGCGGCGCCCTTGAGCAAGGTGCGGCTGGACATCATGAACAGGGCCGCGGGAATGCCCTTGTCGGACACATCCGCTATGGCGATGCCGAGGCGGCCATGCTCCAGCCGAATCACGTCGAAGAAATCGCCTCCCACATTGCGCGCCGGCTCCATGCTGCCGAACATCTCGTACTGGTCGTTTTCGGGAAAACGCTTGGGCAGGATGGACTGCTGCATGTTGTTGGCCACATCGAGCTCGCTCTGCAGCGTCAGGAGCTGGTCGCGCGACGCTTCCGCCTCGCGCCACATTTCCAATTGGCGCAAACCGCGTTCGACCGTAACCCGCAGGTCGTCGAAATCGATCGGCTTGGTCACGAAATCGAAGGCCCCCCGATTCATGGCCGCGCGGATGTTCTTCATGTCTCCGTAGGCCGAAATGACCACGGAGCGCAGGTCGGCGTCTTTATCGGGGATCTTCTCCAGCAGGGTAAGCCCGTCCATGCGCGGCATGTTGATGTCGGAGAGCACCAGATCGATGTCGCGGTGCTCTTCCAGCAACTTCAGGGCTTCCACGCCGTCGTGGGCAAACAGGAAAGCGTATTTGCCGGAGCGGATCTCGCGGCGCATCCTCTGCCGGACCAGTTGCTCCAGGTCCAGCTCGTCGTCCACCATGAGGATCTTGTGTTGCGCGTCCATTCGGGGGGTCTGCCTGCGGTGCTGAATCGATGCGCCATTGTATATGGCGCGCCGGCGCCTCGGTCCGTCAGGCTTCCAGCATCCTGCTTACCGCGAGGCGCGCGCGCGCGGCCGTTTCACCAGCCACTCGCACTTCCGGCTGCATGGTCTCCAGCGCCTGCAGGATCTTGGGCAGGGTGATGCGCTTCATGTGCGGGCACAGGTTGCAGGGACGCACGAACTCCACCTCGGGGTGCTCCACCGCCACATTGTCGCTCATCGAGCATTCGGTAACCATGACCACGCGGCGCGGCTTGTGTTGGCCCACGTACCGGATCATGGCCGAAGTCGAGCCGACGAAGTCCGCCTCCGCCAGCACATCGGGGGGGCATTCCGGATGGGCAATGACCCGGATTTCCCGGTGCGCATTCCGGTAGCTTCTGATCTCTTCGGCCGTGAACCGCTCGTGGACTTCGCAGCTGCCTTCCCAGAGGATGATCTCCACCTCGGTCTTGCTGGCCACATAGCGCCCGAGATAACCGTCCGGCAGGAAAATGACGCGATCGACGCCCAGCGATTCGACGATTTGCACTGCGTTCGCGGAGGTGCAGCATATGTCGGAGTCGGCCTTGACCTCCGCGGAGGTGTTGACGTAGGTCACCACCGGCACGCCCGGATATTTCTGTTTCAGCAGGCGCACATCCTCGCTCGTGATCGCTTCGGCCAGGGAGCAGCCGGCCTGCAGGTCGGGGATGAGAACGGTCTTTTCCGGCGCCATGATCTTTGCCGTCTCGGCCATGAAATGCACGCCGCACATGAGAATCACGCCGGCGTCCGCTTCGGCTCCGCGCCGGGCCAGTTCCAGCGAGTCGCCGGAAAAGTCCGCGACGCCGTGGAAAATTTCCGGGGTCTGATAGTTGTGCGCCAGGATCACGGCGTCCCGCTGCCGCTTGAGCTCGTTGATCCGGGCAATATAGGGCGCGTGCAAGGGCCATTCCGCTTCCGGAACGACATCGGACAGACGCGCCCACACCGGCGCCGTCGCGCGCTCAACCTCGGGGCTGAACTCCAGGATGTTGCTCGACTGAATCTGCATGGAAAGAAGCCTTGTGTTGCTGTCGTCTTGCAGCCTTAATGCTATAAGTGAGCATAAGGAATGTCAACGCCGCCGCCGGCGCGGTCGCGCAGCCCGCCCCGTCTACAATGGCCGGGTGGCCGAACCGATCAGCGTGGAACTCAGCACGGTCGTACTGACCGTCGTCGATGACGAACCCAGGGTCCTGACCTTGATGGATGAAGGCCGCTTTCGCTTGCCCGGCGACCGTTTGCGCGGCACCCGCGACCAGACGCTGGAGTTCGGAGCCCGCCGGCTGCTGCGGCGGCAGGTGGGCCTGGATCCGGCCTGGCTGGAACAGCTCTACACGTTTGGCGACAGGCGGCGCAACTTCTGGCCGCGCAGCCCTGGCCGCACGATCACCGTCGCCTACCTCGCCCTGGTTCGGCATGAACTGTGCGCTCCCTCGGCGCAATGGAAGCCCTGCTATGAATTCTTTCCCTGGGAGGACCGGCGCGGGGCCGGGAATCGGGCAGCCGAGCTCGAGGCGGCCTTGCGGGCCTGGAAGCGAAGGGCGCGCGCCGCCGCAATCCGCGCCGCCAGGACGGAGCGAATCGACCGCTGCCTCGGGCTCGGCGGGGCCGGCTGGAATCCCGATCTGGTGCTGGAGCGCTACGAACTGATCTACGAGGCGGCGCTGGTCGGCGAAGCCTGGCATGACCGGGGAGCGCCGCCGGCGGGCATTCTGGAGGGATTGTGCATGGCTCTCGATCACCGGCGCATACTCGCCACGGCGCTGGGCCGCATGCGCGGGAAGCTGCGCTATCGGCCGGTGGTGTTCGAGTTGATGCCCGAGGAATTCACCCTGTTCGAACTGCAGCGGGTTATCGAATCCATCGTGGGCCGGAGTTTGCACAAACAGAATTTCAGGCGTCTGGTGGCCAATCAGCGACTGGTCGAGGCGACCGGAGTGCGCAAGGGGAACACCGGCGGGCGTCCCGCGCGGCTGTACCGCTTCCGCACCGGGGCGCTCGACGAACGCCGGGCCGCCGGAGTGCTTTCCTGAAGAAGATGTCTCGCGCCCGGTGTCCGGGTTCGGTCCGGCTCGTGTATATTCGCTCCCGTACCGGTGCAGGCGCGTAGCTCAGGGGTTAGAGCACTTGCTTGACATGCAAGGGGTCGGTGGTTCAATTCCACTCGCGCCTACCAGTTTTCTGCGCCCTGGCGGACGGGCCGCGGCCCATCGGCTTGTAGCCTGCGGTTGGAAGTGCTTCGTACCGGAATTTTTGGAGGCCGCGATGCCATCGCCTTGCCGCCTGCGGCCGGAAGGCCCGCTTTGCCCGGATGCCTCGCCGGGTTGCGGAAAAATCGGGGCGTCCGGGCGCGAGACGCCTTGCTTGAGATGCCGGGCGCGCGCTCGCGGGGACATGGCCGGGCCTTGTGGCGGAGCGAGCCGGTGCGCGCACAGGCGTGGCCTCCCGCTCGGGCGGCGGCAGCGACTCCATCCGGGCGAGCCGGTGTGCGCGGGCGTGGCCCGGGGATGGCGTGGGGTGGCGGGCCGGACGGAGGCGAGCCGGTGTGTGCGCGGGCGTGGCTTCTTCCGCCTCGTACGCCTGCGCCGATCCCAGGGCGAGCCGGTGCGCGCACAGGCGTGGCGGAATCGTCCCCGAACCGCAAGGGATAAGCCTGATGCAGGCTGTTGTTGCAGGTACCTTGAAAAGACATGAGATCAGGCAGGATGTTGCAAGGCGGCGGCCCGATTCGGTGAGAGATCCGGGGTAGGCGCGTGGCTTCAAGGCTCATGGCGAACGGCGCAGTCCGGCCGCGTTCGGCGCAATCCGATGACACCGGGCAAGCGCTCGACGGCTTCCATCCTGCGGTTCGCGGCTGGTTTTCGTCGTCGTTTCGCGAACCTGCTCCGGTACAGGCGGGCGCCTGGCCCGCCATTGCCGCCGGACAACACGCGCTCCTTTCGGCGCCTACCGGTTCCGGAAAGACCCTGGCCGCTTTCCTGGCGGTCATCGACCAACTGCTTCGCCGGGGCCGAAGGGGCGAGCTGCCGGATCGCACGCAAGTCGTTTACGTCTCGCCGTTGCGCGCGCTTTCCACCGATGTGCGGCGCAACCTGCGCCAGCCGCTCGAAGGGATCGACGCCGCGCTTGGGGAAATGGGCCAGCCCCCCTCGGGGATCGCCGTGGGCTTGAGAACCGGCGACACGACTCCGGCGGAGCGCCGCAGGCTCATCAACAAGCCTCCTCATATCCTGGTCACCACGCCGGAGTCGCTGTACCTGCTGCTTACCTCCGAAGGCGGACGTCGCCTGCTCTCGGATGCCGGCACGGTAATCCTGGACGAACTTCACGCCCTGGCGGGCGGCAAGCGCGGCGCGCATCTGGCGCTGACCCTGGAGCGGTTGCAGATGCTCACCGGCAAACCGCTGCGGCGCATCGGGATGTCGGCCACCCAGCGGCCGCTGGCCCGGATGGCGCAGTTCCTGCTCGGCGACCGCAACGAGCCCTGTGCGCTCGTCGATGCCGGCGCCGGGAGGGCGAGGGACCTGTCCCTGGAACTGCCCGGATCGCCCCTCGAAGCCGTCATGCCGCTGGAAGTCTGGGACGAAATATACGATCGGCTGGCGGATCTGGCGCGCGGCCACGACACCACCCTGGTGTTTGTCAATACCCGCCGGCTGTGCGAACGCGCCGCCCGGCAGCTGAGCCGGCGTCTCGGCGAAGAGGCGGTGACTTCGCACCACGGCAGCCTGTCCGGGGCGCACCGGGCAGCCGCCGAAAAGCGCCTCAAGAGCGGGCGTCTCAAGGTGCTGGTGGCCACGGCCTCGCTGGAACTGGGCATCGACATCGGTTCCGTGGACCTGGTCTGCCAGCTGGGTTCTCCCCGGGGCATCTCGCTTTTCCTGCAGCGGGTGGGGCGTTCCGGACATGCCGTCGGACAAACGCCCAAAGGACGGCTGTTCCCGCTCACCCGGGGCGAACTGGTGGAAAGTCTGGCCCTGCTCAAGGCCGCCTCGCGCAACGAACTGGAGGAAATTCACGTGCCCCCGGGGGGGCTTGACGTTCTGGCGCAGCAGATCGTGGCGGAAGGCGCCTGCGGCGAGCGGGGTCTTGCGCAATTGCATCGAGCCTTCCGCCGCGCCTGGCCCTATCGCAACCTGGAGGAAAAGGCGTTCCTCGGGCTTGTGCAAATGCTGTCGGAAGGCTATGCCACCCGCCGCGGACGCTCCGGGGCCTACCTCCATTACGACAGCGTCGGGGCGCAACTGCGGCCGCGCAGGGCCGCTCGCATTACCGCCTTGACCAACGGCGGAACGATACCCGATCAATTCGACTACGACGTTCTTCTGGCGCCGTCCGAAACCCGCATCGGGACGCTCAACGAGGACTTCGCCTTCGAAAGCCTGCCCGGCGACATATTCCAGCTGGGCAACGCATCCTACCGGGTGCTGCGCGTTGCGTCCGGCAAGGTGTACGCCGAGGACGCCCATGGCGCGCCGCCCACCATTCCCTTCTGGTTCGGCGAGGCGCCCGGCCGCAGTCGCGAGTTGTCGCAGCGGGTGGCCGGGTTGCTCGACGGCGTCGAAGCCAGGCTTGCCGCGGGCAAGGATGCGGCAGCCTGGCTTGCAACGATTCCCGGCGCGCCTCCCGAAGCGGCCCGTCAGGCGGCCGAGTATCTCGCGGCCGGGCGCGCCGCCCTCGGTTCCCTGCCGGGCGCAGGCCGCCTTGTCGTGGAGCGCTTTCTCGACGAGCTGGGGGACATGCATGTGGTGATCCATGCGCCGCTCGGCTCCCGCCTGAACCGCGCCTGGGGCCTTGCCCTGCGCAAGCGGATCTGCCGGAAATTCAATATCGAGCCGCAGGCCGCCGCGCTGGACGACAGCATCGTCATCTCGCTCGGGCCGGGCCACAGTTTCCCGCTGGAGCACATTGCGGGCTGGCTGCACTCCTCCTCGGCTGTCGAGGCGCTGACCCAGGCAGTTCTCGATTCCCCCATGTTTCCCACCCGCTGGCGGTGGACGGTGACGACCGCCCTGGCGGTTCTTCGCAACCGCAACGGCGAACGCAGGCCCGCCCAGTTCCAGCGCGGCGACGCCGAGGACCTGATGGTGGCCCTGTTTCCCGATGTGGTGGCCTGCGCAGAGAATCTGGGCGGCGAACGCGCGATTCCCAACCACCCCCTGGTGAGTCAGGCGCTGGACGACTGCCTTCACGAGCTCATGGATGCGGGCGGCCTCGAGGCTTTGCTCAAGAGGCTGGAAGCGGGCGAGATCGAAGTGCGTTTCGCCGAGCCTGCGTCGCCTTCGGTGTTGGCGCAGGAAGTCATTACGGCAAAGCCCTACGCTTTCCTCGACGATGCGCCCGCCGAGGAGCGGCGAACGCAGGCCATTCGCACCCGCCACCTGATGGACGCAGGGGAGGCGGCGCGACTCGCGCAACCCGACCCGCAGGCAATCGCCGAGGTGTGCGCGCGGGCCTGGCCGCAGCCGCGCGATGCGGACGAGTTGCATGACGCGCTGGCGGTGGCCGGGTTCATGACCGGGCCGGAACTGGCCGAACATGCCGGGTTGCTGGCGGAGCTGGACCGCCAGGGGCGCGCGATTCGATGCGCTACCGCAGGCGGTGCGCAGGTCTGGGGATGCATTGAGCGCGGCGACGAACTGCGCGCCGCCTGCGGGCCGCTCGCCGATGCTTCCGCCCCGGCCATTCGCGAACTGTTTCGCAGCCGGCTGGAAGTGCTCGGCCCGCTGACCGCCGCGGAACTGGCCTCGCCGCTGAATCTGGCGCCGCCGGTGGCTGCCGGCGCGCTGGCGGCGCTGGAAGGCGAAGGGTCTGTGGTGCGCGGGCGCTTCCGCCGCCGGGCGACGCGGCCAGACGGCCAGGAGGAATGGTGCGAACGCGGTTTGCTGGCTCGCATCCACCGTCGCACGCTGAGCAGACTGCGCCGGCAGGTCGAGCCGGTGAGCGCAGCCGAGTTCACGTCGTTCCTGTTTCACTGGCAAGGCCTGGCCGGCGACCGCGCCCGCGGTCCCGAATCCCTGCGTCTGGCGCTCGAACGGCTGGAGGGTTGCTTCGCGCCGGCCTCGGCCTGGGAAAGCAGCCTCCTGCCGGCGCGTGTGGAGGATTTTTCCGCGCAGATGCTGAACCAGGTCATGGCTTCCGGCGAGTGGTTGTGGAAACGGGCCGAACCGTGGGCCGGCGGGACCCGAAGCCGGATCGCGGCCAACACGCCCATTTGTTTGCTTCGGCGCGAGTTTTGGGCGTTTTGGCCGCTGTCTCCGGCGCGCCGGGACGGCCTGTCTTTTGGGGCGCGGACGGTGTTCGAGGCCTTGCAGGCGCAGGGCGCCGACTTTTTTCTCGATCTGGTGCGGCGCACCGGCCTGTTGCGCAGCCAGGTGGAGATGGCGCTGGGCGAACTGGCTGCTGCGGGCCTGGTGACCTCGGATCGCTTTACCGGCTTGCGGGCGCTGATTACCCGGGCCGACAAGCGGCCTCGCTTCGGCGGATCGAGAGCGCGCCTGAGCGGCGTCCAGGCTGCTGGCCGCTGGTCCGCCTTGCCGGCGCCTCCGACCGACGGGAACGACGAGGCAGAGCGCATTCAATACCTTGCCGAAACCATGATCCGGCGATATGGCGTGGTGTTCCGGGCGCTGCTCGTGCGAGAACGGGGCCTGCCGCCCTGGCGCGTCTGGCTGAGGCGCTACCGGCGCATGGAAGCGCGAGGCGAACTGCGTGGCGGGCGTTTCGTCAGCGGGTTCAGCGGCGAACAGTTCGCCTCGCCCGGGGCGGTGGAAGCGCTTCGCGCCCTTCGCCGCAAGGGGCGGCTGAACTTCAGCCTGCAAGTCGCCAGCGCCGATCCCATGAACCTGACCGGGGTGCTTTCGCCGCGCCGCGTTCCGGCTCAGCCCGCCCGGGCGATCCGCTTTGCGGATGGCGAGCCGCTCGCCGGCGACGCCGGGGAAAGGGTGGCTTGAGTCGCGCGGGCCGCCTTGCCGGGCATGTCTGGGCCGGGCGCGGCGGAATTGCCCGCGAACCGCAAGAGGGCAAGCCCGATGCAGGCGCCGGGGAAAAACACGGGATCGGGCAGGATGCCGGAAAGCCAGCATTCCCGCCAAGCGCGACAATGCTCGCAAATCAGCTCCGATCCAACGCTTGAATGGTCACAAACCCGGGTATTCGGCCCTGAACGAACGACTTTGCATCGTTAGCGGGAATTACTGCCGGGAAGCTGCGATCCGGTATGGCGAGGGATACGGGATAGAATCCCGACGGCCATTCGGAGGGGACCATGAGCAGCAAAATTCTTCGGGAACTGGCGGGCCTGCTGGGCAGCGAGCATGTGGTGACGGACGATGCGGAGCGCCGCTACTACGCCACCGATGTTTACAACTCGCGGGAAATGCCGCTGGCGGTGGTCCGTCCCGGCACCGTCGAGGAGTTGCAAAAAGCCGCCCGCATTGCCTTGCGCAACGGCGTGGCGCTGGTCCCGCGCGGCGGAGGCGCCTCCTATACCGACGGCTATCTGCCGGCGACAGCGCGCTCGCTGCTGGTGGAAACGTCGCGGCTGGATCGCATCGTGGAAATCAATTCGACGGACATGTATGTCACCGTCGAACCGGCCGTCACCTGGGAGCGCCTCCATGCGGCCCTGGCCAGGGAGAAGCTGCGCACCCCCTTCTGGGGGCCGTTCTCGGGCCTCAAGGCGACAGTGGGAGGCTCCACCTCGCAGAACTCCGCAAGCCTGGGGACCGGCAACTACGGGATTTCGGCGGAATCGGTGCTGTCCTTCGATGTGGTCCTGGGCAATGGCGAACTGCTGCGCACGGGGTCCGCCTCGATCCGCACGGCAACGCCGTTCTTCCGCTGGTACGGTCCCGACCTGACCGGCCTGTTCACCGGCGACACCGGCGCCATGGGCATCAAGGCGCGCATCACCCTGCGTCTGATCCAGCGCCCGCCGAGGACCGGCGCGGCGTCGTTCGGCTTCGACGCCTTCGAGAACATGGCCGCGGGCATGGCGGCGGTCGCCCGCCTGGGCGTGGTGGCGGACAACTACGGCCTGGATCCCAAGTTGCAGCAGGGACAGCTCACCAGGACCGGCACGGCCGACGCGGCGCGCGCGGTATGGAACGTGGCCCGCGATTCCTCCAATCCGCTGGAAGCGGCGAGCAGGCTGACCCGGATGGCGCTGGCCGGCAAGCGGTTCTTCTCCGGGTTCAGTCATTCCGCGCACTATGTGGTGGAGGGACACAGCGCCGCCGAAGTGAAATCCAGGCTCAGGCTGGTTCGCGAAACCATGCGGCCGCACGGGACCGAAATCGCCAATACCGTGCCTACCGTGCTGCGCTCCATGCCGTTCATACCCATGTATGCCGTTCTGGGCGTCAATGGCGAGCGCTGGGCGCCACTGCACGGCATCCTGCCTTTCTCCCGGGTGCCGGAGTTTCGCCGCCGGCTCACGGAGATGTACGAGGAAAACGCGGAACGCATGAAAGCGCTTCGCGTGGAAAAGGGCGCCATGTTCATGACCGTCAGCTCCAACGCCTTCCTGTACGAGCCCGTCTTCTACTGGGAGGACAGCCGGACGGTGTTCCACAAGCGTTTCATGCCGGAGGACTATCTCGAGACGCTGCCCGAACACGACGAAAATCCGCAAGGCAGGGCGCTGGTCGAAACCCTGCGCCAGAAGATCATGGACATTTTCTGGCAGACAGGCGCAGTTCACCTGCAGGTGGGCAAGACCTATCCCTACTTGCGCGGAAGGCAGCCGGAGGCGGAGCGACTGCTCAGGGCGTTCAAGGCCGGCGTGGACCCCGACAACCTGATGAACCCGGGGGCGCTGGGCCTGGGCGCAGGCGGCCAGGGCGGTTCAGGGTGAGCGTGAATGCGGTATTCTCCATGACAATGCCTTCACAGGCGCGGCTTTCGACAGCAGGAGAGGCAATGGTGGCTTGTTCGAAGCGCGAGGGGTGGCCTGCGCGTGCGCGGCGGCGCGTGTTCGTGGCCGAAACGCCGACCGGCAAACAAAGCGGCGAGGAGCGGCCCGCGTGCGCGAGGCGTCGCGCGGGGTCATCCACCACGGCAACGGGAACGACGGGGCGGCCTGCACGCGCGCGGCTGCGCGCCGTCGCCACGGGAGCCGCGTTGCTCGCCGGTGCGCTGTCACTGCCGTATTTGCCGCTTACCGCCTGTGCGGAGGAATCGGAGCGCGTCGCAGGCGTGCTGTTCGTCGTCCATGGCGGCGCCGAGGAGTGGACCGACCGCGGCGCGTTCGACACGGCCGCGCAACTTTTTTCCTACGACCGCAACAGCCCCGTCTATCGGCGTTTTCTTTGGAACCCCCGCATCTGGCCGCGCTTCATGCAGTTTGGCAACGGCCCCAAGGAAGCGCTGAAGTACCGCTTCGAGTACGAGCGCATCGGCGGCGCGAGCCCCTTTTACGGCATTACCTTCTCGCAACTGCGCATGCTGGAGAAGGCGCTGGTGGCGCGCTCGGAGGCGCTGGGCGTGCGCTTTGTCGTGGATCTCGCCTCGTGGATGGCGGCCGACCCGAAGCACCATCCCTGGCCGCGTCTCGTGTATGGCCCCGGCGCTCCGGGAGGCCAGCCGCTGACCTGGTGCGGCCCCGCCGCTGACCCGTGGCCGAACTGCGACCCCGAGCGCCATAACGTCGATGGACCCATTGCGCGGCTGCTGGCGCAGGGCGTAACGGAAATCCTCGTCATCGACATGACCGTGGGCGGCCCGCGTTTTTCCAAGACCCACGATGTCGTCCGAACCCTGCGGATGCGGCTGGCTGCCGAAGCCGAAAACGGCGCGGCCCCCGTGCCGCTGCGCTGGTTGAACGACCCCGGAGACCTGATGCGCGATTCCTGGCCTGTCGAACCGGCCGGCTGGACGCGCTCGCTGGGTCCGCCGGAGGCCGACCGACGCGTGAAACTCGCGGAAAGGCCCAATCCCGTCGTTTCCTCGCCCCAACTTGCGTTGCTGCACGCCGAGGGGATTGCCCGGCGGTTCAATCCGGCGGTGGGCGAAGCCGCAACCGGGGTTGTGCTGCTCGGCCACGCGCTGCGGCGCCACGACGAGTATTTCGACCCCAAGATCGACGACACCCTGGTCCTGCATCGCATGATCGAGCGCGAACTGTTGCGGCTGTATCCGGAACTCAAGCAGCGGCGCATCGTTGGCGCCTGGGCCGGTGACATGGTCCTGAACGAGACGCTCCCGGAAACGCCCGGCGGGCGATACGAGCGCAGTCGGCCGATGCGCGGAGAGAACCTGGGTTATGCGGCGCTGTACGAGCAGCCGGGCGTGCATCCGCAAGGCAAGTGGGGCTATCGTTACTGGGAGGCGCTCGAATATCTCAGTGCCGAGGGAGTGGAGCACATCGTTGTGGCGTTCCCGCAAATCGTGGCCGAGTCGGTCCTCAACATGGTCGAGGTTCCCAACCAGATCGCCAAGGAAATCGGTTATCGAAGCTGGCTTTATTACGACGATGGAGATTTTCGCCGCTATCCGGTTGTGGGGCATCCCTTCGCCGACTATTGGGGAGTCTGGGTAGATACCGAATGCAGGGAAGGCGCCGCCAGGGTCGCCTGCTGCCTTGAACTGGGCGGTTGCGCCGGCGGGCGCTCCTATCCTCCCCCGCGCCAGACGCCTCCCGACCGTCGCCGCAGCGACATGGACCCGTCGCTGGGCTACGATGTGCCCGCTTGGGGCCACATCGGTTACGACCCGTCGCTGGGCAAGCCGTCGCCGGACCGGCCGGTGCAGCGGCAGTATCGCGGCACCTGGGCCATGTGGCGCCCTCCGAACGACGACCCGCGCATGGCGGCGCTGATGGCGGGGTTCATTGCGGATGCCGTGCGCTCGCCCCGCTAGACAGGCCAGCGAGCCGCCAGATCCCCACAGGGTGGATATCGGCCGCCGTCAGCTGCTGGCGGGGGCGGGGGGCCTGGCCATTCTCGGCGCGCCCTGGTCGTCGCTGGCGGCGACGGACCCTGCTGCGGCGATCTCCCCGGCAACGCCGCGCGACCACTTGCGGGCCTTGATCCGGATGCAGGCCAGCCTGCGCGAGGAGGATGTTCCCTGGTGGTACAGCGGCGCCATCTACGGTGTCGAGGAGGGCCGGCCGCCCCGGCTCTTGTTCGGCTTCGAAGGCATGGAGATGTACTGGATGCGTCACCTTGCCCAAGGGGAGTTCGAGCTGATCGGGCACACCGTGTCCTTTCTCAAGGACGCCGGCAGCGGCGAGTGGCTGCGGGAGTGGCGCAATCCCTGGACGGGCGAGCAGCTGGAAGTGTCGGCCGCAGTGCAGGGCGGCGGCGCGGGGCAGGGCTTCACCTACTCGGAGAAGGGAATACGCCCCACAGCATTCATCGAGAAGATGCCGGAACGCCCCCCTGCTTACCGGATCCTGTCCGGCGGCGGCCGGGTCTGGCTGAGCAAGGAAACCGAATACCCGCCCGGCAGGCCCCAACCGCGCCTGCAGCGCCAGACGATGAATTGTCCGCTGGCGGAATTTGCCGACCCGACGAAAGAAAGGTTGAGCGCCCATTTTGCTTCGACCGTGTTCATGCCCTGGCGCTCCTGGATGAAAATGGACGGGCGCCAGGGGCATATGATCTGGCACGCTGCGGGCCTCAAGCTGGATTCGGTGGAATCGCTGCCGCCCGCGTACCGTGCGCGTCTCGAAGGGGAGCACCCGGACAGGCTGACGGCGCGTCCGGGATAGTCGCGGCAAGCGCGGCGAAGGCAAGCCAGCCCGAATCGGACCGGCAGACCAGACACGGGGCTGGACAGGAGGGAATTGCTGGTGAAAGCGCAGCGTTGAAAAAGTAGTGGTATACTCGAAAGCGAGCATAACTCGGAGGCAGCCTTGTCGGGCTGTCCGCCGAATAGAACAGCCTGTATCAAGGGAAAGCGGCTAGCTACCGTTTCCCAAGGCAAACAAGCGGAGCAAATCTCCCTTCGAGTTGTGTTCATGGCCCGGCGCTTGTACGCCGGAACTCAACTGCTACACGGGCTGAACACCCGAAGGGAGGAGCAATGCAAAGGCTCAAGAAATGGCTTGAGGGAAGCGCTATCGCGCTGATACTGGCCGGAACACTGACGCTCGGAATACCGACACAAGCGCAGGCACACGGGTTAACCCTACACTCAAGTTGGTATAGCATATGGGAAAACCAAGGCGCACTAAGCAGAATGATGGGGCCATGGAGCACCTTCGAAGATCGAGACTGCACAGGGCCAACAAGAGGACGCGGAGCAACAGCACTGACGGCATACATGCAGGGTGGCCCAGGAACTACAAGCTACTCCAACCAAAGCGGATGTCACAACAAAGGCTCATTCAGAGCAAGCGGGCTCCACCCCGCAATGTCATTCAACGACTTGAGAAGCAAGGCAAGAGACGATTGGGACGATTGCAGAGCATGGGCCAGCGAAATGCATGACTACATCAATAGCAACCAAGTAGGCCCTCCAACATTCCGAGCCGCCCTGATAAAAGAAGGAGTCAATGGCGTAAGATTCGCCGCAGGGGTTGTTACGGGATTCTCAATCACAAGATGGTTGGCAGAGAGAAGACTACGCAGGCAATCGCAAGATAATGTTTGCGGAGCTTGGGGCCCCTAAAGAAATCACAAAGGAGAAAACATGCAAGACTTCATAGAACTTTTCACCAATGCCACCAGAGAGGAAATGATCAGCGCGCTAATCATGTTCACCGCTGGCTATCTAACATGCATGTGGAACAGATGGGCGACGCTGAAAGCGAAAAGGAAAGCCGAGCAGGCCGCCGAAGCAGCCAGAACAGAAGCCAACAAGGTTCAAGCGTAGGGATCGAGTTGCGCCGGGCAGGGGTCGGCGCAAGAAGATTCACCGAACCCCCTTTCCCTCGATGAGGGAAAGGGGGTTCGTGATATAGTCCGTTTGACATGGGCGAACAGGGCAACAGCACCCGGCATTGAGGCTGGGCAGAAAGGCCGCACCGGCGGCAGCGCGTTCGCGCAAATTCACGCCGCTTCCGATAAGCGAAGACACCCCCAACGCCCGGCAGGCCGGCGCAATGCCGGCTTTTGTTGCGAGCGAGGCGGCGGCCATCAGCAGTGGTTCGCGCCGTTGAGGCTCAATCCCGGCAGCCCGGCAACTTTTCCCTGGACTTCGAGAATCGTGCGCGCGGTGGCGAGTTCCTTCTCCGGGCGCGCCACTTTCGCTTCGAGCTGGCGAGCCTGGGCGCTGGCGGGGTTGGACTGCGCCGGCATGGCGCCCACAGTTGCGCCAACGCCGTGTTTTCAACATATGCGCCTATTTCCGGGCAATCCCGCACCTTTGATTGCGGCGGAATTTTGATGGCGCACAGGTACAATAACCCTCCCCTTGGCGCCAGCGCGCGGAGCCCCCATGTCCGGATATCGACCCCCCGTCGATGAAATGCTGTTCATACTCGATTCCGTAGCCGGAATGGACCGGGTTGCGGAACTTCCCGGGTACGAAATGGCGAACGAGGAACTGGCCCGGTCGGTGATGCGCGAGGCCGGCGAACTGGCCTCGAACGTGCTCGCGCCGCTCAACGCACAGGGCGATCAGGGCGGCGCCCATGTGCAAGACGGGCAGGTTCGCGTTCCCGAGAGCTTCCGCAAGGCCTACGAAGCCTTTGTCGAGGGCGGCTGGGGCGGCATCGCGGCGCCGGAGGCCTACGGCGGGCAGGGACTGCCGCAGGTTCTTGCGATGCCCGTGCAGGAAATGTGGCAATCCGCCAATCTGGCCTGGTCGCTGTGTCCGCTGCTGAGCCAGGGAGCGCTGCATGCGCTGGAACTGCACGCCAGCGACGAGTTGCGCCGTGATTTCCTGTCGAAGCTGGTCAGCGGGGAGTGGACGGGCACCATGAACCTCACCGAACCCCAGGCCGGTTCCGACCTGGGGCTGGTGCGGTGTCAGGCAAGGCGCGAGAACGGCCACTACCTCATCAACGGACAGAAGATCTTCATCACCTTCGGCGACCATGACATGGCCGACAACATCCTGCATCTGGTGCTGGCCCGGCTGCCCGACGCGCCTTGCGGCACCCGCGGGCTGTCCCTGTTCCTCGTGCCCAAGCGGATTCCCGACGCCAACGAGGCGCCGGGCGCGCCCAACGGCGTGCGCGCGGTTTCCGTGGAGCACAAGCTTGGCCTGCACGCCAGCCCCACCTGCGTGATGAGCTACGAGGACGCCGTGGGCTATCTGGTGGGCCAGGAAAACCAGGGCCTTCCGCACATCTTCGCGATGATGAACGATGCGCGCGTGGCGGTGGGCTTGCAGGGCGTGGCCATATCCGAACGCGCCTACCAGCAGGCCCTGGACTTTGCCCGCAACCGGATGCAGGGCAAGGCGCCGGGCGGTTCGCAAACCGTTCCCATCCTGCGGCATCCGGATGTGCGCCGCATGCTCATGGAAATGAAATCGAAGATCTTCGCGATGCGGGCGCTGACCTACATGACGGCCATGCATACCGATTTCGCGCGCCGCCATGCCAACGCCGACATGCGCGCCCATCACCAGCGACGGCTGGACCTGCTCACCCCTGTCGTCAAGGGCTGGAACTGCGAGCTCGCCATCGAGCTGACCTCTCTGGGCATACAGATTCACGGTGGAATGGGCTATGTGGAGGAAACCGGCGCGGCGCAGCATTACCGCGATGCGCGGATCACCACCATCTACGAAGGCACCTCGGGAATCCAGGCGGGCGACCTGATCGGACGCAAGATCATTCGCGACCGGGGCAGGGCGCTGGGCGAACTGTTCGAGGACATTCGCGCTGCCGTCGAGGCTCCCGGCCTGCCGGACGAGCACCGGGTGGTTTGCGCGGCGCTGGAGGAAGGGCTGGGGGAGGCGCAATCCGTGTCCGAGTGGTTCTTCCGGGAACTGGACGGCGACGAGCACCTGCCCGGATCGGTCGCCTTCAACCTGATGATGATGCTGGGCTACCTGTGCGGGGGCTGGCTGCATGCGCGCTCCGCCCTGGCGGCGGCCGCCTCGCGCGGCGATTCCGCAATGCAGGCCCGGCTCGCCGGCGCGCGCTTCTACGCCGAGAATTTCATGCCCCTGGTTGGCGCCCTGGCCCGCCGGATTCGCGCCGGCTCGGAGGCCACCATGGCGCTGGACCCGGAGCAGTTCTGACATGCGCTTCGCCACCAGGCAGATTCATGCCGGAACCGAACCCGACGCCGCAACGGGATCGGTGCTTCCGCCCATTTACCAGTCCACCACCTTCGCCCAGCCGTCGGTCGACGAATACATGGCCAGGGGCTATTCGTACTCGCGCACCGACAATCCCACCGTGCGGGCGCTCGAGAAGCGCCTCGGCGGTCTGGAGGACGGCGCGGATTGCAGCTGTTATGCCACCGGAATGGCGGCGGTCAGCGCGGTGCTGCACGCGTTCCTCAACGCCGGCGACCACGCGCTGGTGTCCCAGGTTGCGTACGGCGGAACCTACCGCGTATGCACCCAGGTGTTCGCCCGCTTCGGGGTGCGGTTCACGTTTGTCGACACCGGCGATCCCGATGCGGTGCGCGCCGCGCTTACCCCCAAGACCCGGCTCCTTCTCACCGAAACGCCGGCCAACCCAACGCTGGCCTTGAGCGACATCGCGGCGCTGTCCGCAATCGCCCGCGAGAACGGCTTGACGCATGTGGTCGACAACACCTTCCTTTCGCCTTGCTACCAGCAGCCGCTGGCCCTGGGAGCCCATCTTTCCCTGCACAGCACCACCAAGTACCTCGACGGGCACAACGCCACCGTGGGCGGCGCGGTGATTGCGGCCAGTGCGGCGCTGGACGAAAAGCTGCGCTTTGTGCGCAACGCTACCGGGAGCATCATGTCGCCGATGGTGGCGTGGCTGACCCTGCAGGGCGTGAAGACGCTGTCGGTGCGCATGGACCGGCAATCCGCCAGCGCGCTGGCGATTGCGCAATACCTGAGCGAGCACCCGGCGGTGGCGGAAGTCTGCTACCCGGGGTTGCCGTCCTTTGCCCGGCACGATCTGGCGCGCCGTCAGGCCAGCGGCTTCGGCGCCATGCTCTGGTGCGAACTGAAGGGCGGGCTTCGGGCGGGCAAGGCGCTCATGGACCGGATCGAGCTGTGGACGCTGGCCGAGAATCTCGGCGCCGTGGAGTCGCTGGTGACCCATCCGGTCACCATGACCCATGCGGATGTGGACGCTGCGGAGCGCCGGCGCGTGGGCCTGCGCGACGGGCTGGTGCGTTTTTCCGTGGGCCTGGAGGATCCTGAAGACCTGATCGAGGCGCTCGGCAGCGCTCTTCCGGCCGGCTGACTCCTCCTTCGCCGGCGGCAACCGCCCGCAGGGAAGGCGGAGGCCCGCGGGGGAGACGCAGGCCCGCAGGGGAGACGGAGGCCCGCAGAGGAAAGACGGAGGCCCGCAGGGATTCGCAGGCGGCCTGATCTTATAATCGGCCCGGCGTGGGAGGATCAGGATCGGGACTGTGTTGCAGGCTACACAACTCAAGAAGAGTTACGGAAACGTCGAAGCCCTGAAGGGGCTGGACCTCACCGTGGAGGGCGGCGACATCTATTGCCTTCTGGGGGCCAACGGCGCCGGCAAGACCACCACGATCAGCCTGTTTCTGAACTTCATCCAGCCCGACGCCGGCAGCGCCACGGTATGCGGTCTGGACGTTACCGAGCAGCCGCTGGCGAGCAAGCGGCTGCTCGCCTACATTCCCGAGCAGGTCATGCTGTACGGAAACCTGACCGCCCTGGAGAACTTGCGCTATTTCGCCCGGTTGGGCGGACAGGACTACTCCCCGGAGGAATATCGCAACTTCTTGAGCCGCGCCGGCCTGCAACCGCAAGCCATGGAATGGCGCGTGAAGACCTGTTCCAAGGGCATGCGGCAGAAGGTGGGCGTGGCGGTCGCGCTGGCCAAGCAGGCCAAAGCCCTGCTGCTGGACGAACCCACCGCGGGGCTGGACCCCCAGGCCAGCAACGAATTTTCGGAACTGTTGCTGAAGCTGAAGGCGGACGGCGCCGCAATCCTCATGGCCACCCATGACCTGTTTCGCGCCAAGGAAACCGGCACCCGAATCGGGATCATGAAGGAAGGACGCCTGGTGGAGGAACTGAGCACCGGTGAGGTCTCTCACGCCGATGTGGAGAAGATCTATCTGCGGCACATGCACGCCGGCGGTCGTTACGCGCCGGAGGCGGAAGGCGCGGGGCTGGCCGGGAATTGAGCAAAGATTGGTGATTGCTTCCATCGCCCGCAAGGAATTTCTGGAGATCGTCCGCGACGGACGGTTCCGGTGGATTGCGGTCATCATGGGGATGCTGCTTCTGACCGCACTGATGGTCGGGTACCAGAGGTACGGCGCTTATGTGGACATGCAGCGCATGGCCCAGGATCGCACCAACGCCCAGTGGCTCAATCAGGGCGACAAGAATCCGCATGCCGGAACGCACTACGGCAACTACGCCTTCAAGCCGGCGGGGCCGCTGGCCTTCTTCGACAACGGCATCGACAACTACGCCGCCGCCGCCGTTTTCATGGAGGCCCACAAGCAGAATTTCGCGCTCGGCCGGCCGGCGACGGACCAGAGCGCGATCAGCCGTTTCGGCGACTTGAGCGGCGCCATGGTTTTGCAGTTGCTGATGCCGCTTCTGATCATTTTCACGGGATTCACCGCCTTTGCGGGAGAACGGGAGAGCGGAACGTTGCGCCAAGTCGTGAGCATGGGCGTTGGCGGCCGGCAGTTGTTGTGGGGGAAGGCGCTGGGAATCGGCGCTGCGGTCTTGCTGGTCGTGGGGCCTTGCGTGCTGGCCGGCGCTGTGGCGCTGTCGCTTGCGGACCTGCCCGCACAGGGCGAATCGCAGGCTTGGCGCGCGGCGCTGACCGCGCTGGCCTATGCGCTCTACGGAGCCATCTTCCTGTTCCTGACGCTTGCGGTTTCCGCATGGGCGAGAAATGCGCGCACCGCGTTGATGGTGCTGGTGGGATTCTGGGTCTTCGCCGCTTTCCTGGCGCCCAGGGTCGCAGCCGAGATTTCGAAGGCTGCGCATCCCACGCCGGCTTTCGGCAAGTGGATGGTGGACATGCGCGAGCACCGGATGCAGGGCTTCGACGGCGTGCCTCCCCTGGAGCGCTTCGAGCAGGAGCTGCCGGCGTTGCTTGCCGAGCATGGGGTGGAGAATGTGGCGGAACTGCCGGTGTATTTCGCTGCGCTGCGCCTGCAGAAATTCGAGGAGTACGACTTCCCGGTGTTTGACGAGCATTTCGGCCGGCTGCGCGATTCTTACGCAAACCAGCAGCGGCTTCAGGATCGCTTCGGTCTGGTGGCGCCCACCTTGCCGCTGAGGTCGCTTTCGATGGCTCTGGCAGGCGCCGATCTGGCACGGCATGTCGAGTTCGTGGATGCGGCCGAAACCTACCGGCGGGAGATGGTGGCGCAAATGAACCGTTACCTGGGCGAAGCCGCGGCCGGCATGAACGCCCGGCAGGGCGGAGGCGTCCATGTTGCGGATCAGTCGGTGTTCGGGATCGTGCCGCCGTTCGACTTCGTGTCCGGGGGGCTGGGCGAGACCCTCGGCGGGCATCGAGGCAACTTCGTTGCGCTGGTCCTGTGGCTGGCGGCGGCTCTGGCGCTGGCTTTTCGGGCGACCCGACATCTGAGCGTGGAGGCAGGCGGATGAGAGGCGCGATCGTTTCCCACGAGCTCCGGCGACTTTTTCGGTCCGGCGCCTTCCGGTCGCTGCTGGTTCTCCTGGCCGGCGCAATCGCGTTCGCGGCCTGGTCCGGGCAGCGCTCCATCGACCGCCAGGCGGCAGGCGCCCAGGCGGCGATTGCCTTCGAGGACGGTCGTCTCGCAAGGATGCGAGCGGACACCGAAAGGTACCAGGCCCGGGTTCTGGCGGAAGGAGGGGAGTATCAATTTGCTTCGGCGCGCCATGCCCCGGGAGCGGGGCCTCCGCGGGGAACCAATGCCGGCGTTGTGGGGTCCGGGACCTCGAAATATGTGGCCTTGCCTCCCACCGGGCTGGCTTCCTTTTCCATCGGCCAGAGCGACATTCAGCTTTCCTACCTGCCGGTCTCCATGAATCCCGTGATGACGGTGACCCGGGACATCGAGCTTGAAAACCCGATCAACCTGATGACGGGCTCCTTCGATATTGCCTTCGTGGTTATCTTCCTGCTGCCCCTGTTCATCCTTGCGACCAGCTACGACCTGCTGTCCGGCGAGAAGGAGCGCGGAACGCTGGCGATGATCCTGGCGCATCCCGTATCGCTTGGGGAGCTGATGATGTCGAAGATCGTCGCGCATGCAGGAATCCTGGTCCTGGGCGTATTGGCGATGGGGCTCATGGCGCTGTTCGCGGTGGGTTCGGCGCTAGATTCCGCCGATATCTGGTTGCGTTTCGGCATGTGGGTGGCGGCCACCCTCCTGTACGCGTTTTTCTGGTTTGCCCTGGCGGTGATGGTGAATGTGTACGGCAAGAGCTCGGCCGCCAACGGGACCATTCTGGCGGGCGCATGGCTGGCCCTGGTGGTCGTGGCGCCAGCGCTGGTCAGCCTGCTGGCCACCACCGTCCACCCCGCGCCGTCACGGATGCATCTCACCACCGCCGCCCGTCAGGCGCAGACGGAGGCGGAAAAAAACCGTATGGCCCGTCTCGACGAGTATTACTACGATCACCTGGAGCTGGCGCCGGAAGGCAGCGACCGCGCCATGGACTTCCTGACCGTTGCAATGGCCAACCGCAACGCGGTGGAAAAGGCGGTGCGGCCCCTGTATGACGAGTTTCAGGCGCAACTGAACCGCCAGGAAGCCCTGGTCCAGCGGTTCCAGTTCGTCTCGCCGGCGATCATGATGCAACTGGCCTTGAGCGAAATCTCCGGTACCGGCGCCAACCGTTACGAACACTTCCTCGATCAGGCGCACGACTTTCACGCCACATGGAAGGAACACTTCACGGTGCGCTTCCTGCAACGCCACCCGCTCACGCCTGCGGACTACGACCAGTTCCCGGCCTTCAACTACCGGGAAGAGCCGCTGGCCCGGGTTCTTGTGCGACAGGTCCCGCCTCTGCTGGGAATGACCGTGCTGCTCTCCGGCGCGCTGCTGATTCCCTTGCCGGGGCTACGCCGCTACCCGGTCGCCGCCTCGTAGCCTGCGGCGCCCTCTTGGCAGTCGTGGGCCGTGGTCCCGCGGCCCGCGCAGAGGCGTGCTGGGGGCGGTCTCGTAGTCTGTATGCTCCCTTGGCAGGGAGGCGGCAGGGCGACGGCTCGGCCCGGCCGGCGGTTTGGCTGGCGCCACGTGGAAGGCTGGAAAGGGGTTGGCCCTCGCCTTCGGGAGCGGAGGCTCGCGTCTGGCCCACTGCTTCGCCAGCACTCGGAACCGGCCCGCGCCCTTGGGAGGCGGAGGCAGAAAGACCGGGGAGTCAGAGGGCTTGGGGGAGCCAGTCCGAGTCTTCGGGGGCGGAGCCTCGCGCTGCCGGAGCTTTGCTTCCGGGGCGCGCCGAATATAATCGGCTTCCATGCGCCCGTAGCTTAGCCTGGATAGAGCATCTGGCTACGAACCAGAAGGTCGGGAGTTCGAATCTCTCCGGGCGCGCCATCTCCCGGCAGCGAAGCATCCTGCGGCAGGAAGGTTTCTTCGACCGCCCGGATCAATGCCTGCTGTTGTTCGCCGAGTTCAGGGACACGCTCGACTATCTCATGGGCCGTCTCGGCGCCTGGGGTTTTCGCGTCGGTTGCATCCATGGCGGCATGAAGCCCGGCTCGCGCGACGAATTCATGTTCCGGCTTGCACGGCCTTGACAAGAAACTGGCGAGTCCCTGTTGCAGCAAATCCGCTTCACATCCCGGGTTCGGGAGGGTCGGGCTGTGGCGATTCCCCCGACTTGCCGGCAAGCCAGTCGAGTTTCGAGCAGAGATAGTCGGCAAAGGAAGGGATCGGCACATGCAACACCCCGTTTACCCCCTTGTGCAGCATTCCAGCATCTATCATTGCCCTGACGAGCTTCTTGCCCGCCACCCCTTCGGGGAGCATAAGCCTGGGGTCGGCCTCTGCCAGATTCATCTTCGGCCAATCCAGCGCCAAACGCCGCACACGCCCCCGGTCGATGGCGCTGCCGAGCAACACCGAGTCCAGCTGCCCCGAGCGATCCCTGTCCATATAGGCAACAGAGGCGGCCGCCAGAAAGCGCACTTCGTGAAAGCCACTCTCGAAGGACGATATCCGCGCCTCGTAATACTCTTGCCGCCTCCCGGCGCCGCCTTTCAGCGCCGTTGACCTGTCGATCTCTTCCAGAACCCCTCCAGCTTCCACCAGCGCTTCCGCCAGTCCCTGCATCCCTGCATGCAGGTGTTGGGGCCAGCCCCTGCATTCCTGGGTGATCGTCTCCGCCCATTCTTCCCGCTGCTGCCGGCTTCCCACCACCCGGAATGTATCGAAAAACGCCTGCACGACTTCCTTGCAGTCGTCTTTCGACAACGCCTCCAGGGTGTGGACGCGGCCTGCGGAAAACCGGGAGATGCCCAACTCTCCGAACCGCTCTTTCGTCCACGCCAGTCCTCCGAAGACGGGAATGATCGGAAGACCGTGTTCTCCCTTGTGCAGCCATCTCAGCTGGGGACCCGCCTGATCTTCGAGCGCCTGCGCTTCGTCGAACAGCAGCAGTAGCGGCGAGGAGCTCTGCGACTTTTCCTTGTTTACGAAGTCTTCCCAGGTCAGCCCTGCCCGCTGTTCGGACTTGCCTTGCGAGGCGTCTGCCGAGCCTTCCAGCCTGGCTCCGAACCCGGAAACGCCTCCGCCCACTTTCGCGCCCTTGCCCGTTTGCGTTGTATCCGTGCCCAGCATCTTTGCGGCGGCGCCGGGGATGAAGGCTTCGGCGATTTTCCTTTTCAGCCGGAAATCGTCGTGCAAATCGACTTCATCGTCCATTGCGCAAACCCGCGCCTGCATATCTCCGATGATGCTTCCGTTGCCGCCGGGAACCTGCATGGCCAGCCTTTTCAGGCGGGAAAGCAGCGCCGTCTTGCCGGCGCCCGGCGCGCCCTGGAAAAGCCAGGTTGCCCCTTTCCAGGCATCGTCGCTGCCGGAACGCCAGGCATTCATCCGATCCTGCAGGTCTTCCGCAAGCCCGTTGATCTGCTCCTTCCTTCCGGCGAAGGCGGGAGGGTCCTGACGATCCCCGCGCCGGGCAAACTCCTTCAGCCCCTTGATGTCGGGACTCCGGGTTTTGGCATCCGTATGCTTCTTGATTCCGGTGGTCATTCGACCCTTACCAGGCTTGCTACGGACAGAGCCGAAATGTGCGTCATAATCCGCTCAGTCTCTTTAGTCCTTATTTTCCCTGAACAGCCTCTTGGCATTGGAATAACGAACTCGTCCCGCCATGCTTCATCATCCCATTTCTTAAATTCCGCGCGGGAATCAATCATCAGTTGGCGCATCTTGTCGGTGAAGTCCCACATGTCATCGCAGGCTTTTTGTTGCGCATTCGTGCCCTCATGTTGAAATAGCATGGAGTGGATCCGATTTGAGTTGAACGGCGGGCCAAGATAGATCAAATCTACCTTGACGCCTTCGCCGACCAGGCCACCTGTGATCGTTCTGCAGTCAGCGTGATAAAGGCGATTTTTCATCGCACTTGCCTTGCCGTTTTTTGGCTGTCTCCCATGATTTTCAGTGTATCAGGAACTCCCGAAAGGCAAACAAGGCAGGCGCACAGGTTTGGGGCGCTTCTATCTCGCAGAGTTGTCGCCAAATCCACCGGTTCGGGCCGTTCCTCCCGCTTCGCTCCGCCGATTCTGGTTCCACACGGAGTGGATGAAGGTTGTTGTACGATGTCCGCTGGGCGGAGCAAGAGTGCCGGATAAGACAATGAAAGCAAGCTGGATTCTGACGGCAGCGTTCTTCTTGTGGGTTTGGGGTGGGCCAGTGAAGGCCGCGCCCTCCTGCCACTACTGGAACACGGGGAGTTTCCTCGAACGCGCGGAGGCAGCAGATGTTTCCCGTTGCCTCGACACTGGCGTGGAGGTGAATGCTCGGGATAAGAATGGAGTTATGCCCCTGCACCGGGCGGCGGGGCTCAGCAAGATCCCTGAGGTGGTGAAGGTTTTGCTTGATGCAGGTGCGGAAGTGAATGCGCGAGATACGTATGGAGATACGCCCCTGCACTCAGCGGCGAGATACAGTGAGACTCCTGCGGTTTTGGAGGTGCTGCTCGGCGCAGGCGCGAAGGTGGATCCAAGAAGTACGGATGATGGATGGACCCCCCTGCACCGGGCGGCAGCGTTCAGCGAGACCCCTGCGATTATGGAGGTGTTGCTCGGCGCAGGCGCGAAGGTGGATGCGCGGGATATGGATGGAAGGACCCCCCTGCACCGGGCGGCGTGGGGCAGCAAGACTCCTGAGGTTGTGGAACTGTTGCTCGGCGCAGGCGCAGAGATCAATGTACGGGATGGAGGTGGGGCGACGCCCCTGCATGCAGCAGCGGCAAACAGCGATGCCCCTGCGGTTTTGGAGGTGTTGCTTGATGCGGGCGCGAAGGTGGATGCACGGGATGCGAATGGATTAACGCCCCTGCACTTGGCGGCGGTAGCCAGCAAGACCCCTGCGGTTTTGGAGGTTTTGCTTGACGCAGGCGCGGAGGTAGATGCGCAGAATACGGATGGAGTTACGCCTCTGCACATAGCGGCGGCGAAAAGCAAGAATCCTGCGGTTTTGGAGGTGTTACTTGACGCAGGTGCGGAGGTAGATGCGCGGAATACGGATGGAGTTACGCCCCTGTATGCAGCAGCGGTGGTCAGCGATACTCCCGAGGTTTTGGATGTATTGCTCGACGCGGGCGCGAAGGTGGATGCACGGGATGCGAATGGAGTTACGCCTCTGCACATAGCGGCGGTGAAAAGCAAGAATCCTGCGGTTTTGGAGGTGTTGCTTGGCGCGGGCGCGAAGGTGGATGCGCGGGCTAAGAATGGATGGACGCCCCTGCACTCAGCGGCGGGGCTTAGTGAGACTCCCGAGGTTTTGGATGTATTGCTCGACGCGGGCGCGAAGGTGGATGCACGGGATGCGAATGGAGTTACGCCTCTGCACATAGCGGCGGCGAAAAGCAAGACTCCTGCGGTTTTGGAGGTGCTGCTCGACGCAGGAGCGGATCCAGTGACAAAAGATGTATCCGGCGAAACCCCTTGGGATCTTGCGCAGAAGAACTCCGCGCTTGAGGGAACGGACGCTTGGTGGCGGCTGAACGAAGGACGGTACCAGTAGTAGACCGCTCTCCAGTTCTGCAGGCCGTTGCGTTGTTGAGCCGTATTTCGTCGTTCAGGTTGTTGGCACAACCTGCTCTTTGGGTTGGACAGTAAGCTGTGCACTGACGGGCTGCCGTTCTTTCGGCGGGTTGTTTCCCTTCACGGCGATGTTGCCTGCCGCCCGACAAACCCGCAGGCCCTCGGAGATGATTTTCGACTGGATCGGGCTGTTCCCGCCTGCGTGGCTCAAGCTCAAGGCCTGACCGATTGAGGTTCGTTTCCGGCTTTGTCGAAGAGGCTGGCGCTGAGTTTCGAGCCGGGGATTCGCCTGATGTCATCGGGGGCCGTGCGTCCCTGACAAGCATGTCAGGCTGAAGGGGCGCATCAAGCAAACGCTCTCGCTTTCGCGCATTCCTTCGCCCGGCGTTCCGGGCGCCGCCCTCGAAGTTGCCTGACTGCGGTCTCGCCACGAACGCTCCGCGTTTCCAGGCGCACGCTCCGCAGCGCCATGAGCGGGAGTCGGGCGCGGGCCGGGCGAATTCCGGGCGCCGGAGGGCGTCCGCGTTCCGTTTCCACTACTTCGGAGCCTGCCTATGACCGAACCCGACACCGTATCGGCGGACTACACGCTCCGCCCGAGCGAACTCGCTGCGACTCTGGCACTGCTGGTCGAGGCCCGCCAGCCCTGCATCGTCTGGGGACCGCCTGGAGCGGCCAAGTCGCAGATTGCCCGGCAGGTGGCCGACGGCGCCGGACGCCGTTATGTCGATGTGCGCGCGCTGCTGCTCGATCCCGTGGACCTGCGCGGCATCCCCTGGCGCGATGACGGCGGGCGCACCCGCTGGGCGCCGCCTGCGTTTTTGCCGCCGCCGGACGATACCGGATCGTGGCTCATCAACCTGGAGGAATTGCCGTCCGCCGTGCCGATGGTCCAGGCCGCCCTGTATCAACTGGTTCTGGGCCGCAGGGCCGGCGAGTACGAGTTGCCCGCTGGCGTGTCGCCGGCTTTTGCTCAAATGCGTGCGCAACTTCTTTGGTAGTTGGTAGTAGCACCCTCGCAGACATGCCGTGCATGGCATGCCTTGTCGCATCAAGCCATCTTTTCCTTTCGTGGTAATGTTGCACAGGGCATCGCTTCACACTAAAGTTCACAATTGAATCACGGAAACCGGGGCACGAGTATGCAGGTTGAGCCAACGCCGCTGGAGAGTGGGAATCCAGCAGAGGTGTTCTTGCCCAAAGCGCCTCTCGTGCATGTTGTCGCGCAAGTTCGATTTCCCCCGATCCTCTCGATCCTCAGGGCGGAAAGTGTCGTGGACTTTCAGGAGGCGCTTCGCGCCGACTATCCGCACCTGCACAGGGATGATTTCAAGAACATTGCAATCGGGCCGGGGCGCGAGCCCAACGTTTCGGATACGGTCATCTGGCGTTTTTCGGATCAACGGGAGTCGAAAGCGTGGCGGGTTTCCCTTGGCACGGACTTTGTTGCGCTTGAGACTCGCAGGTATGGCAGCCGCGATGACTTTGTGGCCCGTTTGCGGGCAGTGCTCGGCAGTGTGGAGGCCTGCTTCAGGCCAGCCGAGGCTCAACGCGTAGGGTTGCGATACATCAATCGCCTGGAGGGAGAAGCCGTCCGAAGAATCGGCGAACTTGTTCAACCGAGCGTCCTCGGGGTTCTGCAACCTGACGGGGGATCGACGGATAGGCTTCGCGGAGCGACAGTCCATCTGATGACTCAAGCGCAATTCATGGCCTCGGAAGGGGTAATCCTGTGTCGATGGGGCCACTTGCCGCCGAATACGACCTACGACCCTGACGTGCTGCAGGCGATAGGGGAACCGAGTTGGTCGCTGGATCTGGACATGTTCTCTCAACAGGCGTCGCCCTTCGAGTCGGACAAGCTGGTTCTCTTGACGAAGGCTTTCGCCAAACGCATGTACTCGGTGTTTCGGTTGATGGTTACTGACGAATTCCTGAGGTTCCACGGAGGTACGCCATGAGAACAGCAGAGACAGCTTGGACAAGCGCCGGCCGCTACGGATACGAACCGATCTACGCGAAGCCAGAAAAGGAGCAAGCTGCTCGTATCGTACTGTTCAACACGTTGGCGGGACCGTGGACAAAAGCAAGCCCACATGATGCTGAGCCCGTAGAAGGAACTTCGGCAGGTCCAGCATCCAGAACAAAAGCCCCGGCAAGGCAAACCACGGGTGAGGCGATTCTTGAAATCAGATGCCGTTCGGGCCTGACGTGGGAGTTATTGAGCAAGCTTTTCAGCGTCTCGCGCCGTACGGTTCACCACTGGGCGAATGGCAAAGCGCCATCCACGCAGCACGAGCGTGATATTCGGGAGACACTGGATGCCATCCGGCATCTTGACGAAGGAAACCGGCGCGCTACGCGCGACCGCCTTCTGACAAGCGTCCACGGGTCGTCGCTTTTCGATTGGCTTGCGGATCGTCGCTACACGGAGGTCATGCTCCAGGCAGCAGGAGCAGGGGGGGCTGCTTTCGGTCGGCAACGCACCGCCTTGTCGCAAGAAGAATCGACAAGGCGCCGGCCTGCGGCGCCGAATCTTTTGCTGGAAGCGATACAGGATCGGCCGAAGATAGCTGGTGGTCCGGTGCGCATTGCTCAACCCACGAGAAGGAAAAAGAAGTCGACGGAATGACCGGACGGGATGCGCAAGCAAAAGAGATTGAGGCCGCACTCCGAAACTGGCGTCAGGGCGATGTGTCCTTGGATAGCGGACTCGAGTTCATACACCTCGCTGACCCAACCTGCCCGCACACCGCGACTTCCGTAGAAGCAGTCGCCACAGCCCATGGCGGCGCAACGCAGGCAGCAGAAAACATTGTCGTTGCCGAAGAGGTCAAGGGCGTCGTCGTGTTGACGCAAACCTGCGATATCGTCCGTCCTTGGGAGGATCGTCCGTTCGTGGAAGTTGCGCCTTTGGTCGGGCTCGACGACGAGACCGTGGAACAGGTTCGTCGGCTCAAGAGACCAGCCTTCGCCTACGTTCCGGGCATGGCCGAGAAGGGTCTGGTGGCTGATCTGGATCGCGTCATGACAGTCGAGAAGGCCATAGTGGCGAGCTGGACTCGAGTTTCGGGTTGGCGCACAGATACCGAGAGCCGTATGTTCTCGCGAGCGCTCGCCCGCCAGCGCTCCAGGTTTGCATTTCCGGACGATTTCGTTCTCGCGGCGGATCGCTTCCGGCCGAAGGCAGTCATCTGAGAGCGCTTCGCGAAATCCGGATTCGGGGACAGCCGTCGTGGGACCACGACATGGTGTACTTGATGATCTGGTTCATCAAGGAACGTGATCCTGAAGATATGAATCCCGATTGGCCCGACCTCGTCGACAAGTGGATGGGGTTGTTCGACGATTCAGGCCGTTTTCGCGTGGAAACTGCCGTCGCATGTCGGTTGGAGGACATCACGGCTTGTGACTATGTCGAAAGCGATCTGCTTGATCTCGATAGCCTGTCTGTCGAGAGAAATCAGGGATAATCGCGTCAGTCAGAGAACTCCTGACCCGAACGGCAAGCAAGACGAGTGCGCCTTTCGCCACCGCTCGGCCTGAACTGTAGCGCGTCAATCAGGACGGAAAGTGTCGCGGCCACCGGGTGGATCAGGCAGGCGTCGGGATTTCGACGGTCCAACTTGTACGGCCCTTGCAAGGTGTGCGGCAAGTGAGACTTGGTGCGCCTGACGCTGAACACCAGGAGAATGCGCTGATTTTCAAGGCTGGGTCGGGAATGTAGCCGAACGATGCGGGATGCGGCAGGGCGCACAGAAAGACAAGCCCCCGAAATCCCGGTTCCTGGCGATCAGCACACGGCCCGCGTTTCGGTCACGATGGCGAGCGCATTCGGCATACGGCTTCCGGGCTGTTCGTGATGCCGCTTGAGAACGCTCCGGGAGGCCGGGGAATGAAAATGGGCCGTGAGGGAATCGAACCCGCAACCAATGGATTAAGAGTCCACTGCTCTACCTGATTGAGCTAACGGCCCACTGTGGGTGTGGCATGGAACGCCATGCCCTTGCCTGTGCGGGCGCCATATTGCCACAGCCTGGGGCCGGCCGGACGGGGGCAGGGGGTGGGGTGGACGATGGGACTCGAACCCACGACGACCGGATCCACAATCCGGGGCTCTACCAACTGAGCTACGCCCACCATGGTCGGTGCGTGCGGCGCCGCACACCGCCACACGCCGCCTCATACCGTTCTTGCCGGTGGCGCGCCTGGCAGGACTCGAACCTGCAACCACCGGCTTAGAAGGCCGATGCTCTATCCGGTTGAGCTACAGGCGCACCGACTGGCCAATGGCCAAACCGAAAAGGCGGCGATCCCGAGGCGCATTGGTCGGGGTAAACGGATTCGAACCGTTGACCTTCTGCTCCCAAAGCAGACGCGCTACCAGACTGCGCCATACCCCGCCGCCATGCCGAGCCAGCAGGCGGCATGATAACACCGGAGGCGGGATCAGGCGGTGGTGGCGGGTTCGGCGAAGTCGTCGATGCCGCGCGGCGCGGGCGAGGTGTCGGACAGGATCAGCTTGTGGCGGTAGAAGCGCTCCACGCCGGCGGGACCCATCCGCGAGCGTCCGAGACCGGAGTAGTTGAAGGGATCCTGCTCGAACTCGTGAACGGTGGACGACAGCGAGGCTTCGTTCACGCTCACCACGCCGCCGTCGAGGCGCCGGGCCACGGCCAGACCCTCTTCCTCGCTTCCTGCGAACACGTTGGCGCTCAGGCCGTAGCGCGAGTCGTTGGCCAGCGCCACGGCTTCGTCCACCGTGTCGAAGGCCATGACGGGCAGCACCGGGCCGAAGGTCTCTTCGGTCATGATCCGCATGCCGTGATGGACTCCGCTCACGATGGTGGGCGGGTACCAGGCGCCGCCGTTCTCGATGGGTTTCCCGCCGCAGCGCACCGTGGCGCCTTTCTCCACGGCGTCGTCGATGTGCGACTGGATTGTGGCCAGTTGTTTCTCGAAAATCAGGGGACCGATGTGGCCCTTGTCGGGCGCTTCGGTGTTGGTTGTTACGGTTGCGGCCAGTTCGACCAGTCGCTGGACCAGCGCGTCGTGCAGGGCGCGCGCCACATAGATGCGCTCGACGGACTGGCAGGCCTGGCCGGTGGCGGCCACCGACCCGCGCAGCAGCACCCTGGCGGTGCGCTCCAGGTCGGCCGACTCCAGCACGATAGCCGGATCCTTGCCGCCCATTTCCAGAAACGCCGGGATGAAGTTGCGGGCCGCGCGCTCGCCCACCAGACGCCCGGTTTTCACGCTGCCGGTAAAGCACACCGCGTCCACATTGTCGATGACGGCTTCGCCGGTGGCGCCGGGCCCCATCGCGAAGTCCACCACATCCGCGAGTCCGGGCGTCTGGGCGAAGCAGTCGCGCATCGGGAATGCGTGCCGGGGCGTGATTTCGCTGGGCTTGTAGAGGACTGCGCTGCCGGCGATCAGGGCGGGGATGGAATCGATCATGGCCAGCAGATAGGGAAAATTCCAGGGGGAGATGATTCCCACCACGGGAAAAGGGACCAACTGGGTGCGGGCGGTAATGGTGGGGATGGAACTGTTGCGGGCTTCTTCCTGTTTCGTCAATTGCCGGGCGAAACCGGCCATGCGCTCCAGCATGGCGCCGAAGTTGTCGATTTCCACATGGGTGATCAGCACTCTGCCGGTGTCCTCGCAAAGCGCGTCGAAGAGCGTCTGGCGGTTGTCGCGCACTGCATCCGCGTAGGCCTTGAGCGCCTCGACGCGCTTCTCCAGCCCCAGCTCCAGCCAGGCGGGCTGGTTCATTCGCAGGCGATCCGCGGTCGCGGCCACTTCATCGGGCGTGGCGGGCTTGAGCACGAAGTCGCGCTCGCCGGTGCGCGGGTTGCGCACGTGAATGGGGGCGAACGAAGCAGTGTTGGCGGGCATGGCAGGTTTCCTCCGGCGGGTGTGTGGCCGGCATTTTGCCATGTTCGGGGAGGGTGGATTGGCGGTGATCGGAGGCGCTTGCGATGCTCTCGCTTTTGGCGCTTTGTTTCTGCGCGTCATGGAGAGGCCAGCCTTGCGGTGGGGTGGTGGAATCGACTGGCTGGCGGGGATCGAAGGCGCCCGCGATGCCTTCGCTTCCGGCGCTTTGTTTCTGCGCGTCATGGAGATGTGCGTAGCCATTCGACTGACCGGGACAGCGGCATATACCCGTTTCTTCGGACCTGGATTTCCAGGGCGCGCCCGCCCCAAGGCTTGCGGTCAGAGGGAGTAGGCGCCCCCGGCGGCGCCCACGATGACGAGTTCGGGGCGATGGCGGGCGAAAAGACCCACGGTGACTACGCCGGGGATCTGGTTGATTTCGGTTTCGAGTGCGGCAGGGTCGAGGATCTTGAGGTTATGCACATCCAGGATCGCGTTGCCGTAGTCGGTGGTCACGCCTTCGCGGTATTGCGGCTGGCCGCCCATCCCGGCCAGCTTGCGGGCCACCGCCGAGCGCGCCATGGGGATGACCTCCACGGGCAGGGGGAACTTGCCCAGCAGCTTGACGCGCTTGCTCTCGTCCACGATGCATACAAACCGCCGCGAGGCCGCCGCCAGGATCTTCTCGCCGGTCAGCGCGCCTCCGCCGCCCTTGATCAGGCGCCGGTGTTCGTCGGTCTCGTCGGCGCCGTCCACGTACAGGTCCAGCGTTCCACACTGGCTCAGCGGCGCCGCCTCGAAACCGAAATCGCCCAACAGACGGGTAGTGGCCTGCGAACTGGAGACAACCGCCGAAATGCGATCGCGAACGTTCGGCAGCAAGGCGATGAATTCGTTGGTGGTGCTGCCGGCGCCCACGCCCAGCAGGCAGTCGTGAGGGATGTGGCGAATCGCGGCCTGGGCGGCATTGCGCTTGGCCGCCAGCAGCGCTGCTTCTTTGCCGTCCGTCCCGGGGTGCAATCGGCTCTGCCGTGAAAGGCGCAAGGAACTTTCTCGCGGGTTGCCCAACCCCGCCATTATATGGAGCGATGGCGGGCGGGTCGGTCGGGCCGTGGGATCGACCGACCCGCCGGCGAGGTGGATGCGCGTGGTCACTGGACTTTCCGGCGAGGTGGATGCGCTTGGCCACTGGACTTTCCGGCGAGGTGGATGCGCTTGGCCACTGGACTTTCCGGCGAGGCGGATGCGTGTCGCCACAGGACTTTCCGGCGGGATGGATGCGTGTGACCACCGGACCCGCCGGCGCCGCGGTTCGTTCCCGTTTCCCCGGCCTCGAAGCCTCACGACTCGCCCGAAGGATTGCGGGCGCGAACAGGCAAGCGGAGCAATCCGCAGCGGGATCACCGCCGGAACTCGTATATACGTCGTTCGGTGATCACGACGTCCAGAGGCACATCGGTCCGCTTGGCGTGAAGCGTCTCCGCGTGCTGGAAGTCGTGCGCCAGACCCACCAGCAGCGGTCGCCGCCAGTGCCCGGCGCTGTTGCGAAACGCGAACGCGCGGTCGTAATATCCGCCGCCCTGGCCCAGGCGGTTCCCACCGGAATCGAAAGCCACCAGCGGCACGAGAACCACATTCGCGCGCCTCGCGCTCACCCGGCTCCCCGGGCGCCACTCCGGCTCCGGGATCCCCCATCGGTTCTGCACCGGCATTTCACCGGGAACATGCGGCGCGAACTTCATGCGCCGGCCGATCACCACGGGCAGCAGCACGCTCACGCCGCGGCCAAGCGCCCATTCAATGATCGGCTCGCAGGACATTTCGCCGCCATGGGCCATGTAAGCCGCAATGCAGCGCGCATGCCTCACCGCCTGCAACGTGCGGGCGAGTTGCGCGCATTGGCTCGCGGCCTGTTGGCTTTGGGTAGCGCTCAGGCGCCGCCGCGCCCTGCGCAGGGAGTCGCGCAGGCGCAGGTCATCGACCGGCATTGCGGGTTGGGGCGGGCGGTTTCAGTTCGCCGCTTGCGCCTTGGCGGCGACGGAGACTTTCCCCAGGCGCCGTTCCATTCGCCGGCGGACGCGCCGCACGCTGTCGATGGCTTCCGTGGCGCTGCGCTTGCTCTCGCGCTCCGCTTGCAACAGGCTGGTAGCGAGCTTCAGGGCCGCCAGCATGAACACATTGGCGGTGTCCAGCAGGGGATCCTGACGCTTGATGTTCTCGATCTGCTCGTCGAGCAGGGGCGCTGCGCCTTTCAGTAACTCGCGGTCCTCAGGTTCGCAGGCGATTGTGTGGTCCTTGCCCAGGATGCGAAGCCTGACGGTCTCGAACTTTTCGGTCACACGCTGTTTTCCATGCTGCGCAGCCGTTCGACCATCTCGGCGACCCGCTGGCGCGCTTCCTCGCGCGTGTTGAACAGCCGCGCCCGCTCGCCCTGCAATTTTTCGCACTGGGCAAGCAGCGCCGAGTTCTCGCGGCGTAGCTGGTCGTTCGCATCAAGCAGCTCCTCGACCCGCTCGGACAGCAGTTCGATCTCTTCCCGAAGGTTTCGTTTCCCGGCCATGACGCACGAATATAGCACGGAAGGGCTTGTTTCCCGTGTTGCGGAATCTTCCCCGGCAATTTTTCGGGTGCGGTCGCGTGCGGCAGCATCGCCCAAAATTCCGCAATCCCGGGCGATCATTGGCGCACCATAACGTCCAGGGGACGCTCCCTGTGGCAGCGACGCATGCTGGTCGGCCTGCCCGACGCCAGCAAGCCGTTCGGACGCTCCCGGGGCTTGCGCCTTGCCATGAAAGAGAATCCGGACGCTGCTTTTGGAATCCCCGACATCAAGGGGCTTCGGAGGTTTGCGGAGAGCACGACGGATCGCGAGCCTCCTCCTTTTTTCGTAGGGCGAAAAGAGGAGATCGGATCGCTGCAAAGGGATTTGCAGTACAGATACCACGACTGGGTGTTGGGCAAGGAGAACCCATGGGAAGCCCAGACCCGGCTGTATCAGGGCGCTCCGGGCGCGGGCAAGACCGCCTTGCTGCGGCGTTTGGGAAGTCTGACAATACAGCCAACCGGGGACGGCGATAACGGCAACGGAGAACCGGTGGGCTTGAATGTCTGCCTGATTGACGAAGAGGCCGTCTTTCACAACCCGACAAGGCTCGAAAAGAAGATTGCCGAGGCTTTTGTCCCCGGCGCCGCCCGGGAAATGGAGGGAAGGGAGTCTGTCGGAGAAAGCGGCGAAGCAGGAATCGACCTCAAGGTGGCAAGGGCGGGAGCGCAGGCGCACAGGAGCACGGATCAACCGCTGCGGATCTGGGAGGAGGTGGCAAGAGAAGTGCAGGAGGAGCCCGCCCTGCACCCGCCGTTGCTGCTGATGCTGGACGAGGCGCAGGCGCTGCCGGAAGACGAATGTCGGCAGGCCGTGCGCGAGTTTTTCCGTATCTACCGGGTCGCCGGCGAGGGCAGTGTGTCCGGGATCGGGCAGGCGGGTTAAGATGGACAGCGAACCACCGGGGACATCACAATGACCTGTCGCAGCTTCCTTCACTCGATCTCCGCCGTAGCCGTCGTTGTCGCCGGCCTCTGCGCAGCCGGCACAGTCGCCGGCGCGGAGCCGGATCGCTACACGATCACGGGCGACCTTTCCACCGTCTATTCCAACGGCGAATTCGTGCTCTGGGTTTCGGAGCGCAAGGGGAAGGCTGGCGCCGCCACCACCATGACGGCCGCAACTCCGGCTTCCGGCGATGACGGATCGCGCACCGGCATCAAGGCCGGCCTCGAGATCCTGGCCGAGGCGCCTGTCGTCGACGGGCAGTTTGTTCTCGAAGGCGCTGTGTCCGCGCCGCGCAATGTGTTTTTCTACGTTCTGAACGCCACCGGCAAGAACGGCATGAAGCTGGCGCCCGTAAAAGGGCAGTCCTTCATCCTGGAGCCGGGCGATCTGAAGCTGGTGATGGACAGCCGCGCCAAATTCGTGGTCCGGGGCGGCCATTACAACGACATCGTGATCAACTCCTGGCGGCTCTCGCCGGAATATCTGGCGCTCATGGAGGCATACAACCACGCGGTCAAGGCGGTGGAAGGCGAGACCGAACAACAGCGGCGCGAACGTGTGGACCGGTCCAGCGAGCTGTTCAACGAAATGCTGCAACTGGAGGATCGGGGACGGAGCGAAACGGCCCTGAATCACGAGGATCCGATGGCGCGCAAGCTCACTGTTCAATCCACCTGGCTTCGCGGTACCTGGATCACCGAGGCCACCCGGGAGTTGGCGAAGATGATGCCGGACGACCCGTGGGTCCTGCAGAATCTGGCGGCCGAGGAGCAATACGCAGCCAGCCGCGCCCGGGCGGCTGCGATCGCGGTGGGCGCCGGCATCAAGGACTTCCGGGCCGAGACGCTGGAGGGTGAGACCGTCAGCATATCCGGCGCCCGCGAAGGCAAGGAAATCGTGCTGGTGGAGTTCTGGGCCTCCTGGTGCGGCCCCTGCCGGGCGGAAATCCCGCACATGAAGCAGGCCTACGCCGATTACGGTCCGCTCGGCTTCGAGATTTTCTCTTTCACCGTGGATGACGAGCGCGAGGACTGGGAAGACGCTTCCGAAGAAGAGAACCTGCCGTGGATCAATGCCGGCATGGGCCTGGATCACCCCGCCGCCGAGGCATACGGCGTGACCGGCGTTCCCGCCAATTTCCTCGTTGACGCCCCCTCCGGAGAGATCCTCGCCAAGGACCTGCGCGGGCACAAGCTCGATGAAGCGCTCGCCGAGCGCTTCGGCAAGATGGCCGACGAGGGCTGACCCGCGCCCATCGCGCCAGGAGCGGGGCGCCGCCTTTCAGAGCCGTTGGCCTGTCGGTCTCTTCCAGAGTCCCTCCGGCTTCCGCCAGCGCTTCCTCCAGTCCCTGTAAACCTGCATGCAGGTGTTGGGGCGGCTGATCCGCGCTCCCGCCCCCGTCTCACTCAGCCTGCAACCTGCATGCAGGTGTTGGGGCCAGCCCCTGCATTCCCGGGCGACCTGCCTGTGGTCGTGTTGCCCACCGACAAGCCTTCCGGTTCACGGCGCCGTCGAACGCGCCAACTCGGGCTCAGGAACCGAATTGAAGGGCCTGCTTCACATCCCGGGTTCGGGAGGGTCGGGCTGTGGCGACTCCCCCGATCTGGCGGCAAGCCAGTCGAGCTTCGAGCAGAGATAGTCAGTAAAGGAAGGGATCGGCACATGCAACAGCCCGTTTATTCCCTTGTGAAAGATGCCGGCGCGAAGCATTGCCCTGACGAGGTCCTTGCCCACCGCCCCTTCGGGGAGCATAAGCCTGGGGTCGTCCTCTTCCAGGTTCATCTTCGGCCAATCCAGCGCCAAACGCCGCACATGCCCCCGGTCGATGGCGCTGCCGAGCAACACCGAGTCCAGCTGCCCCGAACGATCCCTGTCCATATAGGCAACAGAGGCGGCCGCCAGAAAGCGCACTTCGTGAAAGCCACTCTCGAAGGACGATATCCGCGCCTCGTAATACTCTTGCCGCCTGTCGGCGCCGCCTTTCAGCGCCGTTGGTCTGTCGGCCTCTTCCAGAACCCCTCCAGCTTCCGCCAGCGTTTCCGCCAGTCCCTGCAAACCTGCGTGAAGGTGTTGGGGCCAGCCCCTGCATTCCCGGGCGATCATCTTCGCCCATTCTTCCTGCTCCTGCTCGCTTCCGACCACCCGGTATGTATCGAAAAATGCCTGCGCGACTTCCCTGCACTCGGCTTCCGAGAGCGCCTCCAAAGTATGAACGCGGCGCAGCGAAGTCCGGGAGATTCCCAGGTCGTAGAACTGCCCTTCCGTCCACGCCAAGCCTCCGAACATCGGAATAATCGGCAGCCCGTGGGTTCCTTCGTGCAGCCACAAAAGCGGGTGTTTGGCCTCGTCATCTATGGTCTGCGCTTCGTCCACCATCAGCAGCACCGGGGGATACTTCTCCGGCTTGTTCTGTGCATCCTTTACCAAGTCTCTCCAGGCAGACATAGGGGCTTTCCCGGAAGACCCGGAAAGTCCTCCGCCGATTTGCGCCATGGAGGGAATGCCTACGTTCAGGTTCCCGCCTGCATTCTTGCCCGCCTCCATTCTTTTCAGCCAGTCCTTTTTGAGAAAGCCACTCAGGGAGAAGGCTCCGGCGATCTCTTTTTTCAGTTGGTTCGGATCGTTCAAAGCGGTCTTTTCCGGCAGGCACAGCCGCACGGGCTCGCCATTTATCATCAGTTTTTTCAGGTGGGAAAGCAGCGCCGTCTTGCCGGCCCCCGGGGCGCCCTGAAAGAGCCAGGTAGCGCCCTTCCAGGCATCGGACTTCCCCTCTATCCAGTCTTCCGACCGGTCCTGCAGGTCCTCGATAAACTTCTTGATCAATCCACATCGTCCCGCGAAAGTGGGAGGATCCTGACGATCACTCTTGCGGGCAAACTTTCGCAAGCCCTTGATGTTGGGGCCTGCCTTATCGCTTCCCCGTTCGGATTCGGAATCGGAAGCGACAGGGAGAGTTTCCGTGTCTGCCCGAACAGGGGTTTGTTTCTTCGGAAGAGGCATGGCTTTTCCCCTGGCGCCTCGGATCGTCACTATACCATCATGGGTTCCAGGGTCAGTTTGCGTGACTGTGACCTGCCCCCGTCGACGGATACAGTTTCAATGTTGGCGCGTTGACGGTTCCTCTGCCATGTTGGCTGTCCGGCGAGGTAATTGCGGGCGTTCGGGCGAGCCGCGGAGCTTCGGGGCTGGAGACGGGAGGCCGCCGTTGCGCCGTTATCAGGCGGCCTCGATTGCTTCGATGACCATGTCCGGCGTCAGCAGTTGAGGGAGCACCAGGGCCTCGGAGGCGCCCGGTCCGAAATAGAGGTACAGCGGCACGCCGGCGCGCCCGTGTCGTTGCAGCACTTCGGTGATTTCCGGATCCTCGCGGGTCCAGTCGCCCACCATCACCTGCACTCCCTCGCGCGAAAAGAAGTCCCTTACCGCATCGCTCCTCAGCGCCACTTGCTCGTTTACCTTGCAGGTAATGCACCAGTCCGCCGTGAAGTAGGCGAACACCGGGGTTTGCCCGGCGCGCAATTCGTCCAGGGCCACTTCGGAGTAGGCAATCTCGCCCTGCACAGGGCCGGAGGCGCCGGGCGCCACGGACAGCCGCGGCACGGCCCACAGGCTGAACAGCACGATGAGCAGTCCCCCAATGCTTGCAACGCGCCACGGGAGGGAAACGCTGTGGCCGGCCATCCGCTTCCAGCCGAAGGTCCCCAGTCCCAGCGCCAGGGCGGAAATCAGCGCCAGGGCAAGGGCGTTGACGCCCGCCTGGTTGCCAAGCACCCAGTAGAGCCAGATCGCCGTGGCCAGCATGGGGAAGGCCAGGGCCTGACGGAAACTCTCCATCCAGGCGCCCGGGCGCGGCAACAGCCGCCGGGCGCCCGGCAGGAAAGCAACCACGCAATAGGGAAGGGCAAAACCCAGCCCCAGCGCCAGGAACACTCCCGCCGTGACCCCGGGGGGTTGCAGAATCGCGTAACCCAGCGCCGGCGCCATGAAGGGGGCCGTGCATGGCGTGGCCACCAGAACCGCCAGAACGCCGGTGAAGAATTCGCCGGCCCGGCCCTGGGTCGCCTTGCTGCCCAGAGACCCGCCGCCGAGGCGAACTTCGAAGACCCCCAGCAAATTCAGCCCCACGGCCACCATGAGCAGCGCCAGGATCGCAACAACCAGCGGACTTTGCATATGAAACGCCCAGCCGACCACCTCGCCCGCCTGACGCAAGGCAATGATCAGCACCGCGAAAACCAGAAAACTGGCCAGCACCCCGGCCAGGTACTGCAACCCGGCGTTGCGCGCGGCCTCCGGTTTCTCCCCGGCCATCTGCGCCACGCCCAGCGCCTTGAGGCTGAGAATCGGCAACACGCAGGGCATGAGGTTGAGGATCAGTCCGCCCAGCACCGCAAAGACAATCGCTTGCCAGAACGCCACTCCCGAAGAGCCGCCTCCTGCATCCGCTCCGGCGGACGCTCCGCTTGGCGAGGCGCTGCCGCCGCTGCCGGCATGTCCTCCACCGCCTGAGCCACTGCCCGGGCCGCCGCCCGGAGCAACGCTCAGGCTCACCGAAGCCTCCGGCGAACTTCCGGCCACGGAACCTTCCGAACGTCCCGCGGAAAGACCGAAAGCCTGCCGGGGCGCACCGGCCATCGTCACTGACAGCACCAGCCCCGTATCGTCGTATCGGGTCGCCCGGCGTCCGGCGGGAACCGCCACCCGGATTCGGTCGGACCACACTTCAACCTGCTGCGAGGCCGTATGGTCGATCATTCCCTCCGCCTCGGGAAACAGATAAAGGCCGGTGGCCCCTTCCAGCGACAGGGGCGTGGCCAATTCGAACACCACTTCGCCGCCGTCCTGATGAAACGTCGCCGGCCATTCGACCTGCTGCGGCAGCAGGGCGCGCGCTTCGGCGAAGGCCGCAGTGCGCCACTCTTCGCTGGCGGCGACTGCCGCGCCTGCGCTGGCTACGGGGATTTCAAGCAGCAGGTTTGCGCGCTCCGGGATGCAAACCTGATCGTCGCACACCAGCCAGGAGGCCCGGGCGTTGATGGCCAGCCTGTCGCCGGCAACTGGCGCAGTCTGGGCGACATCCGCCAGCAGCAGCGTGGGCTCGTTGTAGCCGTAGCTCATCATGGTCATGAACGGCACAAAGCCCGGCGCCGGAAACTCGAGTTCGCCAAACTCCAGCCCCTCCGGCGCGTCCCAGTCGAGCTTGGCCGGTTTGCCCGCATCGCCCGGATTGATCCCCAGCCGGGATCGGGCGTCAGCTGCAACCCGATGGTGAACGGCTGGCCGGGCTCGATGCTCGGCGCTTCGGCCAGCAGTTCGGCCCGGGTGTGCGCGGTCTTGACCGGGGTTGCCATCACCGCCGGGAGCACGAGTGCCGCCAGCGTCGCCATGAACCCCGCGCATCCCGCTGCCGGCAGGCGCCTCCCGCGCCCCTGAAAACGGATCAACTTGCAGTCGCCTTGCGCTGGAGATAGTTCCATCGGTCTGTCCTCTCTCGTGAAGCTCTCAAGTATGCCTTACGAATCCTTGAAGGATGCGTACCGATTCCGCGCCCTCGTTCCTCGATATTGCCCTCGAATGAAGTATATGTGCGGCAGCGCCTGCGCTTTCAGCGGGGGCGCTTGCCGCCTGCAAGCCGGGTAATGATGCGGCGCAGCATGCGCTTGAAGTCCTGCTGCTCCAGCTCGGGCAGGCCAGCCAGCACATCGGCCTCGCGGGCCTTGGCCACGGCCAGCAATTCGATCACGCGACGGCTGCCTTTCGGCGTGCATACCAGCCGGGGGGCGCCGCCATCTTCGCGCGGCCCGGCGCGGGCAATCATTTCCTGTTCGTGCAGCGCCGCGATGGTGGAATCCAGGGTGTCGTCGGGCATGCGGATAATCCAGCCCAACTCGTCCCGCGTGCAGCTCTGGTCGCTGAGCGTGGCGAGCACTCGCCACTCGTCGCGAGGGACGCCCTTCTCGCTCAGGTGCTCGTAGAACGGCAACCCGAAAAGGCGGTAGGCGCGCGCCAGCAGCGGCAGCAGGAAATCATCGACATAGCCGCCGGCAATTTCCCCGTCCCCGGCATCCCTGGCCGGGCGCGGCAGGGTCACGGTGTAGTCGCCGCGATGAAACACCAGCGCGGTTCGGTCATTGACCTTGAAGTCCAGCACTTCGCCCACGAATATCGCGTGATCGCCCCCACTGTAACGATGCACGTTGCGGCACTGGAAGGTTGCCGCGCAGCCGGCGATGAGCGGCAGCCCCGCAATGCCCTCGCTGCACTCCAGTCCGGCGAAACGATCCTCCACCTGCCGTGAAAACCGGCGCGACACATCCACCTGGTCGGCGGCCAGCACATTCACCGCGAAGTGGCTTGCCCGAACGAAGCAATCGAAGTTCTGCGAATTGTTCTTGAGGCTCCACAGCACCATCGGCGGGTCCAGGGAGGCCGAATTGAAGCTGTTGGCGGTCAGGCCGATGCGCTCGCCGTTTTCGGCGCGGGTCGTGACCACCGTCACGCCGGTTGCGAACTGGCCCAGGGCGGCGCGAAAGCCCTCGGGTTTCACTTCAGGCGCCGGCCCGTCCCGTCACGGCCCCGGGGAGCGGAGGAATTCGCGCACCCGCTCCATATAGGGCGTGCGGTCCTTGCCGTGAAAAATCGCCCCCGCCATGCGCACCGGATCGCCGAAGAAGTAGGTCTCGTATTGCACCTGACGCGCCGCGAAGGCGGAAAGCGCCGTGTCCCAGGCCAGGCGGTACAGCGGAATGCGCTCCCTGGCCTCAAGGCGGGCCGACTGGTAATAGCGATGCACATCCTCGCTCAGGGGGCCTTCGAGGTCCGCCTGGGTGGGCATGGCGACCAGACCGCTGGCGCCCAGCAGGCGCACAATCTCGATCATGCGCGGATACAGGCGCGGATACAGGTTGCGGGCGGCATCCAGAGGATCGAAGGCCGGCGTCATCATGCCGTAGCTGTTGCGCTCGGCGTCGGCCTCGGCGGCGCGCCGGAACGCCTTCATGGTCTCGAGGTTCACCCATATTTCCGCCACTTTCTCCTGCACATGCTGGAAGACCTCGATGCCCACCGCGTCCACCATGAGCGAAACCAGACCCAGCAGATATTCGGTCTTGGCGATATTCTTGCAGATGACCTGGTGGGACATGTGGGCCACCGCCGAAGTCGCGGCGTAGGCTTCGTTGCAGGCCTTCACATCGCGATAGAGGAAAACGTTTTCCCAAGGCACGAAAACATCGTCGAACACTACCAGGGCGTCCATTTCCTCGAACCGTGAACCCAGGGGGTGGTCGAAGTGATTGCGCCCGTAGTCCACCGACTCGCGGCAGATGAACCGGAGCCCCGGGGTGGCGTTGGGCAGGCAGAACGCAAAGGAATACGGGGCGTCTTCGTCCGGATTCTTCAGCAGGGTGGAAGGAAACACCATGATGGCGTCCGAGATCGGCAGGGTGGCCAGCATGCGGGCGCCCTTGATGATCAGGCCGGCGTCGGTTTCCTTCCTGACCCGCGCCGCCAGGAAAGGGTCCGCCTGTCTGGCGGCGCTCACGGCCCTGTTGATCTGCGGATTGATCAGCGTGTGGGTGAGCGCCAGATCGCCCTCGCGCAGGTTCCGGTGCCAGGCGCGGGCGTTTGCGCCGCCGCCGGCGTGGGCGGAATCCAGCCAGGCGGCGCCAGCGGCATAGGCGCTCATGGCGCGGTTCAGGTAGCCGGGGTCCCGCCCCGCCATGCCGAAACTGAAGTCCGCGAGGCGATGCAGGGCGTTGCCCACCCGCGCCAGCTCCTCGCGGGTTTCCGGGATCATGAAGCTCATGCCCACCGGATCCCCCGTGTCCGGCGAGGGGAACAGCAGGCGCTCCGGCTCGGCGTGCTGCAAGTCGTACCGGGCGGCCAGACTCCGCACCCCGCCGGCCAGGCCCTCCTCGCGGGTAATGTCCGGGATCTTGCGTCCCTGATGCCACAGTTCCACGGGCGCTTCGCCGAGCGCCTGTATCAGCTGAGCTCCTGTTCTCGCCGGCACGGCCAGCACCCCCTTGCTGCGCGAAAATCCTCCAGCCATTCTATCCCGGATAATCCCGCCGCATCCGGTTGACGCGCCCCTGTCTTGCGTCTAGCATGTGCTGCACGATGCAGCACAATGAGGCAAGGCATGGCGCCAGCGAAAGAACGCCTTACAGTAAACCTCGAAGCTGTCGAGTTCCAGGAGCTTCAGAAGCTCGCCAAGCGCCACAATGTCTCAATGGCGTGGCTTGGTCGCCGAGCCATTGTGTGGTTTCTGGAGCGAGAAAACAGCCAACGCGAGCTTCCATTCTCCCCACCTGTCAGCAATCGCCTGAAAAACTAGATGGCAGGCGCGGTCGGGACTTTCTACGAGTTTTTCGCCGGCGCAGGTATGGCGCGCGCTGGCTTGGGAAACCGCTGGCGTTGCCTGTTCGCAAACGACATCGACTGGAAGAAAAACGCTACCTACTCCCTTAACTGGGGCGAGGATAATCTTCTATGCGGTGATGTGCGAAACGTTACCACGAACGACCTGATTGGCGTTGCCGATCTGGCTTGGGCGTCCTTCCCATGTCAGGATCTGTCTCTCGCTGGCGGCGGCGGCGGCCTGAAAGGCGAACGCTCCGGCACTTTTTGGCCCTTCTGGCGGCTGATGACCGCGCTTGCCGATGAGTCGCGAGCGCCCGCCGTGGTTGCCCTGGAAAATGTCTGCGGAACCCTGTCTTCCCATGGCGGCAAGGATTTCGAGGCGCTTTGCGGCGCGCTTTACGATGGTGGTTACAGGTTCGGGGCCATGGTAATTGACGCCGTTCACTTCGTCCCCCAATCGCGTCCCCGACTCTTGATTGTTGCGGTGCGGTCTGACATTCACGTCCCTGCCATGCTCTGTAATTCCGGGCCTGGACGAGTGTTTCATCCGCGCCCGCTATGGAATGCCTACGGAAAGCTGCCTGCCAACCTGAAGCGCGGCTGGATTTGGTGGCGGCTTCCCGTTCCGCCGATGTGCGATGCTGGCTTCTCCGATCTCCTCGAAGACCGCCCGCGGGACGTGCCCTGGCACACGCCAGTCGAGACGCAGAAGCTGTTGGGCATGATGAGCGACATAAACCTGGACAAGGTTCGTTTGGCGATGCGGGAAGGGCGGCGGATGGTTGGCGCGATCTACAAACGCACCCGACGCGATAAAAGCGGCCGGAAGGTCCAACGCGCCGAAGTGCGGTTCGACAACATCGCCGGGTGCCTTCGCACTCCGGCTGGCGGCTCAAGCCGGCAACTTGTCTTGGTGGTAGAGGGCCACAAGGTGCGTTCGCGTCTCATTTCAAGCCGCGAAACTGCGCGCCTCATGGGTCTTCCGGATGATTACGTCCTGCCCGAGAACTACAATGAAGCCTATCACCTGACAGGCGACGGAGTAGTCGTGCCGGTAGTTCGCTTCCTGGCGGACGCAATCATCGAACCCCTGGTTTTATACGCAACCGAGTCCAGACAAGCCGCATGAGCGTCATCCCATGCCAGCGTAACGACAGGCTGCGACAGCAAATCAAGGCGTTCGCCGATACCCTCAAGACCGAGGCGCATACGCTTGGCGACCATGGCCTGAGCGAGTCGGAGTTCTACGGCAGCGGCGTATTCCGGGGCGCAATCGAGCGCGTGCGCGGACAGTTCTCCGCCACGATGCGCGACAAGCGAGAGTTTGTGCAGCATGTTCTCGATCACATGCAGGATGCGGGATTCATCAACGAGTGGAATGCCACTGGCGAAGCCAATCGCCACGACTACGCCGTCTGTCTCGAATCGGGCCGAACCGCTATCCAACGAGCGTAGCCATGCCCTCGGAGCAGCGCAGCCGGACCATGCGAGCGGTCAAGGGGCGCGATACCAGACCCGAGATGGCGGTGCGACGGCTACTGCATCGTATGGGCTATCGGTATCGGTTGCATCGGAAGGACCTTCCGGGAAAGCCGGACATCGTGTTTGGACCGCTTCGAAAGGTCATCTTCGTTCACGGATGCTTTTGGCACGGGCACTCCTGCAAGCGCGGAGACCGGCTGCCGAAAACCAACGCCGAGTACTGGCGGGTAAAAATTGCGCGCAACATCGAACGGCACTCGGACCAACTCGAACGATTGACCGCAGCCGGGTGGACAGGGCTCACGCTGTGGGAGTGCGAGCTTGCCGACACGGATGCTCTCTCGCGGCGCCTGCATACGTTTCTCGACGGCGCCTTTGGTGGTTAGCTTCGTTCCCTCCCGGGGGCGCGGCGCGCAGTCGAAGGCGGCCGGCCCGTTTGCAGAAAATCGGACTTCCGAAGTCTGGCGGGCGCGAGGCCCTGACCGTCTTGCTTGCGGAAAATCGGACTTCCGAAGCCCGGCAGACTCCGACGCCCGGACACGGACAGGCCGCAAGACCGCTAACCCAAGGTGGCCAGCGCGTCCTCCTTGCTGCCGTGGATTTCGATGATCTTGTCGAACCCGCTCATCTTGAACACTTCGCCGATCGATCCCGACAGCGAACACAACATGAACTTGGCCTTGCGCTGCCACAGGGCCTTGGCGATCATCAGGACCGCCCGCAGGCCGGCGCTGCTGATGTAGTTCAGGGCGCTCATGTCCACAACCACGGCGGTGTCGTCCCCGCCTATCGCGTTGCTCAGCGTCTGATGAAAATCCTGGGCGTTGAACCCGTCGATGCGACCCGCAGGGGCCGCAACCAGAATTCCGTTGTTCCGCTCGATCGGGATGTCCATTCTTGCTCCCACTGTGTGGCCGTCAGACGGCGCCTGCCGCCCCTGATCGGGCCGTGGATCATATCACAGCCCGACGGCTAATCGCTCTCGGGCATCAGCACGAATTCGGGATAAGCCTCGATACCCAGTTCGGCAGCGTCCTGACCCAGTTCCTCCACCGTCTCCGAGACCCGGGCGCCCATGAGCTTGGCAATCGCCATCCATGCCAGCCACGAAGAAGCGAACACGAAGGCGCCAACGGATACCACCCCGAGCAATTGCACCCCGAAGCTGTAGTCGCCGACAATGCACACCGCCAGCGTGCCCCAGATCCCCGCCAGCAGATGCGCCGGAACCGCTCCCACCACATCGTCGATGCGCAGGCGCTCCAGAAGTTTCATGCCGAGCGAGCAAACGACGCCTCCCACAACGCCGGTCAGCAGCGCCCAGTAATGAGGGAGCACATCGGGGCCGGCCGTGATCGACACCAGCCCGGCGATGGCCCCGTTCAGCACCGCCAGCAGATCCACGCGCTTGAACAGGGGGCGCGACACGACCAGCGCCGCCAGTACGCCGCCCGCCGCCGCCAGATTGGTGTTGACCAGAACGATGCTCATGCCCACGGCGTTCTCGACCCCGCCCAGCGCCAGTTGCGAGCCGCCATTGAACCCGAACCAGCCCAGCCAGAGAATGAACACGCCCAGGGTGATGGTGGGGACGTTGGAGGGAGGCGTGGCCTTCACGCTCCCGTCGGAGCGGAACTTGCCCATGCGCGGCCCCACCACAAGGGCGCCGGCGAGCGCTGCCCAGCCCCCGGTGGAATGCACGATGGTGGAGCCGGCGAAGTCGTTAAAGCCCATCTGGCTCAGCCATCCCCCGCCCCAGGTCCAGGCGCCCACCAGCGGATAAATGATTGCGGTCAAAAGCGCGGTAAACAAGAAAAACGCCCATAGCCTCACTCTTTCCGCCAGCGCGCCGGAAACGATCGAGGCCGTTGTGGCCACGAACACCATCTGGAAAAACCAGTCCGACATCGTGGAATAGCCGTTGCCGTTCGCTGCCACGGCCTCCGCGGCAGCGGCAATGGCCGCCTCCCCGGCGTCCGAACCCACAGCCTCCAGCAGGGCGATTTCATCCGCCGAAGGGCCGTAACCAAGCTTGAGGGCGCCGGCGATATCCCCCACATCCAGGTACATCAAGTTGTAGCCCACCAGGAAGAAGGTAATTCCCGCAATGGAGTAGAGGCCGATGTTCTTCAGGCAGATGACGGATGCGTTCTTGGTTCGCACCGAGCCCGATTCCAGCATGGTGAAGCCGGCGCACATCCACATGATCAGGGCGCCCCACACCAAAAAGGAAAAGGTGTTCAGAACGAAATCTGTTTGCGCCGCCGAGGCCGCCCCGGCAACCGGCGCAAACCACGCGAGAGCGGCCAGCCCTGCCACGCCGGCCCACATCCAGGCCTTGCTCCGGGCGCTTCTATCGGTGTTCATCAAGATGTTCTCCCCTTGGAAAAAACTGTGCTCGCGGGCGCCCGCGAGCGCCATTCAATTTGTCGATCCGGCAGACGAGGCGCGCTGTGGAGTCGAATTTTCCGCCAACACGGTCCCGAGGCGGCCCGCCGCCGAAAGCATTCAGAATCCTGCCGACAAGCTGAGCACCACACGGGAATCGCAGGAATCCGCGCAATCGGGCGCGTCGGTGTCGTGGTAGCGCAAGTCCAGCCCGAACTGCGAAAAGGAGTAGCTCAAGCCCAGGCTCCAATCCAGGTAGTCTTCTCCGAAATCCGGGGTCACCTGCGAGAAACCGATATTGGCGTCCACGCTGAGCGAATCGGACAGCGACCGGGCAAGCCCGCCCGTTGCATACCAGCCCTCGCCGCTCTCGCCGAAGTTATCCGGCGTGAAATGCAGGGCCGCGGAGAGGGAAAAGGCGTCCAGATCGGCTCCCAGGCTTGCGTACGCCTCGATGAAGTCGTAGCCCGAATCGCTGCCGGCGCCCGGATAGGCGTAGTAGATTACGCCGGCGCCGTAACTCACGGCATTGACCTGCCAGGAATACCCTCCATAGATGTCCACTTCCACGGAGGCGTCGTCGCCCGGGCCGAAATCGATATTCGACGCCCACACGCCCACACTCCAGCCTCCGGGGCCTTCCCAATCCAGCCCGCCCTGCACGGCAGGGTCCTCGCCGGTCTGCGTATAGCCGCGAAAGACATAGTCCGTGGTCAGCGCCGCATTGGCGGATACGCCGGAGCTCCCCTGCCCGGCGGCGGGGGCCGCCAGAACCGCCAGCGCAACCGCTGCTGCGGCAACCGGAAATTTATGCACGTGACTTCCTCCAGCCTCTGTGTTTTTGCGGCGCACCACGCCGCTGCCGCACAATTGTAAGGCATTCCGCGCGCACCACCTCTTCGCTTGTGCGGCGAGGGGGTCGCGGCGGGTCGGACAGCCGGCGCCCGGCAAATCCACGTTCAATGACGCAGCGGCGCAACCGGATGGAAGTTCCCGGAGCCGATTGAATGAGGAGGGTATAATTAGGCAAACGCCAAGGCGGGGGCAGGCGGTTTCGATATATGTTCGGATACAAGGGCGCCCCGGTAAACCACATCCTCGTTGGCCGCACGGCTGCCTTTCTCGTTGCTGCCGGGCTGTTCGCCCAGGTTTCGGCGCAGGAGTTGTATGCAGAACTCGGTTTCGAGAGCCTGTCGGTACCGAGCGCATCGGAAACCGAAACAATCGGGAACGAAATCCTGACCACCTCCACGGCTTCGTTTCGCGTTGGCGGCGTCCATGGTCGTTTGGGATGGGATTTCACGCCCCATTTCGGGCTTGAGGCGCAGGCCGTTATCGGTGTCGCGGATACCGATGTGGCCCTGACTGTGTTGGCGTCTACCGGCGATAGCGTAACAGTCGATATGCCTGTGAAGCTGAACTATGCCGCCGGCGTCTTCGCAAGGGGGCAATACCCAATCTCGGACCGCGTTGCCCTGTATGGCCGGCTGGGCGGCATCTACCACAAGTTCACAGTCGCGGAATCCAGGCCCGAAGAAAACAGTGGCTCCGATACATCGCCGGCCGCGGGCGCCGGCGCAACTTTCAAGGTGGCGGATTCCAGCCATATCCGTCTCGACTTCACCCGATTCTGTTCGGAAGGCGAGGATGTGGACAGCCTGTCCCTTGCGTTCGGGCTGTTGTTCTAGCAATCTGCGCAGCAGGAACCGGATGTGATGATTCGCCGAGTACAGGCAAGCTGGGGTGGGGACAGGCCAGCGATGTTTCATGCCGTATCGTCCGGATCGGTGTTTGTTGCTCCGCCCCCCGCCCCCCCCCCCCCCCCCCGAAACTGTGGACAGGCGGCGGCCGGGTAGCGTGTCCGCCGGGGCGGACACGGGCAGCCGCAGGGAGTTGCGCCCGCAGAAACCTCCCGCGGCTGAGCCGATGACCGCTCCAGCGCCAGCAGTCCGTGGTGTGCGTAACGTCGCGCCGAGAGCGGTCAAGCCTTCGTCAGGCGTCCGTCCGGCAAATGCGCCGCAGCCAGACAGGTTCGTGGCCAACTGCCTGCCTGCTGCCGGCAACCGACGGCTTTCTTCCCGCTGCCGCGCGGGCAGCGCCGCCTTCCGCCTGCCGGCGCTGGCCGCCGTTCTCCTGTTCGCGCTGAGCGCGGGCCTTGCGCCCCAGGCGGCGCATGCCACGTGGGGGGTCTTGACGGCCACCCCGGGCGATGGGCAGGTTACGCTGAACTGGACCTGGACGCACTCACGACCTAACACCAGCTGGTGGTGGTTCAGGTATGTAAGAGCTGGCCAGCCTTATCACGAGTATAACGTCGTTCGTGGGATCGGCTCCATTTACGACTCAAAGTACAACCTGATTGGGGCTCATCATCGCACCCAGACGATTACCGGACTCACCAATGGGGTCGAGTACGTGTTTGAGGTACACGCCCATATTCCTAATACGGCTTTGGAGGTGAGGGCGACCCCGTCGCGCTATCCCATTGCCCCGAAGGGCGTCACCGCGACGCCGGGAACCGGCCAGGTCACCTTGTCCTGGGACGCTCATAACGACTCGCGCGTCACGCGCTGGGAGTACGAGCAGACCAGCGGGGGCACAACCGGGAACTGGCAGAAGATCTCCGCGAGCAATGCCTCAACCACCAGCCACACGGTGACGGGTCTGACCAACGGCACGCGGTACGGCTTCAGGGTCCGCGCGGCAAGCGATGGTCTCGGCGCCCCGTCGGCCTCCGTGTTCGCAACGCCACGGCCCGCTCCCTGCGCTTTGAGAATTGCCAGTGTCAGTGGGCCGGGTCCGACGGTCGCGTTCCGTTGGGGGCCCACCAAGGCAAATTGCGGCGACATCAGCCGGACGCAGGTTCAGAAGAAACTCGCCAGCAGCCCGGACTGGAGCGGGAGTGTCTGGGAAACCCTGTCCACGAATTACTATCGAAACTCCGGTGTCGCATTTACCGTGGACGACACCTTGCGGGTGAGTCTTGCCGAGGGCAACAGCTACCATGTGCGCGTCCGCGCGGTCAACGAAGGCCTCGCCGTCACGTCCGAGGAAGGCGTCGCCGGCCCGCCGTCCTCGGAAACTCTTCTGTGGCTCGGTCCTCCAGGGTCTCCAACCGGGCTGAAGGCCGCGCCCTTTCAGGCTGCGATCCAGCTCACCTGGAACCAGCAGCCGTCAGCACAGAAGGTGACCGGATGGGATGTTCGGAGGAAGGAGGGCGCCGGCAGTTACGGCGAATGGGGCCGTATTACGGGTTCCGGCGCGAACACCGTCCTCCATTCGGCGAGCGGGCTGACGTCCGGGGTCGACTACACGTTTCAGATTCGGGCGGTGAACGCCGCCGGCGACGGTCGGGCTTCCGAAGAAGTGACCGAAACGCCGACCGGCGTGACGATCTCCCAACCCGCGCTGACGGTAGAAGAAGGTAGCAGCAGCACCTATACGGTGGTGCTTGATGCCGAGCCGTCGGCCGACGTCACGGTGACCGTGGGCGGCGCTGCGGCCGGCGTGTCGGTGAGTCCGCCGTCGCTGGTCTTCTCGCTGCTGAACTGGAACCAGCCGCAGACGGTGACGGTCTCCGCGGCCGAGGACGACAACGCGGTTTCCGAACCGGTGACACTGACCCACAGCGCCAGCGGCGGAGGCCTGGACTCGGTGCCCATCCGCGCGGTCGTGGTGACCGTGACGGAGAACGAAACGGCCGGATTCGCCCTGTCGGAGTCCGATCTGGAGCTGGAGGAGGGCGAGTCCGGCTCCTGGACGGTGGCGCTGACCTCCGAGCCGACCGCCGATGTGACGGTCACCATCAGCGGCGCCCCGAGCGGCGTGACGGTGACTCCGCCCACGCTGACGTTCACGGCCGCGGACTGGCAGACGCCGCAGGCGGTGACGGTCGCGACGGTCGACGATGAAGACGCGGCGCCGTTGCCCGCGGTGACGCTGACCCACAGCGCGTCCGGCGGCGACTACGGCTCGCTCACCGCCTCGGTTGCGTTGACCGTGACCGAGAACGATACGGCTGGGCTGACGTTCTCGGATGGCGACAAGGAGATCAGCCAGCTGGAGGTCATCGAGGACGGGTCGGGCGACTACATGGTGGCGCTGACGTCCGAGCCGACCGCCGATGTGACGGTGACCATCACGCCGGGGCCGGGCGACGTGACGGTGCAGTCGGGGTCGCTGACCTTCACTGCCCTCAACTGGAGCGCCGCGCAGCAGGTGGTTGTCCTCGCGGCCGAGGACGACGACGCGAAGACGGATCCTGCGGTGACACTGACCCACAGCGCGTCCGGCGGCGATTACGGCTCGGTGACCGGTGCGCTCACGGTGGCCGTGCTGGAACATGATCCGCCCGGGAAGCCCGTGAACTTCAGCGCGACGGCGGGCGACAGCCAGGTGACGCTGTCCTGGAACGACCCGCAGAATCCCGACATCAGCGGCTGGGAGTTCCAGCAGGCCGTGCGCGGCGCCAGCTTCGGCGCGTGGACGCCCATCCCCGATTCCGCCGCCGCGACCACCAGCCACACGGTCACGGGTCTGACCAACGGCGTCTTCTACAGTTTCAAGCTCCGCGCCGTCGCCCAGCTCCGGGAGTCCCTCAGGGGGGAGAAGGAAGACGCCGAGGGCGTCAGCTCCGACGAGATCAGCGCGCTGCCGCGCCGGCTCGGCAAGAACGTCACCCTGTTCGTCTCCGACGCACAAATTGAAGAAGGACAGGCCGGCACGACACCTGTCCTGATCCGTCTCGTTCTCGGTGAGCCGGCGCCCGCTGGCGGGCTCGGCCTCGCCTTCGAGGTCGATGGAACCTCGACGGCAACGGCGAGCGCGCCGGTCGCGACCAGTTGCTCGGCGCCGAACCCGATGGATGCGGACATGTGCTGGCCGCGGGGCGCCCGTGTTCTTGTGTCCGCAGGCCAGGACGTTGCCGTGCATCAAGTCGCTGTCCGAGGCGACCGGGCGATCGAGCCGAACGAGACCCTCGTGCTGAATGTCGTGCCCGGCGTCGATGGCTGGACCGGGGACTCGGCCACCATCACCATCGTCGACGACGAGGTGGCGCCCGCCGCGCCGACGGGCCTCGCCGCCGAGGCGCGCAACGGGCAGGCGCTCCTCACCTGGGACGACCTGGGGAATTCCGACATCACGCGCTGGGAGTTCCAGCAGAAGGAAGGCTCGGGCGGCAGCTACGGCGCCTGGACGGCCATCCCGGGTTCCGGCGCCGCGACCACCAGCCACACGGTGACGGGCCTGACCAACGGCACGGAGTACGGCTTCAAGGTGCGCGCGGTGAGCCCGCGCGGCAACGGCGCCGAATCGGCCGAGGCGACGGTGACGCCGGGCGCGGTTCCCGCCGCGCCCACTGGCTTCAGGGCGACCCCAGGCGACGCGCAGGTAGAGCTGTTCTGGGATGCTGCCCCGGGCAACTCCGGCATCCTTCGTTGGGAAGTGCGGTTCAGGAAGGACAGTGAGGACTACCAGCAACCGTGGGCGCCGATCCCGGGCGGCGCCGCAACAACGGAATTGGGGCCGCTCACCGCCGAAAACGGCGTCGTGTACATCTACCAGTTGCGCGCAGTGAATGCCGCCGGCCCCGGGGAGGCCGCCGAACTGACCGTGAAGCCTCTCCCTCCCTTGCCCGGGAAGCCGACGGCGCTGAAGGCGACCGCTGGCAACGCGCAGGTCGCTCTCGCCTGGGATCATCCCATTATCGCCCCTCCGAATGAGCGCAAGTACGAACTCCAGCGCAAGCAAGGCGCAAGCGGCAGCTACGGTGCCTGGAAGCGGGTCGACATCCGCCTAGTAGATCTGGGACGTCTTAAGTACGAGGCGCACCATGTGGTCACGGGCCTGACCAACGGCGCTACCTACAGCTTCAGGGTGCGCGAGTTGAATGAGGCCGGCGCCGGCCCCGCATCGGACGAGGTGACGGTGACGCTGCCGGCCGTCGTGCCCGCTGAACCGACCGGAGTCCGCGCCATCGCCAGCAACCGTCAGGTGCTGCTGCGCTGGGACGACCCGAACAACCCCGGCATCACCCGCTGGGAATTCCAGGGCAAGGAAGGCGCCAGCGTCAGCTACGGCCCCTGGGCGCCCATCCCCGGTTCCGACGCCTCCACCACCAGCCACATGGTCACCGGTCTGACCAACGACACCGTCTACGCCTTCAAGGTGCGCGCGGTGAACGCGACCGGCAACGGCGCCGAGTCTTCCGAGGTCACGGCGACGCCGGTCGCCGTGCCGGCGCCGCCGTCGGGCTTCCGGGCGACGCCGGACCACCGCAGCGTGATCCTGACCTGGGACGACCCGAAGGACAGCAGCATCACGCGCTGGCAGGTCCGGTTCTTGCCGGAGACAGAGGAGTTCCAGGATGCGAACTCGAACTGGCTGGACATCCGCGGTTCCGGCGCGACCACCACGCGGCACGAAGTAGGGCGCTTGCCGTCTGGCCAGATCCACCGCTTCCAGGTGCGTGCTGTCAGCAGTGCCGGCGTTGGGCCCGCGTCGGACGAGGCGCTCGCCGGCCCGACGGATCCCGGCGTGACCGTCTCGACCTCCAGCCTGACGGTGGAGGAAGGCGGCAGCGGCGAGTACACGGTGAAGCTGAACACCTCGCCCCTGGGCCGCCAGGTGGTGATCGCCGTGGCCGGCGCGTCCGGCGAGCTGAGCGCGGCGCCGGCGACCCTCACCTTCACCGGCGCGAACTGGATGGAAGCGCAGACGGTCACGGTGACCCTGGCCGAGGACGGCGACGCGCAGACCGATGCCGCGCAGACCCTGACCCACAGCGCCCGCGGCGGCGGCTACGACCATGTGGACATCGCCTCGGTGACGGTGACGCTGGCGGAGAACGACCCGCCCCTGAAACCGGCGAACTTGCGCGCCATCGCAGGCAATGGCCAGGTCATGCTGCGCTGGGACGACCCGGAGAATCCCGACATCACCGGCTGGGAGTTCGCGCAGAAGACGGGCGACGGCAGCTATGGCGGCTTCACGGCCATTTCCGGTTCCGACGCTGAGACCACCAGCCACACGGTGACGGGGCTGACGGACGGCACGCGGTACGGCTTCAAGGTCCGCGCCGTGAGCGCCGTCGGCAACGGCGCCGAGTCGGACGAGGCGACCGCGACCGCGGGGCGGCCGAGTCTGAGCGTGGCGGATGTGACGGCGGCCGAGGACGGCGCCTTCACCTTCACGGTGACGCTGGATCCGGCGGCGCCGGCGGACGTGACCTTCAAGTACAAGGTGAGCGCGGAGAGCGGCGACACCGCGACGGCGGACACGGACTTCACCGAGGTGGCGGCGACCGCGGCCACCATCTCGGCGGGCGATACCACCTTCACGTTCACGGTGACGGTGGCCGACGACAAGCTCGACGAGGACGACGAGACCTTCACCGTGACGCTGTCGGAGCCGTCCGCCAACGCCCAGCTCGGCGACGCCGCGGCGACCGGCACGATTACCGACAACGACGCCTCGCCGGTGCTGGCCGATATCGACAACCTCACGCTCAGGATCGGCCGGACCGTGGACATCACCGCCACGGCGACGGACGCCGACGCCGGCGACACGATCACCTACGCCTGGACGCGCAAGGACGGCGAGACCACGCCGCCGCTGCCGGGCAGCCCGGACCTGGGCCAGGCCCGGCTCAGCTTCACCCCGACCGAGGCCGGCGTCTACACGATGACGGTGACGGCGAGCGACGGCGACAGCAACGGCAACAAGCACGGCAACACGGACACCGGGGAAGTGGTCATCACCGTGGTCGGCAAGGCCGCGGTGTCCGTGCCGGCGGCGCTGTCCGTCACCGAGGGCGCGGACACGAACGCCACGGTGACGGTGACCACCGAGGAGGCGTTCGGCGAGGACGTGACCTTCGACGTGAGCTATGGCGGCGCCAGCGCCACCGGAGCGACCAATGCGGCGGACGGCGACTACGACAACGACGCCGTGACGTCGGTGACGTTCTCGGGCGCCGACACCACGAAGACCATCGCGATCCCGCTCAACGACGACGGGCTCGACGAGGACGACGAGACCTTCACGGTCACCATCGCGCTGGCGGAGGGCAGCGCCCTGCCGGCCGGTTTCGCGCCCGGCAACCTCACGACGACGGTGACGATCGTCGACAACGACCACTCGCCGGTGCTGCCCGACTATCCACCCACCGGAACGACCCGGGTGGGCCAGGCGGTGGATCTCTCGGCCGAGGCGACGGACGAGGACGGCGACACCATTACCTACGTCTGGACGCGCAAGGCCGGCGAGACCACGCCGCCGCTGCCGCGCGACACGAACCTGAATCAGGCCCGGCTCACCTTCACTCCGACCGAGACCGGCGCCTACACGATGACGGTGACGGCGAGCGACCCGCACGGCAACACCGACACCGCGACGGTGGCCCTCACGGTGGTCCGGGCGCACGTGGTCTCGACGCCGGCGACGCTGTCGGTGACCGAGGGCACGGACGCGAACGCCACGGTGACGGTGACCACGGAGGCCGCGTTCGGCGAGGACGTGACCTTCAACGTGACCTACGGCGGCGCCAGCGCCACCGGCGCGGCCGATCCGGCGAACGGCGACTACGAAAACGACGCCGTGACGTCGGTGACGTTCTCGAGCGCCGAGACGACGAAGGGCATCGCGGTCCCGATCACCGACGACGACCTCGACGAGGACGACGAGACCTTCACGGTCACCGTCGCGCTGCCGGAGGGCGCCTCCCTGCCGGCCGGCTTCGCGCCCGGCAACCTCGCGACGACGGTGACCATCGCCGACGACGACGCCTCTCCGGTGCTGGCGGAGATTGCGGACCAGAGGATCACGCTGGGCGAGGCCGTGGACATCACGGCATCCGCCACGGACGAGGACGGGGACACGGTGACCTACGTCTGGACGCGCAAGGCGGGCGAGACGACGCCGGCGCTGCCGAACGGCACGGCGGAGAACGTGGCGCGCCTGACGTTCACGCCGCCCGATGTCGGTACCTATACGTACACGGTGACGGCCTCGGACGGCAACGGCAACACGGACACCGAGGAGGTGACGATCCGGGTGGTGGCGGCCGTGACGCCGCCGGTACTGACCGGCGCCACTTCGTCGAGCGCCGCCGTGGTCACGCTCACCTGGACGCATTCCGGCACGGCCCCGGGCGATTTCATCGGCGACCCCGGCGGCGCTCCGCAGATCTACTGGGAGGCGGAGCACCGGCTGAAGGGCGCCGGCGACAGCGATTGGGACGACTACTCGAACGCCAGCCCCAGTGTGGGCGGAGGCAACACCCGGCGCACCATGGCGGTCACCGTGGTGAGCGATTACCCGGATGGCGCGACGGTCGAGTGGCGGGTACGGGCCTCGGTCGGCGGCGGTTCGCATGGTCCCTGGTCGAACGTTCGGGAAGTTACGCTGCAGAACAGCGAGTTGGCGGCGCTGACACTGACCGGTGCGCCGGTGGCGGTGGCGCCGGGTTCCAGCAAGACCTACACGGTGGCCCTGACCGAGGCGTTTGCGGGCACGCTCAGGATCACGAGTTCGGACACGGCGACGGCGACGGTCAATCCGCCCAGCCTGACCTTCACGGCGCAGAACTACAACGTGGCGCAGGACGTGACGGTGACCGGCGTCAAGGCCGGCAGCGCGATGATCGGCCACGCCTTCCGTCTGACCGGCGCTGCGGCGGATGCGATTCCGAACGCCGGCGCGGTGGCGGTGACGGTGGTCGCCACACCCGCGGCGCCGGCGGGCCTGACGGCGACAGCGGGTGACGTGCAGGTGGAGCTGTCGTGGACCGACCCGGGCAATGCCAGCATCACCGGCTGGGAGTTCCAGCAGAAGGAAGGCGCCGCCGGCAGCTACGGCGCCTGGACGGCGATCTCCAATTCGGACGCCGAGACCACGAGCCACACGGTGACGGGTCTGACCAACGACACGCTCTATGGCTTCAAGGTGCGCGCGGTGAATGGAGCGGGCGACGGCGCGGCCTCGGCCGAAGTGACGGCGACGCCGAAGAAGCCTGTTTCGCTGAGCATCGCGGACGTGACGGCGCTGGAGAACGCGGGCACGATGTCGTTCACGGTGACAGCGGACCCGGCGCCGGCCGCGCCGATCACGTTCAGCTACACGGTGACGGCGGAGAGCGGCAACACGGCGACGGCGGGCGCGGACTTCACGGAGGTGGCGACGGCGACCGAGTTGACCATCGCGGCGAGCGCGACCACGGCGACGATCGCGGTGACGGTGACGGACGACGCCCTCGACGAGGACAACGAGACCTTCACGGTGACGCTGTCGGGGCAGTCCGCCGGCGTGCTCCTGGGCGACGCCACGGCGACGGGCACGATCACCGACGACGATGCCTCTCCGGTGCTGGCGGAGATTGCGGACCAGAGGATCACGCTGGGCGAGGCCGTGGACATCACGGCATCCGCCACGGACGAGGACGGGGACACGGTGACGTTCGCCTGGACGCGCAAGGCGGGCGAGACGACGCCGGCGCTGCCGGACGGCACGGCGGAGAACATGGCGCGCCTGACGTTCACGCCGCCCGATGTCGGTACCTATACATACACGGTGACGGCCTCGGACGGCAACGGCAACACGGACACCGAGGAGGTGACGATCCGGGTGGTGGCGGCCGTGACGCCGCCGGTACTGACCGGCGCCACTTCGTCGAGCGCCGCCGTGGTCACGCTCACCTGGACGCATTCCGGCACGGCCCCGGGCGATTTCATCGGCGACCCCGGCGGCGCTCCGCAGATCTACTGGGAGGCGGAGCACCGGCTGAAGGGCGCTGGCGACAGCGATTGGGACGACTACTCGAACGCCAGCCCCAGTGTGGGCGGAGGCAACACCCGGCGCACCATGGCGGTCACCGTGGTGAGCGATTACCCGGATGGCGCGACGGTCGAGTGGCGGGTGCGGGCCTCGGTCGGCGGCGGTTCGCATGGTCCCTGGTCGAACGTTCGGGAAGTTACGCTGCAGAACAGCGAGTTGGCGGCGCTGACACTGACCGGGGCGCCGGTGGCGGTGGCGTCCAGCGGCGACAACGCCAGCGCGACCTACACGGTGGCCCTGACCAAGGCGTTCGCGGGCACGCTCAGCATCGCGAGTTCGGACACGTCGAAGGCGACGGTCAGTCCGCCCAGCCTGACGTTCACGGCGGTTAACTACAGTACCGGGCAGGCGGTCACGGTGACCGGCGTCGATGTCGGCAGCGCAACGATCAATCACGCCTTCCGTCTGACCGGCGCCACAGCGGACGCGATTGCGAACGCCGGCACGGTGGCGGTGACGGTGGTCGGTCAGCCGGCGGCGCCGGCTGACTTGACGGCTACGCCGGGCAACGGTCGGGTGACGCTGTCGTGGACCGATCCGGGCGATGCCAGCATCACCGGTTGGGAGTTCCAGCAGAAGGAAGGCGCCGCCGGCAGCTACGGCGCCTGGACAGCGATTTCCAATTCCGACGCCGAGACCACGAGACACACGGTGACGGGTCTGACCAACGGTACGCTCTATGGCTTCAAGGTGCGGGCGGTGAATCTGGCGGGCGACGGCGCGGCCTCCGCCGAGGTCACGGAGACGCCGAACGGTGCGCTGCCGCCGGTGCTGACCGGCGCCACTTCGTCGAGCGCCGCCGTGGTCACGCTCACCTGGACGCATTCCGGCACGGCCCCGGGCGATTTCATCGGCGACCCCGGCGGCGCTCCGCAGATCTACTGGGAGGCGGAGCACCGGCTGAAGGGCGCCGGCGACAGCGACTGGGACGACTACTCGAACCCCAGCCCCGCCGTGGGCGGAGGCAATGACCGGCGCACCATGGCGGTCACCGTGGTGAGCGATTACCCGGATGGCGCGACGGTCGAGTGGCGGGTACGGGCCTCGGTCGGCGGCGGTTCGCATGGTCCCTGGTCGAACGTTCGGGAAGTTACGCTGCAGAACAGCGAGTTGGCGGCGCTGACACTGACCGGTGCGCCGGTGGCGGTGGCGCCGGGTTCCAGCAAGACCTACACGGTGGCCCTGACCGAGGCGTTTGCGGGCACGCTCAGGATCACGAGTTCGGACACGGCGACGGCGACGGTCAATCCGCCCAGCCTGACCTTCACGGCGCAGAACTACAACGTGGCGCAGGACGTGACGGTGACCGGCGTCAAGGCCGGCAGCGCCACCACCGGCCATGCCTTCCGTCTCACCGGCGCTGCGGCGGATGCGATTCCGAACGCCGGCACGGTGGCGGTGACGGTGGTCGCCACACCCGCGGCGCCGGCGGGCCTGACGGCGACAGCGGGTGACGCGCAGGTGGAGCTGTCGTGGACCGATCCGGTCAATGCCAGCATCACCGGCTGGGAGTTCCAGCAGAAGGAAGGCGCCGCCGGCAGCTACGGCGCCTGGACGGCGATCTCCAATTCGGACGCCGAGACCACGAGCCACACGGTGACGGGTCTGACCAACGACACGCTCTATGGCTTCAAGGTGCGCGCGGTGAATGGAGCGGGCGACGGCGCGGCCTCGGCCGAGGTCACGGCGACGCCGGAGAAGCCTGTTTCGCTGAGCATCGCGGACGTGACGGCGCTGGAGAACGCGGGCACGATGTCGTTCACGGTGACAGCGGACCCGGCGCCGGCCGCGCCGATCACGTTCAGCTACACGGTGACGGCGGAGAGCGGCAACACGGCGACGGCGGACACGGACTTCACGGCGGTGGCGACGGCGACCGAGTTGACCATCGCGGCGAGCGCGACCACGGCGACGATCGCGGTGACGGTGGCGGACGACGCCCTCGACGAGGACGACGAGACCTTCACGGTGACGCTGTCGGGGCAGTCCGCCGGCGTGCTCCTGGGCGACGCCACCGCAACGGGCACGATCACCGACGACGACCACTCTCCGGTACTGAAGGAGATCAAGGACCAGAGGATCACGCTGGGCGAGGCCGTGGACATCACGGCATCCGCCACGGACGAGGACGGGGACACGGTGACGTTCGCCTGGACGCGCAAGGCGGGCGAGACGACGCCGGCGCTGCCGGACGGCACGGCGGAGAACATGGCGCGCCTGACGTTCACGCCGCCCGCGCTCGGCGCCTATACGTACACGGTGACGGCCTCGGACGGCAACGGCAACACGGACACCGAGGAGGTGACGATCACGGTGGTAGCGGCCGTGACGGCGCCGGTACTGACCGGGGTCACTTCGTCGAGCGCCGCCGTGGTCACGCTCACCTGGACGCACGCCGGCACGGATCCGGGCGATTTCATCGGCGGCGTCACCCAGAGTGTCTACTGGGAGGCGGGGCACCGGCTGAAGGGCGCTGGCGACAGCGATTGGGACGACTACTCGAACGCCAGCCCCAGTGTGGGCGGAGGCAACACCCGGCGCACCATGGCGGTCACCGTGGTGAGCGATTACCCGGATGGCGCGACGGTCGAGTGGCGGGTACGGGCCTCGGTCGGCGGCGGTTCGCATGGTCCCTGGTCGAACGTTCGGGAAGTTACGCTGCAGAACAGCGAGTTGGCGGCGCTGACACTGACCGGTGCGCCGGTGGCGGTGGCGCCGGGTTCCAGCAAGACCTACACGGTGGCCCTGACCGAGGCGTTTGCGGGCACGCTCAGGATCACGAGTTCGGACACGGCGACGGCGACGGTCAATCCGCCCAGCCTGACCTTCACGGCGCAGAACTACAACGTGGCGCAGGACGTGACGGTGACCGGCGTCAAGGCCGGCAGCGCGATGATCGGCCACGCCTTCCGTCTGACCGGCGCTGCGGCGGATGCGATTCCGAACGCCGGCGCGGTGGCGGTGACGGTCGCTGCCGCCACCAGGCCCGCCGCGCCGACCGGTCTGGAGGCGACCCCGGGCAACACCCAGGTGACGTTGTCCTGGGACGACCCGGACGACGATTCCATCACCGGGTATCAGTTGCGGCAGCGTGAAGGAAGTCGCTGGGGCAGATGGGCAGACATCGCCAATTCGGATGCCGACACCGTGAACCACACGGTGTCGGGTCTGACCAACGGCGCCGAGTACCGCTTCCGGATCCGGGCGGTGAACGACGCCGGCAACGGCGCCGAATCTTCGGTGGTGCGGGCGATGCCGACGATCGTCGAGCCCGTCACCCTCACCGCCACAGCCGGACCGCGCGGCGCCGTGACCTTGAACTGGACCGTCAAGAGCAGTGCCCCCGACCGGCTGGTCGAGGGCGCCGAACGTGTCAGCGGGTGGGAAAGCCAGTACCGGCTGAAAGGAAGACAGGACTGGAACGGATTCGTCCGCCACACAACCACCGGAGGCGATTCGCGGACCGTCTCGACGAACATGTCGGATCTCATTCCGCACGGCGGGATCGTGGAGATTCAGATCCGGCCGACCGGTTCCTCCGGCGCCTCGGTCTCGGCGAGACCAGGTCCCTGGTCGAACACGGCGACGGTCACCCTCAGCGACGTCGACGACGCGAATACCGCTCTCAAGTTCACCGGTGTTCCGGTCACGGTGGCGCCGGGCGAGGACGCCACCTACACGGTCCGGCTGACCAAGCCCTATGCGGCGGGCACGGTGTCGATCACGAGCAACGCCACGGGCAAGGCGACGGTGGACCCGGCTTCCCTGACGTTCACGAGCTCGGACTGGATCACCCCACAGGATGTGACGGTGACCGGCGTGGAGGCCGGCACGGCGACCCTCAACCACTCGTTCCGGGTGACCGGCGCCAGCGCCGACGCGGTTCCCGACGCGGGCACGGTGGCGGTGACGGTCGGCGCGGCCCCCACCCCCGGCGTGACGATCTCGCCGACCGAGCTGACGGTCGTGGAAGGCGCCAGCGGCGAGTACACGGTGAAGCTGGACACGGCGCCGTCGGCGGACGTGACGGTGACGGTGGGCGGCGAGTCGGGCGAGGTGACGGTGACGGGTTCGCCCCTGACGTTCACGCCGTCGAACTTCGGCACGCCGCAGACGGTGACGGTCAACGCCGGCGCCGACGAGGACACGACCGACGACACGGCGATGCTGACGCATGCGGCGGCCAGCACCGACACGGACTACGGCGCCTCCCTGGACATCGACGATGTCTCGGTGACGGTGACCGACACGACGCCGACGCTGCAGCTATCGACGGACCCGGCAGCGGTGACGGAGGGATCGGACATCAGCCTGACGGTGACGTCGGACCGCGCGCTGACGGGCGATCTGACGGTGAGCCTGACGCTTGCGGACCGTGGATCGAGCGGTTTCGACGCGGACGACATCCCGGGCACGCTGGGTCCGCGGAACTTCACCGCGTCGTTCGGCAACAGCGCCGGCACGACGGGTACGGTGACGATCCCGACCAGCGCGGACTCGGATACGGAGGGCGCGGAGACCTACACGATCACGCTGAACGACGGGACCGGCTACGCGCTCGGCGCCGACAAGACCGCCGCCGGCACGCTGAACGACCCGCTGCAGTCCCCCGCGCTGAGCATCGCGGACGTGACGGCGGCGGAGGACGGCACGTTCGCGTTCACGGTGACGGCGGCTCCGGCCCCGTCCTCGCAGGTGACGTTCAAGTACACGGTGACCGCGGAGAGCGGCGACACGGCGACGGCGGACACGGACTTCACGGCGGTGACGACGGCCACCGCGGCGACCATCGCGGCGAACGCGAGCAGCACGACGATCACGGTGTCGGTGACGGACGACGCCCTCGACGAATCGGACGAGACGTTCACGGTGACGCTGTCGGAGCCGTCCTCCGGGGTGACGCTCTCTGACGCCACCGCAACGGGCACGATCACCGACAACGACGAGCCTCCGGCTCTGTCGATCGCGGCGCCGGCGGCGGTGACGGAAGGCGACAGCGGCAGCACCGACATGATCTTCACGGTCACGCTGGACGCGGCCAGCGGCCGGGCGGTTACAGTGGACTACGCGGTGGATGCGACTTCGACGGCGACGGCGAGCACCGACTTCACGGGCGGCGCCGGCACGCTGACGTTTGCGGCGGGCGACACCAGCAAGACGATCACGGTGTCGGTGACGGGCGACGAGCGGGACGAGGACGACGAGACGGTGGTGCTCAAGCTGTCGAACGAGGGAAACGCCAGCATCCCGACGGCGGCGGCGACGGCGAGCGGGACGATCACGGACGACGACGAATCTCCGGTGCTGGCGGAGATCGTGGACGTGACGATCAGGCTGGGCCAGACGGTGGACATCACGGCGTCGGCGACGGACGGCGACGGGGACACGGTGACGTACCTGTGGACGCGCAAGGCGGGCGAGACTTTGCCGGCGATTCAGCAGAGCACGGATCTGGATGTGGCGCGGCTGATGTTCAGGCCGCCGGCGGTGGGCACGTACACGATGACGGTGACGGCGTCGGACGGCAACGGCAACACGGACACCGAGAACGTGACGATCACGGTGTCCGCGGCGGCGACGGTGTCGTTGCCCTCGACGCTGTCGGTGACGGAGGGAACTGACAGCAGCGCGACGGTACGGGCCTCGGTTTCGGAGGCGTTCGGCGAACAGGTGACGTTCAACGTGACATACGGCGGCACGAGCGCGACGGGCGCCAACGATCCATCGGAGGGCGACTACGACAACGACGCGGTGACCTCGGTGACATTCTCGGCCTCCGAGACGAAGAAGGACATCGAGGTACCGATCACGGACGACGATCTGGACGAGGACGACGAGACGTTCACGGTGTCCATCGCTCCAGCCTCGGCCACGCTGCCGGCCGGATTCGCGCTGGCCGACGTCGAGACGACGGTGACGATCACGGACGACGACCCCTCGCCGGCCCTGTCGATCGCGGCGCCGGCGGCGGTGACGGAAGGCGACAGCGGCAGCACCGACATGACCTTCACGGTCACGCTGGACGCGGCCAGCGGCCGGGCGGTGACAGTGGACTACGCGGTGGATGCGACTTCGACGGCAACGGCGAGCACCGACTTCACGGGCGGCGCCGGCACGCTGACGTTCGCGGCGGGCGACACCAGCAAGACGATCACGGTGTCGGTGACGGGCGACGAGTTGGACGAGGACGGCGAGACGGTGGTGCTGAAGCTGTCGAACGCGACCAACGCCAGCATCGCTACCGCGACGGCGACGGTGACGATCACGGACGACGACCCCTCGCCGGCTCTGTCGATCGCGGCGCCGGCGGCGGTGACGGAAGGCGACAGCGGCAGCACCGACATGATCTTCACGGTCACGCTGGACGCGGCCAGCGGCCGGGCGGTTACAGTGGACTACGCGGTGGATGCGACTTCGACGGCGACGGCGAGCACCGACTTCACGGGCGGCGCCGGCACGCTGACGTTTGCGGCGGGCGACACCAGCAAGACGATCACGGTGTCGGTGACGGGCGACGAGCGGGACGAGGACGACGAGACGGTGGTGCTGAAGCTGTCGAACGCGACCAACGCCAGCATCGCTACCGCGACGGCGACGGGGACGATCACGGACGACGACGATCCGGCGCCCGCCCCCCCGGGCGTGACGGTTTCCGTCTCCGAGCTGACGGTGACGGAAAGCAGCACCGCCAACTACACCGTGGTGCTGAACTCCCGGCCGGCGGGCGATGTGACGGTCACGCCGGGCACCGACGCCGCCGGAGCGACGGTGTCCGGCCCGCTGACCTTCACCCGCGCCAACTGGGACAGGCCCCGGATGGTGACGGTCACGGCGCCGCCGGATGGCGATACGGACGACGAGAGCGTCACGGTGAGTCACTCCGTGACCGGATACGGCAGTGTGAACACGGCCCCGTCCGTATCGGTGACGGTGACGGACACGACGCCGACGCTGTCCCTGACTCACGTTCCGGCGACCGTGACCGAGGGGGCGGCGATCCGCCTGACAGTGACGTCGGACAAGGCGCTGGCGGGCGGTCTGGCGGTGAGCCTGACGCTGGAGGACCGTGACACGAGCGGTTTCGACGCGGACGACATTCGGGGCGCCCTGGGTCCGCGCAACTTCATCGCGTCCTTCGGCGCCGCCTTGAGCACAACAGGCACGGTGACGATCCCGACCCGCACGGATTACAGCACGGAGGGCCAGGAGACCTACCGGATCACCCTGAACGAGGGCGCCGGCTACGCGGTCGACGAGGACAACAACACGGCCGACGGCACGCTGAACGATGGCACGCCGGCCCTGGGCACCGGTGCGATCGCGCTGATCATCGGGGACATGGAGGCTGCGGAGGGCGAAATGATGTCGTTCACGGTGATGGCGGATCCGGCGCCGTCCTCGCCGATCACGTTCAAGTACACGGTGACGGCGGAGAGCGGCGACACCGCGACCGCGGGCTCGGACTTCACGGCGGTGACGACGGCGGCAACGGCGACGATCGCGGCGAACGCGACGAGCACGACGATCATCGTGTCGCTCCTCCAGGACACCGAGGTCGAGGGCGACGAGACGTTCACGGTGACGCTGTCCGAGCCATCGTCCGGCGTGACGATCACGGACGCCAGCGCGACCGGAACGATCGGCGACGACGACGAGGGCATCGCCAGGCCGACCTCGCTGCGCATCACGGCGGCGGAGGACGCGATCACGCTGCGGTGGACCGCCCGGGCCGACTCCGAGATCGACAAGTGGCAGTACCGGTTCAAGAACAAGGAGCGAAGCTGGCGCGGCTGGAACCCGTTCGATGTCAGGAACAGCACGGCGTCGACCCGATCCGTCACCCTGAACAAGAGGACCACGTTGCACGGGGGCGTGGGTCAGTATCAGGTCCGGGCGGTGACAACCGTCCCGATCCGGCCGGAGTTTGGCGGAGGCGAGAAGGAGACCTTCGGTCCGTGGTCGGAGCTGGCGGAGGTGAGCGTCGTCAACACCGACAACCTGGGGCTGGAGTTCAGCGGCGGCGGGATCACGAGGACGGGCAGCGCCAGTGTTGTCTACAACGCCAGCGTGGCGCAGGGCGCCAGCATCACCTATGGCGTGAGGCTGAGCGCCGCGGCGCTGCCGTACCTGGACCGGACGGCGGAGGTGACGCTGAAGAGCGGCAGTGGTGTGCGGACAAGCCCGTCCTCGCTGACGTTCACTCGGGCCGACGCCCGGACCGCGCAGCCGGTGACGATCACGGGCGTTGCCGCCGGCAGCGCCGCCATCGAGCACGCCGTGCGCTTCCCGGCGCTGGCGCTGCTCGATCCCGCGGGGACGATTGCAGTGACGGTGACGGAGGCGCGTTCCCACGGCGTGACGATCTCGCCGACCTGGCTGAGGATCGACGAAGGCGGCAGCGGCGAGTACACGGTGAAGCTGGACACGGCGCCGTCGGCGAACGTGACAGTGACGGCGGGCGGCGAATCGGGCGAGGTGACGGTGGACCCGTCTTCGCTGACGTTCACGCCGTTGAACTTCGGCACGGCGCAGACCGTGACGGTGAGCGCCGGCGCCGACGAGGACACGACGGACGACATGGCGACGCTGACCCACACGTCGGCCAGCAGCGACACGAACTACGGCTCGTCGCTGGGCATCGACGATGTCTCGGTGACGGTGACGGACACGACGCCGACGCTGCAGCTGCTGGCTCCCTCGGCGGACGTGACGGAGGGGACGGATATCAGTCTGACGGTGACGTCGGACCGCGCGCTGACGGGCGATCTGACGGTGAGCCTGACGCTTTCGGACGTTGGTTCGAGCGGTTTCGACGCGGACGACATTCCGGGCACACTGGGTCCACGGGATTTCACCGCGTCCTTCGGCGAGACCGCCAGCACGACGGGCACGGTGACGATTCCGACCAGCGCGGACTCGGAGGATGAGGAGACCGAGACCTTCACGATCACCCTGAACGACAGGAGCGGCTATGCGCTCGGCGCTCGCAAGGTGACCTCCGGCTCGCTGAGTGACGGCACACTGCCGCCGGGCACGGTGTCGCTGAGCATCGCGGACGTGACGGCGGCGGAAGACGGCACGTTCGCGTTCACCGTGACGGCCGCTCCGGCGCCGTCCTCGGAGGTGACGTTCAAGTACACGGTGACGGCGGAGAGCGGCGACACGGCGACGGCGGATACGGACTTCACGGCGGTGGCGACGGCGACAGCGGCGACGATCGCGGCGAACGCGAGCAGCACGACGATCACGGTGTCGGTGACGGACGACGCGCTGGACGAGGCCGACGAGACGTTCACGGTGACGCTGTCGGAGCCGTCCGCCGGTGTGACGATCTCCGATGCGACGGCGACGGGCACGATCACCGACAACGACGATCCGCCGGCGCTGTCGATCGCGGCGCCGGCGGCGGTTGCGGAAGGCGATTCGGGCAGCACGAACATGGTGTTCACGGTGACGCTGGGCGCGACCAGCGGCCGGCAGGTGACGGTGGGCTACGCGGTGGACAGCGGCGCCTCGACGGCGACCTCGGGCACGGACTTCACCGCCCTGGCGTCGGGCGCCCTGACCTTTGCCGCCGGCAGCACCGGGTCCGCCCTGGCGCAGACCGTCACGGTTGCGGTGACCGGCGACGAGATCGACGAGGCGGACGAGACGGTGGTGCTGAAGCTGAGCAATGCGGTTGGCGCGACCCTGCCGAACCCGGCCACCGCGACAGGCACGATCACGGACGACGACACGGCGGGCGTGACGGTCTCGCCGACGTCGCTGACGGTGAATGAAGGCAGCAACGGCAGCTACACGGTGAAGCTGGACACGGAGCCGACGGCGGACGTGACGGTGACAGTGGGCGGCGAGTCGGGCGAGGTGACGGTTACGGGTTCGCCGTTGACGTTCACGCCGTCGAACTACGGCACGGCGCAGACGGTGACGGTGAACGCCGGGTCTGATACGGACACGACGAACGACGCGGCGACGCTGACGCACGCGGCGTCGAGCACGGACACGAACTACGGTTCATCGCTGAGCATCGAGGATGTGTCGGTGACGGTGACGGACACGACGCCGTCGACCGCGGCGCCGTGCAGGATTGCGATTTCGTCGTTGAGCCAGCGGAATCGGAGAATACTGTTCTTGACGGTGAGCGTGCCGGCCAACTGCGGGCCGGTTCCGAAGGCGGAGATGCAGGTCAAGACCGCCGCCCAGGAGTGGAGCGACGTGTCCTGGGTTGCCCTGGGGAATCTGGCCCTGTCCAACAGCGATCAGCCGCAGACGGTCTTCAGGGCGTTCAACCTGTCGCCGCCGGGCCTTCCGCCGTTGACGGGATTGCGCAACGTGCGGGTGCGCGCGCTCAACGGGGCGAAGGCGGGTCCGGAATCGGTGGTCGCTCACATCTGGTTCGGTCCGCTGGCGCCGCCGGCGGGTCTGCAGGCGGCGGCGGGCAACCGGCACGTGAAGCTGAGCTGGACGGCCGCGGCGAATCCGACGCTGACGGGCTGGGAGTACCGTCAGAAGCCTGACGGCGGGAACTACGGCGAGTGGACGGCGATGAGCGGTTCCGGGGCGACCACGACCAGCTACTCGGCGCCGGGGTTGAGCAACGGTACGGAGTACTCGTTCCAGATTCGCTCAAGGAGCGGCAGCGCCGCCAGCGCGGCCTCTTCGGCAGTGACGGCGACGCCGACAGCGGGTGTTCCCTTGCAGCCGGAGCTGACGTCCAGCGAGCCGGGCGACGGTCAGGTGCGGGTGATCTGGCGCGCCCTCGGGGACCCGAGCGTCACGAAGTGGCAGTCGCGGCGGAAGCTGGACAGCGCCGGCGCCTGGCCTGCTGCATGGACGAACATCTCGGGTTCCGATGCGGAGACGACGAGTCATGTGTTCACCGGTCTGACGAACGGTACGCCGTACACGTTCCAGGTGCGGGCAGTGAACGACCAGGGCGCGGGTCCGGCTTCGACGGGCCTGAGCGCGACGCCGAGCGCCGAGCCGTTCGCGAGGCCGACGGGGGTGGGCGCGAAGGCGGGCAACGGTCAGGTGACGCTGTCGTGGGCGGACCCGGGCAACGCTTCGATCACGAAGTGGCAGTACCGCAGGAAGCTGGCCGGCGCGAGCGCCTGGGGCGCGGCGATGGACGTGTCCGGTTCCGATGCGGAGACGACGAGCGTGGTGGTGACGGGCCTGACGAACAGTTCCGCCTATCACTTCCAGGTGCGCGCGTTCGGTACCGTGGGCGGCCACTGGTCGTCGCGGGTGTCGGCGACGCCGCTGACGCCGCCCGGGGCTCCGCAGGGCCTGGCGACGAGTGACGGCGACAGTCAGGTGGCGTTGCGGTGGCGTGATCAGGGGGACAGGACGATCACCGGCTGGGAGTACCGTCTGAAGCCGGATGGGGGCGCATACGGCGATTGGACGGCGATCGACGGTTCCGGCGCGGGGACGACGAGCCACACGGTGACGGGTCTTGTGAACGGCACGGAGTACACGTTCCAGGTTCGGGCGGAGAACGCCGGCGGCAAGGGTGCGTCGTCGGAGGTGACGGCGACGCCGGTACGGGGTCCGCCCGAGGCGCCGACGGGTTTCACGGCGACATCGGGTGACGGTCGGGTGACGCTGTCGTGGGACAGTTCGGATGACGACCGCATCCGCCGCTGGAACTACCGTCAGAAAGCGGGCGCCGGCGCGTACGGCAACTGGCAGGCTGTTTCCGGCGACGCGAGCACGACGAGCCACACGGTGACGGGTCTGAAGAACGGTACGAAGTACACGTTCCAGGTTCGGGCGGAGACCCTGAGTGAGTTCGGCAAGGCTGCCGCCGGGATCACGGCGACGCCGACGGCGGCGACAACGACCGCGGTTTCGCTGAGCATCGCGGATGCGACGGCGGCGGAGGCTGCGGGGACGATGTCGTTCACGGTGACGGCGACTCCGGCGCCGAGTTCGCCGATCACGTTCCGGTACACGGTGACGGCGGAGAGCGGGGACACGGCGACTGCGGGTACGGACTTCACCGGGGTGTTGACGGCGACCGAGGCGACGATCGCGGCGTCGGCGACCAGCGCGACGATCACGGTGTCGTTGACGGACGATGTCCTGGTGGAGGGCGACGAGACGTTCACGGTGACGCTGTCGTCGCCGTCTACCGGAGTGACGATTTCCGATGCGGCGGCGGCGGGCACGATCACGGACGACGATTCGCTGCCGTCGGCGCCGTCGGGTTTCGAGGCGACGGCAGGGAACGCCCAGGCGGCTCTGTCGTGGGACGATCCGGAGGACGCTTCGATCACGGGTTACGAGCTGCAGCAGAAGGAGGGGAGCAACGCCTGGGGTTCGTGGACGGCGATTGCCGATTCGGACGCGGAGACGACGGACCACACGGTGTCGGGTCTGGAGAACGGCAGCGCGTACAGTTTCCGCATCCGCGCGGTGAACCCCAGCGGCGACGGCGCGCAGTCGTCGGTGGTGACGGCGACGCCGCAGGCGAATCCTGCGAAGCCGGTGCTGACGGCGACGGCTGGCGACGGTCAGGTGACGCTGGGCTGGCGGTTGCAGCCGGGGATAGCGATCGCGACCTGGACGTACCAGTACAGCAGCGACGGCGGTTCGACGTGGAGCGCGTCGCAGACGGTGACGGGCGCGAGCGCGACGAGCACGGTGGTGACGGGTCTGACGAACGACACGGAGTACACGTTCCGGATGTTCGCGGCGGTGGGTCCGGGCGTGCAGTCGGCGTGGTCGGACTTCGTGAAGGCGACGCCGCAGCCGCCGGCGCCGGCGGCGCCGACGAACTTCAGTGCGAGTCCCGGCAACGCCCGGGTGGAGTTGACGTGGGACGATCCGGAGGACGCGAGCATCAGCGTCTGGCAGTTGCGCTACAGCAAGCAGGGTGAGACCTGGGGTTCGTGGACACCGATCTCGGGTTCGGACGCGAGCACGACGAGTCACACGGTGACGAGTCTGGACAACGGCAGCACGTACCGTTTCCGTATCCGCGCGAAGAACAGCGGCGGCTTGGGTGTGCCGTCGCCGGTGGTGACGGCGACGCCCCTGGTGCTGGTGAAGCCGGTGGTGACGGCGACGGCGGGCGACGGCCAGGTGACGCTGAGCTGGCCTTCGCAGCCGGGTTCGGGCGTGACGGCGTGGGGCTACCAGTCGAGCAGCGACGGCGGCACGAGCTGGACGTCGACGCAGACCGTGACGGGGGGCAGCACGACGAGCACGGTGGTGTCGGGTCTGACGAACGGCACGGAGTACACGTTCCGGATGTTCGCGCGTGCGGGCAGCGCGCAGTCTTCGTGGTCGGACCATGTGAAGGCGACGCCGATACCGCCGGCTCTGAGCATCGCGGACGTGACGGCGGCGGAGGACGGCACGTTCGCGTTCACGGTGACGGCGGCGCCGGCGCCCGCCTCGGGGATCAGCTTCAAGTACACGGTGACGGCGGCGAGCGGGGACACGGCGACGGCGGGCGCGGACTTCACGGCAGTGACGACGGCGACGTCAGCGACGATCGCGGCGAACGCGAGCAGCGCGACGATCACGGTGTCGGTGACGGACGACGCCGTGGACGAGCCGGACGAGACGTTCACGGTGACGCTGTCGGATCCGTCGTCCGGGGTGACGCTGTCCGACGCCACCGCAACGGGCACGATCACCGACAACGACGATCCGCCGGCCCTGTCGATTGCGGCGCCGGCGGCGGTGACGGAGGGCGATTCGGGCAGCACGGACATGGTGTTCACGGTGACGCTGGGTGCGACCAGCGGCCGGCAGGTGACGGTGGACTACGCGGTGGACAGCACTTCGACGGCGACCTCGGGGACGGACTTCACGGCCCTGGCGGGTGGCACGCTGACCTTTGCCGCGGGCAGTACCGGGGCGGCCCTGGCGCAGACGGTGACGGTGTCGGTGACGGGGGATGAGTTGGACGAGGCGGACGAGACGGTGGTGCTGAAGCTGAGCGATGCGGTCGGCGCGACGCTGCCGGACCCGGCCACGGCGAGTGGCACGATCGAGGACGACGACGCTTCGCCGGTGCTGGCGTCGCTGACGGCCCAGACGGTGACGGTGGGCGAGGATGTGGACATCACGGCGTCGGCGACGGACGGCGACGGGGACACGGTGACGTACGCGTGGACGCGCAAGGCGGGCGAGACGACGCCGGCGATTCCGAACGGTACGGCGCTGAATGCGGCGCAGCTCACCTTCACGACGCCGGCGCCGGGCACGTACACGATGACGGTGACGGCGTCGGACGGCAACGGCAACACGGACACGGAGGATGTGACGTTCACGGTGACGCAGCCGGCGCCGGCTGCTCCGTCGGGTCTGGATGCGACGGGCGGCAACGCCCAGGTGGCGTTGTCGTGGGACGATCCGGAGGACGCATCGATCACGCGCTACGAAGTGCAGCAGAAGAAGGGGAGCGCCGCCTGGGGTTCGTGGACGGCGATCGCCAGTTCGGACGCGGAGACGACGACCCACACGGTGTCGGGTCTGGAGAACGGCAGCGCCTACAGTTTCCGCATCCGTGCGGTAAACGTGGGCGGCAACGGCGCGCAGTCGTCGGTGGTGACGGCGACTCCGCAGGCGGTGTCGCTGAGCGTCGCGGACGTGACGGCGGCCGAGGACGGCGCCTTCACGTTCACCGTGACGGTTGCGCCGGCGTCATCCTCGGAGGTGACGTTCAAGTACACGGTGACGGCGGAGAGCGGCGACACGGCGACCGCGGGCTCGGACTTCACGGCGGTGACGACGGCCACTGTGGCGACGATCGCGGCGAACGCGAGCAGCACGACGATCACGGTGTCGGTGACGGACGACGCGCTGGACGAGCCGGACGAGACGTTCACGGTGACGCTGTCCGATCCGTCGTCCGGGGTAACGCTCGGCGACGCGACGGCGACGGGCACGATCACCGACAACGACGACCCGCCGGCCTTGTCGATCGCGGCGCCGGCGGCGGTGACGGAGGGCGATTCGGGCAGCACGAACATGGTGTTCACGGTGACGCTGGGCGCGACCAGCGGCCGGCAGGTGACGGTGGGCTACGCGGTGGACAGCGGCGCCTCGACGGCGACCTCGGGCACGGACTTCACCGCCCTGACGGCGGGTACGCTGACCTTTGCCGCGGGCAGCACCGGGGCGGCCCTGGCGCAGACCGTCACGGTTGCGGTGACCGGCGACGAGTCCGACGAGTCCGACGAGACGGTGGTGCTGAAGCTGAGCAATGCGGTTGGCGCGACGCTGCCGGACCCGGCCACGGCGAGTGGCACGATCGAGGACGACGACGCTTCGCCGGTGCTGGCGTCGCTGACGGCCCAGACGGTGACGGTGGGCGAGGATGTGGACATCACGGCGTCGGCGACGGACGGCGACGGGGACACGGTGACGTACGCGTGGACGCGCAAGGCGGGCGAGACGACGCCGGCGATTCCGAACGGTACGGCGCTGAATGCGGCGCAGCTCACCTTCACGACGCCGGCGCCGGGCACGTACACGATGACGGTGACGGCGTCGGACGGCAACGGCAACACGGACACGAAGGATGTGGTGTTGACGGTGACGCAGACCGTGGCTGCGGCTCTGACGATTTCGGTGGCGGACGTGAGCGTCATGGAGGGCGACTCCGGCGAGACGGACATGAACTTCACGGTGACGTTGAGCGGTTCGCCGAGTCATCAGGTCGAGATTCAGGCGACGGCGTGGGCCAAGGGCTCGGGCGATACGGCCAAGGGAGGCAAGGGGGCTGGCCGGGACTTCATCGGTTTCCAGAGACGGAAACTGGTGTTTGCGGCGAACGCGACCGGCGCGGCGCTGAGCAAGACGGTGACGGTGAAGATACTGGGCGACGAGGTCGAAGAGGACGACGAGACCTTTACGCTGCGGTTGAACGTCCTGCGCACGACCGACAGTCGCGTGGCCTTTGCCGGCGGCGAGTCGAGACTCGAAGCGACCGGTACGATCACCGACGACGACGACACGACTTCCACCGGCCACACCATTTCGGTGGCGAATGCGAGTGTCACGGAGGGCGACTCTCACAAGACGGCCATGAACTTCACGGTGACGTTGAGCGGTTCGCCGAGTCATCAGGTTGAGATCAAGGCGACGGCTTGGGCCAAGGATTCGGGCGATGCGGCCAAGGGAGGCTGGGGGCCTGGCCAGGACTTCATCGGTTTCAGGGATCGGAAGATTGTCTTCGAGGCGAATGCGACCGGCGCGTCCTTGAGCAAGACGGTGGCGGTGCAGGTGCTGGGCGATGAGGTGGACGAGGACAACGAGACCTTTACGCTGCTGTTGAACAACCTGCGCACGGCCGACAGTCGCGTGGTCTTTGCCGGCGGCGAGTCGAGACTCGAAGCGACCGGCACGATCACCGACGATGATGACGCCACGGCGACCGGTCATGAGATTTCGGTGGCGGACGCGGAGGTGGTCGAAGGGGACTCGGGGCGGACGGCCCTGAACTTCACGGTGACGCTGAGCGGTTCTCCGAGTCACCCGGTTCAGGTGGACGCGGTTGCCCGGGAGGGCACGGCCGAGGCGGGTCCCGGAAAGGACTTCAGGCATTTTCAGGCGAACCGGAAGGTGGTATTCGCGGCGGATGCGACCGGCGCGTCCCTGAGCCAGACGGTGAGGGTGGATGTTCTGGGCGATGAGGCGGATGAGGACAATGAGACCTTTACGCTGCGGTTGAACAACATCCGCACGAATGACCATCGCGTGGTCTTTGCCGGCGGCGGGACGAGACTCGAAGCGACCGGCACGATCACCGACGACGACACGGCGGGGGTGACGATCACGCCGAGCACTGTGACGGTTGCCGAGGGCGGCAGCAATACCTACACGGTGAAGCTGGACACGAAGCCCTCGTCGGACGTGACGGTGACAGTGGGCGGCGAATCGGGCGATGTGACGGTGACGGGTTCGCCGTTGACGTTCACGCCGTCGAACTGGAAGACCGCGCAGACGGTGACGGTGAATGCGGCTACCGACTCGGACACGACCAACGACAGCGCGACCTTGACGCACGCATCGGCCAGCAGCGACACGAACTACGGCCCGTCATTGAACATCGACGATGTCGAAGTGACGGTGACCGAGCCGTCGCCGTCGCCGACTCTTCCGGCGCCCGAAGGCTTGTCTGCCAGCGCGGGCGATGCGCAGGTGACGTTGTCGTGGACCGACCCGGGCAACGAGAACATCACCGTGTGGCAGTTGCGTTACGGCAAGGTGGGCGTGGTCTGGGGTTCGTGGTCCGACATTTCCGGTTCGAGCGCCGGTACCACGAGTCATACGGTGTCGAGTCTGGACAACGGCAGCGAATATCGCTTCCAGATTCGTGCGGTGGCGGGTTCCAACAACGGGGCGGAGTCGGCGGAAGTGACGGCGACGCCGCTTGATGCGAACGCTCCGCGAGTGGTGGTGACGCCGACGGAGTTGACGATCAACGAGGGCAGCGGGGCCAAGTTTGCGGTGGTGCTGGCGGGAGCGAGGCCGACCGGGACGGTCACGGTGGAGATCACGTCCGTGGTCGAGGGCCTTGACGACCGGGATATAGGCGAGCTGGTGTTCGAGCCCTACAACTGGGATGAGCCGCAGAGGGTGACCGAGTATGCCGTCGTGAGTGACGATGAGGGCGACCGCGGCTGGACCACTCGACTCGACGTGAGCGCTCCGGGCACCAACTACGCCGATGTGGAGGCGGACGATGTCACCGTGACGGTGGTGGACACCACGGCGACGCTGACGTTGGCGGACGATCCGGCGGCGGTGACGGAGGGGTCGGACATCAGCCTGACGGTCACTTCGGATCGTGAAGTGACGGGCGTGTTGCCGGTGGAACTGACGCTTTCGGCTCGGAGTTCGAGCGATTTCGACGCGGACGACATTCCCGGCGACCTGACGCAGTTCTTCGATGCGGACTTTGGCAGCGAGGGGGGCACGACCGGGACGGTATTGATCCCGACCAGCTCCGACACGGCCGCTTCGGAGGGTGCGGAGAGCTACACGATCACGCTGGTGGACAACAGCGCCTGGAACGGCTACAAGCTGGGCGATGATGTTGTGGCGGAGGGTACGCTCAACGACGGCGCATCGGGATCGCCGCCGGTGGTGACGACGCCCAAGGGAGTGACGGTGACGCCGACGACGCTGACGGTGGACGAGGGCGGCACGGCGACCTACACGGTGGTGCTGGATGCGGCGCCGAGCGATGATGTGACGGTGGTTGCGGAGGGGAGATCGGGCGATGTGACCTTCACCACCCAGGGTCAGGGTTCCGACGGCAGCAACTGGGGTCGTCTTGTGTTCACCACGTCGAACTGGGACATTCCGCAGTTGGTGCGGGTGTGGGTTCTCGAGGACGCCGACATGGAGGACGACGTGGCGGTGACGCTGAGCCACACGGCCAGCGGGGGCGGCTACGACTCGGTGAGCATTGACAGCGTCACGATCACGGTGACCGAGGACGACAAGACCATGTCGCCGGGGGGCGCGGAGGGGAGTCGTGATCCGGCGGGTTCGGCGGGGCCGCCTGCGTCGGCGCCCGGACAGCCGCAGGGTTTTGAGGCCGAGGCGGGCGACGGCGAGGTGGCGCTTTCGTGGAGCGATCCGGGGGACTCCACGATCACTCACTGGCAGCTGCGGGTGCGTCGTGGTACGGCCAGGTGGAGCGCCTGGACGGATATGGCGGGTTCCGGCGCGGCCACCACGAGCTACACGGTGACGGGTCTGGACAACGGCGTGAAGTATCGGTTCCGGATTCGTGCGGTGAATGCCTCCGGTGCGGGCGAGCGCTCTCCCCGGGTGTTTGCGACGCCGTTCGGGACGCCGGAGATTTCCATTGCCGATGCTTCCGCCGACGAGGGGGAGACCCTGGTATTCGCGCTCACGCTGTCGGCGCCGTCGGCGCGTGAGGTGAGCGTGTCCTGGCGTCCGGCTTCGGGCGGGGACTACGGGAGCGCGGAGTCCGGCTCGGACTTTGTGCAGGCCTCTGGGGTTGCGCGGTTTGCGCCGGGCGTTGTTCGTGCGGAGATTCGTATCGAGACCCTGGACGATTCGCACGACGAGGGCCGAGAGACCTTTGCGATTCTGCTGTCGGATGCGGAAGGCGGCGTTATTGCGGACGGCGAGGCGACCGGCGTGATTGTCAACTCCGACCCGATGCCGCAGTCGTGGCTCGGTCGTTTCGGTCGCACGGTGGCCGAGGGTGCGCTCGACGGCATTGCCGAGCGCGTTGGTCGCACCGGTGAGTTTGCGCGTGTGCCGGGTTTCCGGGGCACGTTCGGCGGCTACGCGATCGGCGGCGATCCGGTTTCGGCGGCGGGCGCCTGCGGTTCGGGCGACGGGGCGGCGGCGGAAGCGGCTGGCGACGGCGCGTTGCCCGGCGCCGGTGCAGCAGCGGAGCGTGACTGTCTGGCGGATCGGTTCGGCGCCATGGCTGGCCACTCGATTGGCAGCCCCCTGAGCGGTAGCTACACGATGGGCGGAGTTTCGGGTTCCGGGACTTTCGGCGGTGGCGCGGGAGCGTCCCCGGGGTATCCGGCGCAGCCGGGTATGGACGGCGGTTCGTCGTTCCCGGGTCAGCCGGGGCGGTTCGAGGACGGCGCATCGGAGACGGGTCTCGGGCAATTGCTGGCGGGCAGTCGCTTTACCTACACCCGCGGGGAGGACACGTTCGGCGGCGTTCTCGGGTTCTGGGGGCGCGGCTCGCAAGCGAGCTTCGACGGTCGCGAGGGCGAAGTGGGTCTGGACGGCGAGGTGACCACGGCGCTGCTGGGGGTGGACTACGCGAGGGGCCGCTGGCTGGCGGGTGTGGCGCTGTCGCAAAGCCGCAGCGCCGGCGGCTATCGCGGTGCGTCAGCCACGCCGGGGACGGACGGCGGTATCGAGGCTTCGTTGACGGCGGCGATTCCGTATGCTTCCTGGCGTCTTTCCGAACGGCTGTCGCTGTGGGGCGCGGTCGGCCACGGCAGCGGCGACATCACGCTGGCGCCGGGTGCGGCCGAGTCCCTGGAGACGGCGATTGGCTGGACCATGGCGGCGGCCGGGGCGAGCGGCGAGTTGTTGTCGTTTGCGAACGGCGGTTCGCTGTCGCTGGTGTCCGACGCCCTGTGGGCGCGCACCACCTCGGCCCGCACGGACGGTCTGGTGGGCGCGGAGGCAGGCGTCGGCCGGCTGCGGCTGGGTCTGGAAGGCAGCAAGCGGTTTGCGCTGCCCGGCGGCGGCGGCTTGACGCCGAAGCTGGAGATTGGGGCGCGGCGTGACAGCGGCGCTGCGGAAACCGGCTTTGGGGTGGAAATCGGCGGCGGGCTTGCGTGGAGCGATCCGCGCCTCGGCATCGAGTTCAGCGTTGAGGGGCGGGCGTTGCTGACCCATGAGGACGGCGCGATGAGGGATCGGGGTTTTTCGGCCTCGCTGGCCTACGATCCCCGGCCGGACTCGGCCCTGGGCCTGACCCTGGCGCTGCGCCAGGACCTCGGCTCTGCGGCCAGCGGCGGTCTGGACGCCTTGTTTGCCCACGATCCGCTGTCGCGTCGCTTGGGCAGCGATCAGAGCGGTCGCTGGACGATGGAAGCGGGCTACGGCTTGCCGGTCTTCCGCGGGCGGTTCGTTGGCGCGCCGCAGTTGAGCTACGGCGTTTCGGCCGGCGCGCGCGAAGTGGGCGTGGGCTGGCGCCTCACGCCGGAGCTGGCGTTGGGCGCGCCCGATCTCGACGTGACGATCGAGGCCGTGCGGCGCGAAGCTTTGCAGGAACCGGCCGACCACCGCCTCGACATCAAGGTTCGAGGCCGCTGGTAAAACAACCCCGGGAGGCTGGCTGCAAGGAGGCGGCGTTGCGTTCGGCGGATCAGCGCCCGGCGCGGGCAGCCAGCCAGCGCTTCACGGGTGGCAGGCAGTCCACTACCGCCAGCCCGCGCGAGGCCAGATGCGCGGCAGCGCTGCCGAAAACCGCGTTGATGGCGTGTATTCCGAACGACATTTCGTGGCTGTAGCGACTCCGTTCGCGCGCAAACCGGCCCAGCACGCGCGCGTCGCCGATCAAGGCGTCAGCCTGCCCGGCGCACACGCGCGCCAGCGCTTCGGCATCGCCCAGCCCGAGGTTGAGACCCTGGCCGGCCAGCGGGTGCACGGTTCGCGCGGCTTCTCCCACCAGGGCGTAGCGTTCTCCGCAGCTGCGGGCTGCGCTGCCGCGACGCAAGGGAAACGAAACCATCGGGGTGACCGGAACCAGTTCGCCCAGGACCGATGCGCTGGCTTCGTTCAGCGCCGCCTTCAGGTTTTTTTCTCCCAACGCCTGCAGTCTCACGGCCTGTGCGTCCGGCACGCTCCACACGACGCTCCAGCGCCTCGGCCCCAGAGGCAGCAAGGCGAGCGTGGCGCCGTCCACAAAGCGCTGCCAGGCCGTGTCCCCGCCGTCCTCCTCCGATTCGGCCTCGAACACCAGCCCCTGCTGTCCGTAGCCCTGTGATTGGAAACCAATGCCCAGAGCCTGCCGGAACCGGGACCCGACGCCGTCGGCGCCCACCAGTAGCTCTGCGGCGACCTCGCTGCCGTCCTGCAATCGCAACAGCCCGTGATCGTCGCCAATTTCCACCGAATCGAGTTCGGCGCCGAAACGCAGGCGAATCCCGGAGCTTTCCCCGGCCAGATCCCATAGCGCGCGCCGCAAGGGCGGTTCGCGGACTACGCAGCCCAGGGTCGTCATGCCCAGCTCCGCCGCCTCGAAAACAATCCGGTTCCCCGGCTTCGGACTGCCTTCACCCTGCCAGACGACCATGCGCGAAAACTCGTGGCAGGGAACCGCCTGCCCGTTGCCCCACAAGCCGCACTCGGCCAGCAACTCTCGAGCCCCCGGCGACACTGTGAGCGCCCGCTGCGGCGATCCGCGCCCGACCTCGCCGGGCGCGGATCGCTCCGCCAGGGCCACCTCCCAACCGCACCTGCGGCGCAGCAGAAGCGCACAGGCCAGTCCCACGATACCGCCGCCAGCCACCGCTGCCGGCAGGGTGGCGTTCACAGCGGCAGGCCGCGCGCCAGCCGCGACATCCGTCCGCCCTGCCCCAGGGCGAAACGGGCCAACATCGGCTTGGCCTGCGGCGCCAGATCGAAAACCTGCAGCGCCAGACCCCGCAGGGGCCGCAACAGCGAACTCCGGCTCAGCCGAGCCAGCGTATCGGTGAAGCGGACCACATTGGCCTGGTCGCGATGTCGCCAGGCCGCGTAGCGGGACAGCAGTTCGGGGGCGCCGGGATCGGCCGCAGGGCCAGCGCCGCTGGCAAGCGTCTCGGTGAGCGCTGCAACATCCCGCAACGCCAGATTGAATCCCTGGGCCGCGAGCGGATGCACGCTGTTGGCGGCGGCGCCCACCAGCACGGCGCGCGGCGCTGTCACCCTGGCTGCCCGGTTCAGCGCCAGGGGATAGGCGGCCCGGCGACCCACGCGCACGAACTGGCCGGCGCGGTAGCCGACCAGCTCCTGCAAATGCGCCAGCAGACCTGCATCATCCATGTCCCGGAGCCTCTCGGCTTCCTCGCGGCCGGTCACGATAACGAAGCCGAAGCGATTCCCGCCTGTCGGGATCAGCGCCAGTGGCCCTTCGGATGTAAAGCGCTCCCAGGCCGTGTCTCGCCTGATTGCCTTGCGAACCTGCGCCAGTCCGGTAACGGCCACCTGTGCGTAATCGGTCTGCTGCGTGGCAATGCCGAAGGCGTCGCGCAAAGGCGAGCGCGCGCCTTCCGCCACCGCCAGAAGCCGGGCCTTGACGGTCCTGGCTGTTCCACGTTCGCCGTCCTCCACGCAGGCGGTGACCGAACCGGACCCTGTTTCGACGGACTGCACCCGGGCCGGGCAGAAAATATCCACGCTCTCCAGTTCGCCAAGCTTCTCCCATAGCGCCTTTCCGAGCACCCGGTTACGCACCACGCTGCCCAGACTCTCCAACCCTTCCTCCTCCGCATCGATCCGTGCGACGCCGAAGCAGCCACGCTCGGAGATCTCCACGGCGCGGATCGGACTGGCCGCCTCGTCCAGCCTCGGCCACACATCCAGTTCGGTGAGTATGCGCACTCCGGTGCGGGCGATGGCGCTGGTGCGGTCGTCCAGGCTGGGCTGGTCGGGATCCTCGGGCGCAACCACCTCGACCACCGCCACCTTCAGGCCCTGCTGCGCCAGAGCCACCGCGGCGCTGGCGCCCGTGAGCCCCCCGCCGGCCACCAGGACGCAGTACATTCAGAGCGATCCGACCAGCGCTTCGATGTCCCCGGGATCCCTCGGCAGCGCCGCCGTGAGCAGCTCATGCCCGGACGGCGCAACCGCCACATCGTCCTCGATACGCACCCCGATACCGCGGAAGGATGCCGGCGCCCGCGGATGATCCGGCGAGATGTAGATGCCGGGTTCGACCGTGCAGCACATGCCCGGTTCGAGCTTTCTCGGTTTGCCGCCGGATTCGTAGTCTCCCACATCGTGTACATCCATGCCCAGCCAGTGCGAGCTGCGGTGCATGAAGAACTCGCGAAAGGCCCCGTCGCGCACCAGTGCGGACACCGTTCCCTCAAGCAGGCCGAGGTCGCGCAATCCTTTCGTGATCACATCGACCGCGGCGTGGTGCGGATCGAGAATCGATACGCCCGGCTCGATGGTCGCGATGGCCGCGCGCTGGGCCTCCAGAACGATTTCGTACACCGCGCGCTGCTCGGCGGAATAGCGGCCGCTCACCGGCCAGGTCCGGGTAATGTCGGAGGCGTAGCCGTCGAGCTCGCAGCCGGCATCCACCAGGAGGAGATCGCCGTCCTTCATCAGCGCTGCGTTGTCGCGGTAGTGCAGCACGCAGGCGTTCGCCCCCGAGGCCACGATCGAGGGATAGGACTCGGGCGCGCCACCCTGTCTGAAGCGGTAGATCAGTTCCGCCTCGATCTCGTACTCGTGCATGCCCGGGCGGGTGCGCCCCATCGCCCGCTTGTGCGCCTCGACCGCAAGCGCCGCCGAACGCCGCATGCAATCGAGCTCCTGCGGACTCTTGAACAGACGCATTTCATGCACGTGGTAGTCCAGCGCGGCGATTTGCACGGGCGCCTTGTTGCGCTCCCTGGCCTGGTTTCGCAAACGCTTCAGCCAACCGCCCAGCCGCGCCTCGAAACGCGGGTATTGGCCGAGATCGTAGTGCACGGTATTCACGCCCTTGAGCAAATCCGGCATGACCTCGTCCATTTTCCCGACGGCATGGGCGGAATCGGCCCCGAAATCCGCCATCGCGCCCTCGGGTCCTGCGCGCCTTCCGTCCCACAACTCCCGCGTGGCGTCGCGCTCGCGGCAGAACAGCACGAACTCCCCCTCCGCACGGCCCGGAAGCAGCACCGCCACAGCTTCCGGCTCGGAAAAACCGCTCAAATACAGGAGGTTGGTGTCCGGGCGGTAGGGATAGTCCACATCCCTGCTGCGCGTCTTCTCCGGGCTGGCCGCAACGATGGCGGCGCAGCCGGGCCCCAGGGCCTCGATCAGTTTGCTGCGGCGGCGGGCGAATTCCTGGAGCGTGGGCATTCAACAATTTTAGCCCGGATATTTCGGCGAATTGCGGAACTCCGGGCGAGAGACGGCGCGCTCCGGCGCCGCAGACCGTCGGATTCGTCGGGTAATGGCCGGCAATGTGGTAGATTCGGCCACCCTCATGCTTGCCGGAACCAGGGACCGGAAGCGAAAGCGGGATTTGCGAGGCCATGAACAGCAACGGAACAGGATCGCTGCGGACCAGCGCATGGCTGGCGCCAGCGCTTGCCGCCGCCGTGCTTGGCGCATGTGGAGGGTCGGGCTCGGACGGCCCGCCGGCGTTTCCGCCTGCGCCGGCCAATCAGGCCCCCTCGATTACGGTCCGCTCCACGGCCTCGGTGGACGAGCACCGGGCGGGCGCGGTAATCACTGCCGTTGAAACCAGCGATGCGGATGGCGACACGGTTACCCTGACGGTCAGCGACGATCGCTTCGAGATTGCCGGCGGCGAACTCAGGCTCAGGGAGGGCGAGTCGCTCGACTACGAGACCGAGGCCTCCCTGGAAGTGACGATCACGGCCAGCGACGGGAACGCCACCGCCACCGCCCGGGTCACGATTGCGGTCAACGACCTGACGCTCGAGGTCCGCTTCGTCGATGCTACCGCCGGCTCGGGCATTCGTTTCCAGCGCGGATACCGCGAAGGCGAGGACGGGGGCGGTTTCGTCCAGGACGCCGATGTTCGCGAGTTCGGCGGCGGCGTGGCGGCTGGCGACTACGATAACGACGGCTGGGTGGACCTGTTCGTGGTTCGGGGCGACATCGGCCCCAACCTGCTGTATCGCAACCTGGGCAACAACACCTTCGAGGACAAGGCCGCCGAGGCCGGCGTGGCGTTTACCCGCTCCGCTTCCGAAAGCTACAGGCACAGCGGTCCGGGCTTTGCCGACATGGACGGCGACGGCCACCTGGACCTGTTCATTGGCGGTACGGAGGGCGATCCGGCGAAACTTTACCGCAACAACGGCGACGGCGCCTTCACAGATGTCACCGCGGGGTCCGGCCTGGACCGGATGAACGCCCGCTACACGCTGTCGTCGGCCTTCGGGGATTACGACCTCGACGGCGACCCGGACCTGTTCCTGTCGCACTGGGGCACCCCTCGTCCGAAGGACGACGAGGACCGGCCCTGGCCTTACAGCACCGAGAACCTGTGGCGCAACGACACGGAGAACGGCGTCATTCGGTTTGTGGACACCAGCCTTGCCGCGGGAATCGCAGAGACGATCGTCGATGACGAGCCGGTGGGATCGTTCGGGGGCAGCGGGCATGACTACACCTTCAGCCCCATCTTTGCGCGGATCACGGATGATCGGTATCCCGACCTCGTGATTGCCGCCGATTTCCGCACTTCCAGGTACTACGTCAACCGTGGCGACGGCACTTTCCGCGACGCCACGGATCGCGAGGTGATCGTGGACGGCAACGGCATGGGGGCGGCGGTTGGCGATTACGACAACGACGGCGACCTGGACTGGTTCGTGAGTTCCATCTGGAGCGACCCGAACGACGAAGGCGAGCAGATATTCAAGCACGGCAATCGCCTGTATCGCAATGACGGCGGCGAACTGTCGGACGTTACCGATGAAGCCGGCGTCCACGACGGAAGCTGGGGCTGGGGGTCCTGTTTCGCCGATTTCGACAATGACGGCGATCTGGACCTGTACCATACCAACGGTTGGGTGCATGTGGAGCGCTACGCGGCCGAGCGTTTCGATACCGACTCCAGCCGGCTGTTCATTTCCGATGGCGAGGGTGTTTTCACGGAAATGTCCGCAGAGGCCGGGATCGTGGACAGGGAACGGGGACACGGCATCGTGTGCGGGGATCTCGACAACGATGGCGATGTGGATGTGTTTCTGATGCACCGCAACGCGGACAACGCCGCCACGCTGTGGCGCAACGATGCGAGCGCCAACAATCATCTGAGGGTGAGGCTCGAGGGACGGGCGCCCAATACCTCGGCGGTCGGCGCCAGGATCACGCTGACCGCGAACGGTCAGGACCAGTTGCGGGAAATTACGATCGGCAGCAATTTCACCTCGCAGAACCCTCTGGTCCAGGTGTTCGGCCTGGGCAGCAACACGCAGGCCGACCTCACGGTGGAATGGCCGGACGGCGCGACCACAACCCGGGAGAACGTCGCCGCCAACCAGCTTGTCACCATCAGGCAGCCCGAAAACTGATCGCGGCGCCTGCGGAAGTCCCGCCCGCGCCGGATCGCGGCAAACTCCGGCCCGGGGCTGGCCACCGCGCTCCGGGGAAATCCCGTCTGCGCGGGACCGCAGCCGTGTTCGACAGCCCCGGCGTTGCGGCTCCGGGATGAAGTCCCGCTCGCGCAGGCGGTTCGCCAGGGCTCACGCCTCGCTGGAACCGGCGCTTTCCCGCAGGCGTACGCGGTTTTCCTGTATAATTGCCCAACTCGCGGTTGCGGGGTGGAGCAGTCAGGCAGCTCGTCGGGCTCATAACCCGAAGGTCACAGGTTCAAATCCTGTCCCCGCTACCAAACCTCAGGTTTTGCGACGGCCCCGCGAGGGGCTTTTTTGTGGCTTATGAACGTCATTGTGGAACGGCTTAATGAACTTCTGGCGCCCTGCGTCGAATCCATGGGGTACGAGCTGGCCGAACTGGAACTCAGGCGCGAGAGCCGGGGGCAGGTGTTGCGCCTGTTCATCGATCGGGAATCGGGCGTGGCGCTGGACGATTGCGAGCGTGTCAGCGGACAGGTTGGCGCGCTGCTCGATGCCGAGGACCCCATCCAGGGTCAGTACAGCCTGGAAGTGTCCTCGCCCGGCCTGGACCGCAAGCTTGCCAAGCCGGAGCACTTCGATCGCTTTGCTGGCCGGCGCGTGCGGATCCAGACGCGCAGCGACCTGCAGGGGCGCAGGAATTTCCGCGGCACGCTGCGCGAACGCCGTGGCGAAATCGTTGTGGTAAAGCCGAATGACGGCAGCGGAGAAGTCCGGTTGCAGCTGGACGACATCAAGGTCGCGCGCCTGCTGCCGGAATTCCGGACCGGAGCTTGACTGGTGTTTGGCAGCAAGGAAATTCTCGAAGCCGTGGAGCTTCTTTCCAACGAGAAGGCAATCGGAAAGGATGATGTCTTTTCCGCCGTCGAGGCCGGTCTGGCCGCCGCCCGGCGAAGGCTGCTGGCGGAAGATGTGGAAGTGAGGGTCGCCATCGATCGCCGGACTGGCGATCAGGCCTATTTCAGGCAATGGGAGGTCCTGGAGGACGACATCGAGGAAATCGAGGCGCCTGCGCGCCAGCTGCGCCTTGCGGAAGCCCGCCGCATTGATCCGGAGGCGGCGCCGGGCGGAGTGGTCGAGCGCGCCATGGAAGGGATGGAGCTGGGCCATATTGGCGCCTACACCGCCAAACACGTCATCAACCAGAAGGTTCGCGAAGCGGAACGCGCGCTGATCCGGGAGCGCTATCAGGGCCGCGTGGGCGAGTTGCTGAGCGGCATCGTCAAGCGGGTGGACCGCAATGGCGTGTACGTGGATCTGGGCGGCGGCGTGGAGGGTTTCATTCCCCGGGAGCACATGATCCCCAGGGAACCGATACGGCCCCAGGACCGGGTCAAGGGATTGCTTTGCGAGGTGGCCGCCGAAGGCCACGGCCCGCAACTGACGCTGACGCGCACCAGCCCCGAATTCCTGGTGGCCCTGTTCAAGGTGGAGGTGCCGGAAGTGGGCCAGGGCCTCATCGAGATCCTGGGCGCCGCGCGCGATCCGGGCGCCAGGGCGAAAATTGCGGTGCGCTCCAGGGAGCCGCGAATCGATCCTGTGGGCGCCTGTGTGGGCATGCGCGGGTCACGGGTTCAGGCGGTGACCAACGAGATCGCCGGCGAGCGCGTGGACATCATTCTCTGGGATGAGAATCCCGCGCAGTTCGTGGTCAACGCGATGTCCCCGGCCGATGTCGTTCAGATCATGGTGGACGAGGACAATCGGCTCATGGATATTGCGGTTTCCGAATCCATGGTGTCGCAGGCGATCGGGCGGGGCGGGCAGAACATCCGTCTGGCCAGCCGGCTGACCGGTTGGGATCTGAATGCGATGACGCCGGCGGAGATCGAGTCGAAGATCGAGAGCGAAAACCGCCAGTTGATCGAGATGTTCCGCGAGCAGCTGTCGGTGGGCGAGGATGTGGCCCAGGTTCTGGTTGACGAGGGGATAACCGACCTGGAGGGAATCGCCTACTCTCCGGTGGCCGAACTCTACGCCATCGAAGAGTTCGACGAGCCGCTGGTGGACCAGCTGCGCGGGCGCGCCCGCGACGTGTTGCTGATGAATGCCTTGAGCCGCGAGGAAGAAATGGAGCAGGCCACGCCTGCAGAAGACCTGTTCGCGGTGGATGGCATGACTCGGGTGCTGGCCTATTCGCTGGCTACCCGGGGCGTGTCCACCCGTGAGGATCTGGCGTGGCAGGAAGCGGATTATCTGGCGGAGCACATCGAGGATCTGAGCGAGGAGGCCGCTGGCAGGCTGATCATGGCGGCCCGGGCGCCATGGTTCGAAGAGCAGTCGTCTGGCGACGGGCAGGCAGCCGGAGAAGAGCGGGCGGCTGGCGACGGGCAGGTAGCCGGAGAAGAGCAGTCGTCTGGCGACGAGCGGGCGGAGGCAAGGGCTGAGCATGACTGAGTTGACCGTAGCCAAGCTCGCGGAGAACCTGAAGGTGCCCGTGGAGCACCTCGTGGACCAGTTGGAGCGCGCCGGACATACCTTCGAGGACGCCAGCCAGACGGTGCCGGATGTCGCTCGCGAGGAATTGCTTGCCTTCCTGCGCAATCGGCACGGTCAGGCTCCGGCAGGCTCCGGGGATTCGGCGATGCCGCGCGAGATCAGCATCACCCGGCGCGAGTCGGTGGAAGTGGTGCAGGTGGACCAGGGGCGGCGCCGGGCGGTTCAGGTGGACTTCCGGCGCAAGCGCAAGTTCGTCAACCGCGCCGCCCTGGAACGGGAGGCCCTGGCGCGCCGCCAGGAGGAAGAGACGCGGCGCCGGGAAGAGGAAGAGCAGGCGGCGGAAAAAGCCCGGCAAGACGAAGCGCTGGCGGCGGAAAAAGCCCGGCAGGACGAAAAGGAGCAGCCACTCGCCGAGGAAGAGGAAAAGGCGCGCGAAGAGGAAGAGAAGGCCGAGCGTCAGGCCAGGGAGCAGGCCGAGCAGCGAGCCGAATGGGAAAAGGCCCAGGAACAGGCGCGTCTGGAACGCGAAGAGGCCGAGCGGAAAGCCGAAGCGCAAAAGAGGGCGGAAGCTGCGAAGGCGGCCCGGGCGCGCGAGGAGACCGCGCGCAAACCGGCTCGGCCGGCGAAGGCCTCCCGCGCCAGAAAGACGCCTCCAAGGGAGGAGTTGCATGTGGCTTCTCACGTCCGGCCACGGCGCGCCCGGCAGCGCAAGGCCCGCCGGCACGCCACCGCCAAGGTCGAGAATGTGAACGCCTTCGTGCGGCCTGCCGCTCCGGTCGTGCGGACTGTGGAGGTGCCCGAATCCATCACCGTGTCCGAGCTCGCTCGCCAGATGGCGGTAGGAGTGGAGAAGGTGATTGCAAAGCTGATGCAGGAAGGCGTGATGGCCAGCATCAACGACAGCCTGGATCAGACCACCGCCATGATCATCGTGGAAGCCCTCGGGCACCAGGTTGTGGCGCAGGATGAGCACGACGAGGAGCGCGCGCTGGTGGAGCGCGCGCAGGCAACCGCTGGCGAACCGGAGCCGCGCGACCCCGTGGTCACCATCATGGGGCATGTCGATCACGGCAAGACCTCGCTGCTCGACTGCCTGCGCAAGAGTTCCGTCGCGGAAGGCGAGGCCGGAGGCATTACCCAGCATATTGGCGCATACCGGGTGCGAGCCCGCGGTGGCTCGATTACCTTTCTGGACACCCCCGGCCATGCGGCCTTTACCGCCATGCGGGCGCGCGGCGCCCGACTGACCGACATCGTGATTCTGGTCATCGCCGCCGACGATGGGGTGAAGCCGCAGACCGAGGAGGCGATCAAGCACGCCCAGGCCGCGGAGGCGCCCATCGTGGTGGCCATCAACAAGATCGACCTTGCCGAGGCGGATCCCACCGAGGTTCGAAACCGGTTGAACGTGCTGGGCCTGGCGCCCGAGGATTACGGCGGCGACACGCAGGTCGCCGAGGTGTCCGCCCGGACCGGCCAGGGAATCGACGAGCTGCTGGAGAAGGTCCTGCTGCAGGGGGATTTGCTGGAACTGCGCGCGCGGCGATCCGGCGGCGCGCGCGGCGTGGTCGTGGAGTCCGCCATCGAAACGGGAAGGGGGCCGGTCACCACGCTGCTGGTGACGGAAGGGCGCCTGCGCAAGGGCGACATCCTGGTGGCCGGCTCGGAGTTCGGCCGGGTGCAGTCCCTGCGGGACGAGAATGGCAAACCGGTGGATCAGGCCTTGCCATCGGTCCCGGTGGTGGTTCAGGGCCTTTCGGGCGCTCCCGGCGCGGGCGAGGACGCCATCGTGTTCCCCAGCGAGCGCGCGGCGCGCGAGTTGGCCGAGTATCGCGCTCGCGCCGAGCGCGACAGGCAACTGGCTCAAAAACAGGCGCAGCCCGTCTTCAGTGGCGCTTTTCCGGCCGATGAGGAGATCAGGGTGGTGCGTCTGGTCATCAAGGCCGATGTGCGCGGCAGCGTGGAGGCCCTGCGGGATGCGCTCATGCGGCTGGGTCGCGAGTCGGTGGAGGTTGATGTGATTTCTTCGGGCGCCGGCGCCATTACGGAATCGGATGTCAACCTGGCGGCCACCTCCGGCGCCTCCATCATCGGGTTCAACGTGCGGATGGATCCCGCCGCGCAACAGGCGCGCAAGGCCAAGGGCGTGGAAGTGCGCTATTACAGCGTGATCTACGAGGTCATCGATGACGTTCAGGATGTGATCAAGGGCCACCTCGCGCCCGTGGTTCGCGAAACGATCGTTGGCAACGCCGAGGTTCGCGAAGTGTTTCGCTCTCCCAAGTTCGGCGATATTGCCGGGTGCCTTGTCACTGACGGTCTGGTCAAGCGTCACAACCCCATCCGCGTGCTGCGCGACAGCGTGGTGATTTTCGAAGGCGAACTCGAATCGCTGCGCCGGTTCAAGGACGATGTGGAGCAGGTCAGGGCGGGCACCGAATGCGGGATTGGAGTGCGCAATTACAAGAACGTTCGCGTTGGCGACATCATCGAGTGCTTCGAAAGCGTGGAGGAAGCCCGCGACTGAGCTGCGAGTTCGGCGCTCTCGGGATTGACGCCGAAAGCGGTTCCGTCGCAAAGGCAAGGGATTCCGGCGTCCGTGGCTCGTGAGTTCACGCGCGCGCAGCGGCTGGCCTCCAGGGCGCTGCGCATCCTTGCGGACATGCATCATTCCCGGTTGCGCGACCCGAGGCTTTCCGGCGTGCAGTTCACGCATGTCCGGTTTTCCAGGGATCTGGGCGTGTGCAGGATCTGGTATCTGCCCGGTCCTGCCGGAGCGGAGGCGACCGCGGCCTCGCTCCGCTCTGCTTGCGGATACATGCGCAAGCTCTTCGGAGAGAGCTTGCGCTTGCGCCGCCAGCCGGAGTTGCGCTTTGTGCGGGACGACACCCAGGCGCGCGGCGACGCATTGGCCCGGCGGATCGAGGAGGCCGTGCGCAGGGAAGAGCAGGTTCGCGCCGGTCCATTGCGGGGTCCGCGCGCACCGGAAACGGCGGAAGAATGAGGGAGGCTGTGGCAGTCCGCTCCGCGGGCAAGCGGGATGTGACCGGCGTGCTGTTGCTGGACAAGCCGCAGGGGCTGACTTCCAATCAGGCCCTGCAGCGGGTCAAGCGTCTGTTCGCCGCGCGCAAGGCCGGGCACACGGGCAGCCTGGATCCCATTGCGACCGGGATGCTGCCCTTGTGCCTGGGCGAAGCGACCAAGTTGTCCGCCTATCTGCTCAAGGCCGACAAGCGCTACCTGGTCACCGCCGAGGTCGGCCGCAAGACCGATACCGGCGACGCCACCGGCGCCACGGTTCTGGAAAGGCCTTGCGACCGTCTGGACCGTGCGGCGCTGGAGGCGGCGCTGGAGCGCTTCACGGGCGAAATCGAACAGGTTCCGCCCATGTACTCGGCGCTCAAGCACAAGGGCCGGCGTCTGTACAAACTGGCTCGCGAGGGGCGCACAGTGGAGCGGCCGCCGCGCCGCGTCCGGATCCACCGTATCGCTATCGAGGAATTCTCCCCGTCCGCGCCGGTGTTCTCGCTTTCCTGCGGAAGCGGAGTGTATGTCCGCACCCTGATCGAAGATCTGGCCGGATCGCTGGGCGTCCTGGCCTGCGTCAGCGCCCTCAGGCGGTTGAGCGTGACGCCGTTCGACGAGACCGCCATGGTGACCCTGGAAGGACTGGAGACTGCCGCCGCCAGGGGACATTCGGCTCTGGACGCCATGCTGTTGCCTGCCGATGTTTCTGTGAAGGGCTTGCCGGCCGTGCGACTTTCGGGCGGCGAGAGCTTCTGTCTGCAGCGCGGCAATCCGGTGGCGGCGGGCCGGGGAGAACGGCCCGGCCCGGTCCGGCTGTACATCGGCAAACGGCAGTTCATCGGCATTGGCGAGGTCACGCCGGATGGCCAGGTGGCGCCGCGCCGGCTGCTGAGGCCTCAGCCGGCGCGGCTTGCGGAGTGATCGGTTCCTTGCAGCGCCGCCGTCAGGATCCGGGAAGTGGGTCGCCGCTGGCTGTGCAGGCGCATTGCGGATCAAAGAAAGGGTACAATGCGCAGCTTGAACTCGGGCGGAAGGCTCACTACATGGCACTTGACTCAAGCCAGATCGGCGCAACCGTGCAGGAATACCGGCGCGGCCCGGCGGACACAGGATCCACCGAGGTTCAGGTGGCGTTGTTGTCGGCGCGCATTGACGCGCTTTCCGGTCCGGTTCGGGAGCACAAACAGGACCACCATTCGCGCAGCGGTTTGCTGCGCATGGTCAATCGCCGTCGCCGGCTGCTCAAATATCTGCGAAGCAAGGATCAGGAGCGCTACGCCAGGCTGATTGCCCGGCTCGGTCTGCGCCGCTGAGCTCAGCAACCAGGAATACCGAGACGGCAACAACCGGATCTTCCTGCATCGGTCCCGTCCGCAAGCGCAGGCCTTATTTGTCCCGAGATCTCCAATCGAACCCTACCAGGGCAGCCCAGGGGCTCCGTTTGCGGAGCGGGGATGATGTGTGCGCTAATTGAGCGCGGCGGAAATAATTTTCAAAGCGAGGTGGCAGTGTCTATCGTAAAAAAAGAATTCCAGTACGGCGACCATGTGGTAACGCTGGAAACAGGCAGGATGGCGCGGCAGGCCGATGGCGCGGTAGTCGTGAGCATGTCGGAGACGGTCGTACTGGTAACCGTGGTGGGCGCCAGGACAGCCGACTCCGGTCGCGATTTCCTGCCGCTCACCGTCAATTATCAGGAAAAGACCTATGCCGCGGGGCGCATCCCGGGCGGGTTCTTCCGCCGGGAGGGACGTCCCACGGAAAAGGAAACGCTGACCTGCCGCCTGATCGACCGACCCTTGCGGCCCATGTTCCCCAAGGGTTTTTTCCATGACGTTCAAGTGATTGCAACGGTTCTCTCCACCAATCAGGAGGTTGATCCGGACATCCCGTCCATGCTGGGCGCGTTCGCCGCGGTCGCCCTTTCGGGCCTGCCGTGCGCCGGACCCATGGGGGCGGCCCGGGTGGGCTGGGTCGACGGGAAATTTGTCGTCAATCCCACTGCCGGGGAGCTGGAGGCCTCGCGGCTGAACCTTGTGGTTGCGGGTACCGAAACCGCGGTCCTGATGGTGGAGTCCGAAGCGGATCTGCTGTCCGAGGAGGTCATGCTCGACGCCGTGCTGTTCGGTCACGAGCAAATGCAGGTCGCCATCGAGGCGATACAGGAGCTTGCCGCGGAGGCCGGCAAGCCGGCCTGGGATTGGCAGGCCCGACCGGAGAACGAGGAACTGGCGGCCGCGGTGGCGAGCAGCGCCGGGGGTGATTTGACGGAAGCCTACGCCATAACGGAGAAAACCCCGCGCAACGAGCGGCTTCGCGAAATCCGCGCCCGGGTGACGGAAGAGTTGGCCGGCGATGGCGCGGAGGCTTCGCCGACGCGGGCTGTTGCGTCCGCGCTCGGCAGCCTGGAGAAACGCATCGTGCGCGAGCGCGTGCTTGCGGGCCAGCCGCGCATCGACGGGCGCGACCATTTCACGGTGCGCGACCTCGACATCGAGGTGGGGCTGCTGCCCCGAACCCACGGTTCGGCCCTCTTCACGCGCGGCGAGACGCAGGCGCTGGTGACCGCCACGCTGGGCACCGACCGCGACGCCCAGATCATTGAAGCCCTGGACGGCAGCAGCCGTGACCGGTTCATGCTGCATTACAACTTCCCTCCGTATTCGGTGGGCGAGACCGGCTTCATGGCCGGACCCAAGCGGCGCGAGATCGGGCACGGCCGGTTGGCCCGGCGGGGCATCGCCGCGGTGTTGCCCAACATGGAGGAGTTTCCGTACGTCATCCGCGTGGTCTCGGAAATTACCGAATCGAACGGCTCCAGTTCCATGGCCAGCGTGTGCGGCGCAAGTCTGGCGCTGATGGACGCCGGAGTGCAACTGAAGGCGCCGGTGGCCGGCATCGCCATGGGTCTGGTCAAGGAAGGCGAGCGATATGCGATCCTGACCGATATCCTGGGGGACGAGGACCATCTGGGCGACATGGACTTCAAGGTGGCGGGCGCCGAGGATGGAGTGAGCGCCCTGCAGATGGACATCAAGATCGATGGGATCACTCGCGAAATCATGGCCGAGGCGCTGGAGCAGGCGCGCGTGGCGCGGCTGCGCATACTTGCGTCCATGAGTCAGGTCATCTCCGTTTCCCGCGAGAAGGTCTCCGATTGGGCGCCGTCCATTTTCACCATGCAGATCGACCGCGAGAAGATCGGCGATGTGATCGGCAAGGGCGGTGCGGTCATCCGGGCGATTACCGAGGAAACCGGGGCCGAGATCAATATCGAGGACGACGGCACCGTGAAAATTGCTTCCGTGGGCGGCGAGTCGGGCCGCGAGGCGCGCAGGAGAATCGAACTGATCGCGTCCGATGTGGAGGTTGGCAAGGTGTATGACGGCAAGGTAGCCCGCCTGATGGACTTCGGCGCCTTTGTCACCATCGTTCCGGGCAAGGACGGTCTGGTGCATATTTCGCAGATTTCCGACGAACGGGTGGAGCGGGTCGGCGACCGGCTGGCGGAAGGCGACGCCGTGCGCGTGAAGGTGCTGGAGGTGGACCGCCAGGGGCGGATCCGTCTGAGCATGCGCAATCTCGACGGCGACGGCGACGAGGATTCCTCCGAACCCAGGCCCTCCAGGCGCAGCCGGAGCCAGGAAGTCGAGGTGGGCAAGGTGTATGACGGCGCCGTTTCCAGCGTGATGGACTATGGCGCCTTCGTGACCCTGCTCCCCGGCACCGACGGTCTGGTGCATATTTCGCAGATGTCGGACCGGCGTGTCGAGCGCACCAGCGACCTGCTCAAGACAGGCGACCCCGTGAAAGTGCGGGTGATGGAGGTGGACGACCGCGGCCGTATCCGCCTGACCATGCGGGGATTGTCGGAAGACGGTTCCGGAGCGAGACGCCGCCGCCGTCGCGCCAAGGTTTGACCGAAGGGGAAGCCGGCAAGCGCCCGGCTTCGGTTCGGGTCAGCGGGTGGTGCGGTCGCGGTACTGCCGTTCGGCCAATTCGCGGTGCTGCTGCGCCTCTACCGAGAGCGTGGCGACCGGGCGGGCCTGCAGCCTTTCCAGGCCGATTTCCTCCCCGGTTTCTTCGCAGTAGCCGTAGCTGCCGTCATTGATGCGCTCCAGGGCGGCGTTGATCTTCTTGAGCAGCTTGCGTTCGCGGTCGCGGGTGCGCAATTCCAGGCCGAATTCGGATTCCTGGGTGGCGCGGTCGCTGGGGTCCGGAAAATTGCTGGCGTCGTCACGCATGTGATGGACAGTACGCGTTACCTCGCCGATCAACTCGGCTTTCCATGCCAGCAATATCTTGCGGAAATGCTCCAGTTGGGCATCGCTCATGTACTTCTCGCCCTTCCTGGGTCGATAGGGCGCAATGCCGTGTATGAGTTGGTCGTTCGTGGCCATATCGAGCGCCCGGAATTATAGCGTCATGGCGCTCTCGCCAAGCGGTTGATCCGGCCCCCGGCCGGGCGCCGGATGCTCCACGGTGACCGTGGTGAAGAGGCCTCCGCGAACGTTGAATTTCCCGGTCAGGCGCATGTGGCGGGGCTTGAGCGCTGCGACCATCTCGTCGAGTATTTCGTTGGTCACCGCTTCATGGAATGCGCCGCGGTTGCGAAACGCGTTGAGATACAGTTTCAGCGATTTCAGTTCCACGCACAGCGCCGCCGGCACGTACTCGATCACGAGCTCCGCAAAGTCCGGCTGACCGGTCTTCGGGCACAGGCATGTGAACTCGGGCGCGCGCACGCGAATGGTATAATCGCGGCCCGTGCGCGGGTTGGGAAAAGTCTCCAGGATGGGGCCCATGGGCGGAGAATTTACACCAGAGCCCCGGCCTTTGGGAATGCTGGGCCATGCGCCTTGAGCGGATCCGCCTTGCCGGGTTCAAGTCTTTCCCGGACCCGGTCAATATCGAGCTTCCCGCAACGGCTCTCGCCATAGTCGGTCCCAACGGTTGCGGCAAGTCCAACATTATCGATGCGGTGCGATGGGTTCTGGGGGAGGTTTCGGCCCGCCAGTTGCGCAGTGGCGCGATGGCCGAGGTCATCTTCAACGGTTCCTCCCGGCGCACGGCCCTGGGAGCGGCTACCGTCGAGTTGCTGTTCGACAACTCCGAACCCGGCGCCCACCCCCGGTTCTCCGACTACAGCGAAATTGCGGTGCGCCGAACGGTTCGGCGTGACGGCGTTTCCGAGTATTTCCTGAACAACTCGCGCTGTCGCCGCAAGGACATTACCCGGCTTTTCGCCGGCACCGGACTGGGAATCGGCGGCTACGCGATCATCGAGCAGAGCACGATCAACCTGCTGGTGGAGGGCAGCCCGGACGAATTGCGCGCTTATCTGGAAGAGGCGGCCGGAGTGTCCGGGTATCGCCAACGGCGACGGGAAACCACCTTGCGCATCGCGCGCACCCGCGGCAATCTGGAGAAGTTGGCCGAACGACGCGCGGAACTGGACGGCAATGTGCGGCGGCTGCGCCGCCAGACCGCGGCGGCCAGCCGTTACCGGAAGAACATGGACCAGAAAAGACGGCTTGCGGCGCAGCGTCTGGCGCTTGATGTCCGGGCGCTGGATCGCTTGCTGGAGGAGCGGCAGGCTGGCGCCAGGGATCGGGAAACGGAGCTGGCCCGGGCGGAGGCGGAATACCGGGCGCTGGAGTCGCGGATTCTCGCCGCGCGGGAACGCCAGGATTCGGCCCAGGCGGCTTTTGACGAGGCCAACCGCGCCTTTTACGCGCTCCAGGCGGAGGTCGCGGGCCTGGAGGAATCGTTGCAGACGCAGGAAACCCTTGGCCGGGAGCGGGACGCGGAGTTGGCGCTGCTTCAGCCCCGGCTGGAGGCCTTGCGCAAGGAGCTCGGAGTCGAGACAGCGGCGCGGGACCAGCACCGGCAAAAGCTGGGCGAACTGGAGCCGGAGTTGGCCGCCGCCCGCGAGCGGGAACAGGCCATGCGCGCCCGATCCGAGCAAGCGGTGGACCGCCAGTCGCGCTGGCAGGCGGACCGGCATGCGGCGGAGATGCAGCTTCAATCCTTGACTCAACAGCGCGAGCTGTTGCTGCGCGAGCGTCTGGCCGGCCTCGAATCGCTGCAGGATGCGGCCCGCCGCCGCGGTGGAGAGCAGGCCGTGGATTGGCTGGCCGCTCGCGGCCTGACTGAACGTCCCCGCTTGTCGCAGCGTCTGAAGGTTTCGCGCCGGTGGCGCGCCGCGGTGGAACTGGTTCTCGGGGATTTTATCGAGGCCACCGGCGTGGAGGAGCTTCAGGCCCTGTTCGAACAGGAAGAATGGGCGCCCGGCGTCGCGCTGGTGGAAGCGGGCCGGTCCCGGCCCGCTCCGGGGACGCTGCTGGCGCAAGTGCGCGGCGCCGGCGCAATGGCCGAACGGCTGGCGCGGGTGCGGACTGCTCCCGATGTGGCCGGGGCGGTGGACCTGCTGGGCGAGTTGCGCGCGGGAGAGTCGGTGGTGACTCCGCAAGGCGTCTGGCTGGGCCGGGGTTGGTTGCGTGTGGCCGGTCATGGAGCGGAGGGGGCGCTGGAACGCGAGGCGGAAATCGCTGTGCTCAAGGAGGCGCTGGCCGATCCGCAAGGGTATGGCGCGCCGGCCTTGCAGGATTTGTCCGAAGATCCGGACCGTTCCCGGCTACAGGCCCGTCTCGAACGGCTGGGAGAACAGCTGAAGCAGGCCGCCCGGGTGCGGCAGGATGTTGCCGGGCGCAAGCCCGACGCCGAACAGGACATCCAGGCCTTGCGCTCGCTGACGGCCCGGGCCCGGGAGGCTACCCGGGAGCTGGAGCGCCGTCAGGCGGAAATGAAACCGCGGCTTCATGCCTCGACGCGGGCCTGCGAGAGAATCGCCGCCGATATCGCCGGCGCGCAGGACCGCATGGCGCGCCTGCGCGCCTTGATCCGGCAGTCGGGCGAGGCTTCCCGGGCCGCGCGCGCCAGATTGCGGGCCTCTCTCCGGCGCAAACCCGAAGTCGATCAGGCCCTGGACGAGGCTCGCCGGGCTCGCGAACAATCCGGTTCGACTCTTGCCCTGGCGGAGTCGGGCCGCGCCGCGGCCCAGGCGCGGCTGAATGAGAAGCGGGAGAAGCTGAACGAGACGCGGGTCGACAGAAGGGAGCTGGAGGTGCGCCGAGCCGCACTGGAAGAACAGCTTGCCCGCACTGGCCACAAGCTCGGGGAAACCCTCCGGGAGTTGCCTGCGGATGCGAGCGCCGCGGAACTGGAGCGGGATCTGGAGAAGGTGGAGCGGCGTATCGAGCGCATCGGACCGGTGAATCTGGCGGCGGAACAGGAGCTTTCCGAGTTGCAGGAACGCAAGGACTATCTCGACTCGCAGCATGAGGATCTCACCGGCGCCCTGGAAACGCTGGAGAACACCATGCGCCGGCTCGACCGCGAGACCCGCTCCCGCCTGACGGAAACCGGGGAAGCCGTGAGCAAGGGCTTCGATCTGAACTTTGCGCGCCTGTTTGGCGGCGGGCGTGCGGGTCTGGTGTTCGAAGGCGACGATGTGCTCACGGCCGACATCCGTTTCGTGGTGCATCCGCCGGGCAAGCGCAATGTGCGGGTCAGCCAGTTGTCGGGCGGCGAGAAATCGCTGGCCGCCATTGCCTTTCTGGTTGCGGTCGTGCAGCTCAACCCCGCGCCCTTCTGCATGCTGGACGAAGTGGACGCGGCGCTGGACGATGTGAATGTGGCGAAGTTCTGCGGACTGCTTGCCGAAATGTCGTCCGTACTCCAGTGCCTGGTGGTCACGCACAACAAGAGCACCATGCAGGCGGTCGATTACCTTTTGGGCGTGACCATGCAGGAGCCGGGGATTTCCCGGATCGTTACCGTGGACCTCGAAGAGGCTGTGCGCCTTGCCGCCGCCTGACCCGCCCGCGCCACCGGCCCTGTCCGAAAACCGGGAACGGATGGAGTGGCTGCGGGGCGAGATCAGCCGCCACAACCGCTTGTATCACGGGCAGGACGAGCCCGTCATACCGGATTCCGAATACGACGCGCTCTACCGGGAGCTGCGCCGGCTCGAGCAGGCGCATCCCGAGCTCGCAACTCGAGACTCCCCCACGCAATCGGTCGGTTTCCCTCCCGGCGTCGCCTTCGATCCGGTTGAGCACGGCGCGCCCATGCTGTCGCTGGAGAATGTGTTCGATGCCGGGGAGATGGAGGCCTTCGACCGGCGCCTTGCGGGTCTGATCGACGACGAAAGCGAACGGGAGTATTGCGCCGAGCCCAAGCTGGACGGGGTGGCGCTGAGCCTGTTGTACGAGCGCGGAATCCTGGTGCGGGCGGCCACCCGGGGCGACGGCCGGACGGGCGAGGACGTGACCCATACCGCCTTGACCGTCCGTTCGCTGCCGGTCCGGCTTTCCGGCGGGAACATTCCGGATCGTGTGGAAGTGCGTGGCGAAGTGTTCATGCCCATGCATGCGTTCCGGTCCTGCAACCAGCGGGCGCGGGAGCGCGGCGGCAAGGCGCTGGTCAATCCCCGCAATGCGGCGGCCGGCGCGCTGCGCCACAAGGACCCGGCTCTGGCGGCGGAACGTTCGCTGGAGTTCTTTGCCCATGGCGTGGGCCGCGCCGGGGAGGCGCCGGGAGCTTCCGGGCAACTGGAGCTGCTGCGGCTCATGGAGTCCTGGGGCTTCAGGGTATGTCCTGAGGCCGAGCGCGTGACCGGCGTGTCCGGGTGCGCCGACTACTACGAGCGGATCTTCGGGCGCCGTGCGGGTTTCGACTACGCGCTGGACGGGGTGGTCTACAAGCTGGACCGCTTCGCCTTGCGCGATCAGGCCGGCGCTTCCTCGCATGCGCCGCGCTGGGCGGTGGCGCGAAAGTTTCCGGCCGAGGAACGACTCACGACCGTGCGGGCCATCGAATTTCAGGTGGGACGCACCGGGGCGGTCACTCCCGTAGCCCGGCTGGACCCGGTGTTCGTGGGGGGCGCAACCGTCAGCAACGCCACGCTGCACAATCATGGCGAACTGGTCCGCAAGGACGTTCGCAAGGGCGATACGGTGGTCGTTCGCCGCGCGGGCGATGTCATCCCCGAGGTGGTTCGCTCCCTGCCCGAACGGCGCACCGGCCACCCGTCGCTGCCGGACCTGCCCGGACATTGCCCGGAGTGCCGCTCCGAAGTGATCCTGCCCGAAGGAGAAGCAGTGGCCCGATGCACAGGCGGACTGGTCTGTCCCGCCCAGCGGCGTCAGGCAATCATGCACTTTGCCTCGCGCACGGCCATGGACATCGAGGGCGTGGGGGAAGTGCTGGCCGGCCAACTGGTCGAACAGGGTCTGGTGGCCAACCCCGCCGATCTCTACGCCCTGACGGCCGACCAACTCGACGGACTGGAGCGCATGGCGGACAAGTCCGCAGCGAACGTTCTCGCCTCGATCGAACGCAGCAAGTCCACATCGCTGGACCGCCTGCTCTTTGCCCTGGGCATTCGAGATGTGGGACGGGTGACGGCGGCCACCCTGGCGCGCCATTTCGGCAGTCTGGAAGCGCTCCGTCAGGCCAGCGAGGAAGCCTTGCAGGAGGTCGCCGATGTGGGCGAAATCGTGGCCCGTCGGGTGCATGATTTCTTTCGGCGCCGGGACAACCTGGACATCATCGAGTCGCTGCGCAATCGAGGGGTGAACTGGCCCGAATCTGCGGGCGCCCCGGCCCGGGCGGACGGGCCGCTACAGGGCAAGACGCTGGTCCTGACGGGCGCCCTCGAGGGGCTGACGCGCGATCAGGCGCGGGAACGCATCGTCATGGCCGGGGGCCGGGTCACGTCCAGCCTGTCGAAAAGGACCGACTACGTGGTGGCGGGCGCCCATGCAGGCGGCAAGCGGGCCAGGGCGGAACAGCTCGGCGTGGAGATCATCGATTTGGCGCGGCTGCAGGAGCTGCTGGACGCTCGCCCCTGAGGCCGCATCCCGCAACGATTGCGGTTCGGCCGGCAAGCTGTCACACTTGCGCCGGGCAACTTGCAGCACCTTTCCGGGGGCGTTGACGGTGATGATTCTTCTTGGAGTGAACGTGGATCATGTGGCTACGCTGCGGCAGGCGCGCAAGACCGTCTATCCGGATCCCGTGAAGGCCGCCCGCCAGGCCCTTGCGGCCGGCGCGGACTCCATTACCGTGCACCTGAGGGAGGATCGCCGCCATATCCAGGACCACGACGTCAAGCGCCTGATCGACTCGCCGGACATCCGGGTGAACCTGGAAATGGCGGCTACCGAAGGCATGGCGGCGCTGGCGGAGCGCTGGCGCCCGGAGGCTTGCTGCCTGGTGCCGGAGCGGCGCGAGGAGCTCACCACCGAGGGCGGCCTGGAGGTTGTCGGGCAGGCCGCCCTGCTGGGGCCTGTCTGCGCGCGGCTGGCGGCTGCGGGCGTTCGCGTTTCACTCTTCGTTGACCCGGACGAAGCGCAACTGCGTGCTGCGGTCGCCGTGGGCGCGCCAGTCGTGGAGCTGCATACGGGCGCTTTCGCCGCAGCCGGCGACGCCGTTGCGGCGGCGGGAGAACTGGCGCGTATCCGGCATGCGGCCGGGGTCGCCTCGGAGTTGGGCCTGCTGGTCCACGCGGGCCACGGGCTTCACTTCGGAAACACGGCCGAGGTGGCGGCAATCCGGGTGATTGCGGAACTCAATATCGGTCATGCTATCGTTTCCGAGGCGATATTCGACGGTTTCTCGGGCGCTGTGGAGCGAATGAAGCGCCTGATGATCGCGGCGCGCGAGGAACATCGGTGACTTTGGAAGGGACATGATTTACGGCATTGGCACGGATTTGCTGCGGATGGATCGGGTGCGCAGGGCGTACCGGCGGTTCGGCGAGCGCCTTGCGCGCCGGGTCCTGATGGCCCCCGAACAGCGGGAGTTCCTGACAACGAAGGATCCGGTCCGCTTTCTGTCCATGCGCCTTGCCGCCAAGGAGGCGATCGTGAAGGCCCTGGGCACCGGCTTCCGGCACGGAATGTGGGTGCGCGACGCCGGCGTGGGGCATGACAGGCGAGGCCGTCCGGAAATCATCTTTTCATTGCGCGGCAAGGCTGCGTGCGCCGCCGCGGGCATCACTGGCGGCTATCTGAGTTTGACTGACGAGGCTGGCCTGGTGGTGGCGACGGCCATACTGGTGGCTGAAAGCAAGGGGGCAGGGGGATGAATACGACGACGCTGGCTCTGGATATCGAAACGGTACCGGACGCGGAAATGGGGCGAGCCCTGTACGGGCTTGATGATCTGGATGACGCCGAAGTGATGCGCGCCATGCTGCATCACTACAAGCAGCGCACGGGCCTGGACTTTCTGCCGCCGATTCAGCATCGGGTGGTTGCCATAGCGGTGGTGCTGCGCAACGAGGAGGGCGTTCGCCCGCTGGTGCTGGGCGATGAGAAGGCCTCGGAGTCGGATCTGGTCATGCGCTTCTTTCGTGGCCTGGAGCACTATGTTCCGGATCTCGTGAGCTGGAACGGTGCGGCCTTCGATCTGCCGGTGCTGAATTTTCGCGCCCTGCGCCATGAAGTTCAGGCCAGGAGGTATTGGGAGACCGGCGTCAGGGACCGCGCGTTCCGCTTCAACAACTACTTGTCCCGCTTCCACTGGCGCCACACGGACCTCATGGATGCCCTGTCCGGCTTTCAGGGACGCGGGCGTCCCAGCCTGAGGGAGGCCAGCGCCCTGCTGGGTCTGCCCGGCAAGAGCCTGATGGAAGGGAGCAGCGTCATGGACGCCTGGCTGGAAGGCAGGATCGGAGCCATCCGAAACTACTGCCTGCAAGACGCGCTGAACACCTATCTGGTGTTTCAGCACTTTGAATTCATGAGGGGCAAGCTGACCCACGACAACCTGGATGAGGAGTACGGGCTGTTGATCGATGTGCTCAAGGCAAGCGGTGAAGATCATCTCAGGGAGTTTGCCGGCAAGCTGGAGGCGGAGCCCGAAGGCGAACAGGGCGCGGCGCCGGCCAAGGGGGCCGTGGAGGAGGCGCCGGCCGGGGAACCGCAGGAACAGGAAGTGGCGGGCAAGGATCAGGCAGCGTAGCGGCTCGCCGGCGCCCGTGTGATCCATGCCGGCCGCAATTCTTGTCGAGATCCCGCGACAAACCCTGAGTCTTCTCGACGGTGGCGAGGTGCTGGGCGAATGGCCTGTCTCCACTTCGCGGTATGGGCCCGGGGAGCGGGAAGGAAGTCTGGGCACGCCGCGCGGCCGGCACCGCATTCGGGCCTGCATCGGCGCGGGACAGCCTGAAGGCGCGGTTTTCCTTGGCCGCCGGCCTACGGGCGAGATCTATTCCGGGGAACTGGCGCGCCAATACCCTTCCCGCGACTGGATTCTCAGCCGTATCCTGTGGCTTTGCGGGGAGCAACCCGGGGTGAACCGGCTCGGTCGGGTCGACAGCATGCGCCGCTACATCTACATTCACGGCACGCCCGACTCCGAACCGATGCGGGCGCCGAGGTCGCACGGCTGCGTGCGGATGCGCAACAGCGATGTCATCGAGCTGTTCGATCGTGTGGCCCCTGGCTGCCGGGTCGATATCCGCCCTTGAGGGAAGAAGCCTTGGGCCCGTTGATGATCGATTTCGCTGGCGAGGTCCTCACGGACGAGGAGCGGGGGATGCTGGCGCATCCGGCTGTGGGCGGCGTGATTCTCTTTGCCCGCAACTGCCGCTCGCCGCGCCAGGTACGGCTTCTGGTCGCATCCATTCGCGCCGCTGCGGGCCGCCCCCTGATCGTCGCCATCGACCAGGAAGGCGGCCGGGTTCAGCGCCTGCGTTCCGGTTTTTCCTCCCTTCCGCCGGCCCGTGTCCTGGGGGATGCCCACGACCGCGATCCACCGGCGGCGCGGGAATGGGCGCGCGCGCGCGCCCGGGTGCTGGCCCTGGAACTGGGAGCGGTGGGCATCGACATCAGCTTTGCGCCGGTTGTCGATGTGGACCACGGTCGCAGCGCCGTCATCGGCGACCGCGCGCTGCACTGCGACCCGCAGGTTGTGGCGGATCTGGGTCTGGCCTTCCTTGAAGGCGCCCGAGCGTGGGGCATGGCCTGCGTGGCCAAGCATTTTCCCGGACATGGCTGGGTTGCTGCGGATTCCCATGAGGAAATGCCGCGGGATGACCGGGATTACACAGCCCTGCGCTCCGACTTGCTGCCTTTCGAGAAGCTGGTCGGGGCGGGTGTGGAGGCGGTCATGACCGCCCATGTGCAATACGCCGCCGTGGACCCGGTCGCTCCCTGCTACTCGGCCCGCTGGCTGGGTGAAGAACTGCGCGGACGCATGGGCTTCTCCGGCGTGATATTCGCCGACGACCTTTCCATGCGCGGCGCCGGCCAGGCCGGCGCGCTGGGCGAACGGGCGGCAGCCGCCCTGGAGGCGGGTTGCGATATGCTGCCGGTGTGCAACGATCCCGAAGGCGTGCGGGAATTGCTGCAAGGCTGGAGTCTTTCGTCCGCTCCCGGCGCCGGAGAACGCCTCGCTTCCCTGCTGCGTGCGAATCCGCCTCGCGAGCGGGACCAAGCCGCAGCGGCGCTCAGTCCTCCGTTTGCGGCCGGTTCCGGTAGCGGAAAAGCCTGACGATCGCCCCGAAGCGGGGATGATCGAAATAGTGGATCTCTCCCGGCAGCAGCCGGCGGCGCTCGTTGAGCCGGAGCGTCTGGTCGGTGTCCGGCCCGTCCGCAAGGCGAAGGTCGAGCGTCACGTGCGCGAACCTGTCCTCCTGAAGCGACACCAGGCCACTGAAGGGCAGCGCGGTTGCGGACAGCGCCGACAGGCGAAGGGGAACCGGCTCTCCGTTCCAGTCGGCGGGCATGGCCCAGGCGAAATGCGCCAGCGGGCGGTATTCTGCGCTGCGCCGCATGGCGCTCCAGATGCTCTCCAGCGCGTATTGGGCGCGGGTCAGCGCCAGGACTCCCGCCGGCGCCGGCGGCGTCGCCGTCCCGGAATCCGGCAGCGCGACAGGCGCCGGATGGATTTCCGGAGGGGGCAGGGCCGGAGCTTGCACGCGGAGGTCCTCCGTGCTTGCATCCGGCTCCAGGTGCAGGAACACGATCAATTCGAGCGCCACGCGGAAGCCGTCCTCCTGCGCAGTCGCCAGGCGGCACCCGAGCATTGCCCAGGCTACGCCTGCCAGCAGCAACCATCGCATCAGGCGCGACCCGACCGGCGCGCGGCGCAGATCACGGGAAGTCATGGGTGGTAGTTTACGGTTCGGGGGATGCCCGGGACCGTTCCAGGGTGGTGAGCAGGCGCTCCACGTAGCGGAACCGTTCGCTGGCGTCGTCCAGCGCCGCCCGGAACTTCAGGGCGCCGTTCGGCCGCAAGCCGAATTCCTGCGGTCGCGCCTGGACCAGGGCGGCCAGACCCATCGGGTCTACCGGCGTGTCGGGATGGAACTCCGCTTCGCCGCCCCGCCGGGCCGCTTCGAGCCTCCGGATCCGCAAGTCCCGCATGCGTTGCTGGATGCGCCCCTGGCGAAACAGGTTGCGAGCCGCGGCCGGCGCCGGGCCGAAACGGTCCACCAACTCCACCTGCAGTTCGTCCAGCTGCTGCGAATCGGTGGCCGACGCAATGCGCTTGTACCAGCTCAGGCGCTGGTTCACGTCCGGCATGTAGTCCTCCGGAAGCAGCGCGGCAAGATGCAGTTCCACATCCGCGCGCGCCGTCGCCGGCGTGTGCGGACGCCCTTCATCGTGGCCCCGCAACTCCCCCACGGCCCGGCCGAGCATCTCGTTGTACAGGCTGAAGCCAATCTGCTGGATCTGCCCGGATTGCTCTTCACCCAGCAGCTCTCCGGCGCCGCGGATTTCGAGATCGTGCGTGGCCAGCAAAAAGCCGGCGCCCAGGTCGCCGGCAGCCTGGATGGCCTCCAGGCGCTTGCGCGCGTCCCCGGTCATTTCCTTTTCGTGCGGCCGGATCAGGTAGGCGTAGGCCTGATGGTGGGACCTGCCCACCCGGCCCCGCAACTGGTGGAGCTGGGCCAGTCCCAGACGGTCGGCGTGGTTGATAAGCATGGTGTTCGCGTGGGGAATGTCCAGGCCGCTTTCGATGATAGTGGTGCACACCAGCACCTCGAAGCGGCGGTGATAGAAATCGGTCATCACTCGCTGCAGTTCCGTGTCGGGCAACTGGCCGTGGGCCACCTCGATCCGCACATCGTCCAGCAGCTTCCCGAGTTCGCGGGCAATCCGGTCGATGTCCCGGACCCGGTTGTGGACGAAAAACACCGCCCCGCCCCGGCGCAGTTCGCGCCTGCAGGCTTCCCTCACGAGACTGTTGCGCCAGGGCGTGACAAAGGTTTTCACCGCCATTCGCGCGGGCGGCGGCGTGGTGATCAGGGACAGGTCGCGCAGCCCTCCCAGGGACATGTTCAGGGTCCGGGGGATCGGCGTGGCCGTGAGCGTGAGGATATGCAGATCGGCCCGCAACGCCTTGATCCGCTCCTTCTGGCGCACGCCGAAGCGATGTTCTTCGTCCACCACCAGCAATCCCAGGCGCTTGAAATTGACTCTCTGGCCCAGCAGGGCGTGAGAACCCACGACAATGTCCACACGCCCGTCCCGCAGGTCCTGCTGCAAGGTTTCGTTCGCACTGCCCCTGCCGAAGCGGGTCAGCAGCTCCACCCGCACCGGCCAGTCGGCGAAGCGGTCGCTGAAAAGCCGGTGGTGCTGCTGCGCGAGCAATGTGGTAGGCGCCAGCACCGCCACCTGGAAGCCCTCGACCGTGGCCGCGAATGCCGCCCGCAAGGCGACCTCTGTCTTGCCGAAGCCCACATCTCCGCAGATCAGCCGGTCCATGGGCGTTCCCGCCGCCAGATCCTCCAGCACCCGCTGCACGGCCTGCTTCTGATCGTGGGTAAGCCGGTAGGGGAAGCGCGCGGCAAATGCGCTCATTTCCGCCGCCGGCGCCCGTATGGCGGTCATTTGCCGGGCTGCGCGCCGGGCCTGCAGTTGCAGCAATTCGGCGGCTGTGTCCCGCAACTGCTCCTGGGCGCGCCGCTTGATGCGCGCCCAGGCGTCCGAGCCCAGCCGGTGCAGAGGCGCCTGTTGGGGGTTTCCGCCCGTGTATCGGGTAATCAGCTGCATGTCCGAAACCGGCACATACAGGCGGTCGCCACCGGCATACCGAACCCGCATGAACTCCGCCGGCGCGCCGCCCGCGTTCATGGTCTCCAGACCCTCGTAACGTCCGATTCCGTGATCTTCGTGTACCACGGGGGCGCCGGGCGTCAGGTCCGCCAGACTTTGCAGGATGGCTTCGGGCTCCGGTTGGCCCCTGCGCCGCCGCCGGGCGGGCGGCCGCTGCCGCCCGAACAGTTCGCGCTCGGCAAGAACGGCCAGCCCGTCGAGCGCAAACCCGCGGTCCAGGGGGCTTTCCGCAAGGCACAGCGGCGCCCGCGACGCGAGAAAGGCGTCCCAGGAGGCAACCTCCTGCGGTCTCGGCTCGCGGCCGCGCAGAAGGTCGCGGATCAGTTCGCGCTGACCGGCGGACTCCGCGCAAAGCAATACCCGCTTGCCCGTTTCCCGGACATGGCGTTCGAGCGAGGCGTGCTCGTGGGTCCGCGACAGGGGCAGCCTGGGCGCCGGGCGCGCATCGATCGACGGCGCGCTCCGCCGCTGCCCGACATCGGCGGGCGTCTCGGCGCTGCATTCCACGCGAGTGAGCCCTTCCAGGGCGGTCTGGTGGGAGGCGGGCGGCGCAAACAACTCCTCCGGCTCGAGACAGGGTTGCTCCGGATCGCCCTGTTGCTGCCGGTAGCGCTCCAGTATGTTCTCCCATTCTGTCTGCATGGCGGCGGCGCTGCCGGGCAGCAGGATCGCGGCGCTCCCGGAGGGAAGGTAGTCCCACAGCGCGCCGGTGTGCTCGTAGAACAGCGGCAGATAGTTCTCCGCGCCCTGCGGCGCTCCCTGCGTTGTCGGTCCCTCGCTGAGCCGGCGGTAGATTTCCGCCCGTGCGGGGTTGTGGGGGAACCTGCGTCGAAAGCGCTCCCGGAACGCTTCCACGCTGGCGGAATCCAGCGGCAGTTCGCGCGCAGGCAACAGGCGGAACGATTCCAGCGCCTGGATGCTGCGCTGCGAGGCGGGGTTGAACACCCGGATGGATTCCACTTCCCGGTCGAGAAACTCGATGCGCACGGGGGCCGCCGCGCCGCCGGGATAGAGGTCGATCAGCGATCCCCGGACTGCGTATTCGCCCGCCTCGTTGACCAGCGTCACCCGCGTGTAGGCCGCTTCTTCCAGATGGCGCTGCAGATCCTGCGGGTCCAGCGTCGCGCCCACCCGGCAATCCATCCCCAGCCTGCGCCGAAAGGCGGCCGGCGGCGGCAAGCGGTCCAGCAGGGTGGGCGCCGAAACGAACACGACGAGGGGCTTGCCGGGAGATGCGGTTGCGGCGGCAAGCAGCCGTGAAAGGGTCTCCAGCCGCCTGGAGACGATTTCCGGGTGCGGGCTGAAAAGGTCGTACGGCAGCGTTTCGGGGTCCGGCAAGAAGGCCGTTTCGTCCTTGTCCGCGCGCAGCCAGGCCACCTGTTGCATCAGGCGCTCGGTCCGTCCCGGATCCGGCGTGACCACCACGAGGCAGGGCCCCGAATGCGCGGCGACGAGTTCGGCGCAGGCCAGCGGGACCACGCCGGGGGTCACGCCGAACAGGCGCAGTACGCGATCCCGGGGACCGGGCCAGACCAGATCCAGCAGGGAGTGTGCTTTTGGCCCGGGCGGCCGGGGGCGTTCCATGGGCAACGCATTTTCGCCGCTCGGAGCCGCGCAGGAAACCCGGTGTGGGAAAATGAAGGGATGATCCGGCCGCTGCCGCTCGCCATCGCCTGGCGCTATCTGCGCGCGCCCACGCGCAACCGGTTCATTTCCTTTATCGGTCTGGCGTCGGTGGTGGGCATGGCGCTTGGCGTGGCGGCGCTCATTGTGGTCATTTCGGTCATGGACGGCTTCCAGGCCGAGCTGCGCGACCGCCTGCTCGGTTTCGACGCCCAGGCCAGGCTGGTTGCCGAACCCGGACTCGAGGACTGGCGCGGAGTGGCGGAAGAAGTGGCGGCCTTGCCCGGTGTCGATACGGTGACGCCGGTAGTGGAGGCGGAGGGACTGCTTGCATCGCGGCGCCGGTTCGCGGGTGTGCGGCTGGTGGGCATTGCCGCCGGCGCGCAGGGGCAGGCCGGTCGTCTGCAAGGCGCCCTGATCGCGGGATCCTTCGGCGACCTTCATGCTGGCTCCGGCGGCCTGGCCCTCGGGCGCCACCTGGCGTGGACTCTGGGCGTGAGTGTGGGCGACCGAGTGCGGGTGCTGGTCCCCGAGCCGGGCGGCGCCACCCCCCGGCTCGGGGACCTGACGGTTCGCGCCGTATTTGTCGCGGGCGTGGCCGAACCGGACAGCAGTCTGGCGCTGGCGAGTCTGCAGACGGTGTCGGAGCTGGCAGGTCTGGACGGCCGCATAAGCGCTCTGGAAGTTCGCGGCGACGACCCCTACGCCGTCCCCGCGGCAGTGGAGTCCTGGGCCTCGACCTCCGAAGCGGCGCAAGGGCTCGGGCTGAAGCCGCGTTCGTGGATGAGCGAGCACGAGGCCCTGTTCCGCACCGTACGGCTGGAACGGCTGGCCATGGCCGTGCTGCTGGCCACGATCATTGCCGTTGCGGCGTTCAATATCCTGGCTACGCTGGTGATGTCGGTGAATGAGCGGCGAGGTGAAATCGCCATCCTGGCGACGCTGGGGGCGCGCAGCCCCTCCATCATGGCCGTGTTCTGCCTGCAGGGCCTTTTGGCGGGCGTCGGGGGAGTGTCGCTGGGTGGCGCGCTGGGCGTATGGCTGGCGCGAAACGTGGATTCCGTGATGCGGTTTGCAGAAGGCCTCCTGGGGTTCGATTTCCTGCCTGCGGAAGCGTATTACCTCACGGCGGTGCCTTCGCAGCTGTCCGTGTCGCTGGTGTTCTCGGTAATCGCCCTGGGGTTGCTGCTGTCGGCCGTTGCCAGTTGGTATCCCGCACGCCGCGCGGCGCGGGTCGACCCGGCCAGCGTTCTGCGCTACGAGTAGCGTCGTGCGCTGTTTCGAGTTGTGGATGGCCGCGGCGCAACTTCGTTCGCGCCGGCAGGGCGGATTTGTTTCCCTGGTATCGCTGCTCTCCACGCTCGGCGTGGCCGTGGCTGTGGCGCTGCTGATCGTGGTCCTGTCGGTCATGAACGGCTTCGAGCAGGTGGTGCGGGAGCGGATCCTGAACGTGGTGGCCCACGGCAGCTTTCACGGCGCGACCGGCCAACTTGCACACTGGAGGGAGCTCCGCGACGCGGCGCTTGCGCACCCGGAGGTCGAATCGGTTGCGCCCTATATCGAAGGCCAGGGGGTTTTGTCGACCGCAAAGGCCGTGGGCGGCGTACAGGTGCTCGGGTTCGCGCCCGGCGAGCCCGCGTTTCAGGCGCTGGGCCGCCTCACGGGCAATGAGGCCTGGGCGTCGCTGTCGGCCGGATCGTGGCGCATCGTTCTCGGCAGTGTTCTGGCCGAGCGCCTGGGCGCGGGCCCGGGCGATGAAGTGCTCCTGATGATGGCGCAGGGCTGGAGTACGCCGGCGGGGATTGCTCCCCGCGTACGGCGCATGGAAGTGGCGGGCCTGTTCCATGCGGGCATGAACGATTTCGACCGTTCGCTGGCCTGGGTCCATTACGAGGATGCGCGCCGTCTTTTCGGTCTGGACGAGGACGCCAGCGGGTTGCGCATCATGCTGGGGGACCCGTGGCGGGTGGAAGCCGTGCTGCCGGAAATTGCGGGCGAGCGGACGGAGGAGCTGTTCGTGCGCTATTGGGTGTGGGAGCACGCCAACTTCTTCTACTCCATCGCCATGACCAAGCGGGTGACCATGATCATCCTGGCGCTTTTGACGGCGATTGCCGCCTTCAATATCGTGTCCAGTCTGGTGATGATTGTGCGCGAAAAGATCCCCGATATCGGCATCCTCAGGACCCTGGGGGCCACGCCTGCATCCGTCATGGCGGTGTTTGCCGGGCATGGCGGCCTTGCGGGCCTGCTCGGCGTGGCGCTCGGCGTGGCCGTGGGGCTCCCGCTGGCGGTCTGGGCCGGCCCGCTTACCGCCGCCGTGGAACGGATCCTCCAAACCACGCTGGTCAGTCCTGGTTACCGGCTCGATGAGATGCCCAGCCGGATCGTGATTCCCGAAATTCTCGCCGTATGCGCCATGGCCCTGCTGCTGTCGCTGGTCGCGACCGTGTATCCGGCGCTGCGCGCCGCGCGCACCGACCCGGCGCGAGCTACCCGACTGGATTGACGGAGCGCCTCGTGAACAGGCCCGAGACTTTCGCCGGAGCGGCCCCCTTGTCCTGCCACGGGCTTGTCCGGCAGTTTCGCGAGCAGGGCCGGGTGCTGGAGGTGCTGCGCGGAGTGGACTTTTCGATCGCGCCAGGCGAGTGCGTGGCGGTGGTGGGCGCATCGGGTTGCGGCAAGACCACCCTCTTGCAGTTGCTCGGGGGTCTGGACACGCCCACCCGCGGCTGGGTGGAACTCAAGGGCCGCAACTTGAGCGCCATGCGCCCCGGAGAGCGCGGCGTCCAGCGCAATCGCCACATTGGCTTCGTCTACCAGTTTCATCACCTGCTGCCCGAGTTCAGCGCCACGGAAAACGTGGCGATGCCGCTGCTTGTCCGCCGCTCCCCAACGGCCGGGGCCCTGGCCGCCGCCCGCGAATTGTTGCAGCAGGTGGGTCTGGGCGAGCGTCTGGACCATCGACCGGGGAAACTTTCGGGAGGGGAACGCCAGCGCGTTGCGGTGGCGCGCGCCCTGATTACCCGGCCCTGTGTGGTTCTTGCCGACGAGCCCACCGGCAACCTGGATCCGGAATCGGGCCAGCAGGTGTTCGAGCTCATGCTGCAACTGAACCGCGACACGGGCGCCGCGCTGGTGGTGGTGACGCACGATTCGGCCCGCGCCCGACGCATGGACCGCGTGCTGGTCTTGCGCGACGGTCTGCTTGCCCCGGCCGGAAGCTGATCCTCCGGCGCCGGGTTCCCGGATCGCTTCAGTCACATGCTTTCGGTGGGCATGGCGTGGCTGGCGGGGGTGTGCCTCACGCTGTTGGTGTTGCCGCCGCCGCCCGCGCCGGCGCTGTTTGTGCTGTTGCTGGGGCTCGGGGCGCTGGGCGCCTGGCGCCTGCGGGCGTCGCTTCTGGGCGTCGCCTTGCTGGGCGCCGCCGTAACCCTGTGGCTGGCCGAATCCCGGTTGCAGCAGCGGATGCCCGACACCGCCGGGCGGGTGGACCGCGTCGTCACCGGGGTGATCGACGATTTTCCGCGGGTCCACGGAGGGGTTTGCCGCTTCCGTTTCCGGGTGACCGGCATCGAGGACGGAGGCGCGCCGCTCAAGCGCACGCAGTTGAGTTGGTATGGCTGCCGCAAGCCTCCCGAAGCCGGCGAGACCTGGCGGCTCAAGGTTCGCCTGCGCGCCCCGCGGGGTCTGCATAATCCGGGCGGCTTCGATTTCGAGCGCTGGGCCTTTCGGGAGAACCTTCACGCCACCGGTTATGTGCGTGACGAACTTGCGCCGCAGCGGCTGGCAGGCTGCGAAGCGGGGCCGAAACTGCTTTGTCTGCGCGTGGCCCTGGCGCAGCGGCTGGAGAGCTGGCTTGAGGGCAATCCGGGGCTCAAATACGTGATGGCGCTCACCACCGGCGCGCGGCATCGTCTCGGTAACGAAGACTGGGAGGCTCTGCGCCGCACGGGCACATCGCACCTGTTCGCGATTTCCGGTCTGCATGTGGGCGTGGTGGCCTGGTTCGCGTGGATGCTGGGCGCCAGCCTCGGCCGCTGCGCGCAGCGGCTATATCGCGGTATCAAGCCGCGCTATCCGGCGGTTGCGACTTCCTTTGCCGCCGCCTTCGGCTACACGGCGCTGGCGGGATTCGCGGTGTCCACGGTGCGCAGTCTGGCGATGATCAGCGCCGTATTGGTGTTGACGCAGTTGCGCCGCGGCGGCGGTTTTTCCGCCGCCCTGGGCGCCGCCTTGCTGGTGGTCCTGACGCCGGATCCCTTCGCGGCGCTTTCCGCCGGGTTCTGGCTGAGCTTCGGCGCCGTGGGACTGCTGGCGTTGAGTATTCTGGGCCTGCGCGACCCGCAGCGGCGCCCGGGCGGAGGGGCTGGCGCGGCGGCCTCGGCCTGGGTGCGCCGGCTGGCGGTTGCCCAGTGGCGCATCACCCTGGGTCTGGCGCCGCTGGCGCTGGCCTTTTTCGGCGAGGTTTCGGTGATTGGCGCGGCTGCCAACCTTATCGCCATTCCCCTGTTTTCACTGCTTGTCGTTCCCGGTCTTTTGGTGTCGATGTTGCTGGCGTTGCTGTGGCCTGCTGCGGGCGTTTTCCCGATGGCCTGGGGCGCCAGCCTGCTGCACACAATCATGTCCGTACTGGGAGACCTGTCGCAACTGGATATGGCCGCCTGGGCGCCGCCGGACTTCGGCCTGCTGTCCGCATTGCTGGCGGTAGCCGGAATTGCCTGGCTTCTGGCGCCGCGCCCGGCGCCGGCGCGGTGGGCCGCGCCGCTGCTTCTGCTTCCGCTGCTGCTGGGGCTGGAGCGGAGCCGGTTCGAGGCCCAACTGGCGGTGACCGTGCTCGATGTGGGTCAGGGCCTGGCTGTATTGGTGCAAACGCCGGGCTACAACCTGCTGTACGACGCAGGCCCCCGGTACTCCTCCAGCGATGCTGGCGACAGCGTGGTGGCGCCGGCCCTGGCCCGGCTGGGCGTACGGCGTCTGCATGCGATGGTGATTTCGCATGGCGACAGCGATCATTCGGGCGGCGCCGGCAGCGTGCTCGCGGTTCATCCGCAAGCAGAACTGATCGCGCCGGATTCCTACGGCTTGCCTGCGAGGCGTTTCCGGCGCTGCCGGGCGGGCCTGGCCTGGGAGGTGGGCGATGCGCGTTTTCGCGCATTGAGCCCCGGCCCGGACGCCGCCCGCCGGGGCAATGATTCCTCCTGCGTGCTGGTGGTGGAAGCCGGCGGAGCGCGGGTGCTGTTGCCCGGCGATCTGGAAGCCTCCGGCGAGGCCCGCTTGCTGGCGTCGCCGTTGGGCGGCCCTTTCGATCTGCTGCTCTCGCCCCACCACGGCAGCGCCAGTTCGTCAACGCCCGATTTCGTGGCGGAGGTTCGCCCGCGCCTGGTGGTCCATTCCGCCGGCTTCTTCAATCGGTGGGGGTTTCCGCGCCCGAATGTTGTGGAGCGGTGGTCGCAGGCGGGCGCCGGGCAGTGGAATACCGGCGCCAGCGGCGCTCTCCGCTTCGAGGCGCGGGAAGGCGGTGTGCTGGAGCTGACCACCGAATGGCGGCGCGACCGGGCCCGGCTGTGGACCTTTCCCCCGCCGCCGGGCGAAGTCTACGAATCGCCCGCGGGCGGGTAAACTCGAACCATGCGGGCGGATACCCCGATGAGACGCCTCGCGGCGCTGGCGGGCGGGCACTGGCGCGGCTTCCTGCTGGCGGTTCTCGCCATGACCGTGTTCGCCGTGACGGAAACCGGGTTCGCCTTCGCTGTCGAACGGCTCAGCGGGCTTTTGGGCGAGGCGCCCGGACCCTGGGACTCGTGGTTGCCGGTGGGCATTCTGGGGCTGTTTCTGGTGCGCGGCGCGGCCGGCTTTGTTTCCGCCTATCAACTCGGCCGTATCGGCCGGTCGGTGGTGGAGCGAATGCGGGAATTGCTGTTCGAGCAGATACTGCGCATGCCGGTGCGAAGCGTGGAGCAGCGCCCGAGGGCGGAATTGCTGTCGCGCATGCTCTACGACGCCGAGCAGGTGGCCGACGCCGCTTCCACCGTGATTACCACAATCGTTCGGGACAGCCTGACGGTTCTGGGGCTGGTGGCCTACATGGTGTACGCCAGCCCCAGCCTGTCGGCCGTGGTGTTTGTGGCGGCGCCCCTGATCGCTCTGACTGCGCGGATCCTGTCCAGGCGTTTCCGGCGCTACAGCGCCCGCATCCAGGAAAACATGGGCGAGGTGTCCCGGATCACCGACGAGGCGCTGCGCGGACATCGCGTGATCAAGGTCTTCGGGGGCGCCGCAAGGGAGCGGATGCGCTTCGCCGGGGCCAATGAGGGCAACCGGCGCCTGCATCTGAAGCTGATCATGGCGCGCGCCGCCGGCGATGGGCTGACCATGCTGCTGGCCGCCGTGGGCGTGGCGACAGTGGCGTGGTTCGTTGCGCAGTATTCCGCTGGCGAAGGGCTCGAGGTGGAGAAGTTCACGGGCTTCATGGCTGCCATGCTGTTGCTCATGACCCCGCTGAAGCATCTGACCAACGTGAATGCCTCGATGCAGCGTGGCCTGGCCGCTGCAACTTCCGTGTTCCGTTTGCTGGACAGCCCGGTCGAGTCCGAAAGCGAGTCGCCGCCTTCGCGGGACTTGTCTGCGCGCGCCGAGGGTTATCTGCAATTCGTCAACGTGTCGTTTTCGTACGAACCCGGCGGCGCCCCTGCCCTGCGCGACATCAACCTGGAGATTGCGCCCGGTGAGCGCGTGGCGGTCGTGGGGCGTTCGGGAAGCGGCAAGTCCACCCTGATCAGCCTCATCCCGCGCTTTTTCGAGCCCGACTCGGGCAAGTTGCTGCTCGACGGCCGACCGCTGGACGATTGGTCCTTGCCGGCCTTGCGCGAACAGATCGCGCTGGTGACGCAGGACGTGATGCTGTTCAACGACACGCTGGCCAACAATATCGCCTATGGGGCGCTGGCGAATGCGCCGCCGGCGGCGGTGGAGGCGGCGGCCCGGGCCGCCCACGTCATGGAGTTCGTTGCCGCGCGCCGCGAGGGACTCGACGCCATGGTGGGCGAGGGCGGGATCGCCCTGTCCGGCGGGGAGCGACAGCGTGTGGCCATCGCCCGCGCCTTGTTGAAGGATGCCCCGGTGCTGATTCTCGACGAGGCGACTTCGGCCCTTGACAGTCGCTCGGAAAGCCATGTGCAGGACGCACTCGATCGCCTGATGCGCGGCCGCACCACGCTGGTGATCGCCCATCGCCTGAGCACCATCGAACATGCCGACCGGATCGTGGTTCTGGAACGGGGAAGGATCGTCGAAAGCGGTCCGCATGCCGCGTTGCTGGAGCGCAGCGGGCACTACGCCAGTCTCTACCGGCTGCAGTTTCGCAGGACTTCTTCGAATGCGGTATAGCGCCCCGGAGGCGTGGGCGCATCGCGGCCGGGCCAGCGCCGCCCTGCTGCCGCTGGCGCGGCTGTTCGGCGCGGTTGTTGCGCTGCGCAGGGTCGCGTATCGCCGGGGCTGGAGGGCTTCGCTCGACGCTGGCGCGCCGGTGGTGGTCATCGGGAACATTACCGTGGGCGGCGCCGGCAAGACCCCGATTACCGGATGGCTTGCGGAAAAATTGATGAGCGCCGGCCACCGTCCGGCCGTGGTAAGTCGCGGCTACGCGGGCCGCAGGCAGATCGCGCCGGTGCGGGTCGAGCCAGATTCGGATCCGGTCGAAGTGGGCGACGAGCCTGTCATGCTCGCCCTGCAGACCGGTTGTCCGGTGTGGGTTTGCGTGGACCGGGCGCGGGCGGCGCGCCGGGCGGCGGCGGAAGGGGCGGAGGTGGTGCTGTCCGATGACGGCCTGCAGCATTACCGGATGGCTCGCGACCTGGAGTTTTGCGTGGTCGATGGCGTTCGGGGGCTGGGCAACGGCCGATTGCTGCCAGCGGGGCCGCTGCGCGAACCGGCTGCTCGTCTGGACGAGGTGGACGAGGTGCTGGTTCAGGGGCCGCCCGGCGATTTCCGGGGACTCGGATTCGAGCTTCGGATCGACCATGCCCTGCGGCTGACCGGATCCGGGCGGCGTCCCTTAAAGGAGTTCGCCGGCCAAAAGGTCCTGGCGCTTGCCGGGGTGGGGGCGCCGGCGCGCTTTTATGCGGCGCTGGAGGACATGGGCCTCGTTGTGGAGCCGATCCCGGTTCCGGACCATGGCGTTGCGCCCCTGGATTCCCTGCTTGCCCGCCGCTGGCCTGTGGTCATGACCGCCAAGGACGCCGTAAAGTACAGGGATGTTGACGCGGAAAACCTCTGGTGGGCGCCCGCGCGCGTGGTGATGTCCGAGCGCTCCGCCGGGCAGCTTGTTCGCCGGGTACTGAAGTTGCTGGATCGATAGGAGTTGGCTGCCGATTTTCATGTGGTGATTCCGGCGCGCCATGCGTCGAGCCGGCTTCCGGGAAAGCCCCTGAGGCGGTTGGCGGGGCGTCCGCTGATCGAGCATGTCTGCCGGCAGGCCTCGGCCGCCCGGGCGAAGTCGGTGACGGTAGCCACCGATGACGAGCGGGTGTGCGCCTGCGTGCGGGAATTTGGCGCGACCGCGCTGCTGACCGGCGCGGATCACGCCTCGGGTTCCGACCGGGTGGCGGAAGCGGTCGAGGCCCTGGGGTTCGGTGCGGAGGAAGTGGTCGTGAATCTGCAGGGCGACGCGCCGCTTCTGGAGCCTGCGCATATTCGCGCCGTGGCCGCAGGAGCGTTGCGCAGCGATGTCGCCACCCTGGCTTCGGCGCTTGCGGACCCGGCGCAGGCAGCAGATCCGAACGTGGTCAAGGTGGTTCTGGACGCCGCAGGAGAGGCCCTGTACTTCAGCCGCGCGCCAATCCCGGCCAGGCATCCCGTTACCGGGATCCGGCCACGCTATCTGCGTCACACGGGCCTGTACGCCTACCGCTGCTCGGCGCTCAAGCGACTCACCGCCGCACCGCCATGCGATCTCGAACGCGCCGAAGGGCTGGAGCAACTACGGGCTCTCTGGCTGGGCATGCGGATTTCGGTGGAGTGCGTGAAAGACGCTCCCGGACCGGAAGTGGATACTCCCGAAGATCTTCGGCGGGTCGAGAGCTTGTTGCGTTCCGTATAATGTTCCCCCCGCCTTTCAGGCAGCTTGGTCGAGCGAGGTCATCCATGAATACTCAAGCCTTGCGCAAGGAGACTGGGCCGATGGCCGCAGGCCGGCCCGTTTTGGATGGCGGCCCGCCGTCCGGGGATTTCCCGGGCATGTCCACCGGCGTCGAAGGCCGCGAGGAGGATCTCGGCAGATCGGTGGCGGTGGTGCTCAAGACCCTGAAGAACACCGAGCCCTACGAGCATGAGATCAACGACGCGCTGATCAAGGCGCGCTTGCAGGCCATGCAGTTCGCCAGGGACCACGGATTGATGGAGGAATACGTGGCGCACGATGTCAGGACCATGAAGCCGCTGACCGACCGGATGAAGGCCCTGATCGAGAAGACCGGGCGCAACGAGATTGCCCTGATCGGTATCTTCGACCGCACGGCCTGCCACTATCAACTCTGCCTGGAGAACGAGTCCGGCCCGGGAATGCGCCGCTGGCGCTCACCCTTCCGCCGGGTGTTGGCCATGTGCCGCAGGCTGGGGCAGTTCGATCTGACCGAAGAGTGGATACACGAAAACTGGACCCGTCCGCGCTTGCTCGGCTATGCCGAGGCCATGGGCGTGGAGATGCGCGTTTCGCACTGGCGCCCGGACGGCTGGCTTACCGCCGAAGTCGCTTGAAGCCTGTCTGGCGGCGCGCCTTTCAGGACGGAGTCGAACTTCCGCTGCTCGAACTTCCGCCGCTTCCGCTATCCCGATGCTTGCGCCGCCGTCTCCTCCTCCGGCGGGGGGCCTGCGTGTCGCCCTGAGCGCCCTGATTGCCCTGAGCGGGGCCGCTGGGCGATTTTGCCTGCGCTTCGGTCTTCTCCCTGGCCTTGGCCTTCGGCGCACTCTTTTGCCGCGCCGGTCTCTTCGGATTGCGGTTCGGGAGTCGGCCCTGTTGCGGTGACTGCCGCTTTGGTGTGGAGGGCCGGGAGTCCTTCCTTTTCGTTTGCGGTTCCTCGCCGGTAATACCGAAGAGGCGGGCGAGGAAGCCCGGCTTGGGCTTGCCGGGCTTTTGCGGGCGCTTGTCGGCGGGCCTGGGCCTTTGCGGGCGTCTGTCCGGGGGCTTGGCCTTTCGCCTGGGCGGCGCCGTGTCCGGCAGCGAGCGCTCCACGGCAGGTTTCTCCGGCGTTTTCGCGGTGGCGGGCTGCAGCACTTCCGGCGGCGGTTGCGTTTTGGTGGCCATTTCGTAGCTGGGTTTATCGTCCTCCGACTTGTCCCGAATCCGCCGCAGCGCAAATTCCGGAGTTTCCATCGCCGAGTTCGCTACCAGAACGACGCCCACCTTGAATATGTCCTCGATCTGGCTCAGGGCCGCCCGCTTTTCGTTCAGCAGAAAGTTCGCCACCACCAGGGGCAGCTCCGCCACCACCTTGAAAGTGCGCTCCTTGCCGGCTTCCTCGCTGATCATGCGCAAGATATGCAGGCCCAGTGACTCCACGGCCCGGATGCGTCCGGCCCCTCCGCACCGGGGACAGGTTTCGTGGGTGGCGTCAACCAGCGATGTGCGCAGGCGCTGGCGCGACATTTCCAGGATTCCGAAGCGTGAAATGGGACCGGCCTGGATCCGGGCGGGCTCGTTGCGCGTGGCTTGGCGCAGCCGTTCTTCCACCTGCCGGTTGGCGCTGGAAGAGCGCATGTCGATGAAATCGATCATGATGAGGCCCGACAGATCCCGGATGCGGCATTGGCGCGCGATTTCCTCGGCTGCCTCGAGGTTGGTCTGGAGCGCGGTCTGCTCGATGTCGTCTGCGGAAGTGGCCCGGGCCGAATTGACATCTATGCAAATGCCCGCTTCGGGCTGGTCGATGATGATCTGGCCGCCGGAAGGCAGATTCACGCGGCGCCGGTAGGCGGAGTTGATCTGGCTTTCGATCTGGTAGCTGTTGAAAAGCGGCGCGTCCCCCTCATGACGTCTTACCCGCTCCAGAAAATGCGGCATGGTGTGCTTGATGAAGTTGCGTATGTCTTCATGGGCATCGTCGTCATCCACCACGATTTCGCCGATCGAATCGGAAAAGTGATCGCGAATCGCCCGCAGGATCACGTTGGATTCCTGGACCACCAGAAAGGGCCCGTCGCGTTCGAGCACGGCCAGCTTGATAGCCTCCCAGGTTCGCAGCTGGTTGTCGAGATCCCACTGCAGTTCCTCGATGCTTCGATCGTGGCCCTGGGTGCGGATGATCGCGCTCATGCCCCGGGGCATCTTCAGCTTCCCAAGCCGCTGCTGGACTGCCTGACGGTCTTCGCCGCGCACCTGGCGAGACACTCCGCCGCCTCGCGGGTTGTTGGCGTTCAGGACCAGATAGCGGCCCGCCAGGGAGATGCGCGTGGTCAATGCCGCGCCCTTGTTCTCGCGCTCGTCCTTTTCCACCTGCACCACAAGCTGCTGTCCTTCCTCGATCAGCGCGGCGATCTTCAGGGGCTGTCCGGGATCCGGCGTCTTCAGGAAGTACTCGGAGGAAATGTCCTCCAGTGAAAGGAAGCCGTGGCGCTCCGCGCCGAAATCGACAAAGGCCACCTCAAGGCTGGGCTCTATGCGCGCAACGCGCCCCTTGTAGATGTTTCCCTTCTTTTGTTCCCTTTCCCGGTGCTCGATGGTCAGGTCATAGAGTCGTTGCCCGTCAACAAGGGCAACACGCACCTCTTCTTGCTGGTTGGCGTTTACAAGCATTCTTTTCATCGGGGCTCACGTCCTTGGTGGGGCGGGTGCACGCCGCAGCTGCGACCGTCGTCGCGGTCAGGCTGTGCTGGCAGCCATGCGAACAGGAATCATCAGTCAGGGAATCCGTCCCGTTCGGCGCTGTGGCCATGAAAATGCATCCCTTGGGCGACCGGCGTTGTTCCGCCACATTTTTTGGAAATAGATACGGCAATGTTGCCGCCTGCGCGGTTATCCGCGACACACGCTGGTTTGCAGCGTCAGCCATTATCATATCACGGGGCGCCGAGTCCGGTGGGGGAACGTGGCAGGCGCCCGCAGTTCAAGCAATGAAAAACAACATTCTGTTGGTGTCGGAAAACGACGCCGGTCGCCGTCTCGACAACTTTCTGGCGGGACGCCTCAAGCGCATCAGGCTGGCGCGGGTACACCGCATGATCCGTCGCGGCGAAGTGCGTGTGAATCGCGGCCGGGTGTCCTCCGGCCATCGCTTGCGTTGCGGCGACGCAGTGAGGCTGCCGCCGCATCTCGAGCGCCGGCCTCCTCCGCCCGGGTGCGCCCGGGCGCGATGGATCGAACAATGCGTGGTGTATGAAGACGACAGCCTGCTGGTGCTCGACAAGCCTGCCGGGCTGGCGGCCCATGCGGGAGGGGCGGTGAATTTCGGGGCCGTGGAGCTGATTCGCGCCGTACGGCCCCGGGACGATTTTCTGCAACTGGCGCACCGTTTGGACCGGGCCACAAGCGGCTTGCTGGTGCTGGCGCGCAAGGCGAGCGCCTTGAATGCGCTGCATTGCGCCTTCCGCGAGCAAGAGATTGCAAAAACCTATCTGGCCCTGTTGGCCGGACGCTGGCAAGGCGGGGAGCGCAAGGTGGACCTGCCCCTGGACCGCTCGTTCCGCCTTGCGGGAGAACGCCAGGTACGGGTGGGGCCGGGACAGGCGGCAACCACCCTCTTCAAGCCGCGCAGGGCTTGGGGAGACGCCACCCTGATGCGGGTCACGCCCCTCACCGGGCGCACTCACCAGATTCGGGTCCACGCGGCGGCCACAGGCCATCCGGTGCTGGGCGACGACCGCTACGGGCGCTCCCGGAGTGCGCTGGCGGCTCGCCTCGGACTCCGGCGCCTGTTTCTGCACGCCCTGGAAATGCGCCTGCGGCGCCCGCAAGACGGCAGGCTGCTTTGCCTGCGCGCGCCGCTGCCAAGTGCGTTGCGGGCGTCGCTTGAGCGATTGGGTGCGGCCGAATTTGGCCTGACGGAGCGAAAAGCATAAAATGTTGCGTTTTGGGATATTTCCGTGGAACTCAGGCAATTTCTGTGTTTGGCCCGGTACGAAGCGGGGGGCGGCTTTCGGGTAGCCGCAATGCACTTCGATGGTCAGCGCATGGGACCATGGGCGCGGCTTTTGGGGCATGGGAAAGGCGGCGTGTTTTCACTGAACGAGGTGCGTTTCCGCAACAAATCGCCGGTCCGGCCGCTTGATGTTTTCGTGGCGCCGGTAGAAGCCGCAGTCCCGAACGCTCCGCAAACGGAGAACCTGCTGGTTGGGGAGCGGCCGCGCTGGCGCAAGAACGGTACTTATCCCCGCCAGTTGCTGGGCGATCTGTGTTCCTCGCCGCTGATGCTCTGGTCGGACAAGACCGCCACCAAGGCAGGATCCTATGACCGGATTCTGGCGCCGGAAGCCGTCGAGCTGGAATCGTCGCTGGAGCTGATCGAACTGGATCGCTACACGGTGGACGTGACGCGCCGCCCTGGCGCCGCCGCCCCTGCCGTGCGGGTCCGTTTCACTCAACTGGAGCGGCAGTACCGGCTTTTGCTGTGCGAGGATGTCTTGCGCCGGCGCTACGCACGCTGCTTGCCCGGAGAGTACGAAGTCGTTCGGCCCACGGCGGCCTGCATCACGCTGGGGCCGCCAGGCAAGCAGGGGCGCATCAAGCGGGTCGCCTCGCTGATTCCCCTGGAGGAGTGACTGCGCCGTGGCTGGCGCCCTGGCGCCGGCAGGCTCTTCAGGCGCTCTGGCCGCAGCGCTGCGCCGAACCCGCCTCGCGGCGCCCTGAAGTCAGGGCGGGGGCGGTCCATGAGGGCCGGAAGCCAGGGAAAAGCGCTGCCGGTGTTACCCGCCTTCGACTGTCTCTCCCGGAAAATTCGCCGCCAGCACGCGCTCCGCATCGGACGCCAGATCGCTCATCCCCATCCTCCGGTAGGCCTGGGCCAGGATTTTCAGTGATTCGGCGATTGCCGGCGAGCCGTGATAGTTCTCCACGGCGAAGCGCGCCCGGTTGGCGGCTGCAATCCATGCGCCTCGCCTCAGGTAGTAGTCGGCGACATGGTTTTCGTAGCGGGCCATGCGGTTGCGAAGGAAGATCATGCGCTGGCGGGCGTCGCCGGCATACTCGCTGTCGGGATAGCCAGTGACCAATTGCGTGAAGGCGTCGAACGATTCGCTGGCGGTCATGACGGGGCGGCGAGAGTAGTCGATCCGGAACAGGCGCCCGAAGCTGCCAGGCTGTCGCGCGAACAGCGCCAGCCCGCGCATGTAAATGGCGTAATCCACATTCGGATGCCTTGGATTCTCGCGCTCGAACTCCCGCGCCGCCTCCACGGCGCTGTCCTGGTCCTTGAGGCGGTAATGGCAATAGATGATTTCCAGTTGCGCCTGACGGGCCTGCGGGTTGAACGGGAAACGCGCCTTCAGCGCTCCCAGAAAGCGCAACGCCTTGCGGAAATCCCCGCCTTCGAGTGCTGCGTGGCCTTGCTCGTACAGCAGGTTGGCGGCGGACAATTCGTCGCGTTCTTCGCCTCGCCCGCAACCGGCCAGCGTGGCGCAGGCGCCTGCCGCAAGTAGAATTCCGGCAAGGAATCGCGCTGCATTCATCGGGGCTATCGTGGTCGGCAACCGGTCTCGGGAGCGCAGTATAGCGAATAGCGGGTAACGAATTAACCAAGGGCCTCCCGGTATGAAGCGCATCGTTGCCCGCAGCATCGTCGTGCCGGACAGGCTTGCCGGGCGGCGGCTGGATGCGGTGCTGGCCGAGCTGATGCCGGAGTTCTCCCGCAGTCGGATCAAGTCCTGGATCGAGAGCGGGCGGGTTACCCGGGAAGGCGCCCCGGTCGAGCGACCGAGGACGCCGGTCGGGGCCCGGGAAACCTATCGGGTTCGAGCCGCGCTCCCGGTGGAGAGTTCGGTGCAGCCCCAGCGGATTGCTTTCGAGGTGCGCCATGCCGACGCGCATCTGATCGTGGTCAACAAGCCGTCCGGTCTGGTGGTGCATCCAGGCGCCGGAAACCCCGCCGGCACCTTGCAGAACGGCCTGCTGCATCGCTTTGCGGAGCTTGCCGCGGTGCCCCGGTGCGGGCTCGTGCACAGGCTGGACGCCGGTACCAGCGGGCTGTTGCTGGTTGCGCGCACCCCCGGCGCTCACCAGAAACTGACCCGTGACCTCGAGTCCCGGCGCATTCACCGGGACTACCGGGCTGTCGCCCGGGGGCGCCCCGTTGCTGGCGGTACGATCGACGAGCCCCTGGGGCGCCATTCCCGCGATCGCTTGCGGGTTGCCGTGCGGCCGGACGGGCGAAGGGCTGTGACCCATTTCCGGATTCTGGCGCGCTTTCCGGGGCATTCCTTCCTGGCGGTCCGCCTGGAGACCGGGCGCACCCACCAGATCAGGGCCCATCTGGCGCATCTCGGGTTCCCGCTGGCCGGCGACTCCCTGTATGCCCGCGGCGCGGCGGATTTCGGGCGGCCTGCGCTGCATGCCCGGGCGTTGCGACTTGAGCATCCGGCAACCGGTGAACAGTGCGCCTTCGAGGCGCCGTTGCCTGCCGACCTGCGGCTTTTCCTGTCGGAGCTTGCGGGCGAGGAACGCGACTGGGATCGCTATTCGTGGAATCCGTAGTCTGTCCCTGATCGGCCCGCTACGCATCCTTGCGCCCGGTTGTTTCGCGCAAGTTGAATTTGATGTCCCGGGCGCTATATCCGGGATTATGGAACAATTCACCAATCGAGTGCGCGCAGCGCTGGAACAGGCGCAGTCAAGGGCGGTTGACGCCAGCCACCAGTTTCTCGAGCCTGTGCATGTCTTGCAGGCCCTTGTGGAGCAGGACTCCGGCGGCGCGCTGCCGTTGTTGCGGCGCGCTGGAACCGATGCCCACAGGCTGCGGGCCGGCTTGACCGAGACGCTGCGGCAAATGCCGAGCGTCCAGGGACGGGAGGGCGAACTGCATGCGTCGTCCGCGTTGGGACGGGTGCTGGGCCTGGCCGGCAAGCTGGCGCGCAAACGTGGCGACAGCGTGGTGAGCAGTGAAATCCTCCTGCTTGCCCTTGCGAACGACAGGGGGGAACACGCGCGCCTGCTGAAGGACGCAGGCATGGATCCGGCCCGCCTGGAAGCGGCTATCGATCAATTGCGCGGCGGCGAAACGGTCAACGAGGCGGGCGCGGAGGAGCAGCGCGGCGCCTTGGAGAAATACGCCATCGACCTGACGCGCCATGCCGAGGAGGGCAAGCTCGATCCGATCATCGGTCGCGACGAGGAGATTCGTCGCACCATGCACATCCTGCAGCGCCGCACCAAGAACAATCCGGTGCTGATCGGCGAGCCCGGCGTGGGCAAGACCGCCGTGGTGGAAGGTCTGGCCTTGCGCATCGCCAACAGGGAAGTGCCCGAAGGGCTCGCACACAAGCGTCTGCTGGCCCTGGACCTGGGGGCAATGATTGCGGGCGCCAAGTATCGCGGCGAGTTCGAGGAGCGTCTCAAGGCGGTGCTCGGGGAAATCGCGAAGCAGGAAGGCCGGATCATCCTGTTTGTCGACGAGCTGCATACGCTTGTCGGAGCAGGGAAGGCCGAGGGCGCCATGGATGCCGGCAACATGCTCAAGCCCGCCCTGGCTCGCGGCGAATTGCACTGCGTGGGCGCCACCACGCTGCACGAATATCGCAATTACCTGGAAAGGGACGGCGCGCTGGAACGGCGTTTTCAGAAGGTGATGATCGAGGAGCCCGGCGTGGAGGACACGATCGCCATTCTGCGAGGACTCAAGGAGCGCTACGAAGTGCATCACGGCGTGGCGATTTCGGATGCCGCCATCGTGGCGGCCGCCACGCTTTCGCAGCGCTACATGACCGACCGCAAGCTTCCCGACAAGGCCATCGATCTGGTGGACGAGGCTGCGGCCCGCATTCGCCTGCAGATGGACTCGAAACCCGAGGCGATCGATCGCCTCGAGCGCCGCCTGATCCAGCTGAAGATCGAGCGTGAGGCGTTGCGCAAGGACGAAGACGAGGGCGCGCGCCAGCGGCTGAGCGACCTCGACAGGGAAATCGGAGAACACGAGAAGGAACATGCGGGGCTTGCCGAAGTCTGGCAGGCGGAGAAGGCCCGCACGCAGGAAGCCGCAGGACTCAAGGAGCAGCTGGAGGAGGCCCGGCTGGCGCTGGAAGTGGCCGGCAGGGGCCAGGATCTGCAGCGCATGTCCGAATTGCAGTACGGCGTGATTCCGCAACTCGAACGGCAACTTGCCGAGTCTCGCACACAGGACACGGACGCTGCGGCGGAAACGATGCTTTCCAGCCGTGTGGAGGAGGCGGACATCGCTGCCGTGGTGGCCCGCGCCACGGGCATCCCGGTGGCGCGCATGCTGACCGCAGAGAGGGAACGGCTCAATCGCATGGACGAAATGCTGCATCGCAGGCTGGTGGGCCAGGACGAGGCGGTGCAGGCGGTGTCCCGGGCGATTCGCCGCTCCCGTGCCGGGCTGGCCGACCCGGATCGGCCCACCGGATCGTTCCTGTTTCTCGGTCCCACCGGCGTGGGCAAGACCGAACTGAGCAAGGCGCTGGCCGAATTCCTGTTCGGCAGCGAGGCGTCCCTGGTGCGCGTGGACATGTCCGAATACATGGAAAGGCACGCGGTTTCCCGGCTGGTGGGCGCGCCTCCCGGCTATGTCGGCCACGAAGAGGGCGGCCAGCTTACCGAGGCGGTTCGGCGGCGTCCGTACTCGGTTTTGCTCCTCGACGAGGTGGAGAAAGCGCACCCTGACGCTCTCAACATCCTCCTGCAGCTTCTGGACGAGGGGCGGCTCACCGACGGCCAGGGCCGAACCGTGGATTTTCGCAACACGGTGGTCATCATGACCTCCAACCTTGCCTCGGATCAGATTCGTTCCATGGCCGGGGCGCCGCACGATGAGCTCAAGTCCGCCGTGATGTCATCGTTGCGCCGGCACTTCCGGCCGGAGTTCCTCAACCGCATCGATGACATCGTGGTCTTCCGGCCGCTGACGCGGGAAGAAATCCGCGAAATTGTGGATTTGCAGCTCGTCCGTCTGGCGGCGCGCCTGAAAGAGCAGGATCTGGATCTCGAAGTCGGGGATTCCGTAAGGTTGCGCCTGTCCAATCTCGGTTACGATCCGGCCTATGGCGCCCGGCCGCTCAAGCGCGCCATCCGCGACCATGTGGAGAATCCCCTGGCGGAATGGCTGCTGTCGGTGGGTGGAAAGGCTGGCGAAACGCTGGTGGTGGAGGATCGGGACGGGAAAATCGTCATTGCTGTGAAACCGCTGCCGGGAATGTTGTAGAATCGGGTCCAGGTTGCCGCGATAGCCCGCCACGGTGGCGCTGGCGGGAAAGTGTGACAGTTGAGAGGGGTTTGGGGTGGCTTCAGCGAGGTGCGCCATGTTTCCTGAATCAAGGGGGGAAAGATCGAATGAACGCGTTGTGTAAGGGATTGGTGTGCAAGGGATTGGTTGTGTTGTTGCTTGCCCTCCCGTCCTCCGCCATGGCGGAGGATCCGCTGGGGCTTGCGGGCGGCGAAGGGGGGTTCGAGTATGTAACCAGCGTGGAAGGAATCCATGAGTACACGCTGCGCAACGGCCTGCAGGTGTTGTTGTTCCCCGACAGCGCGGAGGCGCAGGTGACCGTGAACGTCACCTATCACGTGGGCTCCATGCATGAGAACTACGGCGAGACGGGCATGGCGCACCTTCTGGAGCACCTGCTGTTCAAGGGTACGCCGGACCATCCCGACATCCCCGGGGATTTTGCCGAACGCGGCATGGGCTTCAACGGCACCACCTGGCTTGATCGAACCAACTACTTCGAGAGTTTCGAGCCCACCGATGACAATCTGGAGTGGGCGTTGCGCATGGAAGCCGACCGGATGGTGAATTCGCGCATCGCCTACGAGGACCTTCAATCCGAGTTCTCGGTGGTTCGCAACGAGATGGAGCGGGGCGAAAACAGCCCGTTCAGGATGCTGTACCAGCGCGTCCGCGCGGCGGCCTTCGAGTGGCACAACTACGGCAAATCCACCATCGGGGCGCGTTCCGATGTCGAAGGTGTGGACATTGGCCGCCTGCAGGCTTTCTACCGGACGTACTACCAGCCGGATAACGCCACGCTGATTGTGGCCGGCGACTTCGACCCGCAGGAAGCCGCCGCCATCATCGCCGACTCGTTCGGGGCCATTCCGGCGCCGGAGCGGGAATTGCCGCGCTTTTATACTGTCGAGCCGGCGCAGGACGGCGAGCGGCTCGTCACCTTGCGGCGGGTGGGAGAACAAAGTCTCGTGATGGCGTCCTACCACATTCCCGCCGGCAGTACGCCCGAGAACACGGCGCTGTCGGTGATGGCGCTGATATTGGCGGACTCCAGTCGCGGGCGCCTGTACCGCAAGATGATCGAACCGGGCGTAGCTGCGGACGCGGGCGCGAGCGCCGACAGCTTCGCCTATCCGGGGCTGTTCTCGTTGCACGCGACGACGCCGGTGGACGGCGATACGCAGGAGGTCATGGACGCCTTGCTGGAAGTGGCGGAGGGCGTCGCTGGCGAGCCGATCACCGAAGAAGAACTCGAGTGGGCGCGGCTGGCCATGATTTCCGGCTACGAGAACGCCATCAAGGATGTCGGCGGGCTGGCGCGCACCCTGTCCGAGAGCATTGCCGGCGGGGACTGGCGCTACCTTTTCCTCTACAAGGACCAGTTGGAAGCGGTGACCGTTGACGATCTGAATGCGGCGGCGGCCCGGTATTTCAAACGCAGCAACCGCACCGCGGGGATGTTTGTCCCCACCGAGAGCCCGGACCGGGCCATGGTTGCCTCTCGTGGCGACCAGAGCGCCGAGTTGGCGGCGCTGGCGGGCCGCCAGTCGGTGAGCGCCGGCGAGGAATTCGACCCCACGCCCGAGAATATTGCCGCCCGCACTGTCAGGCGTGAACTGGCGAACGGCGGGTCGCTGTGGGCCATCGAGAAGAAGTCGCGCGGCGATCAGATCATCCTGTCGATCGAACTTTTCGTGGGCAGCGAAGAGAGTCTGGCCGGCAGGCACGCCGTACTGGGCTATGCGGCAGACCAGCTGCAGGCCGGCACGACCCGCTATACCCACGACCAGTTGGCGACCGAGTGGGACCGGCTCAAGAGCCAACTCGGCGTTGGCGGCGGCGGGCAGAGCGTCGGCGTCAACCTGACGACCGACGAAGCCAATTTCGACGAGGCGCTGGCCCTGATGGCGCATGTGCTGCGTGAACCGGTGTTCCCATCCGAACAACTGGAAGAGGCCAAGCGTTCCGCGCTGGCGGGGCTGGCGAGCGCCCGGGGGCAGCCGCAAAGCGTTGCGCAGATTGCGCTGGACAAGGCGACGACCCCCCCTTACTACGGCCCGGACCACTTTCGTTACGCCATGGACCTGGACGAGCAGGAAGCGGTGGTTCGCAACCTGAACCGGGACGCCCTGGCGGAGATGTGGAATTCGCAAGTCGGCTTTGCGGGGGCGATTGTGGCGGTAGTGGGCAACATCGATTCTGCGGCGCTCGCCGGACGCCTCGATGAACTGTTCGGCGACTGGGAGGCCGCGGTTGCCCATGTGCCTGTTCCCAGCACCCACTATCCTGTCGATGCACAGCAGGATTGGCTGGACACGCCCGACAAGGCCAACGGCGTCATGCTGGCCGCACTTCCGATCCCCATGAACGTGCGTGACGAGGACTATCCCGCCCTGGTCATCGCCGCCAGGATCTTCGGCAGCGGAGGCATGAGCAACCGCCTGATCGATCGCCTGCGCCAGAAGGAAGGCTGGTCGTACGGAGCGGGCGCCGGAATGCAGGCGTCCGGCCGCGCTGGCGACAATAGCGGCATGATCCACATCCAGGCCATCGCCGCGCCAGAGAACCTCGCCAAGGTCAGGGCCGCGGCGCTGGAAGAACTCGAGCGGGCCGTGACCGACGGGTTCACGGCCGAGGAGCTCGCCGACGCCGTGGACGGCGTCATTTCCAGCGATATGAGCGATTGGTCCAGCGACGGAAGCCTGGTGAGCATCCTGCGCTCGGGCGCCGAGTACGGACTGGACGCCAACTGGCACGGGGCGCTGCATGACCGTTTCCGGTCGCTTGCGCTGGAAGAAGTCAACGACACCTTTCGCAAGTACTTCCGTGGCGACGATTTCGTGGTTTTTCTCGCTGGCGACAAGGCCGCTGCCGGTTCCTGACGCACGGTAGCGGGAACGGAGGCTCGCGCGGGAGTCCGGGAAGCGGGAGGGCGTTCGCCCCAGGCGGGTTAACCCTTCCCTGGCTGCTGGCAGGCGGGGGAAGCTTTACGGTCCGCCGTTTACCCGTCGTGCGATCCCGCGCCTGCGGCCGGTGCGGGTGCGCCTTGGGCGCGGGCTGCGATTGCGCTCATCGCCGCCTCGAACACTGCGCCGACCGTGATCCCCCGCATGCAGTCCAGATGCTTGAGCGGACACCGCGGCTTGAAACACGGACTGCACGCGAGACGCCGGCAGCATACGGTCTTGGCATCGGTCAGCGGCGGGGTCAAATCCGGCGATGTGGGGCCGTAGATCGCAACGACATGCGTGCCGACAGCCGCGGCAATGTGCATGAGCCCGGAATCGTTGCTTACCGCCGCCGCTGCGGCGCCGAGCAGATCGACCGCGTCCACCAGCGTCGTGACGCCGCAGAGGTTGTGGATGTGCGGATCGGGCGCCAACTCGCCGATCCGCTCGCCCAGCGACCTGTCGGCCGCGGAACCGAGCACCCACACTGTTACGCCTGCCCGGGCAAGCCGTTCGGCCAGTGCGCCGAAACGCTCGGTTGGCCAACGCTTGGCCGGGCCGTGCGCGGCGCCGGGCGCCAGCGCCACCACGGGCCGGTCGAACCCGAGCCCGAAACGCTCTGCAAGAGCGCGCCGGTTGCCGGTGTCGATCGTGAGCTGCGGCGGCCACACGCGCAGCGGTTCGCCCGTATCGCCCGAACCGAGCGCGAGGTACCGCAGTACCGTGCCGTCGAGCCCTTGCCGGTCGTCGTTGCGGATGTCGTTGATGAGGCCGAATCGCCATTCGCCACGGAATCCGGTGCGTACGGGGACCCGGGCGAAGTACGGCACGAGCGCGGCCTTGAGCGACCGCGGCAACACGATCGCCCGCTGGTAGCCCTCCGTGCGCAGGCGCAGCCCGAGCGCGCGTCGCTTTGCGAACCCGAGTTCGCCATGAGCGACATCGATCTCGATGGCCCGAGCCACCTCCGGCATGCGTTCCACCAGCGGAAGGGACCAGCCGGGAGCGAGCACGTGAATCTCGGCGCCCGGATGGCGTGCCGCCAGTTTCCGGTAGAGCGACTGCGCCATGACCATGTCGCCGACCCAGGCGGGGCCGACAACCAGCACCTTGCCCGATCCGCTCAAGACCTGCTGCGGTGGAGCGCATCCAGATACGCGGCCACCCCGGCTCCGGCATCGAGAAAGGGCTTTGCATACCCCGCGTTGCGCAGTGCGCCGATATCGGCCTCGGTGAAGCTCTGGTAAGCGGACCCGAGCTCGTCCGGAAATGGAACGTAGCGGATGTTCCCGCGACCGTGCCAGGCGATCACGGCCCGGGCCATGTCGTTGAAACTCGTGCTGCGTCCGGTTCCGACATTGAAGACGCCGCTGACGCCGGGCCGCTCGAACAGCCAGAGGTTGACCTTGACCACATCGTCCACATGGACGAAATCCCGGCGTTGTTCGCCCGCATCGTAGCCGTTGCTGCCCTCGAACAGCCGCAGTTCGCCCGTGTTCCGCAGCGACCGGTCCCAGCGCAGCACCACGCTCTCCATCGGGCCCTTGTGCGCCTCGCCCGGACCGTAGACGTTGAAGTAGCGCAGCCCTGCAACCTGCGATTCCGCCTCCGGCAGTCGCCGCCGAACGTAGCGGTCGAACAGGAGCTTGGAGTAGCCGTAGACATTGACTGGGCGCTCGCCGGCGACATCGTCTTCCCTGAAGATGCCGGTGGCGCCGTAGACCGCGGCCGAGGAGGCATAGATCAGGGGCACGCGCTCTGCGAGGCAATACTCCAGAAGATCGACGGAATAGCGGTAGTTCGTCTCCATCATGTGGCGCCCGTTCCATTCCGTGGTGACCGAGCAGGCGCCCTGATGAAACACGGCGTCGGGGCGTGTTTCGAGGCCGTTGCGCAGGCGCCTCGCGAAATCGTCCTTGTCCCGGTAATCGCCGATGCGGCAGTCTGCGAGATTGGCGAACTTCCGGCCGTCGGTCAGGTCGTCGACACAAACGATGTTGTCGCGCCCGAGGCGGTTGAGGCCGCGTATCAGGTTGCAACCGATGAAACCCGCGCCCCCGGTTACGACGATCACTGCGCCTTGCCCTGTCGCCCTGGCGCGACCTCATCGCCAGCCGCGTTCGCCTGCCTGGGCGAGTCGCGCCTTGGTAATTTTGACGGATCCGGCACCACTACGCCTACCGACACGACCAGCTTGATCGCGTCCTCGACGCTCATGTCGATCTCGGTCAGATCGTTCTCGGGCGCGAGGATCAAGAAGCCGGATGTGGGATTGGGCGTGGTGGGCAAAAACACGCAAACGCACTTCTCGTCAAGGTGTTTCTCAAGCTGCCCCACGGTGCTGGAGGTTTGAAATGCAATGCAGTAAACGCCCCTGCGGGGATACTCGATCAGCAACACCCTGCTGAACGAGTCGTGCTGACCGCTCAGGACCATCTCCATGAAGCCCTTGGCGGCCGTGTAAATGGTTCGCACCAGGGGGATCCGGCGCAGCACTGCTTCCCACAGCGAAATGACGCGTTTGCCGAACACATTGGCCGCCACCAGCCCGGTGATGAAAAGCAACACCAGGCTGAGCACCACGCCCAGCCCGGGTATCGGGAAACCCAGCAACTCCTCCGGCCGGTATTGCGGGGGCACCAGGGCCAGCGTCTGGTCCGCAAGGTTTACCAGAATCCGGAGGATGAAAACGGTGATCCCCACGGGCACCCATATCAGGATGCCGGCCACGAGTATTCGCCGCAGGCGCGGCAACAGGTTCGGGTTTCGCCGGCCGGCCACTGTCCCCGACAGTCTCCCTGTCAGCCGGAATCGGCGCTCGCGCCGGATTCCCGGCCCTTGCCCGGAGCATCGCCCCCGGAAGGTTGCGCCGTGCTCGTTGCGTCTTGTTTACCGTTCTTCGCGGAGGATCCGGACTCGCCATCGCGTGCGTCTTCATCCCGTTTCCCGCGCCCGCTGTTCTTGAAGTCGGTCTCGTACCAGCCGCTGCCCTTGAGGCGGAAATGGGGCGCCGAGAGCAGTTTCCTGAGGTCGGGTTGCGCGCACCCGGGGCAATCCGTCAGCGGCGGATCGCTCATCTTCTGCAGTGCATCCAGGCGGTACCCGCACTGGCGGCATTCGTATTCGTAAATCGGCATGTTGTCGCTGGCGGCGCCCCTGAAACCGCGCGAAATTCTATATCGAGCGGATGCCCAGTTCACGCAGTTGCGTTGCGTCCGCCGGCGCCGGGGCCCCGGTAAGGGGGCAGGCGCCGGACTGTGTCTTGGGAAAGGCGATGACCTCGCGGATCGATTCCGCCCCGGCCATCAGCATGACCCAGCGGTCCAGCCCGAAGGCGATGCCGCCGTGGGGAGGCGCGCCGTATTCCAGCGCCTTCAGGAAGAACCCGAATTTCCCTGCGGCCTCCTCCTGCGAAAACCCCAGCAGCTCGAACACGGCCGCCTGCATGTCCCGCTGGTGTATGCGTATGGAGCCGCCGCCGATTTCGTGTCCGTTCAAGACCATGTCATAAGCTCGCGAAAGCGTCGCGCCGGGCTGTGCGAGAAGCTCCCCGGGCGACGCGACATCCGGCGCAGTAAACGGATGATGCAGGGCCTTCCAGCGCTTTTCATCCTCGTCGAATGCGAACGCGGGAAAATCCGTTACCCAAAGCGGCGCCCAGCCGGGCGCAATCAGTTCCCGTTCTCTTCCCAGCCGGTCCCGAAGGGCCGAGAGCGCGCCGTTGACGACTGCCGCCGGACCCGCCCCGAACAGGAGGAGATCGCCCGCGCTCGCCGCCGTCCTTTCGGCCACCGAGGCGATTTCGCCATCGGTCAGGAACTTCAGAATCGGCGATTGCATGCCTTCCCGGCCCATGGACGGGTCCGTTACCTTGATCCAGGCCATTCCGCTGGCGCCCATGGCCTGAGCGAAACGGGTCAGTTCGTCGAGTTCGCGCCGGGTCAGAACCGCAGCGCCGGGAATTCCGAGGGCGGCTACCCGGCAGGCAGGATCCCTGGCGGGCGCCGAGAACACCTTGAATCCGGCCTCGCGCAAGACATCGCTCAATTCCACCAGCTTCAGGGGGTTGCGCAAATCGGGCGCATCGCTGCCATAGCGAAGCATGGCGTCGGCGTAGGTCATGCGCGGGAAGGGGTTGGGCAGTCTTGCGTCCAGCACGCCGGCAAACACCTCGCGGACCAGGGTTTCCATCAGGTCCATGACCTCTTGCTCATCCACGAAGGACATTTCCAAGTCGAGTTGGGTGAACTCCGGCTGACGGTCGGCGCGAAGGTCTTCGTCGCGAAAACAGCGCACGATCTGGTAATAGCGGTCCAGGCCCGACATCATCAGCAGTTGCTTGAACAGTTGCGGGGACTGGGGCAGGGCGTAAAAGCGCCCCGGCCGGTTGCGCGCCGGCGCCAGGAAATCGCGGGCGCCTTCCGGCGTGGCGCGCGTCAGCATCGGGGTTTCCACATCCACAAAGCCGCGCTCGTCGAGATACGCGCGAATTGCGGCGAATACCCTGTGGCGCAGGCGCAGGCAATCCAGCATCTCGGGCTGCCGCAAATCGAGGTACCGATACTTCAGCCGGAGTTCCTCGCCGGCGTTTTCGCCCTGATGGAAGGGCAGGTTGCGCGCTGCCGACAGGATCTCCAGCCCGTCCGCCACCACCTCGACCTCGCCGGTTGCCAGTTCGGGGTTGGCGGCGCCTTCCGGGCGCATACGCAGCCTGCCGGTGGCGCGCAGCACGTACTCGGCGCGAACCTCCTCGGCAGCGGCGAACACCTCGGCCTGTTCGGGGTTGCACACCAGCTGCACCGTCCCTTCGCGGTCCCGCAGATCGATAAAGATCACTCCGCCATGATCGCGCCGCCCGTTGACCCAGCCGCATAGCCGGACTTCGGCGCCGGCGTGCCGGGCGCAGAGTTCCCCGCAATGGTGAGAACGCATGGTCATTGAATACGCAAGCACTCCCGGCCGCGGGGCCGCAAGGGTCAGGAAGAATGGGCCAGCCCGCTACCCGTGCCTTCTTCGGGCGCGCGGACCGCGTTCTCATGGAGCGTCCCTTCCAAGGATACTCGGCAAAGCTTCTATACTATACCTTTCCCGGCTTCGGCTTGGCGATTGGGCAGTGGCGGCGAGGCGCGTTCGATGAAAATTGAAGACCTGAAGGACTGGACGGGTCGGGAGCTTGCGCCTTCGCCGTGGCTGCGCATCGATCAAGAACGCATCAATGCCTTTGCGGACTGCACTTCCGACCATCAGTTCATCCACCTGGACGCCGAGCGCGCGGCGCGAGAGACGCCCTTTCGGACCACAATTGCGCATGGCTTTCTGACCTTGTCGCTATCGGTGCATCTGGAGTCGCCGGACTTGTCCGAGCTCGAGGATCTCGGTTTTGTGATCAACTACGGCCTCGATCAGCTCCGATTCGTTCATCCCGTTCCCGTGGACTCGCGAGTGCGGGTGCATTCCAGGCTTGCCGAGGCGCGCGACCGCGGCGCGGGGCGGCTCCTCATCCGGCTCGACAGGCACATGGAGATCGAAGGCCAGGAAAAACCCGCATGGGTGGCGCAGCAGCTCTTCATGCTGATTGCCCGCGATTCCTGACCGGCTTCGGAGGCATGGACGAACTGTTCAATCTGGAGGGACGAACGGCGCTGATTACCGGTTCCACGCGGGGCATCGGCAAGGCGATCGCCATGCGTCTGGCCGAACACGGCGCCCGGGTGACGGCCTCCAGTCGCAAGCCGGAGGCCTGCGAGCAGACCGCAGAGGAGATCAATCTCGGGTTTGGCAAGGGGACGGCGATTGCGGCGCCCTGCAATGTCTATTACAGGGAACAGGTGGAGGAGCTGGTCGCGCGCACCCGGGCAGCCTTTGGCGTGATCGACATCCTGGTGTCCAATGTGGGCGTGAATCCGCATTTCGGCCCCCTGCTGGAGGTAGACGACAGCGCCTTCGAGCGCATCTGGCGCTGCAATGTCACCGCCAACTTGTGGTTGAGCGGTCTGGTGGCGCCGGACATGCGAAGCCGGGGCTACGGGCGGATCGTGCTGATTTCCTCCTATGTGGGCCAGAGCGCTCACGGGAAGATCGGCGCCTATGGCATGTCCAAGGCCGCCGAAATCCAGATGGCGCGCAATCTGGCGCTGGAATACGGGCGCTGCGGCATGACCGTCAATGCAGTCTGCCCGGGACTGATCAAAACGGATTTCTCCAGGGCGCTGTGGAGCGATGCGGAGGCGTGCGAGAGCTTTCTCGAAACCACCGCGATGGGCAGGATGGGCGCGCCGGACGAGGTGGCGGGTCTGGTCGTGTTCCTGGTCTCTCCTGCCGGTTCCTACGTCACCGGTCAGGCGATACGGGTCGATGGCGGCGTACATGTATAACCGCGCGGCCGGGCAAGGGAGAACGGGGTGGCCATGCGCGCGCTGATCTGTAGCCGCTACGCCGAGACGCCCGAACTTTGCCTGGGAGAGGTGGCCGAACCGTTGCCGGGGGCCGGTGAGGTGCTGGTGGAGGTGCGCGCCGCCGGCTTGAACTTCTTCGATCTGTTGATGACGCAGGGGCGCTACCAGCGCCGTCCTCAGCCGCCGTTCACGCCCGGCGCGGAGGCTGCCGGCGTTGTGACGGGACTGGGGGAGGGTGTCGATGACCTCAGGCTGGGCGATCGGGTTGCACTGCATGGCCAGGCCATGTTCGCGGAGCGCGCCGTGGCGGCGCGCCATCATGTCGCTCGCCTTCCGGAAAACATGAGCTACGCTCAGGGCGCGGGGCTTTGCATTACCTATGGCGCCTGCTATCACGCCTACAGACAGGTGGCCAATCTGCGGGCCGGCGAGACCGTCCTGGTGCTGGGCGCTGGCGGCGGCGTGGGCATGGCGGCTGTGGCGCTGGCCAAGGTCCTGGGAGCGTCGGTAATCGCTGCGGCCGGCAGCCCGGACAAGCGGGAACTGGCGAAATTCATGGGCGCCGATGAAACCATCGATTACCGCGGCGACGACTTTCGGGGGCGGCTGAAGAAGCAGGCCGGAGGGCGCGTGGATGTGGTGGTCGATCCGGTCGGCGGGCCGTTCTCCGAATCGGCCTACCGGGTCTGCGCGCCGGGTGGCCGGTTCCTGGTGGTGGGCTTTGCCTCGGGAGAGATTCCTCGGCTTCCGCTCAATCTGGTGCTGCTCAAGACTGCGGCGGTTCTGGGTGTCTTGTGGGGCGCCTGGACCGACAGGCAGCCGGGGGCGGCCCGCGAAAACCTGGAGGCCCTTTCGCAACTGGCGGGCGCTGGCGCCATCGGCTGCCCAATCGCCCGCGCCTTGCCTCTGGAGGACTACAGGCAGGCCTTCGATGCGTTTGCACGGCGCCAGGTGACCGGCAAGTGGGTGCTGATGATGGAAGGAGGCGACGCTTGATTCTGAAGGTGACAGACCGCGGCCGGGTTCGGCTCGTGGAAATGAATTCGCCTCCCGTAAACGCCCTGGGCGCCGGGCTGCGTGTTCCGCTGCTCGAAGCGATCGAGGCGGCTTCCGCGGACCCTTCGGTAGGCGCGGTGCTTTTGTCCAGCGCCCTGAAGACTTGGTGCGCGGGCGCCGACATCAAGGAGTTCGGGCGGCCTCGAATGCCGGCGCCCGAAGCCTCGCTGACAGCGCTCTGCGAGGCATTGGATGCCTGTCCGAAGCCGGTAACGGCGGTGATTGGCGGCGCGGCTTACGGTGGCGGTCTGGAACTGGCGCTGGCCTGCGACTACCGTGTCTTGTCGGCGCACGCGCGGTTTTCGTTCCCCGAAGTGCATATCGGCTTGCTTCCGGGCGCCGGGGGCACCCAGCGGGCCCCACGTCTGATCGGGGTCGAAGCAGCCCTGCGCATGTGCCTGGAGGGCCAGCCGGTCAGCGCCGGTGAGGCATTGCAAATCGGGTTGGCCGACCGGCAACTGGAAGGAGACCTGATCGAAGCTGCCCTTGCTCATGCGGAGGCGCTCGTGGACGGGGGTGCGCCGACACGCAAAATTTCGTCCAGCCCCGGCAAGCTGTCGGCCCCCGGCGGTGCGGACGAGGCGTTCGCGGCCGCCCGCGAGAGGATTGCCCGCAAGATGCGCGGCCGGCATTCTCCGGAACTGATTGTTCAGTGTATCGAGCAGGCGGTGGTCTGCCGCGAGGATTTTCGCTCCGGACTTGCCGAGGAGCGCAGCCGCTTCATGCGTTGCCTGAAGCACCCCGAGAGCAAGGCGCTCTCGCATGTGTTTTTCGCCGAACGGGCGGCTGCCGGGAGACGCGGCTCTGCGCCCGGGCGGCCGGTGCAAGAAGCTGCTGTGGTGGGCTGCGGCGTCATGGGTGGCGGCATCGCCATGAACTTCGCTCGCGCCGGCATTCCGGTCACCGTCCTGGAGCTTGACGAAAAGGCGCTTGCGAGGGGCCTTGAGGTAGTGCGCAGGAACTTCGAGCGTTCGGAGAACAGCGGCCGCCTGCCGCCGGGGGGCGCCGAGCGTTGCATGGGATTGATCACTCCCGCGACCGAATACGGAGCGCTGTCGGGAGCGGACTTTGCCGTGGAGGCTGTCTACGAGAACCTCGATCTGAAAAGGCAGGTCTTCGCGCGCCTGGATGCGGCCTTGCCTCCCGGGGCGGTGATCGCCAGCAATACCTCCTACCTCGACATCGACCGGATGGCGGCGTCCACCGGACGGCCCGGCCAGGTGCTGGGCATGCATTTCTTCAGCCCCGCCAACATCATGCGCCTGGTGGAAGTGATCCAGGGCCGCCACAGCTCGAAGGAGACCATGGCCTGCGCCTTTTCCCTGGCGTTGCGGATGAAGAAAGTTCCAGTGTGGTCCGCCAACAAACACGGCTTCATAGGCAATCGCATGCTGAAGGGTTACCTGTTCGAGGCCTTCGAGCTGTTGTTCGAGGGCGCCCCTGCGGAGGAAGTGGATGCCGCCCTGCGGGGCTTCGGGCTGCCTATGGGGCCATTCCAGATGGCGGACCTGATAGGCCTGGACCTGGGCTGGCGCGCCCGGAACCTGACCGGGAAGCCGGTCGGCGAACGCGAACCGGGCGAACGCCTGGCCGATGCGCTTTGCGAGCGCGGCCGCTTCGGACAGAAGAATGCGCGCGGCATCTACAACTACAGCGCCGGCAGCCGGGCGCCCCAGCCCGAACCGGCGGTTGCGGAATTGGTCGAGGCGCTTGCCTCCGAGATGGGGTACCGGCGCGGACCGCCTGCCGGGAAGAAAGAGATCGTGAAGCGGTGCCTGTATCCGCTGGTGAACATTGGCGCGGGCCTGCTTGACGAAGGCGTGGCCAGGGCCGCATCGGACATTGATATCGTCTATGTGTACGGCTACGGCTTTCCGGCTTGGCGCGGCGGACCCATGTACTACGCCGGGCAGCAGGGCCTGGATTCGGTGCTTGAGGACATCCGCGCGTTTCATGCGCGTTTCGGAGAGCGCTGGGCGCCGGCGGAGCGCCTCGTGAGGCAGGCTGCCGCCGGTGTCGGTTTCGACCGGGAATAACAGGCCCTGACCCGTGACCACCGGTGCGCGTCCGCTCGCGGGGCACTCGCCGGTGATGCAGCAGTATCTGCGCATCAAGGCCCAGCATCCGGACTCGCTGCTTTTCTACCGAATGGGCGATTTCTACGAAATGTTCTTCGAGGACGCCACACGCGCGGCTACTCTCCTGGACATCGTGCTGACCAGCCGCGGGCAGTCCAACGGCGAAGCAATTCCCATGGCTGGCGTGCCGGTGCATTCCGCCGATTCCTACATCGCCCGTCTGGCGCACATGGGCGAGTCCATCGCCATCTGCGAGCAGATCGGCCGTCCCACGCCTGCGGGAGGGCCGGTGAAACGCGCGGTCGTGCGTCTGGTGACACCCGGAACCCTGACCGAGGAGGCGCTGCTGGAGAGCGGCGCGGACAATCTCGTAGCCGCGGTATGTCACAAGAAGGGAATCTACGGACTGGCCTGGATGGAGTTGAGTTCCGGAAGTTTCTCGATTACCGAATGCGCCGGCGCCGAGGAACTGCGGGGCGAGATGCAGCGCCTGCGTCCGGCCGAGTTGCTGTTCAGCGAAGGCGCTCCGCTGCCTGAATCCCTGCCCGACGGCCTCGCGGTCCACGAGCGCCGCAACTGGCAGTTCAGCGCCTCGTCCGCGAGAAGAAGCCTCGAAGACCAATTCCGGGTACACAGTCTGGACGGTTTCGGCGTCGAGGGCATGGATCGGGCAATCGCCGCCGCCGGTTGCCTGCTCGATTATGTGAAAGACACCCAGCGGGGTTCCCTGCCGCATGTGCGAACGCTGCGTGTGGAACGCCCCGGCGAGGCCCTGCTGATGGATGCCGCCACGCGGCGCAACCTGGAGCTGGATCAGTCGCTGTCCGGGTCCGGGCGTGATGAGCACACGCTGGCCGGGGTCATGGACCGCTGCGCCACGCCCATGGGCAGCCGGCTGCTGCGCCGTTGGATTCACCGCCCCTTGCGTTCGCATGAGGTGCTGCGGGCGCGCTATCAGGCGCTTGAGGCGCTGCGCGAAGCCGGGGAGGACTGGCGCTCCGGCATCCGGACAGTGGGCGATCTGGAAAGAGTGCTGGCGCGTCTGGCGATCCGCACTGCGCGTCCGCGCGACCTGGAGCGTCTGCGCTCCGCGCTGGCCAAAACTCCGGTATTGCGCGATCGTCTGGCGGCTCTGGACTCGCCGCTTCTGGGTTCTCTGGCCAGGCGCATGCATACGCCGCCGGAAGGCCTGGAGTTGCTGGAGCAGTCGGTTGCCGAGCAACCCGCGCCACGGATTCGCGACGGACAGGTGATCGCGTCCGGCTACAGCGCTGAACTGGACGAGTTGCGGTTGATCACCTGCGACGCGGACGCGGCCTTGCAGAATCTGGAAAAAGAGGAGCGGGAGCGCAGCGGAATTTCCAATTTGCGGCTCGGTTACAACCGGGTGCACGGCTACTACATCGAGCTGCGCAAGAGCCAGTCCGACGAAGCGCCGGAGCATTACGTACGCCGCCAGACACTCAAGCATTCCGAGCGGTACATCACACCCGAGCTCAAGCAGTTCGAGCACCGGGTCCTGAGCGCCCGCGAACGGGCGCTGGAGCTGGAGGCGAGGCTGTACGAGGAGTTGCTGGACAAACTTTCCGAATGGCTGCCGGTTTGGCAGGATCTGGCTGGCGCCCTGGCGGAAACCGATGTGCTGGCGAATCTGGCGGCGCGCTCGCTGGAACTGGGATACGCCAAACCGGAGCTCACGGACCGTCCGGGCATTCGGGTGACCGCTGGCCGGCACCCGGTTGTGGAGCGCATCCCGGACAGCGAGTTCATTCCCAACGACCTGACACTCGATGACGCCACGCGCATGCTGATCGTGACCGGACCCAACATGGGCGGCAAGTCCACCTACATGCGGCAGGTCGCGCTGATCGCCATCCTTGCGCACATCGGAAGCTATGTGCCTGCGGCACAGGCCGAAATCGGCCCTCTGGACCGGATCTTCACCCGCATCGGCGCTGGCGACGATCTGGCGTCCGGCCGATCCACCTTCATGGTCGAGATGACGGAGACCGCGAGCATCCTGCACAACGCCACTGTCGAGAGTCTGGTGCTCATGGATGAGGTCGGCCGTGGGACCAGCACCTATGACGGCTTGTCCCTGGCGTGGGCGGCCGCCAGCTACATCGCCGAGCGCCTGCGCTGTTTCACCCTGTTCGCCACACACTACTTCGAGCTTACGGCGTTGCCTGAAACCGTCCCCGGCTGTGCGAACGTGCATCTCGATGCGGTGGAGCACGCCGGGACGCTGGTGTTTTTGTATTCCGTACGCGACGGGCCTGCAGACCGCAGCTACGGGTTGCAGGTGGCGGCTCTGGCGGGTGTGCCGGGGCCGGTCATCGCTGCGGCGCGCAAGACCCTGCGCGAACTGGAAGAGCGTTCGGGTCGCCTGATCGAGCGCGCGCGCGCGCAAGCGCAACTGGATCTGAGAGTAGAGGAGCCGGCCCCCGAGGAGCGGCTGCTCTCGGAGGTGGATCCCGAGCGGCTCAGTCCGCGCGAGGCGCTGGACTTGCTGTTCGAGATGAAGCGCCGCGCCGGGAGAAGGAATGGCGGAGCCGGGGATTGACAGGCTGGTCAGGGAACTGGGGGCGCTGTTGCAGGAGCGCAGTGAGACGCTGGCGCTGGCGGAGTCCTGCACCGGCGGATGGGTCGGCAAGGCGATTACGGCGCAGCCCGGCAGTTCTGTCTGGTTTTCCTGTGGATTCGTGACCTATTCCAATGACGCCAAGCGGCGTCTGCTGGGCGTGCGCGAGGAAACGACAAGTTCGTATGGCGCTGTCAGTGGCGAGACCGCATCGGAAATGGCCCGGGGCGCGCTCAGGGTAGGGCGAACGGACTGGAGTCTCGCGGTTACAGGAATCGCCGGGCCTGACGGTGGCGGCGAAGCCAGGCCAGTTGGAACGGTCTGGTTTGCCTGGGCCAGCCGCAGGCGGCCGCCCGAGGCCGAAGCGCGGCGTTTTGAGGGGGATCGCCGCGCTGTGCGCGCCCAGTCGGTGGCGTATGCGCTGGAGGGTCTGCTCAGGCGCTTGCGGATGGCGCCTCGCCCGGCTTCCCGGAATCCTCCTGGATAGGCTGCTGTTTGCCGGTCACACAAGCGCTTCAGCCTCTCCCGGTTCGGGCATTGACGCCGGAAGGGCGCGAACAACCGGTAATGCTCACCCTTATATGTATGCGCTCTGGCGGCCCGGGGGCCGAACAACAGCGGCGCGCCGAAGGACCGGGGCACACAGGGCTGGAGTAGCCAGCGCCGCGCTCCGCTGCCGCGCCGTCGCCGGGAGCTTCGAGCGCCGCGCCGTCGCCAACCGCTTCGGGCGCCGCGCCGTCACCGGAGCCGCAGCCGTTTGCCGCCAGCCCCGAATCGCCGCCAAGCGCGTAGCCGCCGAACGCGCCCCGGAAGCCCGGCGCGCGAGCGGACTCGCCAGCGCTTCCCATGCGCTCGGCTATGCCGTCAAGCGCCTGTTCCGCCACCGAACGACCGAAACGACCAAGCCACGAACGTGGCATCGGGTCGGAATTGACGATCATGCCGGTCGCCTCGCCGTCCGCAATGACGACGCCTCGGGCATCCGAAAGCAGAACCGCAAAGGTCTCCTGGCCCTCGTCATGCGAATCGTCCAGAGTCTCGATGCGAACCTCTGCACGAACCGCGCCCGCCGCAAACCGCGCAACGCCCGAACCCTGCACAAAGTCCGAACCGGACTCCGCGCTGCCGTGATTGCCACCCGACGCCGTGCGCCAGGCCACGCTCACCTCGCCCGCCGCCGGTTCCGACAGCGTGACGCCAAACACCAAAGCCTCCCCCTCGCTGGCGGAAGCATCGGCAATGGAAACCTCCGGCGCGCCCAACGGCGTGGCAAACTTCCGCCGGGACTTGACCCCCGGCCCGGCCGCATTCACCGCCCGCACCCGGAACCGGTATCGCTTGCCGTTGTCCAGCCCCGTGACCGTGTGGCCGGTGGTGGCGACGCCGGAACCCGCTATATCGGTCCAGGCGCTCCACCCGCCGCGCCGCACCCACACCTGCCAATGGGTGATCGTGGCGTCCCCCGGATCGCTCCAGGAAAGCGCCACCTCGCCGTCGCCCGCCTCGGCCTCGAACCCCTGCGGGCTGCGAGGCGGCTCGACAGGCGCCGCCGGCTCCGCAGGCGGCCCCGCCGAACCCGGCGGGAGGCGGCCCCCTTCCGCCCCGCCCGGCGACATGGTCTTGTCGTCCTCCGCCACCGTGATCGTGACGCTGTCGATGGTCACCGAGTCGTAGCCGCCGCCGCTGGCCGTCAGCGTCAGCGTCACATCCGTGTCGTCCTCCATGTCGGCGTCCTCGCGAACCCACACCCGAACCCATTGCGGAACGTTCCAGTTCGACGTGGTGAACGTCAATTTGCCCCAGTTGCCCGTGGGGTTCAGGGTGGTGGGGGCGACCTGCCCCTGGGTGGTGAAGGTCACGTCGCCCGAATCACCGCTCACCGTGATCGTCACGTTCGCACTCGGCGCCGCGTCCAGCACCACCAGAAAGCCCGCGCCGCCGCCCTCGGCCGCCGTCAGCGTGGTCGGCACCACCGTCACCCCCTTGGTCGTGCCCGGCGTCGTCGGCGTGCCCGAAGCCGCGTCGTTCAGCGTCCCGTCCGCCGTAACATCGGCGCCCAGCTTGTAGCCGTTGCGGGTGCTGTCGTCCCCCAGGGTGACGGTGTAGCCCGCATATTTCACCGAATGGGAGAGATGGGGCCTTGAACTGTATAATAATCAGTGCGTTAGATAGCCTATACAGGAGGCCCCAATGGCGACACAGTGTACCCTGAAATCCCTTTCGTTTTCCCCCTCCGGTCGACGTCAGGTAATTGGTCGATTCGATGGCGGTCCGATGACCTCGGACGCGGGGGGTCTGCTGCTGCGCGAGACGGATTTGCGCATCGGGCTGTCGAGGCGTTTGAAGTCGTGCTTTGTTGACTACCGCAACCCCAACAGTGTGGAGCACAGGCTGCGGCCGTTGCTGGCGCAGCGGGTGATCGGTCTGGCGCTGGGTTACGAGGATCTCAACGACCATGACGAGTTGCGCCGCGATCCGTTGATGGCGTTGCTGGTGGGGCGCTCGGATGGGACGGGTGCGCGCCGTGCACGCCGTGCACGTCGGGCACGCCGTCGCAACGGTGACCGTGCGCTGGCCGGTTCAAGCACCTTGAACCGCTTGGAGTTGGGCGACGAAGGAGCGGCTTGGGATCGCTACAAGCGCATTGTTGGGAACCCACAAGCGATGGACCGGTTGCTGGTGGATGTGTTCATGGAGTCTTATGCCGAGCCGCCGGAGGCGATCTGGCTGGATCTGGATGCGACCGACGACCCGCTGCACGGCAATCAGCAGGGGCGGTTTTTCCATGGCTACTATGGGCAGTATTGCTATCTGCCTTTGTATATCTTTTGCGGCGAGCACCTGCTGTGCGCCCGCCTTCGCGAGGCGGATGTCGATCCCGCCGCCGGCAGCGTGGAAGAGTTGGAGTGGATCGTTGGGCAGATCCGCACAAGGTGGCCGAGCGTTCCCATCGTCGTGCGGGGCGACTCGGGGTTTTGCAGGGAGGCCATCATGGCCTGGTGCGAGCAACACGGCGTGGAGTATGTCTTGGGGCTGGGAGGCAATGCCCGATTGGTGAAACGGATCGACAAGGCGCTGCGCAAGTCCCGCGCCCGTCACGTGGCCACGGGGCAGCCGTCGCGGCGATTCCGGTCGTTTCGATACCGTACGCGCAAGACCTGGGGTCGAGCGCGGCGTGTGGTGGGCAAGGCGGAATGGTTGGCCAAGGGGGCCAACCCACGGTTTGTGGTCACCAGCCTGCCCTGCCAAGTCGCCGGCGCCCAGCATCTGTATGAGGATCTGTATTGCGCCCGCGGCGAAATGGAGAACCGGATCAAGGAACAGCAACTGGGCCTGTTCGCCGACCGCACCAGCAGCGCCAGCATGCGGGCCAACCAACTGCGGCTGTACTTTGCCTCGTTTGCCTATGTGCTGATGCAGGGCCTGCGACGGCTGGGACTGGCCGGTACCGCTTGGGCCAGGGCGCAATGCACCACGATCCGGTTGCAATGGCTGAAGCTTGCTGCACGTGTACGGATCACCGCGCGCAAGGTCTGGCTGTCGTTCTCCGAGTCCTACCCCCGTGCAGAGGCCTTCGGGCAAATCCTGGAGCGCCTGCGCACCCATCCGCCTTGGCAAGCAACCGGGTAAAGCCCCTTCGTATGCCCTTTTGCCCGGCGAGCACCCTCGCCGAGGGCTTTCTTCGCACGGCATCCGCACCATGCCTCCGAAATAGCGCGAAAACTACCGCTTCGACGCTTGCCACCATCCACTCGAAGCCTCAATCAAGGCTGGCTCATCCCAAAAACCGCCCCCAACGCCAAATTGGGCCTATCCATGCAATTGGTGAAATATGCGGGGTAGGTCTCCGCACCCTCCGAGGTCGCGCTGTCGTTGTTCGTCGGGATCGTCACCGTGCCGGTGGTACCGCCGGTGCTGCCAAACTCCGCCATCAGCGTCTGAACCAGACCGCCGGGAAGGTCGGCCGCAGCAAAGCCGCTGCTGGCCCGGTCGGCAAAAGTCAGCTTCACCGGGATGGCGCCTACCAGAGCGCGGTCCGAGGTGATCGAAAGACTGATGTTCGCGCCCTCCGTCACCGCCGCCGGATCCGTCGGCAGCGTCAGCGTGGCCGTGGTGTCCACCACCGTCACGGTGACATCGTCCGCCTCCACATCGGCGTAGTTGGCGCCGGGCGCGCTCACGTCGAGTTGGTTCTCGAACTCGTAGCCCTCCCGATTGTCGATCACCGGAGCGTATACCGTCATCGTCTGCGGCTCGTTCCAGTTGTAGGGCTCGAACACAAGCTCGCCCACATCCCGGTCGTCTCGCCCCTGGGCCACGCGCGTCAGTTCGGCCCGGATCCCGCCCGAACCGCCGCGACAGGCCGCCCGTCGCAGCCGCCACGCCGCCGTTGCCTTCGACGCTGTTGCCCATCTTTGTCATGGTTTCATCTTCTCGTCCCGAATATTCTGGTCAGCGTACAGCCGCGGCAAATATCTTACCGCAACCTGTATCTGAATCCGGACAGACACAACAGGCGCTGCCTTGCCGTTGAGTGCGCACGCGCAGAGGCGCTTTCCGGACGCGGACGGGCGAAATGCGGAACCGAATGGCGCCACTGCCAACACACCGGACAGCGGCGGAAAAGGGAGGGAAAACAAGGCGGCTTTGGCCAATATCTCGGGCAACCCGGAGCATTGCCGCAATGCAATGCGTCGCAGCTGTGGAATAATCGCCGGGGGAGGGCACAGGATGGAGTGCAAGGCAAGATGAACGATAATCGCGGGCGGGCGCTGGCGGCGGCGCTGTCACAGATCGAGAAACAATACGGGAAAGGCTCTGTCATGCGGCTCGGCGGCGCCGGTGCGGTGCGCGATGTCGAGACCATTGCCACCGGAAGTCTGGCGCTGGATCTGGCGCTGGGGATTGGCGGCCTGCCCCGGGGACGGGTGGTGGAGATCTTCGGCCCCGAGTCCTCGGGCAAGACCACCTTGACCTTGAGCGTCGTGGCGCAATGCCAGAAAGCTGGCGGGACTGCCGCTTTCGTGGATGCAGAGCATGCCCTGGACCCGGTGTACGCCCGACGCTTGGGCATCAACGTGGACGACCTGCTGGTTTCGCAGCCGGACACGGGCGAGCAGGCCCTGGAGATTACCGACATGCTGGTGCGCTCGGGCGCGGTGGATGTGGTGGTGGTGGACTCGGTGGCCGCGCTGACGCCCAAGGCGGAAATCGAAGGCGAAATGGGCGACAGCCATGTGGGCTTGCATGCCCGGCTGATGTCGCAGGCGCTGCGCAAGCTGACCGGCAACATCAAGCGCTCCAACACCATTGTGATCTTCATCAACCAGTTGCGCATGAAGATCGGCGTCATGTTCGGCAATCCGGAAACCACGACGGGCGGCAACGCACTGAAGTTCTATTCTTCGGTGCGCCTGGATATCCGGCGCATCGGCGCGATCAAGCAGGGCGACGAGGTGATCGGCAACCACACCCGCGTGAAGGTGGTCAAGAACAAGCTGGCGCCGCCGTTCAAGATGGCCCAGTTCGACATTCTCTTTACCGGGAATCAGTACGGCATCTCGCGCGAGGGGGAGCTCATCGATCTGGGTCTGTCGAAGAACCTGATCACCAAGTCCGGCGCTTGGTACAGCTACAAGGACGCTCATATCGGGCAGGGCAGGGAGAAGGCCCGCAACTACCTTTCGGAACATGCCGAGGTGGCGGACGAGCTGGAGGCGCTCATTCGTGGTCAGGCGCAATCGGCGGAGGAATCATCCGGGGCTGCGAGTGCCTAGCCCGCGGGCCAGGCCGCCCGGTCCGCTGGACGCCGGGTTGGGCTTCTTGAGCGTTCGCGAACATTCCGTCGCGGAGTTGCGAACCAAGCTCGCTGCCCGCGGCCATGCCCCTGACGATATCGAGGGGACCCTGGAAGCGCTGGCGAAGCGCGGGTTGCTCAGCGACCAACGTTTCGCCAGCGCCTTCCTCCGCTCGCGCAGGGAGCGAGGCCAGGGGCCGCTCAAGATCCGCTCGCAACTGATGCAGCGTGGCGTTGGCGACAAGGTGATCGAGGCTACGCTCGCCGCATCGGAAGTCGATTGGGACGAATGCGCTTCGGCGGCGCGACGGCGGCGCTTCGGCGTTGCGCTGCCCTCGGACCGCGCGGAACTGGCGCAGCAGGCGCGGTTCCTGCGTGGCCGCGGCTTTTCGTCCGGGCAGGTGGCGCGGGCGCTGCTTGCGGACCATTCCTCGTGAAAGCCTCCGAGATCCGTTCGGCCTTCGTCGATTATTTTGTCGGCCAGGATCACCGGCATCTGCCCGGCTCGACGCTGGCGCCTCGCAACGACCCCACATTGCTGTTCACCAACGCCGGGATGGTGCAATTCAAGGATGTGTTTCTGGGGCGGGAGCCGCCTCCGTGCCGGCGCGCCGTGACGGTGCAGCGCTGCCTCAGGGCCGGCGGCAAGCACAACGATCTGGAAAACGTGGGCTACACCGCTCGCCACCATACCTTCTTCGAGATGCTGGGCAACTTCAGCTTCGGCGACTACTTCAAGCGTGTGGGGATCAGGCTGGCCTGGAACTTCGTGACCGGGAACCTGGGCCTGCCGCCCGAGAGGCTGTTCGTCACCATCTACAACGACGACGACGAGGCCGCCCGGTGCTGGCGGGAGGAGGCCGGGATCGACGACTCGCGAATGACGCGGCTCGGCAGTTCCAGCAACTTCTGGTCCATGGGGGATACCGGCCCCTGCGGCCCCTGCTCGGAAATTTTCTACGATCACGGCCCGGAGGCGCCCGGCGGCCCGCCCGGAAGCGCCGGCGAGGAAGGCGAGCGCTTCGTGGAGATCTGGAACCTGGTGTTCATGCAGTACAACCGCGACGCCGAAGGCCGGCTCACGGAGCTTCCCAGGCCCTCGGTGGACACCGGCATGGGGCTGGAGCGCACCGCCGCAGTCCTGCAGGGCGTCAGCAGCAACTACGACATCGACCTGTTTCGCGACCTGATCTCGGCGGCCATGGAAATTACCGCCGCCGCCAACCCGGGTTCCAATTCGCTCAAGGTGATCGCCGATCATGCGCGCGCTGCGGCGTTTCTGGTCAATGACGGCGTGTTCCCGTCCAACGAGGGGCGAGGCTATGTGTTGCGCCGCATCATTCGCCGCGCGCTGCGTCACGGCCATGAACTGGGCGTGAACGATGCATTCCTGTACCGGATGGTCGGGCCCGTCGGAGATGCGATGGGCGCTGCCTTCCCCGAACTGGCGGAATCGCGCGAGTTGGCCGAGAGGGTATTGAAGGCGGAGGAGGAACGGTTTGCCGCGACCCTGGAGCAGGGCATGCGCTACCTGAACAGGATGCTGGAGAAAGTGCGTGGCGGGACCATTCCGGGCGAAGAGGCCTTTGTGTTGTACGACACCTATGGTTTTCCCGTGGACCTTACGGCCGACATTGCCCGCGGGCGCGGCCTCTCCGTCGATTTGCCGGGCTACGAAGCGGCGATGGCCGAGCAGCGCGCGCGCTCACGCTCTGGAAAGGAGCACAAGGTCGATGCCGGTCCTGCCGGGATAGACGCCCGGCTTGCGGGCGCCACGGGGACGGGGGTCTCGACTCCGGCCAATGGCCCGGCAACCAGCACATTCACGGGATATGAGCATCTGGAAGGGCGCGGGCGTGTGCTCGCGATCCGGGTGGAAGGCAAGGCCGTCGAGCGGGCGGAACAGGGCCAGACGGCCGAGGTGGTGCTGGACCGCACACCGTTTTATGCCGAAAGCGGCGGTCAGGTGGGCGATACGGGATCGCTCGGCGGCGCGGGCGCCCGCTTCGACGTGCGCGACACCCGGAGGACCGCTGCCGGACACGCGCACCTGGGAGAAGTCGCGAGGGGGAGGCTGCGCGTGGGTGACGAAGTGGTCGCGGCGGTGGACGCCGGACGCCGCCGCGCCATCGTGCTGAACCATTCGGCCACCCACCTGATGAATGCGGCGTTGCGCAAGGTGCTGGGCAAGCATGTGACGCAGAAGGGATCGCTGGTGGCGCCGGATCGCCTGCGCTTCGACTTCTCGCATTTCGAGGCCGTGTCGCCGGCGGATCTGGCGCGCATCGAGGACGAAGTCAACGAGCAGATTCGCGCCAACCGGCCTGCGGAGACCACCGAGCGGTCGCTGAAAGAGGCCATCGAAGCCGGCGCCCTGGCGATGGCCGGAGAGGATTACGCCAGCAGGGTGCGGGTGCTGAGGCTGGGCGATTACTCCATGGAGCTTTGCGGCGGCACCCATGTGGGACGCACCGGCGACATCGGCATGTTCGCAATCGTGTCGGAGTCGTCCGTGGCCGCGGGCGTGCGGCGTATCGAGGCGATCACGGGCGCGCGGGCGTTGCAGTGGGTGCGGGACATGCGCCGGAAGATGGATCGCCTGACGGGCCTGCTCAAGGGGGATGGCGGCGATTCGGAAGAAAAGCTTGCTGCCCTGATGAAGCGCGTGAAGGATCTGGAGAAAAAGCTGGCGCAGGCGCGCGCGCAGCTGGCCGGGGGCGGCGGCGCGGCTGCGGCGCCGGTCACGAGGGTGGCGGGCGTCAACCTCATCGCCATGCGGCTCGGCGAAGAATCGGACATGAACACGATGCGTAGCGCGGTGGATCGCTACCGCGACCGCTTTGCGCCGGCGGCGGTGGTGCTGGGAGCCCGCGATGGCGGCGGCAAGGCGCGCGTCGTGGCGGGTGTGAGCAAGGCGCTCGAGGCGCGTGCGCCGGCCCGCGAACTGGTGCGCGCCGTGGCCGAACGCCTGGGCGGCAGGGGCGGCGGCCGCGCGGATTTCGCCCAGGGCGGGGGGCCGCGGGGAGAAGCGCTGGACGAAGCGCTTGCGTTGCTGCCCGGCTGGCTGGAGGAACGCCTGGGGGCTTCTCGGGAGTCTGCGCCGCAAGGATGACGCCGGATCTGGTGAATCCGTTTGCGTACCGCAAGGGGCAGGTCTGATACAGGCTGTCGTTGTCGGCGACGGGAAAAAACAGGAGGTCAGGCAGGATGCGTGAAAGCGGTGGTCCTCCAGCGAGATATCCGGGCTGATGCCTTCGATTGATTCCTGGAGCGAGTTTCGGCGGGGCTGGGCGCCGCTGCTTTCCGCGGTGGTCGCCAAGGCGTTCAGTTACGGCACCATTCCGATCTACATCGTGGGCGTGTTTACCGTGCCTCTCGGCGAAGAGTTCGGCTGGTCGCGCGCCGAAGTGACGTTCGGTTTTACCGTCGCCACCTTGACTTCCGCGAGTCTGGCGCCGCTGGTGGGCTGGCTTCTGGACCGTTTCGGCGCGCGCGCCCTGGTGATGGCCGGCACTGCCGGCTATGCCCTGGGCATGGCGATCATCGGGCTCGGCACTGGCTGGCTCTACGGCTACTATGCGGCCTGGTCGCTTGCCACCCTGCTGGGCGTGGGCGCCTCGGCAATCGCGCTGTCACGCCTGGTGGCCGGCTGGTTCGAGCGAAGGCGCGGGCTGGCCCTGGGTATCATGTTGATGGGCAGCGGTCTGACCGCCTTTGCCGCGCCGCCTTTCGTCGCCGCCCTGATCGAGAATTTCAACTGGCGGGCGGGCTACTTCGGCTTGTCGGCAGCGATTCTCCTGATCGGAGTCCCGGTGGTGGCAGCGGGGCTCCGTGACGCTCCGCAGCCGGTCGACGCCTCCCGCCGGGGCGGCGCGCCTCCCGGCGATTCGCCGCCGGGCGGGCCGGTCAGGCGCAGCCGCGGGTTCCGCCTCGCCATCGAAAGCCGGTCCTTCTGGCTGATGTCGATGGCCTTCTGCGCGGCCACTTTCGGCATTGCCGGGATGCTTGCCAGCTTCAATCCGATTCTCCGGGATGTCGGCTACGGGGCGGAACAGGCGGGAGTGCTTTCCGGCCTGATCGGCCTGTTCGTGATGGTGGGAAGGCTGGGCGTGGGGTACTTGCTCGACCGGCTGTGGGCTCCCGGGCTTACCTTCGCCGCTCTGGCCTGCGGGGCTATCGCCTGCGGCCTGCTGCTCCTGCCGGCGCTTCCCGTGTGGCTTGTGGTTCTCGCGGCTTTCTGCCTGGGGCTGGCCGCCGGCGCCGAATGGGACGCATTGTCCTACCTTGCCGCGCACGAGTTCGGCCTGGAGTCCTATGGCCGGGTCTACTCCCTGCTGGTCATCGGAGTGGCGGTGATCACCGCCGTCAGCCCGCCGATTTTCGGTTCCGCCCACGACCGGACCGGCAGTTACCACTCGATTCTCCTGCTTTCGGCAGCCTTGTTGGTGCTGGGCCCGGCGTTGCTCCTGTTCCTGAAAAGGGGCCGCGGTCCCACCGCAGGGCGCTGCTGAGCATGCCAGCCTCCGGCGACCGCGCATGGCCGGTTCCCGTCATGGAGACAAGCCTTCGCGCGGGTATCGGGGTGCGGCTTTTCTTGTCCGGAATTTCGCAGTTCGTCGAGAGATGCGGGCCAGAATGGGCCGGCGGGTTCAACCGCCTCCGGAACAGGGGTGCGGCAGAGCCTCCGCTGGCGCCCAATCGCGCCGGTCCGGGGGAAGCAGATACAATGGGGATGGAATCACGCCCGACAAATTTCGCCATCTCCATCGTCTGGCCGCTTGCACGCTTGCACAACGCCAATTACAGAAAGTCGCTACCCACCAAGGTTTGACAGGCTGCCAAGGGCATGAAAGCCGCCTATCGCGCTGATGACATCGAGGTTCTCAGCGGCCTTGACCCCGTCCGCCGCAGGCCGGGGATGTTTACCGACACTTCGCGGCCCAACCATCTGGCCCACGAGGTCATCGACAACAGCGTGGACGAGGCGCTGGCGGATCGGTGCAGGCGCATCGACGTGACCCTGCACGGGGACGGCTCGCTGGCCGTGGAGGATAACGGGCGTGGGATGCCGGTGGACAGGCATGAGGAAACTGGGCTCAGCGGAGTGGAGCTGATCCTTACCCGCTTGCATGCGGGGGCGAAATTCTCGCCTCGCCAGTACCGCTACTCCGGGGGATTGCACGGTGTGGGCGTTTCGGTGGTCAACGCTCTCTCCAGCCAACTCGAGGTTCGGGTGCGGCGCGAAGGGCGTGAATGGCGCATGGAGTTCGCCGGCGGCGAGCCCCGGCGGGAGCTGCAAGCGGCAGGCAGCGTCGCAAGGAGCAACACCGGAACGTGGCTGCGTTTCTGGCCGGATCCGAAGTATTTCTCCCAGGTCGACTTCCACGTGCCGTCGCTCAAGCGGGTGCTGCGGGCCAAGGCGCTGCTTTGCCCCGGCCTGCGCGTGTCGCTCACCCTGGAATCCGAGGGCGTCACGGAACGATGGCATTACGATGACGGGCTGGGCCAGTACCTCGGCGAGCAAATGGGCGAAGGCGAGCGCCTGCCGGACGAACCCCTGCGCTTCTCGCGGTCCGACCAAGAGGAACGGGCGCTGGACTGTGTGGTGCAGTGGACTGCCGATGGCGCCAAGCGGGTCGAGGAGAGCTACGTCAATCTGGTGCCCACGCCGCGCCATGGAACGCACGTCAACGGCCTGCGAAGCGGACTGACCGAAGCCTTGCGGGAATTCTGCGAGTTTCACAAGCTGCCGCCGCGGGACGTGAAGATATCGCCGGCCGATGTGTGGGACGGGGTCAACTTCGTGCTTTCGGTAAAGCTGGCCGAACCGCAGTTCACCGGACAGATGAAAGAATCGCTGGCCTCGCGCGACTGCGCCGCGTTCACCGCCGAGGTTGTGAAAGGCAAGTTGGCGCTTTGGCTGAACCAGCATTCGGAACTGGGCGAGCGCATCGCCCGCCAGGCCATTGCCGCGGCCCAGCGCCGCATCAAGGCGTCGCGCAAGGTGTCGCGGCGAACCCCGGTGTCCGGCCCCGCGCTGCCCGGCAAGCTGGTCGATTGCGCCAGCACGGCGCCCGATGAATGCGAGATCTTCCTGGTGGAGGGCGATTCGGCGGGCGGCTCTGCGCGTCAGGCCCGCCACCGCGAGTACCAGGCGGTGCTGCCGTTGCGGGGCAAGATCCTCAATACTTGGGAAGTGGATTCCGCCGAACTGGGCTCCTCGCAGGAAGTGCATGACATTGGCGTGGCGCTGGGGGTGGTTGCCGGAGATACGGACCTGGACAGCCTGCGCTACCACAAGGTGTGCATCCTGGCGGACGCAGACTCCGACGGGCGGCACATCGCCACGCTGATCTGTGCGCTGTTCGCGCGCCATTTTCCCGAGCTGGTCAGCCGGGGCCATGTTCATGTGGTGATGCCGCCCCTGTATCGTCTCGACATCGGCAAGGAGACCCGCTATGCGCTGACCGACAAGGAGCGCGACGCGATCCTGCGGCAGGTCGCCCCGCGCAAGGCGTCCGTGACGCGCTTCAAGGGTTTGGGCGAAATGAGCGCGAAACAGTTGCGCGAGACCGCCATGGCGCCCGAGACGCGCCGGCTGGTGCGCCTGGAAATGGAGCCTGGCGACGACGCCTTTCCGATGCTCGACCTGCTCCTTTCGAAGAAGCGCGCCGCCGACCGTCGCGCCTGGCTGGAAGACAAGGGCGACCTCGCCTCCGGTTGATGGCTGGCCCGCAGCTTGCCCTGATGCCGAGCGACAGCGCCGAAGCGCTTCCGCTGGCCGAGTATGCCGAGCAGGCGTACCTGGATTACTCCATGTATGTTGTCCTGGACCGCGCATTGCCGCATCTGGCGGACGGCCTCAAGCCCGTGCAGCGGCGGATCGTGTACGCCATGAGCGAACTGGGTCTGGCCGCGACCGCCAGGCCGCGCAAGAGTGCGCGCACCATCGGCGACGTGATCGGCAAGTTTCACCCGCACGGCGATGCAGCCTGCTACGAGGCCATGGTGCATCTGGCGCAGCCGTTCGCATACCGCCATCCGCTGGTGGACGGCCACGGCAATTTCGGGGCGGTGGGCGACCCCAGATCGTTCGCCGCCATGCGCTATACCGAGGCGCGCCTGACCGCGTATGCGCAGACGATGCTGGCGGAGCTCGATCAGGGCACGGTAGATTGGAGCGACAACTTCGACGGCAGCCTCAAGGAACCGGCGCTGCTGCCCGCGCCCCTGCCGAACGTGCTCATCAACGGGTCTTCCGGCATCGCGGTGGGCATGTCCACGGATATACCGCCGCATAACCTGCGCGAGCTGGCGGTGGCGGTGGAGCAGCTCGCTGCAAACCCCGGGCTTGGCTACGACAAGCTCCTGAGCCTGATCCCGGGGCCGGACTTTCCCACCGGCGGCGAACTGGTCACCCCGCCCGAAGAAATCGGGGCGATCTACCGCAAGGGGCAAGGCGTGATGCGCATGAGGGCGTCGTACAGGCGCGAAGGTTCCTTGATCGTGATCGACGAGCTGCCCTGGCAGGTGTCCGGCAACCGGGTGCTGGAGCAAATCGCCCGGCAGATGAACGCCAAGCGGTTGCCAATGCTGGAGAACCTTCGCGACGAGAGCGATCACGAAAGCCCGGTGCGTCTGGTGCTCGCGCCCCGTTCCTCGCGTGTGGATGTCGATGCCCTGATGGGCCACCTGTTCGCCACTACCGATCTCGAGCGTTCCGTGCGCGTGAACTTCAACGCGATCGGGCAGGACGGGCGTCCGGGGGTTCGCGATCTTCGCGGCTTGCTTGTGGAGTGGCTGGCGTTCCGTCGCGCAACGCTGCGCCGGCGCCTCGAACACCGCGAACGCCGGGTTTCGATGCGCCTGCACATCCTCGAGGGCCTGATGATCGCCTACCTCAATCTGGACGAGGTCATTGCGATCGTGCGCACAGAGGACGGCCCCAAGGCGCGGCTGGTGGAGCGTTTCCACCTGAGCGATGAACAGGCCGCCGGCATTCTCAACATCCGGCTGCGCAATCTGGCCCGGATCGAAGAAGAGAAGCTGCTGGCCGAGCAGGATGAACTGGAGGCCGAACGCGAGGAACTGCGCTCCACGCTGGCCGATTCCGCCCGATTGGACCAGCTGATGGTTTCGGAATTCCGGGAACTTGCCGAAACGCACGGTGACGGACGCCGCACCCGGATCGTGGCCGGCGCGCCCGCCGCACAGGCCTTCCAGGAGGAGGATGTCGCGCCGGCGGAAGCCTTGACGGTGGTGCTTTCCCGCCACGGTTTCGCGCGCGCCGGCAAGGGACACGAGTTCGATAGCGCGGGATTGAGTTTCCGCACGGGCGACGAGCTGCTTTGCGATCTGCCCTGCAAGTCGAACCAGCAGGTGGTTTTCCTCAGCAGCGAAGGACGGGTGTACACGCTTCCGGCGCATAGCCTGCCCTCGGCGAGGACCTTGGGAGAGCCGTTGTCAAGCCGCTTCAACGTGGCCGACGGCGCCACCTGGAGCGGTCTCATGGGCGGCGACCCCGAGGGCCGGTGGCTGGTATGCAGCACCCGGGGGCATGGTTTTCTGGCCGCCACTGGCGGGCTGTACTCGAGGTCGCGCGCCGGAAAGGCGTTTTTGAACCTTGCCGGGGAGTCGGAGCCGCTGCACCCGGCGCCCGTGCCTGGCGCAGACAGCCTGGTGGCGGCCGCTTCCGGCGACGGACGCCTGTTGCTTTTTCCTGCCGGGGAACTGCCGGAATCCGCCGCCGGGCGAGGGGTGCTCCTGCTGGGACTGAAAAAGGACGAACGCCTGGCCGCGGTAACCGTGATCAACCCGCGCGACCGTCTGGTTGTGCAATGCGGCGAGCGCAGGATGACCCTGCGCGGGCAGGTTCTGGAAAACTACGTGGGCAAGCGGGCGCTGCGCGGTCGCATGCTGCCGCGCGGATGGCGGAACAACCTTACCCGGCTGTTTCGCGCCCCCTTTCGTGGCGGATAATATTCCCCGGACACGACAACGACAGACACGCCAGGAGTGAACTACAGGTGACGCCGGTATTGACAGAAAATCTGGACCGTGCGCGCTCGCACTTGCAACGATTTGCCCGCAGCGCGCAGGGCCATTTCATCGACGGCGACTCCCGCGAGGGCCTGTCGGGCGACACTTTCGCCAATCATTCTCCCGCGGACGGCTCGTTCATCAATCATGTGGCCGCGGGCGGCGAGGCGGACATCGACGCCGCCTGCCGCGCGGCCCGCGCCGCCTTTCCCCGATGGGCCGCGCTGTCCGGCGAACGCCGCGCCGCACTGCTGCACGGGATTGCCGATGCGATCGAGGAGCGCGCCGGGGAGATCGCGCTGGTGGAGTCGATGGACACCGGTCAGGCGCTGCGCTTTACCGACAAGGCCGCCTTGCGGGGCGCGCGCAACTTCCGCTTCTTTGCCGAGCGCGCCCCGAACGCGGGCGCCGGGACCACCTTGCCCGCCGGCGAGCACATCAACTACACATCGCGCCAGCCGATCGGCCCGGTAGGCGCGATCACGCCCTGGAACACGCCGTTCATGCTGTCTACCTGGAAGATCGCTCCGGCTCTGGCGGCCGGCTGCACGGTGGTCCACAAGCCGGCGGAATGGAGTCCGCTCACGGCCCAGTTGCTGGCGGAAATCTGCGCCGGCGCGGGGCTGCCTCCGGGAGTGCTGAATGTGGTGCAGGGGATCGGCGAACAGGCGGGCCGGGCGCTGACCGAACACGAGGCGGTTCGCGCCATCGCCTTTGTCGGCGAGTCGGATACCGGGGCGCGGATCATGGCCCAGGGCGCACCCACGCTCAAGCGGGTGCATTTCGAGCTGGGCGGCAAGAATCCCGTGATCGTGTTCGGCGACGCCGACCTGGAACGCGCGCTGGACGCGGTGGTGTTCATGATTTACAGCCTCAACGGCGAGCGTTGCACCTCCTCCAGCCGCCTCCTGGTGCAGCAGGACATCCACGACGAGTTCGTTGCCCGGGTGGCCGAGCGCGCGAACCGGATCCGTGTGGGCCACCCCCTGGACCCGGAAACCGAGGTGGGACCGCTCATACACCCTGTTCACCTTGAAAAGGTGCGTTCCTATTTCGACATTGCGCGCAAGGAAGGCGCCACGGTCGCCGCCGGCGGCGAACGGGCCGACATGCCGTGGCCCGGCCATTACGTCAAGCCCACGCTGTTTGCCGGCGCGCGCAACGACATGCGGATCGCCCGGGAAGAGATCTTCGGCCCTGTCCTGACTGCCATCCCGTTCCGCGACGAGGCTCATGCCCTGGCGCAGGCCAACGACAGCCGCTACGGTCTGGCCGCCTACCTGTGGACGGCGGATGCGCAACGCGCGCGGCGGCTGTCGGAAGCGCTGGAAGTGGGCATGGTCTGGGTGAACTCCCAGAATGTCCGCCATCTGCCGGCGCCCTTCGGCGGCATGAAGGCCAGCGGCATCGGCCGCGACGGGGGCGACTACAGTTTCGATTTCTACATGGAAACCAAGAATGTGAGCGTGGCCCGGGGCAAGCACCGGATTCCGCGGCTGGGGGCCGGATGATGTTCGGCGTGCGCAAACGTTCGGGCAGGCCGTGGAGGTTTGGCGAAACCGAGGTTCCCGACCGCCGCAACGGCAGGAGCTTTCCCGGTTTCGCTTACCGATTTCGTGCCTCGGTCGGACCCATTCACTGCCCGAACGAACGTTTGTCGCCGTGCAGGCCGGCGCCGGGGGCCTTGGGGGAGCGCTCATGCTGATCATTACCCAGGAGCCCTGGCGTACGGAGACCGCCCGCGAACGGCTTTCCAGCCTGGCGGAAGCGGCCTGCCGGCAGCACGGAGCAATCGAGGGCGGCCTGCTGCTGCTGCCCCTGGGCGAGGCTGCGCCGGGCCAGCTGCGGGCGGAGCAGGAGGCGCTGGCCGACATCGGCAGCGTCGCCAGTTGCACCGGTCTTTACATTGCCGGTGCGGCGCCGATGGTTGCGGCCCATTCCGGCAAGCCGCAGACGGTCGGCTTCGTGGTGGGGCCGGACGGCGCCGTTGTATTGCGCTGCCCCAAGATCACCCCGGATTTCCTGGAAGGGTTCACCGACACCGCCTGCGAGCTGGGCAAGCCCGCCGACCTTCCTGTGGCGGACACGCCGCTGGGGCGGTTGGGAGTGCTCAGCGGCGAGGATGCGCTGTATTCGCATTACGCGCGGGTGCTCACCTACAACGGCGCGGAAGTGATCCTGAACCCCTGCCGGGAACGCCGTGACGCGGGCTTCGAGAGCCGTCGCCGCGCGCGGCGCACCCGCGCCTACGAGAGTTCCGCCTACGTGGCGGTCGCCACGCCACACTCGCTCTCGGGCGGGGATGTGGCTGTGCGGCTGCCGTGCGCTTCGGCCCTGTACCTGCACGACGAACAGAACTACGAGGAAGCAGGGCAGGGCGAGAGCTTCCTGGCCCCGGATTTCAGCATCCAGCACCTTCGCCGCAAACGCTCCACCCTGTTCATGAACCAGCCCGTGTACATGCGCAGCATGCTGTATGCGCTCGGCTACCGGCAGATCGCCCGCGCCGATGCCGCCCGGGCGCAGCCCATGCCCGAATCCCGCACAGGCTGGCGCGAAGAAGCCCGCAGGCGCATCGCGGCCCAGGCCGAGGCCGGTCGCAGCCCCGGCGCTGCCGCCCGCGAGGACCAGTACTCGGCGCTGCTGGTGCAAAACGAATTTCGCGTCATCCACATGGACACGCCGAACCCCGACGAGATCCGCATGCAGAACCTCGAAGAAGCAGTGGGTCTGGCGGCGCGGAGCGCCTTCATCCCCAACGTGCGGCTGGTCTGTTTTCCGGAGTTCTTCCTGACGGGCTCCGGCGGATTCGGCCAACGCACGCCCAGGACCCTGGAACGCATTGCGATTACCTATCCCGGCCCGGAAATGGACAAGCTGGGCGAGTTTGCGCAGAAAAACCACGTGTACGTGGCCGGTTCCGCGTTCGAGAAGGACGCCCGTTTCCCCGAGCGAGTCTTCAACTCGGCCTTCATCCTCGACGACTCCGGGAACCTGATCCTGCATTACCGCAAGCTGCATTGCGCGGATATCTGGGGGCAACTGCCCGACACGACGCCCGGCAGCATCTACTCGAGGGTCGTCGAGGAACTGGGCTACGACGCATTGTTCCCGGTTGTGGACACGCCCCTGGGGCGGCTGGCCGCCATGGTCTGCTTCGACCACACCGTGCCCGAGACGGCGCATATGCTGGCCAGGCGCGGCGCGGAGGTGATCATCCATTGCACCTCGGACCCGCATGGCGCAGGACGTCGCCCCTGGGAGGAGTGCCGCATGACCCGCGCTCACGACACCGGCGCCTACATCCTGGCGCCGCGGCCGGGCGGCGAGTACTTCGATCCGCACGCCGTGCATCCCGGCGCTTTCCTGCGCGGCTACACGCGCATCATCGGCTATGACGGCCGCCTGCTGGGCGAGGCCGACACTTCCGGCAAGCTGAGTTTCCAGGCCAATCTGGACCTGGCCGAACTGCGCCGCTACCGGTCCCGTCCGTCGGCCAACCTGCTGATCTGGGACGAACCCCGCAGTTACGCGGACTGGTACGAGAAAGGACATGGACTGCCAAGCGATCTCTGGGCCGGCGATCCCCAACAGAACCCGTATGCGAACCTTGCGGCGATGAAAGCTTCGCTGGATCGCTTCTACGCCGAAGGCGTCTACCTGCGCCCCGGCGGGTAACGCGGCCCCTTCCCGCCAACATTGAGTAAACTTCAGTTCAAGCAAAGGAGACCGAAAAGAAAACAAGGCGCTTGCGGAACCTGCAGGCGCTGGGAACGCTGCTCATTGCAAGCGCAGGAAAAGCAGGAAACGATGCGCTGCCGGACACTCTCGTCACCGGACCGGTAAAAGTGATTGATGGAGATTCAATTTTAGTAGCAGCAATCGCCAAACCCATAAACCAAGCCTCTCCTAAGAACAGACAAGACTTTGAGGCAATGGAAAATCAGACTGCGCTACATCGACGCACCTGAAATGCTCCAGTTATGCAAAAACCCGGAAACAGGATGGTGGGGATGTGGGGCAACAGCCACCAACCAACTGCGAGAGAAACTTGGCACGGAGAACTTAACATTCAAGCCAATTGGCGCCAGGATGTTCTGGCGGGCCGCACCGACCTGCCAAAGGTTGGCTGCAGCTTCAGCCTGTCCGAATGGGCCAACAAAAAAGAACCCGAAATAAGCGCAGAATGCATCATGTTCGATAAAGACGGGCCTATTCACTTGAACAGTTACATGGCGGGCGCAGGATGGGCGACGCTCGACGAGGAAGGCAAGAAGAAGGACAAAAAATGGACTTCTCTTGCACAAGCGATGAAAATCGGAATATGGAGCGGCCAATTCATCGAACCTTCAGAATAGCGCAAAGAAAAGAGACTGCCGCGGTAGCAACTGAACGCTCAAAAGGACGATTCTGATACGCTTCCGGTAGACTGTGCAGCGGGAGATGCCGCGCCCTGTTCGGACGCCAGACCCGCGTCCCGCAATACAGGCGATTACTTCGAATTTTGACTGCCCCGGCGGCTGGCCTTCCGCACCAAGCGTGCCGAGGTGCTGGACGCGAGTCACCTTGTCGCGCGCAGTGCCGTCGTCCTCGCTCAGCTTCGCCTCGATCACAACCTGAGGGTTGAACTCGTTTGGCACCACGAAATCCGGAGCTTGGTCGAAACCAGCCAAACGCTCTGCGCGCCGGGTCTTGCGGAAGCTGATTCCGGCTTTCGACAGTGCATTCTCGACTGCGTTTTCAACGACGTTGCCGATCAGTTCGCTGATGGAGTCACGATGACCGGCGAAGGGCCGGCCAAGCAAGCGCTCGTACAGAAGTATGGAGTAGGGTATGCCCAGTTGCGCCGCCGATCGCATGCTCACCAGCCCCCGCTCCGTGTCGGCCTTTTCGAGCCGGTGCAAGGTATCGGGTGAGTGCTCCGAAACCCCGGGCTCAAGAGTCTGGCAAGCCGTTGCAACAAGCGCCCGGATGCGTCGCTCTGTCACGCTGCCCTTCCCCGGCAACGGATCTTCGGGCGACATGCGGATCTTTCGGTCGAGGTTGCGGGCGGCGCTTTGTGTGACCTCGACGCCGGACTGTCGACTGGTGAAGTAGGCCCACTCCGGCGGCGTGAACCCGAGCATACAGCGCAGCACGATGAGTGCGATCGGTGTTTCGAAGACAGCCGGAGTGACATTGTTGGGCGTCATGTTGCGGAAATTGCCGGTCGCCTGCTTCAGCGTCTCGTACCCTTTCTCGAATACGGGAAACTCGACGAAACCCTTGCCTTTCGGCATGACGAGAAATTCCGATTTCAGACACGCGAACACGGCATCGACATGGGAATCGAGATCGGAGCGGAGCGCATCGAAATCGACCTCAAAAGGAAACGGCATCGCGAGCCCCCGTCTCGGGCGCAACCATCCCCGGAGTGAACAGCGGCAGGTCGTCCTGCCAGTCGGCGGCGGTTGCAGTCAAGGCAATCGCCTCGGGATCACCGAAACCGACTATCCAGCGGCGGAAGGCGGCAATCTTTTGCGACGTTGGCATCGACCGATTCCAGACCGTTCGGAGATTCCATACAGCCATCCGGGTCAGATGGCCGAATACGATGCATCGTGTGTCGCCCCGGGTAGCCTGCCTTCCTGCCGCAGAGAGTTTCGCGAGATCATCGCTCACGATCTCAACCAGCCGTTCGGACGAGTCGAACAACCATGCCTCCGGTATCTCGCCAGTGCTGCGGCAAACAAATACGGTATCGACGATCGAGGACGCCGTGCCATGAATATGGATCGAACTGCGCATCTCGGAGGGACACGGTAGCGATGCCGAACAGACCAGGCCAGCGTCCAGGACGGCTACTCCGACTGCGCAATAGGCGTCAAGTTGATTGTGATGGTAAGTGAAGACGAGCGGCGCGCCGGGCTTCAGCGCGCGGGCCATTTGCCTGTAGACCTTCGATAGCCCTTCAGTGAAGTGCTCCAGGCCGCGTGCCTGGGTGATGTTGCCGGTCAACTCCGCAGGCGAGCGCGTGAGCGGACGCTCGAATCCGTCGGTGTTTTTGTCGGCGAGCCGTCGCAGCCAGACATAGCAGAAATCCATCAGTTCGGCGTACTGCACATTGCCGAAATAAGGCGGATCGGTGAGCACGGCGTCGAGGCTGTGCGCAGCCAACTCGATTCCGGCCGCGTCCTTGCAATGGATTGCGACGCGGCGCCGGACGCCGTTGAGGCGCTCGCCTATCCTCTCGCCTTCGATCGGCGCCCGGATCTTGCGCGAGCCGACTTCCTGTACCTCATAGGGCGCCTCGCAATAGCGTTTTGCCCTGACGTACTTGTCCACGATGTTCGACCAGCCGCCTGACCCGACATTGGCGCCCGTGCGGCTGACAATCCCCAGCATGTTCGACTCGCACTGTACCAGACTCACCGGAAAACCGTGCACGGAGAAGATGTCCAGCGCCTTCAGCGCCGTCTGATCGTAGCGGCACAACATGTTCTGATAGCGCAACAGGTCGGACAGATTGGTTGCCAGCGCGCGCCGCACCCGCTCGTCGTCCGTAGCCGCGACCAGCCGACAACTCAGTTCCAGTCCGAGAAGCTGGCGGGGACTGAACATCTCCCGATAGCGGGAGTAACCCCAGCGGCTCAGCCGCGCTGTCTCGTCGCCAGCAGGAATGGTTTCGTCCGGCACGAAACGGGCAGTCATCCGCCGCCATCGTTTCGCGGCTGATGCTGCCCGGGCGAGATCCTCCGCATCGGGCTTCTTGAAGAAGCGCCCCCTGTGTTCGGCCTTGCGTTGCGGGTTGTAGTACTCGATCGCGAAAAGCCGGTGAGCCGGTGGTTTGCCCGTCTTTCCCGGATAGGCGTTCGTGTGGCCGCAATGCGGACAATTACATCGACCTCGGCGAGCAGGGCCGCGCCGGAGCAATGTCGTTCCGCAGGCGGTGCAGTTGCCGGGGGACTCGCGGCATTCGGCTTCATTGAGTTCGCCGCACATCGGACAGATCAGAACAGGCTTCGGGTGCCGCCGGTTCTCCGCCAGCACGTAGCCGGGAAAAAGGTCGAAGGAACGCCCGCATGCTTCGCAATCGCGCACCTTGACCCAGAGAAAGGATTTCACGGGAACATCGTCATCGCCATAGAGGGGGCAGGTCGTCCGGTAGTAGCCGTCAACTTCGGCGCGAAGTGCGGCCAGCAGCCCGTTTGCGGACCGCCGGTAAACATCCAGATTCAGATGGCTGATCTCCTCGCGAACAATCCAGGCCGACATTGGATTGATATCGAATCCTTCCACATCGCAGCCGACCCGGTTGGCCTCAATGAGCGGCGTCCCGCCACCCATGAACGGATCGGCGATCTTCACTCCCGGGAAACCATGCGGTCGGAAGAACGCCTGCTGCAGGCAGTCCGCGGTGAATTCCGAGAGGAGCAGGCCCCGGAACAGGGTTCCCGGCCGGCGTGCGAACCACTTGTGGACGCCGATAATGGGACGATAGTTCTGCTGGATCTGTTTCTCCCGGAGCGACATCCGGGCGACAAACGGAACGTCGAATCTCTGCTCGATACTCATCGCGGCATCGCCCCGCCGGCGCCTGTCCGGGCAGAGAAGTCCTTCGGGTCGAAACGTGCGCGAGACCGATACATCCCCCGTTTGGCCATTGCGCTCAGCGCAACACAAGGAGAACAAGCCGGATTGACCGTGAGTCCAGCGGGTTTTGGGCGTTTCCGGAGGCGGATCATGCGAGCAAGCATAATGCCGCGCGAAACCGTCGACAATGCGCTGGAATTCATGGGCAATCGCGCCAAAATTCCCGAAACGCTTCGCCGAGCCGCGCGCGTACGAGCGGGAGAATCGACAAGGCAGCGCCATTGTGGACACAGTCGGTCTGACTGCGGCCAGAAATAGGCGCAACCGTGCGGGGTCTTCCGGCGAGACAGTCCGGTCAGCGGTGGTGAAGCTCCAGGATGTCCCCGTCTCGAATCGCATGCCGGGGGCTGACCTGCTGGCCGTCGTAGACCTTTTCGCCCCAGATGCGGGCAAAGCGCAGGCTGCCGGCTATTTCCCCATGCACCAGAGTGGCCAGATCACTGACCGTGGCGCCATGCCGCAAGGTAAAGGGCCGTCCCAGATCCGGCGGTTTGCCGGGGGATTTGGTGTAGGCGCGCACCACGCCCAGACCCTTGAACAGGAACTCGGGAATCGCTTCCAGGTTCGCGCCGCTTCGGGCTGAAACGGCTATCGTCGGGAAACCCGGTATGGCGCCTTGTCGCGAAAGACGCTCCGGGCCGACTCCGAGATCGATCTTGTTGGCGATCAGGAGGGCAGGGAGGCGGATCCGGAACAGGTCCTCGAAGGTGTCCTGGCTTGGCGCCCTGCGCTTCTTGCGACGCGGTTTGCGAGCGTCCGGCATCCCGGGCCACTCCGATACCAGGTTGACACGCTTGTCGGCCATTTTCTCCAGCACCACCGCCAGATCTTCCTCGCAACCCGGCGATGCGATGTCGGCCACCAGCAGCACGGCGTCGGCGGGCTGCAGCGCAGTTCCAAGCCAGGGCGGCGTACGCTCGCTCGCGACCGGAGGGAGATCCACGAGTTGAAAGTGAATGTCGCGGTAGGGGGCCATGCCGGGTATCGGGCTCTCGGTCGTGTATGGCCAGGCGCCCACTGTGCTCTGCGACCCCGTCAAGGCCGAGTGCAGCATGGACTTGCCGGCATTGGGGGGTCCCAGCAAGGCGACCTGGGCCGCTCCCTCGCGACGCACGGCGTGGGCAGGCCCGGAGCGGGCGCCGCCCTTGCGCGGCGCGGAAAGCTCCGTGGCGAGCTGCTTGATCCGCGTCTTGATGTCCGCCTGAACATGTTCCGTGCCCTTGTGCTTGGGAATCAGACGCAGCATCTCACGCAGGCAGCGCAGGCGATCCGCCGGGTCCCTGGTTTCGCGAAACGCCTGTTCGGCTTTCCTGTATTCCGGCGTGACGTTGGTGGGCATTGCGCCCGGAAGTTTACCCCTGGGCGACATCCTTCGGGGATAATCGCGGCCATGAGCGCTCGAAGCGGGTTCTTCCATGTCATCGATACCCGGCAGTTCGATCGGGGGATGCTGGATCGCTTGTGTCGCCTGGCGACCCGGGCGCGCACCCTGGCGAAGTCGCGCAAGGGAGCTCGCAAGCTCAGGGAGCTGGCGCCCGACCGCCGCGCCATGCTGTATTTCACCCAGCCGTCCACGCGAACCTTCCTGTCCTTCAACAGCGCCTGCCATATCCTCGGAATGCAGACCAGCGAGATTCGCAGCCCGTCGATTTCCTCGGAAATGAAAGGGGAAACCTTCGAGGACAGCATCCGGACTTTCAGTTCCTATGCCGACGTGATCATCATGCGCACTCCGCAGGGAGGCAAGGCGGCCCGCGCCGCCGGGTTGATGGATTCGATCCCGCGGCCGGTTCCGGTCATCAACGCCGGCAGCGGGCCGGACCAGCATCCCACCCAGGCCTTGCTGGACATCTACACGCTGGAGCGCAGTTTCGAGCAACGCGGCGGCATTGACGGCAAGACGGTCGCGATGATGGGCGACCTGCGTCGCGGGCGAACTGTGCGGTCTCTCAGCTACCTGATGAAGAACTACCGGGATGTGCGCCTGTGTTTCGTGGCTCCGCCAGGTTTCGAGATCAAACAGGACATCCTCGACCACCTGGACCTGCACAATGTGGCCTACGAATCGACGAGCCGTCTGGATGAAGTGGCCGCCCGACTGGATGCACTGTACGTCACGCGGCTTCAGTCCGAGTACGATGCGCAGGAGCCGGTGGGCGCCGAATACGCATCCTGCGCCATTGGCCCGGAGCAGCTGAAAAAGCTCCCTTCCGGGGCGGTCATCATGCATCCCCTGCCTCGCGGCCCGGAACTCGACCCCTCAATCGACAACGACCCGCGCGTCATGTACTGGCGCCAGGAACGCAACGGCATGTGGATGCGGGTGGCGCTGCTGGCGACGATCTTCGGCCTGGACCATGATACGGAGCTGGATTTTTCTTGATAATAAAAATGAATTATTCATTCTAACAAAATGATATATTTTGCATTAATTGAGAATTTTTCAGGACGGGGAACATGCTGAAAAGGATCGTTGCCGGTCTTGTTGCGACGATTGTGATGCTGGCTGCGGCCGGGGCATTGGGCCTTGTCTGGCTTCGCAGCAACAACCTCCCGGAACGGGCCGGCGCAATCAACGACAAGCGGGTTCTGGGGATCCTGGACGGCGAGGTTCTGGTGAAGCGCGACCGGCAGGGAATCCCGTATGTTTACGCCGATACACTGGCGGACGCGATCCGTATCCAGGGTTTTGTCACTGCCCAGGATCGCCTGCCACAGATGCTGCTCACGCGCGAACTCGTCCATGGCCGGCTGGCGGAGCAGATCGGCGAGGCCGGAGTGAACAGCGACCGGCTGCTGCGGGTCGTGGGCCTGAGCCGCATGGGGCGCGTGTGGGCGCGGCAACTCGAATCTCCGGCCCGCGAGCTGCATGAATGGTACCTGGAAGGTGTAAATGCCTACATCGCGACGCAGCAGGACGAATTTCCGCTGGCGGTGCGACTGTCGCCAAACCCTCCGGCGCCGTTCGCGCTGGAGGATCTCACGACGCAATATCTGTTTTTGGCCTTCAACAGCTCCTCGAACTGGCGCACGGAGTTGCTGAGCCAAGCCCTGGTCGATCGCCTGGGACGCCGTCAGGCTGCGGAAATTTCCATGCTCACCGTCAACCCGGACGACGAAAGCGAATGGGCCGCCGATTACCGTCTGGCAGGGGATTCCGTTGCAGAGGCGCCACCGCCACAAGCGCTTGCCGAAATTCCCGAACCGACCGGCGGTTCGAACAGTTGGGCGACTTCGGGGGCTCGCTCGTCCCGAGGCGCGCCCATTGTGGCCAACGATCCGCATATCGATGTGCGCCGGTTGCCGGGGATCTGGCATCCGGTCGGTCTGATAACCCCCCGATGGCGGGCAGTCGGCGCGGCTGGGGCAGGGCTTCCGGGTCTTGGAGTAGGGCGTTCGAGTCAGATCGCCTGGGGTGTGACCAACGCCTATTCCGACGTGATCGACCTGTTCATCGAGCAGGACGATCCCGAGCGCCCGGGGCATTATCTGGAAGGCGAAGAATCCCTGCCGTATCGTCTGGTTTCGGAAGTCATGCGGGTGCGGGACCGCAGCGCGCCGGACGGCTATCGAAAGATACCGCTGAAAATCCGTTACACCCGCCGTGGCCCGGTCATATCGGACCACGGACTGACTCATGGCGACGGCCGTGTGTATTCGCTGCGCTGGAGCATGGCGGAGAACATCGGCAACCAGACGGGCATCGAGCGGCTCATGCTGGCCGCCAACGTTGGCGAGGCCGGCCGCGCAATCGCCGATATCAATGCGCCGTACAACTACACTGTAGGAGACACCCGTGGCAATATCGCCCACTTCACGGCCGGAAGCGTGCCCATGAGGCGGCGGAGCGACGGGGCCCTGCCGGTTCGGGTAACCAGTGCTGAAGACGAATGGGCAGGCTGGGCGCCCTTCGAGCAGGCCCCGGGATGCGTCAATCCCGAGCGGGGCTGGGTGGGCAACGCCAACCACCGCACAGTGCGCGGGGATTTTGCCGGCATCTGGACGACCTATGCAGCCGCTTCCTGGCGCTACCGCCGCATGCAGGAGCTTTTCGACGGCCCGGAGACGCTGTCTGCCGACGATCACTGGGCGGCGATCAACGATACCCTGAACCCGATGGGGCGGAGTCTGGCGCCGCTGATGGTAACGGCGCTGGAATCCGACCCGGAAACGCGCTGGGCGGCGGACATTCTCCGCAGATGGAATTACTTCGATGAACCGGAGTACGCAGCGCCTGCGGTATTCCAGTCCATCATGAACCATCTGGTGTCGAGGATTGTCCGCGACGAACTGGGCGACGAGCTGGCGCGGCTCTACGCATCCGATATCTACTACTGGCAGGAACGGATGCAGCGGATGCTGCTGGCCGGTGAATGGGATTGGTTTGACGACCGCACGACAGAGAAAATCGAAGGCCGCGACGATATGCTCAGGGCTGCGGCGCGCGACGCCCGGAGAGAATTGACATCGCGCTTGGGCAACGATCCCGAAAGTTGGCGTTGGGGAGACCTGAGCCGCTTCCGATTTCGCAACCCCTGGGTTCCGGGCCGCTTGGCGGATCGGCTGCTGGGCGGAGGCGACTATCCTGGCCGCGGCTCCGGAGAAACGCTTGGACGCGCGCGCTTCCCCGGTTTGGGCGACTACGACCCGCGCGTGATCGATTCACTGCGGTTCGTGGCCGACCTGGGCGATCCCGACAAGGTGCTGGCCGTGATACCGGGAGGAGTGAGCGCCCGCCTGTTCGACCGGCATCTGAACGATCAGCTTCCGACATGGTTGTCCGGGAAGGCTGGCTACTGGTGGTTTTCCGACAGTGCGATCGCCGCCGACACGGTTGCCGAAATGAGATTTGCGCCGTGATCCGTTATCCGGCGTTCGTGCTGCTCGGGATCGCCGGGACGCTGGCCGCAACGCCACCGACAGCGCGAGATGCCGGTGGGGCGGTGCTTTGCGACACGGGTCTTTACGAGATCCGCGCGGGTTACGAAGGCGCTCGGGCCAATGCCTGTCAGGTCACGTCCCGGCGCGAGGTGGTACTGGTCATCGAACCGGAAGATGCGCCCCCGATCAATCCGAGCCCCTGGTACGGATTTCACGTACGCCCCAGGCAGGAACACGAACAGGGGACCATTGCGGTGACCCTGCGCTATACCGAAAGCCGGCATCGATATTGGCCCCGAACCAGCAGCGACGGCGTCCACTGGGTTCGTCTTCCGCAACGGAACTGGCTGGAGCACGCGGACGGCGGCGCCACGATGGAACTCGAGCCGGGCCCTGAAGGGCTTTTCGTGTCGGCGCAGGAAATCCTCGATCTCGAGTTTCATGCAGGCTGGAGGCGCAAGATGTCCCGGGACTTCGAGGACCTGGAATGGGCGGAAATAGGCCGTTCGGAACAAGGGCGCCCGATTCATGCCGCCCGGACGCTGTCCCACGCGCCCGGGTACCTGCTGCTGATCGGCCGCCAGCATCCCCCGGAAGTGCCCGGAGCCCTGATGTTCGCCGCCTTTGCCGAAGCCCTCCTCGGGGAACGCGCCCGGGCCTGCGTCAATCCCGGCGCTGCGGCCTGCTCCTTCTTCATACAGCACAATCTGGTCCTGATCCCGAATCTCAACCCGGATGGCGTGGCTGGCGGCCATTGGCGGCACAACAGCGAAGGGGCCGACCTGAATCGCGACTGGGGGCGCTTCGAGCAGGCGGAAACCCGTGCCGTGAGGGAACTGGTGGACCGGCTGGAGCGGAACGGCAGCCGCATCGCATTGATGCTGGACTTCCACAGCACCTGGAGGAATGTGTTCTACGTTCCCATGCCTGGAGACGCTACTCGCCCGCCTGCCTTCGCTTCGCGGTGGCTGGGGCTGGTCAGGGCCAGCGGCGAGGCGTACGAGTTCGAAAGGGCGCCGAGGCCTCTCGGTGAAGCGGGAATCGCAAAGAATTATTTCTACCGGCGCTTCGGCGTTCCGGCGATTACCGTGGAAACGGGAGATGACACGCCCCGGGGGGACATTGCCGCTACCGCCCGGGTTCTGGCGAACGCGCTGATTACGGTCCTCGGGGGCGGGGATGACCCTCTCGGACGCCGCCGCGGCGCTGTTTGTCCGGATTTTTTCTGTTATCTGATGCAGGCGAACAAGGCCTCCCTGGTCATGCTGGCCGAACAGGGTCTGGTCAGCCGACCGCTGGCCGGGGAAATCGCCGGGGCCATGATGCGGTTCGACCTCGAACAGGAAAGCGCCGGGGCGTCCCGGGCGCCCAACTATCCGGATTTCGAGAAGCGCCTGATCGAGTTGGCAGGCGAAAGCGCCAGCAACCTGCACCTGGGCCGTTCCCGCCAGGACCTGCATGGCGTGGTGCGCCGCATGCTGGTGCGCGACAAGTGGCTGCAACTGGCCGGCGGCGCGTTGCGGGCGCGCGCCGCCCTGCTCGATCTGGCCGCATCGGAGTTGCACACCCCCATCCCCGCCTACACCCACGGCGTTCAGGCGCAACCCACCACGGTGGGCCACTTTCTGCTCGCTTTCTCGGCGCAGTTCGAGCGGGACCTCCAGCGCTACCGCGAGGGCTACGCGCGCATGAACGAGAGCCCGCTGGGAGCGGCTGCGCTCGGCACTTCGGGCTTCTCGCTGGATCGGGAGCGGCTGGCGGAGCTGCTGGGATTTGCGGCGCCCGCGGACAACAGCTACGACGCCAATTTCCTGTCATCCGGGGACCTGCGCAGGGAACTCGCCGCGATTCTGACGCTTGCTGCCATCCCGATCGGGCAATGGATCGAGAACCTGCACACGCAGTATCACAATCCGCGGCCCTGGATCCTGCTCGACGAATCGGCTACCAGCACCAGCACGATCATGCCGCAAAAGCGCAACCCGCGCCCCCTGGACCGCGTGCGAAGTCAGGCCAGTCTGGTGCTTGGCGGCGCGCAGACACAGATGCTGCTGGCGCACAACACCAACACCGGCATGCACGACTATCGCGACTTCAACCCGATTGCCGAGCTGGTCGGCGAGGCGCAGGCGATGTACGCCCGGTACGCGGAATTGATCGGACGGCTTCGCATCGACCGCGACAGGGCCCTGGAGGAACTGCGGCGCGGCTATTCCACCCTGACGGAAGTGGCCGACCTGCTGGTGCGGGAGGCAGGGCTCCCGTTTCGCGCTGCGCATCGCTACGCTTCGGCGCTCGCCGATTTTGCACGGGCCGGATCCAGGCGTGCGCACGAACTGAGCGACGCGGAACTCTCGGCTACCTACCGCGAGGTCACCGGCAAGCGCTTGCCGGTTTCGCCGGATCAGGTGCGGCAGGCCCTGGACCCCGTTGCCCTGATTGCGGCCCGCGCGGGGAAGGGAGGCACGCAACCCGAAGAGGCGCAGAGGATGTTGCGCGAGCACCGCGAGGCCCTTCAGGCGGATCGGGAGTGGCTGGGCAAGGCTAGCGAAGAGCTGCTTGATGCCTGGCTGGAACTGCATATTGCCTTTGCGGAACTGGCGCCGGCGAGCCGGTGAGATTCCTCAAAAACGGCGGGGGCTGAAGCGATAGTTTGTGTAGAATCGGGTAACTTGGCTTTGGGGACAGGCGACATGATCGACTACAGGCATCTGGCCGGGGGCGCAGTGTGCGTCCTGCTTTTCGGCGGCAGCGTTGTCGCATTGGCACAGCAAACCGGGCGATCGGGCGACCCGACCGAGGAGCGGGAAGTGGAGGAGATCGTCGTCACCGGCAGCTATATCAAGGGCGCCAACATCACCGGCGCCCTGCCGGTTTCCGTGGTCGGTGCGGAGGAAATCGAGAGCACTGGCGTCAACTCCGGCGACGACCTGATGCAATTCATTCCCGAGCAGGGCCAGAATTACCTGAGCGAGGCGGAGAACATCAGTGGCGGCGTGAACTCCGCACGCGGCGACATCGGCGCTTTCAATCTGCGCAACCTCGGAACCGGCAACACGCTGGTGCTGTTCAACGGCCGCCGGGTGGTCAACGCCGCCAGCTTTCAGACCGAAGAGGTGGGCGGCAGTTTTGTTCCTGTCAACACGGCCAACACGCAGACGATCCCGATCTACGGGATGGACCGGCTGGAAATCCTCAAGGACGGGGCATCGGCGCTTTATGGCGCCGATGCGGTGGCCGGCGTGGTCAATTACGTGGTCAGGGACGACATCGACCACTTGCGCGTCCACTTGCGTTACGGGTTGTACGACCATGTGTCCAGGAAGACACAGCGCATTGCGCTGGAGTGGGGCGAGTCCTTCAACGGAGAACGCACGCGCGTGGGCGTGCTCGCGAATTACTATCTCAGGGACCGCATCAGCGCGCATGAGGACGAACGCTGGGCCGATTCGGACTTTCGCCGGCGTGTGCCCGCCGATTCGCCCTGGGCGGGAGACCTGCGGTTTCGCAACAATAGCGCCAACTCCCTGTACGGCCAGTTCGATGTGCGGCAAAGCGCCCGGAGCACGGGTTTGCGCGATGTTCTCACCGATGCGAGCGGAGAGTTCGAGACCTATCCCGAGGGCGACCCGCGCTGCCAGTGGACGCTCGGCCACGGAGTCTGCGGCGCCATCGACGGCCAGGGCACGATCCGGTACAACTTCAACCAGACCCGCGACCTTTCCTCCGACCTCAAGCGCGGAAATGTGTTCTTCTTTATCAATCACGAGCTCGAAAACGGCATGGAGAGCTTTTCGGAACTGCTTTATTACATGTCGGACACGCATCTCTACCGGCACGCTTCGGCGTCTTTCAGCTCGGTAAAACTGCGCGTTGCCGCCAATCACTACTACAACCCCTTCGGCCCGTGCGGGTCGCCCAACCGCCTGCCGGATTCGGTCCTGCCGGACCAGGTTCCCTGCGAGGGCCTGGAGCTGGAAGTCGACAACTACCGTTTCGCCGAGCTGCCCCGTGTTGTGGAAAACGACGGCAGTGTGATTCGGGTCCTGCAGGGATTGCGCGGCTCGGCCGGAAAATGGGACTGGGAAGGCGCGGTTGTGTGGTCGCGCTCCGAGAAGGAGGACCTCACCCGCAACCGGGTATCCAACCTGCTCATGGTGGAAGCCCTTTCGGATCCGACTCCGGCCGCATACAACCCCTTCAGCGGGGGCGTGGACAGCAATATCGAGCGCACCCTGATCGATGTTTACCGGAACAGCGAGGCGACGCTTGCAATGGGCGATTTCCGGATTTCAACGGCGGAGCTCTTCGATCTTCCCTGGGGGCCGGCCGGAGGTGTGGCCGGCGTGGAGCTTCGCCGCGAAACCTTCGATGATGATCGCGACCCCCGATTGGACGGAACCGTCGTTTTCACCGATTTTCAGGGCGACACCTTTCCGTATGTCTCGGATGTGGTCAACTCCAGCCCGACACCCGACAACTCCGGCAGCCGCAATGTAACGTCCCTGTTCACGGAGCTTCAAGTGCCGCTGATGAACAATATCGATGTCCAGTTGGCGGCGCGGCATGAGAATTTCTCCGATGTCGGCAGCACCGTGGTGGGCAAGTTTGCCGCCGGCTGGCAAATTACGCCGGCTGTGATGTTGCGCGGGTCCTGGTCGGAAGCGTTCCGCGCTCCCAACCTGATCACCATCAACGAGGTGATCGTGGCGCGCCAGAACACGCGAACCGATTTCGCCTGCGCCTATGCCGCGAACACCGGGGGCGACCCCGGGCAGGACACGCTCGATTGCGTCAACAGCACCCAGCGCGTCGCCCAGGGCAGCAAGCTGCTGGCCCCGGAGCGCTCGGAGAATCATTCCTTCGGTATTGTCCTGCAGCCGCTGGAAACATTGACCTTGACGGTGGATTGGTGGTCCATCAGGAAGGAAGACACCATCGGGCTTTTGGGAGAAGAAAACCACACGGTGCTGGACCTCCTGTTGCGCCTGCAGCACGGCGCCGGCAACTGCGGCGGCCTCGGCGCGAACCCGGCGGTTGTGCGGGAAGCCCCGGAAACGCTCAGCGCCGACGAGGCGGCCATCTGGCAGGCAGCGGGAATTTGCCCCGCAGGTCTGATTCGCTTCATCGACGACAAGTACGTAAACCTCGATACCCGCAGGCTCAAGGGCTGGGACGCCAGCCTGCGTTATTCGCTGGAAACGCCCTTCGGCGATTTCGGCCTCACCTGGCTCGCTTCGTTCCTGACCCAATTCGACCAGATACCCGGCGGTCAGGCTGCCGAGCTGCTTGCTGCAAAGGAGGCGGGTGTGCTGCCGGCCAACATTCCTGTTGCGGGATTCGCCGACATTTTGCAAAAGGACGGCAACCAGAAGGTCCGACAGACGCTGTTCCTGTCCTGGTGGCGGAACCCGGTCCAGGTTTCCCTGTCGGCGCGGTTGCTGGGGAGTTTCTACCAGAGCTCGCTGACGCTGGCCGACGGCGCCCGCTACCAGATCCCTTCGGTGACCATCTGGAACAGCACGTTCGATTACAACTGGGAAATGGCCGACCGCAATTGGCGGCTGCGTCTTGGCGTAAACAACATGTTCGACCGGCGGGCGCCGCTTGCGGACCGCTACTTCGGTTTTTTCGCCGACGCCCATCAGGGCATGGAATACGGGCGCAACTGGTACCTGCAATTGCGCATGACGCAACCCGACTAGCGCCGCGACATCGCGACGCGGGGGGGCCGCGCTCGGCTGTGACCGGGCGAGCGCGAGCTCAGCAGGCGGACCGGATTGCCTCGGCCACCAGGTCCACGAACTCCGCGTGGGTTTGCACCTGCTGCGCGAGGCGCGCCGGAATCGAATAGCCGTGCGCTTTGGCCAGTCCGGCGTATAGCGGCCGGCGGTGGGCGATCAGGCGCGGGAAAGCCCAGCGGGCGAAATCCTCCGGGGGCGCCTGCGCAATATCGCCAAGCCCCCGGGCGTTGAGGAACTCCGGAATGCTGCGCCTGAGGAATTCCGGAGAGTAGTACATCGGTTTGGGATGGGCGCGAACGCGCTCGACCAGCTCCTCCTCGTCTTCCGGCGACGCCTCCAGGTACAGGATCACGGTGTGGTCTACCAGGGTGCGAATGGCGGCGTCGTTTGCAAGTTCGCACAGGCTCCCCCCGGCGTCGTTGACGAAATGGCGGTACCCGTAGATGCGTTCGGCTTTCTGGATGAACGACGCCACGTCGCGCATTGCGTTGGCTTCCGCGCTGCGGTGCAGTTCCTGCCGGCGGAGAAACTCGCCGCAGGGCAGCCCCCCGCGCCCGGGGTCGCCCAGCTGTCCGAGGAAGGTGGAAATCGGCTGGAGGTTATGCACAGTGATGTTGCTCTCGATATAGATGGAATCGCTGCGCAGCAGGTCGCGCAGGAAGGGGATCTCCATGGCTCGCAGCTTGATGTTGTCGAGAATCGGCTCGCGCAGGTACTGGGTGCCGATGCGGTAATCGCCCGAATAGATGAACCAGCGCGTCGCGGGCAGGCGATTGGCGAGCGCCGTCTTGCCCACGCCGGACATGCCCATCAGCGTTACCGCCTTGCGTCGGGTCCGGCGAAATTCTTCCGGCGTCATGCGCATGCCGCGATTTTACGCGGCCGGCGCGGCCCACGCCGGCCGCCACGCACGGACAGGCAGGCTAAAATGACGGTTTCAAGGATGTTCCGGGAGGACAGACATGAGCATTGAAAAAGGGCAGAAGATGCCCGAAGGCGCCTTTGGCGTCATGACGGACGGCGGGCCGGGTCGAATCACCACCGGCGAGTTGTTCTCGGGAAAGAAGGTGGTTCTTTTCTCGGTCCCGGGCGCGTTCACGCCCACCTGCTCGAACGAGCATCTTCCGGGCTATGTGAACAATGCCCGCGCACTGCAGGCCAGGGGTGTGGACCGGATCGCCTGCATGGCGGTCAACGATGTGTTCGTGATGGATGCCTGGGGGCGCTCCGCCGGCGCCGGCGACTCGGTCGTGATGCTGGCCGACGGCAACGGGGACTACACCCGCGCCTTGGGATTGGAGCTGGACGCCAGCGGGTTCGGCATGGGCATGCGGGGGCAGCGGTTCTCGATCGTGGTGGATGACGGAGTCGTAACGGAATTGAATGTCGAACCCGGCAGCGGGCTCAGCTGTTCTTCGGCGGAAGCAGCGCTCGAACAGCTTTGAGCCTTCCTTCCAGCCAGCGGTGCGTCCGCTTGCGCCGCATTCCTGCAGGCGTACCGCAAACCAGCGACTTCGAGCTTGGCGAGGCGCCCGTCGAATGCCCGCAGGAGGGCGAGTTCCTCTCGCGTACGCTGTATCTGTCGCTGGACCCCTACTTGAGGGGAGTGATTTCGGGGCGCCATCTGTACGTCGAGAAGACAGCCCCCGGAGACATCATGCCGGGGCGCACGGTGGCGGAGGTGGTGGAGTCCCGCCATCCGGACTACGCCCCCGGAGACATCGCCCTGTGCGCCAACGGCTGGCGGGAATACGGTGTGAGCCGGGGAGCGGTGGAGCTGCGCAAGGTCGATCCCGACGACGCGCCAATCAGCACCGCAGTGGGCGTGCTGGGCATGCCCGGACTCACGGCCTGGGCAGGCCTCCTGCATCTGGGCGAGCCCAGGCCGGGAGAGACGGTTCTCGTATCGGCCGCCTGCGGCCCCGTGGGTTGCATGGTGGGACAATTGGCGCGTATTGCGGGCTGTCGGGCGGTTGGAATCGCCGGCGGCGCAGAGAAATGCCGAATCGTGAAGGAAGAGTTCCGCTTCGATGCGTGCGTCGATTACAAGGCTGGCGATCTGGCCGCCAGGCTGAAGGATGCCTGTCCGGACGGCGTCGATGTGTATTTCGACAATGTGGGAGGCGACATGCTTGCAACGGCTCTCGGCCAGCTTGCGCCGGGTGCGCGAGTCGTGCTTTGCGGAATGATCAGCGGCTACAACCACACCGGCCCTCCGCTTCCCGGGCCCAGCCTGATCCCCGTAATCACGGCGCGGGCCACGGTTCGCGGGCTTGTGGTGTATGACCATGACGACAAGCGCGAGGACTTCCTCAAGGCGTGTGTTCGCTGGCTCAAGGAAGGCCGGATCCGGTTCCGTGAGGACATTGCCGACGGTATCGAAAATGCGCCCGAGGCGTTCTGCCGGCTGATGCGCGGCCAGAACGTGGGCAAGGCGCTGGTGCGATTCGCTTGAGCCCGGAGGGCCTGCAGCAGGTCCTGCTGAAGTTCTGGTTCGAGGATTCCGGGCCGGAATTGTGGTTTGCAAGGAACGACGATTTCGATCGAACCATCCGCAGTCGCTTTCTTGGCGAATACGAGGCCGCGGCCCGCGGCGTATACGACCCGTGGCGGCGCAGCGGCGCCGGCTGCGTGGCGCTATGCCTGTTGCTCGACCAGTTCCCGCGCAACCTGTTTCGTGGCGAGGCGCGAGCCTTTGCCACCGACAGGAAAGCCCTGCGGATTGCCCGGCGCGCCATCGGGAAAGGCCTGGACATGGAGGAGGGCGTGAGCGGCGCGATGCGCAAGTTCCTCTATCTCCCGTTCGAGCACAGCGAGAACCTCGCCGATCAGCGCCTGTGCGTGAAACTGATGGCCGCTCGCCCGGGTCCCGATGGCGGGGATGTGGAGTGGGCGCGCAAGCATCTGGCGATCATCAAGCGCTTCGGGCGTTTCCCTCATCGCAACGAAGCGCTGGGCAGAAAGTCCACCCCGGAAGAACTGGAGTTTCTGAAAGAACCCGGCTCCAGCTTCTGACCCTGCGGAGCAGGGAAGGGGATCCGTCCTCGGGAGCACTTCCGGAGCGCGCGGAACAGGATGCTCTTGTCCCCGTGAAATCAGGCGGCGGTCTGCGCCGGAAACGGACAGCTCTCTTCCCTTTCGACCAGATCGAAGGCAAACAGCATCTTGGCCATGCCGGTCAGCACCGCCATGACCATTCCCAGCTCCAAGATTTCCGCGGGACCGAAGTGTTCTTGCAGCCGTTTGTACAGGTCGCCGTCCAGCGCTCCCGAAGGGTTGGTGAGCGCCATCTGGTCCGCCAGCGCCAGGGCGGACCGTTCCCGCGCTGAAAAGGGACCGTTCTCGTAATTGTCCAACTGCTCGATCTGCTCCGGTTTCACGCCAGCCTGCAGCGCGTCGGGGCGGTTGCCCTGATTGCAGAAGCGACAGCCGTGAGTGGTGGAAAGACGCAGGCGGACCAATTCCTTGATGATTCGCTCCACGCGCCCGCCGCGGAACAGCCGGGCGTAGAACTCGCCGTACCAGTCGTACAGCTCCGGCGCGTGCGCCATGACCTCGAACCATGTGGCGTCCCCGCGCAGAGCCATGGATCGCTCCCATCCCTGCCGGACGGGTTCCGGCATGTCCCCGGGAGCGACACGCGGCAAGCGAGGTTGCGGCATTGGCTTATCCGAGCATCGGCGCGGCAATGCCCTGAAGGGCTCCCATGAGGTTGCCCACGGCCTCCGCCGCTGCTTCCGGCGCCCCCGGCTTGTAGATGCCCAGGAAGGCTTCCAGCAGCAAACCGCCCCAGATCGTGAACACCCAGGGGCGCGCACGAGCGATGCTGCGCGCCATGGCGTCGTCCTGTTCCTGCGTGATCGCCCCCTGGCCCAGCGCCTTGACGCCGGCAATGAACCCGGGGATATGGATGCGAATCATGACGCCGCACAGCACCAGGATCGCAAAAACAATCAATTTGGGCGCAAGCCAGGGCGCGTTATCCAGCCGTCCGGTCGAGACGGACCACCACACCGAAGCCACGATCGCGGCAATCAGGAGCCAGCGGAACCACATGTCCAGCCTGGCCAGGGTGGCGTTGTGCCTGAAGTGCATGATCAACAGCATGGTGAACCACACCGGCCCCAGCAACACAATCATGGCCATTTGCCACGGCGGATGCGCGACGCCCACATATTCGGACAGCACGCCGCCCACGGTGAGCATCATGCTCAGGCACAAGCGTGGCAACAGGTCGATCCACAGCATGATGCGCGAAGCCATGAACCTTTGGGATGTCTCCAGCGAGCGGTTGAGCACCATGCGGGAGGAATAAAACACGCCGATGTCGCCGCCCAACCAGTAGGCGAACAGCACCAGATGAAGGATGAGCCAGATCGTGTACCCCAGATCGCCTTCGGCTCCGTTCATGAACCTTTCCCCTCTGACAGGCCAGCGCACAGTCTAACCCGGATTATCTGGAATCCGGACGAGCAGGAGGCTGCAAGCCGTCGCACGCACGCTTGCAAGGCAAAGCCTGCACAGCCAGGGCGGAACGAGCAGAGTCAAGGCGGGAGATTCCGGAAATCGGAAAGGGTCAGCAAGATACCCGGGCGTCATGGAAGGAACCAGGGGAATGTGTTCTTGAAACAAGATGTTATGAGGCACTGGCGAGACAGGCGCGACATGCTGCCGGGATGGTTCAACATGGCGTACGACGATCGGTGCGGTCTGATGCAATTGTTGGTGAAAAAAGTTGGCTCAATCCATGAATCGCAAGTATCGTGATAGAGTGGCTTCCGAATTCCCCTCAGGGCCCAAGGAGATGGATCGAGATGGATCACGAGTGGTTTCGGGGCAGGTTCTTGTGTGCCGGTGAGTTGTCGAAGGCGGTATTTTCGGACCCGCCGGAGGGTGCGTCCTCGCTGGCTTTTGATTCCTTGCTTGCCGAGGGTGAGACGATCAAGAGATTTGTCAGGCACTGTGGAATTTCGCCGAGCATGCTGCATCGCTGGCGTTGCTACTTTCCGTGGAACGCATGCCCGCACTATTGACCATTGAGGCTCTCAGGAAGGAGGCGGCTTGCTTTGCCGAGCAGGAGTCCAAGCATAGCAAGCCTCGTCTCTATGGCGTGACCGACGGCAAGGCGGTGGGCACCTATCTGGAGCATGAATTTCAAGGGTGGCTGCGCGAAAAATACTCGTTCGAGGAAGGAAGTTCCGCAAGGGGAATAGACTTTCCATCGCTCAATGTTGACATGAAGGTCACCAGCGTCAAGCAACCGCAATCCTCCTCACCTTTCAAATCCGCTCGCCAGAAGATTTACGGACTGGGCTACTCACTATTGGTTTTCGTTTACGAGAAAACCGATGACAACGAAACGTTGGAGGTCAGATTGGAAATCCATCACACCCTCTTCATCGATGCTTCTCGCACCGCGGATTATCAAACTACACGTGGCGTTCGCGACATTATCGAACGTGAAGGCAGCGTAGAGGATTTGGTCGCCTTCATGAATGACAGGAACCTGCCTGTTGACGAGTTGGAAGCAATTGAACTTGCCGAGGAATTACTCGTCAATCCGCCGGAGGTGGGATATCTGACTCTATCCAACGCCCTTCAGTGGAGGCTCCAGTACAAACGAGTCATTGATAGCGCCGGCGCCGTCAATGGCATCCTCAGGGTACGATGACAATGCCTGTACGGCTGAAAAGAAGGATAGAGTTCGGAGACTTCCAGACGCCGGACGCGCTGGCGGCCAAGGTGTGCGAACTTCTCTCCCGCATGAATGTTGCGCCCCAATCCATTGTTGAACCCACTTGCGGTAAAGGGGCTTTTCTTCGAGCCAGTGCGCGAGCATTCCCCAAGTGTGATCGGATACTCGGGTTCGAAGTGAATCCGGACTACGTGACAGCCGCGGAAACAATAGGGTGCGCATCCGTTCAATGCGAAAGTTTTTTCGATAAAAACTGGCCTGCCACTCTCGACAATTTGCCGGAACCCATACTCGTTATCGGAAATCCACCCTGGGTTACCAATGCAACGATCAGCGCGCTTGGCGGCGCCAACTTGCCTGTCAAGTCGAATTTTCGTCAATTCAATGGCCTTGAAGCCATAACGGGAAAAAGTAACTTTGACATCTCCGAGTGGATGCTGTCACATCTCCTGGAGTGGTTGTCAGGGCGATCGGCTGTTGTCGCCATGCTTTGCAAGACTGTGGTAGCAAGAAAAGTGCTGCAACATGCCTGGAGTCGGCGCTTGCGGGTTGGGAAGTCAGCCACGTATTTGATTGATGCAAATGAGCATTTTGGCGCATCGGTGGATGCGTGCTTGCTGGTTTGCGTTCTTGAACCCGATGCGAATAACAGAGAATGTGCTGTATATGCTGGCCTGGAAGCGCCTGAACCCGATTCTGCATTTTCTCTTCGCAATGGACGCCTGATCGCGAACCTCCGGGATAGCGAGGCGTATGAACATCTGTACGGAACATCTCCCTTGAAATGGCGTTCAGGGATCAAGCATGACTGCTCACGAGTCATGGAATTGATCCCGAGAGGGGGAGGAGCTTACGAAAACGGACTCGGCGACAGGGTGAACCTTGAGCCGACATTCCTGTTTCCGATGCTCAAAAGTTCCGACCTGACAAAAGCAAAGCTCAAACCGTCTCGCCACATGCTTGTCACTCAAAAGAATATCGCAGAAGACACTTCGGGAATCCGACAAGCGGCGCCATTAACGTGGGCTTATCTTGAATCGCACGCCTCATGGTTGGACCAGAGGTCGAGTTCGATCTGGCGCAACCGACCAAGGTTTTCTGTGTTCGGAGTGGGAGATTATGCATTCGCGCCATGGAAGGTCGCTATTTCCGGCTTCTACAAACGGTTGGAGTTCCGTGTTGTCGGTCCCGTCGATGGCGAACCGGTTGTGTTTGACGACACTTGCTACTTCCTGCATTGTCAGTCGGAGGACGATGCGAGCGCTCTTGCCGAGATGCTTGGGTCCGATCTTGCTACGGGTTTCTTCAACTCGATTGTTTTTTGGGATGCGAAACGGCCTGTTACGGCCAAGATTCTCGGAAGTTTGAATCTTTGCGTGTTGTCGGCGGAGCTTGGAGTTCCATTACCCAACTGCGCCGGGGTCCCTTATGAGTTGCCGCTATAGACAGTGATAGAAGGCGGTGCCCAAGAAAATTTGCACCACAGCACGGGCTTCACGAAAGGCCCAGAAAGGACATCTGGCTGCGGTTACTTTGGCGAAACTGGAGACAAACACTTAACCGTTGAGAATTTCATCCATCACCCCGAACCGAAGGATTATGTGGGCTGTCTTGTTCCCAGTGGCGCTGCTTCAAACTTTCCTCGATATCCTACTAAATCAATGGTTTGCGGCCGAGCAATACTGGAGCTTCAGTTAAAGGTTCATTTCATCGAGGAAACGGCTGCTGACGCCGGAGTCAGTGCTGCATAACAGCAGGACGCGGCTCATGGCTCGAGTGAACGCAACGTAAAACAGCCGACGTTCAGCTTCCATATCGCGTACGCACTTTGCCCTGCTGTGCGGCCAGATGCCCTGAACCGTGTCGAGCAGCACAACAGTGTCGAACTCCTTCCCTTTCGCTCTGGTCGCCGTCATCAAGTGCAGAGGACGACCAAGCACATCGAACCCATTTTCGTCATCGGCTTCATCAAGGTCGCGGTATTCCTGAACGCGGAGCTTCACCAAATTTATCCTCTCAATTAAGTCTTCTGCAGATAATTTATAACTCTCGGCAATCGACGCCAACTGTTCAAGTGGCGGATCGGTGTAGAACACATCTTCCTCGGCTCTCTCCATGTCAAATTGGAGCCCCGAGAATTTCTTGTCGATGACCCTCAGCGCCTCTGGTACATTGGCCTTATGCAAAAAGCTCGTGGCTATGTCATGGAGTTGAAAATGGTTTTTTCCGCTGAGGTTCAAACCATCATAACTCTTCAGCAAGCCAGCACCACCAGCTACGGTAGTTGGAGTACATCGGGTGATGTACTTGGTCAAGTTACTTCGGTCTCTATTGCCAAGGGGTCGCCGCCGGATAAGATTGCAGACCGACAAAACGTTTTTAACAACCTTGCTTGTGCCTTGTCGTTTGCCGGAGCTCGACCAGATATCCAGAAGGTCCACGAGACCGTCGAATGCGGCACTGCTGAAAACATCCAGGTCAACCGCCGTGCTGAAGGGAGCGCCCTCATCTGCGAAGTACACCTGATAGGGAATGAGTTGTCGCCGTAAACGCCCAATTACCGCAACCTTGTTTGGATGCTGCGTGCTTTTGACAATTTCAGTTACGAGGCGGAGACGCTCGCCGATGTCATCAGTTCGTACGACTTCAATTTTGGCTTTTTCCTCTCTGCTGTTGTTGGCCCTCACTACCTTTGCGACACGGTTTTCATTGTGGCTGATGAGCTTTTGGGAGAGTTCGACGATGTTTCGAGGAGATCGATAGTTGATGTCGAGCTGGTAGTCCAGAAATTCCGTGTCGAAGTATTTGTTGGGGTTCAGAATGTACTCGGGTGTTGCACCGCGCCACTCGAATATCGCTTGATCGTCGTCGCCTACGATGGTGATTGTGGCTCGGTTCCGCTTGATTAACTCTATGATCAATGCAAGATCCAGAGGGTTAATGTCCTGAAACTCGTCCACCAAGATATGGTCGTATCGTGTCGCACCGGTGAGCAAGGGAGCATTCTTGCTGGTGTTTGCCTTCGCCAAATCCAGATAACACCAATACTTTTGATCCTCGAAAGTGAATGTCGATTCCTCTAGCAACCTGCTGGTGGCGTCTCGCCAGAACTGGAAAAAGCGGTCGTAGAATTGCCTCTTTGCTCTTTTGCAATCCGCTTTCTGCCGAGGATAAAGGCCGTCATTCAGGACACTGATCGAGGCCAAATGTTCATACTGTTCTTCTACGCGCCAGCCGAGTCCTTGCGACTCCAAAGCGTCCATGCGCTGGCTGAACAAGTCGAAGTTTGTGTGTGCTGTATGGTCGAATCCCATTGATTTGAGATTATCCATGACCTGCATTAGCGTACGCGGCGCATTGCCCCGCTTGCTAATCACATCTTGAACAAATTTATTCTTTTGCCATACCGGGCGAAGCTGGTTGCGCAATGCGAAGTACCGATCAGTTGGGGTACTGAGTAGCCGGGGGCTGGTTACGCGGTTGCGAATTCGGCGCCATCCGTATGCGTTCAGTGTTGTGATGTTGGTTGTTGTGATGTTGGTGCGGCCGCGTAATTTCTCAAATTCGGGATTTCCGTTAAGCCTGCCGAGAAGCTCCGCTCTGGCGGCCCTTGTGAATGTCACGATCAGGAACCTTGGAGGAGACCCGGAAGCCTGATGGCACAAATGGAGGCATCGGTAAAGCAGCGAGGCGGTCTTGCCACAACCGGCGGGGGCTAGCAGGCGGATGCATGAAGCTGCGGATTGCGAAAACTTTTGCTGTGAATCGTTAAGAATTATGCGCACCATCGGCTTTGCTCGCTGATTGTGTTGTTATGAGTTCTGGTGGCTCAGCCCGCCTACCATTCTACAAGCTTCTGCGCACAGTTCTGCCCGAGTATGCGCGGCCGATCAGCATCCGAGCCATGCTGCATGGTTGCTCCAGATTTCGATGCCCGCCACGCACCCGATTATTGATCTCGATCCGGGAACGCAGGAACTCGCACATCGCCCGATACAGCCTCGACATCTTCCCGCAGTCCTTGGAAGATGGCGGAGTTCGGTGCCGGGGCGCGCTGGCGGGATGGTTCAACTGCCTGCATCGGCAAACTCCCGGACATGAGGGACATCCGTGGCTGTTTCCGCTGCCTGCGGGTTTGGCGTCATTCGGCGGGCCGGGAGACGGCCTCGCTGCCAAGGGGTTAGAATTTGCTGTTCCTGGGCTCCCCTGCGGAGAGTTTGCGACAAAGATGCGTAAGGTAATGGTCACGCTCAAACGCGTCGTGGACTACAACGTTCGCGTGCGAGTCAAGCCCGACGGCAGCGGCATGGCTACCGAGGGCCTGAAGATGAGCATCAACCCGTTCGACGAGATTGCGCTTGAAGAGGCGCTGCGCTTGCGCGAGCGGGGTGAAGCGGGCGATATCCTGGCGGTGGCGATCGGCGACGACGCATGCCAGCAACAGCTTCGGACGGGCCTGGCCATGGGCGCGGACCGGGCGCTTCTGGTGAAGTGCGAAGATGCGGTGGAGCCGCTGGCCGCAGCCGGCATTCTGCTTGAGGTAATCCGCAGGGAAGAGCCGGAACTCGTCATCATGGGCAAGCAGGCGATCGACGACGACTGCAACCAGACAGGACAGATGCTGGCCACCTTGTGGGGCCGCCCGCAGGCCACCTTCGCTTCCGAGGTTCGCCTTGACGGGGGCAAGGCCCGGGTGACCCGCGAAGTGGACGCCGGCCTCGAGAGCATCGAAGTTCAATTGCCGGCTGTGATCACCACCGATCTCCGGCTGAACGAGCCGCGTTACATCAAGCTGCCGGACATCATGAAAGCCCGCAGCAAGCCCCTGGAGACCCTTGCGGCCGGCGAGTTGGGCCTGGCCGCCGTTCCGGCGCTGAAGTCGCTTGGCTACGAGCCGCCTGCGCAGCGACGCAAGGGCGTGCTTGTGGAAGACGTTGCGGCGCTGGTGGGCATGCTGCGGGAACGCGGCCTGGTGAACTAGGAGCTTGCTCCACAGGACGATTTGGCATTCAGCCAGTGGGATAGAGCGGCCGGATTTCACCAATATATGGATTCCTTTCCCGATTATTGCCACTGAATCGAGGTATGTGCATAGTGCTGTTCCAGGAGAATTTTCTGCGGCGCAGGCTCCCGGAGGCGGGCGCATGAGCAAGGTCCTCGTGGTTGCCGAGCATGACGGGCAAGCACTGCACTCCGGGGTGGCGCGCGTGGTCCGTTGCGGGCTGGCGATCGGGCCCGACGGTCTGGATGTTGCGGTCATGGGGCAGGACTGCGCCGCGGTCGCCCGGCAGGCCGGCAGGATCGCCGGAGTGTCGCGGGTGCTTTGCCTGGACCGCGCGGAGAACGCCAGGCCGGTGGCCGCGATTCAGGGGCCGCAACTGGCGGCGCTGGTGGGGCCATCCACAACTTTCGGCAAGGATCTGATGCCGCGCGTCGCCGCCTTGCTGGGCGTCCCGCAGGTCAGCGCCACCTGCTGGGGCCATCCACAACTTTCGGCAAGGATCTGATGCCGCGCGTCGCCGCCTTGCTGGGCGTCCCGCAGGTCAGCGACATCATGAGCGTGGAGGCGGAACGCTGCTTCAAGCGGCCTGTCTATGCGGGCAATGCCGTGCTGGCAGTGGAAGTCCCGGCGGAACACATCGTGGTCGCCACAGCGCGCCTGGCGTCCTGGCAGGCTGCCCCCGAGGGAAGCGAGGCCGCCATCGAAGACGTCAGTCTGCTCGTCGAACTGCCCGATCATACGAAGTGGCTGGGGCTTGAGACGGCTGAAACCGAACGCCCGGACCTGCAAGGCGCCGGCGTGGTGGTATCGGGCGGACGGGCCTTGGGCAGCGCCGACAATTTCTCCCTGCTCTACGATCTGGCGGACCGTCTCGGCGCCGCGGTGGGCGCATCGAGGGCTGCGGTGGACGCCGGCTTCGTGTCCAACGACATGCAGGTGGGGCAAACAGGCAAGATCATTGCCCCGGAGCTGTACTTCGCCATCGGTATTTCCGGCGCCATTCAGCACCTCACCGGAATCAAGGATGCCGGCGTGATCGTGGCGATCAACAAGGACCCGGAGGCGCCCATCTTCGAGATTGCCGACATCGGCCTGGTCGGCGATCTTTTTGCTATCGTTCCGGAACTTCAGGCTGCTTTGGAGAACTCGTGAATGGCCGCAATACTGGTCTCGCCCTCCGAGCTGCAGGCTGCCATCGAAGCGGGCAAGGCCCGGGCGGTGGACTGCCGCTTCGACCTCATGGACCCTGCCGGAGGTCGGGCGCTGTGGGCCGAAGGCCATATCCCGGGAGCGCCGCACGCCGACCTGGACCATGATCTGGCCGGCCCCCCAACGGAGGGCGGGGGGCGCCATCCCTTACCCGATCCGGCCGATTTCGCCGCGACGCTGGGCGGTTGGGGCCTTTCCCCGGACATGCTTGTGGTGGCGTACGACAACATGGGCGGCGCGATTGCCGCCCGGCTGTGGTGGATGCTCGGCTGGGCAGGCCATGAGCGCGCAGGGTTGCTGGACGGCGGCATACAGGCCTGGGAAGCGGAAAAGCGCCCTCTGGAACGCACAGTACCGGAAATCGAGGCGACGACTTGTCCTGCCGGAGGGCGTCGCCGGCGGGTCGTCGGTCTGGCGGAAGTGGAGAGCGCCTCGCGCGCCGGAACGATGCGGATGCTTGATGCCCGCGACACAGCGCGCTACCAGGGGCTTGCGGAACCGCTGGACGCGCGGGCCGGCCATGTGCCGGGCGCGGTCCACGCCTTTTTTCGCGAGAACCTGGGTTCCGACGGGCGCTTTCGGTCTCCGGACGCCTTGCGCGAGCGTTACCTCCGGCTGCTGGGCGGCGCCGATCCGTCCGACAGTTGCGTGATGTGCGGGTCGGGCGTGACCGCCTGCCACAACCTGTTCGCCATGGAACGGGCAGGCTTGTCCGGCGCTGCGCTGTATCCGGGCTCCTGGAGCGAATGGTCGCAGTCCGACAGTCGTCCGGTAGCCCGGGGGGCGAGCCCCGGAGGATAAGGATCCATGAACCCGCGCCTTGTTCTTGCGTCCCTGGTGGCGCTCCTGCTGTCAGCCTGCGCCGGGGCGGAGGGCGACAGGTCCGTCGCCTCCCCGCGCCACCAGACGGCGCGCTTCTCCCACAGCGCTGCCAACGCCGATTGCTTTTTCTCCCGGCAGATCAATAATTTCGAAGTGCTCGACGAGAGGAACCTGCTGGTCTTCGCTGGCCGCAGGCGGGTCTATCACGTGGAAATCACGCCGCCCTCCCCGGATTTGCGCTACGCTTACGGCATACAGTTTCGTCCTGCCGGGCGGATCTGTGGCTACTCCGGAGAGCGGCTTGTGTTGCAGAACGGCTCCGTTTCCCGTTTTCCGCTGTCGATCACCGCGGTCTACCGCCTCGACGAAAATCTTGAGGCGGCGGTGCGCGCCCATTTTGGCCAGAGTCCGTCCGCGCCTGCGCTCCCCGAGGCCGACGCCGGGGAGCTCGTGACCGACCTGGAAGAAGTAGCCGGGGACACCGGCGAAGAGGCTCCGCTCGGCCCTGCGGACTCTTCGGATACCGGTCAGGAGAACTGAATATGGATTGTGTCATCGTGCTGTTCAATCTGAAGGAAGGCGTGGATCCTGCGGAGTACCAATCCTGGGCTCGCAGCCGCGATCTGGTGGAAGTCAACCGCCTGCCATCGGTGGACCGGTTCCGCGTACTGCGCTCGGTGGGCCTGTTGGGCGGCCCGGACGACCCACCCTACCAGTATGTGGAAGTGATCGAGGTCAACAGCATGGAGAAGTTCGGCGAGGACCTTCAGTCGGCGGTTGTGGGCGAGCTGGCCGCCGAGTTCGGCCGGTTCGCAGCGAACCCCGTGTTCATGCACTGCCGGGATCTCCGGGCTTTCGCGTGACGGAGAACAGCCCGGAACGGGACCGGATCGTGCGGCGCGCCGGAGGACGTTGCTACGAGGAGTTTCGCCGGGGCGACATCTACGAGCATTGGCCGGGCCGCACCATCACGGAGACGGATAACACGTGGTTTACCCTGCTGACCATGAACACTCACCCGCTGCACTTCGACAAGGAGTATGGTCGCAAGACCGAATTCGGGCGGCGTCTTGTCGTAAGCACGCTGACGCTCTCGATCCTGGTGGGCATGAGCGTGTCGGACGTAAGCGAGAAAGCCATTGCCAACCTGGGCTGGGGGAAGATTCGTCTTCCCCATCCGCTGTTTATCGGCGACACGCTGTACGGCTCGTCCGAAGTGCTGCGCAAGCGGCCTTCGAAGTCGCGGCCGAACGCCGGGATCGTTACCGTGCGCACCAAGGGCCGCAACCAGAATGGCGATGTGGTTTGCGTTTTTGACCGAACCGTGCTCGTGCCGCGGCTCGGGCACGCCGTAATGGACTGAAAAACACGAGATCGGACAGGATGGGTAAAGCTGCGGCCTGATCCGAAAAGATATCCGGGCGGGCCGTTGCTGCGGGATGGAGACAGCCGCAACCCCCTGCCGCGAACGACAACCTGAACGGGAGGACACCTGAAATGAGCGACATTCTGCAAGTTGACCATGTGAACTATCACGGCCGGATTGCCTATCTGAGCAAGAAGCCGGATCGCATGGACCAGGAACGGGGGCGGGAGAGGTTCACCATCACCGTTCATTCCGACGGACACCGCACCTGCATGGCGCAGAGCGAAATCGACGACCGCCCCTGTGTCATGCGCAACGTGGCGCTGACGCTGGATGAGGACTGGCATCCCCTCGACTGCTTCGTGCGCATCTCGGTCGGCGATCGTTTCATGGGCAGCGGCTGGTTCCGGTTCGGCGAAGACGAGGCCGAGTGCGAAACCCATACGGCCGTCGAAGGCCGCGTGTCGCAGAAAATGAGACTGATCGAGCGGCCTCGCGCCTTCGTGGATCACGCCATCATCTGCGACGCCTGGGTGCTCAGCATGTTCGACCTGAGCAAAGGGCCGGGCGTGCAGAAGTTCCCGCAACTGCTGATGTCTTCGCCGGATCATCGCGGCGCCACCGGCCCGCTGCTGTTCCGCATTGCACCGGCGATCGAATTCGTCGGGGAAGAGAGGATCACCGTGCAGGCGGGCGAATTCGACGCCTTGCACTTCCGGTTCGGCGAAACAACGGGACTGCCCAACGAGCATCCCAAATACGACGTCTGGTGTACCGCGGACGGTCATTACATTTTCCTGCGCGGGGCCGTATACGGCTACATGATGACCTACTACGAGCTCACCCGGCTGGAGATCGAGCATGGTTAGGCTGCGAGACAGGGCGGCCCGCCATCCGAGGGGGACAGGGCGGCGCCGCTGCCGGGCGTTCGTCCCAAGCTTGATGGCGGCTGTTGGCCTGATGGGGCTGTCGGGCGCCGGCCCCGCAATGGCCCAGGGCCAGGATTCCACGCCCACGGAACGCAATGTGCTGGTGATTGCGGAACTTCTGGCGCGCGTTTACGACAACTACAACCAGGTGTACTTCGACCGGCGCATCGGTTACCCGGAAAACGAGCGCCACGACCGCATCGAACTTCGCGTCGACCGGGTGGGCGGCCCCGATTCCCTGTTGCTGGCCTTTCGGGAATTCGCCGGCGGAGACTATTCGCGGCTGACGCGGGCCGGGGCGCTGGCTCTTTCGCCCGACAACGAGCGGGGAGCGGCGCGCATGGAGGTGTGGAGCCAGCCGGTCGAGGGTCTGGAGCCGATGGCTGCCGGCGCCGGCGTCAGCGAGCGTCCGGAGGAAGCGGCCGACTGCGTGGTGTACTGGACTCGCGAGGCGGCGCAATTCCGGGGCCGGGCGCAGGGCGAGTGCGCGGCATGGGCGAACGAATCGGTTTTGAGCGAGCAGCAGCTGTGGCTGGATGCGCCGGGCGGCCGGGACCATCCGGGCGGCGCCTACCAGTTGCATGCGGCGCGCATGATGAACTGCTACATCGACGTTCCCGGCGTCAGCGGCGGTCGTGACGAGGACTACAAACGCTACGACAATCTCCGGGTGCATGACCGCGGCGGCGGCGCCCGCATTACCCATTCGGACGGCAGGGTGCTCGGCATCCGGCTATCGAACGTGGACTGGCCGCTCAACAACTACAACGATGCGTTCACGCGCGATGTGCTGGTGCTGTACGTGCTGGAGTACACAGGGGACGAAATCAAGTCCCACGGCTACATCTTCACCGAACCCCGCGCCGAACGCATCGGCATCAATCTCTACTGGATGATGTCTTATTGCTACATGGAGTCCAACACCGAAGTCCGGCCGTTCATGTAACGGCGACCCGGGTCAGAGCGAGCGGCCCAGCGCATGGCCGTCGGCGGTGGCGGCCAGAAGCGTGCGGGGCATGTCGCAATCGCCCACGCTCACTACCTCCATGCCTGCCGTGCGCAGCGGCGCCGCCAGTTCGTCATTGGGCGTTCGGCTTCCCGACCAGGTGAGCAGGGCCAGATCGGCGATTTCCCTGATCGCTCCGTTGAGCACGTTGCGGCAGCTGACGCGACCTTCATCCAGCGCCGAACCGGCGTCGATGCCGGACAGCAAAACCACTTCCACGTTCGCCATGCCGTAAAGCCGCCGGTAGATGCCCTGGCGCGTCACCAGCCCCACATCGCTGGCCAGCCGTTCCCTGGGCGTCACGATCACCAAGCGCGCAAAGCGCTGCGCCAGAAGTTCAGCCGCCGCGTAGGTGGCCAGCGTGTGGTCCTGATCCCACAACACCGCCGTGCCGTCGATAGTTGCTGCGGGCCGTTCGAGCATTTCCCGGCCGACTGCGCGAACGTCAAGCACGAAATCCCGCCATTCCGGGGGCCAGGAGGCGGGCCACAGCATGGTGGCGCCGCCCGCCAGAACCACGATGTCGGGCGAGTGCCGCAACACATCGTCCACGGCTGCCCTGAATCCCAGTCGCAGGCGCGCGCCCGCCTTGTTGGCGGCCATTTCCTGATAGTCGTACACGCTGCTCATGTTCTCGCCGCCGGGAAGCTGCGCGTGCAGCCAGGCCTTGCCCCCTGGCCGCTCCGACGCCCCGTAGATCACCACGCTGTGGCCTCGGGCGGCCGCTACCCAAGCCGTCTCCAGGCCGGCGGGTCCGGCGCCCACCACCACCAGACGCCGCTTGCGCCGCGCCCGGCGCGGCCAGTAATCGACCTCGTCGCGCTGCCCCAGACGGGGATTGTTGTCGCAGGCAATCGGGCGTCGCTCCACGATCGTGGCCCAGCAAGTGTTGCAGGACACGCAATACCGTATTTCCGACTGTCGGCCTTCGGCGGCCTTCTTCACCCAGGCCGCATCCGTGACCAGTGGCCGCCCCATTGCGATCATCTGCGCCTTGCCCGCGGCGAGAATGCCCTCGGCTTCCGCAGGGTCGGTAATCAATCCCAGGGCCATCAGCGGCACGCCGGGGGCGCTCGAGGCGATTTCCGCATGCCCGTCCACATAGGGCGAGCGCGGATAACTCATGTCCGGAACATGGGCTTCCAGACTGTTGGAGTGCGATCCGTCACAATAGACCAGATAATGGAAGCCGCCGTCCTCCGCCAGACGCGCGGTAATGCGCCGGGATTCGCTGTGATTGACGCCGCCAGGGATCCCGTCGTTGGCGGGCAATTTCAATCCTATTATGAAATTATCCTTGCAATATCTTGATATAATTTGGATTATTTCTCGCAAGAATCGGGTTCTTCCTTCCAGGTCGCCACCGTACTCATCCGTTCGGATATTGGCGGCGGGAGACAGGAACTGGTGAAAAAGGTGGCCATGTCCCGCCGACAGTTCCACTCCGCTGAAACCGGCTTCCTCAAGACGCCGGGCGCCGCGCCCGAAATGTTCGATTGCCTCGTGTATGCGATGGCGGGGCATCTTGCGCGGCATGGTCCAGCTCAAGTCGTCCGGCAAGGCGGAGGGCGCCCAGGCCTGTTGCGAACGTCCGGATTCGCGATGACCGCGCCCGGAGTCCTGGAACTGGCCCAGCAATCGGCAGTCTTTGCTTTCCACGCTTGCCGCCCAGCGGGCCAGCGCCGAACGGTTGCCCGGCTTGACCAGGGAAGGGCGGTGCGGGAGCTGCTGCCAGGGCAGTACGTTGAGGGGCTCGGTGACGATCATGCCCGCCCCGCCGGCCGCCCGGTTGGCGTGGTAGCGGACTATGCGGGGATTGATGTCCTGGCCTTGCGAATACCGCGTACTCATCGATGCGTGCACGACCCGGTTGCGGACCGTGCGGCCCGCCAGGACGATCGGTTCCAAGAGTAGTGGATATTCCATGGGATGCATGCGCAAACGCAATGTCGGATACAGCGATTTGCCCGGCTTTATAGCACGTTGCCATCCGTCAGGCAGCGGGATAGACTGGCGCCATGGTGGTGTCCGCCCACCCAGGGGCATTTGGGGATTGACTGGCCGACTCGGGGCGCGGCGGAAGGGAAACGGGGACATGCTGCCGCCGGAATCGATGTCAGGTAAAGGCGGGGCGCTCGGGATGAACCATCTTTTATTGCCCGGCGCTTGTGCGGCGGCTGCGGGTGTGGCGCCGCCGGCGCAGGTGGAACATTACGCCCTGTGGAACACAGCCGCTTGAACGCCTCCGCCTGCCGGGAACCCCTTGAAAAGTCGTTGTTTCCCCAGCTACGAAGGGGAGCAATAGCCATTACCCGCACCCCGAGGCTGGCGCGTCGCATCCAGTTCCGCTACGGACAATGGCGGCAGGCAGCCAACGCAGCCGTCTGGCGGCGGCCCACCGTGGTGAGTTGGCGGGAATGGACCCGCCAGATGTGGGAGGAGTCATTGCTGCGCGGCGGGCAAGCCGGCGAATTCACCCTTCTGTCTTCCCACGGTTCCCTGATGCTGTGGGAGCAAGCGCTCGGTGAGGACGCGGTAGCGGGCTTCGACCTGGAACAGAACGCCGAACTGGCTCGCAGGAGCTGGAGTCTGGCGCTGGAATACGGGTTGAACCTCGAGCGCCTGCAAAGCGAGGCGGAAGGCGAGGATGAGCGCCGCTTCGCGCGCTGGGCGCAGCGCTTCGAAGCCTTGCGGACAGTCGGGCGCTGGCTGGAGCCCGCGAGCCTGCCGGAGGTCCTGGCGCCGGATCTGCGAAGCGGGGCGATTGCCGCTCGCGGGCCTTTGTATCTGCTCGGTTTCGACGGCCCCTTGCCGCCGCCGCAGACCCGTCTGTTCGAGTGCGTGCGCTCCGCCGGCGTGGCCGTAAGCGAGGTTCCGCGCGCGGCCCGGGCGGCCCGCGTCTGTCAGGTCGCATACGAGAACGGGGAGGAGGAATTGCGGGCCGCCGCAGGCTGGGCTGCCGGCGGCCACAACGGCCTGGTACTCCTCGATTTCGCCGAACGGGCGCCCCAGGCCCGCCGGGCGTTGCTCGACTGCATGCAGCCGGCCTGGCAGACGCGGGGATTTCCGCAGGAGGCCCCGCTGAACTCCGCCGAGGCGCTGTCGCTGGGGCATGTGGGGCCCGTGGAAATGGCGCTCCACGCCCTTTACCTGCTGCCGGCCGTGGTCGATTTCGAGGTCGTCAGCCGCGTGTTGCGCGGCGCCTACCTTCGAGGCTCGAACGGAGAAGCGGGCGGCCGGGCGCGGGCGGAGCGAAGGATGCGTGGAGAGCTGGTGGGAAGCCAGATCACGCGCTCCCAACTGCTGTCTCGCGCCATCGCAGGAGCCCCCTTGCTGGCGGAAGCGTTGCAGCAGGGCTGGAAGGCGTCGCGAAGGGTTCGCGGCAAGGGCAGGGCGCACTCCCACCGCAACTGGGCCGCCGTATTCACGTCCTTCCTGCGCGAACTGGGCTGGCCGGGAACCCGGCCGCTGGTCAGCAGCGAGCAGCAGGCAGTCGACGCTTTCAGCCGACTGCTTTCGGAATTCGGCGCCTGCGACGCCGTGTCCGCAGGGCCGGTATTACTTCCGGCAGCGCTCTCGCGCTTGAGCGCCATGGTCCGGGAACGCAAGTTCCAGCCCCAGGGGCCGGACGAGGCCGTGGAACTCTTGCCGGTCGAGGAAGCGGCCGGAATGCGTTTCGACCGCTTGTGGGTGGCAGGCGCGGGCGCCAACCTGTGGCCTGGGGCGACGCGCCCCGCCCCGTTGCTTCCGCTCGGACTGCAACGGCGCCTGAAAATGCCCCGGGCCAGTTCGCGGGGAGTGCTCGAGCAGGCTCGCCGGCAGACCGGGGCCTTGCTGCACAGCGCCGAAGAAGTCGTGTTCAGCTGGTCGAAGGTGGCCGAAGAAGGGGTGGAAACCAGCGGCAGTCCGCTCATCGCCCGATTCCCCTTGCGCGAACACGCAAGCGCAATCGGGGCGCCGGCGCCACCCTTCGCCGAAGTTCTGCGCGCCAGCGCCTCGCTGGAAACTCTCTGCAGCGATTCGCCGCCGTCTTTGAAAGCCGATGAGGAAATCAGCGGCGGCACGCGCCTCATGGACCATCAACTCACGAACCCGTTTCGCGCCTTTGCCGAGCACCGGCTGCACGCAAGGGAATACCCGACTCCGCGGGACGGAATCAGCCCGCTGGTTCGCGGGGATATCGTGCACAAACTCCTGTACCGGCTGTACACCGAGTTCGGGGACGCGGCTGCGCTGCGCGCCGCCTTGCCCGACCTGGAATCCCGCCTGGAGGAATGGGTGCAGGAAATTCCCGAAGACGAACCGCCCGGCGTGCGGCCGCTGGTGCTCGGCCTGTTGCGCCTGGAGCGCGAACGGGCCGTGCAATTGGCGCTGGACTGGGCGCGTCTCGACATTCAGGGCCGCGATTTCAGAATCTGGAGGCTGGAGGAGCAGGCGCAGCTGGTTCTGGGTTCCGTGACCCTGCGAATGCGGCTGGACCGGGTCGATTACGATACCCCCGAGTCCGGTCCCCTGGTGCTGGACTACAAGACCGGGCGCGACCTCCCGCTGACCGGGCTCGATCCCCAGCGCCTGCGCGCCAGTCAACTTCCGGCGTACGCGCTGCTCACGCCCGGCGTGGCCGGCGTGGGCTATGTGTTCTTGCCGGGCAAGCAACGGTTCGTGAAAGGCATATGCGATCCCGAGGCCGTTGCTCCGGCTCCGCAAGGAAAAGTGCTGGCGCAACTGACGCCCATTAGCGCACACCGCGACTTCAAGCGCTACAAAAGCTGGGAAAAACTCCTGGAGGGTTGGCGCCGCGCTCTCGAGAAGGCGGCAGCCGAACTGGAACAAGGAGACGCGCGCGTTGCGCTCTTTTCCTACAATGACGGCGCGCGCAAGCAGTACCAGGTATTGAGCCGCATCCAGGAGCTGGAGCAAGCATGACGGCGCCGGCTGATCGGGCGGTTCGGAAGCGGGCGCTGGACCCCGGGCGGTCGTTCATCGTGCAGGCGCCGGCAGGCTCCGGCAAGACCGAGATTCTGGTCCAGCGCTACCTGTGCCTGCTGGGACGGGAGGCCGAAACCGACGCCGTGCTGGCGATTACCTTTACGCGCAAGGCGGCTGCCGAAATGCGCGAGCGCATTGCCCGCAGTCTGCGGGAGGCGGAATCCGGGAATGCCGATGCGCCGCCGCACCGCCAGCTGAGCCTTCAGTTGGCGCAGCGCGTGCTCCGGCAATCGCGGGCGCGCGGCTGGGACCTGCCGGAGCACCCCGCGCGCCTGCGCATCATCACCATCGACTCTCTGGGTTCCTGGCTGGCGGCGAGCTCGCCGGTGTCCGGCGGCGGAGGGGCGCTGGGCAATCTGTCTGCCGATGCGATGCCGCTCTACAAACTGGCGGCGCGCACGCTGCTCCACGACGGTATCCGCCAGGGCGACGGGGATGTGCAAACACTGTTCCGGCATCTTGATGGAAGCGGACCGCAGTTCATCGGGCTGGTTGCCGGCATGCTGGCCAAGCGGGAGCAATGGCTGTCGTTGTTGGGCGCTGGCGACCGCCCCGAGTCCCTCAATGCGGCGTTGCGCCATCTGGCAGGGCGCGAAATGGCTCGGATGCTGGAGATCCTGGGAGAAGTCCGCCCGGAGTTCGAGAGGATGTTTGCCGATTGCTGGGCCGCCGACGGCGAGCCCGACGATCCGGCGAACCCCGATGCCCTGCCCGGCTGGAGACGGGCCGCCGGCGACCTGCTGCTCACCGGCAAGAACGAATGGCGCGCCCGCTTCGCCCAGGACTTTCCGATTGCCGCCAGGGCGGCGCTCGCCGGCAAGACGCTGGAGCAGGCGCTGCGGGGGTCCGGCGAGTTCCTCGAGCGGCTGTCTCGCATCAGGGTGCTGCAGGCGCCGGCGTACGAAGCCGAACGTCTTGCATTGGCGCAGTCGGTGATGCGCGTGATGCGCGGCGCCTTCGCGCAGTTGAAGGTGCTGTTTGCGCAACGCCGGGAAACCGACTATACGGAAGTCAGTCAGGCCGCCCTCAAGGCCCTGGGGCACGGCGACCGGCCATCGCTGCTGGCCGAGCGTCTGGACGCGCGCCTGCGCCACATCCTTGTGGATGAATTCCAGGATACGTCCCGCACCCAGATCGACCTGCTACAGCAGATGATCCGGGAGTGGCAGCCGGGCGACGGTCGGACCGTATTCATGGTGGGAGACCCGATGCAGTCCATTTACGGGTTCCGGGAGGCCGATGTGCGCGGCTACCTGAGAGTCTGCGAGCAGGGCTTGGGCGCCCTGCGGCCCGAGCTGCTCCGGCTTGCCGTGAACTTTCGCTCCACGCCAGGGCTGGTGGACTGGTTCAATTCGATCTTCCCGCGTGTTTTCCCGGCCGAGAGCGATCCCTTGCTGGGAACTGTTTCCTACACGCCCTGCGAGGCCGCCCCTTCGCCTGGAGACGCCTCCGGGAACGCTTCCGGTGACGCCTCCGGAGATGCTTCCGGGGGCGCACAGGATGTGCAGCTGCACTACTTTCGAAAGGGCGACCACCGCTCGGAGGTAGCGATCGTCGAGCAGATCGTTCGAGCGACCCTCGAGGAGCATCCCGGAGACACGGTCGGTATCCTGGTGCGCAGTCGGACTCACGGCGAGGAAGTCAGCCATGCCCTGAGCCAGACCGGCATTGCCGTCAGCCGCACGGAATTCGACCGCCGCAAGCGCTTCAGCGTGGTCCAGGATCTGGCCGCCGTCGCGCGCGCCCTGGCGCAGCCCGCCGACCGGATCGCCTGGCTGGCGATCCTGCGCGCGCCCTGGTGCGGCCTGTCGCTCGAGGACCTCCACACTCTCTGCCACGATGCGCCCGGCGATCCGATCCGGGACCTGCTGTGCGACGCCGGGCGTATCGGTCGGCTGAGCGAGGATGGACGCGGCCGCCTGGACCGTATTGTTCCGGTGCTGGAACAAGCGCTGCGCCTGCGCGGCCAGCTGGATTTCCGCAGTTGGGTGGAAGGAACGTGGCTGGCCCTGGGCGGCCCCGCGGGCCATGCCGACGAACAGTCGCTGCGCCATGCCTCGGAGTTCCTCGACCGTCTCGGGGAAGTGAGTCAGGGCAGCCTGATCGACAACGCCGTATTCCGGACGCTCGAGCTGGCCGACGAGTTCGTGAGCAACCCGGAAACAGGCGCGCGCGTTCAGATCATGACCATGCACAAGGCCAAGGGCCTGGAGTTCGATACGGTAATTCTTCCCGGACTGGGGCGGCTCGTTCGCGGCAGGTCGGCGCCGGAGCTGCGGTGGTGGCAGCCGCCCCCCGGCGAGAACCAGTTGCCGGACGAACAGGGCGCTTCCACCCTGCTGGCCGTGCCGCCATCGCAACGGGAACAACACCGGGACCCCGTGTACGAGTACCTGAACGGATTGGAGAAATCAAGGGAAGACGCCGAGCGCAAGCGGCTCCTTTACGTTGCGGCGACCCGGGCGCGCACCCGCCTGCATCTGCTGGTGGGCCTTGTCAGGGAAGATGATTCGCAAGGGCCGGGGCAATTCAAGCCCACGGCGCGGACCATGGCTGCGGACCTTCAGGAGGCGTTCATGGGGTTGTTCGACAAGGAATCTCCCGGCGAGCTCCCCGAAAGGGCCAGAGGCATGGGCCAGCCGCTTCTCCAAAACCCGGAGATTCGGCGGACGCCGGATCGCTGGGCTCCGCCCGAGCCTCCGGCGCCCATGATTGCGCCCCGCCCGACCGAAACCCGGTCGCCGACGTATGTGTGGGCTGGCGAACGGGCGCGGGTGCTGGGATTGACGGTGCATCGCTGGCTGCAGGAGATCGCCGGGGAAGGGCCGGACGCCTATTCACGGGACCGATTGGAGTCACTGCGCCCCCGTACGCACCGCATCCTGCAGTTTCATGGAGTCCCCTCCGGCGAACTGGAGCCATTGACCGCCGATGTCGAAACAGCACTGTTCAATACGCTGGACGATGCAAGAGGCCGCTGGACGCTTCAGGCGCACGAGGATGCGGCCAGCGAGCTTGCGCTGTCGCTGCAGGAAAACGGCCGTACGCGCAGCCTGATTCTGGACCGCAGCTTCGTATACGAGGGAGAGCGCTGGATCGTGGACTACAAGATCACGCGTCACGAAGGCGGCGATCTGCAAGCGTTTCTGAACGAGGAGGAAAGGCGGCATGCGCCGCAGCTGGAGCGCTATCGCCTGGCGATGCAGGCGCGCGAAAGCCGCCCCATCCGCACCGCGCTCTACTTTCCCTGGCACCGCACTTTCCGCGAGGTGGCCCCGCAGTCCCGGACCGCAGCGAAAGCTGCGCCATCCGACGAGGCGTAACGCAAGCGCCAGTCAGTCGGCGCGTTCCAGGACCAGACTCATCTGCACCCGTCCCGGCGGGCCGGCCGGTTCGATATCGGCGCTGGCCGTGCGCACGCCTTGCTGCGCGGCCATTCCCGCCAGCCAGGCGCTGACCTGGGGAAAGGGCGCATCCTTGAGGCGCAGGCGCACCCGGCGTTCTCCGTCGGCGTTGCTTTCCTCCAGATAGGCGCTCAAACCCGCTTCCTGCAGCGCGCGGTTCGCCACCAGCAACAAGGAGCGGTCCGAGCGCGGTCGCGGCGGCGGCAGCGTCGCCACGCGGCCGCTCAAGGCCTCCACCCGTTCGAGCAGCGCCTGCTCCGCCGCCAGCTTTACTTCGAAGCGCTCGGCGCGTTGCATGAGCGGCGTCACCAGGGCGAAAAACCACAGCGCGCCAGCCAGGATCCAGGCAAGGGCGCCCAGCAACACGCGCTCGCGCCCCGTGCGCGCCTGCCAGAAGTCAGCGATCGCGGTCATCGCGGATGTCCAGTTCCGCCAGAACGGCGCCGTTGGATTCGGGCGTCGCTGTCTGAACGACCACTGCATAGCCCTCCCCGCGCAGGCGCTGGCGGCCCTCCTCGAGGGTGTCCATGTCCGCAGCCCGGATCCGCACGGCTGCCGATCTTTCCCCAAAAGTCAGCCCCAGAACCTGCGTATGCTCGCCGCCGATGTGTTCCAACTCTTCCACCAGGCGCAGGAATGCATCGCCCCGGGCTGCGGTGCGCCAATCCGCGGAAGCGCCGCGCCGCCGCAGCTCTTCGCGCAGGTCCGCGGACTCCGGCATGTCCGGCATCAGTTGCGCGAGGCGGGCATCGACAGCCTGCGCGAGCGCCTCGTAGCAGGCCTGGGCGCGCCAGCGGTCCAGTCCCAGGAGCAGGGGATAGAGCAGCGCCACGGCCAGCAGGCCGTAGCGAACCCAGTGGCTCTTTTCCTCGCGGCGGCGAAACGCTCCCTGCAGGAGATTGACGGCGCGACCGGACAGCGCCTCCCCGGCCAGATGCGCCAGAACGCCCCGCTCGAGCAGGCGCAATTCCACTTCCCGCCCGGCCAGCTTCGCCATCGCCTCGCGAGCCTTCGCTTCCAGCATGGGCTCGCAGTAGAGCACCAGCCGAAACGGGGCCGCATCCTCCCCGGCCTGTTCGGCGCACAGGATATCGACCAGTCCCGCAAGTTCCGAGGGTTCCGCCGCCACCAATTGCCCGCTGCCATTGCGCAGCAGCAAGCTCTCCGGCTCCAGAAGCGCAACCGCCACGCCGGGCATGTCGGGCAATGTGTCTCCTTCGCTCAGGGCCATCTCCGGCTTCAGCCCTGCTTCATGGCTCCGGCGCAGCCACTCGGCAAGACGTTCGCGTTCTATCGCCGCCACCTCCAGGCAATCCCCGGAAATCGGCCCGGTCGCAAAATGCAGGTTCTCCACATCGCCCGCAATCTGGTCTTCCAGCGCATACCGCGCCCCCCTGGCCGCGGCGCGCCGGCCACGCGCCGGAAGATCCATACGTCTGCGAAATACTTCTCCCGCAGGCAACAGCATTACAAGCTTTCGCCTTTCGCACAGCCCCGCAAGCTGTTCGAGCGCCCCTTCACCGCTCTGCGGAAGGGGTGCGCCATGCGCGTCCACGACTTGCCATGAGGCGTGCCCATCGGTCCCGGAGAGGCGGACGACCAGATATTCCATCAGCGTTCGGAGCGTGCCGCCGCCAGCGGCGCGAGCCAGGCCTCCGCCGGGATGCCCTGCCGGCGCCATCGCGTTCGAACCCCTCCGGACCCACGATCCAGAAGGCTGGTCAGAAAGAATCGGGCGCCGTCCACGTTCACGGCCAGATGCAATCGAAACCAGTTGCTGCCAGTCGCGACCCGGCTTGCCATCCCGGAGGGCAGGGCGCGCTGCGCCTCGCCGAGGTCGCGGATGCCGCCGTCTTGCTGCGCCTCCAGCCAGGATCGCACGAGAGCGGGGTCCATGTTGTCGGCAAGCGACAGCAGCACAGCCTCGGTGGCGGTGTTCAGGTTGATTGCAGTGGGCGTTCCGGGCGCCGGCAGCGCCACGATGTGCGGCGCCAGGATGCGCCAGGCCGCGGCATCGAAACCTTCGACAGCCAAAAGTTCGGACACATCCTCCAACGGACGATTGGGAACCTGATAAGGCGGGTTCAGCCGCGTATAGGCCTCATCCTCCGCTCCCCCCTCCGGTTGCGGGAAATTGTCCGTATCCATCCAGTCCAGCGCCTTGTAGGCCAGGGACTTGTCGAGCCGGAGAATGTCCAGCAGTCGCCGGAACTGGTCTACCGCGATCCTGTCCGGCGTACCCTGGAAGGTGACCAGATTGTTGACGTTGAACCGCCCCTGCAGATCCTCCATGTTTCCCCGAAAACTCCCCTGACCGGGAATGGCGCCCTCCAGGCCTCCCGCCCAGACCTCGCCCCGATGGTCGGTATCGCTCGAACGGGCGTCGGCCGCCAGCCATTCCGAAGCCCATTCCTCAAGGCCAAGTGCGATCATGCGCCCGCGGGCATTGCCGATGAGGGCTTGCGATGTCCGGCTTTCGACCTGCAGCATGAACATTCGCCCGGCGCCGAGCACTCCGGCGAGACTGACCACCAGCATGGCCGAGATAAGCGCCAGACCCCCTTGCGGGCGCAGGGGACTCACGCGCCCACCTCGACGAGCCGCGTTATTCCCGGGGAGCCCGCAACGTCAATAGTGAACCGCACGCCGGCCGGCAGCCTGTCCGCGGCCGGTTCTCCGGGAGGCGGCCAGAAATCTATCCAGGCCTCCGCGCCCAATCCGCGCGCGGGAAGAAATTCGACCTGGAATCGCTGCACCCCGGTCACCAGTATTTCGCCCTCCGGCCGGGTGGCCGCAATGCGATCGAGAACTGGCCAGTATTCCCGCATCAACCGGCCATCCATCAGCCGGTAGCGCACCCTCTGCAATTCGGCGCGGGGCATCAGCGCCGGATTCAGCCATCCGCCGCGGGTGAACGTCAGTTCCGTTTCGGGCGCGTCCAGCGCCGGTTCATAATCCTGCCCCAGGATATTGCGCACCGGGCGCGGACGCAGTTGGGCAAAATCGTTTTCCATCAGGCGCACCGCGCGCAGCAGCGCCGACCATTGCTGCTGCGATGCATCCAGCCTCCCGGACTGGGTGACAGCCTCCCCGAGGCTTCCGAAGGCCAACGCCGCCATGATCGCAAAGATCGCCAGCGCCACCAGCAGTTCGATCAGGGTGAACCCGCGTCCGTTTCCGGCTTTGCGCCCGGCAATCAATTCGGCCCCTCCGTTTCCACCCTGTTTTCCAGGTTGTTCCTGTCGTTCGGTGCCCCCGGTTCGTCCGGTTCTCCCGGCTCGGCAAGGCGGACCATGCCGCGCGACGATGCAATCGGCGATGCATTCCGCGCCGTGGCAATCCGCACCTCCACATCGCGCAAGCGTTCCACATCCGACTCCTGCACTCGGTACTCCACCCACCAGAGCCTGCCCGATATATCCTCCTGGCGCACAGTTCCTGCTCGCGGCGTCTGGCGGGACAGGCGCAGCGCGGTCAGCGCGTCGGTCGCCGCCCAGTTCGCCAGCGTGCGAACGCGCAGTTGCTCCGCCGAGCGCGATGACTGACCCAGGGCGGTGAACAGCGCGCTGACGCCAAGCGCAACCACCGCCAGCGCCACCAGCACTTCAACCAGTGTGAATCCCCTGTTCATGGCCTTTTGACACCCACGATTCCCGCCGCGCCGAACTCCACGACAGTCCCCGCTTCCATCGTGTCGCCCAGCTTCAGCGAAAACGGCGTGAACTCGCCTTCGGGCAACAGGACGATCTGGGGCGGAAGCGAGGAGTCCGGCTCATGCGTCCTGACTGCGCGTCCATTGATTATCAACTCGAACTGCAACTGGCGAGGCCAGAAACGCGGGGCCAACGCCCCCTTGTCGACGAGAGGGCTCCAGGCAAGCCCCGGCCCCGGCGCGTTCGTGGAATCCGCGGGCAACAGTTCGTGATAGGAATAGCCGCGGGAATCGAATCGAAGGCCCAGCACCCGTCCCTGCAGGCGACTTTCGTCCGCAGCCAGACGCAGGGTGACCGACAGCCGGCGCGCCTCGCGCTCGACGGTGCTGCCGGAGGCGCCTGCGGACAGCACAGCCATTCCGGCAAGCAGGCCGATCAGCGCCAGAACGACCAGCATTTCTATCAGCGTAAAGCCCGGGGGGCGGGCAGCCGCCTTTGCCTTCGCCGTCACGATTGCCGGTCGAGACTCCAGTTGCCTATGTCCTGGTCCTGTCCCTCGCCGCCTTCCCGGCCGTCCCTTCCCAGGGTATAGATGTCCACCTCGCCGTTGCGTCCCGGATTGCGGTAGAGGTAGGGCCGGTTCCAGGGATCCACAGGCAGGCGGCGCATGTAGCCTCCCGGCGGCCAGCGAAGATCGCGATCGTCCGGGCGCTCCACCAGCAACCGCAATCCCTCGGCGCGGGTTGGATAGCGGAAGTTGTCCAGGCGGAAGATGTCCAGCGCCGCCTCGATGGCCTGAATATCGGCTCGGGCCCGGGTAATGCGCGCATCATCGACGCGGCTTATGTACACCCCGGTGGCAATGGACGCCAGGATCCCGATGATGGCCAGCACCACCAGCATTTCCATGAGCGTGAATCCGCGCTCGGCAACTGTCCGGCGATCCTCGCTTGATCCGCTGCGAGCGGGTTCGAGGCGCGGTATCGCACACCGGCAACCGGGCGCACCCGGTTCCGCAACGGCGCAGCGGCGCACAGTGAATATCGGATGCATGCAGAAACTAGCGCGATTGCCCATGGAAACGGCAACAATCATGCCAGAGCGCGATGAAAGACGCTATCGCCTATAATTTCAATGCGTGTCCGGCAACTCCAACCTGTTCTCGCTCGGCGGGGAAACCGCGCTGGTGACCGGCGCCACGCGGGGCATCGGCGCGGAAATCGCAAGGCAGTTCGCAGCCGCCGGCGCCGAGGTTATCGGCACCGCCACCTCGCCCGCAGGGGCGCTGGAAATTGCCCGCCGGTTGGGCAGCAGGGACGCGGGCAAGGTCCTGGATGTGGGGTCCGACGAGAGTATTCGGGCGCTGATGGCCGAGTTGGCCGACCGCACCCCGAGCATACTGGTGAACAATGCCGGCATCACGCGCGACAACCTTTTGCTGCGCATGAGACGGAAGGACTGGCAACAGGTGATCGACACCAATCTCGGCGGCGCCTATCGTCTTTGCAGGACCTGTCTTCGCGGCATGCTGAAGGCGCGTCACGGCCGCATCATCAATGTGTCATCGGTAGTGGGAGTGGCCGGCGCAGCGGGGCAGGGCAACTATGCGGCCGCCAAGGCCGGCCTGCTGGGCTTTACCCGGTCGCTGGCGCAGGAGGTGGCCGGACGCGGCATCACGGTGAACGGGATCGCGCCGGGCTATATCGAAACGGACATGACCGCCGGCCTTTCCGCTGAGCGGCGGGACGCCGTCATCGCCAGCATTCCGGTCGGACGGGTCGGCGCCCCGCTGGATGTGGCGGGCGCCGCCGTGTTCCTTGCTTCTCCGGCGGCCGCCTACGTCACCGGCATCACCCTGCATGTCAACGGCGGGCTGTGGATGGGCTAAGGCGGTCGCCGAAGCAAGATGGGCGGGCTAAAGCAAGAGCAACATGCTGGCGAGCCTGTTCCGATGACAATCGACGTAGGCGCCCTGAAATCCCTCTTGTGCGAGCGTCTCTGCGAGGAGGTGCGAGTTGAACCGCGTCCGGACGGCGCAATGCTGTTGCGAACGCACTTCGCGTTTCCGGATGGAGACAGGTATCCAATCCACCTTTCGGAAGCGCCGTCCGGCGGGCTTCGCCTGTCCGATCGGGGGCACACGCTGATGCACATCAGTTACGACCACGATGTGGATGTCTTCATGGACGGGACGCGGGGGATGCTCCTCGAACGCATCATGGGCGAGACCGGCCTGCAATGGGATGGAGATGGCGGGGCGCTGTGCATCGACGCCGCGCCGGATCGACTGCCCGAGACTCTCTTCGCCTTCGGTCAGGCGCTGACCCGGGTCTACGACCTGACGCTGCTCTCGCGCTCCAGCATTGGCTCCACGTTCCATGACGATCTGGCCGATCTGCTTTTCCGCCATGTGGACGAAGCCAGGATCAAGCGCGACTTCCAGACGGATGTGCCCAATGCCGGGGCTTATCCGGTGGACTACCGCGTTGATGGGAAAAACGAAGTTCCGCTGTTTCTCTACGGCGTACCGAATCGCGACAAGGCGCGCCTTACCACGATCATGCTGGCGCACTTCCATCGACATGCGTTGCGCTTCGAGTCCATTCTGGTCTTCGAAGACCAGACTGCTATCCCGAGGACCGACCTCGCAAGGCTGTCGGATGTCGGCGGCGACATGATCTCGTCGCTCGCCTCGCACGAGGATCTCAACCGGAAGCTCTTCATGCGCGTTGCCGCATGATCAACCGCGATGTTTGCTTGCAAATGGAGAGCGCAGCGAAACAGTATGGGATATTCCTGCCTTGCGTGGGAATCAGCCTGAAATTGCCGACTGTTGCCGCACGAAAATCGCTTGACATGTCGGCGGTCACGCCAACATGATGCAGCATCCGCATTCCGACAAGGAGGAAAGGAAAATGACAACCGGAAAACTCAATGGAAGCATCGACCTGCTGGCGAAAGCCATGCGTGATGTCTTCAAGGAAAGTCTTGAGGCCGGGCTGGTTCCCGTGCGAAAAGATATCAATGACATGCGCGAGAACATTGACGATCTGCGGGAAAACATGGAGAGCATGGAAAATCGGCTCGCCGGGCAAATCAAGACCACGAACGAGAATGTGCAGGCGCAGCTCGCTCAGCATCGCAAGGACATTGCAGCGGACGTAAAAAAACTGCTTGCCGGGCGTTAGGCGATCAACTCCCGGCGTCATCAGCCGCCTGCCTGCCAGACCAGCGGCCCCATCCTGCATCCGCTAGTCCGGGTCGCAATGGCCCAAGTCCAACCACGGTAAAGGCGGCCACATCCTGCATCCGTTCGTCCGGGGCGCGACCCCGCCGTTTGCGCTTGCCGGCTATACTTGACAGGGAAACCGACTACAGGGGAACTCCGATGCGACATCTATTCAAGTTTTTCTCGATCCTGGCAGCCATCATGGCGTTCGGTCGCGGCGGGCCTGCCGGTCTGGCGCGGAATCAGGCGCGGCGTCATGCCGTGCGCGGCGTTTCGCGGGGAATGCGCAAGTGGGGGTTGTAAGCGCGGGAGTCCGCTTGCCGCTTTGCGAATACGGGATAGTCGAGCCCCACGCTGTCTCCTGTGCAGTGAACCCGTAACCCGTACAGGGCGTTCCCCACGCTTCTTATTCCGTTAAAATAGACGCTTGTCGATTTTCGATCGGGTTCGCCCGGCAACTGGGGGCTTGGAATTTATGAGCAAGGTGGAACAGCAGATCAAGGCGATCATCGCAGAGCAACTTGGCGTTGCCGAATCCAGCATCACGAATGAATCTTCGTTCGTGGACGATCTGGGCGCCGATTCGCTTGATACTGTGGAGTTGGTCATGGCGCTCGAAGAAGAGTTCGAGACCGAAATCCCCGACGAGAACGCCGAGCGCATCACCACCGTTCAGGAAGCAATCGACTTCATTACAGCCCGCCTTGAAGACTAGCCGGATCGGTTCGTCCGGTTCCGGTGGCCGGGCCACCCTGACATGAAAGGGCGTCGCGTGGTGGTGACGGGCTGCGGCGCGATCACGCCGGTGGGCAACGACGCCGAAACGGCATGGCGTTCGGCAGTGGAGGGCAACAGCGGCATTACGGCGCATCAGGAGTTGCCGAACATCGAAAAGTTTCCGTCGCGAATCGCGGGCCTGATTCGCGACTTCGACCCCGGCGAGTACATGGATGCCCGCGAGGTGCGCAGGTTCGATGCTTTCAACCATTACGGGGTCGCGGCGGGCGTTCAGGCGCTGCATTCCTCCGGTCTTTCCATTGATGAATCGAACGCGGATCGCGTGAGCGTCTGCCTGGGTTCGGGGATTGGCGGCATCCGCACCATCGAGGCCGCCTATCACCGTTACCAAGAACAGAACAATCCGAGGCGGATCTCGCCTTTTCTGGTGCCGGGTATCATCGTGAACATGCCCGCGGGGCTGTTGTCCATACAAATCGGAGCGCGCGGTCCGAACATCGCGGTGGCCACCGCCTGCTCCACCTCGACGCACTCCATCGGCCTCGGCGCCCGCTCCATCGCCTACGGAGAAACTGACGCCTGTCTGGCCGGGGGCGCCGAGCACTGTATCGCGTACCTGGGCATTGGCGGCTTTTCGTCCGCTCGCGCATTGTCCCTGCGCAACGACGAACCGGAACGCGCCAGCCGCCCCTGGGACCGGGATCGGGACGGCTTCGTGCTCGCCAGCGGCGCCGTGTGCCTGATGCTTGAGGAGTACGAGCACGCGCGACGAAGGGGGGGCGGGATTCTTGCCGAAGTGAGCGGCTTCGGTATGAGCAGCGACGCCTATCACATCACCGCTCCGGCGGAAGACGGCGCCGGGGCGGCTTCGTGCATGCGGGCCGCACTGAACGATGCCGGGCTGAATCCGGAGGATGTGAACTACATCAACGCACATGCCACATCCACCCCGCTGGGCGATCAGGTGGAAGTCAAGGCCATCAAGGATGTATTCGGCGATCACGCACGGCAGGTCGCCATCAGTTCGACCAAGTCGATGACCGGGCATTTGCTGGGCGCGGCAGGCGCGCTTGAAGCGCTTTACTGCATTCTGGCGATCCGCGACGGCGTGGCGCCGCCCACCATCAACCTGGACAATCCGGACGAGGGATGCGATCTGGATTTCGTTCCCCATACGGCACGGAACATGGCAATCGATGTGGCCATGAGTAATTCGTTCGGCTTTGGCGGAACCAACGGCTGCCTGATATTCAGCCGGGTCTGATGGCCCCCGGGTCCAAGCCGGGCCTGGCCGTCGCGGCAGCGGCTCCGTTGCTGGCGCTGGCAGGACTGTTCGCAGTCCGGCTGGCGCTGGAGAGCCCTCTGGCAAGGGGTTCCGCCAACCGGGTCTTTGTCGTCGAGCCCGGCGATTCGCTCGACAGGGTGGCCGAAGGCTTGGGGGAGCGCGAGATTCTTGCGCAACCATGGCTTTTCAAACTGGCTGCTTTCCTGTCCGGGTCGACGGATCGGATCCAGGCCGGCGAATACCGGATCGAGGCGGACGACACGCACCGGCTTCTGCTTGAGCGCATGGTGCGCGGCGATGTCGTGCAGCATTACTTCACCATCATCGAAGGGTGGACGGTCAGGGAGCTTCTCAAGGCGCTGGGCGCCGAGGAACTATTGGTTTCCACGCTCCGGTCGCGCAACGCGCAGGAGCTGGCGGAAGAACTGAACCTCGGGCGCCCGCACGCCGAGGGGTTGTTTTTTCCGGACACCTATGCCTATACGCGCGGAGGAACGGATACCGAACTGCTCTTGCGCGCCCACACCCTGATGGAGAAAAAGCTGCTCGCCGCATGGGCTGATCGGGCCTCCGACCTGCCGCTTGACGATTCGTACGAGGCGCTCATCCTCGCCTCGATCGTGGAGCGTGAGACAGCCATCGACGCCGAGCGCCCCATCATTGCCGGAGTGCTGGCGCGAAGGCTCCGCAAGAGGATGCGGCTGCAGGTTGATCCCACCGTGATCTACGGTCTTGGCGACGCCTATGCAGGGGACATTACCCGCGCGCATCTGCGCGACCACACGCCATATAACACCTATACCCGCCATGGGCTTCCGCCGACCCCCATTTCCCTGCCCGGCGAGGCGTCGCTGCGCGCCGCGACGCAACCCCGGCGCGGGAGCTCCCTGTACTATGTCGCCTCCGCCAACCTGGACGGCAGTCATGTCTTTACCGATACCCTGGCCGATCACAACGCCGCGGTGTCCTTGCTGGTGCAAACCCGCCGTGCGCCGGAGAGCAAGCCGGAAGCACGCGATGCGCCCCGGGACCAGACCGTCCAGGCCGCCAACCCGGGTTCGGGATGAACCCGGGCCGCTTCATAGTCCTCGAGGGCATCGAAGGAGCCGGCAAGTCCACCCACACGGTGTTTCTGGCGGACTGGCTCAGGGAAAACGGACGGGAAGTAGTTACCGCGCGCGAACCGGGCGGCACCGCGCTCGGAGAACAGCTGCGCGCCATCCTGCTCGATCCCGGAAGGGCGGCCATGCTCCCGCAGGCCGAACTGCTGCTGATGTTTGCGGCCCGCAGCGCGTCGATACACGAAGTCATCCGCCCGGCGCTGGAACGCGGCGCCTGGGTGGTGTGCGACCGCTTCGTGGACTCGAGTTACGCCTACCAGTCGGCCGGTCGGGGAGTGCCTGCCGAACAGGTGCAGGCGCTGGACCGGCAAGTCGTGGGCAAGCTGCAGGCGGATCTGACCCTCATTCTCGATGCGCCGCCCGAATTGAGCCTGTCGCGCAAGGCGGCGCCGGGCGGCAAGGACTGCTTCGAGCGGGAGGAACAGACATTCTTCGAACGGGCGCGCGCCGGCTACCTGGAGCGAGCCGTGGCGGGTGGCCGCCGCTACCTTGTCGTGGATGCTTCCAGACCACTGGGGGAGGTGCGCCATGTGCTGATGCAAGCCGCCCGCAGGCTGTTCCGGGAAACGTGAAGCAAATTGTTCTTTTCTTGTTCATGCTATTGATATTATTGAATTATCAGATGCGGATGACCCGTTGCGCCCCGGTGCAGGATGGCGGGTAGCGCAAACGCAACGGGCTTGCCATGGCTGGCGGGGCTGGAATCGGATCTGGATGCCCAGGCGAAGGCAGGGCAGCTGGCCCATGCACTGCTGATTTACGGCGAGCGGGGCAGTGGAAAACGGCGCTTGAGCGCCTGGCTTGCGCAACGCCTGTTGAACAGCAACCGTCCCGCGTGGCCGGCGGAGTCCGCGCCGGAAACCACCCTGCATCCCAACCTGCATCCGGCCGTGCCGGAGGAGGGTAAATCGCTGCCGGTGGAGCGCATCCGCGAACTGATCGACTTCATGCTGATGAGCGCCTATGGCGGCGGCGCGCGGGTCGCCGTGATCTGCCCGGCGGAATCGATGAGGCGTTCGGCTGCAAACAGCCTGCTCAAGATACTGGAGGAACCGCAACCGGACAGCTATCTGCTTTTGGTGGCGGAAAACATCCAGGCGCTGCCGGCTACCATCATCAGCCGCTGCCGCCTGGTGAGAGTGCCCGGCGCAGGCCAGAATGCTGCGCTGGCCTGGTTGTCGCAGCAATCGAACACCGTGGACTGGCGCAATGCGATGCGGCTCGCCGGCGGTGGCCCCCTGTGGGCGCAGGAACTGCATGCGCAGGGGCTGGATGCCCGGGCGCAGGCCATGAGCGCCCAGTTGGGGGCGCTCGAAAAACGCCGGACCACACCGGTGGAAGTGGCGCGCAACTGGAAGGATCTGCCGCTGCGATTCTGTTGCGATTTCCTGTTCCGCTGCGCGTTCCGGCGCGCCCGGGACTGGATGTCGGCGCAAAATAATCCGTACAGGCAGAGACTTTTGCGGTTGCCGGAAGAGGCCCGGGAAGAGATGATTCGGCGAAGTTTCGTTCACCTGGATACCATCATGGAGTGCCGTCACTCGGAGCGCTTCAGTGTGAATACCGAACTGGCCCTGGCAGCGCTGCTGCAGAGCTGGTTCGGGGGCTTTTGCGCTCCGGCATGAAGGTTCCGGGGTTCTACTCGCTGGTACTGGACGACTCGGATTCCATTGCCAATGCCTGGATCCCGTTTCTGGTTCCCGCGGCCTGTGGGTCCTTGCCCGGCGGGAGCATGTGCTCGGCGAAGAGGTGGTGTTGCTGGTGCAGCTGCCGGACGGGTCCAGGCACAGCGTGACGGGCCGGGTGGCCTGGCTCGGCGTCAGCGATGTGTCCCGAGGCTCTCGCCGCAAGGCCGGAATTGTGCTGGAGGGCGCCGAGGGGTCCGAGCTTGCAGCACACTTGAGGCAGCTTGCCGGCGCCGGCATCGATCCCGCCGAAGCGCTCCTGTCCTGTTCCTGACCTGCCCCGGCCCCGGAAGTCGGGTTTATCTCCAGCCCCGGAAGTGTATGACCCTTTTCGGGGCGCCCTCGATCCGGCATTCGGGGCGCAGCGCCTCCGGTCCCAGCAGATACCAGTTCCGCCGGTGCGCGTACCCCAGCAGGACACCGGCTTCGTTCCTGAAGCACCAGCTTCGATATTCCTCCGGCGCCAGCAGCAGTCTCCCGGGGGCGTCGCTCAGCCAGGCAGCCGCATCCAGGATTTCCTGCCTGCGGTTCGACCTCAGTCGGCCAAAGTGGGTTACCGGGCGGTCGATATGCAGCAGCAGCTGGGCGCGCCAGTCGGCCATGCCCAGCTCGGCATCGTCCGGCAGGACGGCCTGCGCCGCGGCCGTGATTGTCTTTCCGGAACGGCCTTCGTCGAGCACGGGAAAGGCGCCCCAACCGAGCACCGCCCAGAAGATCACGATCACGCAGCCCGTGACCGCGGCGGCCCTGCGGCTGCCTGCTGCGAGCAAGCCGGCCAGACCCGCCGCGCTGGCCACGATAAGCAGGGGCACGACCACCGGGTGAATGGAGTTGATCTTCAGCAGCAAGGACAGGCGGTCGGGATACAGCAGATTGAACCAGAACGGTGAGCCATCCGACAGGGAAGTGACGAGCGGGCGATCTGCGGGTGTGACTCCGTAGACCCGCAACATGGCGAACAACAGTACCAGAAGAACCGCCATCATTCCGATCCGGAGAGTGCGCCGGCAATGGCTGTGCCGCAGCGCTGCGCCCAGTGCCGGACCGCAGCCGAGCGCCAGGCCGGAGATGACCGGCAGAAAGTCGGCGGCTCGTTTCGTCTGGCTGATTGACAGCAGCAAGAGCACCCCGCCGGTCCATGCAAGCAGGCACAGCAGGGCAGGGTCGCGCCCCCTCAACCCATCCTTCCAGGCGTGGCGCATCCAGGGCAGTGTCAAGATCAGGGGAAAGCATGCCCAGGGCCCAACCTGCAGCAGGTAATACCAAAACGGCTTCAGATCGCTCCAGGATGTCGCCACCGCCTCCATGGGCCACACCCTGAACACGGCGAGGCGGTAGGCAGCTACTGTCTCGCTCCCGGATAACCAGAGCAGGGTCAACCACAGGCCCGGGATGGCCGCAAGGACGGCCAGTCCGCCCAACCACCGCCAATCCCGAAGCGGTTGCGGTTCCAGCCATTCTCGCCGCACCGTCCAGAGCCATGGCAGGATCAGGACCAGGGGAAACAACCCGGAGACATGGATCATCAGGCCCAGACCGCAGCCGGCGCAGCCAAGCAGGAAGCATCCCCACGCAGGCCCTTGCAGAAGGTGGCGCGCCAGACCGTAGAGCCCAAGCACGATCAGGAAGCACAGCAGGATATCGCCATCGCCGCCGTGCGCTTGCAGGGTAAACTGCGCACACGCCAAAAGGGCGGCGCCGGACCAGAAGGCTGCCGAATCGCCCCACAGCCGCCTGGCCAGATCCCAGGTGAGCCAGAGGATGCCGAAGGCCGACAGGAGCGATGGCAGGAGGAAGCCGGCGCGCAAACCGAAAAGTCCCTGAAAAAGCGCCAGAATCCACAAGTACAGGGGACCGTGATCCGCGAACAGCTCGCTGGCCAGGGTAGGTGCGAGCCAGTTGCCGTAACGGAGCATTTCCGCCGCAGCCAGCGCGTAGCCCGGCTCGTTCGGAGGCCACGGGTCGCGCAACCCGAAGCCTGCCGTGAATATCAGGAAGGCGGCGCCGAACAGGATCGGCAGACGGAGGCGGTCTCGCATGGCGCAAGTGTATCGCCGCCCGCCGGTGCCATATAATGCCATCGGACTTGCATGCTGGTCGAAATGCATTCTGAAAAACCATGACCATACGCACCGACGCACTGATTGTGGGCGCTGGGCCTTGCGGCCTTTTCCAGGTTTTCGAGTTGGGGCTGCTCGGCGTCAAGGCCCACCTTGTGGATGCGCTGCGCGAGCCTGGCGGACAGTGCTCGGAACTCTACCCGGACAAGCCAATCTATGACATCCCCGCCATTCCGGTGCTCAACGCCCAGGAGCTGGTGGACGCGCTTTTGGAGCAGATCAAGCCTTTCGAGCCGGTATTCCGCTTGGGCGAAGAGGTCACCGTGGTCCGGCCTCTCGGCGAAGGGGAGGGGTTTCACGTAGAAACCGCCGCCGGCACGGAATTTCATGCGCGCACCCTGTTTCTGGCTGGCGGCGTAGGATCGTTTCAGCCGCGCAAACTTCGTCTTCAGGGCGCGGAGCTCATCGAGAACCGGCAACTGCACTATCGAGTCAAGGATTCTTCCCGGTTTGCCGGCAAACGGCTGCTGATTCTCGGCGGCGGCGATTCGGCGCTGGATTGGGCGCTCGAACTGGGTGGGGTGGCGGAATCAGTGGCTCTGGCTCACCGGCGCGACCAGTACCGCGCCGCGCCGGCCTCGGTCGACCGGTTCAGACAACGGGTGGCGGAGGGCAGGGCGAAACTGTTCGAAAACGCTCGCGCCACCCGCCTGCATCTGGAGCAGGGCCTGCTCGAGGCGGTTACGCTCACGATTGACGATCAGGATCTCGATCCGCTGGAAGTCGATGAGCTTCTGGTCTTTTTCGGCTTGGCGCCAAAGCTGGGGCCGATTGCGGGGTGGGGTCTGGACCTGAACCGCAAGACGGTGAATGTGGACCCGGAAAAGTTCCAGACCAATGTGCCCGGCATCTTCGCCATTGGCGACATCTGCTTTTACCCGGGCAAGAAGAAGCTCATTCTGAGCGGATTCCACGAGGCGGCGCTGGCCGCCTTTGCCGCCAAGGAACTGTTGAATCCCGGAAAGAAGGTGCATCTTCAGTACACCACAACCAGCCCCATCATGCACCAGCGGTTGGGTCTGGTGGATTGAAGTTCAGCGCGGGAGCGCTTGCCCGGCGCCCTCCGTTGCAGGCGGGAGCGCAACGCTTCCGTCCGTCGTTGCAGCGCGTATCGCGTCTTCGAATTGCTGTTCGGTGTGTCCCCCGAGAAGCGTTTTCGCCACGGCCCCGTCCGGACCGATCAGGTAGCTCGCCGGCAGCACGCCCGGCCAATACGGATCCAGTTCCTCCACCATGAGGTAATCTTCCATTTCAGCACTCAAGTAACTGTTCCATTTGGGGAATCGAATTTCGATAAACGTTTCCACTCGCCACTTTGAATCCGCCGGATCGTCCACCGAAATCGCAATCAGGGCGAAAGCGGACGGATCGAGTTTCTCCTTGAGCCGGATAAGCGCGGGAATTTCATGAATGCACGGGCCGCACCAGGTGGCCCAGAAATTCACCAGAACCACCTTGCCCCGGTGTCGTTCGAGCAGCGATGACAGATCCTTGGCCTGGAGGCTCTCGAGCATGGGCTCGCCAGTGGATTGCAATGCCCGGGAGTCGGCGTCCGCCGGCCGGACAGCCGCCGGCGCCAGCGCCAGAAATCCCAGCAGCAGGCCGCAAACGCGCCTGCGGAAGGGTGTAGGATATGAGATCGAAAGGACCTTGTTCACTTCAGGCAGCGCCTTATGAAAACGAGAGCATACATCAGCGCAATCGCGCTGCTCGGTGCAGTGGTTTGCATGCCTTCCACGGCTTGGAGCAAGAGCGAAATCCTGTATCAGCAGACCCTGGGGCTTCGGGATCGCGCATCATTCAGCCCGGAGATTGCGGTCTCCAGCGATGGTGAGCTGTACGTGGTCTGGCTCGACCGCGACCTGCCCGCAGGTCCGCCGCCCAAGCGTTCGCCCGGCGAACACAGCCATCGCTCTGCGGTAGATCTTTATATTGCCCGCTCCGGCGATGGCGGCGCCAGTTTCGGGACTCCGGCCCGGGTGAATCGGGGAAGGGGCGCAATCTGGGGTTTCCAGGTCAGCAAGCCGCGCATCAGTACCGACAATCAGGGCGCCGTGCATGTGTTTTACCCCGCGAACACCGTGTCCGCGCAAACCCGCTTGGATGTGATCGCCTCGCACTACACACGTTCGCTCGACAAGGGCGCGACCTTTTCCGAGCCGGTCACGTTGAACTCGCATGTTGACAGGGATGGGCGCGGGCTTCTGGGCGAAGGGCTGGGCGTTGCGCATGCGTTCGGAACAATGGCGGTGGCGGCAGACGGCGCCGTTCACGCATTCTGGTTGGATACGCGCTACATGGAGGATTCGGGCGAAGGCGCCACATTGTTCACGGCGGTTTCAACCGACGGGGGCGAAAGCTTTTCCGACGAAATCGAGTTTGCGCGCGGGGTGGTCTGCCCGTGCTGCCAGTTGGTCGCGGATTTCACGGAAGACAAGGCGGTGCTGCTTTCCTACCGGCATGTGTTCGACGACGGCTCGCGAGACAGCGTTGTGCTGCGCTCCACCGACCGGGGCGCCTCCTGGTCCGAGCGGGCGCGGTTGCCCATCGATCCCTGGTTCATCGACGGTTGCCCACTCAAGCCCACCGACATGGCCGTCGGCGGAGACTACATCTATGCCATTGCGTACTCCGCCGGCCCGGAAGAGCACAAGGGCGTGTGGCTCAGCCGCTCGCGCAGCGACGGCGCGCTCCGGTTCGACAAGGCGATTCCCGTGCATCCGACATCCCGCTACAGCGACGCGCCGGTCGTTACCGTGACTCCGAACGGCGTCTTGCGGCTTGTGTGGAATGCCCGGGAGGATCGCAAGAGCTCCTGGCGGCTGTACATGGCGGAATCCCGGGATCACGGCGAAACCTTTGCAGGCCCGTGGCCGTTGCCGACGCCCGAGGGCGATTCCCGGTTCCCCGTCATTGCGACGGCGGCAGACGGAACTTCGCACATTGCCTGGGAGCAGCGTGTGAAGATCGGGGATGTTGCGACCACCGAGGTTCGCGTGATGGGCATCGCAGCTCCCGTGACGGCGCCCGAAGCCCCGCTTGCCGCTCGCCTCGGGACGGCTTCTTCGACCGAGTCCTCCGCGGGCAAGCGCTGAAAGCCTGCCGCCAGCCAGCGGCAGATCCCTGCGAAAACGATCGCGCCCGCCTGCTGCTGTCTGACCCGGCTTTAACTTTACATAATATGTATTATGCCCAAAAGGTGGCGCGGCAACGGCTACTGCCAAAACGGTGGGTATGTCAGTGCGGTTGCCAGAGCCCTCCGGCCCCGAACGACCCTGTACGGCCCTATGCTGCCCCGGGTTTCGCGAACAGGATCTGGGCGTCTCCGATGGCGCGCTCTGCAAACCCTGCTTCGCAGTAGCGGAAATAGAACTCGTACATGCGGATGAACTCGTCCGGATAACCCAGCTTGCGGATCTGGTCGCCATTGCGAGCAAGGGCTTCCGCCCAGAGTCTGAGGGTGCGAACGTAGTGCCTGCCGATGTCTTCAAGCTTCACAAGCCGAAGGTCGGTGCGCCGGCGGACTGCGCCCATGATGGCCTCGATGGATGGCAGGAACCCTCCCGGAAAAATGTATTGCTTGATGAAGTCCACTGTTTTCAACGCCCGGCGATAGGTCTGATCCGTAATGGTGATGGCCTGCAGGGCCATGCGGCCGTCCGCAACCAGAAGCTCGCTGCAGCGCTGGAAATACAGGTCGAGGTACTGCGGACCCACCGCTTCGATCATTTCGATCGAGATAATGCGATCGAAACGACCGCCAACATCCCGGTAGTCCTGCAGGCGCAAGTCCACCCGATCCGCCACGCCGGCCGCCTGAATCCGCTGGCTGGCTTCCTCGAACTGGCGGCGGGAAATGGTAATGCTGACCACCTTGCAGCCGTGCTGGCGGGCCAGATGAATCGCGCACGCCCCCCAGCCGCTGCCGATTTCGAGCACCCGCATCCCCGGCTCAAGCTGCAGCATGGCGCACAGCCGCTCCAGCTTCGCGACCGACGCTTTCTCCAGGCTTGTTTTCCCGGTTGCAAACCAGGCGCAGGAGTACAGCATCGTGGGGTCCAGGATCTGCTCGAAGAAATCGTTTCCCGCATCGTAATGCTCCGCGATGTTTCGTCTGGCTCCGGTTCGCGTGTTGCGCCGCAAGGCGTGGCCGCCCCGGCGCAACAGGCCGGGAAGCCGGCTCAGGGGTCCTTCCAGTCCTTCGAGAACATCTCTTTCGCGCAGAAGGAGGCGCAGCAGCCCCGCCAGATCCGGCGAGCGCCATTGTCCGGCCATGAACGAACCCCCTGCCCCGACCGACCCTCCCAGCGCAATGGCGCGCCAGCAAGCGTTGTCCAGGACCTCGAATCGGGCTACCGGAAGATCGCCGGCGTTGTCATGGCCTCCAAGGAGTCTGGATTGTCCCCCTTCGACAATTTCCAGCCTGCCGTCACGCAACCGGTCGAGGCGCTTTTCGACGAGATGGCGCCAGATGGAGCGCGGAAATGGCGCTGCCGACGGAGACCTCATCGCCCCGGATGCGCCAGGGGCGGAACACCTTTCAGCCACAGGCGCAGCGCGTTGAGGTGGATACGAAGGGTCACGTTGGCGGTCATCAGGGGAAAGCGGCAAAGGCTGCGCGCGAGTACGCGGCCCGTCATTTCCCGGCGGGCCAGGACCAGACTGGTGCGCAGAACCGAGTCCTCCCGATTGTGCACGTTGATGCTGAGCGAAAGCCGGTTCCCGGGAGGGGCTACCCAGAAGCGGTAGAAAAGATCCATGGGAAGGAAGGGAGAAACATGCATGTCCTTCTTGAAATCGAATTGTTCTCCCCTTCCCTTACGCCTGGAAGAGGCAGCGGGGAGAACGTAGCAGATGCGCTCCTTCCAGGGCGTGTTGCTGACTTCCAGCACATAGCAGCGCGGTTTGGCCCCGTCGCTGTCAAAGCAGTAATACACCGAGATCGGGTTGAAAACATGACCGAAATAGCGGAGATGGGTGAGTAACCTCACGGGACCATCAAGACGCATCCCGCAGCGCTGGCGGACCAGATCGCGCACGCCGGACGCCAGATCAGCACTCTTTCCGTCAAGGTGATCGGCGGCGCGATATTCCGCAATGGCCCGCCTGCCGGTAGACCAGAACCATCGCCCGGAAAACACCTCATCGAGTTCATCCAGATCCATATACGCCATGAACAGGCGGTATTGGAACGAATGTCCTGCCGGCTTATGCCGTGTATGCCGGACCCATCCCTCGTAAATTGCGCTGTGCATATTCGGATTGTGCCTGAAGAGCGGCGCCGGACGCCCATCTGCGCAAGCTCTGCGCAGCCTTCATTCCGCTTGCCAGCCCATCTTCGTGAAAGCCCCACTTCGCCCAGGCGCCGCAATAGAAGCGGTTGCCGGCGCCATTCAGCTCTTGCAGCCTTCCCTGGGCTGCAAACGCAGCGGCGCTCAGGACAGGATGCGAGAAACTCAGGGTGCGAATCCTCTTGTCTCCGGGAATCTCGAGCAGGGGGTTTACGGTGACGCAAACCGGCTCCGGAGAGTCCAGATGCTGCAGGAGGCTGAGGTTGTAGGTAACCGAGGCCTGCCTGCCGCTGTCCGGTCCCCTGTAGTAATTCCACGAGGCCCAGGCCCGCTTTCTCCTGGGCAGTATCCGCCGATCCGTATGCACCACGGCTTCGTTGCGCTGATACGGGATGGCTCCCAGTATCTGTTTCTCCAGAGGCGTGGGATCCCCGAGCAGGGCCAGCGCCTGATCGCTGTGCGTCGCGATCACGATGGCGTCGTACAGCTCGTGCCCCGCATCCGTCTCCACCTTCACTCCCGGACCGTTCGACCGGATCCGGCGCACCGGCGTCTCCAGCATCACCCGGCCGCGCATCTGCCGCAGGGCGGCATTCGCGTATTGCGCGGAACCCCCCGGAATCATGCGCCACTGGTGATGCCCGCGAGCCCCGAGCAGCATGTGGTTGGCCATGAAACGAAACAGGTACAAGCTCGGAAAACCTTCGATTGTTTCTGCCGGCGACGACCAGATCGCGCCCGCCATGGGCAACAGGTAATCTTCAGCCAGCTCCGGGCCATACCCTCCATCGGCAATGAAATCCCTGACACTCAGGCTGGCCAGTTCCTGTTCGCGCTCCCTGAGCGCGCTCCTTGCGTCGCGGTTGAACCGCAGAATGTCCCGCAGCATCCGGTAATGCCTCGGCCGGAGCAGATTCCGCCGCTGTGAGAACAGTTGGTTCGTTGTGCTGCCCTGATACTCCAGTCCGCTGCGGTCGCAACGCATGCTGAAACTCATCGCCGTTTCCCGCGAAGGAACACCCAGTTCTTCCAGCAGGCGTGTGAATTGCGGGTAATTCGCGTGGTTGAACACCATGAAGCCGAGGTCGGCGTGGTATTCCCGCCCGAATCGCTCGAAACGAAAAGTATGGGCGTGCCCTCCCGGCCGGCTGCGCGCCTCATAAAGGGTCACGTCGTGCGCCGCGTCCAGCTCCCTCGCCGCAGCGATCCCGGAGATCCCGGAGCCCACGACGGCTACCTTGAGGCGGAGGAAATCCGCAAGCGGATCCCGTTCGCCGTTCATGCGGTGGCCCGGGATTGGGTCGATGGTCTGGAGCACGGCGCGCTCATGCTATGCGCATAATCCTGTAGTGCAAGTTGCCGATGGCTATAATTCGGTTTGTTGAGCGTGTGGGATTCAAGCGCTGGAGCGAGGGTCCGCACGAAAGCATGAGGACTGCCATGAAAAAGGCGCAACGCAAGGCCCGGGCCGTAATCGTGGGAATGGTGGGCTTTCATGTGGCCGGGCTCGGCGCCATCTTTACGGGAGTGAGCAAGACCGCACTGGTCGTGGCCGGTGTGCTGTACTTCCTGCGCGCCTTCGGTGTTACGGCCGGCTACCACCGCCTGCTGGCCCATTCGTCGTACCACGCTTCGCGACCGGTGCGCTTCCTGCTGGCCTTTCTGGGCAGTTGCGCCACCCAGGGCGGTCCCTTGTGGTGGGCGTCGCACCACCGCAGGCACCACCGTTACTCGGAGCGCAAGGAAGATATTCACTCGCCCGTTCAGCGGGGCTTCTGGTACGCGCACATGGGGTGGATGTGGGATTCCGTGTGCTTTCAGGGCAACTTCGCCAATGTCAAGGATCTGCACCGTTACCCCGAGATCAAGCTGCTTCAGAAGGGCTACCTGTTCCTGATAGCCGGACAGGCTGTGTTCCTGTTCGGGTTGGGCATGCTGCTCGACGCACTGTTTCCCGGGCTGGGAACCAGCGGTTCCCAGTTGCTGGTGTGGGGCTTCTTCATCAGTATCGTGGCCTTGTGGCACGCCACATTCATGGTGAACTCGGTTTGCCACCTCTGGGGCACACGGCCCAACGCCTCCGGCGACGAAAGCCGCAACAACCTGCTGGTTGCGCTGCTCACTCTCGGCGAAGGCTGGCACAACAATCACCATCGCTGGGCCTATTCGGCGCGGCATGGACTGCGCTGGTGGCAGCTTGACGTCACCTGGCTTGCCCTGCTGCTGATGAAACAGTTGCGTCTGGTGCGGGATCTCAGGCTGCCGATGCGAAACCCGGTTCCAGCCAAGGCCTGAAGCGCCCTGCCGCAGGGGTTCGCAGGGGTCGCGCTACCGGAAACCAGCGCTTTCGTGGTCGACTGGCTGCTCGGGCAGGCGCCCGGTTACGGCTGCGGGCGCAGCTCGAGTTCCAGGGCGCCCTGGCCTGCCTTCCAGTGGCCCTGCGCCTCAAGGTCGCCAGGCCCCGGCGTGGTTCGGCCGGTCGCCGACAGCCGCGCGGTTACGGTCAGTTCGGCCTGATCGGAAATTTTGGCGCCGGGCAGCATGGCGTCGGCGTCGCCCAGGCGCACAGCGAGCGGGAAAAGCGCGCCGTCCAGGCGCTTGGCGGCCAACGGGGGCCCCGACTGGCCGGGAGCGCGCGCCACCACAAACAACACCGCGCCGGGCGGCGCCGAACCCGCCTCCGCAAGACGCAGGCGAAGCTCCACAACAACCTCCGTGGGCGTGCTGCCGGCAGGCGTTGCGGAAGCCCCCAGGCGGTTCAGTTCACGCTCCAGGATGCCGCGCACTTCTTCGGGCGCCGGGCCTTCCAGCATCGCCCGCCAGCGCCGTACCGCTACTATGGTTTCCCCTCTGGCGCGGGCCCTCAAGCCCCCGTACCACAGTCCCTTCGGATGGCGAGGATCCGCTTCGAGCACCTGTTCCACCATATCGCCAGCCTCCTGAAGAAGGCGTTCGGGATCTTCCAGAATCAGCGCCTCGGCCTTGCCCATGAGTGCGTCCGTATCCCGCCCGCCGGTCAGCTCGAGCGCGCGGTCGAAGGCGGCCACCGCTTCGGGATAGTTGCCCAGTTGGCTGTAGGATGCGCCCAGCAGCATCCATCCCTGCAGGTCCTGCGGAGATTGCTCCAGTCTGGCGCGCAGCGGGCCGATCAGTGTTTCCAGCGTCCCCGGCGAACCGGGATTGTCGGCATCGACCCCTGTGTGGGCCCACTCGTGGTTGCTCGACTGCTCGTACACAAGAAACGCCAGGGCGGGTATCAGCAGGCAGGAGGCGGTCAGCGCCGCCGTGCTGGACGGCCGGGCGCGGTCGCGCCACAGGGGCGCTGCAACGCAGGCCAGCGCCGCCAGGGCCAGGATCCCGGCAACCGCGAGAAACAGGCCCCCGGCGCTCATCCTTCCTCCGGCAGGGGCAGCCGTGAGCGCCGGCGGAGCACGCCAGCAAGCACTCCCAGGGCCACCGCCACCACAATCCCCGGCCCCGCCCAGAGCAGCAGCGTGTTGGGCGCCAGCCTCGGCCGATAGAGGGCGAAATCTCCGTACCGATCCAGCAGGAATTGCTTGACATCGTTTTCGCTGGCGCCCTCTTCCACCATGCGCCGCAATTCGCGGCGCATGTCCCTGGCCAGCGGCGCATCCGAGTCCGCCAGATTCTGGTTCTGGCACACCATGCAGCGCACCTCCTCAAGCAGCTTGCGGTAGAGTTCCTGCTGCGCTTGGGTGGCCAGCGGCGGCTGGGTATCGACGGCCGGCAGGTTGGTTGCAACCAGCGCCAGCACCAGCGCCAAGGCTACCAGCGGCCTCATCCTTCGTTTCCCCACAGCAGCGGCGCGAACACATCCGAGAATGTGGAGCTGTTCAGCGGACCCACATGCCGGTAACGAACGATACCGGCGCTGTCGATCAGAAACGTTTCGGGAGCTCCATAGACGCCCCAGTCGATGGCGGCCCGTCCATCCGCATCCACCCCGATTGCGCGGTAAGGATTGCCGTGCAACGAGAGCCATTGCCGGGCATCGCTGACCCGGTCTTTCCAGTTCAACCCGTAGATGGGAACGCCCGCCCGCTCCAGCTGCATGAGAAACCCGTGCTCTTCCAGGCAGCCGGCGCACCAGCTGGCCCACACGTTCAGCATCCAGGGGCCCTCGTCGATCCCGGACAACGATAGTCTGGCGCCTTCTCCTTCATCCAGAAGCCTGGGCAGAGAGAAATCCGGCGCCGCCTGTCCGACCAGGGGCGAGGGCACCAGATTGGGGTTGCGCCCCAGGCTGATCCCGAAAAGAAGCACCAGGGCCGCCAGAACCGCGCAGGGCAGCAGCAACAGCCCCCGGAAGCGCCGTTGTCCCGCGGTCACGGCGACTCGTCCCTGGCCCGTGCGCGGCGGTAGCGCGGATCCGTGATCGCCAGCAATCCGCCCAGGGCCATGATGAGCGCGCCGAGCCAGATCAGCCGCACCAGCGGTTTCACCTGCACCCGCACGCTCCAGGCGTCATTGCCCAATGGCTCGCCCAGCGCAACGAAGAGATCATGGCGCCAGCCCGCATCAATGCCCGCCTCGGTCATGGGGCTTTTCTGCACTTCATAGACCCGTTTCTGCGGATACAGGGTGGCTACCGGCTTGCCGTTGCGGGTCACGCGCGCGACGCCCTGCATCGCTTCGTAATTGGGACCCTGCACCGATTCGATCCGCTCCAGTTCGAACTCGTAGCCCGCCACCTCCAGGCGTTCGCCCGGCGCCAGACTGTGATCCGTCTCCACTCCCCAGGCGGAGACCACCACGATTCCCAGCGTGGTCACACCGAGGCCGCAGTGGGCCAGTTGCATGCCCCAGGCAGCCCGCTGCGGCCGGGGGCCCCGCTTCAGCAGCCACGCCACCGGGTCCCGCAAGGCCGCGGCGATCACCCAAAGGGCAACCAGCATGCCCACCAGCGTGAGCAGGCCCGCATAACCGTATGCAGCAAGCGTGAGGCCCAGGACTCCCAGCAGCGCCACAAGCGCGGGAACCCGCAGCTTGCGAGCCCATTCGTCCTGGCGGGTCGCGCCCCACGAGGCATGCATGCCCGCCCCCACGACTACCAGCAAGGGCAGCATGGGAAAGATGAACACCAGATTGAAGTCGGCGGACCCACCGAAATTTTGCCCAGCTCCAGCGCATCGATCGCCAGGGGATACAGCGTGCCGAACAGAACCAGAACGGTCGCTGCGCTCAGCAACACGGTGTTGACCAGCAGCGCCGCTTCGCGCGACACCAGTTTGAAGCCTGTCGGCGGATTGACAGCCACGCTTCGCAGAGCATAGAGGAGCAGCGCGCCACCCACCACCACGGCCAGGAACACCAGAATGAACAACCCGCGGGCCGGGTCGCTGGCAAAGGCGTGCACGGACACGAGCACGCCTGACCGGACCAGGAAGGCGCCGAGCAGGCTCAGACCGAACGCGGCGATTGCCAAAAGCAGCGTGGCGTTCCCGAAAAGTCCGCGCCTTTCGGTTACCGCCAGCGTATGAATGAGGGCCGTGCCGGCCAGCCAGGGCATGAACGAGGCGTTCTCCACCGGATCCCAGAACCACCATCCCCCCCAACCCAGCTCGTAGTAGGCCCACCAGCTTCCCAGGGCGATGCCCACGGTCAGGAACATCCAGGCGGCTGTCGTCCACGGACGGGTCCAACGCGCCCAGCGCGGGTCCAGCCGCCCGCCCAGCAATGCCGCCACCGCAAAGGCGAACGGCACGGCCAGGCCCACATAGCCCATGTACAGCAGTGGTGGGTGCATGGCCAGCGCCGGATCCTGCAGCAGCGGGTTGAGGTCGGCGCCATCCGCCGCGGGCGGGAAAAGCCGGAAGAACGGATTGGAGGTGAGCAGGATAAACAGCAAGAAGCCCACGCTCACGAAGCCCAGCACGCCGAGCACCCTGGCCTTCAGCTCCCCGGGCAGCGCCCGGCTGGCCAGGGCCACGGCGCATGTCCAGGCGCCCAGCACCAATTGCCACAGCACCAGAGAACCTTCGTGGGCGCCCCAGATCGCAGCGAAGCGGTACAGCGCAGGCAGCTTCAGGTTCGAATGCAAGGCCACATACTGCACGCTGAAGTCGTGGCGGAAAAAACTTGCCGCCAGCATGGCGAACGCCAGTGCGGTGAACGCCAGCATGCCCAGCGCGCAGGGCGTTGCCACCGCCATCCAGCGTTTGTTGCCGGTATGCGCTCCGGCCAGGGGAAAGACCGTCAGCGCCAGCGCCAGACACAGGGAAAGCGCAAGGCTGATCTGGCCGATCTCGGGAATCATGGCTGTCGGCGCTTCCGGCTGGTCGCCCGCTCAAGGGCGGGGCTCACCTTCACGGCAGCGAAGCGTCCGGCAGGCGCCCCTGCTCTCTCAGCATATCCGCAACTTCCGGAGGCATGTAATTCTCGTCGTGTCTGGCCAGGACCTCGTCTGCGCGAAACAGACCATCCGCCTCCACAGTGCCGTGGGCCACCACGCCCTGCCCTTCGCGAAACAGATCCGGCAGTACGCCGGCATAGGCGACGGTGATGCTCTGCTCCAGATCCGTTACCTCGAATTGCACTTCCAGCGATCCCGGCGTGCGCCGCACGCTGCCCTGCTCCACCAGACCGCCCACCCTCAGGCGCTGTCCGGATGGCGCCTCGCCCCGGGAGATCTGCGCGGGCGTGTAGAAGTACAGGAGGTTTTGCTCGAAGGCCGCCAGAACCAGGGCAGTGGCGGCCGCCAGACTCGCCAGCCCCACGGACATGGCCAGCATCCTGCGTCGCCGGGGGGTCATGTGCGCAACTCCCAGGCGCCCTCGTCCGGTGCGACGCTCAAGTTGCGGATTTGCTTGCGCACGCTGTACAGGCGGCTGCGGGCGCTCAGCAGCAGGCCCGCCAGACTTGCAAAGGACAGCCCCACGCAGGGCCACACGAAGGCCCCGTAGCCACCCATGGCGAAGAAATCCCTCATGTGCTCACTGCCACCGCTTCACGCACCCAACGGGCGCCGCGTTCGCGCAGAAGCACTTCGGCGCGGGCCCGGGTCAGCGTTACCGAAAGGGAAAACAACACCGCGCCCAGGATCGTCAAGAGCAAGGGCCACAGCATGTCCCAGGTGATCGCCGGGGCCCCCAGCCGCGAGATGGTGGGTCCCTGGTGCAGGCTGCTCCACCACTCCACCGAAAACTTGATGATGGGGAGGTTCACCACGCCCACAACGGCAAGGATCCCGGCAGCCCGGTCCGCGCTGCTGCGTTCCTCCAGCGATGCATGAAGCAGCATGTAGCCCAGGTACAGAAAGAACATCACCAGCACCGAAGTCAACCGCGCATCCCCCCAACTCCAATAGGCGCCCCACATCGGCTTGCCCCAGAGCATGCCGGTCACAAGCGCCAGGCCGGTGAATGCGAGCCCTGCCGGGGCTGCGGCCACGGCAATCGCATAGGCCAGTTTCATCCGCCACACCAGCCCGATGGCCGAAGCGATGGCCATAAGTGCGTAAAGCTGCATGGCCAGATAGGCGGCGGGAACGTGGAAGTAGATGATGCGAAACGCATCGCCCTGCTGGTAGTCCGGAGGCGCAAGCAGCAACCCCCCGAAAGCGCCTGCCACGATGGCCGACAGGCCGCTCCACAGCATCCACGGCTCCGCCCGCCCGGCCATGCGGTAGAAATGCGGCGGAGAAGCCAGCCTGTGCAGCCAGTTGGGAAGTCGAATCCTGGGGAGCCTATCGGTCATGTCCATCACGCGGGGAACGGGGTTTATATTCTGGCGACCTGTTCGCGAATGCGGATTTTAAGCGTTTCGAGGAGGCGAAATGTCCTTTTCCCGAAGGGGCATGCTGATTGACGAGAACGAGAGCCTTGTTTGCGGCTGTTGCCGGAGGGTTTCGGGAGATGGTTTCAACTCATGTCGGATGCGGGGCGCCGGGAAAGGGCGGCTTGCCCGGGTAATCGCTCGCAACAGGCCAATCGGATTCACTTGTACGATCGGTGAGATTCAAGCGGGTTTAACTGGCCGTGGCCCTGAGTGCGGCGGCGCAGGCCCAGGGCAACAGCCCCAGCGCCACAAGCAGTAACGCGCCCAGCATCAGTAGCGGCGGCGCCGCCGACTGTCCTTCAAGGGCCAGCTCCACGGCGCGCGCGCCGAACAGCAGCACCGGCAGCGACAGGGGCAGTACCAGCACCGCGAGCAGGCCGGCCCCGCGGCGCAGCCCCGAGGTCAGCGCCGCCGCCATCGTCGCCATCAGGCTCAGGGCCGGCGTTCCCAGGGCCAGTGCGCCCGGCAGAACCAGCAGGGCGCGGCCCTGCATGCCGTAGCTGTAGGCGACCGGCAGCGACAGCAGGACCAGGGGCAGCCCGAAAATGCACCAGTTGGCCATGGCTTTCGCCAGCGACAACCACGCCGGATCCACTGCGCTCAACAGCATCAGATCCAGAACCCCGTCCTCCCGGTCAGGCTGGAACAGCAGCGGCATGGCGAGCAACATGGAAAGTAGCGACACCACCCAGATGACGCCGGGCCCCCAGCCGGGAAACAGCGACTCATCATGGCCGGCGACGATTGGGAACAAGGCAGTAGATAATGCAAAAAAAGAAACGTTGATAACTATATAGTTCCATCTCTTGAAGTAGATAAGAAACTCATGCCGCAATACGGAAAGCCACGCTTTCACCGTTTGACTCCCAGAATCAATTCCGCGACCTGCGGGCCAGATCCCCATTTCTCCCGATGCCCGGCGAGTACCGCACAACCTCCGGACCGGAGGTGCCCGGACAACTCCCCTGTCATCCACGCCCTGCCCTGCGAGTCGAGATTCGAATCCGGCTCATCCATCAGCCACAGCGGCGCACCCGCCCCTACCAGTCCGGCCAGCGCCAGACGCCGGCGCTGGCCGAAGGACAGCCGCGAGGCAGGTCGGTCTTCCAGTCCCTGCAATCCCGCTCGCTCCAGCAACTTGTCCTCTTGCCCGCCGCGCCCGGCCAGACTCAGGACCAGGGACAGATTTCGCCGCGCGCTCAGCTCTCCCTTGACGCCATCCCTGTGCCCCAGCCAGCCCAGGCTGCGAACGTAGCGGGCGGGGTCGGTACGCAAGGGCGCCCCGTTCAGGACCAGATCGCCGCTCTCGGCCGGAAGCAAGCCGGCCAGCACCCTCAGCAACGAGGTCTTGCCTGAACCGTTGGGACCGCGCAGCAGCAGCAGCTTGCCGGGCGCCAGGGCAAACGACAGTTTGTGGAACAGGCGCCGTCCGCCCCTCCGGAGAGTCAGCCCCTGCGCTTCGAGCATGGCCTTGCGCCCCGGCGTCGTATGGCGGCAGCAACGACGTCAGGCGATTGTGACCAGCAGTTTTCCGAAGTGGTCGCCGCGGGCGATGGAGCGGATGGCCTCAGGTCCTTCGCTCAGCGCAAACTTGCGGTCAATCACCGCCGCAATGCCATGCCGGGCCAGATGCTCGCTCACCGCGGCGTGGTCTTGCCGGGCGCCGACGGTAATTCCGTGAATGCTCGCACACTTGCCGATCAGCGCCATCGCGTTCATTTCCGCACTGATGCCGCCAAGAGCGCCAAGCATCCCGATCGACCCGTTCAGGCCCAGGGCCTGCAGCGATTGTCCGAGCGTGCCCATGCCGCCGGTCTCCACGACCACATCCACCCCGCCGCCGCTTGACTTGAAGGCCTCTGCCCCCCATTCGGGCGTGGTGCGGTAGTTGATGGTTTTGTCTGCGCCCAGTTTTCGGGCCCGCTCCAGCTTTTCGTCGCTGGATGAGGTAATGATGACCGTGGCCCCCAGCGACTTCGCAATCTGCAAGGCAAAGATCGACACGCCGCCGGTGCCCAGCAGCAGCACCCTGGAGCCCGGCCCCACAGATCCTCCGCAATGCAGCGCGTTCCATGCAGTCACGCCGGCGCAGGCCAGGGTGGCGGCCGTTTCCATGCTCATGCCTTCCGGCGCCGGCAGCAGCGCGCTTTCCGGGTACAGGCCCCTTTCGGTGAGAGCGCCGGGCGCCTCGCAACCGGTCGAGCGGGTCCGCACGCCGGGAGCGACCGGCTGCGACTCCCAGTCCTGCCAGAACACCGTCATGACGCGATCGCCGGGGCGGTATTGCGTCACCCGGGAACCCACGGATTCGACTACGCCCGCGCCATCGGAAAGCGGAATCAGCGGAAAGTCCTTCTCGCCTCCATAGAAACCTGCGCAAATCATGTAATCGCGGTAATTCACGGCCGCCGAATGCATCCGCACAAGCACATCTCCGGGGCCCGGTTCGGGCGTGTCCGCGGAAACCACGGCCAGATGTTCCAGGCCGGATGCCGCAAGCTGCACACACTGCATTGATTTCCCTCCAGACTTGATGATGTTCCGGCGATGTTCCGGTAACGGGCCCGGATTCGCGAAAAAACCACAAGAAACGGCCGTGATTATATTGCCGGCCAGCGCCCAACCGTTCCTTGTGTCCAGGTTTTCGCGCCCGCCGCGCGGCCCGCAGTGTCCTCCGGATTCAGGCGCATCCTGACTCGCAATGAGGCGTCGGCAATGACGCCAACCCCGCAATCCGGCCCGCCATGGCCCCTGAGCGCGAGGAACAGTCGTTCGGTACCGGTTCCGGGATCAATCATGTTCGCCGAGCTCTGCGGCCATGAAAGCCCCGGATCAGGCCGTGGAACGGAACTCCGAGGATGGAGAGACGGGAAAGCAATCCTTCAGTACAGCACCTGCACCCCGCGCTCTTCCAGCGCCGGGATGTGAATGCTCAGGGCGTCCGGGTCCAGCGGGTTATCGCGCAAGTCCAGGTACTCCAGAGCAGGCAATTTCGCCAGCGCCGCAATGTCCGCTACCTGATTCTGGCCGAGACTCAGCAACTCCAGTTTGCGCAGCCCGGATAGCGCCGAAACATCCGCAACATCGTTGCCGCCCAGCGTCAGCTGCTCCAGTTCCGCCAACCGCGACAGCGGCGTCAGATCCGAAACCTCGTTTCGGGTCAGAAACAGCTTGGTCAGACCGGAGAGAGAAGAAAGCGCCGAAACATCCGAAATGTCGTTGTCGTCCAGCACCAGTTGCCGGAGCGCCGCCAACTGCGACAGCGGCGTCAGGTCGGAAATGGCGTTCCTCGCCAGAAACAGCTTGGTCAGGCCGGAGAGGGAAGAAAGCGGCGTCAGGTCCCCAATGCCGTTGCCGTCCAGGAACAACGTTTCGATTTGCGCCAGATGGGCCAGCGCGCCAATGTCCGCCACACCGCAGTCCCTCAGGTACAGGCCGCGAAGTTGCCGGAAGCCGGTGGACGGGAACCCGACAAGCGGATTGCCGTTGAGATTCAGCGAGGCCAGGCGGGGCAATGCCGCCAGCGCGGTCACATCCGTGATCCGATTGTCGTTCAGCGACAGGCTGCGGAGCGCAGTCAGATCCGCCAGCGGCGATACTTCCTCAATCTGGTTGGCGCCCAGATGCAAGGCGGAGAGCTTGACCAGCGCCTGCAGGGGCGACAGGTCGGTAATCCCGTTGCCCGAGAGCGACAGCGTGCGCAATTCGGTGAACGCCGAAAGCAGGCTGAAGTCCGAAGCGCCGGTGTGGTCAAGGCGCAGCGTCCTGAGCATTGTCAGTCCCGAAAGCGCCGACAGGTCCACAATCTGGCGGTTCGACGACAGGGTCAGGGTTTCGAGACGGGTCAACCCGGCAAGCGGGGCGAGGTCCGAAGCGCCGATGCCGTCAAGACGCAGCGTCTCCAGCAGGATCAGCCCCGACAGCGGCGACAAGTCCACAATCTGGCGATTCCACGACAAGTTCAGGGTTTTGAGACGGACCAGACCGGCAAGCGGAGTGAGGTCCGAAACGCCGGTGCGATCAAGCCGCAGCGTCTCCAGTAGCGCCAATCCCGAAAGCGGCGTGAGGTCCGTAATCCGGCGGTTCGAAGACAAGTCCAGATGGCCGAGAAGAGTCAGCCCGGCAAGCGGGGCGAGGTTCTCCAGGCCCGGGTTCCCGCTCAATATCAGCGTCGTCAATCCATCGAGCGCGGCAAGCGGCGTCAGATCCGTAATCCGGTTGCCGCTCAAGTCCAGCGATTTCAGCCCGGAAGCTATTTCCAGCCCGGCAAGGTCCGCCACGCCCGAACGGGCCGCATTCAGCACTCGCAACAGCGCCACTTCCGGCTCGTTGCGACGCGCAAGATCGGTCGCGCCCAAAGCCCGGGCCACTACCCCGGCAAGACCGGCGTCCTGGAAGAACACGCCATCGCCATCGACTACCTCCACAACCTTCTCGACCACCTCAACATCGCCGCTTTCGCCATCGTCGCCGTCGCCATCATCGGCGGGGTCGGAGGAGGGCGGCGTCGTGTCCGTCACCGTCACGGCAACCTCGTCGATGTTCAGCGACGAGCCATAGTTGCTGTCGCTGCTGGCCGATGTGTGCGTCAGGGTCGCGGTATCGTCAGTACTGTCGTCATCGGTTCCGGCGTTGACCGTCACCGTCTGCGCCGTGTCGTAGTTGCCCGGCGTGAACGTCAGCGGCGAACCGGTCACCGTCACCTCGCCCGACTCGCCCCCCACCGTCACCGTCACGTTCGCCGACGGCGCCGTGTTCAGCTTCACGGTGTACGTGCCGCTGCGGCCTTCCTCAATCGTCAGCGCGGTCGGCGTCACCACCACGCGGGGAGTGCCCGCCGCAAACGGCGTCGCCGTCACCACATCCGACCAGGGACCGTCGTTGCCGCTGCCCTGGCTGGCCTGGATGCGAAACTCATACGCCGTGCCGGCAGTCAGGCCGGTGACCGTCCGGGTCGCGGTGGCGCCGGTTCCCGCAACGAATGTCGCCGAGGCGGGCCAGGCGCCGCCGCTCGTCCTGCGCTGGTGGCCCCAGCGGGAAATGCGCTGGTTCGGCTGGGCGTCCCAACTCAGGGTAACCTGCTCCACGCCCGCCTCCGCCCTCAGCCCCGACGGCTTCGCCGGAACACCCGTCCACGCGGGGGTAACAGTGGCCTCGTCCGAGGCCGCACCGGCGCCGTTGACGTTCACCGCCCGCACCTTGAAGGCATAGGCCGTCCCGGTGCTCAGGCCCGGAACCGTGTACGTGATGGTGGAAGCGCTCGAACCCGGCACATCCTTCCAGACGCCGTCCTGCGAATACTCCCACTTGGTAATGCTGGCGTTGCTCGGGTCGCTCCAGGACAGCACCGCCTGTTCGTTGCCGCTGCCCTGAACGGCAGTGAAACCCGTCGGCTTGGCGGGAACGGAAGCGGTCGCGCCGTCGTTCAGGGTGCCGTCGGCGGTCGCGTCGTCGCCGACCGCGTAGGTGCCGGCGCCGCCTTCCAGCGTGATGCGGTAGGTCTCCGCGCCCTCCACGTCCGTATCGGTGCTGGTCGGGATGGTCACCGTTCCCGTCGTGCTGGCGCTGTTGCCGAACGCCACGGTGAAGGCGCGCGGGCCCAGCGTGCCGGCAATGTCGTCCGCATCGAAACCGCTCGAACCCCGGTCCGACAGCACCATGCTCACGGTCAGGTTCCCCGTCTGCGCCTTGTCGGAGGTCACCGTCAGGCTGATCGGCGTCCCCTCGGTCACCGCCGCCGGATTGGTCAGCAGCTGCAAGGTCGGCGTCGTGTCCGTCACCGTCACGTCCACATCGTCGATTTCGAGCGAGGCGCCGTAGTCCGTGTCGGTGCTCGACGCCGCGTGCGTCAGCGTCGCCGTGTCGTCGTTCCTGTCGTCGTCCGCTGCGGCGCGCACCGTGATCGTCTGCGCCGTGCCGAAGTTGCCCGGCGTGAAGGTCAGCGGCGAACCCGTCACCGTCACTTCGCCCGACTCGCCCCCCACCGTCACCGTCACATTCGCCGACGGCGCCGTGCTCAGCTTTACCGTGTAGGTGTTGCTGCTCCCTTCTTCCACCGTCAACGAGGTCGTTGACACAATCACCCCGGGGGTGGCGGCCGCCGCGGTCGTGCCGGTGGCTTTTACACGGAAGCCTGGAGGACAGACCGCAGAAGGATTATAAGTAGAATGGGTCGCTGTAAGACTGATCTCATATTCGGTGTTGGCGTCCAGGCCGGTCAGCGTGCGGCTGGTCGCGGCGGCATTCGAGATGGTGACAGAGGTCGAACTTTCCCCGGTCTTGCCGTAAGACAACGTCCAGCCGTTACGGAATAAATCGGTCGGCGCCGTCCAGGTGACGACAAACCCGTCCGAACGCGGCGCGAGGCTCAGGTTCGTCGGGCTGAGCACGGAAGGGCAGCTGTCCATAGGCGTCGCCGTCACCCAGCCCGTGGCGGCGCCGTCGCCGGAGGCGTTCACGGCGCGGATCATGAAACTGTATTCGGCGTCGTCTTCCAGCCCCGTTACCATATGCCTCACGGTGTTCGCGCCCGAACCCGCCATGGCGGCCCAGGTGGCGCTGCCCTTTGCCGGTGTCTTGGCGTAGCGCAGCTTGTAGCCGGTGATCGTGCCGGCCGGCTTGGTCCACGTCAGCAACACCTGTGTGGTGCCGGCCCCCGTCGCCGTCAGGTTCGTCGGGGCGGCGGGAACGGTCGTGGTCGTGGCCGCGTTCACTGTCACTGCCACGGCGCCCGCATCCGGTATTGCATCCGCCGCGGCGCCCGTCAGCCGGAAGACATGGTTGATCTTCGCCGTGCCCGCCTCCACGCCAGTCACCGTCACCATCTGCCCCGTGCTGTAGTTGGTCGTCGAGAAGGTCAGGGTCGCCGGGTCCACCGTCGCCTTGGCCGTGGCGGAACTCGTGATCGACAGCGTCCCCGCATAGGCCTGCGTCAACGCCACCGTGTAGCTGGCGGAGGCGCCGGCCTCTACCGTCACCGGCGCCCCGGTGATCGTGAGCGCTTTCAGGGCGCCCGGGGCGCCGTTCTTGTAGGTGACCGTGCGTATGTTCGACCAGGGGCCATAGATATAGTTGCCGCTCGAGTTAGTTGCCTCCGCCCGAATCCGAACCTCTACCGATGCGCCCTCTGGATAGGTGTTACCCAAGCCGAATCCCTTGGTGCGTCTGCTGGGAGTGGAGCCGCTGCCCGGGCTTCCTTCCAATGCCCAGTTGCTGGACCCCTTTAGCCGGTGACCCATTTCCCACTTATAGAACGCGACCCCGTTTGCGACTTGGTCGCCGACACTCGTGCTGGCATGGGTCCAGGTCAGATCGATAAAGCCGCCCGTCCTCGTCGAGGTGGCGGCCGTCAATACCGGGGCCACCAGCGTCGCCGGCGTCGCCGTCACCTCGTCCGACGCCGCACCGTTGCCGTTGCCGTTCACCGCCCGAATCCTGAACTTGTAGACCGTGTCGTTCGTCAAACCCGTGATCTGGTGCTTCACCGTCGTCGCGCCGGAACCCGCGATCCGTGTCCATGAACTGTAGCTCCCGTTCCCCGCCTTCTGCCGGTACTCCCAACGGGTGATGCTGGCGTCGTCCGGGTCGGTCCATGACAGCGTCACCTGCGCGTTGCCCGCTGTCGCCGACAGGCCTGTCGGCGCGGCGGGTTGGGCGGCCTCATCGTCGTCGGTGATGGTCAGCGTGAGCTTGCCGCTGGTCCAGCCGTCCTCGTAGCCGATGAGGTTTACCGTCTCGTCCGGTTCGTCCCGGGTATCGCCGAGGATGCGAACGGTCATCGTGCCCTGGGTCTGGCCTTCGGCGATGGAAACAATGACGCCGTTCGGGAAGCACAGGTCCGTGTCTACCGGGAGCAGGGGCGGATCGCAGGGGTCACGCCCCTTGCCGGAGCCCGTGGCCGTGCCGGGGTCCACGTCGTAACCCGAGGTAAGCGAGAAGTTCGCGGGCGCCGGCTCGCTGAGGGTGAAGGTGATGGTGACGTCCGTCGAACCGGAGTCGCCCTCGGTGATCGTGGCCGACGGGGACGCCGACAGCGTGATCGTCTTCGGGCCGGAGTCCCTGACCGCCACGGTGATCGTGGTGGAGGTCGTGGCGGCCACGGCAGTGCCGTCGCGGCCTTTCCAGCTCCAGGTGACGGTGTGCGTGCCCACGCCCAGCGTGGCGCAGGGAAACAGACCGACGCCGAGGCCGGTCGCAATGCCGGCAGGCGCCTTCGTGATCTCGACGCGGTTATTCCCCTGGAGGTTCGCAAGCCGGTTAATGTACGAGTTTCCCCCGGTGCGTTGTTGTAGCCAGATGAGAGTATCATTTCCCCTGACCTGCTTGACCGACAGCAGGTTGAAGCACACATCCGTCGTCGCATCGGCCGACCCGACCGTGACGGTTTTGTCCGGATCGGAGGTCAGCGTCGGGGTCGCCGCCCTGGGCGTGGCCTCGATCCAGCCCTGGTTGTTGAAGACGCTCGAGGCGATCTCGGTCCGCCCGCCCGGACCCACCAGCCGAACCCGGAAGACGCCAGTCTCGCCGTTGGTTGCGCTGTAGCCGTATTCTCTGAGGGCGACGCCGCCGGGTAAATCAAGCCACCGGCCCTCTCCATTTCGGTCCGAGAGCCGGATCCACTCGAGCTGCCAGCTCACCGCGCCGTCAGTCGGGCCGTCGTACACCCACTCGAAACCGAACCATTCATCGTTTCCGGTCACCGTGAGGGCGACAGTGCTGACGAAGACGGTGACCTGGTTGGATTCCGTCCCCGCCGCGCCATCGCTTCTGCCCGTTCTTACCTGAAAGGTGTAGCGGCCGGGGGTCAAGTTCGTGATCGTGTGGGTGTTGGTGGCCCTTGTGCTGTCCGGAACCCGGCTGTAATTGCCTGTGGCCTGCGAACCCGCCGTGTAGCGGACATCCCACTGGTTCACGACGGCGGGCAGATTGGCTCCTGTCCAGGAAAGGGTGACGCCGCTGCCTATCCGCGTGACGGTGAGGGTGATGGAGGGTACGACCGCCGGCGTTGCCGAAACCTCGTTGGACGGGTTGGCGTAATTTGTTATGGCGCGACTAACGCCAGTGAGATATGCCCCGGTGACCTGAAAGGTGTAGGCGACGCCGGCGGTCAGACCACCAATGGTGTGGCTGCGGATGCCCACCCCGCCGGGGATCTTCTGCCAACCGCCGTACTCGCCCGCGCCTTCCTTCTGCCGGTATCGCCACTGCGTGGTGAAGCCAAGGGAACTCATGGTCCAGGATAACGTCACCTGCCCGGGTCCAGGCGCGGCGGTGAGCGCCGGCGTCTGATCCTGCGCCCGCGCGATCTGCGGCGCGAAGGCGGCGCCCAGCACAATGAGAAAGAGGGCAACAAACCCCGCGCTCAGGCGGCGAGCGGTTCTCCCGGGGGCGCCCACCGCCTCAACCCCGCGCCCGCACGGGTTCTTTGATTTCGGGGGGGGGGGGGGGGGGGGGGGAACAGACAAGCCCGAGGCCGGTGCGCCCGAAGCGGCCAGATTCCGCCTGAACCGCCGCGCCGGGTCGCCCATCGCGGCCGAACCGCCGATGTTGCCCTCAAGGTTGTAGCCAGTCTTCTTCATCATGATCTTATCTTCCCCGTTTGGCATGATGTTTCGAGCCAGCGCGCAGCCGAAGCAAACATTTTATCGCAGCCTGTGGCCGATGCAATGACCCCGTTTGCAAGGCGTGCGTGGCACGTTTTGTTACCTTGACTCTCGAACAGATAACGAGGCGGAAAAGGCGGGAATGCAATCCTTCAGTCAGTAAAGCACCTGCACCCCGCGCTCCTCCAGCGCCGGGACGTGAATGTTCAGGGCGTCCGGGTCCAGCGGATTATCGCGCAGGTCCAGGTACTCCAGATCGGGCAGTTCCGCCAGCGCCGCAATATCTGCTATCTGGTTCTGGCCGAGACTCAGCAACTCCAGCTTGCGCAGCCCGGATAGCGTCGCGACATCCTCGATCCGGTTGGCGCCCAGATGCACAACGGAGAGCCGGACCAGAGTTTGCAAGGGCGACAGGTCCACAACTCGGCGGTTCCACGACAAGTTCAGGGTTTCGAGACGGATCAGGCCGGTAAGCGGCGTCAGATCCGAAGCGCCGGTGCGGTCAAGCCGCAGCGTCTCCAGCAGGATCAATCCCGAAAGCGGCGTGAGGTCCGTAATCCGGTTGCCGCCCAAGTCCAGCGACTTGATCCCGGAGGCTATTTCCAGCCCGGCGAGGTTCGCCCCGCCGCTGGCGTATCGGGCCACATAAGCAAACGAGAATCTGATCTCGAACCTGCTGCCATAAAAAAACGCCCCAAAGCCCCCACCCAGATTACCTATGCTGAAGGCTGGCTGGGCCGCCCACGCTTGGGCAAACCGTTCCGCCACCCGATCGGGATCCTGGAAAAACCCGTTATCGATGCGCACTTTGGCTGTGCTTGCTCCCGCCGTAAACTCATAGTTGCGTCAGGTCGGGCCGCTCGTCCCTCGTAGAATACGGTCCCTGTGCTTCAAGGGGGTTTCCGCCCCAGCACTCTTGCCGTGAACTCCCCTTCCCTTTCGTCGCCACCCGTTCCTTTCGTTCAGCGTCTCAGCCTCATGAGCTACCGCTCGGCGTTCATGATGGTGGGTGCGGCGCTGGGATCTGCGGGCGCCCCGTGGCTGGTGGAGTGGCTGGGCGGCGACACCGTTGCGGAGGCCTATCAGAGCATGGGGCTGATGTTCGGGGGGTTGGTGCTCATCTTCATGCTGATTCCCTTTTTCGGCGCCCGGGGCGCGTATGCCGCCCCGCTGGAAAAGCAGCCCGGCATGTCCCTGGCGGAGCAGGTGCGCACCGTTTCCGCGAACCGCCTCTTCATGTTGCTGGTCGGCGCCAAGTGCGCGCAATTCATCGCCCTGGCCGCGATTGGCGGCGCCACCCCATTCATGTTCACGGTGGTTCTGAAGCAACCCTTGACGCTGCCTGTCTGGCTCTCGTCCGCCACCACCCTCGCAATGCTTGCGGCCATTCCGTTCTGGAGGCGTTGCGGGCAATTCATGACCAAGCGACGCGGTGTGCTGCTTGGCGCTTCGGGCGAGGCAATAGCCGGCCTGACTTGGCTGCTCGCAGGTCCGGACTGGAGCCGCGAGGCGCTGATCGTGTTCCTGGTGGCCCGGGGCGTGGCGGCGGGGTTTTTCGGCTCCGCCATCCTCCTGTACTCCCAGGCCATGTGGCTGGACACCATCGACCACGACCAGGAGCGCACCGGACTGAGGCGGGAAGGCCTCTACACTTCGGTCTATGTGTCTGTCGAGAGGCTGGGCTATTCCATCGCACCGCTGCTGCTGGGCCTGTTGCTGGGAGCGTCCGGTTTCGATACCGAAATCGCTCCGGAGAATCAGCCCGCGAGCGCTGCATCGGCCGTGTTGATCTCGATGATCGCCATACCCGTTATCGCGCATTTGGTCATGCTGTTGTTTGTATGGCTCTATCGTCTTCCGGAAACAATCAATGGAAAAACAATGACATGAATATATTTCCTCATTACCTGGTCCAATTTTGATGAACACCGATACGGTTCGCAATCTCATTCTCGGTGACCAGTCGTACCGCTACCACGACATCACTGCCCTCGGTGAGGAGCGGGTGGGGAGGCTGCCCTGTTGCCGCAAGATCCTGCTCGAGAACCTGCTGCGCAACGTAAATCGGAACGCGGCCATCGAAGAGTTGCCCGACGCTCTTGCCGGCCAGTCGGAACTGGAGTTTCATCCCGCGCGGGTCATCCTGCAGGACTTCACCGGCGTCCCGGCGATTGTCGATCTGGCGGCAATGCGGGACGCCATGGAAGCGCTGGGCGGCGACCCCGAAGCCATCAATCCGCAGGCGCCGGCCGAACTGGTCGTGGATCACTCGGTCCAGGTGGACCACTACGCCAGCCCTCGGGCCCTTGCGCAGAACAATGCCCTGGAGTTCGAGCGCAACCGCGAGCGGTACTCCCTCCTTCGCTGGGGCCAGCAGGCTTTCCGGCGGCTCAGGGTGGTTCCGCCGAACACGGGGATCGTGCACCAGGTGAACCTCGAGCGTCTGGCGCGGGTCGTGTTTCGCGCCCGGGAAGGAGGCGAACAGTGGCTCTATCCCGACACCCTGGTGGGAACGGACTCGCACACCACGATGGTGAATGGCCTCGGCGTGCTGGGTTGGGGGGTGGGCGGTATCGAAGCGGAGGCCGTCCTGCTCGGCCAGCCTATCAACATGCTGCCGCCGCCGGTTCTCGGCGTGCGCCTGCACGGCAAGCTGCGCCCGGCGGCCACCGCCACCGATCTGGTGCTTGCGGTCACCGAGGTGTTGCGCGAGCACGGCGTCGTGGGCTGGTTCGTGGAATTCTTCGGCGCCGGGCTGGGCGGACTGCCGTTGGCCGACCGCGCCACCCTGGCCAACATGTCCCCGGAGTTCGGCAGTACCTGTGCGATCTTTCCCATAGACGCGGAAACCGTCCGGTACCTTGAATTGACCGGGCGGGACAAGCAGCAGATTGCGCTGGTGGAAGCCTATGCCCGCGCCCAGGGGCTGTGGCGCTCGGACGAAAGTCCGGAGCCGATGTTCGACGATACGCTGGATATCGACCTTGACGCTGTGGTCCCTTCCATCGCTGGACCCAGGCGCCCGCAGGACCGCATTTCGCTGACCGAATCGAAGTCTTCCTTCGCCGCGGTGCTGAAGGAACGAGCCGCGCCCGGGGTTGCCTTCTCGGGGGAACAGCCGGGAGACGGCGCCGTGTTGATTGCCGCCATAACGAGCTGCACCAACACCTCCAACCCCTCCGTGATGATGGCGGCCGGTCTGCTGGCCAGAGCCGCCCGGGAAAGGGGCCTGAAGCCGCCGCGCTGGGTCAAGACCAGTCTGGCGCCCGGTTCGCGGGTGGTGACGCGCTATCTGGAATCCGCTGGCCTGCTGGACGATCTGGCTGCCCTGGGGTTCGACATCGTGGGTTACGGATGCACCACCTGCATCGGCAACTCGGGACCGCTGCGCGAGGAAGTCGCCCGCCGCATCCGGGAAACGGGCCTGGCCGGATGCAGCGTACTGTCGGGCAATCGCAATTTCGAAGGCCGCATTCATCCGCTGGTGTATTTCAACTATCTGGCCTCCCCTCCCCTGGTGGTGGCCTGGGCGCTGGCCGGACGCATGGACATCGATCTCGAGAACGATCCGCTGGGCGCCGACGCCGCCGGACAGCCGGTGTATTTGAGCGATATCTGGCCCGATCCCGCCGCCGTGCAGGCGGAAGTGGCCCGCCATGTAAGAGCGGGGCAGTTCGAGCAGGGCTACGCCGGCGTGTTCGATGGCGACGAACGCTGGAACGCGCTGGACGTTCCGGAAAGCAACCGCTACCCCTGGGACGGAGAGTCCACTTATGTGCGCCGCCCACCGTTCTTCGAAGGGATGGCCGCCCAACCGTGCGAGCCGCAGGCCGTGACTTCCGCGCGGGTGCTCGCCCTGCTCGGCGATTCGGTCACCACCGACCACATTTCGCCCGCCGGGAGCATTGCCGCCAGATCGCCGGCCGGCCGCTGGCTCAGCGAGCAGGGCGTGGATCCCGCCGATTACAACTCGTACGGTTCAAGGAGGGGAAATCACGAGGTCATGCTGCGCGGAGCCTTCGCCAATATCCGGCTGCGCAACCGGCTGGCCGGAGGCGTGGACGGCGGCTGGACCCGGATGCAGCCCGAAGGGGAATTGCTGAGCATCTACGACGCGGCCATGCGCTACCGCGAGCAGAACACCCCGCTGGTGGTGCTGGCCGGCAAGGAGTACGGCTCCGGCTCCTCGCGGGACTGGGCGGCGAAAGGCGTCGCGCTGCTGGGCGTTCGGGCCGTGATCGCTTCCGGTTTCGAGCGGATCCACCGCTCCAATCTGGTGGGTATGGGAGTGCATCCGCTGGAATTTCCCGGCGGCATGAACGCCGCCGATCTGGGTCTGGACGGCAGCGAAAGCTACGACATCGGCGCAGCGGAAGGCAGGGAGGTGAGCGTATGCGCCACCCGGGCCGACGGATCCGTGGTGGAGTTCAAGGCCCGTTCGCGGATCGATACTCCCAAGGAGCGCGAGTACTTTCGGCATGGAGGCATCCTGCCCTATGTGCTGCGCCGTCTGGCGGCCTGATCCGGCGTGTCCGGCGTGACAGAAGCACCCATACTCGGGGTGCGCAACCTGGTCAAGGACTATGGCCCGGTGCGCGCGGTTCGGGGCCTCTCGTTCGATGTGCCGCGCAGCAGTTGCTTCGGCCTGCTGGGTCCCAATGGGGCGGGCAAGACCACCACCGTGGAGATTATCGAAGGGGTCACGCCGGCCACCTCGGGCGAGGTGCTCTACGAAGGCAAGCCGGCCGGGGCGGCGTTCCGTCAGGATTCGGGCGTGCAGTTCCAGACCGCGGCGCTGCAGGACTTCATTACGGTGCGGGAAACGCTGGAGATGTTCCATCGCCTTTACCGCAGGCGGGCCGGCCTGGATCAGGTGATCGCCGATTGCGCGCTCGAAAAGCTCCAGAAACGCGACAACCGCAAGCTCTCCGGAGGCCAGCGCCAGCGCTTGCTGCTGGCCATCGCGCTGGTGAACGACCCGAAGATCCTTTTTCTGGACGAACCCACGACCGGCATGGACCCGCAGGCGCGGCGCAATTTCTGGGAACTTGTGGAGCGAATCCGCGCCCGCAACAAGACCATCGTGCTCACCACGCACTATATGGAGGAGGCCCAGGCGCTTTGCGACGAAATCGTGATCATCAACGAGGGAGTGATTGTCACCCAGGGCGCGCCCGAGCAGTTGCTCAAGGCCCACTACAAGGAGATCATCCTGGAGCTTCCCGAGAGCGACCTTGCGGAGGCGCCTCCGGGGTTTCCCTTTCCCAGCTACCGGCGCAACGGTCTGGTGGAAATCCATACCGATGACGCCAACGACGCCATCACCCGGCTGAATCGCGCCGGCGCTCCCCTGGGCCGCCTGAACATTCGCCCTTACCGTTTGGAAGACCTGTTTCTGGACCTCACCGGAAAGGCGCTCAGATCATGATTCAACGCATCCTCGCCATCCTCCACGCGCGCAACCTCGAATTCCTGCGCGACAAGGCCACCCTGGGCTGGAATGTGGCCATGCCGCTGCTGCTGGTGGCCGGCATGGCGGCGATCTTTTCCGGCGGCGACCGCTCCGAGTACAAGGTGGCGCTGGTTCAGGAGCAGGAGCAGGTGGATACGGCCGCGCACCCGTTCCTGAAGATGCGCTATTTCGATTTCATCGTCATGCAAGAGCAGGAGGCCCTGGAACAGGTGGCCAACCACCAAATCGATCTGGCCCTCGACCTGAGCGCGGGCGTCTACTGGATCAACCCCGAGTCCCCCGGCGGCTACCTTGCCGAGCGCCTTCTGCAAGCCTCCTCCGAGGCCGGCGCATGGTTGCGGCGGCCCGCCAGCGGCGATCCGATCACCTACGTGGACTGGTTGATCCCGGGCATCCTCGGGATGAACATCATGTTCAGTTGCCTGTTCGGCGTGGGCTACGTGGTGGTTCGCTACCGCAAGAACGGTTTCCTGAAGCGCCTCAAGGCCACGCCGCTCAGGCCGGTGGAATTCATGGCGGCGCAGATTCTCTCGCGTCTGATACTGGCAATTGTCATCACCTTGCTCCTGTACGGGGCAACGCGCCTGCTGCTGGACATCCGCATGACAGGCAGCGGGCTGGCGCTGTTTCTGGTGGCCGTGCTGGCCTCCATCAGCCTGGTGTCGGTCGGGCTGGCGATGGCGGCCCGGGTCACGAGCGAGGAGTTGGCGGGCGGCCTGCTCAATTTGGTGACCTGGCCGATGATGCTGCTGTCCGGCGTCTGGTTCTCGCTGTCCGGAGCTCCCGAGTGGGTGCAGCAGCTCTCGAATATCTTTCCACTGACGCATGCGTTGGCCGCCGCCCGTGAAATCATGCTGTACGGCGCAGGGCTGAGCGATGTGCTGCCGCAACTGCTCATCCTGGCCGGCATCACCGCGGCCTTCCTGACGCTTGGGGCGGCCCTGTTCCGCTGGCGCGGCGCCTGACCGCAAGCACACTTCGGAGACTGGAGAGCGCGGCGTGGGATGGATTGACATTGGCGCAAACCTGGCCGATGAGTCGTTCGATCCGGATCGGGACGCCGTGATCGAACGCGCCGCCGCGGCCGGCGTGCGGCACATGATCGTGACCGGCGCCGGGCTGAACGAATCCGGGCAAGCGCTTGCGCTGGCGAGCGGGAAGCCGCAAACCTTGCGTTGCACGGCGGGCATTCACCCGCATCGGGCCACGCAGTGGGGCGATTCCCCGGACCGGGCCCGTGCAGTTCTGGGCCGCATCCTGAGCCATCCGCTGGCGGTGGCGGCGGGCGAATGCGGGCTGGATTACTTCCGCAATTTTTCGCCGCCGAAAGTTCAGCGCGCGGCATTCGCGGGCCAGCTCGAACTGGCCGCCGAACACGACAAGCCGCTCTTCTTGCACCAGCGCGACGCGCACGACGACTTTCTGGCAATCCTGAAGGACGGCAGGGCGACTGAGCGGCGCGGCGTGGCGCATTGTTTCACAGGGGGTCCGGAGGAAGCGGAGAGCTACCTCGACCTGGGGCTGTTCATCGGCATCACCGGATGGATACTGGACCCACGCCGCAACCAGAACCTGCTGCGGGCAATCGCTGTGATCCCGCCGGATCGCGTGCTGCTGGAAACCGACTGCCCCTATCTTCTGCCCCGCCACCCGGATGTCGCGCCGGTGACAAGGCGCCGCAACGAACCGCAATTTCTGCCCCATGTGGCCCGGGCCGTGGCCGGGCGCATGGGCCTGGAGCCCGAAGCGCTCGCCGCCGCGGCGTTTCGCAACACGCGAACACTGTTTGGCTGGCCCGACACAGGCGCCGACTGCGTCTGATCTGTGCTACGCTCGAACTCACTTGCTGTTCTGTTTTTCAGGAGTACCCCGTGAGCGAGGAGCTCGTTTTTTATACCCATCCCAGGTCGCGCGGACAGATCGCCCGATGGATGCTGGAGGAGGCTGGCGCCGGGTACCGAACCGAGGTTCTGCAATACGGCCCCGAAATGAAATCGGAACGCTTTCTGGCGATCAATCCCATGGGCAAGGTGCCGGCCATCCGGCATCGTGGCGTCGTGATCACGGAAGCGCCCGCGATCTGCGCCTATCTGGCCGACGCGTTTCCCGAAGCAGGGCTGGCGCCTCCCTTGCAGGAGCGCGGCGCGTACTACCGCTGGCTGTTCTTCGCCGCAGGCCCGCTGGAAGCCGCAACCAGCAACCGGATGTTCAAGTTCGAGGTTACGCCCAAGGGCGAGTCGATGATCGGCTACGGAACCTACGAGGCGGTTCTCGACGCGCTGGAGCTTGCCGTGAGCGCCGGCGAGTTTGTTGCGGGCAAGCGCTTCAGCGCCGCGGATGTGTACGTGGGATCGCATATCGGCTTTGGCATGGAGTTCGGTGATCTGGAGGCGCGGCCCGCCTTCGCGGATTATTGGTCCCGCCTGGAGAAACGCCCTGCCCGGCTTCGGGCGCAAGCGCTCGACGACGCCCTCATGTCGGGTCCCGAAGAAGGTACGGAGTGAGCGCCGACAGTTCCGGGGCAATGTTCACATGGCTGGAGCGCCGCGAGAGCAACTCCGCCAGTTGCGGGGGCGGCGCAACCGTTGCCCCGATCAGCGGCTCGACCACGGTTTCGAATTTGGCGGGATGGGCAGTGGCGGCCAGGATCCAGTCGCCGGGCGGCGCGCCGAAACGCGACAGGTATTGGTGGCAGGCGTCCACGCCGGCGGCGGTGTGCGGGCAGAGAACGGCGCCCGACTCGGCGTATTCCCGGCGTATGCGCTCCTGGATTCGTTTGTCGCTGATGCTGATGGCCGCCACGGCCGCCCGGATTCGCTCCACATCGTCATCGAAATGGCGCCGCAGGCGCTCCATGTTGCCGGGATCGCCCACATCCATGGCGTTGGCCAGGGTGCCTATGCTTTCCCGTCCCTGGTAGAGGCCGCTCGCAAGGTAGTCCCCGACAGCCCGGTTGGCGTTGGTGGCCATCAGGATGCGGCCGATGCCGGCGCCCATTTCGCGGGCCAGCAAGCAGGCGAAGGCGTTACCCAGGTTGCCGGTGGGCGCCACGAAATGCGCGCCTGCCGGCGCCTTGAGCGCCCCCCAGGCGTGGTAGACGCTTTGCGGCAGCAGCCGTCCCAGGTTGATGCTGTTGGCCGATCCCAGGCGCACCCTCTCGCGCAGCCCGGCGCAGGCGAAGGCCTGCTTCGCCAGACGCTGGCAATCATCGAACCCGCCATGCACGGCAATCGACTGGACATTGTTGCCCCAGCACCCGAGGTGATGCGCCTGACGCGGTGAAATACGGCCCTTCGGAAACAGCACTACAACACGAATCCGGGCGCGCCCGGAAAACGCCGACGCCACGGCGGCGCCGGTATCCCCCGAGGTCGCAACCAGGATGGTCAGCGGCGGCGACGAGGCCGGCTCGCTGGCCAGGATGTGCTCCAGGCAGCCGGCCAGAAAGCGGGCGCCGTAATCCTTGAAGGCAGCCGTCGGACCGTGGAAAAGCTCCAGCAGTTGCAGGCGGGCGCCGTTCGGCCCGGGCGACAGCGTCGTCAGCGGCAGCGGGCAGGAAAACGCGCTGGCGCAGATTTCCGGCAGGGCCCCGGCCAATCGCGAACCCTCGAAGAACGGGGCCAGCATGCGCTGCGCCAATTCCGCGGGGCTGTCGCTTGCACCCAGCGCCTCGCGGGAAAGCGACGGCAACTGCCCGGGAACGTATAGCCCCCCGTCCGGCGCCGTTCCCGACTGCAATACGGTTTCCAGGCTGACCGGCCCGTGCCCGCGGGTGCTGTAGAAGGCGGTCATCGAACCGCAGGGTCCTAGCGCGGTGCGCCCAGCATACGCGCCAGACGCAGCACATCCGCAAACACTCCGCCGGCGGTGACCGCCGGTCCGGCGCCCGGCCCCTGGACTACCAGGGGGCTGTCGCGGTAGCGCGCAGTGCGGAAAAGGAACATGTTGCTGGTGAGGGCCAGACGAGCGAACAGGTGGTCCCCGGGCAGCGACTCCAGCTGCACGGAAGCCCGGCCGTCGCTGTCGAGCCTCCCCACGTAACGCAGCACCTGACCCTTTTCTTCCGCTTCTTGCAGGCGCCTGCGCATTTCGCCATCGTAGCGCTCCAGTCCTTCCAGGAATTGCGCTACCGTGGCGTCGCCGAGTTCCTCCGGCGCCAGGCTTTGAACCTCGATGTCCTCAAGCTCCATCTTCAGTCCGATTTCGCGCGCCAGGATCAGCAGTTTCCGCGCCACATCCATGCCGCTCAGGTCCTCGCGGGGGTCGGGCTCGGTGTAGCCGGCGGCGCGGGCATCGCGCACCACCCGGGAGAAGCGGGTGCGCGCATCCAGAGCGTTGAACAGGTAGGCAAGCGTGCCGGAAAAAATGCCTTCCACACCCAGTACCCGATCGCCTGTGGCAATCAGGTCGCGCAGGGTTTCGATGACCGGCAACCCGGCGCCCACATTGGTTTCGTACAGCAGGTGAACTCCATGGTTGCGGCGCAGTCGGTGCAGGTGTTCGTAGACGCCTTGCGGGGCGCTCTGGGCCCGCTTGTTGGGCGTGACGACATGGATGCCGGCAGCGAAGAAATCACCGTAATGATCGCTGATTTTCTCGCTTGCCGTGCAGTCGAGAATCGCGGCGTGCGGCAGGTGGTCCGGGTTCACGTGCGCGCCGAGGCGCTCGAGGTCCAGCGGCTCGCTTGCGCCAGCCAGCTGCTCCCGCCAGCGTTCCAGGTCCATGCTGCGGGCAGCGAGATGCATGCGGCTGGAGTTCGCAACGGCGCGCACCCGCAAATCCAGGTTGAACTGCTCGCGCAACCGGTCTCCGGCCTGCGCGATCTGGTCCAGCAGTTCGGCGCCGACATTTCCCACTCCGATCACGCCCAGCGACAGGGTGGTCTGCGACAGATAGAACCCGCCGTGGGCGGCCCGCAAGGCCCTGGTAGCGCTTGGGGCGTTGACCACGGCGGAAATATTCCTTTCCGAGGATCCCTGGGCGATCGCGATCACGTTCACCCCCGCCCGCCCCAGAACTCCGAAGAAGCGCCCTGCAACGCCCGGAATACCCGCCATCCCGTCGCCGACCAGCGCCAGCACATTGACATCGTCCTTGCGCGTGACCTTGCTCACGAGGCCTTCGCCCATTTCCCGGGCGAAAGCATCGTGCGTGACCTTTTCGGCCTGCTTCACATGGACTTTCGGCACGGCGAACGTAATCGAGTGCTCGGAACTGGCCTGGGTGATCAGAAGCACCGGGATCCGGGCCTTGTTCAGTGCGCTGAACAGCCGGTCGGCGGTGCCGGGCACACCGATCATCCCCGATCCCTCCAGGCTCAGCATGGAGACATCCTCGATCATGGTGATGCCCTTGACCGGTTCGCCGGGTTCGCCGCCTGCGGATATTACCGAACCCCGCAATGCCGGCTTGAAGCTTGAACGGATCCATACCGGAATGCCCTTTTTGACGACCGGCCCCATGGTTTGCGGATGGATCACGCGAGCGCCGAAATAGGCCAGTTCCATGGCTTCGTTGTAGGACAGCCTGCGGATCACGTGCGCTTCGGGCACGCGCCCGGGATCGGCGCTCATGACGCCTTCCACATCGGTCCAGATCGTCAGCGATTCCGCCTCCAGAAGCGCACTGAATATGGACGCGGAGAAATCGCTTCCGTTGCGTCCCAGCGTCATCTGCAGCCCCCGGCCGTCCCGGGCGATGTAGCCGGTGATCACGCGCACCGGCGCGGAATCGTCCTTCAGCCGTTGCTTCAACCGCTTCCCCGATGCCTCCCAGTCCACCACCACGCCCAGTTCGCCCGGCTCCACCCGCAGGACCTCACGGGCATCCAGCCATTTGGCGGGGCGGCCGTTTGCCGCTCCCCGTTCATCGATCAATGCCGCCAGCAGCCGCGCCGACCAGAGTTCGCCGCAACCCGAAATCAGGGCCTCCACGCGAGGCCCCGCAGAGCGGACAAGAACCGTGGAATGGAGAATGTCCGCCACGTTGCGACACTCGGTCTGCTGGGCGGCGAGCAGCTCGGCGCGCCGCTCGCCATCCGCAATCAACTCTCCGGCGGTTGCCTGGTAAGCGGTCTGCAGGGCCTCGAGATCGCCCTGCCAGTGGTCATCGCCAGCCACCGCTTGCCCGATCAGCGCGAACAGCGCGTTGGTCACGCCCTGCATCGCGGACACCACCACGGCCACGCGCTCTGTGTGGTCCGACAGCACGATGCCCGCCGCACGTTCGAAGCACCCGGCGTCCGCCAGACTGCTGCCTCCGAATTTATGCACCGTCCAGTTCACGGGAAAAGCCTCACGCCAGGGCCGCCGCGCATCGCCGCCGCCGGATCAGGGGGTCAATTATTGCAGCAGGAAAAGCGCCAGGCCAGGCCAGAAGGCGACTGTGACCAGCGCCGCCAGCATCAGAGCCAGGAACGGCAGCACGGCGCGGCAGATTTCCCCGAAGGATTCGTTGAAGGCGGTCATCGCCACGATAAGGTTCAGGCCCATCGGCGGCGTGAGATAGCCCATCTCCAGGTTCACCACCATCACGATGCCGAAATGCACCGCATCCATTCCCTGGGCGATCGCGATCGGCTGCAGCAGCGGCGCCAGGATCAGGATGGCGGAACCGATGTCCATGAAGCAGCCCACCAGCAGCAGAAAGACATTCATGAGCAGGATGAAAGCGGGCAGTGAATCGATTTGCGTAGAAAGCCATTGAACGGCCATGTCCGGGACTTGCTCGAAGGTGAGAAACTGGTTGAGCGCGAACGCCATCATCAGCACCGGAAACAGCGAGCCCATCAGCCTCGTGGTACTGGTAATCACCTCGACGATTTCCCTGAATCGCATTTCCCGGTGGATCAGCACTTCCACGGCGAAGCCGTACACGACCGCGATGGCCGCCGACTCGGTGGCGGTGAAGACTCCCGAGTAGATACCGCCCAGGATGATGACCGGCATGAACAGCGACCAGATTCCCCGGAGCAACGCTGCCCCGATCTCCCCCGGTTTCCACCTGCCCAGCCGGAACTGCCAGTTGCGGGCGATGGCAAACGCGCTCATCAGGACTGTAAGCAGGAGCGCCGGGCCGATGCCGGCAAGAAACAGGTCATTGATCGACGCCGACGTCATTACGCCATACAGGATGAGCGGGATGCTCGGCGGCACGACAATGCCCAGCGTGCTTGCGGCGCACAGGGCGCCCAGGGCGAACCGTTTGCTGTAGCCGGCCTCGATCAGCGCCGGGTACATCACGGCCCCTATCGCCAGCAGCGTCACGGTTCCCGATCCGGTTACCGCGGCAAACATGGCGCAGGACAGCACCGTTGCGATCGCCAGACCTCCGGGAATCGGCGCCGAAACGGCTCTTGCAAGCCGGATCAGACGCCTGGCAATTGCACCCCGGGCCATGATGGCGCCTGCAAGCAGGTACATCGGAATCGACAGGAGAATGTGCTTGTTGAGTCCGTCCCAGCCGTCAATGACGATGTTCTGTATCTGTCCGTCGCCCCAAAACCAGTACGCCAGACCAACGGCAACGCCGAGCGCCACCAGCAGGTTCTGGCGCAGCGCCAGCAACGCAACCGCAACGGCCAGTATGGCCAGCGCCCCGGTCACTTCTCCTGCTCCTGCTGCGTGTCGGCCAGCGCGCCCCGTTCCTCGGGGCGCAGGTCCGGCCATAGCGCCCACAATCCATGGCGCAGGGTGGCCAGGCCGAAGACCAGTGGAATTACGCCCTGTATCGGCCAAACGACGATCCGCAACACTTTGGATCGCATATCGAACTCGAATGTTTCCCGCACCAGATCGAAGGCGACGATGGCAAAGGCGAGACAGAACAAAGCCATCAGCAACTCGCCGATATGGGCCAGGAAAGGCTCCCATGACCGGGGCAGCCAATGGTCGGCAAACCGCGGGCGCAGATGGGCGTTTGCCGCCGAAGCCAGACCGATACCGAACATCACCACGACGATGTTTGCGTACACGCCAACCTCTCCGGCCCAAAACAACCCCGATCCCCAGACGGTGCGGATTGCCACATCGGCGAAGATCACGACCACCAGCGCCACGAAGGCGGTGCAGGCAACAGCTCGCTCAACCTGCAGCAAGGCTGCAAGGACCCGTTGCGCCAGTTCCTTCAACGAAATTCCCCGAGGCCGCTTACCGGTGCGGCGCGGCGGATCCCGGGGTTGCCGGCGCCATTTTGGCAATCACGACTGCAACCGGCTCAGGTCCCTTTCACCAACAGCCGGACGCTTCGGCCACGGGGGAAACGGCAGTGACGGGCGCCATTACCACCGGCGGCAGGGTCAATGGTTTGGTCGGGAACATCCGGGCGGGCCTCCGCGAGCCCTTTTCGGCGCAAGTCGTGACAATAGACCACGGCGTACGGCCCTGTCCACACTGCTGGCTGGCTCCGGACCGGATCGATTCGATCCGGCGCCCGGTGCGGATGGGTACAATCCCTCGTCCTGGCTTGCACGGGAGAACCACTGATGTCGAACACCATGCGCGCCGTCGTGGCCGAAGCGCCCGGCGGCCCCGAGTCGCTGCAACTGAAGCGGATTCCGGCGCCCTCGCCGGGGGAAGGCGAAGTTCGGGTACAGGTGGCCTACGCTCCACTCAATCCGCTGGATACCCATGCGCGCGCCGACCGGATCAAATGGATGCATCCGGGTTTCCCCTTCGTGACGGGTTACGAGTATTCGGGCCGGGTCGTGGAGACCGGCGCCGGCGTCGACCCGGCTCTCGAGGGCAAGCGCGTTGCAGTGCACGGGCAGTGGAACGGGAACGGGGAGTACGCCATCGCCAGGGCTGCTGGCTTGGTACCCGTCCCGGACCGCTTCGACTACCGGCTGGGCGCCACCTTTTCCACCTGCGCGCCCACATCTTGGCACCTGATTCATTCCGCCGGGCGCGTGCAGCCCGGACAGTCGGTGGTGGTGCATTCGGCGGCCGGCGCTGTGGGAACCCTGGCCACCCAGATCGCCAGGGAAGCGGGCGCCATGGTCATCGGGCTGGTGGGCAGCAGGCAAAAGGCGAAATGGGCGAAGCAATTCGGCGCCGAACATTTGCTGGATTCCCGTTCCGGGGACTGGCCGGAGCAGGTCAGGGAGATCACCGGCGGCGGCGCCGATGTCATTATCGACGGTGTCCAGGGCCCCGACGCACCGCGCAACTACGACGCCTGCGCCCCCCTGGGCAATGTGATCTACATCGGCGCCATGGGCGGCCCGGCGCCTGCTGCGGACATCTCACTTCTGATCGGCAAGAGCATCAGTGTGACCGGCTTCGTGCAGTTCTTCCATCAGGCGCGCACCCGCCGCGCCGAGGACGCCGAGATCGAGGAAAAGCTGGCCAGCGGCCAGTGGCGGATTCCGATCGAGCGGATTGCCGGCCTTGAGGAAACGCCGGCGATGCACGCGGCATTCGAAAACCGCGAGCTGTTCGGCCGTACCTTGATCGAGGTCGGTGGCGACGGCGTATAGCGCCGGGGCGAAAAGTGGGTTTTCCCGATACACGGGCGGCGAGGATAGCCGGTTGTCGCCCGCAGTACGCAGCCCTGTTGCTGGCAGCGCTGCTGGTTGCCGGTTGCGGTGTGGATTCGGGAGTGGAGGAGGACGAAGGCGGGCTGGTCATTGCGGTAGGCGCGGCAGGCGCCCCCGATACGCCCTGGCACGAGGGCTGGAAGCGCTTCGAGCGGCGGGTCGGGGAGGCGGCCTACCCGGGGCTGGAACTGCAATTGTTCGTCAACGGCCAGCTCGGCAGCGAGGAAACCATACTCGCCAATGTGCGCCGCGGGCGAGTGCAATACGCTGGAACATCCCTGCATGGCCTGTCCAGCGTGGTGCCGGAGTTGAGCGTCATCCTTGCCCCGTATCTTTTCGAGAGCCATGAAGAGGCCGATTTTGTTACCGACCGCTACCTGACCCCCCTGTTTACCGAGATGCTGGCCGAACAGGGCCTGACCTTCATCCAGTGGAGCGAGGTGGGATGGACCCATGTCTATTGCCGCGAACCCAGATTGGAGCCGGAAGAGTTCCGGGGGGTAAAGATGCGAGCCTCCACCGCGATTGCCTCGCAGGTTTTTGCAGCCACGATTGGCGCGGACAACATCCCCCTGTCTTTCGATGAAACGCTGCAATCCTTGCAGACCGGTCTGGTTGATTGCGGTCAAAGCGGAGTGGGGCAGTATCTGCTCTCGGGGATCGCCGCCGAAGCGCCGCACTACGCGCTCACCACTCACGCCTACGATTCCGGTGTGCAGTTCGCCAACTCGGATTGGTACGAGGCCCTGCCGGAGGGAGCGCGCCGGGTGCTCGAAGAGGCCCTGGACGAACAACAGGAAAATCGCGACATCGTGCGCCGCGTCATTGCGGATCAGGAACGCGAGTGGCAGGAGGCCGGCAGGGTTGCCTTCTACACACTCACTGACGAACAGGAGCTGCTGTGGCGCGAAGCGGCGCAGGGTTCGCACGAGAAGCTGCTCGAACGCATCGGGGGACGGGCCCGTGAGGTGTACGCCCTCATTCTTGCCGGCAAGGCCGAATTTGCCGCCAGACGGCAGGAGCCGACATGAGTATTTGCGGCGACATCATGGCTCTGGAGATCCCGCCGCTTGAGCGGCAGGACCTGAGCGCGGATCTGCGCGACTATCTGGCGCTGTGCGAGGAGAAGCTGGGCTTCGTGCCCAATGTGCTGGTTGCGCATGCGTTCTCCGGCGAGAAACTGCGCGTCTTTCGCGAGTACTACGACGAGCTCATGCTGGCGGATTCCGGTCTCGACAAGCTGGAGCGGGAAATGATCGCCGTGGTCGTGTCCTCCGCCAACCGCTGCCTGTATTGCCTGGTGGCGCACGGCGCGGCAGTGCGCCAGCTATCGGCTGACCCCTTGCTGGGGGAAGCGCTGGTGATGAACTACCGCGAAGCCCGGATATCGCCTCGCCAGCGGGCCATGCTCGATTTTGCCTGGAAGGCCACGGTCAGTCCCGAACGGATCGGGGACGGGGATCGCGCCGGGCTGCGCGAAGCCGGCTTCGGCGAGCGTGACATCTTCGACATTGCGGCCGTGACCGGGTTCTTCAATTTCAGCAACCGGCTGGCCATGGCCACCGGCATGATCCCCAATCCCCAGTACCACCAGATGGCGCGCGAGCCGGCCGGTAACGAGCAGCAGGCGCCGGGAGCAAACCGCAAATGAAACTCGAACTTCTGGGCGCCAGCAGCCTGCGCGTCTCCGAACTGTGCCTGGGCGCGATGACTTTCGGGGGCACGGCTCACCTTTATTCCGCAGAGAAGGATTGCCGCGGGGTCTATGACGCCTTTCTTGAGGCTGGCGGCAATTTCATCGATACCGCCGACATGTACGGCATGGGCGAAAGCGAGCGCATGCTGGGACGCTTCATGGGCCGGGATCGCGAGCGCATCGTGCTGGCCAGCAAGTATTCGCTGAATACCGATCCGGACGACCCCAATGCCGGCGGTAACCATCGCGGCAACATGGTGCGCTCCCTGGAGGGCAGTCTAAAGCGGTTGAAGACCGACTATCTCGACCTCTACTGGGTACATGCCGCCGATGGCCTGACGCCGCCGCTCGAGATCATGCGCGCGCTCGACGATCAGGTGCGTCTGGGCAAGATCCTGCACATCGGCATATCCAACGCGCCCGCCTGGTGGGTGGCCGCACTCAATGCGGCTGCCGGGGAGCGCGGCTGGACCCGGTTCACTGCCTTGCAGCTGCAGTACAACCTGGCCGAACGCACCATCGAGAACGCATTCTTCCCGCTGGCCGGGTTTCAGAACATGGCTATCACGGCCTGGAGCCCGCTGCTGTTCGGCGCGCTCACAGGCAAATACACCGTTGGCGCGAACGGCGCCGTTACCGGCGAGGGGCGTCTGGACGGGGCGGCGGGCCGCCGCCTGCTTGCGCCACACAAGCTGAAGGTGGCGCAGGGTCTGCAGAAGGTCGCCGGCAGGCTGGGTTGCGCCCCCGCATCGCTCGCCATTGCCTGGCTGCTGCATCGCCCCGCGAAGGTCATCCCGATTCTGGGCGCGCGCAATCCGGAACAGCTTGAACAGAATCTGGAATCGGTGAATCTCCGTCTGGACGAAGAAACCCTTTCCGAACTGGACGCGCTTGCGCCGCCGCCGCCCAGCTTTCCGGAATCGTTGCTCGCCACGCCGCACATGAGGGCCATGATCCACGGGGCGGCGCTGCAGGAGCGCCTGAAGAAATGACCACAGGCGGGACAACGATTTTCCGCCCGCGGGTGAGACATCCGGATATCGCGGGGCATCCGCGCACCCCGGGGCGCCGCCGTTTACGCCGCTTGCGGCGAGGCCCCGCCGCCCTCCGGGGTCTTCGGGTCTGGTTGTCTGGCCTGTTTGCGGACAAGGGGTGTGCGGCAATGCGCCTGCCGGCTCGCTACCGTCTCGACAACAAGAGTCTGCTCAGCTTCGAGGCCGCGGGATCATGCTCTTGAACGGCGGTCTGCAGCCGAGGCTACGGCAGCGTGGTCGCGCTTCGGTGGACTTTCTCGCCCATATCTTCCATGGAACTTCCGGAACGCGCCAGTGCGTTCAGAAGGAACTAAGCGCATGTTTCCCGGACGACGATTCCCTGCCGGATGACCTCGACGAACGCCACCAGGTGGTGACGCAGGCGCTGTCCCAGGTACCCGCCTATCGGGTGCAGCAGGCCATTGGCGAGTGGCATTCGCGCCAGCATGGCCTGATTGCGGTGGGCGCGTTCGAGGAACTCGGGGCGGAAACGGTCGAACTGCTGGCCCGTTACGACGAAGGCCCTTCCCGTCTGTTCGCCGACGAAGGCTTCACGCCCCCCGGGTACTGGGACGGAGTGGAAATCCATCGCACCCGGGGCGGCTGGGACGGCCATCCCTGCATGGGATTCATCCATGGAGAGATCATTCACCGCCTGATCGTGGACGCCACCTATCCGGGCGGCATCTTCAGGCAGCGGCGCATGGTGGCCAGGCTGGCGCCCGGGGACAGCTACAGCCGAATTCTTGAAATGGGCTGTTCCACCGGGCATTTCACCCGCGCACTGGCCGAGACCTACCCGAATGCGGAGATCACCGGGGTGGACGTTTCGATCCGGACCCTGGAGCACGCGCGGCGCACGGGCAACCGGCTTGGCTATTGCTGGCGCCTGTATCTGCGCGCCGCGGAAGACACCGGTTTCGAAGATGGAGCTTTCGATCTGGTCACCTCGTACATCCTGCTGCACGAAATGCCCGCCGCCGCGGTCCGCGCCGCATTTGCCGAGGCCTGTCGGGTGCTGAAACCCGGCGGCGACCTGTTGATGAGCGATGTCGCGCGTTATGCGGACATGAACAGGCTCGACGAGTGGCGTGCGGACCAACTGGCCCGTTACGGCGGCGAGCCGTTCTGGCGGGAATCCGCGAGCCTGGACCTGGTGGCCGCACTCGAGGACGCAGGCTTCGAGGAGGCGGCCGGCCGGCCCTTGGGCGATAACGGCTACCCCTACGTGGTCACTGCGCGCAAGCCCGCATGAAAGGCGGCCCCGAAGCCTTCGATCCCCTGCAGCGCCCTGATCTGGCCCCGGAAGACATCGCAGGCGTGGGTCAGGCAGTGCTCACGCTGACTCACGAGCTGTATGTCCTGATCGACCGCGTCGCTGCGCTGGAAGCGGTGCTGGAGCGCCACGGCCTGAGCGTGAGCGAGGAAATCGCCGCATTCCAGCCCGACGCCCGCCAGCAACAGCTGCTCGACGAGCGTGGCCGGGCGCTGGTGGCGCGCGTAAGCAACGCCCTGGCCGGGAAACTCGACCCGCTGTCCTGAGCCGCCTGCCGCGACGCCGCGATCCCGGTGAGAGATGCGGGTCAGAACTTGGTGCGAACCCCCAGGCTGATGCGACGGTCGGCTTCGATGTAATACCAGGGGCTCCCCAGCTCGGTGACGAATTTGGAGGGTTCGCCCAGCAGGTTGATGACGTTGGCGACCACGGTAGTGTTGTCTAGCACGTTCCAGCTTGCCGAGAAATCGAGCTGCCCCCTGTCGTCGTGGTAGTTGTTCCCGGCTGTGGGGTCGAACAGGGGCGAGGTCTCATCGTTGGTTGAACTGTTCAATGCCAGGCCCCCAACCGTTGTTATGCGGGTTTCTTCTTCGGTATCCAGGTAGCGGTCGCGGAAGTTGTACGCAAGTCGCGCCTGAAAGGTGTCGTTCTCCCAGTACAGCTGAGCGTTGAACGTGTTTTCCGAGATGTCCAGCAGCATGTTTCCATTCGGCTGCTCGCTGTCGGCATAGGTGTAGTTCAGGCCCGCGCCCAAACCGGACCAGAAGCCGGGCAGGAAGTCGAAATGGTGCTGGTAACCGATTTCAAAACCCTTGACGGCGCCGTTTTCACCATTGGACACGCGGCTGGTGGCAATGCCTGTAAGGCCAGCATCCCTTCGAGCCGCCGTGAAGGCAAAGCCGGCGGCGTCGGGATCGGGCGCATCCGCAAAATCCTCCAGGGTGGAGTACACAAGCTCGGATCTGCTGGCGCCCGCAGTGGTCAGCAGGCAGATGTTTTCCCATTCGGTAACTTGCTGGCCCGAAGTGAGTGAACTGGCCACACAACTGGTGGTTCCCGTCAGGAAGGATTCGACATCCTTGTAAAACACGGCAACCGACACCAGATTGCTTTCGCCGAAGTAGTGCTCCACCGACAGGTCGTACTGGGTAGCGCGGTATGGATCCAGGTCGAGCGCACCTTGTTCGGCAGCCCAGATTGCGCCGTTCACCACGAAGGCCGGGCTCAGCTCTTCGTAGTCTGCGCGCCGCATCACCTTGGCTGCTGCGAATCTGGCAATCGTATTCCCTGTAACGTCCCAGGTGACGTTCAGGCTTGGCAGGAAGTCGGTATAGTCGTGATCGCCCTTGACAGGGTCGCCATCGACAATAGCAGTGGATTCGATGTCCGTTTGAACATAGCGGCCACCGACGACCGCCCGAAGCCTGTCGAAATCCAGCGCCGCCGACACATGGATTGCGGCGGTTTCTTCCGTGATGTCCCGGAAGGCGCCTTCCTGGATCGCCAGATTGTCATCCAGGCTGCCCGTGACCGCATGGTTGGTGCCTTGAAGCATCTGCTGGATTCGTTCGAAAGCGCCTTCCGGATCCGTGAGCAGGTCGCCGCGGTAAATCCGGTATCTCAGCAAGTCCATCTGGCCGGAAAGGCCGGTTTGGTCGAAAGAGTTCGGATGACTGACCGTCTCGAAGGTTCCGGGGAACATTTGTTCGAAGTCGTCAATCCATACGACGTACGGTCTTTCCGTGGCAAGACCCGCATCCATGAGTACGCGCCGGTACAGGTTGTCCAGCCGTAACCGCCGCTGGTTGAATTGATAGTCGTTGTCGGTAAAGCGGACCCCTGCTTTCAGGGAGGAAACAAATTCCAGGCCAAACGCACTCTTGTAGTCCATGTCGAATCGAACGGCAGTCTCGTCGTTGTTGGTACGGATATCGTCGTGGCGGAAAGAGCGAATGGCCAGATTCTCGGGGTTCAGGAGCGCTTGCGGGTCGGAGTAGACCACGCTGGGAATCTTGTCTCCCGATTGGTTGAAGGCGGCGTCGATGGTATGGCGAAGACCGAATGCGCTGCGGTCGCCATCGTAGCTGCTTGCGCCCGGAGTATATTGCGCAGCCCATCTTTTCCAGTTCGTCCTGTTGACAGGGCGGAGATTGAATTCGGAATCCGGCCGGTAGCTTTCGGAAGATCCCATCGCAAATTCGCCGGAGACCGTGATCGATTCCGACAAGTCCCACTCGCCGCCGAATGCATGGGAATACGATTCCGTTTCGCGGAAGTCGCTCCAGGTTTTTGGAATGACAAAGGCGCCGGCGAGGGAAAAGTTGTTCACCTGGCCGCTGGAATCCTGGCTAGTGCCGGTGCTATAGGTCCTGGCGCCGCCAACGTCAAGGATGGAACTGCCCTCTTGCCCTCCCGATCGGTCGGTGAAATTCAGATCCAGGTAGAAATTTCCCCTTGCGGATACCGGCGCCCACTGCAGGGAGAGATTCAGCGCGGCGCGTTTGCGCTCTTCCACGTATTGCTCGACCGTGTTTTGTTCCCGAACGGCAAATCGACCGCTTGGCGTGTTGGCGCTCAATCCGTTCACGTCTTCGTCATAAAGCCGGACCCGGTTCTTGAATTCGTCCTGGCGGATTTCGCGATCCTGGTACGAAAACGTACCCATCGCCCCGAATGTGCCTGCTTCGCCAAGGTCCCAGGAGTTGCCGGCCGAGACGTTGGCTATCGGCGCCCATTCTTCCGTCTTGTCCGCATGTTCGTAGTCCGCGCTCAATGCCATGACGGGAGACCGCAAATCCAGCGGGCGCAGGGTCCGGAGGCTGATGGTTCCGCCCAGAGCCCCCTCGATCATGTCCGGCGTGGGACTCTTGATCACTTCCGCCGCGGACAGGAAGCTGGATGGGAAGTCCTGGAAGTCGATGCCATCGCGTCCATCCCCCAGGGTGGAGCGACCGTTTATTTCCACCCGGTTCTGCGACAACCCGCGTATGGAGACCCTGGAGCCCACTCCGAAGTCGCGGGCGATCGAGACGCCCGTGATGCGCTGCAATGCCTCGGCAATGTTGTTATCCGGCAACTTGCCGATATCTTCGGCAACCACGACATCCACGATCCGAGCGTCATTCCGCTTGGCGTCGGTTGCCGCTTCAATACTCGCCCGTATGCCGGTGACGACGATCTCTTCGGTGATTTCTTCTTCAGCCCATGCGGCGGGCGACGCGCACAGCGCGACTGCGCATGGCGCCAGGATACGTGCGGATTTCATGTTTTCATCTCCCTTGTTGGTTGCATTCCAGTACTCCGGGCATCTCACCGCAGCAATGAAACATGGCGCCCTGGTTGAGCGGCAGGATCATGCGAGTGCTGTCAACGAAAGCTTGCGCAAGTCTTGCAACAAAGCCTGATGGCAGCACCGCATATACCAGATGCGCGGCACAGTGTATACCAGACGCCAGGCACAGTGTATACCGAAATATGGGGTGATCCCGGGTTTCAGCTCACGACACGCCGGCGCCGGAACGCCCGATGCGGGCTCCTGCAAGCAGGAGGATTGCCGCGATCCGCCGGGCAGTGTCGGAAAAGTGCTGCGCTTCCTCGGGTAGCAGGGGGCGATCGAGAACGGAGCGCTCCCGGTAGGACAACCACTTCTTGAGCGCCTGATAGCCGCCGAGGCGGTAGGTCCACACGGCGGCAGGGATGTTGCGCCAGTACGCCTCGCCGTTGAGATGGATGTCGAAGGTCGCCAAGCCAGCTTGGGGGCGGTTCGCCTGAGAGTTGCCGAGGGTGTGTAGTGTGTCCCCCATGGCGTCGTGCTCGTCGGGGGTGAAGGCGCGTTCGACGGCGTGGCCCGGGCCGGGCATCACGGCGGCGCCCTGGCCGTGGTGGCCCCATCCCGCCGTTACCGCGAAGTCGTCGCCCGCCATGTTGCCTCCGCTCACGGTGGCGGGGACGGCGATGGCGGCCAGCTCCGGGCGCAGGGGCGGCTGCGTCACGCCGGGAACGGGCGTTTCGGGATCGAGCAGCGCGGCAAGTTCGCGCCCGTGCGCCGCCGACCGGACGAGTTCCCCGGCAGCACCAGCCGCCTTGCCGTCCGGCCAGCCCGGCAGCGGAATGCGCGGCCACTCCATGCGCAAGGCCCCGGCGTTGGCCTCGCGCCAGACGGGATCGTGCAGGGTGGCGAGGACATGGTGGAACAGGTCTTCCACATCAAGGCCGAGGCGGTTCAGATAGTGTTGCGCAGTGGCCGAAAGATTGGCGCAACGCCCGCAAGCCGCATTATTGTCCATAACGTCGCTGCGAAGATAAACAGGGAAGTAGCTGGAAAGCCCGTTGCCGAAGTTGTCAGCCATACAGCGAACCAGGGTTCCACGCGAGAAGTCTTCCTTCGCTTCGCGTTTGCGCGCCTCGATCCACACATTTCCCTCGAACACATGCTGCCGGTAGCTGGGGCGCGGGCGGTCAAGCAATCCACCATCCGCTTCCCAGTAAAGCCAGCGGATATCGAAAGGCCGGTAGGCGTGACGAAGGAAACCGGCTTCGTCCGGGCCGCCGCGCTTGAGTAGCATGTCTCGCACCCGACGAGCCTCGAAGCGCGCGGCATCGGTCATGGCCGCCGGGTAGCGCCGGGCGATTTCCTCGTGGCTCAGGTTGGCGTCGAAGTAATTTTCGATACGCTCCTGGAGTCGGTCGATATCCGTGTCGATCAGGAAGCCGTTCCGGCTGGTCTTCACGCCAGGAAAGGATGTCGGGAACAAGTCGGGCAGCGACGGCCAGTCGAACCATCCGGCGCTGACCGTCGCTCGCACGAAGGGCAAGCCGAGCGGCAACACCGGCTTGATTTCCTCGTAGAGCGCTTCCGGCGCCTCTTCCGCCGTTTCGACCAGTTCCGCACGCTTGGCCTGCCCCCACAGATGCCGGAAGCCGACGGTACCGGCCGCCTCGTGCTCCGCCTTGCGCACCAGCGTGGTGATCGCCGTTCCGACCTGGATGCCGACCGGATTGCTCTCGGTGGAGAAGATGCTGGGATCGGGCGAGCCGTCCGGCGCAACCTTGCCGGTCTTGTACTTGTCGCCGTTCAGGCAGTCGATGCGCACCGCGTCGAACGCCTCCAGATAGCGCTCCCGCATGCCGGTGAAGGAAAGTCCGTCGAGCCAGGAGTAGTTGGAGATGAAGCAGACGACGCCCCGGCCCGTCTCCTCCGCGATACGGCGCTCCGCCATGCGAAAGAAGCGCACATAGAGGTCGTTCAATCCCTGTCCCCGGGGATGGTGCGCCCGCCTCGTCGTCCGGTAGGCTTCGGAGAGTTCCCGCTCTTCGTCCATCGCCATGCCGGCAAAGCCGTTGTAGGGCGGGTTGCCCAGGATAACGAGAATCGGCTCGTGCTGCTTTACCTGATCCGCCCGGTCACGCTCTTCTTCAAACTCGGGGAATGACAGTCGTCTGGTGGCGCGCGGCTCCCAGCCAGTGAGCGCGTTGGTGAGGAATATCCGGGCCCGCTGCCCGGTATCGTCGTCGGCGAGCGGCGCGTCGAGTTCCTGCAGGGTCAGCCCCACTTGCATATGCGCAACGACGAAGGGAGCGGGCATGATCTCGAAGCCGAACACACGCTTCATTGCCGCCTCCTTCAACCGTGCCCCGGCGAGCGCGCCCAGGCCCTGCCCTTGAAAATTGGCGGCGATGCGGCGCAGCGCTTCAGCCAGATAGGCTCCGGTGCCACAGCACGGATCAAGCACATATACGTTTTCGTCGGCCAGCCCGCCGGCAATGCCGAGGTCGTTTTTCAGCGCCTGATCCACCCGCGCCACCATGTAGCGCACCACTTCCGCCGGCGTGTACCAGACGCCGAGCCGCTTCTTGAGCGCGGGATCGAAGGCTTCGAGGAACGGCTCGTAGAAATAGGGCACTGCCTCGCCTTCGCCGAAGCGGGAGAGGAAGGCGGCGCGATCCACCTGGTCGAGCGCCGCCTCCGTCCAGTCAAGCACTTCAACCAGCCCGAGCGGCTGCAGCCGACCGGGGTCGGAGAGCTGCTGGAACAGCGCCCGCAGTACCGGCGCGCGCAGATGCCAGACCGCCTTGCGCCAGTCGAACCGGCCTGCCGGCATCGGGATCTGCCGCGCCCACAGCACCCAGGCCGAGAATACGCCGTAGAACAGGGTCTGCACCAGCGACGACTGGAAGAAGCGCGCGCCGCTCTCGCCCTCGAAGCGCACGCCGAGCGCTTCTTCCAGCGCCGAGCGCACCGCCGCAAGCTGTGGCGCGTCCCCCGCCGCCTCGACCCGCGCGAGGCCGTCGCGGGCGTAGGAGGCCAGCAGCCACGCCAGATCCTTCGGTTCGGCCAGCACGGCGCGGTGCGACAGGGCGCGAGCAAGGTACTCGCCCAGGCCTGCGCCTTTCTCGTGAGCGAAGGTGCGGGGCCGTTCCAGACTGCGCCAGAAGTCTTCTGCGTTCTCCGCCAGCCGGAAGGTTTCGAGCTTTGCAGGGCGCCCGGCGGCGTCTTCGCCCAGCAATACGAAGTCGCGCAGATTGGTCACCAGCACCAGACGATATCGTCCCCAGTAACGGGAGACCTGATCGCCCGAGGCCGTCAGCCAGGCGTCGTCGCCAGCCGGTTTGACCTCGATCACGCCGCGCTCGGGAACTTGTCCCTCGTGTGGTTGGCCCTTCTGCACCTGTCTCGCTGTGAAAAGGCCCAGGTCGGGAAAGCCCACACCAAGGTTCTTCAGAGAGGCGATACAAAAAACCCTGGGTTTGAGCGTCGAACCGACCGCGTTCAGGAGATTGACCAACGCGGTGTAGTTGGACAGCTCGGGGGCGCCGCCGCCGGACGCACGAACCCGCCCCAAGTCAATGAAGTAGCTTTCGGCCGCAGTCTTCAGTCTCTTGTTCGTTCCCGCCATACCGTCTGTTGTCGCCAGCGACATGATACGCAACCACCTGCGGTAATGAACCCTCGCTCACGCATACAGCAAGGTGAGCCCAACGGGCGCTGCCCGCAGATGCAGTGGAGATTCCGGCTTCGATCGCCGGAGCGCCGGCCGACAGTTCGCGCGAGGCATGTCGATGAGCCAAGTTTACACCGCAACCTGCATCGCCTCGCCATGCCCGGCCACCCCGCCTGTTGTCGCCGCCGGGAAGGGCGCCGGGAAGAATGTGCTCATCCAACAGCGCACACGGGCGACGTTGCGCCATGCCGACAAACCGGGACCGCCTCAATCGAGTGGACCGGCCAGCAATTCCCGCTAATGACGCAGAGCCATTCGTTCAGGGCCGGATACCCAAGCTTGTGACTATTCAGGCGTTGGACCGGAGCTGATTTTCGAGCATTGTCGCGCTTGGCGGGAATTGCTGTGGACCGGCGCCCACTTGACATCACGCCGGCGAGGCGCATAATCCCATCCCATGGGAACAGGCCGGTCCATTCTCCGCATTGTCGCCCCCGCCGGCGGCCTGCATACGGCTGCGCTCGCGCTGCTTGCGGAGCACCGAACGCGGGGTAAGGAATAGGGCCCGAGCAGTTTCAAGGCCCTCCTTATAAAACCCCGCTGACCGGTTATCGGAGCGGGGTTTTTTAGTATGGGGCGCAAACCAAACCGCCTTGCATGGCATGAGAGTCGTAAAATGAACCAGCAAACCACCCGGGATCGTGTGCTCATCTTTGACACCACCTTGCGGGACGGCGAACAGGCGCCGGGTTGCAGCATGACGCTGCGCGAGAAGCTCAAGGTGGCGCAAACCCTCCGGGACATGCGTGTGAACATCATCGAGGCGGGCTTCGCCGCGGCTTCGCCGGGCGACTTCGAGTCGGTGCGCGAAATCGCCCGTGCAATTCGGGGGGTCACCATCTGCTCGCTGGCCCGTTGCCACGAGGGCGATATCGAGCAGTCGGCCAGGGCCCTGGAGCCTGCGGCGCGAAAGCGCATCCATGTGTTCGTGGCGACCAGCGAGATCCATCGCAAGTTCAAGCTGGAAATGGCCCGTGACGAAATCGTGCGGCGCGCCGTCGAGGCGGTGCGCATGGCGCGGGAAGCATGCGACGATGTGGAGTTCTCGCCCGAGGACGCTTCCCGGACAGAACCCGAGTTCCTCACCGAAGTCGTGACTGCGGTGGTGGAGGCCGGCGCCACCACCGTCAACATTCCCGACACCGTAGGCTACGCGGTGCCGGCGGATTTCCAGGCGCTTTTCGAGCATCTGCGCGCTACCGTGCCCGGGGTCGAGAATGTGGTACTGAGCGCTCACTGTCACGACGACCTGGGCTTGTCGGTGGCCAACAGTCTGGCTGCCGTTGCCGGCGGCGCTCGGCAGATCGAATGCACCATCAACGGCATCGGCGAACGCGCCGGCAACTGTTCGCTGGAAGAGGTGGTGATGGCGCTCAAGGTGCGCGCGGATCATTTTGACGTGGACACGGACATCGAAACCACGGGGCTGTACCCGGCCAGCCGGCTGGTGTCCAGCGTCACCGGCATGCACACGCCGCGCAACAAGGCCATCGTGGGAAAGAACGCTTTCGCGCACGAGGCCGGGATTCACCAGCACGGGATGCTCAAGCATGCCGCAACCTACGAGATCATGCGTCCCGAGTCAGTGGGCATGCACCGCACCAATCTGGTGCTGGGCAAGCACTCGGGCCGGCATGCGTTCCGCGACCGAACCCGCCAACTGGGTTTCGAGATGAGCGAGGAACAGCTCAATCAGGCCTTTATCGAATTCAAGAAGCTGGCGGACCGGAAGAAGGAATTGTTCGATGCGGACATCGAGGCGCTGATCGTGCATCGCGACGGCGGCGCGGGCGGGCCGTGGCGATTGCGCGAACTGCGCATCAACACCGGGGGCAGCACGCTGGCGGTGGCTGCCGTGCGGCTCGAACATCAGGACGGCGCGCAGCGCGACGAGGCGGCCGTGGGCGACGGTCCCATAGACGCCGCCTTCAAGGCGCTGGAGCGCGCCACCGAAATGAGCGTCGAGCTGACTCATTTCGAGGTGCGCAGCGTCACCACCGGCGAAGATGCCCAGGGCGAGGCCACGGTCACTGCCCGCTGGGGAGAATCCTTCTATCGCGGCCGCGCCGTAAGCACCGATATTGTGGAGGCTGGCGCGCAGGCGTTGCTCGAAGTCCTGAACCGCGCCCTGCGGGCGCAGGCGAGCATCGCATCGGGCCAGTCGGCTGCGCCGGGTGCGCGCCGGCAGTTCGGGCCGTAAAATCCCGGCGCAGCGACGCCTGCGGCCTTTCGTTTCCGCGCACGAGACCCCACGCCATGAGCGAACACTCCGAATGGATCTGGCATGACGGCGAATTGAAGCCGTACATGCAAGCCCAGACACACGTGATGAGCCACGCCCTGCATTACGGCACTTCGGTGTTCGAGGGCATACGCTGCTACGCGAGCCACCTCGGTCCGGTGCTCTTTCGCCTGCGTGCGCACACCCGGCGCATGTACAACTCGGCGAAGATCTACCGGCTGGCCATTCCATGCACGCCGGATGAAATCAATGCCGCCTGCCACCAGGTAATCGCCCGAAATCGACTGTTAGATGGCGCCTACATACGCCCGATCGCCTTTCGCGGCGGCGGCGATCTGAGGATCCTGCCCGCCGCAAACGTGCCGGTGCATGTTGCCGTGGCCGCGTGGGAATGGGGATCCTATCTGGGCGGCACGGACGAAGGGGTGGATGTGTGCTGCACCTCCTGGCAGCGCGTGGCGCCCAATACCATTCCGGCGCTGGCCAAGGCCGGCGGCAACTACCTGTCCAGCGTGCTGGTGACGCTGGAGGCGCAGCAGAACGGCTATGTCGAAGGCCTGGCGATGACCCACGACGGGCTGGTCAGCGAGGGCGCCGGCGAAAACCTGTTCGTGGCGGTGGCCGGAAAGCTGTACACGCCCCCCTATTCCGCTTCCATCCTTCCGGGGATCACCCGCGATACGGTGATCAAGCTGGCCGGGCGGCTCGGGATTACCGTGGTTCAGGAAGCGCTGCCGAGAGAAGTGCTCTACATCGCCGATGAAGTGTTCCTTGCCGGCACGGCAGTGGAAATCACCCCGGTCCGCAGCCTGGATCGGCTCACGATCGGCAATGGCAAACCCGGTGAGTTGACCCGTGCGGTCCAGGATGCGTTCTTCGGGTTGTTCGACGGGCGCACGGAGGACTCGCGCGGTTGGCTGGAACCACTCCGGGATTCGGATAAGGAGGACTGAACCGGGATGCCCGAACCAACGCTTCTCGCAAGGATCTGGGATGCGCATGAGGTGGCGCCGGAAACACAGGACACCCCGGCGGTCCTCTACATTGATCTGCACCTGATCCACGAGGTCACCACGCCGCAGGCTTTCGATGTGCTGCGTAGCCACGGGCTGCCGGTACGGCGGCCCGACCGCACGCTTGCGACCGTGGATCACTCCACCCCTACCGAGCCCGCCGCCACGCTGGAAGAGCTGGAGAAAGTGGCGCTTCCGCAGGCCGCCAGCCAGGTGCGCGCCATGATCGGGAACTGCCGGGAATTCGGCGTGGAACTGCACGGCATCGGCAGCCCCCGGCGGGGAATCGTGCATGTGGTGGGACCCGAACTGGGCGCCACCTGGCCCGGTCACACCGTGGTTTGCGGCGACAGCCACACCAGCACGCACGGCGCCTTCGGCGCCCTGGCCTTCGGCATCGGAACCACCGAGGTGGGCCATGTGCTGGCTACGCAATGCCTGCTGCAACGCCGTCCGGGGACCCTGGCGGTCAACGTCGGCGGCAGGCTGGGGCCGGGCGTGACCGCCAAGGATCTGGCGCTGGCCATCATCCGCAAGCTGGGAGTGGGCGGCGGCACCGGCCGGGTCCTGCAATACCGCGGCGAGACGATTCGGGCGCTCACCATGGAGCAGCGCATGACCCTGTGCAACATGAGCATCGAAGCGGGCGCCCGCGCCGGCATGATCGCCCCGGACGACGCCACCTACCAGTGGCTGCATGGCCGTCCGATGGCGCCGCAGGGCGCCGCCTGGGACGCGGCGCTGCAACGCTGGAGCAAGCTGGAGGACCGCGGCGAGGCGGTATTCGACCGCGAGCTCGGCCTCGAGGTCGGCGACTTGCGGCCCATGGTCACCTACGGCACCCATCCCGGAATGTCGGCGCAAATCGACGAGCCGGTGCCCGACAGCGGCGATCCGGCAATCGACAAGGCCCTTGCCTACATGGGCGTGGAACCCGGCAAGCCGCTGGCGGGCCGCAGCGTTGACATGGTGTTCCTCGGAAGCTGCACCAATTCCCGCATCAGCGACCTTCGCGCCGCGGCTGGCATCTTGCGTGGCCGGCGCGTGGCGGACAATGTGCGCATGCTGGTGGTTCCCGGCTCCCAGCAGGTCAAGCGCGAAGCCGAAGCCGAGGGTCTGCACGAGGTATTCCGGGCCGCCGGCGCCCAATGGCGCGAGTCGGGATGCTCCATGTGCATCGGCATGAACGGCGACACCGTCCCGGAGGGGAAGCTGTGCGTAAGCACCAGCAACAGAAACTTCGAAGGCCGCCAGGGGCCAGGCGCGCGCACGGTTCTGGCGAGCCCCCTGACCGCCGCCGCTTCCGCCATACGTGGCCAGGTGGCGGATCCGCGCGAACTAACGGAGCGCTGATCCCGGAACCGATTCATGGAGAAGATCACGCGCATTGTTTCGCGCACCATGGTGCTGGATATCGACAATATCGATACGGACCAGATCATCCCGGCGCGCTTTCTTACCACCACCGGGCGCGAGGGTCTGGGCGCCGCCGCCTTCCACGACTGGCGCTACGCCAGGGACGGGCAGCCCAATCCCGACTTCGTGCTCAATCGCAAGGAAAACAAGGGCCGCACCATTCTGGTGGCGGGCGACAATTTCGGCTGCGGTTCGTCGCGCGAGCATGCGCCATGGGCGCTGCTGGACAGCGGACTTCGCGCCGTGATCAGCACCCGTATCGCCGACATCTTTCGCAACAATTCGCTGAAAAACGGTTTCGTTGCGGCGGTGATCGATGCGCAGCCGCATCGCTGGCTGCTGGACAATCCCGGCGCGGAAGTGGCAATCGATCTCGAACACATGCGCGTGGAGCTGCCCCATGGCCCGCCGGCGCCCTTTGCAATCGATCCGTTCGCTCGCTACTGCCTGATGAACGGCGTGGACCCACTCGGCTACCTGCTCCGCCAAGAGGAGCGGATCCGCGCCTGGGAACAGCGGGAGTCCGGCCCGGAACCTGCATCCGGTGAGAGAGCCGGGCTAGCTCATTGACGTCCCTCATTGCCGTTTTGCCCGGCGACGGAATCGGGCCGGAAGTGATGCGTGCGGGCCTGGCCGTGCTGCGCTCTGTTGTCGCCCGCCACTCGCTTGACCTGAGAATCGAAGAAGCGCCGTTCGGGGGCGCCGCGCTCCGGGAACTCGGCGCTCCCCTGCCTCCTTCCACGCGCGACCTCTGCATGGACGCCGATGCCGTGCTGCTGGGCGCCGTCGGGCTGCCGGGGCCCCCGCCTGCGAACCCGTCCCTGCGTCCGGAACAGGGCCTTCTGGATTTGCGCTCCCTGCTCGGCGTGTACGCCAACCTGCGTCCGGTCCGCCCCTTGCCGGGCGCATGCGAGGCCTCGCCGCTGCGGCCGGAGGCCCTTGCCGGCGTGGACCTGATCGTGGTTCGCGAACTCACCGGCGGCATCTACTTCGGCGACAAGCAGGAAGGCGAGCACGCCGCGACCGACCTGTGCGCCTACAGCAGCGGAGAAGTGGAGCGCGTGGTGCGCTATGCCGCGCGGTTGGCGCAACAGCGCAGGCGTCGGCTGTGTTCCATCGACAAGGCCAACGTGCTGGCGACATCCCGCCTGTGGCGCTCGGTTGCTTTGCGGCTTGTCGCCGATGAATTCCCGGATCTCGTGCTTGAGCATCTCCTCGTGGACGCTGCGGCCATGCGCTTGTTGACCCACGCTGCCGGCTTCGATGTGCTGGTCACCGAAAACATGTTTGGCGATATCCTCACCGATGAAGCCTCGGTTCTGACCGGCTCGCTTGGAATGACGCCCTCGGCGTCGATTGGCGGCGGCAACCGGGGGCTCTACGAGCCAGTCCACGGGACCGCGCCGGATCTTGCCGGCAAGGATCTGGCGAATCCCTGCGGCATGATCCTTTCGGTAGCGATGATGCTCGAACTGAGCCTCGAGGCGCCGGCCGCCGCCCGCGAGGTCGAAGCCGCTGTGAGCGCTACAGTCGCCGGCGGCATCCGCACCGCCGACATTGCCGGCGAGGGTCCCTCTGTCTCCACCGGGCAATTCGCCCATGCCGTCCTTGCTCGCCTGGATGGGGCAAGCGGATGAACGGCGTGATGTGGAAGCGCAGCGAGCGGGTGCAGTTCGCGGTGCAGAAGTCCGGCCGCCTCACCGATCATTCCCTGGCGCTGCTGAATCGCTGTGGCTTGCGGCTGACGCGCGGTCCGGACCAGTTGATCGCGGTTGCGGAGAACATGCCCGTTGACGCAGTGCTGGTGCGCGACGACGAAATCCCGGGGCTGCTGCGCGAAGGCGCCTGCGACCTGGGCATTGTAGGCCTGAATGTGGCCGAGGAACAACGACTGGGGCTCGAGTCGGACGATTCAGCGCCGCGGGCGGTTCGAAGCCTGGACTTCGGCGGTTGCCGGCTGTCGATGGCCTATCCCCGGGAGGGAGCAGCCAGTACCGTTGCGGACCTGAACGGGCTTTGCGTGGCAACCAGTTACCCCAGGCTCACCGCAAGGTTTCTCGACCGGGCGGGCGTGGATGCCGAGGTCATTCCCTTCTCCGGCGCGGTGGAACTGGCGCCGCGTTTGGGGCGCGCGCAAGCCATCTGCGATCTGGTGTCCAGTGGAAAGACGCTGGCGGCCAACCAGCTCGACGAAGGCGAGACGGTCCTTGAAAGCCGGGCCACGCTGTTCGCCTGCCCTGCCCGCCCGCCCGCGGCGCGGCGCGAGTGGGTAGATCTGCTCAAGCGCCGGATCGCCGGCGTCATGCAGGCGCGCGAGACCAAGTACATCATGCTGCACGCCCCGCGAGAGGCGCTGCGCACCATTGCGGAATTGTTGCCTGGCTCCGAGGCGCCCACCATCATGGCCCTGGAAGGAAGCGAAGAGCGCGTTGCCGTCCATGCCGTGTGTCGCGAAAGCGTATTCTGGGAAACCCTGGAGGCGCTCAAGGATGCGGGCGCCAGTTCGGTGCTGGTGCTGCCCGTGGAGAAGATGCTGGAATGAAACCGACGCCACCGCTGTTGCACTGGGGATCGCTCGGCGAGCGCGACCGCGAGGCCGTCCTGAAGCGGCCCGCCGCGCCGTCCGACCCGCACCTTCAGGCGCGCGTCCGCGAAATCATGCACGAGGTGCGGCGCGGGGGCGATGCTGCGCTGCTGCGTCTGGAAGCCGAGCTGGACGGTGTGGAACTCGACTCGATTGAAGCCGGTCGCGACGAGATCGAACGGGCGGCGGAACTCTTGGCGCCGGAGGAACGCGCGGCCATACGAACGGCGCTCGGGAACATTCGCGCCTGCCATGCGGCGCAATGGCCTGAAAACAGCCGCGTGGAACCCATGCCCGGCATTGTCTGCGAGCAGTGGCGCCGGCCCCTGCAGGCAGTCGGTCTTTACGTTCCGGCCGGGAGCGCTCCCCTGCCTTCGAGCGCACTGATGCTGGCCGCGCCGGCGCAACAGGCCGGATGTCCGCTGCGGATCCTGTGCACCCCTCCGGCAGCAGACGGAAACGCCAACCCTGCCGTCCTGTACGTGGCCCGCTGCTGCGATGTGCACCGTGTGTTCAAACTGGGCGGAGCGCAGGCCATAGCGGCCATGACCTACGGCACGGAGAGCGTCCCGCGCGTCGACAAGCTGTTCGGTCCGGGAAACCGCTGGGTGGCCGCCGCCAAGCGTCAGGCGGCCATGGAGCCCGGGGGACCGGCGCAGGACCTGCCGGCCGGTCCGACCGAGGCGATGGTGATCGCCGACGAGAGCGCCAACCCGCTGCATGTTGCCCTGGACCTCCTCAGCCAGGCCGAGCACGGCGAAGACGCCCATGTCCTCCTCCTCTGCCTGACCCCCGGATTCGCCGGACAGGTCCAGCAGGAAATCGCAAGTCAGTTGCCTACCCTGCCGCGCCGCGCCGTGCTGGAGAAGTCGCTTTCGTCGGGAGCGCTGCTGGTAGTGGACTCTCTCGACACGGCCATCGAGGTGGCTAACCGTTACGCGCCCGAGCACCTCTTGCTGCAGGTCGCCGAACCGCGAGCGCTGCTCGGCGACCTGTCCCATGCCGGCGCCGTCTTCCTGGGACCGTGGTCGCCGGAATCCAGCGGCGACTACTGCAATGGCGCCAACCATGTCCTGCCCACCTACGGAAGCGCGCGCTGGGCCAGCGGATTGTCGCTGGACGACTTCCACAAGCGGATCAGCGTGCAGGAACTCACGCATGAAGGACTGGAGAGCATCGCCGGCGCCATAGCCACCCTGGCGCGGCTTGAGGGCCTGGAGGCGCACGCGCGGGCCGCCGAAGCGCGCTGCGCCGGGGGCGCCGCGCAATGACCGGGAACGGAAAGCGACAGCGACGCATTCCCGGTTCCCCGGAGTGGTCGGACTTTCGGGCTCAGGCCCAGGTCCGGGCATGAGCTGGATCACATCATTGGCCAGGGAGGCGGTGCAGCAGGGTCGCGCCTACATGGCGCCCACCACTCCGCTGCTTGTGCGCATGCATGCCAACGAACTCCCGTGGCCCCCGGATTACGATCCGGCGCCCGGAAAACTCAACTTCTACCCGCCGTTGCACCCGGAAGCCCTGGCCGGGAAGATGGCGGCGCACTACGGCGTCGAGCCCGGTGAAATCTCGGTCACGCGGGGCAGCAGCGAGGGCATCGACTGCTTGTACCGCGTCTTCTGCGAGGCGCGGCGGGACGCCGTGCTGTTTTGCCCTCCTTCCTTCGAGATGTACCGCTGGTATGGTCGTCTGCAGGGAGCGAAGGTGATCGAGGTTCCGCTGCGCGCCGGGGCCGGATTTGCTCTCGACGCGCCGGCGGTAAAGGCGGCCTGGAACGAACACGTCAAGCTCCTCACGCTGTGCTCGCCCAACAACCCCACCGGGAACCTGATGAATCCCGGCGAGGTGCTGGAATTGGTGGAATTTGCTCGCGGCCGGTCGCTGGTGGTGCTGGATGCGGCCTACGCCGAGTTTGCAGACCAGAACCCTGGCGCCGACTGGATTGCGGAACATCCGCATGTCGTGGTTCTCCGGACCTTGTCCAAGGCCCTGGGACTCGCCGCGGTGCGCTGCGGGGCCATCATTGCCTGCGCGGAAATCATCGACCTCGTGCGCCGGGTACAGTCCCCGTACAGCTTTTCGTCGTTGTGCGAGCACGCCGTGCTGAAGGCCCTTGGGGCCGAAAGCGTGAAGAAAACCAGCCAGCGGGTCGCGGCCATCGTTCGCGAGCGTGAGCGCTTGGCCGTCCGGTTCGCCGAGCTCCCGCAGGTCGAGGCCGTCTATCCCAGCCACACCAACTTCCTGCTCCTGAAAGTGGCCGGCGCGGACGCCTTTGCCGCCAGGGCGCGCGAAGGGGGTTACCTGCTGCGGCGGATTCCCGACGAACCGGCGCTGCGGTCCTGCGTGCGCGTGACGCTCGGCGCGCCGGAGCAAAACGACGGATTGCTGGCCGTTCTGGGAGCCGCGGCATGAGCGCCCGCATCGCCTTCGTGGACCGCGACGGCACGCTGGTCCGGGAGCCGCCCGACGAGCAGCTCGACAGCCTGGAGAAGCTGCGTCTGGCGTCCGGCGTGGTGCCGGCGCTGCGGCGCCTGCTCGACGCCGGTTTCGAGCTGGTGATCGCCAGCAACCAGGACGGTCTGGGCAGCGAGACCTTCCCACTGGAAGCCTTTCGCATCCCGCACGAGTTCCTGATGGCGCTGCTTGCGTCCCAGGGCATCGAGTTCGCCGAGGTGTTCGTGTGCCCGCACCGCGAAGCGGACGGCTGCGAATGCCGCAAGCCCCGCACCGGTCTGGTCAACGCCTACATGTGCGAGCGACCCGTGGATCGCGCCGCCAGCGTGATGATCGGCGACCGCGACAGCGATCTTGCATTCGCAGAAAACCTGGGTATTCGCGGTTTTCGCGTCGATGCCGGCCAGCCCGGCAGTTGGGAACGGATTGTGCATGAGATCGTGGATGCGCCCCGCGTCGGCCGCGTGAGCCGCACAACCCGCGAAACCGACATTCGGGTGGAGGTCAATCTGGACGCGCCGCCGTCGGCGGAAGTGGCCACCGGCATCGGCTTCTTCGACCATATGCTGGAACAGCTTGCCAGTCACGGCGGTTTCGCGCTCACCCTGCGCTGTGCTGGCGACCTGGAGGTGGACGAACACCACACGGTGGAAGACTGCGCCCTGGCGCTCGGGGCCGCGCTGAAGGAAGCGCTGGGCGAGCGGCGCGGCATAGGCCGCTTCGCGTTCGAACTGCCCATGGACGAGGCTTCCGCCAAGGTCCTGCTCGACCTGTCGGGCCGCCCCTGGCTGCGGTTCAAGGCCAGATTCCCCCGCGAGCGCGTCGGCGGCCTGCCCACCGAGCTGGTGGAGCACTTCTTCCGGTCGCTGGCTGAAGCCAGCGGCGCCACCCTGCACATTCGCGTGCGGGGCGACAACGCCCACCACATGATCGAGTCCTGCTTCAAGGGAGTGGGACGGGCGCTGCGGGGGGCGATTGCGCGCGAAGAAGGTGGCATCCCCAGCACCAAGGGCGTGCTGTGAGCGCCAGGGTGGCCCTGGTGGACTGCGGCGGGGCCAACATTGCGTCCTTGCGCTTTGCTCTGGAACGTCTCGGCGCCGAGGCTCGCTTCACCCGCGATGCCGGTGAGATCCGGGACGCCGGGCGGGTCATCCTGCCCGGGGTCGGCGCCGCCGGTTCCGGCATGGCCAGACTGCGCGCGGCCGGGCTCGAACGGCTGATCCCTTGCCTTGAGCAACCCGTGCTGGGCATCTGCCTGGGCATGCAATTGCTGCACCAAGGTTCCAGCGAGGACGACACGCCCTGTCTGGCGGTGATTCCGGGCCGTGTGGAGCGGCTGGAAGCCTCGCCGGGTTGCGCCGTCCCGCACATGGGCTGGAACCGGGTGGTCCGGCGTGGCAAGTCGAAATTGCTGGACGGCATCGCGGACGGCGCCTGGTTCTATTTCGTTCACAGCTACGCCGCCGCGCCGCACGCCAACTGCGTCGGGGAGACTGAACACGGCGCCGGATTTGCCTCGGTGGTGCAGAGAAACAACTTCCTTGGCGTACAGTTTCATCCGGAAAGATCGGGCCGGAACGGCCAGCGCCTGCTGCGGAACTTTCTTGCCCATTCGTGGAACTGATTCCTTCCGTGGATCTGCTGGGCGGTCAGGTGGTGCGCCTGCGCCGCGGGCGCTTCGACGATGTCTTTTCCTACGCGGAGGCGCCGCTGGAGCTGGCGCAGAAGTGGGCGGCCCTCGGGGCGCGCACGCTGCATGTAGTGGACCTCGACGGCGCCCGTTCGGGCCGGCGCGAAAACACCGGGGTCATAGCGCGGGTGGCGCAGGAAACGCCGCTGGCGGTGCAGGTGGGAGGGGGGATTCGCGACGACGAGACGCTGCAATCGGTTTTTGCGAACGGCGCTCGCCGGGCCGTGGCGGGCAGCGCCCTGGTGGAACATCCGCAGCGCGCGCAGCGCTGGGTGGAGGCGCACGGAGGCGACGCGCTGGTGGCGGCCCTGGATGTTCGCTCAGGGCCCGATCCCGAGGTGTTGACGCACGGCTGGACCCGGGGCAGCGGGCTGTCCCTGTGGGCGCTGCTGGATCGCCTGCTGGAGCAGGGCGTGAGCTGGTTCCTGTGTACCGATGTCGGACGCGACGGAATGTTGAGCGGACCCAACACCGCCCTTTATGAGCGGTGCGTCCGCCATGCGCCGCAAGCGTCCTTTATCGCTTCCGGGGGCGTTTCCGGGAGCGAGGATCTCGGGGCGCTGGCCGACACCGGCGTGGCTGCGGCGGTGTCCGGCAAGGCCCTTCTGGACGGGCGGATCACCGCCCGGGAGGCGCAGCGATACTGGCGCGGCGAATAATCCCCTGCCTGGATGTGCGCGACGGCCAGGTCGTCAAGGGCGTGCGTTTTCGCGCGCACCGGGCCATGGGCAGCATCATGGATCTGGCGCGCCGCTACCGCGAGCAACACGCCGACGAGATCGTGTTCTACGACATCACGGCCAGCCCGCACGGCCGCTCGGTGGACCGCGGCTGGGTCCTGCGTGTGGCCGAGGCGCTGGACATTCCCTTCTGCGTGGCTGGCGGCATTCGCGACATCGCTTCGGCTGAAGCCGTGCTGATGAACGGCGCCGACAAGATCTCCGTCAACAGCCCGGCGCTCGCCGCCCCCGACCTCATCGACGAGCTGGCGCGGCGTTTCGGCTCCCAGTGTGTGGTGGTGGGCATCGACAGCAGCGCCAGCGACGGCCAATGGCAGGTACACGAACTCACTGGCGACCCTTCGCTCAGCCGTGCGGCGGGCCGCAGCACCCTGGACTGGGTCCGCGAGGTCCAGGATCGGGGCGCGGGCGAGATCGTGCTCAACTGCATGGACAGGGACGGTGTGCGCCAGGGCTACGACATCGAGCAACTGGCGGCCGTGCGCGAGCGCTGCCGAGTGCCCCTGATCGCTTCGGGCGGCGCCGGCGCGCCCGCACACTTCGCGGAAGTGTTTCGCCAGGCGCGCGTGGATGGCGCACTGGCGGCGAGCGTGTTTCACTCCGGCGCAATCGCGATTCCCGCGCTCAAGGACTACCTCGTCGCCGCCGGCCTGCCGGTGCGCGTACAGGCGCATTTCTGAAATGGCCCGGCCCGTAAAAGTCCTCTGGGGCCTGCCGGTGCGTGTGCAGGCGTGCGTCCTGCATGTATGCGACCAAAAATGCCCGGACATCGGCCTGCCGGCGCGCGCGCAGGCGCACGGCTTGCCATAGCTCCCGCAGGTATCGCGGAAACAGGTGAGCCTGCCTGCCTCGGGTACAGTCGAGGCCGGTCGGGGAAACAGGAAGCGCGGCGGCGTTTTCGGGAGGCCGGGCCTGAAACGGGGAACAAGGATGCGCGCTTACAGGCACTTGAAGTAGTCGAAGGGCTCCAGGCAGGCGAGGCAGCGGTGCAGGGCCTTGCAGGGCGTTGAGCCGAACTGGCTGATACGCTCCGTTTCGCAAGCCCCACACAGCGGACAGGCCGGCCGGGCCGCCGTCGCGGCTCCCTCCATGCGCCGGCTCGGAGGGGCAATGCCCGCTTCGCGCAAGCGCTTGCGGCCGGCGGGAGAGATCCAGTCGGTAGTCCACGGCGGCGCCAGCACTTGGCGAATGTCCACCGAATAGCCGGCGTCTTCCAGGGCGGCGCGAATCCGGCGTTCGATTACCTCGTTGGCGGGGCATGCCGTGTAGGTGGGAGTCAGTTCGAGCGCCACCCGGCCGGCGCTTGCCTCCACCTTGCGCACCACGCCCAGGTCCAGCACCGACAGCACCGGAATTTCGGGGTCCATGACACGGGAAAGCAGGTTTTCGATGCGGGCGTCCACAATCAAACGATAGCGCACTTCACAGGTGGGAACGACGGCGGGAAGCCAGGGGCTTTGGGTCCGCGGAGAGACAGGGCGCCCTCGCTCCGGTCCGGGGCGTCAGCGGCGCGCGCAGCTCGTCGCAGACGCTACCCTCCGGGGCCGCCGTTGGATGTGCGCCAGCGGCGCGCGCGCAGCTCGTCGAGCACGGCGGAGAGCGAAACACCGCTGCCCTCGAGGAGAACCAGAAGGTGGTAAAGCACATCGGCGGCCTCGGCGCGCACCTCTTCGGGGTTGCCCGAGGCCGCGGCCAGAGCCAGTTCCACCGACTCCTCGCCGAATTTTTGCGCCACGCGCTGGATCCCCGCGCCCAGCAGCCGGGCTGTATGGCTGTCCCCGGGAGCGGCTTCGCGGCGCGAGTGGATTACTCTCTCAAGCTCCAGCAGGATGTCCGCCGGAGCGGCATTGGGCGGCTTGCTCACTCGATCATCTCCTCGCAGGCGGGCTCGCGCAGGTTGTACCACGAAGCCATCACCCGCCCATAGGCTCCGGCATTGGCGAACAACAGTATGTCGCCTTCGCGACATTCGGGAAGCATGCGGTCGCGCGCCAGCACATCGCCGCTCTCGCAGATCGGCCCCACCACGTTCACCAGCCGGGTGGCCGGCCGCTCCAGTCGGCTCAGGTTGCAGACCTCGTGGTAGGAACCGTACAGCGCCGGGCGTATCAGCGAATTCATGCCGGTCTCCACGCCCACATAGCGGGCGCCGCCCTTCCCCTTGATTTGGGTGACCCGGGCCAGAAGGACGCCGGCCGGCGCCACCACGTAGCGGCCCGGTTCCAGCCACAATTCCAGTTCGCGCGGCGCCCTGTCGCGGCATCGCGCAAGGCCCGCATCCAGCGCGGCCAGATCCAGGCCCCGATCTCCCGCGTGCCGGGGCACCCCCAGCCCGCCACCCAGGTTGAGAACGCGCGCTTCGGGGAACTGATCCAGGCAGTCCAGCAGCGTCTCGGCGATGGGAACCCAGGCGCCGGGGTCCATGATGCCGCTGCCCATGTGAGCATGCAGGCCGATCACCCTGGCGCCGGCATCGGCGGCCGCCTTCGCGGCGCGCGCCGCCTCGAACAGCGGGATTCCGAATTTCGAATGTACGCCCGCCGTTCGCACATGCCGGTGCAGCCCGCGGCCCACGCCCGGATCCAGCCGGAGAAATATGTCGCGCCCCCCGAACAGGTGCGGCCATTGCTCCAGTACGCCGAGATGGTCCACCGTTACCCGCACGCCCGCTTCCAGCGCCTCGCGGTATTCGGATCCTGGAGCGAAGTTGGGGGTCATCAGGATCCGGTGCGCTTCATGCTGCGGGAACAGCTTGCGCACCAGACGCAACTCGCCGGGCGACACGCACTCGAACTCCAGCCCCGAAGCTCGCGCGCACTCCAGCACGCCGGGGTGCGAGTTGGCCTTGATCGCGTAATACACGCGGTCCACCGAGGCCAGATCGACGAGCCGCGCCGCCGCGGCCGCCACCTGTTTGCGGCTGTACACATATACCGCGCCGTGTTTCTCGCCCAGCTCCAGAAGTTCGTCCCGGCGCCCGGCCCACCATGGCGCCCGAGCTCCTGCAGGAGCTGCCGGCGCCGGCTGGATCAGTTCCTCCCACGCCGGGCCGAAGACCTCATCGCCGGCCTCTGGCGCAATCAGGCGTCCGTGCAGGCTCTGGGCCAACCGTCGCGCCGGGTCCGGATCCACAACGAAGCTGATGTTGAGATCGCTCGCAGCCTGACTCAGCAAGTGGATCGGCTGCTCGCGAAAAGCCTCCAGAGCCGGCCCCACTTCGTGCAAAACGGCGCGGATCCGCCTGCCGACCAGCGTGACCACGCTGGTGTTGGCGGTGACTCTCACCTCTCCCAGATCGTCGAGCCTGGAGCGCAGACGCTCCAGGAGCGCGGGCGTGAACGCTTCGGAGTCGGTATCCAGAGTAACGGTCACGTTGCTTTCGGAGGTCGAAATCAGGTCCACCGACAGCCCCAGATCTCCAAAGCAGGCAAAGACCTGCTGAAGAAAGCCGACCCGCCGCCACATGCCCAGCGTTTCCAGCGAGACCAGGAGCACGCCGGTGCGCACCATGACGGCCTTCACCTGCGCATCGTCGGTACCCTCGGCGGGACCGATGCGGGTGCCCGGCAACTCCGGATGCAGGCTGGAGCACACCTTGAGGGGAATGCGATGTTCGCGTAGCGGGGGAATGGAAAGCGGATGCAGCACGCTGCCGCCGGAGGTGGCGATTTCCTGCGCTTCGTCGTAGCTGAGGCCGCGCAGCAGACGGGCGCCCCGGATCACCTTGGGGTCCGCGCTGAAAACGCCCGGCACGTCGGTCCATATTTCCAGCCGGCAGGCGTCGACCGAGGCGGCCAGCACGGCCGCGGATATGTCGGCGCCGCCCCGCCCGAGCAGCACTTCCTCGCCTTCGCCATTGCGGGCAATGTAGCCTTGGGTCAACGGCACGCCCGGCAATCCTTCCAGCAGCGCGGTCGCTTCCGCATCGGGGGCGCAGGCGGCGTTCATCAGGGCGTCGCGCTCGCTTGCCCCATCGCGCCCCTCGGCGCGCAGCAGGCAGGCGGGGTTCACCGGCGATATCCCGACGCCCTGCGCCGACAGCATTTCCGCGCCCAGCCGGCCAGCCAGACGTTCGCCCAGGGCCAGGACCTTCACCTGCGCCCTGTAGCCCGCCTCCCCGGTCAGCGCGATGCCTCGCAGCAGTTGCGCCAGACGGTCCAGCTCGGACTGCAGGCATGCGCCGGGATCGCGAATGCCCATCCTGCCGGCCAATTCGCGGTGCCGTTCCCCCAGCGCCTGCTCACGCCCGGCATGTTCGTTGCGGCGCGCCAGTTCGGTGAGAGCCTTCAACTCATCGGTTACGCCGGCCACCGCCGAATGCACGATAATCGGTCGCAAGCCCTCCTCCTGGCGGCGGCGGATCAGGCGTCCGATTGTGTCCCAGCCTTGTGCGCTGGCCACGCTCGCGCCGCCGAACTTGAGCACTACCCACGGTGCGCTCATGGCGCCACCACCTTGCCCGGGTTCATGATGCCCCGCGGATCCAGTGCCCGCTTGACCGCGCGCATCACACCCAGTTTGACCGGATCGCCCAGCCGCTCCAGTTCTTCCCTCAGCAGCAGCCCCACACCGTGCTCGGCGCTGAAACTGCCGTCCATCGACCAGGCCAGCTCTCGCAGCGCGGCGCTGAGGTCGCGGCCCCGCCGGGCGAAGGTCTCCGGTCTGGTTCCCGCCGGACAGGGCACCGAATAATGCAGGTTGCCGTCGCCCACGTGACCGAACGGCGCCGGCTCCGCTTCCGGCAGGTATTGCCGGCACAGTTCATGGGCCGATACTAGAAACTTGGGAATCCGCTCGGGCGGAACGGCGAGATCGTGGCGCAGCGCCGGTCCGGATCGGCGCACCGCCTCCGGAACGCCGTGCCGCAACCGCCATATTGCCTCGCGCTGCGCCTCGCTGGACGCGCATACGGCATCCAGCAACTCGCCGCCTTGCAACGCGCCTTCCAGGAAGGCCGCCAGCCTTTCCGCCAGCACGGTATTCTCGCTGTCTCCCGCCAGTTCCATGCACAGCAGCCAGGGCGTTTCCATGGCCGAAGGTATGAAAACGCCTTCCAGCCACTCTTCGCACATTTTCGCCGCGCGGTGGGACACCAGCTCGAAAGCGTCGAGCTCGCCGCCCAGAGTGGCCTGGGCGTTGCGGCACAGGGAAACCGCATCAGCCGGGGAAGCGACGCCCAGCAGCGCCGTCACCCGCGATTTCGGGCGAGGGGGCAGGCGCACGGTAGCCGCGGTAATGACTCCCAGGGTTCCTTCCGATCCGATAAAGAGTTGCTTTACGTCGTATCCGGTATTGTCCTTGACCATCGGCTTGAGGTCGACCAGCAGCTGTCCGTCGGGCAGCGCAATTTCCAGACCCAGGACCAGCCGCCGCGCCATGCCGTGGCGCAGGACATGGATGCCTCCTGCGTTGGTGGACAGCACCCCTCCCAGCTGGCAACTGCCCTCGGAGCCGAGGCTCAGGGGGAAAAGGTAGCCCGCCTGCGCGGCTCGCTGCTGCAGGGCGGCCAGCACGCAACCTGCCTCCGCGGTGAGGCTCCCGGCCCCGATGCGGCGCACCCGCCGCTGCCGGTGGAGACTCAGGAGCAACTCGCCGGAGCGGGAGTGCGTGCCGCCGCACAAGCCCGTGCGCCCGCCCACCGGCACCACGCCCACGCCGCGCCGGTTGCAGCACGCCAGCACCCGGGCCGTTTCCCCGGCGCTTCCCGGCGCCACCAGCAACTCCGCCTGCCCCCGGTAGAGGCCGCGCGGCTCCTCGTGGAAGGGTTGCAGCGTCCGGGGATCGTCAGTGCAATGGCGCTTGCCCACGATGGAGGCAAGCTCCCGGGCAAGCGTCGGTGTGTTCACGGCTCATCCCGGGCTTCCGCAGGCGAAAACTCCTCCTCGAACAGGCGCCAGGAAACGAAGAACAGGGCCGCCAGGACCGGCCCGATCACCAGCCCGGAAAAGCCGAATACGGACAACCCTCCCAGGATCGCAAGAAGCACCACGTAATCGGGCAGGCGCGCCTGCCGTCCAACCAGTATGGGCCGCAGAAAATTATCGGCCAGGCCAACTACCAGCACGCCCACGACCACCAGGATCACGCCCTGGATCCACGCCCCGGAGGCGAACAGCCAGATCGAGACCGGCGCCCACACCAGCGCTGGTCCCACGGCCGGAACAATCGACAGAACCCCCATCAGCACGCCCAGCAGGACCGGGCTGCCAACGCCCAGTATCGCCAGCGTAATACCGCCCAGTCCTCCCTGCGCCAGACCGATCACGGCGGTGGAGGTGACGCTGACCCGGGAGACGGTTGCAAACTGGTTGAACAGTTCGCGTTCCCTCTCGTCGCCCAGCGGCAGCACCCGCACCAGCAAGGCAACCAGCTTCTCTCCGTCGCGCAGGAAAAAGAACAGCAGGTACAGCATGATGGCCAGTTCAAGGATCAGCTTGAGCGCCCCCTGCCCGGCGGCCACCAGACCTGTGGCCGCGTACCGGCCGGCGTTTGCCGCCATCGACGCCAGCCCCTCGCCAACCCGATCGAGGTTCACTCCCAGGTTCTCCAGCCAGTCCCTGGCCCAGGGCAGCCAGGCGCCGACCGTGTCCAGCGGGGCCAGGAGATCCAACCCGCCCTGCTCTATCGCGGCATGAAAGACGCTCGCCTCGCGCACGACCGCCCAGCCCAGCAACAGTACGGGCGCAACCACGCCGCCCACCACGACGAGCAGCACGGCCGATGCGGCCAGCGCCGGCTTCCCCCACAAGAAGGGCAGCAGGCGCCGGTACAGCCCGTGGAACAGCACCGCCAGCACCGCCGCCCAGAACACCGCCAGAAGCAGGTCGGCAAGCAGCAGCAGAAAGGCTGCGCTAACGGCGGCCACCAGCACCAGCAGCGAGCTACGTTGCAGAACTTGACGCATAGGCGGAACGATCAGGAAAGCAGGATCGGGGCGAGAGGATTTGAACCTCCGACCACCTGCACCCCATGCAGGTGCGCTACCAGACTGCGCCACGCCCCGAGCCGAACGCCCATTCTATCGCCTGGAGCCAGGAACTTGCATCTGGGCGGCGGAAAAGCTATCGCGGTAACCCGGCCCCGCCCTGAGGGCTGTGGGTGCGTCGATGCAAGCCGGCGCGGCGCGTAACAACCCTCTTATACTTATGGGCTACAGGATAGGGCCATTCGCAACTGGGGAGCAATAACAATGACGAACAGGTTGTTTGCAAGTGGATTGTGTGTGGCGGCGCTACTGGCGGCTGGTGCTCGCAAGGACACAGGATTCTCGTCAAGGACGAGAACAGGGGCTTTCTGATTACAGGGGTAAGGAACAGTCCCGACGATCCATTCGGCGTTGCGCTGAACAAGGCCTATGAGCAGTGCGGGGGAACCAAGAAAAAGGATGGGAAGCGCATAAAGATCGACTTCAATGTTTCGACTTCGCTTCCCGTTTGGACCGAAGAGGAAGTCCGAGTGGCGCAGCAATCTTCTGGCTATCGTAGTTCCCTTGCTTGCCGCTGCGGGCGGAGCCATAGCGATTCTGATAGCGGGACTCATGTCCTGAACTTGGTAAAGTGACAGTTTTGCCCGCCGTTGGCTACTGTTGCATGTAATTCCCCGCTCCAAGGATACGCTGTATGTCCTGCGTCGCAGGCTTCAAATGCTGCGGCAAGACTCTCCGCATGGCTTGGTTCCAGCCTGACACGGGCATGCCTCTCGCGTATTCTTCCAAGAGCTAATTTGGTGGATAGCCACGTAATGAGCGACACGCCAACATGACTCGGGTAGCCGTCAGTCCGAAAGTGCTTTGCTGGGCTCGGGAGCGCGCCGGGCTTGGATTGGCCGACCTGCAAGACAAGTTCCCGAGGTTGGCGGACTGGGAAAACGCATCTATCCAGCCCACGATGCGGCAGCTGCGAGACTTCGCCAAAAAGACGCGGACGCCGTACGGGTTTCTGTTCCTGCCGGAACCGCCGGCGATGGACTTGCCGTTCGCAGATTTCCGAATGGTCGAAAACCAACGAGCCCAAGGCATCAGCCCGGAACTGATGGATACCGTTCACCTCATGCGACGGCGGCAGGCCTGGTTGCGGGAAGAGAGGCTGGAAGCAGAAGCAGAGCCATTGGCCTTTGTCGGCGCCGCGTCGCTTTCGGACGCCCCGGCAGCCATCGGCCGGGAAATGCGTCGCGTGCTGGGCTTGGTTGACGGTTGGGCGAGGCGGGCGCCCAACTGGACGGCAGCCGTGGGCGAACTGCGCAAAACCATTGAAGGACTCGGCGTCATGGCGGTCATCAACGGCGTTGTCGGCAACAACACTCGCCGCAAGCTGGACGTGACCGAGTTTCGCGGCTTTGCACTGAGCGACCCCCATGCTCCACTGATCTTCGTCAATGGGGCTGACGCCAAGTCCGCCCAGATGTTCACTCTCGCGCACGAATTGGCGCACTTGTGGCTGGGCGATGCGGGAGAAGGCCTGTCCGGCTTCAAGGGGCTGCAACCGGGCGATGGGGAGGTAGAGCAATTTTGCGACCGGGCGGCGGCCGAGTTCCTCGTGCCTGCCGCCGAGATTCAGGCCGTCTGGCGCGGAGTTGCCGGTGGCGAAGCCGAAGCGCCGTTGGAGAGTCTGGCCAGACGCTTCAAGGTCAGCCCGGTGGTGATCGGGCGTCGGGCAATGGATCTGGGTTTGATGGAGCGCAGCGAGTTTTTCAGGTTCTACCGCGACTACACCCGAAGCGAACACCGAAAAAAGCAAACGGCAACGGGCGGCGGAGATTTCTACAATAATCAAAATAACCGCGTGGGCCGGCTGTTTGCTTCTCACCTGATCCGGGCGGCCAAGGAGGGGCGCGTCGGCTTCAAGGAAGCCTACGACCTGACCGGGCTGCATGCTGGCACGTTCCAGAGATATGCCCGCAAACTCGAAATCACGCTACCGTGAGTTCGTCGTCCGCGCACACCGAAGAGGCTTTTGAAGCGGCGATTGAGGCTGGGCTGACCGGCGCGGGCGGCTACCGGAAGCGACGCCCGAACGCCTATGACAAGGCGCTTGCCCTCTTTCCCGATGATGTCACCGGTTTCCTGAAAGACAGCCAGCCGACCAGGTGGCAGGCGCTGGAAAAGCTGCTCGGATCGAAGACCGCCGCAACAGTGCTGGACAGCCTGTTGAAAGAACTGGAACTCAAGGGGACGCTGCATGTCCTGCGTCACGGCTTCAAGTGCTACGGCAAGACCCTGCGCATGGCCTGGTTTCGCCCCAACACCGGCATGAACCCCAAAGCGGCGGAGAACTACGCCAGCAACCGGCTCACCATTACGCGCCAGATCGCCTTCACCTCGGCCCTGAAGGGCGCCGACGGCCAGAACCGCCGCTGCGTCATCGACGTGACGCTGGCCGTCAACGGCATCCCGGTGGTGACCGCCGAACTCAAGAACCTGCTGACCAGACAGCGCGTCGCCGATGCGATTCGCCAGTACCGGAACGATCGCGACGGGCGCGACCTGCTCTTTGCTTTCAAGAAACGCGCGCTGGTTCACTTTGCCGTGGACCCGGACGAAGCGTGGATGACGACCCGGCTGGAGGGCAAGGAGACCCGTTTCCTGCCCTTCAACCGAGGGAACGATCACGGAGCGGGCAACCCGCCGGTCGAGGGCGACTGGAAGACCCATTACCTGTGGGACGAAGTGCTGCAGGCCGACAGCCTGCTGGAAATCCTGCAACGCTTCATGCACCTGGAAGTGAAGAAAACGCAGGTCAAGACCGACAAGGGCGCTCGCACCGTGCGGCAGGAGACGATGATCTTTCCGCGCTATCACCAACTCGACGCGGTGCGGAAACTCGTTGCGCACGCCGGGGCCAACGGCGCGGGCCGCAACTACCTGATCCAGCATTCGGCGGGGTCCGGCAAGTCGAACTCCATTGCCTGGCTCGCGCACCGGCTGGCCAGTCTGCACGACGAACGCGACGAGAAGGTGTTTCACTCCGTCGTGGTCGTGACCGACCGGCGCGTGCTCGATCAGCAGTTGCAGGACACGATCTACCAGTTCGAGCACAAGACCGGGGTGGTCGAAAAGATCGACGAGGACACCCGGCAACTCGCCCGCGCGCTGTCCCAGGGTACGCCCATCGTCATCACCACGATCCAGAAGTTCCCCTTCCTCTCGCAGGCGCTTTCGACCCTTGAGCAGCAAGGCGCCGGCGTGACGATCGACACGGCGGGCAAGCGCTTCGCCGTCATCGTTGACGAGGCGCACTCGTCCCAGAGTGGCGAGACCGCGACGACCTTGAGGGGCATGCTGAACAAGGACGGGATCGAAGCCGCCATCGCCGCGCAGCTTTCTGGCGAAGACGACGACGACCTTTCCGACGAAGCGAAGGAGGCGGTGCTGCGCGACGCGCTGAAACGCGCCCGGCAGCCGAACCTGAGTTTCTTCGCCTTCACGGCCACGCCGAAATTCAAGACCAGGGTCCTGTTCGACGAGCCCGGTCCGTCCGGCGCCTCACCCTTCCACGAGTACACCATGCGGCAGGCTATCGAGGAAGGCTTCATCCTGGATGTGCTGGCGAACTACACCACCTACCAGCGCTTCTTCGGCCTCATCAAGCAGGTCGAGGACGACCCCGACGTGCCGCGCCGGCAGGCCGCCAAGGCCCTTGTGCGCTATCTGGAGCTTCATCCGGTCAATATCGAGCAAGTCGTTTCCATCATCGTCGAGCATTTCCGGCTGCATGTGATGCAGGAACTCGGCGGGCGCGCGAAGGCGATGGTGGTTACCGAATCCCGCCTCGCCGCGGTGAAATACAAGCTCGCCTTCGACCGCTACATTGCGGAGCAAGGCTACACGGGCATCCGTTCGCTGGTGGCTTTCTCGGGGACGGTGGAAGACCCGGACGCTCCCGGATTGTCGTACACCGAAGTGGCGATGAACGACGGACTGGCCGAAAGCGAACTCCCGCAAGCCTTCGGGCGCAACGACTACCGGGTGCTGCTGGTGGCGGAGAAGTACCAGACCCGCTTCGACCAGCCGCTGTTGCAAACGATGTATGTGGTCAAGCGTCTGGCCGGCGTTCAGGCGGTCCAGACCCTCTCGCGGCTCAACCGCATTGCGCCCGGCAAGTCGCGCACCTTCGTGCTCGATTTCGCCAACGAGGAAGACGAGATCCGCAAGGCGTTCAAGCCCTACTACGAAACCGCGCTGACTGGCGAGAACGCCGACCCGCAGCGCCTTTCGGAACTGCAACACCACTTGCTGGAATGGGCGATATTCACGACGGATGACGTAGCCGAGTTCGCCGAAGTCTGGTATCGCGCCCGGCGCGACCACTCGGCGAGCGATCATCGCAAGATGAACGCCACCCTTGATGTGGTCGTTCAGCGCTTTCGGGATCGCGAGGAGCAAGAGCAAGAGGCGTTTCGCAGCCAGTTGAAAGGCTACCGGAGCCTCTACGGCTTCCTGTCGCAGATCATTCCCTATCAGGACAGCGATCTCGAACAGCTCTACAGTTTCGTGCGGAATCTGCTGGCGAAGCTGCCGCCGCCGGGCGACGGCCACGCCTTCGTTCTCGACGACGAGGTGGCGTTGCAGTTTTTCCGGCTCCAGCAGGCATCCCAGGGCTCCATCGATCTCTCGGAGGGCGACGCCTATCCCCTGAAGGGACCGACCGATGTCGGCACCTCGGGCGCCGAAGTCGAGGAAGTGTCGCTTTCGAGCCTCATCGACCATCTCAACGAGCGCTTCGGCGCCGACTTCACCGAGGCGGACCAGTTGTTCTTCGATCAGATATGCGCTTCAGCGGAGAACGACGAGAGCATCGCGGAAGCCGCTCGCGCCAACAGCTTCGCGGACTTCGCCGCTTATCTGGATCGCAAGCTGAACGAGCTGTTCATCGCGCGAATGGAGGGCAACGAAGGGATTTTCTCCAGGGTGATGACGGACACCGAGTTCCGTTCAGCCGCGCGCGAGCACTTGGCCCGCGAGATATTTGACCGGGTTCGCCAAACATAGAGAACCGACGAAAACAAGTACGAACAGAATTTCTATGCCGTAAAAAATGACCAACGTCATCGAGAAGAATGTTGCAAGCCTGCCACGTTTCGATTTGTCCTCATGCTGGGCGGGATTCATGGCAAAGTCGGTCTTGCCTTGCTGGCGAACACGGTCGTACTCGGCACGAAACAACCGCTCTTGCCACAAGAAGTACGCGTCCAGCACCCAGAATCCAAAAACAGGCACCAAAAGCGTCAATGCTAATAGAGGTTGGTCAGGCCCAAGTCGTACCATCAATAAGGCTCCAGCGACGAGGACGGTCATGCTCCAACCCTTGAGCAGGAAAGCGTTGCTGCCCATGCGATTTACGACGCCTTGAATAAACTCCAAGTGCTTTACAACACGCTCATCGTTATTCATTGTCTATTGTCTGTAATCAAGATGTGGGAAATTCTTCTTCTCATCGCCATGTCTAATTCCTATCTACCCGCCTGCTGAGCGGCTCTCTCTATCCAAAATCCCAAATTTCTATAACCGTTTTGATGGACCCAATCGTAATAGAAACAACAAGGATATGTCAGCTTGGTAGCGCAAACAAAATTAATCGGAGATTTAGAAAAGGGATCCTCCCCTTTGTATGAGGTGCGGCCATTTTTATCCTTGACGTTATGGATATAAATTCCAAGTAGGCCGTTGCCCTTTTCAATGCTTTCTCTTATTTCGTAGTTGACCCACTTGCTATTTGAGGTTTGACTACCAATTAAAACGCAAGTTACAGAAGTTCCATCTAATTGTTTATCAATCCATCTTTTGATGCTGGCGTGTGTAGCTCTTTTTACTTGTTCTATCTCTGCTGCATCTGCAAAACCAGCAGATTCAAAGTTACCCATTGGCACCCAACTATTACGGATTTGATTGGCTTTCCAAACATCGTCCCAGTCGAAACTAAAAAACACTCTTCTCATCGCTTGTCCCAAATATTGCGTGAATGGATGGGCAAGGTGCTTGCTCCCTTTGACCTGCCCTCGTCGGCGGTGACCTGCCCCCATCGCCGGGTTCAGTTTGAATGTTAGCGCATTGACGATTTCTCTGTTGTACGGTGTACGGGTTCACCACATATGGAGAGACCATGCGGTCACCGCACGGCTTGAGACCGGATAATGGCGTTTCGGCTCTGATCTTCGCTTTGGGTGGTTCTCGCTCGAGGCTTCGCTTGCCCGTAATTCGCCGGGCGCGAACGGCCTCGTCCGCCTCCGGGACGGGCCGGAAATGGAACCGTGAGGCGTATTCGGCCCTCTGCCCTGCCCTCCGTTTTTGCGTATTCGATGCCCCGCGCCTGAGGGGTGTATCGCTATAACCAATGCCCCACGGGTTCCGAGAGAAAGCGCTGAAGGGAAATCCCGCCTGCACCAACTACCAACAGGCGAGTGGGCCTGAAGGATTTGGCGAACGATTGCATGCCGGGAAGCGTAGTGGCCGCCCGCCCGCTTTTTACCTCTATTGCTGCCAACTTCTTTCCCCTTCGCACCACAAAATCCACCTCGCGGTTGCGCTCCCGCCAATAAAAGAGTTCGCATGCCCCGGCAACGGATGCGTTGAGCAGATGCGCGCCGACCGCGGACTCGGTCAGACGCCCCCAGAACTCGCGATCGGCAAAGGCTTCCGCCTGTGTCATGCCGCACGGGGCGGTTATCAGCGCGGTGTTGAAGACCTGAAACTTGGGGCTTGAGCGCTAGGGCCTGACGAGGAGGGCTGCTACGGCTGCGACAGGCTTCACCAAAAGCCTTGCCAAGCGCATCCGATACGATTTGGGCGAGACGGGAAGCGAACTCTCAATCGGCTGAATCGCCGTCTCCACGGAAGCTTTGCCATCGTTCCGAATGGCGGGAGGTTTCCTGTTTCCGGAGCCAGCCCAGACGGAACGTGGGAAAATTTGGCTTCAGCACGGCTAATCAGTCGCCGTCTGCCGCAGGAAAAATGGTTCTGCGACGCAGATTGCCAGGAGCTTGCCCCGCAGAACGATTTGGCATTCAGCCAATGGGATAGAGCGGCCGGATTTCGCCAATATATGGCTTTCTTGTCGCAATTATTGCCACTGAATCGAGGTATTTGCATAGTGCTGTCCCAAGAGAATTCTTGGCAGCGCAGGCTGTGTCAGCGGAGCAGGCGTTGCAGCGCCTCCAGTTCGGAGCGCATCTGACGCACGATTTGCCGCAGAGGGCTCTGCTCCTCGCGCCGGTCCTCGCCCTCCAGTCGTTGCCGCGCGCCGGCCAGGGTGTAGCCTTCCGCCTGCAGCAGGTGGCGAATCTGCCGGATCAGCATGATGTCCTGCTCCTGGTAGTAGCGGCGTCCGCCACGGCGCTTGGTGGGGTTCAGCTGGGGGAACTCTTTCTCCCAGTAGCGCAGCACATGCTGTTCCACTTGGCACAGCTCGCTTGCCTCGCCAATCGTGAAGAGGCGCTTCGCCGGAATTGGCGGCAGCTCAAGATCCCAGTCGATCTGATCCAGCACCCGCTTCCACCAGTTGCCTCAATTTCGGCCCTGCTGAAAAGGTCACGACCCGGCGCACGCTGATGGGAATGCTCTCGCCAGTGCGCGGGTTTCGTCCGGGGCGCTCGCCCTTGTCGCGATGTTCGAAATTGCCGAAGCCGGAAATTTTCACGCGCCGCCCGTCCGCCAGCACCCTGCTGATGCTCTCGAACACCTCGCTGACGACCATCGCGCCTTCCTGCTTGCTCATGCCGATACGGGCATGCAGCGAACTGACAATTTTGGCCCGGGTAAGTACTTTTCGTTTCATTCGCGAACGCCAACCTCGAATTTCCTTTCCAGAAGTGAAACCAGAGCCGCCACGGCATCGTCCACTTCCCTGTCGGTTAGTGTGCGTGAAATTGACTGGAAAATCAAGCCTAAACCAATGCTTCTTTTATCGGTATTCAAGCTTTGTTCGCGCGGGTATACATCGAACACGCGCACTTCCCGAAGCAGGGCGCCGCCGGCCGCTTCCACCGCGGCCAGCAATTCGCCGGTGGCCATGGCCTGCGGCGGCAGCAGCGAAAGGTCGCGCCGAACCGAGGGAAATCGGGATACAGGCGCGGCGGCTGCGGGCTCGGACGCACAGACCGCATCCAGTCGCAAGGCGAAAATCCCGGGCGCGGCGCCGCCGTCCGCCAGACGCGGGTGCAGTTCGCCCAGCCAGCCGATCCCTTCCTCGTCTCGCAGGATGCGGACCGAACGTCCCGGGTGCAGGGCCTGATGTCGTCCCGCCTCAAGACGAAATTCGGAGGCGAACGCGGACAGGCCCAGGATGGCCTCCAGATCGCCGCGCGCGTCGAAGAAATCCGTTTCCCGCTTCCGGGAACCCCACTGCTCGGGCATTGCATCTCCAGCCAAAAGTCCCGCCAGCCAAATTTCTTCCTTGATATCGGAGGGTTGCCCCGAAAAGCTGGTACCGATCTCGAAAATACGGGTGCGCAGTACACCCCGGTCCCGGTTGCTGCGGTAGTTGCGCAGCAGCCCTGGCCACAGCGACCGGCGCAGGAGCGAGAGCTCGCCCGATAGCGGATTGGCCAGTCTCAGTTCCGGCTCGCCAGCATGAAAGGTCTTGTGGGTTTCCTCATCGACAAAGCTGTAGTTCAGGCACTCGTGATAGCCTCGGTCGATCAGCAGCGCACGGATCCGGTCCGGATCGACCCGCTGCTCGGTGGCGGTCGCCGGATGCGCGCTCCAGCGCGCCGGCGTCTCGGGAATGTTCTCGTAGCCGTGAATGCGCGCGACCTCCTCCACCAGATCGGCTTCCCGGGCCAGATCGAAGCGAAAGGATGGCGGCGTGACCCGCCAGCCCGACTCGAGCTCCTGCACCTCCATGCCCAGCTTCCCCAGCATCGCCGCCACCTCGGCATCGGGCAGCGCCAGCCCCATGAGGGACGCCAGCCGCCTGCGCCGCAGCTCGATGGGTGTGCGGCGGGGAAGATGCTCGCCATCCACCGAGTCGACGACCGGCCCCGGGTTTCCCCTGGAGGCCTCGAGGATCAGTTGCGTGGCGAGTTCCAGAGCCTCCACCTGACCGGCCGGATCCACGCCCCGCTCGAAGCGAAGGGAAGCCTCGGTCTGCAATCCGAAGCGCCGTCCCCTGCCCGCCACGGCCGCCGGCGCGAAGAAAGCCGATTCCAGCAGCACGGCGGCGGTGGTTTCGCCGACCGCACTGCCGAGGCCGCCCATGATGCCGGCCGCGGCCAACGCCCGCCGCTGGTCCGCAATCACCAGCACCTCGGAATCCAGCTTCAGGTTGGCGCCGTCCAGAAGCGTGAGGGTCTCGCCAGCCCCGGCCCAGCGCGCGCAAAGGTCGCCTTCCAGACGCTCAAGGTCATAGGCATGCATGGGCTGTCCCAGTTCCAGCATGACGTAGTTGGTCACGTCCACCACCAGATGCAGGGGGCGCACGCCGGCTGCCGTGAGCCTGCGCGCGATGAAATCGGGCGTCTGCGCCGTCGGGTCGAGGCCCTCGATCACGCGGCCGGCAAAACGCGGGCAGCCTTCCGGGGCGGTCAGCCTCAATTCCCGCCGCGTATCGCTTGCCGCGGGCACAGCGGAAAACTCCCGCGCGGCGATTTCCACCGGGAACAGCGCGGCCACTTCGCGCGCCACGCCGCGCACCGAAAAGCAGTCCGCCCGGTTGGGAGTCAGCGCCAGCTCCAGAACCCCTGTACCTCCGGTGTTGCGGGCGATCCTGTCCACTTCCAGTCCCGCCATGGTGAGGCGTTCGGCGAGCGCTTCGTCGCCCGCCTGCGGGTCGCACCACTCCCGCAGCCAGGCCATGTCGATCTTCATGGCGCGAACTGTCCGAGGAAGCGGATGTCGTTGTCGAAGAAGCGGCGGATGTCGCGCACGCCGTAGCGGAGCATGGCCATGCGTTCCGCCCCCATCCCGAAGGCGTAGCCCGTATACCGTTCCGGGTCCACGCCGCCGAACCGGAGCACTTCGGGGTGCACCATTCCGCAACCCAGGATTTCCAGCCAGCTGCCGTCACCCCAGCGCACATCCATTTCCGCGGAAGGTTCGGTGAAGGGGAAATAGGAGGCGCGGAACCTCACCTGAACCTTGCGCTCGAAAAATTGCTCCGCAAATTCGTGCAACAGCGATTTCAGGTTTGCCAGACTCAAGCCTTCGTCCACCGCCAGACCCTCCGCCTGATGAAACACCGGCGTGTGGGTCTGGTCCGAGTCCCGCCGAAATACGCGCCCCAGGGAAATGATCCTCAGTGGCGCTCCCTCGGCCAGCATGGAGCGGATCTGCACCGGTGAGGTGTGGGTGCGCAGCAACAGGCCCGCCGGCAGGTAAAAGGTGTCGTGCATGTCCCGCGCGGGGTGGTTCGCCGGCATGTTCAGGGCCGTGAAGTTGTGAAACTCGTCCTCGATCTCGGGACCCGACCGGGCCGCGAACCCGGCGCCGGCCAGAATGGTCCGCACCCTGCGGAGGGTCCGGCTCACGGGGTGCTCCGCTCCGGGAGGGACGCCACGGCCCGGCAGGGTAACGTCGATCCTGTCCTCGCCGAGCGCTTCGCCGATCTCCTGCTCGCTCATGGCCTTCTTGCGCTCGGCAATCGCCGCCGCAAGCGCCTGCTTCGCCCGGTTGATTTCCTTGCCGGCCGACGGACGTTCCTTCGCAGGCAGGGAGCCCAGCGCCCTCAGTTGTGCGGTGATCTCACCCTTGCGGCCCAGCAGCCGGATGCGCAGCGCTTCCAGTTGGTCGAGGCTGCCGGCCGACCGGATCTCCGCCAGCGCCTCGCGCACCCGCTGACTGAGGGACTCCACGGATGAGGAGTCAAGTGGCGGCGGCCCGCTTCGCCAGATCGGCAAACGCTTCCTGATGATGTACCGCGATATCGGCGAGAACCTTGCGGTCCAGTTCGATCCCCGCCTTGCGCAGCCCGCTCATGAAGCGGCTGTACGACAGCCCGTTGAGCCGCGCCGCTGCGTTGATTCGCGCAATCCACAGCGCGCGGAACACACGTTTGCGCTGGCGCCGGTCGCGGTAGGCGTATTGGCCGGCCTTGGTGACCGCCTGACGCGCCACCCGGTAGGAGCGGCTGCGGGCGCCCTGATAGCCCCTGGCCTTCTTCAGCACCTTCTTGTGTCTGGCGTGCGTCGTGACGCCTCGTTTCACCCTGGTCATATCGAAACCCGCCTTGTGAAAGTGATCCCGCAAGGAGCAAGCCCGATACAGGCTGTCGTTGCAGGGGCCGAAACAAACATGAGATCAGGCAAGAGGCTGCAAGGCTGCGGCCCGGTCCGGCGAGAGGCCCGGTTAGGCATACGGCAGCAGGCGCCTGGTGTGCTTGACGTCCGCCTTGGCCACCACTGCCGGGGCGCCCAGCTTGCGCTTGCGCTTGCTGCTCTTCTTCGTGAGGATGTGGTTGAGGTGCGAGCGCGCACGCTTGAAGGCGCCTCCACCGGTTCGGCGAAAGCGTTTGGCGGCAGCGCGGTTGCTCTTCTGCTTGGGCATGACTTGCTTCTCCTCGAACGAACGGCTCAATTTTGCTTGCGCGGCGCCATCACCATCGTCAACTGCCTGCCTTCCAGCTTGGGCTCCTGTTCCACCAGGGCAACCTCGCTCAGGTCCTCCCGCACCCGATCCAGCAACTTGGCGCCCAACTCCTGGTGCGCCATTTCCCGGCCCCGGAAGCGCAGGGTGACCTTGGTCTTGTCGCCGTGCTCGAGAAAGCGCAGCAGGTTGCGCAGCTTGACATCGTAATCGCCCCGGTCCGTGCCCGGACGCAGCTTGATCTCCTTGACCTGTATCTGCTTCTGCCGCTTCCTTGCCGCATGCGCCCGCTTGTTCTGCTCGAATACGTAACGACCGTAATCGAGTATCTTGCAAACGGGTGGCATGGCGTTGGGGTCGACTTCCACGAGATCCAGCCCCCGTTCTCCGGCAGTGCGCAGGGCATCCTCGCGTTTCATGATGCCGATCTGTCTGGAATCCTCGCCGATTACCCGAAGCTCGCAAGCTTCGATCTCCTCGTTGCGAAGGATCCGCTTCTTTGGAGCGATATTGATGTCCTCCAGGCAGTCAGTTTTCGGGCGCTCCCTCCTTGAGGGAACCCGAACCCCCGGCGCTTGCCCTGGCCACGAAATCGTCCAGGGACATGGCGCCGAGATCGCCAGCCTCAAGCGACCGGACGGCTACATTGCCCTCCTGCTCCTCGCGGTCTCCGAGAACCAGAAGGTAGGGAACCCCTTGCAGGGTATGGCTGCGGATTTTATAGCCTATCGTCTCGCTTCTCAAGTCGCATTCCGCGCGCAGACCGGCTTTCTGCAAGACGCCGAAAACACGGCGCGCATAGGCCTCCTGGCGCTCCGTGAGCGCCAGCACGGCGGTCTGCACCGGCGCCAGCCAGAACGGAAACTTGCCGGCGTAGTGCTCGATGAGAATGCCGAAGAACCGTTCCATCGACCCCAGCAGGGCCCGGTGGATCATGGTGGGCCTGCGGCGCGACCCGTCGGCAGCCACGTACTCCAGGTCGAATCGCTCCGGCAGGTTGAAGTCCAGTTGCACCGTGGAGCATTGCCACTCGCGACCGATTGCGTCGCGGATCTTGATGTCGATCTTGGGACCGTAAAAAGCGCCCCCTCCGGGATCGAGCTCGAACTCCATCTTTCTCTTGCGCAAGGCCGACTCCAGGGCGCTGGTGGCGCGCTCCCAGATCTCGCCCGTTCCCACGGCCTTTTCCGGCCGGGTGGCAAGAACCGTATCGAACGCCTCGAAGCCGAACGCGCCGAACAACTCCATTGCCAGATCCAGGATCTGCAAAACTTCGTCCTCGATCTGGTCTTCGGCGCAGAACACATGAGCATCGTCCTGGGTAAATCCCCGAACGCGCATCAGCCCGTGCAGGGCGCCGGACATTTCGCGCCGGTACACGGCGCCCAGCTCCGCCCAGCGGATCGGCAGCTCGCGATGCGAACGCAGCCGGTTGCGATAGATCAGGATATGAAACGGGCAGTTCATCGGGCGCAACTGATAGCCCCGGCCTTCATCCGCCACCGGCGAGTACATCGACTCGCGGTAGAAATCCGTGTGCCCGGAGCGTTCCCACAGACCTTCGAGCGCGATATGCGGCGTGAACAGCAGTTCATAGCCCGCGCGTTCGTGAAGCTTGCGCCAGAAATCCTCGATGACCCGCCGAATACGCGCCCCTTTGGGGTGCCAGAAAACCAGTCCGCCGCCGGCGTCCTCCTGGATGCTGAACAGGTCGAGGTCCACGCCGAGGCGGCGATGATCGCGCCGGGCAGCTTCTTCAAGGCGCTTGAGGTAGGCCTTCAGCGATTTGGAATCGGCCCAGGCGGTGCCGTAAATCCGCTGCAACTGCTCGTTGGAGGCGTCTCCGCGCCAGTAGGCGCCGGCCGTGCGGGTAAGCTTGAAAGCCTTCAGGTGTCCGGTGGACGGGACATGCGGGCCGCGGCACAGGTCTTTCCAGTCGCCCTGGCCATACAGCGTGATGGGCTCGTCCGCAGGAATGCCAGCAACGATTTCGGCCTTGTAGCGCTCGCCAATCGACTCGAAATAGGCCACAGCCTCATCGCGAGCCACGGTTTCGTGCGAGACACGGAGGTCGGCCCTGGCCAGTTCCTTCATGCGCGCCTCGATACGCTCCAGGTCTTCGGGCGAGAATCCTCGCTCATAGGCGAAGTCGTAGTAAAACCCGTCCTCGACAACCGGGCCTATGGTGACCTGGGCGCCGGGGAACAGTTCCTGAACAGCCTGGGCCAGGAGATGGGCGGTCGAATGACGCAGGATCTCCAGCCCTTCCGAATCCCGCGCGGTCACGATCGCCACTTCGGCATCGCTTTCGATGCGGAAGTCCATGTCCACCAGCCGGCCGTCCACCCGACCGGCCAGCGCCGCGCGGGCCAGCCCCGGGCCGATTCCTGCCGCCACCTCGGCTACGCTGGGCGGCTGATCGAAGTGGCGGCGGCTGCCATCGGGAAGCGTGATCTCGGGCATCCGGAGATTGTACGCCGGCGGTATTTCGGAGAGTGCGTCGCCAAGCCCGTGGCGCGCCGCTTTCTGCAGGGTTTCCTTGCCTTCACTGGAACGACGGCGGCTTGCGCGCCTGCATGTTACATGTGAGAAAAGCGCCGGCGCAGGCCATTCCATGCGCTGCGCCGGCGAAGGCAAGAGGCCCCCCGTCCATGGGGCCTGCATGTTGTGTCCCCAGCCGTTGGGGAGGAGGGGGTAGGTTCCGAATTATTCTTCGGAGGCTGGGGTTCTTGCCTGTTCTTTCATTTTGTGGTGGCGAAGCATGCGATGCATCGTCCCCTTTCGCCGTTCCTTGCCCGGAGCGCGTATTCCGCCACGCGCACCGTGCGCGCCACGCCGCATGATTGCGCGCCGGTCCAGTTCCTTGCGCATATCGGCAAGCCGGGCGTTTTGCTCTTCAGTCAGCACCGCAGACAGCTGATCCTGCATCGACTGATCGACCGCATTCGACTGCTCCCGCAAGGACTTGCGCTGTTTCGCAGCGGCCTTGCGCATCTCGCGCGCTTGCGCTCGCAAGGCTTCGCGCTGTTCTTGCGCTTTCGCGAGAATCGCATCCACCCGGGCCTGTTGTTCCTCGCTCAGTTCCAGCCTTTCAGCGAGCCATTCGGCATGCACTGCCGCCGGATCATGCGCCTGGGCGGCGGTGGCGGCGAACGCCAGCAGCAGAGCCATGCCCGCAGCGGCAATCGATCCTGTTCTCATGATTTGGTTTTCCTTCGTTGCAGGGAAGCGGTTTGGGGTTGCTTGTCCCCCCGCTGTTCCTGTCTGTATGGATGCCGCAACCCGGGAAAGGGTTGCGTTATCCACAAGGGACCAGGGCAAGGACGCGAAGGGGACTGCCGGAACCTTCCTCGAGCTTGAGCGGCGCCGCCAGCAGCACGGCTCCGGTGGCGGGCAGCCGGTCGAGATTGTTGAGGCACTGCAGGCCGTATTTCCCGGCGCCATGCATGTAGTAGTGGCAGGGGTACGGGGGGTTGAGCCGCTGCGCCTGACCGCTGTCGGTGCCGATGGTTTCGGCGCCGAAGCCCATGACATCACGCTCGTCTACCAGGAAGCGCACGCAGCCCACGTCGGGGCCGGGCGTGTGCTGTCCGGTTTCGTCGTAATTCTGGAACGCAACCGGATCGTGGACCCGCCGGGACCAGCCGGTGCGCATCAGCACCCAGGCGCCTGCCGGTATGCGCCCGTATTTCGCCTCCCACTCTTCCAGGCGTTCGCGCGTCAGCAGGAAATCGGCGTTCCGGTCTGCGTCGGCAGTGCAGTCCACCACACAAGCCGGGGCAATCATGTGTTCCGGCGGTATCGTGTCCACGGAATTGTTCGGCAGTTCGCGCCCGGAGATCCAGTGGATCGGCGCATCGAAATGAGTGCCTGTGTGCTCGCACAGGCTGAAGTTGTTCCAGTACCAAGCCGGACCGCGGCTGTCGTAACGCGAGATCTCCTCGCTCCGGAACGGCAGCGCCTGACCCATTTCCGGCGGCAGGCCGAGCTGGGGAAACGAGGGATTGAGCGTGTGGCTCAAGTCCACCACGCGCACCTTCCCGGTTGCGAGGGCTCCCAGCAGTTCCTCGAGCGCCTGACTCACAGCGTGAGCGATCCCACCGAGGCGCCGCCGCAGACATAAAGCGCCTGACCCGTCACAAAGCCGTTGGCGCGATCCAGGAAGAACAAGGCCGCCCTGGCGACATCTTCCGGCCGGCCCAACCGCCCGGCGGGGATCGAGGCCGCCAGTTTGTGGGCCCGCTTGCTGTCGGGCGGAACCACATCGTCGAACATTTCGGTGCCGGCAATCGGTCCCGGCAGGATGACGTTGGCGGTTACATCCAGCGGGGCCAGTTCCAGCGCCCAGGTTCGCGCCAGCCCAAGCATGCCGGCCTTGGTCGAGGCATACGCGGTGCGTCTGGCAAGCCCCACCACGGCGCGGCTGGAAACCAGCACGACCCGGCCCCAGCCCGCCTCCCGCATGGCGGCGAGACTCGCCTGCGCCATCGCCACTGCGGCGCCCATGTGCAACCGGGCCAGCGTGTCCATGTCGGCCTGGGTCACCTCGGGCAGCGGCCGTTCCCGGATCGCGCCGGAGTTATGCACCAGGCGATTGGACGGATCGCTTGCGGCGGTTTCGGCAAACGCCTGCCGCGTGGCTTCGGGATCGGCAAGGTCCACCGCAACCGACCTGACCCGGGGCGAGCGCACCGGCGCGGGACGGCGCGAGAAACACACCACCTCGAGGTCCTGCGCCACCAGCATCCGCACCAGACAGGCGCCGATGCCCGAGCTTGCCCCCGTCAGCCAGATACGCCCGGCGCTCATTGCGGCTGCGACTCCATGGCCAGCTCGCGCTCCAGCACCTTGGGGTTTTCGCGCCAGCGCTCGACCCACTCGCGCGCCACATCTCCCGGAAACAGATCCTCGATCCCGTCGCGCAAACCATGAACAATGTCCCGGGCCAGACGCTCGGGCGTCAGCTTGGGCGGCGGCATGGCCTGATTCCATGCCTCGTCGACAGGCCCGGGAAAGACATTCATGACCCGGATTCCCGCAGGCTGCATTTCGGCGCGGAGACACTGCGACAGGGACAGGGCTGCCGCCTTGGACGCCGAATAGGTGCCCTGCGGAGGGTAGTTGCTCAGCGCATAAACGCTCAGGACATTCACCCAGGCGGTAGCCGAGGCGTCCCCGTCGCCTCCCCGCGCGCGCATGGCCGGCCCGAACGCCTGCGCCAGACGCAGCAGGCCCAGGTAGTTGACCTCCAGCTCCCGGCGGGCCAGCTCCGCGCCGCCGCGGGTGGCGATGCCCTCGGTGCGATGCACCTCGGCGTTGTTGATCAGAATGTCCACACGCGCCCCGATTTCTCCCGCGATGCGGTTGACGCCCCGCTCGTCGGTCAGGTCCAGCGGCACCACGGTCACCGGATCCAGCTTCTCGGTGGCCTCCTGGCCGGGGTATTTCTTCCACGGTTCCGCCTGCCCCACCCAGAGCACGGCGGCGCCGGCCTCCGCCAGCGCGCGAACCAGGGCCTGACCCACGCGGCTCTGGCCATCGGTTACCAGAACCTTGCGGAACTCGGGGTCGCAGGCAAATTCGTTGTGGCGCGGATCGGTATGCATTCCTTCGGTGTGATCGGCGGGCAGCGCTACCAGCGCGCCCCGTCCCGCCTTGTCCAGTTTAGCCGCGACTTGCACCGCTGCGGGCGGCGGCGCGCAGTCGCGGTGCAGGTGCGCCACAACCACCGGCCCCTCGGCGAGCCGCGCCAGTCCGAGCCGCCAGGGCAGGCGTTCGCGGTAAAACGGATCATTGCTGTGATGCAGCGTGGTGTGCGCCAGCAACTCGCCACGCCCGGAAACCGGCTGCCACAAGAGTTTGCCCGACAGACAGTTCCTGCAGCAGTCCGCCGGGGGATACTGCGCCCGCCCGCAATCTCCGCATCGCTGCAGGGCGAACTGACCCTCGGCGGCGCGCGCTGTCAGCCCCAGCGCCGCCCGGCTGCGCCGCTTCGGCGGCGTAAGCGGCTGCCGCGTTCGCAGAATCGGGTTCTTCAGTGGAGGCCGGGCGCGCATGGGGGTTTTACGGGCGCGCCAGCACCGCGGCAGCGCTGCACAGGCCGCGGTCGTAGTTGATCATGCCGAACCCGGACACCGCGCCTTGGCGGGCGCCCGCAACCTGCCTTCCCAGCGGGCGGCGCAGCAGTTGGCGCAAAGCCTCCACCAGCCCGAGAAAACCGCCGCCGGCCCCGGCCTGGCCCATCGAGAGCTGTCCTCCGCTGGTGTTGAGCGGACAATCGCCGTCGAAGGCGAACTCGTGCTCCCGGATGAAGGCGGCGCCCTCGCCTTCGGCGCAGAACCCCAGGTCCTCGATCTGCATCAGGGTAATCACGGGATAGTCGTCGTAGGCCTGAAAGAAATCCATTTCGCCCGGCCCCATGCCCGCCTGCGCCCACAAGTCATCGCGGTCCAGCGCCCAGCCGCCTCGCATCTGCACGGGATCTTCGGGGTAGGCGTTGTGGCGCTCGGTGGCGCCGAGCAGGACGGCGTGCTCCAGGTCGAGCTGTCGGGCGCGGTCGATCGTCGTGACCAGAAACGCGTCCGCCCCGGCGCAGGGCATGACGCAATCGAACAGGCGCAGCGGGTCGGCAATGATCCGCGCGCCGAGGTAATCCTCCAGCGCCAGCGGCTTGCGCAGCAGCGCACAGGGGTTGTCCCCGGCGTTGCGGCGCTGCGCCACGCACAGCTTGCCGAAATCTTCCCGGCGCACATCGTATTGCCGCATCCACCAGTCGGTGATGAATGCGAAGCTGGCGTTGGGGCCGCCGGAGCCGTACGGATACACGGCGTCCACGGCGAAACGGCTGAAGGTCGAGAGGGTTCGCCGGAAGGTGTCCACATGGTTGGTGTCGCCGGCTACGCAGGCGACGATGTCGGCGTCGCCGGACTGCACGGCGCGGGACGCCCTCCTCAGGCAGACCACTCCCGATGCGCCGCCCATGGGCACGTGATCCAGCCAGCGCAGCGACATTCCCAGATGCTGGGTCAGGCCCACCGCGGTATCGGGCGCAAGCGTGAAGCTGGATACGCCCAGGCCGTCCACCTGATCTTTCCCGATCCCCGTGTCTTGCAACAGCATTGCCAGGGCCCTGGCAATCCACCAGTGGGCGTCGCGCGTGGAGTAGCGCACATAAGGCACGGTGACCGGTCCGGCCACAGCAACGCCCTCGTAGCTCTGGCGGGTCATGCGGCCTGCGAGGGCGTGGGCCGCTTCAGGGTTCGGGTGTCCACGCATGCGCCCCGCTCGAAGAGGTCCGCAACCTGCTTCTTCAGGCCCGCCCGGTCGAGCTTCTCGGTGGCCGTGTGCGGAAGTTCGTCCACCACAGCCACGAAACCCGGGGCCTTGAAATAGGCCAGCCGATCGAGGCAGTGCCGAACCAGTTGGCGGGCCAGCGCTTCCGCGCCGGCAGCTTCGCCGACCGCGGCGGCAGGGCGCACACAGGCAAACACCTCATCGCCCCGCAGTTCGTCGGGCGCGGCCGCTACCGCCGCTTCGGCCACTGCGGGATGCTCCGCCAGAACCCCTTCCACCTCGATCGCAGCGATATTTTCGCCGCTGCGGCGGATCATGTTGCTCTTGCGGTCGATGAAGCGCAGGTCTCCGCCAGCATCGCGCGCCACGATGTCGCCGGTATGGAACCATCCCCCCTCCCAGGCGTCGCCGGTAGCCACGGGATCCTTGAGGTAGCCGGAGAAGAACCCCAGCCGGGGATTTTCTCCCGCGTGGCGTACCCACAACTCGCCCGGCTGATCCACACCCGCCTCGTCTCCGTTGTCGGCCACGACCCGGGTCTCCAGCGCCGCCAGGGGCCTGCCGAAACAGGCGGTTCCCCGTTTGCGGGGCTCACGGTTGGCGACAATGGCCGCGCCAGAGCCTGTCTCGGTCATGGCCCAGGCCTCGATCAGCGGAAAGCCGAAGCGCCGTTCGAACGGCGCATGCTGCCGGCTGCCCACACCGGCCCCGAAAGCGAAGCGCACGCGATGCTGGCGCTCGGCGGGCGTTTCGGGCAGCTTCAACAGGATTGCCGGCATCACGCCCAGGTAATGCGCAATGGTGGCCTGCGATTCCTTCACTTCACGCCACCAGCTTCGCGGATGAAAGCGATCCAGCGGCGCGATGCAGCCGCCGGTGCGCAACATGACCATGGTGGAGCAGGCCAGCGCGTTCATATGGTGCATGGGCAGCGGCGTAATCAGGCAGTCGCCGCCTTCGTCCAGTTCGCACAGACCGCCCAGCGAGGCGTACCACTCGCCGATCATCGTGAAGTAGCGGTTGCCGAGCATGCAACCCTTGGGCCGGGCGGTCGTTCCCGAGGTGTACAGCAGGGCGCACTCGCGGTCGGCCGGATCGTCCGGCAGGACCGGGCTGTCTCCCGCCGGAGGCAGCGCCGGCAGGGTCTCGTCCGGTTCGCATACCGGCGCCTCCAGTCCTTCCTGCCGCACGACGGCGCGCAACTCCGACACCCTGTCGGGCCGGGCTATCGCCATTCGGATCTCACTGTGAGCCAGCACCCAGGCCAGTTCCGCCGATCTCCAGGCCGGATTCAGCGGCGTCACCGAAACGCCCAGCGCATTCAGCGCCAGCCAGTGCAGGAACATCTCCGGGCGGTTTTCCAGCAGCAGGGCCACGCGGCGCCCCGATTCGTCGCCGAGGATTTGGAAACGGTCGATCAGGGCGCAGGTGCGCCGCCATGCCTCGCCGTAACTCATGTCGCCCGGCGCAATCCTGCTGCGCCGGGCGGTATCGGGGGTAATCCGCAAGAACGGCCGGTCCGCATACCGGCGCGCCGCTTCCTCAAGCGCCCTCGCCACAGTGCCCCGAGCGGCGATGTTCACAGAAACATCTGTATCGACGGGAGCGCCGCGTCGCGGTTCAACAATTCGATGCGCTTGACGGCAATCTCGAGCCGGCCGTCACGCCACCGCAGGTCGTGGTGCGCCACGCCGCCCAGCACGAACTGTTCGTCAAGGCGGGTTTCGAGATACATGAACGGGGTGCGTGTCGAATACTCCTGCCGGTCCGCGTTGCGCCGCACGACCTCGGGGCGCTGCAGGACATGCTGGCAGAAGCTTGGCTGCTGTTGCGAGTGCGACAGGGGATTTTTCAACCGTTCGATGCGCACCTTCAGCAGGAACCTGTCCTCGCAAAAAAGCGAGGTGTGGCGGTGCGGATCGGTCTGCCCGCGCGCCAGCGGCATCCAGTACAGCGCGTCTTTCGCAAACAACTCGTACCACTCGTCCAGCCGCTTCTCGTCGATCAGGCGAGCTTCGCGGCAGACGAACCGCGCCAACTCCCCCTTTCCCGGCTTCTTCCTGCTCATCAATCCGGCAATCGGCGCTTCATGTCGGGCGGCCTCTCGGGTTTCGGGAATGGTTGCGACATCATGCCGGAGCAAGGCGGGCGAAGCGTCACGCGCCCTTTTCCGCGCCGTGCGGGAGCATGTGCTTCAGCCACGCACGAAACTGCCCGCGCATGGATACTTCGCTGGTTCCGTTGTATACGCCCGCAATCCCCTCCTGCTCCGCAGCGTGGTAGTTGCGGTGCAGACTCACCCACTCGTTGCCCTGCGCGTGCAGCCCCTTCTGAATCTCGCTGTAGCAGTGCAGATCGTCGTGGCCCACCACCGAAGTCGGGGCATTGATCAGCCGCGAATAGGTCACGGTGCGCTCGAGCAACTCCTCCGGCGCGCCCGCCAGACGGAAGGTCCAGCTTTCCAGCACCGTCTTGTCGGCTGCCAGAGGCCGGGCCACACGGATCGCCTGGATTGCGCCCTTGATTGTGAGACTGGGGAAATACACCGTATTGTGACGGTTCTCGCCCAGGATCGCATGCGCCCGCTGCTCCCCGTAGGCCTCGATCATCTGCTGTTCGTACTCCGGCAGCGACGAGTAACGCGAGTGAATCGAGAACTTCACGCCCGTGTAGGAGTGGCCGTTCTCGTAGACCTTCACCCCCATCCCGTCGAAGAATTCATAGTCGTTGACGAAAGGCGCAAACTGCTGCACCACCATCGGCGGCGCGCCGCCATCGCCTTCCCGCTCCCACAACTCCTTGGCCACGCCCGCCGAGGACTGGTGCGCCACCATCGGATGCATGGCGTCGTTGAGGTTCTCCACGAACATCTTCCAGTTGCAGCCGTGGTAATAGCGCAGCACCCCGCCGGCGACCTCCAGCCGACCTTCCGGAGAACGGTCGGCCATGTTGTCGATGGAGCTCAGGGAATCGCCGAAATAGTCGTGGAATTCCGGCCCCTCGTCGCTCAGGCGGACAAACACGAAGCCGCGGTAGCTGGCCACCTTGGGCACTGGCGCCAGTCCCCGCCAGTGCGCGGAGCCGGCGATATCCGTATCCTCGTAGCCGCCCTTGAGCGGCGCCGTGCGCAAGCTGCCGTCAAGCCGGTAGGTCCAACCGTGATACGGGCAGCGCAGCATGCTTCCGCAGTTTCCCTGCACCGCGCTGACCACCCGCGTACCCTTGTGCGCACAGCGGTTGAGCAGCACGCGCACCTTGCCGTCGCCGCCGCGCAGCATGATCAGCGGCGACCCGGCGATATTGGCGGTGTGGAAATCGCCGGGCTCGGGAATCTGGCTGTCATGCCCCATGTAGATCCAGGTGTTGCGCCACAGGCGTTCCTGTTCCAGTTGGTACAGTTCTTCGGAAATGTAGAGATCGCGATGCACGGCGTCGGGCCGCACCAGCGCGCGCAGGGCCTGGGGATCGCTCGCGTAGGATTTGCCGGGCATCGCTTCTTGCGCCTTGCCGTCTGGCCCCATGCGCCGCCGGCGACGATCCGCATCGGCGCGCCGGGCCGGGCGCTGCAAGGCCGTTGGCCGCCAGTCTATCAGAGAGAGACGGCGCGGGGAGAGGCTTGCGGATCTGGAATCGAACCCTGAAGCGAGCAATCCCCCGGCCGGGCGCCGGATATGATTGGGGGTCAAGGTTGGGTTACCGAATCTCATTGATGAAAAAGATTCTGCGCGCATTTGGCCTTGTGCTGGCGTGGACGGCAGGCGGAATTGCGGGCCTGCTGGCGCTGCTGGCGCTTGGGTTCTTCGTCGCCAAGCCCGAGGAAACCGCCCGCTTTTTCGGCCAGTTCGCGGGGAAACGGCCGGGACATATGCAATGGATCGCGGGATCCCCCGAAAAACCCTTGCCCAAGGCCAGCTTCGGCGAACGCGGCCTGACGGTCGAGAGCCTGAACGCGGCGCTGACCTACGGGGCCGAGACCGGATCCGACGCGCTGATCGTGTGGCGCGGCGGGCAGATACAGCTGGAGCAGTACTATGAGGGCGCTGGCGAGAACACGCTCACCCCGACGCAGTCCATGCACAAGTCCGTGGTGGCCCTGCTGATTGGCGTTGCCATCGCCCAGGGCCATATTGCGTCGGTGGACGATCCGGCAAGCCGCTACCTGCCCGAATGGCGGGACCATGGGCGGGCGGAAATCACGCTGCGGCAACTTTTGTGGCAAAGCAGCGGCATCGATTTCCCCACCTTCGCCTTCGGCAGCCTGGGCGCCATGATGGGGCTTCTGATCGGTCAGGACATGCGCCCCCTCACCTTGTCGCAGCAGACCGTGGAAGCCCCGCTTGCGAACTTCGAGTACAACAGCATCAACCCCCTGATCCTGGGACTGGTAATCGAAAACGCCACCGGCAAGGCTTATGCCGATTACCTTGCGGAAGCCTTGTGGAAGCCGCTGGGCGCAGGCGATGCCTGGGTGCAGATGGACAGGGAGGGCGGAATGGCCCGCAGTTACTGCTGTCTGGATGTGACCGCGCGCGGCTGGCTGCGTCTGGGTCTGCTGCATCTGCACAAGGGGGTCGCCAACGGCGTGCGTATCCTGCCGGAAGAATGGATCGCGGAGATCCAGGCGCCCTCCCCCACCAATGCCAACTATGGCTTTCTCACCTGGCTGGGCAACGAGTACGTGGAGCAACGCCGCTACAATTCGAAGACCACGCTGCGCGCCTATCATTCCGAGCCATTCGTCGCCGATGATGTGGTTTTTTTCGATGGCTTCGGCGGCCAGCGCGTCTACATTATTCCGAGCGCCGACATGGTCATCGTGCGAACCGGTTCGCTCGCCACCGACTGGGACGACGCCCGACTCCCCAACCTGCTGCTGGCAGGGCTCCGCTGAAAGGAAACAGGACGACGGAGCGCGGATGATGCCGAGGAAATCACGCCGGAATCGCCCGCAATGGCGGGGGAAACGAGGACCAACCATGCTGCGCCGCACTCTCGGAAGGCTGGCCGTTACGGCCAGATGGATACTGATCGTTATCGCGGTTGCAGGCGTAGCGGTATACCTGCCTGCACGGCTCGGGTGGTACGGCGTCTACGCCAAGCGCTACGTGATATCGCTGTCCGGCAATCCCATGAATCCTTCGCGCGCCTGGTATGACCCGCAGGAACGAGTGGCGGGAGGCCATCCGATCCCGCTGGAGGTCTGGCCCGAGGCGGAAAACCCGATCGATGCGTCCGTATACCGGGAAGCCGCCCTGTGGGCGCAACAACAGGCCAGCGATTCGCTGGTGGTGCTGTACCGGGGGCGACTGGCTCACGCCAGTTACTTCAACGCCCGGACCCTCGAGTCGGAGTTCAGCGCCCACTCGCTCACCAAGGTCCTGACTTCCATACTGGCAGGTCACGCCATCGCCGACGGCTACATGGAGTCGGTCGATCAGCCGGCGGCGGACTACCTGCCGGAATGGGACACGGACGAACGTCGCGGCATTACCGTGCGCAACCTTCTGAACATGGCCGGGGGTCTTGAGGAAACGTTTGCCTTCTGGCCCGGCTCCCCGCGTCTGGCGCGCACCATCGGAACCGATATCGTTGCCGCCAATCTCGCCGTGGGAATCTACGCACCGCCGGGAGCGGCGTTCTCGCACGCCAATCCCAACAGCCAGATCGCCGGAATCGTGGTGGAGCGCGCGGTCGGCATGCGCTTCGCCGATTACCTGTCGGAAAAGCTATGGACCCCGCTGGGGCTGCGCGACGGCTGGCTCCTCCTGGATCGGCCAGGAGGCATGGCGCATACCGATTGCTGCATGTGGACCGCGATCGAGGACTGGATCCGAATCGGTCAGACCCTGCTGCAAAACGGTTGCCACGCCGGCCAGCAGGTCATCCCGGAGGGCTGGGTCGATGAAATGACCACACCCTCGGCGGCCAACGGGAACTACGGGATGCAGCTCTGGCTGGGAACGTCCCACGAGCGCCTGCGCACTTACGACCCGGACGTGGACTTCATGGCCAACCTGCATTCGGAGCCGTTCGTGGCGGACGATGTCTTCTTTCTTGACGGCGCCGGCGATCAGCGGCTTTACATGATTCCGTCGCGGGAGCTCGTGATCCTGCGCACGGGGAAAGACGGTCCCGCCTGGGACGACGCGCGGCTTCCCAACCTGTTCACGCGAGCCGTGGATTCGATCAGCAGTCTTTCGGAGGCAACACGCCCGACGCGGGCCGACCTGAACGCCGCCTGCCGGGCCATCGGGGCCGCAGGGCCGTCCCGGTCGGACCCTCAATAAACAGCAAGCTATTCGAGCGCGTCGGCCAGGCCGAGCAGGCTGTCGACATTGTGCGCCGAGCGGTGCTCATGGACCGACGGGAGCAGCGCGCGCACGCCGCGGGCGCGCGCTTCGAATCCCTCGTAGCCCAGCAGCGGGTTGAGCCACACCAGGCGCCTGCACGACCGGCGCAGCTGCGCGGCCTCCGAGCGCAGTTTCTCCACGCCGGTTCGCTCCAGGCCATCGCTGAACAGCAGGACCACACCCGGGCGGGCCAGCACCCGGCGCGACCAGAGCCGGTTGAACTGGCCCAGGGCGGATGCGATGCGGGTGCCTCCTTCCCAGTCGGCCGCGGCCCTCAGCGCCGCGGCCGTCGCCGCATCGCCGTCCCGCCCCCGCAGTTCGCGCGTTACGCGGGTCAGGCGGGTAGCGAAGACAAACGCTTCCACGCTGCGCCGGGCGCTGCACAGCGCATGGGCGAAATGCAGGGCCATACGCGCATGGCGGGCCATGGAGCCGGAAACATCAAACAGCAGCACCAGCGCCAGGGGTTCGGCGAGGCGCGCCTTGCGCCGCAGTTTCACGAGTTCTCCCCCCGAAGACAGGCTGTAACGCAAGGTGGCCTGAATATCGATACGGGGGCCCCTCGAGGCGACCCGGTGGCGCCTTCCCGAGCGCTTGGGGCAGAGCACGCCGCGACGCAGCAGCGCCTGCGCTTCGGCTTGTTCCTCCGGCGTCATCTGCGCAAAGTCCTTCGACGCAAGCGACTCCTGCGGGGAATAGTCGGCGCCCGTAACGGTCCGCCGGGCGCTGGCCGCAGCAAGCGGTTGCGGGACGATGTTCATGGCGCGAAGCAGGCGCAAGGCGCCGGGCGGCGGGGTGGTTTCCCCCAGGGAGGACGGACCCGGCGCCTGCTGCTCGCGCAGGCGCTCAAGCGCGCCCGGGTTGCCGAAAAAAAGCGGAAACGCACAATCGAACAGCATGTCCTCCGCGGGGCTTGCGGTCAGTACGCAGCGCAGGGCGGCGGCGAACTCGGCGCGAGCGCCCACATCCACATTTCCGGTGGCCTCGAGCGCCAGCGCTGTCTTGCCCACACCCAGCGGCAGGCCGCAGGCCCGCAGCGTGCGCACGAAATTCACGATGCGACGGGCCACCCCCTGCCCGGAAATGAAAACCTCTTGCCCGCGGCAAGGGTTGGGAGTTTTCGGCCCCCGGGACTCAGGCGGACGCGGCAAGCAGACGCTCCAGCGCGCTTGCGTCTATCGCGCCGTGATCCTCGTGATATTTCAGCAGCGCGCCCAGCGTTTCCGATACGGACTTCGCATTGATGCCATTGGCGCCCATGGCCATCAGCGCTTCCGCCCAGTCCAGGGTTTCGGACACGCCCGGGGCCTTGAACAGATCTTCCCTGCGCAGCGCCTGCGCGAAATCGGCCACCCTTGCACGCAGTGCTTCCGGCAGACCGGGGACCCGAGCGGCCAGAATCCGCTCCTCGGCGGCCCGCGTGGGGTAATCGACCCAGCAATACAGGCAACGGCGCTTGAGGGCGTCGTGAACCTCCCGGGTGCGATTGGAAGTCAGCACCACAATGGGCGGCTCGTCCGCCTCTACTGCGCCCATTTCGGGAATGGTCATGCGGAAATCGGCGAGGAACTCCAGCAGGTAGGCCTCGAAAGGTTCGTCGGCGCGGTCCAGTTCGTCCACCAGCAATACCGGCGGCCCTTCCTTGCGGGGCGTCAGGGCGTCAAGCAGCGGCCGTTCGATCAGGAATTCCCTGGTGTACAGGTTCCCGGACAAACCTTTCACACGCTCGCGTCCGCCGGCCTCGGCCAGCCGGATGGCGAGGATCTGGCGCGCATGGTTCCATTCGTAGGCGGCCCCTGCGAGGTCCAGGCCCTCATGGCATTGCAGGCGGATCAGGCGGCGGCCAAGGGCGGCGGCAAGCGCCCGGGCCAGCTCGGTCTTGCCGACCCCGGCCTCGCCCTCGAGGAAGAGCGGGCGCTTGAGGCTCAGCGCCAGGAACACGGCAGTGGCCAGACGCCGGCTGGCGATGTAGTTCTCGCCGCCGAGTCGTGCGCAAACCGATTCGACCGAATCGGGGGGCGCAGTCAAGCGGATGTCCGCCAACCCTTCGCCCCGAAAGTTCGGCGCGAAGCTGGCGCGTTCCCCTTCTTCAGGGACGCGCAGGAATTCCTCATCGGAGCGCGGCCTCGCCACCCCCGGGCTTGAAGACAAGGATGCGGGGCCGCACAGCCGGACACGAAAGCGGAACGTGCGAGCTTGCGCAGCACAGCGCCGAAAGGGAGCCCGGGTATCCGCACAGCAGTGCGCCAGGGAGGCCGCTTTCAGTCGAAGGCCATGCGAACGGCGCGGCGTGCCATGACGCCCACGAGGTGGGCGCGGTACTCGGCGCTGGCGTGCATGTCGTCGTTCAGGTTGGCGGGCGAAACCGCCAGTCCGTCCAGCGCGTCGGGCGAGAAATTCGCCTCGAGCGCCTGTTCGAATTCGCCCAGGCGGTACACCGAGGCGCCTGCGCCGGTAACCGCAACCCGCACCCCGGACTTGAACTGCGCCACGCACACCCCCGCCAGGGCGTAGCGGGTGGCCGGGTTGGCGAATTTGGCGTAGCCCGCCTGGCGCGGAATGGGGAAAAGCACTTCAGTGATCATCTCGCCACGGCCCAGGGCGGTTTCGAACATCCCCACAAAGAAGTCGTCGGCGGATATCCGGTGTTTGCTGGTGATCACGGTCGCACCCAGCCCCAGCGCCACTGCAGGATAGTCCGCCGCCGGATCGTTGTTGGCCAGCGAGCCTCCCAGCGTGCCGCGGTTGCGAACCTGCGGGTCGCCGATGGATTCCGCGGCATGCGGAAGCACCGGGATGGCGGCGCGCAACTCCACATTGCCGGCCACTTCGGCGTGGGTGGTTGTGGCGCCGATGTGCGCTCCCTTGCGGCTCAGCTTGATGCCTCTTGTTTCGTCTATATCGGCGAGGTCGATCAGTTCCGAAGGCTCGTTCAGACGCATCTTCAGAGCCGGCAGCAGCGTCATGCCGCCGGCCAGCAGCATGGCGCCCTCGTTGGCCAAAAGCCTCCGGGTTGCGTCCCGCACCGAACCGACACGGCAATAGTTGAATTCACGCACGGCATCCACCCTCCCCTATTCGCCCGGGCGCGCCGCCCGGATCGCCTGCCATACCGCGCTCGGCGTGGCCGGCATGTCGATGTGACGGACGCCCAGCGGGCGCAGCGCATCCAGCACGGCGTTGATCACCGCCGGGGGCGCGCCGATCGCGCCGGCCTCGCCGCAACCCTTCGCTCCCAGGGGATTGAAAGGCGTAGGCGTGCATCGGGTCGCCACCATGAAGGGCGGCAAGTCATCGGCGCGCGGCATGCAGTAGTCCATGTACGAGCCGGTCAGCAACTGGCCTTCCGGCGTGTACCGGCAGTGTTCCATCAGGGCCTGGCCGATGCCTTGCGCCAAGCCTCCGTGAACCTGCCCTTCCACGACCATGGGGTTGATGATATTGCCGAAGTCGTCGGCGGCCACGAAGTCGCGACACGCCACCACGCCTGTTTCGGGGTCCACTTCGACTTCGCAGATATAGCAGCCGGAAGGAAAGGTGAAGTTCTCCGGGTCGAAGAACGCCGTTTCCTCCAGGCCGGGCTCCAGTTCTTCAAGCGGGTAGTTGTGCGGAACATAGGCCGCCAGCGCCACATCGCCGAAGGCCACCTGGCGATCGGTCCCCGCAATCCGGAACTGGCCGTCGGCGAGCTCGACATCCCCGGCGGAGGCCTCCAGCAGGTGCGCGGCTATCTTGCGCCCTTTCTCCACCACCTTGTCCAGGGCCTTGACCAGCGCGCTGCCGCCCACGGCCAGCGAGCGCGAGGCGTAGGTCCCCATTCCGAACGGGACCGCGCCGGTATCGCCATGCACCACCTCGATGTTGCCGAAATCCACGCCGAGCCGGTCGGCCACGATCTGGGCGAAGGTGGTCTCGTGGCTCTGTCCCTGGCTGTGGGTCCCCGTGAGAACCTGCACGCTGCCGGTGGGATGCACCCGAACGGTAGCAACCTCGTACAACCCGGCGCGAGCGCCCAGTTGTCCGGCTGCCCGGGAAGGCGCCGCGCCGCAGGCTTCGATATAGAAGCTGATCCCGCGACCGCGCAGCCGCCCGCGCGCCTCGCTCTGCTTGCGGCGTTGGTCGAACTCCGTGTAGGCGTTGAGCTTCATGGCGAGGTCCAGGCATCCTTCAAAATCACCCGAGTCGTACAGTTGCCCCACCGGCGACTGATAGGGAAATTCGTCCGGCGCAATGAAGTTTCGACGCCGGATCTCGGCAGGGTCCATGCCCAGCTGCGCTGCGGCCTCGTCCACCACACGCTCGATCAGATAGCAGGCTTCCGGTCGCCCGGCGCCCCGATAGGCGTCCGTGGGGGTGGTGTTGGTGAATACCCCCTTGACGGTGACGTAAATGTTGGGCGTCTTGTAGACCCCGGCCATCAGCGGCGCATAGAAAACCGTGGGGACCGCGGCGCCGAAGGCCGACACCCAGCTACCCAGGTTGGCGATGGTGTCCACCCTCAGGGCCGTGAACCGCGCCTCGGCGTCCAGCGCCAGCTCCACACGGGTCAGGTGATCGCGGCCCTGAGCGTCGCCCAGAAAAGACTCGCTGCGCTCGGCTGTCCACTTCACCGGCGCCCCCAGGCGCCGCGAGGCCCAGCAGACCACGAGCTCTTCGGCGTAGTGGTAGATTTTCGAGCCGAAGCCGCCACCCACGTCGGGCGCCACCACGCGAACCTTGTGCTCGGGCATCTTCAACGTTGCGGAGCACAGCAACAGCCGGTTCACGTGCGGGTTCTGGCTGGTGGTGTAAAGAGTCAGCTGACCGGTGGCGGGATTGAAGTCCGCCAGGGATGCCCGAGGCTCCATGGCGTTCGGCGCCAGACGATTGTTGACCAGTTCCAGCGAAACGGTGTGCGCAGCCTCCCTGAAGGCCTTGTCGTTATTCGCCCTGGCGTCGGGCGCCATCGCCGACGGCAGCCATTCCCAGTCGAAGCACAGGTTGCCGGGGGCGCCTTCGTGAATCCGGGGCGCGCCCTCCTCCAGCGCCGCCGCTGCGTTGGAGATCGAATCGAGCTCCTCGTAATGAACGTTCACCTTTTCCGCAGCATCGCGCGCCCTGACCCGTGTGTCCGCTATGACCGCGGCCACCGGGTTGCCCACATAGCGCACCCGGTCGGTCGCCAGCGCCGGGAATTCGGGTTCCACGGCGGGTGAACCGTCCTTGCTTGTAATGCCCCAGGCCACCGGCAGCGGGCCGACGCCATCCGCCTGAAGATCGGCTCCGGTCAGCACCGCGGCGACCCCTGGCATGTCGAGCGCCGCGGCAGCGTCAATACGCAGCACCTTGGCGTGGGGATAAGGCGAACGGACGAACCAGGCGTATCGCTGCGAGCGCAGGTTGATGTCGTCCACGTAGCGGCCACGACCGGTGATGAAGCGGCGGTCTTCGCTACGCGGCGCCGCCGCGCCGATGCCCATGGCCCTGCTCACGACTCCCCTTCTCCCATGGCGACGGCCGCGGCGCGCACCGCCTTGACAATGTTGTGATACCCGGTGCAGCGGCACATGTTGCCTTCCAGCCAGTTGCGTACTTCCGCTTCGCTCGGCCGCGGGTTGCGCTTGAGCAGGTCCACTGCGCTCATGATCATGCCGGGCGTACAAAAGCCGCACTGCAGCGCATGCTGCTCGTGAAAGGCCTGCTGCACCGGATGCAACTCGCCGTCTTGCGCGAGCCCCTCGATGGTTTCGACCGTGCGACCATCGACCTGCGCAGCCAGCATGGTGCAACTCTTCACCGAAACGCCGTCCACATGAACCACGCAGGCGCCGCACTGGCTGGTGTCGCAGCCCACATGAGTGCCGGTCAGGCCAAAATGGTTGCGAAGCAGATCCACCAGCAGAGCCGCTCCGCTGGCGGCGGCGTCAACGCGCCTGCCGTTAAGCGTGAACGAAACCTGAATGTCCATTCCCGCACTCCATGGTTTCCCGTTTCCCGAACACCGGACGATTCCCAATCCCGCAATCCCGATAATACCCTGTTCCGCCGCTCGCAGGGCGCGCGTTTCCTCGCGCGGCTGCGGACGGCGGACTGGACGCCTTGTTCCGCGTTCGCAGGGGGCGCGCGCTTGAGGCGCCGGTCAGACGATCCTGTCCAGCAGCAGCCAGACGGCGACCGCCGCCAGAACCAGCACCGCGCCAAGGGCCGCCCAACGCAGGGCGAGGCGGGCAGAACGGCTTCTGGGCGCTGCCTGCGCCGCTGGCGGCCGCCTCCCGTCCAGGATCTCGGCGAGACGGGCGAAGAAGCGCGTCGCTATCTTGTGCGTGATGCCCGACAGCAGGCGCGACCCCACCTGCACCAGCTTGCCGCCGAGCTGCAACCTCGCCGTATAGCGGAGCAGGGTGCCGTTGTTCCCGTCGTCGGACAGGCGCACGTCCGCCTGCCCGCGGCCGAACCCGACCGGCGCCCGGGCGCTGCCCTCCAGCCGGTAGGCCATGGGCGGCTTTGGATCGACGATGCGTATCTCCAGGGAAAAGCGCGCGCTGACCGGGCCGACATCCGCCTGCATCAACGCGCGGTAGTGGTGGTCGCCGACCCGCTCGAAGGACTGGCAGCCCGGCACACAGGCGCCCAGCACCTCGGGATCGATCAGCGCTTCCCAAACCGCCTCACGCGGGTGCGCAAGGCTTTGTTCCCCCTTGATTTCCAAGTTGCGAAAGCCTCCTGAAACCCGAACTCCCGGCTATCCGCAAACGCGACCACGCGCGATGACTGCGCCGGTCAGGACGCGCTCCACGCATGCGCGCAACGAACCTTCGCTCCCGGAACGAACCGGGCCGATCCTGGCGGAGAGGGTGGGATTCGAACCCACGATACGGGAGTACCGTATACCTGATCTCCAATCAGGCGCCTTCGTCCACTCGGCCACCTCTCCGTGATACTGCCGCTGTTACACACCCGGCGGTTCGATCTGCGGAGGCTCCTCCAGGCAGGAACCGTTGCTTCGCCTGGGCAATCCCTGCAGCACTTCGCCTTCGGGAACCTCAAGATTATCCATACTTCGGGGAGTTTCCAGCCCTTCCGGGGCCACCAGCGGTTCTGCGGCCTCTGCGTTCTGATACATCTGCGGCTTCTCGCAGGGCGGCGCGCCGCCGCCGAACAGCCCGCAACCCTGCAGCAGCAGCGCCAGGGTCGCGAGACCCGCCGAGCCTGCGGGACGTATCACGCCGGCAATCCCGCCTGACGCATGGCTGCCGCTACCCGCGCCCGATGGGGTTCGGAGAGCCAGGTCAGGGGCAGCCGGATGCCGCTATCGATTTTCTTCATGCGATTGAGGGCCCATTTTGCCGGTATCGGATTGGATTGCGCGAACAAGGCATCGTGCAGTTCGGCCAGGGGCGCGTCCAGCCGGGCCGCCTGCTCGGCATTGCCGCTGAGCGCGGCGGCGCACATGGCCGCCATTTTCGCAGGAGCGACATTGGCGGTGACCGAAATCACGCCGTCGCCTCCGGCAAGGACGAATTCCCGGGCCGTTGCATCGTCGCCGCTGTACAACAGGAACGCCTCCCCGCACAGCGCCCGCAGACGCGCCACCCGCTCCACCTCGCCGGTCGCCTCCTTGCAGCCGGCGATCCCGGCATTGCCGGCCAGCCTGCCGATGGTTTCCGGCAGGGCGTCGACTGCCGTGCGGGCCGGGACATTGTAGAGGATCAAGGGGGGCTCCACGGCTTCGGCAATTGCCGTAAAGTGCCGGAACATGCCTTCCTGGGTGGGCTTGTTGTAGTAGGGGGTAACTACCAGACAGGCCGCAATGTCGGCCGTGGCGACCGCCCTGGAAAGCGCGATCGTCTGTGCGGTGGAGTTGGAGCCGGTCCCCGCCACTATCGGGATGCGCCCGCCTGCCTGCCGGGCGGTGTAGCGGATGAGCTCGGCGTGCTCATCATGGCTCAGGGTCGCGGACTCGCCCGTGGTTCCGGCCACCACCAGGGCGGTCGTTCCGGATTCCACGTGCCAGTCGATCAGACGATCCACGGCCCCGTAATCCACGGCGCCGCCAGCGTCCATGGGCGTGACCAGCGCTACCAGACTTCCTTTCATGACAACCCGGCATTTTATCCCGCCGGGCCGCTCCCCGGCAGGGATCCAGGCGAAGGATTCCGGGCTCGTTCGTGTAAGCTAGCAGCCGCATGGAAAAGCTGTTGGCCATCTCGACCCTGGGTCCGACAGGAGACATATCGGCGCGCGAACTCTGCGAGGTCGTCAGCGAGGCGGGAGGGGAGATTCGCGATGCCCGCATGACCCTGTTGGGAAGCAGTTTCGGGGCCCTCCTGCTGGTCGAGGGGAACTGGCACACGACCAGCAAGACCCGCACCGCCATGGAGCGCCTGAGCAAGCGCACGGGATGCCGGATCTCGGTCAGCGAGACGGCCATGCGCTCCGGTCAAACGCCGGCCGCGCCTTATCACGTGGAGGCCGTGGCCCTGGAGCGCGAGAATCTGGTATTGGCGCTGGTGAGTTTTTTCGCAAGGCGCGAGCTGCCCATCGCCGAAGTGCATGCGCGGCGCTACAATGCTCCAAGTACAGGCGCGGCCATGCTGGCGGTGCGCATCGAATTGCATGTGCCGAGCAATGTGGGAATCGCCATGCTGCGCGAGGAATTTCATGATTTCTGCGACAAGAACAATCTGGACGCCGTGATCGAGCCGATGCACGGCTAGTTGCGGACCCAGCGGACCACAGGGAAAAGCCAATGAATACGACCCGAATCGGCAAGCCGGCGCCGGACTTCGAAGCCGCCAGCACCGCTGGCGGAAATCAGACCCTGAGCGATCTGAAGGGGCGCAGGCTGGTGCTGTATTTCTACCCCAGGGACAACACCTCCGGGTGCACCCTGGAGGGGCAGAATTTTCGCGATCTGCACGAGCAGTTCGAGGCCGCCAACGCGGTCATACTCGGGGTTTCGCGCGAGTCCATCCGTTCGCACGACAACTTTCGGGGCAAGCAAGGCTTCCCATTTCACCTGCTCTCGGATCCCGACGAGACGCTTTGCAACGCCTATGGCGTCATTGTGGAGAAGAGCATGTACGGCCGCAAATACATGGGCATAGACCGCAGCACTTTCCTCATTGACGAGCAGGGCGTGCTGCGGCGGGAGTGGCGCAAGGTAAAGGTCAAGGGGCACGCCGAAGAGGTTCTGGAGGCGGTTCGCGCCTTGTGAGCAACTACCGGCACTCATGGGCGCAGCGCGCCGCCTGCGCAATGCTGGCGGCGCTCTTCGTTGCACAGGCGCTGCCGGTGCGAGCCCAGGTCGGCCAGGGCCAGGAGTTGCCCGATATGGGAAGCCTCGCGGATTCCGCGCTGACCCGCGAGGAAGAGCAGGAAATCGCGCTCAATATCATCGAACAGATTCGCCGCGCGGGCAACCTGGTCGATGACCCGGAAATCAACGAATACGTTGCCGATGTGGGCAGGCGGCTGGCGTACCATGCGCAAAACGGCGACCACCGGTTTCATTTCTTCGTGGTCCGGGATCCGTCCATCAATGCGTTCGCGCTTCCGGGCGGCTATATCGGCGTTCACACCGGTCTGATCGAGGCGACCGCCAACGAAAGCGAACTGGCCGGCGTGCTGGCGCACGAGATTGCGCACGTTACCCAGCAGCACATTTCCCGCCAGCTTCAGGGCATGCGGGGGGCCGGCATCATGTCGATGGCCATGCTGGTGGGCGCCATGCTGGTGGGCGGGCTGCTGGGAGGCGGCGGCGACCTGATGCAGGGTGCGCTGATGGCCAGCCAGGGCATGGCGCTGCAACAGCGGATCAACTTTACCCGTGCGCATGAGCATGAGGCCGACCGCATCGGCATCGGGACGCTGACCGAAGCTGGATTCGACCCGCGGGGCCTGCCCTCCTTTTTCGAAACCATGGCGCGCAAGGAATCGCTGGCTGCCGCGGCGGTTCCGGAGATCCTGCGCACCCATCCGGTCAGTGTGAACCGCATGGCGGAGGCCCGCGGCCGCATTCCACCGCACACGATGCGAGAGGTGGACAGCAGCCTGAACTACTATCTGGCGCGGGCCCAGGCGCTGCTGCTGGACAGCGAGAGTCCTGAAGAGGCTCTGCGGCGTTTTCGCATGCAACCCCTGACTGAAACTTCCGAAGATGTGGGAAAGTTCTACGGTGAAGGGTTGGCGCTGCTGGAGGCCGGTAAACCGCTCCAGGCGCAGGCCGTGCTGCGCACACTGCTCGGCGAGCACCCCGACTCCATTCCCCTGCGCATTGCCGGCGCGCGCGCGGCGGCCGCTGCCGGGAATTCGGCCGAGGCGCGTCGCGCCTTCGAGGACGCCTTGCGCCTGTTCCCCGGGAACGCCAGCATTGCCCAGCGCTACGCAGAGGTACTGATTGCCGCGGGCCAGGCCTTGCGGGCGCGCGAACTTCTGCTCGAGTACCTGATCAACGACAAGTTGAACCCGGAAACCACGAGGCTGCTTGCCCAGGCCAGCGGAGAATCCGGCCAGATGGCCGATGCGCACTACTTCATGGCCGAATACGAATTGATGCGCGGCAACCTGAACGAAGCGCATACCCAGCTTCGGCTGGCGATGAAAGCCTCCGAGCAGGCGGACGATGTGCGCCGCAACCGTATCAAGGCGCGGCTGGAACAGGTGGAACTCATGGCGGAGGGCGGAGAGCGGCGCCGGGACGCAGAGGAGCGGGAGGAACCATCCGGCCAACCGGGATAGGGAGGATTCGAGCATGACAAGTCGCTTCAGGGAATGGTGGGCCTTGAAGCCGGAGGAGGAGCAGCGCAGCGCGGACAATCCGCTTACGCCGCTTCACGATAGCCAGCGCCGCAACACCCTGCCGCTGCTGACGCTGGCCTTTGGCTGGGGTTTTCTCGTGACCGGACTGCTCACCGGCGGAGCCTTGGGGAAAGGCATGAGCTTTTGGCCCGATGCGGTCCGATCTTCCCTCTTCGGCAATCTGGCCAACTTCGTGATCGGCGCCGTGGTCGGTTACATGGGCTACAAGACTGCCTGCAACAGCGGCTTGCTCTACCGGCTGGTCTACGGCCGGATCGGGGCCTACCTGCCGGTATTGTTCATCGCCCTGCTCACTATCGGGTGGCAGGGCATTGTGGTGGGCGCGTTCGGTTTCGCCTGGACCCAGGACTCCGATTCCCCGGAGTTTTACGTCGTTGCCCTGCTTGCGGGGCTTTTGTTCACCGCAACCACGTACTACGGCGTCAAGGCGCTGGAATGGGTCAGTGTGCCGTCCGTGATCGTGCTGGTTGCAGTGGGGCTGTATTCTATCGATCTCAACGTGGGTCAGGCTGGCGGCTGGGACGCTTTCCTGTCGCTTTCGTCGGAAAAGGCCGCCAACACGGAAAGTCCCATGAGCATGCTGGACGGCATGAACGCCGTAATCGGCTCCTGGATAGTGGGCGCGGTGGTCATGGCGGAATACACGCGCTTCGCCAAGCGCGCCTGGGTGGCGATCGCCATACCCTTCATCGTGCTGATCATCGCCCAGTGGTTCCTGCAGATTGTGGGCGCTCTGGGGAGCGTGGTCTACGGCGGCAACGGCGATTTCACGTCCTACCTGCGCGAGCAGGCCGGCTGGGTCGCGCTGCTGGGCGTGGTGGGCATGAGTGTGGCGCTGTGGACCACGGGGGACGCCAATCTGTACCTTCCGGTTGTCCAGACCTCAAGCATCATGCGCCGCCCGCGGCGGGTAATGACGGTTATCTGCGGACTTGCGGGAACCCTGCTGGGGTTGGGCATCTACCAGCATTTCCTGATCTGGATCGACACCCTGGCCATCATCGTGCCGCCCTTGATCGGTCCGGTCATTGCGCATTACTACATCGTGGAGCGCGGGAAAATGAATGCCGGCGACGGCTCCCGGGCGCCGGTTGCGAACTGGGCCGCACTGCTTGCCTATCCGCCGGGCGTGCTGAGCTACTTCTACGCGCCGGAATGGCTGGCGCCGGCCCTGTCTGGTCTGGCCGGCGCGATGGTCGCTTACCTGATCCTGCACTACGCTTTCCGCGTCGCGCGCAACTGACCCCCCGAACCGCTCCGGAGCGAGAGCCCGGAAACAAGCACTTCCCGCCTCCGACCAAATGAGGGCATTGCGCCCTTGCCAGACGCTGGCAGCCCTCGCGCCTTCCCCGCTACGCGGCCTCCAGCTCCGGGCGGTAGTCGCCGCTGCGCGCCAGACCGTTGAGCCGGGCGCGTTTGCCGAAAGCTCGCTGCGCATCGGCGCACCGGTCGGCTCTGCCGCCCCATGCCGCCAGCGCCGGCGCCTGCAAGGCCCGCCCATACGAGAAGGAAACCTGCCACGGGTGCGGCCCTTGCGCGTTCATTGCGCTCAGATGCGCGGTTGCGTCTTCGGCCGATTGTCCCCCCGAGAGGAAGGCGATGCCCGGCACGGCTGCCGGCACGTGCGCCTTCAGCACGCGCAATGTGGCCTCCGCCACTTCCGCCACGCCGGCCTGGGCCGGACACGCGCTGCCGGATACAACCATGTTGGGCTTGAGCACAATCCCTTCCAGTTCCACCCGATGACGTTCCAGTTCGTCGAAAACCTGTTCCAGCACCTCGCCGGTAACCTGTTCGCATCGCGATAAGGGATGCGGTCCATCCATCAGCACTTCCGGCTCCACGATCGGCGCCAGGCCCGACTCCTGGCACACAGCGGCGTAACGCGCCAGCGCATGGGCATTGGCATGCACGCAATAGTCGCTGGGCGCCGCTTCGCCGATGGCGATGACTGCCCGCCACTTGGCGAACTGCGCCCCCAGCTTGCGGTATTCGGCGCAGCGCTCGCGCAATCCGTCCAGCCCCTCGGTGACTTTCTCGCCCGGGAAACCCGCCAGAGGCCTGGCGCCCTTGTCCACCTTGATGCCCGGGATCATCCCGCGCTCCCACAGATACTGCGGAATCCGCTCGCCGCCCGGCATGAATTGCCGCAAGGTCTCGTCGAACAGGATGACGCCGCTGATATGGCGCTCGGCGCCCGGAGTTGAAAACAGCATGGAGCGGTAGTCGCGCCGCAGGGACTCGGTGGACTCCACTCCAATGTCCGCAAGGCGTTTGCCCATCGTGGGCGTGCTTTCGTCGGCTGCCAGGATGCCCTTCCCCGGCGCCACCATGGCCCGGGCAATATCGGCGAGGGGGGTATAGCTCATCTTGTCTCTTCTCCAGATGGGTATGCGTTCCTTCAAGCGTAGTGTATTCCGTTCCCGAATGGGCCGGTCGGGAATTTTATTCTGGACTAAAATAGTCCTGTATAGTTAAATCCAAAATATAAATCATAGGGAAAAACGAATTCATGCTGAGAGTCAGCCGACTTGCCGACTACGGAACCGTGATCCTGGGCTGTCTGGCGCAGGCGGATGGAGAATCGCTGTCCGCCAAGCGCATTGCCCAGGCCACGCGGCTGCGCCTGCCGACCGCACAGAAACTGCTCAAGCAGCTTGCCGGGCGCGGTCTGGTGCGGTCCGAACGCGGCGTTCTGGGCGGCTACCGTCTGGCGCGCAAGGCCAATGACATCAATGCAGTGGAAATTCTGGAGGCCCTGGAGGGGCCGATGGCGCTTACGGAATGCAGCCACTCCGAGGGCCATTGCGAGCTGGAGTCGTTCTGCAGCGTGGGGGGCGCCTGGCGCCAGATCAATCGTGCGATTCGGGCGGCGCTCACCGAAGTGACGCTCACCGACCTGCGGCGCTCGGACCCCGGTTTCCGCACCCCCAGGCTGGCAGCCGATCTTGTCGCGAGGATGGAGCGATGAACCCGACGACCACCGACCGCAATCCCGAAATCCGGGAACTCCTCCAGCGGAAATACCGCCACGGCTTCGTCACCGATATCGAATCCGACACCCTGCCCCCGGGGCTGGACGAAGACGTCATACGGGCCATTTCGATGCGCAAGGAAGAGCCGGAATTTCTGCTCGACTGGCGCTTGCAGGCGTACCGCTGCTGGCGCGAAGCCACCGAGCCGTCGTGGGGCAAACTGGACATTCCGCCTGTCGATTACCAGACGATCTCCTATTACTCCGCACCCGGATCGGCCCAGGACGCGCCCCGGAGCCTGGATGAAGTGGACCCGCGCCTGCTGGAGACCTACGACAAGCTGGGCATTCCGCTGCACGAGCGCGCCCGGCTTGCCGGCGTGGCGGTGGACGCCGTTTTCGACAGCGTTTCGGTGGCCACCACTTTCAAGAGCCGCCTCGCGGAGGCCGGGGTGATCTTCTGCTCCTTCTCCGAAGCGGTGCGCGAGCACCCGGAGCTGGTGCGCAAGTATCTGGGAAGCGTGGTGCCTTACCGCGACAACTATTTTGCAATGCTGAACTCGGCCGTGTTCACCGATGGATCCTTCGTCTATGTGCCGAAGAACACCCGCTGCCCCATGGAGCTGTCCACCTATTTCCGGATCAACGAGCGCAATACCGGACAGTTCGAGCGAACCCTGGTCATTGCCGACGAAGGCAGCGAAGTCAGTTACCTGGAAGGCTGTACGGCGCCGATGCGCGACGAGAACCAGTTGCATGCCGCGGTGGTGGAGCTGGTGGCGCTGAAGGACGCCCGGATCAAGTATTCCACGGTGCAGAACTGGTATCCGGGCGATGAGCAGGGACGCGGCGGAATCTACAACTTCGTGACCAAGCGCGGCGACTGCCGGGGCGACAACTCCTCGATATCCTGGACCCAGGTCGAAGCCGGCTCGGCGATCACCTGGAAATACCCCAGTTGCATCCTGCGCGGCGATCATTCGACCGGCGAGTTCTACTCGGTGGCCGTAACCAACAATTTCCAGCAGGCCGATACCGGCACCAAGATGATCCACATCGGCCGCAACACCCGCAGCAACATTCTGAGCAAGGGTATTTCCGCAGGCCGCGCCCAGAACACCTATCGCGGTCTGGTCAAGGTGTTCCCCAGAGCCGAAGGCGCGCGCAACCGCACGCAATGCGACTCGCTGCTCATCGGCCACGACTGCGGCGCCCACACCTTCCCGCACATGGATATCGGCCATCCGCAGGCAGTGGTGGAGCACGAGGCCACCACCTCGCGGATTGCCGAAGACCAGCTGTTCTACTGCCGCCAGCGGGGCCTGGGCGAGGAAGACGCCGTGAACCTGATTGTGAACGGATTCTGCAAGCAGGTGTTCAACATGCTGCCGATGGAGTTCGCCGTGGAGGCCCAGGCGCTCATGAACGTGAGCCTGGAAGGAGCGATCGGATGAGCGCCCCGATTCTGGATATTCGCGGGCTCGAGGTTCGGGTGGAGGACAAGGCGATCCTGAACGGCCTTTCGCTGGCCGTGGCGCCGGGAGAAGTTCACGCCATCATGGGACCGAACGGCGCAGGCAAGAGCACCCTGGCGCAAACCCTGGCCGGTCGCGATGGGTACGAAGTCGGCGCAGGCAAGGTGCGCTTCGGCGGCGAAGACCTGCTTGCCATGAGCCCGGAGGAGCGCGCCTGCAAGGGCCTGTTCCTCGGCTTTCAATACCCCGTTGAAATCCCGGGGGTAAGCAACATGTATCTGCTGCGCTCGGCCCTGAACGCCCAGCGCAAGGCAGCCGGGCTGCCGGAGGTCAACGCTGCGGAGTTTCTGAAACAGGCGCGCCGGGAAGCGGCTCGCCTGAGGCTCGAACCCGACCTGCTCAAGCGCGGCGTCAACGAGGGGTTTTCCGGCGGCGAGAAGAAACGCAACGAGATCCTGCAGCTTGCCGTCCTCAAGCCGCGTCTGGCGGTGCTGGACGAGACCGATTCGGGGCTGGACATCGACGCCTTGAAGGCCGTTGCAGCGGGGATCCGCGCGCTGCGCGACGGAGAGCGCGCGTTCGTGCTGATTACGCACTACGAACGAATTCTGAATCTGGTGTCGCCGGATCGCGTGCATGTGCTGGCGAGGGGGCGCATTGCCTGTTCCGGCGGAGCGGAACTGGTGCGGGAACTGGAGGCTGCGGGATACGAGGCCTTTCTGCCGGAGGCCGCATGACCGGGGAAGTTGCCGAGATCACGGTGCGGGCCGGAAAGCAGCACTCGGAAGTGGTTCGGATCGACCATGGTCCCAACCCGTGCCGGGAGCGTCTCCTGCGCGTGCGGCTCGAGTCCTCCAGCGTGCTCGACTTGCAGGAACTCCATCAGGGCAGCGGCAGCGGAGACACGATCCTTGTGAAAGTGGACATGGAACTCGCGCCTGGCGCCAGGATGCGTCATGTGGCCATAGTGGACGGCGGCGACGACCGATTCGATTTCGATCGACGGGTCCGTCTGGCCGGGGAAGCGGAGCTGGAGTACACCCGGATCGGAGCGGGCGCGGACGAAGAATGCCTCCGGATCGATCTGGACGGCTCTTGTTCCCGTTTCCGCCACGGTGCGCTGATGCTGGTGGGACCGGGTCGCAAGGCGGCCCTGGAGCTACACATGAACCACAGGGCGCATCATGCCGTCAGCGACAGCCTGTGCCGCTGCGTGGTGAGCGCAGGCGGCAGGGGCCGGTTCGCCGGCAGGATCCTGATCGATCCGGACGGGCAAGGGGCGGACGCCCGGCTACGCAACGACAACCTGTTGCTCGACGAGAGCGCACGTATGGAAACCCGCCCCGAACTGGAGGTGTACGCAGATGAAGTGCAATGCGCGCACGGCGCCGCCACCGGCGCGCTGGACGAGGCTGCGCTGTTTTATCTCGGAACCCGCGGACTTTCCCCGCCGCAGGCGCGCGCGATGCTGGTGCGGGCGTTCGCTTCCCGCATTGGAGACGCCATTGCCCTTGACGAGGCGAAAACAATGGCCGTCGCCATCCTGAGCCGGGCGCTTGGCGATGCCGGGCCTTGCCAACTCACCGCCCGGTCGCAATGAACACCGCCGCCGCCAGCCGCTCCCAACCCGGGCAAGCGCTGCGGAGTGCGGATCTGCGGGCCGATTTCCCGGCCCTGACCACGCAGGTAAACGGCAAGCCCCTTGCCTATCTGGACAACGCCGCCTCCACCCAGCGGCCGCAGTCCGTGATGGATGCGCTGAGCCGCTACGAAATCGAACTGCACGCCAATGTGCATCGCGGCGTGCATGCGCGCTCCGACCGCGCCACCGTGGCTTTCGAGGATGCGCGGAACCGCACCCGCGTCTGGCTGAACGCCGCCTCGACCGAAGAGATCGTCTTCACCAGCGGGGCTACCGAAGCGATCAATCTGGTGGCCCGCTGCATGGACGGCCGCATGCAGGAGGGTTCGGAAATCCTGCTCACACACATGGAGCACCATTCCAATATCGTGCCCTGGCAACAGCTTTGCGAGAGAACTGGCGCGCGCCTTCGGGTCGCCCCGGTACGGGACTCGGGGGAACTGGATCTCGGCGCGTTTCGGGAACGGATCGGGCCGAAGCTCAAGCTGATTGCCGCAACCCATGTGTCCAACGTGACGGGCGTGATCAATCCGGTTGGGGAAATCTGCGCAATGGCCCGGCAGGCAGGAGTTCCCGTGCTGATCGACGGCGCCCAGGCGGCCGGGCATATACCGCTGGATGTGCAGGAGATGGACTGCGATTTCTACGCGCTGTCCGGACACAAGATGTATGCGCCCACCGGCTCAGGTGCGCTCTACGCGCGCCGCCCCTGGCTCGAGACCATGCCCCCTTTCCTGGGCGGCGGCGAGATGATCCTGGAAGTGCGCTTCGCAGGCGTCACCTACAACGTTCCGCCCCACAAGTTCGAAGCCGGCACTCCCAACATTTCGGGCGCCATCGGCCTGGGGGCCGCCATGGATTACCTCGCAGGCAAGGGGCTGGCGCGTCTGGCGGAGCGGGAGCACGAATTGCTGGAGCATGCCATTGAGCGGCTGAGCGCCATTCCCGGATTGCGGATCATCGGCGCGGCGAAACCCAGGTCGGCCGTGGTGTCGTTCGTGATGGACGACATTCATCCGCACGATCTCGGCACCCTGCTGGACCATGAAGGCGTGGCCATCCGGGCAGGACACCACTGCGCCATGCCGCTGATGGATCGCTTCGGCCTGCCCGGAACGGCACGGGCGTCGTTTGCCTTCTACAACACGCACGACGAGATCGATCGTCTGGCGCGCGGAATCGTGGCCGCGCGCAAGCTCTTTGGCTGAAATCGTGGCCAGCGAGTTGACCAGCCTCTATCAACGCACCGTGCTGGAGCACTGCCGTTCGCCCAGGAATTTCCGTGTGCTCGATCCTGCCGACCGGACGGCCCGGGGGTTCAATCCCTTGTGCGGCGACAGGGTCACCGTGTACCTGCGCACCGCCGGGAACGACGCCCCCCTGCCCTCCGGCAACCGCCAGACGCTTTCGCACCCGCCGGTGATCGCCGGGATCAGCTTCGAGGCGGCCGGTTGCGCCATCTGTCTGGCGTCCGCGTCCATGATGACGGAATTGCTCGAAGGCCAGACGGAAAGCGGTGCGCGCCGGCATGTCGAACAGATCCTGGCGGCGTTCCAACCCGATGCGCAAGGCGGCCTCGAAGGCCTCGGCGACATCGAGGCTCTGGGCAGTGTGCGCGCCTACCCTGCGCGCATCCGTTGCGTGACGCTGCCCTGGCAAACCCTCACCGCCGCCCTCGACGGTGAAGCCCGGCCGGCAAGCTGAGGAGTAACCGCTCGTGTTCGGCAACCAGAGCGAGCCCGTTACGCTGACCCGCGACCTGAAGGCGGTGATCATCCCTGCCGGGGAGGAAGCGCAACTGCGCGCCGGCCAGCTGGTCTTCATCACGCAGTCGCTGGGGGGCAGCTTCACGGTGTATGCCGACGGCTGGCTGTTTCGCATCGCCGGCGCGGACGCCGACGCGCTTGGCAAGGAACCCGCCAAACCGCCGGAACTGCCGGCGAACGCGGCCGACTCGGATGTGGAAAAGCTGGTCTGGGACCAGATGAAGACCTGCTACGACCCCGAAATTCCTTTGAACATCGTGGATCTGGGGTTGATCTATTTCTGCGAGGTCAAGCGTCGTGACGACGGCAAGCGCGATGTCTCGGTGGAAATGACGCTCACCGCTCCCGGCTGCGGCATGGGAGAGATCCTGGTGGAGGATGTGCGCGAGAAGATCGGCATGATCCCTACCGTCAACGAGGTTGCGGTGGAACTGGTGTTCGACCCTCCCTGGAACCAGAGCATGATGTCCGAGGCCGCGCAACTCGAAGCCGGCCTGCTCTGACGCCGGAGGACGGCAAGGCGGGGGCGTATCGATCGTCCCCGAAGTTTACGAGGATCGGGCCGCCTGGAGGAAAAGTTCGGCGCAGGCCTGCGGCTCCGTGACCATGGCGTCGTGACCGGTCTTCAGCTTGATATACCGCCAGTCCGGGTGTTCCTGCGCGTATCTGGCGTGGTTGTTCAGCCTGCCGCCCGACATGGCCGGTTCGGTGCAGTGAATGAAGGTGCAGGGCAAGCCTGCTTCTCCGCCGTTCTCGAACTGCACCGGATCCATCCAGCTTTTCAGCGGGTGCGGGGTGAGCCGGCGATCCACCCAGGCCGCAACCTCGCGTGGCTCCGGAGGGATACCGAAAAGCTGGGCCGAAAAACCCGTTATGTAGTTCCCGTCCGGCGCCAGAGCTTGCAGCCTTTCCCTGTCCTGCGCCCTTTCTTCCGGGCCGATGTCCCGGCGCGCGGTCAGCAGGCTGTCGCCGTCGCGCGGAATGACGGCATCGAGGTACACCAGGTGACGAAGACGCTCCCTGGCCCGGTCCGCCACCCCGGAAATCACCATTCCTCCGTAGGAGTGGCCCACCAGCACAACATCCTCGAGCTCCTCCCACTCCAGCACATTGGCGACATCGCTGATGTGCGTGTCCAGCCCGATTTCGGGACGAAGCAGATGGGAACGCTCGCCACAGCCCGTGAGGGTGGGCGTGAACACCCTGTGTCCCTGCTCCTGAAGGATGTCGCGCACGAACTTCCAGCACCAGCCGCCGTGGCCGGTTCCGTGTACGAGCACAAACAGCGCGCTGTCTGCGGGCCGCTCGTGCGCCTGAATACCCTTCATGCCTGCTGCGGCCACCGCCGCGCCGACAAAAGCCCTGCGTGTTGCGTTTGCCATGTTCGCACCTTCCCTTCCGGCGTCATGTTGCGCGTGCAGTCAGGCTTTCCGGCGAGTTCCCCCGCGCTTGGCGAGCGCGCCAGACCAGCCAGGCGACGATCAATCCGGCCTGCAGCCAGGCGGAAACCACTCCGATGAACAGATGCGCCGCCCCCTCGATATAGAAGTGGAACGGGGAAAACAGCAGGAACAGTTCGAACCCCCTGGCGGTTGCTCCAGCGCCGCTCAAGGCGCCGGGAAGGAAGAGCCCGAGAACCAGCCAGGAAGCCAGCGCGGCCAGTTCGGGCCAACGCTTGACTCGCCCCGACAGTACCAGAAGCAGAATCCCCATGTCCCGAACCACGAACCCAAGCAGGCTGACCACCCAGAAGTTCTGCTGAAAAAAGCCGCGCTCTCCGTGATTCGAGAAAACTCCCAGGATCAGATGGGCCATGGCCGTGACCGCCGCGAGTAACAGGATCAGCATCCAGGGCGAGGCCGCGCGCAGATCAGGCGCCGCCAGAAATTCCCGGGCTTTTCTCCGGTCCATGCGTTCGGCCACGCCCCACAGGTAGGCGGTCGCGACCAACACCAGCAACAGGGTCGTGGTGACGGTTTGCCAGAGGCCGTAAAGTAATGGGCCAATAAGCAGAATCTCCAGGCCGCCGCCGTCTGCATAGGCCGCTCCAGACCACCACAATCCCACGCCAAGCCCAACCACCAGGCCCTCGGCGGCAAACCGCGCCGCGCTCAGGGTCTCGCGCGCGGCGCACCAGCACCAGAAGACCGCGAGGGCCACGAAGAACAACCCGCTCACCGCCCAGAACGAGGTGCTTTGAATCGGCCAGATCCCGAACCACTCCAGAGCCGTGTCGATATACCTCTGGGGGAGATATTGCGGTTCCCGCAAGAACATCAGCAAGAAAGCCAGCGGGTAGCTTATCAGCCCCGTCAGCAGAATGGCGGCCACAAAGGAGCGGCCGCGCGCCGCCCGGGAGCGATCGCAGTTGCGGATCGCCAGCGCCAGGGCAAGGAAGCGGGCAAACAGGTTTGCGCAAACCATCAGCCAGGCGTCCAGGAAAAAGCCGGCGCAGAAAAGCGTTGCCTCAGGCGTCTCTCCCGCAGGCGCCTCCATGGGCAAATGCGCCGGCAAACAGGCGCCCAGCCCCCAGCAAACCAGGGCGCACAGGGCGGCGAGGTCGGTCAGCCCGGTGGCGCCGAAGGCCTTGCCCAGCATCAACTGCGCCGGACTCAGCGCACTCATGCGCTGGCGCTGCCAAGTGTGACGGCTGTGTTCTTCGGCAATCGCGCCGACGATGCGAATGGGCGTTACCACAAAGCTGAAGACGCCGAAAGCCACCGCCGCGGCATTCCCCAGCGTCGCCCAATCCCAGCCGAGCTGTATGCACCACGCCACGCCGATGGAAAGCGCCAGCGTCACGGCCAGCCGCACCCGTGTGACTTCCGCCCGCCAGCCGCGCAGGAACTCCGGGTTCACGCGAGCGACAAGCTCAGTCACGCTCCTGCTCTCTGCTCTTGGCAGATTCGCGCAGCTGGCGATAAACATCGCGCAAGCTGCCCGGGGCCAGCTCGCTCTGCTGCGGCAAGGTGGCGCCTTCCTGCATCACCACCAGATCGGTGGCGTACTCTTCCAGTTCGGCCAAAATGTGCGAGGAAACGAGAATCGCACGGCCTGCGGCGGCCTGCTTTCCCAGCCGGGCGGCCAGTTGCTCGCGGTGGTCGGGATCCAGCCCCGACGCCGGTTCGTCGAGCAACAACAGCGGCGGGCGGGACACTTCGACTTCGGCGATTGCAAGCAGTTGCCGCTGCCCGCGCGACAGCGCGTCCAGCTCCTTGTCCAGAAGATCCGCAACCAGACACTCCTCCGCGACCCGTTCGATCGCTTCCGAACACGCCGCCGGTGAGCGCAGTTCCGAGAAGGCGCGCGCCCGGGACTGGACTGCGTACTCCATGCTCTGGCGCGCCGTCAGCCCGGAATAAAGCCCATAGTGCTCCGAAAGAAAACCGGTCCGGGCGCGATGACGGCGAAGGTCGCCGCGAATGTCATCGCCGTCGCTTCGGACACTGCCCGCCTGGGGCTCGAACAGGCCGGCAAGGCAGTGGATCAGCGTGGTCTTGCCAGCGCCGTTCGGCCCCACCAGCGCGACGATGCGGCCTGCCGCAATCCGCACCCGGGCCTCATGGACTGCCGGGCGTTCCTGCCCCCAATAATGGTAGGAAACGTTCTCCGCTACCAGCATGAAACCTTGCGCAAGGTATCGTTTCCGGCAACCGTGGGATTCCGCGCCGCCCGGAACTCAATGGGCCGAGCAGGTTCCGCACAGGTAGTAGTAGCCGCGCGGGTCGTTGAACTGCGCCAGTCGCTCCAGCTCCACATTGATCGCCCGGCGGGCCTGCTGCACGGTGTCCATGAACCGGTCGGGTTCGGCGCGGAAACCCAGCCGATACTTCAGGCGCGCCCAGCGAAGTTGCAGAAACTGGCCAATGCCCGTAAAGAAGGGCCGCTTGCGCTTCAAGCGCTTGATTCCGTACTTCTCCTCGTCCAGGCCAGCCATGGAGGCGGCGCTGGCGATGGCGTCCTCCACGCTGCCGGCATGATCCGCCAGACCATGAGACAAGGCGTCCGAACCGATCCAGACGCGCCCCCGGCCGATGGCGTCCACCTCCTCGAAACTCAATCCGCGTCCTCGCGACACGTGACCGACGAAACGCTCGTATATGCGGCCGATAAGAGACTCGATCTGCCGGCGGGCGCCGTCGGCCAGATCCCTGTCGATCAGCGTTTGTTCCGAGAGGGGGGTGGTGCCCAGGCCGTCCTCGCTCAAGCCCAACCGCTCCAGCAGCCTCGGCGCAGTGAAAGTCACGGCTCCCACGCCTATGGATCCCGTGATGGTGCCTGGATAGGCCCATATTTCATCCGCCTCGGCGGAAATGTAATAACCGCCCGACGCGGCGACGGAACTCATCGAAACCACCACCGGCTTGCCTGCTTCGCTGACTGTGGAGACGGCAGCGGAAATCACCTCCGATGCAAAGGCGCTCCCTCCCGGGCTGTCGACCTGCAGCACCAGGGCCTTGATGTCGTCCTTGCCGGCGGCATGGCGAATCAGCTTGGCGACGCTGTCGCCACCGGCCGTGCCGGGCGCCGCACTGCCGTCCGTGATGACGCCGGCAACCGTGACAACCGCGACATTGTTCTCGTCGTCCTCGTGGGGCGGGTTTTCCCGGTCGGCCCGGAACAGATAGTCGGCGAAGGACACGCGGTTGTAGTCCTCGTCTTCCTCATCGCCAAAGCGCCTGCTCATGTAATCGAAAAACGTTTCGTCGTTGTGGATGGCGTCCACAAGCCCGGCTTCGAGACCGACCCGCGCCAGATCGCCTTCCGACGCCTCCAGAGCTTCCGTCAAGCCCTCGGCGTAGCGGCTCAGGGCATCGGCTTCCAGTCCCCGGGCTTCGGTTACCTCCCGCTGGTATTCGTCCCACAGGACGCCCAGCCACTGCTCGGCGCTCTCGCGATCCTCATCGGACATGCTGTTGCGGAAAAACGGTTCGACAAAGGACTTGTACTCGCCTATCCGGAACACATGCGCATCAATATCGAGCTTCCTCAACGCCTCCCCGAAGTACAACTGCCAGCGTCCCAGCCCGCGGATATCGACGCCGCCCAGGTCGTGTACGTAAACCTCGTCGGACTGCGCCGCAAGAAAGTAATCCGCCTGACTGTACAGGCGGGCGTAGCTGATTACCGGCTTGTCGGACGCACGGAACTCGCGCAGCGCCGCGGCAATGTCCTGCAGCTTGGTCAGGCCGCCGCCGGCAAGCTTTTCTGTGTCCACCAGCACTGCGGCGATCCGGTCGTCTCCGGCAGCACGGCGCAGCGCACGGACCACATCCCTCACCAGGGTCTCGGACGGCGCCTCGTCACTCATGCGCCGGAGTTCCAGGTCCAGTTCGCTGCCCTGCAATTCATGCACCAGGACGCCGGAAGGATTCAGGAGCAGAACGGAGCCCGGCTTGACCCGCGCCGGGGAGCCGCCCGAGCCCAGCGCCGCCAGCAGCCCCGCAAACACCATGATCATGAGGAACAGGTGAACGACTTTCCGAAAGCCGTCCACGCCCGCCCACAAGGTACGGAAGAACTTGCCCAGCATTGTCACGCACTCCAGCTTAATTGCGCAGCGCCTAGTTTAACCGCCTGCCCCGCCGGCGCAAGAAATGCTTGGCCGGCAAACCTGCGATGCATTAACATGGTGCTCGGGCCCGTCGATTTGAAGCAGGTCACTGGCGCTCTGGGGCGGCAGGATAACATTCGGCGACTGGAGCTTCCTCCGGGGACGAGCAGGAAAAAGAGGTGGGGATGAAAGTCATAGAGAGCGTCAGGCGCGCCAGCCATGGCGCTGGCGGGTTACGGGGCGGCGTCGGCGATGGCGCCCTGGCGGGTGGCGAGGACAGCGACCTCGGGCGGCAGCGGGCCAAGCGCCCGCCGGTCCATGAGTGCCGCCAACCGGCAGTCTTTCCTTCTGCACAGGAGACGAAACCATGACGCAGGATATTTCCCGCACCGGCGGCCCCGGTGACGATGCCCTGGTTGGCGGGTCGGGCAACGACACGCTGGATGGCGGCAAGGGCAACGACACGCTCACGGGCGGTGGCGGCAACGATACCCTGAACGGCGGCAAGGGCAGTGACAATCTGTTCGGAGGCGACGGTAACGACACCCTGAACGGCGGCAGGGGCAATGACACCCTGTATGGCGGCCTGGGCGCAGATACCTTCGTGTTCGCGGTGGGAGACGGCGCCGCCCACATTGCCGATTTCGAGGAAGGCGACACCATCGAGATCAACGGCGTGTCCGGCGGGTTCGCGGGGCTGGTCACCGAGCAGGACGGCGACAATGTCGTCATCCACTACGGCGACGGCGACACCATCACCCTGCAGGGCATGTCGTTCGAGTCCCTCGGTCTCGGGGAGGACGGCTCCTTTCCCGCTGAAGACGCCCCGCAGGGCGGCAGCGCCGATGACAGCGTCCCGCCGGACGCATCTGCCGGCGACCCTCCCGACGGCAAGGGCGGAGGCGACGCCCCGGACGACGACTCTCGCGGCGAAAACACACGGATCAGCCATGAGGGCGAAGGCGTCCTGAACGGCGGCGGGGGCAATGACACCCTGAACGGCGGCAGCCGCGATGAGGTCCTGAAAGGGCGCAAGGGCGACGACACGCTGACCGGCCATGGGGGCGTCGATACCCTGAAGGGCGGCGGGGGCAATGACATCCTGAACGGCGGCGCCGGCGACGACACCCTGTATGGCGGCCCGGGTTCCGACACCTTCGTTTTTCAGGCGGGAGACAAAAGCGACACCATTGTCGATTTCGGGGAAGGCGACACGATTCGTCTCAATGGGATATCCGGCGGCTTCGAGGCGCTTGATATCAGCCAGCATGGCGCCGATACCATCGTTCGCTACGGCGATGGCGGAACGATCAGGCTGTTGAATGTGTCGGCGGACTCCCTGGGGACGGATGACTTCGTGTTTCCCGACGCCAGTGAAAGGCTTCCCGGCGCTCGCGAAAGCACCCCTGTGCATGGCGCGAGCCAGACCTCAAGCACGGCGTCCGGCACAGGCGCCGCCCAGAGGGTGACGACCCCCACAGACGATGACTGGGATGGCGTTGGTCAGGGCGTCGGTATCCTGCAAAGGGGTGGCCGTGGCGACGATACCCTCAACGGCAACTGGAACCATGACATCCTGCTCGGCGGTTCGGGCAAGGATGTCCTGGGCGGCGATTGGGGCAACGACATCCTGCACGGCGGTTCCGGCAACGATTCCCTGCACGGCGGTTCTGGCAACGACACCCTGTACGGCGGTTCCGGCAACGATTTCCTGAATGGAGGCTGGGATGACGACACCCTGTACGGCGGCCTTGGCGACGATATCCTGTATGGCGGCATGAGCGATGACACGCTGATCGGAGGCGACGGCGACGATTTCCTGGATGGAAACTGGGGCAACGACACGCTCACAGGCGGCGCGGGTTCCGATACCTTCAGGTCCAGCGGCGGACACGACATCATTACCGACTTCGAGGAAAACGATGTCCTCCTCCTGGGCACGTACGTCATCAGGCAGGATGGTTCCGATACTGTCATCAGCATTGGCTCCGATTCGTCCATCACGCTGCGCGGCGTGTCGGCGGATTCCCTCGCTGACCACAACATCAGCAATTCGAGCGTCTTGCACGGCGGTGGCAAGGACGACAACCTGTGCGGTTATGGCGGTAACGACCTCGTGGACGGAGGGGGCGGAAACGACATGCTGGGCGGCGGCGGCGGCGACGACACCTTCGTATTTCGCACGGGAGATGGAAACGACACCATTACCGATTTCGGGGAGGGCGACACGATTCGTCTCGATGGGGTCTCCGGCGGTTTCGAGGCGCTCCATATCAGGCAGGATGGCGCCAACACGATCATCAGCTACGGCGATGCCAGCGACACGATCACGTTACTGGATGTACTGGCGGACTCCCTGGATATCGGGGACTTCGATTTCGGATAACCCGAGCGGCGAGTATGCCTGCGTGGGGTGACTTGTCGCATGGCGTCGCCCTGTCGGGCGGCGAAGTGGCGGTGGGCTTGCGGCATGTAGTCGAATCGTTCGTCGAGTCGCACGATCGAGATGGCCGCGTTTGCGAGGCAGGCAAGGTTGCGGCGCAGACGCTTTGCCTTGACGCGGTTGCGGTCTTCGTCGTAGCTGATGTCTCGCACATAGTGCAGCCGGTTCTCGATCTCCCAATGGCCTCGGTTGAGGCGAAGCAATTCACTCGCCGATGCCTGTTCCGGCCCTAGCGAGGTGACGCCGTACACGGTTTCGGTCGAGGTGCGCCGGGTGTGCAGGACATGTCGCTCGCGTTCGATGCGGATGGCTTGGCGGCGGTGGGGCATCGCGACGCAATCGAGCGAGACGAGATCGAGAGGGATCACCCGACAGCGGCGGGTCTCGATGCGTCCATGCCCCTTCTCGACCGTCTCGTGCTCGGTGGCCGCGACTTGCGCGGCCTCCCAGTCGAGGCCGGAGGCCAGGTCGTCAAGCAGTTCCTGCTGGTTGCCCTTGACCGTCATCAGGTAGAACCCGCCGCGCTTGGCAATCAATTGCGCGGTCTTGCGCTGCGTGTGCAGGGCGTCGAGCGTCACCACCCGATCCCGGATGTCGAGACGCTGCAGCAGCGCGCGCGCACCCAGAATCTCGCCGCCGGCCCCGTCGCAGGCCTCCTGGCCGCAGACCAGACCGCTGCCGTGCTCGACTGCCGCCACCAGTACGTGCTCGCTGTCCTTGCCCTGGATCCACTCCGCCGCAGTCACCTTGCCGTCAACCGCAACCGCGCCGTGCACAGACCGGTTCTGCTCAATGAAGCGGCTCAGCGCTTCGTCGAGCACTTCCGGAGCGACTTGCGACAGCACCCGGTAAAACGAGGTTCGCGACGGCGCGACATAGCGCTTGCGGCTGGGACTCCAAAACGCCCGCACCGCCGCCAGTTGCGCCTGGGTCAGACGAGCAGCGAACTCCCCGATCGTCACCACCCCGCGCACCCCCGCCAGCTTCGCCGCCAGAGCAATCGAAAAGATCGTCGCCAACGAGTGGCGGATGCCCCGCGCCTTGCGATACTCCGGCGCCTGGCGGAGAAACTCATACAAGCTCCTGAGACGCTCGACCTCCGGCGCTCGCGGCGCCGCGAGCAGCCCCCATTCCTGGTTGTCCTCGGGCTGCCGCAAGGCCGCGCATACCGACGAACGCAACTCCCGTATCAGCACCCTCTTCGGCTCGCCGTGCTCGCGCCAGCCGCCCCCCGGAACCCGCGCATAGCCGCGCGTCCTGCCAATCTCCCGCCAGTTGGCGGCCCGGTAGCAGGTTCCGCTGAAGCGGGCCGGATCGACAAAGGTCTCCGCCAGCAATACCGGGTGGCCGGTCTGCGCCTTCATGTCCTGCGACAGCCGACGCAGCGACAAGCCGAGAACCCGCGAGGCGAGATTGGGCACGCGACCGACCGGAAGCACCAGAAACCGCGTGTTGTTCGCAACCAGCCGCAGACGACGGAACTGCTGCTCGCGAGTCCAACCGATCAGACGATCACGCACCCCGACCTTGAACGAACCCGCATGCCAGCCCAGCAGCGCCAGCCAAGTCCCGTCCGGCAATTCCGCCACCTGCCGGACACCGCCGCCGACCAGACCACGAAACCCAAGATAGTGGTGACGGGACATCAGCACATCCCAGCGAGCGGACTCGGCTCGATCCGCCACCGGCCGCACCGACACCTCCGCCAGATCGAACCCGGACCAGGCAGCCGACATCTCCATCGCCGACCATCATGACCGAATACCCGCTCAATGTCCAGTACGCCGCAAACAAACTGTCAGGCCAACAATCTGAACACGACTTTGAAACAGCCTTGGGTCCAAAAATTCAAATTGATGCAAAACCTTCCCATCAACGGCATAATGATGCGTTCAAGTCCGTGGTGCATGCCGGGCATCTAGAATTTCTAGCTGGGAGGGACAACCATGAACGACAGTCCAAGCAATTCCATCGATGCTTCCCAGTCCGCCGGATCCGAGTTGTCAGCGGAGCAGGCGGATGCGCTGACGATAGCGGAAGAAGTCCTCCTACTTATCTTGGATAGCGAGAAGGGCGAGGTCCATTCCTCGCTTCCGGCGCACTCCCGCGACATCGTGATGGCCGGCGCAGTGCTCATGGATCTGACTCTAGAAAACCGTATCGACACCGATCTCGAGCGCTTGTTTGTGGTCGACCCGGCATCCACAGGCGACGACTTGCTCGATCCGATCCTTTCCGACATCAGGATACAGACGGAGGATCGCGACACCGCCTTCTGGCTTAAGCGGATAGCCGGGCGCGGCGACGAGATCCGCCGCAAGGCGATCGACCGGCTGGTCGAGCGCGGGATTCTGGAAGCCGAGGCCAACGGCCTCGTTTTTCTCTCGCGTCTGGTTGCGCGCGCGCGCCGTTATCCGGTCGCAAGCGAAAAGGCCACCGAGGAAGTCCAGTTCCGGATCATGCGGGCGATATTCAGCCAGGACATTCCCGATGCGCGCGATATCGTCATCATCAGCTTGGCCGCGGCCTGCGGCGTCTTCGAGACCATTCTTTCCCGGGAAGAACTGGCTGATGTGCGCGATCGGATCGACCAGATCGTGAAGCTCGATCTGATCGGCCGGGAGGTCGCGGCGGCGGTCAAACAGATTGAGCCAGAGGCGCCGGTGAGGGAGATAGCGGCTCGCCCCTATGAGGAAATTCCACAGGCGTCGGGACCGCCACTGATCGGCAGTGCTTTCGAAATGTCGAGAGACATCGGGGCATTTCTCGCCAGCGGATACCGCAAGTACGGCCCAATTTTCCGCGTCCGGGCTTTCAACCGACGCTTCCTTGCATTCGTTGGCCCCGAGGCAGTCGCGTTTCTGACAAAGATTGGGAACACTCATCTTCGCTCCCTAGAATCCTGGCGCGAGTTCGTTTCTGCCATGGGCTCCGCCCACTCGGTGTTGAGCATGGACGGTCGCGAGCATCTCCAGATGCGCAAGTTTCTGACCAAGGGGTACGCACCCACAGTCATCGAGGCCAAGATGGATGCATGCATCGACGTCACCCGCCGCCTCGTCTCCGAATGGCCCCTTGATCAGCCGATAGGGGCCCAGAAGGCTATGCAAACGATCGTCGGCGAGTTTATGGGCGAGGCGCTGACGGGCGTATCTCCGCGGGAACATCTGGACGATCTGATTTTCTATCTCGAAACGAACCTGATGGTTTATGTCCTGCGCAATCGGCCAAGGCTGATGACATTATTGCCCCGCTACCGACGCGCCCAGCGGGGCGTGATGGAACTATATTCCAAGACCCTCGAAGCGCACCGCCCGGAGAACCGCGCAGGAAAGCCCCCGGACTTTATCGACGAAATTCTGGCGATGAACCGTAAAGATCCGCAATTCCTTCCCGAGACCGACCACCTGATGACCTCTCTCGGACCCTATATCGCCGGCTTGGATACCGTCGCGAGTGTCTGTTCGTACATGCTCTATGCGCTGCTGAAGCATCCGCATCTGCTCGCGAAAATGAGGGAGGAAGTCGACGCCCTGTTTGACCGGGGAACACCCACTGCGAAGAACCTGCGCACACTCGACATCACGCGCCGTATCATACTCGAAACGATGCGCATGTATCCGATAATCCCGGCGGTCACGCGCATCGTTTCCAACTCGTTCGAGTTTGGCGGATTTCAGATTCCGTGCGGCGTGCAGATCATCGTCGGCAATTCGGTCGGGCACCAATTGCCGGAGTATTTTCCGGATCCGGAACGTTTCGACATCGAACGTTACCAACGGAAGCCCCCGGAACACCGGCAGCCGGGCGTATACAATCCCTTCGGTCTGGGCAGGCACCGGTGTCTGGGCAGCAGCTTTGCCGATGTGCAGCTTATGCTCACCATGGCAACCATCGTCCACGAGGTCGATCTCGCGCTTGAGCAGACCGACCGTCCCATCAAGATCGAATACAACCCGATCCCCCATCCCGCCGCCTCGTTCAGGTTTCGGGTAACAAACAAGCGGAGGCGTGCAGCATGACAGACCATTCACTGCTCTGCGACAACCCGGAAGAAATATCGGCCGAATGGATGCAGGAGGCGCTGATCGCCGGCGGAAAATTCGATTCGCCGAAGATCGAGGCGATTGAGGTCGAGACCATGGAGGCGGTAACCAATGCGCTAGGAACCCTTGTGCGCTGCCACCTGACCGCCAGAGATGACTCGTCTCCGGTGCCTGGGACAGTCATAGTCAAGCTGCCGACGACTAATCCGGGCTTTATAAAGCTCGCCAAGTGGCTATTGCTGCACAAGCGGGAGTACGATTACTACTACCGTTTGGCGCCGCATTCGCCAATGCGATCTCCTGCTCTCTACTATGGCGCGTACGATACGCGCAGCGACCGCATTGTGCTGATTATGGAAGATCTGCGCCCGATGGAGACGATCCCACAAGTGAAGGGTGTCGAGGGTGAGCAGGTGCGTCTTGGCGTCCGCGAGGCCGCCCACCTGCACGGGCAGTTTTGGGACGCGATCGACCGACCGGAGCTTTCATATCTCTATAACAGCTTCAACTCCAGATACACGCGGATCATGCAGGCCGCCTACCTTGTTGCCATTCTTCCCACACTCGAACGCTTCGATACCCTTTTCTCGACTCAGATGCGCACGCTTTCCGAAGCACTGGGCCCGCGCATAAGTGTCCACTACACGAGCATCGCGTCCGGCCCGACGACAGTGGTCCACGGCGACTATCGCGCTGAGAACATGTTCTTCGGCGCCGAGGCAAAGGACAATTTTGCTGTGATCGACTGGCAGGGCTTCGGCTCGGGCTGCGGCCTCTACGATGTGGCCTATTTTCTAGCGAGCAGCGTTTCAATAGACACCCGCCGCCGGATGGAGCGAGAGGTCTTGGAGGAATACCACGACATCGTCTGCCGCATGGGGGCACGGAACTATACATTCGAGGATTGCTGGCGCAGCTACCGGCAGAACATGCTCAACGCCTTTGTGCCTTGCGTTCTGGGATGCGGCGGCTTAGACGTGATGTCCGACCCTCGGCGCGTCGAGTTGGCGACCGCCCTGCTGAGCCGTGCTATAGCGGCGATTGAGGATCTCGATGCCGATGAATTCCTGCCGGAGCGCGAACGGATTTTGACGCCCGGGTACACCTTCTCGACCCTGTCTCGCTGGGGTTACGGCGCCTACAGAATGGCGCGGCGCAGGGGTCGCAAGAAGGTCCAATGAAGACCGACCCCGTGTCGAGCCTGAAAAGAGAGGTAGCGGCCACTTTGCCGGTGGACGAGGATTTCGTGGCGCCCCCCGCTCGTTTGGTGAGGCTATCCATGATCTGCGTGATGCTTGCCATGATTCTGGCGGCACTGAGCCAGACTGTAGTCGCCACGATCCTGCCGACGATGGTCTGATCTTCCCCCCTGAAACGGGTCCACCCTTAGGTTATGGAAAAGAGGAGGATCGGCGATGGCAAGAAAGCGCTACAAGCCCGAAGAGATTGTTTGTCTATTGCGGCAGGCTGAGGTATTGCACGGTTCCGCACTCGCGGCGTCGAACCACGCCGAGACGCGGGCATGGTCGATGGCGTCGAGCCGTAGCCTGCCGAAGTATGGCGTCAGGCGATTCCTCATGTAGGCATCGAAGGTCTCCAGCGACGACGGCTTCCAGCGATGCCGGCGACGCTCGCGGTAGTGCTTGGCGAAGTCCCGGAACAACGACGCCTTCTTCTTTCGCAGTCCCATTGCAGGCCGACGATCTCGGACGACCACGCGCCGGTGAACAGCAGCAGGCGGATCGCGGCGGCAGCCTGCCGATCCTCTGCATGGCCGAGCACGAAGCCGAGGCGCTTGAGTTCGTCCAGCGACAGGAACCGCTCGCGCAGCGTTGTCTTGTAGCGCCGCATGTTGCGGCAGGGGTTCGATCCCTGCGGGCGAATATCCCAGAGCTCCGCCTGCCGCATCATCACCGACAGCACCGGCAGGATCCGGTTGGCGTTGCCGGGGGTACCGCTGAGGGAATCGAACCAGCGCTGCACATCGGCGCGCTCGATCTTCGCGACGCGCATCGCGCCGAAGAAGGGCACACGAGGTAGCGGTCGATCAGGTGGGCGTTGCCCGCCCTCGTGGAGGGCTTCCAGCGCCGTCCCGACCGGCTGCGGGAGCGGATTACAGACTACTTCGACACCGGCCTGAGCCATGAACAGATTGCCCGGCGTTATCCGGAAGTCATGAAATCCACGGCGCGGTTCGATGCCCGTGCGGTTCGCGATGAACTGCTGAAACGCGGCGGCCCGGACGAAGCCGGTTTCCTTCGTCACGCCTACCACCGGCCTTTCGATATCCGCTGGCTTTACTGGGAAGCGGATGGTGGATTGCTTGACCGCCCGCGCCCCAGCTACCGGCAGCATGTGTTCGAGGGAAATGTGTGGATCAAGGCGCGCAAACGCGAAGCGAAGGAAGACTTCTCGCGTGGAACCCTGGTTCGCTGTATGGCTGACAACTTCGGCAACGGGCTTTCCAGCTACTTCCCTGTTTATCTTTGCAGCGACGTTATGGACAATAATGCGGCTTGCGGGCGTTGCGCCAATCTTTCGGCCACTGCGCAACACTATCTGAACCGCCTCGGCCTTGATGTGGAAGACCTGTTCCACCATGTCCTCGCCACCCTGCACGATCCCGTCTGGCGCGAAACCAACGCCGGGGCCTTGCGCATGGAGTGGCCGCGCATTCCGCTGCCGGGCTGGCCGGACGGCAAGGCGGCTGGTGCTGCCGGGGAACTCGTCCGGTCGGCGGCGCACGGGCGCGAACTCGCCGCGCTGCTCGATCCCGAAACGCCCGTTCCCGGCGTGACGCAGCCGCCCCTGCGCCCGGAGCTGGCCGCCATCGCCGTCCCCGCCACCGTGAGCGGAGGCAACATGGCGGGCGACGACTTCGCAGTAACGGCGGGATGGGGCCACCACGGCCAGGGCGGTGCCGTGATGTCTGGTTCGGGCCGCGCCGTCAAGCGCGCCTTCACCCCCGACGAGCACGACGCCATGGGGGACACACTACACACCCTCGGCAACTCTCAGGCGAACCGCCCCCAAGCTGGCTTGGCGACCTTCGACATCCATCTCAACGGCGAGGCGTACTGGCGCAACATCCCCGCCGCCGTGTGGACCTACCGCCTGGGCGGCTACCAAGTGCTCAAGAAATGGCTGTCTTACCGCGAACGCGCCGGCCTCGGCCGCCCCCTGTCGCCCGGGGAAGCACAGTACTTTGCCGATACGGCGCGGCGGATCGCTTCGATCCTGCTGCTTGCAGGAGCTGGCCGCCGCGAGCAATCCGATCCCGGCGGACCGTGAGGCCATCGCGATGCGACCCACAGCGTATATCGAGACATCGGTCGTGAGCTACCTGATCGCACGACTGTCGCGGGATATGGTCATCGCGGCATATCAGGAGATCACCAGGGAGTGGTGGCGCAACGCTCCTGACCGGTTCGACCTTGTTGCGTCGGCCCTTGTGGTCGCGGAAGCCGGAGCGGGCGACCCTGAGGCTGCGCGCAGCCGGCTGGAGGCGCTCGAATCTGTCGCGTTTCTCGATGCGACGCCGGAGGCGGAGAATCTCGCGAATTCCCTTGTCGAAACTGGCGCTGTTCCACGGCAGGCCGCGGACGATGCAGCACATATCCCCATCGCTGCCGCCAATGGCACGGCCGTCAAGCACTACCGCGATTTTCTGGACTACCGGATGCGCCAGCGCCAGCGCTCGCCGTAGGACTGGGTCGTGCAGGAATCGAACCTGCGACCTACTGGTTAAAAGCCAGCTGCTCTACCAACTGAGCTAACGACCCGTGGGCGCAATTTTAGCCCTTGTGCGCGACCACGGGCGCTGCTGCTGCCGGCTTGCCCAGGACTCCCCGCAAACGCCCCCATGAAGAGGGCTGCGGGCGCTTAGCGTGAGCGGGCCTCGATCTGCGCCAGACGCAAGGTCGCCAGATTGGCGATGTCGGCGCCGGGAAATTCCTGGCGAACCTGCTCCAGCGTAAGCATGGCGGCAGCCGTGTCACCCAGTTCATCCTGGGTGTAGCCGAGCTTCAGCAGCGCGTCGGCCACCTTGCCCGAGTTCGGGAAGTCCTTCACCACCCGGGAGAACTCCACGCCTGCCCTCTCGTAGAGGCCCTGCACATAATAAGTCTCTCCCAGCCAGTAGCGGGCATTGGGCGCCAGCGGCCCCGGACTGCCCGATTCAAGGTAGCGGAGAAACTCGGCCGCCGCGGCCTCGTACTGTCCCTCGCCGAGCAAGGCGCGAGCTTGCTGGTAGTTCTCCTGGCTGCCGGCCGCAACCTCGCCTGGCGTTTCATCCGCCAGCCCGCCGCCGGCTGAAGGGCCCGTTTCGGAAACGGAAGCCTCGCCGGGCGTTGCATCTGGCGCCCCAGGCTCCGGCAAATCCGCCGGAACCGGCGAGCGCTGGGCCGCCTCCAGCGCCGCCAGACGTTTTTCCAGCGCCGCAAACTGGTTGCGGCGCAATTCGGCGTTGCGGCGCACATCTTCGCCCAGACGCTCCACAACATCGCGCAAGGCCTGGATCTCCCGCTGCAACTCGTCCTGGGCGTTGATCAACGCCACCACGCTGTCGGCTCGAATCTGGCGCTCCAGCACACCCATGCGCGTTTCCAGCTCTTGCAGCGCCTCGCGGTCGCCACGCCGCTGCGCACCGGCTGGCGCCGCCAGCACAGTGGCAAGCGCCAGCGCCGTTGCGAGGGCTGGCCACCGGCTTCTCCTCCTGTTGCTATTCATAGATCAGCTCCACGCGGCGATTCTTTGACCAGACATCTTCGCTGGCCCCCTCTTCCGCCGGCTGCTCCTCGCCAAAGCTTACCGTGGCCCACTGTCCGTCGCTCGCTCCCAGGGCGTTGAGGGCCTGGGCCACGGCATGCGCTCGTCGCGAACCCAGCGCGAGGTTGTATTCGGGAGTGCCGCGCTCGTCGGCGTGCCCTTCCAGCCGCAGCTTGCCGCCAGGATTGGCGGCAAGCCAGGCGCCGTGGGCTTGCAGGATGCTGCCGTACTCCGCGCGTATGGTGCTGCGGTCATAGTCGAAGTAGATCACCAGCGTCCCCGCCGGACCGCCCAACTCCTCTCCGTAGGCTCCGCGTCCAGGTGACGGAAGCGCTCGGTCGCCTCTCCCACCAACCATTGTTCCGGTCACGGTAGCCCCGCGCCCGGTTCCGGCGGCGGAGGCGCGCGGCAGGGAAGTCGGGCGCGCGCTTTCTTTCGCGCCGGGTTGCTGTTGCTCCGAGCGAGAAGCGCTGCCCGTTGTCCCGCATCCGGCCAGGGCGCAGGCCAGCACAACCCATGCAAGGGCGTTTGTTTTGTCTGGCGCTTGCATGACATTCTCCTTGTTTTGGTGGAAAGAAAGCATGGCGGGCTCGCCATGTTGCCTCGGTCTAATTCGTTTCATACGGCCTCCAGGCAGGCTCCCGCAAAACGCCATCTGGCGCCCGCAGCAAGCGCGTCACGCCGCTGTCGATAAAGTGTACGCCCAGCCCGCGGCCGCCCGGCATGCCTGCTCCGAAGATCAGCGCCCTGCCGTTGGGGGCAAAGCTCGGAGACTCGTCCAGCGGCCCGGCGGTCAACAGGCGCAGCGAGCCGTCCTTCATGTCCAGCAGGGCGATGTGGAAGCTGCCGTCGTGTCGATGCACCACCGCCAATTGGTCGCCTTGCGGTTGCAACCTGGGACGCGCGTTGTAGGCGCCCGCAAAGCTGATCCTGCGCACGGTTCCTCCGGTGGAAGGCACGACGTATACCTGCGGACCCAGGCCCCGGTCGGAGGTGAAGTACACCTCCCGCCCGTCGGCGGAAAAGACCGGCTCCGTGTCGGTGGCGGCATGGCTTGTCAAGCGGCGCGGCGCGCCGCCGGTGAGCGCATGCACGTAGATGTCCCGGTTGACGCCCGCGGTGGTGCGCGTTACCGCCAGGCGCCTGCCATCCGGCGACCAGGCAGGGGCGCTGCTCGCCCCCTGACCTTCCGACAAGCGCTGGCGCTGCCCTGTCGCCACCTCCTGCACGAAGACCTCGGCCCGACCCGACTCGAACGAAACATAAGCCAGCTGCAAGCCGTCCGGAGACCAGCTCGGCGACATGATGGATTGCGCGGACCTCAGGATTTCGACGGGGTTGTGGCCGTCGGCATCCGCCACCACCAGCCGGAATTCTTCCCGCCCGGGCGCCACCTGCACATAGGCCAGCTGCGTCGAGAAAATTCCGCGGGCGCCGGTCAACTGCTCGTAGACCACATCCGCGATCCGGTGGCCCGCGCCTCGAAGAGCCTCGCGGGAGCTCTGCAGGCGATAGGCGATCAGGGACCGGCCAGCGTACACATCCACCAGTTCGATCTCGATGGTCAGATCGTCCCCGGATCCGTCCACATGGCCCACGACCACGGCCTCCACATCCAGGATGCGCCAGTTGGACAATCGCATTTCAGCGAAACTTGTGGGTCTGGTCATCATGGACTCGCGTTCCAGAGGCGCGAACTGGCCAGTCCGTTCGAGGTCGGCGGCCACGATTCGCGCCAGATCCGGATCCGCAACGGGCGCCGGCGCCCGCCACTCGAAGGGAACCACTGCGACCGGCATGGCGCGCTGGGTGGAGCGGGTGATGACCACGTCCAGTTGCGCGCCCGCGTCCAGCGCCAGCAGCGCGAGCGCAGCGCCGGTAATCGCAGGGGCGCGCCAGGGCGTCGGGTTCGGGCGGCGGGGCATGGCTTCGCCGGAGGACGGCGATGCCCTTGTTTCCGGGGGGCTGTGCGTTCTCATCCGTCGGACTCCGGGGGCGGGTAGCGCAGCCGCAGCTGGCGTTGGAACAGTTCCGGTTCCGGCGGCGTTGGCAACGGCGACGAACGGAGGATAGCCCTTCCGAGGGATTGGCGATCCGCATCCGTTCCGTTGAACTGTTCGAAGCGGAAGCTCTCGATCTCGTTGCCGGGCCGAACATTCAGCAGGACCACCCACCTCAGGTCTTCGCGGGTGTCCGATGGCCGAGTCCAGTTTCGTTCGATTCGTTGCCGGATCCGAACCTTGTACTCGTCGAGAGCGCTGGATACGATAGCGCTGCGGCGGCGCTCGGCCTCCATCTCCCGGCGAATCTCCTCGGCCAGTTCGGCCTCGCGCTTCTTGCGCGCCGCCTCTTCCAGCTGGCGCTGCGCCTGCTCGGCCTGCCCGGACAAGCGGCGGGCCTCCTCTTCGGCCTTCTTGCGTTCTTCCGCCGCCGCCCTGGCGCGCTCTTCTTCCGCCTGGCGGTCGCGCTCGATGCGCTCCAGTCGCTCGCGTTCCTGCTGCTGGCGCTGCTGCATTTCGCCGAGTTGCCGGCGCGCCTGTTCGGCCTGCCCGGATAACTGGCGGGCTTCCTCCTCGGCCTTCTTGCGTTCTTCCGCCGCCGCCCTGGCGCGCTCCTCTTCCGCCTGACGGTCGCGCTCGATGCGCTCCAGTCGCTCGCGTTCCTGCTGCTGGCGTTGCTGCATTTCGCCGAGTTGCCGGCGCGCCTGATTCTGCTGTTCGTCAAGCGCTTGCCTGGCCGCCTCGGTCTGGCTGCTCAGGGCGCCGAGTTGCTCCTGCTGGCGCAGGCTTAAGGCCTCCTGCTCCTCGATCTGCCGGCGCAGGCGCTCCACTTCCTGCTCGCGTTCGATAACGGCGGCCCGCTCCAGTTCGTCCAGGCGCTGGATCTCCTGCTTGACCTCCTCGTCATCCAGCACCACCCCGTCAATGGCAATGGAGCCGAACACGGGCGCTTCGGGCTGAATCCGCCCGGCAAAACCGATCAGCATGAGGCCCAGCACCAACGCATGGCCGGCAACCGAACAAGACCAGGGCTTGAGCAGCGGAAGCGGAGGATTGTCGGGATTGGCTCCGGGTCCGGGCGAGCGTGAATCGCCCGCCTGCCGCAGGAAGCCTGCCGCGCGCGGAATCAGCGTGTTCAGCCGCTTCATTGTTCCTCCGCAGGCAGCGGGCGGGTCACGAGACCAACCTTCCCGGCGCCGGCGCGCGTCAGCAGGCCCATGACCGTGACCACATCGCCGTACGGCAATTGCTCGCTGGCCCGCACCAGCACCGGCGTTTCCGGTTTGCGGATCAGCACCGCGGCGGTGCGCGCCACCACGACCGGCGACTCCAGCGGCTGGTCGGGATCCTCGCCGATGTTCAGATACATCTTTCCCTGGCCATCCACGGTCAGCACCAGCGGCCGGTTGTCGCGAATCAGTTCCTGGGGGAGCGGCTCGGCCGCCAGCCTCGGCAGGTCCACACGAATTCCCTGGGTCAGCAAGGGCGCGGTGATCATGAAAATCACCAGTAACACCAGCATCACGTCGATATAGGGAACGACGTTGATTTCGTTGACCAGACGGCGCTTCATTTCCGCTCGAAGTCCGATTGGGCGTGCTCGCGAAGCAGGATCACGCTCTCTTCCCGGTATGCCTGGAATCTTGTTTCAAGATCGCCTGTGCGACTGGCGAAGCGGTTGTAGGCGATGACGGCGGGGATTGCGGCAAACAAGCCCATGGCGGTGGCGATCAGCGCCTCGGCGATGCCCGGCGCCACCAGCGACAGCGTGGCCGAATCGACATTGCCCAGGGCGCGGAACGAATTCATGATCCCCCATACGGTACCGAACAGGCCCACATAGGGGCTGACCGAACCGATCGTGGCGAGCCACGCCAAGCCGCTTTCCAGGCGCCTCAGTTCGTTCATCTGCGCCAGCCGCATTTCGCGGCGTCCCACCTCCACCAGCCTCTCCGGGTCGGTCTGCCCGCGCGCCGCCTGACGATGGAACTCGCGCATGCCGGCCTCGAACACCCAGGCCATCCCGCTGCCGCTGCGCTGCTTGTTGCGGGTCAGCGCCACAAACAACGACTCCAGACTGTCACGCTCCCTGAACGCCTGCTCGAAGTCGCTCAGATCCTGCTCGGCCTTGCGCAACACCACCCGCCTTTGCAGGATGATAACCCACGACACGATCGAGGCCGCCAGCAGCAGCGCCATGATCAACTGCACAAGCAGCGTGGCGCCCGCGATCAGGTCCCAGAAATCCATGTTCACGCTGACTTCACCCACTTGCTCGCCTCACCTTCTGCATTGATGTCTCCTCAGCTTGCCAAGCCTTCCAACTGCGGATTATCACCCCGCTTGACCGGATTCTTCAGGCCCAGGGCGGCGTACGCCGCCGGCCCCGCCACCCTGCCGCGCGGCGTGCGCAAGACATAGCCCGCGCGCACCAGAAACGGCTCATAGACATCCTCGATCGTGCCCCGATCTTCGCCGATTCCGGCCGCCAGCGCCTCCACGCCTGCAGGGCCGCCATGGAAGCGTTCGATCAGCACCCCCAGCAGGCGCCGGTCCATGCGGTCCAGGCCATTCGCATGCACGTTGTACAGCTCCATCGCGGCTGCCGCGGTGTCGCCGTTGACGCAGCTGTCGGCGCGTACTTCCGCGTAATCCCTCGCCCGCCTCAAAAGCCGGTTGGCCACCCGCGGTGTGCCCCGGGCGCGCCCGGCGATTTCCGCCGCGCCTTTCGAGGTGCAGGAAACCCCCATGATCCCTGCCGCGCGCCGCACGATTCTCTGCAGATCGTCCCTGGAGTACAGCTCCAGGCGCTCCTGTATTCCGAAACGGTCGCGCAGCGGCGACGACAGCAGGCCGGCGCGCGTGGTGGCGCCCACCAGCGTGAATGGCTTGAGCTTCAGTCGCATGGTGTGGGCAGCGGGGCCTTCGCCAATCACGATGTCGAGCCGGAAATCCTCCATGGCCGGGTACAGCAACTCCTGGACCACCGGGTTCAGCCGGTGAATCTCGTCGATGAACAGCACATCGCGCGCCTTGAGGTTGGTCAGCAGCGCCGCCAGATCGCCTGGGCGTTCCAGCACCGGCCCGGAGGTATGTCGCAATCCCACCCCGAGTTCGCGAGCGATCACCTGCGCCAATGTAGTCTTTCCCAGGCCGGGCGGGCCGTACAGCAGAGTGTGGTCCATGGCTTCGTCACGCCTTGCGGCAGCCGCCACGCTGATCTGGATCCGTTCCTTGACCTGGCGCTGGCCCAGGTACTCCTGCATCCGGCGGGGTCGGACCGTATTTTCCAGTTCGCGTTCGTCGCTCCGCGGTTCGGCGGAAAGGACCCGTTCGCCATCCGGTTTCGCGCTCACGATGTATTCACTCCGCCCAGGGCGTGGCGTACCAGTTCCTCCACGTTACGACCGGCAGGGTCGCCCGCCTGCCTGAGCAGCCGCCTTGCTTCCATCTGGCTGTAACCCAGGCCCACCAGGGCTTTCAGCGCCAGACTCGAAGCGCTGTTTCCCCCTCCGCCTCCTGCCGGGACCGAGTCCAGTCGGCCACGCAACTCCACGATCAGCCGGGCGGCTGTCTTGGGGCCTACGCCGGGAAGCCGGGTCAGCGCCTTGACGTCGCCGGCCTGCACCTGTTCGGTGAATTCCGCCACCCCGCCTTGCGACACGATGCCCAGGGCCAGCTTGGGGCCAACGCCCGGCACCCGGATCAATTCCCGGAACCAGGCGCGGTCGGCTGTTTTCAGAAAGCCGAACAAGGTCAGTTCGTCATCGCGCTGTACCAGCTGGGTGGCAAGGCCCAGGTCTCCCCCCGCTCCGGGCAGCGCCGAGAAGTCGCTGAGCGGCATCTGCAGTTCGAAACCGACGCCATGCACCTCCAGCAGGATCGTCGGCGGCTCCACCGCCACCAGCCGGCCTTGCAAGGACCCGATCATGAGCAGGGCGCCGCGCCGGACTCGCAAGTCTCGGCGGGGTATTGCGCCATGCGCCGGTAGTGTGCGTGGCAGATGCCCAGCGCCAGACCGTCGGCCTCGTCCTCGTCCAGACTGCCGTCGTGATCCAGCAGCCGGGACACCATGGCGTTGACCTGATCCTTGCCGGCCCCTCCGTAGCCGCATACGGCTTGCTTGACTCGCCGGGGCGAGTATTCGGCGGTTTCGCCGATTCCGGCCATCACCAGCGCGCACAGAGCCGCGCCGCGCGCCTGACCCAGCTTCAGCGCGCTTTGCGCGTTCTTGTGCATGAATACCGTTTCCAGCGCCGCCTCCTGCGCGCGATGGCGGCGCGCAACTTCGCCGAGCTCCAGAAAAATCTGCGTCAAGCGATCTCCCATCGGCTTGTCCCGGGGCAGCACGATGCAGCCACTGTCCACATAGCGATTATCCACGCCGTCGCTTTCGATGACCCCCCAGCCGGTGAATCGGGAACCGGGGTCCACACCCATGATCCGGACCGGCGCATTCATGCGGCTATCCGTTGCCGTCCACCGGCTGCAGGTTGGCGTTGGTCCAGATGTCCTGCACATCGTCGAGTTCGTGAAGGTGCTCCAGGAGCTTGAGCGTTTGTTCCGAACGTCTGGCGTCCAGCGGTGCGCCCACCGATGCGCGCATGGTGACCTCGGCGTTTTCAGGCGGCAGCTCCGCTTTCCGCAAGGCTTCCAGCACGCCGGAAAAATCGTGCGGGTCGGCCAGCACCTCGATGGCGCCGTCGTCGTCGCTCACCACATCCTCGGCGCCGGCCTCGATTGCCGCCTCGATGATCGCGGCTTCGTCGGCGCCCGGCGCGTAGGTGAACAGGGCCACCTCGTTGAACAGGTAGGCCACCGCTCCGTCGGCGCCCAGGTTTCCGCCGTGACGACTGAAGGCGTGGCGCACTTCGGCTACCGTGCGATTGCGGTTGTCCGTCAGGCAGCGCAGCAGGATGGCGGCCCCGCCGGCGCTGTAGCCCTCGTAGGTGACTTCCTCCGGGTCGCCGCCTTCCGCGCCGCTCTCCGCCCGGCCGATGGCCCGCTGGATGTTGTCCTTGGGAAGGCTTGCGGCCCGCGCCTTCTCGATCGCAAGCCGGAGCGCGGCGTTACCTGCCGGATCGGTTCCCCCAACGCGCGCCGCAACGGTGATTTCCCGCGCCAGACGCGTAAAGAGCCGGCCGCGCCTGGCGTCCTGCCGGTTCTTGCGGTGCTGGATATTGGCCCACTTGGAGTGCCCCGCCATGGGCCGCTCATGATACCAGCAAGCGTCCTTGCTCCCTCGATTACCGGTTGATCGCGTGGATGGCGCGCTTGTCCGCCGACAGCGCGGCTTCGTGCAGGGCTTCGCAAAGGGTGGGATGGCCATGCACTGTGCGCTGAAGGTCCTCGGTGCTGGCCTCGAACTCCATCGCCAGCACCGCCTCCTGGATCAATTCTCCGGCCATGGGTCCAACGATATGCACTCCCAGGATCGCGTCGGTTTCCGGATCGGACAGGAATTTCGCCAGCCCCGCCGCCTGCGCCATGGCCTTGGCGCGGCCATTGGCGGCCATGTTGAAGGAACCCACCTTGTACGGCTGGCCGGCTTTCTGCAACTCGTCTTCGGTGCGCCCTACCCAGGCGATTTCGGGCGAGGTGTAGATCACGGAAGGGATCGCCTCGTAGTTCACCTTTGCCGACTTCCCGGCAATGATCTCGGCCACCATCATCCCTTCTTCGGAACCCTTGTGCGCCAGCATGGGGCCACGCACAAGATCGCCGATGGCCCACACGCCGTCCGCGCTGGCGCAGCACTGCTCATCCACCTGCACATGCCCCCGTTCGGTCAGAACCACCCCGGCGTTTTCGTCAATCAAACCCTGCGTGGCCGGCGCGCGCCCGACCGCCACCACCAGCTTGTCCACGGCAATGTGGTGATCGCCCTCGCGGTCGCTGAAGCGCACTTCCACATGGTCCTTCACGCGGCGCGCGTTCTCCACCCGCGCTCCCAGCCGGGTATCCAGGCCCTGGCGCTTGAATTGCCGCTGCGCTTCCCGCGCCACCTGACTGTCGGCCATGAACAGGAAGCGATCCATGGCTTCCAGGATCGTCACTTCCGATCCCAGTCGATTCCAGACGCTGCCCAGTTCCAGCCCGATCACCCCGCCGCCAATCACGCCCAGCCGCGACGGCGGCCGCTCGAACGCAAGCGCACCCTCGGAATCCACGATGTATTCGCCGTCGAAAGGCGCAATCGGCAACTCCGCAGGACGGGAGCCTGCGGCAAGGACGACATGCTCGGCATGGCGGATGTATGCGGCCCCGCCGTGCGGGGTCACCTCCACCTGGCGGCCGGCCAGCAGGCGGCCTCGTCCCTCCAGGGCGGTGACGCCATTGGCGCGAAACAGCGCGGTGATGCCGGATGTGAGTTGGCGAACGATCCGGTTCTTGCGATCCTGCATCGCATTGAGGTCGAGGCGCGCCTCGTCGATCATGATGCCGTGACCGGCGAACTCGGTCCTCGCGCGGTGATACAGATCGGAGGATTCCAGCAGCACCTTCGAGGGGATGCAGCCCGCGTTCAGGCAAGTGCCGCCCAAAACTGGCCTGTCCTGCTTGTCCCGCCAGTCGTCGACACAGGCCACCGATAGACCCAACTGTGCTGCGCGAATGGCCCCGACATAACCTGCCGGCCCTCCACCGATTATAATTACATCAAACTTATCAGTCATTTATATATCAATTCTCAATTACAAATCAAGCAAAAGGCAAGCGGGTTCCTCGATGGCCTGCTTGATCGCCCCCAGGAACAACACGGCTTCGCGACCGTCCACAATACGATGGTCATAGCTCAGGGCGAGCGTCATCATCGGGCGGGCGGCGACTTCGCCATCCACCACGACGGCCCGCTGCTCGATGCGATGCATGCCGAGAATGCCGCTTTGGGGCGGATTGAGGATGGGTGTGGACATGAGCGACCCGAACACGCCTCCGTTGGTGATGGTGAAAGTGCCGCCCGTCAGGTCGTCGAGTCCGATCATACCCTTGCGGGCGCTTTCGGCAAACGCTGCGATGGCCTGCTCGGTGGCGGCGAAGCTCATCCGGTCGGCGTCGCGCAGCACCGGAACCAGCAGCCCCCGGTGGGTGGAAACCGCCACGCCGATGTCGTAATAGTCGTGGTACACGATCTCGGCGCCTTCCACGCTGGCGTTGACCACGGGAAAACGGCGGAGCGCAGCCACGCTGGCGGCCACGAAAAAACCCATGAATCCCATGCGCACTCCGTGCCTCGCCTCGAAGGCTTCGCCGCGCCGGCGGCGCAAATCCAGAACTGCGCTCATGTCTGCGTCATTGAACGTGGTCAGCATGGCTGCCTCACGCTGGGATTCCACCATGCGCTGCGCGATCCGCGCCCGCAAGCGGCTCATGGTCTCGCGGCGCTCGCGCCGGCGCTCTTGCGCTGCCGGCGCTTCGACGCTTCCGCCGGCATCGGCTGCTTCCGGCTCCTCGACGCGCGCCGCCGTGTCCGCGCCCGATGCGGCGCCGAGGACTGCCAGCACATCGCGCTTGAGCACCCGTCCCTTCCTGCCGCTGCCGCGGATCGAGGCAAGGTCCAGATCGTGCTCCTCCAACAGGCGCCGAACCGCTGGCGACATGGTGACGGAACCCTGCCCGGCGTCACCGGCAGGCGCCGCAGACGGCGCTTCCGCCGCCTCCTGTCCTGCCGGAGCGGACAAGTCTGGTGGCGCTGCGCCGGCTGCGGAAGGCCGGAAAATCGCCAGGGGCGCGCCCGCGTTCACGACCGCTCCGGTTTCCGCCAGGATCTTCTCCAGCATGCCGCCGGCAGGCGCCGGCACCTCCAGCACCACCTTGTCGGTTTCCAGGTCGGCAAGGTTCTCATCCTGCGCAACCGTCTCGCCCGGCGACTTGTGCCAGGCCAGCACCCTGGCGTCGGCTACCGACTCCGGCAATTCCGGAGTTTTCAGTTCGATCGAATTGCCCATCCTCGAATCAAGCGACCCCCTTGTTGCGATTCAGCACCTGCTCCACGATGGCGTACTGCTGCAGCCGATGCAACTGAATGGATCCGGGAGCGGGCGACGCCGCCCCGGGCCGCCCCATGTAGGTCAGGCGCTGCCCGGCGGACAACGCCCGTTCCAGGCGCGCCCGGATGCGATACCAGGCGCCCTGGTTCTTTGGCTCCTCCTGCGCCCACACGATGTCTTTCACGCCTGCGTAGCGTTGCAGGAGCGCCTGACACATCTCGTGCGGAAACGGGTACAGCTGCTCGATCCGAACCAGCGCAACATCGACTGCGCCCCCCTTGCGGCGCGCTTCGAGAAGATCGAAATACAGCTTTCCGGTGCATAGCGCCAGACGCTTGACAGACCCACCGGACACTTCCGCTTCGTCGATGACAAGCTGGAACCGGCCTTCGCTGAGCGCCGTCAGGGGCGTGAATGAAAGCGGGTTCCTGAGCAGGCTCTTGGGCGTGAGCACGATCAGCGGCAGCCGCGCCTTGTTGCGCATCTGCCGGCGCAGCAGGTGAAAGATCTGCCCCGAGGTGGAAGGCACGCACACCCTCATGTTTTCCTGCGCGCACAACTGGAGAAACCTTTCCAGGCGGGCCGAGGAATGCTCGGGGCCCGCGCCCTCCTGCCCGTGGGGGAGAAACAGCACCAGGCCCGACATCCGCCCCCACTTGGTCTCGCCGGAAGCAATGAACTGATCGATGACCACCTGCGCGCCGTTGCAGAAATCGCCGAATTGCCCCTCCCAGATCGTCAGACAGTCGGGATCGGTGGTCGAATAGCCGTACTCGAAGCCCATCACCGCCTCTTCGCTGAGCACCGAGTCGGTGATGGCGAACGCCCCCTGCAGGGGCGCCACATCGTCGAGCGGCGAATAGGCGCGCCCGCTGTGCTGGTCGATGAGACTGGCGTGACGATGAAAAAAGGTGCCGCGGCGGCTGTCCTGGCCGGTCAGACGCACCCGGTAGCCGTCCTTGAGCAGGCTGCCGTAGGCCATCAGTTCGGCAAATCCCCAATCCATGTCCCGTTCGCCGCGGGCCATTCCCAGCCGTTCGGCCACTACCTTTTCGACCCGCGGATGCAGATGCACATCGCCGGGTACGCTTCCCAGACGCTCGCCGAGTTCGGCCACTCGCCCGGGAGAAATGGCCGTATTCACCTCCGCGTTCGCGTCTGCCTGACGATAGGCGTCCCAATCGACGGTGAACTCGTTGCCCACCATGCCCACGGAGGCCTCCGGAAGAGGGTCGCCTGCTTCCAGCCGGCGGCGATATTCGGCTTTCCGCGCCTTGATCTCCCCGTCGCTGACCACGCCCTGTTCGATCAGGCGGGCCGAGTACTGCTCGAGCGTCGTGGGATGCTTGCGGATCCGTGCGTACATGAGCGGCTGGGTAGCAGCCGGCTCGTCGGCTTCGTTATGTCCGTGGCGCCGGTAGCAAACGAGGTCCACGAACACATCCTTGTGGAATGTCTGGCGATACTCGAGCGCCAGCCGCATGGCGATGACACAGGCTTCCGGCGAATCGCCGTTCACATGCAGCACCGGCGCCTCGATCATCTTGGCCACATCGCTGCAGTAGGGCGTGGAACGAGCGTCCTGCGGGTCGCTGGTGGTAAATCCGATCTGGTTGTTGACGATGAGATGCACGGCGCCGCCGGTGGCGAAGGAGCGGGCCTGGGAGAGTTGCAGGGTCTCCGCCACCACGCCCTGCCCTGCCACTGCGGCGTCGCCATGGATCAGGACCGGCAGGATTTCGTCGCCCTGGCTGTCCCGGCGGCGATCCATGCGCGCCCGCACCGAACCCAGGACCACCGGATCGACAATCTCCAGGTGCGAGGGATTGAAAGCCAGCACCACATGCACCAGCCCCCCGGGGGTAGTCACGTCGGATGAGAACCCCATGTGGTACTTCACGTCGCCATACTTGCCCGACAGCGGTTCCGCTTCGCCGGCGAATTCCGCGTACAGTGTCTGCGGGGCCTTGCCCAGGACGTTGACCAGCACGTTGATGCGGCCCCGATGCGCCATGCCGATCACGATTTCCTGCAGGCCCTTGGCGCCGGCCTGCTGAATCAGGTCGTAGAGCATGGGAATGAGGCTGTCCCCGCCTTCCAGGGAAAAGCGCTTCTGGCCCACGTAGCGGGTATGCAGGTAGCGCTCCAGGCCCTCGGCAGCGATCAACTCACGCAGAATCGCGTGCCGGACTGCATTCGGCAGTGTCCCGCCCAGCATCGCCGTTTCCATCCGGTCGCGCAGCCACAGCCGCTCGCGCGCCCGGGATACATGCGCCATCTCCACGCCGACCGCGCCGCAATAGACCCGCTCGAGCCGCTCCCGAATCCTGCGCAGCGGCGCGAGCCTGCCTTCCACGCCTCCGAAGCGGCCGGTATGAAAGACGGTATCGAGATCCGCATCGCTCAGGCCGGTGTATTCCAGCTTCGGGGCCAGGGCGCGCAGGTTGCGGTTCAGCTGCAGCGGATCGACGCGCGCTGCTCGATAGCCCCGGAGGCGGTATAGCTGCACCAGCCGCACTACCGCAGCCTGCTTCGCGGCGCTGGTGCGCACCGCAGGCGCCTGCCCGCCGTTCGGCAGCCGGGTCGGCAAGTCGCGACCGCTCTCGATGCTCTCGAACAGGTCGCGCCAATGAGGCGCCACCTCATCGGGAGCGCCCTTCCAGGTGGAATACAACCCGGACACGTAAGGCGCGTTGCCCGCAAACAGCGGCGAATCCCGGTAAGCGTGCTCAATCCAGCCTGTCATCACGCTTCGCATTTTATAGCGCGCGCCATATGGATATGAGGACAATAAACGGCCCCTTCCAGAATGGGGAATCTCAATCCGTTGCGCCGGCCCACGACGAAGCCGACAGCCTTCCCGCGCTTGTGCCCAGTGTCCACGCCGCGTTTGCCGGCGGTACTCTCCGCAGGCGTGCCGAGTGGACAGCGGGACTGAGGGTCTCTGCAACCGCCGCCTGCTCTCGGCCGGACTCTGCTCTTGATGGCGCAAGGCGGTGGTGGCGGCGCGGGCAAATGACAGCCCCTGCGACGGCTATACGGATACCGACTGGCGCGGCGGATGCCTGGCCTCAACCATGCTTATTGGAATAGCTGCTGCTTGCCTCTCGGGACAGCGCCAAAGCGCCTCTGCGCAACTGCCGACAAGGTCGCGCGACCGTTCAAGGCGCGCCTGTTGCGCCCAGATTCAGATACAAGTTGCGGTAACATGTTTGTTACGGCCATGCGCCGACCAAGACATGCGGGACGAGCGAGAGGGTGAGGTCATGACAAAGATGGGCAACAGCGTCGAAGGTGGCGCGGCAGGTCGGTTGCGATGAACGATCTGTCGCGGTGGTTCGGGCGGGATTTGCTCGCCTCACGTACGCGCGCGACCGCGCTGCCTTGCGCCTTGCCTGTTACTCCACCCCCCCCCCCCCCCCCCCCCCCCCCCGAAAATCCGGGCGCGGGGCTGAGCCGGTGGGCGCCCTCGGGAGAACCGCCCGCTGCCTGAAGGCGGTACTCGCTGCTGCTCTTCTGCTGACCTTCGTCGCCGCCCTCGCGCCACAGGACGCGCGGGCGCAGGAAAAGCCGGCGCTTACGGCAACCGCGGGTGTCGGCAGTGTCACGCTCAACTGGACTCGTACCGGCAACACTGGATTTGGATATTGGGTTTACCGACAGGGGGTCACCGGAGGAGGTTACGGCGACTGGATCGATATACCGGGCGGCGCCACCATCAGAACCCACACGGTCACAGGGTTGACCGCCGGCACCTCCTATACCTTCCAGGTGGCAAGGGCGGAAGGTACCGGTCTTAACTTTTCCGTCTTCGCTAGTGGGGGAGGGTACTCGAACGGGGCGTCAGCCACGCCGACGGCGGCCACGACCACGACCGTTCCCGCCGCCCCGACGAACCTGACGGCGACGGGGGCCGGCACCACACAGGTGTTGCTGACGTGGACCAAGCCGGCCGGCACGATCACCGGCTACAAGCTGCGCTACGCCAAGACGCCGGCAAAGGGCAGCGCCACCTGGGCCGCCATGGCGGGTTCGGGCGCGAACACCGTGAGGCACATGGTAACGGGGCTGGAAGACGACGCCGAATACAGTTTCATGATCCGCGCCGTGAACGCCTCCGGCGACGGCGCCGCCACGGGCTGGGTGACGGCGACGCCTATGGACAGCTGCCCTTCCGTGCTCAGCCCGACGAACCTGAGCCTCGCGCCGCGTTCGGACGGGTTTGTCGTCACCTGGACGGCGCCGACCGATGTATTCCGCAACGGCTGGACGTTGTCTTACGGCAAGACCGGGGAAAGTTCGACCTCTGTCACCATCTCGAATGCCGCCGCGACCAGCCGCACGCTGACCGGTCTGGACACCAACACCGAATATGAGATCAGTCTTACAGCGACCCATTCTACTTATAATCCTTCTGCGGTCTGTCCTCCAGGCTTCCGTGTAAAAGCCACCGGCACGACCGCGGCCGCCGGGCCGACCGTCACTCTCACCGCCGCGCCGGGGGACGGGCAGGTGACGTTGTCCTGGACCTATACCAACGACGATGGGGAGGCTTTTGATCACTGGCGGTACGCGCAGAAGAAAGGCGGCGGAAGCTACAGCGGCTTGGGCGATGAGATTCCCGGCGGCAAGGCCATCCGAACGCACACCGTGACAGGTCTGGAAAACGGCGCCGCATACACTTTCAAGGTCTCACGCGGAGTCTCAAGCCCCCCACCTTTGAGGATTCAGACAACAGCACTTCCTTACTCCAACGAAGTCACCGCGACGCCGGCAGGGTCTCCCGCCGTCCCCGCCAAGCCGACGGGGTTGTCGGCGGAGGCGGGCAACGCGCAGGTGAAGCTGACGTGGACTGATCCGGACGACGATTCGATCACGCGGTATCAGTTGCGCCAGAAGAAGGGCAGCGCCGCCTGGGGCGGCTGGGCCGCGATTTCCGGTTCGGACGCGGACACCACGAGCCACACGGTGACGGGTCTGGACAACGATGTGGCGTACCGCTTCCGCATCCGGGCGCGGAACAGCGGCGGCAACAGCGCGCCGTCGGCGGTGGTGGAGGCGACGCCGGCGGCGTCGGCGGCGGTTCCCAAGCCGGTTTTGAGCGCGGAAGCGGGCTACGCCAGGGTCACCCTGAGCTGGAGCGCGCTGTCGGGGGTGACGGTTGCGAGCTGGGGCTATGAGTACAAGAGCGCGGGCGGCAGCTGGAGCTCGACCACGACGGTTTCGGACGGCAGCGCGACGAGCGTCACGGTGACGGGTCTGACGATCGGCACGGAATACACGTTTCGCCTGTTCGCGGCGGTCAGTCTCGGGGTGCAATCGGTGTGGTCGGACGAGGTGAAGGCGACGCCGACGAATACGGTTCCCAAGCCGGTGCTGACGGCGGCAGCGGGCGACCGTTCGGTCACCCTGAGCTGGAGCGCGCTGTCGGGCATTCCGATAACGAGCTGGGGCTACCAGTACAAGAGTTCGGGCGGCTGGAGCACGACCACGGCGGTCACGGGCGGGAGCACGACGAGCGCGACGGTGACGGGTCTGACAGGCGGCACGGAGTATACGTTCCGGCTGTTTGCGGCGGTCAGTCCGGGGGTGCAGTCGGTGTGGTCGGACGAGGTGAAGGCGACGCCGTATGCGCTGGCGGCGCCGGTGCTGACCAGTATCACGTCCGGCGCCACCGGCTTTAATCAGGGGGTCATCGCGATCACGCTGACATGGACCCATTCCGGTCAGCTTCTCCCCAGTGGCGTCGGCTGGTGGTATTGGCAAATAGATTACCGCCTGAAGGGCGCCAGCAGTTGGGTAGCAGGCGATCGCACGGGCGGGGCGTCCCAACTTTCCAGGCGGACGATTAAATGGGGTACGGGGTTCAGATTTCCGGAGGGCGCGGTGCTGGAGGTGAGGATCCGTGGGCGGGGGGGAGAGAGGCCCGATCAGGCTGGCCTCTGGTCCAATATCCGCACGGTGACCCTTGTCGACGATACCAAGGACATTCCCGCCCTGACGATCACCGGTTCGCCGGTGACGGTGACGGCTGGTTCCACCGCCGCCACCTACACGGTGGCGCTGACCAAGGCGCTTGCGGGAACCCTGTCGATTACGAGCGGCGACACGGGCAAGGCGACGGTGAGTCCGCCGAGCCTGACGTTCACGGCGGGCAACTACAACACGGCGCAGACGGTGACGGTGACCGGCGTGGCGGAGGGCACGGCGACGATCAACCACGCTTTTAGGCTGACAGGCGCCATGGCGGATGCGATCCCGGACGCGGGCACGGTGACGGTGACGGTCAATGGGGCGCCCGCCAAGCCGGCGGGCTTCACTGCCGTTCAGGGCAGCGGCAACGAACAGGCGATGCTGTCCTGGAGCGACCCGAACGACGCCAGCATCACCAAGTGGCAGTATTCGCAGGACGGCGTCTGGAAGGATGTGCCGGGTTCGAGCGCTTCCACCACGACCTACACGGTGACGGGCCTGAGCACCGGGACGGCCTATGCCTTCAAGGTGCGTGCGGTGAACGTCAACGGGGCCGGTGCGGCCTCGGACGAGGCCACCGTCACCCCCGCGTGGACGGGTGTTCCGGCGAAGCCGTCGGGGCTGAGGGCGGAGGCGGGCGTGGAGCAGGTTACCCTGAGTTGGGACGCCCAGCCGAACCAGCGCATTTCCCGCTGGGGCCACCAGCGCAGAGCGAGCGGCGGCGCCTGGCCCGCCTCGGCGACATTCGTTGCGGGAACCGGCGCCACCGCGACCCGGACGGTCACCGGCCTGACTGCCGGCACGGCGTATGAGTTTCGCATCCAGGCCAGCCAGGGCAGCGGCAACGACGGTCCCTGGTCGGATGTGGTGACGGCGACGCCGTTTGCGGCGGGCACTCCCCGCGTGGTGGTGACGCCGACCGCGCTGACGATTGAGGAAGGCCGCAGTGGCACGTACACCGTGAAGCTGAACACGGCGCCGTCGGCGAACGTGACGGTGACGGTGGGGGGCGAGTCGGGCGAGGTGACGGTGACCGGTTCGCCGCTGACGTTCACGCCGGGCAACTACGACACGGCGCAGACGGTGACGGTCAACGCCGGAACCGATGACGACAGTACTGACGATACCGCGACCCTGACGCACACATCGGCCAGCAGCGACAGCAACTATGGCTCGTCGCTGAACATCGACGAGGTTGCCGTGACGGTGACGGACACGACGCCGCCCTCCTCCGACCCCGCCGATGATGGCGACGGCGACGATGGCGAAAGCGGCGATGTTGAGGTGGTCGAGAAGGTTGTGGAGGTAGTCGATGGCGATGGCGTGTTCTTCCAGGACGCCGGTCTTGCCGGGGTAGTGGCCCGGGCTTTGGGCGCGACCGATCTTGCGCGTCGCAACGAGCCGGAAGTGGCGCTGTTGCGAGTGCTGAATGCGGCCCGTTCGGGCGTGGCGGACCTTGCCGGGCTGGAAATAGCTTCCGGGCTGAAATCGCTGGACCTGGGCGGCAACCGGATCACGGACTTGACGCCGCTTGCCGCGCTCGATGGATTGACGACGCTGATATTGAGCGGGAACCCGAACCTGGAGAACCTCGCCCCGCTTGCCGGGCTGACTCTTCTCGGCCATCTGGACTTGTCGTCGAACCGCCGGATTACGGACCTCACGCCGCTTTCGGGATTGGCGCTACTGGAGACGCTGCGGCTTGATCGCACCGGCGTTTCGGACCTCACTCCGCTTGCCGGTCTGGTCCGTCTCAAAACCCTGAACTTGTCGTGGAATCGCCAGATTGTGGACTTGTCGCCGCTGTCGGGGCTGATCCTGCTGGAGACGCTGCGTCTTGACGGCATCGGCGCTTCGGACCTCGCCCCGCTTGCCGGGTTGACCCGTCTCGAAACCCTGACCCTGTCGTCGAACCGCCAGATTGTGGACCTGTCGGCGCTGTCGGGACTGACAATGCTCAGGACGCTGCGCCTTGACCACACCGGCGCTACGGACTTCAGCCTGCTTTCGGCGTTCACCGAATTGCGCACGCTGTCGCTCTCGGGCAACGGGATCACCGACCTGTCGCCCCTGCAGGCGCTGGTCAAGCTCTCCGCCTTGCATCTGGGCGCCAACCGGATCGAGGAAGTATCGCTGCTGGCGGGTCTGACCGAACTCCGCAGCCTGTCGCTGAACGACAATCGGATCACGGATGTGACCGCGCTGGCGGCATTGCCCCGCCTGGCCTCGCTGAATCTCAACGGCAATCCGCTCTCCGGGTTCCCGTCCACCGGCTTCCGGCAACTTCGCGGCCTGTACCTGAGGGACTGCGGTGTGGCGGACATTGGCGCGCTGGCCCATCTGGCGCAAATCGAAACGTTGTTCCTGGACGGCAACGGCATTGGGGACCTGACGCCGCTTTCTTCCCTCTCCGGCCTGACCAAGCTGTTTCTGGCGAGGAACGCCATTTCCGATCTGACGCCGCTGTCGCAGTTGGCGGCGCTCCGGCAACTGGTGCTGGACGACAACGACATTTCGGATGTTTCGGCGCTTTCTTCTCTCTCCGGTCTGACCAAGCTGTTTCTGACCCGCAACGAGGTTTCGGATCTGACGCCGCTGTCGCGGTTGGCGGAACTGGAGCAGCTGACGCTGGGCGGCAACGATGTTGCGGATGTGTCGGCGCTATCCGGGCTGCGCAAGCTGGAGTTGCTGAGTCTCGGCCAGAATCAGGTAGCGGACATTGCGGCGCTGGCGAAATTGCCTGCTCTGGAGTACCTGGACTTGCGCGATAACCCGCTGGACCCGGACGCCCTGAACATTCACATCCCGGCGCTGGAAGAGCGCGGGGTGCAGGTGCTGTATTGATTGCAGGCGCGCCGGGCAGAAGTTTCTGCGCCCCTCACGACCGGGCGGCCAGGCCGTGAGGCGTGAGAAGCCCGCCGCGACAGGCAGCATATCGATTCCCGGGGAGCAGCCGGTTCACCCTGCGGCGATGGGGCAGCCGGTGCAGGAAGCCGGACAGATGCGCTGCCACGGGCGGTTGTCCAGCACCATGCCGGCAAGTCCTCTGATGTAGGAAGGTCCCGCGCCGGGCGTTGGCACTCTCTCCCAAGCCAGGACGCCGGCGCGTTCCGCGACGGCGCGATATTCGATGTCGAGCTCGACCAGGGTTTCGGAATGCTCCGACACGAAAGCGATGGGCGCCAGGACCAGCGCCAGCCCTTCGCTGGCAGCTGCCTTTACCTCGGTTTCCGTGTCTGGTTGCAGCCATTTCTCCGGCGTGGATCGGCTCTGCCAGGTGACGCGCCAATCCACGCCGTCGAGACCACCCAGCCGGGCTTCGGCAGCGTTGCGTAACGCCTCGGCTGTTTGCTGCACCTGCCAGGCATAGGGGTCGCCTTTCGCAATCACGCGTTCCGGCAGACCGTGGGCGGTAAACAACACTCTTGTCGGAGCGGCGGCGCGGGCGCGACGGATCGCTTCGGCCAGCGGGCCGCTCCAGGCTTCGACCAAACCCTCCAGCAGCGGATGGCAGCACAGCAGCCGCAACTCCGAACTCTCGCCGGACAGTTTTCGCCATTCCGCGAGCGCCGATCCCGAGGTTGTTGTCGAGAACTGGGGGTAGAGCGGCAGGGCCACGATCTCGTCCGGGCGGTAGTCGCGAACCGCCGCAAGCACTTCCGCAGCGCGCGGATGCCAGTAGCGCATGACCACAAAGCAGCGCGCCTCCCGGCCTTGTGCGGCAAGCGCCGCTTCCAGCGCTCGCGCCTGCGCTTCGGTCTGCTCCAGAAGCGGCGAGGCGCCGCCCAGTTTCTCATAGATCGCCCGCGCCTGCGCCGTCCTGCGTCCGGCAATGTAGCGTGACAGCAGGAAGCGGATCGGGGCCGGGAGCGACAGGATGGCAGGATCGGAAAAGAGATTGCGCAGGAACGGCTTGACGGCCTCCGGGCGATCCGGGCCGCCGAGATTGAAGACGATGACCGCAAGCCGGCTCATGAGGCCTTTCGCACGATCCGGCGCAAGGCGCCAGCACGATCAGCCAGTGCCGCCGCCAACGCGCTGTGGCCGGGATTGAAGATGTGCGGCCCTTTTCGGAGCCCCGCAAGAAGGCCCGGCATGGCGGGGCGTCCTTGCGGGGCAGCCGCCGGACGGGCCGGTCCCGCGGCTGCATCAAGGTCGGCGCTTGCGCCGGTCCCGCAGAATCTGGCGGCGGCGACAACCGCATGAAAGGTTGGGGCACACTGGAGCGCCCCATGACAGGATTCGAGAGATTCCATTCCATGCGGGGCCCGCCCGTGCCCCTTCGATCCGCACCGCGGCTATGCCGCCTTGCCCTCCTTGTCCCCTCCCTTGAGGATGGCGGTCGCCAGCGTGAACATGGAAGCCATGTTGCCCATGTCGGCGGGGACCACGAAGGTGTTCCCGGTCTGGCCCAGACGCCCGAACTGCTCGACGTACTGCTCGGCGATGCGCAGGCGCATGGCGCTCTGCCCGCCCCGGGAATCGACCGCTTCGGCCACTCTCCGCAGCCCCTCGGCCGTGGCGGTTGCGACCGCCAGTATCGCCTCGGCCTCGCCTTCGGCCTCGTTGATCTGTTTCTGCTTGTCGGCCTCGGACTCCTTGATGACGCGCTGCTTGTCGCCCTCGGCGTTGTTGATCTGCGCGTCGCGCTCGCCTTCGGAGGTCAGCACCACGGCGCGCTTCTCTCGTTCCGCGCGCATCTGCTTCTCCATGGCGGCGAGCACATCCGAAGGCGGATTGATATTCTTGATTTCGTAGCGCAGCACCTTGATGCCCCAGGCGCTGGTGGCCTTGTCCAGTTCCGACACCACGGAAGCGTTGATGGCTCCGCGTTCCTCGAATGTACGGTCGAGATCAAGCTTGCCCACCTCGCTGCGCAGCGTGGTCTGGGCAAGCTGCGAGATCGCGAACAGGTAATCGGTAATGCCGTAGGATGCGTCCCTGGCGTCGAGAACCTGCAGATACAGGACGCCGTCCACTCCCACCTGCACATTGTCCCGGGTAATGCAGACCTGTTCGGGAATATCGACGGCTTGCTCCTTGAGCGTGTGCCTGTAGGCCACCCTCTGGATGAAGGGGACCAGGATGTGGAATCCCGCCTGCATGGTGTTGTTGTAGCGGCCCAGGGTCTCCACTACATACGCAGATTGCTGCGGCACCACCACAGCGGTCTTGACGATGATGACGATGACCAGAACGGCCAGCGCGATGACCACGATCAGGCTAAGGATCATTTCGGTTTCCTCATTCGGGCGGCTCGGGTGAAAGGGCCGGGTGCTTTCAGCGCTCGTCTCCGGCAAGTTCCAGCACCAGCCGGTTCACCCGCGCTACCCGTACCCGGGCGCCGTGCTCGATTTCCGTGGCGCCGATGTTGCGCGCATCCCATTCCGCGCCGCGCAGCATGGCCTTGCCGGCGCCCCCCGGCGCCATTGTGGACGCCGCCGTCGCCTGTTCGCCCACCACGACTTCCACCGGACCTTCCTTGCGCCGCAACATCCAGGCTCGCAAGCGGTCACGCAAGAAGTACAGCAGCACCAGGGAAAGGCCCGCAAACACCAGCCACTGGACAGCCGGCGGCGCCGTCAGGCCCAACCAGCCTCCCAAACCCACGACGATGGCGCTCAGCCCGACAAACAACAGCCAGAACGCCGCATCCACGGTCACCTCGACAACCAGCAAGGCTACCCCAAGCACCATCCACAACCACCAGGACATGGGCAATTACCTCAGGAACATCATCCGCCCGGCTATTCTACAAAATAATGCGAGGCCGAAATCATGCTTCGGTCAAGACGAGTGGAGCGCCCATCGTCCGGCAAGCGTTCAGCCGCAACGCTGGGCGTACTCCGGTTCCGTCAGCCGCCAACTCCTTGCCTGTTCCGGGTCCGGGTTCGAGACGGATGTGACACTGCCCTGACTCTCCAGGTGGCAAAGCAAACCCTCGACGACGCAGCAGGGCCGGCTCCCGAAATCTTCGCCCAATCCCATACGTTGGTGAATTTCCGCAGCCGTTATGCCGGACGGCTGCCCGTGAGCGTGGAACAGCACATCCAGTATCGCTTCCGTCATGTGCGAAAGGCCGATGCGCGTCAGGTGTCTTATTCTTCCTGCAATGGTCAAGATTTTTCTCCTTGGGCTTGATTGCGGTCGTGAATGGGTTGCTGCCCTCGAGTTGCCGGGCGCAGCCCCGGCTTCGTCACAGGCGTTCGGTGATCGGGATTCGCTGGCGTCATCATGGCAAGGCGATTGGCTACTGCGCCCCGACCAGGATTCGAACCTGGGACCTTCCGCTTAGGAGGCGGACGCTCTATCCTGCTGAGCTATCGGGGCAAGGCGCGCCAACATAGCGATCATGCCGGCGCGCACAACAGGGCGCAAGCAAGCGTGATCGCCCTTGAAGCAAGCGAAAGGCTCGCAGCCTGCCGAGCTTCAGCGGCGGGGATTTTCTTGCAATAACAAATCGGCTTTGCGCAAAAAAGCCCGACAAACCTCCTAGAAAGTGTAGCTGGCCCGGATTCCCGCCTCCCGGGGGTCGGGGTAATACAGCGTCGTTGAGTTCGGGAACAATGGGGTGAAGAAGGAGCGCCCCGGAGGCGGCACCCGCGGCGGCGGAACGAACCCGGAAACCACGCTGAGTTTGGAAAAGTCCGGGGCGCTAACGCCGCTTCTGAGCGTATCGTCGTCGAAAAGGTTGTTCACATAGGCCATCACCATCCACGGGCCGCGGGAAACGCCCACGCGCACATCGGCCATCATGTAACTCTCGAACTCCAGCAGGTTCCATTCCGTCTCCCAGCGGGCCCCCTGGTACTGGATATCGAGGTCCACCATGAACTCGGCGCCGTTGGCCATCTCGGAGCGCCACGAAAAACCAGCCGCCAGCTGGTGCCGGGGAATATCCTCGATATCGTTGCCGGTGAGGTCGACCCGGCAGGTGGTCCGATCGCCAAGCGTAATGACTTCGCAACGCCCGCCGCGCACTGCATCATTGATCGAACTGCTGATCTTGTCGAATTCGTCGTATTCGCCCGAAAGCCAGGTGTAGCTCCAACGCATGCTGAGGTTGTCCGTCAGCACTGCTGTGGTGTCGATTTCCAGGCCCGTGATCGTGGCGGTCGAGGCATTCTCCGGGCGGGTGCTCACGTTCCCGTTGGGCAGCAGGTACTGCGAAGTAAGCTGCTTGTCGCTGAAGTCCTGATAGAACAAGGCGCCATTGATTCGCAGCCGGTTGTCTATCCAGCTAGTCTTCCAGCCGAGCTCGTACACGGTGATCTTTTCGGCCTCGAAGCGTAACTCTTCAGGTTTGAAACCTTCCGCGCCGACAAGGGTGCTGATTCCGCCGGGCTTGATGCCGCGGGAAATGGAGCCGTAATAGGTCTGCTGGTCGGAAGGCCGGTAGCGCAGCACCAGCTTGGGCGCCACGTAGCTGTCGTCTTCCTCGGCAGCAATCGCTTCGGGCTTTTGCGGGAACGCCACGAACGGGCCGAAGGCGTTCCCGATCAGGGTGCCCGTCGATGGCCCCACCAGGTCGAGATCCTCGCTCACGTAGCGGGCTTCGAGGCCCACATCCCACTCGTCGGTGAATTGCCAGTCCACCAGTCCGTAGGCCGAATAGTGGGTAGTTTCCCGATCCCAGGCTTGGGCGTACCGGGGCACTCCTTCGGCGCCGACCCGCGCCATCCAGTAGCCGCAATCGATGCGCATGGCGGGATTGGGCCTTCCTGCAGAGACAAACGGCGGCAGGAAACCGTAATTGATGCACGTTACCGAGTATTCGTCGGTGAGGGTGCTTTCGCTCCAGTACAAGCCCCCCAGCACCCAGGAAATCGGGCCTTCTCCCGTGGAGCTCAGCCTGAGCTCCTGACTGAAAAGATCGTTGTCGGTCTCGAAGTTGACTTCGCCGCCCACGCTGATCTCGAAAGGCGCTACCGGGGTCAGGACATCGCCCAATCGCTGGGTGTCCTGAAACTGTGTGCTGTCGACCGAACCGAAGTGGGTAATGGAGGTGAGCATGACCGAAGCGAAATCGAGTTCAGCGCGCAGGTGCCCGCGCAAGATCTCCCGGGTAGTTCCCTTGTAATCCTCGCCTGTGCGCGGATCCGGAGACAGGGTAATCGGCGTGTCCTCAAGCGACGGCACCTTGCCGAAAGGCTGATCCACGCTGGTCGCGTCGGGATGGAAAATCACGCCCAGCGCATTGGCGGGCGTGGGAAGCGGTTTGCGTAATGCAGTGGATGTCGCAACAGCAGCCGTATCGAACTCGTCGTCCGTGTACTCGAGGCGGGCAGTCAGCCTCAGGCGCTCCGAAGCGTCGAACGCCGCCGTCAGCGTGGCGCCGGCGCCCTGCTGGCCGCCGATTTCCGCGCCGGTGACAGTGTTCTGGTAGAAGCCGTCCTCGTTCCAGACTGCCGCGTTGACGCCCACAAAGAAGTTCTCGCCGAGCGGCCCGCTGGCCAGCGCCGTGATTTCGCGCTTGCCTTCCGCAGAAAGATCGACCGAGACCTTGGCGCGGAGCTCCGCGTCCGGGCGCCGGGTGACATAGTGGATTGCGCCGCCGAAAGCGCTGCGACCATAGAGAGCCGACTGCGGGCCCCGAACCACCTCGATGCGCTCGATGTCGATCAGTCGCGGGTTGACCGTGAGCGAACTGCCGGCGGTGCGAATGCCCTCGCTGGATATGTCCACATCGTCCAGCAGCACCGCCACATTTGGACGCCCCCGGCTGGGCGACAGGCCGCGCATCACGACCCGGGTGTCCTGGGGCGAGAAGCCCCGGTCGAAAATCACGCCGGCGGTCTGGCGGGCAATGTCATCGAGACTCTCGATCCCTTGCACTTCCAGGTCTTCCTCGCTGATGGTGGCAATGCTGATGGGCACTTCCTGCAGGGATTCCTCGCGCTTTCGCGCCACCACCACGATTTCTGTGAGTTCCTGGGCATACACGGGCAGCGCCAGACTGGCCGCGCACACAACGATTGCGCAAGCGCGCAAGGATGCTTTCAAGCTACAAGTCATCAGGATTCGCCCCCAAGCGACCAATCGGTTTCGCCGGGATTGTGCCACAAATTGGGCAGGCAGGCACTTTCGTATAATCGCACATGCTTTGAAAGGATCGCGCATCCCCGGCTTTTACCGCCTGACGCCGCTGGAGCGCGTGCAGACGGCGTTCGAGTACGGACTGCTCGACGAGACGGATTCGAACGATCTGGCGCACGGCCTCTCCACGCTGGATACCGCCCGCGCAGATCGCATGATCGAAAACGTTATCGGCGTTCTGGGCATGCCGGTGGGCCTGGGGCTGAACTTCCTGATCAACGGACGCGAGTACGTTGCGCCGATGGCCGTGGAGGAGCCTTCGGTGGTGGCGGCGCTCAGTTCGGCGGCAAAACTGGTGCGGGAAGCCGGGGGCTTCAGGACCGAGGCGGACGACCCGGTGCTGATCGGACAGATCCAGGTGCTGAACGTGCCCGACCCGGCTCGCGCGGCCGCCGACCTGTTGTCGCGCCGGGAGGAAATCATTCTTCTGGCCAACAGCATCCACCCGCGCATGGTGGCGCGCGGCGGCGGCGTGGTGGATGTGGAAGTGCATCGCCGGGCGATGCCGGGTGGCGACGGGGAGATGCTGGCGCTGCATTTGCTGGTGGACACGCGCGACGCGATGGGCGCCAATCTGGTCAACAGCATGTGCGAAGGCGTGTCCGCGCTGGTGGAAAGCATGAGCGGCGGGCAGGTGTTCATGCGCATCCTCTCGAACTTGAGCGATCGCGCGCTGGCCCGCGCGGAAGTGGAGATTCCTGTCGAGCGTCTGGCCGGCAAGGGACACAGCGGCGGGGATGTGCGCGACGGCATCGCCATGGCCGCCGAACTGGCCGCGCTCGATCCGTACCGGGCGGCGACCCACAACAAGGGCATCATGAACGGCGTGGACGCCGTGGCCCTGGCCACCGGAAACGACTGGCGGGCCCTGGAGGCCGGCGCCCACGCCTGGGCTGCGCGCCACGGCCAGTACACGGCCCTGTCGAAATGGTGGAGCAACGACCGGGGCGCCCTGTGCGGGCGGCTGGAAATGCCCATCAAGGTGGGCATTGTGGGCGGCTCCCAGGAGGCCAACCCGGCGACCCGGTTGTTCTTGAGGATGATGCGCGTAGGCTCGGCGCAGGAGTTGGCCCAGGTCATGGCGGCTGTAGGTCTGGCGCAGAACCTCTCCGCGCTGAGGGCGCTGGTGACCGAGGGTATTCAGGCGGGGCACATGACGTTGCACGCACGCACCGTGGTCAAGGCCGCAGGAACGCCGCCGGAGTTGTTCGACCCGGTACTGGAACGGCTGATCGGCGAAGGCGAAGTAAAGGTTTGGAGGGCCCGGGAGGTGCTGGGCGAACTGGAACGGGAACGCGAATTGCCGGCTCTGGACGAAGCGGCGACCGCCCGCCTGGGCGTGGCCGGCGGCAAGCTGATCCTGCTGGGCGAGCATGCCGCGGTGTTCGGCGAGCCTGCCCTGGCCTGTCCGGTACCGCTCAATGTTCGGGCCCGGATCAGCCACAGCGACAACGGCATTCAACTGGCGATCCCGTCCTGGGGCCTGGAATACCGCCTGACGCCGGGCCGGCGTCGTCGTCCCTGGGAGCGCTCGGCCCTGCAGATTCTCGAAGAACTCGGCCTCGAGAACGAATCCATGCGGATCTCGCTCTTCTCGGACCTGCCGCGCGGCCTGGGACTGGGATCGTCCGCCGCCATGGCGGTCGCCACCATCCGCGCCATGAGCAAGCGTTTCGACCTGAACCTGAGCGTCGCAAGAATCAACGAGATTGCCTGGCAGTGCGAACAGTTTGCGCATGGCGCGGCCAGCGGCGTTGACAACGCGGTATCGACTCATGAAACCACCCTGCTCTACCGCAAGGGCGCGCCGCCGGACATCGAGCCGGTGGTTGCGGGCGTGGATACGTATCTGGTGATCGGGATCAGCAGCAAGGAGAGTCTCACGGCCGTTACGGTAGAAAACGTGAGAGCGGCGCGGGACCGCAACCCTGGCCTGTACGACCGAATCTTCGCAGAGATCGGGAAGCTGGTTGTGGAGGGCCGCCGCTGTCTCGAAGAAGGCCAATTGGAAGAGCTCGGCGATCTCATGAACGTCAACCACGGCTTGCTCAACGGCCTGCAACTGGCCACGCCCGAACTGGAGCGTCTGGTGGACGCCGCTCGCATGGCGGGCGCGCTGGGCGCCAAGCTGACCGGGTCCGGGGGCGGCGGCGCCATGGTGGCGCTGTGCGCCGAAACCGGAAGCGCCGTCCGCGTCCGGGAAGCCATCGAAAAAACCGGAGCGCGTACCCTTTCGCTGAAACTTTCCGCCGGCGGAGGAAAGGTAGCGCTGGTTCCGTGAAGGCGTTGGACAGGCTGGTGCTAGTGGATGCCGACGACCGCGAAATCGGCGTGGCGGGAAAGGCGCAGTGCCATGCTGGCAACGGTTTGCTGCATCGCGCCTTTTCGGTGTTCGTTTACGGGGCCGACGGGCGCATCCTGTTGCAGCAGCGCAGCGCGGCCAAGACGCTCTGGCCCATGTACTGGTCGAATGCCTGCTGCGGTCATCCATTTCCGGGCGAGCAGGTGGAGCGCGCCGCCAGCCGCCGCATCCATGAGGAGCTGGGCTTTGGTTGCCGGCCGCGCTATCTGTACAAGTTCCGCTATCAGGCGCGATATTCCGAACATCACTCGGAACACGAGCTTTGTCATGTACTCGAGGGCGACTTCAGCGGAGACCTGAAGCCCGATCCGGCCGAGATCGCGGCATGGCGCTGGGTTGCGCCGGACGCGCTGAGCCGCGAAATCGACAGGCGCCCCGAATGCTTCTCCCCCTGGATGAAGCTTGAGTGGGCCGAGATCCGGCGCCGGGGGGCAACCTCCAGCGGTTAAGTTTTGCGTCGCTACCCCCGGACGCCACCCTTGGTAAGAGCGGTCGGGTCGAGGATCCTTGCCAGTTCCCGCTTCGACAAGTCGGTTTCTTCCGCCGCAACTTCGAGAATCGGGCGGCCTTCGGCATAGGCTTTCCTGGCAATCGCCGCCGCCTTGTCGTAACCGATGACGGGGTTCAGCGCCGTAATCAGGATCGGGTTGCGCTCCAGCAAGGCTGCCAGACGTTCCCGGTTCACTGTAAACCCGGCAATCGCCTTGTCCGCCAGGAGCAGGCAGGCTTCCGAGAGGATCAGGATGCTCTCCAGGACGTTGCGGGCAATCATCGGCAGCATCACGTTCAACTGGAAGTTGCCGGCCTGCGCGCCCACGGTAATCGCCGTATCGTTGCCGATCACCTGCGCCGCCACCTGCATGACGGCCTCGCAGGCCACCGGATTGACCTTGCCGGGCATGATGCTGGAGCCGGGCTGCAACGCTGGCAGCTCGATCTCGCCCAGGCCGCCCAACGGCCCGGAGTTCATCCATCTGAGATCGTTGGCGATCTTCATCAGCGTCGCCGCCAGGGTCTTCAGTTGCCCGGACAGCTCGAGCACCGTCTCCTGTCCGGCAAGGGCCGCAAAGCGGTTGCCCGCAGGCTCCACCAAAAAGCCGGTCTTCTCGCTGATCCAGCGGCAGGCATGGCCCGCCATGTCGGGATGAGCGTTGATTCCGGTGCCGACCGCCGTGCCGCCGAGCGCAACCCTGCAAAGCCGTGAGTCCAGCAAGTGCGCAAGCCGCTCGGAGCCGTCCCGGAGCGGCGCCGCCCAGGCGCCTATTTCCTGGCCAAGCGACAACGGCATGGCGTCCATCAGATGGGTGCGGCCAGTCTTGTTCACATCCCCGAGCTCTTCCGCGCGGCGTTCGACGGTGGAAGTCAGGCGGGCCAGATCAGGCAGAAGCCTTTCCCTGACCTCCAGGCCCGCAGACAGATGCAGCGCCGAAGGAATGACATCGTTGCTGCTCTGCCCCATGTTCACGTGGTCGTTGGGATGCACCTTCAGCCGATCGCTGCTGGCCACATGTGCGATGACCTCGTTGGCGTTCATGTTGCTGCTGGTCCCGGACCCAGTCTGAAAGACATCCACCGGAAAATGCTCGTCGAAGATCCCGTGCGCTACCCTCTCGGCCGCGCTGATGATGGCCGCGGTGCAGGCTTCGTCCAGCAAGCCCAGGCCCCCGTTCGCCGCCGCGCATGCGCCCTTGACGAGGCCCAGCGAGCGGATAAAGGCGCGCGGCATGACCTTGCCGCTGATCCGGAAGTTCTCGACGGCGCGCTGGGTGCCGGCCCCCCAGAGCGCTTCGGCAGGCACTTTCAGGGCTCCCATGCTGTCGCGTTCCGTTCTGAATCCGGCCATCGGCATCCCCCGTTTTCCGTTGAAGTATGATGCGCGCACGGCGGAGTATAGCCGCGCATTCGCATTCCGCGCCTTCCGATGCCTTCGCACGCAAGCCCCGAACATTCCCTGAACGCGCTGGGGCCGCTGGACGGACGTTACGCGGCCGCCGTCCTTCCGCTGGCGGCGTTGTTTTCCGAAGCGGGACTGATTCGACAGCGCCTGAAGGTGGAGCTGGCCTGGCTGCGGGCTCTTTGCGCCGAGCCGTCCTTCACTCCCGCTGCGCCTCTCGACGCCGGGGAAGCCGCCTTCCTGGACGCCCTGGAAGACGACCTTGGAGGGCTTGCAGCGGCCCGACGGGTCAAGGAGCTGGAAGCGCGTACCCGCCACGACGTCAAGGCTGTGGAACTCTATCTGGCGGAACGTTTCGCCGAGTTCGACAGCCTGAAAAGACGCATTCCGATCCTGCATTTCGCCTGCACCAGCTGGGATATCAACAGCAGCGCGTACGGGGTGATACTCAGGCAGGCGCGCGAGCAAGTCCTGAAGCCGACCCTGAAGGAACTGATCGGGCGGCTTGCCGCCATGGCGCGCGAGCACGCCGGCCTGCCGATGCTGGCGCGCACTCATGGCCAGCCGGCAAGCCCCACCACGCTGGGCAAGGAGTTGGCGGTGTTTGCGCATCGGCTCGAACGCCAGCTTGCGGTGCTGGGCAGCATCGAGGTGCTGGCCAAGTGCAGCGGCGCCACCGGCAATTACAACGCGCATTACATTGCCTGCCCGCAGGTAGACTGGCCCGGGTTCAGCCGCCGGTTCCTGGAAGGGCTGGGGCTCCGGCAGAACCCGGTCACCACGCAGATCGAGCCGTACGACTGGCTGGCGGAGCACTGCCACGCGCTGGCGCGAATCAATCGCATACTTGTGGATTTCAGTCGCGATGCTTGGACCTACGTTTCCCTGGGTTATTTCCGTCAGAAGGCGGTGCGCGGCGAGGCGGGCTCGTCCACGATGCCGCACAAGGTCAACCCGATTCACCTGGAAAACGCCGAAGGCAACCTGGGTCTTTCCAACGCGCTTCTGGAGCATTTCGCCTCCAAGCTTCAGGTATCCCGGCTGCAGCGGGACCTGAGCGACTCCACGGTCCTGAGGAACCTGGGCGTGGCCCTCGGGCACGCGGTGCTCGCCTGGACGGAAGTGGCCAGGGCCCTCGACAACATTTCGCCCGATCCGCAGCGCATGGAGGCGGACCTCGATTCCGCATGGGAAACGCTCGCCGAGGCGGTGCAAACGGTGATGCGCGCCCACGGTTGTCCGGACGCCTACGAGAAGCTGAAGTCTTTCTCAAGAAATCAGAAAGTTACCCGGAAATCATTACATCGTTTCCTAACAGAAATCGAGCTTCCCGAAGCAGCTCGCGACGCCCTTTTGGCGCTGACTCCCTCCCGCTATACCGGCATCGCCGGGAAACTGGCGGATTGGCGGAGATGCTTCCCGCCATGACCGGCCTGGTAATGGTGGCGCTGTCCGGCGGGGTGGATTCGGCGGTGGCGGCCTTGCGCCTGATCGACGCGGGCCACCGGGTCGAAGCCCTGCACATGACCAACTGGGAGGAACCGGACGGCGATTGCCCTGCTGCGGACGACCTCCGCGCGGCGCACGGGGTGGCCAGGGAACTCGGTATCGCGCTGCACCACCTGAACTTCGCCGAGGAGTACCGGCGGGACGTTTTCGAGGCCATGCTCGGCGAGTGCCGGGCGGGCCGGACGCCCAATCCGGATGTGGGCTGCAACCGCCGCATCAAGTTCGGCGCCTGCCTGCGCATGGCGCAACGGCTGGGCGCCGAGCGGTTGGCGACGGGCCACCACGCCAGACTGGACCCGGGGCGCGAAATCATCCGGCTGTTGTGCGGCAGGGACCGCAACAAGGATCAGACCTATTTCCTGCATGCGGTGCCGGGCAAGGCTTTCCGGCGGTGCCTGTTTCCGGTGGGCGAGCTGGACAAGAGCGAGGTACGGGCGGTGGCGCGCCGCCGCGGGCTGCCGAACTACGAAAGGCCGGACAGCACCGGAATCTGCTTCGTCGGCAAAAGGGCCTTTCCGCAGTTCATTGCCCGGCATCTGCCCGCAAGGCCGGGACCGATCATCACGCTTGCCGGCGACGAAGTGGGCAAGCATTGCGGCCTTGCCGCCTATACGATAGGCCAACGTCGCGGGCTGGGCCTGGGAGGCATGAAGGCGTATGCTGCCGAGCCTTGGTACGTGGTGCGCAAGGACGCGCGCGCCAACGCCCTGGTGGTGGCGCAGGGACGCGACCATCCGCTGCTTCGCAGCCGGCAGGTGACGGTCCGGGAACTGCGCTGGGTTCACGGCGCGCCCGACGGCATGGCCAAGGGCGTGCGCCTCACCGCCAAAACCCGCTACCGTCAGAAAGACGCCGGCTGCTTCGCCCGGCTACTGGCGCCCGGACGCGGCCTGGTGCGGTTCGACGATCCGCAATGGGCGGTCACGCCGGGGCAGTATCTGGTCTTCTATGACGGCGAGGAATGCTTGGGCGGAGCGGTAATCGAGCGCGCCGAAGCGTAGCCGCAAAACGGAACGGCTGCGGGAAGGACGGGTGGTTTATTATCAAGTAATGAGCCTTGAGCGGGCTATTCTGCAATCCGTCACCGCTTGTCCAGACGCTTGCCGGCATTCGGCCCTTCCCTTTGATGCACGGCGCGAGGAGCCACTGAAAAGTGTGCTGGTAAGTAGTCGAACCGCTTCTGGAGCAGCTTCGGAAACAAACCGACCCGAAACTCCTGTCGCTATTGCGAACGCCGCTTTCCACAATACTGAGAGAGATGAAGGGCAAGGATCGATATCGGGCTGGACTTGCGCTTGAAGCGCTCGCATTCAAGATCATGCGGCTCCTCGACATGACCTATGTTGCGACCCGATTGCGCGCCAACCAGACTGGCGGCGCAGAAGTCGATTTGATTTTCGAGAGCGCCCGTCTGGTGTTTTTTCGCTGGCAAATCCAGTGCAAGAACACAGCGCGTGTGTCGCTGGACGATGTTGCGAAAGAGGTGGGTCTTACCCACTTCCTTAAGAGCAATGTGATTGTCATTGTCACTACCGGCGAAGTGGGCGCTGAGGCTCGGCGGTACGCCAACAGGATCATGGCCGACTCGAACCTTGCGATTGTCATGCTGGACGGCGAAGACCTGGCGGCAATAAGCGAACAGCCGGCAGAAATATTGCGGGCATTCGAGCGTGAAGCGCGCCACGCCATGAACCTGAAGAAACTCGATCTCCCGGGGGGCGGATGATGACCACCAGCAAGCCTCCCTGCGTGTTCCACCGAACTGCCCTTGGCAGTGTCTATCACGGTGACAGTCTGGAGGTGATGAAGGCCCGGGAACCGGCCTCTGTCGCCCTGGTCATGACGAGCCCCCGTTCGCACTGACCCGCAAGAAGGACTACGGAAACAAGCAGGAAGATGACTATCTCGAATGGTTTCGCGGTTTTGCAGAGCAATTTCACCGCATCCTGAAGGACGACGGGAGTCTGGTGATCGATCTGGGCGGCGCATGGAAGCCGGGTATGCCCGTGCGCAGCCTCTATCACTTCAAGCTGCTCATCATGCTATGTGAAGAATACGGCTTTCATTTGGCTCAGGAGTTCTACTGGTGGAATCCGTCCAAGCTTCCTGCGCCGGCGGAATGGGTCAATGTGCGGCGAATCCGGGTCAAGGACGGGGTCAATACCGTGTGGTGGCTGTCCAAGACACCCTGGCCGCGCGCGAGCAATCGCCGGGTCCTGCAGCCTTACAGCAATAGCATGAAGATATTGTTGAACAACGGCTACAAGCCGATGCTGCGTCCGTCCGGACACGACATCAGCAACAAGTTTTCCGTTGACAATGGCGCTGCGATCCCTCCGAATCTGATCGCTATTCCGAATACCGAGAGTAACAGCAGTTACTTGCGTTACTGCAAGGCGATCGGGATCAAGGCGCATCCCGCGCGTTTTCCGGCCGCCTTGCCGGAGTATTTCGTCAGGATGGTCACCGACCCGGGCGATGTGGTGCTGGATCCCTTCGCCGGAAGCTGCGTTACAGGCGAGGTCGCCGAACGGCTTGGCCGCAAGTGGGTATGCGCAGAAACCGTCGAGTCGTATCTGCGCGGCGCCAAGGGAAGGTTTGGCCGGATAGCGGAAGCGCCGAAACCGGGAAGTGCGAAAAAAACCCGCTGACGGATACTATCGCATTCCGCACCCCGGGCTGCTTTGGAACGGGCGCGCGGATGATGACGAAGAACCGCTTCCCGAGGATGGCGGCCAACGGCGCACAGCCGCAGCGAATTTGCCGCCGTAGCGCCTTCGCCCAGCAGTTCCAGCGCGTCTCCAACCGCTCTTGGGCTACCGGCAGTTTGAGGAGAAAGAAAACCGTCCAGAGAATTGATGTATTCCTTTATCGCAACCGCAACTCGCTCATGGTGCTCCTGATAATAAAAGCTCGATTTCATTTGAAAAGTGGCCTTTGGCAAGTGGCTTCCTGCCCTTCCGCAATAAGCGTTTTGCGTTGCCGGGGGAGAGAATTTCGCTCCCAGAAGACCCCATTGCCATAGCCCTGGATGCCTGGATCGAGGCGTGCAGCGCAAATACGTTTTCGTGCCCAGCAAAGGTACTCCATGTTGATGTCAATGCCACACCAGCGTCTCCCCAGTTTTTCCGCCACGACGGCAGATGTGCCGCTGCCCATAAACGGATCAAAGACAAGATCATTTGCTCTGGAACTGGCAAGCACCAATTTCGCAAACAGCTTTTCCGGTTTTTGTGTGGGGTGCAAGGTGTTTTCAGGCATCGACCAGAACGGCACTGTCAAATCCGTCCATATGTTTGATGGATGCGTCAACCGATAGCGCCCATCGCTTTCCTGTTTCCAGTCTTTCGGTTCTCCCTTCACACGATACGGAGCCAGAACCTTGCGCTTCAGCTTTACCGCATCCACATTGAAATAGTAGTCCTCGGAATTGGTGCAAAACCATATGTCTTCCGTGTTGTTCTTCCAGTTCCGCTTGGCCCCCCGTCCCTTTTCTCGCTCCCAGGTGATCCTGTTTCGCACAAAAAACCGCTCTTCCAAAACCGGAAGCACAAGCGGTGATGCCCTCCAGTCGGAACACACATAAACCGTAGCATCAGGTTTGATCATTGGAATGAGCAAATCCATGGCATTCTGAAACCATGCAATGTAACTGTCTTTTTCGCGTTTCCTGAAGCAATTGCCATTGAAGTCTCTTGTCAGGTTGTACGGTGGATCCAGTATGAGCAAGTCAATGAATTGGCGGGGAAGATAAGCAGCAATCTCAAAGAAGTCGCCTGCGATCAGCTGACAATCCACATCTTGACGATCAACCGCATTTTCCAGTCGCAAGATCCCTTCGGAAAGTTCAAGAAGCTCCTCTGGAGTACATGACATGGTTCGATTTCTCGGGGCGCGATCAGACATGCTCTATCTTATGGCTCGCAGGATCCGAGTATTACGTGGTTAACCGGGGTATTCCGCCACGCCGGCCAGAGCTCTGAAGGGCTTGCGCTGTCCGGTATCGATCCGGCCTGCGAACTCGCCGGTCTCCAGGTCCACCTTGAGCATGATTCCGCTGAAGATATTGCTTGTCAGCGCGTACCGCGAATCGCTGCAACTGGAGATGTCCGACCAGCCGTACTCGGGCAGCGGGTATTCGCGCATCACCTTCCCGTCTTCGTCTAGCCTCTCCATGGTCTGCCCGCGGGTGAGAAGAAGCGTCCCGTCCGGAAGATAGCGCACCGCAATCGCAAAAAGCCCGTCGCCGGGGTCCTTGCCGGGATAGGTCACCAGATCGCCGAGCTGGCGGTCTTCCTGCACATCGTAGCGCATCACGCGCTTGCCCAGCTCGGTGGTATAGGTGATGAAGCGCCCGGAAGGATGCAGCGTGGAATGGGTCACGCCCTTGAACCCGGTAGGTTCGGGCGCAGTCTCCACCTCGAAGACCCTGTCCAGTTCCCATCTGGCGTCGTAGTGGTAGATGTTGCCGTAGCCCAGCGCGCCGTCGCCGGGGATGCGGGGAAAGTCGATGGTGGTGAGTTTTTCGATTCCGGGAGGCGGAGCCTCGGCGCACAGGTGCTCGCCGAGATACACGCTGCCGTCGCTTGCGAAACTGGCGCTGCGATAGGCCCGGGGAAGAAATTTCTTCTCCGGCGCCGGCAACTGGCGCCCGGTAGCCGGATCCACATGGATGACGAGGTGGTCGTCGAAGGCCCAGAGAAGGCCCTGGCGGTCAACGGCCAGTCCTCCCACGAGGTGGCGTGTTCCCTCGGTGTACAAGACTCCCTTGGGGCGACAGTCCGCATCGTACTGAAGTATGCGACCTGTGCCGGCGTGGTCGTCGTCGGGATCGTCGAGCAGGGTGCAGCCGAGAAAGATATCGCCCGCCACAAATGGCTGCATGGTGGATTGGCGCATGATCCGAACCCGCCTGTCTCACAAGCCGGGACAGCTGGCGCTGCAGCTTTCCAACATCTTGCCTGATCTCCCGTTTTTCCGGTATCTGCAACAACAGCCCGTATCGGGCTTGTCCTTTGCGGTTTGCGGACGATTCTGCCACGCTTGTGCGCGCACATGCTCGTCCTGGCTGAGGGTTGGGACATGGTGGCTGGCGGGTTCAACCCGTGCCGGGGCGTGCCGGAGTATGCTGTGCGGCCCGCGAGCGCTTTCTGACCGATGCGGAGTTCGAACGGCCGGCCGGCGCGCTCGACGAAGCGAAAGACATGAACACCGATCTTTTCCGAGAGGAAGTGAGGCGGCGCAGGCGGATGACAAGCCCTGCGGCGGCCATGCGGCCCCCGGCTGGCGCGGCGGATGCCCGGCCCGAACCATGTCATTGGAGCGGCTGTGATCGGGGGCGCCTTTCGCTCTCCGGGAAAAGCGTCCCTGCGTGATCGCCGGCAAGGCTGCGCATGCGTTGCAATCGACCTCTGCGCCATCCCGTAGAATACAAGGAAATCGTTCGCTGCGACCACGCGCCGGCAGGAAATTCGGGGCAGGAGGATGAGGTTATGACGAAGACGATGCGCAAGCTGTCGCGGCTTTCGCTCGCGCGACTCGTCCGCCTCGCGCATGGCGCGACCGCAGGTCTTCATGCCCCCCGTAAAAATCCGGGCGCGGGAACTGAGCCGGTGCGCTTCCTCGGGAGAACCGTATGCCGTTTGAACCCCGGGCCTTCGCTGGCATCTTCGAGCTTCTGGCGCTCGCGCGAAGCTCGCCATGCCCAAAGCTCCCCACGCTACCAGAACTCCTCTCGTGCTGGCCGCTCCGACCTCGATACAACGAGGGCAATTCCGTCAGACGGCAGGCAGCGGCGCATTGGCCCGGGAAGGGCAATAATCGGCACAGTGCGCGAAGCCATGTCCATGGCCGGAAAAGCGGCCTTTGCAAGCGTCGGATTGCTGGTTGCGCCGGCAACATACGCGCAAGAACCGAATTGGGATTATGTGTCAGGTGTCATGCTGGCTGCGCTCAGCCCCGAAGATGGGGCGGGAGTCCATGTGGCAGACGGGGTAAACGGCCCGGGCTATATCACCTATATGGCTACGGCAGGCGCCAGCCAAGTCGAAGTGCGCATCCATGACGGGTTTTTCCAGAATCCCGCCTCGGCGGCGGAACAGGTTGCCCGGGCGTGGGCAGCCCAGCCAGCCGTCTTCCGACAGGCGGCCATGCCAAGAACCATCAGCATAGATCCGATTTTTTGGGCGGCTTATGTCTACGACAACAGGTTCCAGGTCATATTATCGCCTGCTTATTTGAGGCATCACATCAACGGTTCGATGTGGCGTTTTGAAGAGACAATGACTCATGAAATGTGCCACGCGCTGGACCATCGAAAGGGTTACCTCAGCCAAAGCGCCGAGTGGCGTGACCTGATCGCTCGCGACGGTTCTTATGTGAGCAATTATGCCCGCACCAGCAACCTGGAGGACTTTGCCGAGTCCTGTACAGCCCATGTCCTGCTCGCCGCCGGCGGTCACCGTCTCGACAATTCGCACAGGAACCATGTGCTCGCCACCATGAGGAATCGCGCCGCCTACCTCAACGAGCTGATACCGCTCCCGGGCGCTGTCGACGACTATGCCAGTGCCGTCAAAATTCTCGATAGTAGCGGCAATTTCGTCAGCGTCAGCGGCAATGGAAACGGCGACGATGGCAACGACGGCGGCAATGGAAATGGCGACGACGGCAGCAACGGAGGCGATGTCGAGGTTGTCAAAGTCGTCGAAGTTGTCGATGGCGACGGTATGTCTTTCCCGGACGCCGGCCTTGCAAGAGTGGTGGGCCGGGCCCTGGGCGCGACCGACCTTGCGCGCAGCAACGAGACGGAAGTGGCGCTGTTGCGAGGGCTGAATGCGGCCCGTTCGGGCGTGGCAGACCTCGCCGGGCTGGAAATAGCCTCCGGACTGAAGTCGCTGGACCTGAGCGGCAACCGGATTACGAACCTGACGCCACTGGCCGCGCTCGATGGATTGACGAAACTGACATTGAGCGGGAACCCGAACCTGGAGGATCTCGCCCCGCTTGCCAGCCTGATCCGCCTCGGCAATCTGGACTTGTCGTCGAACCGCCGGATTACGGACCTCACGCCGCTGTCGGGATTGATCCTGCTGGAGACGCTGCGACTTGACGGTATCGGCGCTTCGGACCTCACGCCGCTTGCCGGGCTGATCCGCCTCGGAACCCTGAGCTTGTCGTCGAACCGCCAGATTGTGGACTTGTCGCCGCTGTCGGGATTGATCCTGCTGGAGACGCTGCGCCTTGACCGCACCGGCGCTTCGGACCTCACCCCGCTTGCCGGCCTGACCAATCTCGAAACCCTGACCCTGTCGTCGAACCGCCAGATTGTGGACCTGTCGCCGCTTTCGGGATTGACAATGCTCAGGACGCTGCGCCTTGATGGCGTCGGCGCTGCGGACCTCGCCCCGCTTTCCCTGCTCGCCGAACTCCGCACGCTGTCGCTCTCGGGCAACGGGGTCGTCGACCTGTCATCCTTGCAAACCCTGCTCAAGCTCTCCGTCATGCATCTGGGCGCCAACCGGATCGAGGATGTCTCGCCGCTGGCCGGTCTGACCGAACTCCGCAGCCTGTCGCTCAACGACAATCGGATCACGGATGTGGCCGCGCTGGCGGCATTGCCCTGGTTGGCCTCGCTGAACCTCAACGGCAATGCGCTCTCCGGGTTCCCGTCCACCGGCTTCCGACAACTTCGCGGCCTGTACCTGAGGGACTGCGGTGTGGCGGACATTGGCGCGCTGGCCAATCTGGCGCAAATCGAAACGTTGTTCCTGGACGGCAACGGCATTTCGGATCTCTCACCGCTTTCTACCCTCTACGGCCTGACCAAGCTGTTTCTGGCCAGAAACGAGATTACCGATCTGACGCCGCTGTCGTGGTTGCCGGCGCTCAGGCAACTGGTGCTGGACGACAACAACATTGCGGATGTCGCAGCGCTTTCTTCCCTTTCCGGCTTGACCAAGCTGTTTCTGGCGAGGAACGAGGTTTCGGATCTGACGCCGCTGGCGCAGTTGGCGGAACTGGAGCAACTGACGCTGGACGGCAACGAGGTTGCGGATGTTGCGGCGCTATCCGGGCTGCGCAAGCTGGAGTTGCTGAGTCTTGGCCAGAACCAGATAGCGGATATTGCGGCGCTGGCGGAACTGCCCGCTCTGGATTATCTGGACCTGCGGGGGAACCCGCTGGATGCGGATGCCTTGAGTGTTCACATTCCGGCGCTGGAGGAACGCGGAGTGCAGGTGCTGTATTGATTGCGGGCACGCCGGCGAGACAGGCGGGTCAATCGATCGACCGCCGCTGCGCCAGCGCCGAAGACAATGTGCCGGCGTCCACATAGCTCAACTCGCCGCCAAGAGGCACGCCCTGGGCAATTCGCGTTGCCTTGACGCCCGCGCCCTGGGCCAGTTGCGCCAGATAGGCGGCGGTCGCCTCGCCTTCCACCGTGCCGCTGGTGGCCAGAATCAGTTCCTTGACCACGTTTTCCTCGAGGCGACGCTCCAGGCGCGCGAGCTTCAACTCTTCGGGACCGATGCCGTCCAGCGGCGACAGGCGGCCCGAAAGCACGAAGAACAGGCCCTTGTATGCGCCCGAGGCCTCGACTGCCGCCAGATCGGAGGGCGACTCGACCACGCATAACTGGGCACGGTCCCGCCCCTTGGAGCGGCAAATGACGCACAAGTCGCCATCGGCCAGCATCCCGCAGCGCGTGCAAGGCCGTACCGAATCCAGCGCCCGGTTCAGACTGCGCGCCAGCCGTCGCGCTCCTTCGGGCTGACGCGCAAACATGTGCAGAACCATGCGTTCCGCCGAACGCGGACCCACGCCAGGCAGAAATTCCAGGGCATCCAGCAATTCCGCCAGACGTGGCGGGAAAACGCTTGCGGTCACGGCCTGGTTGGGGCTTCGCTGTCGTCGGCCGGGCGGATAGACCCGTTTTCGATCTCCGCTTCGAATATCTCAAGCGACGCCTGAACGAAGGGATCCGCCTTGAATTCCTCTTCAACCTGCTGCTGGCGCTGGCGCTCGGCTTTCCGGTTTCGGCCAGCCAGGGTTTCCTCCTGGCCGGCGCCGGCGTTTTCTATCTCCACCTTGCGGAATGCGGGCAGCGCCGAAAACAGCGCTGCGCTCAGTTCCTGGCGGACTTCCTCGGTCAGCAGGTTGTGATGCTGACCGTCCAGACGCAGCCGCAAGCAACCGTCCCTGGCGTCCGCCAGTTCGCTGTGCGCCGCGATTTCGCCGGAAAGTCCCGCAAGGTTCAGGCCGCGCACGATATCCGGCCAGGAGCCGGCGTCAAGCGGCTGAACGGTGGCTGGTGACTGTCCCTCTGCGGAAGGCGTATCCGCAGAGGGCGCCGGGCGCTCCCGCTTTTCCCCAGCCGGGTCGGGCAGGGCGCTTTCCTCAAGCGGCCTTGACGCAAGCGGCTCCTCTGGCGGTACGACGCTTCTTTTCTTTTGCACATCCGCACGGCCCGCGCTCTCCGCTACTTCCCGGGAACGAGGGCTTCCGGCCCCTGGCATCGCGCCCTGCGCCCCGGAACCGGGATCTCCCGATTTCCGCGATACGCCCTGTGCAGAAGCAGAAGCAGCCCCCGCCCGCGCCGCCACACTTCCGCCCGCGCTCACATGCCGGGACGGCGAGTCCGGGCGAAAAGCCAGCATGCGCACCAGTGTCATCTCCAGGCCGAGGCCGGGGGTGGGAGCGAGCGGCAGCTTGCTGCGTCCCTGGATCGCGATTTCGTACAGCAGTTGCACCTGATCGGCGGGAAGGGCTTCGGCCAGGGGCGCGAGCATGCCCGCATCCGCGTCCTTGTCCAAAGCGCCCTCTCCCACTGCCTGAAGGAGCGCCAGACGCTGCAGGGTGGAGGCCAGCTCCGCAAGGATATTGGCCGGATCGGCCAGCCGCTCGCGCAACTCCCGGGCAGCGCCCAGCAACGCTTCGCCGTCGCCGGCGGCGATGGCGTTCACGAGGTGAACAATGCTCGGCTGGTCCGCGCCGCCCAGCATGTCCGCGACATCCGTCTCCCGAACCGCATCGACGCCATAGGCGATTGCCTGATCCAGCAGGCTCAGGGCATCGCGCATGCTGCCGTCGGCTGCTCTCGCGATCCGGATCAGAGCGCCCGGATCGGCGCTTATTTCCTCGCCCTCGCAGATGGCCGATAGCTGGTCCGCAATCGTTTCGCTGTCCATGGAGCGCAGGTTGATTTGCAGGCATCGAGAGAGCACGGTAACCGGAAGGCGCTGCGGTTCGGTGGTGGCCAGCAGGAATTTCACGTGCGGCGGGGGCTCTTCCAGCGTTTTCAAGAGCGCGTTGAACGACGACGCGCTGAGCATGTGGGCCTCGTCGATCAGGTAAATTTTGCAGCGGCCCTCGCTGGGCGCGTACTGCACGTTCTCGAGCAGCTCGCGGGTCTGCTCCACCTTGGTGCGCGAGGCTGCGTCCACTTCCATCAGGTCGACGAAACTTCCTGTCTGGACGCCCTGGCAACTCGGACACTCCCCGCACGGCTCGGGTGCGGCGCCCTTGACGCAATTCAGGGCAGCGGCCAGGATGCGCGCCAGCGTGGTCTTGCCCACTCCCCGGGTGCCGGCGAACAGCCATGCGTGATGTACCCTTTCGGCGGCAATGGCGTTGCTCAGCGCCCGCACTGCATGCGGCTGTCCGCGCACTTCGGAGAACTTGCGCGGGCGCCACTTGCGCGCCAGTACCAGGTAACTCATGAGAGGGCGCTCCAGGAAAGAAATTGCAACACGCGAGGATTGGAGGGCGCGCCGGCAGGCCCTCCCCAGCCTGGATCGTCAAGGTTACGTATCCTGGCCAACATGGTCAATGTTGCCGTATTGCCCAATGCAAGGTGAGCTTCAAGCGGGGATGCCGGGGGCGTGCTGGCGGAGAGGGTGGGATTCGAACCCACGGACGGCGCAAACCGTCAGAGGTTTTCAAGACCTCCGCATTCGACCACTCTGCCACCTCTCCGATGATTGAGGATCAGGCCGTGATTCTATCCGCGCCGCCCATCCGGGAGCGCAGGACTGCGGGAATGAGAATGCTGCCGTCGGGTTGCTGGTTGTTCTCGATCACGGCGATGAGGGCGCGGCCGGCGGCCACGCCGGAGCCGTTGAGAGTATGCAGGAGGCCGCGCGACTCCCCGCCCTTCCAGCGGGCGCCCATGCGTCGGGCCTGGAAGTCCTTGCAGTTGCTGCAGGAGGAGATTTCACGATAGCGGTTCTGGCCGGGAAGCCAGACTTCCAGGTCGTAGGTCATGGACGATGCGAAGCCAGTGTCGCCGGCGCACAGGATCACCCTGCGGTAGGGCAATTCGAGACGTTCGAGCACGATTTCGGCATGCCGGGTCAGCTCCTCCAGCGCTGCTGCGGATTGATCGGGATGGGTGATCTGCACCAGTTCCACTTTCTCGAACTGATGCTGGCGCAGCATGCCGCGGGTGTCCTGGCCGTAGGAACCGGCTTCGGAACGGAAACAGGGCGTATGCGCGACGTACTTCAGCGGCAGGTCGGCCCCGTTCACGGTCTGGCCGGCCACCAGATTGGCAAGCGGCACCTCGGCGGTGGGCGACAAATAGGAAGGCGGCTCGGATTGGAGGGCGAACAGGTCGGTTTCGAACTTGGGGAGCTGACCGGCGCCCACCAGCGCGTCCGCGCTCACGATGCAGGGCGCGTAGACCTCGGTGTAACCGTGCTCGCTGATGTGCAGGTCGAGCATGAACTGGATCAGGGCGCGATGCAGGCGGGCAAGGTCGCCTGAAAGCACGCTGTAGCGCGCCCCGGACATCCGTGCGGCGGCGGCAAGGTCCAGTTGCCCCAGCGCTTCGCCCAGGGCCACGTGATCCGCCACATCGGCGCCGGAAAGCGCCGGTTGCCCCCAAACCTTCGCTGTCCTGTTGGCGCTCTCGTTGTCGCCGTCCGGGACGGCTTCGTCGAGGAGATTGGGCAGGCCCAGTTCGATCTCCCGCAGTTGCGCCTGCACCTCCTTCAGTTCGCCTTCGGAATTGGCCAGTTCCTGCGCGGCCCCGGCCACTTTCCCCTTCAGCGCCTCGATGTCTCCGCCCGCTCGCGCCGCCGCGCCGATTTCCCTCGACAGCCGATTGCGCGCCGCGCGCAGCTTCTCGACGCCCACCTGCCGCATCTTGCGGCGCGCCTCCAGCTTGCCGTAGCTCTCCATATCGAAGACTGCGCCGCGCCGCGCCAGATTGCGCGCAACCTCCTCCGGCTGTTCCCGCAGAACCTTCGGATCAATCACGATTCCGCCGCCTCGAACACATCGACGCCCGGAGGAATTGCAGGGCGGAACAGCGCGCCGTCGATCGAACTCGTTCGATCCAGGCGGGACAGAAGCATTCGAACGCGGCTTCCGAACTCGTCGGAGTATTCGACGATTGCCGGAATGCCGCCCCGAAAGGCCAGTCGCACATCCCCCTCCCCGGCCCTCGCGCTGGCCAGGTCGAACCACTGCAAGCCGTCCTCCGTCTTGCGCATGTCAACCCGGTACTGCTCCAGAACGGATTCGTCGCCCGCCAGCAGCGCGGCCGCCGATCCCTCGAGTTGCGTGGCTTGCTTCCACACGGTCACCTGTTCCAATTCGCGATCGAACATCGAGAGATGCTCGCCGTCGGCCCAGATCATGACCTCGTCCGGCTCCATGTAGTCCAGGCGAAAGCGGTCGGGGCGGAAGAGGTACAGGCGCCCGGCGCTTTCGCGCCGCAGCACGCCGTCGGCATCGAATTCGAGTTGGGTGAAGTCGGCCTGGAGTTGCCGGGTTTCCCGGAAAAACGCTTCCAGAGCGCTTCGGGGGGCTGCTGTTTCCGATCCCTGTTCCTGCGCCGGAGCAAAGGAGGCAGGCAGCAGGAGCGCCAGCGCAATCGGCTTGCAAAAACGCATCATTCCGGCCCGCCGGCAACCACCCGGCGTTCCCCGCGGCCGTCCGGCTCGGAGACCACCCCGGCGTTTTCCAGTTCCTCGATCAACCGTGCGGCGCGGTTGTATCCCACGCGCAGGCGACGTTGCACGTAGGAGATCGACGCCCGGCCGCTGTCGATGACGATCTCGCGGGCCTGAGCGTAGAGCTCGTCCGTCTCGCTGTCCTCGCCCTCCCCCGCAGTCCCGGTTTCTTCCGCTTCCGCAGCTCCCTGCGTGACTTTCTCGTCGTAGCTCGGCCCACCGGCGCGCTTCAAGGCCTCGACCACCTTCAGCACCTCGCCGTCCTCCACGAACGCGCCATGCACCCGCAGCAGATCGCTGGAGCCGGGCGGCAAGAACAGCATGTCGCCCTTCCCCAGCAGCGTCTCGGCGCCGACCTGATCGAGGATGGTGCGGGAATCGACCTGGGATGCAACGCGAAAGGCGATCCGCGCCGGTATATTGGCCTTGATCAGACCTGTAATCACGTCCACCGACGGGCGCTGGGTGGCCACGATGAGATGCAGGCCGGCAGCCCGCGCTTTCTGGGTCAGCCGCGCGATCAGCGTTTCGAGCTTCTTGCCCACCACCATCATCAAATCGGCCAGCTCGTCGATCACCACCACGATGCGCGGCAACGCCTCCAACTCGCGGCCCTGCTCTTCCTCATCGCCCTCCGGGGGGCCGCACAGCGGTTCGCCGGCTTCCCGGGCCGCTGCCAGCCGGCTGTTGAAACCCTCCACGTTGCGCGTCCTGACCCAGGACATGAGCCGATAACGGCGGTCCATCTCCGCAACGCACCAGCGAAGGGCATTGGCCGCCTGGCTGACGTCGGTCACCACCGGGCACAAGAGGTGCGGGACGCCTTCGTACACCGAAAGCTCCAGCATCTTGGGATCGATCATGATCAGCCGCACCGATTCCGGCGTGGCCTTGTACAACAAGCTCAATATCATGGCGTTGATGGCCACGGATTTGCCCGAACCGGTGGCGCCGGCCACCAGCAGATGCGGCATCTTGTGAAGGTCGGCCACCACCGGCTCGCCGGCAATATCCTTGCCCAGGCCCAGCGTGAGCATGGACCGGGCTCGGTCATAGGTGCGCGAGCGCAGAATCTCGCCCAGGGTCACCAGCATCCGATCGCGGTTGGCGATCTCCAGCCCCACGGTGGATTTTCCTGGCATGGACTCGACCACGCGCACGCCGTAGGCCATCAGCGACCGCGCCAGATCGCTGGCCAGAGTGGTGATGCGGCTGGCGCGCACTCCCGGGGCGGGCTGCACTTCGAACAGCGTCACGACGGGACCGGGCGACACCCCTACAACCTGCACGCCCACGCCGAACTCCTGCAGTTTTTCTTCCAGCCGGGCGGCCTGATCGCGCAGGAACTGGTCCGACTCGCGGGCGGTTTCCGCCGGCGGATCCGAAAGCAGGCTCAGGGAGGGCAAGCTCGCGTCAATCGGCGGATCGGGCGTCTTGCGCTTGCGAGACGGAGGTTCCGCGGCCGCGGATTGCGGGCGTTCGCGCTTGGCGATGCGCGTACGCGTACGGGGCTTGCGGGCGTTCCGTACTGGCGGCGGCCGGCGTCCCCGATGGCGCAGCTTGCGCAGCGCCGAGAACAGGCCGCTCCATGTCGCCCGCGCCCCGGCCAGGGTCAGGCGTCCGGTAACCTGCGCCAGCGCCAGCCACGAAAGACTGGTTACCAGCGTAATGCCGATCATCAGCAGCGCCAGCAATACCACGGTACTGCCCATGCTGCCCAGCACCGGGGTCAAATGGCCGGCAAGCCAGGCGCCGACGATCCCGCCTCCCGGGCCGGCCCGTGCGGACATGTCCAGCAGGCCGGCGCCGCACAGCACCACCAGCAGGCCGCCGGCCGCGCGCACGCCGGCATCGGGCCACGACCAGTCCGCACGCGCCTTGGCTGGCGCGAGGTACCAGGCGCTGAAGGCCATGAGCGCGGCGGGAAACAGGTACGAGGCTTGCCCGGCCACGAGACCGGCAAGCCTTGCAAACGCAGCGCCCCCCTCGCCGATCAGATTGGCGCCTGCGAGGCCCCTCTCGGCGGCGTCGGGAACGTGGCTGAGCAGAGCCGCAAACATGAGCAGCCCCAGGGCCATGCACAGCCACAGCGCGCCTTCGCGCAGGGCGCGCTCCACCCAGGTTCTCTCCTTGCCTTTCACGACGCGCCCAATGTTATGCGGGCGCCCGCCGAATACAAATCCGAATAAACTTGCGTGTGTGCCGCCTTCGATCGCCCGCCTCCTGATTCTCGGCTCCGGTCCGGCCGGTTACTCCGCTGCCGTGTACGGGTCGCGCGCCAACATGTCTCCGGTTCTGATTACCGGCAGCGAACCGGGCGGTCAGTTGATGACCACCACCGACGTGGACAACTGGCCCGGTGGTCGCGAGGGGCTGCTGGGGCCGCAGCTCATGGAGTCGTTGCGCCAGCACGCCGAACGCCTGGGGACCGAGGTGATCCACGACCACATCGAGGAGGCGCGCCTGGAGCGTCGGCCGTTCACGCTGAAGGGCGGACTGGGCGAGTACCGCGCCGAATCGCTGATCATCGCCACTGGCGCCACCGCGCGCTACCTGGGCCTGGAGAGCGAACAGAACTACCTCGGCAAGGGAGTGTCGGCCTGCGCAACCTGCGACGGCTTCTTTTTCAGGGGGCGGCCGGTGGCCGTGGTGGGCGGCGGCAATACCGCCGTGGAGGAGGCGCTGTACCTGTCGAATATCTGCTCGAAGGTCACGCTGGTCCATCGCCGCGATGCGCTGCGCGCCGAGAAGATGATGCAGCAGCAGCTCATGGAGCGCCTCAGGCCGCACGGCCCGGTCGAGATCCGCTGGAACCGGGTGGTGGAAGAGGTTCTGGGCGACGGAAACCAGGTGACCGGCCTGAAGATCAGCAGCACGAAGGAAGAAGGCGTGTCCGAGGAGATTTCGGCGGACGGCGTGTTCATCGCCATCGGCCACGATCCCAACACGCGCCTGTTCGTCGAGTCGCTCGAGCACAACAGCGGCTACCTTTCGGTGCGTGGCGGCGAATCCGGCAGCGCCACCGCCACCAGCGTACCGGGCGTATTTGCTGCGGGCGATGTCGCCGACCCGGTGTACCGCCAGGCGATCACGTCGGCGGCTACCGGCTGCATGGCGGCGCTGGACGCCGAGAAGTTCTGCGACGCCAATCCGCTGTAGAGACCCCGCAGCCAGACTCGTGCGCGTTCAGGTTCTTGACGGGATAACAGAGGTCGCGGCCGGCGACTGGAATGCGCTCGCGGGCGCTTCGCACCCCTTCCTGCGGCACGAATTCATCCATGCCCTGGAGGAATCCGGTTGCGCCTCGCCGCAAACCGGCTGGCAACCCTGCCATCTGTTGCTCAGCCACGAGGACCAGCCGGTGGCCGCCATGCCCCTTTACCTCAAGAGCCACTCGCGCGGCGAGTTCGTGTTCGACTGGGCGTGGGCGTCCGCCTACCAGCGCGCCGGCTACGACTACTATCCGAAATTGCTGAGCGCGGTGCCCTTCACCCCGGTCACCGGGCCGCGCTTTCTCCACTCGGACAGCAAGCGCTGTCAGGAAGACGCCCGCTCGTTGTTGCTGGCGGGCGCCGTGGAGTTCGGCGAACGGCTTGCGGCCAGTTCCCTGCACTGCCTGTTCCCCTCGCCGGAAGACGCCAGATGGATGGAGGGCAAGGGAATGATGCTGCGCACGGACTGCCAGTTCCAATGGAGGGATGGCGGCTACCGGGACTTTGCCGATTTCCTGGATTCCTTCAGCTCGTCCAAGCGCAAGAAGATCAACCGCGAACGGCGCCGGGTGCAGGAGGCGGGAATCCTCTTCGAGACCTTGCACGGGCAGGACCTCATGCCGGACTTGTGGGAAACTCTCTACCCCCTGTATGCCGCCAGCTATCTGAAACGCGGGCAGCTCCCTTACCTGAATCACGACTTCTTCACGCGCGTCACGCGCTCGATGCCCGAATCGATTGTGTTGTTCGTGGCGCGCAGGGACGGCGAGGCCATTGCGCTGGCGATCTGCTTTCGCAGCGACACCGCGCTGTATGGCCGCTATTGGGGGAGTACGGGCCGCCACCACAGTCTTCACTTCGAGACCTGCTACTACCAGGGCATCGAATACTGTATCCGCGAAGGTCTGACGCTATTCGATCCGGGCGTACAGGGCGAACACAAGCTGGCGCGCGGATTCAAACCGGCGACCTCGTTCTCCACCCACTGGGTGCGCCACGAAGGATTCGCGGATGCGCTGACCGGCTATCTGGCCAGGGAGCGGGAACAGGTGGCGCGCTACGTGGAAATCGCCGGCCAGCACTTGCCGTTCAAGCAAACCTGCGCCGGAAACACGCCGCCCAAGGCCTGCCGCGACCGAAGCGCCCGGTAGTTCCCGGCGGCTTCAAGGCTGCCGGACCGCCCTGGAAACCGCCGCCCCGCGCCTTGCCGGGGCAGCCATGGCGAGAGGCGGCTATTCGTCCGCGGTAAAGGTGTTGATATAGGCGGTTACGTTCCTGATCGCTTCGGGCGTTGGCAGCACTATCGCCATGGGACGCATTTGCGTATCGAAGATATTGCGCGGGTCGCTGCCCCGAATACCGGAGATGTAGTGTTCGAGCTGCCGTACGGTGTACCAGTCGTGCTGGCCCGCAACGGCCGGCGCGTTCAGCGCCTGATTGCCTTCGCCCCGGGCGCCGTGGCAGGCGATGCAGGTGGCGTATCCGACCTTGCCGGCCTCGAGATCGCCGGTCAGGGTCTCCGGGGGATTGGGCGGCGACAGCGAAGTGACGTAAGCCGCCAGATCCTCGACGGCCTGATCGTCCGCCAGCGTGATCGCTATGGCGCGCATCAGCGGCCCGTACACATCGGCTGCAGGCTGGCTGCAGTCCCCCCCGGCCGGGAGCGTCCCGTCGAAATGGCTCGCCAGTTCAGCCTCGATTTCCGCATAGTCGGGCGATTGCGCCTTGGCTCTTTCCAGCGTGCCGGCCACATCCGCCTCGTTGCAGTTGTCCTTGCCGCGCAGTCCGGCGCGGAAATTCCTGAGGGTGGTGATCACGTACCAGTCTTCCTGGCCGCCGATCCTGGGGGCGCCGTATTTCTCGAAGCCCTCGCCCTGCTCGCCGTGGCATACGGCGCACACTGCAAATTCGGCCTGACCGCGCGTGCGGTCTCCGGCGGCTCCGGCGGCTCCCGCCGCGACCACGGCGGCGGCGCTGATCATCAGACAGGCAAAACGCTTCATGCTGCTCCTTCTCTATATTCGCAAAATGGCGCGGAAGCGATCCGGCTCCACGAACCGGAACCGGGAATCGCGCACCCCCGGCGCGCTTATTTTATGCCGAACCACGGGTACACTGCACATCCGTTATGGAATGCACGCTTTTCTTCTGCCATCGGGCTGGCTCGAACGACAGCGGCCAGCTTGATATGGGCGGTATCTTCGACGAGCTTCGCGCACCGTCTTTTCCTGCCCGCCAGCCGCGCATGCGGCTTGCCGGCCTGGTGAGCTGGAACGAAGGCGAGCGCGGGCGCGTGCCTTTCCTCATCGAACTGCTCGACCCGGGCGGGAAGGCGGTGTTCACCATCCAGGGCTTCAGCGAGGTCGAGGAGGCGCCGGAATCGGCCGCCCCTCCGCGCACTCAGCTCAACTTGCCGCTGGAGGATGTGACCTTTCCCGAGCCGGGCCGCTATCGGGTTCGCCTGGAAGTCGGCGGCGCCCGTGTGTTCGGCCCTTCGCTCTATCTGGGCAAGGCGCACGACAGCCCCGTTGCCTGAACGGCTTCCCCGTATTTCGACGCAGACCGCTTTCCGCCAACATTGTTGAGGCGCCGGCCACCCTTGCAATTATTGAAGGGCGGTAGATGAGGAACAATGATGCAAGCAGACGGGGATTCAATGCTGGCGATGGGTGCGAACGCGCCGGCGCATGGAAAGCCGGCGTGGAGCGGGGCGGGCGCTCTCCACTCCGGGCCCGGCCAGACGGGCGCTTGCGAGTGCGCGCCCTTGCGGCGTTTTATCGGCTTCGCCCGGAATTCCGGGATCGGGCGGGTCAGTCGCGCTGCTCCGTGTACGGGAGCGTTGCGATGTAGGCAATCACGTCGTTCTGCTTCTTCTCTGTGTCCAGCAATTGCGCCATGTAGCGCATCTGGGTCCCGAAGATATCGTCGCGCGGCTGGCCTCGGGCGCCGCTTATGAAGTCCTTGATCTGCCGCAGCAGATACCAGTCGTGCTGGTTCGACAACCGGGGGGCGCCCAGCAGGGTTGATCCCTCGCCGTTCCCTCCGTGACAAGCGATGCAACTGGCCTCGTACAACTCGCGACCTGCTTGCGGATCGCCGTCCACGGTTGCCGGCAGTGACTCGGGCGGGTCCATTGACTCCATGTAGGCCGCCATGTCGATGATTGCCTGGGCGTCCGGCACCTGCGCGATTGCCATGTTCTTCATCTGGTTGCCGTAGACATCTTCCAGCGGCCCCCAGTAGCCGCGCAGGTTGGCGCGGTAGTTCGCGAGCTGCCTCTCGACATACCAGGAGTCCTGCCTGCCGGCGGCTGGCGTGTTCAGCAGCGGATTCCCTTCGCCCGCCTGCCCATGGCATGTACCGCAGAAGAAATACAGTTGCTTGCCGCGCTCCAGGTCCGGCTCGGCAGCAGGAGCCTGCATCGGCGCGGCGCAGGCCAGCAGGCACAGCACGAATACTCTTCTCATGGGTCGGGCGGGTTGCAGCGCAAATTTCAACGGACGGGAACTGTACCAAAAGCGGGCCTCCCTGCAAAGCGTTCCGGTGATTGCCCGGATTCCAATGTGAGGCGGCCGGATTCCCGCTTCCCGGGTCGGCAACCGGCAAACGCCTGCCCGGACACGATGCGCGCACCATGATCGCCCCCGGGAATCTGCAAGGCCCCAACAAGCGGCTGGCGGTTGGCTTCGCGAGGGCATTCCCGGTACAATCGGCGAGCGATGAACAAAGACGATACTGTTCCCCGCATCGTAATCCGCCCCAACTGCAATTTCTCCGGCCGTGGCGCCGCGCTGCTGTTCTGCGCGATGGCATTGCCGTTGCTTGGCATGGCGAGCGCTTGGGCGATGAAAGGCTATTGGCCGATCCTGCCTTTTGCCGGTCTCGAACTGCTCGTGCTCGGCGCCGCCCTGGCGATCACCGTGCAGCGCGGACGCCACCGGGAGGTGATTCGCTTCGGTCGCCGCCACGTTCGCGTGCAGCAGGGGTATGCCGGTCATCGGAAGCAGGTAGAATTCCCGCGGCCCTGGACCCGCGCCTGGATCGAACCGGGCTCGAACCCCGCAATGCCCGGGCGTCTTTTTCTGGGGGCAAGCGGCGCCTGTTGTGAGTTGGGCGCTTGCCTCACGGAGGGAGAAAGGCAGTCTTTGTGCCGGCGCCTGCGTGAATTGACGCGCGCACCGGTACCCCCGGAAAAACAAGGAGCATCGCTTTGATGAATCGGAACAAGGCATATGGCGGCCGGGCAATCCTGGCATTGGCGGCTGCCGCGCTGGCCGCGGCGGGTCCGGCCGCGGCGGACTGGGGCCTGGATTTCCCTGCCAGCGCCACGGAACTTGGAAACGATATACGCAACCTGCATCACATCGCGCTGGGCGTTTGCGTTGTAATCGGCGTCGTCGTGTTCGCCGCGATCGGCTACTCGCTGGTGAAGTTTCGCAAGTCGCAGGGGGCGCAGGCGGCCAAATTCAGCCATAGCACCAGGGCGGAGATCATCTGGACCGTGATACCGGTTCTGATCCTGGTCGGTCTGGCAATCCCCACGGCGCGGGTGCTGGTGGAAATGGAAGATACCCAGTCGGCCGACCTGCGGATTGTGGTCACCGGATATCAGTGGAAATGGCATTACGAGTACCCGGACCACGGCGTCAGCTTCTTCAGCAATATCACCGAGGAAAGCAAGGCGGCGGCCATCCTCGGCGCGGACCGCGAGTTGCCCGAGCACTACCTGCGCGATGTGGACAGGCCCATGGTGGTTCCGGCGGGCCGCAAGGTGAAGCTGCAACTGACTTCCAACGATGTCATTCACGCCTGGTGGGTTCCAGAGCTGTACGTCAAGCGCGACGCGGTACCCGGCGCCATCAACGAAACCTGGTTCCAGGCTGGGGAGCCGGGCGTGTATCGCGGCCAGTGCGCGGAGTTGTGCGGCCGCGGACACGGCTTCATGCCGATCGTGGTGGAAGCGCTTTCGCCAGTAGAGTTTGATGCTTGGGTGAACGCACAAGCGGCCGCCCACCGCAGTGAAGAAGAGATCATGCAAGCAGCGTCCGCGACCGTCTCCGGCGGCGCGTACGCCCGATAAATCGGAGTAACCGAAACATGAGCGACACCAGCAGCGCCGCGCACGCGCAGGAACATCACGACGGCCCGCACACAAGGGGCCTCTGGCGGTGGCTGACCACCACCAACCACAAGGACATCGGCACGCTGTACCTGGTATTCAGCCTTGTCATGTTCCTGGTGGGCGGCTCTATGGCGCTGATCATTCGCAGCGAGCTGTTCCAGCCCGGGCTGCAGCTCGTGGACCCGCACTTCTTCAACCAGATGACCACCATGCATGCGCTGGTGATGATTTTCGGCGCGCTGATGCCAGCGTTCGTGGGGCTGGCCAACTGGCAAATCCCGCTGATGGTGGGCGCCCCGGACATGGCGCTGCCACGCATGAACAACTGGAGCTTCTGGATCCTGCCGCCAGCCTTCCTGCTGCTGATCGCAACGCTGTTCATGCCGGGAGGCGCTGCGGCGGGCGGCTGGACCCTGTATCCGCCGCTGGTACTGCAAACCGGCGACGCCTTCCCCTTCGTGGTGTTTGCGCTGCACCTGCTGGGCGCATCCTCGATCCTGGGCGCGATCAACATCATCGTGACCATCACCAACATGCGGGCGCCCGGCATGGGTTTCATGAAGATGCCGCTGTTCGTGTGGACCTGGCTGATCACCGCCTACCTGCTGATCGGCGCCATGCCGGTGCTGGCCGGTGCGATCACCATGCTGCTTACCGACCGCTATTTCGGCACCAGCTTCTTCCTGGCTGCCGGCGGGGGCGACCCGGTGATGTTCCAGCACATCTTCTGGTTCTTCGGCCACCCCGAGGTGTACATCCTCATCCTGCCGGCCTTCGGGATCATCTCGCAGATCATTCCCACCTTCGCGCGCAAGCCGCTGTTCGGCTACACCTCGATGGTGATCGCCACTTCGGCAATCGCGTTCCTGTCGTACATCGTGTGGGCGCACCACATGTTCACGACGGGAATGCCACAGGCGGGAATGCTGTTCTTCATGATCTCCACAATGTTCATCGCGGTGCCGACCGGCGTGAAGATCTTCAACTGGGTGGCGACCCTGGTGCGCGGGTCGATCAGTTTTGAAACCCCGATGCTGTTCGCGCTCGCCTTCGTGATCCTGTTCACCATCGGCGGGTTCTCCGGCCTCATGCTGGCGCTGGTGCCGGCGGATATCCAGTACCACGACACCTATTTCGTGGTGGCGCATTTCCATTACGTACTGGTGCCGGGCGCCATTTTTGCGGTGATCGCAGGCGTGTACTACTGGCTGCCGAAGTGGACCGGCCACATGTACGACGAGACCCTGGGCAAATGGCATTTCTGGCTGTCCACCATCTTCGTGAACATCCTGTTCTTTCCCCAGCACTTCCTGGGCTTGGCCAGCATGCCCCGGCGGATACCGGATTACTCCGTGCAATTCACCGAGTTCAACATGATCTCGACCGTCGGCGCATTCGGCTTCGGCCTGTCGCAGCTACTGTTCGTGTGGCTGCTGATCAAGTGCGCGAGGGGCGGCGCCAGGGCCAGCGACGCGGTCTGGGACCAGCCGCAGGGGCTGGAGTGGACGGTGCCCTCGCCGGCGCCGTATCACACCTTCGAGACCCCGCCGAAGGTCTGAGCGCGCATGCCTCGCCGAACCGGGCCGCAGCCTTGCCAACCTATTGCCTGACTGATGTTTTTCCCGCTATCTGCAACGATGTCCGGTATCGGACTTGAGCCTTGCCCCTTGCGGTTTGCGGGCGGTTCCGCCATGCGCGGCGCGCACCGGCTCGCTTCCTTCCAGGCTTGCCCATGCTCATTCTCGCGAGCGCGCGCCGGTATCTGCGGCCTCTCTCGCCAGCAATTTCGCAATCCGGCGAGAGTCCCGGGTTAGCGGTCCATTCTCCGCCCGTGCAGCCCCACACCCGCAAGCGCCTGCATATCGCCCTGCTTCTGCTGCTGGCGATGGCGTTCTACGGCGGCTTCATCCTGATGCAGTGGGCGAATAACGGCGCATGATCCGGCGAGCGGGCAACCGGCGTCTGATCCTGACGCTCGGCGGGGCGGTGGCGGGCATGTTCGCTTTCGCCTTCCTGCTGGTCCCGCTGTACGAGGTGTTCTGCGAGCTCACCGGAATCGACTCGGAGCGCCTGAGCCGGGCCAGCGAACCGGCGGGGCCGGCTCAGGCGGCAGTAATCGACGAGAACCGTGCGATCAAGGTGGAGTTTCTCGCCAACACCCCCAATCCGGCTGCCTGGGAATTCCAGCCCGGCGATCTCAGCATCGAAGTCACGCCGGGCAAGTCCGCTGAAACCCGCTTTTTCGCCCGCAACCTGCTCGAACATGACGTCGTTTCGATCACGCGCCCGGCGGTGCGGCCGGTAGAGGCGGCAAGCCACGTCAGCAAGCAGGTTTGCTTCTGTTTCGAGGAACAGCCGTTTGCGGCAAGCGAGCAACGCGAACTGCCGGTGCGTTTCACGATTGACCCCGATTTGCCGGCGCATGTCGACACCGTGACGCTGGCCTACACGCTGTTTACCGCACAGCCCGGTTGAGGAGGAATTGATGGCCGATACGAAGGTGGACTACTACGTACCGCACGGGAGCCCCTGGCCTATTGTGGCCTCGGTGTCGATGTTCGTCATGGCGCTGGGAGGCGCACTGTGGCTGAACGGATCGGATACGGGCAGAATCGTGCTGTTGCTGGGACTGGCCGGACTGATCGTGATGATATTCGGCTGGCTGGGGGCAGTGATCCGGGAAAACATCGCCGGGCTCTACAGCGGCCGGGTCGACCGCTCCTTCCGCCAGGGAATGGCGTGGTTCATCTTCTCGGAAGTGATGTTCTTTTTCGCCTTCTTCGGCGCGTTGTTCTACGCCCGCACGCTGGCGGTGCCCTGGCTGGGCGGGGACGGCGCGGGCGAGGCCACCAACGCCTTGCTGTGGCCAGGGTTCGAGGCGGACTGGCCCACCAACGGCCCCGGAGCGATCGGCGGCAACGCGGAAGGCCAGTTCCAGCCCATGGGCTGGTCGGGTTTGCCGCTTCTGAATACGGCGCTGCTGCTTGCCTCCAGCGTCACCATCACCATTGCGCATCATGCGCTGAAGAACGGCAACCGCCAGCTGCTCAACATCGGCACGCTACTGACGTTGGCGCTGGGCATCGCGTTCCTGTTCTTCCAGGTGTATGAATACGTCCACGCCTACCAGGATCTCGACCTGCGCCTCAGCACCGGAATCTACGGCTCCACATTCTTCCTGCTGACCGGTTTTCACGGCGCGCACGTGACCCTGGGCGCGATCATGCTCGCCGTAACCTGGTTCCGCATCCTGCGCGGACATTTCACCCCCAATGAACACTTCGGCTTCCAGGCCGTGTCCTGGTACTGGCACTTCGTGGATGTGGTGTGGGTGTGCCTGTTTATCTTCGTATACGTGCTATAGCGGAGGAGCTTGTGAACGAGAACAAGAAACTGCAACTGGCGGCCTTCCTGCTGGCGGCGGCCCTTTCCTCACCACTGGCGGCCGAAGGCGACCCGGAGCGCGGTCGGATTCTGGCCGATCCCTGCCTGGGATGCCATGGGATCGAGGGCAACATGACCACCTATCCGCCCTATCACGTGCCGCGGCTGGGCGGACAGAACGCTTCGTACATCGTCAGGGCGCTCAAGGGGTACGCGAGCAGCGATCGCAAGCACGAAGGCATGCACGCGCAGTCCGCCGATTTGAGCGATCAGGACATTGAGGACATCGCTGCCTATTTCTCAAGCGCGGTGGCCGTCGAGACGGATACGGAGGTCACGCCGCCCGAATCCGGAATCTACTGCGTCTCCTGCCATGGGGTGAACGGCGTCAGCATCACCACGGAATTCCCGCATCTGGCGGGCCAGCATGCGGACTACCTCAACGAGACCATCCGCCAGTATCTGGAAGGCGAGCGTAGCGACATCTCCATGAACGCATTCCTCAACCTGCTCACCAGGGAGCAGCTCGATGAATTGTCCGAGTTCTACGCCAACCAGCCGGGGCTGGTTACGCTGAAGCCCTGAACCGGGAGAAGCGAGCGGAGATCTTCCGGCGCCTGAGTCGGGCCAATCCGCGCCCGACCACGGAGCTGCGTTACGGTTCGCCGTTCGAGCTGCTGGTGGCTGTGGTGCTGTCGGCGCAGGCCACCGACATCAGCGTGAACAAGGCCACGGCCACGCTGTTCGCCGAGGCCAACACGCCGGAGGCCCTGCTGGCGATGGGTGAGGCCCGGCTTCGCGAGCACATCCGTCACATCGGCCTGTACAACGCCAAGGCCGCCCACCTCATTGCCTGCTGCCAGACGCTGGTTGCGCAGCATGGCGGTCAGGCGCCGCGCCGGCGCGAAATGCTGGAGGCCCTGCCGGGAGTGGGCCGCAAGACCGCCAACGTGATTCTCAACACCGCATTCGGCGAGCCGGTCATCGCCGTGGACACGCATGTGTTCCGGGTCGCCAATCGCACCCGGCTGGCGCCCGGAAAGACGGTGCTGGCAGTGGAAAGACGCCTGACGCGCCTGACTCCTCCGGAATATCTGCAACACGCGCATCATTGGCTGATCCTGCACGGTCGATACGTGTGCCAAGCGCGCCGGCCACATTGCGGCGATTGCATCATTGCCGACCTCTGCGAATACCCCCTTCGCCTGCGCCCGAAGGAATAGAATCCGGTGCGACCGCCTCTTGCGCTCACCAGCCCACCGAAAGCCGGAAACCCCTGTTGCCTGACTCCCTCGTATCTGCAAACCTGTTCCGCAAACAGACGGACCGAACCATGACTCCCGTTATCGATGACATAGCCGGCGCCGGGCTGGGCTTGCGACGCCCGCATCTGAAGCCGTTCAGGGACGATCCCCCACCGGAAGTGGACTTTTTCGAGTTGGCCCCGGAGAACTGGATCGGCGTGGGCGGTGCGCTGGGCGCTCGGCTCGGATTCTTTGCCGAACGCTGGCCGCTCATCGCGCACGGGCTGTCGCTGTCGCTGGGCGGGCCGCATCCGCTCAACGAGTCGCTGGTGCGCGATGTGGGCGTCTGGATGGATGAATACGGCGTGCGACTTTACTCCGAGCATCTCAGCTATACCGGCGACGAGGGCCAGCTGTACGATCTGTTGCCCATTCCCTTTACCGGCGAGGCGGTGTGTTATGTCGCTAACCGCATACGCCGCGTACAGGACATTCTCGGGCAGCGCATCGCCGTTGAGAACGTGTCCTACTACGCGTCCATGGGCGCGGAAATGGAAGAACCGGAGTTTCTGCGGGCCGTGCTCGAAGAGGCCGACTGCGGCTTGCTGCTGGATATCAACAATGTGTATGTCAACAGCGTGAACCACGGCTACGACCCGCGGGCGTTCCTGGACGCGGTTCCGGCGGAACGGGTGCTTTACGTACACATGGCGGGACACCACGACGAGGCGCCCGACCTGCTCATCGACACGCATGGGGCCCCCGTCAAGGACGATGTGTGGGAGTTGCTCGACTACGCCTACGGCCGTCTGGGGCCCCGCCCCACCGTCCTGGAACGCGACTTCAATCAGCCTCCCCTGCCCGACTTGCTGGCCGAGGTCTCCCGCATCCGGAGCATTCAGCGCGCTTGCTCCGCCGGAGCCGGTGGCGTCCTGACTCCGTAACCCGGGCAAGCTCGCTCCTTCGCATTCCACGGCAGATGAACGGCTTTCAGGATGTGCAGCGCCAGTTGACGGCGCACTTGCGCAACCCCGGCGCCCATCCGCCCCCGGAGGGTGTGGAAGACCGGCGGATCGGCATTTACCGCCGGCTGGTATCCGGCAACCTGTCGCGATTGCTGGGCGCCAGCCTGCTGCTGACGCGCGATCAGTTGGGCAAGAAACGCTTCGAGCTCCTGGTGCGCGCGTTTCTGCGTGAGCACAGGGCCGCTACGCCCTACTTCCCGCGCCTGGCTGGCGAATTCGGAAAGTGGTACGAGCAGGCCCGATCAGGCTGCCCGCAAGACCCTCCGTGGCTGGGCGATCTGATCCGCTACGAAACCGAAAAGCACGCCCTGCGGCGTATGCCCGACCCGCCGGCCGATTCCCCCACCGACCCGCAAGGCGATGTGGTTACCGGCGTGCCCGCGCCCTCGCCGCTGCTCCGCCTGCTCACGCTGCGCTACCCCGTACACCGGAGCAAGGACGGCAAGCTCGATCCCAAGCCTCCTGCATTCCCGGCCTTTCTGCTTGTTCGCCGCGACCGCGCCGGTCGGGTGCTGACCCGGGAACTCGGCGTGCTCACTGCCGGGCTGCTGGCCCTGATTCTCGACAACGATAGCAGGCAGACGGGGCGTGACCTGCTGGAGACCATGCTGGAGCAGGCGCCGCCGGATTCCCGAAAGACCTTGCGCAAGCAGGGCCGGGAACAGCTCCGGCGATTCCGGCAATCCGGCGTGCTGCTGGGGACCTGCAGGGACGCCGGCCCGACAGACGGTCAGCCCTGAAAATCCTCGACCAGGCACAGCCGTATGGAGTCGTGAAGCGGATCGACCTTGTGCCTGTAACGTGGATGGTCCACGCCCGCGGCCAGCGGCGCGCCGGAGCGAAGGTCCGCAATGGCGTCAGGCGAAAACTCGAAGCGCAGGAAATGCACCGCCGAGGTCTTGTCCGCCTCGGAGCGCTCCAGATCCTCATCGGCAACGGCCATGCTGCGCTGGTGGCCGGAAACCTGCATCCACACCGTGTCCTCGATGCCGACCAGTTTCGCCAGCTCGGCGCGACGCAGCCCCGCGTCGCCGTATTCAATCAGCATGGTGGCCTTGAGGTTGCTGCCGTCGGGGATCAGCGGGTTGTACGCGTCCAGTTCCTCCTGGATAGCGCTGGGCTCGAAGATACGCTCGACGCGCAGTATTTCCTGGAGTTGGTAATGGATGGTCAGGCGATCTTCGAACAGCAGCGTGACGTGTTCGCCCACCGCCACGCGGCGCTTTTTCTTGTGCTCCATTACGCGCGCGCGGAACGCCTCGCGGCGCTCGGCATACTGCTCCAGGCCCATCAGGTCGGATCGCTGGATTGGTCCGGACATGGTCGTGTGTCAGCAGCCGTACGCCTGACGCAGCAGGCTGACGGGATGGCGGTAGTCGGCAGTTCGGCCCAGTCCGTCGAGTATCTGCCGGCCGGCCAGCGGGCAATCGCTGGTGAAGTGGTCCCATTCGCCGTCCTGCGCCGAACGAACCGCAGCGCGGGCGATCTTCTCCGAAGCGTCGCGACACTCGGCGCGCACGCCGTACACGCCGTCGAAGCCGGAACAGCGCTCGATGGTCTCCACCGTCGTGTCCGGCGCGAGTTTCAGCACCTCCGGCGTCTTGAGCCCGAAGTTCTGCACCTGCGTGTGGCAGGGCGCGTGGTACATCACCCGGCCGAGGCTATTCCTGAGCCCGGTATCGAGCGCCCCGGAGCGGTTGCGCAGCCACAGGAAGTGCAAGGGGTCCCGCGTGGCCCCGCCAACGAGTTTCACGTCTTCGTTGTCGGGAAACATTTCGGGCAACTTCTGCTGGAACATCAGTGCGCAGGATGGAACCGGCGCCAGGATCGTTCCACCTTTGCGGGCATGGGCGGCCAGCGCCGGAAGGTTCCTGCGCATCAACGCCTCCACGCCCTTGAGGTCGCCCAGTTCCAGCCGCGGCATGCCGCAGCAGGTTTCGGACGGCATCATGGTGGCGTCGATGCCGTTATGGGCCAGCACGGCAAAGAGGTCGTCGATGATTTCCGGGCCGTGAAAGTCCCCGTAGCAGGTGGCGAACACCAGCACTTCGCCCTCGCCCCGACTGCGCGCCTTGCGCTCCCGGTGGGGATGGAAATCGGGCAAGGGCGAGCGGCGACTGATACCGGCCACCTTCTCCAGCGCAGAACGCGCCATGGCGTTACGGTTCAGCGCGTTCACGGTCTGGGCCACTACCGGTATGCCAGCCAGCCGGCCCACGGTGCGCGGCGCGGCCAGCACACGGTCGCGCAGCCGGGCGCCGTTCTTGCGCCAGCGCTGTGCCTTGCCGCGCAGCATCAGCCGCGGGAAATCGACCATGAAGGGATGCGGAGGCACGTACGGGCACTTGGCGCGGTAGCACATGTCGCACAGGTAGCACTGCTCCGCCACCTCCCAGTAGACACTCTTCGGTGTGGTGTCGAGCTCGCCGCTCTCGGACTCGTCGATAGCGTCGAAAAGCAGCGGGAAGGCGTTGCAGAGATTGAAACAGCGGCGACAGCCATGGCAGATGTCGAACACTCGCTCCATCTCGGCGAGCAAGGCAGGCTCGTCGTAGTACTCCGGCGAACGCCAGTCGATATGGCGGCTGACCGGGCCGGACGCTGTTTCGGTCATGGGCGCAGGAGCGAGGGCGCCCTGCCCTCATCGAACATGAAGTTCCCTCGGGGTTTTGCTCATATCGCCATCATTCGCGCCCATTCGCCACGGCGGCAAGCGCGCCGCACTCCGTTACTCATGAAACGGAAGTATTGGAAGCCTGCAAGGACCCGGCGCCCAGGAAGCGATCGGGCCCCCTGACGCCGGAATCAGCCGTCGAGACTGTCGAGCGCCCTCTGGAAGCGGTTGGCGTGGCTGCGCTCGGCCTTGGCCAGCGTTTCGAACCAGTCGGCGATTTCGTCAAAACCTTCCTCACGCGCGGTTCTGGCCATGCCGGGATACATGTCGGTGTACTCGTAGGTCTCGCCGGCGATGGCCGCCACAAGGTTGTCGGCGGTGCTGCCGATGGGCTTGCCGGTGGCCGGATCGCCCACCGCCTTGAGGTACTCGAGGTGGCCATGGGCGTGGCCGGTCTCGCCTTCCGCCGTTGAGCGGAACACCGTGGCCACATCGTTGTAGCCTTCCACATCGGCCTTGGCGGCGAAGTAGAGGTAGCGGCGGTTCGCCTGCGACTCTCCGGAGAAGGCGTCCTTCAGGTTCTGTTCCGTTCTGGTGTCTTTCAGGGTCATTTCAGGCTCCGTTTTCAGCGGGGTGGGAATAGTGTTCGCATTCTAGCATCAGATCGGATTTCCCGCTCCCCGCACCCTTGCCCGAAACAGGGCCTGCGGGTACCCTCAATCCATCCGCCTGTCGTCGCCCGCAAGGGCCAGGGAGTACCGCATGCCCACAAGCCACATTCCCGAGGGCTACACCTCGGTCACGCCGTACATGGTGGTCGTTGATGTCGACGAGCTGGTCGATTTCGTCAAGGCTGCCTTTGGCGCTATCGAAAAGGAGCGCATTCCCAACCAGGACGGAAAAACGGGACACGCCGAAGTGCTGATCGGCAACTCCCACGTGATGATGGGGCGGGCGCAGGACGATTACCCCGCGATGCGCTGCATGATTTACCTCTATGTACCGGACGCCGACGCGACCTGGGCGCAGGCGCAAGCGGCCGGCGCAACCTCCGTGCAGGAACCCGAAGACATGTTCTACGGCGACCGCAGCGCGGCCGTGCGTGACCCGGCGGGCAATATCTGGACCATCGCTACTCACAAGGAAACCCTGAGCCCGGAAACGCTGGCCCGACTCGCCAGGGAGAACATGCGCTGAAGCTCGAAGGCTACAATGCGGCCAGGGAGGGTTTGTCCGAATGAGCGGGGAAAAGCCGGCGGAAGGTGTCCGGGGATTGGAGCAATCGCTCGAGGACCTCGAGCGGATCGTCGTCAGCCTGGAGAAAGGCGACCTGCCCCTGGCCGAGGCCATCAGGCAGTTCGAGCGCGGCGTAAGGCTCACCCGCCGCTGTCAGTCAGTGCTCAAGGAAGCCGAACAGAAGGTCAAGGTGCTAAGCGAGGGCATGCTGGAGGATGTGGACCCCTCGACTCTCGAGAAAGACGACAACGAATCGCTGCCCTTCTGATTCCCGGACCGCAGCCCAGGGTTTATTGTTTGTCAACAAGTGTTACTATTTCGCCTTGTCGTCTTTCAACTCTTCTTTTGACTCTATCCATGTTTTGGGGGACCAGCCAAGCCATGAAACCATCTTTGCGCTACCTTGCTTCTTCAGCCTTGCTTTTCCCGCTCCTTGCCTTCCTTGCTACCGGGCCGGCAACCGCCCAGGGTCAGGATCCCGTCCAGGCCAGCTCCTCGGCCGCGCTCGAAGAGATTGTGGTGGTGGGCTCGCGGCGTCGCGACCGCTCCGCTGCGGACTCGCCGGTGCCGGTGGACGTGATCGGCAGCGACCAGTTCCGGGCTCACGGCGATTCGGACATGGACTCGCTGCTTGCAGCGATGGTGCCGTCCTACAACGTGGCCCAGGAACCGATCAGCGATGCGGCGACATTCATTCGTCCCGCCACCTTGCGCTCCCTGCCGCCCGACGCCACGCTGGTGCTGGTGAACGGCAAGCGGCGCCACCGCGCAGCCGTAATCGCCCTGCTGGGCGCGGGTGTTTCCGGCGGCTCGCAGGGGGCCGACCTTTCGGCGATCCCGGCGATTGCTCTGGACCGTCTGGAGGTTCTGCGTGACGGCGCTTCGGCCCAATACGGCTCCGACGCTATCGCAGGCATCATGAACTTCGTACTCAAGGAAAACGCCGAAGGAGCCGTCTTCGACGCCAAGTGGGGCACGCACTACGAAGGCGACGGCGACGCCATGACGCTGGCCGCCAACATCGGCCTGCCGCTCAGCGCCAACGGTTTCGTGAACCTGAGCGCCGAATGGAAGGAATCCGACCCCACCAGCCGCAGTGCGCAGCGCGGCGACGCCCAGGCGCTGATTGACGCGGGCAACACCCATGTGCGGCAGCCGGCGCAGATCTGGGGAGCGCCGGAAATCTCCGACGACTTCAAGTTCTTCGGCAATCTGGGCGCGGAAATCGGCGGCGGCAACGAATTCTACGCCTTTGGCAACTGGGCCAAACGTCAGGTAGAGGGAGGCTTCTACTATCGGAATCCGCACACCCGGGGCGGCGTGTTTCGCGGGCCGGTGCTGGAGGACGGAATCCCCACCGTGAAGGTGGCGGATCTGTCCGGGGACATGTCAGGCAACTGCCCGGCAGTGCGAATCGTGAACAATGTCGCGGACCCAACCGCCCTGGCGCAGATCGCGCGCGACCCGAACTGCTACTCGCTGATCGAAAAGTTTCCCGGCGGGTTCACGCCGCAATTCGGCGGTTATGTGCATGACCTCAGCATGGCAGGCGGCGTGCGCGGCGAGTTGGCGGGCGACTGGCGTTTCGATGTCAGCGCCACCGCGGGACGCAGCAACGCGCAGTTCTATATCTACAACACGATCAACCCGCAACTTCTGTCGCGGCGCAACGACATTCCCGTGCACTACAACGCCGGGGCCTACACCGAAACCGACCGCGTGCTCAACATCGATTTTTCCAGGCCTTTCGATTCCGGCTTCTGGGGGCCGCTGAATCTGGCGCTGGGCCTGGAGTATCGCGACGAGACCTTCAAGATCGAGAACGGCGAGCCCGATTCCTATTTCATCGACCTGAATTTGGCGGCCCAGGGCTTCGGCGTGGGCTCCAACGGTTTCCCCGGCTTCCAGCCGGGCGACGCGGGCGAGAACACCATCAGCGCCTACGCTGGCTATATCGACCTGGAGTCCGATGTAACCGACCGGTTGCTGCTGGGCGCCGCGCTGCGTTTCGAGAACTACTCGGAGTTCGGCGACACGCTGGACGGCAAGGTCGCGGCGCGCTACCAGATCAGCGATGCGCTTGCGATCCGAGGCGCGGCGAGCACCGGATTCCGGGTGCCTACGGCCGGACAGGCCAACCTGCGTAACGTCACCACGGAATTCCAGATGGGCATGCTGGCCGACATCGCTACCCTGCCGCCTACCAATCCCGTGGCGCAGCAGAAGGGCGCCAAGCCCCTGACGCCCGAGGAATCGGTCAACCTGACGCTGGGAGTGGTGTTCAACGTGAACGACCTGGACGTGACGCTGGACTACTACAACATCGAAATCGAGGATCGCATCGCCTTTACGAGCCGCTTCACCCTGACTCCGGAGGACATCCAGGCGCTTCTCGCTGCGGGCGTGAGCGACGCCACGAGTTTTTCCTCGGTGCGGTTCTTCTCGAACCAGCAGACGGTGAAAGCCTCCGGAATCGATCTGGTGGCCACTTACCCCTTCGATCTGGCGGGCGGTTCCTCCAGTCTCACCGTGGTGGCCAACTGGTCGGACATCGAACTGACCCGCTTCGATCCCGACTTCACCAGCGAGAACCGCAGGTTGCAGATCGAAAAAGGGCGCCCGGACATCCGCCTTACGGCCACATGGACCCACCTGCAGGGCCCTTGGCGGTTCATGGCGCGGGCGCGCTACTACGGCGAGTACTACGATGCGCCCACCAACGACGGGTCGGTGTCCTTCTATCCCGATCCGAGCGTGGTGGTGGATGCCGAAGTGTCCTGGGATGTGCGTGACGACCTCTCGGTTCTGGTGGGGTTGCAAAACCTCCTCGACGAGTACCCGAGCACCAATCCCAACGGCGAGGTGGCCGGCCTGATCTACCCGGAACAGTCCCCGTTCAGTTTCAACGGCGGCTTCTACTACTTCCGGGCCACCTGGACCCCGGCATTCTAGCCCGGCAGGGTTTGGCCAACAGCGATTGCGCCGGCGCCGATATCGCAGATCCGAACGCTGTTGTCGTCGGTAGCGAGCGTGGAGCCCGCCGGGCGGTCCGAGACGCCCGGGTTCGCGGGCGAGCCCGAGTGCGTCGCCGCGTTCTGTACAGTGCTCCGGAAGCGCGGAGCCAGCGAGGCTGAAGCAGAAAGATAACTCGCCTCCCCCTGTCGCCGTAACCGGAGGCCGCCAACGGGATCATGCCGGATTGGCAAGACATCAGGCTTGTTGCCCATATCGGTCGGGCACAACTTTCATCTTTCCAGATTCAGACGCATGCCAAGACTTGATTCGGAGTGATGGGGGCGTTGTCTCTGCCTGGTTTGGGTAGAGGCTTCCGCATCTATCGCAGTTTTCGCATCAATGTCGCTATGCCGAAGGACGTATTCGAGCGCCTTCGCAAGATCCGGGCCTGTCAACAGTTGCGCGCCGAAGGCTGCCGCGAGGCCACGGCGCTGCAGGCCATAGGCTTCTCGCGCGCAACGTAACTACCGCTCCAGGCGAACTCACCTCAGGCGCTGGAGCCGTTCCCGGCGCGCGCCCGGGCGCAGTCGTCTGATTCGGAAACCGTAGCGCCCGATCCGGGCCATATCCTGGTGCGCGCCCGGCCACGGTGCTTGCCTTAGCAGGGCTGGGGCGCCCGCCTCGCTTTCGACGTTGCGGAGCAGAGTCAGGGTCAGGGAAAAGAGATTCTAATTCGTTAATAGTTCAAGTTCAGTTTCAGGCATGTGTTCGTTTCCAGTGGCTGTTTGTGATCTGGTCAGCCGATTCCGTCCCATGACCTTGCTGTTTTTCAAGGAGGCAGCCTCATGTTCAAGTCACCAGTAGTACAGCTTTTGCAGGCTCGTTTGGAGAAGGCGCTGCGTCGTCGTCGCGAGCATCCGTCGCGCGCGGACCTTTTCATGATTCCGGTGTTGGCGCTGGCGCTGGACGCCTGCGGTGGCGGCGGTTCGCAAAGGCCCACTCCGCCTCCGCCTCCTCCGCCGCCCCCTCCGGCGGCGGCGACGATCACGGCGGCGGACGAGGCTTCGGTGGCGGAGAATGCCGATGGCGCCGAGGTGACTTCGGTGGCCACGGAGAACGCCACTTCGGTGACGGTGGACGACGATCGTTTCGAGGTTGTGGGCGGCCAGCTCAAGCTCAAGGCGGGTGAGAGTTTCGACTTCGAGGCCTGGGACGGTTCGCCGATCGAGGTGACGATCACGGCCAGCGGCGCGGGCGCTTCCGCCGAGCACACGGTGAGCGTGAGCATTACGGATGTCAACGAGAGTCCTTCGCTTTCGGTAATGGAGGGCGAGCGGGTTCCGGGCGATGCGGGCGCGCTGTCGAGTTTGACTGTGATGGAGAACATGATGGGTTCGCAGCTTCCGCCGCTGGTGAAGTTCGAGGTGATGGATCCGGACGAGGCGGACGAGGATCTTCTGATGGGTTCGATGGGCAGGGACGCCATCACGTTGAGCGATGATCGCTTCGAGGTGATTGTGGATTCCGAGGGTAGTTTGTGGCTGGCGCTGAAGTCGGGCGCGAGTCTCGACTACGAGGTGGACGGCAGTTCGGTGATGGTGACGGTGACCTTTACCGACAGCGCCGGCAACACGGCGATGACGACTGTGGAGGTGATGGTTACCGACGGCAACGATGCGCCGGTGTTTGCGCAGTCGAGTTATTCGTTCGATCTGCATGAGAACGCCGACGGCAGCGAGACGGCGGTGATGCTGGGGATGGTGTCGGCCACCGACCAGGACTCGTCCGACACGCACATGTTTTCCATTACGGGGGGCAACGAGTCGGGCAAGTTCATGATCGATTCGGCCACGGGCGCGCTCCACTATGTGGGCACGGGCGAGGACTACCGTGCGCAGTCGATGGGTCCTGCGTATACGCTGACGGTTCGGGTTACCGACAACCGTGGCGCTTCTGCCGATGCGACGGTGGAGGTGATGGTTCTGAACGTCAACGAGGCGCCGATGTTCGGGCAGTCGAGTTACTCGTTCGATCTGATGGAGAACGCCGACGGCAGCGAGACGGCGGTGATGGTGGGGACGGTGTCGGCTGCGGACCCGGACGAAGGCGATCCGGTTACCTACTCGATTACGGGGGGCAACGAAGACGGCAAGTTCATGATCGATTCGGCCACGGGCGCGATCCACTATGTGGGGATGGGCGAGGATCGCGAGTCGGACATGAGCAGTTACGAGTTGACGGTGATGGCCAGCGACGGCAGCGAGAGTTCCGAAGTCATGGTGACGATTTCGGTGACGGACGTGAACGACAGCATGCCGATGTTCGTGTTCGGCGAGGACATGAGCTCGTACAGTTTCGGTTTGCAGGAGAACGCTGACGGCAGCGAGACGGCGGTGATGGTGGGTATGGTGATGGCGACGGACGCGGACGGCGACTCGCTCACCTACTCGATCACGGGGGGCAACGAGGACGGCAAGTTCATGATCGACGCGTCTACGGGCGCGCTCCACTATGTGGGGATGGGCGAGAACTACGAGTCGTCGATGCGTGTTCACGAGTTGACGGTGATGGCCAGCGACGGCGAGCACGAGGCGAGCGCGATGGTGCGCGTGATGGTTGAGGACGTGAACGAGGCGCCGATGGTGCGCGGCGCGGGTCTTGAGCCGTTTGCCTTGGTTGCGGGTCGCGAGGGTCGCATGGAGGTGGACCTGAAGTCGTTGTTTACGGATCCCGACGGCGACGAGATGAGTTTCATGCTTTCGGGCAATGCGCCGGAGTGGCTGAACTTTTCGGTGACTCTCACGGGCACGGGCGCGGACCGTACTGTGATGGGCGTCTTGTCGGGTACGCCTCCGGCGGGTCGCGACCTGTCGGCGCGGGTTTCGATAGTGGCTGCCGACGGTGACGGTCTGGAGGGTAGCGCGGCCCTGGATGTGGTGGTTGACGCCCGCAACTCGGCGCCCACCTCGATCTATCTGAGCGTGGAGCAATCGAGTGGCGTCGTGATCCGCACCAGCAGCGTTACGGTGGACGAGAACGTGGCAGGCGCGTTGCTGGGCGCGATTGTGGTGACGGACGCGGACGATCCCCGTCACCCGCACGGTCAGCACAAGTTCACGTTCATGGTTGGCGGCAAGTCGGACGATCGTTTCGAGGTTGTGGACGGTCAGTTGAGACTCAAGGACGGCGTATCGCTGAACCATGAGGACGCTTCGCGGATTGCCTTGCGGATCACGGCCACGGACATGGCGGTTGGCGACGAGGCGATGGCGGGCGAGGAGGCATCGGTATCGACGACCGTCACGATCAACGTCCGGGATGTGGACGCGGGCGACGGTCCGGTTGCCGGCAAGATAGGCAACTGGTGGGTTACGTTGGACGAGGATCTGGACGCGGAGGATGTTCGCGAGGGCGACTGGCTGAGTTTTCGGCTGCGTCTTGACGGTCTCGACAAGATGCCTGCGTTTGTGGACGAGGACGGCGACACGCTGACTTTTTCCCTGTCGGACGATTCGCCGTCATGGCTTCAGATTGACAGCAAGGGGCGTTTCACCAATAAGGCGAACATGCTTGCGGAGGCGGGCGTGTATGAGGTGACGGTGATTGCGACCGACCCGACGGGCAATTCGGCGCGCAGCACGTTCCGGATTGCGGTAGCGGTTTCCGACAGCAACGACCGCGACAACGATCGTCCGGACATCCGCGACGTGATCGAGTATGACTACACGGAAGGTACGGGATCGCGGAAGGTGGCCGAGTTCACGATCCGCGACAAGGATCTGGAGATTGCTCCGCATCCGTATGGGGTGCTTGAGGTGACGATGACGGGGGATTACTCGGATCGCTTCAAGCTGGTGATGATAGGGGACGAGGACAACGATCCGGCCACGGTTCAGTATGAGATCTGGACCAAGTCGGCTGCCGAGTTGTCGGTGGACGCGATGGGGCGGAAGCTGGCGACTCCGATTGAGCCGATTGACTTCGAGGTGACGGAGGAGGTGGATCTGACGATCAAGGTGAAGGACGGCAAGGGTTTGTCCGACGAGCAGGGCCGCGAGGAGGACGACCGCGAGATCACCATTGACATTGACGATGCGGCGGACGCCAAGCCGATGTTCGATCACACCGAGATCAGTCACTCGTCGAAGTCTCGCAGCGCCGCTCTTCGCACCACGACACTGACGGTGAACCAGTCGGAGACTTCCAAGCTGGTGATAGTGATTCCTCTGGAGGATGTTTGGAGCGACGCAGACAGCGACATTGACGATCTTCGGTTCGAGGTTGGGGGTCGTGCGGGTCTTCCTTCGTGGGTGACTGTGTATGGTCCGGACGAATGGGAGGACATAGAGGATCGGCGCAGCGATGTTTCCGAGAGTGATCAGCCCAGCGGGGTGCGCGACGGCGACCGTGTTGTGGTGCTGGTGGTTGACCGCACGGACGGTGAGGACGGCGACAACACCCGCGCGGGCAAGGCTCTTGCGCGCTTCACGCTGACGGCTCGCGACGACGACGGCAACGCTCAAACCGAGGTTGTGAGCATTGATGTCAAGGACGCCAACGTGGGCTTCACGCCGGCCGCCAGCAAGCCGGTTGCAATCATTGAGGGCGATGATCCCAACACTGCGGGCCCGGCCGAACTGACCTTCAAGGTCGATCTCAGCCACGATCCGGATATAGCGGGCGGCGAGGAGCCGGTTTTGGTGACCTATTCTTTGGGAAGTTCTGCAGAAACGCTACCGCTACGAGAGCTCAACGGGTGGAGCCCCTTCACGGGAAATGATCTCGCAAAAGCATGGGAAAACAAAGATTTTTCTTATATTTATCTTTCCTTTATCGGTACTCGTCCTTATCAACTGGATAACGACGGGGACGGGTCGAACAACTTTTTGGGCCGGAACATTGTTTTCCTTGCCAATTACTATGAATTGGACCCGGTCACCCGGAAGGTGGTTTTGTCCAAGATCTATGGGACGCAAACGGGCATCCTCAAGGCGAATGGCGGCGACGGTACGGTAGTTGTCGATCTGGACCTCACGACGAAGGCGAAGAGCGCCACCGAAGATGTTTTGAATGTTGGGGTGGCGGCCTCGGGCGCAACGGCCACCACGGCCACGGTTGTGCTTCAGGCCTCCGAGAGCGGCACGGGCGGCTGGATCACCGTTGCCCGCAAGTCGGTGACGCTTTCCAGCGGCAAGGGCGATGCGGAGTTCGAGGTAACGAACGACGAGGGCGAGGCCGGCAACGGCGGCGGTCTGTACTACCGCGCGGTCCTTACGGGTACCGATCTGCCCCGCACGGAGAGCGGGACGATCCGGCTGGGCGACATGACCGATCCGTATCCCGGCGACGACGATACGGATGTGCTGGGGCCCGCCTCGCCGACCGAGGGCGACACCCTGCGCGTGAAGCTGCTGGATTGGCGCGAGGCCATTGCCGAAGTCCAGTGGCAGGTGAGCGACGGCAAGGGGGGTTATGTGGATATTGCTGGCGAGACCGGCCACACCCTGACGCTGACCAGGGCGATTGTCGGCGCGCATGTGGGTCAGGTGAAGGTGCGGGCCAAGGTGACGTACCGGGGCCAGAGCGACGATTCATCCACCGGTGTGGACGAATCCCTTTTTGTGACGTGGCTGGAGTATTCCGAGGAGGTCGATCTGGTTGCCGGCGCTGTGCGCAACAGTCCTCCCGAGGCGGCGAGCGGCACGCATGCGATTTATGTCGAGACGCCGCCGGTGACGGCCGGAGGCATTCAGCCGGCCGCAATCCACAGGGACATGGATATATTGTCGAACATCTTCCACGACCCGGACGGCGACGAACTGCACTTCACTCTCCGGAATCCCTTGTATCACATCGTCGATTTCTATGCCGAGTACTGGTTTTCCAGCGGCAGCCCAGACACAAGAAGGGCGTACTGGGTCGATCGACGTGATGACTCATTCGGCCTGTTCGCCAACAGCCTGCCGAATTTCGACGCCAAGGATGGGGAGGGCGTCCCGCTCAATTACTACGTTCGAGCCTACGACCCGTACAGCAACCGCAATGACAGTTCCACCTTTGCTCAAACCACGATCGAAGTGCGCTTCAACGTGGCCCCCACGGCCATAAAGCTGCAGTCTGTCCACAATGGAACGAATGTGGGCGACAAGGCCGACCTTCCGGCTTCCGGTACGGCCACGGCCCTGCTGGTTCCGGACAACACCAACAAGCCGGACGACGCCGACAGCAATCCCGACATGTTGACGTTCATGGACGACGAGTCGCAGGCTGCCCGCAAGGTGGCCGATCTGGATGTTATAGACCAGAACCTCAAGACAAACCGTTTCGGAACCCACGAGATCAAGCTGTCGGGCAAGGGCTCCGACCAGTTCGAGATCAGGGCTTCGGACGATAGCGATGGCAGCACCTGGGAGTTGTGGCTGAAGAAGGGCGCGACCTTCGACTTCGAGAAGTTGAAGAGCGCCACGGACACGGGCGACAGCATCACGCTGTCGATCACGGTGACGGCCACGGACAACATGACGGGCACGGCGGGTCGTCAGTTGAGTACCAAGGGCGTGTTCTCGGTGAAGGTGATGAATGCGGACACGGCTGCCGATTCGGCGGCGCCCGCCACGCCGGGCACGCCGGATCCCACGGTACCGGGTTTGAAGGACGACTCCGACGATACCGACGACGACGGGCCGGTTGCGCCTCCGGACACTGGCATGGGCCCTGTTGGCGACCTTCGCGATCTGGCGCTTGAGGTGGACTTGCTGGAAAGCTTCGTGTCGCTCCTCGACGACAACATCGACATCGCCTGACCCGAAGGGCGGCAACTTGCGCTGCAGCGGGGCGGACGATGGGTCCGCCCCGCTTTTTTCGGGAAGGCGGCCCTTGCCGCTACTTGCCACGATAATCGGGGCGTCGATGCAGGATAGCCGAACCCGCATAGTCTCATATGTGGTGAACCGGGACATCTTGACATCACGGCTTGCTCATGTTTTCCTTGCGGGCATGTTTGGCTACCGCATGACTCGTCTTGAGTAGCGACGATATTCCACTACCTGCCCTGCTGGGCATTTTCTTTCTGTTGGTGGCCCTGTCGGCCTTTTTCTCCGGCACCGAAACCGCGCTCATGCGCATCAATCGGTACAAGCTCAGGCACCGGGCCCGCCAGGGACATCGCGGCGCCAAGCTGACGGAGGGGCTGCTGAGCCGGCCTGACCGGCTGCTGGGGCTGATCCTGTTCGGCAACAATCTGGTGATTTTCTTCGCCGCGTCCATCTGGACAGTGCTGGCCTTGCGGGTGGGCGGTTTAATGGGTGCGGTGGTGGGCACCCTGTTGCTGACGCTGATCGTTCTGGTTTTCGCCGAGGTCGCCCCCAAGACCTGGGCGGCGGCGCGGCCGGAAGTGCTGGCGCTGGTTTCCAGCCGGATCTATCATCCGCTGCTGAAACTGCTGTGGCCGATTGTCTGGGCAGTGAACCTGATGGCCGGAATCCTGGTGCGCCTGACCGGCGTGCGCCTTGAGAAGGACGACGAGCAAGACCTGACCGTGGCGGAGCTTCGTACGCTGGTTACCGAGGCTGGCGGACGCATTCCCAGCCGCCGCCGTCAGATGCTGCTCGCGATTCTGGAACTCGAAGCGCTCACCATCGAAGACATCATGACGCCTCGCGGAGAGATCGAAGCCATCAATCTGGAGGATGAATGGCCGGAAATCATTCGCCAGTTACGCGCCAGCTCCCACTCGGTGATCCCCTGCTTTCGCGGACAACTCGACAACATGGCCGGCATGCTGCATGTGCGCAAGCTCTTCCAGGCCAACGGCTCCAATGGCCTGAATCGGAAGCGGCTCGAAGAGGCTCTCCGGGCGCCCCGGTACCTGTTCGAACATACCTCGCTGACACGCATGTTTTCCGAGTATCGCCGCGGGAGCGGCCCCACCTCCCTGGTAGTGGACGAATATGGCGACATTCAGGGGCTGGTGAGCGTGCAGGATCTGCTGCACGAGATTTCCGGCGGCCTGATCGGCGATCACTCCCCGGATGCGGAAGCAAACGAGATTCAGCCAGACGGCGAGGGCGGCTGGCTGGTGGACGCGGGCGCCAATATCCGCCTTCTCAATCGGCGTATGAACTGGAGGCTGCCCACCTGCGGCCCGAAAACGCTCAACGGCCTGATTGTCGATAAATTGGGTACCATTCCCCAACAGGGGCAAAAGCTGGAGCTGGGCGGATTCCCGATGGAAATTCTCGAAACCACGGAAAGCGCCGTTGACCAGGTACGCGTCGTCTGCACTGTGGACCCCGCCCCCGAGCCAACCACCACTGCCACAACAACCGGACCTTAGCCATGCTGGCCATCCTTTCGCCCGCCAAGTCGCTGGATTTCGAATCCGGACTGCCGCGCGGAACGCACACGATTCCGGAATTTCTGGATGATTCCGAGCAACTGGCGCATCGACTGCGAGAATTCACGCCGCGCGAGCTTTCGCAACTGATGGGGATCAGCGACAAGCTGGGCGAACTCAATGCCTGCCGCTACGCCGCATGGAAGAAACCCTTTGGGCGCAAGAACGCGCGCCCGGCGGTCCTGGCGTTCAACGGCGACGCCTACCGGGGCCTGCGCGCCTGGGAATTTTCAGGGCGCGACCTGAGCTGGGCGCAGCGTCATCTTCGCATCCTGTCCGGGCTGCACGGTGTTCTCAGGCCCCTGGACCTGATTCAGCCTTACCGCCTGGAGATGTCCACTCCACTGGAGACGGCGGCCGGAAACAACCTTTACGACTTTTGGGGCGATCGCCTGACCCAAGTGGTCCGTGACGCCATACAGGACAGCGGGACGCCGGTGCTGGTCAACCTGGCATCCAGGGAATACTTCAGTGCGCTCGACTTGTCGGCGCTCGGCGCCCGGGTTGTTACGCCGCGTTTCCTGGACTTCAGAAGCGGTAAGTACCGTTTCGTGAGTTTCCTGGGCAAACGGGCGCGGGGCATGATGGCGCGATTCATCATCGAACGGCGCATGCGCTTTGCCAAGGGGCTTCTGGAGTTCTCCGAAGCGGGCTACCGCTACGACCCCGAACAGTCTACCCGCGATCAGCCCACCTTCGTGCGCGCGCCCCTGTAAACACCCGCAGAGCGCCCCGCCCCCGAAGAAACCGCTTCTCGTCCTTCTCGCGCATGAGCAACGCGAGCGCTGCGGGGCGGGCCGGAACCGCCAGCCGCCGTTCGACAGCCCGGTCTTGACTTCAGAAATTTTGATTGCAAGTGATTGATATAAAAGGCAACGCCCTTGAAAAAGACACTACATTGCTGGACTCCCGAAGCCCAGCAACACTAAAAATTTCTGAACTCAAGACAAGCCCCATTTGCGCATTTCCCGCGTGGCGTCGCGCCTGATTTCTCGCCCAAACCGGAAGGCCTGCCGCGCCCGAACGCCAGCCTGATCGGCCAGGATCGAGAGAAATTGGAGCAAGCGACGCGTGGTTCCTCCGCAACTGCCTCCTTTTCGGGTATCGCACAAACCGGTACACCTGCCCACTACCCCGCGTTATATGTTTTATACTTGTTTCGCTGCTTTGTCAGACGCTCGGCGGCAAAGTGGCGGCAAGGGGTCAGCTTGGCATGAGTCGTATCGACGAAAAAAACCTGCGGATCATCGAGAAGGCAATCTGGCGGATTGGCCTCAAGATCGCCGCAATCCTCCTCGGTTCTTACGTCGTTTACGCCGCAGTATCTTATCTCATACTTTTACTCACCACAGGTTCCTTGGCTTCCTTACTTTAACTTCCCAAGTCTCAAGCCTCCCTCCGGCCTTGATGCCGGCCAATCGCCAAATAGGCCGCGCACCTGATCGCGGCTCCACACATACCCGCGCTGGAACTCGGGCAAGGCTATATCGCCGCTGTCGATATAGTCGAGGATTGTCGAGATCTTCATGGTACCCACTCTAACCGATGGAACCGGACGCAATCCGCTCCGGCGCGTCCAAAAGTCACGCCAAGGCAATGTGTGTTCTGGCTCTGATCCAGAGCGGGTTTCTTGAGCGGCTGCCGGTGTCTCAACAGGGTTTGAAACAGACCCCGGTTTCCACAAGGGAAGATAATGAGGACAGTGGCGAACGGTGATGAGAACGCACTTCCTCTTCAAGTTCAGCCTTCCGAGAAGCGTTTCAGGCGTATGGAAATCTCCGGGGCCGGAAGGAAAACAGTGTCGTCCTCCTGCCAGATCTTGAGCGCTTGAGCGAGCAAGTGCCCGGGGCAACTTTCCACCCCTTCGAGCTCATCGACCACCCAAAGCACACCGTGTACCTGCATGCCGTCAGCGATGGCGACCTTGCGCAGAAGAGCGTCGCCAGTCAGCAGAATACCGGAGTGTGTTCGCGCGGTAACCAGACAAAAGCAATCGTTCGCAGAGAGCCCGGGATAACGCTCCTTGTTGAGCAGGAGGGCTTGGCCGACCTCTTCCGGCGTGAGATCATGCGTGATCATCCCGGCATCTTCGAGTGCTCGCCACTGGCGCTCGGACAGATCAAGCACTTCGGTTGCGCGCACCGGCAACGGAATCACGATTCGATAGGGAAGATTGCAAAAAACGGCGAACAAACCGCCCTTGCGCAGATCGATCAGACAGGAAGCGTCGTTGACGACGGCGCACGTCACTGGATCGCCGGCCCACCAATCTGTTGCTCGACGGAGTCAAGCGACTGATTGAGAAGCGCCGCTGCCCGCACTGGCGAAATCAACTCTTCGCCCACTGCGCGTGACACGAGTTGCTCGAAACGATGTGGTTTTTCAAAGGCTGCAAACCCGTGATCCTCGCCGATGGGGTCCGGTTCCGAATTGCGCCAGGAACGGGCAAAAGTTGCGAAGGCGCGTTTGACATCTGCGGGGGGTAAAACGCCAACCTGTCCCAAACGCACCAGCATCGCGGCCGCCGAGACGCCGTACATGCGTTTCAGGCGCATTATCTCGTAGTAGGTAACCCGATGGCGGTTGCGCCCCACTTCGTCTCGAAGACGCTGGCCGGGAACAAGGAATGCGCCGGCGAACCGGTTCATGGCTGCCTCCACATCGACAGCCGGATTTCCCTTGGAGCGGATGATTCGGTGGGCTAGCTCGTGGGCGAGCGTGAATCGTTTCCGCTCGACATTGACCCGGCTGGACACCATGACGGCTTCGGCGACAATTTTTCCGCCCCGCAATACATGGCACGACAGACCGTTGATGCTCTCGGGAAGGTCGGCTTCGATTACCTTGATGCCCTTGTCTTCGAGCAATTCGCACAGGCTGAGAATGGGATCCGTGCCCAGATTCCAGGCATTGCGGAGGCGATTGGCCTTTTCGTCGATCTGGGTATCGCTGGCGACACAGTCGTGCTGGCACGTCTTCATCCAACCGGCGTCGGCCGGCATATCGAGGATGTGCTCGATCACCAGGTAACGCTCCAGTCTATCGATCAGAATCGCTTCTGCCTTGGCGCGGTCGCGTGCCGATGCACTACAACGCTTTCGGAACTCCACACCGTCGAGCGCCTCGACCTGCCCGCTCATGAGAAAGTCCAGCGAGACATCGAGAGCCTTGCCGAGCCCGACCAATACAGCAGAAGAGGGAAGCATCTTGCCCGCCTCGTACTTGCTGATCGCCTGAGCGGTCACTTTCGGGGTCGATGCGTCTGCGAGCTCGCGCATTGAAAGCCCTGCCCGCCTGCGGGCAAGTCGGAGGCGTTGTCCAAACATCTCTACATCCCCTCCTGTTTAACCCATGGTTGATACTATTATAAATTGGTGATGATATTGCAAACTTCAAGTTGACATTACCCCCGCGATTCTCGCGCTAGGGTCTTCAGGGAGCGTCCGACAAGACTTCGAGGGCCTCCCCCAGGCGCTTCACACCGGCGACTTCGATGCCGTTCATCGCCTTGCGCGGGCGGTTCCCCCAGGGGATGAGGGCGCGCCTGAAGCCGAGCTTGGCCGCCTCGCGCAGGCGCTCCTCGCCAAAGGGGGCTGGGCGCACCTCGCCCGACAGCCCCAGTTCCCCGAACAGCACCAGATCGTCCGGAAGGGCCTGATTGCGCGCGCTGGAGCAAACCGCTGCGGCCACCGCAAGGTCGGCAGCGGTCTCGGTTACCCGCAAGCCACCCACGAAGTTCACGAACACGTCGCGGTCGCCGGCCGTCATGCCCGAGTGCCGCCCCAGGATCGCAATCAGCATGGCGAGGCGGTTGTGGTCCATGCCGGGGCTTACCCTGCGGGCCATTCCGCTGCTGCCGTCCGACACCAGCGCCTGCACTTCCAGCAGCATCGGTCGGCTGCCCTCGTGACAGGCGGTGACGGCGCTGCCGGGCGCCCCGGAATGGCGACCGGCCAGGAAGATGGCGGAAGGGTTGCGCACCTGCTTCAAGCCCCTGGAATCCATGACGAACACTCCCAGCTCGTTCACCGCGCCGAAGCGATTCTTCACCGAGCGCAGCACACGCAACCGGCTGCCGGATTCGCTCTCGAAATAAAGCACCACATCCACCATGTGCTCCAGCATGCGCGGGCCGGCAATCTGGCCCTCCTTGGTCACGTGCCCCACCAGGGTGACCGCGACCCCGCGAGTCTTGGCCAGACGCACCAGGGCCGCAGCGCATTCGCGCAGTTGCACGGCAGACCCGGGCGCGGAACTGAAGTCGTTCAGGGCGAGCGTTTGCACGGAATCGATGATCAGCCACACCGGCTTTTCCGCCTCCACCGTTGCCAGAACGGCATCCAGGGAAGTCTCGGCGATGGCGCGCACACCAGTCTCGGCAAGCCCCAGACGCTGCGAGCGCAGGGACAGCTGCTCCAGGGACTCTTCGCCGGTCACGTACAGGGTTTGCGCGCTTGCCGGATTGCTCCCGGCGCCCTGGAGCAGAACTGTGGACTTGCCGATACCGGGGTCGCCGCCCAGCAGCACAACCGAACCCTTGACCAGACCCCCGCCGAGAACCCGGTCGAACTCGGAAAGACCCGTCGGGATGCGTTCCTGGGGGCGCGCGGCCACTTCGTTCAACCGAACCGCTGCGCCAGCAACCGCCGCGCGAAACTTTCCACCGGCGCCAGCGGGTCGGTCGGGTCGCTGGCGCAGCGTGTTCCATGCGCCGCAAGCGCCGCACTGACCCTGCCATTTCAGGCTCTCCGCGCCGCATTCAGTGCAAAAGTACAACGCGTTCTTCATTCGTGTCGTCGCCATCCTCCGGGAAGAGCCCGGGCCACCCGGCGCCCGGGCGATCATTATCCTCGCCCACTGGCCCTGTCCGGACCGGCGAACCAGGGTCGGGAATCAATTTGCGTCGGAGCGCCCACCCGGGCACGCAAATCGTATATCCTTGCGCCCCCGCTGCGAACCGTTCCCAAGCCGTAGTGATTCCCAATACTGCCTCCAGCGCCCGCCAGTGGGTGGAGGAGGTCGCTCGCCTTACGCGGCCCGACCGCATCCACTGGTGCAATGGCTCGCGGCAGGAACACGACGCTCTCGTGGCGCAACTGGTGCGCGATGGCGCCCTGATCCCCCTGAACGGAGGCAAATTCACCAACTGCTACCTGCACCGCTCCGACCCGTCCGATGTCGCCCGGGTCGAGAACCTCACCTTTGTTTGCAACACGAAGCGCGAAGACGCAGGCCCCAACAACAACTGGATGGCGCCGGACGAAGCGCACCGGCTGCTGGACGGATTGTTCGAAGGCTGTATGCAGGGCCGGGTGATGTACGTGATTCCGTATTGCATGGGGCCGATCGGTTCGCCGCTTTCGCGCTGCGGAATCGAGGTCACGGACAGCGCCTATGTCGCGATTAACATGGGCTTGATGACGCGCATGGGCGCCGCCGCACTCGAGCGCATTGAGCGCGAGGGCCAATTCGTCAAGGGCATGCACTCGGTTGGCCAGCTCGACCCCGGGCAGCGCTACATCATGCATTTTCCGGAGGAACTGAGCATCCGAAGCTTCGGGTCGGGCTACGGCGGCAACGCACTGCTGGGCAAGAAGTGCCACGCGCTGCGCATCGCAAGCTGGCAAGCGCGCCGCGAGGGCTGGTTGGCGGAGCACATGCTCATTGTGGAAATCGAAAACCCCCAGGGCGAGAGGCATTATGTCGCCGCCGCGTTTCCGTCCGCCTGCGGCAAGACCAACCTGGCCATGCTGATACCGCCCAGGAGCCTTCCTGGCTGGAAAGTGCGCACCATCGGCGACGACATCGCCTGGCTGCATCTTGACGAAGAAGGCGTAATGCGCGCCATCAATCCGGAGGCAGGCTACTTCGGCGTAGTGCCCGGCACCAACACCTACACCAACCGCAACGCCTACGAAATGATCCAGAAGGAAGCGATTTTCACCAATGTGGGCGTGACCAGCAACATGGAGCCTTGGTGGGAAGGGCGCAAGGACGGCGCGCCGGCGCTGAACTGGAAGGGAGAGCCCGCCAGGACGGGCGAAAAGGCCGCCCACCCGAACTCCCGGTTTACCGTCGCTGCCCGGCGCAACCCATGCTACTCGCCCATGGCCGAGCATGATGCGGGCGTGCCTCTTTCTGCGCTGATCTTCGGCGGCAGGCGCGCCCGGCTGGCGCCACTGGTCATGGAGGCGCGCGACTGGCGGCACGGGGTGCTGATGGGCGCCGCCATGGCTTCGGAATCCACGGCAGCGTCCAGCGACTCGGGAAACGGGCTGCGGCGCGATCCCATGGCCATGAAACCGTTTTGCGGCTACAACTTTGCCGACTACTGGAGCCACTGGCTGAGCTTCGGCGAGCGCAGCGACAGGTTGCCGGGAATCTACCACGTCAACTGGTTCCGGCAGGACGAATCGGGCGCCTACCTGTGGCCGGGTTTCGGCGAGAACCTGCGTGTGCTGCAATGGATTCTGGACCGGCGCAAGGGACGGGCCGACGCTCGTGAGGCGCCAGTGGGGAATCTGCCGCGGCGCAAGGATCTCAACCTTGCGGGACTCGACATCGAACCGGACGCTCTCGACGAACTGCTGGCGGTGGACGCGGCGGGGTGGCGCGAGGAGATGAAGAGTATCGCAAGCTATCTGGCCCAGTACGGCGAACGCTTGCCCGAGGCGCTGCTCCGCGAACACGCCCGCGTAACCCGGGCGCTCGGCTGACCCGCCGGAAATACCTTGCCGTGCTTCCCCGCAGCGCCCGAGCCGCCGGGGCGACTGCGGGAGGCCGGCTTCCAGCCCCGATCCGGCGTCCCCGTTTCAGGCTGCCCGGATCAGGCCGGGCAACGCGCTTGCCCCGAGCAACGTACCCGCAAGGCCCGCAGGCGCGGCGGCATGGCGAGCCAAGGCACGCCGCCAGTCTCCGGCGCCCGCTTGTCCCGCGTACAGGCCTGCCATGTGACGGGTGATCGCCCCCAGTTTCACTCCTCGCTGCGCCTTGTGGCAGGCGTACTCCACCATCGCTTCGAGCACCTGCTCCCGCGTGCGCCGGTGTGAGCCGCCGCCAGACAGTTCCGCCAATAGCCAGGGGTTGGAATACGCGCTGCGGCCCAGCATCACCCCATCGACCCTTTCGAGATGGGCCGAAACCTCCGAAACACTGGAAACGCCGCCGTTCAGCACTACCCGCAAGTCCGGCATTGCCTGCTTGAGCCGGTACACCACCTCGTGGCGCAGCGGCGGCACATCGCGGTTTTCCTTCGGCGAGAGCCCTTCCAGCACCGCGATACGCGCATGCACCACCAGCGCCGCCACGCCGGCTTCCTGCACGGCTCGCGCAAATTCCAGCAAGGGTCCGAAGCCGGGCCTGTGATTCGTGCCAATCCGGGTCTTGACGGTGACGGGACGATTTGCGGAACGCTCGCGCATTGCAGCCACGCAGTCGGCCACTCGCTCCGCATCGTGCATCAGGCAGGCGCCGAAGCGGCCATTGCGAACCCGTGCGCTGGGGCAGCCCGCATTCAGGTTGATCTCGTCGAAACCAGCGCCTACCGCGCGTTCGGTGGCCCGCGCCAGCACTTCGGGATCGCTGCCGCCCAGTTGCAGCGCCAGCGGGCGTTCCGCCGGATGATGCCGGAGAAAACGGTCATCGCGCGCATGCAGCACCGCCTGCGCGTGAACCATTTCCGTGTACAGGCCCGCGCCGGGCGCCAGCAGCCGGTGGAAGTAGCGACAATGCCGGTCGGTGCGCCGCATCATGGGCGCCACCGAAATGCGGCAAGCGGCCGGAAAGTTTTCGGCAACGGTCACGATGGGTGGAAACGCCCGCTGCGAGACGCGCCGGGGGGCCGGTCAGCAGCCGTCCATGGTGGCTTCCGCAAGAAAGCGAACCACTTCCCGCAGGGCTTCCTGTTCGCTGGCGCCTTCCTCCAGCGCCTTCCTGTAGGCCGCCAGTTGCAAGCTGGCGCTGGTGCCGCGCTCAAGGATGGTGCGGGCGTGCGCGACCTCCTCCCTGCAATCGAAATACTCCGCGTCCTGACGGACCAGCGCGATCAGTTCGTCCACAAGCTCCGCAAACGGCACCATGCTGCCCTTGCCGAAATCCAGCAGGCAGTCGGTCGGCCCGTATCGCATTGCCCGCCAGCGGTTTTCCTCCAGCAGCAGCAGGTTGTAACTGCGCCAGCGGCTGTTGCTTGCCCTGAGGCGCCACAGCATCCGTATCAGGCACACGCAAAAGGCAGTCAGGCAAACGGTGTCCTCGGCATAGGTACAGAGGTCGAAGATGCGCGTTTCAAGCGTGGGAAAACGGGTGCTGGGACGCACATCCCACCAGATCATGGAGGCGTCCTCGATGACCCTGGCGCGCACCAGGGTGTCGATATGGCGCTGGTAGTCGCTCCAACTGCCGAACTCCTCGGGAAAGCCGGTGCGCGGCAGGCCGGAAAAAATGGTCAGTCGAAAACTGTTCAGGCCCGTGTCGTCGCCTTCCCAGAACGGAGACGACACACTCAGCGCCAGCAGGTGAGGAAGGAAATAGCGGAACTGATTCATCAGGTCCACGCGCAGGTCCTTGTCGTCAATGCCCACATGCACATGCATCCCGCAGATCAGCATGCGCCGGGCGGTGGCCTGCATTTCATGCTGCAGGGCCACATAGCGCTGCGAGGGGGTTTGCTTCTGATCGCGCCACAGGGCCGACGGGTGCGTGGACGCCGCGATGATCCGCATCCCGAATTGCTCGGCCACAGCGTGGATGTCGCGACGCTGCCGGGTCAGTTCGCGGCGTACTTCCTCCACGTTCCCGCACACCTTGGTGGCCGCCTCCACCTGCGCTCGCATCAATTCGTTGACCACCTGGCCGATCACCCGCTCCTGGCAGGCAGCCATGAAGCCTTCGGGCGGATCGACCGACAACTCGAGGGTTTCGGCATCGACGAGAAGGTACTCCTCTTCCACACCCAGGGTGAAGCTGGGCTGATCTCGCAGCAGGCTCATGGTGTCGTTGCTCCGGGCTGGAACGCGCCCATTGTAGTGCGCCGCGCCAGCGACGCCACACCGGAGGACAAAAGCCGGGAACTTGCTCGAGTCGGGAGCGGTTGGCTGCGGCCCGCGTTTCCTTCAGGTTGCGGTTTTGCGCAAGTTATACTCCCGGGAGCATGGACATTCAGGCAAGGCCCCTCCCCGAGAAGGAGGAAGTGCGAATCCGGCCGTTCTGGTATTCGGATTACTTCATCTTCCCCAAGCTCATCACCATCGTCACCACACTGGACAGGCACGGGCGGGTGAATGCCGGGGCCTACTCGCACGTCATGCAGTACGATGTCATGCACAAGGCGCCACGCATCCTGATCGGTTTCCGCAACACCTCGGACACCTTCCGCAACATCCGCGATACCCGCGAATTCGTGATCAACTGCCCCTCCTACGATACGCTGGAAGACATGATGGAAACCGCGCGCTTTTATCCCGAGGGCGCCAACGAACTGAATTTCACCAACTACACGCCAATCCCGTCGCGCAAGGTCAAGCCGCCCAGCATCGCGGAATGCCCGCAGATCATCGAGTGCACCGTGGCCGATCTGTACGAGCTCGGCCGGACCCAAGGCCACGTGATCGGCGCCATCGAAGCCATCGTAATGGACAAGGGGCTTGCCAGGCTGCCGCGCGCCGAGCGCCTGCCGGCCATGAACCTGCCGGTGGGGCTGGGTGACGAGAAGCGCAAGTACTACTTCTACACCTCCACGCACGATCTGGTGATGCACGAACTGGAGGATCCGCCGGATGTCGAAGCGCCGCCGGTGGAGGAAGAGGCAAAGCGGGAGGAAGCTGCGGAAAAGGCGATGGAATGGGACGAGAACGCGCTGAAGATGCTTCAGGCAGTGCCCAAGGCCTTGCACAAGATGGTGAGGGGTCAGGTGGAAGGCGCACTGCGCGAGCGGGGCGAGCAAGCCGTCACCGGTTCGCTTTTCGAGGGGCTGGCCCGGGAATTCGGGATCAGCGAGGAGCTGCTTCAACGCTTCGAGCGCGCGCCGGAAGATGCGGACACGGCGTCTTAGATTCGATCGCAACGGCGAGCCGGCCGAAGTGGTGCGGCTCGAGGAAGTCGAACTGGGCGACCCCGGATCCGGCGAGGTTATTGCCAGGGTTGAGGCCAGCGTGATGCACATCGCGGACATCAAGCTGGTCCAGGGAATCGACGCCTTGCGCCGCCCTCTCCCGGTGACGCCGGGCTTCGAGGGCGTGGGGCGCATCGTGGCAACCGGCGCCGACTCGGGCTACGAGGTTGGTGAGCGTGTGTTTCTCCCGCTGGGCTGCGGAACCTTTTCGGAATACGTGCGCGTGCCCGACAACGGCATGGGCATGCGTCGCGCCCCCGAAGGCGATGCGGAGCAGCTGGTGCTGTCGAACATCAACGGCGCTACCGCCTGGACCCTTCTGGAAGACTTCAGGGCGCTCGGCAGGGGCGAGTGGGTGCTGCAGGATGCGGCCAATTCCAATGTCGGCCGCTACCTAGTCGCGCTGGCGGCGCAACGCGGCATCCGCACGGTCAACATCGTGCGCCGGGAAGAAGTCTGCGCCGAACTGAAGGAACTGGGCGCCGATGTGGTCCTGCTCGACGGGCCGGACCTGCCTGAACGTGTGCGGGAGGCGACCGGAGGGGCCGACATCCGGCTGGGCATCGACGCCATCGCCGGTGATGCGGTCATGCGCATGGCGGACTGTCTGGCCCGGGGAGGGCTGATCGTCAATTACGGCACGCTCACCGACACACCCTGTCAACTCGACTTCTGGCAGATGTTCCTGCACGACATCCGTCTGTGTGGCATGTCCACGGTACGCTGCCTCGCCACGCGCACGGAACGGGAAGTCGAGCGGATCCAGAACGAGATCGCGCGGATGGCGGTGGATGGTCGCCTGAGCGCCAGGATTGCCGCCCGCTACGCCCTCGACCAATGGCGTCAGGCATTCGCTCACGCTGCGCGCACCGGCGCCGCGCGCGACGGCAAGATCATCGTCCGCCCCAACGGCTGACCTCTGCCGGATCCATTCCTGCTGCCAGGACTGCAATAGCCACTACCCCGGCCATAACGGGCGGCGCCTCGCCATCCTTTCGATTTCGCTTCGCCGGCATTGGCCTTGTAGCAACCAGGAGGGTTTCCAGCATCAATTCCCGGCTTTCCAAAACGGCCAGCCTGAAACGTCGCACGGGCTCGCACAGTACCTTGACGGGATGCCCCCTCGCTCAAACTATCATCCCGGCCCGGTTCAGGACGCTCAGGGCAGCAGGATCGTCGAACCCATGGTGCGCCGCGCCGCCGCGTCTTCGTGCGCCCGGGCCGCCTCCCGCAAGGGGTAGCGCTGGCCGACCGTTACCGAGAGGACGCCCGAACCGACCTGCTCGAAAAGCGTGGCCGCCGCGTCCCTCAATTGCCCGGGAGTCGCCACGAAATCGAACAATACCGGTCGGGTCAGCTTGAGCGAACCGCGCCGCGCCAGTTCCATGGGCGCCACCGGCGCCACCACTCCCGTTGCGTTACCGAAGGTCACCATCGTTCCATGAGGACGCAGGCAATCCAGCGACTGACAGAAGGAATCCTGGCCCAGCGAGTCGTATACCGCGGCCACGCCGCCTCCGCTCAGTTGCCGCACGCGGTCCACGAAGCCGGAATCGTCCGCCAGCACCACCTCCGCGCAGCCGGCCTTGCGGGCCGTATCGACCTTGGCGCGACTGCCCACCACACCGATGACATGCGCGCCCAGCGCCGCTGCCCACTGCGCTGCAATCTGCCCCACGCCGCCCGCAGCCGCATACAGAAGCACCGGGTCGCCTGGCTGCACGGGGTAGCTGTGATGCAACAAGTACCAGCTGGTCAGCCCTTTCAGCATCATCGAGGCCGCCTGTTCGTAGCTTGTTTCGTCCGGCAGCGGCACAACACGGTCGGCCGGGTAGACCCGCTCCTCGGCGTAGGCGCCGAGCGGGGGCGTGCAATAGGCCACCCGGTCTCCCGCACGGACGCCATCGACGCCTTCTCCCACCGCCAGCACCTCGCCCGCGCCCTCGGAGCCCAGGCCGCTGGGATAGTCCAGCGGATACACCCCGGTTCGGAAATAGATGTCGATGAAATTGAAACCGATGGCCCGGTTGCGCAGCAACAGCTGCCCCGGTCCGGGAGCGCCGGCATCAACGGCGCACCACTCCATCACCTCCGGGCCGCCCGCCCGGCTCACCTGAATGGCATGGCTCATTATGGAATTCTATCCGCGCTCAGCCAGAGGATCTTGTATTGACAGCCTCGCGGGCTTTGGACACAATGCGCGCCATGGCAAACTCGCTGCAAGCCGCCAAGCGCGCCCGTCAGGCCACCAGACGCCGCTCGCGCAACATGTCGCTGCGCTCGAAACTGCGCTCGGCCATCGGCAAGGCCATGCGCGCTATCGCTTCCGGCGAGGCCGATCAGGCGGCCGCCGCCTGTCGTCAGGCCACCCCGGTAATCGACGCCATGGCCGGCAAGGGCATCATCCACGCCAACAAGGCCGCCCGCCACAAGAGCCGCCTCAACAAGCGCCTGAAAGCCTTGCAGGAAGGACAAGCGCCCGGTTAGATCATGCGTGCGGGCGTTTTCGAGGGGCGCCCGAGATACCCCGAGCCCGAACTGGCCTCAGCGGAGCTTTACGGCCGTGCCGCTGGCGCTGACCATGAGCATGCTGCCGCCGCTGCCCACCACCTCGTAGTCGAGGTCGATGCCGACCACGGCGTTGGCGCCCTTCATCCGCGCCTCTTCCGACATTTCGGCCAGCGCCGTCTCGCGAGAGCGTCGCAGTTCCTTCTCGTAGGCAGTTGAGCGACCACCCACGATGTCCCTGATCCCGGCAAAGATATCCTTCACAAGGTTGGCGCCCACAATCGCCTCGCCGGTCACGATGCCGTAATACTCGCGGATTGCCTTGCCTTCAACAGTCGGTGTGGTGGTGAGAATCATGAGTTTGTCTGCCTCGGTTCGAGTCTTTGCATGGCAGCGGCAGCCAGGGCCGCCGTTCCCTTGCCGGTCAGGGCCGAAATCGTGAACACCGGCGCCCGCCAATCCAGACGGCGGACGAGTTCCGTGCGCTGCCCGGCTGCTTGCGCGGATGATACAAGATCCGCCTTGTTCAAGATCAGCCAGCGTTCCAGGCGCGCCAGCCGGTCGTCGAACGCGGTCAACTCGGCGGCAATCGTGGTCACGGATTCGGCCAGCGCCCCGATAGACGCCGGACCCCCTTCCGCAGCCGACAAATCCACCAGCTGCAACAACAGCCGGGTGCGCCGCAAATGCTTCAGGAAACGGGCTCCCAGGCCGACTCCGGATGCAGCGCCGGGCAACAGGCCCGGAATGTCGGCCATCACGAAGCTCTGCGCCGGCCCCACGGCCACCACCCCAAGTTGTGGATACAGCGTGGTGAAGGGGTAATCGGCAACCCTGGGGCGCGCTTCGGAAAGCGCTCTCAACAAGGTGGACTTGCCGGCGTTCGGCAGCCCCAGCAGCCCCACATCCGCCAGCAACATCAACTCCAGCGCCAACCGACGGGCTTCTCCGAGCGTGCCCGAACTGTGCTGGCGCGGGGCGCGATTGACGCTGGACTTGAACCGGGCATTGCCCCTTCCTCCCCGTCCGCCACGGGCCACAAGCAGTTCGGGACGCCCGGCGTTCAGTTCACCCAGAACTTCGCCGGTGTCCGCCTCCGTGACCCGGGTGCCTGCGGGCGCCGGAATCTCGAGGCTCCGGCCAGCCGCGCCGCTTCGCTCACGCCCTGCCCCCCCCTTGCCGTCGCCAGCCCGGAACACCTTGCGGGCGCGAAAGTCGGCCAGCGTATTGATTCCGGGGGCCAGCACCAGCCTGACATCGCCCCCGTTGCCCCCGTCGCCCCCGTCGGGGCCGCCACGAGGAACGTGTTTCTCGCGGCGGAAGCTCACGCAGCCGTCACCGCCGTCACCGGCGCGAACGCGAATCAATGCCTCGTCGGAGAACCGCATTTCCATACATTCCGCGTAGCCCCGCCAGTTCCACCGGACCGGACGCAACCTTGCAGTCTACTGCCTGTTGCCTGATCTCGTTTTTCGGCCTCCGCAACTACAGCCCGGATCGGGCTTGTCCCTTGCGCCTTCCGAACGATTGCGCTACACCACACGCTGAAGGCGGCCCGGACAAGGCCGCAGAAGCCGCCTGCACGGACAGGGGCGCGCCCGCACGGGCGCGGAGGACAGCAATCAGGAAGAAACGACCGAAACGAAGCGACGGTTGGCCGGACCCTTTCGCTGGTACTTCACCACGCCGTCGGCGGTCGCGAACAAGGTATGGTCGCGACCCAGGCCGACATTGCCGCCCGGATGGAAGGCCGTGCCGCGCTGCCGCACCAGGATATTGCCTGCCAGCACCCGCTCGCCGCCATACTTCTTGATCCCCAGCCGTTTGGATTCGGAATCACGTCCGTTGCGGGAACTGCCCGCCGCCTTTTTGTGCGCCATGACTCAACTCTCCTCGCCAGCAGCCCCGGCGGACGCCTGTTCCGCTACGGGCGCCTTCGCAGTTGCATGGTTCTCCGGCGCCGCATCTTGCGCCGGCGCCTCTTCTCCCGACATCCCGGCCAGCTCGATCCCGCCAATCTCCAGCGTCGTGAACTGCTGGCGGTGGCCCAGCGTGCGGCGGTAGTTCTTGCGCCGCTTGAACTTGATCACTTCGATCTTTCGCGCCCTGCCGTGATCGCAGACGGTTGCCCGCACCTGCCCGACCTGCTCGCCAGCGGCGCCGACCCGGGTTGCCGCGCCTTCATCGCCCCCGATCAGCATGGCGTCGAACCGCAGCTCGTCGCCCACCTGCGCATTGAGACGTTCGACCCGAACACGCTGACCTTCGCTAACGCGATACTGCTTGCCGCCGGTGCGGATTACCGCAAACATCCGAATCCTCCAGGACCTTCATTGGCCGGGAGCGCGATTATATCCGCAACTGCCCCTGGCACAGGCCGGCATGCAACCTGCAGACATTGCGATGACCGGCCCGCAGACACGCCACACGGAGCAGAAACCGCGTGGAGTCTATCCGCCGATGTAATACATCTCCACCTTGCCGCGCGCCGCACTTTTCCGCGGCAGGGACGCCCTCAACTCGCTGTAGCGATCCTCGCGCTGCCCCCAACACCTTCCGATCTGTTCCAGAAGGGCGTCGTCGTCCGCCCCGGCGCGCAGGGGGCCCCGAAGATCCAGCCCCTCGCCCGCAAACAGACAGGTAAACAGCCGCCCGTCCGAGGACAGCCGGGCCCGGTTGCACGATCCGCAGAACGGTTGGGTGACCGAGGTGATAAAGCCCAACTCGCCCTGCCCGTCGACGAAGGCGTAGCGCCGGGCCACTTCGCCGGAATAATTCGCCTCCAGGGGGCGCAAGGGCCAGACGCGATCAATACGCTGCACCAGTTCCGCCGCCGGCGCCGCCTGCGACAGGTCCCAGTTGTTGATCGTTCCCACATCCATGTACTCGATCAACCGCAGGATTATTCCGCTGCCGCGAAAGCGACCGACCAGTTCGAGCACATGCTCCTCGTTCACGCCGCGCTGGATAACCGCGTTGATCTTTACTGGCTCGAGGCCTGCCGCGCGCGCCTCGGCAATACCTTCCAGCACAGATTGAAGACGCCCCCGGCCGCCGCTCATGCGTCGAAACAGCGTCTCGTCCACGGCATCGAGGCTGACCGTAACCCGGTCCAGGCCCGCCGCGGCCAGGGCGGCCGCCTGTTGCGCCAGAAGAATCCCGTTGGTGGTCAGCGCAATGTCTTCCACGCCTTCGAGGCGCGATAGATCTCCCACCAGATCCGCCAGACCGCCGCGCAGCAGCGGTTCCCCTCCGGTCAGGCGCAGCTTGCTTGCGCCCAATCGGACGAACAGGCGCGCAAGCCGGAGAATTTCGTCAAACGACAGGCGCTGCGTGCTGGAAAGAAAGCGGAAATTGCGGTCGTAAACGTCTTCCGGCATGCAGTACGGACAACGGAAATTGCACCGGTCCATAACGGAGATCCGAAGGTCGCGCAGCGGACGACCGAGCGTGTCGCGGACGCTGTCCGGCGCTGCTGCGACTATCCGCTCTCGTTGCGGGAACTCCTGCATGGTCCTATCTTCCAGGATTCACTTCGCGCGGGCAAGCGGTCTCTGCCGCGCCCCGCAGTCCGGCCTTGCGGCAATGCAGGCAAACACGGTTTCCCGTTCGACCCCCTCCGGGCGAGCCCGGGATCGCCCTGAACGCCAACCGAAGGCGGGAGCATGCCGCCAGGGTCGCTCCATCCATGACGGTCAGGCGCGGGGATGGTGCCTGCGGTGCAGGTCTTGCAGACGCTTGCGCGCAACCTGCGTGTAGATCTGCGTGGTCGAAAGACTGCTGTGACCCAGCAGCAACTGCACCGCTCGCAAGTCCGCGCCGTGATCCAGCAGGTGGGTGGCAAAGGCGTGCCGCAGGCTGTGCGGGGAGAGGTTCTCCATGATTCCGGCAGCTGCGCCGTATTTGCGCAAGCGCAGCCAGAACGCCTGGCGAGTCATGGCCTTGCCCCTGCGGGTGGGGAACAGCGCGTCGCTTTTGCGTTCGCCAAGAATCTCCGACCGGGCGCCGCCGATAAACCTGCGCACCCAGTCGGCTGCCTCCTCCCCCAGCGGCACGAGACGCTCCCTGGCGCCCTTGCCGCGCACCCGCAGCACTCCGCTGGCAAGGTTGATCCGGGCCACCGTGAGGTTGACCAGCTCACTGACCCTCAGCCCGGTGGCGTACAGGACTTCGAGCATGCACCGGTCGCGCACGCCGAGTGGATCTTTCAGTTGCGGGGCGGACAGCAGGCTCTCGACCTCGCCTTCGGAGAGGCTGTGGGGCAGCGAACGCCCCACCCGAGGGCTGGGTATCCGCGACGAAGGGTCCTCGCGCATCAATCCCTCCCGCACCAGATAGCCATAAAACCTCCGGGCAGTGGACAGTTGCCGGGAAAGCGTACGGACGTGAATACCGCCGGCCGCCCGTTCACTCACAAAGCCCAGCAGGTCCGATCTCCGGGCCCGATCCAATGGCCGGCCCCGCTTCTTCAACCATTTCTCAAGCTGGCCAAGGTCGGACCCATAGGCGGCCAGGGTGTTCCGGGAAAGACCCTGCTCCAGCCAGACCGCATCCACGAAACAATCAATCAGTTCCGATCTGGCCATAGAATTTCCCCCATATGGATCGCTTGCGGACATGGGCGTACACACTGTGGGGCTGGACGGTCTTCTGCGCCTGTGCGTTGACCGCGGCGCTGGCGATACAGGTCATTCCCGGCGAAGAGCGCTGCAGGAAGTGTGCGCGAGCCGCTTCGCGGCTCATCTTTCGGCTTGGCGGAGCGTGGCCGCGAGTAAGCGGCCTTCGGAACCTGCCGGCCGAACCCTGCGTGGTTGCCGCCAATCATGCCAGTTTTGCCGATGGCGTTCTGCTGTGCGCCATCCTGCCGACCCGCTTCCGTCTGGTCATAAAGCGCGAAATCAGACAAGCGCCGCTGGCGGGACGGACGCTCAGCCGGATTGGCGCCCTGTTTGTGGAGCGGGATGAAGGCGCCGGGCGCATCGCCGACGTACGGGCCATGCTCAAGGCAGCCCGGGCCGGACAGTCGCTGGCCATCTTCCCCGAAGGAACGTTTCGGCGCGAGCCGGGCTTGCTGCCGTTTCGCTCCGGCGCATTTGCCGCCGCGGCAACCGGAGGGATGCCGGTTGTACCCATGGCGATACGCGGCTGCCGGCGCCTGCTGCCGTCCGGTTCCTGGCGCTTTACCCCTTCGCGCATAAGGGTGCGCCTGCTGGAGCCGCTGCGGGCGGCAGGCAACCGGAGCCACGCGAACCGGGCGGAACAACTTTCCGAAAAATGCCACGCAGCGATGGCTGACGCCCTGGGGGAAGAATAAGCCCGGTGTTTGCGGCGCTTCGTCCGGGCGCGCTCAGGAGGTCTCGGCCTCGCCGGTGCGGTCCCTGACGTAACCGATCCAGGCATTGGCGTTGCGGCGGACGCTGGCGTCGTTACCGTTGTTCGCCTTGGCGCTCTCGAAAGCCTGGATGGCCTCGTCGAAGCGGCGCAACTCCGCCAACGCCACACCCTGGAGCACCCAGACATCCCCGGGGCGGTCCAGATTGCCTTTTTCCAGGGCCAGCCGGCAGGATTCCACCACCCCTTCCCAATCGCCACTCTCGTTGAGCAGCATCGCCTTGCGGTGGTAGTACTCGCCGTCTTCGGAAAGCTGCGCCAGCTTGTCGATGGTATCGACCGCGCGGTCCATCTCCCGGGCCATGGTCCAGGCATTCAACAGTACGCGGAGATTATCGAGATCTTCCTCGACATGGCCGCGTCCCATGGCTTCTTCAAGCACCATCCCGGCGCGCGCGGGATTCTGGAGAAACAGGTTCAGCCGGGCAAGGTTGAGAATATCGGCTTCCGCAACCAGCATGCCGCGGAACCAGGGGATCGAAAGCGCCGCCTCCGCGCTCTCATCGTTTTCGATCTGCATGTACAAGCTGGAAAGCACAATGTAGTTGCGCAAGTTGTCGGGCCAGATGCCGATATTCTCCTTGAGCAGATCGATGGCCTTGGGGAACTGCCCCAATTCCACATGGACCGCGAGTTGGAGGTTGCGCCAGCTCTCGTTGGGCTCTTTCGCAAGCTGATTGGCGCGAACCACATACGGCAGGGCTTCGCGCATCATTTCGCGCTGGGCGAAATTGGCGCCCATCAGGATATAGGCGTCCGGAATAGCAGGCTCGGCCTGATAGCGAAACCAGAGCATGAGGGTCTCGTTGGACTCGTCGAAGCGTTCCTGGCCCGCGTAATAGCCGGCTATCGAGTACACGATGCCCTGCTGCACCGGAGTGGGCAGGGCGTCCAGCTCCAGGCATTTCCCGAAGGCCTCGAAAGCCTCGTCTTCCCGGTCCAGTTGCGAGTAGACAAAGCCGTAGGTCTGATAAAGCTGGGCGCCTTCATAATCGCTGAGACGGTCGGTGCGAATCCGGTCCATCAACTCCAGCGCTTCGGTGAGGTTCTCCTCGTCCAGCAACTCGTGCGCGCGCGCCAGTCGCCGGTAGAAGCTCTCGTTCATGGAACTTGGCGGCTCTTTCCGCTCATCGGCCACCCGGTCCGGGCGCAGCGGATGCCATGAGGGCAAGCCGCCGCCGTCATCCGGCGCGCCCACCGCTGGCGCAAGCAGCAGCGCGGCGAGCAAGGCAGTCAGTCTTCCGGCCATCTCAGTTATCCAGGGAGAACTCGATGGAGGTCGAGGCCCAGCGTTCCACCGGAGTGCCGTCCACAACCCGCGGCTTGAATTTCCAGCGCCGCACCGCGCGTATCGCGTTGCGCACGAAAAGCCGCCCCGGCGCGGCTTCGGTAACCTTCACGTCGATCACGCTGCCATCCGTTCCAATCAGCACCCTGAACTTCACGTAGCCCTCGGTGCCGTCTATCAATGCTTCGCGCGGATACTGCGGGTCGATACGAACGATGGGGATGACTTCCCCCTCGGCCGCGGGATCGCCCGGCTCCCACGTCCCGATGAAAGGGCCGCCTCCGGCCGCGCCGGAAATGTCGATATTCGGAAGGTCGAGCCGCATCGGGTTGTGCTGCGGCTTGGACTCGTCGGGAACCCTGAGCTTGGGGGGAGGCGGAGGGTCCTTGGGCGGAGGCGGCTTCTTGGGCCGGACCCGCCGCTTGGTCTGCACGATGTCGTCCTCCTGAACACGAATCAGGTCTACGATCTGTCCTGTCGCGCCTGCCGCCTTCTGCCCCCGACCGCCACTGATCAGCGTGTTCATGAAAAGGAACAGCAGGAGCGCAACCAATACGCCTCCCGACGCAGAGCCAAGCAACCGCCATCGGGTCCTGCTCACGTCCGGTCGCCTCCATCCGCAGCCAGTGCGACGCTGGTCACGCCGGCGGACCGGATCTGATCCATCAGGTCGATCACCAGGCCGGTAGAGGCGCGATGATCCGCCACGATGATGGCGCTGCTCTCGGGGTACTCGGCGCGCGCCACCTCGACCAGTTGCCGAACGCCATGCAGTTCGACCCGTTTCTTGTTGATCCAGATGTGATCGTTGGGGGACACCGCGATCAATATGTTGCCCCTGTCCTTGGTGGCCGCCGTTTGCGCGAAGGGCTTGGTGACGAATATCCCCGGCTCCTTGACGAAGGAGGTGGTCACGATGAAGAAAATGAGCATGATGAACACGATGTCCAGCATCGGCGTGATGTTGATGTCGCCTTCTTCCTCCGTCTTGCGTCTTTTGATTTGAGGCATGGCGCGGACTCCTATCGCGACGAGGCGGCCAGCGAGACCTTGGTTGCGCCCGCCACGCGAGCCTGATCGACAACGCCGACAATATAGCCGGAGTCGGCATCCCGGTCGGCAATGACGACTACCGTCGCGTCGGGTTTGCGCGCCAGCCCGGACATGATATTGGCCCGCACCGCCCCGATATGCACCAGCCGCTCCTCCACAAACACCTGCCCGAAAGCGTCGATGCGCACCGGAATCACTTCCGATCGCTTCTTCTCCTTTACAGGAGCGTTGGACGGCCTGTCCAGATCCACCCCCAACTCCTTGACGAAGGAGGTGGTCACGATAAAGAAAATGAGCATGATGAACACGATGTCCAGCATCGGCGTGATGTTGATATCCGCCTCGTCCGCCGTTCGCCCGCGACGTTTGCGCGCTATCATGCGCTCGCTCCCGCCGGCGCGGGCTCGAACCGCATTTCCAGCGCATCTTCCAGCTCCCCCATCTTCAGCCTGGCGCGCTGCCTGAGCCACGCTGCAAGGTACAGCCCCGACAGGGCGGCCACCAGCCCGGACATCGTCGGTATGGTCGCCTGGGAAACGCCTCCGGCCATCAGCCGCGCATTGCCGGTGCCGAACACCGTCATGATCTCGAACACCTGCACCATGCCCCACACGGTGCCCAGCAGTCCCAGCAGCGGCAGGATCTGCATGAGGGTCTGAATCAGCCCCAGGTTGCGGCGGGCGCTCAGGCCAACCTCGGAAAGAATCAGGCGGCGCTGGTTGCTGGCCAGCCAGGAGCCGTCGCGCCGCCCGCTCTCCCAGAGATGTCTCGCGGCGCGCATCTCTTCCGGCAGCACCGCAAGGAAATACCACAACCGTTCAACAATGAGCGTCCACATCAACATGGTCACGAACAGAATGCCGTACAGCACCGGACCGCCCAGCTCGAAAAAGCCCCGGATGGAAGCCCAGGCGTCCATTGCGAAGGTCATTGCGCCTGACCGCCCGCAATCAGGACGCCGCGGCCTGGGCGTCGTCGTCCGCCTTGCGGGCAATCAGCCCGGCGCTCTGCTCTTCGAGGATCTCCACCAGACCCTGGCTGGAACTCGAAACCACGCTGTGCAGCAGCACCAGGGGAATGGCGACAATCAGGCCCAGTACCGTGGTGATCAGCGCCTGCGAAATTCCGCCGGCCATCAGCTTGGGGTCGCCCGTTCCGAAAAGCGTCAGCTGCTGGAATGTGATGATCATGCCCACTACCGTGCCCAAGAGACCCAACAGCGGCGCCACCGCGGCGAATACCTTGATGATGCCCTGATAACGCTCCAGTGCGGGCGCTTCGCGCATGATGGCCTCGTCCAGCTTCAGGGCCAGCGCATCGAGATTTCCGGAGCGATGCTCCTCATGCACAAGGAAGATCCGCCCCAGCGCGTTGTCGTCGCGCGCCGCCGGGTCGCGCAACTGCGATCGTATGCGCCGCCCGGCGCCTTGCAACACGAACATTCTCCAAAGGGCGATCAGCAATCCCACGGCGCCCATGCCGATGATCGTGTAGCCCACATAGCCGCCTTGCTGGATCCGTTCGGCAACATTGGGGGCCTGGATGAGCAATCCAAGCAGTTGCCCCCGGGAGGGATCAATGGCCATTTTCACAATGCCCGAGGACGCTTTCCCGAGATCCTCCGCCATATTGACGAAGCGACCGGCCGGCTGGCGCGGAAGAATTTGCAGCGCGCCGGTCGCCGGGTTACGGGTGAGGAATGCTCCGTCATGAACCAGCACGAAGGAGCCCACGCGAATGACCTCGCCCTGCTTTTTCCGTCCGGACGGATCGGTGATCTCCGCATCGAAACGCGCCACCTGACTGGACTCGGCCATCTCCTCCAGAAGCGCCAGCTGAATCCGGCGCATGTCTCCCAGGCTGGGCAGTTCGTTGATATCGGACAAATCCGCAAGCTGCTCGACACGCTGCGGGTACTGGGCGGAAATCAGGGACGATTCCACCATCTCCATGGTGTTACCCACCATGTCCCGGACCACGCCGAACAATTCCCCGAAATTGCCGATGCGGATTTCCAGCTGCTCCTGTCGGTCCGCCAGATCCGCTTCATTCTGCTCGAAACGCCGGTTCAACGAGACGCTGCGCCTCTCCTCGGCCGCCAACTCCCGCGAAACCTCCTCCAGCAGGCGCTGGCGCTCATTGCGCATTTGCCGGAAACGCTCCACTCTCTCCCTGTTGGCCTGCGAACCCTCGCTGGCTTCGAGCCGCACCAGCTCCAGCAATTCCAGCACCGTGTCTGTCGGCGGCGGGGATTCGGGTTCCTGTGCGGCATCCTGCGCGATGGCCGAACCGGCCAGAAACAGCACTGCGGCCGCCTGGGGCAGTACGCGCTTCATGGCTGCTCTCCCTCCGGCGCCGCAACCGGGATGACCAGAAGATCCGGCGGCGCGAGCTTTTGCGCCATGCGGATGCCCTGCATGATCGGCCCGCGATAGCTGTTGTCCAGGGGACGCCATTCCCGCGCCCTGTTGTCCCAGTAGCCCGTCTGCTCCCGGTCCGGGGTCTGGTAGGCCAGCAGCACCCGTCCCACGCTGAGAAAATTCACGTTTCGGGAAACCCCGTCAATTTCCAGATCGCCCAAATAGGAAACCATGTTCCTGCCCACGGAAGTTTCCCCGATGTAGGCGCCCATGATGTTCCTGTACTTTTCCGCGATGCTCACGTCGCTGCGGTCCATCAGTTCGCGCAGCCCCGCAACCATTTGTCGCCGAACCTTGATCCCGAAGGGCACATCCAGATTCACGAAACGGTCCAGATCCTCGACCATGTCCATGAGAAGAGGCACAATCCCCTGCTCCAGGTCGCCGAATTCGTCGATCTGGCGAGCAAGCGAAGCCTTCTCGCGTTCCTGATCGTCGATGATGCGCTGGAGATTGTCGTTGTAGCGCCGGATCCGGTCGAGTTCCTGAAGACGGACGCGGTATTCGCCTATGGCTTCCTGGGTGGCGTCGGCAAGACCGTCGATTTCGACCTGCGCCTGACGGTCGGCAGCTGTGGCGCCCTGTTGCAGCGCCAGCATTTCGTTGACGCGCTGATCCGCCATCGCAACACCGGCGCACAGCAAGAGCCCCGATGCCAGCGCTACAATGGAGGATGCTCCGATGCTTTTCAATGCTGATTGATGCATGTTACCCCTACCCTATCTCCCTGATGTCAAAATAACATAAAACAACTACGGTTGCGCGGCGAACCGCTACTTCGCACCCATGAAACAAACACACCCACCCACCGTTATCGCCGCTGCGCGGCGCACTCCGATAGGATCCATGCTGGGCGTCCTGGCCCCGATCCCCGCCACCGAGCTGGGCAGCGCCGCCATTCGAGCCTGCGTTGATGACGCTGGCCGCCAGCCGCCAGAAATCGGCGAAGTGCTGATGGGTTGCGTGTTGCCGGCAGGCCTGGGACAGGCCCCGGCCCGTCAGGCGGCGCTGGGCGCCGGCATGGACATGGGCACGCCATGCGCGACCATCGGCAAGGTATGCGGTTCGGGCCTTTTTTCGGTCATGCTGGCGCATGACCGGATTCTTGCGAATCCGGACCTGATGATCGTGGCCGGGGGCATGGAGTCGATGTCCAACGCCCCGTACCTGGTCGAGAAGGCGCGTAGCGGACTGCGCATGGGCCACAAGGCGCTCCGGGATCACATGTTTCTGGACGGTCTGCAAAATCCCCATGACGGGGAGATGATGGGTCACTTTGCCGAGCAGACCGCGCGCCGCTACGGCTTTACCCGACAGCAGCAGGACGACTTCGCAATCGAATCGGTACGCCGCGCGCGGCAATCGGCAGCCGCGTTCTCGAAGGAAATAGCGCCATTGCAGTACCAGCGCCGCGGCGCAACGGTCGAGGTGCGCGAGGACGAGGAGCCGGGGCGCTGCAACCCGGACCGGATTCCGTCCATGCGCCCGGCGTTCGCGCCCGACGGCACAGTGACGGCTGCCTCCAGTTCATCGATATCCGACGGCGCGGCGGCTCTGCTTCTGCTGAGCGCAACGCGAGCCCGCGAGCTCGGCGTGCAACCCCTGGCGCGCGTCGTGGCCCACGCCACGCACGCGCAGACGCCGGAATGGTTCACGACGGCGCCCGGGCCGGCAATTGCAAGATGTCTGGACAGGGCGGGCTGGAAAAGCAGCGACATCGACCTCTTCGAGATCAACGAAGCCTTTGCCTGCGTCACGATGGCCGCGATCAGGGACCTGGACTTGCCGCCCGACAGGGTGAATGCTCGGGGCGGAGCCTGCGCGCTGGGCCACCCGATAGGCGCCAGCGGGGCCCGGATCCTCGTCACGCTGATCCACGCCCTGCGGGATCGCGGCGGCGGACGGGGCGTGGCCGCCTTGTGCATTGGCGGCGGCGAGGCTGTGGCCACCGCGATCGAGGTCCCCTGATCGCCCGGGCAGCGCTCCGGGCGCGTCCGGCCGGCAGCGCTACATTTCGGAATAGTTGGGGCCGCCGCCGCCCTCGGGCGTGACCCAATCGATGTTCTGCGCGGGATCCTTGATGTCGCAGGTCTTGCAATGAATGCAATTGGGGGCGTTGATCACGAAGCGAGGCTCCCCGTCCTCACGCGCCACTTCGTAGACCGCTGCCGGGCAATAGCGTTGCGCCGGTTCATCGAAGCGGGGCAGGTTGTCGCGGATTGGAATTGCGGAATCCGCAAGCGTCAGATGGCAGGGCTGGTCCTCTTCGTGGTGGGTGGACGACAGGTATACGGACGACAGGCGGTCGAAGCTCAGCTTGCCGTCCGGCTTCGGGTAGTCGATCCGGCGTGATCCGGAGGCCGGACGCAAGGCGGCGTGATCCGGCTCCCGGTTGCGCAGCGTAAGCGGAAGCCGGCCGCGAAATACGTTCTGGTCCAGCCAGATGAACGCCGAACCCCCAAGCAGACCGAACTTGTGCTGGGCCGGGCCGAAGTTGCGCGCCTTCCACAGCTCCTCACGCACCCAGGATCGCTGTACCGCTTGTTCGTAGTTTTCCAGAACTGCGGGGGGGTCGCCGCCGGCGAGGGCCTCGAATACCGATTCCGCCGCCAGCATGCCGGTCTTCATGGCGGTGTGGCTGCCCTTGATCTTGGCGCCATTGAGAAAACCGGCCTCGCATCCTGCCAGCAAGCCGCCGGGGCATACCAGTCCGGGCAGCGATTGCAGGCCTCCCTTGTTGACGGCTCGCGCGCCCCAGGCAATGCGTTCCCCGCCCTCGATGACTTCCCGGATTCGCGGGTGATGCTTCCAGCGCTGAAACTCCGCAAAGGGGTCCAGGTGCGGATTGCTGTAGTTCAGGGCCACGATAAACCCGAGATGGATTTGCCCCCCGTGCGCGTGGTACAGGAATCCGCCGCCCTCGGTGGCAGGGGAGAGTGGCCAGCCGAGCGTGTGGACCACGGCCCCGGGAGTGTGCCGCCCCTCCGGCGCCCGCCAGACCTCCTTGAGGCCGATGCCGTAGTGCTGGGGATCGCAGTTCTTCGTGAGCTCGAAGCGCTTCATCAGCTCCTTGCCCAGGCTGCCGCGACAACCCTCCGCGAATATCGTGTACGGGGCGCGCAACTCGATTCCGGGGTCGTAGCCCGGTTTCTCCACACCCTCCCCGGAGCGGCCCATTTCGCCCGTCGCCACCCCGGCGACCTGACCGTTCTCGTAGAGGATTTCGGAGGCCGGGAAGCCGGGGAACACGTTGACGCCCAGGGCCAGGGCCTGCTCGCCAAGCCAGCGACAGAGGGCGCCCAGGCTGACGATGAAGTTGCCGTGATTGCGCATCGGATAAGGGATGAACGGCCCCGGCAGCTTCAGCGAACGTCGGGGCGAGAGCAGCCAATGGAAGTCGTCGCTGCGGACCGGCGTGGCCGGCGGAGCGCCTGATCCGCTCCAGCCGGGGAGCAGCTCGTCGAGGGCGCGGGACTCGATCACTGCGCCGGAGACGATGTGCGCGCCGATTTCCGCGCCCTTCTCCAGCAGGCAGATATTCAGGTCGCGCCGGTTCGCCCGGGCGAGCTGGGCCAGACGAATCGACGCCGCAAGACCGCAGGGGCCGCCACCCACCACGATCACGTCGAATTCCATGCTTTCGCGGTTGCGCATCGCGCGGGCAGTGTACACAAGGCTTGCGGGGAGCGTGGCCAAGCCTGCATGCTATTATCATCCGCTGTTTCATGGGTCGTCTTGTACTGTCAGTACGGGGAGGAAGACTGAATGGAGTTGACCAAGGCTTGTCGCCGTCTGGGCGCCGTGATTCTCGCGCTTGCGCTCGGCTTTTCGCCGGGAGCGTTCGCGCAGGAACTGGAGGAAATCATCGTCACGGCGCGCAAGCGCGACGAATCGCTGCTGGACGCGCCACTTTCGATCACGGTGTTTACCGCGGAGGATCTGAGTCGTGCGGGGCTGGAAACCCTGGGCGACATCTCCATGCAGACGACAGGATTGTCGTTCCAGGACAACATAGCCAGCAACCGCCCCGGACGGCAGAACACGGTAATTCGCTTCCGGGGCATGTCCCCGCCGCGGGGTTCTCCCCACCAGCAATTGGCCGGCCTGTTTATCGATGGCGTGTACGTGACCGGAGGCTCGCAGTCCATCCCCATGCTCGATGTGGAGCGTGTCGAGGTCATCAAGGGCCCGCAGTCCGCATTCTTCGGCCGTAACACGTTCTCGGGCGCCATCAACTACGTCACCCGCAATCCGAGCCTGACGGAATTCGGCGGCAAGGTGCGGGCATCGACAGGCCGGTTCGACCAGACCAGCATCGGCGCCAGTATCGGCGGCCCCCTGGTGGAAAACCGGCTCGGCTGGCAGCTCGGGTTGAGCCACTACAACAAGGGCGCGATGTATATTGCCAGTGACGGGGGGGGGCTGGGCGAAGAGTCCTCGCAGTCCGCCAGCCTGACCCTGTTCGCAACGCCGAGCGACAACCTCAGCGGCCGCTTGCGTCTCTTCTACCATGAAGACGACGACGGTCCTCCGGCGATCGCTTACCTGCCGGGGTCCGCCTGGGACACCTGTACCGGGACCTCGATCCGCCGGCCGGACGACAACGGCAACATGGCGACGCTCAACCCCAGGCAATACATCTGCGGCCGCATACCGCTTCCCGGCCAACCCGGAGCGCCGAATGTCTCCGTGAACACATCGCTGTACCCGGCAATCCTGACGCGCATTACCCACCCCGAACGCTGCCCGGAGGACTGCTCCAACTGGCTGGTCGAGAATCTGGTTGACAAGACCACGCTCGATGGCGTGCCGGCGCGCCGCACCATGGGCATGAGCCGCGAGATCCTGCGCTCCAGTCTGGAACTCGATTACGGGTTTGCCAACGGGATGGCGCTCGCCTTCAAGGCCTCGTACAACGACCACGGGGTGAACTGGATTCGCGATTTCGACATGACCGATTTCGAGTCTTTCTGGACCTCCGACCCGCAGAGAAACGAAGACCGGGGTGTAGAGCTGCGCCTCGCCTCCTCGCCTGACAGTCGCATCGGCTGGCTGGTCGGCGCCAGCTGGTTCAAGCAGGAAATCGCCCTGTCGGGAGTGGGCGGCGATGTGGTGGTGGCCTGCTTTTTCCCGGAAGCCGCCGGGTGCTTTGGTCCGCTGTCCGTAACCCTGCCCCCCACCCAGGGCGAAACGGCGAAGACACGCGGCGTGTTTGCCGCGGCCACCGTTCCGCTGGGGCCGCAGTTCACGCTGGATCTCGAGGCGCGCTACATGGCTGACCAGCGGATTACCGCGGGGATCGGCGCGGATTACAACGAACTCATTCCGCGCGTCATCCTGCGCTGGCAGCCGAATGACAACACCAACCTCTACGCCAGCTACTCGCGCGGGGTGCTTCCCGGCGTCCTGAATACCAACCTGATCAACGCCTCGCGCGAGGCGTTCAGGGAGCCGTATGTGGACCGCGATACGGGCCGGCCCAGCACGGAGTCCGAGTACGACCAGATCCGGCGCAAGGCTCCGGAGGCCGGAGAGTCCACCCCGACGCAGGAACTGGACGCACTCGAGGCAGGCGTCAAGATTTCCCTTGCGGGCGGGCGCGGCCAGATCAACGCAGCGGCCTACTACTACAAGTGGACAGCGCAGTTGTTCAGCAACTTCGTGGTCTATTACCAGGACGATCCGGACCCCGCCATGCGCGATGGCGTGGCAGGGCCGCAGCAGCAACCGCGTACGCTGGAATTCAATTTCCCGGGCGACTCGAAACTCTGGGGAGTGGAGCTGGAGAGTTCCTGGGCCCTGGACGACAACTGGTCCGTTGCCGCCAACGTGGCGTGGCAGGACAACGAATACACGACCTTTGCGGCGACCTTCGTTCAGGACATTACCGGCAGCCGCAACCTGACGGGCAATCAGTCGGGGCGCTATCCCGAACTGATGGGCAACCTTGTCCTCGGCTACACCGACACGCTGACGGCCGATTGGGACTTTTTCTCGCGCATCGACTCCATGTACTACGGAAAGACCTGGGCCGGCGACGGCGGCAACCTTGCCCGGCTGGACGGCTACTGGATGACCAATCTGCGCGCCGGTGTCGAGCGCGACAACCTGCGCGTGGAGCTGTTCGTGAACAACGCCCTGGAGCAGGACACCTGGGTGGGCGCCGTTCGGTACACCGACTTCACGAAGTTCACCGGCTTCGTGTTCAACATCCACGGCCTGATGCTGGCGCCGCAGGATCTGCGCACAATCGGCGTGCAGCTGGACTGGAGCTTCTGATCGACAAGGCCCCGCGGGAGCCCTGGCGCTTCCCCGGGAGCCGCAAGAGCCATGCAGGGTCGGGGGAAGGAGAAAAGCCCGCCCTCTCCCGGCCGGGGCGCTCCGGGACGGTAACGGCGCCGTGAGCGGGCTTCTGTGGAAGCCATCGCCGGAACGCTTGTGCGCCAGCGCCATGGCGCGCTTCATGCGGGAAGCGGGATTTTCGGACTACCCTTCCCTGCATCGCTGGTCCGTGGAGGAGCCGGACGACTTCTGGGGACGGCTGTGGCGATTCTGCGAAATCCGCGCCAGCCGGGCGCCATCGGCCATTCTCACGGAGGGCGAGCGCCTGCAGGACGCCGAATGGTTCACCGGGGCGCGGTTGAACTTCGCGGACAACCTGTTGTGGCAGCACGGCTCACGCATTGCGCTGATCTGCCGCGACGAATCCGGCAACCGGACGGAAATGAGCTACGGCCGGTTGCGCGAGGAAGTCGCACGGATTGCCGGCGGTCTTGCGGAGCTCGGGACAGGAAAGGGCGATTGTGTGGCGGCATGGATGCCGAACCACCTGGAAACCGTGGTCTTCATGCTGGCTGCCGCCAGCCTGGGAGCGGTATTCAGTTCCTGCTCCCAGGACTTCGGAGTTCCCGCAGTCCTGGAACGGTTCGGCCCGCTGCGCCCCAGGGTATTGCTTGCTGCGGGCGGCTATTGCTGGCGTGGACAGTTCCTGGATCGAAGCGACGAACTGGAGGCAATCCGCAAGGGTCTGCCCGATTTGCGCGCAACGCTGCTGGCGCCGAACTCCGGCAAGCGACAACCCCCGGCCTCGGGCGCGGGGATAACGCGGTTTCAGGAGTTCGGAACCTCCGGACCCCTGAAGCATGAATCGCTGAGCTTCGATCATCCGCTCTATGTGGTCTTTTCCTCCGGCACCACGGGTGCGCCCAAGCGCATCGTTCATCGCGCCGGCGGCACGCTGCTGCAGCACCTCAAGGAACACCGGCTGCACATCGGGCTGACTGCCGGCGACAGGATGTATTACCTGACGACCTGCGGCTGGATGATGTGGAACTGGCTGGTGAGCGGATTGGCGACCGGCGCCACCCTGATTCTCCATGAAGGCTCCCCGCTGCACCCTTCGCCGGGCGCCCTGTGGAAAATGGCGGCCGAGGAAAGGATCACGATCTTCGGCGCCAGCGCCGCCTATCTGAAGGCCATGGAGGATGCGGGCGAACGCCCGGGCGCCAAATTCGACCTTTCCGCACTGCATACCCTCCTGTCCACCGGTTCGCCGCTTGCGCCGCAAGGCTACGACTATGTCTATCGCGAAATCGCCGGGGACATCATGCTGGCCTCGATCGCCGGCGGCACGGACCTGCTGGGCTGTTTCGCGACCGGGAATCCGATGCTGGGCGTGTACCGGGGCGAAATGCAATGCCGGGCGCTGGGAATGGCCGTGGCAGTTTTCGACGACGACGGGCGAGCCTTACGCGAACGCGCGGGCGAACTGGTCTGCACGCGCCCCTTTCCTTCCATGCCCCTGGGTTTCCTGAACGATCCCGGCGGGGAGAAGTATCAGCGCGCCTACTTCGATCGTTTTCCGGGCGTGTGGACGCACGGCGACTACGCGGAAATCACGGCCCGGGACGGCGTGATCATCCATGGGCGTTCCGATGCCGTGCTGAACCCCCGCGGCGCCCGCATCGGCGCCGCGGAAATATACCGGGTAGTGGAAGCCATGGAGGAGATCCGGGAAGCGCTGGCTGTTGGCCAGCAATACCAGGGCGATACCCGTATTATCCTGTTCCTGCGTTTGAAAGAGGATGCGGAATTGACGGAAGCGCTGGAGGAGAAGGTGCGCAGCGCGCTGCGCCAGCAGGCCAGCCCCCGGCACGTTCCGGCCCGGATCATCGCGGCCCCGGACCTGCCGCGCACTGTCAACGGCAAGCTCAGCGAGCTGGCGGTACGGGAGTTGATACACGGACGCGAACCCGGCAACAGGGATGCCCTGGCCAACCCCGAGAGCCTTGATTTCTTTACCCGACTGGAGGTGGAACTGGCATGAAGACGGCAAGGATTGAAGCAGACGGCGAAGCGCATGTGGTGCAAGTGGGCGCGGGCGGCAGTTTCCGCGACCTTGCGGGCCGGACGCTGGCGCCGGACGAGTGGCGCTGGCTGCCGCCGCCGCATACCGTGATCTATGGTCTGGCCCTCAACTTCGCCGACCATGCGCGCGAACTGAAGTTCGCGAAACTGCCCGAAGAACCCATTCCATTCATCAAGAATCCTTCATCGGTGGTGGGGCACCAGGCCCCTGTGGTACGTCCGGCAGGGGTTCGGTACATGCATTACGAAGGAGAGCTCGGCGTGGTGATCGGGCGCGCCGCGCGCCGGGTCGGACGGGACCAGGCGATGGACTGCGTATCCGGCTACACGATCTGCAACGACTTCACAGTACGCGACTTTGTGGGCAATTTCTATCGCCCGCCCATCAAGGCCAAGGGTTTCGATACCTTCGGTCCGGTGGGCCCGTGGATCGTGGATGCCGCCGAGGTCCCCAACCCGCATGAACTTTCCATTCGGACGCTCGTGAATGGAGAACTGAGACAGGACGGCAACACGCGCGACCTGATTTTCGACATTCCCGCACTGATCGAATGGTTTTCCCGGTTCATGACCCTGGCGCCCGGCGCCATCATCTCCACGGGCACTCCCTGTGGACTGTCGGACATTCAGCCGGGGGATACGGTGGAGGTGAGTATTGACGGCATTGGCAGCCTGATCAATCCGATTGTGGGCGAATAGCCGGCCTGCAATGCCGGCTGCGCGAGAGCCAGGAATCCGCATGGCCGGCGATTCATGCAATCAGCATCCTGACCGCAAGGAGAGTCATCCCCGAAATGGCCCCGGCAACCAGATCATCCAGGAGGATCGCCAGGCCTTCGGGCTGGCATCTTTCCATCCGGTTCACCGGCCAGGGCTTGGCGATGTCCAGAACCCGGAACAGGACAAGGGCCGCCCCGGCCCACCACCACGAGGGTTTCAGGAACAACAGCGCCAGATACATGCCCAGGATCTCGTCGAGGACCACGAAGGACGGGTCGCGCTCTCCTGCCTTTCGTGCGCAGGCGCCACAGACCCGGGCAGCCGGTACGACTGCGAGCGCCAGCAGCAGAACCTGAAGCGGCAGTCCCAGGGGCAGCGTCAGCCACCAGAGAGTCATGCCCCCCAAGCTTCCCCAGGTGCCGGGCGCCGCCGGCAGAAAGCCCAGGCCCAGGCCGGAACCGGCCCATCGAAGCGCCCGGCCGGTCACGCGAAGTGTGAAAAAGCGCCCTGCCCCGCATCCCAGGGCTGGCCATTGCAGGTGATCTCGAGGCCCTCGCCTTCGTGTGTTTCGCCGATACGGGTCAATGGAACCCCGGGGGATACGCCATCCAGGCGATTTTCCAGTGCGGCGGGAACCGCAAACAGGAGTTCGTAATCGTCACCGCCGCAGATGGCGAGGCGCCGGGCTTGCTCGAGATCCGCGAACGCCCTCAGCTCCCGGGAGATGGGCGCCTGTTCCAGACGCACCCGCGCCGCCAGGCCATTGCTGCGCAGCAAGCGTGGCAAGTCCACGGCCAGACCGTCGGAAAGGTCCATGCAGGCGCTGGCGATACCCGGCAGTCGGAGGCCCAGTTCGACGAGCGGATACGGGTAACAGAACCGTCGAGTCAGCGCTTCCTCCAGGGGGCCGGCTTTTCCCGTCTCATGGAATGAGAGCTGCCGGAGCCCGGCTCGATGGCTTCCTTCTGTGGCGGAAGACGCAAGTTTCAGGCGTTCCCGGAGCACCGTCAGGCCCGCTGCGGCGTCGCCCAGAAAACCCGAGACCCAGATCCCGTCGCCGGCGCCGGCGCCGGTGCGGGAGAGAATACGGGAGCGTCTGGCGGATCCATGCGCCGCCACCGTAACGGTGAGCGGCCCCCGTGCAAGATCGCCTCCCACGATCCGAACGCCGAAGCGATCAGCCAGCGTAAAAAGACCGCCGGCAAAATCCTCGAGCCAGTCCGCCTCGGCCGCCGGAACCGATAGCGTCACCACCGCCCACAATGGCCGGGCGCCCATGGCCGCCAGATCGCTCAGGCTCACGGCCAGGGCGCGGTGGCCGATGGAATGCGCCGGCGCGCCGGCAGGAAAGTGGACACCCTCGTTGAGCGTGTCCACGGTAATGAGCAGTTCCTCGCCAGCGGGGCAGCGCACCACGGCTGCGTCGTCACCCGGTCCCTCAAGCACGCTCTCGCCATCCGCCGAATGGCGCGCAAACAAGGACGCGATCAGCCGATCTTCCGTGGATTCCTCATTCGGCATCGTCGGAAACCGGCGAGAGACGGGCAGGCGTCCGGTCCCTGACCCACCGGTCCAGAACCGCATTGACGAAGCGATAGCTGTGCTCCGCGCCGAACTCGCGGGCAAGCTCTATCGCTTCGTTGATGGCCACCGCGCCACTCACCTCCTGCGCCTGCAATTCGGCGAGCGCGCTCCACAGTATTGCCCGCTCCACAGGATCGATGCGCTCCGGCGGAATATCGCTGGCCAGGGCGATCTCCCGGTCCAGCTCGTCGGTGCGACGGCATACGTCTCGCAGCAGGCGCTCGAAGAACCCGGTGTCGGCGCGGGCGTATTCCCTGCGCTGCGCCAGCTGTTCCGCAATGTCATCCGCGGCGTCCCCGGTCAACTGTTGCTGGTACAAGGCCTGCACCAAAAGCCGGCGTGCCCGGCGACGGCGTTCCCAACGCATGACTCAGGAATCGACCGAAAGCAGGCGCAACACGGCGCAGGCTGCCTCCCTGCCCTTGTTGTCGCCTCCCGGGGACGCGCGACAGCGCGCGGCGGCCTGCTCGTAGGTCTCGCAGGTCAGGACCCCCAACCCTACAGCAACGCCCTCTTCCAGGCCCACCCGCATCAGGCCCGAACAGGCTTCGCGGGCAATATGCTCGTAGTGGTCCGTTTCGCCCCGGATTACCGCGCCCAGCGCTACCGCCCCGTCCGGGGAATGGCGTCGAATCAGTCGCTGGACGGCCAGCGGAAGTTCCCAGCAGCCGGGCACGCGCCGCATCACGATGCGCTCTTGCGCCATCCCCGCGTCCCGCAAGACCTCGCGCGCGCCCTGCTCCAGGCGGGCGGCCAGTTTCTCGTAGAAGTCCGCCGTGACGACCAGGACCTTGAGGCTCGCCGTTTCCAGCACCATGGCCTCAGTCTCCCGCCCCCACGAACTCGACAATTTCCAGACCAAAGCCCGACAGGGCGTGAATGTTGCGCCGGGCGCCGAGAACCCGCATCCGCGTAACACCGAGGTCACGCAGGATTTGCGCCCCTGCCCCGATAGTCCTCAGGTCGGTGACCTCTTCGCGGTCGGCCCTGGACTTTCCGTTGAGCGAAGCAAGCGCCGCCATCATTCCGCGCGGAGATTCCTCGTAGCAAAGCAATACCGCCACGCCGGCCCTGGCAGCGTAGATCTCCCGCAATGCGGAATCGAACGGCCAGCCCAGGTCCGCCTCGACTCCGGCGGCGTCCCTGAGGATGCTCTGCACATGGACCCGGACCAGCGGCGCGGCGGACTCGACGAGCTTGCCATGCACGAACGCCAGATGCACAGTGCGGGCCACCTGATCCTCGTAGGCAACCAGACGGCAAGGGCCAAACCGGGTGCGCGCTTCCCGCTCCTCCAGCCGTTCCACGAACTTGTCCTTGGCCAGCCGGTAGCGGATCAGATCGGCGATGCTGCCGATCTTCAACCCCCGTTCGGCGGCGAACTTCTCCAGTTGCGGGCGGCGCGCCATGGTGCCGTCCTCGTTGAGGATTTCCACGATCGCCGCCGCCGCCGGCAGGCGGGCCAGACGAGCCAGATCGCAGCCGGCTTCGGTGTGCCCCGCCCGGCTCAGCACACCGCCGGGCTGGGCCATCACCGGGAATACGTGGCCGGGCTGCCGCAGGTCCTCCGGGCGCGCGCCGGGCGCGGCGGCCACGCGTATGGTGTGGGCGCGGTCGTGGGCGGAAATCCCGGTGGTCACGCCCTCCGCCGCCTCGATGGAAATCGTGAAATTGGTGCTGCGTTGCACGTTCGTGTCGGCCACCATCAGGGGAAGACGCAGTTGCCGGCAGTGCTCGGGGGTCAGGGTCAGACAGATGAGCCCGCGCCCGTGCAGGCTCATGTAGTTGATGTCCCCCGCCGTGACCCGAGAGGCCGCCATGATCAGGTCGCCCTCGTTCTCGCGGTGCTCGTCGTCAACGATGATGACCATGCGTCCGGCGGCTATTTCCTCGATGATTTCTTCCGTTCTGGAAAACATGGCTTCAGTCAGGAACGTCCCAGCAAGCGCGCGACATAGCGCGCAATGATATCGATTTCGAGGTTCAGCCGGCTGCCGCTCCGGCAGTCGGCGAGCGTGGTTTCCTTGAGCGTATGTGGCACAACGTTGACAGAAAAACCGTCCGGGCCGGCATCGTTGACCGTCAGGGAGACCCCGTTGAGGGCTACCGATCCCTTGGAGGCGACCAATGGCATCAGTTCGCCCGGAGCGGCAAGCTCCAGGATCGTCGAGCGGCCCTCCTCTCGCCGGCGCGCAACTTCGGCGACGCCGTCCACATGACCCATTACCAAGTGGCCGCCGAGCGCATCGCCGGCGGTGAGCGCAGGTTCCAGGTTGACCTGCTGTCCGGCATCCCACTCTCCGAGAACCGTATCGGCGAGCGTCCGGAAGGAAACATGGACCGCCACCCTGCCCTTGTGGTGCGAAACGACCGTGAGGCAGACGCCGCTGACACAGAGGCTGCTCCCCGTTTCGAGCAGGGAAGGCGCAATGCGCGGCGCCTCGACATGGAGGCGCCGGTCTCCTCCCTCGAAAGCGACAACGCGGCTTATCGTGCCGACGCTGCGGATCAGGCCCGTGAACATGTCAGTGCGCCAAAGGGCTCAGGACCAAACGCACATCGGGCCCCACTCTTGCCGTTTCCCGCACGCGGAAAGAAGGGCGCTGGGCCATGTCCTCGAGCGGCGGGAACCGAAACAGCCCGGCGGCGCCATCGCCCAGAAGCACCGGGGCCATGTAGAGGATCACCTCGTCGATCAGGGCTTCGCGCAGCAGCGAGCCGCACAGCACCGCACCTGCCTCCACGTGAACTTCGTTGAATTCGAGGTCCGCCAGCAGACCCATGGCCGTGGCAAGCATCACCCGCCCATCTTCTCCGGCCGGAACATCCATCACCTCGGCGCCGGCTGCGCGCAAGCTTGCGATTCGCCTGCGACTGCGCTCTCCGTTTGCGGCGCAGTGCAGCACATAGACGGCGCCAGGACGTGAAAACACGCGCGCCCCGGCGGGAGTTCTCAGGCTGGAGTCGAGCACCACGCGGGCCGGCGGCTCGACCGCGCCCAGATCGTCACGGCGGACATCCAGGCGCGGGTCGTCAGCCAGCAGGGTCTCGATTCCGGTGAGGATGGCGGAGCTTCGCGCCCTCCAGCCATGACCGTCCTGTCTGGCCTCGGGCGATGTGACCCAGCGGCTCTTGCGGTTTGCCAGGGCGGTGCGCCCGTCCAGGCTGGCCGCCAGCTTCACGCGCACCCAGGGACGCCCGCGCTCCCGGCGCGAGAAGTACCCGGGGTTCAGTTCCCGCGCCCGGGTTTCCAGCAGACCGCCCTCCGCCGCGACGCCCGCCTCACGCAGACGCCGGGCGCCTTCGCCGCTCACCGCGGCATTCGGATCCTCGCTCGCGTATACCACCCGGACCACGCCCGCCGCCAGCAGCGCGTCGGCGCAAGGCCCTGTTCGCCCGGTATGCGAGCACGGCTCGAGCGTCACGTAGCAGGTGGCGCCCCGGGCCCGTTCGCCCGCTTCGGCAAGCGCCCGGACCTCGGCATGCGCTCCGCCGGCGCGCCAATGCCAGCCGCTGCCCACGCACTCGCCGTCCTTGACCAGAAAGCACCCGACGCGGGGATTGGGGTCGGTGGTGTACAACCCCCGGCGCGCCAGTTCCAGAGCCTTCTCCATCCATCGCCGGTCGGCCTGTGCGGCCTCGGGCGCGACGCCCGCCAAGGTCCGTGCAGGCAGCGCCATTCAGGAGTACACCGGAAAACGGCGGCAGGTTTCCTGTATCCGTTCGCGAACCCGGGAAATCAGCGCCTCATCGCCCGGACTGGCAACCACCTCGGCAATCGCATCCGCCAGCATCGCCATTTCCTGTTCGCGGAAACCGCGCGTGGTGCAAGCAGGCGTCCCCAGCCGCAGCCCGCTGGTCACCATGGGAGGACGAGGGTCATTGGGCACAGCGTTCTTGTTGACCGTGATCTGGGCCCGGTCGAGCGCTTCTTCCGCAGCCTTGCCCGTCACGCCCGATTCGATCAGATCAACGAGAAACAGGTGGTTTTCGGTCTTGCCGGAAACAATCCGCAAGCCTTTCTGCCGCAAGCCTTCGGCCAATACTGCCGCATTGCGCTTCACCTGCCGCTGGTACTCGCGGAACTCGGGCTGCAGGGCCTCTTCGAACGCAACGGCCTTGGCCGCAATCACATGCATCAGCGGCCCGCCCTGGGTTCCCGGAAACACCAGCGAACGCAAGCGTTTGACGACCTCCGGGTTGTCCCGCGCCAGGATCAGGCCGCCACGCGGTCCCCGCAAGGTCTTGTGCGTCGTGCTGGTAACCACATCGGCCAGCGGCGTGGGGTTGGGGTACTCGTCCGCCGCGATCAGTCCGGCGACATGCGCAATGTCCACCATCAGATACGCCCCCACCTCATCGGCAACCTCGCGGAAAATGCCCCAGTCCGCCACCCGCGAGTAGGCCGAAAAGCCGCCCACGATCATCTGCGGTCGGTGTTTCAGCGCCTGATCGCGCAACTGGTTGTAATCGATCAACTCGCTCTCCGGATCCAGACCGTAGCTGGAAACCTTGAACAGCTTCCCGGAAATGTTGACCGGCGAGCCATGCGTCAAATGGCCGCCATGGCCCAGCTCCATTCCAAGGATCGCGTCGCCCGGTTTCAATAGCGCCAGGTACGCGGCGGTGTTGGCCTGGGAGCCCGAGTGCGGCTGCACGTTGACATAGTCGGCTCCGAACAGTCGTGCGCCCCGCTCGACCGCCAGGGATTCCGCCACATCCACATGCTCGCAGCCTCCGTAATAGCGGCGCCCCGGGTACCCCTCGGCGTACTTGTTGGTCAGAACCGATCCCTGGGCCTCCATGACCCTGCGGCTGGCGTAGTTCTCCGAGGCAATCAGTTCGACAAAGTCCTCCTGGCGGCGGACCTCGGCGTTGAGGGCTTCGGCAAGCCTCGGGTCGAATCGGGCGATTTCGGGGTAGGCGGCAGTCGTGTTTTTCATGAATCACATCCGGTTTCAGTCATCAAGAGCGCAGTCGCGCAGGCGGGCTCTATGCACCGGCCAAGTGTACCCGGCAACGGCGACCGGTCAGCGCCATTGCGACCGGCGCCAGGGAGCTTGGCCGCTTCCATCCGGGCGGCGGCGATAGCGGGCCGTGGATCACCGCCGCCGCCTATTTGCCAGGGGCTGTCTTGCAGACATGCCGGATGCGAGCGCCTCATGCCGGTTCGAACCGGGGGCGGCGGGCAAGCCATCCCTGTGCGGCAGCGCCTCGCCGTTCATTGCCCGGGGCGGGAACAGGTTCTCGAGTTCAGCCGGGGATCGCGCGGGCGTTGTGGAACAGGCTCATCCACGGTCCGTGTTCGCCCCATTCCGGCGGATGCCAGGAGTGTTGCACCGTGCGGAACAGCCGCTCCGGATGCGGCATCAGAGCGGTCACCCGACCGTCGCGCGAGGTCAGCCCGGCAAGACCGCCGGGCGATCCGTTCGGGTTGGCCGGATAGGTTTCCGTCGGCTTGCCGTCACTTCCTGCGAAGCGGCAGGCTGTCATCCGGGCCTCCACGCACTTCCTGCCCTGTTCCGGCGAACCGAACTCCGCACGGCCTTCTCCATGGGAAGTGGCGACCAGCAACAGCGAGTTCTCCATGCCGTCCAAGAGCAGGGAGGGGCTGGGTTCGATGCGGACCACGCTCAGACGCGCCTCGAACTGTTCCGAACGATTGCGGGTGAATCGCGGCCAATGCTCGCAACCCGGGATCAGGCTGGAAATCAGGCTCAACATCTGACAGCCGTTGCACACGCCCAGGGTAAAGCCGTCCGGTTTGTCGAAATACCGGGCAAATGCTTCCCGGGCGCGCTCGTTCATGAGGATCGAACGAGCCCAGCCGCCGCCGGCGCCGAGCACATCCCCGTACGAGAAGCCTCCGCAGGCCGCCAGTCCGTGGAAGCCCCTCAGGTCCTGTTCGCCGTTGAGGATGTCCGACATGTGAACATCCACGGCCAGAAAACCCGCCTGGGTGAACGCTGCGGCCATTTCCGCCTGACCGTTCACTCCCTGCTCGCGCAATATGGCCACCCGGGGTCTGGCGCCGCCTGCCGGAGCCCTGCGCGGTTCCGCAGGGGAATGGTGGCCCGAAACGATAGCGAGCCCGCGATCCTGTTCGTCGAGCAGGGCGTGGTACTGTTCCCCGGCAGTGTGGGGATTGTCGCGCAGCGCCTGCATGCGGTAGCTCAGTTCCGACCAGCGGCGATGCAGTTCCACCCGGTCCAGCTCCAGGGTTTCGCCCGCACTGCGGATCCGGATTTGCCGCGGCCGCTCGGACCCTGGCGAAGAAGCGTGCGCCTGCCCCAGATCAACGAGACATTCGGCCAGGCCTTTTTCCCTGCACAGCGCTTGCACATGGCCCACCTGATCGCCGTCCACCTGCATGACGCCTCCCGGCTCTTCCGCAAACAGCCGCGCCAGCAACGCTTCCCGGCCCGTACAGGAAAGCTCCACGCTCAGCCCCAGCCGGCTCGCGAAGGCCATTTCGCACAAGGTGACGAACAGCCCCCCGTCGGAGCGGTCGTGCCAGGCCAGCGCCACTCCCTCGCGGGCCAGCAGCCGCAGGACTTCAAGCAAGGCCCGAAGCAATTGCGCATCGTCCAGGTTCGCAGGCGTTCCGCCCGTGCGCCCGAAGACCTGCGCCAGACAACTGCCGCCCAGCCGGTCGCGTCCCGGCGAGAGATCGAACAACAAGAGGCGGGTTTTGGGGCGATCCACGAGTTGCGGGGTAAGCGTGCGCCGAATGTCCTGCACCGGGGCGAATGCGGTTACCACCAGCGAGACCGGCGCCGTCACCGTGCGTTCCCGCCCCTCGTCGTCCCGCCAGGATGTCTGCATGGACAGGGAATCCTTGCCTACCGGCGCCGCAACCTGCAGCTCGCGACAGCATGCCGAGAGCGCCTCGACGGCGCGCCGCAATGCGACGGCCTGCTGCGGGTCGGCAGGCGCCGCCATCCAGTTGGCGGAAATACGCACATCCGCCAGGCGTGCAACATCCGCCGCGGCGATATTGGTCAGGGCTTCGGCCAGGGCAAGACGGCTTGCAGCCGCCGCATCCAGGGTCGCCACCGGCGTGCGCTCGCCGACCGCCATGGCTTCTCCCGCGCAGCCGTAATAGTCCCGCGCGGTAACCGCGACATCGCTGACCGGAACCTGCCAGGGCCCCACGAGTTGATCGCGCGCCACCAGACCGCCTACGGTACGGTCGCCGATGTGGACCAGGAACGACTTGTCGGCCACGGCCGGCATGGCCAGCACGCGATTCATCGCCTCGAGCGGTTCGATGCCGTCAAGGTCCAACGCAGCGCTTCGGGCGGCAGGCGCGTCGAGCCGCATGGACATTCCGGCAGCGCAGCCGAACAGGAATTCAAGCGGCAGGTCCACGGGCGCTTGTCCCGATTCCGGCAGCAGACGAATCCGGCCGCTGTTGTCCATCTGGCCTAGCACCGCCCAGGGGCAGCGCTCTCGAACGCACAAGGCCTCGAACTCCTTCAACCGGGAGCTGTCGATGGCCAGCATATGGCGCTCCTGCGCCTCGTTGCACCAGGTTTCCAGCGGCGACATCCCCGGGTCGGCGGTGGGAATGGCGGCGTACGACAGGTCCGCGCCGCGTCCGCTGTCACGCAGCAGTTCCGGAATGGCGTTGGCCAGCCCTCCCGCACCCACATCGTGAATGCCGAACAGCAGGTTGTCGCTGGCCTCCGCCAGCCCCAGTTCGCAACAGCGGTCGATCACCTCCTGGGTGCGGCGCTGCATTTCGGCATTGCCGCGCTGCACCGAGGCGTAGTCCAGTTCCTCATGGTGGACGCCGCTACCCCGCGAGGATGCGGACCCGCCGCCAACGCCGATCCGCATGGCGGGGCCGCCGAGCACCACCAAGAGGGCGCCCTCGGGCGGCTTGAGCTTGCGCACATCGGGATCCCGGATCGCGCTGACCCCCCCGGCAATCATGATCGGCTTGTGGTAGCCCCAATGGTCCTCTCCCGCTTGCGCTTGCTCGAAGCTCCGGAAATATCCCGCAACCGCCGGGCGTCCGAACTCGTTATTGAACGAGGCCGCGCCGATGGGCGCCTCGATCATGATCTGCAGGGGCGAAGCCAGTCGCCGCGGTCGGGTCAGGCCGTTCTCCCAGGGTTGCGTGAAGCCCGGCGCCCTCAAGTCGGACACCGCAAACCCCGTCATGCCGGCCTTGGGCCGGGCGCCGCGGCCCGTGGCGGCGCCATCGCGGATCTCGCCGCCGGCGCCGGTGGCGGCGCCCGGGAAGGGGGAAATGGCCGTGGGGTGATTGTGCGTTTCCACCTTGATGCAGGTATGAACCGGCTCATCCACACAGGCGTATTCACGCTGCGGTCCGCGCACGAACAGGCGTCGGCCCGGCCCCCCTTCAATGACGGCGGCGTTGTCGGAATAGGCCGAAAGCAGTCCCTCGGGGCTGTGAACGGAGGTGTGGCGAATCAGGTCGAAGAGCGAGTGCCGGAGCCGGCGTTGTCCGTCGAACCAATCGGCATTGAAGGTCCTGTGGCGGCAGTGTTCGGAATTGACCTGCGCGAACATCATCAGTTCCGCATCTGTGGGGTTCCTTCCCAGTTTGCGGAATCCGTCTTCCAGGTAGCTGATTTGCTCCGCCGACAACGCCAGGGCCATGTCCCTGTTGGCTTCCTCCAGCGCCGCCCGGCCCCGCGACAACAGCGGGATGTCGCCCAATGGCTGCGGCGCGCCGCAGGCGAACCAGTCCTCCGCCAATTCGTCTTCCGGCAAGAGTTCCTGCGTCATGCGATCGAACAGCTCGACCCTGGCTTCGTTTCCCAAGGGCTTGCGGGATCGGATCCGGTAGCGAACGGCGCGCTCGATTCGCCGCACCTCGGCCAGACCGCATCGCCGGGCGATTTCCGTGGCCTTGCTGGACCAGGGCGAAATGCTGCCGCGGCGCGGCAGTGCAAGCAGCGCCTGCCCGGGTTGCCGGGCCTCGGGCTGCGGCCAGTCCGGCCCGTAGGCCAGAAGCTCCCCGAGCCGCCGCCGCCCCGCCTCGTCGAGGTCCGAATCCAGGATGACAAGATGCAGATAGCTTGCGCCCACCTCCTGCACCCGGGAATCCCGAGCCTTGAGACGGCTCAGGAGTTGCTTGCGTCGAAACGGGGAAAGAGCGCCGGAACCGGAAAGCGCCAGCATTCTCCCTTACTCGGAGCCAGCGCCCCCGGGCGCATAGACCGGCGCCGGAAACTGCGCCACATTGCTTTCCTCAAGCGCAGACACCTTGCTCACGCCCTGCTTTTCGACTTCGTCGATACGCAATACGCAGTGCATGGGGACATAGATACGCCGGACTCCGGCAAACTCCGCCTTGATCCGCTCTTCGCCCGGATCGACTACCAGCGAAGTACGCTTGCCGAACTCCAGGCCGTCGATCTCCACAAACCCGACCATGCCCCCCTGGGAAACGCTGCGGGCGTACATTTCATACACCTTTCCCTGATTGAGAAAGCTGATTCGGTACAGAGGCCTGGATGCCATGACAAGGGGAAATTATAACGAATCGGGCCGGAAGCTGTAATAGCCCAAGGGTGACAAATAAGAACTATTTTCATTCATGCTAGAATCACATCCGTGGTCGCCGATCGGCAAGAACCCTCGACGCCGGATATCGGGCTGGATGAGCTGCCTGCCGGCGACAGCGCCCGTATCCGTTTCATTCTGGGCGAGGGGCGCCGGGTGCGCGAGTTGCTGGGTCTCGGGTTGGTTCCTGGCACTGCGGTTCGGGTGTTGCGGCGCGCGTTTGGCGGCGACCCGCTCGAAATCTCCGCGGGCGGGCACCCGCTTTGCCTGCGGCGGGAGCAGTCGAGCCGAATTCGCGTAGCCGCTGTTTCCGAGCCATCCTGAACGCCGAAATGCCCGAACGCCCTCTGGTTGCGGTGCTGGGCTGTCCCAACACCGGCAAGAGCACGGTCTTCAACCGCCTTACCGGTCTGCGGCAGAGGACCGGCAACTATCCCGGCGTTACCGTGGAGCGCATTACCGGGTTGGCCCGTCTGGGATCGGTGGAAGTGGAGCTGGTCGACCTGCCAGGCGCCTATTCCCTCGCCGCGGATGGACCGGAAAGCAGCATCGTGCTGGATACCGTGCTCGGCAACATCGGCGGCTTGCGGCGCCCCGACGCTCTCCTGCTGATCGCGGACGCTTCCAATCTGCGCCGAAGCCTGCATCTTTTTTCCCAGTGCCGCGAATTGGGACTGGCGGTGATCCTGGCCCTGAACATGCAGGACGTAGCACGAAAAGACGGGGTGGTTATCGACGCGAAACGGCTGGCCCGCGAACTCGGAGCGCCGGTCACACCGATGACGGCAAATCGGGGCGAGGGGCTGGATTCGCTCCGAACGGATTTGCAAACAGCCCTCGCGCGCCCGGTGGAAGTTCCGGCGCCGCTGATGCCGGAAGTCCGCAAGGCGGCACAGCAGCTTGCGGAGCGCCACGATGTTGCCGGCATGGCGATACCGGTCCTGGAACGGGCCATCATCGATCAGGGGGGCGAGTTCGAACGTCGCTTGCTGACCGGAGGCGGCAGCGCAGCGCAGGACGCCCTGGAGGCTGCGCGCGAGCAGGCCCGCCGTTCGAGCTGCCAGGACAACTTGCAGCTTTGCGAAGCGGATCGCAGGTACCGTCAGGTCGATCGGTGGCTGACTGCGGCCACGGTTGCCGCTCCGCTCGACGCCGGCGTCCGCGAAGGCTGGCTGGAGCGCGTCGTCAGCCATCCGGTGCTGGGCACAGGGTTATTCCTGGCGGTAATGAGCGCCGTCTTTCAGGCCGTGTTCGCGTGGGCCACGCCGCTGATGGACGCCATCAGCGGATTGTTCGAGACGACGGGCGCTTATGCCTTGCGCCAATTGCCTCCGGGCGCGCTGGCCAGCCTGCTGGTGGACGGCTTGTGGTCCGGAGTGGGCGCCGTGGTGGTGTTCCTGCCGCAGATCGTGTTCCTGTTCGCTCTGGTCCTGTTTCTGGAAGATTGCGGTTACATGGCGCGCGCCTCGTTTCTGATGGACCGGCTGCTGCGCCTGTGCGGCCTCTCCGGGCAATCCTTCATCCCCTTGCTGTCGGGCTTCGCCTGCGCAATCCCCGCCATCATGTCCACGAGGATGATCGGCGACCGCCGCGCGCGCATAGCCACGATCGTGGCCATACCCCTGATGACCTGTTCGGCCCGGCTTCCGGTATATGCCCTGCTGATCGCGGGCTTTGTGCCGCCCGCCTACTATCTGAACGGCTGGGTCAATCTGCACGGGCTGCTGCTGCTGGGTCTGTACCTGCTGGGTATCGCCGGCGGAGCCCTTGCCGCCGTGCTAACCCGCAGGACCGCGCTGCGCGGCGCCAACGCTTCCTTCGTCATGGAAATGCCGCCGTTCCGTTGGCCCAACTTCCGCGTTCTGGGGCTGAAGCTGCTCGGTCGGGCAAAGGTGTTCCTGACACGGGCGGGAACCGTGATCGCGGCAGCCTGCATGATCATCTGGGCGCTCGGTTATTTCCCTCGCTCCGAAGCCATTCAGCAGGAATTCGCCGAGCAGCGCGCCGCCCTGAGCGGGCAATTCGAAGATATTGAAGCGATGCGGGACGAGTTGGGGCGACTCGACGCCCGGGAGCGGTCGGCGCAACTGGAACACAGCTTCCTGGGAAAGACCGGCAAGTTCATCGAGCCGGTCTTCAGGCCCCTGGGCTGGGATTGGCGGGTGTCGGCATCGGTGGTGGCCGGATTTCCCGCCCGTGAAGTGGTGATCGGCGTCATGGGCACCGTATACGCCTTGGACTCGGACGCCGACGACGGAACCGGCTTGCGCGACCGCCTGATCGAATCGCGCTGGCCGGATGGACGTCCGGTCTTCACCCTGGCGATGGCCCTGGGCCTGCTGGTTTTTTATGCTTTCGCACTGCAGTGCGTGTCCACCGTGGCGGTGATCGGCCGCGAGACCAATAGCTGGCGATGGGCTGCCGGGGCCTGGGTCGCCATGACCGGCTTCGCCTGGCTGGCCGCCATGCTCACCTATCAACTGGCGCGCTGATGCCCGGGATCCAGGAGGCGCTGGCGCTGCTGATTGTGGCCGTGGCGGCCGGCGCGGTACTATTTCGCCGTCTGCGCGCCCGGCGCGCGAAGAAGAGAGCCCGGGAGGCCAGTATTCCTGCAGACGACATCCCGCGCTGGCGGCGCTGACCTCCCCCTCGCAATTCTGTCTTTCCGCAATCCAGGCGGATCACTGGCGCACCCTGACCGCAAGAGGATGTTCCCTGTGGCGCGCACGACTGCAGGAATCGCGTCTGATTGCTTCCGGAGTAAGGATGCCGAGCCTTGCATCCACGCGCCCTATCCGCAGGGGATGTAGCGGCAGTCGTTTTTTGCAAGCTCCATCCCTGTCGCCAGCTTGTCCCGATACGTTGTCATGGCGCATCTTCGCTGAAGCGGTCCGGATTTCTATCTCGCACGCAAGAGGCGAGACGATCAAAGAAGGCTGACATATCGGGTGCGGCAACAATGCACGGCCCAGCGGCGAAATCGACCTCCACAATGGCGGACGCTTCCACCATTCCAGCTGCCCACGCGGGAGCATCGCGGCCGGATAAGCGGTTTACCGAATCGCGAAAGAAGTCCACCCATCGAGTCCCGTCTTGGCGAAAGCCGCTCCCGGCCGTGTCAAAGACCATGACATAGCCTGTCACAATCTCCGGTGAAAGCAATTGGACATTCGCCATTTCACCCGTCAGATCGCCCACGCGATTCGGAACGGCTCCGGCGATGTTACGCAGAAGTGACTTCAAACTGATGCCAAGTCGAACTTTCCCATCACGAGGCCACCCTACATCCCATGTTTTGGAGCGCCCTATGCCCGGCACAGGGAGTTCTCTTGCGGCGCCGACATGCCACGTTCGTTGAGCTGCTCGACACACATGTCAGCAAGCATCGCAAGCCGATTGGGCGATTGCCGTTTCTGCTCATCGACGGCGATCCTGTACAAGTCGTCAATGGCGTCTTGCAGCAGGATCATGACGCCAGACGCGCCTTCGCCATTATGTAATAGGTTGGTTCGACCTCGACGCCGATACTGCTCCGACCGCATTGCCGAGCGGCCACCTGGGTTGATGCTGTGCCGGTAAACGGGTCGAAGACAGTATCGCCGACGAAGCTGAACATTCGAATCAGGCGTTCTGCCAGTTTTACCGGAAACGGCGCCGGATGACCCTTGGTCGAAGCACCGCGAACATCATTCCAGATTTGTCGGAACCAGCGATCATGATCATCCGCAGATATCACGCTAAGCAGGCGAGCGGCAGAGATCGGACTGCGGTAGCCGCCCGGTTTACGCAGCATGAGGAGGAATTCGATATCGTTCTTGATCACTCCGTTCGGCTCGAAGGGCTTCCCCAGATAGGAGCCGCTGCCGTTCGCCTCGGTCTTCATGTTGCTGATCTTGTGCCAGATAATCGGCGCGAGATTGTCAAAGCCAATATCGTTGCACTGCAACTGGATGGATGAGTGAAGCGGGATCACCATGTGCCGTCCGCTGTTTTTTCTACGGGAAAGGCAGACATCGCCCACCACGCAAACCAGCCGCCCGCCGGGCGCCAGTGCGTCGAAGCATCCTTTCCAGACACGCTTGAGGCTGTTCAGAAAAATTTCGTAGTCTCCGAACCTTCCAATCTGCCCATCGTTATCGGGATATTTCTTCAGTGTCCAGTAGGGCGGAGAGGTCACAACAAGATGAACGGACGATGGCGGCAGCCTTGTTTCCCTTGCGTCTCCCAAGATCACCTCATGGGTTGTCTCCACATGCGAAAGGAGGTCGCGTATCCGTGTCAGAGAAGCCAGATCCTTTGCGAGGGCCGGAATCGAGCCTTGATGCAAATCCGGCCGAATCGCTCTCAGTTCAGGCGTGAGGATCGCTTCCAATCCCATATTCACGGCCGCATTCCCGAATCAGTTTTGTTGTTCGGCATCATCGCTTCCTGCATGTACGTCCAATTGTACTTCTATCTGCGGGCATTGCTCGATTTGTCATTCCCGAGAGCTTCACTTGAATCGCCACTGCCGGTCGGCGGTGCGCTGGCCGACCAGGGAGCCGAGGGCGACTGGGGACACGGTCCGATGGTCGTCTTGACTTCAGACATTTTTGATTGCAAGTAATTGATCGGGCGCTTGCGCGCTGTCGGACGAGTTGGGGAGTGGCTACGCTCTTGTCTGTCTCGGCTTCCCTGACAGCCTGTAGATGAACGGCGCACAATCCAGTTCAGTCCAGGCATGCGATAAATCAGCCGGGCATCAGCCTATGAAGCACTGGGAAGACCAAACTTTCTCGAATCCTTCGTTTCATCCGAGGAACCGCAAGGATTACAATGAAGCCATGGCTTCGCGTCCCGAGGTTTGCTTCGATGAGTCCCGTCCGCAGGAGAACTTTTGCACAGCCATGACCTGCGCCGGCGCCGGCGAGAGCAGTCCGACCGTACAGGGCGCGAGCTATCTCGTTGCCCTGCCCTTCAATGATCCTGAGGCGTTTGACGACACGGGACTGACGTCCGCAGGGTACGGTGAACGCTGCCGTCAGTTCAGCCGCGAAGCGCTGTTTCTGTTCTTCCGGAGCAAGACTTGAGGCCCGCACGGGTCATGGGCGCGCCGCTCGCTTGGGTCGCGCCGTTTCTGGCCAGCGTATTTCTTGCATGCGGCTGCGAACGGTCTCGCCCCGGCAGCGAAGATGCGGATCTGGCAACCGCCGGAGCGCGCCAAACGGAGGAACGGGATGCAGGGAGCGCGCCAGGGACAGATTCCGGCAAGGCGTTTTTGGCCCGCAATGCCGAACAGGACGGCGTCATCACCACTGCTTCCGGGCTCCAGTATGAAATCCTGGTGGAAGGCAATGGCCAGACGCCGGGGGAAACGGATCGGGTCACCGTGCACTACACCGGCACACTGATCGACGGCGCCGTGTTCGACAGCTCCGTGGAGCAAGGGCAACCGGCGGAACTCCCGGTCAACCGGCTGATTCCCGGCTGGGTGGAAGCACTGCAGCTCATGCAGGTGGGCGACAAATGGCGGTTGTTCATTCCCTCGGATCTGGCCTACGGCGAGCGGGGCGCAGGAGATGTGATCGGCCCCCATCAGACCCTCATTTTCGAAGTCGAGCTTCTGGATGTGCGCTCCGGCGGCTGACAAGCTGCCGCTACCAGCTGCCTGGGCGCGAAGACCGGGGACGCGCCCCGATGGTCGTTGCCCATCGATCGGGCCTTGAGGCTATGTCATGCTCGTGCAGCCACCGGCGCCGTTCTGCGCGCGAACAACGGGCTGAACAGCAGCGGCAGGAATACCCCCATGCTGATCAGGGTGTTGCGGAAGAACGGGATGGCCATGACGTAGCACTCGACCAGCCCCGCCCAGGTCATGGGATACCGCGCACCGCCTCCCAGCGCCCAGACGCCCAAATTCGACACGACGAAGAACAGGATCGCCGAGCCGAGCCCGGCAGCCGATATGCGCTGCCAGGATTTCTCCGACCGGGCGATGAAGCCGCAGGTCACCACCAGCGCCACGGAGAGGTAGGTAACGGACTGACCGGCATAAAAGGCCCAGTCGGCGCGCCCGGAAACCAGCCAGATGCCGAGGTCGCCCGCAAGATAGGCCGCAATGGGCGCCAGATAGGCCACGCTTCGTTTTGCGAAGCAGGCCGCGCCGAACACGCACAACGGCAGAACCGGCGACAAATTCCAGGGATAGAGCGTGTTTTCCGGATCGACCGGAACGCCAAGCGAATGCATCGCGTAGGGAAGCAACCGGAAGCCGACGGCAACGGCCAGCAGCATCGCCACGGCGACGGGACGGGTTTGGAACATCGAATCTCTCCTGTGAAGATTCCCGCTTCTTCCTGTGCCTGCAAGATTACCGGAAAACCCGGGCGGAGAGTCAACCGTTCCTGGCGGCTTCGAGCACTGTCGCGACCATTCCATCAAGTTGGCTGCAGCGACCCAGTCAGGCTCGCACCTCGGGAAACGAATCGTATTCGAGCGCTCGCCCGTGCCGGCCGGACAGATACGGGAAATGGCGGAGGGAGTGGGATTCGAACCCACGTGAGGCGAATCGCCTCCATCTGATTTCGAATCAGCGCCGTTAGGCCTCTCCGGCATCCCTCCGGTGAGGGATTATATATTCCCGCTCAATCCAGGCGCTTGGTGAAACGCAGGATTGGAACCAGCATGGACACCACGAACAGGCCCGAGATGGCGTACATCCGAACCGCCATGTCGCCGAGGGTGGCGCCGCGAAGGATGATGCCGCGAAGCACTTCCACGAAATGCGTCAGCGGAAACAACAGGCCGATCCACTGGGCGATTTTTGGCATACCGTCGAAGGGAAACATGAAACCGGAGAGCAGGAGCATCGGCAGCATGAAGAAAATGGACCCCTGGATTGCCTGAAACTGGGACCTGGCGAAGGTCGAGATGGACAAGCCCATTCCCAGCGTGGCGGCGACGAAAACCAGACTGGCCAGGTACAGGTCGAGCAACGAGCCCGTGGAAGGCACGCGGAACAGCCAGGTTCCGGCAAAGAACACGATCGTGACCTGGGCAAGGCCGATAAGAATGTAGGGAGCGATCTTGCCGAGCATCAGCTCGTAGTTGCGCACCGGTGTCGTGATCAGGAATTCCAGATTGCCGTGCTCGCGTTCCCGAACCACGGCCACCGCAGTAAAGACGATCATCGTGAAATTGAGGATCACCCCCACCAGCGCCGGCACGATCTGCACAGCCGAACGCTGCTCGGGGTTGTAGTAGTTCCGGACCGCCAGATTCATGGAAAACTGACCTGGTTGGGCGCGAGGCGACGGCAGGTATCGGGCGATACGTTCCACGGCGTTGATCCTGGCGGGGTCGCTGGCGTCCACCATCAACTGGGCCACCGGGCGGGTCCCGTCGCCCAACCGGCGCTCGAAGTCGGCGGGAATATACAGCACCGTGCGAACGGCCCCGCGGCGCATCTCATCCAGCAGCTCCGGCGCCTCCCCGGATCTCCGCACGAAATCCAGCACCTGGGTGGCCTCCAGGGCACTGGCCAGTTGCCGGGACATGGAGGTGTTGGCGTGGTCCACAAGGCCGGCAGGCATGTGGCGCACATCCATGTTGATGGCGTAACCGAACAGGATGATCTGAATGAGGGGCAAGCCAACGATCATTCCCAGGGTGAGCCGCTCGCGAAACAGCTGGCGCATTTCCTTGTCGACGATGGCGGATGTGCGCCGCAGCCAGAAGCGCACCAGCGCGAGGCTCTTCGGCAGCCACGAAAAGGCAACGACGCAAGCGCGCCAGAGGCCGACAACCAGCACCGCAGTGGCGCGCCAGAGAACGGTTGCGGGCACGACGAACACTTGTCGGACGCCATTGGACAGGAACGCGGCAAGTCGCCACAACCCGACCATGCCTGCCATTACACTGCGCCATACGCCCCGGGGCAGGGAGCGGTTGGCCGCGGACGCGCGCCGGATCATCGCGCCGCCCTGTCGAAGCCGGTAGCGGCCACAAACACATCCTCCAGCGTGGCGGAAGTACGCCGCACGGCGCCCTCCAGCCGCGCTTCTTTCAGCATTCCGGCGATCCGCTCCACCGGGGCCTCCATTTCCGGCGCCAGCATCACGCGGAGCCGGTTGCCGAGTTGCGTCACGGCCCGCACCCAGTCATGAGGCTCCAGCAGGGTCCGCGCGCGCCACGGCGCCTCCGTTGCAATTTCCACAGTCTGCGCCTCGAGCCGGTCCATCAATTCCCGTGGAGGGCCCTCGCGCACCATCGCGCCGCGGTTGAGAAAGGTCAGGCGGTGGCAGCGTTCCGCTTCGTCCATGAAGTGGGTTGACACCAGGATCGTCGTTCCCTGGTCCGCCAACTCGAAGAGACGATCCCAGAAGTCGCGACGGCTCTGGGGATCGACGGCGCTGGTGGGCTCGTCCAGCAGCAACAGCGGCGGCTGGTGCAGAGTCACCGCGGCTATGGCCAGACGTTGCTTCTGCCCTCCGCTCAAGGTTCCGGCCAGACGTGAATGCAAGCCATGCAGTTGATACAGCGAACTGTTTTCCGCAATACGCTCCTTCATGCGCCGCAACCCGAGGTCGAATACGCGCGCCACGAACCGCAGGTTCTCCATCACGGTGAGGTCTTCGTAGAGCGAGAACTTCTGGGTCATGTAGCCCATCTGCAACCGCAACCTCTCGGCTTCCTCCGGAACCCGGCAACCGAGGACCGTGGCCTGGCCCGCCGACGGCGCCAGAAGGCCACACAACAATCGCATGATGGTGGACTTGCCTGAACCATTGGGACCGAGAAAACCGAAGATCCGGCCACGCGGAACATCCAGGCTCATGTCGTCAACGGCGGTGACTGTGCCGAACCGCCGCGTCAGGCCACGGCAGGAAATCGCATAGTCGCTACCGTTCATGCAGCGATGGAAAGTCCACTTCCACCGGCAAGCCGGCCGGCAGCTCCCGGTAGGCGCGCTCCTCGACCCTCACCTTGGCCAGATAGACCAGACGCGCCCGATCCCGTTGCGTGAGCGAAAAGTACGGGGTGAACGCGGCCTCGGAAGACACGAAGGAAACCGTGCCCCGGAACGCTTGCGCCACGCCGTCCGCCTTCAGCAGGGCCGGCAAACCCGGATGCACCCGGGCGCGCAGGGGCTCGGGCACGTAAATGCGGGCGTGCAGCGTATCGGCGGCCAGTATCACGGCAACCGCGGCGCCCGCAGGCGGCCGCTCCCCCAGTTCATACAGGAGCGCTTCAACCACCCCCTCCCTGGGCGCCACGATATCAAGCCGCCCGGCGCTGATGCGCAACCGTTCCAGCCTGGCGTCCGCTTCCACTACTGCGGCCTCTGCCTGCCCCAGCTCTTCCGCGGTGGTCCCGTCCAGCAGGTCTTCCAGCACCGCGCCCAGCGCCTCCGCATTGGTGCGGGCTGTTTCCACCGCTCGCAGGGCCCGATCCACATCGTTCTGGCTGGCGATGTTCTGCCCGGCGAGACCATCAAGGCGCAGATGTTCCCGGATGCTCACCTCGAGGATTTCCCGGGCCCCTTCGAAGCGCGCCCGCGCGGCGCGGATCGCCTCTTCGCGCGGCCCGCGCACGAGTTCCGCCAGACGCTGCCGGGTCTTGGCGACCGCCGCCTCCGCCGCCCGGAGGTCCTGTTCCATCCGCGCTCCGTCCTGGCGCATCAGCAGGTCTCCCACCTGAACTCGCTGCCCCTCCAGAACTTCCATCCGAACAATGGGTTCCTGAAACTCCGCCACCAGTTCGACCCGGTCGCGCTCCAGCGCGCCAACCAGCGGCAGGGGCGACGGCTCGCCTGCGCACCCGGCGACCAGTGCAAGGAGCGCCACACAGCCGCCAGGACGGGTGGCCACGGGCAGAGGAATATGTCTTGAAGCACTCATTCGGGCCATACTTCGATCGATCGGCCACGGCAACGCGCAATGACCGCCTGCCAACCGCAGGATGCCGCTCTGACACGCCCCGGTGGCATGTCAATCATATCCATGTGCGGGGCTGGAGCGCCCGATAGCCCGGCAACGCCGGCGTCAGGAGCGCCGATTCCGGAAGAAGGTTCGCAGGAGTTCAGCGGATTCATGGGCCAACAAGCCCGAACTCACTTCGCATCGATGATTCAGTGAGGGATTCCGAAGCACGTCGAGCACGCTGCCCGCGGCGCCCGACCTGGGATCGGGCGCCGCGTAGACGACACGGGCGACACGCGCCAGAACCAGCGCGCCTGCGCACATGGCGCAGGGCTCCAGGGTAACGAAGAGTTGCGCTCCCGGCAGCCGGTAGTTCCCGATCGCCTTGCAGGCAGCGCGCAGCGCTTCCATTTCCGCATGTGCGCTGGGATCGCCCGCGGCAATCATGCGGTTGCGGCCCTCGCCCACTACGCAGTGGTCCAGCACCAACACCGCTCCTACCGGAACCTCATCCGCCCCTGCCGCCTCGCGGGCCATCGACAGGGCCTGCTGCATATACCGCGCGTCCCGGTCCGCCGGCAAACACGGCGCGCTCACTCCCATTCGATGGTAGCCGGCGGCTTCGATGAAATGTCGTAGGTGACACGCGAAATGCCGGGAACCTCGTTCACGATGCGGCCCGCCACCCGCTCCAGCAGTTCCATGGGCAGGTGGCTGGGGCTGGCGGTCATGAAATCGGAGGTGTTCACGCAGCGCAGCGCGATCACCGGCTCGTAGCGCCGGCCATCGCCCTTCACGGCCACGCTGCGCGAGGGCAGGAACACGGCGAAAGCCTGGGCCACCCGGTTGTACCAGTCCGCGGCGCGCAATTCCGACACGAAGATGTCGTCGGCGCGGCGCAGGGTTTCCACAGCCCGGGCATTCACCTCTCCCAGAACCCGGACCGCCAGGCCCGGACCGGGAAAGGGATGCCGTCCCACCAGGTCCGACGGAAGGCCCAGTTCCAGCCCCACCTTGCGCACTTCGTCCTTGAAAAGCAGCCGCAGGGGCTCCAGGAGCCCGAGCTTCATCCTTTCCGGAAGCCCGCCCACATTATGGTGCGACTTGATCAGCTGCGCCTTGCCGGTATGGGCGGCGCCAGACTCGATGACATCGGGATAAATGGTCCCCTGGGCCAGCCATTCGACTCCGGGTATGCGGGCCGCCTCCTCTTCGAACACCTCGATGAAGCAGCGGCCGACAGCCTTGCGCTTGTCTTCCGGGTCGTCCAGCCCGCTCAGGGCATCGAACATCCGGGCGCGGGCTTCGACTACCGTTATCGGGACCCCTGCCCGTCCCAGCGCCCTGGCCACCTGTTCGGCTTCGTCGAGTCGCAGGAAGCCATGATCCACCATGACGCAGTGCAACCGTTTGCCCACCGCCCTTTGCAACAGCACCGACAGCACCGAGGAATCGACGCCCCCCGACAACGCCAGCAGAACATTGCCGCCGGGCGCCTGCCGCCTGATCTCCCCTATCGCGTTTTCGACCATGGCGGCCGGTTCCCAATCCCTGCCCAGCCCGCAGATCCCGTGCACGAAGCGCTCGATCATTTGCTGGCCGTGGCGCGTGTGCGTCACTTCAGGGTGAAACTGTACGCCGAACAGGCCGCGGCCCGGGTCGGCGATTGCCGCCAGCGGCGCGTTGTCGCTTTCACCGATGCACTCGAAGCCAGCCGGTAGCCTGTTGACATGGTCGCCATGGCTCATCCATACCGGCAGGGGCTGTTCCGAAAGCTCCGACAGCAAGGCGTTGCGGGCGACTACCCGCACCTCGGCCGGTCCGAACTCGGCGCTGCCGGCCCGTTCCACGCTGCCCCCGAGCTGCCGGGCGATGGTCTGCATGCCGTAGCAGATTCCGAGAACCGGCTTGCCGAGATCGAAGACGCTCTGCGGAGCCTGTGGCGGGCGCCCCCCCGTAACGGACTGCGGTCCCCCGGAAAGCACGATGCCGGCCGGCGCGAATTCGCGCACTGCGTCATCGCCGATGTCCCAGGGATGTATTTCGGAATAAACGCCTGCCTCGCGGATGCGGCGGGCGATCAGCTGCGTCGTTTGCGACCCGAAATCAAGGATCAGGATACGTTCCCGGGTCACGCGCGACCCCGGTAGTTGGGGGCCTCCTTGGTGATCGTCACGTCATGCACATGGCTTTCCTTCATGCCTGCTGCGGTGATGCGGACGAATTTCGCCCGGGTGCGCAGTTCCTCGACGGAAGCGCAACCCGTGTAGCCCATCGCCGCCCGCAGTCCTCCGGTCAATTGCTGCACAATAGTCACCAGGCTGCCCTTGTAGGGAACCCGTCCTTCGATGCCTTCGGGAACCAGCTTCTCCAACGGTTCGGCGGAATCCTGCTGGTAGCGGTCCGACGATCCGTGCTGCTGCGACATGGCGCCCAATGAACCCATGCCCCGGTACGACTTGTAGGAGCGCCCCTGGTACAGTTCGACTTCGCCAGGCGCTTCCTCGGTTCCGGCAAAAAGGCTCCCGATCATCACGCAGTGCGCGCCTGCGGCAATCGCCTTGGCGATGTCGCCGGAATACCTTATGCCGCCGTCGGCGATTACGGGAACGCCATGCCTGCCGGCGGCCGCCGAGACCTCCGCCACGGCCGTGATCTGGGGCATCCCGACTCCGGCCACGATGCGCGTGGTGCAGATGGAGCCTGGCCCGACGCCGGCCTTCACTCCGTCTACCCCGGCCTGGATCAGTGCTTCGGCGCCTTCTCCGCTGACCACATTTCCTGCAATCAGCGGCATGTCGGGATAGTTCTTCCGTAGCCACCCGACCCGCTCGACCACGCCGCGACTGTGGCCATGCGCCGTGTCCACCACCAGCACATCCACTCCTGCTTCACTCAGCAGCGCGGCCCGCTCCTCGGTATCGGCGCCCGCTCCGACCGCGGCTCCAACCCGCAGCGCGCCCCGCCGGTCCTTGCTGGCGCGAGGAAAATCACTGGCCTTCTGAAAGTCCTTGGCGGTAATCAGTCCCTTCAGCTGAAAGCTCTCGTTCACCACCAGCACCTTCTCGATCCGGTGTCTGTGGAGCAGCGCCAGCACTTCTTCCTCGCCGGGATTCTCCCGCACTGTCACCAGCCGTTCTCCGGGAGTCATGACCTCGCGCACCGGGCGGCCCAGGCGGGTCTCGAAACGCAGGTCCCGGTTGGTGACTATGCCCATCAATCGCCCCTGCTCTTCCACGGGCAGGCCCGAGATGTTATTGCGGCGCGTGATTTCCAGCACCTCGCGCACGGTCCGGTCCGGGCTGACGGTGATCGGATCGGACACGACTCCGGAGGCGTATTTCTTGACCGCGCCCACCTGCTGCGCCTGACATTCGGGCGTCATGTTCTTGTGAATCACGCCCAGCCCGCCCTCCTGCGCCAGCGCGATCGCCAGGGCGGATTCGGTGACCGTATCCATGGCCGCGGACAGCACGGGGATATCGAGCTCCAGACCGCGTACGGCCAAGGTGGCCAGACTCACTTCCCGGGGCAGAACCTCCGAGTAGTCCGGCGCCAGAAGAACATCGTCGAAGGTCAGGGCTTCCTGAATGATTCGCATGGACCGAACCTATCGCGCAGCAGGCTATCATCTTACAAATGCGTGGCGAAGTGGTAAACCTCGGGACCGCAGAGTCGGCGGAAGACCTGCCGCCGCTGCAGGTCGGGGAGCTGGTGCAACGCATTGCGGCCTGCCTTCGCGACACGTTTGCGGCCGTCCGGGTGGAGGGGGAAATCGCCGATTTCAGCCACTATCGGGGCCGCCACATGTACTTCAAGCTAAAGGACAAGGAGGCGCTGATACAGTGCGCGATGTTCACCCCGGCGAACCGGCGCCTCGGCTTCACGCCTGCGGACGGGCAGCGGGTCATCGCCACCGGGCAGGTGCAAGCCTACACGCCCCGCAGCAGCTACCAGATAATCGTTTCCGATATGCGGGCAATCGGCGCCGGGGAGCTCCTGCAGCAGTTCGAGGCGCTCAAACGGAAACTCAAGGCCGAAGGGCTGTTCGCCGAAGAACGCAAGCGCCCGATTCCCCGGTTGCCCGCTTGCATGGGGCTGGTCGGCTCCAGGGAGAGCGCTGCGGCGCGCGATGTCGTGACGGTATTGCGCCATCGCTTTCCGGCCCTTCCGGTCGTGTTGTACCACACCCGGGTTCAGGGCGCCGGCGCGGCGCAACAGATCATGGCGGCCTTGCAGGCGGTTGTCGAGCATGGCGCTTGCGATCTGGTCATCCTGGCGCGGGGCGGCGGCGACCTTGAGGACCTGGCCGCCTTCAACGACGAGCGTCTGGCGCGTTTCATGGCCGACTTCCCCTTACCGTTAATCAGTGGCGTGGGCCACGAAACCGACTACACCATCGCCGACTTTGTGGCGGACCGTCGGGCTGCAACCCCGTCCCAGGCCGCGGAAATCGCCACGCCGGACGCCACCGACTGGCTGCGCCGTGCGGAGCGGGCGGAAACGAGCATCCGGCAGGCGATCCTTTCGCTTCTGTTCCGGGAGAGAACAGCGCTTGCAAAACTGGGCGGCCGGCTGAACCGTTCGGGACCGCCCAGCCGCCTGATGCAATGCGGTCAGCGCCTGGACGAACTGCACGCCCGCCTTCGCGCTGCGACCGCCCGGCTGCCGCAGCCCGGGTGCCGGGCGCTGGCCGGGTTGAGGGCGCGCCTGATCTCGGCCTCGCCGCAGGCAACCGCCCGAAACCTGGCAAGCGGAATGGAATGGAGCGCCAACCGGCTCGTTGCCGCTGCGCACAAGCAACTGCAATCCGCCTCCCGGCGAGTCGAGATTGCGCGCTCGGCGCTCCGGGGTTTGAGTCCCCAGAACACACTCGACCGCGGCTACGCCATTGTTACCGATGCTTGCGGAGACATCCTTGTCGATGCCGCAAGCGCCGCCACGGGAAGCGACATAGAGGCCCGGCTGGCTCGCGGAACCCTGGTGGCCCGCGTTCGGGACCACCGGGCCTCAGGCTGAATCGTCCGCGTAAGGGTTCGACCCGGTGCGCAACTCGATGCGCAGCGGAGTGCCGCGCAAGGAGAAATGCTGCCGTATGCGGCGCGCCAGGAAACGCCGGAAGTCGGGCGGCAGATGCTCTGTCTGACGCCCGTGTATGACCACCACAGGAGGCCGCTTGCCGCCCTGATGGGCGTAATTCAAGCGAATCCTGCGGCCCTTTCGACGCGGCGTTGCGTGCTCGCGTAGCGCCTGGCGCAGCACCTCGTTCAGCCTGCCGGTGGGCAAATCGCCGGACGCCGCCGTCACCGCTGCAAGGGCGCTGTCGAGCAGGCGCTCCACGCGCCATCCGCGCAGGGCCGAAACGGGATGCAGGTCCACAAAATCGAGGAAGTTCAGCTGCCGCGCCAGTTCTTCGTTGACCCGCGCCCGATCCTCGCTCTGCAGCCGGTCCCATTGATTCACACCGATAACCAGGGCCCGGCCCCGGTCCAGCGTGAGGGCGATCAGTCTGAGGTCCTGCTCGGTTACTCCCTCGCGCGCATCCAGAAGAATGATGACGGCATCGGCCCGTTCGATAGCCTGCAGGGCCTGGGTCACCGACAGACGCTCCACCCCCGGGGCCACCCGGCTGCGGCGCCGGATTCCCGCCGTATCCACCAGGGCGCACCTCCGGCCGGCGTAATCGAAATCCACCGCAATGCTGTCCCGGGTGGTCCCTGCTTCATCCCGCACCAGCATTCTTTGCTCGCCCAGGTAATGGTTGACCAATGTGGATTTGCCCACATTGGGTCGGCCAACAATGGCGATGCGGGTACGCCCGCGGCCGCTGTCTTCCGGTTGCGGGGACTCGGGCAGCATGCCGGCCAGACGGTCGACGAGCGCCCGGACTCCGCTGCCGCGCAGCGCCGAAATGGCCAGGGGCTCCGGAATCCCCAGCGCATGAAACTCCGCCACGCTCGACTCCGGCATCTGCCCTTCGGACTTGTTGACCGCCAGCACCACCGGCAAACCCGATTCGCGAATCCAGCGCGCGACCGCTTCGTCGGCAGCGCATAGCCCCTCACGCGCATCGGTGAGCAGCACGGCTACATTGCTTTCTTCGAGCGCCCGGTCAAACGGTCCGCGCAGCGTTTCGCTCCATTCGCCTCCCTGTCCCACGCCCGGCGTGTCCACCAGGATCGCGCGCTGGCCGCCCAAACGAACTCGACTGTGCCGGCGATCGCGAGTCAACCCCGGAAAATCGGCAACCAGGGCTTCACGTCTGGCGGAGAGTCGGTTGAACAGCGTCGACTTGCCGACATTGGGACGCCCGGCAAGTGCCACAACCGGAAGCATGGCGAACCGCCCTCATGCCTGCCGGTCAGGACCGGGGCGCCGACGCGTCGCGCCAAGCTGTCAATTCGCCCGATACCGTCAGGGCGTACAGCATTTCGCCCATCACCAGGGGCTGTGAGGCGATCCGGCTGTTTCCCGCGCGCGCGCGCGATTCCAGCTTGCCGCTGAACACGTTGAAGCCGTGCAAATAGCCTTGCAGATCACCGACCATCAGATGGGCTGCAAACAGGGCAGGTCGCGAGAGGTCGCGATACGAAAGCAGGTCTGTCGTCCAAAGCGGGGTGCCGCCGGTTCGGGCGTGAGCGCTTACCTGACCTTCTTCACCGACCGAATACACGTTATTGGCGTCCACGGCCAACCCGTTGTAGCCGGAAAATTCCCTCGACCAGAGCAATTCCCCCGACTCCGCCGCCACCGAAGCCAGCAGGCCGTTGTAGCCGGCCACGTACACGTCGTTACCCACCACCTGGACTTCCCCGTTCAGGTCCACCAGCCGCTCCAGTTCGTTGCGGCCCGCGGGCGCGGCCAGCGGAATATCCCACACCTTGTCGCCATCGGATTGCTGGTAGGCGACCAGACGCCCGTTGTCAAAACCGCAAATGACCAGTTGCGCCTGCAGGGCGGGCGAGGAGGTGCCGCGCAGGCTGAGCCTCGGCATGCTCTGGGAAACGGACCAGAGTTCCTGTCCGGTAGTGAGGCTGAATGCGTACAGGAAGCCGCGCACTGTTCGCACGAACAAGCGGCCATTTCCGATCGCCGGAGCGGCCAGCACCTCGCCCTTGACGTAGGCTCGCCATTGCTCCGCACCGGTGCTCGAATCAAGCACCACGACCCAGCCCCCCGACGAGGCCACGGCCAGATAACCGCTCTCGACCGACGGCCCGGCAGACAGCTTCAGGTTGGTGTCCTGCGCCCAGCGCCGCCTGCCGTTGTCGGCCTCGAAGGCCTGCACGGCGCCATCGGCGGCGGCCGCATAAACCCGCGAACCATCGCCAGCGACACGCAGCGCCAGACGCAATTCACGGCCCCCACCGCCCACTTTGGCGGACCACACCCGTCTGAGCCGGAACTGCTCGGCAAACTCCCCCAGCTCGCGCGGCTGGCGGGCCTCCTTGTCATCGCCGCCGAAAATCCCGCAGCCTCCCAGGGAGATCGAAGCCACGGAAAACACCAGAGCCATCCTGAGCGTCTCGACGACCGCACGGGTTCGTGGCGCCCGAGTCATTGCTGCTCAAGCGCCCCTTCCGCAGCCACAGCGTCGCTCTCGCCAGACGCAGAAGACGACATTTCCCGGGCCTCGCCGTCCACATCCTCCAGCCCCATATCCTTGCCGTCATCCGCCGGCGTATCGGTCTTGCTGGCGAGGTCGTCCAGTTTCATGCGGATCCAGGCGACATCGACCTGCCCCTTGCCTTCGAGCGCTGCGCGATAAGCGCTGCGCGCTTCTTCAAGGCGTCCCAGCGCCCGGTACAGATCGCCGAGCGTGTCATCCGTCAACTGCTCCCATGCTGCCGGGGGCGCCTCGGCTTTCAGCACGGCCACACCTTCTTCCGGCTGGTCCATATAGAGATACACGCGAGCCAGACGCAGGCGGGCCAGCTGCCGCAAGTCCCTGTCCGCGGCGCTGGCGACCAGCTCTCTCAACTCCTCCGCGGCTTCCGATGGACGGGTGGAGTCGACATATTCCCTGGCCATCGCCAGACGCGCGTGATCCGCGTAGCCACTTCCCGCAAAATCGGAAACGAGGCGTTGGTGCAACTCCTCGGCTGAATCACGGTTGCCGGCGCCAAGCAGGTCTCTCAACTCCTCGAAGAGTTCGGAGGCCTCGGCGGCCTGGCGTTCGCTGCGCGCCTGCCACTGCGCATAGCCGAAGTAGCCTCCGGCTCCCACGATCAGGGCCACGACCGCGGCAGGCACGTACGCCCGCAGCCAGACCTTTACCCGGGTGGCCTGCTGCTGGTCGGTGAGCAATTCATCCATGAGTTGGAATTGTACGGTTTGCGCGACCTTCCAGCACCCGCGGCAGTTCCGCCAGCGGAATAGCCTGCTGCTCGCTCTCGCGCCGCAGGTCCTTGAGGATCGCCGTCCCCGCAGCCCGCTCCCGTTCTCCGACGATCACGGCATACCGGGCTCCCGAACGACTGGCGCGCCGCAACTGCGCCCGGGCGCCTCCCCCTCCGCAATGCATTTCCAGATGCAGGGAGGGGCACTCGTTGCGCAAGCTCTCCGCCAGCTGCAGACCCGCCTGTTGCGCCTCGAGACCGCCAAGCAGAACCAGGTACGCCCGGATTCCGCCGGGGCTGCGGACAGGAGACGCCAGCTCCAGGAGCCGTTCGACGCCCATGGCCCAGCCAATCGCCGGAGTGGGCGGGCCGCCCAGCTGCGCCACCAGGCCGTCATAGCGCCCGCCGGCGCAGACTGCGTTTTGCGCGCCCAGCCCGTCCGCAAGAAATTCGAACACGGTCTTCGAGTAGTAATCCAGCCCCCGTACCAGCCTCGGATTGCGGCGACAGGGCAGCCCGATTGCCGCAAGCAGCGACTCCAGGGCGGAGAAATGTTCGGCGGACTCGGGCTCCAGATATTCGGAGATATCCGGCGCCCCGTCAATCAGCTCGGACATTTCCGGATTGCGGCTGTCGAGAATCCGCAAGGGGTTGACTTCCATGCGCCGCCGGCTGTCGGCGTCCAGCGAAGCACGGTGGTCCCGGAAATAGGCCTTCAGGTTCTCGCGGTAGTTCCTGCGACACTCCGGCCCTCCCAGGCTGTTGATCTCCAGCACCAGCCCCTCCACTCCCAATTCAGCAAGAATCCGCGCGGCCAGTGCGATCAATTCCGCGTCGATGTCGGGTCCCGCGTAGCCGACCGCCTCGGCGTCGAACTGATGAAACTGGCGCAGCCGTCCTCGCTGGGGACGCTCCCTGCGGAACATCGGGCCGGCGCACCAGAAGCGATGGCGGCCCCGGTGCAGCCCATGCTCCAGGACTGCCCTCGCGATTCCGGCGGTTGCCTCCGGTCGCAAGGCAAGGGTCTGCCCCTTGCTTCCTTCCAGGGTATACATCTCCTTTTGCACGATGTCGGTGTGCTCGCCCACCGACCGCCGGTACAACTCCGCGTGTTCGAGGATCGGGACCCGGAGTTCCCGGTACCCCCCTCCCCCCAGGATCCCACACACCACATCCTCGGCGCGCCTCCATGCCGCAGCGTCATCCGGCAAAAGATCCCGGACGCCCCGTACCGATTGAATGGTTGGCGCCGGCACGGCCTTTCAGGGCATTCGCTATCGAGTCCTCAGCCCGAGAACCAGCTGAGCACGAGGCTCCCCCAGAACTGGTAGGCAATCAGCAATACCGCTGCAATTCCCAGGATCCAGCCCACCACTCTCAAGCGCCCCCAGCGCTGAATTCTCGGCGGCACCAGCCCGACCCTCGCCGGGAGCCGATTCCAGGCCGGGTATTTCCTGCGGTAGTCCGCCAGGAGCTCATCCGCGTTGATGTCCAGAAGCTCGCAGTAGCAACGCAAATGGCCCACCACATGGGCGTGCGCGCCGAAGAGTTCGATTTGCCCGGCCTCCAGTGCGTTGACGGCATCCGTGGTGAGCCTGAGTTCCTGGGCCACATCCTCCACCTTGATCATCTGCCCCCGACGCGCAGACTGCAACCGCTCTCCATAAGAGCCGGCGGGGTTTTGAGTCGTATCTGCCATGTCGACAAATCTCCTGGTCAATTCTGCCTTTCAAGATGCTGGAGCAGAGCCCGCAGCCGAGCTTGCCCGGGATCCAATTCCAGCGACCGGCGAAACCACTCTGCAGCGCGTCTCTCATCGCTGGCGAGTTCGCAAAAGCCACAGTTGGCGTAAATGGCCGCACGGCGAGCGCCGGACGCTTCCTGCGCGGCGCGGCGGAGATGCGCCAGCCCCTCGCGGGCTCCCCCGGGTTGCCGGCAGCGGAAAACCCCCAGGCTGTTCAGCGCCTCGACGCCCCGGGGCGCCAGGCGCACAGCCTGCCGGTAATGCTCGCCCGCGCCGCCGGCGCCACCGAGCCGTTCGTACACCATCCCCAGCACCCGGTGAGCTTCCGAAGAACGCGGATCCTGGCGGGTGGCGCGAATCAGCTTGTCGAGCGCCAGCTCCAGGCGCCCCTGCCGCAGGTACGAGGCGCCCAGTTCCACGTTCAGCGCGGCCGCCTGCGGGTTCCCCGCCATGCCTGCCTGACAGCCGGCGACCAGCAGACCGAACACAAGCGCCCGGGCAGCCCTCACGCCCTTGCCCTCATTCTGTCCGGAATACGGACTCCGTTGCGTACGGCGCCGCGCAGCTGGCCGCAGGCGGCGGCGATATCCGCGCCGCGGGTCTTGCGGGTAATCGTCATCACGCCGGCGTCCAGCAATACTTGCCGAAACCGGTCGATGACCTCGCGGGGAGAGCACCGAAACAGGGTTCCGTCGACGGGGTTGTAGGGAATGAGGTTGAGCTTCGCCGGCCGGTCGCGAAGCAGCCGGGCAAGCGCCCTGGCCTGCCCGGGTTGGTCGTTTACCCCATCCAGCATGACGTACTCGAAGGTCACGTCACGGCTGTCCGTGGCGCGGGCGTACTCCCAGCAAGCGTCCAGCAGGGGACCCAGGGGGTAGCGCCTGTTGATGGGCACCAGTTCGTTGCGCAGCGCGTCGTCGGGAGCGTGCAGCGACAGGGCAAGCGCAACGCGGGAGACCTGGGCCAGTTTCCTGATGCGCGTCGTGATGCCGCTGGTGCTCAAGGTCACGCGCCGGCGCGAGAGCCCCAGACCCAGGTGATCCAGGAACACCGATGCGGCTCGGGTCACTTCCCGAAAGTTGGCCAGCGGCTCGCCCATGCCCATGAACACGATATTGGTGATTGACCGGCCGCCGGGTCCGAGTTCGCGCCGGGCGACAAGCGCTTGCGCAACAATTTCGGCAGCGCTCAGGTTGCGGCTGAAGCCCGCCTGACCGGTGGCGCAGAAGGGGCAATTCACCGCGCACCCCACCTGCGAGGAAACGCACAGGGAACCGCGGCTGCGCTCCGGGATGAAGACCATCTCCATGGCCTGGCCGCCGCCGGCGTCCAGCAGCCACTTCCGGACGCCGTCCGCCGACCTGCGACGCTGCATGACTTGCGGCAAGCGCAGTCCGGCGGAGTCGTCCAGCGACTCCCGCAAGGAAAGAGTCATGTCGGTCATGCGCAGGGGCTCCAGCTCGCCCCGGTGATACAGCCACCGCATCAGCTGCCGCGCACGGAAGGCCGCTTCGCCCCGCGAAACGAACCAGTCCTCGAGCTCGACTCGCGGCAAACCCAGCAATGAAGCAGTCTCCGGCATCGAATCCTGGCCCCCGCGGAATCCCTACCGCGAACACAGGTCGCCCGGCTGGAAGAAAAAGTCGATTTCCTCCCTGGCGGTTTCGGGACCGTCCGACCCATGCACGACATTGCGCTCCACGCTCTCGCCGTAGTCCGCGCGCACAGTGCCGGCGGCCGCCCGGGACGGGTCCGTGGCGCCCATCAGTTCGCGATTGCGCCGAATCGCATTGCTGCCTTCCAGGACCTGCGCCATGATCGGGCCGGAACTCATGTAGGCCACGAGGTCGTTGTAAAAGGGCCGTTCCCGATGCACCCGGTAGAATTCCCGCGCCTGTTCCTCGTCGAGGCGGAACATCCGGGCGCCGACAATGCGCAACCCGGCTGCCTCGAAGCGCCGGTAGATATCGCCGATCAGGCCCCGCGCCACCCCGTCGGGCTTGATGATGGACAAGGTTCGCTCGCTCATACCGTAAAACTCTCGCCGCATCCGCACTCGCCCGTGGCGTTCGGGTTGGCAAAGACGAACTGTTCGCCGAGGTCCTTGCGGACGAAGTCCACTTCCGTTCCCTCCAGCAGTGGCAGGCATTCCCGGGCCATGACGATGTTCAGCTCGTTCTGCCGCATCACCACGTCATCGCCGCCCACTTCGTCCGCATAATCCAGCACATAGGAATACCCGGAGCAACCCGTCTCCGTAACGCCCACGCGCAAGCCCACACCGCCGCCACGACGCCGCAAATACTCCAGCACCCGGGCTTCAGCGCGGGGCGTAAGCCGAAGGCTCATGGAACTCACCTCAGTGTTGCCTGCCTGGATATTCAATTATCCCCGCCCCGCAGGCAGGCTTGCAAGGCATGGCGAGCGTACAGGAGCAGCGGACGAGCTTCCGGAGGCGGTTTGAGCGTCCTGTTCAGGGACCGGGCCCAGCGGGCGACCTCAAGCGACCTGCCTTGCGCCTTCAGCGCCCTTGCCCCGCTGTGCGCGGCTTCCCGGAGAATCGGCGGCCCCAACACCCGAAAGGCGGTCTCCACTGCCGCATCCCCTTTCCAGCGCGCCTCCAGCCGCACCCACGCGCCGGCCTTGCGGCGGCCCGCCTCACCCACGGTGACAGGGCCCGGGGCCGGATCCAGCGCCGGACTTTCGTCGGCCAGAGCGCGCAACGCGGCGATATTTCTTGCAAATATCTCGCACGCACGATCGATCTCCTCTCCGGTACTGAACCTTCCGATACTGAAGCGCACGGTACTTGCCGCCAGCAGCGGGGCGCGGCCGATACATCTCAATATGGCGGACGGCTCGTCATCGACGCGCGAACACGCCGATCCCAGGGAAAAGGCAATGCCCTCAAGCGCCTGCGCCATACTGCCCGGCTCCACGCCTTCCACGCTCACACTGAGAATTCCCGGCGCCCGCTCGGCGCCGGCGCCATTGAGCAGGACGCCGCCCGCCTTCCGCAGCCCTTGCCACAAACGCTCTCCCAGCGTTCGCACCCGCTCGCTCTCCGCCTCCATTTCCCTTGCCGCGAGCTCGCACGCCAGACCCAGGCCGGCGACCTGATGGGTTGGAAGGGTCCCGGGACGCAAGGCCCGCTGCTGGCCTCCTCCGTACAGCAGCGGCTCGATCCGCGGGATCTGCCGGCGGTTGATGCATAGCGCTCCTGCTCCCTTGGGGCCGTAGATCTTGTGCCCGGTCAACGACAGCAGATCAATCTGCTGTGCGTGCATGTCCAGCGGACGCTTGCCGGCGCCCTGCGCCGCGTCCACATGCAGCCAGGCGCCGTGACGGCGGCAGATGCGGGCGAACTCGGCGATGTCCTGAACCACGCCGATCTCGTTGTTGACGTGCATCAACGAGACCAGCACGGTGTCGCGGCGCAGGGCCGAGCGCAAGGCGTCCGGAGTAATCACGCCCCGTGAATCGGGGCGCAGGCAGGTCACCTCGAAACCTTCCCGTCCGAGAGCACGGCAGGAATTCAGTCCGGCCGGGTGCTCGCTCAAGCCGGTGAGCACATGTTGTCCGTCGCCCCGGCGGTAACGGGCTGCGCCAATGATTGCCAGTCCTATGGATTCGGTGGCGCCGGAAGTAAAAACGACCTCCGCCGGCGAAACGCCTACCAGGGCGCCCACCTGCCCGGCGGCCTCCGCAATGACCCGCTCGGCGGCTTTCCCTGGCGCATGGCTCGATGAAGGGTTGGCGTGCGGTCCCCGGGAGAGCAGTTCGTTCATGCGCGCCGCCACTCGCGGGTCGACCGGCGTGGAGGCCGCATAGTCGAGGTAAACGGGAGGGAGAGCGGACATTTGCCGGGTGAAGGGGCTCCGCTTGAGCAGACCGTCGGGCGGTCTGGTCAGGGTGTGTTGTGGTTGTTCTCCGGGTCCACGGTTTCGATGAGCGACATTGCCACATTATCACACGCAAACTCCCGAACGGGCCTTGCGCAACACCCGGCCCGGCATCGCCAGCGTATTCAGCGACGCATCACGGAAAAATCCTCCGGGGGACTCCAGGATCCGGCGCGCTGCCCGCGCCGCGACGATCCTGGAAATCACCTGGCCGGACAGGCTGCCGGCCCGCCCGTTCGCTGGCGTTACAATGGGGCCAACACAATAACAACCGCATTCGAGGAATCAAGGCGTGCACGTTTTTGATCTTGTTGAGCAGGGCGCCAGGGCCGCGAAAGGCCCCAGCCCCTGCGGCGCCGTTCGCAGCATGCTGCACAGGTTGCGAGACCGGCTGGACGAAGTACACGAAGCACTGGACTTTTGCGCTTGCGCCGAGGCGCAGGATGCGCCCGACCGGCAGATTTTCTACCGCTCTCCCAATCTTACGATGATGCGCATCTGCTTCTGTCCGGGCTTGCGCACCCCGCCGCACGATCATTCCACCTGGGCGGCCATTCTCATGCTGAGCGGCCGGGAGAGAAACACCATGTACCGGCGCTGCCCCCTGCACGGGCTCGACTGCACGGGAGATATTGTCCTGGATCCCGGCTCGGTATTCCGGATGGATGGGGACGCAATCCATGTGGCCGAGTGCGCGACCAACGAGCCGGCAGTGGCGCTGCATGTCTATGGGGGCGATCTGGACCTGCTGCCGAGAAAAGTCTGGCACCCGCACAGCTACGAGGAATTTCCGATGGAGACATGTCGCTACGAGGAATTCTCGAGGCTCGCCTCCGCCGATCACCGGGCGGGCATTTCGCCTGCATCCCCCGCACTGACGGCATAATCGTTTTCGACCGCCCTCGCCGGGGCTGCAGGTCGTGCCGGGCGCGGCGCGCGCCTCAAGGCCGAAACCCGCACCGAACCCGGCCCCCGCCGCCATGATGCCCTTGCTGAATACCGCCACATCCGCCGCCCGGCGAGCTGGCGACATGGCGCTTCGCTATGCGGACCGTATCGAGTCGCTGACGGTACGCAGCAAGAGTCCCGGCGAGCTGGTCACGGAGGTGGACGAAGCTGCCGAACGGATCATCATGGAGCATATCCGCAGCGGCTACCCGGACCACGCGTTTCTCGGCGAAGAAGGCGGAGCCTCGGGAAACAGTGAGTTCGAGTGGATCATCGACCCGCTGGACGGCACCACCAACTACATCCACCGCTTCCCTGTTTTCTGCGTATCGGTGGCCCTGCGGCGGAAGGGGGAATTGCAACTCGGCGTGATCTACGACCCCTTGCGGCAGGAAATGTTTACCGGAATGCGCGGAGGGGGCGCGCGCATGAATGAGCGACGCATAAGGGTCAGCAAGCAACAGACCCTGGCCGGCAGCCTCATCGGAACCGGTTTCCCCTACCGCCGCAACCTGCAGTGGGTGGAAGCGTACATGCGCATGCTGCGCCAGATCATGCGCCGGACTTCGGGAGTGCGGCGGCCGGGCGCCGCGGCCCTGGATCTGGCTTACGTGGCGGCGGGCCGGCTCGACGGGTTCTGGGAATTCGGCCTCAAGCCGTGGGACATCGCTGCAGGAGCTCTCCTGATCGAGGAAGCGGGCGGCTGGATCTCCGGGCTGCTGCCGAATACCGACTGCATGGAATCCGGGCATGTCCTGGCCGGCACGCCCAAGGTCCATGCGGCGCTCAAAACGCTGTTCGACGAAATCCTTGGAGAAAAAAACAGGTAAGGGTTCAGGTTACAGCGCCGTCGTCGCCTGTTTCCTTCTTCGGCGCCAGCAGGTCCGTGGTTCCCACATTCAACGCCAGCGCTGTGCTGCCCGCGACGTAGATGGACGAATAGGTTCCCACCACCACACCGATGATCAACGCGGAGGAAAAGCCCTTGAGAGCCTCGCCTCCAAGCAGGAACAGGGCTGCCAGCACCAGCAGCGTGGTCAGGCTGGTGATGATGGTGCGGCCAAGCATCTGGTTGACGGAGGTGTTCATGATGGCAAGGGCGTCGCCCGAGCGTATGCGGCGGAAATTCTCGCGAATCCGGTCGAATACCACAATGGTGTCGTTCAGCGAGTATCCGATCACGGCCAGCGCGGCCGCGAGAATGGTCAGGTCGAACGGGAACTGAAAAACCGAGAAAACACCCAGGATGACGGTGATGTCGTGGGCCAGAGCCGCCACCGAGCCCAGCGCGAATTTCCACTGAAAGCGGAACATCACGTACAGCAGGATCATGACCAGGGCAAAAAGCACCGCCAGCCCTCCCCGTTCCGCCAGTTCCTCGCCTACCTGCGGCCCCACGAACTCGACGCGCCGCAAGTCGACCTGCTCGCCGCCGCTGCGCAACACGGCGAGCAGCGCTTCGCCCTGTCCGCGCGCATCCACACCCTCGCGGGGAAAGACCCGGATCAACACGTCGCGCGCGGCCCCGAAGTTCTGCACCTGAGCGTCGCCGTACCCCCCTTCCTCCAGCAGGGAACGAATTGCCCCCAGGTCGGCGTCATTCTCGTAACCGGCTTCCAGCAATACCCCGCCGGTGAAATCGATGCCCAGGTTCAGGCCGCGAACAGCCAGGGAAACAATCGAGACGGCAATGAGGACCAGGGAAATCAGCGCAGCAATGCGCCGCTGGCCGAAGAAGTCGATCTCGCGGCGAAGACGAAGCAGCTCCATGACCGGCTCCTATACCGCCAGACGGCTCACGCGCCGCCGGCCGTAGATCAGGTTGACCACGGCCCGGGTCCCCACGATCGCGGTGAGCATCGACATGAGGATGCCGATGGACAGCGTCACTGCAAAACCCTTGATCGGCCCGGTCCCGAAGGTAAACAGCACCAGCGCCGCAATCAGGGTAGTGATGTTGGCGTCTGCGATGGTGACCAGCGCCTTGTCGTAGCCCGCGCGGATACTGGCCTGCGGGGAATTGCCGTTGCGCAGTTCTTCGCGTATGCGTTCGAAGATCAATACGTTGGCGTCTACCGCCATGCCGACGGTCAGCACGATCCCGGCAATGCCCGGCAGGGTAAGCGCCGCCTGCAACAGCGACAGCAGCGCCACGATCAACACCATGTTCGCCGCCAGCGCCAGCGTGGCGACGAGGCCGAAGACGCGGTAATAAATGCTGATGAACAGCACCACGAAGAGCAGGCCGGCGACGATGGCGCGCATGCCCTGATCGATGTTGTCCTGGCCCAGCGAAGGCCCGACCGTTCGCTCCTCCACCTTGAAGATCGGTGCGGAAAGCGCTCCAGCCCGCAGCAACAGAGCCAGATCCCGCGCCTCGACGATGTCGAGTCCGGTAATCTGGAAACGGCTGGAGAAAACGCCCCGTATGGTGGCTTCGTTGATCACCTTGCGCTCTTCCCGCGTGACGGGCTTGCCTCCGTCTCCGGCGGCTTCGCGCTTCTGCTCGACAAACACCACCGCCATGGGCTTTTGCAGGTTCTCCCGGGTGGTTTCCAGCATGGCGTCAGCGCCGCGTCCGTCGAGCACCACATGCACCGCCGGCTGGCCGTCCTCGGAAAATCCCTGGCGAGCATCCACAAGCTGGCCGCCCCCGGCGATCACGGAGCGCCGCAGCAGTACGGGCTGGTCCTGTTCATCGAAGAAGAGTTCACAGCCTATCGGCGCCCGCCCGATGCGGGCCGCTTCGAGCGGGTTCTCGTCGTGGCAGACCAGTCGGAACTCCACAGTGGCCCTGGAATCGAGGATTCGGGCCGCCTGGGCCGGATCCTGCACGCCGGGAAGCTGCACCACGATGCGCTCCAGACCCTGGCGCTGCACCAGCGGTTCCGCAACGCCCAGCTCATTGACCCGGTTTCGCAGAACCGTGATGTTCTGGGTAATGGCGTTATCGCGCAGTTCGCGCAGCCGTACATCGCCGAGCGCCGCCGTGATCCACGCGGCGCCTCCGTCCAGGCCGGAGTCGAATTCGATCTCCGGCTCCAGTTCGGTGAGCAGCTCTTCCGCCTGCTCCAGATCCCCGGCGTTGCGCAGTTCCACGCGGACGCGGTCGTCCAGCGCCTGCACGCGGCGCCGGATCCCCTCGTCCCGCAGCCGCCGGCTGAAATCCTCCGCGTAGCCTTCGAGCCGCTGGCGCACTGCGGTGTCGGTATCCACTTCGAACAGGAAATGCACGCCGCCGCGCAGATCCAGGCCCAGGCTCATGGGCTTGAGGCCCAGCGATGCAAGCCATTCGGGCGTTCGGGGCAACAGCGTCAGCGCCACGACATACCCGGGACCCAACTCCTCGCGCAGGCAATCGCTTGCGCTCAGCTGGGTCTCGACGGAACCGAACCGCATGAGCAGGGCGCTTCCGTTTTCCTGCACGCCGATGGAATCAATGCCTGCGGCCGCCAGCGCCCGTCTGGCGGCGTCGGCTTCCACTTCGCTGATCTCACGCTCGTCTTCCCGGGAAATGAGCAGGGCCGGGTCGTCGCCGTAGATATTCGGCAGCGCGACCAGACAGCCGCCCACCACGGCAATCAGCACAAGCAGGTTTTTCCAGAGAGGATAGCGGTTCATTCTGGGGCGCGCGAAAACGCGCCGGACATGCGGTTCAGATGCTCTTGATGGTGCCCTTGGGAAGCACCGCGCTCACGCTTCGGCGCTGCACTTTCACATGCACGTCCCTGGCTACTTCCAGGGTCACGAACTGTTCCGCCAGCCCGATAACCCTGCCCACCATACCGCCCGACGCCAGCACTTCGTCACCTTCCGCAAGACCGGCCACCAGTGCCCGGTGCGCCTTGTTGCGCTTGCTTTGCGGGCGAATCAGCATGAAATACATGACCGCGAAGATCAGCACCATGGGAAGGATCATCGACAGCATGCCGGGACCTTCGCCCCCCTGCTGCGCCCACGCGGGAGAAATGAGAATGTCTGTCAGAGGCATGGCGAATGAGTCCGCTTGCGGTTCCGGTCGTGCGGAAAATTATCGCACACCGCGCTGTTCATTCCCACCACCCCGGCGGCAGGGCGGTCTCGTGCGGGAAACTGGGCAGACCGGTCATTCGATGTACGGAGAGAACTGGTCCAGGGCCCGGGCCTCGATGGCCTCGCGCAAGCGCTGCATGAGGCCCAGATAGAAATACAGGTTGTGCAGCGAGTTCAGGCGCAGCCCCAGGGTTTCACCGCAGGCGTCCAGGTGGCGCAGGTATGCGCGGCTGTAATTCCGGCAGGTCGGGCACCCGCAGCCCGGATCGATGGGGCGGGAGTCGTTGCGGTATTGCCGGTTGCGAATCCGCAAGGTCCCGCGGCGGGTGAAGAACTGGCCGTTGCGGGCGTTGCGCGTTGGCATGACGCAATCGAACAGGTCGACGCCGAGACGAACCGCCTCGACAATGTCCTCCGGCTTGCCCACGCCCATCAGGTAGCGCGGCTTGTTCTCCGGCATGCGCCGGCACAGTCTTTCCAGCACGGCCGCGCGCAACTGCGGACTTTCGCCGACGGACAGCCCACCGATCCCGAGCCCCGGAAAGTCCAGTTCTTCCAGCCGCCGCAGCGATTCGAGCCGGAGGTCATGGTAGATCCCGCCCTGAACGATGCCGAACACTGTTGCAGGGCCGCCGCGCCGCGCCGCAGCCTCCCTGCTGCGCGCCGCCCAGCGCATGGAACGCAGCATGGATTCGCGGGCGGTCCTGTGACCGACCGGGTACGTTGTGCATTCGTCAAGCACCATGTGCACATCGCTGCCGAGTTGCGCCTGAACCTGCATGCACTTCTCCGGATTCAGGCGCACCGCGGATCCATCAATCGGCGAGCGCAGCTCGATCCCTTCCTCGCTTGCCCCCTCTCCTTTCCCCAGGCTGAATGCCTGGAATCCCCCGGAGTCGGTCAGGATGGGTCCGCGCCAGCCGGAGAATTCGTGCAGGCCACCCATTTCCCGAATCAGGTCGTGACCCGGCCGCAGCATCAGATGAAAGGCGTTCGCCAGAATCATCTCCGCGCCCAAACCACGCAAGTCGCCGGCGGAAACGGCGCGCACCGCGCCGTAGGTTCCGACGGGCATGAAAGCGGGCGTATTCACAACGCCGCGAGGAAACACCAGTCGCCCCCGGCGGGCAAGCCCGCAAGTGGCGCCGACGGAGAACTTCACGGGCGGGGCTGCGCCCGTTCCAGCATCATGGCGTCGCCGTAGCTGAAAAGGCGGTAACGCTGCCGCACTGCATGCTCGTATGCCCTCAATACCCGTTCACGGCCTCCAAGGGCGCACACGAGCATCAGCAGCGAGGATTCCGGAAGATGGAAGTTGGTGACCAGCAGATCGACGACCCGAAACGGGAAACCCGGCATGATAAACAACCTTGTCTCGCCGTCAAACGGCTTCAGGCCACCGTCGCGGGCAGCCGTTTCCAGCGCGCGAGTCACGGTAGTGCCCACTGCGCATACGCGGCCGCCCCGGTCGCGGCAGCGCTGCACCTGGCGGCACAGCTCCCCGGACACCTGCATGATTTCGGAATGAAGCGCCGCCCGCCCAAGCTGTTCCGGGCGTAGCGGCTGGAACGTTCCGGCCGCCACATGCAGCGTGATGCTCGCCAGCTCCACCCCACGCCCCCGCATATCCGCCAGCAGGTTATCGTCGAAGTGCAATCCGGCGGTCGGCGCCGCCACGGCGCCCGGATGCCGTGCGAACACGGTCTGATAGTCCCTGCGATCCGCGGGGCGGTCCGCTCGCCGGATGTACGGAGGCAGGGGAACATGCCCGTGGCGCTCGAGATGCGGGACCAGCTTGCGATCGAATTCCAGCAGGAAGAAGGAGCCTTCCCGCCCGCCGACGCGCGCCTGCGCCCCTCCTTCGAAAACGAGCTCCTGCCCGGGTCGGGGCGAACGACTGGCGCGCAGCTGCGCCAGGGCCTTATGGTCCTCAAGGACGCGCTCCAGCAGCATTTCCACCCGGGCGCCGCTGGTCTTGGCGCCGAACAGTCGCGCCGGCAGTACCGCCGTGTCGTTGACCACCAGCAGGTCGCCGGGCTCAAGCAGGCCGGGAAGGTCCGCAAACCGCCTGTCCCGCCACTCCCCCGCCGCGGGCAGATGCAGCAGCCGGCTGGCGCCCCTCCGCTCGAGGGGCTGTTGCGCAATCAGCTCTTCCGGCGCGTTATAGGTGAAATGCTCAGGCTGCACGCATGCATTGAACGGAAATCATGCGTTCAGGAAGTTTCGGCGGGAACCCCCCGAACCGCAGGCGCGGCGAGCGCGGGATGCGACAAGGGGCCTCCCGTGCCGAGTCCCGGCGCTCCCCGTTCCGGCCCCTCATGGGGAAAGTGCAAAGGCGCCCGGAATCCCTGCGGTCTCCCCCTGCGCACCCTTTCGGGAAGCTCGAAGCCCACGGTCTTGTTGCGCTTGTGTCGAAGAATCCCCAGCTGGATCTCCTCTCCGGGCTCGTAGGAGCGAAGAATGCGCGTGGCATGGCGGGCGTCCTTGACTTCCCGGCCTCCGATCTCGCGGATGACATCGCCGTCCTGCAGGGGCACGTCTTCATCTTCGGGTCCGCGAACCACCAACAGTCCCCGTTCGGTACCGAAGTATTCGCCCATGACCGGAGTCAGCTCCATGACCTGCAATCCTCCCAGCCTCCACGCCATTTCCGAGAACAGGATGCCGTTTCGCGGAGCGCCCCGCACGATGCGGACCAGGGTGTCGCCACCATCGTCCTCTCCTCCCACTTCCACATGCATATTTCCGCCCGACGGGGCCCAGTTGCTCATGCTCCGCGCCCAGTGCTTGGCCTGTTCCGCAATGCTGCGCGGCGATTCTCCAACCCGGGGCGGGAACAGCTGTCCCCAGTTGCCGGTCGTCACCTTCGCTTCCAGTTCATCCGCGCCGCGCCGGTATTCCACCGTGACCTCGCTGCCCGCCTCCACCTCATCGAGCACTGCTCTCAGTTTCGCGAAAGACTTCTCGCTATTCTCGGCGGCAAGCGAGTCGCCGTTAATCGTGGTCAGCAAGTCTCCTGCCCTCAAGCCCGCTTTCTCCGCAGGTCCGCCAGGCGTAACGGCCCCCAACTCCAATCCTTCGACCGGTTGGTCCGACCAGGAACCGGAACCGACATGGATGCCCAGCCTGGCGCCTCTTGCCGGAGCAACCAGAACCAGGGACGGCAAAATTTCCCCTGCGTAGTCTCCGTTTTCCTCCGTCGATTCCACTTGGAAATGCGCCTGAACGCTCACGGGAAGCGCCAGCACGGCCAGCAAGGTTGTCGTTACAAGGTTTCTCATTTCTCCTTACCTCCTGTCCTCGATTCCTCGATCCGGATTTGTCAAAAATCCGCATGCATGAAGCCGGCCTGAGCGACTTCGGCGCGGCGCAGCGAAAACAGATCGTCCATCAGCATTGCGCGCTGCTGCAGCAGCCGGCGGGGTACGGCCCGGTCGTCCAGATTCATGGAAGCGGGAATCAGCCCCTCGTCCAGCAAGGCAATCCGGTCTTCGAGCTCCGTCGCCAAACCCAGGGTGTCCAGTTCAACCACGCTTCCGGGACCATCAACCGCCGGAAGCATCCGCAGCCGGGTCTCCTGGAACCGAGACAGGGCGATCAGGGCGTCCATGTCCATTTCGTCCAGTTGCGCAGGATGCACAACCGCAGCGCCGGGGACAAAACCGTATTCCCGCGACGCATTTTCCGAAACCGTCGCCTGCAGGGCGGCGTTGGCCTCTTCACGGCTTTCCGGCGCCCCGAAAAACACTCCGGCCCCCAAACGCAGCCCGACCACCGCCACGGCCGCACTGGCGGCAACCGCCAGACCGCCGGCCCAATAACGCCGCCGGCTTTGCTGCGGCCGGCGAGTGGCCTCGTGGCGTTCCAGCACCCCTTTCCAGGCGCCTTCCGGCGGATTCTTCCGGGGCAAGGCCCGCAGCGCTGCGGCGATATCCACGCCGCCTGCGGCGCCATCCGCAAATGAATGATTCCTGTTGATTGCGACCTCCTTCAGGCGTTTATCGCCTGCCGTACCGGCGGCGTCCGGGTCGGCGCAAGCCGCTCGCGGAGCCGTTTGTGAGCGCGCGCCAACTGGGATTTCGAAAAACTGTCGGAGCGGTTCATCATGCCGGCGATTTCACCATGGGTGTAGCCCTCCACGTCATGCAGCCAGACCACGGCGCGCGCTGTGGGCGAAAGGGTGTCCAGGGCCGCCTCGAGATCCATGGCCAGTTCCGGCGTTTCTGCATTTGCGGGGATTTCATAGGTTCCCTTGTCTCCCTCGATCTCCGAGAAAAGCCGGCGGCGGCGCGTCCAGGCGGCGCGCAGATGCATGAGGCAGCGGGATACGGCGATACGCCGTATCCATGTGGCCAGAGAGGCTTCCCCCCGAAAGTTGGCTATTCCCCGCAGCACTTCAACGAAACTCTCCTGAAGGATGTCCTCGGCTACCGCCGCCGAGCCGGTCATTCGCAAGGCAAGCGTGTACACCGGGCCGGAAAACCGGCGGTAAATGATTTCATGCGCCTTCATGTCGCCGCGCTGGGCGCGGCTCACGAATGCCGGATCAATGGTCTTGTTGGCAAAACCCGACATGTCTTGGTAGATGCGACTCCCTTGTTGGAGGGTTGCAAGTTCGGCCCGGATATCTCGGCGGAGCGAGAAATTTCAGGCGAGAGCGGCCGCCAGATACGCGCCCGCGAGCAACCGCCAGGGCCGGGGCGGAGCGAGCCGCTGCGCGCCGGATCCGGGCGGGGGAGTCCGGAAACCGGAAAGGACAAGCACAAAACCCAAGCATCATGGCGGGAACCGGAAAAAGAAACGGGAGAGAAATTGTAAAGCCCCGGAACCGTCCGTAAAACGGGCGGGCTGGTGTATCCTCCCCCTTCGGCGCCGGGGTGGCGGAATTGGTAGACGCACCGGACTCAAAATCCGGCGGGGTAAGACCCATGCGAGTTCGAGTCTCGCTCCCGGCACTGCCCCGAACATTCATTCGACCTTTTCTTGCCTTGCCGGAGCGACCAGTCCCGGGATCCCGATTTCATGCCTGTTCCCCCCAACAAGTTCTGCGGCCAATGCGGCGCCCCGGTCATGCAGCGCATCCCTGCCGGCGAGGACCGTGAACGGGAAGTCTGCGAGGCGTGCAACTTCGTGCATTACCGCAACCCCATCCCGGTGGTCGGCTGCGTGCCCGAGCACCAAGGCTGCGTGCTGCTGTGCCGCAGGGCGATTGGTCCGCGGCTGGGGTACTGGACGGTGCCGGCCGGGTTCATGGAACTGAACGAAACGCTCGAAGAGGCCGCGCGCAGGGAAACCCGCGAGGAAGCCTGCGCCGAAGTCCGCCTGCGCGGACTTTTCTCCATCGTGGATGTGCCGGGCGCCGGGCAGGTGCACTTGTTCTTTCGCGCCGAACTGCTCGACGGCCAATTCGCGCCCGGGGCGGAATCGCTGGAAACATGCCTTTTCGCGCCGGACGAAATTCCCTTCGGGGACATCGCTTTCCGCAGCGGAGTCATTGCCTTGCGCCGATATCTGGAAGGGACGGAAAAGGGGCTGAGCATGGACAGGGTTCCTCCTCGCCTCCCGGATTGACTATTATTGGCTTCCCTGCAGGCCAAGCTTGGAAACCGGGGAAACACGAAAAATGACATTTCTGGTTCTCGAAAGTTGCATCAGGTGCAAATTGATGGACTGCGTGGAAGTCTGTCCCGTGGACTGCTTTCACGAAGGCCCCAACATGCTTGTCATCGATCCCGAAGAATGTATCGATTGCACGCTCTGCGAGCCGGAGTGCCCGGTGGACGCAATTGTCTCGGAGGACGAAATCCCCCCGGGACAGGAAGATTTCCTGGAACTCAACGCCGAGCTTTCGCAGCAATGGCCGGTCATTACCGAAGTCGGCGAACCGCCGCCGGATGCCGACGACTGGCGCGAAGTCAAGAACAAGCGCCAGTATCTCGAGCGCTGAGCCCTCCCTCTCGCGAGGGCGGGCGGCGGGCAGGCTATTCCGGGGATGTCTCCTCGCTCAGGATAGCGCTCAGGCGCGCCGGCGAAACGTAGCCGGGGATCAGGCGACCGCCGGGGGTAACCAGCGCCGGAGTTCCGGTGAGGCCGATCTGCCGGCCCAGTTCGAAATGGCGCTCCACCGAAACCGAGTCGCACTGGCGCTCCGGCGTGAAACCGCCAGCCTTGGCCCGGGTCAGGGCCTGCGGGCGGTCCGCGGCGCACCAGATGGACTGCATGGCGGTCCATGTGTCCGTGCCCGGACCCGAGCGCGGGAAGGCGGCGTAGCGCACGCCGATGCCCAGGCGGTGATACTCGGCCATCTTCTGGTGCAGGCGGCGGCAATATCCGCAATCCACATCGGTGAACACCAACAGCTCGTGGGCGGTTTCGCCCGGCAGGAAATCGAGCGTGTCCCAATCGTCCAGATTGGCCATGAGTTCGCGTCGCGCCGCCACGCGGCGCTGTTCCGAGAGATTCTCGCCGGTTGCGACATTCTCCAGATCGCCGGATCCGAGGAAACCGAAACTTCCCGTGGCGTCCACATAGGCCAAGCGATAGCCGAAACGCAACTCGTACAGGCCGGCTATGGGCGTGGCGCGAACCTCGTCGGCGCCGGGGTACTTTTCCTGCAACCGGGCGATGTCGGCGTCTGGCTCCGGGGCCTCATCGGAAAAAAGCGCAACGGGAGCCAGCAACAACAACAGTGGCGGAATCAGCCACAGCGACTTCATGGGCAAGCCTTGCCAAACGGCATAGCCACCCATTATAGGCTGCGGGGCGCCATCAGGACGCCCGCGACTCGCCTGCTTGCGGAATGCCCAGGCCGTCGCGTCGAAGCTGCATGATTTCATCGCGCAGGGTCGCCGCTTCCTCGAACTCCAGATCCTGCGCATGCCGATACATGCGCTTTTCGAGTTGCTTGATCTTCTTCATTACCTGCTCCGGGCGCAGCGTGCGATACTCCGAGACCCTTTCCGCAACCCGGCGCGCGCTTCCGCGCCGGCTGCGTCCCTTCACCACCGCGCCCTCCATGATGTCGGGCACCTCCTTTTGTATGCCCCGCGGCTCGATCCCGTGCTCGCGATTGAATTCCAGTTGCTTGCGGCGGCGGCGGTCGGTTTCCTCCAGCGCGCCCCGAATCGCCCCGGTGCGCCGGTCCGCGTACAGAATGGCCATGCCGTCGATATTGCGCGCCGCCCGGCCAATAGTCTGGATCAGCGAGCGCTCCGAGCGCAGGAAGCCTTCCTTGTCGGCGTCGAAGATCGCTACCAGCGATACTTCCGGCATGTCCAGCCCCTCACGCAGCAGGTTGATGCCCACCAGCACGTCAAAGGTTCCCAGCCGCAGGTCGCGGATGATCTCGACCCGCTCTACCGTGTCGATATCGGAATGCAGGTAGCGCACACGCACGCCGTGTTCTTCCAGGAATTCCGTCAGGTCCTCGGCCATGCGCTTGGTGAGGGTAGTGATCAGCACGCGCTGGTTGCGCTCCACGCGCCGCCCGATCTCCGAGAGCACATCGTCCACCTGACGCGACGCCGGCCGCACCTCGATGCGCGGGTCGACCAGACCGGTGGGACGCACCACCTGCTCGACCAGGGCGTCGGAGCGCTCGTGTTCAAACGGCCCCGGAGTGGCGGACACGTAAATCGTCTGCGGAGAAATGCGCTCGAATTCCTCGAATCGCAGGGGCCGGTTGTCCAGCGCCGACGGCAGGCGGAATCCGTGCCGGACCAGGGTTTCCTTGCGCGAGCGGTCGCCGCGGAACATGCCGCCCAGCTGGGGAAGCGTGACATGACTCTCGTCGACGAACAACAGCGCCTCGGCCGGAACGTAATCGAACAGGCAGGGCGGCGGCTCGCCCTCCCCGCGCCCGGAGAGATAGCGGCTGTAGTTCTCGATCCCCGTGCAGTAACCCACCTCCAGCATCATTTCGATATCGAACAGGGTGCGCTGCTCCAGACGCTGCGCTTCCACCAGACGCTGGTCGGAACGCAGCACCCCCAGCCGTTCGCGCAACTCCCGCCGAACCTTGTCCACCGCGCCTTCCAGAGTCTCGCGCGGCGTGACGTAGTGGGTCTTGGGATAGATCGTGACCCGCGGCACGCGCCGGCCCATCTCGCCGGTCAGCGGATCGAAGTAGCGGATGTCCTCCACTTCGTCGTCGAAGAACTGGATCCGCACAGCTTCGCGTTCCGATTCGGCCGGAAACACATCCAGGACATCGCCCCGCACCCGGAAGGTCCCCTGCCGCAGTTCCGCCTCGTTGCGGGTGTACTGCAGGTCGGCGAGCCGCAGCAGCAGGTCGCGCTGGTTGACCCGGTCCCCGCGCACCAGATGCAGGATCATCTGGAAGTAGGCGTCGGGGTCTCCCAGCCCGTAAATCGCCGATACGGTGGCCACGACGATGGTGTCCTTGCGTTCCATCAGCGCCTTGGTGGCGGACAGGCGCATCTGCTCGATATGGCTGTTGATCGATGCGTCCTTCTCGATATAGGTATCGGTGGACGGCACATAGGCTTCGGGCTGATAGTAGTCGTAATAGGACACGAAATACTCCACGCGGTTGCGCGGAAAGAAATCCCGGAACTCGCCGTAGAGCTGCGCAGCCAGAGTCTTGTTGGGCGCCAGCACCAGCGCCGGGCGCTGTTGGCGGGCGACCACGCTGGCCAGGGTGTAGGTCTTCCCCGAGCCGGTCACGCCCAGCAGCGTCTGTCGGGCAAGGCCGATGTCCAGGCCTTCGCACAAGGCTTCCACAGCCCGCGGCTGGTCTCCGGACAACCGAAAGTCCGCCTGCAGTTCGAACCGGTCCGCCGCCATGGGAGCACTTTAACCCGGTCTCTCGCCGGATTGCGGGATGCCGGGGCGAGAGAGGCCGCAGATACCGGCGCGGGCCTGGCGAGCAGGCGCCCGGCCGGATCCGGGGCGGCGCGGGCCTGTGCGCGCCTGATCCAGGCATGGCCGTCCGGAAACCGGGAAGGAGCGGTGCGACACTCGGGCGCCGTGGCGAGAACCGGAGCAAACAGGCCCCGAGGCAGCGCGCCGCAAACCGGCGGGCCGGAGAGGCGGGCCGGGTTGGCAGCCATGGCGGGCGTTGTCCGCCGATAAAATAGCGGTTCTCTCGAATCACCGGACATTGCCATGAGCACCATCCAGCTATCCGAACGCGTCCAGCGGGTCCAGCCTTCCGCCACCATCGCCATTTCCACCCTGGCGCGGGAGATGCGCGCGGCTGGCCGCGATGTGCTGAGCCTCAGCGCGGGCGAGCCCGATTTCGATACGCCGGAGCATGTTCGCACCGCCGCGGCGGCAGCGATGGAGGCCGGCGATACGCGCTACACCACGGCCGACGGCACACCGGAACTCAAGCGCGCCATATGCCGCAAGTTCGCCCGCGACAACGCGCTCGCATTCGAGCCCGCCCAGATTTCCGTGGGCGCCGGCGCCAAGCAGGTCCTCTTCAATGCGTGTGCAGCGTTGCTGAATCCCGGCGACGAAGCGATGATTCCGGCGCCCTACTGGGTCTCCTATCCCGACATCGTCAAGTTGTGCGACGGAGCGCCGGTGATCGTGCCGGCCAGCATCGAAAACGGCTACAAGATAACGCCCGAACAGGTCGAATCGGCCATGACGGAGCGCACCCGGCTATTCTTCCTCAATACGCCGGGCAACCCTACCGGGATCAGCTACACCCGCCCGGAACTGGAAGCCCTCGGCGAGGCATTGAGCGCGCACCAGCGCGTCGTGGTCGTGTCCGACGATATTTACGAGCACATTTTCTGGGGCGACGCGCCCTGGCTCACACCCGCCCAGGTGTGGACCGAAATGCGCGACCGCATCGTCACGGTCAACGGCGTCTCCAAAGCCTATGCGATGACCGGTTGGCGCATCGGTTACGCGGGCGCAAACGTGGATCTGGTCAACGCCATGCGCAAGCTTTGCAGTCAGACCACCGCGAATCCCTGCAGCATCTCGCAGGCGGGCGCCGCGGCCGCCCTGGAGGGCGACCAGTCGCTGCTCGAGGTCATGCGGACCGCCTTTCGCAAGCGTCACGAATACCTGTACCAGGCCATAAGCGCCATGCCGGGCCTGCGCTGTGCGCCAGCCCAGGGCGCGTTCTACCTGTTTGTCGACGCCCGCGAGGCTATCGAATCCAGGGGTCTGGCCAACGACACGGAGCTGGCCGAACTGATCCTGTCCGAGGCCGAGGTCGCGCTGGTGCCGGGAGCCGCCTTCGGCGCCGAGGGGCATTTGCGGTTTTCCTTCGCCTGCGGCATGGACGATCTCAAGGAAGCCGTGCGCCGCATCAATCGCCTGCTCGCCCGGGGCCGCCATCGCGGTTAGCCCGCAGTTTCGCAATCCGGCGGCTCGGGATCAGCGAGGTCACCCTACAGGTGGCGCAAGGAGTATGCCGGCATGAACGGCAACCCACTGCGCCGTTTGAAGGATCTTGAAAAGGAGAACGAGCGGCTTCGCCGTGCGGTCTCCGACCTGACGCTGGACAAGCAGATTCTCAAGGAGGCCACCCGGGGAAACTTCCGAGCCCCTCGCGTCGCCGCCAATGCATCGACTATGTCCGTAGTCGGCTCGGGGTCTCGCAACGTCGAGCCTGCCGGGTGCCGGGGCAGCACCGCTCGACCCAGCGCCGTGTTCCGCGCAGGCGCTCCGACGAGGAGCGTCTGGTCGCGGACAGGATCGCACGGGCTCGCCGGTATGGCCGCTACGGCTACCGGCGGATTTTCCGCAGTCTGTTGATGCGATCCGCCTTCCTCCGAATCAGTTCGGCACGTAAATTATTTCGCCCGAATCCAACTGATAGGCCGTGCCGATCGGACGGCCCCGTTCCCCCGTCTGTTGTTGCGTTTCCGCTGCCGTGTAGGCGCGGATCTCCTGACCATCCTTGATTATGACCTCCATGTCTTCCTTTCCCGGGTTCTTGACAAGGGTGAATTCGTCGCTGAAAAGCAATTCCCCCAATTCAAGATGGCTGACAAGAGCCGCCATCAACGCCACTGAAAACACCATGGCTATATCGAACAGATTGACCAATGAACTCAACGGGTCGGGTTCCTCGTTTTCGGCAAGAAAAATTTTATAACTTTTCATCTATTTCAGACTCCATCATGTACTGAAGAACAAATTCCAGCCTGTGCATTCTTTGAGCAAGTCGCCGTTTGCGCGATTGATACAATATGAAGCCGATACTGCCTGTGACAATGCCGAGAACAGTTGTAGAAAAAGCTACTTGCATGTTCTGGGTAAGACTCGCCATATCGCCGGCCGCCAATCCCGCCAGTGCGGGACCCATCGGAATCAGGGTTCCGATGAGTCCGAGACTGGGGCCCAGTCTTGTCAACAGTCTTGGCAAAGACAATTCGTTTTCTCCATGCAGCGCGAAATCGCCCAGCTGTCTTTCCCGGAAAGAGCGACTCGCGGCTTGATCCATCGCTGTCATGATGTGTCTTGTCAAAGGCGATGGATATTGCCTTTCAAAGTCAGCCAATTGTTCCCTGTATTCCACGAAGTTTCCGGAAATCAGCTTGTCTTCGATATGATCCAGTTTGACAATCAGGTTCTTGTCCTGTTGCCGCAGCCTCCAGTCCTGGCCCAGCAACAGCAAGGCGCGCGCGAGCAAATAAAGAAGCAAGGCGATACATGGAACAAGGAGACCCATGCTGATCCATGTAAGCGTGGAAAAAAAGTTCAACATCTTTGAACTACTTTCGGTTTCGGACGATTTTCACCCATAGGAACTGCCATGAAAAACCGATTGAAATCAGGACCAGCATCAACAATGGCGTCAGATAGATCGTGCCGGAATCCAGCCAATGGAAACCCGAGAGTTCAACGATTGCTCTTGGCCCAGTTGTGAAAAGCCATTGCAGAACAATTAACAGGAATGCAAGGAATCTGGCGACTGCCAATCGCGATTCCCGATTGATTCTATCGATAATTGCTATTGCGGCCGCGAGAAAAATGAACAGCGCCGCCCCATAAAGTGTGCCGAGGAGCACGAAATCAATACCCAAAGCCTGATAAAACAACCAAAGCTGAAAGCTGAGCGAGCCAAGCAGAAGCAAGACCCATCCGCCGTACATCTTGCCATGAAACAGCAGGCAAAGAGCTTGCAAACTGAGCGCCACTTCGATAGCCCCGGCATAACCCGATATGGTTTCGAGCCAGACAGGAACGCTCTGTTCCGTCAGCCAGGATGACAAGGCCATGGCGGTTGCGGCCAGACTCAGCGGTACAAACGTCAAATACAGCACTGGAGGCAGGCGTTCCGGCAACAGACGAATCAGTTTGCCTGCGCCAGGAATCGACTGCCCTGGCGACGGCCAGGCAAGCAGGACGCACAGGCAGCCGAGCGCCAGACTCAGCGTCCACCAGGACGCCACCTCATTCATGCTTCAGATGTCGTACGCCGCCGATATGCGGAAAATGATATCAAGGCTATTGCCAGCGCGGCGATAACAAACAGTATCGTGAACAGGTTTCTTCCACTGGCTGGCGCCGAATCCCGGGATTCGCTGGCGGACCGGCGTACTTCTTCATCCTGGTCGGCGACAGCCTCTGCCGTTTTATCCGGGCTGCCCTGTTCGCGCAAGACAAGCTCGGTGCGAGGTTCCGCTGTTCCAATTTCCGCCGCTGCGATTTCATTCCGATAGCTGGCAAGCAGGGTTTCATCCAATTGATCTTCGATAAAGCCTTGCAAGAGTTGATTGCCGCAAGTGAAATTACCGCAGCCCGCCTCGAATCTGGAGACAAGATCTGCGTGTAGCGCCGCCAGAGCCCGCAATCGCTCCCCTTCGGGCGTCCAGAAACCTTTTCGCGCGGCTTCCAGCATGACGCCGGTAACTTCTTGCAGCGCATAAGGATTTTCAGTTTCAAAAAAATCGCGCAAGGCGAGCTCATGCTGGTCGTCTATGAGCGTCTCATATACCTGATTCCAGAAACCCGGCATGATCGCGGCGGGCTTCATCGTGTTCCAGCCGAAAGAATTGCGCAGCGTCTCGGCCAGCACTTCCGCGCTTGACGCCTCGCCGGCCGTCAGGCCTTCAAGATAGCGGGGATTGAACAGGGTTGTTCTCGCTTCCCTGGCGATCACGCCTTGCAAGGTTTCCATGCGCGCTCGGGCGGGATTGCGAAAATCGGCGAAATACGCTTCCGCGTCCTTGCCGGTCACCGTCCGCACCGCGAGACTGAGCCCTCCCATGAATTCGTAGACATGATCCAGGCTCAACCCGCCCCAGGTATTGCCGGATCGGGGCTGAACCACCACATCGGTGTTCAGCAACGCTGCGGTAAAAAGATCGGGCACGTATTCGCCCCATGCTTCGGAATCGCCGTACATGGCGCCCATGTTGTCGAGGTATCGGGCGGCGACATCGGCATTGCTCCGCCAGGTATCGCCCTGCTCCACCATGCTCATGATCCGGGCGCCGTACGAACCATTGACGCCGCCGAAACTCCTGCGGGTCGACAGATGTCTGGCCCGGGAGGGCGCCAGACCCTTGTCGAGCAGGTGTTGTTCGGCCAGCCGCGCGCCGTCGCGAACGAAATTTTCGTCCCGGTCCGTCGCCACAGCCGCCATTTCGACAGCCCGATTGATGAGCGCCAGCCGCGACGCGGCCAGATCGCGCAATTGGCCCGCGCTTTGCACAACCACATCGATGCGCGGCCGCCCGAGCTCCGCGGCGGGAATCAGCCGCAACAACTGGACTTGTCCGCTCGGCGCATAGATCGGCTCCACGCCGAGCAGATACAGAATCTGCGCGACCGTGGCGCCTTGCGAGTGGATGAACTCGCTCGGCCACAAGGTAAAACTGACCTTGTTCGGCAGGCGCTCATGGCGGCTCCGATAATCGTCCAGCATGTCGTTCGCCAGCGCCTTGCCCACTTCCCAAGCAGCCCGGGAGGGAGTCTGTTCCGCATCGATTGAGAACATGTTGCGCCCGGTCGGCAGCGCATTCGGGTTCAGCAGCGGGTCGCCTCCCGAAGCCGGGGCGACATAACCCCCGGCAATGGCGTTCCCGAGGGCCCGTTCCTGATCCTCGGCGCCTGCCAGCAGCAGGGATTTGTAATGTTCATATTGCGACAAGGTTTCTCCCAATCCGGGCTGGTAATCAAAATCGAGCGATTCGAGCAGATTCCCGACGCCGACTCCGCGATTGATGTCCGCGAACAGGACTCGGCGTCCCTCATCTGCGAAACAGACTCGGGAATCAGAGCCTCGACCGCATCGATCAGCATCAACTCTGCGGTCAACGCCGCATCCTCTTCGATGTAATCCTCGCCCCAGGTATACAACCCCTTGTTGATACGGGACGCGGCCAGCTCGTCCAGATACATTTCGAGACTTGGCAGAACATCATCGTCCCAGCTTTCGGATTCCGCCAGATTCATGTCGAGATCGCCGTCGAGCCCCATTTCGGTCGCCAATTCGATGATCTGACGGCGTTGTTCGGTTCTTGTCTGCCCCTCGGCGAGGCGATAATCATCTACCCATCGGCCTATCGTGGCGAGATCCGAATACAACCCGGCCCGCTGGAACGGGGGAGTCAGGTGATTGATGATGGTGGCGTAACTGCGCCGTTTGGCGATAATCGCCTCGCCCACATTGCTCATGGTGTAGATATAGAAGTGGGGAGTATTGCCGATCAAGGCATCGGCCCAGTCATCGGAAGAAAGCGCTACCTGTTTGCCCTGGGTGAATTCCAGGCTGCCGTGGGTGCCGTAGTGAATGACGGCGTCGGCGCCGAAGGCCAGCCGCATCCACAAATAGGCGGCGACATAGCTATGGGGCGGCGCCTCTTCCGTACCGTGCACCATGCTGAAATTGTCCGCCCCGAAACCGGCAAGCGGCTGCGGCATCAACGCGACATTGCCGAAACGGACACGCGCGACGGCGATACGCTTTTCTCCGTCCGGCAAACGGCCGACCATGAAATTCCCCAACTCCGCGCCATGGCGCTCGTCGACTCTCCGGCACAGGCCTTCGGCCAGATGTTCCCGGCACCATCGCAGATATTCGGCAGCTCCCACCCAGGCCGGATCGCCTTCGTCGAGATAGCGCCGCGTCTGGCCCATGCCGTCGGGAGTGAGCACCGGGCCTTCCGCTTCCAGGCGCGAACGGAACATCTCGTAGTCGTCGGGCAAATCGCCCAGATCATGGCCTTGGTCCTTGAGCAGGTGAAGCGTGTTGAACAGCGACGGGACAACCTCCATGCCGCTGGCCACGAGAGCGTTCTTGCCCGGGCCTCTGAAATAGACAATGCCGATCCGCTTTTCGGCATTGGGCTTGTTTTTCAGTTCGATCCACTTCCGCACCATGTCGACATATTCGTCGAGCCGTTCGGGAATGGCGTTGAAAATGCGGAAACCCCGGTCATCCGCGAACTGGGCGTTGACGACCCTGGGAGCGACTCCACCGTCCAGTTCCGGCAAGACGACATTCATGGTGAGCAAGCCGCCGGAATAGCCTTGCGGATCTTCCAGCCAATCCGCGTATTCGTCAAACACCGACAAGGGGGTCAACAACGGCGCCTGCCTCTCGGAAAACCAGTCAACCACCGCTTCTTCCTGTCCGAAACCGAAGCGGCCGTGAGGCATCATGACCACCGCATCGGGATCCACATCGGCGACCAGGGTCAGGCGCCCTGCCCTGCCGTTGATCGGATATACCCGCATTCCGGCTTTTTCAAATGCGTTGATCATGGCGTTCAGATGATCCCTGTTCGCATTGAAAGGGCCGGGAACAGTGGTAATGAGCGCTATCTTGAAACCATCCGGGTTGTAGTTGGGGTGAGCCGCGTAATAGCGCTCGTAATCTTCGACCGAAGCGAATACCTCGTCACCGAGATAAAACAGGACATCCGTATCAATCAGAAGCGGATCGCCGGCCGGGGGAGATTGCCAGATTTTCCCGTCGAGCTGCCGGCGAACGTAATACCAGAGGTTTCTGTAATTGTAATCCCCGCCGTTATCCACATAATTTCGCACTCGTTCCTGCGCGGCGCCGGCAAGACTGGTCAAGCGAACATGATTTGGATTTGTCGGGCTGTCGATATAAACAGAGCTGCCGGATTGCGCCGCCTCATCGATATGCGAAAGCTGTTCATCGTCAAGGGCGATACCGCGTCCGAAAATCATCACAAAGTCGTAATCTTCAGCCTCGGACAATTCTTCCAGCCCAAGACGCTGAAACCGGAATTGCGGTAGATCGACAACGGACTTGATCACGCGACTGGCGCTGAAGTCTTCATAATTGACAAGCGCGACTCTTGTCGGTGCGGCCAATCTCTGGAAAACCAGGAAAACCCCGCTTATCGCAAGTATCAGGCCCAAGCCCGGAATAGCGAATCGTTTCATGGCGATGCGCCCCCTCAGATATCGAAACTGTAACGGGCGGCAATCGAAACAATGCGGCCAGACGCGGCCACATTGCCTGCATCGCCACCGATTCTGGAACCGGCCAGATGCTGATGCCGACACTGCTCGTCGAGAAGGTTGGCGATTCTCAGGCTCACACTGAAATCAGGCGTGAAATTATAGAATGTGTTCAAATCGATCCTCGCATAGTCCAGAATCTCGAAGCCTCCCTCTTGAACATCGTCGAATTGATCGACGATCCTGCCATTCAGGCTGGCGCGAAGTTTATTGCCCATGGATCGAAAAGCAAGGCCCGGCACTCCCTGCCGCGGCCCGACGCGGGTTGGAGTTTCATCGCTCAACTGACCTGCCCCCGTTGACTGGTCCGGTATGAACGTTAGCGCCTTGACGCTTTCTCTGCCCAACTGGCCATCCGGCTCCGCTACACTCCGCCGGATGGCCAGTTCTGGGCGTGATAATCGTTCCCGGGGCCGGGGACGCCACGACTCCAACAAAGCTCTGCAAGGATAGCTGGCTCCGACACTTCCGCCGCGATTGGCGGCGCACACTCAATCGGTAAAATTCTCGATGCCGTCAGACTGTGCGATCAATCAGGCGGACGACTTCCACGGTCCGACGGAACCATTGCTCCTGGGCGACATACCTTTGCTTGAGTGCGCTTCGTTTGGAATGAACCTGCTTACGACTTGCTTGCGATGCTGGGAAGCCATAAGCTAAAGAATTGTTATTCAAGGTATATTTCTCGCTATCACTTGCTTCGGCGGGATATCCGGGCTAAAATCCCGCTGCGCTTCCCCGGTAGCTCAGTAGGTAGAGCGGTTGGCTGTTAACCAATTGGTCGCTGGTTCGAGTCCGGCCCGGGGAGCCAAGCTCAATCCGTAACAGGGAACACCCGAGTTCCCGCCGGCGCTGTCTTCCGTGGATCAACTCAAGGCATTCCTGCAAACCGCCCTGGAGGCCGTCGATACGGTTCGCCCGGAGGGGGTTACCCTGCCCCACAGCCTGCTGCAGCTTGGTCTGGCCGCCCTGCTGTGCTTCGGGGCGTTTCTGGTCAGCCGGCGCATACATCCCGCCATTGTCGGCTGGTGCGATACGCGACCGCGCTGGGAGAACGCGCGGCGCATACTGGAGCCCCTGCTGTGGCCATTGATCTGGCTGGCGGTCTTGAGCGTACTCCTGGGGCTTTACGCCGCACTGAAGCAACACGCCTGGCTGCTGGAAATTGTCACCAGCCTCCTGGTGGCGTGGATCGTGGTGCGTCTGGTTTCCAGGGCGATCCGCAACCCGATGCTCTCGCGTGTAACGGCAGTCATCGCCTACGGCATGGCCGTGCTCAGCATCTGGGACCTCCTGGGACCCACCATCGATATTCTCAACGGCCCCGCCTTCACCCTTACGCTGGGCACATTCAGCCTGAGCGTTTATCAGGTCCTTGCCACCGCCCTGCTGCTTGCCCTGTTGATCAGTCTGGCGGCATTGGTTTCCCGGCTTGCGGAACGCCGCTTGCAGGACGCCGACTGGATGACTCCCACCGGGCGAGTCCTGCTCGGCAAGACGCTGCGAATCATGCTCTTCGTGTTCGCGATCCTGATCACCATCGGTTCGGTGGGCATCGACCTCACGGCCCTTGCGGTCATCGGAGGCGCGGTGGGCTTCGGGATCGGTTTCGGACTGCAAAAGGTCTTCTCGAACCTGATCAGCGGGCTTATCCTGCTGATGGACAAGTCCATCAAGCCTGGCGATGTGATTACCGTGGAGAACACCTACGGCTGGGTCAACAAGCTGGGCGCGCGCTGCATCTCCATCATCACGAGGGACGGCATAGAGCACCTGATTCCCAATGAATCCCTGATTACCCAGCCGGTATCCAACTGGACCCACACGGACAACAACAGCCGCCTGCGAGCGTCGGTGGGCGTTCACTACGATACGGATCTCGAATTGGCCACCCGCCTGGGCGTACAGGCGGCCCGGGCGCAACCCCGCGTGCTCGGAAATCCGGCGCCGCGGTGTCTGGTCAAGGCATTCGGCGACTCCGCCATCGAACTGGAAATCCGCTTCTGGATACAGGACGCCAGCAGCGGCGTGAGCAACATCAAGAGCGATGTACTGATGGAAGCCTGGCGGCTGTTCCGCGAACACGGAGTGGAGATTCCCTATCCGCAGCGCGACCTGCATATCAAGAGTGGCGAGGTCGCGTCCGGCCCGCCGGTGACTCGTTCGCCGAAAGAGCCGGAGGGAACATCGGACGCAGACTGAATACCGGCCCAAAAAAAGCGGCAGGATGAACCTGCCGCAAGCCCTTTATCAGGGAGGGGGTGTCCGTTGGAGCGGGGAAGGCGTTGGCGTTGAAGCCGGAAGCTGAGAAAGTCAGGAGCCGGTTTCAGGCGGGTTGTTTCCAGATTCGTCTTCAGACGCCTTGAGAAGAATGTTCTTTCTGTTATCTTCCAATACTTTGCGCCCAATACCTTTCACTTTCATCAGATCTTCTACCGTTTCGAAAGGGCCATTGTTCTCGCGATACTCCACAATGGCCCGAGCCTTGGCTGGCCCTATTCCCTGCAGTTCGCGGGCAATCGTCCTGGCGTCGGCCTCGTTGACGTTCACCGGTCCCGCAAAAAGAAGACCGGGCGCCAGGGCCACGATTATCGCTGCTATCCATCTGTTCATCCTTGCATCTCCTTGAGTGTGCCTCTCTGCTCCGCTCCACAGGTGGGGCGGATGCGTATGGGGAGTTTCGGCCGGCGTCGCCGGGAAGCGCAATTGGAAAGACAGCGCGTTTTCCGAAGAATGGACCCCGTGCCGTTCAGGCGGCAAATGGCGAGATTAAGTGCGCGGCCTCCCAGGCGCCGCATTCAGTGCAGCGCCATTCGTAGCGCTCGTCTTCCTGCCCGCAGGCGTTGCAACGCCAGCGGGGCGGACCGCTCGCCGCCTTTCGCAGGTCGTCGCCAAGCGACCGCAGGGACTGCGCCGTGAAATCCGCAGCCGGGCCGCTTGCGTATATGCTGGCGTATGCCGGATAGGTTTCACGCAAGGTGGCGAACAGGCAGGCTGCGGAGCGGGCGCACAGGAGACCGGGCGCCATCAGCAGCGCCACAGCCAGACGCGCCTGCAAACCGGGATGGTTGCGCAGCAAGATGGAAAGTTCGCGATCGAGGGCCTCGCAATCCAAACCTTGCTGTTTCCCCAGCCCCGCCAGGAGCAGTTCGGCCCATTCCGGGTGCCGGGCGGCGACCGCGAGTCTCCTGCCGAGCGCCTGATCGCACCATAGCGCGCGGTCCACGGCGGGGCGAGGACAAGCCCGCGACGCCCTTTTCGCCTGCGACCAAAGCTTCCTCGCCCGCCTCAAGTCGCCCGCCTGTACCGCTTCCCGGGCCAGCTGGCATAAATGGTGACAACGCAGATTTCGCCCGGCGGCAGGGTCCTCGCGGGCCAACTGCACGGCCACGCTCATTGCCCGTTCCCATTCCTGCAGCTGTTCGAATATGCCCAACCGGCGTCTCAGGGCCGTCAGTCGAAGGCCAGGAAATTCCGCGGTCTTCGCATACGCTTCCTCGGCGCGGTCGAGCATTCCCGCAGAGCGATAGTCGTCCCCGATCTCCAGTCCCGCCTGGGCGCGCACGCCAGCATCCAGGTCTGCTCGGGCCGCAAGCGACTCGTGGATCTGCAGGGCGCGCCGCCAATCCCCCGCCGATCGAAAATAGGCAGCCAGCTCGAAAGCGGCGGCAGGCTGCCTGTGCTCCCTTTCCGCTTCGCGCAAGTAGGCGTCGACCGCTTTTTCCGAACGCCTGGGCAGGGATTCGGCAAACGACCGGAACCGCCCACTCAAGCGCCCGGAGTTTTCACCCGATCGTCCGAACCAGTAGCCCAGTATCGCAACAACGATGATGACGCCGGCCAGCGTAATCGCGAGATCGGAAGGCATTGCCGGCGGCGCTCGGTCAAGGGTTCCCCGGGCGGTAACGACGCTATCTTGCGCTCCCGCTGCGCTCGCCGCCCGGTGCTGCGTTCCTGCTCCCGGCGCGTTTCCCGAGCAGCGCGCTGGCGGCGCAAAGCAAGCCGAACAGCCATCCAAGACCGAATACGACCGTGAACGCAAGGGGCTTCGAAAGGCTGAACTCGGCAAACGCCAGATCCACGCTTACCTGCCCGCGATTCAACAGCGCGAGCAATCCGGCCGGAGCGGCTACCGCGAGCAGCAGCAACGCGTACAGAACGCGCCTTGCCCAGCGTGCAAGCCCCATGGCGGAAACCCTGCGCGCCCGGCTAACCCTGCCAGGGGCCTGCGCCGCAAGATGACATGGGGTTGGGCGAAAGGTACGGAGCCTCCGCCCGGATGCCGGCGGGGTACGCCAAAAGACCCTCCGGCGGCCAGTCTCTCATATCCGGCAAAAGCAACAAACCCTGACTCGGGCAATACGGGCGGAACATCGCCAACATACCCCGGGCTCCACTTGCCTGCACAGGTTGGTCACATCCCGGTTCCAGCAGCCGCAGGCTTCCGGGGAGCGTCTTCGGAACGTTTGGCCGCGGCGTTCACGCGCTCACGCAAACGCTTGCCCGGCCGGAATTTGGGAACGAACTTGGCCGGCAGCGCCACGGCTTCGCCGGTGCGCGGGTTGCGCCCGATGCGCGCCTGGCGGTAACTCAGACTGAAGCTGCCGAATCCGCGGATCTCGATGCCGCCGCCCGCCGCCAGCGTCTGGGCCATCAGATCGATCACATGATGGACCGATGCTTCCAGGTCGGAAGACGAAAAATAGCTGAACCGTTCTTCTTCGAGCAGCCTGCGCGTTACGATCCGAACCAGTTCGGACCGGGTAACGGCATCGCCCGATGTCCTCGACAAGGATGAACTCATGGTGCTTTCCTTCCCCCTGGAATGGCGGGCATGGGAACGGCTTGCGCCCCCGCGCCGGCTGGATTTATCCCTCTTCTTCGCTGGCGTCCTGTTCCTGCTGGCTGCGCAACAACTCGCCGAGAGTGGCGCCCTTGATCCGTTCGCCCACTTCCGCCTCGTATTCCCGCAGGGCCTGGGCTTCGGCCTGCTCTTCCATGGCGCGCACCGACAACGAAACGGTTCGGGCCTTGCGATCCACGCCCACGATCCGCGCTTCGATAGACTGACCGGACTTGACCTTCATCCGCGCGTCGTCCACATGCTCGCGAGACAGCCCCGCCGCCCGCATGTGGCCCTTCACGCCTTCCGCCAGCTCCAGCTCCAGCTCGCGTTGCCCCACGGACGTCACAACTCCCGTAACCACGCTGCCCTTGGGATGCTCGCGCAGGTAACTGGCCAGCAGGTCGCCCTGCAACTGCCGGATTCCCAGCGATATGCGCTCCCTGTCCGGATCGGTCGACAGCACCACGGCCTCCACCTCCTGGCCTTTCCGGTAGTTGCGCACGGCCTCCTCGCCGGGAATGTCCCAGGAAAGATCCGAAAGATGGACCAGACCGTCGATATTCCCCTCAAGCCCGATGAAAATTCCGAAATCCGTCATGGAACGGACCTTGCCGGTCACGTGGTCGTCCTTCTTGTACTTGTTGGCGAAGTCCTGCCACGGATTTTCCATGCATTGCTTCAGGCCCAGGGAAATACGGCGCCGCTCTTCGTTGATTTCCAGCACCATGACCTCGACTTCCTGGCCAACATGAACGATCTTGCCAGGGTTGGCGTTCTTGCTGGTCCAGTCCATCTCGGATACGTGGACCAGTCCCTCGACGCCTTCCTCGATCTGCACAAAGCAGCCGTAGTCCGCCACGTTGGTGACTTTCCCGAACAGCCGCGTCTGGGGCGGGCAGCGACGGGCAATATCCACCCAGGGATCTTCGCCCAGCTGCTTCAGGCCCAGGGAAACGCGGTTGCGCTCGCTGTCGAACCGGAGAATCTTTACCTCCAGCTCCTGGCCCGCCTGCACCACTTCGGAAGGATGCTTGACGCGCCTCCATGCCATGTCGGTGACATGCAGCAAACCGTCGATTCCGCCCAGATCCACAAATGCGCCATACTCGGTCAGATTCTTGACCACACCCTTGACGACCTGCCCTTCCTCGAGGCTGGCCAGCAGCGCGGCGCGTTCGGCGCTGTGCAGTTCCTCGATAACGGCGCGCCGCGACACAACCACATTGTTGCGCCTGCGGTCGAGCTTGATGACCTTGAAATCAAGCCTGCGCCCTTCAAGGTAGCTGATGTCGCGAATGGGGTGCATGTCCACCAGCGAACCCGGCAGGAAAGCGCGCACACTCGAAACATCGACGGTAAAGCCGCCTTTCACACGCCCGTTGATCGCACCCTGCACAACTTCCTGCTGCTCGAACGCGGATTCCAGCTTTTCCCATACCCGGGTGCGCTTGGCGCGCTCCCGCGACAGGCGAGTCTCCCCGAACCCGTCTTCCATCGAGTCGAGGGCTACTTCGACCTCATCCCCGATATCCACTTCCAGTTCGCCGCTCTCGTCCATGAACTGGCTGGCGGGGATCAGCGCCTCGGACTTCAGTCCGGCGCTTACCGTAACCACCTCGGGATTGATATCGATGACTTGCGCCGAGAGAATCTCTCCCGCCCGGAAATTCTTGCCGGCAAGACTGGCCTCGACCAGCTCTGCGAAACTTTCTGCCATTCAGGTTCTCGAATTGATGATTGCGCGCGCACATTCCCGATGCGCCCGCAGTTGCCATAAGCCATGCGCCAGCCATCCCGGCCACCGCCACAGTACCGACCCGCTACCCGGCAGAGCTCTCCGGCCATACCGCCGTGACCAGACGCCATGCCGCCTCCTTGGTCTCTTCAACGCTCAGCGCGGTGGTGTCCAGCACCTCAGCCTGACGCAACTGCCTCAGCGGCGCCAGCGAGCGATCCGAGTCACGGCGGTCACGAGTCGCCAGATCGCGAATCAGGCCAATCATGTTAGCATCGATTCCCTTTTTCTTCAATTGCTTATAGCGCCGTTCGGCGCGTTTTTCCAGGCTGGCCTGAAGATAAATCCGAAGGGGCGCGTCCGGAAATACCACGGACGCCATGTCACGCCCTTCCGCCACCAGTCCCGGCGCCCGGCGGAATCGGCGTTGCCGGGGAAGCAGGAACAGGCGCACCGCAGCAAGCGGCGCTACCAGCGACGCGGCCGCGCCAACTTCCTCGCTGCGGATTTCGGCGCTCACGTCCTCGCCGCCGAGAAACACACGACCGCCGTCCGCAGTGGCCACGAATTCAAAACGACAATGGCCCAGATACGCCTTGATTTGCGCTTCGTCCGAGTCCGCAAGCCCCTTGCGAAGCAGGGCCAGCGCCAGCGTCCGGTAGAGCGCCCCGCTGTCCAGGCGGCGCCATCCCAGCCGCCTCGCCAGAAAACTCGCCACCACCCCCTTGCCGGCGGCGGCCGGCCCGTCAATGGCGATGACGGGCGCCTCGCTGGCGGCCCGACAAGCGTCAGTCGGTGGGTTCAACGACCAATCCCAGGCGACTCAGGACTTCCGCAAAACCCGGAAACGATGTGCCCACCCCCTCTACGCCCCGGATCGTTACGGGACCTTTCGCGGCCAGCGCCAGGACCGAGAAAGCCATTGCCGCTCGATGGTCGCCGTGCGCATCGACCTTCCCGCCGCCAATCGCGCCCCCGCGTATGCTCGCTCCATCGGGCGTTTCCTCGCAGTCCACGCCCAGAGCCCTGAGGCCGGCCGCCATCACGGCGATGCGATCGCTTTCCTTGACCCGCAACTCGGCGGCGCCCTCGATGACAGTCTGACCCCTGGCGCAGGCGGCCGCCACAAATATCGCCGGCATCTCGTCGATTGCCGACGGCGCCTGCGAGGCTGGCAGCACCGCGCCCTTCAAGTCGCCGGGAGACGCCACGATATCCGCCACGGGTTCGGCGCCCACCTGACCGCGCTCCAGGACCTGCAATCGGGCGCCCATCAGCCCCAGCAAGCGAAGGAATCCGGTGCGTCCCGGGTTGACGCCGACGGCATTTGTGCGAACCTCCGCTCGCCCGATCACGCCAGCCAGAAGCAGGAACGCCGCCGAGGAAAAATCTCCCGGCACATCGATTCTCGCGGCGCGCAACAGCTGCCGGCCCATCAGGCATACCGAAGCTCCGGTGCGCTCGATGGAAACGCCAAAGGCCGGAAGCATGCGCTCCGTATGATCGCGGGTGGGCACGGATTCCCGCACACAGGTCTTGCCGCTTGCGCCAAGGCCGGCAAGCAGCACGGCGGACTTTACCTGGGCGCTGGGCACGGGCGGGGCCCAGGAGATGCTGCGCAAGAACGCGCCGCCGGCAATTCGCAGCGGGGGGCGCCCGTCTTCTCCCAGGGCTTCGATCCGGGCGCCCATGAGGCTCAAGGGATCCACCACGCGGCGCATGGGCCGGCCGCTCAGGGAGGCGTCCCCATGCAATTGCGCCGCCACTCCCTGCCCTGCGAGCAGTCCCGCCAAAAGGCGCATCGCTGTGCCGGAATTGCCGCAATCGAGGGACTCCCGGGAAGGCCGAAACTGCGGCGCGCCCCGAACCTGCAAGCGGTCCCGCCCCCGCCATGCGACCTGCACGCCCAGTTTCTCCAGGATTCCGACGGTCGCCAGGCAGTCGCTTCCCGGCAGGAAATTGACGATTTCGCTCTCCCCCTGCGCCAGCGAGGCCAGCATGACCGAGCGATGGGAAATCGACTTGTCCCCCGGCACAGGCAAGGTCTGCGACGCCGGAGACGCGCCAGTCCGACGCACGCGCCAGACGCTCAGAGGCGCCCCCTTGCGCAATCCGGCCGCGCTACCCCACTGAACGCATGCAAAATCATCCTGCGGCGCAGGTTCCTATACGGCCCGCCCCAGGTCCCGAACTCGGAGGATGCCCTCCATTTTCCCAAGCCGCCGAATGGTGGCCTGGGGGGGCTGGTCATTGAGATCCAGCATGGTATAGGCCAGTTTGCCCCGGGACATGTTCATCATGTACTCGATATTGAGGTTTTCCTCCGCCAGCAGGGCGGAAATGTTGGCCACGATCCAGGGGACATTGGAGTTGGCGATCGTAAGCCGGTAGCCGTTCCCGCGAGGCAGATCGATCACCGGAAAGTTGACCGATCCGCGAACATTGCCGTCCTCCAGGTAGGCCCGCAGGTTCTCCGCGGCGATCATCGCACAGTTGACTTCGGCCTCGGAAGTGGATGCGCCAAGATGGGGCAGCAGGATCGCACGGGGATGGGCGATCAGTTCCGGCTCCGGAAAGTCGCACACATAGGCCGAAAGCCAGCCCGAATCCAGGGCTTCGATCACGGCCGGCAGGTTCACGATGCCGCCACGGGCGAAATTCAGCAGCACGCCGCCCTTGCGCATGCTGCGGATCCGTTCGCCGCCGACCAGATCGCGGGTCGCGTCCATCAAGGGCACATGAATGCTGACGAAATCGGCGCCGGCGAACACATGTTCCAGGCTGCGGCCCTTGCCTACCTGCGCGGACAGTTCCCACGCCCGGTCCAGCGCGATTGCCGGGTCGTAGCCGAAGACCCGCATGCCGAGCGCGACCGCCGCGTTCGCAACCTTCACGCCCACCGCGCCCAATCCGACCACGCCCATGACCCGGCCAGCCAGTTCCCTGCCGGCGAACTGCTTCTTGCAGGACTCCACGACCTCGTGCAGCCGCTCCGCCGGGAGCTCCAGCTGGCGCAAATGATCCCATGCTGGCAGGATATTGCGCGCCGCCAGAAGCATGCCGGCCACTACCGCCTCCTTGACGGCGTTGGCGTTGGCGCCCGGCGCGTTCAGCACCGGAACACCGCGGCTGGCCAGTGACTCCACCGGAATGTTGTTGACTCCCGCGCCAGCCCGCGCCACCACCTGCACGCTCCGGGGAATGTCCACGGAATGCAGGTCGTGGGAACGCAGCAGTATGCCGTCCGGCGCCTCATGATCGGACGGCGCCACGTAGCGCTCGGACGGCAGGCGCGCAAGCCCTTCGTTGGCGATACGGTTGTAAATACGAATATTGAACATGTTCCTGCTTCCCGTGAACGAGGACGGCCCAACCTTGCCGTATTCGCCAGATCGGCCGGTCAGGCCCGGCGCTCGAATTCCCGCATGAAATCCACCAGCGCAAGCAAGCCTTCCTCGGGCATGGCATTGTAGATCGAGGCCCGCATCCCGCCTACCGCGCGATGGCCCTTCAGTCCGTGGAGGCCCTGCTGTTCGGCAGTCTCCAGAAACCGTGCGTTCAGCGCCTCGTCGGCGAGCGCAAAGGGAACGTTCATCCAGGACCGCCACTGCGGATCTACCCGATTGGAGTAAAAACCGGAACGGTCGATGCAATCGTACAGGAGCGCGGCCTTGCGCCGGTTCCTCTCCGCAAGCCCGGCCAGACCGCCCTGGTCCGCGATCCAGCGGAAAACCAGCGCCGCCATGTACCAGGGAAAGGTCGGCGGCGTGTTCAGCATCGAGCCCGCAGCGGCAATCCTGCGATAGTTCAGGGCCAGCGGCGTGTTCTCGGGAACCCGCTCGAGCAGGTCGGACCTGACGATCACCACCGTTACCCCGGCCGGCCCGATGTTCTTCTGTGCGCAAGCATAGATCAGGCCAAACCGCTCCACCGCGATCGGCCGCGACAGCAAGGTGGAAGACATGTCGCACACCAGCGGCGCATAATCCACCTCCGGCGGCGGATCGATCTCCAGCCCGTGCAGCGTTTCGTTGGCGGTGTAGTGCAGATAGGCTGCGTCCTCTCCCGTGGCCCACTCCGCCCGGGCCGGAACCGAGCGGTAGCCCAGCGCTTCGCCGTCGGCAACCACGCGCAGCGGACGCAGCCTGGCCGCTTCGGACGCGGCTTTTCTGCCCCAGTGGCCGGTGATCAGGTAATCGACGCCCTGACCTGCTGCGGCCAGCGTCATCGGGATCGTTGCGAATTGCAAGGTGGCGCCGCCCTGCATGAACAGCACGGCATAGTCGTCCGGAATCGACAGCAGGGCGCGCAAATCCCGCTCGGACTGCTCGGCCAACTCCACGAACGGCCGCCCCCGGTGGCTGTCCTCCATCACCGACAGGCCTCGTCCCTGCCAATCCAGAAGTTCGTCGCGCGCCTGCTCCAGTACAGGCAGCGGCAAGGCTGCCGGCCCGGCGCTGAAGTTGTAGACGCGCGGCATGCGGGTCAGGGCCGGGATTCGCCGCCCGCTTCGTCCCGATCCCCGGCCAGGGTGCAGAACACCGCCACGCGGTCGCCCTCGTCCGGCCGCATCAAGCGCACGCCATGCGAATAACGGCCCTGAACGGACACATCGTCGACCGCCGTGCGGATCAGCGTGCCTGCGGCGGTCATCAACATGGCCTCATCATCCCGCCGGACCAGCGCAGCGCCAATCAATCGACCGTTGCGTTCCCCGGTGCGGATCGAGATCACGCCCTTGGCCGCCCTGCCCTTGCGCGGAAATTCGGGCACGGGGGTTCTTTTGCCAAAGCCTTTGGTAGTGGCCTGAAGCACCCAGATGTCGTTGTTCCCGGACTCGTTCGCGCTGACGATCAGCGCTGCCACCACTGCCTGTTCCTTGTTCAGGCGCTGGCCGATCACCCCGGCAGCCGTCCGTCCCATGGGGCGCACCTTCTTCTCCGAGAAGCGCGCCGCCCGGCCATTGCTGGCCAGCAGGATCACGTCGCTGCCGCCATCGGTGATTGCGGCCTCCACCAGACGGTCCTCGCCTTTCAGGCCCAGAGCGTAGATTCCGGTGCGCCGGACCCTGGCGAACGCTTCCAGCGGCGTTTTCTTGACCCGCCCGCGGCGCGTGGCCATGAACACGAAGCGGCCAGGATCGAACGAATCCACGGGCAGAACCGAATTCACCCGCTCCCCCTCTTCCAGGCCGGGCAGCAGGTTGGCAATCGGCAGGCCCCTCGTTGCGCGGCTCTGCGTGGGAATCTCGAACGGGCGAAGCTGATAAACGCGGGCGCGATCGGTAAAACACAGCAGCGTGGAGTGCGAGTGGGTCACGAAAATCTGGTCGATGAAGTCCTCTTCGCCCACCGAGGCCCCGCGTTTCCCCCGCCCGCCGCGGCCCTGGGTCCGGAATGTCTCCAACTCCTGCGTTTTCACATAGCCGCGCCAGGAAAGCGTGACCAGCAGTGGCCGCTGCGGAATGAGATCTTCGTCGGCGGCGCGGCTGTAATCGGCAATGATCTCGGTTCTGCGCTCATCCCCGAATTGATCGCGCAACTCCGCCAGTTCGCTGCGTATCACCTCCAGGAGTCGGTCGGGATCACGCAGGATTTCCGTCAACTCCCGCATCCTGGCCAGCAACTCGCCGTACTCGTCGAGAATGGCGTCCTGCTCCAACCCGGTCAGGCGCTGCAGGCGCAACTCCAGAATCGCCCGCGCCTGACGGTCGGACAGCCGGTATCCGCGCTCCCCCAGGTTCGGCAGGTCCAGCCGCCGACCTTCGGCGCGTTCGAGCAGCCCGCGGACTGCGCCCGGCGCCCAGATTCTTGCGGTCAGCGCCGCGCGCGCCTCCCTTGCATTGCGGGAAGCCCTGATCATGGCCACGACTTCGTCGATATTGGCCAGCGCCACCGTCAACCCCTCCAGGACGTGAGCGCGCGCCTTGGCCTGACGCAGGTCGTGAACGCTGCGGCGCGTCACCACATCGCGGCGATGATCGAGGAAATGGGCGAGCAATTCCTTGAGGTTGAGCAGCTGCGGGCGGCCTCCGCACAACGCCACCATATTGATGCCGAAGCTGGATTCCAGCGGGGTGCGACGATACAGGTTGTTCAGGACAATGTCGGCGGAAGCGTCGCGCCGCAACTCCACCACCATCCGCAATCCATCCTTGTCGGACTCGTCGCGAACTTCGTGAATACCGGCAATCTCCTTCTTGCGCGCCAACTCGGCGATCTTTTCCACACAACGAGCCTTGTTGACCCGGTACGGCAACTCGGTAATCACGATCGACTGCCGCGAAGGACCGTCCTCCACCTCGGCGCGGGCCCTGAGTCGAATCGTTCCCCGCCCGGTCCGGTAGGCGGCGGGCAAGCTTGAATCGTCCAGTATCTGCGCAGCGGTGGGAAAGTCCGGCCCCGGAAGGTATTGCATCAATTCGGCGATTCCGATATCCGGGTCGCGGCTCAAGGCCAGCGCCGCGTCGATCACTTCCTCCAGATTGTGCGGCGGGATATTGGTGGCCATCCCCACCGCGATGCCGGATGCGCCGTTCACCAGCAACTGCGGCAGGCGGGCCGGCAATACCGTGGGCTCCTGCTCGGCGCCATCGTAGTTGTCCACGAAATCGACGGTTTCGCGGTCGATGTCGGCCAGCATGAGAGCGGTGATCGGGGCCATGCGAATCTCGGTATAGCGCATGGCCGCCGGCGCGTCCCCATCCATGGAGCCGAAGTTGCCCTGGCCATCCACCAGCGGGTAGCGGAGCGAAAACTCCTGGGCCATGCGCACGATGGCGTCGTACACCGCCGTGTCGCCATGCGGATGGAAGCGTCCGATCACGTCGCCCACGATGCGGGCCGACTTCTTGTACGGCCGGTCGTGGAGATTCCCGAGCTCCCGCATGGCGTGGAGAATGCGCCGGTGCACGGGCTTGAGGCCATCGCGAACATCCGGGAGCGCGCGCCCCACGATGACGGACATCGCATAGTCCAGATAGGACCGGCGCATCTCCTCTTCGAGTTTTACCGGAACGATGTCGGGAACTGGACTGTCCATATACAAAACGCGCCGCAGTACAAGCGGCGCGCAACGGTCTGCACGGTGCGCATTCTAGCACTGTGCAGCGTTACAGCGCACTCTCGCGCATCCGTAACGATCCATCGAATCTGGCCTGCCGGCAATCGCCGCCCGGCATCGAATTCATGTCTGCGATTCCGTTGCCACCCGCCGGCTGAAGCCCGCAGGCCGCCGCCCGAAATGCGCAAACCGGGGGCTTTTCGCTCCTGCCCGGCGCAAATGGGCCGTTGTGGGTGTATATTGGCGGGAACGATTGGGGATCGGTCTTCAGTGGTCCCCATTACATCCTTGAATTAAGGAGATCAGGCATGGCAAGACCGCAGGATTCGACGAATACACCCCCCCCCCTACCGGAGCGGAGCGCGGCCAGTCTGGTCGCTTCCCGGATGCTGGCGATCCTTGCCCTGTCCGGGCTCGCAGCGGGCCCAGGTACCGCCCTGGCGCAGGAAGACGCGGGCAACGACAGCGAGGAAGAAGCACTGGAACTGGCGGGCGTCAAGGTGACCGGCAGCCGCCTGAACCGCCCGCCTTCGGAACTCTCGGGCAACCTGATCGTCCTCGACCGGGAGGCCATCCGCGCCTCCGGCGAACCCAGTCTGGCGCGGCTGTTGCGCCAACTCCCCCAGAACGTCAACGCCACCAATGAAACCTGGGGTTCGAGGCTGAACGGCACAACCAACATCACCGGCGCGTCCACGGTGAACCTGCGCGGCCTGGGAAGCGAGTACACGCTGATCCTGGTGGATGGGCGGCGCCAGGGCTACAGCGGCGTTACCGGCGGGGTCACGGACATTTCGACGATCCCGCTGGCCATGGTGGAGCGGGTCGAGATCCTTCTGGACGGCGCATCCGCCGTTTACGGCTCCGACGCCGTGGGCGGGGTCGTGAACGTGATCACGCGCAAGGATTACTCCGGCGTCGAGCTCGACACGCACTATGCGAGGCCGCACAAAAGCGGTTATGAGGAAACGCGAATCAATCTCTCCACCGGCCTGTCATGGGATGGCGGGCGCGCCAACATCAGCTACGGATATTTGCACGATACCGGGCTGGACGCCTCGACTCGCGACTCCATCATCAACGCCAACCGCGATGACACCGGCGACCAGCAGCGTGGCGCGGCCGGGCCCCAGGTGCGTATGTACAGCTACTTCTTCGACCGTTCCTGCGATGCGGACAAGGCGATCGTGTACGAACTGGACGGCAAGATCCTGACCCGCGCCGAATTTGCCGCGCTGGACGCGGGCCAGCAGGCCATGGCGACCTGCCACGCAGACATTACCGTGCCGTCAGGCTTCATGCCGGGCGACGATCTCGACGGCATCAAGATCTTCGGCGCTCCCAGGTGGGGCGAAGACACGGAACTGGGCTACAGCCTGCGGCCGGCCGTCGACCGCAATACGGTTCGCGTGGGCCTGGATCAGGCGCTTACCGAGGCGATCAACATACACGCCAACGCGGACTGGACCACCCGGAAAACCACCAGCGAAAGAGGGCTCAACTCCTTTTCGGGAACCCTGCACGCGAATAGCCCCCACAACCCCTTCGGCGTACGCGTCACGGCGTTCGGCCAGATTCTCAACGTGCCCCCGAACCATGTCGAATCCCGGGAGGACTCGCTGCGGGCCAGCCTGGGACTGGACGGAAAATTCGGCGGGACCTGGTCGTGGGACGTGGAGCTCAGCCGCTCGGAAGTGGACCTGGACGGCCAGCAGTTCAATGTGCTCGACTCCGATACCGTAAGCAACGGGATGAACAGCGATGGCGTGAGCGAGGCGGTAATCGGGCGATTCAGCGGTATCGACGAAGCGGCCTGCACCGTCAAGGAAACCGAGTTGGGCGGCGCCCGTTCCTCCTACTCATCGTTTTTCGGCGGCAACTGCACTGTATACGGCGCCGCGCCCACGCCGATCAATCCGTTCGGCGACCTTTCCCCGTATATCGAGGCGGGCCTGAAAACGGGCTCGGTGAACCGGCAAACCCAGTTCGAAGCCTTTGTGCGGGGTGAGTTGTTTGCCGCGCCCGGCGGGGCGGTCGCTGTTATTGTGGGCTACGACTACCGGGAGGATGTGCTCGATTCCTTTTCCGAATTCCATGCGACCGGCGGCTTCTGCAGCCTCCTCGTATGTCCGGGCGGCAACCCGGCCGGCGCCCAGGCGTTCAACACTTCGATCAGCCGCAAGATCCAGGCGGGATTCCTCGAAGGGGTGATCCCCCTGATCGGGGCGAACAACGCCATGGCGGGCGTGCAGCGCCTGAACCTGACTTTTTCCGGTCGCTACGACTCGTACTCGAATGTGGATGTGAACTACCGGAACTCGCAATCGGGCGAGGCCGGCACGGACAACCCCCAGGATCCGGGCAGCGAGTTCACCTACAGCGCCGGTCTCGTGTACCAGATCAACGACAGTGTGCGCCTGAAGGCCCGGCAGACCACCTCCTTCGTTGCGCCGCAACTGAACCAGTTGCTGCAGCGCACCCGGGACAGAAGCCCGGAGAGCTCGTTTCGGCAGTTGTGCCTGATCAATCCGGACGGCTCGGGCTGCACTTATACGCGAGACAAGACCTGGTCCATAGCAGGCGCAAATACCAAGCTGGCGCCGGAAACGGCTGAAAGCCTCAGCCTGACCGCGGAAGTTTCCCCCTCGTTTCTGCCGGGAATCTCGCTGCGCGCCAACTGGAGCGACAACGAGTACGAAGACCGCATCCTGCAACTCTCCGGGTCGCGGTTCAACATCGATCCCGACAACCTTCCCAGCTACATCCTCTACCTGCCGGACGAGGACCTCTATCTGGTCGAAACGCGCTATATCAACGTCTCCTCGCTCCAGCAAACCGGCGTGGACTACGAGCTGCGCTACGACTGGGAAATGGGAGCGAACGACTTTTCGATCCGCGTTCGGCGCTCGTACACCAACCGCTTCGAGATTCAACTGGATCCAACCGTGGCATCGACCCAAAGTCTGGTCGAGACCCGCGACGACTCCGGCCCGCAGGACGCCCGCGTAATCGAGCCGGTCAGCCGGCGCAAGACCAACGCGCAGTTCATCTGGAGCAACGGGGGCCTGTTTGCCAGTATCGACCTGGAAGGCGCGTCCAGGGTTTCCACCCTGGTTTCCACAACCTTTGAGCGCGTCACGGAGCCGGCCACAATCTACGATTTGGTCATCGGGTATCAGTTCGGTCAGGACGCCCTGTTCGATGCGCCTTCCTGGCTGCGCGGATGGGAGGCGACCGCGACCATCAACAACCTGACCAACGCCGCCTCCCGCAACTATTCCCTGAATCCGGAAACGGGCGATATCGATGTATGGAGCATCAACGCTTTCTGGGAGTGGAAACACGGACGCTCGTACCTCCTCAGTGTCCGCAAGTCCTTCTGAGCCTCACGGAATCAGGCGGCCCGGGGTGGATCGCGTCACGCACAAATTGCATCGCCGCAAGCTCGCGGCGATGACCCCCTCGCTTCGCGGAGAACGCAGATGAACGCTGGAGAACCCCAGCGAAGCTTCAGGCCATTGTTCCTGATCCTCGGGTTCGCAGGCGCAATCGCGGTCCTGGCGGGGTGCGGGAGTCCTGGCGAGGGCGCCCGTCCGGCAGAGATGGCGGCGCCGCAGTACCGCATTACCGGGCGCATCGGGGAGCTGCTCGAGGACGGTGAGGTGGCGCTGAGCCGTGGAACCGGAGTGGTGGGCGGAACCGAGGAAATTGCGCGCGCTCCGCTGAATGACGGCAAATTCGAATTGCGGGGGGCGATGGATCAGGGCGGCGCGGTCTGGCTGGAGGTGACCGATGCCGAAGGAAAAGGCAAGGGCAAGGCGCAGTTCATCCTCGAGGCGGGCGACACCCGAATCGGATATGCCGGCCGGACGGCTGGTTTGCAGGCCGACGGCGGACCCTATAACCAGCACGTCATCGCGTCATGGCGGGACAGCGAAGCCTACCGGAACGCGCTCGCGGCCTATCGCGACACGATGGCGCGGCGCAAGGGAATGGAAGAAGGCGACGAGGACTTCGAGACGGTGCGCGACGAGTCTTTGGAGCGCTATCGCGCGCTGGGGGAAATTCGCGCCAGGGCGCTTCGAGCGATCGCGGAGGCCGATGAAGATCCGCTGGCCAGCCTGTATGCGCTGCAACTGGGTGGCCTGGGCGGCGAGCAGGCGATTTCCAGGCTGGACGAACTGCAAGGCGTGCTGGGCGAAAACGCCTTGCTGGCGGCCACGCGCAGCCGCGTCCGGCACGGAATGCAAATGCGGACCGCCGCCAGGGCCATGACCGAAGGCGCACAGGTAAGGGACTTCTCCAGCATCGGGCTGGATGGACGGGAGTATCGCCTGGGGGATGTGCGCGCCCGCAGCGAATACACGCTCATCGAGTTCTGGGCTTCCTGGTGCGGCCCCTGTCGGGCGGAGAACCCGAACCTGATCGCAAGCTACGGGAACTACCAGTCCAGGGGCTTCGAGATCTTTGCCTATTCCCTGGACGAGGACCGGGACGACTGGGCCGAGGCCAGCGAGGAGGACGGCATTCCCTGGATCAACACCAGCGACCTGCTGGCCTACGCCAGCCCCGTACCCGAGCAGTTCGGGGTGATGGGAATCCCGATGAATTTCCTGGTGGATTCGCAAGGCGTGCTGGTGGCGAAGAACCTGCGCGGCGAGAAACTGGACCAGAAGCTCGCCGAGCTGATCGACGGCGCCGCTGAAAGCAACGGGCAATAGCCTGCATGCTCTTGCCGGAGTTCAAGGAGTAGCGATAAATACACCATTGCCGATGACGGGGAGCACAAGATGAACCTGAACATTATCCGCAATAACAAGAACAAACTGCTGGGCGGCGTGGCTATTGTGCTTTCGCTTTTTTCCGTGGGCATGGCTGCGCACGTCCTGAGTCTTGGTAAAGGCGACGAATACAGGTTTGGGATAATGGTATCTTTCGCACTGCTGTATATAACGGCGTTGTGTTTCGGTTTGGCTATTCGATCCCTGATTTTGAAGCTGAAACGGGATTTGAAGCAGGAGTTGAAACGGGATTTACAACAGATAGCTTCATGAACCCGACTTGGCTGAGCCGGGGCTTGGCGAACAGGCGGAGGCGCTGTCGGCATGGTTCGCGATCTTGGGACAGGCCGCGTTGCCCCGGGCCTCAGTAGGAGCGCGGCATGCCCAGGACGTGCTGGCCGATGTAGCCGAGAATCATGTTGGTGGACACGGGCGCCACCTTGTAGAGCCGGGTCTCGCGGAACTTCCGCTCCACATCGTATTCCTCGGCGAAACCGAATCCCCCGAAGGTCTGCACGCAAGCCTCGGCGGCTTCCCAGGCGGCTTCGGAGGCCAGCAGCTTGGCCATGTTGGCCTCCTTGCCTGTCGACAGCCCCTGGTCGAATTTCTCCGCGGCCTCCCTGACCATGAGCGCCGCCGCTTCCACAGAGGCGTAGGCGCGGGCAATGGGAAACTGGACGCCCTGGTTGGTTCCGATCGGCCGTCCGAAAACCTCCCGCTCACCGGCATAAGCCACTGCCTTGTCGATGAACCAGCGGCCGTCGCCGATGCACTCACCGCCGATCAGGGTGCGCTCCGCGTTCATACCGTCGAGGATGTAGCGAAAGCCTTGCCCTTCCTTGCCGATCAGGTTCTCCGCCGGTACCCGGACATCGTCGAAAAAGACCTGGGTGGTGGCGTGATTCATCATGGTGCGGATTGGCGTGATGCTCAATCCGGGCGCCTCGCGCATGTCCACCATCAGCACCGACAGCCCCTCTGTCCGGCGCTTCACCTCGTCCCGGGGCGTGGTCCGCGCCAGCAGGACCATGAGATCGGAATGCTCGGCGCGCGAGGTCCAGATCTTCTGCCCGTTTACCACGTATTCGCCGTTCTCCGGGCGTGCAGTGGTGCACAGGGCCAGTGTGTCGCTGCCGCTGCCCGGTTCGGTCACTGCGAACGCCTGCAGGCGCAACTCGCCGGAGGCAATGCCGGGCAGCCAGCGCCGCTTCTGTTCCTCGCTGCCGTGACGCAACAGCGTGCCCATGGTGTACATCTGCGCATGGCAAGCGCCCGCGTTGCAGCCGGCGCGGTGTATTTCCTCCAGGATCGCCGTGGCGGCCACCAGTCCCAGACCGCTGCCGCCGTACTGCTCGGGGATCAGCGCGCCCAGGAAGCCGCTCTCGGTCATGGCGCGCGTGAACTCGGTGGGATAGGTCCGCTCACGGTCCAGTTTGCGCCAGTATTCACCGGGGAAGCCGGCGCAAACGGCGCGCACGGCGGCGCGGATTTCCGCAAGGTGCTCCCGGTCCACAAGCGTCGGGCCGCCGTTCACAGGATCGCCCGCGAGGCGCCGCCGTCGGCCGTAATCGAGCGGCCGGTCACGTGGGGGGCGGCGTCGCCGGCCAGGAACGCCACCAGCCGGGCAATCTCGCCGGCATCCCCCAGCCGTCCCCGGGGGATCTCTTCCAGAAAGCGCTGTTCCTCTTCCTGCGGCGTCGCCCCGCTGCGGGCAGCGAACGCTTCCATCATGCCCTCCCAGCGGCCGGTGCGCACAGGACCGGGATTGACAGCGTTGATCGCCACGCCGGAGGCCGCCACCTCGCGCGCCAGTCCCGTAGTTACGGCCAGCAATGCCGCGTTCGCCGCAGCACCGGGCAAGAGGCGCGAGTCCGGCTCACGCCCGGATTGGCCTGCCAGCGTCACGATGCGACCATGGCGTCGCTCGATCATGCCGGGCAGCACCGCGCGGATCATGCGCACCGTGGCCATGAACTTGAGCGCCAGACTGTCCTGCCAGACGGAATCCGCAAGCTCCTGGAACCGCCCGCCCGCGGACGCGCCGGCACTGTTCACGAGAATATCCACTCTTCCGAAAGCCTTGTGCGCCGCCTCGGCGACCGCCTGGGCGGCGGCCGGATCCGTCAGGTCGGCGGCAAGCCACCGTGCGCTGCGTCCGCCTGTCCTGCCCAGCTGTCCGGCCAATTCCGCCAGGGCCTCGCCACTACGGGAAGCAAGAAAAAGCGCCGCGCCCTCTTCGGCCAGGGTGCGCGCGCAGGCCGCGCCCAAGCCGCCGGTAGCGCCGGTGACGAGCGCCACCCTGCCCTCCAGCCCAAGTTTCAAGCCAGGATCCTCATGGGCGAGTCATTATCGCAGCACTCCGGAACCAGCGGGGGCCGCTTCCGCCGCTTCATGGCTTGGCCAAATCAGGCAGTACCCCCCCCCCCCCCGACAATGCAGACCTGTTCGCCCCGCCGACCCCAGGCGGAACACCTCCGAGCGCGGCGGCGGAAGCCCGGCCTTCGCTGCTGAAGGCCCGGCTTCGCCGCAAGGCGCGATCCCGGAAATATCGGAAGCAGCCCCGACCGCCCGATAGTCAGGCTGCGCCTGCAAGGCGTATTCGCGCATCCTGTCAGGGCCAGTCACGGGAAACGCTTACGAAAGAACCGCGGGACTGGGACGCCATCATCCAGTAATAACCGGTTGCCGCAGGGTCGCCGTCGAGCGGGTAGAACAGCACATTGATCGGGATGCGGGGCGGCAGGTCGCGCACCGCGCGCGTGAAATGTCTGGCCCGCGCCCGCTCATTCACCCAGCCGGTTCGCGCCGGCGGACTGGCGCCCTGGGTGGGAAGCCCGTCGGTCAGGAGAAACACATTGTCCGGCGCCGGCTTCAGTGCGCGAATCGCCCGAACCGCCGCATGCATGCTTGTGCCCCCCTGCGGGGCGTGGTTGCGCAGCGCTTCCACCGCTTCGCTCACCCGGGTTCCGTCCGACACGCTCAGCCATTTCCCGTCGCTGTCCTCCAGAACGCTGCGGTAGCCCTCACTGTAGAGATACACCTGAAACTGCTGCTGCGGCGTCAGTCGAGTGGTGAGCCAATCGACCGAGTTCACCACTTGACGCCACTTGGGAGCGCGAGGTTTCAACGCATCATCCATCAGCCGGAAGCGCAGCACATCGATATAGGTGCGCCCCAGCATGCTTGCCGAACCGTCCACCAGGATCAGCACTCTCGCCCCGCCCATCTGCATGCCCGTCAGATACTGGCGCGACCCGCTTCCCTCGAAACGCCGTATCCGCTGCCCGGAGCCCTCCTCCGATTCGGCCACGCGGGCCTCCAGATCCCGCTGCATGTCCTTGAGCCGTTCCACATCCGCGCGCAGCTTGTCGATTGACTCCCGGCTTTGCGTGCCGAGGCGCTCGTATTGCGCCAGCTCGGCCAGCAGGGCGGTGAGCCGCTCCCTCAGCTTGCGCAGCTCCTCGACCGCCTGCGCGCGGCGTTGCTCCAGCCGGTCGCGCTCGTCACGGAACTGCAGCAGGTCCTTGCGTCCCTCCAGAACCTCTTCCTCCAGGAGCGTGGTTTCGCTCAGCAGATCCACGCGCTCGGTGTCGGCCCGCAAACGCACCTGGGCGTTGATGATGACAAAGAACAGCACCACGGCGCCGAAGCCGCAGGAAATGATGTCGAGAAACGACATGCTGAAGACGTAAAACGGCTTACGCGCCATCGCCGCTCACCTCGCGAGCAACCAGAAACTCCACCGGACCCACGCCCACCTTGTCCCCTCCGCGCAGTGGCGCCGATTCCGCTACCGGGGCGCCGTTAAGACGCGTACCGTAGCGGCTGTGGTCGTGCAGCAGCACCTGGCCGTCTTCCAGCACCACGGTACAGTGGTTGCGCGACACGCCGGCCTCCGGCGGCAGCACGATAGTCAGTCCTCCCGGTTGGGGCGCCGAGCCGAGCCGCAACCCCAGCGCATCGATGCGCCAGGCGCGCCCGCCACGAATCAGGTGAGTAGGCGGCAGCCTTCGGTCGTCTCCAGTCGGGCGGGCGGCTGAAGACGGGTCCGGACGGGCCCCCACAAGCGCTTCGTGCGGAGAATCGATGACAGGAAGGGAGCGCAGCAATACATGCCGGTCTGCGCTTCCCGCGCCGACTGGCAGGCGCGCCATTGCCCCCAGCGCCGCTGCCCCCGGTTGCAGGGCCTGCACATCCGCCGGCAGCAGTCTCGAGAAAGCTTCCGGGCAACCGGGCGCCGCCGCCAGTGTGGCCGAAAGGCGAACCGGAGCGGCCTCGGCGCCGGCGCACCAGACGCGCAAGCAGTTTCCAATCGCTGCCAACTGCCGTTCCAGGACTTCCATGAATTCGTCGCGGCGCAGGTTGCCCCAGGCGGGAATAGCCGCCTCGCCGATTTCCACCTTCAGCGCGCCCCGCGTCACCAGATCCCGGAGCCAGACATCCAGTTGTTCGGCGAACGGGCGCTCCGTCGCCGGCAAATCAAGAGGATCGAAGCGCGATGCGGCGACGAAACAGCCAGCGACATAGGCTGCCATTGCCGCGCGCAAGTGCCGCAATCCGGGACGGCCGTTGAACAGCAACTCCGCCGAGTGGATACGCCCCTCGCGCTGCTCCAGGCGCGACACCGCAATGCGCTCCTCGCCGGCATCGACATGCACGCAGGAACGGTTGCCGGCAATTCCCGCAACGGCGGCCACGCCGCTTTCCACCAATCCCGCCACCGGCATTCCGACCTCCTCCGCAATGCCCAGAAGCAGAGCCAGACGGTCGTCGCCCATCCCGGCGGGCGCCACGAAGATGACGCCGTCGATGGCGTCCACCGATTTCCGGAACCGTTCCCATAATTCGGCAAGATGAGCATGCGCCAGATCCGCGCAGGTCCGAAACGACCGCGCCGGCAGCGCCAGCGGCTCGTCCGACAGCAATTCCCAGTAGTTGCGGTAATCCGGTCCAGGGTTGCGCCGGGCTGCGCCGACGGCTTCGTGACCGAAAAGCACCCGGTGTTTCTCCACAAACGCTACCCCGGGTTCGTTGAACAGTACGCCCTGTCCGGTGGCGCCCACAAGCGCCGCGCCATTCACTTCCAGGGCGACCCGCGCCACGGGCGAGGTCTCAACCGCCCTGCAGGCGCCGGATCAGCCGTTCGTCGCAGTAGTCTGCCGTCTCGAACACCAGGCGCTCCTGCAACAGTTGGAGTTGGTGGACCAGAAACATGATGAATATGCTGACCAGCAGGGCGAAGAAGGTGGAGTTGAAGGCCACACCCAAACTCTCGGTCACACCGCTGATATCGCCCTCCACGGCGCGATAGGCCAGCGTCAGCGCCTCGCCGATGCCGCGCACTGTGCCGATAAAGCCGATCGAGGGAATCGCCCAAGCGATATAGCGGATCATGGACAACTCGGACTCCAGACGCTCGGCCTCGGCATTCACCAGCGACTGGGTGGCCGCCGATACATCCTGCACATTGCCGGTGGCCCCGAAACGCTGCAAGGCGCCGAGCAGGACGCGCGGCAACAGCAGCCGTTGCTGCGCCGGAGAAAGGGCGCGCAACTGCCGCGCATGCTCGCGGCTGTCTTCGGGAAGGATCCGCACGCCGGCGGCCAGCGGCAACAGGTCGTGCTGCAACAGCGAACGCTCGCGCATCGCCATGCGCGCCTTGTATCCCATGATCGCCAGCGCCCAGAGCGCCAGGATCAGACAAGTCTCCTGCTCGAAATCACGCACGATCACATACAGGGATCGTTCCGGCACATAGTCTTCGTCCTGCTCGAGGAGGATGCGCTGCTCCTCCAGAACGGCATTGGCCTGCGGGCGAATCCAGGCCACATACATCGCATGCACCAGAATCACCGAGAGAAACAGCGAGAACAACTGGAAAACGAATTCGACCGGTAACTGCTTTTTCATCGCACTCATCGCATCGCTCCTAATCCGCCAGAGGCGCACGATCCGGTCGGGGCGGCCGGGGCGTGAGGACCCGGCGCAGGAAGGCGCTGCCTTCGGCCCAGCCCTCCGTATGCGGCACAGACCCAAACTCCAGTTCCGCCACTGCGCAAGTCGGAAACTTCCCGCGCAGCGCCGCCAGCGCCTGCGGTTCGCCCGATCCGGCCAGATAGAGGGCCAGTTGCTGCAATGCGGGATTGTGCCCCACGATCATCAGATCGCCGGGACCCCGCGGCGTCTCGCGCAGACATTGCAGGACTGCGCCGGCATCGAAGGCGTACAGCCTGCGCAAGACCTGCACACTGAAGTCCGCGGGCAACCAGGGCAGCACGCCGCACATCGTTTCCACCGCCCGCCGCCCGGCCGAACACAGCACCCGTGCGGGCGCACATCCGAGCGCGGCCAGCTTCTCGCCCATTTCGGGCGCGTTGCGGCGCCCGCGGGGCGCCAGCGAGCGGGCGAAATCGTCCACTGTGCGAGGCCCGGCCTTGGCGTGCCGAAGCAACCACAAGCGCATCATTCCTCAAGCTCCCTGTCGCCGGGACCCACAACCGGATCGGTTCAACCGCTTCATGGATCCTGTATGCTACTGCGATCATGGAGCAGTTGCCACGCCCCCCGGGCCCGCCGGATCAGGTCGGGCATGCCGGCGGGCGGTTGATCAACCGCGAGTTGTCCTGGCTGCAGTTCAATACCCGGGTGCTTGAGGAAGCAGGCAACGCAAATCATCCGCTGCTGGAGCGTGTGCGTTTCCTGTCCATATCGGCCAGCAATCTGGACGAGTTCTACATGGTGCGAGCCGCTGGCCTCATGGCCCAGGCCGCGACCGGCGTCACCCAGGCCAGCGCCGACGGGCTGTCGCCCGGCGAGCAGCTGCAGGCTATCCGCAGCCGGGTCAAGAAACTCCTCAAGGCCCAATCGAAGCGCAGCGCGAGACTGCTGGATGAGTGCCGCGCCGCCGGGGTATCGGTGGTCAAACCCGAAGAACTGGAAGCCAGGGCTCGCGAATGGCTCTCCGTGTGGTTCGAGAACCAGTTGTTCCCCGTGCTGACCCCGCAGGCGGTCGATCCCGCCCATCCCTTCCCGTTCATTCAAAGCGGCTGCCTCGTCTATGTGCTGAGGCTCAAGAGGCCCAGCGACAAGCGGGAATTCAACGGCCTTGTTCTGGTCCCGCCGCAGCTCGAACGCTTCGTTCGGGCGCCGGGAAAAACCCTGCGGTTTGTGGCCGTCGAAGATATCATCGCCCGAAATTTCAGGCGCCTGTTCCCCGGCATGGAGATTCTGGGTCACGGCATGTTTCGCATCAGTCGGGACAGCGACCTGGAGATCGACGAGGAAGCCGAGGATCTGGTCCGTACCTTTGAAACGGCTCTGCTGCGGCGGCGCAGGGGCAATGTCATCCGTGTTGAAGTGGCGGCGGGAATGCCGAAGAACTTCCGCCGGTTCGTCCTCAGGGCGTTCGACGCCTCGCACGCGCATGTGTTCGATATCGAAGGCCTGCTGGGGCTGGCGGACATCAGGCATATCATCACCGAAGAGCGTCACGACCTGCAGCATGAGCCGCTGAACGTCCGCTACCCCGAACGGGTGCGGGAATACGGCGGCGACATCCTGGCCGCCATCCGCGCCAAGGATTTCGTGGTGCATCACCCGTACGAGAGCTTCGATGTGGTGGTGCAATTCCTGCGCCGCGCCACGGCGGATCCGGCGGTGGTGGCCATCAAGCAAACCCTCTACCGCACATCGGAGGATTCCCCGATCGTAGAGGCGCTGATTGCCGCTGCCGAAGCCGGCAAGCTGGTTACCGCCATGGTGGAACTCAGGGCGCGTTTCGACGAAGCGGCAAACATTCGCTGGGCTCGCGAGATGGAGAGGGCCGGCGTACAGGTGGTGTACGGTTTCATGGAGTTGAAGACCCACGCGAAGGTGTCGCTGGTGGTTCGCCGCGAGGGCGGCGAGCTCAGGACCTACACCCACTTCGGCACCGGCAACTACCATCCGGTCAATGCGCGGGTGTATGCGGACCTGAGTTTCTTCACCTGCGATGCTGCCCTGGGCCGCGATACGGCCCGCCTGTTCAACTACATGACCGGTTACGCCACGCCGGAGAACATGGAAAAGCTGGTCTACGCTCCCGCACAGCTCAAGCACACCCTGGAGGAGCTGATCGAGGACGAAATATCCCACGCTCGCGGTGGTCGCCCTGCGGAGATCTGGGCCAAGCTCAACTCGCTGGTGGATCCCGGGATCATCAATTGCCTGTACCGGGCGAGTCAGGCCGGTGTGTCCATCGAACTGTACGTGCGGGGCGTCTGCTGTCTTCGCCCTCACGTCCCCGGGCTTTCGGAAAACATTCGGGTGCGCAGCATGGTCGGAAGGTTTCTGGAGCACGCCCGCCTCATGTGCTTCGGAGCGGGACACAAGCTGCCGTCCACCGAAAGCAGGGTCTTTATGTCGTCGGCCGACTGGATGCCGCGCAATCTGCACCGCCGGGTGGAAACCCTGGTGCCGATCGAGAACGAAACCGTCAAGCGGCAGCTTGTCGAACAAGTCCTCATGGCGAACCGTCTCGATGTCATGCAGAGTTGGGAAATGCAGTCGGACGGCTCCTATCGGCGCCTGCCGCAGGAACCCGGCGCGTTCAGCGCGCATACCTGGTTCATGACCAAGTCCAGCCTCTCCGGGCGCGGCAGCGCGCTGCGGGACTCGCTGCCCTCAATGCCCGGCGAATCCTTCCACGAAAGCTCCGGAATCGCCGTGGCCAGAGAGAAACGGCCACCTGTCCTTGCAAAAACCGCGGCCTTGCCCGAACTTGCGGGGCCATCCTGATCCCGGGCAACGGTTTTTCGCGAGTTATCGAACAATCAGCGGGTTGCTGCCGGGAACGCCATGGGCGCAAGCCCGGCCCAGGGCCAACAAAGCTGGCAATGAATGCCGGGAAGGCTCCGTTTCCGCGAATCAGGCCTCGTTATCGGCAGCTTGCAGCTTGAGGCCGGCCAGGGCCGCCGTCATCTGGATCTGGCAGGTCAGGCGGCTGTTGGGCTTGCGCTCCAGGGCGCAATCCAGCATGGCGTCTTCCATGTCGTCGATGGGGGGCAGCCTGTCCATCCATTCTTCATCGACGTAGCTGTGGCAAGTAGCGCAGCTACAGCAACCGCCACACTCGGCCACGATCCCGGCCACATCGTTCTCCAGAGCGATTTCCATGAGGGTGCAGCCCTCGGGAACCTCCAGGTCGCGCGAATTTCCGCGGCAATCCACGAAGTGCACTACAGGCATAACGTCACTCTGCCTTGCCGATCAACCAGAGGCTAGTCGGCGTACCGGGCCAATCTCTCCTCAAGATCCTGGCGCCGCTTGATTTCCTTTCTGAGAAAGGTCTGCCACTGGGTGGCGGACCGCCGCGTACCACGGTCGCGCACGGCACGGTCAAAGGCATCACCCGCCCCATCAAACTCCTCCTGTTCGAACAAACACTGGCCCAACAACATGTAGATTCTACCTTCATTCTCCGCATTGCCCGCACGCAAGGCGTCCCTGGCGACCGCAGCGCACTCGCCGTAGTGGCCCAGGGCATTGTGCGTTTCCGCCAAACGCACGTACAAATCCCGCCTGTTCTCAAGGTCCTGTTCGCTTTCGGCGGCCCTGCGCAGTGGCTCCAGAGCCATTCGATCTTCCCTTGCAAGATGCCAGGCCTGGGCCAGGAGGCGGTAGTTACGCACATTTTTCTCTATCGAGCCATTGTCCAGGCCTTCCTGCAGAACCACGGCAGCCTTGTAAGGCACTTCCGCCAGCATGAAATACTGGGCCATTCCGACCAGTTCCGAACTCCGGGTCAACAAGCCTTGATCGAACGCACACCAATAGGCGGCCAATTGCCCGGGGTCATCTTCCAGGTAGGAGTACAACCCGGAGATTTGCAGCCAATAGTCTTTCTTCGGCCACTGCGTCACCAGGATCCTGGTAACCTCCAGGGCCTCTGCGTATTGCTCCAGTTCCCAATGCGCGTAAACCATCGAGCGCCACCAGTTCTCCTCTACCGGAACACCGGCGGCCCGGGCCTTCTCGACCGCCAGCGAAATGTAATCCAGGGCCTCCAGCCACTGTTGCAGTTGCAAGTGGGCCGTGGCTATGCGCATGTAATCCAGCGGCGGCGGATTCTCCTTGAGTTCGAGCGCCATTTCCCCAAATCGAATCGCTTCGCGATAATCCTCAACCTGCATGTACAGCTGCGACAACAGGCTGATCGACTCGTCATACAGGCCGGCGATTTCATCCGGGCCACCCATCCGGATAATCTCGAGAAAGATGTCAATGGCCGCTGGATAATCTTCTCTCTTGAGGTACAGGAACCCCCGGAACCTGCTTGCCTGCGCACGCTCGTACGCGCTCAGGTTTCTCAGCTCCATCACTTCGAGCAGCAACAACTCCGCAGCCGCATAGTCATCGGCGTCCATGGCCTCCTGCGCCCTGGACAGCCGCCGGTGCACTCTCTCGCTCAAGGCTTCCACGCGCCGGGTCTTCTGGGCGTCCGTTTGTTCTTCCTGCGCCATGCCGGCGCCCCGGGGAGCGAGAAGCGCGCCGAGGCAGACCACCACGGTCAGGATTACGCCGAGTGCGGACCTCACAAGGTCAGTCCTCAATCTTGAAGGTCATGCGGTACTTGACTCCCGTTGCCGCCACCGGGGTTCCGTTCACTACTCGAGGCTTGTACCTGAATTTTTGAGCCGCCTGGATCGAGGCGCGCTCGAACAGCGAACTGCTGCATTCGATTGCCCTCACATCGGTAGTGGTGCCCAGCGGCGTCACCGTGAGTTCGAGATCGCAATGGCCTTCCAGGCCGCGGGACTGCGCCCGGCGAGGATACATGGGTTCCACCCGAACCAGCGGCAGATAATCGCCTTCGGCCAGACTGAAGTCTCCGAGATTGCTGTCGATGCCAACATCCACTCCCGGATCCGCTGGCGCCACGGCAAGAACGGGGCCCGTATCATTACTGTCCGGGTTCAGCCGGGGAATATCCGGCGGCGCTTCTTCCGGCTCCGGTGGGCGCTCGGGCTTTTCCTTCTTCCGCTCTACCCTTTCCTCTCTCTTGACTCGCACGAAGTCCACAAATCGCACATCCATGGATTCCGTGATTGCCGCCTTGCCCGTCACGATCAGAAATTGCATGACCCAAAGGAGCGACAGGGCGGCGATGCCGCCAACCGCCAGCGCCAGAAAATAGCGCCCGACTCTCCGCTTGACCCTTGCCCGGTCCACCATCCCGCTACTCCTCACCCCGATTCTCGACAACAGCCGGAATCACCGCGCGGCGCTCCGGAAAACGCGTTGTGGCGCGGCTTGCCCGCCCTGCCATCGCTTCCCTGCCGTTGTATCCGGACCGAAGTTCATCTCTCCTGCGCCCCGGCTCGAGCACTCCTCAATGAACCGCCCGGGCTCTTCATTCGGCATCCATGGCCGCAATCGACACGTTGAAGACGCCGGCCTGGCGAGCCGCGTCCATTACCCCCACCAGCGTCTCCGTATAAGCCAGCTTGTCTGCCTGAATGATGACCGAGCCCTCGGGATTCTCCGCATGCAGCCTTTCTATATTGGCGCGCACGGCCCTCGGGTCGATCCGCCGGCGGTTGATCCAGATTTCATTCGCCGCGCTGATGGCCACCAGTATATTCGCCTTGGCGCGCACCTCTGCGGTCTGCGCATCCGGCCGGTTCACGTCGATTCCAGCCTCTTTCACGAAGGACGCGGTAACAATGAAGAAGATCAGCATGATGAACACCACGTCCAGCATGGGCGTGAGGTTGATCTCGCTGCGGGATTCTTCCCCTGCGGCTTGAATAATGGATCTTCGCATCGGTCCTTGCTCCAGGCGATCGGTTGCGTTCGTGCGCCCCGTTCAGTGGTCCATCGTGAGGTGTTCTTCGAGATTCTCCACTTCGCGCGCCGCCCGGCGATTGAGGTAGGTGATCCAGAACACGCCCGAAAGCGCACCCACCATGCCCGCCATCGTGGGGATGGTGGCCTTGGACACTCCGGAGGCCATGGAACGGGGGTTGCCGCTGCCTTCGACCGCCATCACGTCGAACACCTCGATCATCCCTGTCACGGTGCCCAGCAATCCCAGCAGCGGACACAGCGCCACCAGCGTCTGCACCAGCGGCAGCGAGCGGCGCACGGCCATTTCGTAGTCGGAAATCATCCGTTCGCGAATCTGGCGCGCTTCCCAGGATTGCCTTTCCGGCCGCCCCTCCCACGCATTGTGAATCGCGATCCGGCGTGTTTTGAGCTCGGCCCGGAAAAAGACCAGACGTTCGAACACCAGCATCCACATCAGAAAGATGGTCAGGGCAATCAGGAACAGGACATCCCCGCCCAACTCCACGAAATCGCGAACCGCCTCGAAAGCGTCGTAAAGCCCGTTAAACATGGATCACAACGTTGGAATTGCGGCTAATCCTCCCATGCTGCGCAAGACTCAGGCAGCAGCCATCTTTTGCTGCGCCTCGGAATGCTCGGCAACGATCCCGGTGCTCTGTTCCTGCAGTATCTGCACAATCCTGCGGCTCCGTCCGCTCACCACCGTGTGCAGCAACACCATGGGAATGGCGACGCTCAGCCCCAGCACCGTGGTAACCAGCGCCTGCGAGATACCGCCAGCCATCAGTTTGGGGTCGCCGGTACCGTAGAGCGTAATGGCCTGGAAAGTCTTGATCATGCCGGTCACGGTACCCAGCAGACCCATCAGCGGCGCCACGACGGAAATGATCTGGATGAACAGCAGGGCCCGGTTCAGTTTGGGCGTTTCCTTGAAAATGGCCTCGCCCAGCTTGAGCTCCAGCGTCTCCGTATCCACATCCCTGTTTTCGTGATACACCGCCAGCACCCGTCCCAGGGCGTTGTCGCTCGAGGGCGTATCGCTGCGCAGCTGGGCGGTCACCTTGCGGCTGGCCAGCGCCAGCGTAATCAGGCGTTCCAGCGAGATCAGAAGCCCGATAATGCCCAGCGCGATGATGAGGTAGCCCACCAAAGCGCCCTGCTGGACCCGCTCCATCAGGTTGGGACGCCCAACCAGCGAGCTCAGCACGGCGCCCTTTGTGGGGTCCAGGCCAAACCGCACAATCCCTCCGGCAGCAGCGCCCAGAATATCGGCCGCGCTGCTGGTAAAGCGCCCCTGTTCGGGCTGGCGAGCGAGTTCGGTCACGTTGCCGGTCTCCTGGCGATAGGTGAGGTACTTGCCATCGGACACGATATTGAACAATCCCACCCGCGCCACTTCGGTCGGCTCCCGTTCGCCAGCGAGGGAAATCACGTCCGTGTTGAATTTCACGACTTTCGCGGATTCGGTCATCTCGCGCTGCAACTCCCACCAGAGGCGCTCCATTTCCTCGACCGATGGCAACTCGATGCCGGATCCCAGTTTCTCCACCAGTGCGGTAAGGAATTCGGAGCGGTCCGGGTACTGCACATTGGTGAGCGAGTTCTCGAACTTGGACCGGGCATCGCCAGCCACCTGCTGGGTCACGCCGAAAAGCTCCTTCAGCGCACCCAGCCGCTCATCGCGGGTCTGCTTGAGGTCGGCGATCCGCCGCTCGTTCTCGCCATAGGCGTTCTCAAGACGCTGGCTGCGCCGTTCCTCGGATGTCTTCTCGGCCACCGCCTCATTCAGCAGGCGCTGCTGCTGCCCGCGAGCCTCGCGAAACGCCGCTTCGCGAGCACGCATTTCCTCGTTGTCCCGGACGGCGCCCTGCTTGACCAAATCCAGCAACTCATCCAGCGAGACAGCTTCCTGGGCCTGCGCGGCAAGGGAAAGAACCAGCACGACCGCGGCCCCGGCAATCATTCTTCTCACGATCATCTATCCAGCCTCCGGAGCGGAAACAGGGAGAAGAAGCAGGTCGGGAGCTACCTGTTTCCTGGCCACACGCAACCCGAAACGCACCTGGTTGCGGTAACTGCCCTCCATATCGACCCAGGCCTTCGCCTCGCGATCCCACCGGCGGGTCGCGCTGAGGTCGGCAGTCTGATATATGAGCGCCACACGGCCGATGCGCAGCACATCAACTTCCAGCGTGGCGTCCTCATGGACGACTGAACCCTTGTAGGCCTCGATGGTGCGGCCGTATTCGTCTTCGATCTGATAAGCCTCCAGCACCTTGCGGAACTTCTCGGCAACGCTGACATCCTCACTCTCCATCAGATCGTACAGCTTCGCCACCCTGGCGCGCCGGTCGTCGAGCAGGAAGGGAGCGTCCGCTTCCACGAACAGGTCCAGCGCCTCGATCATGCGCACCATCAGGGGCATCATCTGACGGCGTGAAGCCTCGATTTCGTCGATCGCCTCGTTCAGCTTGGCGATGTCGGCTTCCTGCCGGTCGATCTGCCGCTCCATGAGGGTATTGAATACCCTGAGGCCCTCCATCTCCTTGAGCACTCGCTTGTATTCAGTTTCCAGCGAGTTGGTTTCCTCGACGATATCGTTGATCCGGTTCTGGGACTGGCGGCCGGATTCGGCGCGCTCCGCCTGAACGGCCTCGATCTCCCCCAGAGTGGTTGCGCTTGCCAAGGCGGCTGCCGCAAGCAGCCCTCCGGCGCAAAGCAACCCCTTGCAGACTGGCTTCATCCAATGCTTCCCCTGTTACGACGACGCTACGTCAGGATCATGGCCACCAAGCAGCCCCCAAGAGACCGGCCTGATGCAAGGCCACGGATAATAGCACGGCTTGGCGTCTGGCCGTACATGGCGCCGCAGGCGTCGGCTGCTCGCGCACAGCACGACAGACGGTATCTTTATCTGGCGCATCTTGCTGGCAAAAAAGAGACAGGGAGTGTGTTCATGATCGCCCGGTTCATCCACAAATCAGACTGGTTTCCCGCCTTATCCGCGGACGACGACGCCATTACGCCCGATTCGCTCTTCGAGGGCTTGATGATCCAGCAGTCAGTGCTGAAACAGGACCAACAGCTTGCGGAGTGGACGCCTGCCCCCGCCAAACTCGCCGAATAACAAGGCTCGGGTTGCCCGATTCGCCGGGGCGCTGGCCGACCGGCAGGTACGCTTCGCGCCGCTCCCCGGGGCGATCCTCGCACGCCGAAGCCGGATGATGGTCCACCATGCCGATAAACCGAGGGCGCCTCAGTGAGTAACCCGAGTAACCAAACCCGCACCCAAGCTTGGCATTTGAAGGCTTGAACAGGGATACTTTTTTTGTCATATTCCGCAGCATTCCGCAGTTGCTCCATTCCGAGCCTCAACCCATCCGAACAACAGGAGGACAGTCATGACAGATGTAACCGATACTGAACCGGGCGTCGTGGCGGGCGGCAATTTGATTGAGGACCTGACCACAGCCGAGGAAATCCTCGATTTCGCGAACCGGTTCTGCGGAGAACAGGGAGCAGGTGCGGAAATGGAAATTATTGTCACCCAGCCGAAAGGAGGGAGCATCAAGGTCCGTTTCGAGTGCGGCTCGGGAAAAGCGGGCCGGAACAACGACAATGATGCCGGAGACGACAATGAAGAAAGGGAGGAGACCGCCGGTAGCGAGGAATAGGCCTCGCGCATGAAGATGGAGTTGATGCGCGCCGAGAGCTTTCGGTTTGCCTGGGCTGTCCTCTTGAGTTCAGGCCTTTTTGATTGCAGGTTGTTTATATAAAAAGCAACGCCCCCGAAAAAAGGCGCTACATTTCGGGCGCCGCCAGATTGATCCAGTCCATCTGATCGGGTTTGTTCCCGGCGGCAGGCTCATCAGCGGCGGTTCTTTCCGGTTGCGCCTCCGCCAATTGACCGATCTGGCCCGGAAGTTCGGAATTCTCGATTTCGGATTCTGTTGTTGCCGGTGAAGGCGCTTCCGTTGCACGCAAGGAAAAGTCGGAACGCCCGTCTTCGGCAGCGCCCGCAGACGATCCCTTCAGCAAGCAGGCGAGCGAAACGAGATGATCGCGGGAAATCCAACGCGCCCCCTTGGCGACCAGTTCGGAATTGCCGGATTGTGCGCTGGTCGAGTGTTTGACCCACAGGGGAACCCGGGGAGACCATTCGAACTTCTCGAGGTGGTCGACGGCCCCATGCCACGTTCCTCCCTTGTTCGGGGTGCTGCATACCACTACTGCCGTATCGGCAAGACCATAGATGTATCGGTTCCGGGACATCGCATTGCCGACATTGAACCCTGCCTCGGGATTGAAAGGAGTGATCAACGCCAGATCGCCCGCAAGGAGATACTCCCGATATCTGGAGGATGTCGCCGCGCGCAACAAGCCATGGGCCATGACCCCGATTGCCGTTCCCTCGTTCTTGAGAGCGCCCAGCATTGCGCTCTCGTCAATACCGCGCGCACCGCCTGAAACGACCGAATGTCCCTCCTTCGCAGCGAGATCGCCGAGATGATCGGCGAAGGCCATGTCCTCTTGCGAGGCATTTCGAGAACCAACGACGGCAATCCCACCGCGACCGAGAAGCGCCTTGTTGCCGCAGCCGAACAGAACCGGCGGGGATTCGAATCGCAGACGCTGTTTCAATCGTTTCGGATACTCCGGATCCGACCGGGTAATGCCCCAGAGGGCGGCTCGCTGCCATCTTTCCAAAGCGAGGCCAAGCGCCACTCCGCGACCCAGGAGGTTCTCCAACCGGAGCAGCGTTATTGATCGATCCGCCCAACCAGAACACAAGGTACTCACATCGCCCTTCAACAAGGCTGATGGTTCAAGCCCATGATCCTTCAGCCAGAGCGAAAAGCGCGCCCACTCTTTCGTGGAAAGCGGCCTTGTGTCGGGCCTGTCGGATTTTCCAAACGAAATCGTCAGAAGCATCAGCGCCTGGGCCTGGGAACTCAACTTCATATCACGCCCCCACGCCCGAGGTTGTCAGGGCCAACGGGTAAACAGGCCCACTGCCAGCTTGCCGAAGCAGTGCGGCTATAACGGTCAGTGTCCATCGGGAATCCACGACATCATCTACCAGAAGAACCGGCCCTTCCGGGCAGGGGCCGTCAATTGCGAATACGCCGTCCAGATTCCTGCACTGATGGAAGCTGTTCTGCTGCACTTTCTGGGCAGCAATTCCCGCCAAATTTGACATGTGAGTGATTTCAGGGGTTTTGGGCGGTTCGAGAAGAAGTTCTTCGCAAACTTTTCATCCGAAAACCGTATGATTCGAGCGATTGTTGGAGTACAGGGGATGAACCATGTCCAAGATCCAGTTTCGCAAGACGCTCAGTGCCCCGGGATTGCTCCGGGTGGTGCGCGGTTGTTTCGATCGCATTGAGGATCCGGTTGCGAGCCGTGGCCTGCCCCTGACGGACTGTCTGATGTCGGCGCTGGCGATGTTTGGGCTGAAGTATTCGTCGCTGTTGAGTTTTGAGCAGGACGCACGGGGCGAGGAGCGCACCCGGTCGAACTTGAGAAGCCTCTATGGGGTGGAGCGCGCGCCGTCGGATACAACCATGCGCGAGCGACTGGATGAAGTGGATCCGCGCTCGCTGCGGCGGGCCTTCAAGCGCGTGTTTGCGGCGTTACAGCGTGGCGGGGGGCTGCGGGACTTCACCTGGCTAGACGATCATTATCTGTTGTCGGTGGACGGCACGGGCTACTTCTCCTCGCAGAAGGTGCATTGCGCTCATTGTTGCGAGCGGCGTCACCGGGACGGTCGTGTGACCTACTATCACCAGATGCTGGGTGCGGTGCTGGTGCATCCGGAGCATCGCGAGGTGTTTCCGCTGGCGCCGGAGCCGATCCTGCGCGCGGACGGTTCGCGCAAGAACGACTGCGAGCGCAACGCGGCCAAGCGTCTGCTGCGGGATGTGCGGCGCGAGCATCCGCATCTGAAGCTGTTGGTGGTGGAGGATGCGTTGGCCTCGAACGGTCCGCACATCCGGCTGTTGCAGGAATTGGACCTGCGCTTTGTGCTGGGGGTGAAGCCGGGCGACCATGCGGAGTTGTTTCACTGGGTGGCTTCGGTGATGGCGACGCGGGTTGTCGAGACCCAAGGCGAGGACGGTGTGCGGCGGCGGTATCGCTTTCTCAACGGTGTGCCGCTCAACGACGCGAATTTCGACCTGGAGGTGAACTTTCTGGAGTGTTGGGAAACCACCCCCAAGGGTCGGGAGCGGCACTTTAGTTGGGTTACGGACATCAAGATCACGGAATCGAATGTGGAAGCGCTGATGCGTGCCGGTCGGGCGCGTTGGCGCATTGAGAACGAGACCTTCAACACCCTGAAGAACCAAGGCTACGGCTTTGAGCATAACTTTGGCCACGGCAAGCGGCATCTGGCGACGGTATTTTCCGGTTTGACGATGCTGGCTTTTTTGATCGACCAGATTCAGCAGCGCTGCTGTGCGCTGTTTGGGGCGGCACGGGAGCGGGAGGGTCGTCCGAAATACTTCTGGGAACGAAAGATAACTCACTTTATCCGATATTTGGTCCCGCCTGTGACAGCGTACTCCGGGATACGCCCATAAGAGTATAAGACATTGTAAATAATCTATATTCCTGATCTCCAAGGGCCGTTCTACCCCTTGCTTTCCCGTCACAGATACGCTTCAATACATCCCGGTTTCAAGCTAGTCGCTTTCGGTTTGCTTACTGGTTCGAGCCCTCTTTGGAGCCAACCCGAAAAGTGCCCTGCCATCAAGGAGCAACGCCATGCCCGAAAATCCGTGCCGAACGCTCACCAAGCGTATCGTGGACCGTCTCACAGTCAACGGCAAGGACGCGGTGTTCTGGGATTCGGACTTGCCGGGGTTTGGCGTTCGCGTCTATCCGACCGGGCGCAAGGTCTATGTAGTGCAGACGCGGGCCAACGGCAAGTCCCGACGCTTCACGGTCGGGCGCCACGGCGATATTGCGCCCGATCAGGCCCGCAAGAACGCTGCGAAGATCATCGCGCGCCTGAAGACGGGTCTGCCTGCGGTCGAGCAAGCGCCTGAACCGGAGCCGACGGTAGCCGATCTTGCCGGGCGCTACCTGCGCGAGCATATCGATATGCACTGCAAGCCCCTGACCGCGAGGTACTGTCGTCTCATACTGCGCAAGCATATCGTGCCGCATCTCGGGAACCTCCTCGTGTCGGAGGTCGAGCGCAGACACATCCTCACGTTTCAATACGGGTTGAAAGACATTCCCGCGATGGCCAACCGTGCGATCGACATCCTGATGAAGATGTTCAACCTGGCCGAGCTATGGGAGATACGCCCGCCGGGCCGGAACCCGTGCAAGTTCGTGCGTCGCTACAAGGAACAACCACGCAAGGAGCGATTCCTGACATCCGGCGAACTTGCGCGGCTTGGCCAAGTCCTCGATATAGCGCCTGTCGAGGGTCTTGCCGACCGACAATCTGCGGCGGCGATTCGGCTCCTGATTCTGACGGGCTGCCGACGCAACGAGATCATGGGATTGGCGTGGGACGATCTTGATTTCGAGGCGGGTGAGATACGACTGAAGGACAGCAAGACTGGCGCGCGCATCGTTCCACTGTCGCCGGCAGCGGTAGGGGTACTGGCCGACCTGCCCCGCGTTGCCGGTAATCCGTGGGTGTTTCCGGGCAGGAAAAAGGGTATGCATCAAGTCAACATCAACTGTTCCTGGAGGCGCATCCGCCACCGCTCGGGTCTTGATGACGTCCGCCTTCATGATTTGCGTCACACGTTTGCTTCGCGTGCGCTCGCCCTTGGCGAGAGCCTGCCGATGATCGGTGAACTGCTGGGTCACCGCAAGGTCAGCACGACGGCACGCTACGCGCATCTGGCCCGGGAATCGATCCGGGCCTCGACGGCGAAGGTTGCCGACAGCATCGGCGCGGACATCCTCACGGAATAGCGCGATGGCAAAGCTCGACCGGCAAACGATTTCCAGGCGGACTGTCGAGGCCCTGCCGGTCGGCGAACGCGAGGCGGTTTTCTGGGATACGGAACTGTCCGGGTTCGGTGTGCGTGTCTACCCGAGCGGCTCGAAGGTCTACTTGGTGCAGACCCGCGCGGGCGGCAAGTCCCGGCGGGTGACTGTGGGCCGGCACGGTCTGATCTCGGCGGAACAGGCGCGGCGGGCGGCGGCACGGATTATCGCGGACATCAAGGCTGGCAACGAACCCGATGTTGGCAACGGCAAGCGCCCGCGCGATGACGGTCCCACCGTGGCCAAGATGGCGGCACGCTACATGAAGGAGCATGTCGCGGTGCGTTGCAAGCCCTCTACAGCGAAGCTTTTCCAGTACACCCTGGACCGCTATTTATTGCCAACTCTTGGCAATATGCGTCTGGGGGAGATCGGCCGCGAGCGGGTGGCCACTCTGCAATACAGTCTCCACGACACACCCGCCACGGCGAATAAGGCAGTAGCCATGCTGTCTCGCCTCTACAACATGGCGGAGTTGTGGGGCTTTACTCCAGAGGGCGGTAATCCCTGCCGCTTCATACGCAAATACAAGGAACGCCCTCGCGAGCGCTTCCTCTCCGACGAGGAGTTCCGCCGTCTCGGCCGTGTGCTGGGCGAGATGGAGTCCGAGGGCAAGGCGCCTCCGGGCGCGGTAGCGGCGTTGCGTCTTCTGATGCTGACGGGGTGCCGGAAAAGCGAAATCCTGACATTGCGCTGGGAGGATGTGGACCTTGGGGCGAGCGAACTTCGATTGCGCGACGCGAAGACCGGCGCCCGGTCCGTTGCCTTGTCGCCATCGGCGCGGCGGGTGCTGGAAGGCATCCCGCGCTTGTCCGGCAATCCCTGGGTCATTGCCGGACCGAATCCGGGCCGACAATACAGCAACCTCAACAACATCTGGCTGCTTGTCCGCGCCCGCGCCGGTCTGGACGATGTGCGCATCCACGACCTCAGGCACAGCTTTGCGTCCCGCGCGCTGGCTTTGGGAGAGAGCCTGCCGATGATCGGCAAGCTGCTCGACCACAAGCGAGTGCAGACCACGGCGCGCTATGCGCATCTGGCGCGCGACTCGGTGAAGGCGTCTGCCGCCCGTGTCGCTGAAAGCCTGCGAGCGGACCTTGCGGGCGAGACCGCCTCCTCTCCTCCAGCCCCGTAAGCCTTCGCACAGAACGGGTTCAGCCAGCGGGCTGCCACCGCTGTTCCTCCTTATGATCGGCCTGCCCGCCTGCCCCAGAGATTGCCGGCACCCTGCAACCGCGATGCGCGGGCGCCCCCGAGAGCCGGAGAAAGGCCCGGATGGGGTGGGTTCCGGGGGCCGTGCGCGTGTTCGCACCGCTTGCGCCCGGGACGGACCCCCGAGTTCCATCCCCAACCTGTTCAGGAGACCATCCGCCATGCCTGCATCAAGAACCGCCTCCGCCAATCGTTTCAAGTCGTTGACGCCCGATTCGCTGTCGAAGAGCGAGCAATCCGTTGTCGTGAAGCTCGCGCTCTCGGTGCTGTCGCAGCGCTGCCGCCGGGGGCGTGCGTTCAAGTCCTCCCGAGACTTCGAGGACTTCCTGCGCCTGAAGCTTGCCGGGCGCCGCAATGAGGTGTTCGGAGTGATCTTTCTGGACACACGCAACCGTCTTATCGACATCGCCGAACTTTTCAACGGCACTATTGACGGCGCGACGGTGCATGCCCGCGTGGTGCTCCAGGAAGCGCTCGACAGGAACGCTGCTACCGTGGCGCTGTTCCACAATCACCCCTCGGGCGTGGCCGAACCCAGCGAGTCCGACCGCACTCTCACCGAACGGCTGACCCGTGTGCTGGCGATGGTAGACATTCGGCTGCTCGATCACTTCGTCGTCGCTGACGGCGAGGTCGTTTCATTCGCCCAGCGGGGATGGGTCTGAGGTTGCCTGCCGCGCCGGTTTGGGGCGCTTCTGTCTTGCAGAGTTATTGTCAGACAAACCTGTTCGAGCCGTTTCTTCCGTTTCGCTCCGCCGGTTCTGGTTCCGCACGGGGCGGATTGAAGGTTGTTGTACGATGTCCGCTGGGCGGAGCAAGAGTGCTGGATAAGACTAATGAAAGCAAAGTGGATTCTGACGGCAGCGTTCTTTTTGGCGAGCTGCGGTGGGTTGGATAAGGCAGCATCCTCCTGCCAAGACTGGAACACATGGGACTTCTTCAAGCATGCGGAGGCTGCGGATGTTTCCCATTGCCTCAACGCAGGTGCGAAGGTAGATGCGCGAGATGAGAAGGGATTGACACCCTTGCACACGGCGGCGGACAGTGAGATCCCTGCGGTTGTGAAGCTATTGCTCGGCGCGGGCGCGGAGATTGATGTCCGGAATAAGAATGGAACGACGCCACTGCACTTGATGGCGGCACGCAGCAGGGCCCCTGCAGTTGTGGAGGTGCTGCTTGCCGCAGGCGCGGAAGTAGATGCACGGGATACGGATGGAGGGACACCCCTGCACCGGGCGGCTGCGAGCAGCGAGACCCCTGCGGTTTTGGAAGTATTGCTTGCCGCAGGCGCGAAGGTAGATGCTCGGAATGCGATTGGAGGGACGCCCCTGCACTTCGCGGCATCGAGCAGCGTTACCCCTGCGGTTTTGGAGGTGTTGCTCGACGCAGGCGCGAAAGTAGATGCACAGAGTGAAGCTGGATGGACGCCCCTGCACTTGGCGGCATCGAACAGCGTTACCCCTGCGGTTTTGGAGGTGTTGCTCGATGCAGACGCGAAGGTAGATGCTCGGAGTGCGATTGGAGGGACGCCCCTGCACTTCGCGGCTGGGAATAGCAAGGCCCCTGCGGTTTTGGAAGTATTGCTTGCCGCAGGCGCGGAAGTAGATGCGCGGGATACGGAGGGAGGGACGCCCCTGCACGCAGCGGCGCAGGGCAGCAAGACCCCTGCGGTTTTGGAGGGGTTGCTCAACGCAGGCGCGGAGGTGGATGCACGGGATGGGAAGGGATTGACACCCCTGCACTGGGCGGCGTTGGACAGCGTTATCCCTGCGGTTTTGGAAGTATTGCTCGCCGCAGGCGCGGAAGTAGATGCGCGGGATGGAAAGGGATGGACGCCCCTGCACTCAGCAGCGTTGAACAGCAAGACTCCTGCGGTTGTGGAGATGTTGCTCAGCGCAGGCGCAGAGGTGAATGCGCGAGATACGAATGGATGGACGCCCCTGCACTCAGCAGCGTTGAACAGCAAGACTCCTGCGGTTGTGGAGACGTTGCTCAGCGCAGGCGCAGAGGTGAATGCGCGAGATACGAATGGATGGACGCCCCTGCACTGGGCGGCGTCAAATAGCGTTACCCCTGCGGTTGTGGAGGTATTGCTCGCCGCGGGCGCGAGGTTGGATGCGCGAAATGAGGGTGGAAGAACGCCCTTGCACTCGGCGGCGTCAAGCAGTGTTACTCCTGAGGTTGTAGAGGTATTGCTCACCGCAGGCGCGAGGTTGGATGCGCGGGATGAGGGTGGAGAGACACCTCTACACTTGGCAGCGTTGAACAGCAAGACTCCTGCGGTTGTGGAGATGTTGCTCAGCGCAGGCGCGGAGGTGGGTGTGCAGAATTCGACAGGATCGACGCCTCTGCACGCGGCGGCAAATCAGAGCGTTACCCCTGCGGTTGTGGAGACATTGCTCGCCGCAGACGCGGAGGTGGATGTGCGGAATACGGATGGGTGGACACCCCTGCACGCAGCAGCAAGGAACAGCAAGACCCCTGCGATTGTGGAGATGTTGCTCAGCGCAGGCGCGGAGTTGGACGCACAGGGTCCGAATGAATTGACGCCTCTGCACTTGGCGGCGTTGAACAGCGCGACTCCTGCGATTGAGGATCTGTTGCTCGCCGCGAGCGCAGAGGCAGATGCACAGAATGAGAATGTGCCAACGCACCTTTCGCAGGATGTGCCGCCCAAAGTCCGCGAGGCTATCTTGGCGCGCTGCCGCAGTCAGATGGAGGCTGTCGGAGGCGCGTCCATGGTCAAGTTCTGCCTTGACGAAGATATCGCCGCCTATGTCGCCTTGCAGCGTTACGACGACAAGTGGGATGGCGTGGTCGAGCGCTGCCGCAACCAAATGCTGTCCATCGGCGGTTGGAACATGGTCAAGTTCTGCACCGATGAAGATATCGCCGCCTATGTCGCCCTGCAGCGTTACGACGACGAGTGGGATGGCGTGGTCGAGCGCTGCCGCAACCAAATGCTGTCCATCGGCGGTTGGAACATGGTCAAATTTTGCGCCGACGAAGATATTGCCGCTGAGCGCGAGCTGAGAGGGGAATGGCCATGATTGAAGAATCATCATATTGACCGCTGGCGTTTTCGGCCTGTTCGCGACCGGAGTCATACTGTTCGTTGGAAGTCGATGCAGAGCTTCGTGATGGCCGACATTCCTAGTTTGTTATCTGGTACTCGTCCAGAATCGGCTTGGAGGGCCGTTTCCTGAAGCATTTGCGAGGCACCGGTTGCTGTTGCAATTGACGGATTTGTTGGCTGCGGAAGTCGATCCGGTGTCTGTCGGGGCGCTGGCCGAATCCGTGACCACGATTGCCTCCGAGTTGACCACGTTCGACGACCGACCGGTACGCTTGGAACGTTGTCTGGTCTTGAACAAGGGGGGGCTTGTATCATCCACGCAAGCAGCTGGGCAGTGCGCGGAACTTGTCCGGTGCTTGCATTGGCGAGAGCCGGTGTTCATGATTTCGGTCCTGACCGCCAAGAGAACGGCAGCCTTGGCTGCCGCCGCCATGCAGAGACTCGAACAGCGGCAGACGAACTCATGATTCTCACCACCACACCCACCGTTGAAGGCAAGGCGATCCGCCAATATCTCGGGATCGTGACCGGCCATGCTAAATTCAACGATTTCGTAGGGACGAGGAGAGCTTTCCGTGATAAGGCACTGGCCGAGATGTCGCAGGAGGCGCTACTGAAGGGTGCTGACGCTGTGGTCGGTGTTCATCTCGACTTCGCGCTGTCGGAGGTAAGCAGCGGAGGCCACCACAGCAATCGTGAGTTTACTGCCAGCGGTACCGCCGTGAAGCTCCGCTGATAGTAAACATTCAGTCGGCTCGCGGGATCGACTGGCTTGCGAAACGAGGTGGATGTGCGTAACTCCTCAATTTGCTTGGTTAGCGGTCAATTCCCACCTTTCCCGCCTCGGACTTCCGTGGCTCGACCGGAATGCTTACCCGCAAGCTATGAGGATGCCGGTGGCACCCTAGAATAGATCGGGCAGCCAAGTTCCCTCTTCGGCTCCGTCGATCTTGAACCCCGCACAGGAAGGGGGCGCAGGTGTTGTTACGATGTGCGCCGAATTATGCCAAGGTACCGGACGAGAATGAAAGCGACATGGATTCTGACGGCAGCGCTTTTCTTGTGGGCCTGTGATGGATCGGACAGGGCTGCTCTTTCCTGCCAAAACTACTGGAACACAGGAAAGTTTTTCAAGCGTGCAGGAGTAGCGGATGTTTGCCGTTGTCTTGATGCAGACGAGAAGGTAGATGAGCGGGATAACCATGGAACTACGCCCCTGCACCATGCGGCGGCGCACAGCGATACTTCTGCGGTTTTGGATGTGTTGCTCGACGCAGGCGCGAAGGTAGATGCGCGGAATAACTATGGAGAGACGCCCCTGCACTGGGCGGTGGATCACAGCGATACTCGTGCGATTTTTGAGGTGTTGATTGCCGCAGGCGCGAATGTGGATGCGCCGGATATGTTTAGAGCGACGCCCTTGGGCTGGGCGGAGAAGGACAGCGTTGCTGAGGAGATGTTGATTGCCGCAGGCGCGAAGGTAAATGAAAAAAGACGGAAATGCCTGACATTCGGCCGCCCTTGGAAGGAGCACGAGCAATGGGCCGAAGCAAGAGGAGATCCGCCGACGAAAACTCCTCGGATTATGCACAGGAGAACTGCGCCCTGTGGGGACCGAACGCTTGGTGGTGGCTGAACGAAGAGCGGTTCCAGTAGAGCCGGCCCCGCAGGCCATTTCTGTGTTGCGCCGTCTTTCGTCCTTTGGATGGTCGGCACAACCCCCGGGAGGGATATCGAGCTATGCACTGACGGCCTGTCGTTCTTTCGGCGTGTTGTTCCCTTCACGGCGATGTTGTCTGCCGCCGTACAAACCTGCAGGCCCCCGGAGATGACTTTCGGCTGGATCGGGCTGTTCCCGCCTGCGTGGCTCCAGCTCAAGCACTGACCGGTTGAGATTCGTTTCTGGCCTCGTCGAGAGGTTGGCACCGGGTTTCGAGTCGGGGACTCGCCTCGCGCTGCCGGGGTTTGTTCGTCCCTCCGTGACCATCCTGTCACGCTGAAGAAAGCGCTCAAGCAAACGCTCTCGCTCTCGCGCATTTCCCCGCCCGGCGTTCCGGTCGCCACCCCCGAAGCTGCCTGACTGCGGTCTCGCCGCGAACGCTCCGCGTTTCCCGGCGCGCGTTCCGCGGCGCCATGAGCGAGAGTCGGTCGCGGGGCCGGGCGAAGTCGGGCGCCAGAGGGCGTCCGCGTTCCGTTTCCGCTACTTCGGAGCCTGCCCCATGACCGAACCCGATACCGTATCGGCGGACTATACGCTCCGCCCGAGCGAACTCGCCGCGACCCTGGCACTGCTGATCGAGGCCCGCCAGCCCTGCATCGTCTGGGGACCGCCCGGCGCGGCCAAGTCGCAGATTGCCCGGCAGGTGGCCGACGCCGCCGGACGCTGCTACGTCGATGTGCGCGCGCTGCTTCTCGATCCCGTGGACCTGCGCGGCATCCCCTGGCGCGATGACGGCGGGCGTACCCGCTGGGCGCCGCCTGCGTTTCTGCCGCCGCCCGACGACACCGGATCGTGGCTCATCAACCTGGAGGAGTTGCCGTCCGCCGTGCCGATGGTCCAGGCCGCCCTGTATCAACTGGTTCTGGACCGCAGGGTCGGCGAGTACGAGTTGCCCGCCGGCGCCTCGCTGATCGCCTGCGGGAACCGGGAGGGCGACCGCGGCGTCGTCAACCGCATGCCGACTCCGCTGGCGTCGCGGTTCGTGCATCTGGAGATTCGGGTGGACGCCGCCGACTGGTGCGCCTGGGGCGCGGCCAACGGCATCGCTCCCGAAGTGCTCTTCTTTATTCAGCTACGGCCCGACCTTCTCCACACCTTCGACCCGCAGTCGCGCGAACGGGCGTTTGCGTGTCCGCGCACCTGGGAGTTCGCCAGCGGTATCGTGCATCGCCGCAACGGTCTCGATCCCGCCGCCGAGCGGTCGCTGCTGCGCGGCGCCGTCGGCGAGGCCGCGGCGGTCGAGTTCTGCGCGTTTCTGAACGTGTGGCGGGAGTTGCCGCATCCGCGCGCGGTGCTCGACGATCCCGAGCACGCCGGGGTGCCGGACAATCCGAGCGCCCTGATCGCGCTGTGCGGCTCGCTCTACCGGCTCGCCAGCGATGTCCGCCTCGACGCCATCGTGACCTACGCACAGCGGCTGCGCCGCGAGGTCGGCGAGTTCCTGGTGGGTTCGTGCATCCGCCGCGACCCGGCGCTGCAGCGTACGCCTGCGTTCATCCGCTGGGCCGCCGGGAGAACGCAGTCATGACCGCGTCGCCGGTCTGGCGGATCACGCATTACCCCCCGGGCGACGCGCCCTCGCGCGAGTACCGGGTGCGCGCCCCGAGTCTTGAGGCAGCGAAGCGTCTGCTCGCCGCCGCCCTTTGCGTCCCCGTGTGGACGCTCCGGTAACACAAGGAGGAACCATGAACCTCAATTCCGACGCCATGCTGGCGTCTTTGCGCATCGCCGCCTGGTCCGGGCGGCTGTACGACCGGGACGCAAGCGCCCATGTCGCGGTTCACCACGACGCGAGCGCGAGCGCCGGGCGCTACAACAAGCGGCTGCTGCCGAAGGAGGCGTTCGCTGCGCTGACCGCTACCGTGAGCAAGGCGAGAGCCACGCATTACGAGCAGACCATGCCCTGGGACGACAAGGGCAGCCGCCTGCTTACCGTCGCCAACTACGATCGCTACACCGAACTCATGGACGGGTTGTGCGAGCGCATGGTGCGGGAGCGCGCCCGGTTCATCGAAGCCTACGACGAGAACATCGACCGCGCGCGCCTGGAACTCGGGCGGCTGTTCCAGATCGGCGACTATCCTTCGAGAGACGCGCTGCGGGAGCGGTTCGCCATTGTCTATCGCATTGCGCCGGTGCCGGACGCCGGGCACTTCATGGCGAGGCTCGCCGGCGACGACAGCGAGCGGATCAAGCGCGACATCGAGCGTCAGGTCGAGGAACGGCTGCGCGGCGCCGTGGGCGATCTCTACCGGCGTCTGGGCGAAGCCGTCGAGCATGTCGCCGATCGTTTGTGCGAGGACGACAACGGCAAGCCGCTGGTGTTCCGCAACTCGATGATCGGGAACCTGCGCGATCTGGTCGACATCGTTCCGCGTCTGAACATCTTCGGCGACGGCGATCTGGCGCGCCTGTGCGAGCAGGTCAGGGAGAAGATCGCGAGCGCGGAGCCGGACGCGCTGCGTCCGTCGCGGACGTTCGATCCGGCGGCCCGCCAGCGGGTGAAGCGCGACGCCGACGCACTGGCGGAGCAGTTCGCGGGGTATTTCGGTGCGCCGGACGGCACGTTGGCCGATACGTCAGCCGGGGCGCTGCGGGAGGCGGCGTGATGAATATGCGCGGGCAGGCCGAGTCCGCCCGTCGGGTGAGCGCCTGCGTTACGGAGTTGCTGCGCCGCCAGCCGTTCTTCGGGAGCCTGGCGCTGCGGCTGCCGCTCAAGCCCGATCCCTCGCGCGAGACGCTGGCGAGCGACGGGCGTGAGATCCGCTACTCGCCGGACTGGGTCGCCGGCGCGGGCGCGCACGCGATTGAGGCCGCCATTGCGCGGGTGGTGCTGGCCTGCGCGCTCAAGCACCACACGCGGCGCAATGGGCGGGACCCGCAACGCTGGCAGTACGCCTCGCAACGGGTCACCCACGCCCTGTTGCGCGAGGCCGGGTTCACGCTGCCGTCCGGGGCGGAAGCCTGGGAAGGAATGAGTGTCGAGGAAGCCTACAACCGACTGCCGGAACCGGACGGGGATGGACAGGCGCGAAACGACGGGTCGGCGTCCGCAGGCTCTGGATCCTCCGCCGCCGGTTCGCCGTCGGGTAGCCAGTCCGGCGCCGGACAGGGCAACGATCCTTCCGGCAGCAACTCCGGCTCCGGAGCGGGACGGGATTCATCGGCTGCGTCCGCCGGCGCCTCGTCAGGTGGGGCACCGCCAAGCCACGATCCGTCTGGCACCGGCGAGGTCATGGACGCTGCCTCAAGCGAGACCGGTGAAGGCCCGCTCCCCGGCCTGTCGCCCGCCGCCAGGACCGCCGAAGAACAGGCTTGGGACGAAGCCATGCATCAGGCGGCGAGCCTCGCCAGGGCCGAAGGCAAGCTTCCCGGCGCCGTTGGCGAGACCGTGCGCTCCGCCCATGCCGCCAGACTCGACTGGCGCGCGCTGCTGCGCCGCCACATGACCGACGCCGCCCGCAGCGACTATTCCTGGAGCGCACCCAACCCGCGCTTCATCGACAGCGGGCTGTATCTCCCGTCAATCCGCTCCGAAGGGATCGGAACAATCGCCGTCATCGTCGACACCTCCGGCTCGCTGCCCGCGGACAGGCTCGCGGCGTTCTGGACCGAGGTGCGCGAGGTCGCCGCCGAACTCCAGCCCGAACGCGTCGTGGTCCTTCAGGTCGACGCGGCCGTACAGGACGCAGCGGAGTACTCCGCGTTCGACCTGCCGGAGACGATCAGGGTTCGCGGGCGGGGCGGTACCGACTTTCGTCCCGGCTTCGCCTGGCTCGACGAGCAGGGCGTCCGTCCCGCCGTGTGCCTGTACTTCACGGACATGCGGTGCTCGCGCTACCCCGACAGCGAGCCGGACTTCCCGGTGCTCTGGGTGAACTGGTCCGGTTCGCGCCCGGCTGTCCATCGCGAACCCTGGGGCGAGCGCATCGACATCGCGGCCTGAGCGCCGCGTCCCCCGTTCCGCAGCAACGGCCCGGCCCCTCGCGCCCGGGCATACCGTCCCGCTTCGTTCCGCAACGGCCCGCCCGCGCTTCGTCCGGAGGCCGAGGCAGGCCGGGGCCGGGCGAAGCGGCCCGCCCGGCGGGAGCCGGGATCCGCGCTTTTGTCTTCCCACCCACGGAGAACTCCATGAACCCAACCGATTCCCCGCCCGATCCCCAGATCCGGGCGATCCCGCTCTCCCGTCTTGTTCTTGCGCCGGAGAACGCGCGCAAGACCCCGGCGGACGAGTCCGCCCACACCCAGCTCAAGGCCTCGATCAAGGCCCACGGCCTGCTGGAGAACCTCGTGGTTCGCGCCGATGGAACGGACGAAGAAGGCCGGGAGCGCTTCGCGGTCGTCGCCGGAGGCCGCCGGCTTGCGGCGCTCCAGGCGCTGGCTGCGGAAGGCGCGCTCGACGCCGGCGGCTCCGTACCCTGCCGGATCGCCGCCCACGGCGACGCGGGGGAGCTGTCGCTGGCCGAGAACATGGTGCGCATTGCGATGCATCCGGCCGACCAGGTGGTCGCCTTCCGCGAGCTTGCCGGGTCGGGCCTCGCCGTCGCCGCCATCGCGGCGCGCTTCGGCGTCTCCGGGCGCATCGTCGAGCAGCGGCTTCGCCTCGGCAACGCCGCGCCCGAACTGCTTGACGTCTTCCGCGCCGGGGAGATCGACCTCGAGATCCTGAAGGCGTTCGCGGTTACCACCGACCACGACCGCCAGCGCGCGGTGTGGGAGCGGATCTCGGCTCAGGACTATCGCCCGTCCGCCTGGCAGGTAAGGCGCCTGCTCACCGAAGAGCGCGTGCCCGCCGGCTCGCCGATGGCGCGCTTCGTCGGCGTCGCCGCCTACGAGGCCGCGGGCGGTGCGGTGCTGCGCGACCTGTTCACCGACGAGGACGAGAACGGCGTCTGGCTTGAAGATCCGAAGCTGCTGGGCGACCTCGCCATGGAGAAGCTCACGAACGCGGCCACCGAGCTGGCTACCCGCTGGAAGTGGGCCGAAGCCATGCCGGAAGTCGACTGGAACGCCACTGCGCGCTTCGGGCGCATCCACCCCGTACCCGGCAAGCCGACCGATGCCGAGGCCGCCGAGATCGAACGGCTTCGCGCCCGCCACGACGAACTGGCCAATATCGACGAGGACGAATGGACCGAAGAGCTGGAGAAAGAAGCCGGGATCGTCGAAGCGCGCCTCGACGCGATCGAGGCCAGAGTCGAGGCGCGGGCGACATTCCGCGCCGGGGACTTCGCAATGGCCGGGTGCATCGCCACCATCGGACGCGACGGGACGCTGCAGGTCATCCAGGGGCTGGTGAGGCCCGAGGACATGCCGGAGAAGACCGGTACGCAGTCGAACGGCCATGACGCCGCCTCGCACGGCGGCGGAGAGACCGCCCCAACCTCTCGCGTCGACGGCCCGGCCGCTGCCACGCCGGTCGCATCGCCTGCGGATCCGTGCGCCAGAGCCCGTGAGGAGGCGGGCGTCGGCGTCCGTCTGGCCGACGACCTGCGCGCCATCCGCACCGCGCTGGTGAAGGCGCATCTGGCGGACGACTTCGAGGCCGCCTTCGACCTCGTGGTGTTCCAGCTCGCGCGCAGCGTGTTCGCGCAAGGCTACGGCGGTTCGTGGCATGCGCTGGACATCGCCTTCAAGGAGACCGCCGACCGTCCGTCCGCCCGAACCCACGACGACGACTTCGCGGCCTGGAATCCGGGCGAAGCGATGCTTGCGGATTGGTCGCGCCTGCCGTTCGAGTGGATGGAAGGCGACGACGACGCGGCCTGTTTCGCGGCCCTGCGCGCGCTGCCCCGCAGGGACAAGGAGAAGCTGTTCGCCGCCGCGGTGGCGAGGACCGTCAAGGGCCAGCTTGCGTTCGAGCACGACGCCCGTCCCGAACTGGAGGCCACCGTGGCTCGGCTCGACATCGACTTTGCCGGGCATGTGCGCCCGGGTGCCGATCTGGTCTGGTCGCGGATGCGCAAGGATCGCATTGTGGCGGTAGCGCGCGAGACGCTGGGTCCGGCCTGGGTGGCGGCGCGCTCGAAGTATCGCAAGGCCGATCTGGCGAAGGCGATGGAGGAGGCGTTCGCCGCCGGTCCCCCGCCTCCCGGCATCGACGCCGGTGCGCATGCCGCCGCGCTCGCCTGGACCCCGCCGGGGTTCGCTGCGTTCGACGCAAGCGGTAATGCCGGCGCCAACAACATGCCGGAACCCGAGGCTGCGGATGTGCCGGCCCCTGCGGGCGAGGCGGCGTCCCCGGACGATGCCGGGCCCGCGCCTGCGTCGTCTGGCAGCGGGGCTGCGCCCGCCGTCTCCGCCGATTCGGACAGGGAGCCAGCGCCCGCCGCTGGCAACGGGCGCGATGCGCCGGCGAACGGCAATGGCGAGGATCGCTCCGCCGAACCTTCGGACTCCGTCGAAGCAGTGAACGGGCAGCCCTCCGCCGGCGGTGGCGGCGAGGCTGCGGATGTGCCGGAGTTCCTGCGCCGCATCGCCTCATAGCCCCTGCCGTCGCACGCCCCGCCTGGAGAACCCTTTCCGGGCGGGGCGCCTGTCCTTTCTCATCCACCGGGAGAACCCGATGAACGACACCCGAACGATCCGCGCGCGCATGCACGACTCCGCCCTGAAGCGGGTCACCCGCGCGTTTTCCGCCACGCTCGCGGACATCTTCGCCGAGACGCTTCAGAACGCCCGCCGCGCCGGCGCTGCGCGCGTGCATGTCACGCTGGCCGAAGCGCCGGACAACGGTTCGCTTGCCGTTACCGTCGCCGACGACGGCGCCGGCATTGCCGACCCGGCGGTGCTGCTGTCGTTCGGCGAGAACGGCTGGAGCAACGATCTGGTGCGCCGCGAGGACGCCGCCGGCATGGGTTTGCTGAGCCTCGCGCGCCGGGGCTGCGCCGTCTCCTCGCGGCCCCGCGCGCGCGACGGCTCGGTTACTCCCGGTTGGCGGGTGGAACTCGAGCCCGCGCACTTCACAGGCGAGGACGCCGCCGCGGTTCGTTCCGCCGATGCCGCGCCGTTCCCGCACGGCACGGCCGTGTCGTTCCCCGCAGTGGAGAACGAGACCGCGGACATGGTTCGCCGGGCGCTTGGGTCCGCCGCCCGGCACTACCCGCTGCCGGTTGTCTTCCGGCATCCGCCGGCCACCCCGCCCGAAGGCGAGACGCTCGAACGCCGCGCCTTCCTCGACGGCGCCGTTCACGCCGAACGCTGGCGCGGGCTGGCGTTCGGGGTGTTCAAAAACCGCCCGCGGCGCTCCGGCCTGCACCAACCGGACGTGAACTTTCACGGCCTCACCGTCCCCGCGCGGTTGCCGGCAGTCGGGACGGTGGGCGGCGCGCACTGGACCGTGGCTGCCGACATCGACGATTGCCCGGAACTGGAGTTCGTGCTGCCGGCGCGCAAGGAGGCGGTCGAGACGCCGTTTCTTGCGGCGATGCGCTCCGCCGCGCGGCTTGCGATCTACCGCGCGATGGCCGCCGATGACGATCCCCGCCCGGCGTTCGACGACTGGAAGCGGGCCCGGGAGGCGGGCGTCGACCTTGCGCCGCCACCGCGCGAGCTGCGCCCCTGGCGCCCGGCGGTGGCCGATCTCGACCACTGGCGCGAGCCGCCGGAGCGACAGGTCGCGAGCGACGACGCGCTGATCGTGGCTTGCGACCCCGAGCCGCCCGAGGCGCAGGCGTTCTGGCGCGCCGCCAAACGCAACGGCGTCGGACCCCGGTTGTTCGAGGCCGACCGTCGCCTTGAGGGCTTCGATTGGTACGACCGGCTCCCGCGCATCGCAGCGATCCGCACGGAAGTGACAGCCGCCGGCCAGACCCGCGCGCTTGAGGACTGGCCCGTGCCGGCTCGTACCGGCGCAGCCAATGCGCCGCTGCCGGAACGGCCCGGTGCGATCCGCATCCGCGCGAGCGTGCGCCCGCTTGGAGGGCCGCAACGCCGTCTCGACCTGTCCGCCGACTTGGCCTTTGCCGGCGAGGCCTGGAGCTGGGTCGCCGACGCACAGCCGTTGGTAACGGCAGACAGCACGCTGGACCCGCAGGAACTCGCGAACCTGCTGTATGACGCGTTCTTCTCGCCGTCGGACGATGCCGGCGCCGACTCCCGGGAGCGCCAGCGCGCCGACTTCGTGCAGGAGGTGCTGCACATCGCCACGCGGTTGCTGGTCTCCGACGACGAGGCGCGGCGGCGCTCGATTGCCGACGCGGTCGAGCGGGAACTGTTCTGGCTTATCCCCCGCGAGCGCGGCGCCGACATTGCCGTACGCGGCCGCAAGGTCGTCGTGACCCTGGGCAAGCCCGCTGCGGAGTTCGCCGGCCCTTCCTCTTCCCGCTGACCGGAGCCTTTCATGCTACTTTTGACCGAAGCACAACGCCGGCGGTTGCGCGCGAACGCGCAGCAATCCGGCATTGACCGCGCCCCTGCGGTTTCGCTCTTCCGTCCGCCCGCCCGGCAGTCCTGGCGGTTCACCGAACAGCGCGCCGGTATCGACACGCTGTTCGGCCTGTACGACCCCGGCTGTTCGCAGTCGGGTTGCGCGAGTCTTGCCGCAATCGCCGCAGTGCGTATCGGGCCGGGCTTGCGCATCGAGCGCGACCGGCGCTTCTGCGCAAAGGCCCCGCTGCCGGTCTGTGCCGGAGCCTCGCAGGAAGCGGGACAGATCGCCAAGCCCGGTCCGGAGTTCGAGGCCGCCCCGGCCCGCCACGAAGCGAACCGGGAACGCGAGACCCGGCAGGCCGCTTTTATCCGCTCAGGGAGGTAACGCCATGCCCCGCATCGTCAAGACCGTCGTATACGAACTTCAGGAACTGTCCGAAGCCGCCAGGGAGCAGGCCCGCGCCTGGTATCTCGAGCACTGCACCGATCCCGCCTGGCATGAGTGCGTGTTCGAGGACTTCGGGGTCGTCTGCGGACTCCTCGGCGTGACGCTCGATACCCGGCCCGTTCCGCTGATGGGTGGCGGCGCGCGCGAGCAGCCGTGCGTGTGGTTCCGGGGGTTCGCATCCCAGGGGGACGGCGCCTCGTTCGAGGCGGCTTACGAGAATGCCCCAGGCGCAAGCCGGGCGATCCGCGCTTACGCGCCCCGGGACGGTGAACTGCACACCATCGCCGACCGGCTTCAGGCTATCCAGAAGCGCAATTTCTGGCAACTGGTCGCCGAGATCCGCCACAGCGGGCGCTATTGCCACGAGTACGCCATGACCATCCGGGTCCGGCGCGACAGCCCGGCCGGGCAGGCTCCGACGGACGATGCCGGAGACACCGTCGCCGAAGCGATGCGCGATCTCGCGCGCTGGCTGTACCGGCAACTGGAGCGCGAGTACGACTACCAGACCTCCGACGCGTTTGTGGACGAGACTATCGCCGTGAACGGCTGGACTTTCACCGTCGCAGGCCAACCCTTCGGCTGACCGCGCGCCCGAGGCCGCTCAGGCAGCCGGATTTCGTCCCGCTCGAAGCGCCTTCAAAACGTCAGGCAATCGCGCGCTGTCCCGCTCGCGCATCGCTCCGCCGGGAGTCGGGCGGGCGGAGCGCCGGGCGGTCTGGCGGTTCGGCGCGGGAGGGATCCCGCCCCGTTCGACGCCGGCTTTTCCTTCCGCCTCATTTGGAGATTTCCCATGCTCGACGCCTTTTCTGCGGCGGGCGCCGATGCGCGTCCGCCCGCGACATGTCTTGCGCATTCCGCCGATGCCGGACTGCTTCGCACCGCCAGCGCCCTGTTCGATGCCGCTCGCATCCTGCTGCCGGCGCTGGAGGCGGGCCGCGCCCTCGACGCCGCGATGCTGCGCGATGCCCTGACCCGCGCGTTCGGCGCGACCGATGCGGACGGCGCCTGGGTGTGGAAGGACGCTTACGAAGCCGCCGAAGCGGCGGTGGTGCTGTTCGTACGCCGCCACGGGCGCGCCATGCGCCGGCGCACCGGCGCCGGTCCCGACGGCCCCCGCAGGATGCTCGCGATGCTCGAAGCCGTCGCGGCGCTCGAACCCTCGCACACGAAGCGCTCGCAGGAACAGGTTCGCCTCCAGCAGTTCTCCACGCCCCTGCCGCTGGCTTACGCTGCGCTCCGGGCGGCAGCCATTCGTCCGGGCGATACAGCGCTCGAACCTTCTGCAGGTACCGGGATGCTCGCTGCGATGGCGGAATGCGCGCTCGGGCGCCATGCCGACGGCGCGCTGCATCTCAACGAGATCGCGCCTATGCGGGCAGGGCTCCTCGCCCGGCTCTTCCCCGGCGTCGCCGTCTCCCGACACAACGCCGAGGCCATCGCGGACTTCCTGCCGCGCCTGCGGCCGTCGGTGGTTGTGATGAACCCGCCGTTCTCGGCCACGCCGGGCGTCTCGCGCATCCGCCACGACGCAGACCTGCGCCATGTCCGTTCCGCGTTCTCGACGCTGCCGTCCGGCGGACGGCTCGTGGCCATTACCTCGGCGAACTGTGTGCCGGGCGACGCCGCCTGGAGCCGCGCGTTCGCGTCCCTCGACGGGTCGGCGCGCGCGGTGTTCACCATGATCGTCGACGGGCGCGCCTACGCCCGGCGCGGAACCGGGTTCGACACCCGGCTTACGGTCGTCGACCGGCTGCCGGCCCCCGAACGCGGCGGCAAGCCCGGCATCGATATCGACTGCGCCGTGCGCGCGACCGGCGCAGCGGAACTGCTCGACGCCGTCATCGGGAACGTTCCGCCTCGACTGCCGCTTGAGCCTGCGCCCTGCGCCGACCTGTTCGGGCCTGTCCCGTCTGTCCCCCGGGCCGCTCCCCGGAAACCCGCCGCGGGGCCGTCCCGCAAACGCTCCCGGGCAGTCGCCCCGCAGCCCGCCCGCGACTGGGGACCGGTTGCGGAACTGGACATCCACAGCGGGCCGCCCGCTCCCGGCGGCGAAAGGCGCGAGGCCCCGGCCGCAGGCCCCTACGAACCCTGGCGTCCGGGTGTGGTGCGGGTTCCCGGCGCCGCAGAGCACCCGACGCCGCTGGTGCAGTCCGGCGCCATGGCCGCCGTGCCGCATCCCGCGCCGTCGCATCGCCCGATGCTGCCCGCGCGCGCCGTGTCCGAAGGGGCGCTGTCCGACGCCCAACTCGAGAGCGTCGCGCTTGCGGGCGAAGCACACTCCCGGCATCTTGCCGCCCGCTACCGGATCGGGGCGGGCTGGGAGACCGTGCAGCGCTGCGACAACGGCGGCGAAGAGAACGGGCCCGGATCCGCTGCCGGGGACGCTACCGGGGATGGCGAGACCCTCTCCGGCCCGGTGCGCTTCCGCCGCGGCTGGATGCTCGGCGACGGCACCGGCGCGGGCAAGGGCCGGCAGGTCGCCGCCGTCATGCTCGACCGCTGGCTGCGCGGTCGAAAGCGCGCCCTGTGGCTCTCGCAATCCGACAAGCTTGTCGAGGACGCGCGCCGCGACTGGACCGCGCTCGGCGGACGGGAGACCGACATCGTACCCTTGGGCAAGTTCCGTCAGGGCGCAGACATCCCGCTGTCCGAAGGCGTTCTGTTCGCCACTTATGCAACCCTGCGCTCGCCCGCCCGCCAGGGCCGGATCTCGCGTCTGCAACAGGTCGTGCGCTGGCTCGCCGGTTCGCTCGACGAGGATGACCGCCACGCCTTCGACGGGGTAATCGTGTTCGACGAGGCGCACGCGATGGCCAACGCCGCCGGTTCCAGGGGCGCCCGCGGCGAGGTCGCGCCGTCGCAGCAGGGCCGCGCGGGACTGAGGCTCCAGCGCGCGCTGCCCGACGCCCGCGTCGTCTACGTCTCGGCCACCGGCGCCACCACCGTGCCGGGACTCGCCTATGCCGAGCGGCTGGGGCTGTGGGCCGCCGGCGAGACGCCGTTCGAGACCCGCGCGGACTTCGTCTCTGCCATGGAGGCCGGCGGGGTCGCCGCGCTGGAGGTGGTCGCGCGCGATCTCAAGGCGCTCGGGCTCTATCAGGCCCGGGCGCTCTCCTATGACGGTGTCGAAGTCGACATCCTGGAGCATCCGTTGTCCGATGCGCAGCGACGCATCTACGACGCTTACGCCGGCGCGTTCAAGGTGATTCACCGAAACATCGGGGCGGCGCTTGAGGCCACCGGCATCGTCGACGGGGAGTCCACCCGGAACCGGAACGCCAAATCGGCGGCGATGTCGGCGTTCGAGGGCGCCAAGCAGCGGTTCTTCGGGCATCTGCTGACGTCCATGAAGTGTCCGGCGTTGATCCGCGCGATCGAGGCCGACCTCGAAGCCGGGCGTTCCGCCGTCGTGCAGCTCGTCTCCACGGGCGAGGCGCTCATGGACCGGCGCATCGCAGAGATCCCGGCTTCGGAGTGGGACGACATCAACGTGGACCTCACGCCGCGCGAGACGGTCATCGAGTTCCTTGCCCATGCGTTCCCGGTGCAACTTCAGGAGCCGTTCACCGACGATGAGGGCAACGTCATGAGCCGGCCCGTATTCGACGGCGAGGGGAACCCCGTGCTGTGCCGGGAGGCGGTCGCGCGGCGCGACGCGCTGATCGAAAGGCTCGCGGCCCTGCCGCCGGTGCCTGCGGCGCTCGACCGGATCGTGCAGTACTTCGGGCACGAAGCGGTGGCCGAAGTGACCGGGCGCTCGCGCCGGGTGTTGCGGATCGCCGGCGAGGGCGGCGAGCGGCTTGCGCTGCGCAACCGTCCGGCCTCGGCCAACCTCGCCGAGGCCGTCGCGTTCATGGACGGGGCGAAGCGCATCCTGGTGTTCTCGATGGCCGGCGGGACGGGGCGCAGCTACCACGCCGACCGGACTTGCGCCAACACCCGGCGGCGTGTGCACTACCTGCTCGAGACCGGCTGGCGCGCCGATCAGGCGATCCAGGGGCTGGGGCGGACGCACCGTACACATCAGGCCTGCGCGCCGCTGTTCCGCCCCGTGACCACGGATGTCAAGGGCGAGCGGCGGTTCATCGCCACCATCGCCCGGCGGCTCGACAGTCTGGGCGCCATCACCCGCGGCCAGCGCGACAGCCAGACCGCCATGGGCGGCGGTCAGGCGCTGTTCCGCGAGAGCGACAACCTCGAAAGTCCCTACGCCAAGGCGGCGCTGCGCCAGTTTTATGGAGCATTGTGGCTCGGGCGCATCGACGGCTGGACACCTGCGCGGTTCGAGGACGCAACCGGGCTGAAGCTGTCCCGCGAGGGCGCTCTCAAGGAGAACCTGCCGCCGATGCCGCAGTTCCTCAACCGGCTGCTGGCGCTGCCCATCGACGAGCAGAACGCCCTGTTCGCCGAACTGGAAGAGCGCATCGCCGCGAACATCGAGCAGGCCGTCGAGGCCGGCACGTTCGAGGTCGGCGTGGAAACCGTGCGCGCGGACTCGCTGGCGGTCGCGGGGCGGGAGACCCTTCACCGGCATCCCGCCACGGGGGCGGTGACGGAACTCGTCGAGATCGTCCGCCGCGACCGGCTGGAGCCGCTGACGGCCGACGCGGCCCTGGCGCTGGCCACGCGCGATCCCGGTCCCGCCGGCCAGCCGCGGCTGGCGGTCAACCGGCGCTCGAATCGTGTCGCGGTAGTGCTGTCCGCGCCGTCGCGGCTGTTCGACGACGGCGGGGTGCAGGAACGCGCGCGCCTCGTCCGGCCCGCCGCCCGGCAGTCGATGGCGCGGGACGAACTGCGGGCCTCGCACTGGCGCAAGGCCACGGAAGCCGAATGGCGGCGTCTCTGGGATGCCGAAGCCGCGGCGCTGCCGGGCCACCGCGAGTCGCGGTTCTGGCTCGCAACGGGACTGCTGCTGCCGGTCTGGGATCGGCTGCCGGCCGAGAACCTGCGGGTGCGGCGGCTTTCGACCGACGCCGGCGAGGCGTTGATCGGGCGGGTGCTCGACGCCGAACAGGTTCAGGCCGTGCGCGCGGCGTTCGGCCTCGAAGGCGGGTTCCACATGACCGGAGAAGAGGCGTTCGGGGCCGTGCAGGCTCGCGGGGTCGCCTTGCCGCTCGCCAACGGCTGGCGCGTCGCCCGCCGCCGCATCATGGGGGCCGACCGCGTCGAGATCGAGGGGCCGACCGACACCGATCTGGCGGCGCTCCGGCGCATGGGCTGCACGGTCGAGATCGTCTCGTACCGCGCCCGCGTGTTCGCGCCGAACGCTGCGGCGCTGGCCCGCGTGCTCGAACGCTGGCCGCCCGCGGCATGATCGCTGTCCGTACTGCCGGCAGCGGGGCCGCAGCAACCCATTTGGCCCGGTGCGGAAGTTCGGGTAGCCGGTCTGCCGTCGCGGCGGGCCGCTCAGGCCCACGCCGTCTCTGGCGGCTCAATACAACGCGAACCCTCGTGTGCCGGGTTGTTGACCCACCGGCCGACCGGTCGCAGTGTCAGCTCAATGTCCGATGCGGATCCCAGCGGGACATCCTGTCCGTCGAGCCAGGGGCCGAACGCTTCGGGCGGCAGGATCGCCGGCATGCGGTGGTGAACCGGAGCCATCGCCGCGCAGGCCGCTGTTGTCAGGATCGCGCAGGTCTCCAGGGTCTCGCCCGGCGCTGCGGCGGCCACGGACGGCGGCAATGCGGCGCCTTCTGGAACCCTCCAGCGCTCCCAGAGGCCGGCGAACGCCATCAGGCCGCCGTCCCCCTGCTCTATGAGATACGGCTGCTTGACGCCTCCGCGGTGCGCCCACTCGTAGAACCCGTCCGCCGGAATCAGGCAGCGCCGGGCGCGGAACGCCTCGCGGAACATCGGCTTGGTCGCCGCCGTCTCGGCGCGCGCGTTGATCGGACGGGGGCCGGCTCGCCCCCGTCCGCCCGCCGGCAGCCGGCTCCACGACGGGATCAGGCCCCAGTGCAGCATCGACAGCCGCCTCTCGCCGCCGCAGGCGCGCACCGCCGCCACCGCCTGACCGGGGGCCACGTTGTAGCGCGGCGTCAGGTCCACCGCCGGCCCGGCCAGGCCCGCGAAGCGCTGCGCCTGCGCCCGGGAAAACCGCTGCGTGAACCGCCCGCACATGACGGGACAGCTTACCCTTGCGCCCCGGCAATGGCCGCCCCGCCGGTTCTTTGCGCGCCCGCATGGCCGGGGCGCATCCTGCCACGCGGCTCCCGCCCCACAGCCACGGAGATTTTTACCCCATGACCGCACAGACCCTGCCGGACAACCCCGACTTCTGCTTCTGTCCCGCCTGGGACATCGAGACCGATATGCAGCAGATCCGCATCGTCATCGAGGGCCTGTCCGGCCACATCCCGACGGCGTTGATCGCGCCCGACCTCGACAACGCGCTGACCGTCTGCGACCGGCTCAACCGCCGCCTCGGACTCGACCGCGAGGCTTGGACCCGGATGGCCGCCGCCTCCATGCGCGACGCGGACAGCAAGCCCGGCGGCGAGTCCCGGCATTAACGAATGGCCGCCAGGGCGCCTCTCCGGGCCGTTTGCGCTTGCTCGCGCGGAGTGCGGGGGCGTCGCGTCTGCCGGAGGCAGGGGAGAGCCGGGGGCAGGGTGAAGGCTGCGGGAAGAGAGAGAGACCCGCGCCCGCCATCGCCATCCACGGAGACCCTGACATGACCTCACCGATATACGCCGGCATCGGTGCCCGCGCCACTCCCGAAGCCGTGCTCGACGATATGACCGTAATCGCCGCCTGGCTCGCGCGCACCGGCTGGCGTCTTGCAAGCGGAGGCGCCAACGGAGCCGATGCGGCGTTCGCGGCGGGAGCGCCGGCCGGCCAGCGTACGCTTTACCTTCCCTGGGTGGGCTACAACGGACACGCAGGGTCGGATTGCCGGGCCCCGTCGCCGTCCGAACTGGCCGCATGGATGGCCGTCGCCGCGCCCCTGCATCCCGCCTGGAGTCGCTGTTCCCCAGCCGTGCGCAAGCTCCACGCGAGAAACGCCGCCGTTTTGCTTGGTCCCGGACTGGATCGGCCCGTCGACGCGGCGGTGGCCTGGACCCCTGGGGGCGTGGTCACAGGCGGCACCGGCATGGCCCTGCGCATCGCGACGGAACACGGCATCCCGGTGCTCAACCTCGGCGTCCTCACGCCACGCGCGGCCTGCGAACGCCTGCGGGCCCTCCGCCGCTCCGCCTGATCCCTCGTCCCGCAACGGGGCGGAGCCTTGCGGCGAACCGGGCGAACCCCCGGCAAGTCGCCCGCATGCATCTCTTCGATCCCGATACCGATCCCGTCGCTTCAACCGTCTGCGGTCTTCTGGCCGACTTCGGCTTTGATGCCCGAAGCGGGCGCGACGCCCTGACCGACGATCAGACATGTCGCTGCCCGGACCGCAAACCGACGCGGGACAAGGAGTTGGAGGAAAGGAGAAGGAAGGGTGAGCGGCAGGGGGCCGGGGAGAGAGATCGCCCCGGTCTCCGGACGCTCGCAACCCATCGTCACAACAACCAACCAGGAGAACAGTCATGGCATTTGGATTGAATCGCGTGGAACTCATCGGCCGCCTCGGCGCCGACGTGACCGTCAACCACCTCACAAGCGGGGGGCGTGTCGCCAATCTGTCGCTTGCGACCGACGAGTCCTATATCAACAAGCAGACCGGCGAGCGGGTAGACCGCACCGAGTGGCACCGCATCGTCACCTTCCAGGACGGGCTGGTCGAGATGCTCGGCAAGCACGCCCGAAAGGGACGGCTGGTGTATGTCGACGGCAAGCTGCAGACGCGACGCTGGCGCAAGGACGGCGAGGACTCCGACCGGTTCTCGACCGAGATTCTGCTGGCGCCGGGCTGCCGGGTCCAGTTCCTCGACAAGCCGAACGGCAATGGCGCGGCGATGCCCGACGCCCAGCCCTCGGCTGCCGCTCCGGCCCAGCCGGCCGACGGCGACGGGACGGACGACGAGATCCCGTTCTGAGGCGAACTGTCCGTCCTTCCCCCGGGGACCGGCGTTTCGGCGTCGGTCCCCCTTTTTGCTGTCCGCTTCGAGTCCCGAACGGGTCGGGCCTCGCGCCTGCGCTCCGCGCAGGGCGTTCGTCCGCTCACGCCGCCGGGAGTCGGAGGTCGGGCCGGTATCGGGGCGTTCCCCGCAACGAGAGGAGTCTTCATCATGCCGCCACGTCACACCGGGAGGTCGGCGCTGTGAACGCCGCCGCCATCGCCGCCGAACTCGCCCGACGCGCCGAGGCTGTGTGTCGCCGCTATCTGCCCTACGGCCGCCGCCAGGGCCGCTACTGGGTCGCGGGCGACCTCGACGGCGCCCGAGGGCGCTCGCTCCACGTTCGTCTCGAAGGTCCCGGCATCCCCGGCAAGTGGACCGACGCCGCAACCGGCGAGCACGGCGACCTGCTCGACCTCGTCCGCTACCGTTCGGGCGCGCCGACGCTGCGCGCGGCGCTCGCCGAGGCCCGCGCCTTCCTCGCCCTGCCGGCTTCGCCGGCATCGGGCGAGCACGGCGCCTACGACGCCACCGCGGCGGCCCGGCGCCTGTGGCGCCGCTGCCGCGACATCGACGGCACCCACGCCGAACGCTACCTGCATGCCCGGGGGCTCGCGCGCTGCCGCTTCGCGGCGCTGCGCTTTCATCCTGCACTACGCTACCGCGAGAACGGATCGGTCATCCGCCTTCCGGCGCTGGTCGCCGCCGTGACCGGCGACGACGGCGCCGTCAGCGGAGTGCAGCGCACCTGGCTCGATCCCCGCTCGCCCGCCAAGGCGGGCGTCGCTGCTCCGCGCAAGGCGCTCGGACGCATCCACGGGCGCGCCGTGCGGTTCGGAACGCCCGACGCCATGCTGCTGGTCGGCGAAGGCATCGAGACCGTGCTGTCGCTGGTCACCGCTGTGACCGGGATCACCGCCGCCGCAGCGCTCTCCGCCGGAAGCCTCGGCGCGTTCGCGCCTCCGCCCGGCGTCGCGCGGCTCATCATCGCACGCGATAACGACCCCGAGGGCGACCGTGCCGCCGAACGACTCGCGCGGCGCTGCGCACACGCGGGTGTCCAGGCCACCGTCGTCGTTCCCGAAGGCGGCGACTTCAACGACGACCTCGTCGCACTCGGTCCCGACACGCTCGCCGCGCGGCTCGGTCCCCTGTTCCGCTTCGAGGGGGATACAGCAGCCCCGGGGGCGGGGAACCCTGCCCGCCTGCAGAGTCCCGGAGGAGAGTGAGGCGGGTGGAGGGTGAACGGCGCAGAGAGGAGAGGGAGTTCCCTCGCGCCTCCATCAAGTCAACCGGAGAACCCGATGAGCACCATCACTTTCAGGCGCGTCAGCCCACACGAATCCCGAATCTACAACGCCGACGGTCACCATGTCGGCGATGCCTACCGCGAGGACGACCTCCTCAACCCGGGAACGCACTACTACGTCGTCCACCTCCAGGAGGATTGGCGAGGGCCGAAGCGCGTGCGCGACCGCCGCCGCATCCGCCAGGTGGCGCAGCAGCTTCTGGACTCCCACCCGTTCTACGGATGACCGGCGGGGAAAACAGGAAGCGCTCCGAATCGGGCGCGGCGGGCGGCCTTCAACCGCAGACCCCTGTGTGCGTTGCTTCGCGACCGGGCTTTACGTTGCAGGCTCCGCAAGCTCCGGTTTCTGGTGCAATCCCTTGCGCATCCGCTCGCCCGTTCGCTGCACAACCCGCTTGCGGGAAGAACGCTTTGCAAACCCAAAAAGCACCTCCCGACATAGGCCCATTGTGCCACACGTGCTCACTTCGCCAACCCCTCCGGGGTTCTCCACTGCGTTCCGACCCGCTTGCGCGGGTGGCTTCGTTGCGCGCGCGTGTCCCAACAAACCTATGTCGGGAGGCGCTCTTCCGACGACGCCGGGCCATCAAGGCTCAACTCAAAACCTCGAACTACCAAGGAGACACAACCATGTTCGATACCGACAACATCCATCAGGCACAATCCCACACTGCAGTCATCTGCGAAAACGCCGCACTCTACGGCGCAACCCCGGAACGCGACGAGTTCGACCCCCGAAGCGTCTGGGACCGCGACGAAGCGCTCGAAGCCGTCAGCGAAGCGTTCCGCATCCTGGCACGTGGCGTCGCCCCCGATGGCATGCAGATCGCCGACGAACGCGAGTCCATGCTCTGGGGCTTCGTGAACATGTGGGCCGCGCAGGTCAGGCGACTCGACCGCAGCATCGACCGCCTCACGCCTGAAATCCGCGACCTGCAGCGCGCCCAGGACGGCACCGAGATCAACGCCCGCGAACTCGAACTGAAGACCCACCGTGCGCGCAACCTCGGCGACCGACGCGACGCCTTCGAGCAACTGCGCGACTGCGCTGCTGACGCCTACCGCGAGTCCACCGGAGAAACCTGGCGGCCGCGGCACGGATCGCACACCAGCCAGACCCGTCAACTTACCTCGGCAGCGATCGACGCCCGCGACTTTCTCCGCGCCCGCAAGGAACGCGAGACCAACGCGCATCTGCCCGACGGCACCCTGATCGCGATCGCCGGCGGCAAGCAAGTCACCGACATCGATGCCATCTTCCGGCGACTCGACAAGGCGCGAGCGAAGTATCAGGACATGGTGCTCGTCCACGGTGGCGGCCCCGGGGTGGAGCGCATCGCCGCACAGTGGGCTGAACGGCATGGCGTGCATCAGGTGGTCTGCAAGCCGGACTGGAACGCTCACGGACGGGCCGCACCGTTTCGACGCAACGACGAACTGCTGAACCTGCTGCCCAAGGGCGTGATCGCATTCCCTGGCAGCGGCGTTACAGAGAACCTTGTCGACAAGGCCACCCAGCTCGGCATCCCGGTGCAACGCTGCGCGGCGTAAGCGCCATCCTCAAGGGCCGCGTCGCTTCGGCGGCGTGGCCCTTTTTTCTGTACGCAGTCGGCAGCGCCAACCTGCGTGGCGCGTCTGGCTTCGCTTCGCCGCGCACCGACGCCACGGCTCATGCGCGCGCTCCTGCGGAGCGCTGCCGCATCTCGCTTCGCGTCCGGTTCCGCTTGGCTCGGCTTCGCTTCGCTTGCCCTGACCGGCTACGCCGGTTGCGGGCATCGCTCGTGACGACTTCGCCACGCACCGATGCCACGGCTCATGCGCGCGCTCCTGCGGAGCGCTGCCGCATCTCGCTTCGCGTCCGGTTCTGCCCGTGGTTCGGCTTCGCTTCGCTTACCCTGACCGGCTACGCCGGTTGCGGGCATCACTCGCGTCGGCTTCGCCGCGCGCCGATGCCACGGCTCATGCGCGCGCTCCTGCGGAGCGCTGCCGCATCTCGCTTCGCGTCCGGTTCTGCCCGTGGTTCGGCTTCGCTTCGCTTACCCTGACCGGCTACGCCGGTTGCGGGCATCACTCGCGTCGGCTTCGCCGCGCGCCGATGCCACGGCTCGTGCACGCGCTCCTGCGGAGCGCTGCCGCACTTCGCCTCGCATCCGGTTTCGCACAGCGCGATGCATCCCTGCCCGCAAGCGTGCATACAACGCCGCCGTCGTCTTCGACGACGCGCCTGACACTTCAGCCTGCAGCTCCATCCGCACCGGCGTCCGCTCAGGCGCCGCGGCGGCTCCGCCCTGCCAAGTTCGCCGCTGGCGTTTTCCCCCGTCGTGAATGCTCCCAAGCCGGCTCTGTCTCTACGGCGGAGCCGGCTCACCTCCACACCCCACGCATCGATGATGCATAGAGCGAGGCCAGGCCGGCCTGCACCGGTCGGGAGTTTTCCTTTATCTGACAGATGGTTAGGCCAGATCCGTTCACTGGCCGCGATCCCGTGTGCGGGGCGTGTTGTCCGTTCAAAACTGCCGTTTTGTTCCCTCGGGACGGACGGCGCCCGAGGAAACAGACAACGGAGACATACCCATACGCATCCACGCCACCATCAATGAGCGGACGGTCCGCCGCACCTTCAAGGAGAAGAAAACCGGACGATACGGACTGACCGTCATCGACAGGGACCTGCCCGCCTTCGGCTTCACCGTCGCCAGGAACGGGACGAAGACATTCTTCGTCCGGGCCCTGCGACCCGTCGGCGCACCGAAGACCGTCCTCGGCACAGCCGACGATATGACCGCCGCCGAGGCAAGAGAGAAGGCCATTGCCGCCATCGCCGAAGCCAAGACCGTGCGCGAGAGCGGCCCGCTGTTCGCCGATTTCGCGGCCGACTTCATGCGCCGTCAGGGACGGCGCTGGAAGCCCTCCACGAGGGCGGGCAACGCCCACCTGATCGACCGCTACCTCGTGCCCTTCTTCGGCACGATGCGCGTCGCGAAGATCGAGCGCGCCGATGTGCAGCGCTGGTTCGATTCCCTCAGCGGCACCCCCAGCAACGCCAACCGGATCCTGCCGGTGCTGTCGGTGATGATGCGGCAGGCGGAGCTCTGGGATATTCGCCCGCAGGGCTCCAACCCCTGCCGCAACATGCGGCGTTACAAGACGACGCCGCGCGAGCGGTTCCTGTCGCTGGATGAACTCAAGCGCCTCGGCTTCGTGCTCGGCCATGCAGAGGATCGGCAGGCTGCCGCCGCGATCCGCCTGCTGCTGTTCACCGGCGCGCGGTCGTCCGAGATCGTCGGCCTGCAATGGGACTGGATACGCGACACTCGCGCGGTGTTGCCCGACTCCAAGACTGGACCGAAGGCGATCCAGCTTCCACCGCCTGCACGGGCCGTTCTGAACAGCCTGCCGCGTGAAGGATCCTTCGTCTTCCCGAACAGGAATAACGACGGCCCGATGGCCGACCTCAGGCTGCGCTGGCGGAAACTGCGCAATCTCGCCGGGCTGGACGATGTGCGCATCCACGACTGCCGGCACACGTTCGCCTCCCATGCTGTGATGAGCGGACTCGACCTCTACACCGTCGGCCGCCTGCTTGGCCATGCCGACACCGCCTCCACCGAACGCTACGCCCATCTCGCTGATGAGCATGTCCGCGAGGCGGCCGGGCGCATCTCCAGCATCGTCCACAGCGCTATGATCGGCAACGGGAAGGAGAGCGCACGATGAACCGCGGAAAGCACCGGGTGCGGCTCACCGTGAAGGCCGTCGCTGCCGCGAAGCCGGCGGAACGGGAATACACCCTCTGGGACAGCCTGCTCGCCCATTTCGGGGTCCGTGTGCAGCCCTCGGGAGTGCGCTCCTGGATTGTCCAGACCCGTGTCCGGGGACGCATGCGCAAGATCACCCTCGGCCGTTTTCCCGAACTGCCCCTCAATACGGCTCGCCGTGAAGGCGCGGCTGTGCTCGCCCGCCTGTGGGGCGGCGAAGAGGTGACGCCGCCGCGCAAGAAGAAGGCGCCGCTGTTCCGGGACTTCGCCAAGCATTACCGCGAGCGTCGCCGGCATCGCTGGAAGCCGTCGTCATTGGAGACCTTCGATGTCTACATGAGGAACCGCCTGACGCCATACTTCGGCAGGCTCCGGCTCGACGCCATCGACCATGCCCGCGTCTCGGCGTGGTTCGACACCGCGAGTGCGGACAAGCCCGGCGCCGCCAACCGCGCGTTCGAGATCCTGCGCGCCATGCTCAGGACGGCCCGCCAGTGGGGCGATATTGGTGAGCATGTCCCCGACGCTTGCGCCAACATCGTGAAGAACCCCCGCAAGCCCGTCGCGCGTTATCTCAACCACGAAGAGTTGGAGCGTCTCGGCGCAGTGCTCGACCGCCACCGGGAGGAACACCCCTGGCCGGTCGCGGCGCTGCGGCTGCTGACGCTCACCGGGGCGCGCCTCTCCGAAATCCTCAACCTCAAATGGGACGAGTTCGGCGAACTTGGCAAGGATGGTGCAAGTGCGCGCATCGAAGACTCGAAAACCGGCCCGCGCACCATCTGGCTCGGGCCGGAGGCGGCTGGCCTGCTCGCCGTGCTGCCGCGCATCGACGGCAGTAATCGCGTGTTCCCCGAAGACCTCACGTCGGACCGGCTCTACACTTTCTGGTGCGGCATCCGCGAGGAAGCGGGGCTTCCGGGTCTTCGCATCCACGACTGCCGCCACACATGGGCCTCCCAAGGCGTAATGAACGGCGTGGGGCTTACCACCGTCGGCCGACTTCTCGGACACCGCCAGCGCGAGACCACGGCGATTTACGCTCATCTCGACGATGGCGCATTACGCGCCGCCGCAGCGCAGGCCGCTGCCGTCATAGCGCGAGCGATGGGGTACGAAGCCGAGCCGCCGTCGTTGGACGAAACGGACCGCCGCGATGTCTTAGCCGCCACGCCCGGGTTCCCAAGCCCCGGAAAGCCAGCTGCACCAAAGAAAGGGCGGATGCCCCTCCGGGCCAGATCAGGGAAGCGCCGTCTACTCCGCGATCCGAAGTCGGAAAGTAGCGCGGGGCGGCTCCCAGCTATGGACTGGTTGTAGAATTATAAAATGCGGTCCTGTGTTTCGAGCAAGCTTTTTTGCAGGAATCTGGGCCATGTGGCACACTCCCCCGGTGCGCATGTTGCGTGGCTATGCATTAGTGCGCTTGGCTTGAGTATATTGGTATCGGATCGGAGACAACATTGGAGGATGTGAGAAAAGACATGGCGAATTGGGCAGATCGGTTCCTGAAGCTCCGGGGAACTGACTCGGCAATTGATGAGATCATGGAGGTTTGCAGAGAAGCGACCAAGATATACGAACAAGCCATTATTGCGATGGGACAGCACTCTACAGCCACACACTCTGAGGTTGCGTCGACTAAGGTTGTGATGAATTTGACTCCCGACCTCAGCTCCAAGGATGATCGCCAGTAATGGCAGAAGATGTTCTTCCCACACCGGAAAAATCGGGAACTGTGACGGGTTGTCAGTCCCCAGACCCGCTTCCAAGATCATACGGGGAGCTTCAGAAATTCCTCGAAAAGCAGGGGAGCATTGACCTTTTCGAGCTTCGTCTAGCTGTAATTAATGGAATCCAATCTGAGACGAAAAGGCCATTACTTTGCTACGCGACTCAAACATCGAATGTGGCTACTGGTGCTCCAGTCTCAATAGATGACGGAGACTTGGTGGGCTTCAGTGACCTCATTGATTCTGTCGATGGCACTAAAGCTGATGTCTTTATCATTTCCAATGGTGGATCCGCAGAAGCCACCGAACGAATCGTCCGGCGCTTGCGGGGAAGCTTTACCGGACTCCGATTCTTGGTCCCATCTAATGCCTACAGCGCCGCTACCCTGATGTGTCTTGCCGGGGATGAAATCCTCATGCTCCCGGAGGGCACGCTGGGGCCGATTGATCCGCAGTTGAACGGAGTCCCTGCTCGGGCGATTCTTCGGGGGTTCGAGAGATTGGAGAAACGATTGGCGAAAGAGGGTGCAAAGGCGTTAACGGCGTATGTTCCGTTGCTGCAAAAATATGATCTTCACCTGCTTGAACAGTGCCGCAGCGCAAACGAGCTATCGAAGGAACTGGCAAGATCTTGGTTGCAGCAGTATGCGATGTGTAAGTCTACTCACGACGCGATCAGCGACGCGGTCGAATTCTTCTGCAACTGGGATCAGCATAAAAGTCATGGGAGAAGTATTGATGCCGCCGCTGCCCAAAAAATCGGGATTCCCGCCACAATTCTGAGTGATCCCTTAGCCGATTTGGTTCGAAGCCTGTATCACCAATACACATTGTTCTTCGATAAAACCCCTTTTTGCAAGGTATTCGAAAACTCAAAGGGGATCGCTTGGGGGCGGCAGTACTCGCAGCAAGTACACATCCCTCTACCTATTCCCGGACAGCTACCACCCAACGCTGACTGACTTGACTTCCTTCTGCGGCCTTGGGGGTCTCGTCGCTACGCTCCTCACCCTCTAGGGCCGGCGCGTTCGCATCCGTCACCATGTCACCATCATTGAATCCCTCTCGTCTGCTTTCATCATTGTTCCTCTCTACCGCCTTTCAATAATTCCAAGGATAGCCGGTGTCTCAACAATGTTGGCAGAAAGGGACGGCCAGCATGGCAGAGTAATCGTCACTGCACTAACATTGAAACTGGACCCGTTAATGGGAGCAGGTCATGACCCTTTCACAGGGGCAGGTCATGTAAGGATATGATCTTTGAACATTGATTTACTCGTTCAAGGCAATTTGTTCACATCCGGCTTTCTGGCCGACACAATTCAGTATCTGGCAGAGTGGAAGGACTTTTCAGACTCCGAACTAAAGCAGATCGAAACTGCCCTGCGTAACCTGATGGAAAAGTTCCGGAAAGGTAAGAATCCGAATGAGGCGGATACTGGGCAGAGACTGATTTGTCCGGTTTTGTCCGTCCTGGGCTGGACCGAAACCCTGCCGCAACAAAACCTTTCTCCAAAAGGCCGGGAAGATATTCCCGATGGAGTTCTCTTTGCGACCCCGGAAGCTTTGCAGAAGGCCATGAAACATAGCAATGAATGGCAGCGCTATACCCACGGCGCAGCCCTTCTTGAGGTCAAAAGGTGGTGCTGCCCGCTGGACAGGCGATCCGATGCGCCGGGAGAGGACGCCCCGCCTTCCACGCAGATGCTGCGTTACATGCGCCGCGCGGATATTGTCACGCAAGGAAAGCTTCGCTGGGGCATTCTTACCAATGGTCGGCATTGGCGTTTGTACTTTTCCGGAGCCCGCTCGGTTTCTGAAGAATTCTTCGAGATTGATCTTTGGACTATCCTTGGTTTGGAAGACGCGGAACAAAGCTTGGGCCTTGATGCAAAGCATTGGCTCAAGGTGTTTGTTCTTGCTTTCCGCCGCGAAGCGTTTCTTGTGCCTGACCTTGAGAGCCGCAGCTTCCATGCGCGCGCCATAGATGAAGGTCGTAACTACGAAGCAAGGATTGCCGAAGACCTTTCCGATAAGGTGTTCAACGAAGTTTTCCCGAATCTCGCATCCGCTATTGCCGATGCGACTCAAAAAGGCGCCAAACCGGGCGATGTGCGCGAGGGTGCACTGGTGGTGCTCTACCGACTTTTGTTCCTCCTTTACGCTGAGGATCGCAACCTGTTGCCGGTGAGCGATGAACGCTACGAGCGTTATAGCCTGCGTCGGTTACGGCGGAAAATTGGGGACGATATAGATGCCGGAATGTCCTTCTCGGGTACCATGACGACGCTTTGGGCGAAGTTGGAAGGATTGTTTCGATGTATTGGCAAAGGCGATGCCGATCTGGGTTTGCCGCCCTACAATGGAGGATTGTTCGATCAGGAACATCCGGTGATTCTCGATGGGTTGCGGTTGCCGGATTCCGCCATCGCTCCGCTTATTGATGCACTATCGTTCGAGCGCACCACGGTAGAGCGGAAATTTATCAATTATCGCGACCTGTCTGTTCAGCAGCTTGGATCTGTCTACGAACGCATTCTTGAACATGACGTAGTGCGCCAAGCCGACCGGATCGCCATTCAACTCAACCCCTATGCGCGCAAGGTCTCAGGTAGCTACTACACGCCGGACGAACTGGTTCAATGCGTTCTTGGGGAAACTGTAGAGCCACTGCTTGAACGTTGCAGAAATGCTTTCGAGGATCGTCTCACAGCGCCAGAGAAGCATGCGACACAGGAAGATATATCCGCACTCGATCCGGCGAGCAGAATGCTGGATCTTCAGCTGTGTGATCCTGCCATGGGTTCAGGGCACTTTCTGGTAGCATTGGTGGACTATTTGGCAGACCGTGTGATCGCCGCAATGGCCGAAGCCACACATGATGCCAAGCAGGTAATCGAAGGATATATCTCGCCTCTGGACGAGCGCATTGCGGCGATCAGGAGTACTATCCTCAGCAATGCGCAGGCCAATGGTTGGGCGGTGGACGAGTCGCGTCTGGATGATCGCCACATCGTGCGCCGCATGATTCTCAAGCGTTGCGTGTTCGGAGTCGACAAGAACCCGATGGCTGTGGAACTCGCCAAGGTATCCCTTTGGCTGCATACCTTCACGGTCGGCGCACCCTTGTCTTTTCTCGATCATCACCTGCGCTGCGGAGACAGCCTGTTTGGAGCATGGGCGCCTGATGAGACAAATCTTTTTTTACGCGACTTCCTCCGTACGGCGATTGAAAGCGCCAAACGCATGGAAAGGATCGAACTTCTGACGGATGCAGAGATTGCCGAGGTCCGCTGTTCAGCAGCGCTCTTTACTGAAGTCAGGCAAATGACCGATCCGCTCAATGCGTTTCTGTCGCTGACCTATGCCTTTGAGTGGCTAAACCTCGACAATACCCAAAAGCCTGCATTGCTTGCCTTCTATGACGGCCTCTACGGGGATCCGGTCGGTATAGCTCAGGGCGATGATCTTGAATCGCCCACATCGAATGGGAACAGCCGTATTCAGAAGGACTTCGAGAACTTCCGAAGTGTGCTGGCTGACGCACAGTCATTGGTTGCAGAAGAGGGGTTCATCAACTGGCAAGTAAACTTCCCGGGGGTTTGGGCCGACTGGGACAAGCCTGATCGTAGTGGTGGCTTCGATGCGGTCATCGGCAATCCGCCCTGGGATCGGATGAAGCTTCAGGAAGTTGAATGGTTCGCGGATCGCTCCCCTGAGATTGCGAAAACCGCCAAAGCGGCGGAGCGCAAAGCTCTGATTGGTAAACTTGGGGCGAACAACCCTCTGAAAGACGCTTATCGCAAGGCGGCCAGACGAGCAGAAAATGCACTGGGCATGGTCCGAAATGGCGGTGATTATCCGCTTCTTGGGAGTGGTGATATCAACCTCTATTCGCTGTTTGTGGAACGGGCCATGACGCTTATCCGGGAGGATGGATTGATCGGACTGGTTGTCCCATCCGGCATTGCGGCCGACAAGACAGCCTCGAAGTTCTTTCGGGGGGTGTCCACCACAGGTCGCCTCAAGCGACTATACGACTTTGAGAATGGACGGTCGCAGTCGGAAGATGGTCCATTTTTCAAAGATGTCGATCGCCGCTTCAAATTCAGCATCTTTGTGGCAGGCCGGCGTGAGAGAGAATTCCCGGTCGCGCGTTGCGCATTCTTTGTGCAGGACATGTCCGAGTTGGAAGACCCAGAGCGCTGTTTTGAACTTAAGGCCGAGGATTTCTTTCGGGTCAATCCGAATACGGGTACCGCGCCGATCTTCCGAACTCGACGCGATGCGGCCCTTGCAACCGCAGTCTATAAACGCCTTCCTGTTCTGGTAAATCGCTCGGGTAAACATCCGAAAAAAACCTGGCCGGTGCGCTATCGCACGATGTTTCACATGACCAACCATTCTGGCCTGTTTCGCACCCGTACAGAGTTGGAAGAACGGGAAGGAGCCTGGCCTGTTGGCGGAAATATCTACAACAGCGCCAAGGGGCGGTGGCTACCGCTCTATGAGGGCAAGATGATGCAGGCTTACGATCATCGTGCCGCCAGTGTGGTGGTGAACCCCGGCAACCTGTTCCGGCCGGGACAACCCCTTTCAGCAACTCCCGAGCAACACGCTGACCCCGGATGGGTGCCCGATCCTCAATACTGGGTGCCGGAAGAGGAGTGTGCTTCAAAAAAGTTCACGTGGCAGCTTTGCTACAAGATGATCACGGCTCCGACTAATGCGCGAACGCTGATCGCAGGCGTAATCCCAAGGAGCGGTATCGCAAACTCAATGGGTATGATGCTTCCCGAAGATGGAGCCGATAAAGCGTACCTCTCAAGCGTCCCACTCATGATTGGCAATTTGAACGCTATCCCATTCGACTTTGTGCTTCGTCAGAAGATTCAGGGCCAGAATATCAATTGGTACATGATGGAGCAACTCCCTGTCGTCCCTTTGAAACAATTCGAAAAAACCGGTTTCGGGTCGAAATCCGCCGCAGAGGTTATCAGGGAAGCAGTTCTGCAACTAACCTACACATCGCATGACATGGCCCCCTTCGCACAGGATATGGGGCATGTTGACGAGGCTGGAAAACTTCTCCCGCCGTTTCGCTGGGATGAAGTGCGACGCATTGAGTTGCTAGCCAAGCTTGATGCCGTTTTCTTCCATCTTTACGGCATCACTGACCGGGATGACGTTCGTCATATCTGCGGGACATTCAAAAAAGTGGAGAGTGAGGAAATCAAAACTTATGGCAGATATCGCTCACAAGAGATGTGTCTGGCTTGGATAAATGCTTTGACGGCAGGGAATCCCGATGCAGAGATTCGAGTGTGAAAAACGCTGTGCAATACACTTCCCTTTCTGCCAACATTGTTGAGACACCGGCTACCCTTGGAATTATTGAAGGGCGATAGAGAGGAACCATGATGAAAGCATACAGGGATTCAATGATGGTGATGGGTGCGAACGCGCCGGCCCTGGGGGGTGAGGAGCGTAGCGACGAGGCCCCCAGGGCCGGGGCTCCGCCGGTGCGGCGCGGCCCGGATCCGGAGGTCATCACCAAGCTGACTCGGCGCCGGTTCACCGCCGAGTACCGGCTGCGGATCGTCGAGGAGGCGGATCGCTGTGCGGAACCGGGCGAGGTCGGACGGCTGTTACGCCGCGAGAGGCTATACAGTTCGCATCTGTCGGCGTGGCGCAAGGCTCGTCGCCGGGGTGCGCTGCAGGGCTTGGCGCGCCGCGCAAGCGCGGCGCCAAGCCAGCGCAGTCCAACCCCGCCAGCGCCCAGGTTCGCCGGCTCGAAGCAAAAGTGGCGCGCCTGGAGAAGGAACTCGCCGCCGCGCGCACGATTCTCGAGGTCCAGGGAAAAGTTGCCGGGCTGCTGGGATTGAGTCTCAACGGCGCTAACCACTGCTGATGGCCGTCACCTTGCTCGCAATGAAAGTCGACATTGCGCCGGCCTGCCGCGAACCGTCGGCGAACGACCGCCTCCGGAACATAGTGCCCGCCCTCCGAAACCCGTCGCCGGACGCGCGTGAGCGCCATTTCCGGCGTCGGCAGCCGCAGGAAAAACAGTTTGATGCGATAACCCTGCGCCCGCCAGCGCGGGATCGAACGGGCATGGCTCCGCCCGCTCAAGTGGTCTCGAAGGCGAAACTCTCTCCTCGGGCCGCGTATCTGCGGATCGTACCGACCATCAGACGGCCGGCCCTGAACGCGATTGCAGCGGGTCGGAACAGATTCAATCCCGCGGCAATCGAGTCCGCGTTGACAAAGGTTGGGCAATCCGCCCCGTTCGGCAGGAACGCCGTGGCGAAGGTCGTTTTTCCGGCCTCGTTCGGCCCCGCGATAATCAAAATCTTCCTGTGTGCAGTCATACTCCAGCACTTGCTTTGAGCAGTCGCGCACCGGGGACCGGTTTAGGTTGGGAATGGCCGAGCTCGTAGATGAAGTCTGAGGTAATCGTCCGAACATTCTGCCCACGACCGGTTATCCGCACTTGATTGCGATGAGCCAAATCTCGAGGCAGATTTGTAACACTCGACAAAACCAGTGTGTCACGTGAACGAGTCAATGCAACATAGAACAGCCGTCGTTGCTCCTCAAGAATCCTGTCCTTTTCCGCTTGCGAAAGCGATTCGTCAATGTGCGGGATTAGTCCTTGAACACAACCCATCACGACCACGAGGTCGGCGGTCAGACCCTTGGACTTGTGCAGGCTCATGACGCGAACATAGTCGACGCCCGTCGGTAGCTCAGGCTGAGTGATGCTTGTGCGGAGCATGTCCAAGAGATGTTTGGCGCCGGCGTCTTTGGGAAGTTCAGCAGCCAGTTCGCGAAGTCCCTCGAAATCCGGGTCGTTCGCTGGAAACAGAGCATCTACCAAAGTCTGGCCAACCAAGTTGTCGAGAGCCTGTAGCCGCTGTTGAAGTGCAACAAGTCTGTTTCGAAGAAAGCCGCGGCCATAGCTTAAAGTGATGCGCCTGTCCCGAATGTCATCAAGAACATCTGTTAGGGCACGATTGGTTTGGTTGCACCGATCCCGAACCTGTTCCCAAGCACGGCGGAGCAGAGAGTGATTGCCGAAACCGCACCAGCAACGAAGCGCTGGTGCGTCAGATGGATCGGTTGCGAGCGTCAACAGGGTAAATGCCTGCTGCTTCTTGCTACCGTCCATGTTCTTGGGATTGCCGTCGAGCGCCTCTTCTTGGAAGAAGCTATGGGCCGGTACATCAAGCTCTTTCAGGGCGTCACGAACTGCGTAACCGAACTCCCGGCGTGGAGCGAGGACGAGAATCTGACCGGGCTGAACACGTTTATCGACGACACGCTCTTGGATGAGTTGAGCCAAACCTTTTGCTTCCTCTTGGATGTTCATCCATTGGACGATATAGACTTCCCCTTGACCATTTTGCTTGTATGGCAACAGAGGTCGACTGACTTTACGGTTGTTGTGGGCGATTAATTTATTGGCCAGCTCGACAATCGCAGTCGGGCACCGTCGACATACATCCAACGTTCCGTCCTCGGTCCCAGCGTTTTTCTGGTGAAATTCCTCAATTCCTTCGGGATACGCGTGCTTGAAAGAATAGATTGATTGATCTTCGTCACCAATGACCGTCAGCTTCGCGTTTCTCGCGAGCAGACCAATGATCTCCTGCTCGGCGACGTTGAGGTCTTGATACTCGTCAACGAGAATCTTTGTGAACTGGTCAAAGTCCCGTGCCATCGGGTTGTTTCGAAGATAACGCAAGGTCTCCGGTACGAGTTCGCCGATCAACATCGCCTGATGAAAACGCAACCAACCAAGAAGTGCGTTCTGAAACGCCTTATCCGTCGCATTCTTCGACCAGCCCGGTTGCTCGTCTTGGAGTCTCGCCCAAGCCGCCTCGAAAGCTTTGAGCCGTTTGCGCTTCTCGTGGATCGAGCCGAAGTCGCCGCGCTGCATATCTTCCAAGAGAAAGCGCTGCTCAAACTCCATTAGCGGTCGAGGAACCCGATTAGTTGAAGCAAGAACATCATTTCGCATGAGGATTCCGAAACAATGGCTATGAATGGTAGTCGTCTTTATGTCATCCGCTCCAGGTGCATTCAGCGCAACCACGGCTTCTTTTAGGTCGGCCGCCGCTGCTCGAGTGAATGTACATACGAGAATCTTCTTTGGTGCGACTCTCTGCTCCAAGAACCGTGCGATTCGGCGCATCAACGTAAAGGTCTTACCAGTGCCGGGACCTGCGCGCACACGCAGGGACCATGCATCGGAGGCGGCAATGCTAAGCGCAGGGTCGTGTAAATTGTCATTCCATGGCATTATGTGGTGCCATCACTCAGGTGGGTGGGGTGGCGCTCGTGACAATGAACGTTATTGGACACGGCATTGATATTGTGGAAGTTTCCGAGATGAGGCAGTGGATAGAGGATCCTCGCGATCCGTTGATTCCACGCTGCTTCGTACAAGCCGAGCTGGACGAGATCGGCGACGCTGCCAACCGGATTGAGCGTCTGGCAGGAAGGTTCGCTGCCAAGGAAGCAGTGCTCAAAGCGATGAGTTGCGGCTTCGGGGCGGGGGTAGCTTTCACCGATGTGATGATCCGCCGTGCGCCGGGCGCACCCCCGAAAGTCCAACTTTCGGGTGGCGCGACGAAAGCGGCCACAGCGATGGGCGTAACCACCTGGAGGCTCAGCATTAGCCATGCTGGCGGTTTGGCTGTGGCGAGCGCACTCGCGTTGAGTGCGGGGGATCAAGCGGACAACCCCTGAACGGCGGATCGCCCCAAGAAGGCGATGCACCGCCTGTCCAGATCTACGGCGATTCGGCCGCCTCGCGCAGCGAGTACCGCGCGCCACACCTCGAATCCCTGCAGAATGGCCTGCTCCCATTCGCCGGTGGTGCATTGGCGCACTTCCAAATGCGATGTCATGCCCTTGATTGTGCGTAGCAACTGAAAATCTAGGGTAGTCAAGCCGTCGAGAAAACGATGGCGACGGCCGTAGTCAAATGCGAGTGCGACTACACCCTCTTCGATGACGGCGGCGCGTCCTCCATCCTCCACTTCGTCAAGTAGCGGGCGGCTCTTCCGCTTTCGACGCAGCAATCCCCGCGTGATCGGCGACCAGCCAAGCACAGCGGCGTGGGCGAAGTGAAAGACATCGTGGAAGCGATAGCCGTCGGAATCATAGGCGTTGTCGGTGAGCGGCGAGCCGCACAGTTCGCCATCGACTAGTATCTGTACATGTTGGCTCCCCTCTCTCTCCATGTCGATCAGCTCGACTTCAAATTGGCGCGGCAGGCGCTCGCCTTCGGGAAGCTCGGCATCGAAAACAAGGGGCTTAGTACGCCCGTTCGCCCAGCGCTGCTTGACCTTGACCAAGTTTTCCGCAGCGATCTCGGAGAGCAAAAGATCGAACTTGCTGGCGACATTGGAGATATACCAGAGTAGGTCGCCCAATTCCTCGGACACGCGTTTCTCGAACAAGCGATGTGCCTCGCCGTCGCGCAGATGCTTCTTGTATTCACTCAATAGTTGTCCAGTCTCGCCTGCAAGGCCAAGCATGGGTATGATCGCTGCGCTGCCTTTGTCATGCACAGCTACACGATCAGTTTCCTGCGCCTTCTTCTGATAACTGTCGAAGTCCATACGCGTCTCCTTCGGTGCTACCTCACTGCAGCGCGCTCTGGCGAGGCACCGCAAACCTTGTCGTTGATCTTCCACTTGGGAGGATAGAAGAGATTGATGGGGTCAGATGTCGGAACAAACTTCTGCTTGATGCGGGCACGGCCGGTTCTTCCCGCAATCTGCGGGTGTGCCACACGTGCATATTTATCGATCTCGCAAAACAAATTTTGGCAGTCGATAAGCTGGAGGCGGCGGCCCCAGAGTGATTGGAAATCGAGGCCCAAGCGTTCGAATTCCTTCTCTTGCAGGTCAGCCATAAGACGGATGAGTTCGGGTTCGTTCAGGCCGCCCGGGTCTACGAAACATTTGCGCAAGCCATCGCGTGCACCGGGACCGGGTACTACGAAATCCATCTCGCTGAATTCGGTTAGTTCGCTGTAATTGATATCAGTGATGAACTGGTAGGCGAGGAAATCGCCGATTGTTGGATAGGAACGCAACTTTTCGAAACCCTCCTGCATCGTGCGGGTTTGGCCCAACCGCTCGGCAACCTGATCGGCCATCATGCGTTCGAGCAGCAGGAGATGGTTCTGGTGTTTGGCCTTTCGACCGAAGGCATGGCGGCCCGGTGGCATGATGTATGCGGCCGAATAGATACGACGACCTTTTTGCCGGGCACCCGCGAGCACTGCGTCATAGGTGGCATAACGATAATCCTCGAATGTAATCGGGCCGAGCGTACGTTCGAGGAGTTCCCAAGTCTCTATCCTGTTAAAAATTTTGAACAGTATGATGCGGAAGAACACTTCGCGCGGAGACTTTGGCAGGTCGTCTCGATAGATGACATGGCGGATGAGATACTGGCTAACCCTATCGGACGCACGGTAAGCGTTGGTGAACTTGTAGATCGCCAATACTGGATTGTCTGTCCATGGGCGCGGCTTGCCACGCACACGGCGGAAGAACACAGCTTGTCGCTCGGCGGCGAAGCGCCAATAGCTCTCATAAGCCTCGGACACCTTGGCTGGTGCCAAGTGAGACAGGATCACCGGCGCGCGGGTCAGTTCCGTTTGGAGCAGCGCGTTGACCGTGGCGGAAGGGTGCTTTGGCGGCCAGCCGCGTGAAACTGGAGCAGTGGTCGACGACACAAAGGCCCGAGCGACGGCGGCAAACCGGGTAAGATCGGGGTCACTCTTCTTGATCCGATCAAGCTTGGCAACCCCGACCATCACGTTCAGGCGCGCAAGCGACATATTCATTTCTTGGGCCATGAAAGCGCCGAGCTGAGCCAGTCCAAGATAGTTTCCGTAAGCTTTGTCGAATATCTGCTGTGTGGCGTAGAAGGCGTTAGTAACGAGTCCTGCCCGGGTCGGCTCGAAGCTCACCTGTTGAAGACATGGAAAGCCGAGCTGTGCGATGGCGAGATGGTCACGGTTCGGATCGAAGGTGGTCGCCTGAAGCATCGAGCGCCGTATGCCACTCTGGCGGCGCAATCCCTCCCAGTATTGCGACAAGATCCACTCTAGTTGATTGCCGCCGCACGGGCCGCGCCCGTACATCATCATGCGCTCGAAATACAGCCCGCGTCTGTTGGCCCTGCGGTTCATAGCCTGCAAGCGCGGAAATGCCTTGCGATAGAGTTCGAAAAGGCGACTCCGGTTGCCGTGCGACATCTCCCAGTATCGCTGTGGGAAGATCGTGAACGCAACGTTCTCGACCACGATTCGGTTCTTGCGCTTGAGTAGCAGATCAAGGGATTGACGCACCGCATGGTCTTCGACAGCGGCCCCGTCTTGGGAGAAGCCGCTAAGGCTGAGTATCAACGGGGCGACCTCCTTACCGGTGTTGTCGAGAACCTGCAGCAGTAGCCGCGCCCAAGCTCGAGATAGGTTGGTGTCGTCGATCACCAAAGGCGGGGGCGCCACGGGAACCTTGACCTTACTCATCCAGATCCCTCTCCAAGTGCCGGTATTTCGCGAGTCCAACATATCCGTAGGGCTGATCTTTCTGAACCGGAGCAACGCGGATAAAGACTGCCCAGTCACCGACGCTTGCCGGGTAGATCCCAGGCTTCATCACACGGAACAGACGCCCGGCTGCAAGCTTGCGCTCGAAAGCAAGTCCGTCGCCCACTACCTCGGTGCCAGACGGAAGGAGTAGCAGCGTCTTGACCTCTGTGTCCAAGGTGGGCGCAGTTCGGTGGTGATCGACGACGATGAGCGGTTCGGGCGTTAGTGCGCCCAAGATGTCCATGCGCAGGGACTTGAGCGTCACGCGCCGCAGGGTGGCGGCGCGAGGACGTGGCAGCATGTTAACGCCTGCCGAGAGGTGGGTTAGAAGCGTTGTGTAACCGACCCCAAATTCGCAGGCAATGGTGAACATCTGCACCGGCGTGGCCGTTCCCGGGGTCCAATCCCGGATCGTGAAAGCGCGGCGCAGGCCAATGATCGGCATGAGGATGAAACCAGCGAAGGCATCAGCCAAAAACTCCTTCGGATCCTCCCATCGTTGCGCCTTGGCGTCCTCGCGTAGTTCGTCGATCGACGAACCGTGGCCGAACACGTGATGGCCAAGCTCATGCGCACAATTGTAGGCACGCCGCGGCAGCGGTCGTCGCGCTGAGAGATGGATGCGCGGGGGAAAACCACGTTGATACATCCCTTCCATGTTGATGTTATTGAAGCGCACCACGATGCCCAGCTTTTCGCAAAGTTCGTAGATGCAGATCGGTCCCGTTTGGTCGAGCTTCGCTGTAGCCCGCGTGGCTGTGGCGACCTGCATGGCTTGGGTCGCAAGGGCGCGGCGGTCGAAGGTAGGTTTGATGCTGTGCATGATGTCGATCAGCTATCACTTCCAGTCTCGGTGGAATTGCTGCGCATGGCAGCTAACAGTCTGAGCAGGTGTTCCAGATCATCGGGCTTGAGTTTTGAGAGTTCGCGCGCAGCGAGTTCGAGCCGCGGATCCTGAGCCTCGAGTGTCTCGGGCGCCTCTCCGAGTAGCCAGGCGACGCTGACGTCATATATCTCGGCAAGTCGGGCGAGTTCATCGGCCGAGACTCGGCGGTTGCCGGCTTCCATCTCACTAACGGAGGGGCGATGCAATCCGAGCATCTTCGCGACATGGCCTTGCGACAGGCCGGCGAGCTTGCGTGCCTCCTTCAGGCGTTCGGCGATCTGCGCTCGCTTGGTGGATTCAAGTCTGGTCATGCTGCCGCCGCTTTCTGTTCGTTTTGATTCTTGAGCAAGTTGCAGACGAAGACGGTCATTTCGTCGATGGAGCGCGGGAGCTTGGTCGTCTCATCGACGAAGATGTTCACGTCGTTCGGGATCGCCGCTCCGATCTCGGTTGCCAATAGTGTGGTGGCAACAGGCCATACTTTGCTGTCGAACCCAGGTAGGTGCTCAATCGGCTTGGTGGTGCCGGTCAGTGGAGGACATTCCAGCCCGCTGTCGGCCTGAATCTGGTCAAGCACGGCAACTAATTTTTTCTTAAGTGTTATGAGATCCATACATTACACCTCTTCAATCTTACGTATGGTATGATATTCTTACTCTTTGCCAGTGTCAAGGGTTTTCTTGCTGTGCTGCCGGGTTACAAGCTGCCTTATCGTCAACATTACGGTGGCAGCACCAGTGGACAATACGATTCAGCGATCCTATCCGTATAGCCGTCAAGTCAGCCTCCTCCCATCACTGCCCCGGAACCATCTCGCACACCGTGGAGAGGCAGAGTTTGGCCGGGAGCGGGGCGGCGGTCGCGCTCCCGAGGGAGACGCAGCCGCCGTTCTCTGTCACCCAACCATGAGGAGCACGGCACGATGCAGACGACACTCGCACCTCGCGGCGACGCGCGCACCTTTCTCACCCACTTCGTCGGCAGCGGACTCAACGATGACCGCTACGTCATTCAGCGCTACCTGTCCCGGGCGGACGGTGACATCGTTCCTGTCGAGGCCGGCGGCGCCAGACCGAAAGGACGGCGCAAACCGCGTCTGGCCATCGTCTCGCTGAAAGAGGTCGAGAGGATGCGCCCGGCCCGCGACGAGATCATCATCGCAACGGGGATCAGGCTGCGCAATTGCGGGGTGCAGCTGTGGGGTTGGCGGGCCATGGGCATCTTCGTGGAGCGCCGACAGAAGGGCTGAGGGGCAAGCTCCCTGGAACGCCTCGCCGGTCCTTTGCCGGCGGGGCGTTCTGCCGTCCCGACATCCACCGAGACTGGAGATGCCCTCATGCCTTACAAGAACCCCGAGATGCGTCGGGCGCGCGACCGCGAGCGGGTGGCCCGGCACGCTGCCGAACGGCGCGCCGCCGGCCTATGCTCGAAGTGCGGAAAGCGTCGCCCGGAGCCCAATCGAAGCCTTTGCGAGCCGTGCGCCGAGCGATCTCGCGCCGCCGACCGTGCGCGGGACGCCCGGCTGCGCGCTGCCGGCAAGCCGCGCCGCGACCCGGTTCGGGCGAAAGCCTGTGAGCGCGAGCGGGCGCGCCGGCAGGCCGACCGGCGCCGCGAGGCGGGGTTATGCCTCAAGTGCGGACAGCAGCCTGCCGAGCCGGCCCGCCGTCTGTGCGAAGGATGCGCTGAAAAGAGACGACAAGCCGAGCGCATCCGGTACGCCAAAGCCCGGTCGGCGGGGCTGAAGTACGGCGGCAAGAATGTGCAGGCCAAACGCAGAAGCGCCCGCGCCGCGAGCCGGAAACGCCGGCAAGCCCGACTTGATGCCGGGATATGCGTACGGTGCGGCTGCCGCCCGCCCGTCGGCGGCGGCACAACGTGCGAACCGTGCCGGGAGGTTCGCCAAGCCGCCGAGCGCGAACTGTATGCGTCCCGGCGCGCCGCCCGGTTATGCACAGTGTGCGGAGGGCCTGCGAGCGACGGCGGCTCCCGCTGTGCGCCCTGTTCCGCTCTGGAGGCTGAACGCGGTTCGCCCGAACGAAAGAACACCGCCTCGCGACGCCGGTACTGGAGCCGCAAGGCGGCCCGCCGATGTACGCATTGCGGTGCTCCTGCCCACGGGGCGGCTCGTTGCGAGACTTGCGCCCGCCGGTCGTATGAACGCTCCAGTCATGTCCGCGGCATGCCGGTGTATCCGCCAAGCTTCGCGGTGATCCTGGTCGCAACGGAGGAGTGTCTGGGAACCTTCGACGACGAGATGGAGGCGGCTGCCTTCATCGCCTTCGAGAAGCTGTCCGGGGATCAGGTCGTGGTGATCCGCGATGTGCATCCGCTCGCCACCCTGGCGGGCTGGGAGTGACGCCGGCGGACAGCGGTTGCAGGGGGCTTTCAGCCTTGGCGTCTGCTCGGCACGCCTGCGGGGGGCGCCGTCCCGGATTGACCTGCCGTCTGTGCCGATTACCGCGCCGTCGCATTCCTGTCGCTGTTCTCAAGAGTCAGAGTTTTGCGAGGCGCCGGGCAAGCGTCCGGGAGAGTGGAGGGAGAAGGGCTCCCCCGTCCCGGGCGTGACCACCGAAGGAGACCCGCATGTTCGCACCCGACACCGACTACGACCTCATCACCCCCACCGGCGACGCCTTGCTCGCGGAACTGGGCATCGACGTTCCGTCCGTGCGCGAGACCCTCGCCGACGACCGGACCCGCCATTGTCCCGAACGCGAAGTTGCAGAGACCGGGAGTTGGAGGGAAGCGGGAGAAGGATGAACGGAAGGGGCCGGAGAGAGGCTCCGGTTCCCGGCCGTTCGCCCACCCATTGTCATCATTCAGCAAAAGGAGAATCCCATGAGCTTTGGATTGAATCGCGCGGAAGTCATCGGTCGCCTCGGTGCCGACGTCACAGTCAACAACCTGGTCTCGGGGGGCCGTGTGGCCAACCTGAGCATTGCGACCGATGAGAGCTATATCGACCGCAATTCCGGTGAGCGGGTGGACCGCACCGAGTGGCACCGGGCGGTGACGTTCCAGCCGGGCCTGGTCGACATGCTGGTCAAGCACGCCAGGAAGGGCCGTCTGGTCTATCTCGCGGGCAAGATGCAGACGCGGCGCTGGCGCAAGGAAGGCGAGGACTCGGACCGCTTCTCGACCGAGATACTGCTGGCGCCCGGCTCGCGCATCCAGTTCTTGGACAAGCCGAACGGCAACGGCGCGGCGGCGGAAGCCCAGGCGCCTGCCAACGGTTCGCCCGCTCCGGACAGCGACGCCAACCCAGACACGGATCAGATCCCGTTCTGATACCGCTTTCGCTCGCTCCCAAAGGGGGCCGGTGCTTCTTCAGCGCCGGTCCCCTTTCTTTATGCAGGCGTGTTCGAGTCTTTTCCGAACGACATTGTTCGAGGCCCGCCACGGCATATGCGGAGGAGTGGGAGCGAGGCTGAATAGCGGGTGAACCGCGCGGAGAGGAGAGGGAGTCCGCTCGCGCGCCTGTCACGTTACCAGGAGAACCCAATGAGCAACATCACCTTCCAGCGGGTCAGTCCCGACGAATCCCGCATCTACGATGCCGACGGCGCATACGTCGGCGATGTCCATGCCCACGACGATGCCCTCCAACCCGGACGGCGGGTCTACCTCGTCCTGCTTGAGGACGATCCCCGGGGCTGGGTTACGGTGCGCGACCGTTCCTGCATCCGCGAAGTCGCCGAGCAGCGGCTGATGACCCATCCGTATCGGTGAAAGCGACCGTCCCGCTGCGGCGCTGGCGCACGAGGCCGGGCGGTTCTCAAGAAGCTTTGCCCACCCCGAACAAAGCTCCCTCCTCTGTATGTCCCATCGTGCCACACGTGCTCACTTCGCCAACCCCTTCGGGGTCCTCCACTGCGTTCCGGCCCGCTTGCGCGGGTGGCTTCGTTGCGCGCGCGTGTCCCAATGAAACATACGCCGGAGCGAGCATCGCATACGGCATTACCGGGCCAAGGGCCTATCACACGAAAAGCAAGGAGATCATCATGCAAAACATCGACAACATCACCACACACCAGGCGCACTCCCCGACCGCCGTCGTTTGCGAAAACGCCGCGCTCTACGGCGCCACCCCCGAACGCGGAGAGTTCGACCCCCGCGACATCTGGGACCGCGATCAGGCCGTCACGGCAGTAAGCGATGCCTTCCGCATCCTTGCCGAGGGCGTCGCGCCCGACGGCTGGCAGATCGCCGACGAACGCGAAAGCCTGCTGTGGGGCATCGTCAACGCCTTCGACGCACAGGTGAGACGACTCGACCGCAGCGTCGACCGGCTCACCCCGAAGCTCCGCGACCTGCAAGCCGCACAGGACGGAACCGAGATCAACGCCCGCGAACTGGAACTCGTCACCGACCGCGCGCGCAACCTCGGCGACCGGCGCGATGCGTTCGAGAGACTGCGCGACACCGCTACCGACGCCTATCGCGCCGAGACCGGCGAAGTCTGGCGTCCGAGGCGCGGCAGCCATACCAGCCACACCGGCAAGCTCACCTCCGCGGCCATCGACGCCCGCGACTTCCTGCGCGCCAGGAAGGAACGCGAGACCCGCGCGCATCTGCCCGAGGGAACGCTCGTCGCCATCGCTGGCGGCAAGGACGCGAACCCCGCCGCCGTCTTCGGCAGCCTCGACAAGGCGCGCGCGAAGTATCCCGACATGGTGCTCGTGCATGGCGGCGGCCCCGGCGTCGAGAAGATCGCCGCGCAGTGGGCCGAACAGCACGGCGTTCACCAAGTGGTCTGCAAGCCGGACTGGAACGCGCACGGACGAGCCGCCCCGTTCCGGCGCAACGACGAACTGCTGAACCTGCTGCCGAAGGGCGTGATCGCGTTCCCCGGCAACGGCATCACCGGCAACCTGATCGACAAGGCGAAGTCGATGGGCATCCCCGTCATGGTTGTGCCCGCCGCATGACCGCAACGCCTTCACGGGCCCGCGTCGTCATCGAAGGCGACGCGGGGCCGTTCATTGCGTACGCCACAACCCGGTACGGCAGTGCGGGCAGCGCCGTGCCGACAACATCCGCACTGCCCGTCGCATATCGGCTACCGCTCGCGCCGGCGCTTCGCGCCTTGCTCGCTGTCGCGGCGTTCGCCAGGCTCGCCCTCGTCGGCTACGCCGACATCGGCCATCGCCTCGGCGCACTTGTCCGTTCGTCCTTCGCGTCGCCGGTGACGGCTTCGCCGTTTCACCGGCATCCCACACTGTTGCCGCAAACCGCGTCGGACTCTCTGCAGCCGCTGCCGCCTCTGTGTCCGGTCGTGTGCTTTGCCCGACATCCCATGCAACCGTCACCGCACTCGCACAACTGACGCTGTGGTAACGTGTGATTCATGCCCTCTGCGTTCGCGGTAACAAGTGAACAGAGACCGCATCTCCAACAATACCGGCGCTCCCTCCGTTCATCGATGCGCTACGGAAACATGTGTCATACGCTCGTTGAGTGTATGGAACATGTGAGACGAAACATCTGCGGTGAGGAAACAAGTCCGGCATCCGGTGCGCACCGTGTGATGAATCGCGTTGCCTCTTCCGCTGCGCGCCCTGTTCTGTTACCTTGGATCTTGAACAGACAACGCGGAACGCACTCGAAGATTGCGGACCGGTCGTCTCGCTCAATCGCCGCGACGGCTCCCATCCCTTGTGATGCTGGCGTTTCAGACGGTGGTGGTGTGCAGGGCAACTTCGCCCAATCTCGACTCCATGCGGAGTTTTACCCTCACACCCCACGCAGCACGCTGCCTTGTGCTCCGGGCGCGCGTTTGTCCTGTATCCCCTGCCGTTTCAACGCCACAGGGGCTCAGGCCTGTTGCGGGGCGAGTGTAGTCGTTTTGTACTACACCGGATCGTCATGCCGCCGCGCAGCCCTGTCGGCGTATGCCGCGGCGAGCAGTCAGATTGACTGCGCCGTACTACGGGGCGTACTACGATGTAGTGCGCCTTGCAAGCGGAATGTATGCTCTGAGCATACGGAAAAACACACTCATTTGAGGCTTGTGATCTTCCCCCCTGAAACGGGTCCACCCTTAGGTTATGGAAAAGAGGAGGATCGGCGATGGCAAGAAAGCGCTACAAGCCCGAAGAGATTGTTCGTCTGCTGCGGCAGGCTGAGGTATTGCACGGCCAGGGGCTGTCGATGGCGGATGCGATCCGGCGTCTCGGGATCAGCGAGGTCACCTTCTACAGGTGGCGCAAGGAGTATGCTGGCATGAACGGCGACCAGTTGCGTCGTTTGAAGGATCTTGAGAAGGAGAACGAGCGGCTTCGCCGTGCGGTCTCCGACCTGACGCTGGACAAGCAGATTCTCAAGGAGGCCACCCGGGGAAACTTCCGAGCCCCTCGCGTCGCCGCCAATGCATCGACTATGTCCGTAGTCGGCTCGGGGCCTCGCAACGTCGAGCCTGCCGGGTGCTGGGGCAGCACCGCTCGACCCAGCGCCGTGTTCCGCACGGGCGCTCTGACGAGGAGCGCTTGGTCGCGGACATGATCGCGCTGGCTCGCCGGTATGGCCGCTACGGCTACCGGCGGATTTCGGTTTTGCTTCGCGATGCCGGCTGGCGGGTCAACGACAAGAGGGTCGAGCGTCTGTGGCGGCGCGAGGGGCTGAAGGTTCCCGGCAAGCAACCGAAACGAGGTCGGCTCTGGCTGAACGACGGCTCCTGCATCCGGCTGCGGGCCGAGCGTGCGGATCATGTCTGGTCTTATGACTTCATGCATCACCGAACTCATGACGGGCGAGCCTTCCGGACGCTCAATGTGCTCGACGAGTTCACCCGCGAGAGTTTGGCAATCCGGGTGCGACGCAAGCTCTCTTCGCGCGATGTTATCGACACGCTCACTGATCTATTTGTCCTGCGTGGCGTTCCGGCTTGGATCCGCTCTGATAACGGTCCGGAGTTCGTTGCCGAGGCCGTGCGGCGATGGATCGCCTTGGTCGGCGCCCGCACCGCTTTCATCGAGCCGGGATCGCCCTGGGAGAACGGATATATCGAGAGCTTCAACGCGCGGCTGCGCGACGAGTTCCTCAATGGAGAGATTTTCTACACCCTGAAAGAGGCCCAGGTTCTCATCGAATCCTGGCGGCGTCACTACAACGCAGCGCGCCCGCACAGCAGCTTGGGATACCGTCCCCCGGCTCCGGAAACAATCATCACGCCATGCTGGCTGTCCGGCTCCGCTCCGCTCTGCCGGACCAGGGCTGTTCCAAAGTCGTGTTCAGATGGTTGGCCTGACAGTCCGTTTGCGGTGTACTGAACATTGAGCAGGTATTCGGTCATGATGGTCGGCGATGGAGATGTCAGTTGTCTTGTCCGGGTTCGATCTGACGGAGGTGTCGGTGCGGCCGGTGACGGATCGAGCCGAGTCCGCTCGCTGGGATGTGCTGATGTCCCGTCACCACTATCTTGGGTTCCGTGGTCTGGTCGGTGGCGGTGTCCGGCAGGTCGCGGAGTTGCCGGACGGGACTTGGCTGGCGCTGTTGGGCTGGCATGCGGGTTCGTTCAAGGTCGGGGTGCGTGATCGTCTGATCGGCTGGACTCGCGAGCAGCAGTTTCGTCGGCTGCGGCTGGTCGCGAACAACACGCGGTTTCTGGTGCTTCCGGGCGCTCGCGTGCCCAATCTCGCCTCGCGAGTTCTCGGCTTGTCGCTGCGTCGGCTGTCGCAGGACATGAAGGCGCAGACCGGCCATCCGGTGTTGCTGGCGGAGACGTTTGTCGATCCGGCCCGGTTCAGCGGCACCTGCTACCGTGCCGCCAACTGGCGGGAGATTGGCAGGACGCGCGGCTATGCGCGGGTTCCGGGGGGCGGCTGGCGCGAGCACGGCGAGCCGAAGCGGGTGCTGATACGGGAGTTGCGTTCGTCGGCATGCGCGGCCTTGCGTCAGCCGCAGGACGACCAGGAATGGGGGCTGGTCGTGTCGCCGCCGCGACCGCCGGAGGTCGAGCGTCTCAGGAGCCTGTATGAGTTTCTCCGCCAAGTGCCGGAGTATCGCAAGGCGCGGGGCATCCGCCACTCGTTGGCGACGATCTTTTCGATTGCTCTGGCGGCGAAGCTGGCGGGGGTGCGCGGGGTGGTGACGATCGGGGAGTTCGCTGCTCGTCTGACCCAGGCGCAACTGGCGGCGGTGCGGGCGTTTTGGAGTCCGAGCCGCAAGCGCTATGTCGCGCCGTCGCGAACCTCGTTTCACCGGGTGCTGTCGCAGGTCGCTCCAGAAGTGCTCGACGAAGCGCTGAGCCGCTTCATTGAGCAGAACCGGTCTCCGCACGGCGCGGTTGCGGTTGACGGCAAGGTGACTGCGGCGGAGTGGATCCAGGGCAAGGACAGCGAGCGCGTGCTGGTGGCGGCGGTCGAGCACGGCAGCGGCCTGATCTGCGGTCAAGAGGCCTGCGACGGGGCTGGCGGCGAGATCTTGGGCGCGCGCGCGCTGCTGCAGCGTCTCGACATCCGGGATCGGGTGGTGACGCTCGACGCCCTGCACACGCAGCGCAAGACCGCGCAATTGATCGCCGAGCGCGGCGGGTTCTACCTGATGACGGTCAAGGGTAACCAGCAGGAGTTGCTTGACGGTCTGGCCTCCGGCCTCGACTGGGAGGCCGCGCAAGTCGCGGCCACCGAGCACGAGACGACCGAGAAGGGGCATGGACGCATCGAGACCCGCCGCTGTCGGGTGATCCCTCTCGATCTCGTCTCGCCCGATTGCGTCGCGATGCCTCACCGCCGCCAAGCCATCCGCATCGAGCGCGAACGGCATGTCCTGCGCACCCGGCGCACCTCGACCGAAACTGTGTACGGCGTCACCTCGCTGGGGCCGGAACAGGCATCGGCGAGTGAATTGCTTCGTCTCAACCGAGGCCATTGGGAGATCGAGAACCGGCTGCACTATGTGCGTGACGTCAGCTACGACGAAGACCGCAACCGCGTTCGGGCAAAGCGTCTCCGCCGCAACCTTGCCTGCCTCGCAAACGCAGCCATCTCGATCGTGCGACTCGACGAACGATTCGACTACATGCCGCAAGCCCACCGCCACTTCGCCGCCCGACAGGGCGACGCCATGCGACAAGTCACCCGACGCGGCTTCAGCCGCTGAAACGACGGCGCACGACGCACTCCCTGCGGCCGAACTGCGTCACGCGACGACGCTGGCGGCCAAAAAGCCCAGGATCGACGGCCCGGAAAGCGCCGGCCTGCCGAAATCCCCGACTACCCGACGCGTCAGCGGACCACGGACAAACCATCTCGCTGCGCTCAGCGCACGAACCTGGACTCACCACGACTTTGGAATGGTCCTGTCCGCCGGACAGCCAGCATGGCAAAGAAATCGTCAATGCACTAACATTGAAACTGGACCCGTTAATGGGGGCAGGTCAGTCTGCAGGAAGCGCCGTGCGTTGTTCGCGGTGGCCCGGGAGTACACCCGCGTGACCAGTTGCTTGCTCACGGGACAGGTAGCCTGGAATTGCTTGAGCGTATTTCCATCGCGCGAGACGGTCATGTGATCGATCTGGACCCACTCGCCGGGTTGGGCGGCCTTCATGGCAGGCTTCCAGCGCTGCGCGTGCCCCGATGCGAAGTTGCGCGGTTTCTTCGCCCGAGGCAGAAGGCGCAGGGCGCGATCCGGCGCAGTCGCACGCCCTTGGCCAGGATCCGCCCGATGGTCGATTCCGACAGCGTGGTTCCTTCGCGCGCCAGCATGACCGTAATGGCGCTTTTTGCCCATGAACGGATAGCGCTTGCGCATCCGCCACACGGCCCATTCCTGGGAGCGGCTCCAGCGCTTGGGGTGAGTTCGTCGAGGTCGTCGGCTTTTGGCTGCCAGTCCCTTCACTCCATGGGCTTTGTAGCGCGCCTGCCAGCGGTAATACGCTGCGCGCGAGAAGCCTACGGCCTGCAGCGCGGTAGCCTCGCAGCAGCCTTCGGCGCGCAACTTCCGGTAGGTCTGGATCTTGCGAAGGCGCTCGAATGCGTCCTTCGGCGTGGTGTCGTCGATGCGAAAACTGCGATACGATCGGATGCGCAGAGATTGAATCTGCATGGTTCGGCCTCCTTTTTGGTTTTTGATGAAACAAAAGGCTAACCGAACCCGCGCCCCGGCGAGCGCCGGGGCGCATCTTCCTCCCATCGCTCGCTACGCTCGCTCAGGGGAGGCAGATGCGGGAGCTTCTACCCATAACGGGCAGAAACAACGACCCCATCACTCCGAATCACAGTCTCACATGTACCTGAACCTGGACACCCTTACTGCTCTTTTCGCTGGTTTTGCCTTCCTTGCCGTGGTACTTCCCTGTAGGGCGTTGCGCTCGATGTCAGTTGCCATGTCCGGGTTCGATCTGGCGGAGGTGTCGGTGCGGCCGGTGGCGGATCGAGCCGAGTCCGCTCGCTGGGATGTGCTGATGTCCCGTCACCACTATCTTGGGTTTCGTGGTCTGGTTGGTGGCGGTGTCCGTCAGGTGGCGGAGTTGCCAGACGGGACTTGGCTGGCGCTGCTGGGCTGGCATGCGGGTTCGTTCAAGGTCGGGGTGCGTGATCGTCTGATCGGCTGGACTCGCGAGCAGCAGTTTCGTCGGCTGCGGCTGGTCGCGAACAACACGCGGTTTCTGGTGCTGCCGGGCGCTCGCGTGCCCAATCTCGCCTCGCGGGTTCTCGGCTTGTCGCTGCGTCGGCTGTCGCAGGACATGAAGGCGCAGACCGGCCACCCGGTGTTGCTGGCGGAGACCTTTGTCGATCCGGCCCGGTTCAGCAGGACCTGCTACCGGGCCGCCAACTGGCGTGAGATTGGCAGGACGCGCGGCTATGCGCGGGTTCCGGGGGGCGGCTGGCGCGAGCACGGCGAGCCGAAGAGGGTGCTGATACGGGAGTTGCGTTCGTCGGCTTGCACGGCCTTGCGGCAGCCGGAGGACGACCAGGAATGGGGGCTGGTCGCGGCGCCGCCGCGACTGCCGGAGGTCGAGCGTCTCAGGAGCCTGTATGAGTTTCTCCGTCAGGTGTCGGAGTATCGCAAGGCGCGGGGCATCCGCCACTCGTTGGCGACGGTCTTTTCGTTTGCTCTGGCGGCGAAGCTGGCGGGCGTACGCGGGGTGGTGACGATCGGGGAGTTTGCTGCTCGTCTGACCCAGGCGCAACTGGCGGCGGTGCGGGCGTTCTGGAGTCCCAGCCGGAAGCGCCATGTCGCGCCGTCGCGAACCTCGTTTCACCGGGTGCTGTCGCAGGTCGCTCCGGAAGTGCTCGACGAAGCGCTGAGCCGCTTCATCGAGCAGAACCGGTCTCCGCACGGCGCGGTTGCGGTCGACGGCAAGGTCACTGCGGCGGAGTGGATCCAGGGCAAGGACAGCGAGCGCTTGCTGCTGCAGCGTCTCGACATCCGGGATCGGGTGGTGACGCTCGACGCTCTGCACACGCAGCGCAAGACGGCGCAGCTGATCGCCGAGCGCGGCGGGTTCTACCTGATGACGGTCAAGGGCAACCAGCAGGAACTGCTTGACGGCCTGGCCTCCGGCCTCGACTGGGAGGCCGCGCAAGCCGCGGCCACCGAGCACGAGACGGTCGAGAAGGGGCATGGACGCATCGAGACCCGCCGCTGTCGGGTGATCCCTCTCGATCTCGTCTCGCCCGATTGCGTCGCGATGCCGCACCGCCGCCAAGCCATCCGCATCGAGCGCGAACGGCATGTCCTGCGCACCCGGCGCACCTCGACCGAAACCGTGTACGGCGTCACCTCTCTGGGGCCGGAACAGGCCTCGGCGAGTGAATTGCTTCGCCTCAACCGAGGCCATTGGGAGATCGAGAACCGGCTGCACTATGTGCGAGACGTCAGCTACGACGAGGATCGCAACCGCATCAGGGCAAAGCGTCTGCGCCGCAACCTCGCCTGCCTCGCAAACGCGGCCATCTCGATCGTGCGACTCGACGAACGATCCCCAGGCCCACCGCCACTTTGCCGCCCGACAGGGCGACGCCATGCGACAAGTCACCCGACGCAGCTTCCGCCGCTGAAACCACGGCATCCGACGCCCCCACTCTGCCCGAACTGCGTCACGCGACGACGCGGGCCGCCAAAAGCCTGGAACCGACGGCCCGGAAAGCGCCGTCCTGCCGAAATCCCCGGCTACCCGACGCGCCAGCGGACCACACACGGACCATGTCGCTGCATCTCGGCGCACGAACATAGACTCGCCACGACTTTGGAATGATCCTGACCTGACGTCGACCGGAGCGGGAAAACGAAAGGGATTTTGGTAATCCTTCGGTTCTTTGGTGATGTATGGAGGCTTCGGTGACTTCCAGTTGATCTTCAAGTTTTGCTTGAGCGGTCGCCGGCAGCGGTTTGATTGAGGGCTTTTGGCAACGCTTTGCCCCCTGGTAACGCGTTCAGAAATTGTATATGGTTGCGCGCATGGTGATGCGCGACGAGGATTTCGGGGCGACTTTGACGCGGGTTGAGGCGTGCGGCGGTCTGGGTTCGCCGTCCCTGTTGGAACCGGCAGGCGAGCCGTGCGACTGGCGCTCGCTTTATGAACAGGCGCTGGTTCGAGCCCAGATGGAATGGGCGCGGGCGGAGGCGGCGCAAGCGCGCTGTGAACAGTTGTGCTGTGCGGAGAGGACCGCCCGTTCCCGTGCGGGCATGTTGAAGTGGAACCTTGACAAGATCCGGGGTCAGCTCAAGGCGGCGCTCGAGGAGGTCAGGAAGGTTCGCCGCGCGGCGAGGGGCGCGCTGATTTCACAGGCGGAAGTAGCGCGCTTGGAGAGGTTGCTTTCCGAGGCCGGAGTCGATACTCGCAAGCACAGCACGATCCTGTCGCTGCGTCGGGAAGTCTTCCAGTTGCGTCAGGCCCTTGTGCAGGCGAAGGGCACGATCGCATCGCTGCGTCGGCGCAACGCCCGCCTGCGCACCAAGGCGCGGAAGTTGCAAACCGGGAGGGTTGCGCGGGTCTCGCGCGAGGAGGCGCTGCAAGCCCAAATCGAGAAGCTTCGCTCGACCCGGAGCGTGTTGTCGAAAGCGCTGTTTGCGAGCCACAGCGAACAACAGGACAAACCGGGCACGGGACGCCAGCGCGGACAGCAAGTCGGGGCGCCCGGTCATGGCCGCACCCCTCGCTGCGGACTGCGGGAGATCAAGCAACGGCGCAACCCGCCGAAGGATGCGCGGGTGTGTTCCCGCTGTAGCAAGCCCTATGTCGCCAACGGCAAGCGTTCCACGAGTCTTGTCGAGATCCGGGTCAAGGCCCATATCCGCAGGATCGAGCGGACGCGCTGGCGGAGAGGTTGCGGCTGTGCGTCCTCGCCACGGGAAGTGACGGCGCCGGCGGCGGCCCGGCTGTTCCCCGGCACGCTCTACGGAACCAGCGTATGGGCCCGCTTTTTGTTCGAGCACTGTGCCTGCCTGCGCCCGCTGAGCCGGGTCTCGGCGTGGTTCGCCCACCAGGGGTTGCCGATCTCGCCGGGAACGCTGGCCGACCGGCTCAAGCACTTTGTGTCGCTGTTCGGGCCGCTTCACGAGGCCATCCTCGCACACCAGAACCGAACCGGGGTGCGCCATGCCGACGAGACCGGTTGGCGTGTGCAGGAGTTTTGCGAGCGCGGCCGGTCGAGCCGCGCCTGGCTTTGGACTTCGGTCAGTTCGGATGCGGTCTACTTCCATATCGATCCTTCGCGCAGCGCCGAGGTGGCAAAGACCCTGTTCGGCGATACCGCCTGCCCCCTGGTGCTGGTCTGCGACCGCCTCTCCACCTACAAGCGGCTGGCGCGCGAACTCGACGGCAAGATCATGCTCCAGTGGTGTTGGGCGCATCAAAGGCGCAGCTTCATCGAGTGCGCGGCTGGCCATGTGCGGCTCACCCGCTGGTGTCAGGGATGGATGGAGCGGATCGCGACGATCTTCCGACTCCACGAGCAACGACGCAAGCACCATGTCCCCGGTCTGGAACGCCAGACGCCGGAGTTTGATGCGGCGCAGGCCGCGTTGGGAGCGGCGCTCGCACGGCTGTTCGCCGATGCCGAAGCGGAACTGGCCGGCCTGTCGGATCGGACCCGCAAGGCCAAGCCGCTGCGCTCGCTGCTCCGCCATCGCCAAGGACTGTGCGTGTTCGCCAACGCGCCGGAAGTGCCTCCAACGAACAATGCCGCCGAACGCGCGTTGCGCGGGCCGGTCATCGGGCGCCGATTGACGTTCGGCTCCAATAGTGAGAAAGGTGCGCAGTTCACCGCGATCATGCACTCGGTGGTGGGCACATTGTCGATGAACGGCATGGATGTGCTGCGCTGGTTGGAGGCATGGCTGAGCGCGTGCGCACAACAGGGCGGCAAGGCGCCCCGGGATCTGTCATCTTGGCTGCCATGGTCGATGAGCGAGGAGCGCAAGCACTCGTTGATGGCGCCCGGATGACCGGCGCGGTCGAGTGCCGGTACTACGGTCGCGACTTCACGGTTGAAGAAATGGCGCTGCTGCGTGCGTTGATCGCCGGGCCTCCGGCGCTCAACCGCCATGCCCTGTCGAAGGAGTTCTGCCGGCGCATCGGCTGGCTCAAGCCCGACGGCGGACTCAAGGACATGATGGCCCGCGTGACCATGCTCGCCATGCACCGCGACGGCGTGATCCACTTGCCACCGCCGACGAGTCCGCATCGCCCGCCCAAGCCTATCGCCTTCGGGCCGGACACCGAGCCGCCGCTGTTCCCCGCGCCAACCGGCCTCGACGAGGTTCGCCCGCTCGACTTCCGTATCGTCGTGCGCGGCACTCGCGAAGGCAAACTCTGGAACGAGTTCGTCGCCCGTTACCACTACCTGGGATACAAGACCCTGGTCGGCGCCCAGATGCGCTACATCGTCCACGACCGAAACGGCGAACCCCTCGCCATGCTCGGCTTCTCCACCGCCGCCTGGAAACTCGCCCCGCGCGACCGGTTCATCGGGTGGACGCCCGACAAGCGCGAGAAAAACCTGCCGCTGGTGGTCGACAACCCGCGCTTTTTGATCCTGCCGTGGATCAAGATCCCCAACCTCGGATCGCATATCCTCGCCATCGTGCGACAACGCCTGCCCGGAGACTGGAGCGAACGCTACAACATCACGCCCGTGCTCATCGAAACCTTCGTCGAAACGCCCCGCTACACCGGCGCCGTCTACAAGGCGTCAGGCTGGACTCGCGTCGGAACCACCCAGGGCCGGGGACGCTATGACCGAAACATGCTCCGCGACAAGCCCAAAAAGGACATCTGGCTGCGGTCGCTCCGGCGAAACTGGAAACAAACACTCAATCGCTGATATCGTCGCCTCCATGCCCTGAACAAACAGGGATCACCCGAAAACCGAAGGATTACCGGATTTTGGGGTACACTGTGTCATTGGGGCCTCCTGTATAGGTCATTTAAGACACTGATTATTATACAGTTCAAGGCCCCATCTCTCCCATTCGGTGAAATATGCGGGTTAAAATACCCAAGACAGGATTCAGGGCAGCGACGGGAACTTCGGCAATGGCCACATGACCACCTATAGCATCTTTCATTTTCTGCATATCTTGGCGTTCGCCGTCATTGTCGGCGTCGAGCTTCCAGCGATGTATGCGCTGCGTCTGGTCCGAGCGCCCGGCGCCAGCGAATCTGCCCGGTGTGTAGCGATACGCGTGAAACGTTACGCGGACGAGGCCTCCTCCGTAATGCTGGTGTTGCTTCTGCCTTTGGGCGTACATATCGGTGCGGAACTCGGGGCCTATACCGCAACTTCGAATGTCCTATACATGGCCTTTGCGGTGGGCCTGATCTGGGCGGTCCTTCTCCTGATGTCCGAAACGACCGGCACATCGAAGTGGGCCCGGCGCAGCTACGCCACCGAATGTGTGCTGCGCATCGTCATCGGTTTGGGCAATATCTACGACGCGGTCATCGGGTTCATGGGCGACGGCATGATCCAGACCCACTGGCTGGCGACCAAGGTCCTGCTCCTGGGGCTGATCCTGACGGTCAGCGGCTGGACCCGCTGGCAGACCCGGGCCGTGCGTTTCGCCGTTTTCGATGCGGAGTCCGGCGCAACTCCCGAATCCGGCCATCTGGTGGCTATCCTGCGGCGCGCCCAGTGGGGCAATCACAGCATCTTGGCGATGGTCCTGATCGCCGCCTTCATGGGGAGCGCGAAGCCTTGGTGATCCCACCGGCCACATGCGCTGGCCGCGCGACGAATGCGGTCGGCCAACCTGACCGAACGTTGGTGGAGGCGGCGGGAATCGAACCTGCGCCCGCAAGCGCTACTCTATGAGTTCAGACATTTTGTAATCCTTCGGTTTTCGGGTGATCCCTGTTCGGTCAGGCCTTGGAGGCGACGATATAAGCGATTGAGTGTTTGTTTCCCGTTTCGCCGGAGCGGCCGCAGTCAGATGTCCTTTTTGGGTTTGTTGCGGAGCATGTTTCGGTCGTAGCGTCCCCGGCCCTGGGTGGTTCCGACGCGAGTCCAGCCTGACGCCTTGTAGACGGCGCCGGTGTAGCGGGGCGTTTCGACGAAGGTTTCGATGAGCACGGGCGTGATGTTGTAGCGTTTGCTCCAGTCTCCGGGCAGGCGCAGGGCTGTTTCAAAGCTGTATTCAGATTATTGGCCTGACAGTCCGTTTGCGGTGTACTGAACATTGAGCAGGTATTCGGTCATGATGGTCGGCGATGGAGATGTCAGTTGCCTGGTCCGGGTTCGATCTGGCGGAGGTGTCGGTGCGGCCGGTGACGGATCGGGCCGAGTCCGCTCGCTGGGATGTGCTGATGTCCCGCCACCACTATCTGGGCTTCCGCGGCCTGGTCGGTGGCGGTGTCCGTCAGGTTGCGGAGTTGCCGGACGGGACTTGGCTGGCGCTGCTGGGCTGGCATGCGGGTTCGCTCAAGGTCGGGGTGCGTGATCGTCTGATCGGCTGGACTCGCGAGCAGCAGTTTCGTCGGCTGCGGTTGGTCGCGAACAACACGCGGTTTCTGGTGCTTCCGGGCGCTCGCGTGCCCAATCTCGCCTCGCGGGTTCTCGGCTTGTCGCTGCGTCGGCTGTCGCAGGACATGAAGGCGCAGACTGGCCATCCGGTGTTGCTGGCGGAGACGTTTGTCGATCCGGCCCGGCTCCGCTCCGCTCCGCCGGACAGCCAGCATGGCAAAGAAATCGTCAATGCACTAACATTGAAACTGGACCCGTTAATGGGGGCAGGTCTTGACTTCAGACATTTTTGGTGTTGCTGGGCTTCGGAAGTCCAGCAATGGCGGGCTTTTTGACGTCTGATTCGGGAAAACTGCGATGTAGTGCCCTAGCAAGATTTCTTGGTTGACATACGGGCGGCCCGCCGCCATAATCCGCAACATGTTCGTTCGGCGGAAAAAGGTCGCAGGCGACCGCACCAAGGTCCAGATTGTCAAGTCCGTGCGCAGCGGAGACCAAGTCCGCCAGCGGGTTCTGCGGCATGTCGGCACAGCGACCAGCGAGGCGCAACTCGAAAGGCTCGAAGGACTTGCGCGCCTCATCATCGAGGAAATCACCCAAAAGGAGAGCAGCCAAGCCGCCCTGTTCTCGCCGAATGAGTTCGCCGATCTACTCGAACAATCCCGGCGGGCCGAACCGGCTTGCGAGCCGTTCGGCATGGATCTGTCCGACTGCCGAGAGGAGAGCCGGGTCGTCATCGGCGTTCGAGAAGCCTTCGGCACGGTCTACGCCCATCTCGGCTGGGATCGCCTGTTCGGCGCACGGCGCCAGAGCGCCAATCGCATCATCAAGGAATTGACGCTGGCCCGGATTGCCCAGCCGCTTTCCAAGCGGGCCACGGTTCGCGAACTCGACAGCCATGGCGCCTTGTCGCTGAACCTGGACTCGGTTTATCGCAGCATGGATCGGATCGACAGCGCACGGATCCAGGCGATTTGCCGCCGCTCGCTGGAAGTGGCGAAGACCCTGCTCCCGGAGCCGCTGACCGCCATTTTCTACGACACGACCAGCCTGTATTTCGAGAGTGAGCACGACGACGCGCTGCGGCGCAAGGGCTACAGCAAGGACGGCAAGCCGCAGCGGGTACAGGTGCTGTTCGCCCTGCTCGTGACGCCGGAGGGCCTGCCGGTCGGGTATGAGTTGTTCCCGGGCGACCGCTACGAGGGCAATACCCTGGTGACGGCCCTTGAGTCGCTGGAGCGGCGTCATGTCGGGGCGCGGTTCACGGTGGTGGCCGACGCGGCGATGATCAACAAGGCGAACGAGGCGGCCCTGCAACAACGCGGCACGCCCTACATTCTGGGTGCCCGTTTGAAGTCCCGTCCGGCGGCGCAAAAGCGCAAGATCCTGGATCCGGACGGCTACAGTGCGTGGGGTCGGGACGAGTCTTCGGAGTCGATCGGTCGCTTGCGGCGCCTACAAGACGGCGAGCGCACGCTCATTGTCACCTGGTCGCCGCGCCGCGCCCGCAAGGATGTCCGCGACCGGGAGCGGCGGATCGAGAAGTTGCGCGCGCATTTGGACAAAAGCCAGCGCCCCGCCTCGCATAGCCACCGCGGCACGGCCCGGTTTTTGGATTTCCCCGACGGGAAGGTTCGTCTGAACGAGGACAAGATCGCACAGGCAGCCCGATGGGACGGTCTTCGGGGCGTCGTGGCCTGGGGCTGCGACCAGACCGACCCGCGCGAGTGGGTCATCCAATACCGCAGGTTGTCGGAAATCGAGGCTTGCTTCCGCACCAACAAGCACGACCTCAGCATCCGGCCGATCTTCCATTGGAAGGCTCATCGGGTGCAGGCGCACATCGCCATCTGCTACATGGCTTTCTGCTGTCTTCAGCATCTGCGCTATCGGCTGACCGTTCAGGGCCACCGGATGAGTCCGGATCGCATTCACCGGGCGCTGAACGCCCTGCAGATCAGCATTCTGTATGAAACGAAGGGTTCGAGAAAGTTCGGTCTTCCCAGTGCATCGTCGGCCGATGCTCGGTTGATCTATCGCACACTTGGACTGAACTGGAATCGTGCGCCGTTCATCTACACACCGCCCAGGAAGCCGAGACAGACAAGAGCGTAGCTACTCCCCGAACCGCCCGACAGCGCGCAAGCGCCCGAAATGTAGTGCCCTTTTTCAAGGGCGTTGCCTGTTATATCAATTACTTGCAATCAAAAATGTCTGAAGTCAAGGGATGCGCAAGCGCTATCCGTTCATGGGCAAAAAGCGTCTCAAGGTCATGCTGGCGCGCGAAGGAACCACGCTGTCGGAATCGACCATCGGGCGGATCTTGGCCAAGGGCGTGCGACTGCGCCGGATCGCGCCCTGCGCCTTCTGCCTCGGGCGAACCCGGGCGAAGAAACCGCGCAAATTCGCATCGGGGCACGCGCAGCGCTGGAAGCCTGCCATGAAGGCCAACCAACCCGGCGAGTGGGTCCAGATTGATCACATGACCGTCTCGCGCGATGGAAATACGCTCAAGCAGTTCCAGGCTACCTGTCCCGTGAGCAAGCAACTGGTCACGCGGGTGTACTCCCGGGCCACCGCGAACAACGCACGACGCTTCCTGCAGACCGTGCGCGAGGATCTGGCGCATCCTGTGCACTCCATCCAGGTCGACGGCGGAAGCGAGTTCCGCGCCGAGTTCGAGGAAGCCTGCCAAGAACTCAAACTGCCCTTGGCCGTGCTGCCACCGAAAAGCCCCCAGATCAACGGCGTCGTCGAACGCGCCAACTTGAGTTCAAGAGCCGAGTTCTGGAGCGTCTACAAGGGCGACCTCACCGTCAGGGATGTCAGCAAACCCCTCAACCAATACCAGCACTTCTACAACCATGTCCGACCCCACTACGCACTGGACTTGAAAACGCCCATGGAATATCTTCGCCAATATAGGATAGCTGAACACGCATAAAAGTCTCATATGTGGTGAACCGGTCAGGGCTGTTCCAAAGTCGTGTTCAGATTATTGGCCTAACAATTCGTTTGCGGTGTACTGGACATTGAGCAGGTATTCGGTCATGATGGTCGGCGATGGAGATGTCAGTTGTCTTGTCCGGGTTCGATCTGACGGAGGTGTCGGTGCGGCCGGTGACGGATCGAGCCGAGTCCGCTCGCTGGGATGTGCTGATGTCCCGTCACCACTATCTTGGGTTCCGTGGTCTGGTCGGTGGCGGTGTCCGGCAGGTCGCGGAGTTGCCGGACGGGACTTGGCTGGCGCTGTTGGGCTGGCATGCGGGTTCGTTCAAGGTCGGGGTGCGTGATCGTCTGATCGGCTGGACTCGCGAGCAGCAGTTTCGTCGGCTGCGGCTGGTCGCGAACAACACGCGGTTTCTGGTGCTTCCGGGCGCTCGCGTGCCCAATCTCGCCTCGCGAGTTCTCGGCTTGTCGCTGCGTCGGCTGTCGCAGGACATGAAGGCGCAGACCGGCCATCCGGTGTTGCTGGCGGAGACGTTTGTCGATCCGGCCCGGTTCAGCGGCACCTGCTACCGTGCCGCCAACTGGCGGGAGATTGGCAGGACGCGCGGCTATGCGCGGGTTCCGGGGGGCGGCTGGCGCGAGCACGGCGAGCCGAAGCGGGTGCTGATACGGGAGTTGCGTTCGTCGGCATGCGCGGCCTTGCGTCAGCCGCAGGACGACCAGGAATGGGGGCTGGTCGTGTCGCCGCCGCGACCGCCGGAGGTCGAGCGTCTCAGGAGCCTGTATGAGTTTCTCCGCCAAGTGCCGGAGTATCGCAAGGCGCGGGGCATCCGCCACTCGTTGGCGACGATCTTTTCGATTGCTCTGGCGGCGAAGCTGGCGGGGGTGCGCGGGGTGGTGACGATCGGGGAGTTCGCTGCTCGTCTGACCCAGGCGCAACTGGCGGCGGTGCGGGCGTTTTGGAGTCCGAGCCGCAAGCGCTATGTCGCGCCGTCGCGAACCTCGTTTCACCGGGTGCTGTCGCAGGTCGCTCCGGAAGTGCTCGACGAAGCGCTGAGCCGCTTTATTGAGCAGAACCGGTCTCCGCACGGCGCGGTTGCGGTTGACGGCAAGGTGACTGCGGCGGAGTGGATCCAGGGCAAGGACAGCGAGCGCGTGCTGGTGGCGGCGGTCGAGCACGGCAGCGGCCTGATCTGCGGTCAAGAGGCCTGCGACGGGGCTGGCGGCGAGATCTTGGGCGCGCGCGCGCTGCTGCAGCGTCTCGACATCCGGGATCGGGTGGTGACGCTCGACGCCCTGCACACGCAGCGCAAGACCGCGCAATTGATCGCCGAGCGCGGCGGGTTCTACCTGATGACGGTCAAGGGTAACCAGCAGGAGTTGCTTGACGGTCTGGCCTCCGGCCTCGACTGGGAGGCCGCGCAAGTCGCGGCCACCGAGCACGAGACGACCGAGAAGGGGCATGGACGCATCGAGACCCGCCGCTGTCGGGTGATCCCTCTCGATCTCGTCTCGCCCGATTGCGTCGCGATGCCTCACCGCCGCCAAGCCATCCGCATCGAGCGCGAACGGCATGTCCTGCGCACCCGGCGCACCTCGACCGAAACTGTGTACGGCGTCACCTCGCTGGGGCCGGAACAGGCATCGGCGAGTGAATTGCTTCGTCTCAACCGAGGCCATTGGGAGATCGAGAACCGGCTGCACTATGTGCGTGACGTCAGCTACGACGAAGACCGCAACCGCGTTCGGGCAAAGCGTCTCCGCCGCAACCTTGCCTGCCTCGCAAACGCAGCCATCTCGATCGTGCGACTCGACGAACGATTCGACTACATGCCGCAAGCCCACCGCCACTTCGCCGCCCGGCAGGGCGACGCCATGCGACAAGTCACCCGGCGCGGCTTCGGCCGCTGAAACGACGCCGCCCGACGCCCCCACTCTGCCCGAACTGCGTCACGCGACGACGCGGGCCGCCAAAAAGCCCAAGATCGACGGCCCGGAAAGCGCCAGCTTGCCGAAATCCCCGACTACCCGACGCGCCAGCAGACTACGGACGGACCATCTCGCTGCACCTCAGCGCACAGACCTGGACTCGCCACGACTTTGGAATGGTCCTGGGTGAACCGGTACAGCGTATTGACGGATTTTTCTCTGTCGCTATAATCCTCGTCATGGCTACCTGTTGCTGTTGCACTCGTATTGAACAAGCCCGTCGGCGCGCAAAGATACGCAAGGATGTTCGGGATAAAATCGAAGCGATTTGGCCTGGGTTTTTTCGCCCCCCTCCGCCCCCGCGATATATTGCTCCGAATATTCGCCGAGCGGTTTCCAGTTACTTCTAACTGCCCTCTTTCATCTCACCCAATGCCATTTTTCGGACTGGGTTTCAAGTAGCAATTTTCCCGTCCGCGTGCGCGGACAGGGGGGGTTTGAGGAGTTTCAAACCGCCCCGAAACTACCCAATCCCTATGACCTGCCCCCGTCGACGGGTCCAGTTTCAATGTTGGTACATTGACGATTTCTCTGCCAGCATGGCGTGATGATTGTTTCCGGGGCCAGGGGACGGTATCCCAAGCTTTTGTGCGGGCGCGCTGCGTTGTAGTGACGCCGCCAGGATTCGATGAGAACCTGGGCCTCTTTCAGGGTGTAGAAAATCTCTCCGTTGAGGAACTCGTCGCGCAGCCGCGCGTTGAGGCCCTCGATACATCCGTTCTCCCAGGGCGATCCCGGCTTGATGAAGGCGGTGCGGGCACCGACCAAAGCGATCCATCGCCGCACGGCCTCGGCACTGGGCCTGACCCTGGCCCTGCGCCAGGACCTCGGCTCTGCGGCAAGCGGCGGTCTGGATGCCTTGTTCGCCCACGATCCGCTGTCGCATCGCTTGGGCAGCGACCAAGGTGGTCGCTGGACGATGGAGGCGGGCTACGGTCTGTCGTCCTTACCGGGGGCGGTTCGTCGGCACGCCGCAGTTGAGCTACGGCGTTTCGGCCGGCGCGCGCGAGGTGGGCGTGGGCTGGCGCCTCACGCCGGAGTTGGCGTTGGGCGCGCCGGATCTCGGTATGGCGATCCGGGCCGTGCGGCGCGAAGCTTTGCAGGAACCGGCCGACCACCGCCTTGATATCGAGTTTCGCGCCCGCTGGTAAAATAACCCTTGGTAGCCGGAGCAATCCAAGCGCGGCGCTGGACGGCAGGCTTCGCGCCTTGGTTATTCAAGGCAGCGCTGTTGTTCGACGAGAAGGATCTGGCAGGGGTCAAAAGCGATGCCTGCCTCGTTGCTGCGATTAAGAACATTTACCTTAATTCCTCGTTCGGCAGGAGATTTCCTGCCGTCAGGGTCGCTCAGGAGTGCGTGGATATTTCATTTAATCTGCTTACGAATCGCTTACGATAAAAGAACAAGGGTTTGAAATTCTTTTTATCACAGTAGTTTATGAAAATTGACACATATGGGAACGGTTGCGCCGCTTGTTTCTGGAGTTCTTCATTACCGGCTGGGAGGCCCTGTATCAGGCCATCGCCTTCGGCCACCACCCAACCGAACTGGCGCCCTTCGACACCTCCTGACCCCATCGCCGTGGTCGGGTGTGCGACGAGCGGGTTCTTCAGGGAAACAGCGTAGCCAAACCACTTATCCGGCGCCGGCCGGAGGGGTAGCCTTCCCCAACTGATCCGCCAACCGGCCATCCGCACCAGAATGCCACCCCATCAGCACCACAAAATGGCTTGGCGGGAATTGCTGCTTTCTGGGGGTTGTTGTTCCTTACTTTTTGGACAACCGGTTCGAACGGCAATTCCAATGCCGCCGCCAATCGTCCGGCGTAGTCAGGCACAAGGTTCGGGTGATTTCTGGACGGGACGCATGTTACCCATGCCGGTGGCGGCGTTGGTTGCCAGCGGTTATTTATCATCCCCACGACGGCGCCAACAAGCTCATCGCGAAAACGCCCACTGTGTTTGTCGTCGGCAACCCGTTGTCCCCAGCCCGCATCGCCCCATTGAGAGAGGATACGTCCTGCTTCGGCGCGCAGTGCGTCCGCCAGCTTCCCGAAAAAACCATACTCGACGAACGCATCTCTCGGAACCCGCTTTTTGCATTCCAGCACGAACTCCGACAGACGAAGAAATCGGGTTGCGGCTATTGCTGTCTGATGTCTGAAGGTTGGCTCCAAAATCGGCTGTCCCAAACAGGAGGCACATTTGCCACAGGGCTGGAGGTCGGCGTCATCAAGCGCCTCGGCAAGGAACTCCATCAGGCATCCCTCTTCATGGATATACTCCTGAACCTCCCTCCATTCCGTCTCTCGTCGCTCGGTCAGTCGCTTGATTTGATCGTGATTCGTTCGATAGGGCTCAGCCGTACGCCGCCACCTGGACCCGATCTTGATGAAGGGAGCCGGGAGCTCCGCTGACAGAACTTTGAGAACTTGCTGAATTTGGCCACGCCTCAGGTTAACAGCCTCCTCAATCTCGAGAACACTCAAGCCATCGCTCTTCTCCAGAGCTTCGAGTATCGCAATAACCCATTCCTCTCTTGGAAAAGCGCTTCTTCGAAAATACTCGTGGATGTTGCTGTCTTCGTCCCCCGACATCAGAAGACCGATGGCGCGCTTGATGGCGCGACCGGCACGGCCAACTTGCTGGTAGTACGCCACCACCGAACTCGGCGCCTGATAGTGGATGACGAAACCAAGATCCGGTTTATCGTATCCCATGCCAAGGGCGGTCGTGGCCACCAATGCCTTTATTTCGTTTGCCGACAGCTGCCCTTCGAGGCGCTGGCGATAGGCGTCCGAGTCCTCGAAGCCCTCGTTGTTCACGTTGCTGTAGTAGGCACGAGCCGAGACTCCATGTGCCTGGAGCCAGTCTGCAACCTGATCCGCATCACGCCTGGTGAGCGTGTAAATGATACCGGCGCCGGGCAGGGAGTTGATGTGGTCCGCAAGCCATGCCAATCGCTCCGCCTGTGAAGGCAAGCGCAACGTCTGCAAGGCGAGACTTTGGCGCATCAAGGTTCCGCGCTGGATACCGATGTCGCCAAGCTGAGCCCGAATGTCCTCTACCACGCGATTGTTGGCTGTCGCTGTCGTGGCGACCACCGGCACACTTTCAGGGATTTGCTGCAGGACATTTACAAAGCGCCGGTAGTCGGGGCGAAAGTCGTGGCCCCAATCGGAGATGCAATGCGCCTCATCGACCACCAGCAAGCCAATTCGTCCGGCAATGGGACTCAGCACATTTTCAACGAAATGGTCGTTTGCCAGCCGTTCCGGCGAAATCAGAAGAACATCCGCTTCATCATTATGTACGGCACGCTCCTGTTCCGGCCAGACATCCTTAGTTTGTCGAATTGATGGTCAGTGCGCGGAGTTCCAACCGATTGGCGGCCTCGATCTGATTTCGCATCAGGGCAAGGAGTGGGGAAACAACAAGAGTGGTTCCCCGCCCGCGGTCCCGGAGAAGGCGTGTGGCGATGAAGTAAACCGCGCTCTTGCCCCATCCCGTGCGCTGCACGACAAGCAGGCGTTCGCGCCTGTTTACCAGGGCATCAATGGCCTCCCACTGACCTTCCCGAAAGTCGACGGTCTGGTCGTCCGTGGCCTTCCTCAGAAGGTCGAGTGCAACCCGCCGGCCAACAGCGCTGCGCTTCAAGGAGCTCTCTTGAGACGGCTTTCCGCCTACTGCAATCACTTGTTTTTCACGTCCGGCTCGCCAAAAAATCGGCCATCTATCGTCATGCGCCTGCGAGACCTCGGCGCCGGAATCAGTCGACCCATGGCCTTGTCCATCCGTTTCCGAAACGGCAGACCCCAAGCCACATTGTCCTCGCAGATCAAACCAAGCCGGAAATTCCCGGGGGCCGGTGGGTTCTCCGCGTCTTGCCAAATCGGATCGTCCAAATACGCCTCGTGGGCTTCGAGCTTCGCTTTCCGGCATATAGCCTCAATCAGCGCTGTGCTCCCCCCTGCATAAGTTGAATTCATGTCTATGCCCGTTACGGTGCACCAACTCCGGTCTTCCGGCCATGCCATGTTGGCCGACTGGAAAAAGTCCTCGCCTGCAGAAAAAAAATTTGCCGTCAAAGTGTCCAGCGGCGCCCGGAACAGGTCCCACTCCCTATACTTGCTCGACAGGCGTCGGGTTGCAGGAACTCCCTCCTTGTATGCGTGCCCGAAGCCGACCCAAACGCCAAACCAGCATGGCGCCGCCGACCCGACATGGGCCGACAACACATCGCACATCGCTTGCGCAACCTGCGGCGGCAGCCGTCCTTCGTCGGGGCACCCGACGGGTGCAAGACCTGCCTCCACGCACGCTTCTATTGCAGAGTCATCGAAGACGGGAAGGCCCCATACTTGCGGCCATTGCATCAACCGATGCGCAATCGTTCCGCGCTGATTGGCAATCTCCGACCAGCGAATCGGCGAACGAACAAGCCGCCCGGACTCGCGCCTTACCCGCCAAGCCGGATGCAGGATTCTCGCGTAGGCATCGAAACAACGAGGAACAAGGCCACCCACAACATCTTGAGACTTCGCCAGACCGTCGACGAACCACTGCGCTTCCGTCGCGTCGTCGACAGCACCGATATTTCGCATCTTCTCGCCTTCCTCGCCCCCTTCAAACCGATGTTACATGTCCGGGTGTCTGTTGAATCATTCGAGGATGATCGCGGATATTCAGGCGCGGCAGCTACGCACCATCAAACAGCTTCGCTCCTTCGCGGAAGGCAGCAATTCCCGCTAACGATGCAGAGTCGTTCGTTTGGGGCCGAATACCCAAGCTTGTGACCATTCAGGCGTTGGACCGGAGCTGATTTTCGAGCATTGCCACGCTTGGCGGGAATTGCTGCGCGGAAGGCAACTGCATTGCTTCGCCGCCGTTTGCGCATCACCGCGCCCATCCTGCGGACAGGGCCTCCGCCTGTTCGAGCACGGTGCGCGTTGCCTTCTCCTGTTTGTCGGGCGGATAGCCGTGCTTGCGCAGGACGCGCTTCACCAGTCGGCGAAGATTGGCGCGGACATTCTCGCGCAGTGTCCAGTCGATGGTGACGTTGCCACGCACGGTCTCGACCAGCTCTCGTGCGATGCCGCGAAGCGACTCGTCGCCGAGCACCTGAACCGCGCTGTCGTTGGTCTCCAGCGCGTCGTAGAAGGCAAGCTCGTCCTCCGACAGCCCCAGTTCCTCCCCGCGGGCATTCGCCTTGCGCAGGTCGCGGGCAAGCTGGACCAGCTCCTCGATCACCTGCGCAACCTCGACGGCGCGGTTGCGGTAGCGGCGCAATGTCTGCTCCAGCATCTCGGCGAAGGATCGCGCCTGAACGACATTCTTTTGGCGGCGCGCGGCGACTTCGCCTTTCAGCAGCTTCTGCAGCAGTTCGACCGCGAGATTGCGCTGGGGCATGTCCCGCACCTCGGCCAGGAAATCCTCGGACAGGATCGAGATGTCGGGCTTGTCCAGCCCGGCAGTGGCGAAGATATCCAGGACTCCTTGCGACGCCACCGACCGCGAAACGATCTGGCGGACGGCGTGGTCGAGATCCTCTTCCGTCCGCGCGCTCCCCTCGGCGCGCTTGGCCAGCACCGCCCGCATGGCCTGGAAGAACGCCACCTCGTCGCGAATGCGGGTCGCGTCCTCGTGCGGCACGGCAAGGGCAAAGGCCCGGGACAAATCGCGCACCGCCCGCAGACAGCGCTCCTTGCCGTCCTCCTGGGCCAGGATGTGTTCCTGGGCCGCCGGCAGCAGGGATACGCGCTCCGTCGCCGTGCCGTCAATCCATCCCGCGTAGTCGAAGCCATGAAACAGATCGCGACAGACCTCGTATTTCTCCTGCATCGCCGCCACTGCTTCGGACTGGTTGTGCGTGCTCTTTCCCGTGCCGCCGCTCTCGGTGTAGGTCGCCAGCGCCTGCCTGAGCTCGTGCGCGAGACCGAGATAATCCACCACCAGTCCGCCCGGCTTGTCCCGGAACACCCGGTTGACGCGGGCGATGGCCTGCATCAGTCCGTGGCCGCGCATCGGCTTGTCCACGTACATCGTGTGCAGGCTCGGCGCATCGAAGCCGGTCAGCCACATGTCGCGCACCAGCACCACGCGGAGCGGGTCGCCCGGATCGCGAAACCGTTTGGCCAGCGCCTCGCGGCGCGGCTTGTTGCGGATATGCGGCTGCCAGTCCGGCGGGTCGGAAGCCGCGCCGGTCATCACCACCTTGAGCTGGCCGCGCGCATCATCTTCATCGCGCCATTCCGGGCGCTGGCGCACCAGTTCGCGGTAGAGGTCGATGCAGATGCGCCGGCTCATGCACACGACCATCGCCTTGCCTTCCATTGCCTCGAGGCGCGCCTCGAAGTGCCCGACGAGGTCCCCGGCAACCAGGGCGATACGCTTCTCCGCACCTGCTATGGCTTCGAGTTGCGCCCATTTGGTCTTGAGTTTTTCCTTGCGGTCGATTTCCTCACCTTCGGTTACCTCCTCGAAGCCTGCGTCGATGTTGGGCCGTTCGGCTTCGTCGAGGGTCAGCGCGGCAAGCCGGCCCTCGTAGTAGATCGGCACCGTTGCGCCATCCTCTACCGCGCGCTGGATGTCGTAGACGCTGACATAGTCACCGAATACGGCGCGGGTGTTGGCGTCCTGAAGCTCGACAGGCGTGCCGGTGAAGCCGATGAACGAGGCGTTGGGCAAGGCGTCGCGCATGTGGCGAGCGAAGCCGTCGATGAAGTCGTACTGGCTGCGATGCGCTTCGTCGGCGATCACCACGATGTTGCGGCGATTTGACAACAGCGGATGGCGGTCGCCCTTCTCCCCGGGAAAGAACTTCTGGATGGTGGTGAACACCACGCCGCCCTGTTCGACCGCAAGCCGGGCTCGCAGGTCGGCGCGACTTTCCGCCTGCGCCGGCGGCTGGCGCAGCAGGTCGCGGCAACGGGCGAAGGTCGCAAAAAGCTGGCCGTCGAGGTCGTTGCGGTCGGTCAGGACCACGACCGTCGGGTTGGCCATGGCCGGCTCGCGGACGATCCGCCCGGCGTAGAAGGCCATGGTCAGGCTCTTGCCTGATCCCTGCGTGTGCCAGACCACGCCGATTCGCCGGTCGCCAGGTTTGCCGCCCGGCTTGCGGCCGGACTCGTAGCGGCCGAGCGTGACCGGCTCCCGGGCGCTTGATACCCGCTGCGCCTCGGCTGCCCGCAACGTTTCCGCAACCGCTGTTTCAACGGCATGGAACTGGTGGTAGCCTGCCATCTTCTTGACGAGCGTGCCGCCGCCATCGTCCTCGAACACGATGAAGTCGCGAAGAAAGGCAAGAAAACGGCGCTTTTCGAACACGCCCTCGATCACTACCTGGAGCTGGGGCAGAAACACCGGGGCCAGAGCTTCGCCCGAAATGGTCCGCCAGGGCTTGAACCACTCCAGCCCGGCGGTCAGCGCGCCAATCCTGGCCTCCACCCCGTCCGAGACAACGAGCGCCGCGTTGAACGCGAACAGCGACGGAATCTCGGCCTTGTAGGTCTGAAGTTGCCGCCACGCCGCCCGCACCGTTGCGTCCTCGTCCGCCGGGTTCTTGAGCTCGATGACGCCGAGCGGCAGGCCGTTGACGAACAGCACGATGTCCGGTCGGCGCTCGCGCCTGTTCTCGATCACCGTGAACTGATTGACTGCCAGCCAGTCGTTGCCGTCGGGATTGTCGAAGTCGAAGACTCGAACCTGCGCGCCCCGGGTTGCGCCGTCCGCGTTGTGGTATTCAACGTTGACGCCCTCAATAGCCATCCGGTGGAAAGCGCGGTTGCGGGCCTCCAGCGTTGCGCCTTCCACCCGGGTCAGCTTGCGAAAAGCGTCCTCCAGGGCTTCCGCCGGCACGCCGGGATTGAGACGGCCCAAGGCGCCGCGCACCACCGAAGGAAAGATCGTGCCCTCATAGCTCTTCCTGAGCGCCTGCGGCCCGGGCGGCATGTCGGGGCCTCCGACCACGTCATAGCCAAGCTCTCGAAACCATTCGAGCGCAGCGTGCTCCACAACCGATTCGGACAGGTAGGCCACGCCCGGCCTCAGGCTCGTTCTCGCAAGGGAGTAAGCCCTTCCACGCGCGCCAGCCAACTGCCGAAATGACAGCACTCGACGCGCATGCGATCCAGGCCAACACGGGCTGAAACGGCGCTCCCGTGACGCACCTTGCTGTAACGAGGACGGAGCAGATTCCGCAAACGGGCCGAAGGATGGGTTTCGGAGCCATCGTTGATATGCTCGGGGGTGGAAGGCGGCCGCCACGCTCCTTCGAGTTGACCTGCGTACTTCCGCCATGCTGGCTCCACCAGCGCGAACTTCCCGGGATCCGAGAACAGCAGCGCCTCGAACTCATGGGGCTGGATGTGGGGCAGGAAGCGGTCGGGGCGACATTCGGCGACATCGATGACGGCCGCATGGAACCCCTCCTGAATGGCGATAGCCTGCTTTATCATGCGAAACAAGTCGATGAGGTTCGTCTTGCCGGCGCCATTCGGGCCGATCAGAACGTTCAGGGACCGGGGCTCGAAGTCGGCGTGTCTGATCGACTTGAAGCCACGGATTTCCAGACTATCCAGAGGACGCATGGGCTATCTTCCAGGTTGCGAACGGACGCGATCTTGCCCTTGGAGGGAATGTTCGCTCATGCGCTCCGAAACGTTCGGGGCAGTCCGGCGCGTCGCCGTCCAACGCGCGCTGTTTGTCGCGGCCATGCCGCCAACCCGGCGCGCCCGGCCATCAAGACATTCGAGGGCAGTTGCCTCGACATCAGGTTCGGTAAACCTCAAGTGGTAGCCTCGATGATGGCATTGCGAAATGCCTTGAAGCTGCGGGAGCTATTGATGCACGGATCGAAGTGTCTTCCGATAGTACTGGCAGCCTCCATTTTCGCCAGTCCCTGCTTGAAATATCCGTGGTTCTGAAGGATTTTCTCGAATGTCTCCCATGTGCCGCTCTTGATTGCATCGGGATCACGATAAGGCGCTTTTCGGGGAATATGATTCGAAACCCGGGGATAAGCCGCACATACTGCCGACCAATCGCCGAAATACCACGCCTCGAGTTCCTCGATTGCGATCCTTGTTACTACCTGCCAATCCTGACCGCCAGCGACCCGCCTTGATCGAAGCCCGGCTTCTTCGCAAATTCTCTCCATGCGCTGCTTGAGCTTCTTGCAACGGTCTTCGTCGCGGTCCACAACCACCACGATGCGATACTCGGCAGGGATCCATTTCGCATAGGCCTCAAGGCGACTCCCTATATTTCGCAACATTGCCGGCTTGCCCGAGTAAGAGTAAACATGGAAAGTGCAAGCTTCCGGCAGAAGCTTTGCCAGCCAAGCTTTCAGGAAGGCTTCCATGGAACGCTCTTCCACATGAAACTCGAGATGGGAGGCGGACATGTCAGTTTTCGCTCCAGCCCCGCGCCGGCATTCCTCCTTCGGTCAAGGGGTCTCCAACCCCGAATTGACCTTCCATCCAAAGATCGCCCAGTTGGGCGCCAGCGTCCATGAACGCCCTGACTTTCCTGTTCTGATGCAGGGAATGACACTGCGTGTAACCGGACTCGTCGCGCCAGAGCACTCGCACTTCCCTGGGCCGCAACGCGTCGAGAAAGAACGGCGAATGGGTGGTCACGACGATTTGCGTGGCGCCGCCCGCCGCCCGACATTCTTCCGCAAGCCCATAGAGCAGACGGGGATGCAGGAAGTTTTCCGGTTCCTCGATACCGATAAACGGAGGCGGAACAGGATCGTGCAGCAAGGCCAGATAGGCGAGCATCTTGAGCGTACCGTCCGATGCGAACCGGGCCCTGACCGGCTCGGCAAACGGGGTGTCCTTGATCCGCAGCAGCAGTCTTCCGTCCGGCATCGGGTCCGCAGCCACCCTTTCAATTTTGGGAACCCGTTCCCGAAGCCTGCTGAAAATGAGTTTCAGGCGTTCGGGATGCTCTTCGGACAGATGCTGGATCACATTGGCCAGATTGTCTCCGGTCTTGCTCAGGCGTTCCTGCGGCCCCGCTTCCGGCTGTCCTCTTGCATCTTCGGACGAAAGATAAGACACATGCCATCCCATGATCAAGTCGCGCAGCGCGACAACACGGGGATTTTCCGCCAACTGGCCCAGCGCGTTGACCGCCAGAGTGTCCGGAGAACTCAGCGGAACTTCGATTCGTTCGTCTTGCTTGTCGGGCAATTCTCCCGAAATGACCCACCCGCTTCCGTTGGCGTAGTCGAGGAACCTGAAGGGCGCCCCATAGCTCCCCCGCTTCCAGCGGAGCCATTCCATCGCCACAAAAGGCCGACCATTTTTCTCATCGACTTCCAGGTGATAAGTGATCAAGGGCTTGCGAGGTTGTTCACGGTATGCGATTTCAATCAGCACCGAACCCTCTCCGCCACGCGACTTCAATTCCCGGGCCTTGCCACGCTTCTCCCACGCGCGGCGCAACCCGCCCTCGAAACACTCGGCCAGAAATGCGAATACATCGAACACCGTGGATTTCCCGCTGCCATTGGGGCCAAGCAACACGGTAAGGGGCGTCAGATGCTTCAACTCGACATCTCGCAGCGCACGAAAATTCCGCACCTTGAGGCGTTCGATACGCGGCGGCGCCCCGCCTTGCCCTGTCGTCGCGTTCATTCCCCTATTCTCGCCAATCCTGTCTCATCTCCCGCCGGCGCTTAATTCACCTTCGGATTTACAAAGTTGCACCATGGCCGAGTGGTGTGCTTCATCCACCGACCTGATCATCTCCAACAGGTCATTCAGCACACCTGACCCTTCGGCAAGCGCCGTCAAGTCGTGCTCCGGTTCACCTACAGCGAGGCTGTGTGAGTACGTGTTCAGAAACCGGATTATCCTGAGCTTCTTCGTTTCGTCGAATTGAACCTTCTTCAGCTTTTCCCGCAGATTTCCCGAGGAGATGTGCGGGAAACGAAATGCGAGAAAGGTCTCCAACATCCGCCTGGCGATGTTCGGGAGAATGTAATTCTTTCCCAAACTTCGAGACTCTGATGAATTTGACGCTTGGTAAACCTGACTGAACAAGTAATGGTATTCCGATTCGTACTTCTCAAGCAGCGGGTCGAGTGATCGAATGGTGCTGCTCCGCACATTGTCTTCCGACGAAGGTTCAAGCATGAAGAAGCGTACAGGGCGTTTGTCTTTGTTTGACTTATTCTGCCCTTTCACATGACGAAACCAATTACGAACCTGCCTGAAGAACGAGAAGTTGTGGGTCAGGACAAATAGCTGGCCTGCATCTTTCGTGCGCTCCCGAATAAGGCCGGAGGCAAGGAACAACGCATTGGCATCAAGGCTCGACACCGGATCGTCGAGCACGACAACACCGTTTTCAAGCGTAAAGTCCCTGCCTTGTAAAGACTTCAGGAAATACAAAAGTGCGATGGCCGTGGTTTCGCCCTCACTCAAAGAATTGGCCGGCATCCTGCCTCGGGTGATCGTATAACCGGTTTCCTTGATCTCCACGCGTAGCTCGTCGTGCCCGAGATACTTTCGGAGCTCTTCGTTCAGCTCCTCAGCGGGACGGCGATGCTCAGTGATCTCCCGCTCCAGCCTCAAGACTTTAGCACCGAGGTGCTCGACCTCTTTTTTCGTTGTTTCTACAGTCGTCTTCGTGGTATCCGTGCCTTCCTTCAAGTTGACAAATTCTTCCAGATTTTCTGCGATCATGTCGTCAGCCAGCCGCTTCCGCGCTTTTTTACGCCGTGTTTCGAGCTCTTTGGATGCCTGATTGTGCTTTTGAATTAATGAATTGAGATTTGCGGCTGCTTCCGCTTTCAAGGGCGGCGTTTCAATATCCAGCTTGGCAGATTCGAAAACCTTGCTCTTCTTGCCCTCCAAAGCTTGCGTCGCGGCATTCAGAAATTCCTCAAGCTGTTGCAGCACATCGGTAAGTTGTGTTTTCGCAACCCGAAACTCGGCATGATATTCATCGTACAGTTTTTCCTCGTTCGGCAGCGCGGATTCAAACTCTTTCAACCGCCTTTCCATTTTCTTCAGCGTATCAATCTCTTGGTTTATGCGCTGAATGAACTGTTCATAGTGGTCGTTGAAATGCCCTTCCAACGCAGCAAGTCGATGCTCCGGCAGAGCCTGTTCGCAGAACTGGCATTTCTCGATATCTCGACCTTGGTGTAATGCCAAACCCTGCCGAATCCAAGAGGCGAGTTCAGCATCGTCTTTCAGGGTATCAATCGCTGCTGACACAACTGTTGTTTGCAGGAGCTCCGATACGCGGTCTGTGACCGATTCGAGATTCGGCATCGCATAAGCGAGTTCCGTTACTTTATCTTTCGGTGTCGCTTGGTGTTGAGAGAGCAACCTTCCACGATCAGCTTCGGTAAGGCGGTAAGTGGCACGGTCGCCGGACTTCAGCATCTTGGTTGCTTCGTCCCGGAAATCGGATTTGTTGTAGTTGTTATACGAATTTTGACCACTCGACCGGAGAGTGTCCTTGATTACCCTTGCACGGTCGATGCAGAACCGGTCGAAATTTTGGGAAGCTTTATTTTTATTGCTCTCGGCAGACTCAAATTGTGACTGGGCTATCACAAGTTGCTGCTTCAGTCTTTCCACTTCCTGCTGTTTTTCGGCACTTTCCGTGCCCAAAACAAAGATGGACGGCATCTCCCCACTCTTGACAGAAAACACGCTTTGTTCGATGAAGTCGCGGTTGAAGACACGGACCTGTAGGTTCGACTGCGGAAACTCTTCTCCTGTTACATTTCTGTCCTCAGTGCGTAAAACGACCTCTCCCGTCTCTGGTTGCTCGCGGCGCCCCAGATTGCGAAATATACGGCTCAGTGTTGTTTTCCCGGTCCCGTTCCAGCCGTAAATCAGGTTGTACCGCTTGAATTCCGGCAAATTGGGCGGCCATGTGAAGCTTCGAAAAACGCCGCAACTGCGTAAACGCGATATCCGGGTAATTGGTGTCATACGACCTTCTCAATCAACTTCCTGGTTTCGCGAAGGCGTATCTGACCGGAGATGAGCTTGGGGAGCAGGAGGTCGCGGGTTTGCGCAAGCGATTCAGTTTCTCTCTCGTTTGCGACAACGCGGTCATACAGAGGGCGCACGGCGCACTCAAAGACAGAAAGCGCTGACTCGGCTGGGACGAGCACTGGTATAGGGCGAAATACTTTCTTGCTGATCTCGGCGAAGGTCGAGCCGCTTGATATATCCTTGATGTAATCAAGGTTCTTGTGGCACCAGAATAGAACAAAGATGTTTGAAAGCTGTTTCTGGCAAACCATAGCGATGAACCCTTGGTTAACGGCGGTTGGCACTTCAGCGATTGCGAGGTAGCCAATCGGAGCACGCGAGGACAAAAGAACGGTGCCGACCGGCAAGAGCCCGGAGCTTATCTTGCTTACTCCGGCATCGGTAATCTTCCTGTTCGTGTCAAGTAGCGTCGGCGACTTCAGCTTGGAGAGGTCCTTCGGGGTGGCCCAGTGGTGTTCGCCACCATCCCAGTAAGAAGGCTCTCTCGTGCTGGGAGTTCCGCCGCCAATAACTTGGACCTCCTTGCCGATTTCCGAGAATGTCCATCCGACTGGCTTCCCCTCGTCGTCGAGCGCATCGGGAAACAGTTTCCATATTTCGGGAGGCAGGTAGGGTTCGCGGCCTTCTGTCTTTGCCCGGACCGGTCCGAAATCGACGAACCAGTCCTTGAAGATGGCTTGCGCCATCGCTTCCAGCGTCTCGTTCATGCGCCGGTTCAGTTCGATCTTGTCGTCCAGCGCGCCAAGGACATGCGCAATGGCGCGTTGCTCGGAAAGGGGCGGGAGAGGAATCTCGATTGTTCGCAGATAGGTTACAGGCTGCGCGATGGACGGAACCCCCACCTGTGATGCATTGGCAAGTAACTTGTGTTGGCCTTCGGATGAGGTGAAATACAAAGCGACAAAATCGGGAATAACCTTTGATTGGTCGCAACGCATGTAGAACTGTCTCTGTGAAATGACGTAGCGGTCGAAACGTGAGAATTCCGGCACATAGGCGACCTGCCCAATGTTGCCTGCATGGGTGAAAACCACATCGCCACGGCGAACATTGGCGTTCTTGAGTCGCGTCGCGTGCTCTGGAGTGATGAAGTTGAAACCGGGCGTATCGTCAACCCGAATGCCGCGAAGATGCTGTCCACTGATGATAGGAACGCCCTCAGGCACAAAGGTCTCAACCTTGATCGACGACCCGAAGGGACCCATGGCCACTTTCTCGGAAAGCTCCTCGATAGTTGCGGCTGGCCAAGCACTTTCAGGTCGTCGCGCCGGATCAAGAGCGCTGGAATGCTCTGGCGGAGCCTGCGCATCCACTCCGTCGGCGCGAGCAGCCTTCATCGTGCCGAGTGGCGCCAGCACCACATGCTCGCGCTCAATCTCTTGGTGGAACCGCTCCGGCAGGCGCGCCCAGTCGCGGGCTTCGACCAGGAAGGGGATGTTCGATTCCTGCAATGCCTCCTTGAAGTCCGCCAGATTGCCCGCCGGAATCTCTTTCAGCCCTGGCCCGCGCAGTACCAGATCGAGATCGCTGCCATCATGGCTCCGCCCGTTGACGCGGCTGCCACAGGCCCACACCTCCACATCGGGCAGATGCTCCCGCAACAGCGCCTCCAGCACTTTGCGATGCCGTGGCTCGAGATGCAGCCGGTCAGTCATCCGCCGCTGCTTCGAGCGTGTTCGCCAGAGACCTGGCGTCGGCAATGAACTCGGGCAGCAGCTTCAGCGTGGCCTCGGCGAAACTTTCGCCATAATCGTGCGCGGTATCGCTGCGGTTGTCGCGATAACCAAGCCAGCGTTCCGCTGCATCGGTGTCTATCAGTCCGTGTCGGGCGGCATGCCGGAACATGTCCTTGAAAACAAGACGGTCAGCCTGCCTGTTGCTGGCGAAGAAGGCGGCAAGCCGCTTGCGCAACAGCTTGCCGCTCTGCTCCAGCACCAACTCGAACTCCTTTACGCAGGCGGCGCGATAAATGTCGTATATGAAGTCGTCCTCCATCCTGCGATACTTGGCGATCTCGCCGAAAGCAGTTTCCAGCGCCCCGATACAGCGTCGCAGAAAGGTGGTGTCAATGCTCATGCCCCGCCTCCCGGATGTCGGCCTTTTGTGGCTAACGTATGAACAGCAAACCGTTTTGTGCCTCATATTTTGCAAAAAGTGATACACAACTGTCTTTGTGTATCATGGATGAGGCTCAAAATACGCCATTACCCTCTGCAATATCCAGCAGCTCGGGAAATATCAGGACGGAAGGCTGGCGTCCCTGCCCTTCAATGATAGCCTTCAGTATGCCGCCTTCTCGAAGAATCTTGAGGATCCGTTGTGCTGTCTGCTTTGGAATGCCCGCGTTGGCGATGAAATCGGTACTCCTGAAGATAGGACACTCAAACATCCAGTCCAATGCGCGGACGGCGTATCGGGAACGAGTAATGGCAGGTATGCGGCCCTTCATTTCTTCATACAGATTGAGAATTCTGGAGGCCTTCCCGGAGTTATCCTCGGCTTGTTTGCGCACTGCTTCAAGGAAAAATCGGCACCATCCTGTCCAGTCGTCATCGCGGGAGACGGCGAGCAGACCGTCGTAGTAGGCGTCGCGACGCGCCTCGAAGTGGGCGCTGATGTAGAACATGGGCGCGCGGATGAGGCCGACTTGCCAAAGGAAAAGGGGTACCAGCATTCGTCCAAGGCGTCCGTTTCCATCCAGGAATGGGTGCAGGGCCTCGAATTCGGCATGAAGGATGGCTAGTTGCACCAGCTTGTCGGGAGATTCCGCATGAATGTGGCGCTCCCACACGCTCAGAGCGCCGGGAAGTTTTTCCGCGCCGATGGGGACGAAACTGGCGTTATCAATGGTACAACCGGGCGGACCGATCCAGTTGGGGATACGCCGGTATTCACCGGGCGACTTGCCGTGGCCCCGCACTCCGCTCATCAATATCTCGTGCGCCTCCCGGATAACTCTTTGGGAGAGCGGCAACTTCTCCAGCGATGTTGCCGCTTGACGCATGGCGGCGCGATAGTTGAGTACCTCGCGAATGTCGTCTCGGCGCGCTGGCGAATCGGGTTCACGCCCGGCCTCGAATTCCAGTACTTCGCCCATGGTGGCTTGTGTGCCTTCAATACGCGAAGAGAGCACTGCTTCCTGAGTGGTTAGCGGCGCAAGCAGGACTTCGGGGTTGGGAATTGCGGCGAGCATCCCGTCATAACGCGCCAGTGCCGCGGCCGCTGGTCCGATGAACGGGATCAACCTCGGCCATTCGATCCGATCTTCGGGAGGAAATCCCCCTTCATGATAATGGACGGCTGCCATCAATCCTTCCCGAACCCCAACGCTTCCAGATTCTTCCCGATCTCCGTATCCAGCTTCGCGCCTTCGGCTTGCTGTTCGCGTAACTGCACGACCAAACGCTTCATCTTTTCCTCGAACGGCTCACCGTCGTCCTCTTGCGGCGGTGCGCCGACATGGCGGCCAGGAGTCAGCACATGGCCATGCTTGCGAACCTCCTCCAGCGACGCGCTCCGGCAGAAGCCGGGCACATCGGCGTACGCGGCCGCGCCATCCCCGCCGCGCCAGGCATGGTAGGCGCCGGCGATGCGGGCGATGTCGTCGTCGGTCAGTTCGCGGTGGGTGCGGTCCACCATGCGCCCCAGCGAACGCGCGTCGATGAACAGGATTTCGCCGTGCTGGCCAGCAGGGCGCCTGCCGTTGCCACTGTCGCCGCTGTTACCGCCGTCGCGGCCACGATCCCGCGCCAGGAACCACAGGCAGGCCGGAATCTGCGTCGAGTAGAACAACTGCCCCGGCAGGGCCACCATGCAGTCCACGAGGCCCGCCTCGATCAGGTTCTTGCGGATCTCGCCCTCGCCCGATTGCGACGACGACATGGAGCCATTGGCCAGCACAACACCCGCCGTGCCCCCGGGCGCCAGATGGTGGACCATGTGCTGCAACCATGCGAAGTTGGCGTTGCGCGGCGGCGGCGCGCCGTACTGCCAGCGCTTGTCCCCGGTCAGATGCTCGCCGCCCCAGTCCGATACGTTGAACGGCGGATTGGCGAGGATGAAGTCGGCCTTCAGATCGGGGTGGCGGTCGTTGTGGAAGCTGTCGCCGTGGGCGATCCGGCCTTCGATACCGCGAATGGCGAGGTTCATCTTCGCCAGCCGCCAGGTCGTGTAGTTGGACTCCTGCCCGTAGATGGAGATATCGCCGCGCGCCTTGCCGCCATTGCCGTTGCCGGTGGCGTGCGCGCGGATGAACTCGACCGACTGCACGAACATCCCCGACGAGCCGCAGCAGGGGTCGTAGACCCGGCCCCGATACGGCTCCAGCATCTCGACCAGCAGCTTCACCACGCAACGCGGGGTGTAGAACTCGCCGCCCTTCCTGCCTTCGGCGCTGGCGAACTGCGACAGGAAATACTCGTAGACCCGGCCCAGCACATCGCGCGAACGCGCCTGCGCATCGCCCACCCGGATATTGCCGACCATGTCGATGAGCTGGCCGAGCCGCTGCTTGTCGAGCGCCGGACGGGCATAGTCCTTCGGCAGCACACCCTTGAGCGCCGGGTTGTCCCGTTCGACTGCCGCCATCGCGTCGTCGACGGTCTGACCCACGGTCGGTTGCCGCGCCTGCGCCTTCAGGTGATCCCAGCGGGCCTCCGGCGGCACCCAGAAGATGCCCTTGGCGGTGTACTCGTCGCGGTCCTCGGCGGCCTCTGCGCCTCCGTCGGGATCGGCCAGTACCGCCGCATGGCGCTCCTCGAAGGCGTCGGAGATGTATTTCAGGAAGATCAGCCCGAGGACGACATGCTTGTACTCCGCCGCGTCCATCGAGCCGCGCAGGGCGTCGGCCATCGCCCACAACTTGGCCTCGTGGCCGGTGATGGCGCCCCCGTTCGATTGGCCGGCAGCCTTGCCTTGCTGTTTTCTCGGTCTTCCCCGGGCCATGTCGCATCCCTCCGGTGAATTGTCGCTTCGCCGCCCGCAGCACGGAACATATCCCGGCGAACGGCCCCTTCATCCTGCCCCGCAGCCGGACAGTTTGCAATCGCGCTGACAAGTTTCGCATCCCGATCGAGAAATCGGAACTCATGGGCGGTTTCCGGTTTGCCTTTCAGCTCTTCTGGCGGCCCAGGAATCGGAACTCATGGGCTACTTCCGGCCCCGTATGCAGTGAACCCGCATATGCCCTTTGCGGGTTCCGGACGATTCCGCCACGCCCGGCGCGCCCATGCTTGCTCTACCGCAGGCCCGGCCCTGCTCATTCTCGCGAGCGCGCGCCGAACCGCGGCGGCTCTCGCCCGGAATTCCGCGAATCCGGCGAAAAGCCCGGGCTCGGCGGCGCATGCGGCGCATATACTCCCGGTTCGTGCGTCTTGCCCCCCGTCGTTACGCTCTTGCCGTGCTGGCCGTTGCACTCCATGTGCTGGCCGCGGCGCCGTGGCTGCCTGCAAGCGCCCAGGGCGAAGAAGCCCAGACCTCCCGCAGCTACGGAGAGAAAGACGAGGCCCTGTACCGCCAGCGCTTCCGGGCTCTGGCGGAGCGCATCGGCGGCGGAAGCGGCGGTCTGGCGGCCTATGATCCGCTCAAGACCGTGGCGGGCGCGGCGAATCCCGTTCCGCTCGAAAAGGCGATGACGCCAGGCATTTCGACGGCGGCAACGGAAGCCGCAACGGAATACGCCCGGGCCATGAACTCCACCGCGCTGCTGATCTGGCGCGACGGAGCGCTGGAAGCCGAGGCGTATTTCGGCGGCGCCAGCCGGGAAACGCCGCTGGTGTCGCTTTCGCTGGCCAAACCCCTGTCGGTAATTGCCGTGGGGAGAGCGATGCGCAAGGGCCACATCGCCTCGCTCGACGAAGCGGCGGCGGACTATTTTCACGAGTGGCGCGGAACGCCAAGGGCCGCAATCCGCATCCGGCACCTGCTGGGCATGCGATCGGGCCTCAAGCCTCAGGCGCCGGCCCCCGATATCGACGACATCCTCAATCGCGCCTATCTGCATCCGCGACACGACGAAGTCCTGATCAACGACTATCCGCTGACCGACGAACCGGGCAGCCGCTACGAGTATTCCAACGCCAACGCAGAACTGGTGGCGCCGCTTATCGAACGCGCCACCGGGATCGAGTACGAAGACTGGGTTTCACGGGAAATCCTGGCGCCGCTCGGGGCGATGGGGGGGCAAGTGTGGATGAACCGCGAGGGCGGCACGGCACATGCCGGATGCTGCTGGCTCCTGCCGGCGGAAACCTGGCTCCGGCTGGCGATCCTGCTGATCAACGACGGCAAGGCGCATGGCCGGCAATTGCTGCCGGAAGGCTTTGTGGACGAAATGAGCGCCGCCACCCCGCAAAATCCGCACGCGGGGCTGGGTGTTTACGTGGCGGGGCGTTACACCCGGCGTCGCGGGGCGGCCCATCCCGACAGGAACATCGGCGAGACCCTGCACAGCGAGCCCTATCTGGCCCACGACCTGTTCCTGTTCGACGGCAACTCCAATCAGGTCGTCTACATCGTTCCATCCGCCCGTCTGATCGTCGCGCGGCTGGGCAAACGGCCTCCTGCCGCCCCTGAATGGGACAACGCCTATCTGATCAACACGGTGCTGCGCGGCCTGGATGACGCAACCCGTTCGGCGCTACGCCGGCAAGCCACGCTCCCCGTGAACTGACGATGCAGCAAGGCGCCCAGCCCCGGAGCCCCGGTCAGGCGGCGGTGCGGCGGAACCAGCTCTGGAATTCGGGCGCGGCGGGCGCCGGCAGTCCGGTTTCTTCTTCGCAGCGGGCCTTGAGCTCCTCGATGGCGCCGCCGAAGTCGAACAACCGGGTGTCGCCACGTTCGGCGGCCATCTCGGCGCGCAGCTTCCCGGTAGCCTCTTCGTCGGCTTCGCCGTTCTCGTCGCACACCACGCCGTAGCGCCGCGCGCCCTCCACGGTGACCAGGCCGGCGGCCACATCGAACCCCACCTTCTCCACCGGCCGCTTGAGCGGGTCGCCCCAGCCGCCTCCTCCCCAGGTGTCGAAGTACAGCAGGTCGCCGGGCTCCACCTTGATGCGGTCGCATTTCGACGGCAGCAACTCCTCGCTGCCGTCGGCCCGATGCAGGATCTTGCGGCTGCGCTGTCCGGGCAGCCCGCCGTTCACGCCCCAGGGATAGGTCAACCAGCGGTCGTCGTGAATCGAGATTTCGCCCGGCTCCAGGAAGCGGTAGCCCACACGCAGCGCGTTGCCGCCCCGGTGCAACCCGGCGCCGCCGCTGTCAGGCAGCGTCTCGTACACATCGATTCGCAGCGGGAAATAGCTCTCCAGGAACTCGTTGGGGACGTTGGTAAAGCTGGGCCACAGCGAATGGCCGTCGGGTCCGTCGCCGAAAGGCTTGCCCGGAACGCCGCCGAAGCCGATCTGGTAGAGCTGGTACCACTCGCCGTCGGCGCGCCGGTAGCCGGAATACATGAAGTGCGGGCTGTCGGAAAACCCGGCGGCGCACAAAAAGTCCGGGTTGCCTTGCCCCAGCAGACCGCCGAGCACATCGAATATGCGCCCCAGCGCGTGCGTGCGGCATGAAAGCGCCGCCGGAAACCTGGGCTTGAGCAGGGTACCCTCGGGGATCCGCACCTCCATCAGATCGTAGAAACCGTCGTTGAACATGATCTGCGGGTCGAACACCATGATCATGTACACGCCGGCGAACATCTTGAACATCTCCTCGTTCAGGTAGAAGTTCACCGAGCCGATGGACTGCGGGTCCGTTCCCTCGAAATCGAAAATGACGGTGTCGCCTTCCCGCCACATGGCGCACTTGATCTTGTACGGACCCATGCCCAGACCGTCGTCGCAGATGAAATCCTCGAAGTGCTGCTTGTCGGTGGGCACGGTCATGTGGATGAGCTTGCCCATGGCCCGCTTGTTGCGATCCAGCAATTCTTCCAGCGCGGAGTAGTAGACATCGTCGCCGAAGCGCTCCGCCATTTCGATCACGCGCTTTTCCGCAGTGCGGATGGCGGCCACGATGGCGTTGAAGTCGCTGCGGTTCCAGTGCGGCAGGCGACAGTTGTGCAGGATCAGCCTGAGCACATCCTCCTGAAGCACATCGTCCTTGTAGATCTTCACCGGCGGCACCCGAATGCCTTCCTCGAAGATCTGCCGCGCATCGGTCGGCAGGCTGCCCGGCACCTTGCCGCCGATGTCGGTCATGTGGCCGAACATCGAAGCATAGGCGATCAGGCGCCCGTCCTTGTAGATGGGCCGCAGCAGCAGCCAGTCGTTCGCATGGCTTACCGCTCCGTTACAGGAATAGGGATCGGTGGTCAGGAACATGTCCCCTTCCTCGATGGCGCCGTCGTAGGCCTCCTTGAAACCGTGAATGAAGCTGCCGAACTGCCCCACGACCATCTTGCCTTCCAGGTTGGCGATCATGGGAAACTCGTCATGCTGCTCGCGGATACCGGGTGACATCGCGGTGCGGAACAGCACTGCGTCCATCTCCCAGCGCGCATTCAGCATCGCGTTTTCGATAATGTCCAGCGTAATGGGATCCAGCTTCACGCGCTTGAAGGGGCGCGGGCGGCTTTCCACGATTTGTGCAGGCATGGCGTAACTCCGAATCAGGAATCCGATGGGGTAATCAGGATGTTGCCGTACTCATCCACCTTCCCCTCGTGACCGAGGAGAATCAAGGTGGTCGAGTCCATCTCCAGAACGATTGCAGGACCGGTAATCACGTTGCCGGCCTTGAGCCTGGATCGGTCATAGAGCATTGCTTCCTGCATTCCGCCATCCACGTAGATTTCGTGCGCGAGCATCTCCGCGGCTGCGGGGCTTGCATCGCCCTGTTCCGCCCGGAGCGCGCGCACCACGGTGGGCTTGCCTTCGGCCACGGCGCGCAGATTGACCAGCTCCTTGTCTTCCGGCAGCGCAAACGTAAAGAGTTGCTCGTGCATCTTGTCGAATCTGGAGCCGATGGCGTCGAGACCCTGCCGGCCCAGGTCCTCCAGCTCGAAATCGACCGTCAGCAAGAGGCCCTGGCCATGGTAGCGGATGTCCGCCTGATAGCTGAGGGTCTGGTCGCTGCGGGGAATTCCTTCCTCGTCGAGCGTCTGCGAAGCCTGTTCGGCCAGATCGGTGAAGATCCCCACTGCTTCCTCGGCCGTGGTGCGGGTGAAGCGCCGGATGAAGGTGCGCGACGCTTCGTTGCGCACCCGCGTAGTCGCATCACCGTAGGCGCACAGCACCCCGGGACCCGGCGGAATGATGACCGGCCAGGAGCTCATGAGCTTGCCCAGGGCGTTGGCGTGCAGCGGCCCGGCGCCGCCAAAGGCGATCAGGGCGAAATCGCGCGGGTCGTGCCCCTGCTCGACCGACACCAGCCGGAGCGCGCCGTACATGTTCTCGTTGACCAGACTGACAATACCGGACGCCGCTTCCATCAGGGACAGGCCCAGGGCGTCGGCAATCTTCTGCACGGCAGCTTCGGCGCGGCCCCGGTCCAGCTTCATGTCGCCGCCCAGGCGCACCTCCGCCGGAAGGTAGCCGAGCACCACGTTGGCGTCGGTTACCGTGGGCTCTTCGCCTCCCTTCGCATACGCCGCCGGACCCGGATGGGCGCCGGCGCTCTGCGGGCCAACACGCAGCGCCCCGGTAACTTCCGGCACATGGGCGATCGAACCGCCGCCTGCGCCGACCGTGCGCACATCCACCGAGGAAGCGCGCACCGTCACGTCGCCTACCGTGGTCTCACGCCTGAGCTGGGCCTGCCCGTCCTGAACCAGCGCCACATCCGTGGAGGTGCCGCCCATGTCGAAGGTAAGCAGGTTCCTGTGCCCGGCCTGACCCGCAATCCAGATGGCGCCCGACACCCCGCCCGCCGGGCCGCTCATCAGCAGGTTGACCGGGTAGGCCTCGGCGGCCTCGGCCGAGGCCAGGCCGCCGTCGGAGCGCAGCACATGCAGCTGCACGCCGCTCATGGTGTCGTCCAGTTGCCGCTGAAGGTTGCGCACGTAACTGGCCACCCTGGGACGCACATAGGAGTTGGCGACCGTGGTGATCGTGCGCTCGTATTCCTGCATCTCCGGAACCACTTCCGAGGACAGCGACACCGGCACGCCGGGCAGAACGCCCCCGGCCACCTCGCGAACCTGCTGTTCGTGCGCCGGGTTGGCGAAAGAGTTGATCAGCGACACCGTCAGCGCCTCGACGCCCCGGCCCGCCAGCTTCCGAAGCTCGACCTTCAGCGCCTCGACATCGAGTTCCTGCACCACCGAACCGTCCGCGCCCACGCGCTCGGCCGCCTCGATGGTGAGCGCCAGCGGCGCCAGCGGCAGGCTCTTGTTGTAGATCACCCAGCCGCCCAGACCGCCCGGCACAAAGGAGCGCGCAATCTGCAACACCTGTCGGTAGCCCCGGGTGGTCACCAGCCCCACCTTCGCCCCGGTTCCCGTGAGGATGGTGTTGGTAGCCACCGTGGTGCCGTGCATGACATGGGTAATCTCGCCAGGCTCGACCCCCGCATCGCCACACACCCTGTCGATGCCGTTGGATACGCCAACCGACGAATCCTCCGGCGTGCTCGGGACTTTTGCGGTGTGCATTTCCCCCGACTGCTCGTTGACCAGGAGCAGGTCGGTAAAGGTGCCGCCCACATCCACGCCCAGGCGATAGCTCATGCTGCTTCTCCCGTATGCACTTGAGTTCAGGGCCGCGCCGCCACGGCCACATCCGGAAAGATCCCGGCGCGGGGCAGCATGGCGGGCAGGTCGCCATGGCCGAGTTGCTCGCGCAACCAGCCACTGGTTTCGATGACTTTCTCCAACGACACCCCGGTCTCCACGCCGGAGCGCGAAAGCAGGTACAGGAGGTCGTCGGTTGGGATATTGCCGGTCGCAAGCGGCGCAAAGGGGCAGCCGCCAATACCGCCGATGCTGGCGTCGATGGATGCGACGCCCGCATCCAGCGCGGCCTGCGCGTTCGCCAGCCCGGTATTGCGCGTGTTGTGCAGATGCACGCGCAAGGGAAGATGAGGCAGGCGTTGCGATATTCGGCCCAGCATGTCGGTAATCTGGGCGGGCACGGCCACGCCGATGGAGTCGGCGATGCCCAGTTCGACCGGATCGCCTTCCGCAACACGTTCGGCGTATTCCACCACGCGCTGCGGCGGCACTTCGCCCTCGAACGGGCAGCCGAAGGCCGAAGACACCATGCAATTGGCGCGCATCCCGGCGCGGCGCGCCTGCCGTGCGATGTTCAGCCAGACATCGATCGATTCCCGGCTGGAAACGCCCTGGTTGCGCCGGTTGTAGGTGTCGCTGGCCACCACCGCCATCCCGACTTCGTCGATGCCGCAAGCGCGCGCCCGTTCGAATCCGCGCTGATTCAGCACCAGCCCGATGAAGATCAGGCCGCCGTCCTCGCGCCCGGGCAAACCCCGAACCACAGCCTCGGCATCGGCCATCTGGGGCACGCGCCCGGGGTGGACGAAGCTCACCGCTTCCACCTTGCGGATCCCCGCATCCACGGCGCGGCGTATGAACTCCAGCTTCACGGCGGTAGGCAGCACCTCTTCGGCCTGCAAACCGTCCCGTGGCCCCACCTCCACAATGGAAACGCGGCGTGCGCAGGTTGTTGTCAAGTTCCTGTCCCTTCTTTGTCGAGAGCGCGTATTCTATACAATAGCGTACCGAAACTTCACAACGCGCCGAACCGGAATGGCCTTGGCCGAGGTTGCCGGGGCGGGCGTTTCTGATCGGAAGGGGCAAACCATGACGGAAAGGACCGGTCCGCTGACCGACCTGAAACTGATCGAACTCGGCGCGCTCCTGGCGGGGCCGTTCTGCGGGCAGTTGATGGCGGATTTCGGCGCCGAAGTGATCAAGGTGGAAGCGCCCGACCGTCCGGACCCGATGCGCGACTGGGGACAGGAAAAGGCCCACGGCATGTCGCTGTGGTGGCCGGTGATCGCCCGGAACAAGAAGGCGATCACGTTGAATCTGAGGGAAAGGGAAGGCCAGGACATCCTCAAGGAACTGATCGCCGGGGCGGACTTCCTGCTGGAGAACTTCCGGCCGGGCACGCTCGAGCGCTGGAACCTCTCCTGGGAAGAGCTGCACGACATCAATCCGGCGCTGATCCTGATTCGCGTGTCGGGCTACGGCCAGACCGGCCCCTACTCCAGCCGCGCCGGCTACGGCGCCATCGGCGAGGCCATGGGCGGCCTGCGCCATGTCGCCGGCGACCCCTCCACGCCGCCGAGCCGGGTGGGCATCAGCATAGGCGACACCCTTGCCGCCACCTTCGCCTGCGTTGGCGCGCTGGCGGCCCTGCACCACAGGCAGCGCACCGGCCAGGGGCAGGTCGTCGATTCCGCCATTTACGAGGCGGTTCTCAACATGATGGAGTCGCTGGTCACCGAGTACCAGAAGGCGGGCTACATCCGCGAACGCACCGGCTCGATCCTGCCGCGGGTGGCGCCGTCGAATGTCTATCCCACCAGGGACGGAACCTACATCCTGATCGCGGCCAACCAGGACAGCGTCTTCCGGCGGCTGAGCGCCGCCATGGGACGCCCCGAGCTGGCCGACGACCCCCGCTATTCGAGCCATGCGGCCCGCGGCGAGGCGCAGGCGGAACTCGACGAGCTCATTGCCGGGTGGACCGCAACCAGGAACGCCGGGGAGCTGGAGGCGCTGATGAACGAGAACGGGGTGCCGTCGGGCAAAATTTACCGGGCGCCGGAAATGCTCGAAGACGCGCATTTCCGGGCGCGCGACGCCATTGTCTCGGTCATGCACCCCAAGTTCGGCGAACTGAAGATGCAGAACGTGGCGCCCAAGCTGTCGCTCACGCCGGGACAGGTGCGGGCGCCAGGACCGGAAATCGGTCAGCACAACAACGAAGTCTACCGGGAGCTGCTGGGGTTCAGCGAAGAGAAGCTCGCGGGGCTCAGGGAGCGGGGGATCATCTAGGAGCCTGCGCCGTAGGAACGCAATGCGCGATAATATCCATGTAGGGAAGTGGAGGTTTTGAGATGCCGACGACGTTTCGCCCGTATTGCCCGAATCAGGGTTTGTTGCTTCCGCCGGATATGAAGGATTGGCTGCCGGAGGGTCACTTGGCGCACCATGTCAGCGACTTGGTGGACGATCTGGACTTGGGTGTGTTTTACGCGCCGTATGAAGGCGACGGTCGCCGCAAGTCGCCGTATGAACCGCGGATGATGCTGAAGGTGCTGATCTACGGGTATGCGACGGGCGTGTTTTCCTCGCGCGGTTTGGCGCGCAAGCTGGAGGAAGATGTGGCGTTTCGGGTATTGGCGGCGGGGAACTTTCCGAAGCACCGGACGATCTGCGAGTTTCGTCGTCGTCATTTGTCGGACTTCAAGAGGCTGTTTGTGGAGGTGGTTCGTCTGGCGTACGAGTTGGGTGTGGCGCACTTTGGCAAGTTGTCGATAGACGGGACCAAGGTTTGTGCGAACGCATCCAAGCGCAAGGCGATGAGTTACGGTCGGATGCGGGAAGAGGAGCGTCGTTTGGAGTCGGAGATCAGCTTGTTGCTGGATCGTGCGCGAGCGGTGGACGAGTCGGAGGACGAGCGCTTTGGGAAAGAGTATCGGGGCGACGAGTTGCCGAAGGAGTTGCGTCGTCGGGAAGATCGCTTGACGGCGATTCGTGCGGCCAAGGCCCGTATTGAGGCGCGTGCGCGTGAGGCGGACGATGCGCGCGGTCGTCGGCCCGGTGAAAAGCGCAATCCGAAGGGTGGGAATTGCTACAAGCGGGCGTATGGGGAACCCGAGGAGAAGGCGCAGGACAATTTCACGGATCCGGAGAGTCGGATCATGAAGACTTCTGCGCAAGGGTATCAGCAGTGCTACAACGCGCAGTTGGCGGTGGACGGAGCGAACCAGATGATCGTTTCGGCGCAAGTGTCTTCGAGCGCCAGCGACCAGGGGCAGTTGGTGAAGCCGCTGGATGAGTTGAAGGCGATCTACGGGAAGCGTCCGGCGACGGTGCTGGCGGACGCGGGGTACTGCAATGAATCAGACCTTGGGAAATTGGAGGCGCTTGGGGTGGACGGCTATGTGGCGTTGGGCCGGGAGGGCCGTCGCAAGGCGGCGGTGAACGCGCACAAGTATCCGGCGAGAGCGCGCATGGCGGCGAAGCTGGCGACGGAGGCGGGCCGTGCGCAATACGCCGAGCGCAAGTGGCTTTCGGAGGCGCCGATCGGGTGGATCAAACAGGCGCTGGGGTTTCGAAGGTTCAGTGTGCGCGGCCTTCACAAGGTGCGTGGCGAGTGGGACTTGGTGTGTCTGGCGTTGAACATCAAGAGGATGCGTGGGTGTTTGGCAGCCGCATGACCGGTATTCCGCCTGACCCTGGGGCGAATCGAGAGTCGATTCGGGCCTTCTTGAGCCTCCGGACAGTCATTCTACGGCCCGAAGGCGGACAGCACCCGCGCAAAGATGCAGTTGTTGAGGTTCCGGACGATTCGCCAAGCTTCACGTCATCTTACGGCGCAGGCTCCTAGGCGCTTGCGCCGCAGAAAATCCTCTTGGGACAGCACTATGCAAATACCTCGATTTGGCGGCAATAATTGGAGCAAGGAAGCCATATATTGGCGAAATCCGACCGCTCTATCCCACTGGCTGAATGCCAAACCGTCCTGCGGGGCAAACTCCTAGCGTCATGGCGAAGCTGGACCGGGACTACGGCAAGGCGGGGTTCGGCGGCTCGATCGAGCCGGGAGCGCGTCCTGCGCTGCTTGTCATCGATTTTGTGCGCGCCTATCTGGACCCCGAGTGCTCGCTCTACGCGGGCGTGGAAAAGGAACTCGCGCAGGCGGTGAAGCTGCTGGGCGCATGCCGCAAGGCCGGCATTCCGATCTTTCACACCTGCGTGGAATACGATCCCGCAGGGGTGGAAGGCGGGGTGTTCTTCCGCAAGGTTCCGGCGCTGGCGAACCTCATCAGGGGATCAAAGTACTGCGCTTTCGGCGAGGGTCTGGAGCCGGCCGAAGGGGAAGTTGTCATCACCAAGAAGTACCCCAGCGCCTTTTTCGGCACCCACCTGGCCGCCACACTGGCCTCGCAGGGCGTGGACACGCTGTTGATCTGCGGACTCAGCACCAGCGGTTGCGTGCGCGCCTCGGCGGTGGATGCGATGCAGCACGGCTACATACCGGTTGTCGTCCGGGAGGCCACCGGCGACCGTGACGAAGGGCCGCACGAAGCCAACCTTTTCGATATCAGCAAGAAGTTCGGCGAGGTCATCAGCATGGACGAAGCACGCGGCTATCTGGCAAGCTTGTGATCGGGCCGATTGCCTGCGTCACCATTGCGGCGCCAGACCTGGGCGCGATGGAGGACGCATACCGGCTTCTGGGCTACCGGGCCACGGCCGGCGGGCGAATTTCCGGCGAGCTGGCGAAATTCTGGGGCGCGGAAGCGGTCGAGGACGCGCAGTACCTGCTGATGGCGCCGGAAACATCACAGGACTTTCATTTCCGGTTCGTTGAACAGCCCGCAACGCCCGGCTACGAGGCCTACCTGTGCTGGGGCTGGAATGCTGCGGAACTCATCGTGCAGGACACCGACGCCCTGGAAAGACAGCTGGCGGGCACGCCGTTCCGGATCCCGGGGCCGCCCGCGAACCTCTCCTTCACCGACGCGATCCGCGCGATGCAGGTGCAGGGGCCGGCCGGGGAATTCCTGTATCTCACCACCTTCAAGCGCAAGACGGAATACGATGTGCCCGAAGCGGTCGATTTCGTGGATCGCACCTTTATCGTGATATTGGGCGGCCCCGGCGTGGAGATGATGGCCGAAGGCTGGAGCAGGCGCTTCGGAGTTGCGGCCGGCAAGCCGCAGCCGGCGAAGATCACGGTCATGGGGCAAGCCTGGGGCCTGCCGCCGGACCACAGGTTCAGGCTCGCCGTGATGGGCCTGTCCGGCAGCAACATGATCGAGCTGGACGAAATGCCTGAAGGCGCTGCCTCGCGCCCGCTGCGCGAGGGCGGACTGCCGCCGGCGATCAGCATGGTGAGCTTCGTGTCGGATGCTCTCGGCAACGAGACGCTGGCCGATCAAACCGGCGCTCCCTACCACGGCCGGCAAGCCGCCATGTGGCGCGGACCCGCAGGCGAATGGGTCGAATTGATCGCCCCCGCCTGAGCCGTGCTATTCTCCGGAAATCCATTGTTCGACTGGCCCCCAAGGAGCCCAACCCGATGTTTCGCAATGTTCATGCCCTGACTCCCGACGCAAACCATGACGAAGCGGCCCGCATGGACTTCGTGCGCGCCTTCCGCGGCCATCTGTCGGGCAAGGTAATGCCGGGCGTTTTCTCTCTCTACGAAGAAGAGGTGCGGCCAGCCATCGAGCAGGAAACCGGCAACCCGCCGCAGCACCGCGACGAAATCCGCAAGAAGATGACCCGCGAGCCCTATTACCAGATGTGGAGCGCGATGACCCGCCGCAGCCAGGAGATGATGTGGGACGCCACGGTAGACACGGTGGAGCGACAGCTCGAACGGATGATCGAGCGTTTCCGGGCTACCCGAGGCGACGCCGGCGGCAGCCTGAAGCTGAATCCCGAGCTTGAAATTCCCCGTTATCACTCGGTGCACGACATCCACATACAGCCCGGCGGCTATCACACCGATCAGGTTCCCGACGACATCACCGCCGGCGCGCTCTACGAAACCGGACTGCAGATGTACATGGCCGAGGCCTGGGGACCGGAAGCAGACTTCCTGGGCCGGATGCTGTGCGACGGCATGCGCAACCTGTGGCGCGACTTCGAGCCGAAGCGCATCCTGGACATGGGCTGCGGAGCGGGCAACAGCACGCTGCCCTGGGGCCGCGCCTTCCCGCAGGCCGAGCTTCACGCCATTGATGTGGGCGCTCCCATGCTGCGCTACGGCCATGTCCGGGCTGAATCGCTGGGTGTGCCGGTGCATTTCAGCCAGCAGAACGCCGAATGCACGGACTACGAAAGCGGCAGTTTCGATCTGGTCGTCTCGCACATCATGCTGCACGAAACATCTAGAAAGGCCCTGCCGAGAATCCTTGCCGAAACGCGCCGCCTGCTGGACAGCGGCGGGCGCATGCTGCATTTCGACATTCCCCGCGGCGACACGATCTTCGACCAGTTCATGCACGACTGGGAGAGCTACAACAACAACGAGTCCTTCGCGCGTTGCATGACCGACATCGATCTGGTTGCCGAGGCCAGAAAGGCAGGCTGGCAAGCGGAAGAAGTGGGGCTGGAACGGATCAAGCCCAACCTGGATGTTTCGCAACGCAATTACTCCAAAGACGAGATGAGCTTCAAGGTCCTGGCGGGCATCCGCGTATGAGTGCAGGCGAAGAAGCGCCTCGCCTGCGCCGTACAGCCAGGGGGAAACGCCCCCGCTACTTTTCCGATCCGGCCATAGACCGGCTGCTGGGTATGCTCACGACCCTGATCGGAGAGGTTTCCGTACTGCGCGACCGCCTCGACAGCGTCGAGCGGCTGATCGAGAAGGGCGGCCTGTTCGAGCGGACGGACATCGACTCGTTTGTGCCCAACGCCGCCGAGGAGGCCGAGCGGGAAGACGCCCGCCGTCGCTACATCGAGCGGGTCATGCGAGTGCTGCAAAACGAGATGGAGGAGAAAACCCCGGTTGCGAACATGCCGCCGGTGACCAGGGTCCACCGCGAGTTCGAGGAAGGCCAGTACTAGCAAGTCCGCGGCGAGAGCACGCTGGATCCAGGGCGTCTCTCGCCCGGCATGCCGCAGGGCGGCCGGATATCCGGGCTGGTTTTATCCATAACTTGTGCCCACCACGGAAATTCGAACTCAGGAAAAATCCTTCAGGCAACCGAGAAGCAGAAGGCTTCTGGCGCTTTCTGTCAGCGCCGACGACCTTGTCCGGAGCCTCGGCATCGGAATTTCCCGTCAGGCGCGCACAGCGAGAGCGGCTATGGGATCGAGGCGAGAGGCCCGGCGCGCCGGCGCAATGCCAAACGCCAAACCCGTGCCCACAGAACAGACCACAGCGGCCAACACAACCCACGGCGACAGGGCCACGGGGATGTCGAACGAGCGCACTGCCGGATTGCTCGCCAGACTGATCAGCAACCCGAGCACGCCGCCTGCCGTGGCCAGCGCCACGGCCTCAATGATGAATTGCCTTGTGATGTCCCGCCGCCGGGCGCCCACCGCCATGCGAATGCCGATCTCGCGAGTGCGTTCGCTTACCGCCATCAGCATGATGGCCATGACGCCCAGCCCGCCCGCCAGCAAGGCAATGCCTCCGATTGCGCCCAAGCCCAGCCACAGTTGCGCGCGAACCCGCCCCGCCTGTTCCATCCGGGCGCTCGAATAGCCAACCAGGAAACCCTCTCCTCCTTGCCGCCGGATCAGCAACTCGCGAACCCTTTTCTCCGTAATCTCCATCTTCAGCGGATCGCGCACGGTGATTTCCAGCAGTTGGGGCGTGTCCGTCCCGAACAGAAGCGCCGCGCCCGTGCGGAACGGGACGACGACAAGGCTGCCCCCTTGTCGAAACAGCCACAGTGGCGCGTTGGCATAGTTCTGTTGTTCCCCCAGCACGCCCTGCACCAGGAACGGAAGATTGCCCAGCATCACGTATTGCCCCACCGGATCCATCCCCTCGGGAAACAGATCGTCCCTGACGCCCGGCCCGATCACGGCCACCTGATCGAGATTGTCGTTGTTTTGCGGCGTTATGAAACGTCCCCGCTCCATGCGAGGCGCACTGGCGTCCACATCGGCGGCCACAATTTCGATATAACTCTGTACTTTGACCGACTCGCTCTTGTCGCCGTAACGGGCCGTCAGGGTTTCCTGCAGTATGGGCAGTACCCGCTCGACATTGGGCGCCCTTTCAACAATGGCTTGCGCATCCTGCAGCGTCAGCTTCGCCGGTTGCTCGCCGCTCCGGAAGCTGGACGCAACCTGCATTCGGGTGGCGCCCAATCGGCCAACCGTCGCCAGGGTGTCGCCGTACACCCCCTCGGCAATGCTCAACATGGTCGCGACCACCCATACGCCCAACGATATGCTGAACGCGGTGAGCGCCGCGCGAACCCGCCGCACCCGGAGCAGATTGGCGCGCAGGGAAACGATTCCGGCGCGCAAACCCTCAAGCAAGCGGCCCGTTCTCCCAATCGCCGCGCCTCCTGCGGCACCCGCACCCTGACCGAATACGGAAGCGTCCGGGGACCGGGCGCAAGCTCCGCTGTCCGCCACAATCCGCCCATCCAGCAAGGTCACACGGCGTTGCGCGCGAGCAACCACTTCCGGGTTGTGGGAAACCACAATGACAGTGTGGCCTTCCTCGGCCAGTCGTTCCAGCAGGCGCAGCACTTCCTCGCCGCTCTCGCTGTCGAGCGAGCCTGTGGGCTCGTCAGCCAGAATGACCCGCCCTCCGTTCACAAGCGCCCGCGCAATCGCCACCCGCTGCTGTTCCCCGCCGGACAACGCGGACGGTCGATGGTTCACGCGGCGCTCGAGTCCCAGTTTGGCCAGCAGTTGCAACGCCCGGGTCCGGCGGGTTTGCGGAGCGAGCCCCGCGTAGGCAGCCGGCAACTCCACATTTTCGCGGGCTGTGGCCGATTCCAGAAGGTTGTAGTTCTGAAAAACAAAGCCGAACGCACGGCAGCGAAACCAGGCCAGATCATCCGCGCCGAGCGCTTGCACCTCGCGTCCCGCAAACCGATAGCTGCCGCTGTCCGGCGTGTCCAGACAACCCAGAATATGCATCAGCGTGGACTTGCCAGCGCCCGAAGGCCCGGTGATGCATGCAAATTCGCCCGCATGGAAGCGAAGGGATGCGTCGCTCAAGGCAACCACCGGCACACCCTTTTTCACGTAGCGCCGGCCCACGCGCTCCAGTTCGATCAGCGGCGGTTCGGAATCCATGGCGCTATGCGCAGGCGCACCCGCGGGTCTTTCCCGTGGCGATAGCGCGCCTGCAAGGCTGACGGTTCGATCTCTATCTCGCGGCTTCCGCGGCCGCCGACCGTGACGCCACGCGGTCGCCTTCATCAAGGCCTTCGAGCACCTCCGCATGAGTGGCGCCGATCTCGCCCACCACAATCTGGCGCAACTCCACGCCGCCGGATTCGCTCAGACGGAGAATTTGCGCAACCCTGCCGCCGCCCGGCTTGGTCTCGCCGAAATCGCCCAGCATGTCCACGGGAACGGCCAGAACCTCGCGCGGGCGGGACAACTCGAAAAATACCTGAGCCGTCATGCCGGGCAGCAATGCGCCATCGGCATTGTCCACTTCGAAGATCGCGGTATAGCTGACAACGTTCGAGTTGTCGGAGGCTCTCGGAATGATGCGCTGCAAAACGCCGCGCCAACGCCGCGTTCCGCCGCCCAGGGTGCTGAACGAAACGCCGGCGCCCACCGCAAGCTTGCCGATGTTGGCTTCGGCAACTTGCGCCTCCACCACCATCCGGGAAAGATCAGCAATCTGGAGGATCACCGGGGCTACCTGCGAGGCGTTCAGCGTCTGGCCTTCGGTGACTTGTACCGCAACCACAACTCCCGATACCGGGGCCCGGATCGTGCTGTAGTCGAGCTTGGCCTGCTCGCTGGCAACCAGAGCCTTTTGCGATTCGATCTCGGACTGAAGCTCGATCAGGCGGGAACGCGCGTTGATCAGCGCATTTTTCGCCTCGTCCAGGGCTACCTGATTGGTAGCCTGAGCCTCCATCAGCCGTCGTTCCCGGGCCAGGCCGGCTTCCGCCAGATCGATATAGGAATCGGTGGACGGCAACCGCGCCTGCAGCGCCTCCAGCTGGGAGCGCGCCGCCGCTACCACGCTGGTCTGGATCGTGGCGTCAATCTCCGCCACCACATCGCCCTTCGATACCCGGTCGCCCGCCTGAACTAGCAAGCGCTGCATCTGACCCGATACCTGCGCGCCCACATCCACGACCTGCACTGGCCGCAACTTGCCGCTCGCAGCCACTGTGTCGCCAATGCTGCGATAGGCGGCCGTAGCCGTCACCAGCGCGGATCCCTCGCTCGGTAACGCCTCGTCTCCCCTCGAAAACCACACATATGCGCCAGCGGCAAGGATGATCGCGGCGCAAGCCCAAATCCAACGCCACTTGCGCTTGCCGGATGAAGTCCCGGTGTCGGCAAGGGCCTGATCAAGTTCCTCGCCAATGCTCATGCCGGCAAGTGTACTCCCCCTACGGAGGGGCCCGAATATGCACCATTCGAGCCACAAATACCCCGTGTCCAAGTGCTACTCCAAAGCCGCCATGCTGTTATGGCAAGCGCCATCAACAGCGTACCGGAAACTGAAATTGATCTCATTTGCTGGCTTCTCCTCAAGGATTCGTCAGGACTCGGACAAGGCTGCCACCGGGTTCATCCGCGAAGCGCGGCGCGCCGGGATTGCTGCAAACGGCACGGCTACTGCAATCGCACAGGCAAACGGAAGGACAAAGTGCCACGGGGCGAAACTGGCGGGCGCCTCGAAAAACCATAGCGCAGGAATCGATGCGCAAGCCACCAAAACGCCAGCCAAGCCGCCCAGAACGCTCAAGATCAATGCCTCCCCGAAGAACTGCCGCAATATATCGCTTCGCCGGGCGCCCACCGCCATGCGCAGGCCAATCTCGCGACGGCGCGCGCGAACCGACATCAGCATGGTCGCAATCACGCTCAAATTACCCGCCAGCAACGCCGCGCCGGAGATCAAGCCCATCGAAACCAGCAGCCGCTTGCCTTGTGCGCGGGCTCCTTCCAGATGCATCTGCGGATAGTCTGGATAGTAAACGTCGCTACCGTGCAGACGAATCCCCAGATCCTTGATCGCCCTCGCCGTATTCTCTACCTCTTCCACATCGTCCACAAACACGAAGATAAAACTCAGCCTGTCGTCGCCAAACAGCAAGGCTGCCCCCGTACGGTAAGGAATATGAACAAAATCATTGGAAGCTTCCTCAATTTTACGGTACCTCTCTTCGTTTTGCCCCGGATCGTCGATGCCTATGTTTGTCCTGCGCTTCAACACCCCCTTCACCCGGAAGGGTACGTTCCTGATCGAGATTTGCTCTCCGATCGGATTATCCCCCGAAGGAAAGAGTTTCTCGCGCGCAACCGAACCCAGCACGACAACCTGCTCCCTGTTGGCGTCCTCCTGCAAGGTAATGAAATCGCCCATGTCAATTTGGTAACCGGAAGGGCCGCGACCTTCCTTGGTTCCGAGATCTACCATCCCCACCACATGCACCTCTGCCACAATATCGTCACGGCGGACTACCATGCGACCCTGCTTCCTCACTGGAGATACCCCGCGCACATTGGGAAGGCGCTCAATGTTTTTCGCGTCGAGACGCGTCAGCCCCTTGAAGTCGCCGTACCCTTCCTCCGCTTGGAAGGGGTTGACGATAACGCCCACTGTATCGAGCCCATTTTCATTAATCTCATCCATGGCGTTCTGATACACCCCCTCGCCAACCCCGAACGGCAAAGCGCCGAACCAGACACCGACAAGCACACTGAGCACCGGCAGCAGGGTGCGCACCCTGCTGCCCCGCCACGCACCCCCGCGCAAGGCTGACAGTCCAGCGGCCACGGTATCCCGGATCCCGCCAGCCAACCCCAAGCCTCGCACGCCTGCTTGCGGCAGATCGCCAAGACGTTGCGCTGAGCCGCGCGCCTGACCCGTATCGGCAATTACACGGCCATCGCGCAATTCAATGCGCCTTCGGGCGCGTGCCGCAATCTCCCGATCATGCGAGGTGATCACCACGGTATGGCCCTGCGCCGCCAGATCCTCCAGCGCACTCAGCACCTCCTCGCCGTTCGCCCGATCCAGCGCGCCGGTCGGCTCGTCCGCAAGGATGATGCGCCCGCCGTTCATCAGGGCGCGCGCAATCGCTACCCGCTGCTGCTCGCCCCCCGACAACTCGCGCGGCAAGTGACCGGCACGGTCTGATAGACCCAACCTGTCCAGCAACTCCCGCGCACGAGTCCTGCGAACCTTGGCGGACATCCCGGCGTAGCGCCCCGGCAATTCGACATTCTCCAGCGCCGGAACCGATTCCAGAAGGTTGTAGTTCTGGAACACAAAGCCGAACATCCGCCGCCGCAACCAAGCCAAGGCATCCGCGCCCAGCTTGCCTACCTCCCGGCCCGCCAGACGATACGATCCGCTGTCCGGCCGATCCAGACAGCCGAGGATGTTCATCAGGGTGGACTTGCCCGAGCCGGAAGGCCCGGTAACGCACACGAACTCGCCCTCGCCGATGTGCAGCGAAACCTCCCTGAGCGCCTCTACCCGGACATCCTCTTCGCCCGCTCCCAAAACACGACTGACGCCCTCCAGTTGAATCAACGAAGCGCTATCGCTCATGGCGTTTCAGTGCTCCAACGCCCGCGCAAGAAAGATACCACCCAAAGGAAACAGCCCGCCACACCGATCAGGATGCTTCGCAGCACTCCGCCCCTGCGTCTGATCGCGCAGCCTTCAACGGGAAACGGCCAAGTCCGCATTGAAGTTTATAGTTCCCGGTGACTGCAAAGTCCCAAATGAGGATTCGCCGAACCTGTCCCTTGCGGCTCTTTTCTCCCTACTGCACCAGCACGCGCGCTGCAACGGTCTCCGTTTTCGGCAGCAGGCACAGGTCGTCCTTGCAGGTCTGGTAGGTGACCTCGGCGCTGACCTCGTAAAGCCCCGGCAGGACGCTGGCCTGCGCCTGTAGCGACTGCGTCCAGATAACACCCCGGCCCCTGTGAACATCGTACGAACCCTTGAATCCGAAGGGCGGCGACTTCACCTCGCTGGCGGCCTCCAATCCGTCCGGCACGCTGAAGGTCACGCGGGTTTCCTTCATGCCCTGGGCATCGTTCCGTCCCGTGGAGGCGTAGACGTACCAACCATCCTGCATGTCGAGCCGAACGCTGACCTCCACGCTGCCCCCCTGATCCAGCACGGCCAGCGGCGGGTCCATGCTGACCGTTACCGGCGAAGCGTCCGGGGCGTTCGGCAAAACATCCGAAGCGTCCGGGGCCTTCGACAAGCGCCCGTCGTCCATGCCTGCGCTCGCCTCGGGCGCGGCATTTCCAGCCATCGCCGGCCCGTCGCCGGCTGCATTCCTGCTGCCCAGCATCACGTACACGCGCCCCTGATGCCGCATCGTCAGCCAGTGGCCCTTCCCTTCCCTGTAGAGCCTGCCGACCGAATCCTCCCAATAGGGCAATTGCTCCCTGGCCATTTTCTCCAACTCTTCGTCGCCGGGCATTTCGACCGTCACGCCCTCGGCTGCCCGCATGGCAATGATTTCCTCATACATCGCCCGCTGCGTTTCCAGTGTGGGACGAGGACGCGGCGGATACCGCCCCGGGTCCTTGCCGGCGCTCTCGACCTTGTTCACATCTTCCCACTCCCAGGACAGTTCGTCGCTGAACTCGCCGTCGTTGACGGTCGCCACGCTCGCGCCGATGATCAGGTCGTTCACGCCGTCCGAGTTCCAGTCGTCCACGTAAACCCGCTGGCCGCTGCCCGGAAGGGCCTTGGCCCCGCCTTGCGCGGGCAACAGATCAATGCCCGGCTCGAAACGATGGCCTGCCGGAGTCTTGACGCCACGAAAGAACGAAACGGCGCGGCTGATGGGCTTTCGGTACGAATCGGTCACCAGCAAGTCCAGTACGCCATCCTGGTCCCAGTCCACAGCAAGCGGATTGGGCTTGCCGTCGCCGGAGGGAGACAAGTAGCCGCTGTGCTGCACTTCCTCTTCTGTGTGCTGGCGGGTTTGCAATGGCTTGCCATGGACATCCAGCAGCAACTCGCGAACTCCGAAGCGGGGATTCGCAGGGCCGCCGATATTCTCGCTGACTCGCAAACCGCCGACGCCGCCAACGATCAGGTCGTAGTCGCCGTCGTCGTCCAGGTCGCCGAACGTGGCCGATGTGTATGCCCAATATTCGAAGCTGCCGATGTCTCCCGGCTCTCCATATAGTTTCCGAAGTAGTCTCCCGAAGCCCGTGTTGCCTTTCTGGGGAAGCGTCCGGCCCGGCAGGAAACCGCCGGGACTGCCCCGGAACCAGGTGACCTCGCCCGGATGGTACTGGCCGGTGATCATGTCCTTGTGCCCGTCGGCGTCCAGGTCGTAGAACATGGGCGTGAAACCGATGCAGCACCACTGGGGAACTTCCATGATGGCGCCTTCCGTATCCCGCGCCCACTCGAATTCCTCCGCAAACCGCGGTTCGGGATCCGTCCCGACATTCCGATAAACCCGGATCGTCGACCCATCCGCTCCCATGGGAAAGTCCGAGGAATTTGTCTCGAACTCGCCCACCAGCAGGTCTCGCCTGCCGTCGCCGTCCCAGTCCCACAGCGCCGGCGCCGCCAGACCATGCTTTTCGGTAAGCACCGGCCCGTCGCCGGCCATCACCAGAAACGGCTCGCCAAGGATTGGCGCCCCCGGAACCGCCGCGGGCATCAGCGTGGGAAAACTCATCTCATCGGCACAGACTGGGCCCTGAGCCAACACCACGGTAACGATCAATAGTGTGTGGATCTTGCGCATTCGCCTCCCCTTCATGTTTCCTGAATCAAGTCACAACTTTTACGTTCGCATCATTCCTGCACCTGTGTCTACCTTATCACAAACATTCAGTTCTGCATCGTGTACCGGTTCACCCAAGACCATTCCAAAGTCGTGGCGAGTCCAGGTTTCGTGCGCCGAGATGCAGCGAGATGGTCCGTGTGTGGTCCGCTGGCGCGTCGGGTAGTCGGGGGTTTCGGCAGGCCGGCGCTTTCCGAGCCGTCGGTTCCGGACTTTTGGCGGTCCGCGTCGTCGCGTGACGCAGTTCGGGCAGAGTGGGGGCGTCGGATGCCGTGGTTTCAGCGGCCGAAGCCGCGTCGGGTGACCTGTCGCATGGCGACGCCCTGTCGGGCGGCGAAGTGGCGCTGTCCTTGCCCTGTATCCACTCGGCTGCGGTCCCCTTGCCGTCAACCGCAACCGCGCCGTGCGGAGACCGGTTCTGCCCAATGAAGCGGCTCAGCGCTTCGTCGAGCACCTCCGGAGCAACCTGCGACAGCACCCGGTGAAACGAGGTTCGCGACGGCGCGACATAGCGCTTGCGGCTCGGACTCCAGAACGCCCGCACTGCCGCCAGTTGCGCCTGGGTCAGACGAGCAGCGAACTCCCCGATCGTCACCACCCCGCGCACCCCCGCCAGCTTCGCCGCCAGAGCAATCGAAAAGATCGTCGCCAACGAGTGGCGGATGCCCCGCGCCTTGCGATACTCCGGCACTTGGCGGAGAAACTCATACAGGCTCCTGAGACGCTCGACCTCCGGCGTTCGCGGCGGCGACACGACCAGCCCGCATTCCTGGTCGTCCTCCGGCTGACGCAAGGCCGCGCAAGCCGACGAACGCAACTCCCGTATCAGCACCCTCTTCGGCTCGCCGTGCTCGCGCCAGCCGCCCCCCGGAACCCGCGCATAGCCGCGCGACCTGCCGGACACCGCCACCGACCAGACCACGGAAGCCCAGATAGTGGTGACAGAACATCAGCACATCCCAGCGGACGGAATCGGCTCGATCCGCCACCGGCCGCACCGACACCTCCGCCAGATCGAACCCGCAAGAACCCATGGATATCACCATCATCGCCGATGATGACTGAATGCCGGCCTGATGTTCAGTACCCGGGCAAAACCCAATGTCCGATCAACAATCCGGACACGACTTTGGAATGGTCCCGGGAGAACCGGTTCACCCGAATTTTTGCGGGCAAAAGTGTGGTAGGCTTTGAAACCTTGTTATTAGGCAAGAGAAAAGTGGTGGGTTGCGAACGGAGTATTTCGCCACTTTGAGCAACTTTGAGTCGAGGGGGACATTCCATGAAAACGACGATTACTACTGTCAAGAGACTGTGGGCGGCAGGGTTCCTGCTGGCCTTTGCCGCGGCGCCGATGCCCGGTTGGGCGCAGGGTGCGGACGAAGAAGCGATGGGGGGGGGGGGGGGGGGGGCAGGATGAAGTCGCCCCGGAAGAAGCCGTCGAGTTGTCCAAGCAGGTCGTTACGGGGACACGGCTGATCGGAGGCGACCCGTCCGCCAAGGTGTTCAGCATCTCCGCCGAGGAGATTTCTCGGCGGGGCATATCCAGTCTGGAGGATCTGTTCCGTACGCTGCCCTACGCGTTCGCTTCCATTACGACGGAATCCAACATGATGTTCGGAGGGGGAGCGTTCGACACCGATGTCAACCTGGGCGCACTGGGCTTGGGCACATCCACGGTGAACCTGCGCGCCCTGGGCTCGAAAAACACGCTGGTACTGGTGGACGGTCGGCGAATTGCCGGGGACGCGGGTAATCAGGACAACTTTGCCAACATCCTCCATGTTCCGCTCGCCGCAGTGGAACGGGTAGACATTCAACTGGACGGCGCCTCGGCCGTGTACGGAGGGGACGCGATCGGCGGGGTGGTCAACTTCATCCTGAGAAAGGATTTCCGCGGGCTCACTGCAACAGCGCGCAACGAGTGGAGCGCCACCGATTCCGACCGGCGAAAGCTTGATGTCGTGGGCGGCTTTTCCTGGGACACCGGAAACGTGAGCGCAACCCTTTCACGCACTGAAAGCAAGCCGATCAACAACTTCAAGATCTGGACCAGCGACGACTTCCGCAACGACTTCGGGCCGGAGTTCGACATGCGCACGAGGCGGTTCGGCCAACCTGGAGTCGTGTGTGAGTTCAATGGCAGCTACACTTTTCCGGGCTGCAGGCGCCCCGAAACCTACCTGCAGTTGCCCCAGGGCAGCGGTGTGGGCGCAACGCCGGACGACTTTTCCACCGAGATCAAGCCATTCGACACAGTTCTCCCCCAAAACGGCGCAGACTCTACGGCTTCCTCGATCCAAATCAACGCGGAGCAGTACATCACGGACGATTTGCGCATCTACGCCAGCGCTCTCATTTCCAATGTCGACAACTATCAGCAGTTCCAGACCATCATGTCGAGTTATGTTGTTCCCGCAAGCAACGCCTACAATCCATTTGGAAGGACCGTTGTGGTCAGTTACTCCCCACTGAGAGAGTTGCAGGAAGGACGCATACCCTGGTCCTATACGGAAAACAAAAGCAGACAGCGCAACTATGCGGCGGGTTTCTACTGGGAACTTGCGGACAAGCATCAGTTGCAGCTGGATATCTCGCACTCGGAGTCCAAGAAACGCGGTTGGCAGATCCGCACTGACTACCGAAGGAGCCGCTGGGACCCGAGCGCCGAGACGTTCTATCAGGCGCTTAGCAGTTCGGACCCCAATGTCGCGCTCAACCTGTTCGGTGACGGCACGGCGCAGGGCTCGGCGTTTGAAGAATTGTTCACCAATGCCTTGGGGCCAAGTCTGGGCTTTACGGATACCACGATTATCAAACCCCTTGTGCGTGGCGAGATCTTCGAAATGTGGAGCGGCCCGGTCCGTTACGTCATCGGTGGAGAGTCCGAAAATCGCAAGGTATTCAGTCATTCCACCAGCTGGGGCCAGGAGGGGCAGGTGCGTTCCTTCGGGCGCGAAACGTATGAAGGCGTCGAGAAGCCCACCGAGGAAAAGATCGGCTGGTTCGCCGAGTTGGCATTGCCGCTCGCAAGCCCGGAAAACTCCTGGCCTGGGCTGCACTCCTTGCAACTCAGCGTGCAGCTCCGGCGGGACAGCCACGACTACGAAGGCGCCACCGGGGGCGTTGATTCGGTCAGGGAGCCTTCAACGCGAGAGGTGTGGAAACCCGGCGTGGGCTGGAGCGAAATCCCCTCTTCCCGATGGGTAGATCAAGGCGAGCCCAACATCGTCGGGCAAACCAAGAGTGACACCACCTGGCGGGCCGGGCTGTATTATCAGCCGGTGGAAGAAATTACGGCACGGGTTTCGTGGTCGAGAACCTTCACGCCGCCCCGATACAAAGATCTCTTCGGCAAGGACAATCCCAGAACATTCCCAGGATACTATATCGACCCGTACGACCCGGACGGACTGACTAGTCATCTCCGCCCACCCGTTAAATATTCGTCGTTCAACCCGGACATCAAGTCCGAAACCGGGCGAACCATCCGGGTTGTAGTGGACTGGACACCGGCGGCAGCGCCCGGCCTGACGCTCTCGGCAGACTGGTCGAAAGTCGTGCATGAGGACAAGATATATCCCTCGTCGGCAATCCTGAATGACTACCCGGAAATCGGCTTCAATCTGGATTCGATTGTAACGCGGGACGCCAGAGGTAAACTCGTGGGGGTGGATTCCTCCGACATCAATCTGGCGGAAAAAGTAGACGAGAAACTGATCCTCTACGGGGAATATACCTTCCAGACAGGCTTGGGGGCTTTCAACCCGAGGCTGACTTATACGCGAACGACAAAGCAGGAATTTATCGTGGTGCCGGGCAGCCCGATCGTCGAACGCGTCGGCACGGCCAAGGGAAGCGACAAGTACAGACTGCAAGGGTCGCTCACGTGGCTTTGGGATCGATTCGCTGCCGACCTGTTCTTCAATTACAGACCCAGCTACGAGAACGACCGTGCGGGGTACTGCCTGGAAGTGGTTGGGCGCTGCTCGCGGCTCTACGAAAGACTGCCTACTCTCAAGGCAGATTCCCTGACGACCATTGATCTCACGCTGACATACCAGTTCGACAATGGCCTGCGACTGCGCGGTGGCGGACACAATCTCCTCTACGAAAAATCCTACACCATCGTGGAAGGCCTGCCTTATGACCCGAGCCGCTGGAGCGCCCGGGGCCGGGTGTTCTTCCTTGAATTGCAGTACGAAATGGGAGGCTGACTTTTAAGGGGAGGCTCCCCTGCTCACACGGCGCTTGACGCGCCGGATTTTCCAGCAAGCCCTCCAAGCCGCCAATGGCTTGGAGGGCTTTGCTTTTCTCGGCAGCGACCCTCAATTCATGCGTGAAGTGCTTGCCTTGGCTGTCCGTTCCACCGCCGTGCAGCCTCCCCTCTTTGAAAAGAGGGCGCTATATTTCGGGGTGATTTTGCGCTGTCGGAGGGCGGGTAGCGGCTACGCTTTCGTCTGCCTTGGCTTCCTGGACGGTGTGCAGACGAACGGCGCACGATTCCAGTTCAGCCCAAGTGTGCGGTAGATCAGCCGGATGCTGAGGTCGTGCTTGTTGGTGCGGAAGCAAGCCTCGATTCCCGACAACCTGCGGTATTGGATGACCAGCTCACGCGGGTCGGTCGGGTCGCAGCCCCCAGGCCACGATGCCCCGAAGACCGTCCCATCGGGCCGCCTGCGCGATCTTGTCTTCGTTCAGACGAACCTTCCCGTCGGAGAAATCCAAAAACCGCACCGTGCTGCGGTAGCTATGCGAGGCAAGTTGCTGGCTTTTGTTCATACGGGAGCGCAACTTCTCGATCCGCCGCTCCCGGTCGCGGGGACATCCTTGCGGGCGCGGCGTGGCGACCAGATGCAATGAGCGTGCGCTCGCCGTCTTGTAGGCGCCGCAAGCGCCCGATCAACTCCGAAGACTCGTCTCAATCCCACGCACTGTAGCCGTCCGGATCCAGGATCTTGCGCTTTTGCGCTGCCAGTGCCGGACTTCCGAAACCCAACAACACCAAAAATTTCTGAACTCAAGTCTTCTGCCGCTTATTCCGGCGCCAGCTTCGCGCTTTCGTTCCGGCTTGCGGGCAAGCGTTCGTTCGGGTGCGGGCCGGCCATCACCGGCCCGTCGCCGACTCTATCCCTGCTGCCCAGCATCACGTACACGCGCCCCTGGTGCCGCATCGTCAGCCAGTGGTCCTTGCCTTCCCTGTAGAGCCTGCCGATCGAATCCTCCCAATAGGGCAATTGCTTCCTGGCCATCTCTTCCAACTCTTCATCGCTGGGCATTTCGACCGTCACGCCCTCGGCTGCCCGCATGGCAATGATTTCCTCATACATCGCCCGTTGCGTTTCCAGTGTGGGACGAGGACGCGGCGGATACCGCCCCGGGTCCTTGCCGGCGCTCTCAACCTTGCTCACATCTTCCCACTCCCAGGACAGTTCGTCGCTGAACTCGCCGTCGTTGACGGTCGCCACGCTCGCGCCGATGATCAGGTCGTTCACGCCGTCCGAGTTCCAGTCGTCCACGTAAACCCGCTGGCCGCTGCCCGGGAGGGCCTTGGCCCCGCCTTGCGCGGGCAACAGATCAATGCCCGGCTCGAAACGATGGCCTGCCGGAGTCTTGACGCCACGAAAGAACGAAACGGCGCGGCTGATGGGGCTGCGGTACGAATCGGTCACCAGCAAGTCCAGCACGCCATCCTGGTCCCAGTCCACGGCAAGCGGATTGGGCTTGCCGTCGCCGGAGGGCGCCAGCCGCTCGCCCGCCCGCATGTGCTGCACTTCCTTTTCCGTGTGCTGGCGGGTTTGCAATGGCTTGCCGCGGACATCCAGCAGCAACTCGCGAACTCCGAAGCGGGGATTCGCAGGGCCGCCAATGTTCTCGCTGACTCGCAAACCACCGCCGCCGCCAACGATCAGGTCGTAGTCGCCATCATCGTCCAGGTCGCCGAACGTGGCCGATGTGTATACCCAATAATCGAAGCTGCCGATGTCACCCGGTTCGCCATCGTAGCCGAAGGCCGGGTTGCCGTCCGAAGCCGGGTCGCCCTCCTGGGGCAACGTCTGGCCTGGCAGGAAGCCATCGGGACTGCCCCGAAACCAGGTGACCTCGCCCGGATGGTACTGGCCGGTGATCATGTCCTTGTGCCCGTCGGCGTCCAGGTCGTAGAACATGGGCGTGAAACCGATGCAGCACCACTGGGGAACTTCCATGATGGCGCCTTCCGTATCCCGCGCCCACTCGAATTCCTCCGCAAACCGCGGTTCGGAATCCGTCCCGACATTCCGATAAACCCGGATCGTCGACCCATCCGCTCCCATGGGAAAGTCCGAGGAATTTGTCTCGAACTCGCCCACCAGCAGGTCTCGCCTGCCGTCGCCGTCCCAGTCCCACAGCGCCGGCGCCGCCAGACCGTGCTTTTCGGTAAGCACCGGCCCGTCGCCGGCCATCACCATAAACGGCTCGCCAAGGATCGGCGCCCCCGGAACCGCCGCGGGCATCAGCGTGGGAAAACCCATCTCGCCAAGACTCGGCGCTCCCGGAACCGCCTGGGGCGCCGACTTGGGAAAACTCATCTCGCCGGGGCTCCCGCATCCCGCCAAGACCACGGTAACAATCAACAGTGTGTGGATCTTGCGCATTCGAACTTCCCCTTCATGTTTCTTGAATCAAGTCATAATTCCTGCATTCTTCGCTACACTATCATAAAAATCAGTGTCGCATCGCCATATTGCGTAACGTACGCAAACGTGGCGCGGCGGCAGGCGAAAAATGGTATGTGAAACTCCGCGTTACCGCACCATTCACGTACGCGACGCCAGCTGTTCACCGGGGAACGATATGCATGGCGGGTCACGCATCTCGCGCGATCCTGGGTGGCGGTCGGGCAGGTGGAGCAGCTACGGGCTCGCCTGCACTCAGCCACTTTGCGTTCTGTTGGACGATAGAATGAAGTCAGTATCGGGAAAGTGGTCTTGGTTCGTTGGACAGCTTGTTGATTCCACGCAATGCTTCGACCGGACCGTGAAGCATCTGGGCGTATGGAGACGATGAGCCGCGGCAACGGCCGCAATCCGGTGAGAGATTCAGGCTGATGCCGGGCGTTTTGCGAACCCGCCACGCCACGCCGAGCGATGCGCCGGTGGCAGTAGTCGACGTGGGCTCCAACTCGGTGCGTCTGGTGGTGTACGAGAACAGTGCGCGCGCGCCTCTTCCGATCTTCAACGAAAAGGTTCTGTGCGGCCTGGGGCGCAATCTGGACCGCACCGGCCTCATGCCGTCCGGCGGCGTCCGGAGGGCGCTGGAAAGCCTGCAACGCTTCGCCCGCCTGTGTCCGGAAATGGGCGCGAGCGAAATCCGGGCGATCGCTACGGCGGCGGTGCGCGAGGCCCGCAACGGTCCCGATTTCCTGCACAGGGTTCGCCGGGAGTGCGGACTCGAAGTGCGCTTGCTCTCCGGCGAGCGGGAGGCCGAACTGTCCGCACAGGGCGTCGTGAGCGCAATACCGGACGCCAGCGGACTGGCTGCGGACCTCGGCGGCGCAAGTCTGGAACTTGCGCTGCTCGACAGCGGGAACATCGCCGAACGCCTGTCGCTGCCGTTCGGCACGGTGCGCGGAAACGGCGAAGACACGCCGGAACGCAGCCGCTCGTTCGTTCGCAAGCGCCTGGATAAGCTGTCCTGGCTGCGCGGTGCGCAAGGTCGGTCGCTGTTCCTGGTGGGCGGCGCCTGGCGGGCGCTGGCGAGCATCCACATGAATGAGACCGCCTACCCGTTGCGCGTCATCCACCAGTACACCGTTGCCGCCCGGGAAGCGGCGGATTTCTGTGCAACGCTGACGGAATCGCCCGAAAAACGCCTTATGTCGTCGCCGGATATCCGCGCCGAGCGTCTGGCCACCTTGCCGCTTGCCGCCGCCGTGCTGGATTGCCTGCTGGAGGGAAGCGGCGCGACCGAGGTGGTTTTTTCCGCCAGCGGCCTGCGCGAAGGTTGCCTGTACGAAGCATTGTCGCCGGAGGAGCGCGCTCGCGACCCGCTGCTATCCGTGTGCGAGAACGCGGCGCGGCGCATGGGACGCGGCGTGGCGGACGGCGAGTTCCTGGCTGGCTGGATTGCCCCAGCGCTGGAGGGCGTAGTCCCGGAACGGCTCCGCCTTGCCGCCTGCCACCTGTCCGACATCGGCTGGTCCGAGCATCCCGATTACCGCGCCGAACAAGTATTTCTCAGGATCTTGCGGATGCCGTTCACCGGCGCCAACCATCGCGAGCGGGTCATGCTGGGTCTGGCCGTCGCCTCGCGTCATGCGGCCATGCGCTCCACGCTGAAGCGGCTGAGGCTCGGCAGGCTGATCCGCAAGGGCGATAAGCGCCAGGCATCCGGCGTCGGCCTGGCCATGCGGCTTGCTTACGCCATTTCCGGCGGCGCCGCCCATGTGCTCGAACAGTTCCGGCTCGAACGCGAGGCGCAAACGCTGCGACTCCAGGGTCCCGAGGACGCCCGCATCCTGATCGGAAACACCGTCCGGCGCCGTTTGCACACCCTCGCCGCCCACCTCGGCCTCCGGGACATTATTAGCCTGCGATCATGACGGCGGTCCTCCCCAGGCTTTCCTCGACGGCGCGGCGGATGTCGCCCGCCTGTTTCCGTCCGGTAGCTCAATCGCTCCTCGCCGCTTTCGAGTCAATCGGAGCGTTGCAGGTGTGGTTGGAGTTGAACGGCGAGTCGGTGACGATCAGATCGGTGGATTCGGAATCAATGCCTCGCATCACCCTCAGGTTGGCGGTAACAAACAGCGTGTGGTTTCCGATTCTTGTGCATAACTACACGACATGCCTTGATTCTCGCTGTTGGCGCCCGAACGTTATCGCGCTTGCGCCCGCCACACGAGTTACGCTCCCTTGTTTTTCACTCCTTGCCACGGCTATTCCGCTTGTTGTCCCTGCGTATCTCAAGGCGCAGGAGAAGGCAGCTTTCCCTTTCCGGAAGCTTCGCCTTGATCCGGCGCGGGATATTGTTCCAGCAAGAAATCTCGAAAAGACGGGATAGGGATGCTCAGATATCCGTCCTCGTCTTCATGCAGAATGCCGGCCTTGACCAAGGCCTTGACGAATTGTCTCCTTGAATATCCTTCGGGGAGCCGCAACACGCTCGAAGCCCCGGAGGAAACCGTCTCGTTGTGAATGTTGGTGACGATATCCGCCAGTTCGTCCGCCGTCAACGCTGACCCTGGGGGGAGACAGGCAACCACCGCCGCTGTCAGATGGCGCTTGCCTTGCAAGGGCATGCTTTTCAGTCTTGCTTGATAGTAGCTCTTGCGTCTTTTTGCGGCTCCTTCGACCGCTGCATTCTCGTCTACCTCTTTCAAGTCTCCCTCTGATTCGACCAGAGCGCCTGCCAGAGCCTGCAGCCCTACCTGCAGATGTTGTGGCCATCCCTGGCAGTCGGTTGCGACCCGCCGCTCCCATTTTTCTCCTGCTTCGTTTACGCCGGCGACTCGGTATATCCGCAAGAATTCCCGCACCGCTTCCCGGCACTCATCGTGCGAAAGCGCCTCCAGGGTGTGAACCCGCCCCCCTGAAAACCTGGAGATACCCAGTTCTCCAAAACGCTCCTCCAGCCAGGCCAGCCCTCCAAACACCGGAACGATGGGTAGCCCGTCATTTCCCTGATGGAGCCAGAGCGCCTGGGGAGCCGCTTCGTCCCCCAGCGCCTGAGCCTCGTCCACCATCAGCAGCAACGGCGGATATTGTTCCGGTTTCTCTCTCACCTCCCTTGTAAAATCTTCCCAGACCAGCCCTGCCCGCTGTCTGGTCTTCGCTTCCGATGCGTTGACCGATGCCTCGGCCCCGGCAAACCGGACGCCTGCTTTTGCGCCTCCGCCCGCTTGCACTGCATCCGTTCCCTCCATCATTCCTGCAGCCCCGGGGATGAAAGAATCGGCAATCCGTTTTTTCAGTGCGCGAGGGTTGTGCAAAACCGTCTGGTCGGTGAGCACACAGACATTTACGCTCGCCAGATCGCCCTTCTTGTTTCTGGAGCAACCCTCGATTTTCAGGCTTTCCAGACGCCGCAGCAGGGAAGTCTTGCCGGCGCCCGGAGCGCCCTGAAAAAGCCAGGTGGCGCCTTCCCAGGCCGGCGGAAATCCCGGGCCTCCCCAGCCTTGCCATTGCCGGCGGCGGTTGCAAAGATCTCGCGCCAGGGAATCGATTTGGTCTTTCCGCCCCACAAAAGCAACCGGGGCTTCGCGGTCCGTGCTCTCCGAAAACTCCTTCAAGCCCCTGAGGTTAGGAATCCGGGCTTTGGCATCCCTGTTCTTTGGGCTGTCTGCCATGATTTCAGTGTATCAAAAACTCCCTTGCTGTTCTGCTTGAGAAAGGCGGGGTTGCAGTTCGGTATGGAGTTTTGGTTTTGCCCGAATTTTCGCGGGCAAAAGTGTGGTAGGCTTTTCAGCCTTGTTATTGGGCAAGAGGAAAGTGGTGGATTACGAACGGGGTGAAACGAGAGTATTCCGCCATCTCGGGTAACTTTTGAGTCGAGGGGGACATTCCATGCAAACGACGATTACTACTGTCAAGAGACTGTGGGCGGCAGGGTTCCTGCTGGCCTTTGCTGCAACGGCGGTGTCGGGTTGGGCGCAGGGTGCGGACGAAGAAGCGATAGGGGGGGGGGGTGCTGGATGAAGTCGCCCCGGACGAAGCCGTCGAGTTGTCCAAGCAGGTCGTTACGGGGACGCGGCTGATCGGCGGCGATCCGTCCGCCAAGGTGTTCAGCATCTCCGCCGAAGATATCTCGCGGCGGGGCATCTCCAATCTGGAAGACCTGTTCCGCACGCTGCCCTACGCATTCGGTTCCATCACGACGCAATCCAACACGGTTTTCGGAGACGGAGCGCTCGACACCGACGAGAGCCTAGGCGCACTGGGGCTGGGGACATCCACGGTGAACCTGCGCGCCCTGGGATCGGGCAATACGCTGGTACTGGTGAATGGTCGGCGGATCGCCGGAGACGCAGGCCGTCGTTCCAACTTCGCCAACATCCTCAATGTTCCGCTTGCTGCGGTGGAACGGGTGGACATCCAGCTGGACGGCGCGTCGGCCGTGTATGGGGCGGACGCGATCGGCGGAGTAGTCAACTTCATCCTGAGAAAGGATTTCCGCGGGCTCACCGCAACGGCGCGCAACGAGTGGAGCGCCACCGATTCCGACCGGCGAAAGCTTGATGTCTTGGGCGGATTTGCCTGGGACACCGGAAACATGAGCGCAACCCTCTCGCGCATTGAAGACAAACCGATCAACAACTTCAAAATTAGGACCAGCAATGACTTCCGCGACGACTTCGGACCGGAGTTCGACCTGCGCTCGAGGACGGTCGGCCAACCTGGGGTCGTGTGTGAGTTCGATCCCAATCCCTTCGGTAGGCCCAATAGAGGATACATTTTTCCGATGTGCGGGCGCACCGCAACCTACCTGCAGTTGCCCCAGGGCAGCGGCGTGGGCGCCACACCGGGCGATTTTTCCTCCGAAATCAAGCCGTTCGATTTGGTTACTCCCCAAAACGGCGCAGAAGCCACGACTTCCTCAATCGAAATCAACGCGGAGCAGTACATCACAGACGACTTGCGCATCTACGCTAGGAGCCTGCGCCGTAAGATGACGTGAAGCTTGGCGAATCGTCCGGAACCTCAACAACTGCATCTTTGCGCGGGTGCTGTCCGCCTTCGGGCCGTAGAATGACTGTCCGGAGGCTCAAGAAGGCCCGAATCGACTCTCGATTCGCCCCAGGGTCAGGCGGAATACCGGTCATGCGGCTGCCAAACACCCACGCATCCTCTTGATGTTCAACGCCAGACACACCAAGTCCCACTCGCCACGCACCTTGTGAAGGCCGCGCACACTGAACCTTCGAAACCCCAGCGCCTGTTTGATCCACCCGATCGGCGCCTCCGAAAGCCACTTGCGCTCGGCGTATTGCGCACGGCCCGCCTCCGTCGCCAGCTTCGCCGCCATGCGCGCTCTCGCCGGATACTTGTGCGCGTTCACCGCCGCCTTGCGACGGCCCTCCCGGCCCAACGCCACATAGCCGTCCACCCCAAGCGCCTCCAATTTCCCAAGGTCTGATTCATTGCAGTACCCCGCGTCCGCCAGCACCGTCGCCGGACGCTTCCCGTAGATCGCCTTCAACTCATCCAGCGGCTTCACCAACTGCCCCTGGTCGCTGGCGCTCGAAGACACTTGCGCCGAAACGATCATCTGGTTCGCTCCGTCCACCGCCAACTGCGCGTTGTAGCACTGCTGATACCCTTGCGCAGAAGTCTTCATGATCCGACTCTCCGGATCCGTGAAATTGTCCTGCGCCTTCTCCTCGGGTTCCCCATACGCCCGCTTGTAGCAATTCCCACCCTTCGGATTGCGCTTTTCACCGGGCCGACGACCGCGCGCATCGTCCGCCTCACGCGCACGCGCCTCAATACGGGCCTTGGCCGCACGAATCGCCGTCAAGCGATCTTCCCGACGACGCAACTCCTTCGGCAACTCGTCGCCCCGATACTCTTTCCCAAAGCGCTCGTCCTCCGACTCGTCCACCGCTCGCGCACGATCCAGCAACAAGCTGATCTCCGACTCCAAACGACGCTCCTCTTCCCGCATCCGACCGTAACTCATCGCCTTGCGCTTGGATGCGTTCGCACAAACCTTGGTCCCGTCTATCGACAACTTGCCAAAGTGCGCCACACCCAACTCGTACGCCAGACGAACCACCTCCACAAACAGCCTCTTGAAGTCCGACAAATGACGACGACGAAACTCGCAGATCGTCCGGTGCTTCGGAAAGTTCCCCGCCGCCAATACCCGAAACGCCACATCTTCCTCCAGCTTGCGCGCCAAACCGCGCGAGGAAAACACGCCCGTCGCATACCCGTAGATCAGCACCTTCAGCATCATCCGCGGTTCATACGGCGACTTGCGGCGACCGTCGCCTTCATACGGCGCGTAAAACACACCCAAGTCCAGATCGTCCACCAAGTCGCTGACATGGTGCGCCAAGTGACCCTCCGGCAGCCAATCCTTCATATCCGGCGGAAGCAACAAACCCTGATTCGGGCAATACGGGCGAAACGTCGTCGGCATCTCAAAACCTCCACTTCCCTACATGGATATTATCGCGCATTGCGTTCCTACGGCGCAGGCTCCTAGCGCTCTCATCTCCGAGGTCGACAGTTATCAGCGACTCCGGTCCTCAATGATTGGCTATGTTGTTCCTGCAAGTAATGCCTATAACCCTTTTGGAAGGACCGTCCTAGTCAATTATTATCCACTCAGCAATTCCCGCCAAATCTGACATGTGAGTGATTTCAAGGGTTTTGGGCGGTTCGAGAAGAAGTTCTTCGCAAACTTTTCATCCGAAAACCGTATGATTCGAGCGATTGTTTGGAGTACAGGGGATGAACCATGTCCAAGATCCAGTTTCGCAAGACGCTCAGTGCCCCGGGATTGCTCCGGGTGGTGCGCGGTTGTTTTGATCGCATTGAGGATCCGGTTGCGAGCCGTGGCCTGCCCCTGACGGACTGTCTGATGTCGGCGCTGGCGATGTTTGGGCTGAAGTATTCGTCGCTGTTGAGTTTTGAGCAGGACGCACGGGGCGAGGAGCGCACCCGGTCGAACTTGAGAAGCCTCTATGGGGTGGAGCGCGCGCCGTCGGATACAACCATGCGCGAGCGACTGGATGAAGTGGATCCGCGCTCGCTGCGGCGGGCCTTCAAGCGCGTGTTTGCGGCGTTACAGCGTGGCGGGGGGCTGCGGGACTTCACCTGGCTAGACGATCATTATCTGTTGTCGGTGGACGGCACGGGCTACTTCTCCTCGCAGAAGGTGCATTGCGCTCATTGTTGCGAGCGGCGTCACCGGGACGGTCGTGTGACCTACTATCACCAGATGCTGGGTGCGGTGCTGGTGCATCCGGAGCATCGCGAGGTGTTTCCGCTGGCGCCGGAGCCGATCCTGCGCGCGGACGGTTCGCGCAAGAACGACTGCGAGCGCAACGCGGCCAAGCGTCTGCTGCGGGATGTGCGGCGCGAGCATCCGCATCTGAAGCTGTTGGTGGTGGAGGATGCGTTGGCCTCGAACGGTCCGCACATCCGGCTGTTGCAGGAATTGGACCTGCGCTTTGTGCTGGGGGTGAAGCCGGGCGACCATGCGGAGTTGTTTCACTGGGTGGCTTCGGTGATGGCGACGCGGGTTGTCGAGACCCAAGGCGAGGACGGTGTGCGGCGGCGGTATCGCTTTCTCAACGGTGTGCCGCTCAACGACGCGAATTTCGACCTGGAGGTGAACTTTCTGGAGTGTTGGGAAACCACCCCCAAGGGTCGGGAGCGGCACTTTAGTTGGGTTACGGACATCAAGATCACGGAATCGAATGTGGAAGCGCTGATGCGTGCCGGTCGGGCGCGTTGGCGCATTGAGAACGAGACCTTCAACACCCTGAAGAACCAAGGCTACGGCTTTGAGCATAACTTTGGCCACGGCAAGCGGCATCTGGCGACGGTATTTTCCGGTTTGACGATGCTGGCTTTTTTGATCGACCAGATTCAGCAGCGCTGCTGTGCGCTGTTTGGGGCGGCACGGGAGCGGGAGGGTCGTCCGAAATACTTCTGGGAACGGTTGCGCCGCTTGTTTCTGGAGTTCTTCATTCCGGGCTGGGAGATTTGTATATCGCGCCACAGAGTCGCTTCACTGCGATAAGCTGCTTATATCAATAGCTTTTCTGCTAAATCCAGGGCTTGTAATGCCGACCGGATTATGCTTCAATACGCCCCGATTGAATGCTTTCCAGTTCCTTTTTGCTTACGCTTTCTCGCGTTTGGCATAACCAAAAGGGATTCGTCTTCCTGCAAATCGACATGCCCAGACGCAGCACACTCAAGATCACCAAGCGTACCGTGGATGCTCTCCGCGTCGAACGCGGCGACGGCGTGTTCTGGGACCGTACTCTGGCCGGCTTCGGGGTTCGGGTGTACGCCACAGGACGCAAGGTCTATGTGGTTCAGGCGCGCGGGCCGAGCGGGTCGCGGCGTCTTGCCATTGGGCGACACGGCGATCTTTCGACTGAGAAGGCGAGGAGGCTCGCCGCCGTCGCCATCGACCGCATCAAGCGCGGCGAGGATCCGGCGCCGGCGCCCAAGCCCACGCTGGCTGATCTGGCGGAACGGTATCTGCGTGTTCATGTGGCGACTCACTGCGCCGAGCAGACGGCGCAAGGATATCGGACGATACTTGATCGCGACCTCCTGCCCGTGCTGGGCGGGAAGCGTCTTGATGAGGTCACGAGGCTTGATGTTGCCGAGTTGCACCGTGCGCTTCGCAAGATGCCGAGTCTGGCCAACCGGGCGGTCAAGATCCTGTCGAAGATGTTCTCGCTGGCCGAGGGATGGGGATGGGTTACGCCGGGTGTTAACCCCTGCCGTTCGGTGCGCAAGTACAGGGAGGGGGCCCGCGAGCGCTTTCTGACGCCTGAGGAATGGCGGCGGCTCGGTCAGGCGATGCGTGAGGCGGAAGCCTACGGCGCGGTGCAGGCCCGGGTGATCGCGGCGTTGCGCCTGCTGATGCTCACTGGTTGTCGGCGTCAAGAAATCGTGACGCTCCAGTGGGACGATGTGGATCGCACGGCGCGTGAGTTGCGCTTGCGCAAGACCAAGACCGGGCCGCGCATGGTGCCGCTCACGCCCCCGGCGGAGCGCGTACTTGACAGCATCGACCGGGTTGAGGGCAACCCGTGGGTGTTCCCGGCCCGCAAGCGGGGCGCTTGCATTTCTCACCTGCAATATCACTGGAATCGGATCCGCGACCGCGCAGGGCTGGAGGACGTGAGAATCCACGACCTTCGCCACAGCTACGCCAGCCAGGCGCTGGCGATAGGCGAGGGCCTGACCATGATTGGCCGACTGCTTGGGCACACAAAGGTGGCCACGACGGCGCGCTATGCGCATCTTGCGCGCGATTCGGAGAAGGCGGCAGCGTCGCGGGTGGGGCGCAGCATCGGCGCTCACCTTGTGTCTGGCTCCGTCTGAGGGGAAACCGCGATGGCGAAGCTTCGGCGCGGAATCTCGAATCGCATGGTGGCGGCGCTGCGGGCGGACAAGGACACCCTGTTCTGGGACCGGGAGCTGATCGGGTTCGGGGTGCGCGTCCATACTTCCGGAGCCAAGGTGTATGTCGCCCAAGCGCGTGGGTCGCACGGACCGAGGCGAATTACGGTGGGTCGCCACGGGGTGATCCATGCCGATGAGGCGCGCCGTCGGGCAGCGCTGATCATCGCCCGCATCAAGGCGGGCGAAGATCCGGTTGCAGAGCCGGTCGCGGCGAAATTCGCCAACGGGCCGACGGTGGCCGATCTGGCGGCGCGCTACATGAGCGATTTTATGAATTAGGGGATTTTCATTAATGCTAAAGGAGGGTGAAGAACCAGCCTTAGTAATTGTAATAATAAGGATAAAAAGAAATCTTGCGGAATGAAGAAATCCATCCCATATATTCCCGCTCATCCTTCTGTTCAACACCATTTCAACACGGCATCACGTCTCATACCATAGCGCATCCAAGGCGCAAAAACCCCAGCATCCAGCGGTCGCCGCTTCCTGTCTACAATGTTCTCATTCTATTGGCGACAGCAATACTATCAAGGGGCGGATCAGCCCACCCCGGATCACAAAGTCCGCAGTGCTCGTGCCGCGCCCGACGGTATTCGCGGTATTCGCATAGCCGTCACATGGGCACAGCTTTGCGTCCCGCGCGCTGGCTTTGGGAGAGAGCCTGCCGATGATCGGCAAGTTGCTTGGCCACAAGCAAGTGCAGACCACGGCGCGCTATGCGCATCTGGCGCGCGACTCGGTGAAAGCGTCTGCCGCCCGCGTCGCTGAAAGCCTGCGAGCGGATCTGGCGGGCGAGACTGCCTCCTCTCCTCCAGCCCCGTAAGCCTTAGCACAGAACGGTTTATCCAGCGGGTCGCCACCGCTGCTGCTCCTTTGATCGGCCTGCCCGCCTGCCCCAGAGATTGCGGGTGCCCTGTGACGCGATGCGCGGGCGCCCCCGAGAGCCGGAGAAAGGCCCGGATGGGGCGGGTTCCGGGGGCCGTGCGCGTGTTCGCGCCGCTTGCGCCCGGGACGGACCCCCGAGTTCCATCCCCAACCCGTTCAGGAGACCATCCGCCATGCCCGCATCAAGAACCGCCTCCGCCAATCGTTTCAAGTCGCTGACGCCCGATTCGCTGTCGAAGAGCGAGCAATCCGTTGTCGTGAAGCTCGCGCTCTCGGTGTTGTCGCAGCGCTGCCGCCGGGGTCGTGCGTTCAAGTCCTCCCGAGACTTCGAGGACTTCCTGCGCCTGAAACTCGCCGGGCGCCGCAATGAGGTGTTCGGAGTGATCTTCTTGGACACACGCAACCGTCTTATCGACATCGCCGAACTCTTCAACGGCACTATCGACGGCGCGACGGTGCATGCCCGCGTGGTGCTCCAAGAAGCGCTCGACAGAAACGCCGCCGCCGTGGCGCTGTTCCACAATCATCCCTCGGGCGTGGCCGAACCCAGCGAGTCCGACCGCACCCTCACCGAACGGCTGGCCCGTGTGTTGTCGGTGGTCGACATTCGGCTGCTCGATCACTTCGTCGTCGCCGACGGCGAGGTCGTTTCGTTCGTCCAGCGGGGCTGGGTGTGAGGTTGCCGTCGCGCAGGTTTGGGGCGTCTCTGTTTCGCAGAGCCGTTGTCAGACGCCCGGTTCGAGCCGTTTCTCCCGTTCGGCTCTGCCAGTTCTGATCCTGCATGGGGTGGATGTCCAAGTTCAGGTGGGCTGTAAGGTGTTATACGATGTACGCTGAACGATGCCAAGGTGCTGAACAAAATGAAAGCGAAACAGATTCTGACGGCCGCATTTTCCTTGTGGGCTTGCGGTGGATCGATCAAGGTGGCGGCCTCCTGCCAAGACTGGAATACGCCGACCTTCTTCGCGCATGCGGAGGTAGCGGATGTTTCCCGTTGCCTCAACGCAGGCGCAGAGATCAACGAGCGGGATATGCTTGGAGAAACACCCCTGCACACGGCGGCAGCGAACAGTAAGACTCCTGCGGTTTTGGGAGTGTTGCTCGGCGCAGGTGCGGAAGTGGATGCGCGAAGTATGGATGGAAGGACACCCTTGCACATAGCGGCAGCGAGTAGCGAGGCCCCTGCGGTTGTGAAGATGTTGCTCGACGCAGGGGCAGAGATCAATGCGCGTGCTAGTCATGATGGAAAGACGCCCTTGCACGAGGCGGCGAGGAGCAGCAATGCCCCTGCGGTTTTGGAAGTGTTGCTTGACGCGGGCGCCAAGGTGGATGCGCGAAATACAGATGGATCGACTCCCCTGCATGAGGCGGCGGTGCACAACAATACCCCTGCGGTTTTGGAAGTGTTGCTCAATGCGGGCGCGGAGGTAAATGCGCAGAGCAAGGAGGGACGGACGCCTTTGCACATAGCGGTGGGGTACAGGTACTACAGCGATATCCCTGCGATTGTGGAAATGTTGCTCGACGCGGGTGCAGATCCGAAGACGAAAGATGGATCTGGCAAAACCCCTTGGGATCTTGCGCAGAAGAACTCCGCGCTTAAGGGAACGAATGCCTACTGGCGGCTGAACGATGGGCAGTTCCAGTAGACCGACCTCCGGTCCTGCGGGCCATTTCGTGGGTTGATCTGCCTTTCGTCGTTTGGGTTGTTGGTACAACCTGTTCTCTGGACCGGATATCGAACTTCGCACTGACAGCCTGCCATTCCCTCGGCGGTTTTTTTTCCCTTCGCGGCGATGTTGTCCACCGCCGGATAAACCCACAGTCCCCCGGAGATGGCTTTCGACTGGATCGGGCTGTTTCCGCTTGCATGGCTCAAGCTCAAGGCCTGACCGGTTGAGGTTCGTTTCTGGCCTCGTCGTAGAGGCTTTCGCCGGATTTCGAGTCGGGGTTCGCTTGACACCGCCGGGGGCAATCCGTGTGTCCGTGACCATCCTGTCACGCTGAGGGGGTGCATCGGGCAATCGCTTTCGCTCTCGCGCATTCCTCCGCCCGGCGTTCCGGGCACCACCCTCGAAGTTGCCTGACTGTGGTCTCGCCGCAACCACTTCCGCGTTTCCCGCCGCGCGCCCTGCAGCGCCATGAGCGGGAGTCGAGCGCGGGGCCGGGGCGAAGTCGGGCGCCGGAGGGCGTCCGCGTTCCGTTTCCACTACTTCGGAGCCTGCCCATGACCGAACCCGATACCGTATCGGCGGACTATACGCTCCGCCCGAGCGAACTCGCCGCGACCCTTGCGCTGCTGGTCGAGGCCCGCCAGCCCTGCATCGTCTGGGGACCGCCCGGCGCGGCCAAGTCGCAGATTGCCCGGCAGGTGGCCGACGGCACCGGACGCCGCTATGTCGATGTGCGCGCGCTGCTTCTCGATCCCGTGGATCTGCGCGGCATCCCCTGGCGCGATGACGGCGGGCGCACCCGCTGGGCGCCGCCTGCGTTTTTGCCGCCGCCCGACGACACCGGGTCGTGGCTCATCAACCTGGAGGAGTTGCCGTCCGCCGTGCCGATGGTCCAGGCCGCCCTGTATCAACTGGTTCTGGACCGCAGGGTCGGCGAGTACGAGTTGCCTGCCGGCGCGTCGCTGATCGCCTGCGGAAACCGGGAGGGCGACCGCGGCGTCGTCAACCGCATGCCGACTCCGCTGGCTTCTCGGTTCGTGCATCTGGAGATCCGGGTGGACGCTGCCGACTGGTGCGCCTGGGGCGCGGCCAACGGCATCGCTCCCGAAGTGCTCTTTTTCATTCAGCTGCGGCCCGACCTTCTCCACACCTTCGACCCGCAGTCGCGCGAGCGAGCGTTTGCGTGTCCGCGCACCTGGGAGTTCGCCAGCGGCATCGTGCATCGCCGCAACGGTCTTGATCCTGCCGCCGAGCGGTCGCTGCTGCGCGGCGCCGTCGGCGAGGCCGCAGCGGTCGAGTTCTGCGCGTTTCTGAACGTGTGGCGGGAGTTGCCGCATCCGCGCGCGGTGCTCGACGATCCCGAGCACGCCGGGGTGCCGGACAATCCGAGCGCCCTGATCGCGCTGTGCGGCTCGCTCTACCGGCTCGCCAGCGATGTCCGCCTCGACGCCATCGTGACCTACGCACAGCGGCTGCGCCGCGAGGTCGGCGAGTTCCTGGTGGGTTCGTGCATCCGCCGCGACCCGGCGTTGCAGCGTACGCCTGCGTTCATCCGCTGGGCCGCCGGGAGAACGCAGTCATGACGGCATCCCCGGTCTGGCGGATCACGCATTACCCCCCGGGCGACGCGCCCTCGCGCGAGTACCGGGTGCGCGCCCCGAGTCTTGAGGCGGCGAAGCGCCTGCTCGCCGCTGCCCTTTGCGTCCCCGTGTGGACGCTCCGATAACACAAGGAGGACCCATGAACCTCAATTCCGACGCCATGCTGGAGTCTTTGCGCATCGCCGCCTGGTCCGGGCGGCTGTACGACCGGGACGCAAGCGCCCATGTCGCGGTTCACCACGACGCGAGCGCGAGCGCCGGGCGCTACAACAAGCGGCTGCTGCCGAAGGAGGCGTTCGCTGCGCTGACCGCCACCGTGAGCAAGGCGAGAGCTACGCATTACGAGCAGACCATGCCCTGGGACGACAAGGGCAGCCGCCTGCTTACCGTCGCCAACTACGATCGCTACACCGAACTCATGGACGGGTTGTGCGAGCGCATGGTGCGGGAGCGCGCCCGGTTCATCGAAGCCTACGACGAGAACATCGACCGCGCGCGTCTGGAACTCGGACGGCTGTTCCAGATCAGCGACTATCCTTCGAGAGACGCGCTGCGGGAGCGTTTCGCCATTGTCTATCGCATTGCGCCGGTGCCGGACGCCGGGCACTTCATGGCGAAGCTTGCCGGCGACGACAGCGAGCGGATCAAGCGCGACATCGAGCGTCAGGTCGAGGAACGGCTGCGCGGCGCCGTGGGCGATCTCTACCGGCGTCTGGGCGAGGCGGTCGAGCATGTCGCCGGGCGTTTGTGCGAGGACGACAACGGCAAGCCGCTGGTGTTCCGCAACTCGATGATCGGGAACCTGCGCGATCTGGTCGACATCGTTCCGCGTCTGAACCTCTTCGGCGACGGCGATCTGGCGCGCCTGTGCGAGCAGGTCCGGGAGAAGATCGCGAGTGCGGAGCCGGACGCGCTGCGCCCGTCGCGGACATTCGATCCGGCGGCCCGCCAGCGCGTGAAGCGCGACGCCGACGCGCTGGCGGAGCAGTTCGCGGGGTATTTCGGTACGCCGGACGGCACATTGGCCGATACGTCAGCCGGGGCGCTGCGGGAGGCGGCGTGATGAATATGCGCGGGCAGGCCGAGTCCGCCCGTCGGGTGAGCGCCTGCGTTACGGAGTTGCTGCGCCGCCAGCCGTTCTTCGGGAGTCTGGCGCTGCGGCTGCCGCTGAAGCCCGATCCCTCGCGCGCGACGCTGGCGAGCGACGGGCGTGAGATCCGCTACTCGCCGGATTGGGTTGCCAGCGCCGGCGCGCACGCGATCGAGGCCGCCATTGCGCGGGTGGTGCTGGCCTGCGCGCTCAAGCACCACACGCGGCGCAACGGGCGGGACCCGCAACGCTGGCAGTACGCCTCGCAACGGGTCACACACGCCCTGTTGCGCGAGTCCGGTTTCACGCTGCCGTCCGGGGCGGAAGCCTGGGAAGGAATGAGTGTCGAGGAAGCTTACAGCCGACTGCCGGAACCGGACGGGGACGGGCAGGAGCGGAACGACGGGTCGGCGTCCGCAGGCTCTGGATCCTCCGCCGCCAGTTCGCCATCGGGTAGCCAGTCCGGCGCCGGACAGGGCAACGACCCTTCCGGCAGCAACTCCGGCTCCGGAGCGGCGCGGGATTCATCGGCTGCGTCCGCCGGCGCCTCGTCAGGCGGGGCGCCGCCGAGCCACGATCCGTCCGGCACCGGCGAGGTCATGGACGCCGCCTCGAACGAGACCGGCGAAGGCCCGCTCCCCGGCCTGTCGCCCGCCGCCCGGACCGCCGAAGAACAGGCCTGGGACGAAGCCATGCATCAGGCGGCGAGCCTCGCCAGGGCCGAGGGCAAGCTCCCCGGCGCTGTCGGCGAGACCGTGCGCTCCGCCCATGCCGCCAGACTCGACTGGCGCGCGCTGCTGCGCCGCCACATGACCGACGCCGCCCGCAGCGATTATTCCTGGAGCGCGCCCAACCCGCGCTTCATCGACAGCGGGCTGTATCTCCCGTCAATCCGCTCCGAAGGGATCGGAACGATCGCCGTCATCGTCGACACCTCCGGCTCGCTGCCCGCGGACCGGCTCGCGGCGTTCTGGACCGAGGTGCGCGAGGTCGCCGCCGAACTCCAGCCCGAACGTGTCGTGGTCCTTCAGGTCGATGCCGCCGTGCAGGACGCGGCGGAGTACTCCGCGTTCGACCTGCCCGAGACGATCAAGGTTCGCGGGCGGGGCGGCACCGACTTCCGTCCCGGCTTCGCCTGGCTCGACGAGCAGGGCGTCCGCCCCGCCGTGTGCCTGTACTTCACGGACATGCGGTGCTCGCGCTACCCCGGCAGCGAGCCGGACTTCCCGGTGCTCTGGGTGAACTGGTCCGGTTCGCGCCCGACTGTCCATCGCGAACCCTGGGGCGAGCGCATCGACATCGCGGCCTGAGCGCCGCGTCTCCCGTTCCATGGCAACGGCCCGGCCCCTCGCGCCCGGGCATACCGTTCCGCTTCGTTCCGCAACGGCCCGCCCGCGCTTCGTCCAGAGGCCGAGGCAGGCCGGGGGCGGGCGAAGCGGCCCGCCCGGCGGGAGCCGGGAGCCGCGCTTTTGTCTTCCCACCCACGGAGAACTCCATGAACCCAACCGATTCCCCGCCCGATCCCCGGATCCGGGCGATCCCGCTCTCCCGTCTTGTTCTTGCGCCGGAGAACGCGCGCAAGACCCCGGCGGACGAGTCCGCCCACACCCAGCTCAAGGCCTCGATCGAGGCCCACGGCCTGCTGGAGAACCTCGTGGTTCGCGCCGACGGAACGGACGAAGAAGGCCGGGAGCGCTTCGCGGTCGTCGCCGGAGGCCGCCGGCTTGCGGCGCTCCAGGCGCTGGCTGCGGAAGGCGCGCTCGACGCCGGCGGCTCCGTACCCTGCCGGATCGCCGATGACAGCGACGCGGGGGAGCTGTCGCTGGCCGAGAACATGGTGCGCATTGCGATGCATCCGGCCGATCAGGTGGTCGCCTTCCGCGGGCTTGCCGGGTCGGGCCTGACCGTCGCCGCCATCGCGGCGCGCTTCGGCGTCTCCGGGCGCATCGTCGAGCAGCGGCTTCGCCTCGGCAACGCCGCGCCCGAACTGCTCGACGCCTGCCGCGCCGGGGAGATCGACCTCGAGATCCTCAAGGCGTTCGCGGTGACCACCGACCACGACCGCCAGCGCACAGTGTGGGAGCGGATCGCGGCCCAGGACTATCGCCCGTCCGCCTGGCAGGTAAGGCGCCTGCTCACCGAAGAGCGCGTGCCCGCCGGCTCGCCGATGGCGCGCTTCGTCGGCGTCGCCGCCTACGAGGCCGCGGGCGGTGCGGTGCTGCGCGACCTGTTCGCCGACGAGGACGAGAACGGCGTCTGGCTTGAAGACCCGAAGCTGCTGGGCGACCTCGCCATGGCGAAGCTCACGAACGCGGCCACCGAGCTGGCTACCCGCTGGAAGTGGGCCGAAGCCATGCCGGAGGTCGACTGGAACGCTACTGCGCGCTTCGGGCGCATCCACCCCGTGCCCGGTAAGCCGACCGATGCCGAGGCCGCCGAGATTGAGCGGCTTCGCGCCCGCCACGACGAGCTGGCCAACATCGACGAGGACGAATGGACCGAAGAGCTGGAGGAAGAAGCCGGAGCCGTCGAAGCGCGCCTCGACGCGATCGAGGCCAGAGTCGAGGCGCGGGCGACATTCCGCGCCGGGGACTTCGCAATGGCCGGGTGCATCGCCACCATCGGACGCGACGGGACGCTGCAGGTCATCCAGGGGCTGGTGAGGCCCGAGGACATGCCGGAGAAGACCGGTACGCAGTCGAACGGCCATGACGCCGCCTCGCACGGCGGCGGAGAGACCGCCCCAGCCCCTCGCGTCGACGGCCCGGCCGCCGCCACGCCGGTCGCATCGCCCGCGGATCCGTGCGCCAGAGCCCGCGAGGAGGCGGGCGTCGGCATCCGTCTGGCCGACGACCTGCGCGCCATCCGCACCGCGCTGGTGAAGGCGCATCTGGCGGACGACTTCGAGGCCGCCTTCGACCTCGTGGTGTTCCAGCTCGCGCGCAGCGTGTTCGCGCAAGGCTACGGCGGTTCGTGGCATGCGCTGGACATCGCCTTCAAGGAGACCGCCGACCGACCGACCGCCCGAACCCACGACGACGACTTCGCGGCCTGGAGTCCGGGCGAAGCGATGCTTGGCGATTGGTCGCGCCTGCCGTTCGAGTGGATGGAGGGCGACGACGACGCGGCCTGCTTCGCGGCCCTGCGCGCGCTGCCCCGCAAGGACAGGGAGAAGCTGTTCGCCGCCGCGGTGGCGAGGACCGTCAAGGGCCAGCTTGCGTTCGAGCACGACGCCCGTCCCGAACTGGAGGCCACCGTGGCTCGGCTCGGCATCGACTTTGCCGGTCATGTGCGCCCGGGCGCCGATCTGGTCTGGTCGCGGATGCGCAAGGATCGCATTGTGGCGATAGCCCGCGAGACGCTGGGTCCGGCCTGGGTGGCGGCGCGCTCGAAGTACCGCAAGGCCGATCTGGCGAAGGCGATGGAGGAGGCGTTTGCCGCCGGTTCGCCGCCTCCCGGCATCGACGCCGGTGCGCATGCCGCCGCGCTTGCCTGGACCCCGCCGGGGTTCGCTGCGTTCGACGCAAGCGGTCATGCCGGCGCCAACAACATGCCGGAACCCGAGGCTGCGGATGCGCCGGCCCCTGCGGGCGAAGCGGCGTCCCCGAACGATGCCGGGCCCGCGCCTGCACCGTCTGGCAGCGGTGCTGCGCCCACCGTCTCCGCCGATTCGGACAGGGAGCCGGCGCCCGCCGCTGGCAACGGGCGCGATGCGCCGGCGAACGGCAATGGCGAGAGCCGCCCCGCCGAACCTTCGGACCCCGGCGAAGCAATGAACGGGCAGCCCTCCGCCGCCGCCGGCGGCGAGGCTGCGGATGTGCCGGAGTTCCTGCGCCGCATCGCCTCATAGCCCCTGCCGTCGCACGCCCCGCCTGGAGAACCCCTTCCGGGCGGGGCGCCTGTCCTTTCTCATCCACCGGGAGAACCCGATGAACGACACCCGAACGATCCGCGCGCGCATGCACGACTCCGCCCTGAAGCGGGTCACCCGCGCGTTTTCCGCCACGCTCGCGGACATCTTCGCCGAGACGCTTCAGAACGCCCGTCGCGCCGGCGCTGCGCGTGTCCATGTCACGCTGGCCGAAGCCTCGGACAACGGTTCGCTTGCCGTTACCGTCGCCGACGACGGCGCCGGCATCGCCGACCCGGCGGTGCTGCTGTCGTTCGGCGAGAACGGCTGGAGCGACGATCGGGTGCGCCGCGAGGACGCCGCCGGCATGGGTTTGCTGAGCCTCGCGCGCCGGGGCTGCGCCGTCTCCTCGCGGCCCCGCGCGCGCGACGGCTCGGTTACTCCCGGTTGGCGGGTGGAACTCGAGCCCGCGCACTTCACGGGCGAGGACGCCGCCGCGGTTCGTTCCGCCGATGCCGCGCCGTTCCCGCACGGCACGGCCGTGTCGTTTCCCGCAGCGGAGAACGAGACCGCAGACACGGTTCGACGGGCGCTTGGGTCCGCTGCCCGGCACTACCCGCTGCCGGTCGTCTTCCGGCATCCGCCAGCCACCCCGCCCGAAGGCGAGACGCTCGAACGCCGCGCCTTCCTCGACGGCGCCGTTCACGCCGAACGCTGGCGCGGGCTGGCGTTCGGGGTGTTCAAAAACCGCCCGCGACGCTCCGGCCTGCACCAACCGGACGTGAACTTTCACGGCCTCACCGTCCCCGCGCGGTTGCCGGCAGTCGGGACGGTGGGCGGCGCGCACTGGACCGTGGCTGCCGACATCGACGACTGCCCGGAACTGGAGTTCGTGCTGCCGGCGCGCAAGGAAGCCGTCGAGACGCCGTTTCTTGCGGCGATGCGTTCCGCTGCCTGGTTTGCGATCTACCGCGCGATGGCCGCCGATGACGATCCCCGCCCGGTGTTCGACGACTGGAAGCGGGCCCGGGAGGCCGGTATCGACCTTGCGCCGCCGCCGCGCGAGCTGCGCCCCTGGCGCCCGGCGGTGGCCGATCTCGACCACTGGCGCGAGCCGCCGGAACGACAGGTCGCGAGCGACGACGCGCTGATCGTGGCCTGCGACCCCGAGCCGCCCGAGGCGCAGGCGTTCTGGCGCGCCGCCAAACGCAACGGCATCGGGCGCCGGTTGTTCGAGGCCGACCGTCGTCTCGAGGGCTTCGACTGGTACGACCGGCTCCCGCGCATCGCAGCGATCCGCACGGAAGTGACAGCCGCCGGTCAGACCCGCGCGCTTGAGGACTGGCCCGTTCCGGCTCGCACCGGCGCGGCCAATGCGCCGCTGCCGGAACGACCCGGGGCGATCCGCATCCGCGCGAGTGTGCGCCCGCTTGGGGGACCGCAACGCCGTCTCGACCTGTCCGCCGACTTGGCCTTTGCCGGCGAGGCCTGGAGCTGGGTCGCCGACGCACAGCCGCTGGTAACGGCAGACAGCACGCTGGACCCGCAGGAACTTGCGAACCTGCTGTATGACGCGTTCTTCTCGCCGTCGGACGATGCCAGCGCGGACTCTTGGGAGCGCCAACGCGCCGACTTCGTGCAGGAGGCCCTGCACATCGCCACGCGGTTGCTGGTCTCTGACGACGAGGCGCGGCGGCGCTCAATCGCCGACGCGGTCGAGCGGGAACTGTTCTGGCTTATCCCCCGCGAGCGCGGCGCCGACATCGCCGTGCGCGGGCGCAAGGTCGTCGTGACCCTGGGCAAGCCCGCTGCGAAGTCCGCCGGCCCTTCCTCTTCCCGCTGACCGGAGCCTTCCATGCCGCTTTTGACCGAAGCACAACGCCGGCGGTTGCGCGCGAACGCGCAGCAACCCGGCATTGACCGCGCCCCTGCGGTTTCGCTCTTCCGTCCGCCCGCCCGGCAGTCCTGGCGGTTCACCGAACAGTGCGCCGGTATCGACACGCTGTTCGGCCTGTGCGACCTCGGTTGTCTGGAGTCGGATTGCGCGAGTCTTGCCGAAATCGCCGCAGTGCGTATCGGGCCGGGCTTGCGCATCGAGCGCGACCGGCGCTTCCGCGCGAAGGCCCCGCTGCCGGTCTGTGCCGGAGCCTCGCAGGAAGCGGGACGGATCGCCGAGTCCGGCCCGGAGTTCGAAGCCGCCCCGGCCCGCCACGAAGCGAACCGGAAACGCGAGACCCGGCAGGCCGCTTTTATCCATTCCGGGAGGTAACGCCATGCCCCGCATCGTCAAGACCGTCGTATACGAACTTCAGGAACTGTCCGAAGCCGCCAGGGAGCAGGCCCGCGTCTGGTATCTCGAGCACTGCACCGATCCCGACTGGCACGACTGCCTGTTCGAGGACTTCGGGGCCGTCTGCGGACTCCTCGGCGTGACGCTCGATACCCGGCCCGTTCCGCTAATGGGTAGCGGCGCGCGCGAGCAGCCGTGCGTGTGGTTCCGGGGGTTCGCATCCCAGGGGGACGGCGCCTCGTTCGAGGCGGGTTACGAGAATGCCCCGGGCGCAAGCCGGGCGATCCGCGCTTACGCGCCCCGGGACGCTGAACTGCACGCCATCGCCGACCGGCTTCAGGCTATCCAGAAGCGCAACTTCTGGCAACTGGTCGCCGAGATCCGCCACAGCGGGCGCTATTGCCACGAGTACGCCATGACCATCCGGGTCAGGCGCGACAGCCCGGCCGGGCAGGCCCCGACGGACGATGCCGCAGACACCGTCGCCGAAGCGATGCGCGATCTCGCGCGCTGGCTGTACCGGCAACTGGAGCGCGAGTACGACTACCAGACCTCCGACGCGTTTGTGGACGAGACCATCGCCGTGAACGGCTGGACGTTTACCGCCGCAGGCCAACCCTTCGGCTGACCGCGCCCGAGGCACTCAGGCAGCCGGACTTTGCTCTGCTCGCTGGCCGCTCAATGCGCCTTCAAGACGCCAGGCAATCACGCACTGTCCCGCTCGCGCATCGCTCCGCCGGGAGTCGAGCGGGCGGATCGACGGGGGGTCTGGCGGTTCGGCGCGGGAGGAATCCCGCCCCGTTCGCCGCCGGCTTTTCCTTCCGCCTCATTTGGAGATTTCCCATGCTCGACGCCTTTTCTGCGGCGGGCGCCGATGCGCGTCCGCCCGCGACATGTCTTGCGCATTCCGCCGATGCCGGACCGCTTCGCACCGCCAGCGCCCTGTTCGACGCGGCCCGCATCCTGCTGCCGGCGCTGGAGGGAGGCCGCGCCCTCGACGCCGCGATGCTGCGCGATGCCCTGACTCGCGCGTTCGGCGCGACCGATGCGGACGGCGCCTGGGTGTGGAAGGATGCTTACGAAGCCGCCGAAGCGGCGGTCGTGCTGTTCGTACGCCGCCACGGGCGCGCCATGCGCCGGCGCGCCGGGGCCGGTCCCGACGGCCCCCGCAAGATGCTCGCGATGCTCGAAGCCATTGCGGCGCTCGAACCCTCGCATACCAAACGCTCGCCGGAACAGGTTCGCCTGCAGCAGTTCTCCACGCCCCTGCCGCTGGCTTACGCCGCGCTCCGGGCGGCGGCCATTCGTCCGGGCGATACGGTGCTCGAACCTTCTGCAGGTACCGGGATGCTCGCCGCGATGGCGGAGTGCGCGCTCGGGCGCCATGCCGACGGCGCGCTGCATCTCAACGAGATCGCGCCTGTGCGGGCGGGGCTCCTCGCCCGGCTCTTCCCCGGCGTCGCCGTCACCCGACACAACGCCGAGACCATCGCGGACTTCCTGCCGCGCCTGCGGCCATCGGTGGTTGTGATGAACCCGCCGTTCTCGGCCACGCCGGGCGTCTCGCGCATCCGCCACGACGCAGACCTGCGCCATGTTCGTTCGGCGTTCTCGACGCTGCCGCCCGGCGGACGGCTCGTGGCCATTACCTCGGCGAACTGCGTGCCGGGCGACGCGGCCTGGAGCCGCGCGTTCGCGTCCCTCGACGGGTCGGCGCACACGGTGTTCACCATGATCGTCGACGGGCGCGCCTACGCCCGGCGCGGAACCGGGTTCGACACCCGGCTTACGGTCGTCGACCGGCTGCCGGCCTCCGAACGCGGCGGCAAGCCCGGCATCGATATCGACTGCGCCGCGCGCGCGACCGGCGCAGCGGAACTGCTCGACGCCGTCATCGGGAACGTTCCGCCTCGACTGCCGCTCGAGCCTGCGCCCTGCGCCGACCTGTTCGGGCCTGTCCCGTCTGTCCCCCGGGCCGCCCCCCGGAAACCCGCCGTGGCGCCGTCCCGCAAACGCTCCCGGGCAGTCGCCTCGCAGCCCGCCCGCGACTGGGGACCGGTTGCGGAACTGGACATCCACAGCGGCTCGCCCGCTCCCGGCAGCGAAGGACGCGAGGCCCCGGCCGCAGGCCCCTACGAATCCTGGCGTCCGGATGTGGTGCGGGTTCCCGGCGCCGCAGAGCACCCGACGCCGCTGGTGCAGTCCGGCGCCATGGCCGCCGTACCGCATCCCGCGCCGTCGCATCGCCCGATGCTGCCCGCGCGCACCGTGTCCGAAGGGGCGCTGTCCGACGCCCAGCTCGAGAGCGTCGCGCTTGCGGGCGAAGCACACTCCCGGCATCTTGCCGCCCGCTACCGGATCGGGTCGGGCTGGGAGACCGTGCAGCGCTGCGACAACGGAGGCGGGACCAACGGGCCCGAATCCGCTGCCGGGGACGCTACCGGGGATGGCGAGACCCTCTTCGGCCCGGTGCGCTTCCGCCGCGGCTGGATGCTCGGCGACGGCACCGGCGCGGGCAAGGGCCGGCAGGTCGCCGCCGTCATGCTCGACCGCTGGCTGCGCGGTCGAAAGCGCGCCCTGTGGCTCTCGCAATCCGACAAGCTCGTCGAGGACGCGCGCCGCGACTGGACCGCGCTCGGCGGACGGGAGACCGACATCGTGCCCTTGGGCAAGTTCCGTCAGGGCGCAGACATCCCGCTGTCCGAAGGCGTTCTGTTCGCCACTTATGCAACCCTGCGCTCGCCCGCCCGCCAGGGCCGGATCTCGCGCCTGCAGCAGGTCGTGCGCTGGCTCGCCGGTTCGCTCGACGAGGACGACCGCCACGCCTTCGACGGGGTAATCGTGTTCGATGAGGCGCACGCGATGGCCAACGCCGCCGGTTCCAGGGGCGCCCGCGGCGAGGTCGCGCCATCGCAGCAGGGCCGCGCGGGACTGAGGCTCCAGCGCGCGCTGCCCGACGCCCGCGTCGTCTATGTCTCGGCTACCGGCGCCACCACCGTGCCGGGACTCGCCTACGCCGAGCGGTTGGGGCTGTGGGCCGCCGGCGAGACGCCGTTCGAGACCCGCGCGGACTTCGTCTCTGCCATGGAGGCCGGCGGGGTCGCCGCGCTGGAGGTGGTCGCGCGCGATCTCAAGGCGCTCGGGCTCTATCAGGCCCGCGCGCTCTCCTATGACGGCGTCGAGGTCGACATCCTGGAGCACCCGTTGTCCGATGCGCAGCGACGCATCTACGACGCTTACGCCGGCGCGTTCAAGGTGATTCACCGGAACATCGGGGCGGCGCTTGAGGCCACCGGCATCGTCGACGGGGAGTCCACCCGGAACCGGAACGCCAAGTCGGCGGCGATGTCGGCGTTCGAGGGCGCCAAGCAGCGGTTCTTCGGGCATCTGCTGACCTCCATGAAGTGTCCGGCGTTGATCCGCGCGATCGAGGCCGACCTCGAAGCCGGGCGTTCCGCCGTCGTGCAGCTCGTCTCCACGGGCGAGGCGCTCATGGACCGGCACATCGCGGAGATCCCGGCTTCGGAGTGGGACGACATCAACGTGGACCTCACGCCGCGCGAGACGGTCATCGAGTTCCTCGCCCATGCGTTCCCGGTGCAACTTCAGGAGCCGTTCACCGACGATGAGGGCAACATCATGAGCCGGCCCGTATTCGACGGCGAGGGGAACCCCGTGCTGTGCCGGGAGGCGGTCGCGCGGCGCGACGCACTGATCGAAAGGCTCGCGGCCCTGCCGCCGGCGCCTGCGGCGCTCGACCGGATCGTGCAGTACTTCGGGCACGAAGCGGTGGCCGAAGTGACCGGGCGCTCGCGCCGGGTGTTGCGGATCGCCGGCGAGGGCGGCGAGCGGCTTGCGCTGCGCAGCCGTCCGGCCTCGGCCAACCTCGCCGAGGCCGCCGCGTTCATGGACGGGGCGAAGCGCATCCTGGTGTTCTCGATGGCCGGCGGGACGGGGCGCAGCTACCACGCCGACCGGACTTGCGCCAACACCCGGCGGCGCGTGCACTACCTGCTTGAGACCGGCTGGCGCGCCGATCAGGCGATCCAGGGGCTGGGGCGCACCCACCGCACGCATCAGGCCTGCGCGCCGCTGTTCCGCCCCGTGACCACAGACGTCAAGGGCGAGCGGCGGTTCATCGCCACCATCGCCCGGCGGCTCGACAGCCTGGGCGCCATCACCCGCGGCCAGCGCGACAGCCAGACCGCCATGGGCGGCGGTCAGGCGCTGTTCCGCGAGAGCGACAACCTCGAAAGCCCCTACGCCAAAGCGGCGCTGCGCCAGTTCTACGGGGCGTTGTGGCTCGGGCGCATCGACGACTGGACGCCCGCGCGGTTCGAGGACGCAACCGGGCTGAAGCTGTCCCGCGAGGGCGCCCTCAAGGAGAACCTGCCGCCGATGCCGCAGTTCCTCAACCGGCTGCTGGCGCTGCCCATCGACGAGCAGAACGCCCTGTTCGCCGAACTGGAAGAGCGCATCGCCGCGAACATCGAGCAGGCCGTCGAGGCCGGCACGTTCGAGGTCGGCGTGGAAACCGTGCGCGCGGACTCGCTGGCGGTCGCGGGGCGGGAGACCCTTCACCGGCATCCCGCCACGGGGGCGGTGACGGAACTCGTCGAGATCGTCCGCCGCGACCGGCTGGAGCCGCTGACGGCCGATGCAGCCCTGGCGCTGGCCACGCGCGATCCCGGCCCCGGCGGCCAGCCGCGGCTGGCGGTCAATCGGCGCTCGAATCGCGCCGCGGTGGTGCTGTCCGCGCCGTCGCGGCTGTTCGACGACGGCGGGGTGCAGGAACGCGCGCGCCTCGTCCGGCCCGCCGCCCGGCAGTCAATGGCGCGGGACGAACTGCGGGCCTCGCACTGGCGCAAGGCCACGGAAGCCGAATGGCGCCGTCTCTGGGACGCCGAAGCCGCGTCGCTGCCGGGCCACCGCGAGTCGCGGTTCTGGCTCGCAACGGGACTGCTGCTGCCGGTATGGGATCGGCTGCCGGCCGAGAACCTGCGGGTCCGGCGGCTCGCGACCGACGCCGGCGAGGCGTTGATCGGGCGGGTGCTCGACGCCGAACAGGTTCAGGCCGTGCGCGCGGCGTTCGGCCTCGAAGGCGGGTTCCGCATGACCGGAGAAGAGGCGTTCGGGGCCGTGCAGGCTCGCGGGGTCGCCTTGCCGCTCGCCAATGGCTGGCGCGTCGCCCGCCGGCGCATCATGGGGGCCGACCGCATTGAGATCGAGGGGCCGACCGACACCGATCTGGCGGCGCTCCGGCGCATGGGCTGCACGGTCGAGATCGTCTCGTACCGCGCCCGCGTGTTCGCGCCGAACGCCGCGGCGCTGGCTCGCGTGCTTGAACGCTGGCCGCCTGCGGCATGATCGCCGTCCGTACTGCCGGCAGCGGGGCCGCAGCAACCCATTTGGCCCGGTGCGGAGGTTCGTGGAGCCGGTCTGTCGTCGCGGCGGGCCGCTCAGGCCCGCGCCGTCTCTGGCGGCTCAATACAACGCGGACCCTCGTGAGCCGGGTTGTTGACCCACCTGCCAACCGGCCGCAGCGTCAGTTCAACATCCGATGCCGGTCCCAGCGGGACGTCCTGCCCCTCGAGCCAGGGGCCGAACGCTTCGGGCGGCAGGATCGCCGGCATGCGGTGGTGAACCGGAGCCATCGCCGCGCAGGCCGCTGTCGTCAGGATCGCGCAGGTCTCCAGGGTCTCGCCCGGCGCTGCGGCGGCCACGGACGGCGGCAATGCGGCGCCTTCCGGAACCCTCCAGCGCTCCCGGAGGCCGGCGAACGCCATCAGGCCGCCGTCCGCCTGCTCTATGAGATACGGCTGTTTGACGCTGCCATGGCGCGCCCATTCGTAGAACCCGTCCGCCGGGATCAGGCAGCGCCGGGCGCGGAACGCCTCGCGAAACATCGGCTTGGTCGCCGCCGTCTCGGCGCGCGCGTTGATCGGCCGGGGGCCGGCTCGCCCCCGTCCGCCCGCCGGCAGCCGGCTCCACGACGGGATCAGGCCCCAGCGCAGCATCGACAGCCGCCTCTCGCCGCCGCAGGCGCGCACCGCCGCCACCGCCTGGCCGGGGGCCACGTTGTAGCGCGGCGTCAAGACCACCGCCGGTCCGGCCAGACCTGCGAAGCGCTGCGCCTGCGCCCGGGAAAACCGCTGCGTGAACCGCCCGCACATGACGGGACAGCTTACCCTTGCGCTCCGGCAATGGCCGCCCGCCGGTTCTTTGCGCGCCCGCATGACCGGAGTGCGTCCTGTCACGCGGCTCCCACCCCACAGCCACGGAGATTTTTACCCCATGACCGCACAGACCCTGCCGGACAACCCCGACTTCTGCTTCTGCCCCGCCTGGGACATTGAGACCGATATGCAGCAGATCCGCATCGTCATCGAGGGCCTGTCCGGCCACATCCCGACGGCGTTGATCGCGCCCGACCTCGACAACGCGCTGACCGTCTGCGACCGGCTCAACCGCCGCCTCGGACTCGACCGCGAGGCCTGGACCCGGATGGCCGCCGCCTCCATGCGCGACGCGGACAGCAAGCCCGGCGGCGAGTCCCGGCATTAACGAATGGTCGCCTGGGCGCTTCTCCGGGCCGTTTGCGCTTGCTCTCGCGGAGTGCGGGGGCGTTGCATCTGCCGGAGGCGGGGGAGAGCCGGGAGTGGGATGAGGGCTGCGGGAAGAGAGAGAGACCCGCGCCCGCCATCGCCATTCACGGAGACCCTGACATGACCTCACCGATATACGCCGGCATCGGCGCCCGCGCCACTCCCGAAGCCGTGCTCGACGATATGACCGTAATCGCCGCCTGGCTCGCGCGCATCGGCTGGCGTCTTGCAAGCGGAGGCGCCAATGGAGCCGATGCGGCGTTCGCGGCGGGAGCGCCGGCCGGCCAGCGTACGCTTTATCTTCCCTGGGCGGGCTACAACGGACACGCAGGGTCGGATTGCCGGGCCCCGTCGCCGTCCGAACTGGCCGCCTGGATGGCCGTCGCCGCGCCCCTGCATCCCGCCTGGAGCCGCTGTTCCCCGGCTGTGCGCAAGCTCCACGCGAGAAACGCCGCCGTTTTGCTCGGCCCCGAACTGGACCGGCCCGTCGACGCGGCGGTGGCCTGGACTCCCGGGGGCGCGGTCACGGGGGGCACCGGCATGGCCCTGCGCATCGCGGCGGAACACGGCATCCCGGTGCTCAACCTCGGCGTCCTCACCCCACGCGCGGCCTGCGAGCGCCTGCGGGCCCTTCGCCGCTCCGCCTGATCCCTCATCCCGCAACGGGGCGGAGCCTTGCGGCGAACCGGGCGAACCCCTGGCAGGCCGCCCGCATGTGTCTCCTCGAACCCAATCCCGTCGCTTCGACCATCTGCGACCTTCTGGCCGACTTCGGCTTTGATGCCCGAAGCATGCGCGACGCCCTGACCGATGATCGGACACGGCTCTGCCTGGACCGCAAACCGACGCGGGACAAGGAGTTGGAGGGAAGGAGAAGGAAGGGTGAGCGGCAGGGGGCCGGGGAGAGAGATTGCCCCGGTCTCCGGTCGCTCGCAACCCATCGTCACAACAACCAACCAGGAGAACAGTCATGGCATTTGGATTGAATCGCGTGGAACTCATCGGCCGCCTCGGCGCCGACGTGACCGTCAACGCTTTCGTGTAGGGAACATGCTACTTTTTCAGGCGGGAAAAGAACCTTTATATCAATCAGTTGCGGCGATGGAGCAAATGCCTCTGCCTACGCCTGTCCCGTAATCCTTCGGTTTTCGGGTGATCCCTGTTCGGTCAGGGCATGGAGGCGACGATATCAGCGATTGAGTGTTTGTTTCCAGTTTCGCCGGAGCGACCGCAGCCAGATGTCCTTTTTGGGCTTGTCGCGGAGCATGTCGCGGTCGTAGCGTCCCCGGCCCTGGGTGGTTCCGACCCGAGTCCAGCCTGACGCCTTGTAGACGGCGCCGGTGTAGCGGGGCGTCTCTACGAAGGTTTCGATGAGCACGGGCGTGATGTTGTAGCGTTCGCTCCAGTCTCCGGGCAGGCGTTGTCGCACGATGGCGAGGAGGTGCGATCCGAGGTTGGGGATCTTGATCCACGGCAGGATCAAAAAGCGCGGGTTGTCGACCACCAGCGGCAGGTTTTTCTCGCGCTTGTCGGGCGTCCACCCGATGAACTGGTCGCGCGGGGCGAGTTTCCAAGCGGCGGTGGAGAAGCCGAGCATGGCGAGGGGTTCGCCGTTTCGGTCGTGGACGATGTAGCGCATCTGGGCGCCGACCAGGGTCTTGTATCCCAGGTAGTGGTAACGGGCGACGAACTCGTTCCAGAGTTTGCCTTCGCGAGTGCCGCGCACGACGATACGGAAGTCGAGTGGGCGAACCTCGTCGAGATCGGTTGGCGCGGGGAACAGCGGCGGCTCGGTGTCCGGCCCGAAGGCGATAGGCTTGGGTGGGCGATGCGGACTCGTCGGCGGTGGCAAGTGGATCACGCCGTCGCGGTGCATGGCGAGCATGGTCACGCGGGCCATCATGTCCTTGAGTCCGCCGTCGGGCTTGAGCCAGCCGATGCGCCGGCAGAACTCCTTCGACAAGGCATGGCGGTTGAGCGCCGGAGGCCCGGCGATCAACGCACGAAGCAGCGCCATTTCTTCAACCGTGAAGTCGCGACCGTAGTACCGGCACTCGACCGCGCCGGTCATCCGGGCGCCATCAACGAGTGCTTGCGCTCCTCGCTCATCGACCATGGCAGCCAAGATGACAGATCCCTCGGCGCCTTGCCGCCCTGTTGTGCGCACGCGCTCAGCCATGCCTCCAACCAGCGCAGCACATCCATGCCGTTCATCGACAATGTGCCCACCACCGAGTGCATGATCGCGGTGAACTGCGCACCTTTCTCACTGTTGGAGCCGAACGTCAATCGGCGCCCGATGACCGGCCCGCGCAACGCGCGTTCGGCGGCATTGTTCGTTGGAGGCACTTCCGGCGCGTTGGCGAACACGCACAGTCCCTGGCGATGACGGAGCAGCGAGCGCAGCGGCTTGGCCTTGCGGGTCCCATCCGACAGGCCGGCCAGTTCCGCTTCGGCATCGGCGAACAGCCGTGCGAGCGCCGCTCCCAACGCGGCCTGCGCCGCATCAAACTCCGGCGTTTGACATTCGAGGCCGGGGACATGGTGCTTGCGTCGTTGCTCGTGGAGTCGGAAGATCGCCGCGATCCGTTCCATCCATCCCTGACACCAGCGGGTGAGTCGCACATGGCCGGCCGCGCACTCGATGAAGCTGCGCCTTTGATGCGCCCAACACCACTGGAGGATGATCTTGCCGTCGAGTTCGCGCGCCAGCCGCTTGTAGGTGGAGAGGCGATCGCAGACCAGCACCAGGGGGCGGGCGGTATCGCCGAACAGGGTCTTTGCGACCTCGGCGCTGCGCGAAGGATCGATATGGAAGTAGACCGCATCCGAACTGACCGAAGTCCAAAGCCAGGCGCGGCTCGACCGGCCGCGCTCGCAAAACTCCTGCACACGCCAACCGGTCTCGTCGGCATGGCGCACCCCGGTCCGGTTCTGGTGTGCGAGGATGGCCTCGTGAAGCGACCCGAACAGCGGCACAAAGTGCTTGAGCCGGTCGGCCAGCGTTCCCGGCGAGATCGGCAACCCCTGGTGGGCGAACCATGCCGAGACCCGGCTCAGCGGGCGCAGGCAGGCACAGTGCTCGAACAAAAAGCGGGTCCACACGCTGGTTCCGTAGAGCGTGCCGGGGAACAGCCGGGCCGCCGGCGGCGCCGTCACTTCCCGTGGCGAGGACGCACAGCCGCAACCCCTCCGCCAGCGCGTCCGCTCGATCCTGCGGATATGGGCCTTGACCCGGATCTCGATCAGGCTCGTGGAACGCTTGCCGTTGGCGACATAGGGCTTGCCACAGCAGGAACACACCCGCACATCCTTCGGCGGGTTGCGCCGTTGTTTGATCTCCCGCAGTCCGCAGCGAGGGGTGCGGCCATGACCGGGCGCCCCGACTTGCTGTCCGCGCTGGCGTCCCGTGCCCGGTTTGTCCTGTTGTTCGCTGTGGCTCGCAAACAGCGCTTTCGACAACACGCTCCGGGTCGAGCGAAGCTTCTCGATTTGAGCTTGCAGCGCCTCCTCGCGAGAGACCCGCGCAACCCTCCCGGTTCGCAACTTCCGCGCCTTGGTGCGCAGGCGGGCGTTGCGCCGACGCAGCGATGCAATCGTGCCCTTCGCCTGCACAAGGGCCTGACGCAACTGGAAGACTTCCCGACGCAGCGACAGGATCGTGCTGTGCTTGCGAGTATCGACTCCGGCCTCGGAAAGCAACCTCTCCAAGCGCGCTACTTCCGCCTGTGAAATCAGCGCGCCTCTCGCCGCGCGGCGAACCTCCCTGACCTCCTCGAACGCCGCCTCGAGCCGACCCCGGATCTTGTCAAGGTTCCACTTCAACATGCCCGCACGGGAACGGGCGGTCCTCTCCGCACAGCACAACTGTTCACAGCGCGCTTGCGTCGCTTCCGCCCGCGCCCATTCCATCTGGGCTCGAACCAGCGCCTGTTCGTAAAGCGAGCGCCAGTCGCACGGCTCGCCTGCCAGTTCCAACAGGGACGGCGAACCCAGACCGCCGCACGCCTCAACCCGCGTCAAAGTCGCCCCGAAATCCTCGTCGCGCACCGCCATGCGCGCAACCATATACAATTTCTGAACGCGTTACCAGGGGGGCAAAGCGTTGCGAAAAACCCTCAATCAAACCGCTGCCTGCGACCGCTCGAGCAAAACTTGAAGATCAGCTGGAAGGCACCGAAGCCTCCATACATCACCAAAGAACCGAAGGATTACCCTGTCCCAACAATCAACACCATTGCAACACCGCGTTCGACGCCAATTGACGCGCTGTGCGGCGCCTCATGTCGGTTTTTGTCGCCGTTGGGCCGTGTCTGTCGCAATCGTCCCGATAACGATCAACACGGTGATGACTCGCTGCTCGCGGCACTGACTCATCTCGCCCAGCATGGCAGAGAAATCGTCAATGCACTAACATTGAAACTGGACCCGTCTACGGGGGGCAGGTCAGTACAGACTACCGGAATGCAAGGGACAGAAAAGTCTGGAAGCGTTCATGGTGCGCCTCGTTTCCTATCACCGAGTCTTCATGCGCCACACAAACTGCACACCGCTGTTGCCTGCGCCGTCCACGGCCCATTCCCTTCCGTTGACCTGCAACGCCCCGTCAAGCCCCGATTGCCACTGTCCCACCAGCGATATTTCGTGCTTGCCGATGCGCTTGACCAGCGATGCGCTCAGGCGCGACTCTCTCAGCTGGGCATCCTGCCACATGGAGCGACCCACAGCGGCCACAGTGCGCCAGTGATCCGCCTGGATATGGAAGGATAGGTCTCTGCCCGTAAAAGCCGTCACAGGCACTCCTGTGCCCCATACGGCGCTGATGGCGGTGGACAGGGTGGACGGAGCGCGGAAAGACCTCGAACCTTCCAGACTGCCTGCCCCTTCGGGCTGCATGACCAATCCTGTGCGCAGGATCAAGGCTCCGCCTCCCAAGGTGCGAGTAGCCAAAGAGGCTGAGGCGCCCATGGCGTTGCCGGCGGCGGTCAGATCGAGACGCACAGAACCGCTTCGGTTGGCCAACAGGGTTCCGTTGACCGCAGCGCCAGCGACGTTTGACAGATTGGCGTTGGCGAGCAGCGCAAAGTTCTCCCGCGCCACCGGCCGAGCGAACCCGTAGCCGAAGTCGCGTCCGGTGTAGTCCTGTCCGGGAAGAAAGGCGGAAACGATCGCGCCGTTCATGGGGCCGATGATCCCACCCGCCATCGCTTCGCCGGTAGTCGGATCCTGCAACCCGCCGTTGGGCGTGAACATGCACTCAAGGTCAAACATTCCGTGTCCCCAAGCAGGCGTGGTTTTGGAAGTGAACTTCCTTCCGTTGGTGTAGGAGAAGGTGTATTCCGTAACCGTCTCTCCGTCTCCCGCAGGCATGTTTTTCGCGCAATCGAAAGCGAGGTTGCGCAAGTCCAGGATGTCCATGTCAGGCCAAACTACCCAGATGCTGTCCAAGGCCGCCGCAACATGCGGAGCACTCATGGAAGTGCCAAGAGCAACAGAGGTCGAGCCGCGAGTATTTTCCCGGTTTGACAAGTTGTTATCGTCAGGCTCGCCCCTGTCCGGGTCATTGCGGTAGTAATACTTCCCATCGGGACCTCTATGTACGATGTTTTTGAAGTACACCCCGAACGGAGCGACCACGCACAGCATTTGCATGGGTTCGCACCGGTTTCCATGTACATAAGGGGCTTGAGGTTTCGTGCGATTATTCAGAAGTGCTTCCAGGCTATATCCTTCTAGCAAATTGCCATTATCGTCTTTCTTTTGTTCATTCAGCCATCCGCTGACCCCGATCCACAGCGCCTTTTCCCAGTCGCGTTGATAGAGGGTGCTGCCTGCTCCGCTGGGTTCGCCTCTGGTGTTTCCGATGCCCTGCACCTGCAGGACGCGCTGCCCTGTGTGATCTGCATTGAAGGTCATGGAGTTGTACCAGCCTGTTGGCGTTGGAGCGGGTCTCCAGTCGTCAAAGTCGTCCAGTATGCCCCCAGTAAGAAAAGACATGTTTTTTATGGCATCCCGTCCATCTGCTATCAAATACGGGTAGAAGGAACTAAGGGATGTTCTGTCTTTCCTGTTGAAATAATGATCTGTAATGACAGTGGCTGCGGTGCAGTCTTCGTACACGCTCCACACCGAGCTTCCGTGTCCGCCCTTGTTGGGCTGGCCTTCGGCGGCGGGGCCGATACCGTCATCGGTTATCCACACCCGGGACTTTGCGGTTTTCCCGCTTTCCTTGATCCATCCTCCGAGCGCTTCGAATCCGGGGGTGAAGGCGCGACAGTCGCGCTTTTCCATTTCCGCCCAGTTAGCCAGATGCTCCTCGAAGGTCGGAGGAGGGGGTGGCGGCGGCGGTGGTGGAGGAGGAGGTGGTGGAGGAGGTGGCAGGGGCACAGGGGTTTGCGCAGGCGGTTTTTCGGAACCCCCGCCCCCGCAGCCCGCGACCGAGACCAGCGCAATCAGGGACAGCGCCAGAGACGCTACCCGGGAACCCAAACTGGAAACGAGGGGATGCGAGCGAATGTTTGGGGTCAGGTGGTGCGCTTTTTTCCCGAAGGTGGGCACTGGCTCAGGGTTGTGCGTCGAGTCTGGATTTTTCAGGGGGGGGGGGGTAAGCCAAATTCATGCGGGCTTGCGGAGTTCAAGCCCCGCCCGAACGCACGCTTCAGCCTGCCCATCAGCATTTTTGTCATGATATTTTGATGGAATGTCCTGCCAGTACAGAACCCGAGAATGCATTCTACCGCAACCTGTAGCTGAAGCAAGCAGGGGTCGCCGCGCGCTCGGTCTTGCCGGCTGACCACCCAGGGCGCTTCCCCGATAGGCGACAAGTCAGACCCGGCGGCAACCGCTCCGACGAGAGCCTCCGCTCCACCAGCCAGCATCCGTACAGCCGTCGCAGGAGCCGCTCTTCCCCTGCGCCGCCACCACCGCCCTGTGCCATCGAGAGGCAGAGTCCGCCCGGAAGGGGGCGGCGGTCGCGCTCACGAGGGAGTCGCAGCCGCCGTTCCTTTTCACCTGACCCTGAGGAGCACGACACGATGCAGGCGGCACTCGCACCGCGCGGCGGCGCGCGCACCTTTCTCACCCACTTCACAGGCAGCGGACTCGACGACGACCGCTACGTTATTCAGCGATACCTGTCCCGGGCGGACGGCGACATCGTTCCCGTCGAGGCTGGCGGCGCTCGACCGAGGCGGTTTGGGAGCGGGGGTTCAAGTGAGCGTATACGGCTGGATATCCGATTCCGGCTCCAGCGGCTTCAGCCGGTCGATCTTCGCCTTGTTCTTCTGTTCCGCACTCCGCAACTCATAGAGCTTCTGGAGATTGAGCCAGAACTCGCCCGAGGTGCCGAAAAAGCGCCCCAAGCGCAGGGCAGTATCGCCCGTGACCGACCGTCGGCCGTTGAGAATCTCGGTGATGCGATTTACCGGTACTTCGATGCGTCGCGCCAGTTCCGCCGCGCTCATGCCGAGCGCGGCGAGGTCCTCACGCAGCGTCTCACCGGGATGGATGGGTTCACGCATGTCCTGTTTCCTCCTCTCACCGGGTTCCGGGTTGCGTCGGTCCACTCGATTGAAGATTCAGCGCCCATGGTGCAACCACTCGGCGCACTCGAACTTGAGCACGCCCTGGTTGCGCAGGGCGGAGCCGTGATCGGTGCGTGTTTTCACGCAACCGCACCGAGGCCGTTCTTCGCCACCAGCGTCAGCAGCTTCAGCGAGGCGCCGCGGGGGCGCTTCTCGCCGCGCTCCCACTGGCTCACCAGGCCCGTCGTCACGTTGAGGTAGCGCGCGAACACCGCCTGGCTCGCATGCTCGCGCAGCCGAAGCGCGCGAATGTCCTCCGGCGTCATCTCCTTGACGGGCGTGAGACACATCTCGTCGAACTTCCGCATGGTCCGCTTCGACATCAGGCCCGTTTCGGCCAGGCCGAGCGCCGCCTCGTGCACCGAAGCCAGCACCTCGCTCTCATACTGCTTGGTCATCGCATTCCACCTCGATTATCGATCCAGTCGCCTGCGCGGCCGCAAGACCCGCCGCATCCAGCGCCAGGTACTCGTTTGCCAGCAATCGCAGCCCCGAAAGTTCCTTGCGCCGGATGTTGTCCCGGTCGCTTTTCGCAAATCCATGCACGAAGAACGCCAGTTCGCCTCGACGGAACAGCACGATCATGCGGAACCCGCCGGACCGGCCGCCGCCCTTGCGGGCGATGCGCTGCTTGATGACGCCGCCGCCGAGGTCGGCGTCGATCAGCCCCTCCCCGGCGCGTCGGACGGCCTCGCACAATGCCGCATCCTCCAGCCCCTCGCGGTCGGCGAAACGGGCGAACGCTTTGGTCTTGAACGTCTGCAACCCGCGCCTCGCGCACATCCGCCTTCATGCCTCCTTTTATGATACACAGTGTGGCTTTTCAACTCGCGCCGCGCTCCTGTCCGCTGCACGGTCGCCCTCTGCCGCCGTCTCCATCCACACGCCTCCCACCGGCAGGAGGAGAGGTCTGGCCGGAAGGAGCGGCGGTCGCGCTCCAGAGGGAGACGCAGCCGCCTTTCCCTTTCACCCGACCATGAGGAGCACGGCACGATGCAGGCGGCACTCGCACCGCGCGGCGACGCGCGCACCTTTCTCACCCACTTCACAGGCAGCGGACTCGACGACGACCGCTACGTCATTCAGCGCTACCTGTCCCGTGCGGACGGCGACATCGTTCCCGTCGAGACCGACGGCGCCAGACCGAAAGGACGGCGTAAACCGCGCCTGGCCATCGTCTCGCTGAAAGAGGTCGAGAAGATGCGCCCGGCCCGCGACGAGATCATCATCGCAACGGGGATCAAGCAGCGCAACTGCGGAGTGCAGCTGTGGGGCTGGCGGGCCATGGGCATCTTTGTGGAGCGTCGCCAGAAGGGCTGAAGGGCAAGTCTCCCTGGAACGCCTTGCCGGTTCTTTGCCGGCGGGGCGTCCTGCCGTCCCTACATCCACCGAGACCGGAGATGCCTTCATGCCCTGGAAGAACCCCGAGATGCGTCGGGCGCGCGACCGCGAGCGGGTGGCCCGGCGCACTGCCGAACGACGCGCCGCCGGCCTGTGCCCGAAGTGCGGAAAGCGCCGGCCGGGACCTGATCGAAGCCTTTGCGAGCCGTGCTCCGAGCGATCTCGCGCCGCCGACCGTGCGCGAGACGCCCGGTTGCGCGCTGCCGGCAAGCCGCGCCGCGACCCGGTTCGGGCGAAAGCCTGCGAGCGCGAGCGGGCGCGCCGGCAGGCCGACTGGCGCCGCGAGGCAGGGTTGTGCCTCAAGTGCGGGCAGCAGCCTGCCGAGCCGGCCCGCCGTCTGTGCGAAGGATGCGCCGGGAAGAGGCGCGAGGCTGAGCGCGTTCGGTACGCCAGGGCCCGGTCGGCGGGGCTGAAGTACGGCGGCAAGAATGTGCAGGCCAAACGCAGAAGCGCCCGCGTTGCGAGCCAGAAACGCCGGCAAACCCGGCTCGATGCCGGGATGTGCGTACGGTGCGGCTGCCGTCCGCCCGCCGCCGGCGGCACAACATGCGAACCGTGCCGGGAGGTTCGCCAAGCCGCCGAGCGCGAACTGTATGCGTCCCGGCGCGCCGCCCGGTTATGCACAGTGTGCGGAGGACCTGCGAGCGACGGCGGCTCCCGCTGTGCGCCCTGTTCCGCCCTGGAGGCCGAGCGCGGTTCGCCCGAACGAAAAAACGCCGCCTCGCGACGCCGGTACTGGAGCCGCAGAGCAGCCCGCCGATGCACGCATTGCGGCGCTCCTTCCCACGGGGCAGCTCGTTGCGAGACTTGCGCCCGCCGGTCGTATGAACGCTCCAGTCATGTCCGCGGCATGCCGGTGTATCCGCCAAGCTTCGCGGTGATCCTGATCGCAACGGAGGAGTGCCTGGGAATCTTCGACGACGAGATGGAGGCGGCTGCCTTCATCGCCTTCGAGAAGCTATCCGGAGATCAGGTCGTGGTGATCCGCGATGTGCATCCGTTCGCCACCCTGGCGGGCTGGGAGTGACGCCGACGGACAGCTTTTGCAGGGGCCTTCAGCCCCGCCGTTTGCTCGGTACGCCTGCGGGGGGCGCCGTCCCGGATTGACCCGCCACTCCGTGAATTGCTGCACCGTCGCATTCCTCTCGCTGTTCTCAAGAGTCGGAGTTTCGCGGGGCGCCGGGCAAGCGTCCAAGAGAGTGGAGGGAGAAAGGCTCCCCCGTCCCAGGCGCGACCACCGAAGGAGACCCGCATGTTCGCACCCGACACCGACTACGACCTCATCACCCCCACCGGCGACGCCTTGCTCGCGGAACTGGGCATCGACGTTCCATCCGTGCGTGAGACCCTCGCCGACGATTGGACCCGCCGTTGTCCCGACCGCGAAGTCGCGGAGACCGGGAGTTGGAGGGAAGCGGGGGAGGGATGAACGGGAGGGGCCGGAGAGAGGCTCCGGTTCCCTGGCCGTTCACTCACCCATCGTCATCATTCAGCAAAAGGAGAATCCCATGAGCTTTGGATTGAATCGCGCGGAAGTCATCGGTCGCCTCGGCGCCGACGTCACAGTCAACAACCTGGTGTCGGGGGGCCGTGTGGCCAACCTGAGCATCGCGACCGACGAGAGCTATATCGACCGCAATTCCGGTGAGCAGGTGGCCCGCACCGAGTGGCACCGGGCAGTGACGTTCCAGCCGGGCCTGGTGGATATGCTGGTCAAGCACGCCAGGAAGGGCCGTCTGGTCTATCTCGCAGGCAAGATGCAAACGCGTCGCTGGCGCAAGGAGGGCGAGGACTCGGATCGGTTCTCGACCGAGATACTGCTGGCGCCCGGCTCGCGCATCCAGTTCTTGGACAAGCCGAACGGCAATGGCGCAGCGGCGGAAGCGCAGGCGCCTGCCAACGGTTCGCCCGCTCCGGACGGCGACGCCGACCCGGACACGGACCAGATCCCGTTCTGATTCCGTTCTCGCTCGCTCCCAAGGGGGCCGGTGCTTGGCGCCGGCCCCCTTTCTTTATGCAGGCGTGTTCGAGTCTCGCCACAGCACATGCGTGGGAGCAGGAGCGAGGCTGAAAAGCGGGTGAACCGCGTGGAGAGGAGAGGGAGTCCGCTCGCGCGCCTGTCACGTTATCTGGAGAACCCAATGAGCAACATCATCTTCAAGCGGGTCAGTCCCGACGAATCCCGCATCCACGATGCCGGCGGCGCATATGTCGGCGATGTCCATGCCCACGACGACGCCCTCCAACCCGGACGGCGGGTCTACCTCGTCCTGCTTGAGGACGATCCCCGGGGCTGGGTTGCGGTGCGCGATCGTTCCCGTATCCGCGAAGTCGCCGAGCAGCGGCTGATGACTCATCCGTATCGGTGAAAGCAACCGTCCCGCTGCAGCGCTGGCGCATGAGGCCAGGCGGTTCTCAAGAAGCTTTGCCCACCCCGAACAAAGCTCCCTCCTCTGTATGTCCCATCGTGCCACACGTGCTCACTTCGCCAACCCCTTCGGGGTTCTCCACTGCGTTCCGACCCGCTTGCGCGGGTGGCTTCGTTGCGCGCGCGTGTCCCAATGAAACATACGCCGGAGCGAGCATCGCATACGGCATTACCGGGCCAAGGGCCTATTACACGAAAAGCAAGGAGATCATCATGCAAAACATCGACAACATCACCACACACCAGGCGCACTCCCCGACCGCCGTCGTTTGCGAAAACGCAGCACTCTACGGCGCCACGCCCGAACGCGGAGAGTTCGACCCCCGCGACATCTGGGACCGCGATCAGGCCGTCACGGCAGTCAGCGATGCCTTCCGCATCCTCGCCGAGGGCGTCGCGCCCGACGGCTGGCAGATCGCCGACGAACGCGAAAGCCTGCTGTGGGGCATCGTCAACGCCTTCGACGCACAGGTCAGACGACTCGACCGCAGCGTCGACCGGCTCACCCCGAGGCTCCGCGACTTGCAAGCCGCACAGGACGGAACCGAGATCAATGCCCGCGAACTGGAACTCGTCACCGACCGCGCGCGCAACCTCGGCGACCGGCGCGATGCGTTCGAGAGACTGCGCGACACGGCCGCCAACGCCTACCGCGCCGAGACCGGCGAAGTCTGGCGTCCGAGGCGCGGCAGCCATACCAGCCACACCGGCAAGCTCACCTCCGCGGCCATCGACGCCCGCGACTTCCTGCGCGCCAGGAAGGAACGCGAGACCCGCGCGCATCTGCCCGAGGGAACGCTCGTCGCCATCGCCGGCGGCAAGGACGCGAACCCCGCCGCCGTCTTCGGCAGCCTCGACAAGGCGCGCGCGAAGTATCCCGACATGGTGCTCGTGCATGGCGGCGGCCCCGGCGTCGAGAAGATCGCCGCGCAGTGGGCCGAACAGCAAGGCGTTCATCAGGTGGTCTGCAAGCCGGACTGGAATGCGCACGGACGGGCCGCCCCGTTCCGTCGCAACGACGAACTGCTGAACCTGCTGCCGAAGGGCGTGATCGCGTTCCCGGGCAACGGCATCACCGGCAACCTGATCGACAAGGCGAAGTCGATGGGCATCCCCGTCATGGTCGTGCCTGACGCATGACCGCAACGCCTTCACGGTCCCGCGTCGTCATCGAAGGCGACGCGGGTCCGTTCATTGCGTACGCCACAACCCGGCACGGCAGTGCAGGCAGCGCCGTGCTGACAACATCCGCACTGCCCGTTGCACATCGGCTACCGCTCGCCTCGGCGCTTCGCGCCTTGCTCGCTGTCGCGGCGTTCGCCGTGCTCGCCCTCGTCGGCTACGCCGACTCGGCCATCGCCTCGGCGCACTTGTCCGTTTGTCTTGCGCATCGCCGGTGACGGCTTCGCCGTTCACCGGCATCCACGCCGTTGCCGCAAACCGTGTCGAACTCTCTGCAGCCGCTGCCGTCTCCGGGTCCGATCGTGTGCTTCGCACGATGATTCGTCAACCGTCACCGCACCCGTGCAACTGACGCTGCGGTAACGTGTCTTTCATGACCTCTGCGTTCGCGGTAACAAGTGAATGGAGACCGCATCGCCAGCAATACCGGCGCCGTCTCCGTTCACCGATGCACTACGGGAACATGTGTCATACGCTCTTTGGGTACATGGAACATGTGAGACGAAACGTCTACGGTGAGGAAACAAGTCCGGCGTTCGGTGCGCACCGTGTGATGAATCGCGTTGCCTGTTCCGCTGCGCAACCCGCTCTGTTACCTTGACTCGCGAACAGACAACGCGGAACGCGCTCGAAGATCGCGGACCGGTCGTCTCGCTCAAGCGCCGCGACGGCTCCCATCCCTTGTGACGCCGGCGTTTCAGGCGGTAGTGGTGTGCAGGGCAACTTCGCCCAATCTCGACTCCATGCGGAGTTTTACCTCCACACCAGACGCAGCACGCTGCCTTATGCTCCAGGCGCGCGCCTGTCCTGCTTCCCTTGCCGTTTCAACGACTCGGAACGCCGCCGCGTTATTGGGACAAGTGTATGCTCAGAGCATACGCCTGATTGTCATGCCGCCGCGCAATCCTGTCGGCGTATGCCGCGGCGAGCAGTCAGATTGACTGCGCCGTACTACAGGGCGTACTACGATGTAGTACACCCTGTAAGCGGAATGTATGCTCTGAGCATACGGAAAAAAACGCCCATTTGAGACTTGGATCCGGGGCTTGGCCGGGGTCGGGAGCTTCGCAAACTTGGCGAAATCTCAATTGAAGGGCTGCATGAGAGAGGCTCAATGACCGCGCCAGACATGACGATTTCGACCGAAAGCGGAACATCGGCATGCCGTTTTCGGGCGAGAAACTGCACGAAACCGACTCAAGAATCGACTTGAAAAAGGTGGAAAGGATGGCGGAAGACGACCGGAACCATCACAAAAGCAGAAGCAAACGTGACGGTAACCCGAGCAATGCGCGCCGTCCGCGCTCAATCCGGTTCTCCGACTCGTAGTGGAATCTGATCGGATAAGCCGCTGCGCGGCGTGACATTCCGGATCGGTGAACTTGTGCGAACAGGCGCGGTAGGCACCGTCGAGAACCGGCTTGGCGAGCCTCCTCCGGCCACCTTTTCGAAGGGTCACGCCGCACGGATTGAAGCAATCTATCGCTTCGTCTATGTAATGGCCACGCTCAACCGGGACGAATTGCTCGACATTCGGCGGGAAAAGGAACTCGAAGACCTCATCGCCGCCGCCCAAAAAACGATGATCCAAGCAATGAATGAAAGCGCGGCGTGAGCGATTTCCATCATGTATAGTACCGAATCGCGCCCCTTATCGAAACCGGGGACTCCCTGACTCTTCAGTTGCACGGACGGAAGAGCACAATAGGGGCAACTGAAAGTGCGCCGGATTTTGCCCGCTCATCTATCCGTCTCCGTACTCATGCAGGATCCCTGCGCGGATTATCGACCTGACAAATTTTGCGGACGATAGTCCCTTGGATCCAGGCAGGCTTCGTAGAAGTCCCGATCCATGCGAAACCAGTCTGTGTCGTTGATGCCGCGCCCCGAAGTTGCCTGCACTCCGTGCGGGAAGGCCGAGACCACCTTCAGCCAGCGCCCCTGTGTCCGGGAAATATCCCGAACCTCCCTGGCCACTTCCGCCAGATCCTGATCCTGACTGAATATCACGGCTACATCCAGATCGCCGTTGCGAGCCATTCGCACCACATCAAGACCGAGCCGAAGGTCTATTCCCTTCTCCCGCTGTGCCGGTACGTCATGCCTCGTGCCGTCTGCAAGGCGAACCTGTTCAATCCGGTAGCGCAACTTCCGGGCAGTCACGACCACTCCGGCGCGTTTCATTGAAGTCAGACGCCGCGTCCAATAGCCGTGCCACTGCGGATCCCTCGCATAATCCGGGATACCTGTATAGAAATGCACTTTGCGAGAAACCCACCCTTTGGTTTCGCAGACAGCTTCCGCAAGCTTGATAGGGTCGTAGTTCGGATGATGATGGCCGAAAGCATCCTTGGCGTGCCGGAACAGGTTTTGGCCGTCAATGAACGATACGGTGCGCTTCGTTACTGGCTCTCTCGGCATGATTGATTGCGCGCACAAAAAATAACCCCGCTGGGGCCTTTCGGCAAGTCCAGCGGGGCGCAAGTGAAATGGATTCTATCAAATATCTCCATTATTGCAAGGCATCGTCGAGCAGAGACAGCAATTCCCGCCAAATCTGACATGTGAGTGATTTCAAGGGTTTTGGGGGGTTCGAGAAGAAGTTCTTCGCAAACTTTTCATCCGAAAGCTGTATGATTCGGGCGATTGTTGGGAGCAGGGGGATGAATCATGTCCAAGATCCAGTTTCGCAAGACGCTCAGCGCTCCGGGTTTGCTCCGGGTGGTGCGCGGTTGTTTTGATCGCATTATGAAACGCAAAAAAAGCAATACTCATGAGATGGTGAAGCTATTGCTCGCCGCAGGCGCGGAGGTGGACGTGCGGGATACGGATGGATTGACGCCCCTGCATACAGCAGCGGCGTTCAGCGATACTCCTGCGGTGAGGTTATTGCTCGCCGCAGACGCGGAGGTGAATGCACGGACCAAGGATGGATTGACGCCCCTGCACTTAGCGGCGAGGTTCAGCAAGACCCCTGCGGTTGTGGAGCTATTGATCGGCGTACACGCGAAGTTGGATGCACGGACCAAGGATGGATTGACGCCCCTGCACTTAGCGGCGAGGTTCAGCAAGAGCCCTGCGGTTGTGGAAGTGTTGCTTGACGCAGGCGCAAGTCCGAAAGTGAAAGATCGATTTGGCAAAATCCCCTGGGATTATGTGAACGAGAACTCCGCGCTTGAGGGAACGAATACTTCGTGGCGGCTGGACGAAGGGCGGTTCCAGTAGGCCGATCCTGCGGGTCATTTCGTGTGCTGAGCCATCTTCGTCGTTTGGGCTTCCGGCACAGCCTTTTCTCCATGCCGGATAACGAACTGCGCGCTGTGCCAGCCTGCGATTTCTTCGGCGGGTAGTTCTCTTCGCGGCGGATGTTGTCCGCCGCCGGATTTCGAGTCGGGGACTCGCCTCGTGACGCCGGGATTCGTCCTGCGAGCCCATAACCATACTGCCATGCTGAAGGGGCGTATCGGGCAAACGCTCCCGCTTTTGCGCATTCCTCCACCAAGCGTTCCAAGCGCCGCCCTCGAAACCGTCTGACTGCGGCTTCGCCGCGAGCGCCCCGCGTTTCCCGAAGCGCGTCTCTCAGCGCCATGAGCAGGAGTCGGGCGCCGGAGGGCGTCCGCGTTCCGTTTCCATCGCTTCGGAGCCTGCCCATGACCGAACCCGACACCGTATCGGCGGACTACACGCTCCGCTCCGGCGAACTCGCCGCGACCCTTGCGCTGCTGGTCGAGGCCCGCCAGCCCTGCATCGTCTGGGGGCCGCCCGGAGCGGCCAAGTCACAGATTGCCCAGCAGGTGGCCGACGCCGCCGGACGCCGTTATGTCGATGTGCGCGCGCTGCTGCTCGGTCCCGTGGACCTGCGTGGCATCTCCTGGCGCGATGGCGGCGGGCGCACCCGCTGGGCGCCGCCTGCGTTTTTGCCGCCGCCGGACGACACCGGATCGTGGCTCATCAATCTGGAGGAGTTGCCGTCCGCCGTGCCGATGGTCCAGGCCGCCCTGTATCAACTGGTTCTGGACCGCAGGGTCGGCGAGTACGAGTTGCCCGCCGGCGCGTCGCTGATCGCCTGCGGGAACCGGGAGGGCGACCGCGGCGTTGTCAACCGCATGCCGACTCCGCTGGCGTCGCAGTTTGTGCATCTGGAGATCCGGGTGGACGCCGTCGACTGGTGCGCCTGGGGCGCGGCCAACGGCATCGCTCCCGAAGTGCTCTTCTTCATTCAGCTGCGGCCCGACCGGAACCTGTCAACGCCATTGAGACAGCGGTTGTTGTCATTTACTGCGCAGCCTTCGATGTGGTGGTTGGGTCTGGCGGGTTGATCCAGACCTGTTCGGGAAGCGCTTGGGGCTTGGGACTGCCGCGCGCAAATCGCTCCAGATTGCGGCTCCAGGCTTGGCGCAGAGTGCGTTCGCGTTTCTCAAGCCTGTATCGGGCGCGTCCGTGATGGACATCCTCGGGGGCGAGCATCGCGATTCCCGAATGCCGATGCTTGCAGTTGCACCAAGGGAAGAAGGTACGGCAGAAGGCGGTCGCGGCGGATGCACGAACCCACCAGGAACTCGCCGACTTCGCGGCGCAGCCGCTGTGCGTAGGTCACGATGGCGTCGAGGCGAACATCGCTGGCGAGCCGGTAGAGCGAGCCGCACAGCGCGATCAGGGCGCTCGGATTGTCCGGCACCCCGGCGTGCTCGGGATCGTCGAGCACCGCGCGCGGATGCGGCAACTCCCGCCAGACGTTCAGAAACGCGCAGAACTCGACCGCCACAGCCTCGCCGACGGCGCCGCGCAGCAGCGACCGCTCGGCGGCGGGATCGAGACCGTTGCGGCGATGCACGATGCCGCTGGCGAACTCCCAAGTGCGCGGACACGCAAACGCCCGTTCGCGCGACTGCGGGTCGAAGGTGTGGAGAAGGTCCCCCTTTCTGCCAACATTGTTGAGACACCGGCTACCCTTGGAATGATTGAAGGGCGGTAGAGAGGAACAATGATGAAAGCAGACGAGAGGGATTCAATGATGGTGATGGGTGCGAACGCGCCGGCCCTGGGGGGTGAGGAGCGTAGCGACGAGGCCCCCAGGGCCGGGGCTCCGCCGGCGCGGCGCGGCCCGGATCCGGAGGTCATCGCCAAGCCGACCCGTCGCCGGTTCACCGCCGAGTATCGGCTGCGAATCGTCGAGGAGGCGGATCGCTGCGCGGAACCGGGCGAGGTCGGACGGCTGTTACGCCGTGAGGGGCTATACAGTTCGCATCTGTCGGCGTGGCGCAAGGCCCGTCGCCGGGGTGCGCTGCAGGGCCTGACACCGCGCAAGCGCGGCGCCAAGCCAGCGCAGTCCAACCCCGCCAGCGCCCAGGTTCGCCGGCTCGAAGCAAAAGTGGCGCGCCTGGAGAAGGAACTCGCCACCGCGCGCACGATTCTCGAAGTCCAGGGAAAAGTTGCCGGGCTGCTGGGATTGAGCCTCAACGGCGCGAACTCCTGCTGATGGCCGGCCACCTCGCTCGCGACGAAAGTCGGCATTGCGCCGGCCTGCCGGGCGTTGGGGGTGTCCAGAGCAACGTTCTACCGTCGTCAAAGGCCCGCTCCCGGGCGCCAGCAGCCCCGAAAGACGCCCGCCCGGGCGCTGAGTGATGGCGAGCGCGAGCAGGTTCTCGAGGTGCTCGCCTGCGAACGATTCGTCGACCGCTCGCCCGCCGAGATCGTCGCGACCCTGCTGGATGAAGGGCAATACCTGTGCTCGGAACGCACGATGTACCGCCTCCTGGCTGCTGAACAGCCGGTGCGAGAACGGCGCAATCAACTTACCCATCCACGCTATTCCAAACCCGAACTCGTCGCCAGCGCGCCGAATCAGGTCTGGTCATGGGACATCACGCGCCTGCTCGGACCCAAACCCTGGACCGGCTTCTACCTCTATGTGCTGCTCGATATCTTCAGCCGCTATGTGGTGGGATGGATGGTCGCTGAACGCGAGAGCGCCGCGTTGGCCAGCCGGCTCATCGAGCAATCGTGCCTCAAGCAGGGCATCCCGCCCCAGGTGCTTACCTTGCACTCCGACCGCGGCGCACCCATGACCAGCCAGTGCACCGCACAACTCCTCGCCAACCTCGGCGTCACCCGCTCGCTCAGCCGCCCCAGGGTCAGCGACGACAACCCCTTCTCCGAGGCGCAGTTCAAGACCCTGAAATACCATCCCGGCTTCCCCGCGCGCTTCGAGGATATCGCCTCCGCAACCGCCTTCTGCCGTACCTTCTTCCCTTGGTACAACTGCGAGCATCGGCATTCGGGAATCGCGATGCTTACCCCCGAGGATGTCCATCACGGACGCGACCGATACAGGCTTGAGAAACGCGAACGCACCCTGCGCCAAGCCTGGAGCCGCAATCCGGAGCGATTCGTGCGAGGGAGTCCCAAGCCCCAAGCGCTTCCCGAACAGGTCTGGATCAACCACCACATCGAAGGCTGCGCAGTAAATGACAACAACCGCTGTCTCAATGGTGTTGACAGGTTCCGATGGCGTTGACAGGTTCCGCAGGTCACAGTTGGTCAGGCCGTATATTGCCGTCGCGCTGCGCAGCCGCGCTGTGCAGCCATGAAATCCGTAAACATGCGATGCCACCGGATTTGCCACTGATGGGGAACTACCGAAACATCCAGAATCCGATGACACCCCACGATACAATGGTCAACAAGGTGGCTGCCCAATTCGAGAGTAGATCTGCTCTACTTATAACAAGAGTTGTATCCTTGTATTGGTCTTGCATGTGGAAATATCTCAGGACGTACCAATACAAATGAACAAGAACTACCGTTGCCCCAAGAATGCGTACGCCCCATTCATTCGACGGTTGCACACCGAAAATCTCGAGATCTTGTGGATCGGCACCCGCTACCTTGGCCACGACCACAACACTTGCAAGCGCCAAAATGTTCCGTCGGCATACCCTTGCTTTGTCTAGCTTATCCAGCGACTCTGTTTTGACACGCTGAACGGAGGCGAAGGTCGTTTTGGTTATCGGAAACGACGGGCTTTTGCGCTCCAAGCCGAGCAAAAGAAACAGAATCTGGCGAACCTTGGGATCTGAATCTGACTTCTTCGACATCGTTGAGGCATCCCTTTCTCCAGTTGTTGTCATTTACTGTGCAGCCTTTGATGTAGTGGTTGGGTTTGGCGGGTTGATCCAAACCCGTTCAGGAAGCGCTTGGAGCATGGGGCTCCCGCGCACGAATCGTTCCGGGTTCCGGTTCCGGGCTTGGCGCAGGGTGCGTTCGCGTTTCTCAAGCCTGTGTCGGGCGCGCCCGTGATGAACATCCTCGGGGGTGAGCATCGCGATTCCGGAATGCCGATGCTCGCAGTTGTACCAAGGGAAGAAGGTACGGCAGAAGGCGGTTGCGGAGGCGATATCCTCAAAGCGCGCGGGGAATCCGGGATGGTACTTCAGGGTCTTGAACTGCGCCTCGGAGAAGGGGTTGTCGTCGCTGACCCTGGGGCGGCTGAGCGAGCGGGTGACGCCGAGGTTGGCGAGGAGTTGTGCGGTGCACTGGCTGGTCATGGGTGCGCCGCGGTCGGAGTGCAAGGTAAGCACTTGGGGCTGGATGCCCTGCTTGAGGCACGATTGCTCGATGAGCCGGCTGGCCAACGCAGCGCTCTCGCGTTCGGCGACCATCCATCCCACCACATAGCGGCTGAAGATATCGAGCAGCACATAGAGGTAGAAGCCGGTCCAGGGTTTGGGTCCGAGCAGGCGCGTGATGTCCCATGACCAGACCTGATTCGGCGCGCTGGCGACGAGTTCGGGTTTGGAATAGCGCGGATGGGTGAGTTGATTGCGTCGTTCTCGCACCGGCTGCTCGGCGGCCAAGAGGCGGTACATTGTGCGCTCCGAGCACAGATATCGCCCTTCATCCAGCAAGGTCGCGACGATCTCGGCTGGCGAGCGGTCGACGAATCGTTCACAGGCAAGCACATCAAGGATCTGCTCGCGCTCGCCTTCACTCAGCGCCCGGGCGGGCGTCTTTCGGGGCTGCTGGCACCCGGGAGCGGGCCTTTGACGGTGGCAGAACGTTGCTCTGGACACCCCCAACGCCCGGCAGGCCGGCGCAATGCCGACTTTCGTCGCGAGCGAGGTGGCGGCCATCAGCAGGAGTTCGCGCCGTTGAGGCTCAATCCCAGCAGCCCGACAACTTTTCCCTGGCTTCGAGAATCGTGTGCGCGGTGTCAGTCCCTGCAGCGCACCCCGGCGACGGCCTTGCGCCACGCCGACAGATGCGAACTGTACAACCCTTCGCGGCGTAACAGCCGTCCGATCTCGCCCGGTTCCGCACAGCGATCCGCCTCCTCGACGATCCGCAGCCGGCACTCGGCAGTGAACCGGCGTCGGGTCGGCTTGGCAATGACCTCCAGACCCGGGGCGCGCCGCGTTCGCACCTATCACCATCATTGAATCCCTGCCTGCTTTCATCATTGCTCCTCTCTACCGCCCTTCAATCATTCCAAGGGTAGCTTGTGTCTCAACAATGTTGACAGAAAGGGTAGATCAAATCCGCCTGCTCTCTTTTCCACTGGCTCATGATACCCCCAGACAGTCGCCATAGTGTCCGGGTTTCCACCAGGACCATTCCAAAGTCGTGGCGAGTCCAGGTCTGTGCGCTGAGGTGCAGCGAGATGGTTCGTCCGTGGTCCGCTGACGCGTCGGGTAGTCGGGGATTTCGGCAGGCCGGCGCTTTCCGGGCCGTCGATCCTGGGCTTTTTGGCCGCCAGCGTCGTCGCGTGACGCAGTTCGGCCGCAGGGAGTGCGTCGTACGCCGTCGTTTCAGCGGCTGAAGCCGCGTCGGGTGACTTGTCGCATGGCGTCGCCCTGTCGGGCGGCGAAGTGGCGGTGGGCCTGCGGCATGTAGTCGAATCGTTCGTCGAGTCGCACGATCGAGATGGCGGCGTTTGCGAGGCAAGCGAGGTTGCGGCGGAGACGCTTTGCCCGAACGCGGTTGCGGTCTTCGTCGTAGCTGACGTCTCGCACATAGTGCAGCCGGTTCTCGATCTCCCAATGGCCTCGGTTGAGGCGAAGCAATTCACTCGCCGATGCCTGTTCCGGCCCCAGCGAGGTGACGCCGTACACGGTTTCGGTCGAGGTGCGCCGGGTGCGCAGGACATGCCGTTCGCGCTCAATGCGGATGGCTTGGCGGCGGTGCGGCATCGCGACGCAATCGGGCGAGACGAGATCGAGAGGGATCACCCGACAGCGGCGGGTCTCGATGCGTCCATGCCCCTTCTCGACCGTCTCGTGCTCGGTGGCCGCGACTTGCGCGGCCTCCCAGTCGAGGCCGGAGGCCAGACCGTCAAGCAGTTCCTGCTGGTTGCCCTTGACCGTCATCAGGTAGAACCCGCCGCGCTCGGCGATCAGCTGCGCCGTCTTGCGCTGCGTGTGCAGGGCGTCGAGCGTCACCACCCGATCCCGGATGTCGAGACGCTGCAGCAGCGCGCGCGCACCCAGAATCTCGCCGCCAGCCCCGTCGCAGGCCTCCTGGCCGCAGACCAGACCACTGCCGTGCTCGACCGCCGCCATCAGCACGCGCTCGCTGTCCTTGCCCTGTATCCACTCAGCCGCAGTCACCTTGCCGTCTACCGCAACCGCACCGTGCGGGGACCGGTTCTGCTCGATGAAGCGACTCAGCGCTTCGTCGAGCACTTCCGGAGCGACCTGCGACAGCACCCGGTGAAACGAGGTTCGCGACGGCGCGACATAGCGCTTGCGGCTCGGACTCCAGAACGCCCGTACCGCCGCCAGTTGCGCCTGGGTCAGACGAGCAGCGAACTCCCCGATCGTCACCACCCCGCGCACCCCCGCCAGCTTCGCCGCCAGAGCAATCGAAAAGATCGTCGCCAACGAGTGGCGGATGCCCCGCGCCTTGCGATACTCCGGCACTTGGCGGAGAAACTCATACAGGCTCCTGAGACGCTCGACCTCCGGCGGTCGCGGCGGCGACACGACCAGCCCCCATTCCTGGTCGTCCTCCGGCTGGCGCAAGGCCGCGCAAGCCGACGAACGCAACTCCCGTATCAGCACCCGCTTCGGCTCGCCGTGCTCGCGCCAGCCGCCCCCCGGAACCCGCGCATAGCCGCGCGTCCTGCCAATCTCCCGCCAGTTAGCGGCCCGGTAGCACGTCCCGCTGAACCGGGCCGGATCGACAAACGTCTCCGCCAGCAACACCGGAGTGGCCGGTCTGCGCCTTCATGTCCTGCGACAGCCGACGCAGCGACAAGCCGAGAACCCGCGAGGCGAGATTCGGCACACGACCGACCGGCAGCACCAGAAACCGCGTGTTGTTCGCGACCAGCCGCAGACGACGGAACTGCTGCTCGCGAGTCCAACCGATCAGACGATCCCGCACCCCGACCTTGAACGAACCTGCATGCCAGCCCAACAGCGCCAGCCAGGTCCCGTCCGGCAACTCCGCCACCTGCCGGACACCGCCACCGACCAAGCCGCGGAAGCCGAGATAGTGGTGACGGGACATCAGCACATCCCAGCGAGCGGACTCGGCTCAATCCGTCACCGGCCGCACCGACACCTCCGCCAGATCGAACCCGGACAAGACAACTGACATCTCCATCGCCGACCATCATGACCGAATACCTGCTCAATGTCCAGTACACCGCAAACGGACTGTCAGGCCAACCATCTGAACACGACTTTGGAACAGCCCTGCTTTCCTGCAAGTCTCTGTTGAAATTCGTCGGAGTACTTGCCAAGATCGTGCAAAATTCCAGCCGCCTGACCCAAGTTTGCCACCCCCCACAGCGTCAAGAAATTCAGCAGCGCGCTTACCGGTGTTCTTAAGGTGCTGTGGCAAAAGGTGCCAGTGTGCTGGTTCGAGTGAGTCGTGGCTGTGGGCAAAAAACATGGTTCCGGCTCTCTTCGGCATGGACAATGAAGCCCGAGAAATCAGACAACAGACTCCCCCAGCTTTACCCTCCACTTGCTCGACAGCAGCAATGCCAAGACAATGCAGGTTTTCTTTGACTTCGGCCTTGCGCTCGGACGTGATGAAGTTCGCCGGAAGACTTGGGTGGCAAACAGCGCGTAAAGGTTCGAGCAAACCGTGGATGTTCAGCGAAATAGATGTTCTGAACTGCTACGGCGGCAGGAGATTTCTTAATCCGGTTTCTTGAGCGAACCAGACCGCGGCTTTTGCCGGTATCTCGCGCTCGGCGCTCGTCAGCCCGTCGTCGTGGCAAACCCAGTTGCCGATGGTCCGGTCCGAGCACTCGAACTCCCGAGCGAGCCAGTTCCACCATCTGTGGCGAAACTCGGGCGGGTATGGCAGGTGTGTTCATAGCATCGTGGATTCTCCTTCCCGAAGGCCAAGGGGTTCGGTATCCACCAAAGCGAGTCAACCCCACATGCTGCGTGCTGCAACATACCTTGCTCACGGCCCTTCCTCCCACCACGCGCGAGCGGCCAAGTCTACTGAATGCTGCTTTTGTATTTCTCGTCGGTTCTCGCCGTCAGGTAAATTGAGGCAGATATCCGCATGGTACGGATTTTCTCCAAGCGGGCTCGGCTCAACTGTCCGTCCGTTCGCCGAAGCGTCTTTGACGGTCAGGATGACCCACCCGCGAAATTCCTTGGGACCATCACTACGTTCATGCCCTCGCTTGATCGCTATTTTTGCCATCGCTGGCCGCTTCTCGAAATCCAGTCTATCAACGGATATCCTGTTTTCTCCAAGACTTACCAAGAATGCCTCTGGAATGGGCCGTGGTTTTTTTGCTTTCTTGGCTGCCTTCTGCGAATACACGCTTCGGCCGATCTTCTCTGCGTCGGCCAAGCTCGGAAGTCGTTTAGCCAACGGACTGGGAGAGAGGCAATCCTCCCAAAACGCGGAGTCGGGCCGAAAGGAAATCCCGAGGCAGTTTCACGGCGTCATCGTGCCGCTGGCGTTGACTCTTTCCCCCCACCGACCAGTAGAGGCCCGCACCTCCATCGTTGTTGAGCAAGATCAGGAGCGCGTCTGCAGCCGTCAAGGACTTGAAGTAGATTGCGATCTCTCCATCCATGGACGGATACACAGCGGGTTCGATCAAACTTCGGACGGCCATGGAGAGCACGTGTTTGGCATTTTTCTTGGCTCGTTCGTCGATACGGGGGTAGCCCTCTTCCTCCGCTTCTCGATTAATCTGGTCCACCTGCGCCAGTGCGCTCTCGAACCATTTGGCCACCATTTGAGATGATCTCCAGCCAGTCATAGGGGGCTCGGCTCCCGGCTTTCGGCCGATGCTGTATCCGTCGAACAACCCGAAGGGCGGGTATTGTGATCTTAACTGGATACTTTCGAGTTGCGTTTGGCGCTCCATGTCGAAGCGGCCGGGCGGTTCTAACGGTTGACTAAGCGCTGGCACTGTCATCGACTTCATCCTTGATCGTATGCAATCCCGACGGCTTGATCAGCGAACTCGGTGGTTTGCTCGATCCAGCTCAGCTCTTCGTCGAATTTCGTAAGGGTCGGCACGGAAACAAAGGTGTGATCTCCAATGAACAGTCCATTTTGCAAACCCTCGGACTGCTCGATTGCGCGTCGGAATACCCGGTATCCATCTTTTGTTCTGAGGGTAAACCCGATGACAGGCCGGTACTCTGTCGTCGTCAATTTCTTCGATGCCGCATGACCAATGCGGTCGCTTCCATGATGTGCGAGATACTCGTCCACTCGCCCGTCCAACACATCTACGTGATGGTTCAAGACTATCGCGTAGGACTGCCGTGTGTAACTCTGGAGCGCTGGCAAAAGGCGACCCATCGTCTCTCGCACTACCTCAAGGACGATTTGATCGTCGGCGGCATTGACGATATTCACGAAATATAGTTTCAGAGAGTCTGCCCTGAGGACGATATAATTCGCTCCGCCAATCCGGTATTTGCACCAAGCTTCGCCCAGTTCCGTGGCGGAGGATGCGGAAAAATCGTCAGGTCGAGGATTAAGGGACTCCCGGAAATGCTCAGCGATGACCGCAACGAAGATCCTTCTCGCCGTTTCCCAGTCCGTGACGAATGCGGTCAATTGGAAAGTAACGGACAGGTTACCCCTATCTCTGCGCACCCGCAGACCATTCATCAGCGAGGTTCTCCGTCGTTATCTTGCATGTTCGCCTCGTGGCCGCCTGCGTCAAGCCACCACACTTTCAGAATTCGGCACCCAAGGGGCGTTACGCACATTGTGATGGACTCCAGACCTTCTGTTCATCAAGTAAGGATTCCGGGTCATGAAACTCACGTAAGCCCAGCACGAGCACATCAAGCCTGTCTTTCCGAAACCCCGCGACCATGCTTCGCTCCGCCATCTATCGATCCTCAACGCCATTCTGTACGTAGCCGGGTAGGGATGCAAGTGTGTGTACCGGTTCACCAGGACCATTCCAAAGTCGTGGCGAGTCCGAGTCCGTGCGCTGAGGTGCAGCGAGATGGTCCGTCCGTAATCTGCTGGCGCGTCGGGTAGTTGGGGGTTTCGGTAGGCCGGCGCTTTCCGGGCCGTCGGTCCTGGGCTTTTTGGCGGCCTGCGTTGTCGAGTGACGCAGTTCGGGCGGAGTGGGTGCGTCGGATGCCGTGGTTTCAGGAGCGGAAGCCGCGTCGGGTGACTTGTCGCATACCCTCGGAACAATAGCCAATAGTTCCCTTCAGAGAATCATTTTGTTCAGTCGAATCCAGCTTGTCCTCTCAGATGGCGCTTACGGGGCCGTGGCTGGTTCCAAGTCTCCCGTCGTATCCATCAGCATCAGTTCATCAATCTTGTCGGCGATACGTTGTGCCGGCTCTCGAAGCTGTTCAACGGTCCAGTCGGCAGCATAGCCCTCGGTCACATCAGACGGGCGAGCGTGGTTGACCAGCCGCTTGGTCAGCGAGCGCGGCAGCATCAGTTCGCGCTCGGCCACCGTGATGAAGGCGTTGCGCAGGCCGTGGAACCAGAAACGGGCACCAGCGACCTTGCCGATCCGGGCGTAGTGACCAAAGAGTTCCTCGACATGGCCCGACTTGCTGGACAGCGACGGGAAAACCCAGCCCCGCATGTCCGCCGGCATGGCGTCGCTGTTGGCTTGGCGCCGCGCAAGGATAGCGCCCAACTGGCGTGTGATCGGAAGTTCCAGTGGCGCCCCGGTCTTGGTCTCCTCGACTCGAAACAGCCCCGCTTCAAGGTCCACCCGCTCCCAACGCAGCGAGACGATCTCGCCCCGACGCATACCGGTGTAGATTCCGAACAACATCAAGTCACGATGCACGGGGTTGCGCACCACCTTGTCAATACCTTCACGCCATCTGGGAAGCACCTCGGCCGGCGACGATATCTTGCGTCGCCTGTGGGGATGGTAACGCCCGCCGCCCGCAAGCCACTGCTCGACCGGATTGCGCAACCCGTCGTAATCGACGCAGGGCCGGCGGTAGACCGAACGCAGGAACGACAGGCACTGGTTGGCCGGGACGGCGCCGCGACCCTCAGTGAGAAGATGGAAGCGGTTCTCGACATCGCGGCGAGTGATGGCGTCGATTGGCCGGGAGCGCCAGTCGCCAAGATAAAGGTTGGCATAGCGACGATAGGATCGCTGCGTGACATCGGCCCGGTTGTAGCCGGATTCGATGTAGTCGTCGCAGATTTCTCCCAGCGTCGGCAGACCGCGGGTATCGGCCCGCTCCCCGGCGGGGTCGCCGCCGCCAGCAGCGCGTCCGAGCAGTTCCTGCGCACGGCGCCGGGCCTGGTCGGGAGTGACGCGCCCGTAGCGACCGACAACAACCCGCTTGTTGGGCGCCTTGCGCCCGCCTTCGCCAACGCGGTAGTTGACGACGAAGGACTTGGCGCCGGAAGGCTGGACACGGCAGCCGAAGCCGATGAGCTTGTCGTCCCACGCGATCCAGGGTTTGCCGGTGGGCTCCAACGCCTCGACAGTGCGCTTGGTGAGCGTGAGCTTGACCTTGGCGACGCGTTTTGCAGATTTCTGTTTCATCATGGGGCGATCATACCGCCGATGCCATAAATATCAACCCTGAAATCAACTCCAAGAAGCAAAACAGGGCGTATCGCCACTATCTCCTGACGGTATCTGGTAAGGAATAAGCCTCTTATATCATTGATATTTCATATGTATTGGCACTTCCTACGCATCTGTGCGCATAAATGACGGGAGGGCCGTCAACCACCTCACAAGCGGGGGGCGTGTCGCCAATCTGTCGCTTGCGACCGACGAGTCCTATATCAACAAGCAGACCGGCGAGCGGGTGGATCGCACCGAGTGGCACCGCATCGTCACCTTCCAGGACGGGCTGGTCGAGATGCTCGGCAAGCACGCCAGAAAGGGACGGCTGGTGTATGTCGACGGCAAGCTGCAGACGCGACGCTGGCGCAAGGACGGCGAGGACTCCGACCGGTTCTCGACCGAGATTCTGCTGGCGCCCGGCTGCCGGGTCCAGTTCCTCGACAAGCCGAACGGCAACGGCGCGGCGATGGCCGACGCCCAGCCCTCGGCTGCCGCCCCGGCCCAGCCGGCCGACGGCGACGGGACGGACGACGAGATCCCGTTCTGAGGCGAACTGTCCGTCCTTCCCCCGGGGACCGGCGTTTCGGCGTCGGTCCCCCTTTTTGCTGCCCGCTTCGAGTCCCGAACGGGTCGGGCCTCGCGCCTGCGCTCCGCGCAGGGCGTTCGTCCGCTTACGCCGCCGGGAGTCGGAGGTCGGGCCGGTATCGGGCGTTCCCCGCAACGAGAGGAGTCTTCATCATGCCGCCACGTCACACCGGGAGGTCGGCGCTGTGAACGCTGCCGCCATCGCCGCCGAACTCGCCCGGCGCGCCGAGGCTGTGTGTCGCCGCTATCTGCCCTACGGCCGCCGCCAGGGCCGCTACTGGGTCGCGGGCGACCTCGACGGCGCCCGAGGGCGCTCGCTCCACGTTCGTCTCGAAGGTCCCGGCATCCCCGGCAAGTGGACCGACGCCGCAACCGGCGAACACGGCGACCTGCTCGACCTCGTCCGCTACCGTTCGGGCGCGCCGACGCTGCGCGCGGCGCTCGCCGAGGCCCGCGCCTTCCTCGCCCTGCCGGCTTCGCCGGCATCGGGCGAGCACGGCGCCTACGACGCCACCGCGGCGGCCCGGCGCCTGTGGCGCCGCTGCCGCGACATCGACGGCACCCACGCCGAACGCTACCTGCATGCCCGGGGGCTCGCGCGCTGCCGCTTCGCGGCGCTGCGCTTTCATCCCGCGCTGCGCTACCGCGAGAACGGATCGGTCATCCGCCTTCCGGCGCTGGTCGCCGCCGTGACCGGCGACGACGGCGCCGTCAGCGGTGTGCAGCGCACCTGGCTCGATCCCCGCTCGCCCGCCAAGGCGGGCGTCGCTGTTCCACGCAAGGCGCTCGGACGCATCCACGGACGCGCCGTGCGGTTCGGAGCGCCCGACGCCATGCTGCTGGTCGGCGAAGGCATCGAGACCGTGCTGTCGCTGGTCACCGCTGTGCCCGGGATCACCGCCGCCGCAGCGCTCTCCGCCGGAAGCCTCGGCGCGTTCGCGCCTCCGCCCGGCGTCGCGCGGCTCATCATCGCACGCGATAACGACCCCGAGGGCGACCGTGCCGCCGAACGACTCGCGCGGCGCTGCGCACACGCGGGTGTCCAGGCCACCGTCGTCGTTCCCGAAGGCGGCGACTTCAACGACGACCTCGTCGCACTCGGTCCCGACACGCTCGCCGCGCGGCTCGGTCCCCTGTTCCGCTTCGAGGGGGATACGACAGCCCCGGGGGCGGGGAACCCTGCCCGCCTGCAGAGTCCCGGAGGAGAGTGAGGCGGGTGGAGGGTGAACGGCGCAGAGAGGAGAGGGAGTTCCCTCGCGCCTCCATCAAGCCAACCGGAGAACCCGATGAGCACCATCACTTTCAGGCGCGTCAGCCCACACGAATCCCGAATCTACAACGCCGACGGTCACCATGTCGGCGATGTCTACCGCGAGGACGACCTCCTCAACCCGGGAACGCACTACTACGTCGTCCACCTCCAGGAGGATTGGCGAGGGCCGAAGCGCGTGCGCGACCGTCGCCGCATCCGCCAGGTGGCGCAGCAGCTTCTGGACTCCCACCCGTTCTACGGATGACCGGCGGGGAAAACAGGAAGCGCTCCGGATCGGGCGTGGCGGGCGGCCTTCAACCGCAGACCCCTGTGTGCGTTGCTTCTCGACCGGGCTTTACGTTGCAGGCTCCGCAAGCTCCGGTTTCCGGTGCAATCCCTTGCGCTTCCAATCGCCCGTTCGCTGCACAACCCGCTTGCGGGAAGAACGCTTTGCCAACCCAAAAAGCACCTCCCGACATAGGCCCATTGTGCCACACGTGCTCACTTCGCCAACCCCTCCGGGGTTCTCCACTGCGTTCCGACCCGCTTGCGCGGGTGGCTTCGTTGCGCGCGCGTGTCCCAACAAACCTATGTCGGGAGGCGCTCTTCCGACGACACCGGGCCATCAAGGCTCAACTCAAACCTCGAACTACCAAGGAGACACAACCATGTTCGATACCGACAACATCCATCAGGCACAATCCCACACTGCAGTCATCTGCGAAAACGCCGCACTCTACGGCGCAACCCCGGAACGCGACGAGTTCGACCCCCGAAGCGTCTGGGACCGCGACGAAGCGCTCGAAGCCGTCAGCGAAGCGTTCCGCATCCTGGCACGAGGCGTCGCCCCCGATGGCCTGCAGATCGCCGACGAACGCGAGTCCATGCTCTGGGGCTTCGTGAACATGTGGGCCGCGCAGGTCAGGCGACTCGACCGCAGCATCGACCGCCTCACGCCTGAAATCCGCGACCTGCAGCGCGCCCAGGACGGCACCGAGATCAACGCCCGCGAACTCGAACTGAAGACCCACCGTGCGCGCAACCTCGGCGACCGACGCGACGCCTTCGAGCAACTGCGCGACTGCGCTGCTGACGCCTACCGCGAGTCCACCGGAGAAACCTGGCGGCCGCGGCACGGATCGCACACCAGCCAGACCCGTCAACTTACCTCGGCAGCGATCGACGCCCGCGACTTTCTCCGCGCCCGCAAGGAACGCGAGACCAACGCGCATCTGCCCGACGGCACCCTGATCGCGATCGCGGGCGGCAAGCAAGTCACCGACATCGACGCCATCTTCCGGCGACTCGACAAGGCGCGAGCGAAGTATCAGGACATGGTGCTCGTCCACGGCGGCGGCCCCGGGGTGGAGCGCATCGCCGCACAGTGGGCTGAACGGCATGGCGTGCATCAGGTGGTCTGCAAGCCGGACTGGAACGCTCACGGACGGGCCGCCCCGTTTCGACGCAACGACGAACTGCTGAACCTGCTGCCGAAGGGCGTGATCGCATTCCCTGGCAGCGGCGTTACAGAGAACCTTGTCGACAAGGCCACCCAGCTCGGCATCCCGGTGCAACGCTGCGCGGCGTAAGCGCCATCCTCAAGGGCCGCGTCGCTTCGGCGGCGTGGCCCTTTTTTCTGTACGCAGTCGGCAGCGCCAACCTGCGTGGCGCGTCTGGCTTCGCTTCGCTTGCCCTGACCGGCTACGCCGGTGCGGGCATCGCTCGCGGCGGCTTCGCCGCGCACCGACGCCACGGCTCGTGCATGCGCTCCTGCGGAGCGCTGCCGCACCTCGCCTCGCATCCGGTTCCGCACAGCTCGGCTTCGCCGCGCACCGATGCCACGGCTCATGTGCGCGCTCCTGCGGAGCGCTGCCGCATCTCGCTTCGCGTCCGGTTCCGCACAGCTCGGCTTCGCTTCGCTTGCCCTGACCGGCTACGCCGGTTGCGGGCATCACTCGCGTCGGCTTCGCCGCGCACCGATGCCTCGGCTCGTGCGCGCGCTCCTGCGGAGCGCTGCCGCATCTCGCTTCGCGTCCGGTTCTGCCCGTGGCTCGGCTTCGCTTCGCTTGCCCTGACCGGCTACGCCGGTTGCGGGCATCACTCGCGTCGGCTTCGCCGCGCACCGATGCCACGGCTCATGCGCGCGCTCCTGCGGAGCGCTACCGCACCTCGCTTCGCGTCCGGTTCTGCCCGCGGCTCGGCTTCGCTTCGCTTGCCCTGACCGGCTACGCCGGTTGCGGGCATCGCTCGTGACGACTTCGCCACGCACCGATGCCACGGCTCATGCGCGCGCTCCTGCGGAGCGCTGCCGCATCTCGCTTCGCGTCCGGTTCTGCCCGTGGTTCGGCTTCGCTTCGTTTGCCCTGACCGGCTACGCCGGTTGCGGGCATCACTCGCGTCGGCTTCGCCGCGCGCCGATGCCACGGCTCGTGCACGCGCTCCTGCGGAGCGCTGCCGCACTTCGCCTCGCATCCGGTTTCGCACAGCGCGATGCATCCCTGCCCGCAAGCGTGCATACAACGCCGCCGTCGTCTTCGACGACGCGCCTGACACTTCAGCCTGCGGCTCCATCCGCACCGGCGTCCGCTCAGGCGCCGCGGCGGCTCCGCCCTGCCAAGTTCGCCGCTGGCGATTTCCCCCGTCGTGAATGCTCCCAAGTCGGCTCTGTCTCTACGGCGGAGCCGGCTCACCTCCACACCGGACGCAGCACGCTGCCTTGTGCCCCAGGCGCGCGCCTGTCCTGTATCCCCTGCCATTTCAACGCCACAGGCGCTTAGGCCTGTTGCGGGGCGAGTGTAGTCGTTTTGTACTACACCGGATCGTCATGCCGCCGCGCAGCCCTGTCGGCGTATGCCGCGGCGAGCAGTCAGATTGACTGCGCCGTACTACGGGACGTACTACGATGTAGTACGCCTTGCAAGCGGAATGTATGCTCTGAGCATACGGGAAAACACACCCATTTGAGGCTTGTATCCGGGTATCGCGCGGGGCCGGGAGTCTCGGAACCCTTGCCGGAATCTCGATTGAAAGACTGTATGGGGAGAGGCCCAATGGCTTCGTCAAGCGTGACGATTTCTATCGAAGGTGGGCTATCGGCATACCGTTTTCGGGCGAGGAACTGCACGAAACCGGCACAGGAATCGACTTGAAGAGAACGGAAAAGATGGCGGAAAGCGGCCGGAACCATCACGAAAGCGGAAGCAAACGCGACGATAACCCGAATGGTGCGCGTCGTCTGCGCTCAATCTGCTTCTCCGATTACGAGCAGAAACTGATCGAACAAGCTGCTGCGATACACAGCATTCCGGTTGGCGAATCTGTGCAAACAATTGCGGCTGCTGCTCTTGAGAACCGGCATCGGCGAGCCCCATCGGCTACTTTGTCGAAAAATCACGCTCCCAATCTTCAAGGTGGTCTACCACTTCCTTTACATGATGGCTCCGTCTATCGGGTCGAATTGTTTGATCCCGGAGGCGGCAAGGACACCCCGATAACCCCAGTTACTGTAGCGTGGCGGTGTAGACGAGCCTGCCATCCTCTGTAACGCCTAGTGTGCTGGGAAAGCCTCCAGAGCCGCACGGATTGAATATGTGCTCGTTACCCCTTACGCGGTATTCCGGTTGTGCGTTCACAGTAATCGAGTTCAGATCAAAAACATCGTAAAACCTCTCGGTTTCAACGGCCGCGCCATCCTCTAGTGGAAAGTGGCGTAGCACAAGCTTGTTGTTGCCGACAAAAAAAGCTCCGTTGAACAACCCCACATCATCTTGCGTGGGTTGAGGAGGCAGCACATTGGCAAGTTGCCGCGCCTTGGCGCTGAAACTGTCTGTAAAAAATCGAAATCGGGTTTCTCCAGTCTTCGCATCCAGAAGGTGCATCATCCGATCGCTATCTCTCAACCCCCTCTTGGTTTTGCTTGCTTGGCCCGTACCGAACAGCAACCATGCCCCATCAGGAGTTATCGACACTGAACCTGCCTTTACGCCAGCCGGGCCTTCTTTACTCCAGATAGCTGTGGAAGCACCGGAAGACCAGTCGAACCTCGCCTTAACAATTTGAAGCTTTTCATCGTCACTTGCAGCCTCATAGAAAATAAAGCTCTCTTCCGAAGAAGTAAAAAAGGCACGGTCATACAGCCCCCTGTCTGGAACGGCGATTGGGCGCGGTGGAGAGTTGGCTTCCGTCTTGAAGAAGTAATGCATGCCCACATCCTCCTTCAAGACACCGGACGGCACCGGCCACAAATGCACTTCTTTGCCGCCGGCAGTATACGAAGCCAAGTACGCCAGTTCGCCCTCAGGACCTGAAAGCATCGTTCCCAAGTCGTGGTGCATTTCCGTACCCTGTTCCAAGTTCGAGATGACCAGCCGCGATGAAAAGTCGGTTCCCAGGGGCTCGATGAAAAAGTACGAGGATCCGTCGTTGGCGACGTCAAATAGCCATACATGCTTATTTTCGTAGATCATCGTGTCGCCTGCGAATATCCGCAAGGGTTCTCCCTCGGCAGGAAGCGGAGTGAGCCAGGGTTGCAAGGCGATGCCGCCAAATCCCGCAAGCACTGAGCCGGACGGACTTTTCCCCAGCTTGCGTTGGTAAGGGATAAAAGGCAATTCCCCTGTATGCAGCGCACCAGTCTGATCCAGCACGGAGAATCTTGTTGAGTATCTCTCTAAGAACGGGGTCAAAATGTCCATAATGCCAAGAGGCTCCGCAACAGTCACGACGGCCAAATCGGCAGCGGCTCCCTTGCCTCTCGTCATGCCGCAATCAAAACCCTGCTTGTCTATCACCTCGTCAGGCTTCAACTCCGCCCGTTCCGGGCGTTTTTCCATAGTAGCGGCAGGGCCGACACCATTCCCTGTAGAAGGGAACGCAAGCTCTATCGGTCCGGCCCCCTCACCCTCCGAGGGGTCTCCTTGTTCCAATGCATACCGATGCCCGCCAAAGCGCCAGAGCAGCAGGGCCAGAGCAGTCGCCAGTACCAACCCAAGAATAACTACGACGGCAACCCACGAGAGCCTTGTGCCCGCAAAGCGACTGCGCGACAGTTTCATAACAGTTCAGTCTCGGAGTTAATTCTCTGGTGGGGCCAAAGCTTCGATAGTGGCGGCCCAGTGTTTGCAATTGCGAAGTAGAAGATGATAAGAGGGTGGGCTAGGAGCCTGCGCCGTAAGATGACGTGAAGCTTGGCGAATCGTCCGGAACCTCAACAACTGCATCTTTGCGCGGGTGCTGTCCGCCTTCGGGCCGTAGAATGACTGTCCGGAGGCTCAAGAAGGCCCGAATCGACTCTCGATTCGCCCCAGGGTCAGGCGGAATACCGGTCATGCGGCTGCCAAACACCCACGCATCCTCTTGATGTTCAACGCCAGACACACCAAGTCCCACTCGCCACGCACCTTGTGAAGGCCGCGCACACTGAACCTTCGAAACCCCAGCGCCTGTTTGATCCACCCGATCGGCGCCTCCGAAAGCCACTTGCGCTCGGCGTATTGCGCACGGCCCGCCTCCGTCGCCAGCTTCGCCGCCATGCGCGCTCTCGCCGGATACTTGTGCGCGTTCACCGCCGCCTTGCGACGGCCCTCCCGGCCCAACGCCACATAGCCGTCCACCCCAAGCGCCTCCAATTTCCCAAGGTCTGATTCATTGCAGTACCCCGCGTCCGCCAGCACCGTCGCCGGACGCTTCCCGTAGATCGCCTTCAACTCATCCAGCGGCTTCACCAACTGCCCCTGGTCGCTGGCGCTCGAAGACACTTGCGCCGAAACGATCATCTGGTTCGCTCCGTCCACCGCCAACTGCGCGTTGTAGCACTGCTGATACCCTTGCGCAGAAGTCTTCATGATCCGACTCTCCGGATCCGTGAAATTGTCCTGCGCCTTCTCCTCGGGTTCCCCATACGCCCGCTTGTAGCAATTCCCACCCTTCGGATTGCGCTTTTCACCGGGCCGACGACCGCGCGCATCGTCCGCCTCACGCGCACGCGCCTCAATACGGGCCTTGGCCGCACGAATCGCCGTCAAGCGATCTTCCCGACGACGCAACTCCTTCGGCAACTCGTCGCCCCGATACTCTTTCCCAAAGCGCTCGTCCTCCGACTCGTCCACCGCTCGCGCACGATCCAGCAACAAGCTGATCTCCGACTCCAAACGACGCTCCTCTTCCCGCATCCGACCGTAACTCATCGCCTTGCGCTTGGATGCGTTCGCACAAACCTTGGTCCCGTCTATCGACAACTTGCCAAAGTGCGCCACACCCAACTCGTACGCCAGACGAACCACCTCCACAAACAGCCTCTTGAAGTCCGACAAATGACGACGACGAAACTCGCAGATCGTCCGGTGCTTCGGAAAGTTCCCCGCCGCCAATACCCGAAACGCCACATCTTCCTCCAGCTTGCGCGCCAAACCGCGCGAGGAAAACACGCCCGTCGCATACCCGTAGATCAGCACCTTCAGCATCATCCGCGGTTCATACGGCGACTTGCGGCGACCGTCGCCTTCATACGGCGCGTAAAACACACCCAAGTCCAGATCGTCCACCAAGTCGCTGACATGGTGCGCCAAGTGACCCTCCGGCAGCCAATCCTTCATATCCGGCGGAAGCAACAAACCCTGATTCGGGCAATACGGGCGAAACGTCGTCGGCATCTCAAAACCTCCACTTCCCTACATGGATATTATCGCGCATTGCGTTCCTACGGCGCAGGCTCCTAGCCCGGTCGAGGCTCACCTTTCTGACTACTGAGTTATAGCTTGCTTCATTAATCTTCCAAGATGTACAAGCACGATCTGGTGGCGAACCGGAAAGGCTCCTAATCTCACCTTCAACATATGTAAGAGTAAACATGTAGCGCACCGCCAGCGAGAAATTCTTTGCGAAAAAACCTGCTGAACCTCCGTCGGTACTTGCTGTGGTCCACATGACATCATCATGCCGGAACAGCTTCCTTCTAATTTTTTCTTGATCTTCCCGGCTTAAACCAGCCTCATATTCACTGCCAAGCCCTCTTGAGCATCTGCTAAAAAGGAAAACCTGTGCCTTTTCTTCCTTCTGATTCTCCCTCTGTCGCTGTTCCGGGGGAGGAATTGGCCTCATCATATAGACAAAAGTAGAGTAGGGAGGCGGGGGACGTAATCCCCCCAAGATAGGGAGAGGCTGAGGCAGCGGGGGCGCGGTAACTACTATCTCGGTTATTCCCTTTGGTACATCACCTTTGCATTCAGAATCGAAGCTTGTTTTGTAGCTTACTGCTGCTGTGGCTTGTAGGTCTTCCAAGCTTTTTACTGCTGGAAATTCTTCGCCCGCGCAGTTTGCTTCGGCATAGCCGATGTAGGCTTCGCTCTCCTGTCCTGTTGTGTTGACCTGCCCCCGTCGACGGGTCCAGTTTCAATGTTAGTGCATTGACGATTTCTTTGCCATGCTGGCTGTCCGGCGGAGCGGAGCGGAGCCGGACAGCCAGCATGGCGTGATGATTGTTTCCGGAGCCGGGGGACGGTATCTCAAGCTGCTGTGCGGGCGCGCTGCGTTGTAGTGACGCCGCCAGGATTCGATGAGAACCTGGGCCTCTTTCAGGGTGTAGAAAATCTCTCCGTTGAGGAACTCGTCGCGCAGCCGCGCGTTGAAGCTCTCGATATATCCGTTCTCCCAGGGCGATCCCGGCTCAATGAAAGCGGTGCGGGCGCCGACCAAGGCGATCCATCGCCGCACGGCCTCGGCAACAAACTCTGGACCGTTATCAGAGCGGATCCAAGCCGGAACGCCACGCAGGACAAATAGATCAGTGAGCGTGTCGATAACATCGCGCGAAGAGAGCTTGCGTCGCACCCGGATTGCCAAACTCTCGCGGGTGAACTCGTCGAGCACATTGAGCGTGCGGAAGGCTCGCCCGTCATGAGTCCGGTGATGCATGAAGTCATAAGACCAGACATGATCCGCACGCTCGGCCCGCAGCCGGATGCAGGAGCCGTCGTTCAGCCAGAGCCGACCTCGTTTCGGTTGCTTGCCGGGAACCTTCAGCCCCTCGCGCCGCCACAGACGCTCGACCCTCTTGTCGTTGACCCGCCAGCCGGCATCGCGAAGCAAAACCGAAATCCGCCGGTAGCCGTAGCGGCCATACCGGCGAGCCAGCGCGATCATGTCCGCAACCAGGCACTCCTCGTCGGAGCGCCCGCGCGGGACACGGCGCTGGGTCGAGCGGTGCTGCCCCAGCACCCGGCAGGCTCGACGTTGCGAGACCCCGAGCCGACTACGGACATAGTCGATGCATTGGCGGCGACGCGAGGGGCTCAGAAGTTTCCCCGGGTGGCCTCCTTGAGAATCTGCTTGTCCAGCGTCAGGTCGGAGACCGCACGGCGAAGCCGCTCGTTCTCCTTCTCAAGATCCTTCAAACGGCGCAGCTGGTCCCCGTTCATACCGGCATACTCCTTGCGCCACCTGTAGAAGGTGACCTCGCTGATCCCGAGACGCCGGATCGCATCCGCCATCGACAGCCCCTGGCCGTGCAATACCTCGGCCTGCCGCAGCAGACGAACAATCTCTTCGGGCTTGTAGCGCTTTCTTGCCATCGCCGATCCTCCTCTTTTCCATAACCTAAGGGTGGACCAGTTTCAGGGGGGAAGACCAGTGTGTCATCCAGAGGATCCCTCTCCGGGAACGACCGACGGCAGTTTTCGCTCCACCTGAAAGCTGATCGAAGGCTGTTCGGCCCCCGGGTTCATGCCTGCAATACTTGATGTTGTTAGTCGCCGATTCCGCCGCTGGATGCTGGCGGCAAAGCGCAACACATCACTATGCTCTCGGTTGATCCGACTTCGCGGACGGGAGTTGGTGCTGACGACGGGTGCCCCGCTACCGGTCAAGGAACTGCTGTGTGTGCAGAAGAAGGGTATGTTGAGGGCCTACCATGCTGCCCGATTGGAAATGGCAGGGGAAAAGTCGGAAGACCGGACGACACGAAATTCAAGGTGCCAGATAGCACTACGCACACCTTGATGCATTTTGATTTGTGTTGCGTTACACAATACAATGCAATCTGCGCTCTGGCAACTCAACAGTTGAATCAGTCTTTCATGTTCCAAGCGCACTTTTTTACTGACAATCAAAGGTTGCAGGCGCTATGACACTTTCATCGAAGAGGCCCCCGATCCATCCGGGAATACACATCAGAAAATCAGTTCTTCCGGGCGGCCTTTCGGTGAAGGAAGCCGCCGAGATGCTTGGCGTTGGTCGGCCTGCCTTGTCCAATCTTCTTAACGGCAGGGCGGCACTGTCCCCCAGCATGGCCGTGCGGCTCGAGAAAGCTTTCCAGGCCGACGCCTCGGCACTGCTTGAAATGCAAAAGCGATACCAAGAATTCGAGACGCGTACCCACGAGAACGATATCGTCGTTCGCGCCTACATGCCTGCTTTTCTCCAGATTACCGCTCGTCAGATTACTTCGTGGGCGGATGACATAAAAGCGCGATCACAGCTTCCAGCGCTGCTGCGCACACTGGTGCATTCGACCGGCAGTGATCTGGCTCTGGTCGATTTTCCCGCCTTCGAAAATTCCGAGCGGAAAGGTTGGGACGGCCAGATTATGTCCGGGGCCGCGACGCCGTGGATTCCACGCGGGAATTCCGGCTGGGAGTTCGGGTGCGGCAAGAACCCTCGGGCCAAGGCGGAGCGGGACTACCGGAACCGTACCGCCCATATTCCCGCCAGGGAGCGGCAATCGATAACCTTTGTGTTTGTGACTCCGCGTAATTGGGTTGGCAAACACAACTGGGCCAGCGCCAAGAAATCGCGCGAAGAATGGAAGGATGTGCGCGCCTACGACGCCAGCGACTTGGAACAATGGTTGGAACAGTCGATTCCGGCGCAGATACGCATGCGGGAGTTTCGGGATGGCGGCGCAGGCCAGGATGTCATGACCCTCGGTCAGATTTGGCGTGAATGGGCGGGCGTCACCGAGCCCGAGTTACCGAGGGAGTTGTTTGCTCCCGCCGTGGCACAACACCGGGAAAAGATCGAGAAATGGTTGAAAGCAGTTCCGGCCAATCCCCTCGTCGTTACTGCCGACTCACTCCTGGAAGGTCTGGCCTTTCTGAGTTGCTTGCTGGAACGACTGAAAGAGACATGCCCCGGAGCTTGGGAACGAGCCGTCGTGATTCGTTCGCTCGAAGCCTTCAAAGCCATCTTCAGGAGAGCATCGAATTGGATCATGGTGGTAGCCTCCCCCGAGGTTGAGAGAAACCTCTCCGGGCTTCAGAAGAAAACACACACGATCATCGTACGCAGTCGTAACACGGTGACGGACAAAGCAGACATCGCGCTCGGCCTGCTGGATCATGAGTCGTTCCGCAAAGCCCTGATAGAGGCAGGTTTGGGCGATTTCAGGATAGAACAACTCGCACGCGAGTCCGCACGCTCGCCAACCACTCTCCGTCGCCGGCTTGCGACAGTTCCGGCCGTGAAAGAGCCTCCCTGGGCCACCGACCCCACTGTCGCACGGAAGATGATTCCGCTCATATTCGTTGGCGCATGGGACTCCAATGCCGAGTCTGACAAGGAAATACTGCATTGTCTGACCCACAACCCATACGAAGCCATGGAGCAAATGATCGCTGAGCTCCAAGCAATGGAAGAACCTCCGGTTTGGTCGATCAGCCATTTCCGGGGAGTCGCCTCCAAGGTCGATGCGCTCTATGCCGCACAACGGATTTTGACCAAGGAGGAACTGAAGAATTTCTTGTTCGCCGCTGAAGTCGTCCTGTCGGAACAAGACCCAGCGTTGGATTTGCCTGAGGACAAGCAGTGGGCAGCAGAACTCTATGGAAAAAGCCGGGATCACTCACCAGCCCTGCGACAGGGTATCTGCGATTCGCTCGTGCTTCTGGCCGTGCATGGCAATGCGCTTGTGGGTGACCGCCTTGGGATTAACCTTGAATGCCGTATCGGTAAGGTAGTCCGCTGCTTGCTGACCCCCTCCGCTGCGTCGACATGGCTGTCTCAGAAGGACGATCTCCCACAATACGCTGAAGCAACGCCGGATATCTTTCTTGAGATCATCGAAGTAGACCTCAAGAGCGAGGATCCACGGATTAGAGCACTGTTCGCCCCCGCGGCCCCCGGGATTTTCGGAAATTGTCCTCGTTCAGGCATGCTTTGGGCACTCGAGTTACTGGCGTGGAAATCGGAACGACTGGTTCGCGTCGCATCTATCCTCGCCAGACTGTGCTCGTGGGCTATCAATGACAACTGGGCAAATACACCCATGGCGTCGCTCAAGTCAATCTTCCGGTTCTGGATGCCTCAAACGGCAGCTTCGACCCGCCAGCGCAATCAAGCGCTCGGGTGGCTCACCAAGAAATTTCCAGGTGTCGCTTGGCAGATTTGCATTGATCAGTTTAATCCGGGTAGGTCCGTTGGGGATCTCAATGCCAAGCCGCGCTGGCGCGCCGACGCATATGAAACGCAAGAGGTCGCCACAAATGGCGACCTGCGGGACGGTCAACAAAAGGCAATTGAGCTTGCACTCGAATGGCCCTCGCACGACGAGCGAACACTCGGCGATTTGGTCGACCGTCTCGAAGTCCTGTGTGCTGAAAATCGCAAGAAAGTGTGGGAGCTTATCGTCGCCTGGAATGGTACTGAGCCCACCGATACCCGGAAATCAGCATTGCGTGAGCGGATACGACGCTGCGCCCTGACTCGGCGCGGCTGGCAGCGCACTGGGTGGCGGCGAACTTTTGCCTCCGAAAGAAAGCAGGCCCGGCAAGTATACGAGCTGCTCAAGCCCCGGAACCCCGTTACCCGACACCAAGAACTTTTCATGAACCAGTGGGTGCATGAATCAACTGACAAACCTGAGCATGAGCAGCTCGATTGGAAGGAGAGAGAAGTGCGCGTTGCTTGTCAGCGACGCAACGCTTTGCAAGAGGTGTGGGTGCAATCAGGGCTTGAAGGAGTCAGGGGGCTGTGCCGGTCCAGCGACGCCCCCCAAGTTGTCGGCTGGCACATGGCCGAAATCTGCACCGGAGTTCAGCGGGCAGTAGATTTTCTCCGGGACATTCTGACGGAGCCGTCAGACGACCTGCGGGACCAATGGGAGCAATGCATCTTCGGTTTTCTGGCCAAACTCGAATTACAAGACCGTGACGCTGTGCTTACAGAATTACTCGCCCACTTCGAGCCTGATGAAGATGCCTGTGTCCGCCTTCTGTGCTGTGCGCCTTTCGATAGCAACACCTGGAAACAGGTTAACAGGTTGTCCGAGCGTCTGAAGTCACGCTATTGGAAGGAAGTGAGTCCCCGCTGGAGTTCCCATAATGCGTCTGAGATAGCGATCTTCGTAGACGAGTTGCTCAAGGTGAATCGGCCACACGCAGCCTTCCTCGCTGCCCGCATGGATTGCAAGCTCATTGATTCTCCACGGCTGATGCGCCTGTTGAAGGATGTCGCGACCAATAATCCAAAACCACCAGACAGTAATCAACTCAATGGCCATTACGTCTCCGAGACGCTCAATACGCTTGCGCAACGAGGGGATGCAGCTTGCAAAGAGCTTGCCCAGCTTGAATTCCTGTTCATCAGAGTACTCGACGATTTCGGGCACGGAATCCCGCATCTGGAGGCGCTGCTCTCAAAGTCGCCCGCACTGTTCATGGAGGCGCTCGCATATGCCTTTAAACGAGACGACGGTGGGGAAGATCCTGCCGAATGGCAACCTGAAAACTCTGAAAATCGCTCTGCTTTCGTGTACGCCTGCTATCAGCTTCTCGACAGGGCCAGTCGAATTCCTGGAACACAGGATGATGGCAGCATTGATTTCGAGTTGCTTAGAGCATGGCTAAATGAGGTGCGCACACTCACTCGTCGATATGGCCGTGTCAGCATTGGCGACCAGAAAATCGGCCAGCTGCTTTCCCATTGCCCACAAGGCAATGACGGCGTTTGGCCGTGCGAATCGGTGCGAGAAGTGCTCGACGATATCGGATCTCAGGAAATCGCGCACGGTATGGAAATCGGCATACACAACACCCGTGGGGTAACTGTGCGAAACAAGGGGGGGTCCCAGGAACGTGAGCTTGCCGAACAATTTCGCAATTGGTCCCGAGCAGTCGCTTTCGAACACCCCTTCACTGCGGCCATGCTTGAAGGAATCGCGTCCAGCTACGATCAGGAGGCGACCTGGTGGGACAATCAGAATCATGTTCTCCAACGCTTGGAACCGTGATTGTGAGTTGACCTTTCTCCCGTTCAGCAGGAGATTTCCTGTTGCCAAAGCTGCTCAGGAAAGCGCGGATATTTCATCCAGTCCGCTTACGAATTGCTTACGAGAAAAGAACGGGGGCTTGAAATTCTTTTCATAACAGCAAGTTATAAAAAATAATACATGTGAGACTATGCAGGTCCGGCTATCCTGTATCGGCGAAGGGAGCCCATGCTATGCGCTACAACTCCGGGTGTTCGGATATTTCCGCCGCTTCCCGAACGGCTTCTACAGGATATCCTCGGCGATGCGCCCGGCAATTCGGGCCGCCGCCTCGTGGACGGAAGCGCGGTCGAGATGGGCATAGCGCGCCGTGGTCTCGATCTCGCGATGCCCCAGCAAACGCGCGATCATGGGGAGCGACTCGCCGAGCGCAAGCGCACGCGAGGCGTAGCTGTGTCGAAGGTCATGGATGCGCACATCGCTCAAACCTGCCCGCGCCCGCAATCGGGGCCACGCGTTGTCGAGTGTACGCAGGTGCGTACCCGCTCGCTTGCCGGCGATCACCCATGGATCGTTTGCACGCCGGGGGATGGCTTCGAGCACCCGCACCGCGTCAGGTCCCAGCGCCACCGAGCGCGGCCCGGTCTTGCTGTCCGGGAGCCTGATCTCGCTCCCCTCAAGATCGACATCCTCCCATTTGAGCGTCAGTATCTCTCCCTTGCGACAACCGGTCAGCATCAGCAAGCGCAGGGCGGCAATCGCCGCCGCCGAGGCGCCACCCCTGGCTTCCGCTTCGTCGAGTACGCGCCCCAACCGCTCGAACTCCGCATCGGTCAGAAAGCGCTCGCGGCGTCGCACGGGATACTTCGGTACGCTCCGACACGGATTGAACCCGTCAGCTACCATGCCCCAACTCTCAGCCAGAACGAACATGTGCGAGAGCATCCTCACCGCCGTGTTTGCCGTCGTCGGCTTTTCCGCCAGCCTCTCGTGGAACGCAACGACCCGCTCCCGATTCATCGCGGCCAGCGGAACCTTGCCAAACGCCGGAAGGACATGGCGACCAAGCAGCCAACAGCGGGTCTCCTGCGTTTTCGGCTTGCAACGTTCCTTGACGTGCTCGCTCATTTTATTGATAACTTCCGAAAGAGGTACGCAAGGGACGACAAGAGCAATAGAATCTATTGCTATTACTACATCTCAAAGAATCGTGGCATGTCAAGAGTGTCACTGTCCGCGCCCCGGATTCTTCCCTCGTGTTGAATATGGGGTTGAATATTTGGACTGCCAGATTACAATGCTCCCCATGCAACAAACCACCGCAAAACGTGTCGCCAGAATCAAGACTACGCTGACCAAGCGCGCCGTCGAGGCCCTTGAATCCACCTCCAAGCCTTTTATCGCATGGGATAATCGACTCACTGGCTTCGGAGTGCGCGTACAACCTTCCGGCACCAAGACCTTCGTCGTCAACTACCGTGCTGGCGATGGCGGACGCAAGGCCGCCAACAAACGTGTCACCCTCGGACGCTTTGGTCGCATGACCCCCGACGAGGCGCGGCGCAAGGCGCAGAAAGTTCTGGGGCAGGTCGCCTCCGGCGAGGATCCAGCCGCCGAGCGCGCCGCGGCCCGTGGCATACCGACGCTCGGCCAGGCATTCGAGGAGTACATGGTTGCCAACCCCAAGCGCAAGCCGAACACCGTCAAACTCTACCGCCAGAACCTGCGTGTATGCTTCGGAGACTGGATCGCCCGCCCCCTCGACCGTATCGACCGCCTTGATGTTGAGGTGCGGTTCAATCGAGTCACCGAAACAAATGGCTGGGCTTGCGCCAATCAGGCGGTCTCCATGCTGCGCGCTATCTACCGGCGCTCATGCATTGACCACGAGGGACTGCGCAATCCGGTCGAACTCTGGATCGCTGGCGGCGGGCGATTCAACGCTAATGTTCGTCGGCGCATCTCGGCGCCCGAGGAAGTGCTGCCGCTCTGGTGCGCTGGAGTAAAAGCCGTGGGGTTGCCGCCGGACCATCGCGACATTTTCATGATCGGCGTCTATACCGGTATGCGTCTCGGCGAGATCGTCTCACTGCGCTGGGAGCGCATTGACCTCGAACGGCGCATTCTTCGTGTCGAGGAGACCAAGACCGGCGCCCCGCTGGAGCTTCCCATTACTCGGCAACTCGCTGAGGTGTTCGAGCACCGTCAGGCAAGGTGCGGCTCGCGCAAGGACGACGGTTGGCTGTTCCCCTCCCCGACAAGCTCCAAAGGCCACTTGGGGGGCATTCATCACTATCACGCCGATATCTCGAAGGCTGCGGGAACGCGGTTCTGGTTTCACGGATTGCGCAATGTGTTCATCACGATTGCTGAGCGTGAATTAATGCTGTCCCGCTCGCTGACCAAGCGGTTGGTCAATCATGCCCGTCCATCCGATGTGACCGAAGGTTATGCCGCAGACTGGACTGTCGAACAGCTGCGCAAACCCGCCCAACGGATCACCGACTGCATCGACGAGATATTGGCGGTGAACCGTACCGGTCTTTCTGGAGGCACCGAAGTTTGAGAGGCTGGAAACTATCAAGCATCTCAACGGCTACTTCCCGAAGCCTGACCTTGGGGGGCCTCGTCGCTACGCCCACCCCCGGTGGCGGCGCAGCTGACGCATCCATCACCAGCATTGAATCCCTGTCCGTCTGCTTTCATCATTACTCCTCTCTACTGCCCTTCAATTATTCAAGGGTAGCCGGTGTCTCAACAATGTTGGCAGAAAGGGGCATGGCAAAGAAATCGTCAATGCACTAACATTGAAACTGGATCCGTTAATGGGGGCAGGTCACTGCCCCGTTTCGGTTGCTTGCCGGGAACCTTCAGCCCCGCGCGCCGCTACAGACGCTCGACCCTCTTGTCGTTGACCCGCCAGCCGGCATCGCGAAGCAGAACCGAAATCCGCCGGTAGCCGTAGCGGCCATACATACCGGCGAGCCAGCGCGATCATGTCCGCGATCAAGCGCTCCTCGTCGGAGCACCCGCGCGGGACGCAGCGCTGGGTCGAGCGGTGCTGCCCCGTCTCATATGTGGTGAACCGCAGCAATTCCCGCCAAATCTGACATGTGAGTGATTTCAAGGGTTTTGGGCGGTTCGAGAAGAAGTTCTTCGCAAACTTTTCATTCGAAAACCGTATGATTCGGGCGATTGTTGGGAGTAAGGGGGATGAACCATGTCCAAGATCCAGTTTCGCAAGACGCTCAGCGCTCCGGGATTGCTCCGGGTGGTGCGCGGTTGTTTCGATCGCATTGAGGATCCGGTTGCGAGCCGTGGCCTGCCCCTGACGGACTGTCTGATGTCGGCGCTGGCGATGTTCGGGCTGAAGTATTCGTCGCTGTTGAGTTTTGAGCAGGACGCGCGGGGCGAGGAGCGCACCCGGTCGAACTTGAGAAGCCTCTATGGGGTGGAGCGCGCGCCGTCGGATACAACCATGCGCGAGCGTCTGGATGAAGTGGATCCGCGCTCGCTGCGGCGGGCCTTCAAGCGCGTGTTTGCGGCGTTGCAGCGCGGCGGGGGGCTGCGGGACTTCACCTGGCTGGACGATCATTATCTGTTGTCGGTGGACGGCACGGGCTACTTCTCTTCGCAGAAGGTGCATTGCGCTCATTGCTGCGAGCGGCGCCACCGGGACGGTCGTGTGACCTACTATCACCAGATGCTGGGTGCAGTGCTGGTGCACCCGGAGCATCGCGAGGTGTTTCCGCTGGCGCCGGAGCCGATCCTGCGCGCGGACGGTTCGCGAAAGAACGACTGCGAGCGCAACGCGGCCAAGCGTCTGCTGCGGGATGTGCGGCGCGAGCATCCGCATCTGAAGCTGTTGGTGGTGGAGGATGCGTTGGCCTCGAACGGTCCGCACATCCGGCTGTTGCAGGAATTGGACCTGCGCTTTGTGCTGGGGGTGAAGCCGGGCGACCATGCGGAGTTGTTTCACTGGGTGGCTTCGGTGATGGCGACGCGGGTTGTCGAGACCCAAGGCGAGGACGGTGTGCGGCGCCGGTATCGCTTTCTCAACGGCGTGCCGCTCAACGACGCGAATTTCGACCTGGAGGTGAACTTTCTGGAGTGTTGGGAAACCACCCCCAAGGGTCGGGAGCGGCACTTTAGTTGGGTTACGGACATCGAGATCACGGAATCGAATGTGGAAGCGCTGATGCGTGCCGGTCGGGCGCGTTGGCGCATTGAGAACGAGACCTTCAACACCCTGAAGAACCAAGGCTACGGCTTTGAGCATAACTTTGGCCACGGCAAGCGGCATCTGGCGACGGTATTTTCCGGTTTGACGATGCTGGCTTTTTTGATCGACCAGATTCAGCAGCGCTGCTGTGCGCTGTTTGGGGCGGCGCGGGAGCGGGAGGGTCGTCCGAAATACTTCTGGGAGCGGTTGCGCCGCTTGTTTCTGGAGTTCTTCATTCCCGGCTGGGAGGCCCTGTATCGGGCCATCGCCTTCGGCCACCACCCAACCGCACTGGCGCCCTTCGACACCTCCTGACCCCATCGCCGTGGTCGGGTGTGCGACGAGCGGGTTCTTCGGGGAAACAGCGTAGCCAAACCACTCATCCGGCGCCGGCCGGAGGGGTAGCCTTCCCCAAGCGATCCGCCAACCGGCCATCCACACCAGAATGCCACCCCATCAGCACCACAAAATGACTTGGCGGGAATTGCTGGGTGAACCGGTACAGGCTTGACAAAGGCGCATTTTTTATGTTAGACCTTGTACCCAACTCAATTTCGAGCAGCAATTAGCAACTACAGGAGAACTTCAATGCGAAAGCTCAAAAAACACTTTTACGGTGCAAGCATGGGCACGTTGCTGGCCTTCCTTTTGGTAGCAGGTCTGGTCAACATATCCTCTGCCAGCGCGTCTGGTTCCGTTTGGTTTGGCTATCACCATACCAATTGTCAGTTTTTCTCCGCGCCATACCCAGGTCCGAACCAAGCTTGCGGTGATCACAGAATCATGAGCTGCAACGAGCAAGGTTATACCGCATGCTTTAATTGCACTATATACAGGGGGTAGGCGTTGCTGCCGGACTCCAGGGCTGATAGTCAGGAAATCACGGTCGCGGCTCGCTATTCGAACTTCGAATCTTGCTTAAGCACAGAGGGAGGGGTACACCACCACATTGGGCTGTCGAAAACGCCCACCATCTCCGCGAGACGAGGATGATCGGGCACCTGACTGTGTGTAACAGGCATGCTGTCGGAGTTCTGAAGCGCCATGGGCGATAGCGCTTCGTTAATTCAACTGGAGGGCGTCAGCCGCGTTTTGGGGGCGGGCGAAGAGGATGTCCGGGTAGAGGCGCTCAGGGAGGTTTCGCTGCGCATCGGCGAAGGCGAGTTCGTGTGCGTTACCGGGCCTTCCGGTTCGGGCAAGTCCACCCTGATGAACATCCTCGGCTGTCTGGATCGGCCGGACAGCGGATCGTATCGTCTGGCGGGCCGGGAAGTGGGCAAGCTGGGCGCGGATGCCTTGGCTTGGTTGCGGCGGCGGATGTTCGGCTTTGTGTTCCAGAACTACAACCTTCTGGAATCGGTTCCGGCGCTGGAGAATATCGAGTTGCCGGGGCGCTACGCCGGGATGTCCGCCAAGGTTCGCAGGACTCGTGCGCGGGAGTTGTTGGACAGGTTGGGTCTGTCGGACCGTACCGGTTACTTGCCGCGCGAGTTGTCGGGGGGTGAGCAGCAGCGAGTAGCGATTGCGCGCGCCCTGATGAACGGCGGGCGCATCATCCTTGCGGACGAGCCGACTGGCGCGCTGGATCGGACGAACGGCGAGGAGGTGCTGAGTGCGCTGGAGGATCTGGCGGCGCAGGGCCACACCGTGGTGATTACCTCGCATGATCGGGAGATTGCGGCACGTGCCCGAAGGCGCATCGAATTGCGCGATGGCCGTGTGATTGCCGATACGGGCCAGACAGGCGGTTCGGTGCGACGTCCTAGCGATCTGCCGCAAGCAGGCACGCGAGGCTTGGGGTTGGCTGGCGGTATCCGGGATACCGCGGTTGCCGGGCTGGCGGCCTTGCGCAGAGGCTCCCTGCAGGGCAGCAGGGTGCGCACCCTTCTGCCGGTGCTCAGTGTGCTTATCGGTGTCTGGTTCGGTGCCTTGCCGTTCGGGATTGGCGAGGGGGTGTATCAGAGCGCCATGAATGAGGTCAATGAAAATGGGCTTGATACGATTCCCGTTGTCGTCAACCCCTACCAAGCGAAGGAGGGTTATGGTGATTTCAAGGGGCTGACGCGCCTCGACGCGAAAAATATCGAACGCATTCCTAATGTGCGTGGGGTATCGCCGAGGAAGATCCAGTTCCAGATGATCGCTCGGCGCGGCGACATTGCGACAGAGGTGCATGTCGAGGGGATGGTGGATCTCGGAGCCAGGGAAGGTCGTGGCCCTTCCGGTTACCGAATTGATATGGGTGATTTCGTTTCCTTGCAGGAAGACGCCAACAGGGAGCAGGTTGTCGTGCTGGGTTCGGGCATACGCGAGAAACTCTTTCCTTCGGGGGGTAATCCCATCGGAGAGCAAATTTCGATCGAGAACGTACCTTTCCGGGTGAAGGGGGTGTTGAAGCGCAGGACAAATATAGGCATTGATGGTCCGTGGCAAAGCGAAGAGAGATACCGTCAACTTGAGGAAAACGCCAATAATTGGGTTTATATTCCTTACCGCACAGGGGCAGCCTTGCTGTTTGATGATGACAGGCTATATGCCATCTACGTGTTTTTAGACGATGTGGAAGAGGTAGAGAATACGGTGCGGGCGATCAAGGATCTGGGGATTCGCTTGCACGGTCGCGATGTTTACTACCCAGACTACCCGCAGAGGTTTCTGGAGTACCGCCGCGCGCAAGGCAAGCGGATGCTGGTTGCGATGGGCTTGATCGCTGGCGCGGCGTTGTTAGCGGGCAATTTGAGTGTGATTGCGACCATGCTGATGTCGGTTCGCGCGCGCCGTCGCGAGATTGGCCTTCGCATGGCGGTGGGTGCCCGGCGAAGCGATATATTGCGGCAGTTCTTCGGGGAGGCCTTGATCCTGAGCGTTCTGGGCGGTTTGGCAGGCGTTTTGGTGGCTTGTGCATTGATTCCCGCGCTACGATTTTTCGAGGTGCCCGCCAGTTTCGCCCCGTGGCAATTTATCCTTCCGTTTGCCTGTGCGATTGCAGTGGCCGTGCCATTCGCAGTGATTCCTGCGCGCCGCGCTTCGCGGATAAACCCGGTGGCGGCCTTGTCCGAGTCCTGAGGAGAAGCCAGCAAATGAGATCGATTCCAGTTTTCGGCGCGCTGTTGATGGCGCTTGCCATGAGTGCTTGCGGCAAGGATAACGCTGGCAACGCGGAACGGAGAGAGCTTGATTCGGGCCACGCTGTAACTGTTATTGACCAGAAGGCCGGGGAGCAAGGAGAGAAAGCGAACGGGGGCACCTTTCGCGATTGCAAGAGATGCCCTGTCATGGTGGTGGTGCCCGCGGGGTCCTTCCTGATGGGTTCGCCGGCCAGCGAGGAAGGTCGGACCAAGCACGAGGAACCTGTGCATCAAGTGACGATTGCAGCGCCGTTTGCCGCGGGTGCTTATGAAGTGACGTTCAAGGAATGGAATGTTTGCGTTGCGGAGGGCGGCTGCGGAGACTATGGGTCCGGGCGCGGCAAGCGTCCGGTAGTGGAAGTCAGTTGGGACGATGTGCAGGCGTACGTTCTGTGGCTGTCGCAGAAAACGGGACACTCGTACCGGCTTTTGAGCGAGGCCGAATGGGAGTATGCGGCGCGCGCAGGAACCACCACGCGGTATCACACGGGCGATTTCATTTCCACCGATCAGGCCAATTTCTACGGAGTCTGGATTGGCCAGCCGTCCCGAGATGAGCTCTTGCCGGCCGGAAGTTTTCCCGCCAATGCGTTCGGCCTGCATGACATGCATGGCAATGCGAACGAATGGGTACAGGACTGCTGGAACGAGAACTACGAGGGTGCGCCCGGCGATGGCAGCGCTTGGGAAACAGGTGATTGTTCCCTCCGGATTTTGCGTGGCTGCTCGTATGCTGATCGTCCGACCTGCCTGCGCTCGGCTTCCCGTGCTGGCTTTTCGAAGACATGGCGGTCGCCCGGCTGGGGCTTTCGCGTGGCGCGATCGCTGGCGCTCGTAGAGCCGTAATCGCAAGATGCAGGACTGCATGCACTGTTACGCCTCCCTGTTTTGGGCTTGCAGCCTCCAAGAACTGAACTCATGCGATCGGCCGTTGCACATCGAAAGCCGCGTGATCAGGTGCAAGGGCGGAGCAGCACTGCGAAGTAGGTTGATCGACGCGGTGGCCGGCTTTTTTGTGGGCGGGCGTCCTTCTGCACGGTTGCGGTTACGCCGGTTTTGCGCTGGGCTTGTCGGAATGGCGGTACTGGCAGCAGTATTTTGGGTATGGGATGCAGGCCCAAAATGTGCATATTCGGGTCCCTCCAGAGCGGAGAGTACACTTGCCTGAAATGAGCATTGGCGAGGAACTTGATCGGGCCCTTGCCGACACCGGGACTTCATCCGGCAAGCGCAAGTGGCGTTGGATTTGGGCTTGCGCCGCGATCATCCTTGCCGCTGGCGCATATGTGTGGTTCTCGAGGGGAGACGAGGCGTTACCGAGCGAGGGGTCCGCGCTGGTGACGGCTACGGCCGCCTATCGCAGCATTGGCGACACAGTGGCTGCGAGCGGCAAGTTGCGGCCAGTGCAGGTCGTGGATGTGGGCGCGCAGGTATCGGGTCAGATGCAGCGCCTGCTCGTTCAGGCGGGCGACCGGGTATCGAAGGGCGATGTGGTGGCGGAGATTGACGCCACGATACAGACCAGCGTGGTAGCGGCGGCGCGCTCCCAGCTGGAGGCGCTGCAGGCGCGGTTGCCGTCCACCGATTCCTATATCGATCTGGCGGAAGCCGGCCTGGCCCGGGAACGACGGCTGATGGAGGCTCAGGCTACCAATCAGGTAGCCCTGGACGAGGCGAAAAATGCGCTGATCAACGCGCGTTCCCGACTGATTGAGCTTCAGTCCGAGATCGAATCGCAAAAGGCTCTGGTTGCCAGCGAGCAGGCCAAGCTCGACTACAGCACGATCCGGGCGCCGGTATCGGGAGTTGTGGTTGCAGTACAAGTCACCGAAGGTCAGACGCTGAACGCTTCGCAGGTGGCCCCGGTGATCCTCCAGATTGCCGATCTTTCCCGGATGGTGGTGGAGGCGCAAGTTGCCGAAGCCAACATCGGCAAGCTTGCGGTGGGCGCCGGCGTTTCGTTCAGCACCCTGGGCGGCGGAACGCGGCGTTGGCGCGGCGTTTTGCAGCGCATCATTCCGAGAGCTTCCGACAACTCGAACGTTGTCAGCTATACCGCGATCTTTGAAGTGGACAACGCCGACGGCGCATTGCTGCCCGGCATGACGGCTCAGGTATTTTTCGAGTTGTCCCGCCCGCGCGAGGTTCTGGCCGTTCCCGTGGACATGCTGGGCGATTTCGGCGAGACCAAGCCGGGCGGCGGCAGGGTTGCGCAAATTCTTCGGCTGAGCGAATCCGGCGGCGTGGAGTTGCGCCAGATTGTGGTGGGCGAGATCGGCGCCACTCATGCGGAGGTGCTCGAAGGCCTCAATGAAGGCGACCGCGTGGCGTCACGGTCGGCGGCCGCGGAAGCCGCGAGATAGAGATCGAACCGTCAGCCTTGCAGGCGCGCTATCGCCACGGGAAAGACCCGCAGGTGCGCCTGCGCATAGCGCCATGGATTCCGAACCGCCGCTGATCGAACTGGAGCGCGTGGGCCGGCGCTACGTGAAAAAGGGCGTGCCGGTGGTTGCCTTGAGCGACGCTTCCCTTCGCTTTCATGCGGGTGAATTTGCATGCATCACCGGGCCTTCGGGCGCCGGCAAGTCCACGCTGATGCATATTCTGGGTTGTCTGGACACGCCGGACAGCGGCAGCTACCGGTTTGCGGGACGCGAGGTGCAAGCGCTCGGCGCGGATGATCTGGCCTGGTTTCGCTGCCGTGCGTTCGGCTTTGTTTTTCAGAACTACAACCTTCTGGAATCGGCCACAGCCCGCGAAAATGTGGAGTTGCCGGCTGCCTACGCGGGGCTCGCTCCGCAAGCCCGCCGGATCCGGGCGTTGCAACTGCTGGCCAAACTGGGACTCGAGCGCCGCGTGAACCATCGACCGTCCGCGTTGTCCGGCGGGGAACAGCAGCGGGTGGCGATTGCGCGGGCGCTTGTGAACGGAGGGCGGGTCATTCTGGCCGACGAGCCCACAGGCTCGCTCGACAGCGAGAGCGGCGAGGAAGTGCTGCGCCTGCTGGAACGACTGGCCGCGGAAGGCCACGCTGTCATTGTGGTTTCCCACAACCCGGAAGTGGTTGCTCGCGCGCAACGCCGTGTGACCTTGCTGGATGGGCGGATTGTGGCGGACAGCGGAGCTTGCGCCCGGTCCCCGGACGCTTCCGTATTCGGTCAGGGAGCGGGCGCGGCAGGAGGCGCGGCGATTGGGAGAATGGGCCGCTTGCTTGAGGGTTTGCGCGCCGGAATCGTTTCCCTGCGCGCCAATCTGCTCCGGGTGCGGCGGGTTCGCGCGGCGCTCACCGCGTTCAGCATATCGTTGGGCGTATGGGTGGTCGCGACCATGTTGAGCATTGCCGAGGGGGTGTACGGCGACACCCTGGCGACGGTTGGCCGATTGGGCGCCACCCGAATGCAGGTTGCGTCCAGCTTCCGGAGCGGCGAGCAACCGGCGAAGCTGACGCTGCAGGATGCGCAAGCCATTGTTGAAAGGGCACCCAATGTCGAGCGGGTACTGCCCATACTGCAGGAAACCCTGACGGCCCGCCACGGCGACAAGAGCGAGTCGGTCAAAGTACAGAGTTATATCGAAATTGCGGCCGCCGATGTGGACGCCAGTGCGCCTCGCATGGAGCGGGGACGTTTCATAACGCCGCAAAACAACGACAATCTCGATCAGGTGGCCGTGATCGGGCCGGGCATCAGGGACGATCTGTTTCCCGAGGGGATGGATCCGGTGGGGCAATACGTGATGCTGGGGAATCTTCCATTCCTGGTGCAGGGCGTGCTGGGGGAACAACAGAACTATGCCAACGCGCCACTGTGGCTGTTTCGACAAGGGGGCAGCCTTGTCGTCGTCCCGTTCCGCACGGGCGCGGCGCTTCTGTTCGGGACGGACACGCCCCAGCTGCTGGAAATCACCGTGCGCGATCCGCTGAAGATGGAGATTACGGAGAAAGGGGTTCGCGAGTTGCTGATCCGGCGGCAAGGAGGAGAGGGTTTCCTGGTTGGCTATTCGAGCGCCCGGATGGAACAGGCGGGGCGGGTTCGCGCGCAACTGTGGCTGGGCTTGGGCGCGATCGGAGGCATTGCCTTGCTGGCGGGCGGGCTGGGCGTCATGGCCATCATGCTGATGGCGGTAAGTGAACGCACCCGCGAGATCGGCATTCGCATGGCGGTGGGCGCCCGGAGGCGGGACATCACAAGGCAATTCATCATCGAGGCCGTGGCGTTGGCCACGGCAGGCGGCGTGCTCGGGTTGCTGATCAGTCTGGCGAGCAATCCGGCAGTGCGCTCGTTCGACATCCCCGTGGCCCTGTCGCCGTGGGTTGTGTTGGCCGCTGTGGTCTGTTCTGTGGGCACGGGTTTGGCGTTTGGCATTGCGCCGGCGCGCCGGGCCTCTCGTCTCGATCCCATAGCCGCTCTCGCTGTGCGCGCCTGACGCGAAATTCCGATACCAAGCGGACGGTATCGACGGCGCTGGATAGAAATTACTGACTCGGGTAATCCTTCGTTCTCGGTTGATGGATGGAGGTCTCAGCGGATCAGGGTTCGTTTCCGGTTTCACTTCAGCGGCCGCGGCCAGACGTTCTATTGAAAGATTGTTCGCAAGCCTGCTGATCACACTTCCAGAAATTGTCTGTTGTCGCGCACAGGACAATCCCTGCGCTATAAAACCGGGCCGTTTCATTTGCTCCCGGCGTGAACGGGCAGTCCATCCGGTCGGGACAGGCTGCCGACGACTTTCGATTCTTCGAGGCGAATGCCTCCTGGGGCTGTGTGCCGCCCCTACACCCTTCTCACGGTCCACAGCACCTTTCCGACGATATGCACATCGTGCGCCGGGACGGTGTAGTCGGCGTAGTCCGGGCTGGTTGATTTGAGTTGCAGTCCGGGTTCGTCCCCGGCGACCCGTTCGACGCGCTTGACCACCAGTCCGTTGCCGTCCCACAGCACGAACATCTCGCCGGTGGCGGGCGCCCGGCGGGAGGTGTCCACGAGCAGCCGGTCGCCTTCGGACAGTTCCGGCTCCATCGACACGCCGCGCACCCGCAGCACCCGGACGGCCTCGGGCGCGGCGCCGCCTTCGTGGCGGATCATCCCTTCGGGCAGGAACCAGCGGGCCTTTTCGTCCACGAACTCGGCGGCCAGCGCTCCCGCACCTGCTGAGGCCTCCACTTCCACCTCCGGGATGCCGGCGAGCCGCGCAGGCGAACCGGCCGGCGCGCGCGTACGGCGCGACTTCGGCCCGCTTCGCCTGCGCCGGGGCGGGCGCTCGGCATGGCGCAGGTCCCCGATGTCGCAGCCGAGCACTCCGGCGAGCTTCTCCGCATCGCTGTGACCGAGCACCCTGGGGCTCCCGCGCTCCAGGAAACCGTGCATGTAGCTCACGTTGCGGCCGATGGCCAGCGACGCCTCGCGCATGTTGAGCCCCCGTTTCCATAGCAGGTCGCGGACTTTTTTTCGTACCGGGTCGTTTGGCATTGCAGGTCCTCGCACGGCTGTCCCGGGGGATAGCATATCGACTAACGGAAGCTATTGCAAACGATATTTACCGCCCGTAAGGTAGCCCGCCATGAGCGATCCCGCCCTACAGTTCCGCAACGCCATACAGGTCTGGCTCAAGCGCACCGGCATCCCGCCGTCGCGACTCGGCGCCGCCGCCCTGGGCGATCCGTCGTTCGTACTGCGGCTGATGCGCGGGCGCATTCCGCGCCTGGGCACGGCGGACCGGCTGCTCGCCTTCATCGGCGAGGAACCGGTCGGTCCCGTCTTCCGTGCCGAGGTCGAGGCGTTCATCGGGATCGTGCGCGCCAAGCCGTATCTGCTCGGGCTGGCGGCGACGGGCGATCCGTCGTTCGTCGCGCGGCTGCGCCGGGGCGTCTCGCCCCGACTGGACACCGTGGCGCGGGTGCGCGCCTGGATGGCGGAGCACTGCAGCCCGGCCGCGCGCGATGCGATCCGCGCTGCGGTGGCCGCCGCAACGGCGGGAGCCGCTCCATCCGGCGCCGACCGCAACCACAGCACCCCAACTACCACTGTCAACAACAACAAAGGAGACGCTTCCATGAACGGGCAACCGATGCAATATCTGGGCACGCGCGAGGCCGCGGCATTTCTGGGGCTTTCGCCCCGCACGCTGGATCGCTACCGGGTGACCGGCGAGGGACCGGCGTTTCACAAGTTCGGGGCGCGCATTCGCTATGCGCAAGCCGACCTCGACGACTGGGCGTCGGCGCGTCGCATGACCTCGACCTCCGACGATCGCCTGAGCCGCGTCCCCGGACGCATCCGGAGGGTGTCGTGATACGCCGCGCACGGAGAAACAGGATCATTGTGGCCGTCCCTGAGAACATCCGCACGGCGGCGGCCCTGACCGTTCCGGCTCTGACCGTTTCGATTCTGGCGCTGCTCTTCGGCGCCGATACGGCGGTGGCCTCGTCGGACACGACGTTTCAGGGGCCGCTGAACACGGTGAAGAACATCGTCGGGGGCACCGGCGGGCAGCTTGCGGCGGCCCTTGCGGTGGGCGCGGCGCTGGTCGGCTCGGTGATGCGCTTCAACACCCAGCAGTTGCTCGGCGCGGTCGGCGTCGGCATCGCGGCGGGCGCCGGCGTGGCCATCGTCACCGGTCTGGTCGGCACGGCGATCGTCTGATGACGGCGAACGACACCGCGCGGTACGCCATTCCCCGGCGTCTCGACGATCCCGAGCGCTGGCTGTTCTGGACCGCGGACGAAGCCGCGGCGCTGCTGGGTCCGGCGTTGCTCGGTCTGGCCGCCAACGCCTTCGTCGCGGGTCTCGTGGCTGGCGTCGGAGGCTGGCTGCTGCTGCGCCGGATCAAGCGCGGGGGCGGCGCCGATGTCGTGCGCTGCGCGCTGTACTGGTTCCTGCCGGACTTTGCGCTGCGGCTGGCCGCCATGCCGCCGAGCCATGTCCGCCGCTACCTGGGCTGAACGCCATGCGCCGGGACGTTCGGGACGCCGAGAACCGCAGGACCCGCGATGCGCGGCTGGCGCTGGCGATTCTGCTGGTGCTGTCGCTGCTCGCCAATCTGGCGCTGTCGGTGGGCCTTGCCGGTCGCGAGGCGGTGACGGTGCTGGTGCCGGCGGTGTCCGGGCCGGTGTGGGAGGTGGGCGGCAGCTGGGCGGGCCGGCGCTACCTGGAGGACGCGGCGCGCACGGCGGCGGTGACGCTGTTGACGCTGACGCCGGAGAACGCCGGGCATGTGCGCGAGGCGGCGGCGCGGATGAGCGCGGCCGAAGCACGGGGCGCCATCGGCGCCTGGGTAGCGGCGGAGGCCGGGCGCATGGCCCGGAGGGATCTGTCGAGCGCGTTCTATCCGCTGCGCATCGACGCCGACCCCGGGACGCTGACGGTCGAGGTGCGGGGCGAACTCGCCACCTGGATCGGGCGCGAGGAGTCCGCTCGCCAGCGCAAGGCCTACCGGCTGGTCTTTCGTGTCGACGGCGGGCGTTTGGGATTGCTGCGGTTCGAGGACCTGGAGGACGAACGATGACGACGATGCCATCAGGGCGGCGGCGTGGCTGTGCGCTGGCCGTTGCCTTTCTGTTGAAGCTGTATGCGGGCCTTGCCGCGGGCGAACCGGCGGCGGGCGCGCGGATCCTGGAGGCTGCCGACCACGCCGAACTGACCGCCGCGATGTCGGCGGACGGGGTGGTTCGGGTAGCGCTGCTGGACGACCGGATTGTGCGGGTGATCCGCGCGCCGGGCGGGTTCGCGGTGGAACACGATCCGGATGCGGGCGATCTGTATCTGAGTCGCCTGCCGGAGCCTGCCGCCCCCCGAGGGTCTGACAACCCTCAGGGGTCTACCGTCCCTCAGGAGTCTGTTGCCGCTCAGGGGTTTGCCGCCCCTCAGGGGTTTGCCGTCCCTCAGGGACCTGCGTCGCGGGCGGCGCTGTTTATCGGTTCCGAGAAGGGCCGGACCTATCGTCTGACGCTGACCCCCGTTGCGGGCGGTCCGGCGCAGATCCTGATCCGCAATGCAGGCGTACAAAACGAGGATCCGGCGCCGCCCGTGCCCGAGGCAGACCGCATGGCGGCCATCGCCGGGCTGATTCGGGCGGTGGCGGGCGGAGAACCCTCTGAAGGCCATGCGGTCGAACCGGCTGTTCTCGATCCTGCCGCCAACGGCGCCATCGTTCCGCTTTCGGTCTGGCGCGGGCCGCGTTACGAGGCGGTAGTGCTCACGCTGGCCGCCGGCGCTCCGTCGAGCGCTCCAGAGCTGGCCGCGCAGTTGGGGCCGGATGTCGCGGCGGTATGGATCGTGCCTGCGAGCGACGGGGCGGCGGCCGGCAGTCCGTCAAGAAGCCGCTTCGCTGCCGGCCGCGACGCAGCAGACCGCGTGGCGGTGGTCGTGCGCGAGGCGGGCGAGCGATGAAGCGCGAGAAGCCCGATCCGACCCGCCTGCGCCCCCGCCCGGCGGGGTCCGATGCGCCGGACGGCGGCGCCCGGCAGGTGCGCAGCCGCCAGATCCTGCTGTTCTCGGCAGTGGCGGCGGCGGCGCTGGTCGCGATTGCGGCCTGGCTGTTCAGTTCCGGGGACAAGGCGCCTGTGTCCGGCGCGCGCATTGCCGCGGAAGTGGCGGGCCCCGACACGGCGGAGGACACCTGGACGCGGCGTTCGGAGGGGCGGATCGGCACGCTGGAGGCGGATCTGCGCGAGTTGCGTCAGGCCAACCGCAGCCTCGCCGAAGAGAACCGCAGGCTGCTCGAAAAGATCGACAGCAACGCCGGCGAGGCGAAGGTCGTCATCGACCGTCTCACGGCGGCGCTCGGCGACCGTCTGGCGGCGGAGCTGCTGGAGCCGGACGCGCCCGCGCCATTCGCCGATGTGTTTGCGCCGGAGGGCGCTTCGCGCGGCGCTGTATCCCGCCCGAACGGCGACGCCGGCGATCCCGCTGCTGGCGGTCCTGCCACTGGTGGTTCCGCCACTGGTGGTCCCGCCGCAGCGCGGTCGCTCCTGATCGAGCGCTTTTCGCTCGACGAACCGGCCTTCCGGGAACTGGAGAAGGCACACGCCCGTCCGCTGTCGGTCTGGTTGCCCGCCGGCAGTCACGCCGAAGCGGTGGTGATCGCCGGGGTGGATGCGTCCGCCGGGGTGGCCTCGCAGGGCGACCCGCGCCCGGTGCTGCTGCGGATTACCGGTCCCGCATGGACCGCGGCGGAGGACGGCGCGGCGCAGACGGTCGATCTCGATGGCTGCACGGTCACCGGCGCGGCCTACGGCGATCTGTCCTCGGAGAAGGTCTACGCGCGGCTGCGCACGCTCACCTGTTCGGGGGACGAGCCCGGCACGGTGGTGGAGACCGGAGTCGCGGGGTTCGTCGCCGGCGCCGGCAAGGTCGGCGTTCGCGGCCCCGTCGTGAGCCGCGAGGGCGCGCTGGTGGAGAAGGCGTTCTTCGCCGGACTGGTCTCGGGCGTCGGCCAGGGCGTGGCGGGCGCGTTCGCGCCCCGTGCGGTGGCGGGTTCCGGCGACGGGACGGTCGCCAACACCGGTCTCGACGAGATCGGTCGCGCCGGTATCGGCGCCGGGGCGTCTTCGGCGGGGCGGCGGGTCTCCGACTACCTGATCCGGCGCGCCGAGCAGTACCAGCCGGTGATCCAGCTGATGGCCGGCACGGCGGTAACCGTGGTGTTTCTTGAGGGCACACGGCTTGATGGCTGGCCCGACACACAAGGCCCGAAGGAGGAAAAACGATGACGGTTGGAGACCTGAACACGACCCGGTGCGCACTGGCGCCGGCGATGGCGGCTGCGTTGACGCTTGCGGGCTGCACTGCGACCCATATCGGCGAGGACTGGCAGTGTCCGCTCGCCCAGGGCGCGCACTGCGCGAGCGTCGCCGCGGCGGATCCCATGGCGAGGCGCCCTGCGACGGACGGGGACCGGACGGCGGAGCATGGCGAGACAAGGGCGGTTCTTCCGGCTTCCGTATCCCTGCTTCCCGCCACGCCTGACATACCCACGGAGGCGGTCCGTGACGGCGGCGGAAGCGGTTGCAGCACGCCGAACGATTCTGTGCCGACAAACGATGCGCCGCCCCCCGCTGCGGGCGTTCCGGCTGCCGGCGAGCAAGCGGACGGGGGCGCTCCTTCCTGCGCCGCAGGCGAACCGCTCCCCGACGCCAGCCTGCGCCGTCCCGAGACGATTGCGCGTGTGTGGATCGCGCCGCATGTGGACGCCGACGGCGTCTACCGCGAGGCGTCGTGGGTGCGCATCGTGGTCGCGCCTGCGGCCTGGAGGACGCGGTAATGCCGGGGCGGCTGGCAGGCCTGTTCGAGGGGCCGGCGGGGCTTGAGCCCTGGACGCCGCCGGAGGTTCCCGCGGCGCTGCATGCGCTGTTGCCCTGGCGCGCGTTCGACGAGGCCACGGAGTTGTATGTCAACGCATCAAGCGTCGGGTTCGTGATCGAAGTCCCGCCGTTTGCGGGGATCGACGCCGAGACCCTGGGCGCGCTCTCGGGCACGCTGGCGGACGCGGCGCCGGAACGCTGCGCGCTACAGATCATCCACTGGGCGAGTCCGAGGTTCGGTGCGGCGCTCGAAGCCTGGGGCGCGCCGCGGCGCAGCGCCGGGCCGGTACAGGCCGCGATGCACGAGCGCCGCGAGCGACTGCTGGCGGGCGCCGGCTGGCGCCCGCTGCATCCGGGCGGGCCGCCCTTCACGCTGAGGGACTACCGGGTGTTCGTCTGTGCAGCGCTGGCCGGATCGCCGGGGCCGGCGTCCGAGACCGCGCTGGGCGGGTTCCGGCGCGCGCTCGAGGGCATACTGGCCTCCGCCGGCGCGACAGCGAGGCGGCTGGACCCCGACGGCCTGCTCTCGCTCGCCGCCGAACTCGTCGCGCCCGAGATAGCCGGAAGCCGGGACAACGGACTGTCTCCGGACCGCGGGTTGTCCCGCCCGCTGCGGCGCTGGTCGCCCCGCGATCCGCTGCATCGCCAGTGCGCCGCCCCCGGACGGGCGCTCACCGTCGCACCGACGGGACTGGCGTTCCACCATCCCGACGGGGTCGATGTGGCGGTGCGGGTGCTCACCGCAACGGCCTTCCCGGAAGTCTGGCCGGGCTGGCGCGGCAACGCGCTCATCGGCGACTTCCACCGCGAGTTCCTGCAGCCGGGCTGCCCGGCGCTGAGCTGCCTGACAGTCGTGACCGGCGACGAGGCCGCTGGCGAGCGCGCCTTTCTGAAGGCCGCGCGCGCGACCCAGCAGGCCGGCACCGGCATCGCCCGCTATCTGCCGGGGTTGCCGGAGAAGGCCCGCGACTGGCGGTTCGTGACCGAACGGCTCAAGGACGGCGAGCGTCTGATGCGCGCCTGTTACACGGTGGCGGTCTACGCCCCGCTCGACGCCATCGACGAGGCCGAACAGGCGGTGCGCGCGATCTACCACGGCCAGGGCTGGCGAATGGCCGCCGAACGCTACCTGCAACTGCCTCTGTGGCTTGCCGGGCTGCCGATGGTTCCGGCGGGCGGCCTGACCGGGGACCTTGAGCGCATGGGCCGCATGAAGACCCTGCTCACGTCCTCGGCGATCAATCTCGCGCCGTGGCACGGCGAGTGGCGCGGCCAGCCGGTCTCGCCCGATACGCCCCCGGCGCTGCTGCTGGTCGGGCGGCGCGGCCAGCCCGCCGGCTGGTCGCCGTTCGCCAACGAAGCCGGCAACTACAACGTCGCGGTCACCGGCAAGTCCGGCTCGGGCAAGTCGGTGCTGATGCAGGAACTGGTGGCCGGCATCGTCGGCGCCGGCGGCGAGGCCGTGGTCATCGACGACGGTCGCTCGTTCCAGCATACCGCCGAGGCGCTGGGCGGGACGTTCATCGCGTTCGGCCGGGACGCGGCGCGGCTGAACCCCTTCGCCATGATCGACGCGGAAACCGCGAGCCGCGACGGCGACTATCGCGAGGAGTGCTTTGCGATGCTCGCCGGCGTGCTCTCGCGCATGTGTCGGCGGCGCGGGTCCATCGACGACATCGAGGCGGCGCTCATCCACGAGGCCATCGCCGCCGCATGGGACGAGGCCGCAAGCAGCGCATCCGCCAGCGGCAAAGCTGGCCACACCGCCGATCTGGCGGCGGTGCGCCGGCATCTCGAAGTGCGCGAGGACCGGCGCGCCGGCGACCTCGCCACGGCGCTCGGCCCCTGGTGTCCGGGCGGGGCGATGGGCCGGCTGTTCGAGGGCGGGACCGTCCCGGACCTGGACCGCTCGGTCACCGTGTTCGAGCTGGCCGAACTCAAGGGCCGGGGCGACCTGCAGGCAGTGGTGCTGATGCTGGTGGTGTTCCTTGCCACCCAGCGCATGTATCACGGCGAGCGCACGCGCGCCAAAGCGATCGTCATCGACGAGGCCTGGGACCTGCTCTCGGGCGAGGACAGCCGGGCCTTTCTGGAAGGCGCGGCGCGGCGGGCGCGCAAGTATCGCGGCGCGCTGGTCACCGGCACGCAGTCGGTCAACGACTACTACGCGAACCCGGCGGCGCGTGCCGCCTGGGAGAACTCCGACTGGGTGATCTTCCTGGCGCAGAAGGACGAGTCGGTGGAACTGCTCAAGTCCGAAAAGCGGATTCACTGCGATCCGGGCATGGAGCAGGCGCTGAAGAGCCTGACCACTTCCGGCGGGCGGTTCGCGGAACTGGTGCTGCACGGTCCGGACGGCTGGCGGGTGGCGCGTCTGGCGCTCGATCCGTGGTCGGTGGCGCTGTATTCCTCGCGCGGCCCGGCGTTCGCCGAAGTCGAGCGGCTCAAGGCCGGGGGACTTTCGACCGTCGAGGCCATCGACCGCCTCGCCGGTGCGGACCGGCCCACGATCGAAGAGGCGCCGGGCGATGCCGAACCCGCGAGTGTCGGAAACCCGGTGGATGGAATCGCATCGCAACGCAACGACGGACAGGGAGAACGCCAATGAACGCATCCGGAACCGGACGCGCCCGCAACAGGACCGGGCCGGACAGACAATCTGCACAACGACGGCTGGCCTGGCCGGGCGATCCCGCCACGCGGGCGGGCGCCGGGATGACGGCTGAAGATGTCGATTTCGAGGCGCTGGCCCTGGTGCTGGCGAACACCTGTCGCTGGGGCGGGCGCACACGCCGGTTCTGGTCCGTTGCGCAGCGCGCTGTCGTGACGAGCGAGGCCGTCGAGGCGCTCGCCGGCCCTGCGCCGGAAGAGCGCCGCACCCTGGCGCTGGAGGCGCTGCTCGCCGGCGCGAGGGTCGCCTGGACGGGCGCGCAGGACACGGTTGATCCTGCTTCGGCAAAAGCCGTCGCGCGCGCGAAACGCGACCGCGCGGCCATCGACCGCACCGTGCGCGAAGCGGCCGGACTCGAAGGCGAGCCCACATCCGAACAGGCCGACCTGCTGCGCTTCATCGCGCGCATGACCGACGCCGCCGAGCGGCGCGACTTCCCGGACGCCGGGATCGACCCCGCCGCCGGCGTCGCGTTCCCGCCGCTGAAGCGCCGCCTCCGCCCGGTCGGGCCGGATCGCGCCGCGCAGCTGTGGCTGAAACGCTGGCGCGAACTCACCGGGCTGCCCGCCGGCGCGGAACCGCCCGCGGGCGCAAACCCTTCCACACCCCTTGCCGAACAGGAGGACTGCGATGTCGCGCACCTGGCGAAGAATCCACCGGAGTAACTGCAATCGGACCCGAGCCCGGGGAACGAGGAACGCTCGTTGGCGGGGCAACCCCACACGGCGTGGCCGGCGTCGCGCCCCGAAGCTGCGCGTGGCCTGCGACGCCAGCGCCGTGTTCCGCGCGGCCATCGCCGCCGGGCTGCTGTCCGCCGAGCGCTCCAATCCCCGCTGGGCCGGCCACTACTTCTACATGTTCCACGACGGGGACGGCGCGGCCTGGTTCAAGCACCGGGACACGCGCGCTCATGTCGTGATGTCCGCGCGCCGGCAAGCCAGTGTGGGCTACCGCTTCGGGGAGCGCGGGACGTGAGCGAGCTGCGGCTGCTCGGTTGCGCCGTGCTCCTCAACCTGGGGGTAACGGCGGTGGTCGGCGCCGTGATCGTCCGGCACATGGCCAGCGCGGCTCCGGGGATCGCGAGCGTCCGCCTGACGGAACTCGTGGCCGGGCACGCCAGGAGCGCAGCCAGCGGCGGCGGGAGCGCGCAAGCTGCGGCAGAGGACACGCGCGCCTGGGCCCGGGCGCTGGAGGATGCGCTGGGGCGGGTGGCGGATCGCCATGGCGCGGTGCTGCTGCCGGTGCGCAGCGTGGCGGCCGGCGCCCCCGATCGGACTGCGGAGGTCCGCGCCGAGATGGCCCGGATCCTGGCGCACCGCGAAGCAGCACACCGCGAGATGGCGCATCTCGAAGCAGCAGATTCTTCCGCCGGTCGGGCCGCGGAAACCCGGCGGTGACAGGACGCATGACCCCGCCCATTCCCGGCGGCTACCCAAGCGGGCCGATCCCGGTCATGCTGGTCTGGGCGATGATCCTGACCGGCGCGTGGTGGTTCGCCCTCTCGCACGTATACGTCAACGCGGGCTGGTCGGACGACGCCTGGGGCTATTTTCGGCTGCCGCTGACCGGCGATCCGCGCCCGGGCGAGAAGGTATTTTGCGATCCGCCCGCGGCGGCGGGTTCGCCGATTCCGTATCTGAAGACCGTGCGGGGCCTGCCGGGCGCTGTAATCGCCGTGGACGAAGACGGCAGAGTGCGCATCGACGGCGTCGCCGCGGGCCGCGCCAAGCCGCGCGCGCTCGACGGACGGCCGCTGACTCCGATCGCTCCGGGAACGATCCCGGCGGATCGTTACTACCTGCACGCGGACCACCCCGACAGCCACGACAGCCGCTATGCGGAGATCGGACTCGTGCCGCGCTCGCGCATTCTCGCGCGCGCCATTCCCCTGCCGGACATCCCCTGGCTGGGACTCGAAGGACCGCTGACCGGGCCGGAAGACATCGGCGAGGACGCCGGCGCAGAGCACGGGACCGACACCGGGGAAGCCCGACGATGAGACGCCTGGTCCTGTCCGCCCTCGCCGCCGCCCTGCTTGCGCCCGCCTTCCCTGCCGCCGCCCGCGATCTCGGCGTACGCGGCGCGACCTGGCCGGTTGCCGAGCCGGACCTGCTCGCGCAGATCGGGGCGCGGCTTGCGGACATGGAACGATCCGGCGAACGGGCGCGTCTCGGGGACGAGGCGCGGGAGCGCGCGCGGCGCGCGCTGGAGGAACCCGAACCCGTGCCCGGCATCGTCCCGGCGACGGAACTGCGCGCTCGCCGGTTCGATCCGGCCATCGTGGCAGCCGAAGACATCCCCGGTCCGAACGGGCAAACCATTGCCGTGGCGGGTACGCGCGTCGATCCGCTCAGACACACTGCGCTGACGGCCGAGGTGCTGTTTATCGACGGGCGGCGCGAGGCCGAGGTCGCCTGGGCGCTGGCCCGCGAAGGGCCTGCGAAGATCGTGCTGCTCGCCGGGCGCCCGCTCGACCTGATGCGCCGCCACGGGCGGGCCTTCTACTTCGACCTCGGCGGACGACTCGCCGGGCGGCTCGCGATCCGCGCCACGCCCACAGTGCTGTCACACGACGGCGGGTCCGTCCGTAACAGGTCGCACCTGCTCCTGACCGAATATCCGGTCGAAGACCCGTCACAGACGGAGACGCCACGGACGGAGCCATCACGGATGGAGACGCCACAGACAGACCCGTCGCGGGCAGACCCGTCACGGGCGAACCCGTCACAGACGGATCGGATCCCGGAGAACTTGCCTCCGGTGAGCCTGTTCTCTGGAGAACCCACTTTCGCCGGGGTCAATCCCGGCATCTCCGGCTGCCTTCCAACCCACCGACTTAAGGAGAGAACCCCCATGCTGAACATCAACCGGATCACGCTGCTCGGCCACGCCGGACGCGACCCCGAAGTCCGCACGCTGAACAACGGCAGCAAGGTCGCTTCGTTCGCGCTGGCCACGACCGAGCGCTGGAAGAACCGCGACGGCCAGCCCGCCGGAAGCACGCAGTGGCACCACATCGTGGCCTGGGGCGCTGCGGCGGAGGCTGCCGAAAAGCAGTTGCGCAAGGGCGACGCCGTGCTGGTCGAGGGCCGGCTGGCCACGCGCGAGTATCGCGGCCGCGACGGCGGCCTGCGAACCGTCGCCGAGGTCGTCGTCGCCGGACCGCAGGGCGTCGTGAACGTGCTCGCCGGACGCCATGCCCCTGGCGGGGAGCAGACCCCTGGCGGGCAGGCGACTCCCGGCGGGAACACAACACCCGCCGGATCGGAGGGCACCTGCGCATGAAGCGCGGGCTGTTCCACATCGCACTCGCCGCCGCGCTGGCGTCCCTGCTGTGGGTCGCGCCCGTTTCGGCGCAGACCTGCACGGGGCGCTTCGTCAACCCGATCGCGGACATATGCTGGGAGTGCCTGTTCCCGATCTCGATCGGGCCGGTGACCATCGGCGGCGTGTCGGGCGTCCCGGACACGGACAACCCCTCCTCGCCGATCTGCTTTTGCGGCTCGCCCATTCCCCGCATCGGGCTCTCGCTCGGGGTATGGGAGCCGGCAAGGCTGGTGGATGTCACCCGTACGCCCTGGTGCTTCCCCAACCTCGGCGGTCTCGACCTCGACCCGGGCCTGCCCGCAGCGCGCGGGCGCACGGCCTCTTCGGGCGGCGACGGCGCCTCGGGCTCCGTGTGGCACGCCCACTACTACGTCTATCCGTTGTTGTCGTGGATCGGCGCGCTGCTCGATATCGGTTGTCTGGAAGGCGGAAGCCTCGACATCGCCTGGGTCTCGGAACTCGATCCGGCGTGGCTCGACGACGAGTTGTCGTTCCTGCTGAACCCGGAGGCGGCTTTGTTCGCGAACCTGCCGGCGCAGGCGGCGTGCGCGGCGGACTGCGCCGCGGCCTCGACGGGGCTGCCGCTCGACGGGCTGTTCTGGTGCGCCGGCTGTCAGGGCGGGATGTATCCGCTGACCGGCAATGTCGCAGCGCATGTCGGCGGGGTGCAGGCCTCGCTGCTCGCCGCCGGGCGGCTGGTCTACCGGCTGCACCGCGCCGGTCTCGCCCAAGGCACTTCGGGACCGGCAGCGCTGTGCGGGCGCTACCCGATGCCGGTGATGCAAAAGAGCCAGTATCGCTGGCAGATGACGCAGCCCGTTCCGGCCACGGGTCCGGCGACCGGTTGCAACCCCACGGGCCGCAGTTCGGTGCTGTGGGAGCCGCTTCGCGAACTGCCCGTTTCGGGCGAGAGCTTCGGCTATCTGCTGTGGAGGAAACGCAATTGCTGCCTCCTGTAACCCACAGCGCCGGACGGCGCGCCGGAGTCCTCGCCCGAGATGGACATCGCGCATGGCGGGCAAGAGTATCGGGTATCGCCGCCACGCTGGCGCTGTGCGCAAGCACGGTGACGCCCCAGGATCCGCCGCCTGCGGCGGAGGATCGGGCGCGGGCGGCTGTCGAGACAGGCCGCGCCCCTCGCGACGCGATCGCCGATGTCCGCGCACTGGCGGACGAAGCGCTTGCCGGGGCGGACGAACCGCCCGGGGCCAGCAAGCTCGAAGGCTGGGCGCGTTCGGTGATCGCCGGCGCTCTTGAGCGCGCCGGGACGGCGGCGGAGACATCCGGGGCGAGCCCAACCAGCGAAGCCGATCCGCTTCCGGCCAGGCGCCATGCGGCGCAGGTCGCAAGCGGCCCGGCGGTTCGCCGGAGCACGGCCGAGGTGCTGGTGTTCATGAGCCTCGCGGTTCCGCAGGCGAGCTGGGCGCAATGGGCCGCGCAAGCCGCCCGGATCGGCGCGCCGCTGGTGCTGCGCGGGGTCGCGCCCGAAGGCCTGCGAGCGACGGCGATGAAGATCGGACACCGTCTCGGCGGGCACGAAGCGGGCGTGGCCATCGATCCCCGGCTGTTCCGTCTGTTCGGGATCGAGCGGGTTCCGGCGGTGGTCGCCGTGCCGGGCGGCGTCCCGGCCTGCATAAGCCGCGGATGTGTGGACGACGCCCCGCCGCCGTTCGACGCGGTGAGCGGTAACATCGGTCTGGCGGCGGCGCTCGAAGCCATCGCTGCGGAGGGCGAGGCCGGGCGGGAGACCGCTCGCCGGCATCTCGAACGCCTCGGGAGGCGGCCGTGAGAAGCGCGGCTGTCACCGGCAACGCAGCAAGTCTCGCGCAGCGGGTCGCTTGGACAGCGACGGCGGTTGGATACGGCCTGATGCTCGGGGCGCTGTCCGCCCCGGCATGGGCCGATCCCGCCCAGGTCGATGACCCGAAGGCTGCGGCCCGGGAGATTGGGCGGGCGGGCGCAGCGGCAGCCGGCGCCCTGGCCCGCGACGCGGCGAAGGCGCAGACCGTGCCCGGCTTCGCCGGGACGGATCGCCCCGAGCGCCGTCTCACCGCCGATGGCATGGCGGACGCCGCAAGGGCGCGGCTGGCCGATCCGGCCGACCCCGGAGGTTCGGCCGGGCGCGCGGTGATCGCGGGCGCCGCATCGCGGCCCTCTGTTCCGCTCCCGCCCGACGACTCCGCGCTGGCGCGCGCAAGGGCAGTGCAGGCCGCGCCCGAAGACGCCGCCCACCGCGCCGGCGACCTCGCCTCGGGCGACTCGAAGGATTGCGATACGGGCGTCGCCGACGCCGGACGAACCGGCGCCTGCGGCAGCGTCTCGTACTGTGTCGGCGCCGGATGCGAGACCATCAAGGCAAAAGGCAACATCGGGTTCGTCCGCTCGGCCGCCATGCTCAACATGGTGCTGGAGATGGGCGGCGAGGAGTTCGACCGCGCGAACTTGCGATTCTTCGCCGGCGAGCGGCGCTCCTGCGCGATCCGCTACGGCGGACTCGCCAACTGCTGCCGGGACACCGGGCTGCTGGTGGGACTGGCGAACTGTTCGGCCGAAGAAAAGACGCTTGCGGAGGAGCGCCACGCCGGCAACACCCACTATCTGGGCCGGCGATGCGCGAAGCGGGCGCTCGGCGTGTGCGTGAAGCGCGAGCGGGTCTGGTGCGTGTTCGGCTCGAAGCTCGGGCGCATCCTGCACCAGCAGGCGCGCCCGCAACTCGGCATCGGCTGGGGCAGCTGCCGGGGGTTCACAGTAGCCGAGATCGAACGCATCGACTTCGACCGGCTGGACCTTGCCGGGTTCGCCGGGAACCTCAGGGATGGCGCGCTCGAACCCGCCATCGCCCTGCCGGACCCGTCCGGCACACAGGCGGACATGGCCGATCGCGTACGGGACTTGCGCGGGAGCGGTCCGTGACGGCCCGGCGCCCGGATATCCTGGCGTCCTGCGTTGTCATGGCAGTGTTTCTGGCATCCGCCGTCGTGCCAGCGGCTGTGGCGGACAATGCAGAGAATGCAACGGAGTGGCGCGCCCGGTGCGGCCAGCCCGGCGCCGCAGCGCGGCTCGGCTGGCACTTCTACTGCGACCGGGACGAAGACGACATCAAAGACGCGCCGGCGCCGTTCGCGGTCAATCCGGAGGCTCAGCCGGACGCGACCCGACGAATCGCGGCGATTCGCCGGGCGCTGGAGGAGTCCCGCGCCGCCGCGATCCTCGACCCCTCGCCAGTGAAGGTCGCTGCATACCTCCGCCTGCAGCGGGAGACGCTGGAGCGCGCCGCGGCGTTCTCCGACGCGTTCCGCCGCACCGTGTGGGCGACGCCCGAACTCGACTACACGCTGATCCGGCCGGTGGGCGCGCTCGCCCGGCAGGTTTGGGCCGACGCCCGGCGCGAGGAGCGCGAAGCGGCGCTCAAAAGCCTGAGCGAACGCTACGGGCTGATCTATCTCGGCCATCCGGCCTGCGCCGACTGCCGGGTGTTCGGGCCGCTGCTGCGCGCGTTCGCACTGCGCCACGGCCTCGAGGTGCTGGCCGTGTCGCGCACCGGCGGCCCCCTGGAAGGCTGGCCCGAGGCCGTGCCCGACAACGGGCAGGCCGCGAAACTCGGGCTCGACGGCGCGCCGACGCCGGCCGTCGCGCTGTTCGACACCGCCACCCGGGAGGTCCTGCCGGTCGGATTCGGGGTGCTCGCCGAAGACCAGCTGGCCGAGCGCATCTTCGTCCTCACCCGGCGGGAGACCGGCCGTGACTACTGACCGCGCCCGGCGGGCGGGGATCGCTTCAGGACGCAGTGCGCCGCTCATTCCAGCGTCACTTGTGGCCGCGCCGCTCACCGCCCTGTTGGCCATCGGGCTGTTCGCAGCGCCCGCGCAGGCTGATGTGCTCTCGGAGATGGAGTCGTTCTGGCAGGGCGCGGCGGTCAACGCCACCGGCCCCGGCGCGTTCCGGGGTCAGGCTTCCGGTCACTGGACGCTCGGCAACCTGTATCTCCGCGCGCCGGTGCGCACCGAACCGATCGCCACCCTGAGCCTGCCGTCCTTCCGCGCCGGTTGCGGCGGCATCGACGCCTTCGCCGGCGCGTTCTCGTTCATCGACTCCGACCAGCTCGTCGCCTTCGGGCGCGCAGTCGCCCAGAACGCCGCCGGGTTCGCGTTCGAACTCGCGCTGGAGACCGTCTCGCCGGTGATCGCCGAGACGATGTCCAAGCTCCGGGCGCTGTCGCAGTGGGTCAACAGCCAGAACCTCAACTCCTGCGAGAGCGCCCAGGCGCTGGTCGGCGCCGTGTGGGCGAAGCACGACCGCGCAAGCGAGGCCATCTGCGCCGCCATCGGCGCATCGCAGGGGATCTTCTCCGACTACGCCGCCGCGAAGCACGGCTGCGGCGCGGGCGGCAAGCGAAACTCCACGCTCGCCTCGGCTACCGGAGCGATGGCCGATCAGGCGCCGGTGAACGTCAACTACGCCTGGCGGGCCGTGCAGGACTCGCCCCTGTTCTCGGCGGACGCCGGACTCGCCGGGTTCGCCATGTCGGTCTCCGGCACGGTGATCGTCACCGCCCCGGTCTCGGACGGCGACGCCTCCGGGCCGCAGGTGCATGTCCTGCAGCCGCTCGCGCTCGACCGGCGGGTGACGGAGGCGTTGATGGAGGGCGGCGCCGACCTGCCGGTCTACCGCTGCGACGAGACCGCCGACTGCCTGAACCCGACGCTCAGTCAGGTGAGCATCCCGGCCGGACAGGGATTCCGGGCGCGGGTTGCGGACCTGCTGCGGCGTCTTGCGGAATCCGTGCGCGCCGACACCGCCCCGCCAGCGGACGCGCTCGGGCTGGTCAACCTCACCACGATCCCGGTCTACCGGGTCATCAACGCGGCGGCGGCCTACCGCGGCGCGGTGATCGACAGCGAGATCGACGCGCTCGCCGAGGCGGTGGCGCTCGACCTGCTCGCGGTCTGGATCGCCGACCTGCACGGCGCGGTCGAGGCGCGCGCCGGGGCGCTGGACATCGCCGACGGCGAGCAACTGAGGCGCTGGCGCGAGGGGCTGCGGGCGAACCGCGCGGCGCTGGCGCAGCGCCGCAACGAGGGTCTGGCGCGGTTCAACACCGCGCTCGCGGTGGTCGAGAGGCTCCGGCTGATCGAGACCGAACTCGCCGGCGCGCTCTCGGCGGACCTCCGCGCCGCGCTCGCGTTCGCACGCGGGGGCGGCATGACCTCCCGTTAGCAGCGGCAGGCCACGGCAGCGTCGCATGTACGAACTCTTCACCCTGGGCGGCGGAACCTATCTGGTCGACCTGCTCAACGCGGTCGCCGCCATCACCGGCGGGGACGCCTACGTCACGCTCGCGCAACTCGCGGGCGTGGCCGGGCTCGCATGGATCCTGTTCCGCACCGCCTTCGGCGGTTCCTGGAAGGACAATGCGAAGTGGATCCTGATGTTCGTCGCGGTGTGGGGCGCATTGATCGTGCCGAAGGCGACGGTGCGGGTGGTGGATCGGCTCGATCCGGCGCTTGCCCCCGCCGTGGTCGCCAACGTTCCCGTCGGGCTGGCGCTGTTCGCCTCGCTGACTTCCCGGGTGGGCGATGGACTCACGCGCCTGACCGAGCAGGCATTCGCACTTCCGAACGACCTTGCCTACCGCCGCCACGGAATGATCTTCGGGTCGCGGCTCGCCGCCGCCGCAACCCGGCTCGAAGTGACCGACGCGGTGTTCGCCCGCAACCTGCGCGCCTATGCGCGCCAGTGCGTGTTCCACGCATTGTTGCTCGGGCATGTCTCCGCCGACGAACTGCGCGAGTCCACGGATCTCTGGACCCTGGTGACATCCACCGCCCGCTCCCCTTCTGCGGGCGCATCGCCCGCGCGCATGGTGGAGTTCGCCGAACGCAATGCGGCGGGCGTCGTCGAGCGCTCGATCGTGACCTGCGCGGACGCAGCAGTACGGCTCGACGCGCAGTGGGGCGCCGAGGTCCGGCGCGCCGGCGGGGTGTTCGGACGGCGGTTGTTCCCGGGCGCCGCCACCGACGCGCTGGCCCGCGCCGAACTGATGGCCGCGCTGCCGGCCGCACACGACTTTTTGATCGGCGCCTCGCGCTCGGCCGCCGAGATCATGCGCCAGCAGATGACGCTCAACGCCATCCACGGCGCCGGCGAGCAGTGGGCCGCCGAGACCGGCAACGCCGCAGCGCTGCGCGCCTGGACCGAAGCGCGCGCCGAGGCCCAGACCGTGTCGGCCTACCGGGCGATCGGCCGGCAGGCCGAGACCTGGGTGCCGATGCTCCGGATCGTGTTCGAGTGCCTGTACGTCGGCGCGTTCCCGATGGCGGCGCTGCTGATGCTCACCCCCGCAGGCGCAGGGATATTCCGCTCGTATGTGGCGGGTCTGGTCTGGCTCCAGTCCTGGGGGCCGCTCTACGCGATCCTGCATCGCATCGCCATGGGCGAGGCGGCCGAGCGCATGGGCGCAGCCGCGCTGATGCCGGGCGGCGACGCCGGCGTCTCGCTGGTCGCCCAGGCCGGTGTCCGGGCGGTGGCGGCGGATGTCGCGGTGATGTCGGGCTATCTCTCGATGTCCGTGCCGTTCCTCGCCGCCGCGCTGGCTTACGGGTTGTCGAAGACCACCGCGCTTGCGACCTCGGTGCTGGCGGTCGGCCAGGAAGCGGCCGGTTCTGCTGCGCGCGAGGGGACCACCGGCAACCTCTCGCTGGGCAACACGAGCGCCGACACCCACCGGTTCGCGACGCTGGAGGGCCGTCAGATCCGCACTTCGGCGCATGTCGACGACCAGCGCCGCACGGGGTTCGCGCCCGGCGGCGCGGCGGTCACCGTGACCGGCGACGGCTCGGTGGTGGCGGACGCATCCGCGGCCACCAGCCGCATCCCGGCGGCCGGCGTACGGCTGTCGGAGTCGCTTGCGGCCAGCCACGAGAACCGCGCAACCCAGGCCCGCGCCCTGTCGCGGCAGTTCGCAGCGGAAGCGGAAGCCGCGAGAAGCGCTGCGGTCAGCGACGCCGTCCGCCTCGCCGAGCGCTACGCCCGCGACGTCTCGACCGGCGAGGCCTACGCCCGCGGCGTCACCGAGAGCGAGAGCGCGCAGGCGCAGGCGCTCGAGTCCCATGTCGAGCGGATGTCGCAGTCCTCGGGGATCTCGAAAAACGAGATGGCGGCGCTGGTCGGCGCAGCGCACATCGGCGGAGGCTGGGACTTCGTGGTGAAGTTCGGCGCCGACGGCTCGGCGTCGTGGCGCGGCCAGACCGTCGGCAAGGCGTCCTGGGACCGGCTGAAGGATCATGCCGAACAGCACCGGGTGCTGGATCTCTGGTCGCAGGTCTCGGAGGCGTCGCGACGCTACTCGGCGAGCACCGGCGAGAGCGAGCATGCGGGCCTTGAGGAGAGCCTTGCGGCCCACCTTGCCCGGATGCAGAGCTTCCGGGAGCGCGCCGCGCTCAGCCGGCAGGAGTCGGAGAGCTGGTCCGAACAGGCCGCGCGGGTGCGCAGCGAGTCGCAGTCGATCGACCGCGAACTCGGCCAGCCGTTCTTCGTGTGGCTGTCGGAGCGCGAGGGGGCGGACGGCAGGCCCATCGGCGCGGCCGGGGCGATCCGCATCGCCTCGCCGCAGACGCCCGAGGACGCGGAGGCGCTGCGCGAGTACGCCGCGGCGTTTGTCGCCGAGCGTTTCCCGGAGCCTGACGGGCCCGATCCTGCCCGTGTCGGCGGCGAGGCGGAGTACAAGGCGGCGCGGGACACGCTGGCGGAGGCCGGGGTGCGCGGGACCGCTGCCGCCCATGACGGCTGGGCCGAAAGCGTACGCGACCGCGCGCAGGCTGCCGGCGCGCCACAGTCGGGCGAGGTCGGAGCGAAAGCGAGCGACGAGCGGGCGGAGACCGTCACGGACATGACGGCGAGGCAGGGCGCGCGCGAGGCGCGGCGCACGGCCGGGCGGGAGGAGATCCGCACGGGCCGCGCGGAGACCGAAGCCGAGGTGGAGAAGCCGTTCGGGCGTCACGTCGCGGAGAGCGCGCCGTTCGCCGGGAGCGGGCTGGCCGGCAAACTGTTCGGTACGGCGAGGAACGCCGCGCCCGACGGGACGGAGGAGGCGCCGGCCGGAGAGGGCCACCAGGGCGCGAGCGGCAGAGAAGAGCCGTCGCATCCCTCGCCCGAAGACCGCAGGCGGTGGCGTCATGGGCGCTGAAGTGCGGTCAGCCCAGGCCACCTTCGTCACGCAGACGATCATCGTCGCGCAGGCGATCCTCCATCTCGCCAAACCAGGCGTAGCGCCCGGTGCGCGAAGCCCACTCGTCGAGTTCGCCGTCTTCCTCCGGCGACCGGAGCCTGTGACCTCTGCGGAAGGCCGAAAAGCCGGCGCTGCGAACGCCATGCGCCAGTGCGCCCGCAAGGCTCGCGAGCGCGGCCCATGCCAGGGCCGCCGCCCACAGCGAGGCGCAGGGCCCGGCGCCCGCGACGGCCGCCAGCACGACGCCGGCAAGCGGGCCGGACACGATGAGGCGCGCGCGCCAGGAACGGCGCGGGCGCAGAAGATCGCCCGAAGGCGGCAGCGGATTGCGATTGCGGGGCATGGCGGCGGTCTCCGGATAACGGGAGGGATCGGCGGCGCGCCCGTTCCCTCCGGTCGCGGCCGCCTCGCCCGCGGCTCCGCCGGACTCTCCCTCGCGGCGGCGCAACGCCGGTCGGCCGCCGACACCGGAAGGCACTCCGGACATTCGCATCCGGACGCAACGGGAAACCCCGCAGCATGAGCATGAGAACCGTCGGATCGAGCACCCTCCGGGGCGGCCAGACCGTCTTCCACGGACTGCGCATGTGGGCCCAGTTGATCCGCGCCGGGTTCTTCCTTTCCGCCTTCTCGATACTGGCGGCGCCCGCATGGCTCGTGTGGGAGCGCACCACCGGCTACGAGTGGTACGCCGCCGCCATGGTCACCGTCGCCGAGGCCAAGCTCGGCATCGGCTATGAGCGCACCTCGCGCCAGGAAGTCCGCCAGCCCGACGGCAGCGCCGTCGTGCTCACGCTGCCGGAGATCGCCGCCTCCCCGAAGGCGCTCGCCATGCGCGAGAAGGTCAAGGAGGAACTGTTCGCCGGCGCGGCACTCGGAGCGAAGGCGTCCGCGGTCGCAATGGCGCTGTTGCTTGCGCTGTTCTGGCTGCGGGGCCGGCAGATCAACGCCCGACGCCGCATCCGGGGCGCGGAGACCGCCACGCCGCGCCAGTTGCGACGGCGCATCCGCTCCTTGCGCCGCCGCGCGCTCGACCTCACTCGCGCGGACCCGAAACTCCCGCCCTGCACCGTTGCCGGCGTGCCGTATCCCGAACGCGCCGAGACCCAGCACACCATCGTCTCGGGCACCACCGGCTCCGGCAAGACCGTGCTGATCTCCGATCTCGTGGCCCAGATCCGCAAACGCGGCGAGCGCTGCGTCCTCTACGACAAGATGGGGAGCTACACCCGCGCGTTCCTCGATCCGAAGCGCGATGTGCTGCTCAACCCGCTGGACGCGCGCAGCCCCCGCTGGTCGCCCTTCTTCGAGGCGCGCAGCCTCCGCGACTTCGACACCATGGCCGCTGCGCTGATCCCGCAGCAGAAGGACACCGTCGACCCGTTCTGGGTCACCGCCGCAAGGCAGTTGTTCGCCAATGGAGCGGGCGTGCTGTGGAAGAAGGGCGTTCGCGAGAACCGCGTGCTGGTCGAGCACCTGCTCAAGACCGACCTCAGCCGGCTGGCCGAGGCGATGGAAGGCACGGTCGCGCAGTCGATCGTCGATCCGGGCAACCCGAAGACCGCGCTCAGCGTGCGCGCCATGCTCACTGCCAACATCGGCGCGCTGGAGTATCTGCCCGATACCGGCGCGCCGTTCTCGATCCGCGACTGGATCGCCGGGGAGGATCGCGGCGGATGCCTGTTCCTCACCTCGCGCGGCGACCAGCACGCGTCCCTGCGCGGGCTGATCTCCACCTGGCTGGAGGTCGCGGTCAACGCCATGCTGTCGCTGGAGCAGAACGACAGCCGCCGCATCTGGATCGTGCTCGACGAGTTGCCGACCCTGCATCAGGTGCCGTCGCTCCAGCCGGGGCTGGCCGAGTCGCGCCAATTCGGCGGCTGCTTCGTGCTCGGCATCCAGGTGATCTCGGCGCTCAGGGACCTGTACGGACGCAACGGCGCCGAGACCCTCTCGGGGCTGTGCGGCACCCGCGTGGTGCTGGCTGCGCCGGACCGCGACACTGCGCAGTGGTCGGCCGAAAGCCTGGGGCGCGCCGAGGTCGAGGAGGTCGCCGAGGGGTTCAGCTACGGCGCCAACACCATCCGCGACGGCGTCTCGCTGACGCCGAAACGCGAACTGCGCCCGCTCGCGCTGGCCTCGGAGATCATGCGGCTGGAGAGCCTCAACGGCTGGCTCCGTTTCCCCGGGGCGCTGCCGGCCGCCCGGATCCGACTGAAGTACGTAAAGCGCCGGAAAGCCGCCGAGCGGTTCGTGCCACGGCTATCGGACACGGGCGCGACGCAGGACCCGAAACCGGATGCGCCTGTAACGGAAGAGCAGGAAACGCAAGTGCCGAAATCCGCAGCGCCTCCGTCGCAGCCGCCGGATGCCGGGGACGATGCGCCGGCGCCGCCCGGCGACCTTCTGCTGCTTCCGCCGCTGGAGCCGGACGACGGTTCGGGGGCGTTCGGCGAAACCAACAGGTCGGACAAGGCCAAGCCAGGAAACGCCGCATCGGACCTGAACAGGCCAGCCCGCCATGCCGGGACACCGGCAGAATCCGGGCGCGAAGGCAATCCTGCGGTGCCCGAGCAACCCGGCCCGGAATCCGGCTCCGGGAATGCGGAAGGTGACTCCCGGCGTGACGCCAGCCAACAGGCGGGAGAGATATCGACGCGAGAAGCCGGACCGGGCCCGGACACATCGCCCCGCGATATCGACGCGCCTCCGGAGCCCGGGTGCGAAGACGCTGCCGCGACTGCAGAATGGCCCGGCGCGACAGCCCGGGCCGGGAGCGTCATGCGGGGTACCGGGGAAGAGATCGAGCCCGCCGACACAGACACCCGTCCGGCCTGCGACTGGCTCTGATGGTCGTCTCGGTCGGCGCCGTCGCCTCGCCCGCCCAGGGCGTGTCCTACTACGAGCGCGACGGCTACTACGCAAAGAACGATCCCGCGCACAGGGAAGCCAGCGTCTGGGCCGGCATGGGCGCTGCGGAACTGGGCCTTGAGGGTCCGGTCGACCCGGAACTGTTCAGGGCCGTGCTCGAAGGCCGGGTGCCGGACGGCTCGGACAAAGGTCTCGGGCGCGTGGACCGCGACGGAAACCGCACCCACCGCCCCGGCCGCGACCTGACGTTCTCCGCTCCGAAGTCCGTCTCGCTCGCTGCGCTTGTCGGTGGCGACGAGCGGGTGGTCAAGGCCCACGGTCGGGCAGTGGCGAGCGCGCTCGCCTGGGTCGAGACCCACGCCGCCGAGACCCGCCTGCGGGATCCGCAGACCGGACGGATGGTCCGCTCGGGCAACCAGAAGACGGTCGTCGCCACGTTCCGGCATGACACGTCCCGCAACCTCGATCCCCAGCTCCACACCCATGCCGTGCTCGCCAACATGGTGCGGGGACAGGACGGCAAGTGGCGCACCATGGCCAACGAATCGCTCTACCGCCAGCAGAAGCTGATCGGCATGGTCTACCGCAGCGAACTCGCGCAGGCGCTTGCCCGGCTCGGCTACCGGACAGAGAAGAGTCATGCCGACGGGCGGTTCGAGATCGCGGGAGTGCCGAGGCGGGTCATCGAGGCGTTCTCGACCCGGCGCGCCGAGATCGAGGCGGCGGTGGCCGGGCGCGGCGCCGGAGACACGGCCACGAACCCGCGCCTTGCCGAACGCGCGGCGCTGATGACCCGGGCGCACAAGCGCGATGTGGACAAGGCGGCATTGCGCGGAAGCTGGCAGCGTCAGGCCGTTGGACTCGGGTTCGATGCCCAGGCGCTGGTCGCCGACGCCCGCTCGCGGGACGCAGCACGGGAGGCGGAGGCCGTGTCGCGGGAAGCGCCGTCCACCGGCAGCGCTGCCCGACAGGCGGAACCCGCCCGACCGGAAGGCGCGGCGAAGACCCGGGCGGGCGAGGCCGCGGCATGGGCGCTCGCCCATCTCGCCGAGCGCGAGGCCGTGTTCTCCCGCTCCGAACTGCTGGCCGCCACACTTGCCTGGCGTCCCGGCGAGGTCTCCATCGCAGAGGCGGAACAGGCGATCGGCGATCTCGGCAAGACCGGCGCGCTCCATGCCGCGCCCGCGCATCCATCGGGCGACGGCCTCACCACCGACAAAGCACTCGCCGACGAACGCGAAACCATCGGATTGATGCGCTCCGGACAGGCCCGGGGCCGGCCCGTGATGCGAAGCTGGATGGCGGGCGCGCGATTGCACAGGGGAGCGCTGACCCACGGCCAGCGCGAGGCGGTCAAGCTCATCCTCGGCGCGAAGGACCGGGTGGTGGGCGTGCAGGGCTACGCCGGCACTGGCAAGACCACGATGCTCAACCGGGCGCGCGCGCTCGCCGAACGCCAAGGCTACCGCATGATCGGCCTCGCCCCCTCAGCCTCGGCGGCGCAGACGCTCGGCCGGGAAGCGGGCATCGAAAGCGAGACGCTCCAGCTCTTCCTCGCCCGCAACGCCGGCGTCGCCGGGGGCCGCCTCACGAAGAAGGGCGAACGGCAGATGCGCGCGGCGTTCGCGAAGACCGTCCTGGTGGTCGACGAGGGCTCGCTCGCCTCCACCGTCCAGGCCCGCGACCTGCTCCGGATCGCAGGCGTCCTTCGCATCCCCCGGGTGGTGCTGGTCGGCGACTCAAAGCAACTCGACGCGGTCGACGCCGGCAAGCCGTTCGCCCAACTCCAGCAGGCCGGCATGAAGACCGCCGTCATGGACGAGATCATGCGCCAGCGCGACCCCGCCCTGAAGGAAGCCGTCGAGGCGAGTCTGGCGGGCGAGATCGGCAGGGCGTTCGACAAACTCGGATCCGACATCGCCCAGGTCAAAGCCGACAACATCGCAGGCACCGTCGCCGCGCGCTGGCTCGCGCTCGCGCCGCAAGACCGCGAGCGCACCGGGGTGATGGCGCCGAGCCACGAACTGCGCCAGACCGTCAACGGCCATATCCGCGAGCGCCTCGCCCGCGAGGGCCGAATCCACGGACCCGCCCTGCGGACCGACCGTCTGGTCTCGAAGGGCTACACCAACGCCGAAAAGGCGCTCGCCGGCAACTACGCGCCGGGCGATGTGGTCGCCTTCCACCGGCCTTACAAGCGGATCGGGGTCGGGAAGGGCGACGAACGGCGGGTCCTCGGAGTCGATCACGAACGCAGGGAAGTGCTGCTTGAGGAAAGCGACGGAGGCGCCGTGCGCTGGAAACCGGGTGAGATCGCCGGACGGCGCGGCGGCAGCGAGGTCTACAGGATCAAGGGAATCGAACTGCGCGCCGGCGACCGCATCCGCTGGACCCGCAACGACAAGGCGCTCGGACTCGTCAACAGCGGAACCGCCGAAATCACCGGGGTGAAGGACAACCGGGTGTCGTTCCGGCTTGAGGACGGGCGCACGCTGAGTCTGGGCGAAGGCGACCCGCAACTGCGCCATCTCGACCACGCCTGGGCCTCGACCGTGCACGCCTTCCAGGGCCGCACCGTCGACAACGTGATCGCCGCCATGGAAGCAAACCATCCGAAACTCACCACGCAGAAGAGCTTCTATGTCGAGATCAGCCGTGCGCGCGACCGCGCCGAACTCGTCACCGACGACGCGAAAGCGCTGCGCGAACAACTGGAGGCCGTCACCGGCGAGCGCATCGCAGCGCTGGAAGGGGTCGGCGAAATGGTCAGGGAACAAGCGAGCGATACAGGGAATGAAAAACTGCAAAATGATCGTGAGCCCGAGCGCACACCCGAGCGAAATGTCGCCAGGGAACGGTCAAGTTCGATGCTGGAAAGGGGTCGCGAAACCGGGATGGATCTTGGCTTGTAGCGCACATTTTCAGAGGATCCCGAAGTGGCCGGTGTGTTACACTTTTGATCGCACCAATCAGGAGTTCAGCCAGTGACAACAAAGAATCAGCATGTTGTCCCGCGCGGGGGCAAGTGGGCGGTTCGCAAGACAGGCGCTGAAAGGGTTACGCGTCACTTCAACACCCAGCGCGAGGCGATCAGGGTTGCCCGGAAAATCGCCCGCAATCAGGGTGGCGAGGTGTTCATCTACGGACGGGATGGCCGCATTCGCGAGCGCGATTCCTACGGGAAGGATCCCTTCCCGCCACGCGGATAGCGCCATTTGCCACAGGACGACGACTTTGATCGAAATGTCTTCGTAAACTGCCCGTTAGACGAAGATTACGATCACATTCTTCAGGCCGTGCTTTTTTGCCTTGTGCGGTTCGGTCTGAAACCGCGGATCGCTACCGAGCGCAGCGACGCTGGCGAACCTCGTATCAACAAGATACTGGATCTTGTTCAGTCGTCCCGATACTCCATTCATGATCTTTGCCGGTATCTCAATAATGTTGGCAGAAAGGAAACGCAACTATTGCAGCACCAGAAACTGATGACCTATCACGGTCCCTTTATCGCGAATACCATGGCTTTCGCAATGGGTAACGCATTCTGTATATATGTCCGCCACCCGAAACCACATTCTGGCGATTCGAGCCATCTCTTTCGCCATATCGCATTTCTTGCTGGTGCCTAAATGAAATACAACTACACCGCCCGGCTTTAATCTCTCTCGACACTGTCGCAGAACGGAAAAGTAGACCTCGAAGCCGTGCTTTTGTCGTTCGTCAACGAATGTCATCGGTCGTTCTCGAAAGTCATTTATCTCCCAACCGCAGAACCACAGGCGCATCCAGTTCCCGAGATAGAATCGTGTACTGTCGAAAAAAGGTGGGGAAGTGATCACAGCGTCCAGATCTTCAACATTGGCTGGCCACCATGCTGTAGCGTCTTGGAACATTGAGTAGCCAGGAACAAAATTATCCGGTATCGGCGTCGCCAGACTACGCTCCACTTTGTTGCTAAGCCTTGGAATTATTGCTCGATATTCTGTTTTTCCGCTTGGTGCAAACGGCGTGATAGGATGCGAACGGCGACTGAGCGCATAGGGACGATTGCCGTGGAGGATATGCAACAGACAAGCAAAAACAAGAGACTGCGAGGCGCTCACAGGTGGATTTTTAAGGAAATACTTCCGAGCCAGCAGTATTTCTTCAAGTGTCTTTTCATGAAAATAGGAGGCTAGAGTGCCATTGAATCGAATCGACTCTGCAGACTTGCGTTCGCTTGTTCCTACCTTCCGAACTCGCAAATATTCCTCAAGTTTCTTGACGGTTGTCTCACATGCTTTTGCAACGCACTGCCCAATTTTTCCGGCTGTGATGTGAACTGCAGGTGGCGAAATGTCAAAACCCCAGCTCTCGACTCCATGGAGCGCGGCTTCAAACGGAATCGTGCCAACACCCGAGAATGGATCCAGTAACCGGCTACCGGGCGTTGTGAAGGTCTTCACGAGATACGTCGCAAGTGATGGTTTCATCTTACCTTGATAAGAACAGAGCGAATGGCGTGGATGCCCCCAGTTGCGCTTTGCAAAACTACCCTGCCGATGCGGCAAAAACTTCTTGAAGTCTGACCACGCTGACAACCACTCGCTTGATTGCTTCATTGTGCGCTGGGTGATCGTGCGCCTCCTAGGCTTCGAAGTAAATACAAGTAATTTCTGCGTCAGTTTAGTTTGGCCGCGCGAGCACCGTTGACGCAACGTCATCTCGTTGCTGAGGTCGAACCCAGCAGTGTCCAGAGACTCTACTATGAATTGATCCGTCGGAACGTGTACACCGGCATACGCAGAATCCCCGATATCAATGACGATCATGCCGTTCTTCCGAGTATGTAACGCCAACGCATGAAGAATTTGGTGCATTTCTGAAGCGAAACACGCAACCATACGAGGTATTCGCACATCGTAGGCGTTGGCTTCTAGTGCCTTTACGACCGGTGCAGCACTAGGTGGCATTTCACCGACAAGCTTGCTGGCGGTTACATCGTTAATTCCCGCAGTCATTGAGTTGAAGCGGAATCGAGACAAATCTCTGCGCTCTTTCAGGCAGCGCATGAACCACAACTCTACCTTCGTATTCCTAAAATAATTTGTTCCGTTGAGATAAGGTGGACTTGTGATCACTGTGTCGACAGAAAGAGCAGGAACTCGGTCCAAATTTTTTGCGTTCTCTAGCAGCAGAACTGGTGCTTGGTCAATTAGCGATATATCCTCAATGTCATAGGCAATCAAAGCCAGTGCTGCGCGAATCTCATCCCGCAACTTGATGCATCCACGCTCCATTTCCTTCTTGGTCTTAAACCTCAGATCGCCTCGGCGAATTAGTCGAGAAGCTGGGATCAGGGCGCGAAGAACAGCAATAGTCAAGAAACGCGCCAACAGCGGAGCAGTACATCCGATGTTGTCAATCAAAGTCCGGCAGCGCAGTACATCGGTAAACACATCGCTGTCAAAAAACGTACTATCACCGAACACTGCATCGTAAGTCTGTTTCAACCGGATATCTTGCCGATTGGCGTCGATTCGCTCGTTCAAAGTTTTGCTGAGCGTTCTGAGTTCGCCCGCCAAGCCATTGCGATATCGGTCACGCAACCGAAGCGCTATGACCTTCGAAGCTGTAAGAAACTGGAGAAGTGGGTTGATTTCGGCATAGTGTGCATCCTTGCCAAGGCGGGACGCAGTAAGCGCTGTTGTCCCTGTGCCGCCGAAAGGGTCGAAAACGCTTCTTGCATTCGGGCAATATCTGCCGATAACTGACTCTACGAACGCAGGTGAATATCCCTCCAACCAAGGATACCATTCGTGCAGTGGTTCGTGACGGCCGCCGTTGAAGGTCGCCTGAATCGGATCGAAAACCAAGGGGTTATGGGTCTCGAAACCTGGCAGCCACGCGGCGGCCGATTGCCCATGGGCCTCATGATGACTGCGAAGAATTGTTAGGCAGAACGCGTTAAGAGTTTTATCCTCCGCTTGGGCATCCTCTCGGAGGGCCGTGAAGCTATCGTAACCGAGTGCATTTCGGAGGGAATCGCTAGAAAGATGGCGTACCGCATCGTAAAGGTTTTCGTCTCTCTTGCCAAATGCGAGAGTCAAACTGGAGCGGGCTGATGCCAATTTAGGATAGTCCTTGAAGTAGACATTCTTGTACGACTGCGCCATCGTTTCTATTCCAAATGGTTTCCTGCTTGATAGCAACTACCATGTTATGGTAGTTGCTATCAAGCGTCAAGAATCCCCGCCAAAGAGCGTAGCCCAACAGAGGAAGAGACTGGCGGGACCGAGAGGCTACGAGGGAGTCCTGATTTATACGATTCCGTCGGCAACCCGCAGCCATTCGGAGCGGGTAACCACGTAGCTGGTCAATCTGCGCTTCTTAATTTGGAGTGCCGCCACGGGATTCTGAATCATGCGAAGGCGCGGGGCGACTTCGTTCATGTACTCGACGAGTGCCAAAACATAATTGTCACGATGTTTCTGTGCCGCCCGGTACTCCGTCGGCGTTAGGCTAACTGTGCCTAACTCGGCGATACTACTCTTTACCTCAACCACCATCGCTTGATCTTTCCGCCGTGCCCAAAGATCGAAACCGTACCCACGCCGATTGGTGTAAAAAAGAACCTCCCAATCCTGAGAACGCAGCACCTTTGCAACAAAGCTTTCCGCATCCGCACCATCATTGCTCACGCGTGTTGCAGGTGGGGAAAGAAGATCTTCCACTTCCGGTGGTTCTGGCATCCGAAGTTGCGGGGTGAATACTGCTTCCGGCAAGATGGGCATCGCAGGTACGATGCGGGTCTCGGGATCTTCGGTCGGCGCGGCATGTGCCCCTACCCACTTGGCCGTTAGCAGGAGTCGCTTTCCTTCACGCACCATACTGGTGCCGAGCGAGAATAGCGAAAAGGTGTGCAACCCCACATCGCGCCAGTTTCTATAAGCCTTGTCGTTCGGTACCCGATCGCGAACCTCAATGCGAAGCTTATTCTTTTCTTCAGGTGTAAGTGCACGATAAGTCGCGATTGCGGTGGCTGCTTGGGGCACTTCATCGCTGTGTCGTATGCGAGAAACAAAGAGGTCAAATTCGTTCCGGTCAATATACCCATCGCAACATCCCAGAACCTGTTTTGCGACCTCATAAACCGGCAGATCAAAGTCTTTGTATTGTTTGACTCGATTGGGTGGTGTCCAAGGTTCGGCTGCAAACCGAATCGCGGAAAGGGATGTCTCAAGCACCACTGCAGGATCATCCGTACAGGCGAGATCACGGCCCCGATCTGTAAGAACAATCTGGTTCCAATTCTGGTTGTTCACACGCTGCAGAAGTTGCAACGGCTTGTCCATTACCAGCAGGTGATGGCGTCGTAATAGCATACCCGGGTCGTCAATGTCCGTTTCAACAATCTTCGCGAGCCTCCGGTAGTCGAGGCCAGTCAAATGAATGACACTTTCGCCGCCCCGGCTCTCCAAATATTCGGCAATACCTTTCAACCAAGATACTGCGACATGAACGCGCGTTATAACAAACCAGCCGCGGTCGCCTCGGTCTCCCTCGTCAAGGCGACCCACAAGAATGCGCCGAACTTTTTCCAGACTCATGCAAGATCCCCGCTTGAAAGTGCCATCTCGTCTGCAGTCAGGTAGTGCTTCTTGGGCTTCATCCTGTAGTGGCGGGCTCGCATGAAGATATGCACCATCGGTGCATCAGGTGAGTGAACGGCGTGGTTGGCAAGGGGAGTCTCATGATGGCGTGGATGCACTTGGCCACCGGGGTTGGCTTTAAGGAGATCAGGTAGCATCCCACGCAGCGGCAACGGCGAAGTACCCTCTGCGAGGGTCGAACAGTAGGGTCCTGTCGAGACGCGTATTGAACAGACGGCAGGACGGCTCGCCGAGATGCAGACAGACGGCGCAAGCCGCGCCCTGCGGGTTTGCGGAACATCCAGGGTCCAACGCGCATCGATGCTCGTCGTTCACGACGCGATTGAGGACCGTGTGGAGATCGTGCTCAAACAGGGCTTGGAGACCACCGAGCACGAAATCTCCACGTGGGACAGCATAGGTGACGAAGGCGAGTGTGAAGGGAAAGATAATCTCGGACAGTGCATTGCGGTCGATCCCTGCGTAGAAGGAGACTTGTCTCACCATCCGGTGAGACATTGAGTGAATGAGGCACACCACATCGTCGCGCACGGGCGAACTGCTTGGATCGTCTCCAAAGGCCGTGAGAACAGCTTCGTAATCGTTCCGAATGTCGGCGTTGCGATTGGGTATGATATGCCCCCGTGCAGCAAGCCAAGTGCGCACGACACTCGGGTGAAGCCGCACGAACAACGCTTCGGTTGCCGCGAGATCACCGTACACCACGAAGGTGCCGTCGTTACGCACGAACGTGCGAAGGCGAGCTCGACCCGGGTCACGATCGCCACGGGTGTACCCGAACTGTCCCGTGAGAACCGGAAACTTCTCGACTAGATCAACCCGTGAGAACCCCGCGTTGGCGAGCGACGCCGAGTACCGTTCGACATAGCGTACTTTGACGGCGGTGTGGGATGCTTCGACGAGATCTTCGACGGTCTGCCGCGACTCTGATGTGGCGAGCGCAATAGCGACGGCTTCGTTGCGAGCCTCCTCGACGGCGGTAGGCGATGCTTCGATGGCGGCGTGACCATCGTCGGAGAGATTCGATACGGCCATCATCCGCTCGACAGTGTCTTGGTCCATGCCGCTCTCGATTAATTGGTGGCGAAGTGCCGCCTTTTTCGCGCCGTCTTGTTCATCCATCCAACGAACACGCAACCCGTCGGCGACCCACGAGAGTGCAGCTTCCCCGCCTCCGGCTGCCATCAGTCGCCGCATCTGCGTCTTCGAAGGAGGATTCACCATGACCACCGAGCGCGGCGTGTAGACTGCAGCCGATCGATGCACCGCGAATTCCATTCTGTCTCCCGGCTGGCGTCGCTGGCCGGAGAGGCCACATTGACACCGCATGTTTAGGAATCCCTTCCCGAGGTCGCGATCACAGATGGGGCAGCTCAGCCGAATCTCTCCGAGATTGGTCGTTCCCGGTAGCTCCATGCGAACCTGTTCGTGCTGAGAGCACCTCGGATAGAATGGTGCCCTGATCGCGCCACAGGCATCGTGAAACAAAACGAATGGCAATTGACCGTGCGGGCCGGCAGAGCCGCAATCACACCTTCTGCGCGGGCCGGAATGAAGTCGGCTGCATTGCTTGCATCGCCATGTGCGAGGGAATGGGTCCACACGAATCCCGTCCTGCCGATTGAGTGTCTCCACGCGCACCGGACGGCCTTGGCGCAACGCTGTGGCGAATCCTTCGTCCCTGCCCTCATGCTCCCAAGGGGCGGCACAGCGCACAAGCTCGCGCCGCAGCTCATCGACATCCACATCATGCACTGACTGGGTGTTCCACGAGCGAACCTTCCACACGCCTCCGCGTGCGTCGAGCGTCTGCTCGGGCAGCAGGCCGAAAAGGATTTGCGAAGCGCTTCGACTGTCCTTCACGTTGGGTCGGCTCCACGAACTGGAACCTGTTCCTCGACATCGCGTAGCGACAGCATCGGACTGCCTCCGGGGCCCAACTGGCTTGCCCACTCGTCTCCGCGCCCGGGATCCCCAATGTTCGCGACGAAGCGCTCGTACCACTCGGCGACATCCCGTCCAAGCACGGCCGTTCCGGGATCGTCGTAGCCCAGCATTGCGCGCAACGCTTTGATCTCCTCATCTTGGAAATCAGGAATACCCTCAAGATATCGCCGCAGCTGGTACGCCTTCCACAGGCTGCCCTGAGCCTTCGGTTCATGCATGAACAGGATGCGGGCGAAAGCCAGTCCTGGCAGGGTGCGTTCGAGGACTCTGCGACTTCGGCCCGTGATCGGAATGGGTTCCACGAAGCGATCACCTTGGCTCACGTACTGGGGAAACATCCTGAACACACTCGCATCGCGTTCTCGGGCGATCTTGTGGACGACGAATACCAGCGCGGGCCAGCGCCGTCCCACGCGCGCCGTCGCTTGAATAAACTCTGCGGTCGTTAATGGAAGGCCCAACATAGTCATGACATTAAGTCGGTCGACATCAACGCCATGACTCATCATTGACGAGGCAGCAACGACATGGATCCTTCGACCGAAGTCCTCGTCGGGATTTTCGAGCTTGTCCAAGGTGTCGGATACATCGAAGAAGACCGTCCGACCGGTTAGAGCGACGACATTCGGCACGGGATCAGGGATGTCGCCCCATTGCGTTTCGGCTGAGCGCACGACTGCGTCCAGATCGCGCAGGGTGTTGCCGTAGACGATGTTTGTGCCGTAGAGATCAAGGAGGAACGGTGCGAGAGTGGGGTGAACTCCGAACGACGGAGCCACCGTCTCCGGGTCGGCATTGAGCTCTCGGACAGCGGTCTGAAGAGAAACGGTCATTCGATCAAGTGCGTACTCGATCGTCTGTCCACGAGGTGCCACCGCGAGAAATCGACGCATGCCGTACAAATCGGAACTGGCCCAAAATCCTTGTCCAGCCTTCGGCTCGGGGTGAGGAAACACACGTGCCCGCCGACGATACAGAACCTCAGCTTGGCGATCGTAGCCGCTCAGGGTCGCCGAGGAGGCGAGGATCTTCGGTCGTCTGTCCGACCCGATCTCCTGAAGCTGATCGAACACGGCCTCGTAGTGCGCATCCACCGCCCCGAGGCTATCGCGCAGCAGGTGGAGTTCGTCCTGCAACCGGAAGGTGACGCCGTAGAGCTCGGGAGCCATAGGCAGAACCCCGGTTGGTACGTCGCATCGCGGATGCAAACAACCGTGAGGCCGCTTGAGTCGGCGGGCATAGGTGTGCCCGTGGCCTGAGACCGGACAGAACCCCTGCGGTGCGGCGACCATGCCCCGCATGTTCGCTTGAAAGGCGATGCCCGCAGCCTTGTCGAGGGTGCCTACCACCACGGTGGGAAGGTAACGCCATACCTCGGCGTCGACCACATGGATGGGCAGCGGCTCTCCCGGTCCCCAATGACACGCTGCGTTCGTGCAATGATGTTCGAGGCGCCAGAACTTGATGCGGAACTGCATCTTGATCGAGTCCCGCTTGCAGAACGGACACACCTGAAGTGTGCGCAAGCGTTCGGGCATCGCAACATCTTGGTAGTCCCACTCGCCTCGTTTGTGTTCGGATTTGGCGTCCTTGATCTCGTTGGGCGTCGAGCTGCCGCCGATCAGGAAGCCAAGGCCGAACGAGTCGCCCCCGAGACCTTCACGGTCCCTCACGATCTCTGCGCCAGCGATTGCGTTCGCGAAACGCTGCGTCTGCTGGAGCGACAGAAGGCGCAGCGGAAAGCGGGACCATGCCGTGATGCCGGTTGTCTTACCGCGCAGGCGATCGAAGAAAGCCGTCGTTAGAATCAGCCCGAGGTATGTCTCAGTCTTTCCTCCACCCGTCGGAAACCAGATGATATCGACCGTCTCCGTTTCCTGACCGAGGCAGGCACCGAGGTTCGCAAGGAGAAAACCCACTTGGAACGGGCGCCAGCCATCGTAGCGAAGTTCTCCTTCTGCGTTCCGAGCGGAGTACGCCATGGCTGCGTTCATCATTCGGAAGGCGCGGCTGAGGCGAGGATTCGAACGGAGTAGCTTGATCCCTTCGCGTATACGTGCACATTCGGTCTCGAATCCCTTGTGCTCGGCCTTGAACTCGGTATGCATCGCTTCGGTCCAATCCCGTATCTCGTAGCCGAAAGCCGATTCACGCCACGCTTCGCTACCCCATCGCACGAGAGACTTGAGCAGCGCCTCGCACGAAGGGGTCGGATCGGATTCCAAGCACGCGAAGGTGAGATCGGGAGGATCATCGTCCGTGTTCCAGAATTTCGGGTGCGACTTATCGCATGCGGGGAGGTCTACTGTCTTGAAGACGGTCGAGCCATCGTCGTTATGAATCCGTATGACGCCGCAGTTTACGCCCCATGCGGGGACTCGGCGGTTGTACCGAAAACTGTCTGGAAGAGATTCGAGGAGATAGTAGGCTGTCCGTGAGGCACGCACTCGCAGTGCGCACTCGAACAATCGCCCCCGGGCGACATCGTCTATGTGGGGCGATTCGTGATCCGAGTCATTGACGAACTCGGCCTCAACCTCAACATGTCCGTTAGATTGGGGAACGGCGGAGATACGGACATAGGCCGCGAGCCCCATACCTTTGAGTGCACCGAGCGCCTCCTCGAACGGTCTTCGTACCGTCGTTGGTTCGCCCGAGTCGGGATCGACGACCACTCTGGCGGAGACCTGCAATGGCCCCGTTTTACGCCATCGTGGAGAGCAGTCGTGTCGTCGCCAAACGGAGAAACGAGCGTTGCATTCCACGACCAAGGGCCCGGAGCCGCGCTCGACGAGAAATCGAATGCCGACTGCACAAGGCTCCAGTCGCTCCGCCCGTTCACCCAGATCAGAAATGGCGATCTCGGAAGCGGGCGCAAGCCTGCCTAACCAGAACCGTCCTCGGGGATCGGTTTTGCTCTCCTGCTCTTCTGAACCCGAGGCATCAGCTTGTACGCGTTTGACGAGCCAATCCACGCAGCGTCCTGCAGCGACGTGCCGATCCGTTGTCAACATCATCGGTCGGGCATCAGGGAGGGAAGGAATTCGCTGGCACATGCACGCTGCCGAAGTGTCCGCAACGCCTTGGCCTCAAGCTGCCGGATTCGCTCTCTGGTCACGCCGTATCGTTCTCCCAACTCTTGGAGCGTCAGCGCGTCGTTGCCGTCAAGGCCAAAGCGGCTTACCACTATGTCTTGGAGCCGCTGATTGTGGAGTCCTTGGACGAGACTACGCAAACACGCATTGCGCTCAAAGACTTCATAGAGGCTCTCTGGGGAAGGGGTGTCGGACTGTATTCGATCCACGTATGTCGTCGTCTTACCTCGGGGTTCGATACGGTCGTCCAACGATACGATTCGCATCTCTGCGAGGTTTGCAATACGGGCCGTGTCAGTCACAGTCCAACCGAGCGCAGCAGCCACGCGCAAGATGTCATTTTGCTGGGACGCACCGACGGATTCAAGTGCACGGCGGACTCGACGGTACTTCCGAACCCGCTCCTGAATATGGGCAGGAAGTCGGATCGTACGTCCCTCATCGTCGATCGCCCGTGAAATCGATTGACGGATCCACCAGACCGCGTAGGTGGAGAATCGGGTTTCGAAAGTAGGATCGTAGCGTTCCGCCGCATATATCAATCCCAACAGACCGACCTGCACCAAATCGTCCATCTCCAGACCACCTTGAACACTCGGATAGTTGGCGAATTTCGCGACGAGTCGAATGTTCGAGAGCACGAGCCGGGATCGCGCCCTGGCTCCGGCCTCCACCAAGCGACGGTCCCAATCAGATCGCTCTGAGGCGGGCTTTTCCTTGATAAGACATGCGCGTTGGATAGCTTCGCCGTAGGCAGCCTCCTCGTCGCGCGACAGGAATCGATATTCGCGAGCACACCACAGAAGATAGTCAAGCGCCGTGGCGAAGAGGTTTGGGGGGTTCGCCGACGGCAGCGGAAACTCGGACTCGTCTTCGCGAATGATGATGCCCGCCGACTTCAGCGCCTGTTCAATGGCGACCGCCTGCGCAGGCTTGATTCCCCGCCGCAGATAGAGAATATCCACTGCCTCACGGTCGAGAACGCCATCGCGTACATCCGCTTCGTCAGTGAGGTCCTCAACCGTAAGAGAGAAGATGTCCGAGAGCGTAGTGGGCGAGTCAACCACGTCAGGCGGCCATCGTGTCAAGATGGCGAATAATGCTTTCGCCGATCACGCGGCCCAGCACAGGCGGCACCGCGTTGCCGATCATGCGACCGACTGGTTTCATCCCCGGAAAGGGCTGATCGAAACCGAAGAATTGAAACTCCCTTGGAAAGGTTTGCAATAGCGCCGCTTCGCGCAGCGTTAGCGCGCGATCCTGTTCGGGATGGCCGAAGCGCCCGTTCCCGAAACCGAAGCACTGTCCGGTAATCGTCGGTGCCGGCCGATTCCACTCCATTCGTCCGTAGACCGACGGATAGGTTCTCCCCGTCGCGCGTCGATGGCAGGGAGACACGAGAGAGGCAGGCCAGTCGCGCCATGTGCCCCCCGGCGTCGAAGCACGAATGCGGGCGAGGTTTCGCTTCGAAAGTCGACTCGAACGGTGGAGTCGGTCGCCCGGATCTACCTCCCCTGCATGCAGCGCAGGTAGATGACCGATCGCGGAACGAACATCCATCCACATTGCGGAGTCAGGGTGTGATGGCTTGGCTAACTTGATCGGCCCGATGCTTGAGGCGAGCAATACTAGTCTGCGACGCGCTTGAGGAGCCCCGTAGATTTGGCAGTCCGTTACCCCATAAGCGACTTCGTACCCCGCCGAGTCGAGACCTCGGACGAACGACCGGAAGGTTCGGGTGTGCGCCAGTGGTGGCACGTTCTCCATTGAGACGATGTTGGGGCGTGTCAGATTGATGAGTTTCGCGAAGCGCTCAATAAGTCCCCATCTATGAGAATGGCATTTAGGCGATGTAGGGCCTCGAGCGTAGGTCGAAAATGGCTGACAAGGAGCACAGCCGACGAGAATATGGATTGTGGCATCGTCCCACGCCGACCATGCATCGTTCGCATCGTAGTCCCAAACATCCTTGGAGACGAATCGCGCCTTCGTATTGGTCTCGTATGCATACCGACATTGATCGTCCACATCAACCCCTTCCACGACATTCAGGCCAGCTTGCTCAAGCCCGTACGTGAGTCCGCCAGCACCGCAGAACAAGTCGACTACTTTCGCTTGTTTCATGCTGTGGATTCTACCCGGGCAAGTCCGTACAGAGAACGAGAGCACCCCTCTCTACCAACATAGTTGGAAAACCGGCTATTTGAAACTATATAGAGCACGATGGATATGGGACAACAATGAAGCAGACGGAAATTTGTTATGACAAGTGATAAATGCTGACGCGCCGATCTTGAAAGGAGAGTGATGAGCATGGCACTAGGCCCAAGGTCGATGTCATGCAAGCGGTGGGTACCTCCAGACTCTTTCCCTCGTGCCGACTTTGCCAGTCTCGTTCCCCTTTCTGCCAACATTGTTGAGACACCGGCTACCCTTGGAATTATTGAAGGGCGGTAGAGAGGAGTAATGATGAAAGCAGACGACAGGGATTCAATGATGGTGATGGGTGCGAACGCGCCGGCCCTGGGGGGTGAGGAGCGTAGCGACGAGGCCCCCAGGGCCGGGGCTCCGCCGGCGCGGCCCGGCCCAGATCCGGAGGTCATCGCCAAGCCGACCCGTCGCCGGTTCACCGCCGAGTACCGGCTGCGGATCGTCGAGGAGGCGGATCGCTGCGCGGAACCGGGCGAGGTTGGACGGCTGTTACGCCGCGAGGGGCTATACAGTTCGCATCTGTCGGCGTGGCGCAAGGCTCGTCGCCGGGGTGCGCTGCAGAGCCTGACACCGCGCAAGCGCGGCGCCAAGCCGGCGCAGTCCAACCCCGCCAGCGCCCAAGTTCGCCGGCTCGAAGCAAAAGTGGCGCGCCTGGAGAAGGAACTCGCCACCGCGCGCACGATTCTCGAAGTCCAGGGAAAAGTTGCCGGGCTGCTGGGATTGAGCCTCAACGGCGCGAACTCCTGCTGATGGCCGCCACCTCGCTCGCGACGAAAGTCGGCATTGCGCCGGCCTGCCGGGCGTTGGGGGTGTCCAGAGCAACGTTCTACCGTCGTCAAAGGCCCGCTCCCGGGCGCCAGCAGCCCCGAAAGACGCCCGCCCGGGCGCTGAGTGATAGCGAGCGCGAGCAGGTTCTCGAGGTGCTCGCCTGCGAACGATTCGTCGACCGCTCGCCCGCCGAGATCGTCGCGACCCTGCTGGATGAAGGGCAATACCTGTGCTCGGAACGCACGATGTACCGCCTCCTGGCTGCTGAACAGCCGGTGCGAGAACGGCGCAATCAACTTACCCATCCGCGCTATTCCAAACCCGAACTCGTCGCCAGCGCGCCGAATCAGGTCTGGTCATGGGACATCACGCGCCTGCTCGGACCCAAACCCTGGACCGGCTTCTACCTCTATGTGTTGCTCGATATCTTCAGCCGCTATGTGGTGGGATGGATGGTCGCCGAACGCGAGAGCGCCGCGTTGGCCAGCCGGCTCATTGAGCAATCGTGCCTCAAACAGGGCATCCAGCCCCAGGTGCTTACCTTGCACTCCGACCGCGGCGCACCCATGACCAGCCAGTGCACCGCACAACTCCTCGCCAACCTCGGCGTCACCCGCTCGCTCAGCCGCCCCAGGGTCAGCGACGACAACCCCTTCTCCGAGGCGCAGTTCAAGACCCTGAAATACCATCCCGGCTTCCCCGCGCGCTTTGAGGATATCGCCGACGCAACCGCCTTCTGCCGTACCTTCTTCCCTTGGTACAACTGCGAGCATCGGCATTCCGGAATCGCGATGCTCACCCCCGAGGATGTCCATCACGGGCGCGCCCGACACAGGCTTGAGAAACGCGAACGCACCCTGCGCCAAGCCTGGAGCCGGAACCCGGAGCGATTCGTGCGAGGGAGTCCCAAGCCCCAAGCGCTTCCCGAACAGGTCTGGATCAACCCGCCAGACCCAACCACTACATCGAAGGCTGCGCAGTAAATGAAAACAACCGCTGTCTCAATGGCGTTGACAGGTTCCGTTCCGCGGTCGTCGCCGAGTCAGGTCACAACCGGAGCCTACCTACCCCCCCAAAGTCCAATTGCTTTCTTAGAGTCTATGGCCACCCTCCGCTCCGTCTGGCGGGGCATTCGGTAACGACAGCGATTTGGCAGCAGACTCGGGCAGCAATGCCGAGACGAATCGCAGGATTTCCTCGACTTCATCCTTGCGTCCGGCCTTGATCAGGTCGCGGCGGAGAACTTGGGCAACAAACAACGCCGCCTTCGCGACCTGGATATCGAGTTCGGAGCGCGGCCATCCCCGTTGTTCGAGGGCCTCCATGACGAGTTCGACTACGAGTCGGTTGGCGGAGACATCGCGTTGTTCGGCGATCTTTTCGATTCTCTCCCACTGTTCCGGGGTCACCCGGATGGTTCTTGTCACTGTTTGCGCCATCGGTTTTCGCACCCTCCCGTATAAATTCGATCACCTTACAGTACGCCAGTCTGGCTGAAACTCGCAGCGAGGAGGCACCAAGAGACCCGCTTTTGTGTGGTTGAGGTGGCTCGAAAATGACTTCAGCCATGCAGTCAAATTGACGGCTTTCAACAGCGGGCGCAATCATGCGCGCAGTCAGATTGACTGCTTTTAAGGAGCGAGACAATTTGCAAGTCTTGGGAAATTCCCTGCCGGTCCAACACAAGTCCTTGATATCGCGCCCTGTAACCGGGTCGTACTACGTTTGTATGCTCAAAAAACACACTCGTCCCAACAACGCTATGGCGTTCCAAGTCGTTGAAACGGCAAGGAAAGCAGGACAGGCGCGCGCTTGGGTTACAAGGCAGCGTGCTGCGTGGGGTGTGGAGGTGAGCCGGCTCCGCCGTAGAGACAGAGCCGACTTGGGAGCATTCACGACGGGGGAAATCGCCAGCGGCGAACTTGGCAGGGCGGAGCCGCCGCGGCGCCTGAGCGGACGCCGGTGCGGATGGAGCCGCAGGCTGAAGTGTCAGGCGCGTCGTCGAAGACGACGGCGGCGTTGTATGCACGCTTGCGGGCAGGGATGCATCGCGCTGTGCGAAACCGGATGCGAGGCGAAGTGCGGCAGCGCTCCGCAGGAGCGCGTGCACGAGCCGTGGCATCGGCGCGCGGCGAAGCCGACGCGAGTGATGCCCGCAACCGGCGTAGCCGGTCAGGGCAAACGAAGCGAAGCCGAACCACGGGCAGAACCGGACGCGAAGCGAGATGCGGCAGCGCTCCGCAGGAGCGCGCGCATGAGCCGTGGCATCGGTGCGTGGCGAAGTCGTCACGAGCGATGCCCGCAACCGGCGTAGCCGGTCAGGGCAAGCGAAGCGAAGCCGAGCCGCGGGCAGAACCGGACGCGAAGCGAGGTGCGGTAGCGCTCCGCAGGAGCGCGCGCATGAGCCGTGGCATCGGTGCGCGGCGAAGCCGACGCGAGTGATGCCCGCAACCGGCGTAGCCGGTCAGGGCAAGCGAAGCCGAGCCAAGCGGAACCGGACGCGAAGCGAGATGCGGCAGCGCTCCGCAGGAGCGCGCGCACGAGCCGAGGCATCGGCGCGCGGCGAAGCCGACGCGAGTGATGCCCGCAACCGGCGTAGCCGGTCAGGGCAAGCGAAGCGAAGCCGAGCTGTGCGGAACCGGACGCGAAGCGAGATGCGGCAGCGCTCCGCAGGAGCGCATGCACGAGCCGTGGCGTCGGTGCGCGGCGAAGCCGCCGCGAGCGATGCCCGCACCGGCGTAGCCGGTCAGGGCAAGCGAAGCGAAGCCAGACGCGCCACGCAGGTTGGCGCTGCCGACTGCGTACAGAAAAAAGGGCCACGCCGCCGAAGCGACGCGGCCCTTGAGGATGGCGCTTACGCCGCGCAGCGTTGCACCGGGATGCCGAGCTGGGTGGCCTTGTCGACAAGGTTCTCTGTAACGCCGCTGCCAGGGAATGCGATCACGCCCTTCGGCAGCAGGTTCAGCAGTTCGTCGTTGCGTCGAAACGGTGCGGCCCGTCCGTGAGCGTTCCAGTCCGGCTTGCAGACCACCTGATGCACGCCATGCCGTTCAGCCCACTGTGCGGCGATGCGCTCCACCCCGGGGCCGCCGCCGTGGACGAGCACCATGTCCTGATACTTCGCGCGCGCCTTGTCGAGTCGCCGGAAGATGGCGTCGATGTCGGTGACTTGCTTGCCGCCCGCGATTGCGATCAGGGTGCCGTCGGGCAGATGCGCGTTGGTCTCGCGTTCCTTGCGGGCGCGGAGGAAGTCGCGGGCGTCGATCGCTGCCGAGGTAAGTTGACGGGTCTGGCTGGTGTGCGATCCGTGCCGCGGCCGCCAGGTTTCTCCGGTGGATTCGCGGTAGGCGTCAGCAGCGCAGTCGCGCAGTTGCTCGAAGGCGTCGCGTCGGTCGCCGAGGTTGCGCGCACGGTGGGTCTTCAGTTCGAGTTCGCGGGCGTTGATCTCGGTGCCGTCCTGGGCGCGCTGCAGGTCGCGGATTTCAGGCGTGAGGCGGTCGATGCTGCGGTCGAGTCGCCTGACCTGCGCGGCCCACATGTTCACGAAGCCCCAGAGCATGGACTCGCGTTCGTCGGCGATCTGCATGCCATCGGGGGCGACGCCACGTGCCAGGATGCGGAACGCTTCGCTGACGGCTTCGAGCGCTTCGTCGCGGTCCCAGACGCTTCGGGGGTCGAACTCGTCGCGTTCCGGGGTTGCGCCGTAGAGTGCGGCGTTTTCGCAGATGACTGCAGTGTGGGATTGTGCCTGATGGATGTTGTCGGTATCGAACATGGTTGTGTCTCCTTGGTAGTTCGAGGTTTTGAGTTGAGCCTTGATGGCCCGGTGTCGTCGGAAGAGCGCCTCCCGACATAGGTTTGTTGGGACACGCGCGCGCAACGAAGCCACCCGCGCAAGCGGGTCGGAACGCAGTGGAGAACCCCGGAGGGGTTGGCGAAGTGAGCACGTGTGGCACAATGGGCCTATGTCGGGAGGTGCTTTTTGGGTTTGCAAAGCGTTCTTCCCGCAAGCAGGTTGTGCAGCGAACGGGCGAGCGGATGCGCAAGGGATTGCACCGGAAACCGGAGCTTGCGGAGCCTGCAACGTAAAGCCCGGTCGCGAAGCAACGCACACAGCTGTCTGCGGTTGAAGGCCGCCCGCCGCGCCCGATCCGGAGCGCTTCCTGTTTTCCCCGCCGGTCATCCGTAGAACGGGTGGGAGTCCAGAAGCTGCTGCGCCACCTGGCGGATGCGGCGACGGTCGCGCACACGCTTCGGCCCCCGCCAATCCTCCTGGAGGTGGACGACGTAGTAGTGCGTTCCCGGGTTGAGGAGGTCGTCCTCGCGGTAGGCATCGCCGACATGGTGACCGTCGGCGTTGTAGATTCGGGATTCGTGTGGGCTGACGCGCCTGAAAGTGATGGTGCTCATCGGGTTCTCCGGTTGACTTGATGGAGGCGCGAGGGAACTCCCTCTCCTCTCTGCGCCGTTCACCCTCCACCCGCCTCACTCTCCTCCGGGACTCTGCAGGCGGTCAGGGTTCCCCGCCCCCGGGGCTGCTGTACCCCCCTCGAAGCGGAACAGGGGACCGAGCCGCGCGGCGAGCGTGTCGGGACCGAGTGCGACGAGGTCGTCGTTGAAGTCGCCGCCTTCGGGAACGACGACGGTGGCCTGGACACCCGCGTGCGCACAGCGCCGCGCGAGCCGTTCGGCGGCACGGTCGCCCTCAGGGTCGTTATCGCGGGCGATGATGAGCCGCGCGACGCCGGGCGGAGGCGCGAACGCGCCGAGGCTTCCGGCGGAGAGCGCTGCGGCGGCGGTGATCCCGGGCACAGCGGTGACCAGCGACAGCACGGTCTCGATGCCTTCGCCGACCAGCAGCATGGCGTCGGGCGTTCCGAACCGCACGGCGCGCCCGTGGATGCGTCCGAGCGCCTTGCGCGGAGCAGCGACGCCCGCCTTGGCGGGCGAGCGGGGATCGAGCCAGGTGCGCTGCACACCGCTGACGGCGCCGTCGTCGCCGGTCACGGCGGCGACCAGCGCCGGAAGGCGGATGACCGATCCGTTCTCGCGGTAGCGTAGTGCAGGATGAAAGCGCAGCGCCGCGAAGCGGCAGCGCGCGAGCCCCCGGGCATGCAGGTAGCGTTCGGCGTGGGTGCCGTCGATGTCGCGGCAGCGGCGCCACAGGCGCCGGGCCGCCGCGGTGGCGTCGTAGGCGCCGTGCTCGCCCGATGCCGGCGAAGCCGGCAGGGCGAGGAAGGCGCGGGCCTCGGCGAGCGCCGCGCGCAGCGTCGGCGCGCCCGAACGGTAGCGGACGAGGTCGAGCAGGTCGCCGTGCTCGCCGGTTGCGGCGTCGGTCCACTTGCCGGGGATGCCGGGACCTTCGAGACGAACGTGGAGCGAGCGCCCTCGGGCGCCGTCGAGGTCGCCCGCGACCCAGTAGCGGCCCTGGCGGCGGCCGTAGGGCAGATAGCGGCGACACACAGCCTCGGCGCGCCGGGCGAGTTCGGCGGCGATGGCGGCGGCGTTCACAGCGCCGACCTCCCGGTGTGACGTGGCGGCATGATGAAGACTCCTCTCGTTGCGGGGAACGCCCCGATACCGGCCCGACCTCCGACTCCCGGCGGCGTAAGCGGGCGAACGCCCTGCGCGGAGCGCAGGCGCGAGGCCCGACCCGTTCGGGACTCGAAGCGGGCAGCAAAAAGGGGGACCGACGCCGAAACGCCGGTCCCCGGGGGAAGGACGGACAGTTCGCCTCAGAACGGGATCTCGTCGTCCGTCCCGTCGCCGTCGGCCGGCTGGGCCGGGGCGGCAGCCGAGGGCTGGGCGTCGGGCATCGCCGCGCCGTTGCCGTTCGGCTTGTCGAGGAACTGGACCCGGCAGCCCGGCGCCAGCAGGATCTCGGTCGAGAACCGGTCGGAGTCCTCGCCGTCCTTGCGCCAGCGTCGCGTCTGCAGCTTGCCGTCGACATACACCAGACGTCCCTTTCGGGCGTACTTGCCGAGCATCTCGACCAGCCCGTCCTGGAAGGTGACGATGCGGTGCCACTCGGTGCGGTCCACCCGCTCGCCGGTCTGCTTGTTGATATAGGACTCGTCGGTCGCAAGCGACAGATTGGCGACACGCCCCCCGCTTGTGAGGTGGTTGACGGCCCTCCCGTTATTTATGCGCACAGATGCGCAGAAAGTGCCAATAAATATGAAATATCAATGATATAAGAGGCTTATTCCTTACCAGATACCGTCAGGAGATAGTGGCGATACGCCCTGTTTTTCTTCTTGGGGTTGATTTCAGGGTTGATATTTATGGCATCGGCGGTATGATCGCCCCATGATGAAACAGAAATCCGCAAAACGCGTCGCCAAGGTCAAGCTCACGCTCACCAAGCGCACCGTCGAGGCATTGGAGCCCACCGGCAAGCCCTGGATCGCATGGGACGACAAGCTCATCGGCTTCGGCTGCCGTGTCCAGCCTTCCGGCACCAAGTCCTTCGTGGTCAACTACCGCGTCGGCGAAGGCGGGCGCAAGGCGCCCAACAAGCGGGTTGTTGTCGGTCGCTACGGGCGCGCCACTCCCGACCAAGCTCGGCGCCGTGCCCAAGAACTGCTCGGACGTGCCGCTGGCGGCGGCGACCCCGCCGGGGAGCGTGCCGATGCCCGCGGTCTGCCAACGCTGGGAGAGATTTGCGACGACTACATCGAGTCCGGCCACAACCGCGCCGATGTCACGCAGCGATCCTATCGTCGCTATGCCAACCTTTATCTTGGCGACTGGCGCTCCCGGCCTATCGATGCCATCACTCGCCGCGATGTCGAGAACCGCTTCCATCTTCTCACTGAGGGTCGCGGCGCCGTCCCGGCCAACCAGTGCCTGTCGTTCCTGCGTTCGGTTTACCGCCGGCCCTGCGTCGATTACGACGGGTTGCGCAATCCGGTCGAGCAGTGGCTTGCGGGCGGCGGGCGTTACCATCCCCACAGGCGACGCAAGATATCGTCGCCGGCCGAGGTGCTTCCCAGATGGCGTGAAGGCATTGACAAGGTGGTGCGCAACCCCGTGCATCGTGACTTGATGCTGTTCGGAATCTACACTGGCATGCGTCGGGGCGAGATCGTCTCGCTGCGCTGGGAGCGGGTGGACCTTGAAGCGGGGCTGTTTCGAGTCGAGGAGACCAAGACCGGGGCGCCGCTTGAACTGCCGATCACGCGCCAGTTGGGCGCTATCCTTGCGCGACGCCGAGCCAACAGCGACGCCATGCCGGCGGACATGCAGGGCTGGGTTTTCCCGTCGCTGTCCAGCAAATCGGGCCATGTCGAGGAACTCTTTGGCCACTACACCCGGATCGGCAAGGTTGCCGGTGCTCGCTTCTGGTTCCATGGCTTGCGCAACGCCTTTATCACGGTGGCCGAGCGCGAACTGATGCTGCCGCGTTCGCTGACTAAGCGGCTGGTCAATCACGCCCGGCCGACTGACGTGACCGAAGGCTATGCCGCCGACTGGACCGTCGAACAGCTTCGCGAACCGGCACAACGTATCGCCGACAAGATTGATGAACTGATGCTGATGGATGCGACGGGAGACTTGGAAGCAGCCACGGCCCCGTAAGCGCTGGCGTGAAAGGGCAAATTGGATTCGCCCGAACAACAGTTCTCTTAAGAGAACCGTTGGCTATTGTTCCTCTTCTACCCCCTTCAATAATTCCAAGGGTAGCCAGTGTCTCAACAATGTTGGCAGAAAGGGTGTCGATCACGTCGCGCGAAGAGAGCTTGCGCCGAACCCGGATCGCCAGACTCTCGCGGGTGAACTCGTCGAGCACATTAAGCGTCCAGAAGGCTCGCCCGTCATGAGTCCGGTGATGCATGAAGTCATAGGACCATAGATGATCCGCCCGCTCAGCTCGCAGCCGGAGGCAGGAGCCGTCGTTCAGCCAGAGCCTACCTCGTTTCGGTTGCTTGCCGGGAACCGTCAGCCCCTCGTGCCGCCACAGACGCTCGACCCTCTTGGCGTTGACCCGCCAGCCAGCATCGCGAAGCAGAACCGAGATCCTTCAGGTGGCGTAGCTGGCCGCCGTTCATACCGGTATACTCCTTGCACCACCTGTAGAAGGTGACCTCGCTGATCCCGAGCCGCCGGGTCGCATCCGCCATCGACAGTCCCTGACCGTGCAATATCTCCGCCTGCCGCAGCAGACGAACAATCTCTTCTGGCTTGTAGCGCTTTCTTGCCATCGCCGAGCTTCCTCTTTTCCATAACCTGAGGGTGGGGCCGTTTCAGGGGGAAGATCAATGTATCTATGCGATTTACAGCATTCCCATGGCCCGCAAGGGTGTGAGCGCCATGCAGTTGAGCAAGGAGCTTGGTTGCCAAGACCGCACCGCATGGCATATGCTCCGCCGTGTGCGCGAGGCTTGCGTCGAAGGAACGTTCACGCTTGATAGGGTCGTCAAAGCAGACGAAACCCATGTCGGCGGGCGGGAGCGCAACAAATACAACGACAAGAAACTCAGGGCTGGTCGGGGAACTGTGAGTAAAACTATGGTGATGGAAGCGAGAGAATACGGCAGCAATGTGGTGATCAAGCCTGTCGAGGCCACTGATGTGGCAACCCTTATCCCATTTGTCGAGTTGAGCGTGGACGAGGGCGCGACCGTCTACACGGAAGAATTGAGTGCGTATACGAAACTCGCCTATCTGATCAACCAATACAAGCGTGAAACCGCAACCCATAGTTCCGGGGAGTATGCGCGGTAACGCACACCCCAACTCCATGGGGAGTGTCTGGGTGGTTCTCGAGCGCTCCATTCACGGCGCATGGCACCATGTGTTGCCCAAGCATCTTGAGCACTACGTCATCGAGGTTACGTTCAGGCTCAATGAGAGCAACTGCGAGGTTGACACCATCGGCTGCATTGGGGGCAAGCGGCTGTCCTCCGCCGGTCTCATTGCCGACAGTGGCAAGTCCACTCGGGTGCTTCCCGCATGAGCCTCAAGGCCGTTGACCTGTTCAGTGGCTGCGGTGGACTTAGTGCCGGGCTGATTGATGCGGGCATTGACGTGGTTGGTGCCTACGACAATTGGGAGCCAGCCCTTGCCACCTATCGCCGAAATATCGACAGCCATGCCGACGCGCTGGACATTGCGGATGTGTTCAAGGCCGCTCGCGCCATCCTGTCGCGGGAGCCTGACTTAATAGCCGGCGGCCCGCCCTGTCAGGACTTCTCGACGGCTGGCAAGCGCATTGAGGCGGGACGCGCCAACCTGACGCTTGCCTTCGGGCTTGTCATTGAGGCTTGCGGCGCTCCCTATTTCCTCATGGAGAACGTTCCCCAAGTGCGGCTCAGCGAAACCTACAGCCGAATGCGGGACAGTCTGATTGCAGCTGGTTACCAGATTGCAGAAACTGTGCTGGACGCTAGTCGTTGCGGTGTTCCGCAGGTGCGAAAGCGGTTCTTCGCCTTTGGCACCAAGGCGGGTGCATCGGTATCCTTACAGTTCCTTGAGTCGATCAACAGCCGGTTGGCCGATGAGCAACTGACCGTGAAGGCGTACTTTGGGGATGAGATTGACGTGGAACACTACTACCGCCATCCCCGCAACTACTCCCGCCGTTCGGTGTTTTCCGTGCATGAGCCGTCGCCTACCGTGCGCGGCGTGAACCGCCCGGTGCCAAAGGGCTACAAGGGCAACCATTTGGATTCGGCGGATCCGCAAACCGTGCGCCCGTTAACCACCGTTGAGCGCAGCCGCGTACAGACTTTCCCCAAGGAATGGGACTGGAACTGCGGCGACCGGAACGCAGACGCTGAAACACAGATCGGCAACGCGGTTCCGGTCGCGTTAGCTTCCTTCATCGGGCGCGGCATAGTCGATGCCGTCCAGTAGCCCCGGCCCGTCGCTGTACGGAATCTCAGCGGAAAACTCCAGCCGAAGCGGTTCCGGGCTTTGGGGTAAGAATCAGTTCAATTCCACTTTTCCGCTATCGCTTTGCCTGTACATGAGAGACACAGGAATCCGCCCGGTAGCGGTGGTGTATGACGGTGCCAAAGTGACAACCAGCGACAGGCGATGGAGCATGGAAAAGGTCATAGGCCAATCGCCCTATAACCCCTACTACCACTTTGAGAGCGAGTTTGAGCCTTATCGCGCCCTCTCGCGCAACATCACTGACCACATAGACATCGTGGTTGAGATTGGCGGGTGTCACGCAAGAGCGCTGGAAGTGAAGCTGACTGTGGTGCCTGACAAGGGAACCGCCGAACTGCCGGAATCCGAATGGGCACCGGAAATGGTGATGCGCCCAGTAAGCTCGGCTCACGCCATGATGGGCGTGGCAATGGCGCTGAAACAAGCTGGAGGCAACAAGCGTGAGAAGGCCGTTCAGCTTCTGCGCACGGCGTACAACGGCATATCGTCATGGGACAACACGCCCGAAGTTCTAAGCCACGCACAAGCGCTGTCACAGGCTCTGACGGGCGTTCTTGGCTTAGCCCGCGCCATTGAGTCGCCGTTTCTGTTGCAGCCCATATGGCGCACGAAAGGGCAATCCCTGAGCCTCAAGAAGCAGTGCTTTGATGTGTTCGTGTGGTCCGATGTCGCTGTCATGGCCATTCCCCTGATTGAGCATGGCAAAAATCCCGATGCTCCGATGAGCCGATGGCTGCGCGAGATCACCCGCCATGTGCGCAGTCTGTACGACATACTGACTACCGGCGACTACGATTACGCGGGAATCTACAAGGGGATGCCTCACGGCGGGCAAACGGACAAGTCTTTTGCGTTGCCGGGACGGAAAGCCCTGAGCTATCTGGCCCACGGGCGCCTTCAAAGTCCGGCACTCGGCAAGTCGATTCTGTCGCACTTGGTGGGAAAGGCCGGAGCCAATGAGTTGAAACCTGAACGGCGGTTTGATGCCGCCGTGAAGGCTCACATGCTATGAGGATTGCCCCCTGAAGAACCTGCACCTATATCAACTAAGGAGCCGAGGAATGAGCCGTTGAAGAATGACTTCCTTGACGCGTTGGCTCAGGACATGCCATTTCCCCCGCCCAAAGGGCACGAACCGTAACCCCACTAGGAGCCTGTGCGCCGTAAGATGACGTGAGGCTTGGCGAATCGTCCGGAACCTCAACAACTGCGTCTTTGCGCGGGTGCCGTTGGCCTGCGGGCCGTGGAATGACTGTCTGGCGGCTCAAGAAAGCCCGAATCGCCCCCCGATCCGCCCCAAGGCCGGGCGGAATCCCGGTCATGCGGCTGCCAAACACCCACGCATCCTCTTGATGTTCAACGCCAGGCACACCAAGTCCCACTCGCCGCGTACCTTGTGAAGGCCGCGCACACTGAACCGTCGAAATCCCAGCGCCTGTTTGATCCACCCGATCGGCGCCTCCGAAAGCCACTTGCGCTCGGCGTATTGTGCACGACCCGCCTCCGTCGACAGCTTCGCCGCCATGCGCGCTTTCGCCGGATACTTGTGCGCGTCCACCGCCGCCTTGCGACGACCCTCCCGACCCAACGCCACATAGCCGTCTACTCCGAGCGCCTCCAGCTTCCCAAGGTCGGATTCGTTGCAATACCCCGCGTCCGCCAGCACCGTCGCCGGACGCTTCCCATAGATCGCCTTCAATTCATCCAGCGGCTTCACCAACTGCCCCTGGTCGCTGGCGTTCGACGACACCTGCGCCGAAACGATCATCCGGTTCGCTCCATCCACCGCCAACTGCGCGTTGTAGCACTGCTGATACCCTTGCGCAGAAGTCTTCATGATCCGACTCTCCGGATCCGTGAAATTGTCCTGCGCCTTCTCCTCGAGTTCCCCATACCCCCGCTTGTAGCACCACCCACCCTTCGGATTGCGCTGTTCACCGGGCCGCCGACCGCGCGCATCGTCCGCCTCACGCGCACGCGCCTCAATACGAGCCTTCGCCGCACGAATCGCCGTCAACCGATCTTCCCGACGACGCAACTCCTTCGGCAACTCGTCGCCCCGATACTCTTCCCCAAAGCGCTCGTCCTCCGACTCATCCACCGTTCGCGCACGATCCAGCAACAAACCAATCTCCGACTCCAAACGACGCTCTTCCTCCCGCATCCGACCGTAACTCATCGCCTTGCGCTTGGATGCGTTCGGACGAACCTTGGTTCCGTCTATCGACAGCTTGCCAAAGTTCGCCACGCCCAACTCGCACGCCAGACGAACCATCTCCACAAACAGCCTCTTGAAGTCCGACAAATGACGACGACGAAACTCGCAGATCGTCCGGTGGTTCGGAAAGTTCCCCGCCGCCAATACCCGAAACGCCACATCTTCCTCCAGCTTGCGCGCCAAACCGCGCGAGGAAAACACACCCGTCGCATACCCGTAGATCAGCACCTTCAGCATCATCCGCGGTTCATACGGCGACTTGCGACGACCGTCGCCTTCATACGGCGCGTAAAACACACCCAAGTCCAGATCGTCCACCAAGTCGCTGACATGGTGCGCCAAGTGACCCTCCGGCAGCCAATCCTTCATATCCGGCGGAAGCAACAAACCCTGATTCGGGCAATACGGGCGAAACGTCGTCGGCATCTCAAAACCTCCACTTCCCTATATGGGAATTATCGCATTGCGTTCCTACGGCGCAGGCTCCTAGCGCTGGGTTACGAGGACCGCAATGACCATGACGAGTTGCGCCACGACCCGTTGATGGCGTTGCTGTGGGCCGCCCGTACTGGACGGGTGCGCGCTGGTCACATCGTCGCAACTGTGACCGTGCGCTGGCCGGTTCAAGCATCTTGAACCGCTTGGGGTTGGGCACACAGGGACGAACACCTCCCGATTGTCGAAAAGTTTCGGGGTGCATCCTATATGTCTGGCTGTCCAGATTCAGATAGTATGATGTTCTGACCTCGCAAACTTATGCACGGAAGGCTTTATTCCGCAGTATCAGTGATCTTCTGGACATCTTCAATCCCCGCCTCACCGTGCGTCAATTCTATGAAATTGGCCAAATCAATGCATCCTTACTTCGGTTGGCTTGTGCTGCAGATGATCGAGACTGGCATCCACGACCTCAGTGACCCACTTGACGAGAAAGAAGTGAAGCCTTGGTCAACCGGTAGCCATAGGTGCCGCTACATCGTAAAGGCAACTACATGAGTGCGGAAAGCAAGAAGCCGATCACGGAAAACGATGACAGCACTCTGGCGAGCAGGGAGAATGTCAGAGAGTCCGCCGCGTTGCAGGCCAACTTCGAGCAACTGATCGCGCATCTGCCCAAGGACAGCCTCGCTGCAAAACTCGTGACCGCCTACGCGACACCAAGCGAAACTACGCCCGCCGATGCTGTCGCGAAGGTCGCCGCAACCCGTCTTGATGAACTGAAGCAAAGCCATGACGACACCGAAGATCAAAAAGATTGAGGTTCAGGGCTTCCGTGCGTTTGGCCGAAAGGGACAGACGCTCTTGTTCGACTCGGTACTTGCCGCCATCTGGGCATCCAACAGCCAAGGCAAGACTAGTCTTGCCGAAGCGTTCGAGTTTTTGCTAACCGGACAGATTGTTCGACGCCAGCTTGTAGCTAGTACCCAAGACGAATTTGCTGACGCCCTGCGCAATGCCCATATGCCGGCCCACATGCCCGCCTATGTCGAGGCAGAGATCACCGACACAGACGGCAAGCTACACAGGATCAGGCGGACACTTATCTCGGACTATGCCAAGCGGAAAGACTGCCAGTCAGCGCTGCAAATTGATGGCAGAGACGTGAAGGAAAGCAATTTCGCTGCCCTCGGCATTGAGTTCTCACAACCGCCGCTCGCCGCGCCGGTGCTGGCGCAACATACGCTCGGCTATCTCTTTTCGGCCCGCCCAACGGATCGCTCCGCATATTTCAAGAAACTCCTTGAGGTCACGAACCTAGAAGAGTTGCGTGGCGCGGTGGCTGTACTCGACACCAAGTTCAAAGCCAATGAGAACGACCAGTGGTGGGTACAGCTTAAGGCTGCCGCAGCGATCAAAGACGCGGCGCCATTCCTGACGCCCCTCAAGACAGCTGTTCCGACACGTGCCAATATTGCCACCGCTCTTGATGAGGCGATCACAGCTATCTTGTCCACGAACGGACAGCCATTGTCGGCGATGCCCGACGAGCGCTTGGCAGCGCTTGACGAACTGCTCCTCAAGTATCGTGCCCGGGCTTTCCCTGTTGACGGATTTGCTAGGAAAAGGCTAATAAATTGGGAGGAACCCGCCCAAGGAGAATGGGACAAGCTCAATGCCTACTTAGCGGTGCGCGAAACGGTCGAGGAGGAAACGCGCCGACTGACTGTGCTCTTCAAGGAGGCCTTGGCTATCCCCACCGTCGATACGGCGACGCAACCCATCGATTGCCTGCTGTGCGGCAAAGAAGGCAGCCTGACACCCGAGCGCATTGCGCTTATCCGCACACGGACGCAAGAGACCGAGGCCTTTCAGGCCGCCAATACAGCTGCGATGGACGCTCTGCACGGCTTGGCCGCGTCCGCCCACGCTCTTGGTACTGCCACTGCCGCCTGCCCCCACTTTCTCACTATGAATTCAAGGGAGCGTCGGCTCAAGGGGTTCCGAGTAGAGCGTATTCGGGTGTTGCTGGGAGCGGATGCGCCTGCTGTCGTTGATCCTTGGCTACAGGCTCTCCGCAACCTTGCCCGCGCGCGAGTGGACATTGCTGCCACCGCCAGAGCTCTCAGGGCCGAAGTCAACGGCTATATGGAGAAACCAGAGACCCTGCCTCATTTGCAACCCTTAAGGAGCCGCTTCAATGACGCTACCACCGCTTATAACAGTTTCTCGAAGCTTCTGAGGCTCTACATTGATGCTCAAAAAGCTCTCCTGGAACGGATCGCGGCCGTCATTGATCCTGCTAGTGACGCTGGCGGCTGGCAGGCACTCATCAATCTTGCCAAAGACCAAGATTTGCTTCGAGCAAGCCTGATTGAGCGCCAAGCCCGGGTGACTCTGCAAAGGGAACTGAAGGAAGCGATACGCCAAATCGACAGGGGTAACGAGAAGGTTCTCGACAACAAATTCGCGGATCTGAGCAACGATATTCAGCACTGGTGGGAGTTGCTCCGCCCGGACGAGGCAACCTTCTTTTCGGCCGTTAGACCCCGTGAAGGTGCGCGGCGTACCGTGGACATCAAGGCCGGCCTATCGCTTGACGCCGGCCGAATCGCCCCGAAGTTGCGAAATGTCATCGCTGTGTTCAGCCAGTCCCAGCTTCACTGTCTGGGCCTCGCGCTCTTCATCGCCCGCGCTCTGCGCGAGGGGGCCGGTTTCGTGGTGCTTGATGATCCGATCTTGGCAAGCGATGAGGATTATCGGGCTTATTTCAAGACAGCCTTCCTTGAGAAGTTGATCGATGCCAATGTCCAGATAATTGTCCTTACCCAAGACCAGAAGATGTGGAAGGACTTAGAGCAACGATATGCCTACAAGAACATTGACATGTTCCAGTTGGCTTTAATAAACCGGTCGGCTGGCACAAAGGTCACCAATAAAGGCGACAACCTCATAGCCATGCTTTCTCGTGCCAAAGTGCTCGTACAGGGCGGCCTCCCCGAGGAATGCAAGCAGGCGGGTGAACTTCTGCGTAATGCCGCAGAGCGGTTCTGCAAGGAGATGCTGGTCAGGGACCGGTGGGCCAAGGGATACCGTGAAGCCGCCCTAAGTGATTATGACGGCAATAACCTCGGGCAACTAGAACCCAAGGTGAGGCGGTTGCTCACGGCTGATCCGTCGCACTCAGGCAAGCTGCGCTCAATGGGTAGCCAACTCAACCCTGCCAAGCACGACGACGACACGCCCGATCAAGGCACCATCAATGTCGTCCTCGGCGATCTAAAATGTCTTACAAAGAAGTATCTTCCTTACGCATAAAGGCTCTCGGTCAATTTTCTACTTGCAATACGGGTCAGCCATGTGCGCAATCGGTCCCCTCGGGAAAGCTCAGCCTTCCTCCTGCGGATCGGCAGCACCGCTACGGTCTCACAGTCACTTTGGAGGTGCGCCGGGCGCGGGAGAATATTCTGGCGATGGCTTGGGACGGGGCGAGGCTGTGGGCCTCCGGGTTGGTCGGTGCGTTGCTGTGCCTGACGCTGATCTGGGTGCGGAGGGACGGGCACCGAACCCGGCGCTTCGCCCATGAGCGCGCGTTTGCACAGGAGCGACTGCCCTTAGTCGAGGGAAAGACTGGCGTTCGCGCCACCATCGCCTGAACGGATTTGCATCGGCGGCTTCTTCGCCCGGGCCTGCTGTTCTGCGTCCTGAGAAACCGGATACCAAAGGCGCGGGGATGCAACGAAACCGCCAGCAGCAAGAACGGCGACTCGGCGCCTGCCCGCCACCCGTGAGTCAGGCGCGACTACGGGCGCTGGCTCTGATGGTCGCCTCGACCGGCAAAATTGCTTATTCAGCTCAGTGACCGAACCGAGGTGTAGCAGGGTCAGGGTGTTGTCTGGACAGGGCGACATGGCTCTTGAAAAGCTCAGGCCTGAACACCACATCGTGTTACTACGGCAGGAAATACTTCAGCGTAGTAGCACCAAGCAAACTCGAAAAGGAGGTGATAGCGATGGCGCGAAAGAAGAATCTTGAAGTAACGGGCAAGAAAGCAGCGTCCGCTGCATCCAAAGTACTTCGCAACCCGAGAGCTAGCAAGGCTGCCAAATCAGCAGCGGGCTCTGCGCTCACCCAACGGCCAAACAAGAAGTAGGCTGGCCTTTCCACTATTGATTGAGCGGATTTTATATTCGCTTTTCTGTCTATGTTCTTGGCGTGATTGCGCCAAGAACATAAGTGCTTATTTGGGCTCTGAAAGGATGGCCACCTTGATCGGTGTAGTGGCGAATCCGCCCTAAGGCGCAAGCTATCACGAAAAGGAAGCTGCCGCGGAAAGTATCCGCCCAAGCACTGGCATGCCCATGTTTGGTCAGGCAATGGCAATAAATCGCCCGGTCTCGAAGACCCGGTCGTCCCCAACGACTCAAGGCGGCGCTGAAAAGTATAGTGCCGAATGGCTCGGGGAAGTGCCTTGGCCGCAGGGTGGCGAAGGCTGCCAAAGCCTTGGTGCAAAATGACTTTCACGGTTCCAAAGTCCGTCTTCCTCACCAAGCTGGTCGAGGGTGATGAGCACATTGTCGAGGTCCACAGCCGGGTGGCAGGCACACCCTTCCGGCCCATCAATGCTGCAATGTTTGTCCGCAGGATCAGAGCAGACCAAAGCTTCAATCATAGCCCTGCTGATATCGGCGCATGTGTGTCGACAAATCATTGGTATTCCTAAACTAATGTGATCAGAAAGGACACGATTTCGCATCATTTTTCCGCTATGATGGCAACGGGAACATCCCGCAAAGACTCCCTGGAAACCGCCCCATGACCCGGCATTTTGACAGGATGCGGCGATATTCCGGCAACGACCGCAGCAAGGAGAGCTATCACTGGAAAACCGCGTGCATCACAGGCGCCGCAACGGATGGAGGAGAGCCTTCGATCCCGGGTTGTGGCGGGCGGCTCGCGCCGTCGGGATGGTGGGCGCGGCGTCGATGGCGATCCTTGCCTGCGCGGTCGCATTGGCGCGGGATACCACGGGGCATGACTGGTACGCGGCTGTCAGGATTACGACCGCCGACCTTTTGATCGCTGTCGGCTTCGACGAAGACGCGCCAGTCGAATACCGCAGGGCGGACGGATCTGTCGAGACCGTCAGCCGCTTCGGTCTCACAGTCACTTTGGAGGCTCGCTGGGCGCGGGAGGATATTCTGGAGACGGCCTGGGACGGGGCGACGCTGGGGGCGTTGTCCGGGTTGGGCGGCGCGCTGCTTTGTCTGGCGCAGATCTGGGGGCGGAGGGACGAGCGCCGAACCGGGCGCCCCGCATACGAACAGGCGATTGCGCAGGAGCCCGAAGCGCAGGAGGGACTGTCCTTGTCGAGGGAAAGGCTGGCCTCCGCACCGCCATCGCCCGCACCGGGCTTTGCATCGGCGGCCCCCTCGCCCGAAGCCACCGTTCTGCGTCCCGGGAAACCGGATGCCGTGGGCGCGGGATGCAACGAAACCGCCAGCGGCAAGAACGACGACTCGGTGCCTGCCCGTCATACAAAGCCAAAGCGCGACTACGGGCGCTGGCTCTGATGGTCGCCTCGATCGGCGCAGTCGCAAGCCCGTCCCAGGGCGCCAGCTACTACGAGAGGGACGGCTACTACGCAAAGGACTCGCCCGAGCACCGGGAAGCGAGCATGTGGATGGGCCAGGGCGCGGAAGCGCTTGGCCTCGAAGGGACAGTCGATCCCGAGAGCTTCAAGACAGTGCTGGAGGGTGAAGTGCCGGACGGCTCCGGGAAACGCTTGGGCCGAAGGCTCGGCGAGGGCGAGATCCGCTATCGTCCGGGCCGCGACCTGACTTTCTCGGCCCCGAAGTCCGTTTCTCTTGCCGCACTCGTCGGCGGCGACGAACGCATCGTCAAGGCCCACAGTCGGGCGGTCGAACACGCACTGGACTGGTTCGAGAAAAACGCTGCCGAGACCCGGGTGCAGGACGGGGCAACCGGACGCATGGGCCGGGCCGGAGACCAGAAGACGGTGATCGCCACCTTCCGCCACGAGACCTCCCGCAACCTCGACCCAGCGCTGCACACCCATTCGGTGATCGCCAACATGCTGCTCGGTCCCGACGGCAAGTGGCGGACGATGGCGAACGAGAGCCTGTATGCGTCGAAGATGCTGCTGGGCGCCATGTACAGGAGCGAACTTGCCGGGGAACTTGCGAAACTCGGCTATGGCATCGAGAAGACCCATGCGGACGGGCGGTTCGAGATCGCGGGCGTGCCGCGCGAGATCGTCGAGGCGTTCTCGACGCGCCGCGCCGAGATTGAGGCGGCGATGGAAGACCGGGGGCTGGGCAGCACGGCGGAGAACCCGCATTTGGCCCGTCGCGCGGCGCTGATGACGCGGGCGGCCAAGCGCGATATCGACCGGGAGGCGCTGGGCGAGACCTGGACGAAGCAGGCCGACAACCTCGGCTTCGACGCACGAGGGCTGGTGGCGGAAGCAAGGGAACACAGCCCCGGCGTGGACGGTAAGGAACACAACGGCATCGACACCAGCACGAACGGGCCATCCGCGGCAGCGCTTCAGGCCGACCTGTTCGAGCAGGCAGCACTGGCCGGTCCGGCGCGAGAGGCGGTAGCCTGGGCGCTCGCGCATCTCTCGGAGCGCGACGCGGTGTTCGCGAAGAACGATTTGCTTGCCGCTGCCCTCGCCTACAGTCCGGGCGCCGCGTCCATCGGCGAGATTGAGCGGGTCGTTGACGGCCTCAAACGTGAAAGCCGCTTGTACGAGGCCCCGGCGCTCAAGGGTGGCGGCGGACTCACCACCGACAGGGCGGTAGCCCAGGAGCGCGAGACGATCGCGCTGATGCAAGACGGCGCAGGCCGGGGCAAGGCCCCGATGCGCGGCTGGGTTGTTGATCGCCACCTGCGCAAGGGGCCGCTCACAACCGGGCAGAGAGAAGCAGTGAAGCTCATCCTCTCGGAGAAAGACCGCACCGTCGGCGTACAGGGCTACGCCGGCACCGGCAAGACGCGGATGCTGAACCGCGCCCGTACGCTCGCTCAGAAAAAAGGTTGGCGCATGGTTGGGCTGGCGCCGTCGGCTTCGGCGGCGCAGACGCTGGCGGCGGAATCGGGCATCAAGAGCGAGACCTTGCAACGGTTCCTGGCAAGAAACGCAGGCGTCGCCGAGGGCCGACTCACGAAGAAGGGCGCGAGAGCGCTGCGTGCGGCTTTTGCGAAAACGGCCCTGGTGGTCGACGAAGGCTCTCTCGCTTCTACGGTCCAGGCCCGCGACCTGCTCCGGATCGCGCGCGAACTGCGCATCCCGAAGCTGGTGCTGGTGGGGGATTCCAGGCAATTGGACGCCGTCGATGCCGGCAAGCCCTTTGCGCAGTTGCAGCAGGCGGGCATGAAAACCGCCGTCATGGACGAGATCATGCGCCAGCGCGATCCCGACCTGAAGGCCGCCGTCGAGGCCAGTCTTGCGGGTGAAATCGGCAAGGCGTTCGACAAGCTCGGCTCCAACGTGGCGGAAGTGAAGCCCGACAACATCGCGGGCGCGGTGGCCGCGCGCTGGCTGAAGCTATCTTCCGAGGAACGCGAGCGCACCGGGGTGATGGCCCCGAGTCATGAATTGCGCGAGGGGATCAACGCCCATATCCGGGAACGCCTCGCCCGCGAGGGTCGCATTACCGGTCCGGCCCTGCAAACCCAGCGACTGGTCTCGAAGGGTTACACCCGAGCGGAGAAAGCGCTGGCCGCCAACTACGCGCCCGGCGATGTGGTCGCCTTTCACCGTCCCTACAAGCGTCTCGGAGTCGAGAAGGGCGACGAGCGTCGTGTCGAGCGTGTCGATCACGAAAACCGGACCGTACATCTCAACGCCCCGAACGGTTCGACCGTTGCCTGGAAGCCGTCACAGATCGGCGGACGGCAGGGCGGGAGCGAGGTCTTCCGGTCCGAGACCATCGAACTTCGCGCCGGCGATCGTATCCGCTGGACCCGCAACGACAAGGGACTCGGACTGGTCAACAGCGGCACGGCCGAGGTGGTGGGCGTACGCAAAGGGCGGGTGACGTTCCTGTTGGAGGAAGGGCGCAAGCTCACGCTGACCCCGGGCGACCCGCAACTGCGGCATCTCGACCGCGCCTGGGCCTCGACCGTGCATGCTTTCCAGGGGCGCACGGTCGATAACGTGATTGCCGCGATGGAGGCGAACCATCCTCGGTTGACCACCGCCAAGGCGTTCTATGTCGAGATCAGCCGCGCCCGCGACCGGGCGGAACTGGTCACCGATGATGCGCAGGCGCTCAGGGAACGGCTCGAAGCGGTGACCGGCGAGCGCATCTCCGCGCTTGAAGGGATCGGCGAAAGCACGCAGCCGGAGCACGAATACGACCATGGAAAAGACGGGAAAGACAAGTCCGGCGTCGAACAACCGATCCCGGAGGCATCCGCGCCGCCCCCGCCGGAGAGAAAAATCGAGCCGTCAATACCCCGTGACAGGGTGCCCGAGCCGCCTGCCCGCGAGAAGCACATTGAGATGGACATGGGGCTTTGAGCAAGGGTCCTATGCGATCCCGAACGGCTACCGGCATATGCTTTTGCTTGGCACGACCGGTACCGGAAAACAACTCTCGTGCGTCAGCTCATCGGCACCGCCCCGGCGAAGGAACGGTTTCCTTACGACCTCGACTTCGAAGACTGACCTGCCCCAGCGTCGCTTTCCTATTCACTTCATGTTGCCTGCTGATAGCATCCCTGCCATGGGACATGCAAGCGAGCGCCATCATGTTGATTACCGAAAAAGAAATACGGCCCCGCTTTCTGAAGCATCTTTCCTGGGCAACCGAAATTGATATTGCCACCGCCTGGACCACAAGCAACAAGGCATTGTGCGCTTTGCAGCAACGGGCGCCGGCCCCTGAGGTCCGCGCCATCGTGGGCCTCTGGGGCAACCTGACCGATCCCTTTGCCCTGAGAATGCTCGCCAACATTGGCCAACTTCGCGGCGCCGACTCGACTCGGCGTTTTCACCCGAAAGTGTTTCTGTTCCGCGATGGCGAAAGGCAGGTAGCCTGGGTCGGAAGCGCAAATTTCACATCTGGCGGCTTTGGCATGAATGAAGAGGCCATGTTCGAAACTCATGACACTCAATCTGTACAGAGCTGGTTCGATCACCTTTGGGAATACTGCAATCCATTGGACGGCGATGCCATCGATGTCTATGCCGAGTCCCGTGACAAGTCGAGAAAGAATAGTCCGCCACCGCTTCGCCCCGCCAAGCCGCCAAATCTATCTCCCATGCAACTACTCGAAAAAACAAATGACTGGCCAAGCTACGTCGCGGCATTGGAGCAGTGCGACGTTTGGTGGAGCAGTCGTCATTCGTGGTCCGTCTTGGGCGACCATAGCAGCTGGCGAGAAACCGTCGAGGTGCTGCACGACATGATCCGCCAGCAGGACTGGAACAAGCTCGACAAGTACGACCGTAATCGTTTGCTCGGATCGACTCGCGACGAGGGTTGGGCCTTGCTCGGTCGCATGTGGCACACCGCCCGGAATACAGTGTTCGGAGACAGAAGGGAAGAAATTCAGAACATCGTGCACACCGTCCTTGACGCTGAAGATGCCGCCTTCCCTCAGTTGGCATTTGAATCCTATGCCGCCCTCTGGGAAATTTATGGCGTAGGCTCTGGAATTGCGACGAGACTGCTTACCCTTGCCCGGCCTGATCGATTTGTTTCGCTGAACAAGGCATCAAGAGCAGGCTTGGCAAAGTTCTCCCGTCTGAAGCCCACCACCCTTGACAAACCAAGCAACTACGCCCTTCTTCTCACCGCCATCTACGATCAGGATTGGTATACGGCGCCAATTCCGGGAAACATGCGCGAACGCGCTATCTTCCAGATGCGAGTCGCGTTGTTGGACTCATTCGTCTACGACCACAAAAAAGGATGACTGATAATCATTCCCGGCGATAGCTTCAGTATGCCTTCAAGGACCAGCCCGGCGTCGAACAACCGATCCCGGAGGCATCCGCGCCGTCCCCGCCGGAGAGAAAAATCGGGCCGACAATGCCCCGCGACAAGGTGCCCGAGCCGCCTGCTCGCGAAAAACACATCGAGATGGATCTCGGCCTCTGACCTATGGCGCATCTTGTCTTCTGATATCTCCGCAACATCATCATCATTTGGCATTCGTGTTGACGGCTACCGCGAAAGTCAGGCGGCAATGCCTGGGTCGACGCAATCCCGATTCTCACACTCCCCAATTGGCAGCTTCAGGCATATATTGCTGTCGCGCCAAACAGCCATGAAGCTTGGGAACGCGTGATACCGGTTTTGCCATTGAGGGAAACTACGGAAACATCCAGAATCCGATGACACCCCACGATACAACGGTCAACAAGACGGCTGCCCAGTTTGAGAGTAGATCTGCCCCCCTTCTAACAAGAGGTTCAGCATCGCTCCACTCAATCTTCAAATACTTCGTTCCGCTAATGAACTGTGCCTGATTCTGCTCGACCTTCCCATCGTCTCGCAGGTGGAAATATCTCACGACATACCAATACACATGGGCAAGAACTGCCGTTGCGCCGAGAACGCGTACGCCCCATTCATTCGATGGTTGTACGCCGAAAATCTCGAGATCTTGCGGGTTCGCGCCCGCTGCTTCGGACACGACTACAACACTTGCAAGCGCCAGAATGTTCCGTCGGCATGCTCTTGCGCCGTCTGGCTCAATCAGCCTCTCGGGGATACTTCTTGCATGTTTTCGGTCCCGCGGCGGGTACACGCGCTCCAGGCCGAGCAAAAGAAACAGAATCCGGCGCACTTTCATTTGCCCCTATTGTGCTCTTCCACCTGCACAACTGACAGAGTCAAGGAATACCCGGGTTCGATAAAGGGCGCGACCCGGCACGATACATGACGGAAATCGCTCACGCCGCGCTTTCATTCATTGTCTGGATCATCGTTGTTTGAGCGGCGGCGATGAGGTCTTCGAGTTCCTTTTCCCGCCGAGCGTCGAGCAATTCATCCTGGTCGAGCGTGGCCATCACATAGACGAAGCGGTAGATTGCCTCGATCAGCGCTGCGTGACCCTTCGACAAGGTAGCTGGGGGAGGCTCGCCAAGGCGGTTCTCGGCGGCAGCAACCGCGCCCGAACGTACAAGTTCGCCGACGGGAATGCCGCGCCGCGCAGCAGCTTGTTCGATCAGATTCCACTCGGAATCGGAGAAGCGGATTGATCGCGAACGGCGCGCATCGCTCTGGTTATCGTCGCGTTTGCTTCCGCTTTCGTGATGGTTCCGGTCGTTTTCCACCATTCTTGCAGCCCTCTTCAGGTCAATTCTTGAGCTATTTTCACGCAGTTTCCTGCCTGAAAACGTATGCCGACATGCTGCTTTCGGTCGAAACTGTCATGCTCGAACAGCCCATCAAGACCCTTCCCACGCAGTCTTTCAATTGAGATTCCGCCAAGGGTTACGAGACTCCCAACCCCGCCCGAGACCCGGATCCAAGCCTCAAAGGGGTGTGTTTTTCCGTATGCTCAGAGCATACATTCCGCTTACAGAGCGTACTACATCGTAGTACGCCCCGTAGTACGGCGCAGTCAATCTGACTGCTCGCCGCGGCATACGCCGACAGGGCCGCGCGGCGGCATGACGATCCGGTGTAGTACAAAACGACTACACTCGCCCCGCAACAGGCCTGAGCGCCTGTGGCGTTGAAACGGCAGGGGATACAGGACAGGCGCGCGCCCGGGGCACAAGGCAGCGTGCTGCGTCCGGTGTGAGGGTAAAGCTCCGCATGGAGTCGAGATTGGGCGAAGTTGTCCTGCACACCACTACCGCCTGAAACGCCGGCGTCACAAGGGATGGGAGCCGTCGCGGCGCTTGAGCGAGACGACCGGTCCGCGATCTTCGAGTGCGTTCCGCGTTGTCTGTTCGCGAGTCAAGGTAACAGAGCGGGTTGCGCAGCGGAACAGGCAACGCGATTCATCACACGGCGCGCACCGATGTTCCCTCACCGCAGACGTTTCGTCTCACATGTTCCATACACTCAACGAGCGTATGACACATGTTCCCGTAGTGCATCGGTGAACGGAGACGGCGCCGGTATTGCTGGCGATGCGGTCTCCATTCACTTGTTACCGCGAACGCAGAGGTCATGAGACACACGTTACCGCAGCGTGAGTTGCGCGGGTACGGTGACGGTTGCATGGGCTGTTGTGTGAAGCACATGATCGGACACGGTGACGGCAGCGCCTGCAGAGGAGACCCGACACAGTTTGCGGCAACAGTGCGTATAGAGCGGTGCGGGATGCCGGTGAACGGCGAAGCCGTCACCGGCGACGCGCAGAAAGAACGAACAAGTGCGCCGAGGCAATGGCCGATGTTGGCGCAACCAACGAGGGCGAGCCTGGCGAACGCCGCGACAGCGAGCAAGGCGCGAAGCGCCGACGCGAGTGGTGGCCGATATGCAATGGGCAGTGTGGATGTTGTCAGCACGGCGCTGCCTGCACTGCCGTGCCGGGTTGTGGCGTACGCAATGAACGGACCCGCGTCGCCTTCGATAACGACGCGGGCCCGTGAAGGCGTTGCGGTCATGCGACGGGCACAACCATGACGGGGATGCCCATCGACTTCGCCTTGTCGATCAGGTTGCCGGTGATGCCGTTGCCGGGGAACGCGATCACGCCCTTCGGCAGCAGGTTCAGCAGTTCGTCGTTGCGCCGGAACGGGGCGGCACGTCCGTGCGCGTTCCAGTCCGGCTTGCAGACCACCTGGTGAACGCCGTGCTGTTCGGCCCACTGCGCGGCGATCTTCTCGACGCCGGGGCCGCCGCCGTGCACGAGCACCATGTCGGGATACTTCGCGCGCGCCTTGTCGAGGCTGCCGAAGACGGCGGCGGGGTTCGCGTCCTTGCCGCCGGCGACGGCGACGAGCGTTCCCTCGGGCAGATGCGCGCGGGTCTCGCGTTCCTTCCTGGCGCGCAGGAAGTCGCGGGCGTCGATGGCAGCGGAGGTGAGCTTGCCGGTGTGGCTGGTATGGCTGCCGCGCCTCGGACGCCAGACTTCGCCGGTCTCGGCGCGGTAGGCATCGGCGGCCGTGTCGCGCAGTCTCTCGAACGCATCGCGTCGGTCGCCGAGGTTGCGCGCGCGGTCGGTGACGAGTTCCAGTTCGCGGGCGTTGATCTCGGTGCCGTCCTGTGCGGCTTGCAGGTCGCGGAGCTTCGGGGTGAGCCGGTCGACACTGCGGTCGAGTCGTCTCATCTGTGCGTCGAGGGCGTTGACGATGCCCCACAGCAGGCTTTCGCGTTCGTCGGCGATCTGCCAGCCGTCGGGCGCGATGCCTTCGGCAAGGATGCGGAAGGCATCGCTTACTGCTGTGACAGCCCGGTCGCGGTCCCAGATTTCGCGGGGGTCGAACTCTCCGCGTTCGGGGGTGGCGCCGTAGAGCGCGGCGTTTTCGCAAACGACGGCGGTCGGGGAGTGCGCCTGGTGTGTGGTGATGTTGTCGATGTTTTGCATGATGATCTCCTTGCTTTTCGTGTAATAGGCCCTTGGCCCGGTAATGCCGTATGCGATGCTCGCTCCGGCGTATGTTTCATTGGGACACGCGCGCGCAACGAAGCCACCCGCGCAAGCGGGCCGGAACGCAGTGGAGGACCCCGAAGGGGTTGGCGAAGTGAGCACGTGTGGCACGATGGGACATACAGAGGAGGGAGCTTTGTTCGGGGTGGGCAAAGCTTCTTGAGAACCTCCGGCCTCGTGCGCCAGCGCCGCAGCGGGACGGCTGTTTTCATCGATACGGATGGGTCATCAGCCGCTGCTCGGCGACTTCGCGGATGCGGGAACGGTCGCGCACCGTAACCCAGCCCCGGGGGTCGTCCTCAAGCAGGACGAGGTAGACCCGCCGTCCGGGTTCGCGGGCGTCGTCGTGGGCATGGACATCGCCGACGTATGCGCCGTTGGCGTCGTGGATGCGGGATTCGTCGGGACTGACCCGCTTGAAGGTGATGTTGCTCATTGGGTTCTCCGGGTAACGTGACAGGCGCGCGAGCGGACTCCCTCTCCTCTCCGCGCGGTTCACCCGCTTTTCAGCCTCGCTCCCGCGTATGTGCCGTGGCGAGACTCGAACCGGTCTGCATAAAGAAAGGGGACCGGCGCAGCGAAGCACCGGCCCCCTTGGGAGCGAGCGAAATGCGGTATCAGAACGGGATCTGGTCCGTGTCCGGGTTGGCGTCGCCGTCCGGAGCGGGCGAACCGTTGGCAGGCGCCTGGGCTTCCGCCGCCGCGCCGTTGCCGTTCGGCTTGTCCAGAAACTGGATGCGCGAACCGGGCGCCAGCAGTATCTCGGTCGAGAAGCGGTCCGAGTCCTCGCCTTCCTTGCGCCAGCGACGCGTCTGCATCTTGCCCGCGAGATAGACCAGACGGCCCTTCCTGGCGTGCTTGACCAGCATGTCGACCAGGCCCGGCTGGAACGTCATCGCCCGATGCCACTCGGTGCGGTCCACCCGCTCACCGGAGTTACGGTCGATATAGCTCTCATCGGTCGCGATGCTCAGGTTGGCCACACGGCCCCCCGACACCAGGTTGTTGACTGTGACGTCGGCGCCGAGGCGACCGATGACTTCCGCGCGATTCAATCCAAAGCTCATGGGATTCTCCTTTTGCTGAATGATGACAATGGGTGAGTGAACGGCCAGGGAACCGGAGCCTCTCTCCGGCCCCTCCCGTTCATCCCTCCCCCGCTTCCCTCCAACTCCCGGTCTCCGCGACTTCGCGGTCGGGACAACGGCGGGTCCAATCGTCGGCGAGGGTCTCACGCACGGACGGAACGTCGATGCCCAGTTCCGCGAGCAAGGCGTCGCCGGTGGGGGTGATAAGGTCGTAGTCGGTGTCGGGTGCAAACATGCGGGTCTCCTTCGGTGGTCGCGCCCGGGACGGGGGAGCCTTTCTCCCTCCACTCTCCCGGACGCTTGCCCGGCGCTTCGCGAAACTCCGACTCTTGAGAACAGCAACAGGAATGCGACGGCGCGGTAATCGGCACAGACGGCAGGTCAATCCGGGACGGCGCCCCCCGCAGGCGTGCCGAGCAGACGCCAAGGCTGAAAGCCCCCTGCAACCGCTGTCCGCCGGCGTCACTCCCAGCCCGTCAGGGTGGCGAGCGGATGCACATCGCGGATCACCACGACCTGATCCCCGGACAGCTTCTCGAAGGCGATGAAGGCAGCCGCCTCCATCTCGTCGTCGAAGGTTCCCAGACACTCCTCCGTTGCGACCAGGATTACCGCGAAGCTCGGCGGATACACCGGCATGCCGCGGACATGACCGGAGCGTTCATACGACCGGCGGGCGCAAGTCTCGCAACGAGCTGCCCCGTGGGAAGGAGCGCCGCAATGCGTGCATCGGCGGGCCGCCCTGCGGCTCCAGTACCGGCGTCGCGAGGCGGCGTTTTTCCGTTCGGGCGAACCGCGCTCGGCCTCCAGGGCGGAACAGGGCGCACAGCGGGAGCCGCCGTCGCTCGCAGGCCCTCCGCACACTGTGCATAACCGGGCGGCGCGCCGGGCCGCATACAGTTCGCGCTCGGCGGCTTGGCGAACCTCCCGGCACGGTTCGCATGTTGTGCCGCCGGCGGCGGGCGGACGGCAGCCGCACCGTACGCACACCCCGGCATCAAGCCGTGCTTGCCGGCGTTTCCGGCTCGCGGCGCGGGCGCTTCTGCGCTTGGCCCGCACATTCTTGCCGCCGTACTTCAGCCCCGCCGACCGCGCTCTGGCGTACCGGATGCGTTCGGCCTCGCGCCTCTTTTTGGCGCACCATTCGCACAGGCGGCGGGCGGGCTCGGCAGGCTGCTGCCCGCACTTGAGGCACAACCCCGCCTCACGGCGCCGATCGGCCTGCCGGCGCGCCCGCTCGCGCTCGCAGGCTTTCGCCCGCACGGGATCGCGTCGGGGCTTCCCGGCAGCGCGCAGCCGGGCGTCTCGCGCACGGTCGGCGGCGCGAGATCGCTCATTGCACGGCTCACAAATACTTCGATCGGGCGCAGGCCGGCGCTTTCCGCACTTCGGGCACAAGCCGGCGGTGCGCCGTTCGGCAGTACGCCGGGCCACCCGCTCGCGGTCGCGCACCCGACGCATCTCGGGGTTCTTCCAAGGCATGAGGGCATCTCCAGTCTCGGTGGAAGTCGGGACGGCAGGACACCCTGCCGGCAAAGGACCGGCGGGGCGTTCCAGGGAGCTTGCCCTTCAGCCCTTCTGGCGACGCTCCACAAAGATGCCCATGGCCCGCCAGCCCCACAGCTGCACCCCGCAATTGCGCTGCTTGATCCCCGTTGCGATGATGATCTCGTCGCGGGCCGGGCGCATCTTCTCGACCTCTTTCAGCGAGACAATGACCAAGCGCGGCTTGCGCCGTCCTTTCGGTCTGGCGCCGTCGGTCTCGACGGGAACGATGTCGCCGTCCGCTCGGGACAGGTAGCGCTGAATGACGTAGCGGTCGTCGTCGAGTCCGCTGCCTGTGAAGTGGGTGAGAAAGGTGCGCGCGTCGCCGCGCGGTGCAAGTGCCGCCTGCATCGTGCCGTGCTCCTCAAGGTCAGGTGAAAGGGAACGGCGGCAGCGACTTCCTCGGGAGCGCGACCGCCGTCCCCCTTCCGGCCAGACTCCGCCTCTCGATGGCGCAAGGCGACGCAGCGGCGCAGGCAAATGACAGCCCCTGCGACGGCTATGCCTATACCGACTGGCGTGGCGGATGCCCGGCACCAACCATGTTTGTTGGAATGGCTGCTGCCACTACCGTCTTGTGCCCCTCGGGAAAGCGCCCAAAGCGCTTCTGTGTGATTACTGGCGAGGCCAGCAATTCCCGCTAACGATGCAGAGTCGTTCGTTCAGGGCCGGATGCCTAGCCCGCATATTTCACCGAATGGGAGAGATGGGGCCTTGAACTGTATAATAATCAGTGTCTTAAATGACCTATACAGGAGGCCCCAATGGTGACACAGTGTACCCCAAAATCCCTTTCTTTTTCCCCCTCCGGTCGACGTCAGGTAATCGGTCGATTCGATGGCGGTCCGATGACCTCGGACGCGGGGGGTCTGCTGCTGCGCGAGACGGATTTTCGCATCGGGCTGTCGAGGCGTTTGAAGTCGTGCTTTGCGGACTACCGCAACCCCAACAGTGTGGAGCACAGGCTGCGGCCATTGCTGGCGCAGCGGGTGATCGGTCTGGCGCTGGGTTACGAGGATCTCAACGACCATGACGAGTTGCGCCGCGATCCGTTGATGGCGTTGCTGGTGGGGCGCTCGGACGGGACGGGTGCGCGCCGGGCACGCCGTGCGCGTCGGGCACGCCGTCGCAACGGTGACCGTGCGCTGGCCGGTTCAAGCACCTTGAATCGCCTGGAGTTGGGCGACGAAGGAGCGGCTTGGGATCGCTACAAGCGCATTGTTGGGAACCCGAAGGCGATGGACCGGTTGCTGGTGGATGTGTTCATGGAGTCTTATGCCAAGCCGCCGGAGGCGATCTGGCTGGATTTGGATGCGACCGACGACCCGCTGCACGGCAATCAGCAGGGGCGATTTTTCCATGGCTACTATGGGCAGTATTGCTATCTGCCTTTGTATATCTTTTGCGGCGAGCACCTGCTGTGTGCCCGCCTTCGCGAGGCGGATGTGGATCCCGCCGCCGGCAGCGTGGAAGAGTTGGAGCGGATCGTTGGGCAGATTCGCACAAGGTGGCCGAGCGTTCCCATCGTCGTGCGGGGCGACTCGGGGTTTTGCCGGGAGGCCATCATGGCCTGGTGCGAGCAACACGGCGTGGAGTATGTCTTGGGGCTGGGAGGCAATGCCCGATTGGTGAAACGGATCGACAAGGCGCTGCGCAAGTCCCGCGCCCGTCACGTGGCCACCGGGCAGCCGTCGCGGCGATTCCGGTCGTTTCGATACCGCACGCGCAAAACCTGGGGTCGAGCGCGGCGTGTGGTGGGCAAGGCGGAATGGTTGGCCAAGGGAGCCAACCCACGGTTTGTGGTCACCAGCCTGCCCTGCCAGGTCGCCGGCGCCCAGCATTTGTATGAGGATCTTTATTGCGCCCGCGGCGAGATGGAGAACCGGATCAAGGAACAGCAACTGGGCCTGTTCGCCGACCGCACCAGCAGCGCCAGCATGCGGGCCAACCAACTGCGGCTGTACTTTGCCTCGTTCGCCTATGTGCTGATGCAGGGTCTGCGGCGGCTGGGACTGGCCGGTACCGCCTGGGCCAAGGCGCAATGCACCACGATCCGGTTGCAATGGCTGAAGCTGGCTGCGCGTGTGCGGATCACCGCGCGCAAGGTCTGGCTGTCGTTCTCCGAGTCCTACCCCCGCGCGGAGGCCTTCGGGCAGATCCTGGAGCGCCTGCGCACCCATCCGCCCTGGCAAGCAACCGGGTAAAGCCCCTTTGCATGCCCTTTTGCCCGGCGAGCACCCTCGCCGATGGCTTCCTTCGCACGGCATCCGCACCATCCTCCGAAACAGCGCGAAAACTACCGTTTCAACGCTTGCCACCATCCACTCGAAGCCTCGATCAAGGCTGGCTCATCCCAAAAACCGCCCCCAACGCCAAATTGGGCCTATCCATGCAATTGGTGAAATATGCGGGCTAGGGTTGTGACCATTCAGGCGTTGGACCGGAACTGATTTTCGAGCATTGTCACGCTTGGCAGGAATTGCTGTGGCGAGCAGGACCATTCCAAAGTCGTGGCGAGTCCAGCTCTATGCGCCGAGGTGCAGCGAGATGGTCCGTGCGTGGTCCGCTGGCGCGTCGGATGCCGTGGTTTCAGCGGCCGAAGCCGCGTCGGGTGATCTGCCGCATTGCGTCGCCCTGTCGGGCGGCGAAGTGGCGGTGGACTTGCGGCATGTAGTCGAATCGTTCGTCGAGTCGCACGATCAAGATGGCCGCGTTTACGAGGCAAGCGAGGTTGCGGCGGAGACGCTTTGCCTTGACGCGGTTGCGGTCCTCGTCGTAACTGACGTCTCGCACATAGTGCAGCCGGTTCTCGATCTCCCAATGGCCCCGGTTGAGGCGAAGCAATTCACTCGCCGATGCCTGTTCCGGCCCCAGCGAGGTGACGCCGTACACGGTTTCGGTCGAGGTGCGCCGGGTGCGCAGGACATGCCGTTCGCGCTCAATGCGGATGGCTTGGCGGCGGTGAGGCATCGCAACGCAATCGGGCGAGACGAGATCGAGAGGGATCACCCGACAGCGGCGGGTCTCGATGCGTTCATGCCCCTTCTCGACCGTCTTGTGCCCGGTGGCCGCGACTTGCGCGGCCTCCCAGTCGAGGCCCGAGGTCAGGCCGTCAAGCAGTTCCTGCTGGTTGCCCTTGACCGTCATCAGGTAGAACCCGCCGCGCTCGGCGATCAATTGCGCCGTCTTGCGCTGCGTGTGCAGGGCGTCGAGCGTCACCACCCGATCCTGGATGTCGAGACGCTGCAGCAGCGCGCGCGCACCCAGAATCTCGCCGCCAGCCCCGTCGCAGGCCTCCTGACCGCAGACCAGACCGCTGCCGTGCTCGACCACCGCCACCAGCACGCGCTCGCTGTCCTTGCCCTGGATCCACTCTGCCGCAGTCACCTTGCCGTCAACCGCAACCGCGCCGTGCGGAGACCGGTTCTGCTCAATGAAGCGGCTCAGCGCTTCGTCGAGCACTTCCGGAGCAACCTGCGACAGCACCCGGTGAAACGAGGTTCGCGACGGCGCGACATAGCGCTTGCGGCTCGGACTCCAGAACGCCCGTACCGCCGCCAGTTGCGCCTGGGTCAGACGAGCAGCGAACTCCCCGATCGTCACCACCCCGCGCACCCCTGCCAGCTTCGCCGCCAGAGCAATCGAAAAGATCGTCGCCAACGAGTGGCGGATGCCCCGCGCCTTGCGATACTCCGGCACTTGGCGGAAAAACTCATACAGGCTCCTGAGACGCTCGACCTCCGGCAGTCGCGGCGGCGCCGCGACCAGCCCCCACTCCTCGTCGTCCTCCGGCTGGCGCAAGGCCGTGCATGCCGACGAGCGCAACTCCCGTATCAGCACCCTCTTCGGCTCGCCGTGCTCGCGCCAGCCACCCCCCGGAACCCGCGCATAGCCGCGCGTCCTGCCAATCTCCCGCCAGTTGGCGGCACGGTAGCAGGTTCCGCTGAACCGGGCCGGATCGACGAAGGTCTCCGCCAGCAACACCGGATGGCCGGTCTGCGCCTTCATGTCCTGCGACAGCCGACGCAGCGACAAGCCGAGAACCCGCGAGGCGAGATTGGGCGCGCGAGCGCCCGGCAGCACCAGAAACCGCGTGTTGTCCGCGACCAGCCGCAGCCGACGAAACTGCTGCTCGCGAGTCCAGCCGATCAGACGATCACGCACTCCGACCTTGAACGAACCCGCATGCCAGCCCAGCAGCGCCAGCCAGGTCCCGTCCGGCAACTCCGCGACCTGACGGACACCGCCACCAACCAGACCACGAAACCCAAGATAGTGGTGACGGGACATCAGCACATCCCAGCGAGCGGACTCGGCTCGATCCGTCACCGGCCGCACCGACACCTCCGCCAGATCGAACCTGGACCAAGCAACTGACATCTCCATCGCCGACAGGACCATTCCAAAGTCGTGGCGAGTCCAAGTTCGTGCGCCGAGGTGCAGCGAGATGGTCCGTGCGTGGTCCGCTGGCGCGTCGGGTAGTCGGGGATTTTGGCAGGCCGGCGCTTTCCGGGCCGTCGGTTCCAGGCTTTTTGGCGGCCCGCGTCGTCGAGTGACGCAGTTCGGGCAGAGTGGGTGCGTCGTATGCCGTCGTTTCAGTCGCGGCGCCGCCGCGACTGCCGGAGGTCGAGCGTCTCAGGAGCCTGTATGAGTTTCTCCGCCAAGTGCCGGAATATCGCAAGGCGCGGGGTATCCGCCACTCGTTGGCGACGATCTTTTCGATTGCTCTGGCGGCGAAGCTGGCGGGGGTGCGCGGGGTGGTGACGATCGGGGAGTTCGCTGCACATCTGACCCAGGCGCAACTGGCGGCGGTGCGGGCGTTTTGGAGTCCCAGCCGCAAGCGCTATGTCGCGCCGTCGCGAACCTCGTTTTACCGGGTGCTGTCGCAGGTTGCTCCGGAAGTGCTCGACGAAGCGCTGAGCCGCTTCATCGAGCAGAACCGGTCTCCGCACGGCGCGGTTGCGGTTGACGGCAAGGTGACTGCGGCGGAGTGGATCCAGGGCAAGGACAGCGAGCGCGTGCTGGTGGCGGCGGTCGAGCACGGCAGCGGTCTGGTCTGCGGTCAGGAGGCCTGCGACGGGGCCGGCGGCGAGATTCTGGGTGCGCGCGCGCTGCTGCAGCGTCTCGACATCCAGGATCGGGTGGTAACGCTCGACGCCCTGCACACGCAGCGCAAGACCGCGCAATTGATCGCCGAGCGCGGCGGGTTCTACCTGATGACGGTCAAGGGCAACCAGCAGGAACTGCTCGACGGCCTGGCCTCGGGCCTCGACTGGGAGGCCGCGCAAGTCGCGGCCACCGAGCACGAGACGGTCGAGAAGGGGCATGGACGCATCGAGACCCGCCGCTGTCGGGTGATCCCTCTCGATCTCGTCTCGCCCGATTGCGTTGCGATGCCCCACCGCCGCCAAGCCATCCGCATTGAGCGCGAACGGCATGTCCTGCGCACCCGGCGCACCTCGACCGAAACCGTGTACGGCGTCACCTCGCTGGGGCCGGAACAGGCCTCGGCGAGTGAATTGCTTCGCCTCAACCGAGGCCATTGGGAGATCGAGAACCGGCTGCACTATGTGCGTGATGTCAGCTACGACGAAGACCGCAACCGCGTCAAGGCAAAGCGTCTGCGCCGCAACCTCGCCTGTCTCGCAAACGCGGCCATCTCGATCGTGCGACTCGACGAACGATTCGACTACATGTCCCAGGCTCACCGCCACTTCGCCGCCCGACAGGGCGACGCCATGCGACAAGTCACCCGACGCGGCTTCGGCCGCTGAAACGACGGCATCCGACGCCTCCACTCCGCCCGAACTGCGTCACCCGACGACGCGGGCCGCCAAAAAGCCCAGAACCGACGGCCCGGAAAGCGCCGGCCTGCCGAAATCCCCGACTACCCGACGCGCCAGCGGACCACATACGGACCATCTCGCTGCGCCTCAGCGCACGAACTTGGACTCACCGCGACTTTGGAATGGTCCTGGTGGAACCGGTCAGGGCTGTTTCAAAGTCGTGGTCAGATTATTGGCCTGACAGTTTGTTTGCGGTGTACTGGACATTGAGCGGGTATTCGGTCATGATGGTCGGCGATGGAGATGTCAGTTGCCATGTCCGGGTTCGATCTGGCGGAGGTGTCGGTGCGGCCGGTGACGGATCGAGCCGAGTCCGCTCGCTGGGATGTACTGATGTCCCGTCACCACTATCTCGGCTTCCGCGGTCTGGTCGGTGGCGGTGTCCGTCAGGTGGCGGAGTTGCCGGACGGGACTTGGCTGGCGCTGCTGGGCTGGCATGCGGGTTCATTCAAGGTCGGAGTGCGTGATCGTCTGATCGGCTGGACTCGCGAGCAGCAGTTTCGTCGTCTGCGTCTGGTTGCGAACAACACGCGGTTTCTGGTGCTGCCGGGCGCTCGGATGCCGAATCTCGCCTCGCGGGTTCTCGGCTTGTCGCTGCGTCGGCTGTCGCAGGACATGAAGGCGCAGACCGGCCACCCGGTATTGCTGGCGGAGACCTTTGTCGATCCGGCCCGGTTCAGCGGGACCTGCTACCGTGCCGCCAACTGGCGGGAGATTGGCAGGACGCGCGGCTATGCGCGGGTTCCGGGGGGCGGCTGGCGCGAGCACGGCGAGCCGAAGAGGGTGTTGATACGGGAGTTGCGTTCGTCGGCATGTGCGGCCTTGCGTCAGCCGCAGGACGATCAGGAATGGGGGCTGGTCGCGGCGCCGCCGCGACTGCCGGAGGTCGAGCGTCTCAGGAGCCTGTATGAGTTTCTCCGCCAAGTGCCGGAGTATCGCAAGGCGCGGGGCATCCGCCACTCGTTGGCGACGATCTTTTCGATTGCTCTGGCGGCGAAGCTGGCGGGGGTGCGCGGGGTGGTGACGATCGGGGAGTTCGCTGCTCGTCTGACCCAGGCGCAACTGGCGGCGGTGCGGGCGTTCTGGAGTCCGAGCCGCAAGCGCTATGTCGCGCCGTCGCGAACCTCGTTTCACCGAGTGCTGTCGCAGGTTGCTCCGGAAGTGCTCGACGAAGCGCTGAGCCGCTTCATTGAGCAGAACCGGTCTCCGCACGGCGCGGTTGCGGTTGACGGCAAGGTGACTGTGGCCGAGTGGATACAGGGCAAGGACAGCGAGCGCGTGCTGGTGGCGGCGGTCGAGCACGGCAGCGGTCTGGTCTGCGGTCAAGAGGCCTGCGACGGGGCCGGCGGCGAGATTCTGGGTGCGCGCGCGCTGCTGCAGCGTCTCGACATCCGGGATCGGGTGGTGACGCTCGACGCCCTGCACACGCAGCGCAAGACGGCGCAGTTGATCGCCGAGCGCGGCGGGTTCTACCTGATGACGGTCAAGGGCAACCAGCAGGAACTGCTTGACGGTCTGGCCTCCGGCCTCGACTGGGAGGCCGCGCAAGTCGCGGCCACCGAGCACGAGACGGTCGAGAAGGGGCATGGACGCATCGAAACCCGCCGCTGTCGGGTGATCCCTCTCGATCTCGTCTCGCCCGATTGCGTTGCGATGCCTCACCGCCGCCAAGCCATCCGCATTGAGCGCGAGCGGCATGTCCTGCGCACCCGGCGCACCTCGACCGAAACCGTGTACGGCGTCACCTCGCTGGGGCCGGAACAGGCATCGGCGAGTGAATTGCTTCGCCTCAACCGAGGCCATTGGGAGATCGAGAACCGGCTGCACTATGTGCGTGATGTCAGCTACGACGAAGACCGCAACCGCGTCAAGGCAAAGCGTCTGCGCCGCAACCTCGCCTGCCTCGCAAACGCCGCCATCTCGATCGTGCGACTTGACGAACGATTCGACTACATGCCCCAGGCTCACCGCCACTTCGCCGCCCGACAGGGCGACGCCATGCGACAAGTCACACGACGCGGCTTCCGCCGCTGAAACCACGGCATCCGACGCACCCACTCTGCCCGAACGGCGTCACGCGACGACGCGGGCCGCCAAAAAGCCCGGAACCGACGGCCCGGAAAGCGCCGGCCTGCCGAAATCCCCGACTACCCGACGCGCCAGCGGATCACGCACGGACCATCTCGCTGCACCTCGGCGCACGAACTTGGACTCACCACGACTTTGGAATGGTCCTGTGGAACCGGTACAACCGGTTGACAAGTGTCCAAGAATTTGCTATGGGTAGAAAATAACACCTTAGATTGGGAGAAGGGGGAGAAGATGAAAAAGTCAAACAAGTGGCTCCGAGGGGGAGCTGTGGGGCTGCTTTCTGTGGTCTTTCTTTCGGCATCTCCAAAAGCTTTTGCCGATATATGGCGATATCCAGATAGCTATGGTCATTGTCCAGCAGGGTACTCCCATATTCCTCAAACCGAATTATTCCTTGCGGGGCGTTGGGATGCACCTTCTGTGGGTATGTGCCTTGATAGACAGTATGTTCTTACCCGGAACGGTGGGGTGCAGTTGGCGAGTACGCACGGTTGCCATATGATTGCAGATGGCATGGGAGGCATATCCGCAATGTGGGGGCTCGGTGCCGGCATAACGGCAATTATTCCTGGTGCGCAAGTGCATGCTGCGGCTTTCGCCTTGATTGGTGCAGGTTTCAGCTTGGCATCGTATTTTGTGCGCCAAAGCTGCTGATGAAAAGGAGCACAAGATGAGCTTGAACATTATCCGCAATAACAAGAACAAACTGCTGGGCGGCGTGGCTATTGTGCTTTCGCTTTTTTCCGTGGGCATGGCTGCGTACGTCCATATTCTTGGTAAAGGCGATGAATACATGCTCGGGATAATAATATTTTATGCACTGCTGTATATAACGGCATTGTGTATCGGCTTGGCTATTCGATCCGTTATTTTGAAGCTGAAAAGGGATTTGAAGCAGGATTTGAAGCAGGATTTGATGCGGGATTTACAACAGGAAGCTTCATGAATTTCACTTGGCTGGGCCGGGGTTTGGCGATCATTTGGTGGGGTGCAATAGGATACTTGGTCGGTGTCTTCATTCTTGGGATTCTTGGCTACTTTTTCTTGCAGGGGGAGGTGCATCAGGAGGCCCTGATTAAGTGGGGGAGGCTTATAACTGCTATCCCTTACCTTGTTGCCCTTTCTTTTGCATGGTTCTTTGCTGGCCGTCGATACTGGAAGCAGTCAAAAAGACAACCGTGAATCGCCATAACCTTAGGATGACGGAAAACGTCAAGAGACCAGTCGGGACGCCTGCCCGCACAATGCGTCTGGGATCGTAGATGTCCTTTCCGTTCATCAATAACCGGAAGATGATGGCGACAGGCGGCAACCGCAATTGTGGCAGCTTCGCCATCGCCTAGTGAGGGGCTTCCCGACACGAGGGTTTCGTAAACCACATGCTCGCGTTCATTCAGGGTAGTGAGTTGAACTTTGCCCGACGCGGCCAAATCTTGGATAAACTGATACTCACCGTTGTTCCTACCCGTCTCATGCTCAAGCTCCACTGCTACAATTTCCGTCACCAGCATGAAGGTTTATCAGGACACTCGTGTCGATGATCAGCGGGCTCGAGTCATCAGCTAGGAAGCTTGAGTAAGTATCCGTCTCGCTATCCTTGAGCACGGTTAGAGTTGATCTTCTCGGCTACAGATTATGGACGATCCGAATCCGTTTCAAGAGATTGGCACCTATCGACTGCTTCTGACGAGCTGGTTGAGCAAACGAGGCTGAGAATCGCTCATTGCTTTGTTGATGCTGGTTATGCATAAGCGCGTTTGACCTGCCCCCGACGATGGATCCAGTTTCAATGTTGGTGCATTGACGATTTCTCTGCCATGCTGGGCGAGATGAGTCAGTGCCGCGAGCAGCGAGTCATCACCGTGTTGATCGTTATCGGGACGATTGCGACAGACACGGCCCAACGGCGACAAAAGTCGCCATGAGGCGCCGCACAGCGCGGCAATTGGCGTCGAACGCGGTGTTGCAATGGTGTTGACTGTCGGGACAGACGCGGGCAGCAGCATTTGCTTCATCTCCGCAAATAATTGATATAAAGGTTCTTTTCCCGCCTGAAAAAGTTGCGTATTCCCTGCACGGAAGCGTTGACGGTCACGTCGGCGCCGAGGCGGCCGATGAGTTCCACGCGATTCAATCCAAATGCCATGACTGTTCTCCTGGTTGGTTGTTGTGACGATGGGTTGCGAGCGACCGGAGACCGAGGCGATCTCTCTCCCCGGCCCCCTGCCGCTCACCCTTCCTTCTCCTTCCCTCCAACTCCTTGTCCCGCGTCGGTTTGCGATCCGGGCAGCGACATGCCCGATCGTCGGTCAGGGCGTCGCGCACGGACGGAACATCGATGCCCAGTTCCGCGAGCAAGGCGTCGCCGGTGGGAGTGATGAGGTCGTAATCGGTGTCGGGTGCGAACATGCGGGTCTCCTTCGGTGGTCGCGCCCGGGACGGGGGAGCCTTTCTCCCTCCACTCTCCCGGATGCTTGCCCGGCACCCCGCGAAACTCCGACTCTTGAGAACAGCGACAGGAACGCGACGGCGCAGCAATTCGCGGGGCGGCGGATCAATCCGGGACGGCTCCCCCCGCAGGCGTACCGAGCAGACGGCGGGGCCGAAAGCCCTCTGCAACCGCTGTCCGTCGGCGTCACTCCCAGCCTGTCAGGGTTGCGAGAGGATGCACATCGCGGATCACCACGACCTGATCCCCGGACAGCTTCTCGAAGGCGATGAAGGCGGCCGCTTCCATCTCGTCGTCGAAGGTTCCCAGACACTCCTCGGTCGCAACCAGGATTACCGCGAAGCTCGGCGGATACACCGGCATGCCGCGGACATGGCCGGAGCGCTCGTACGACCGGCGGGCGCAAGTCTCGCAACGAGCCGCCCCGTGGGCAGGAGCGCCGCAATGCGTGCATCGGCGGGCCGCCCTGCGGCTCCAGTACCGGCGTCGCGAGGCGGCGTTCTTTCGTTCGGGCGAACCGCGCTCGGCCTCCAGAGCGGAACAGGGCGCACAGCGGGAGCCGCCGTCACTCGAAGGCCCTCCGCACACTGTGCATAACCGGGCGGCGCGCCGGGACGCATACAGTTCGCGCTCGGCGGCCTGGCGAACCTCCCGGCACGGTTCGCATGTTGTGCCGCCGGCGGCGGGCGGACGGCAGCCGCACCGTACGCACATCCCGGTATCGAGCCGGGTTTGCCGGCGTTTCCGGCTCGCGGCGCGGGCGTTTCTGCGTTTGGCCTGCACGTTCTTGCCGCCGTACTTCAGCCCCGCAGCCCGGGCCCTGGCGTACCGGATGCGCTCGGCCTCGCGTCTCTTTTGGGCGCATCCTTCGCACAGACGGCGGGCCCGCTCCGCAGGCTGCTGTCCGCACTTGAGGCACAACCCCGCCTCGCGGCGCTGGTCGACCTGTCGGCGCGCCCGCTCGCGCTCACAGGCTTTCGCCCGCACGGGATCGCGTCGCGGCTTGCCGGCAGCGCGCAGCCGGGCGTCCCGCGCACGGTCGACGGCGCGAGATTGCACAGCGCACGGCTCGCAAAGGCTTCGATCGGGCGCAGGCCGCCGCTTTCCGCACTTCGGGCACAGGCCGGCGGCGCGCCGTTCGGCAGTGCGCCGGGCCACCCGCTCGCGGTCGCGCGCCCGACGCATCTCGGGGTTCTTCCAGGGCATGAGGGCATCTCCAGTCTCGGTGGATGTCGGGACGGCAGGACGCCCCATCGGCAAAGGACCGGCAGGGCGTTCCAGAGAGACTTGCGCCTCAGCCCTTCTGGCGGCGCTCCACAAAGATCCCCATGGCCCGCCAGCCCCACAGCTGCACCCCGCAATTGCGCAGCCTGATCCCCGTCGCGATGATGATCTCGTCGCGGGCCGGGCGCATCTTCTCGACCTCTTTCAGCGAGACAATGACCAAGCGCGGCTTGCGCCGCCCTTTCGGTCGGGCGCCGCCAGTCTCGACGGGAACGATGTCGCCGTCCGCCCGGGACAGGTAGCGCTGAATGACGTAGCGGTCGTCGTCGAGTCCGCCGCCGACGAAGTGGGTGAGAAAGGTGCGCGCGTCGCCGCGCGGTGCGAGTGCCGCCTGCATCGTGCCGTGCTCCTCATGGTCGGATGAAAGGGAACGGCGGCTGCGACTTCCTCCGGAGCGCAACCGCCGTCCTCCTTCCGGCCAGACTCCGCCTCTTGATGGCGCAACACGATGGTGGCGGCTTCAGAAGCACAGCCTCGCCAGCGCCACTGGTTGCCAAAGCTGACTCAGCGGCGAGAGCACACGGATCAGGTTGGACCAAGCAAGCCAGATCGGTTCGAGACTGAAACACATACTTGAGGATGCGAACCGCCTTGCTGGACTCATTCGTCCACGACCACGGAACAAGGATGACTGACAATCATTCCCGACGATGGCTTCAGTGTGCCTCAAGGTTTTGACGGCCCGACTCCGGTCGGGGCCGAGGACGCTACAACCGCAACAAGCTCCACAAAGGTAGCTGGCTCCGCCCCCTCCGAAGCGATTGGCAGCGCACACTCAATCGGTAAAATCACCGGCGCCGTCGGACTGTGCGATCAATCAGGCGGCGACTTCCACGGCCCGATGGAACCATTGCTCTTGGGTAAACGGTTACAGCGAGCATTTGGGCGACACACCTCTGCTTGAGTGCGCCTCGTTTGGAATGAATCTGCTTGCGGGTTGCTTACGATAGCAAGAATCAATTTGTTAAAGCGCTGTTATTCAAGGTATATTTTATGCTATCTCTTACTCCGGGCTGGGAGGCCCTGTATCGGGCCATCGCCTTCGGCCACCACCCAACCGAACTGGCGCCCTTCGACACCTCCTGAACCCATCGCCGTGGTCGGGTGTGCGACGAGCGGGTTCTTCGGGGAAACAGCGTAGCCAAACCACTTATCCGGCGCCGGCCGGAGGGGTAGCCTTCCCCAAGCGATCCGCCAACCGGCCATCCGCGCCAGAATGCCGCCCCATCAGCACCGCAAAATGGCTTGGCGGGAATTGCTGTTATCCACTGAGGGAGGTGCAGGAAGGGCGCATACCCTGGGCCTACACGGAAAGCGAAAACAAGCAGCGCAACTATGCGGCGGGTTTCTACTGGCAGCTTGCGGACAAGCACCAGTTGCAACTGGACCTCTCGCTCTCGGAGTCCAGGAAACGCGGTTGGCAGATAAGAACCTCCTGGCGGAGGAATCGCGGGGACCCGAGCGCCGAGACTTTCTACCGGGCGCTTGACAGTTCGGACCCCGATGTTGCACTGAACCTGTTTGGCGACGGCACGGTGCAGGATTCGGCGTTCGAGGAATTGTTCACCAATACCTTGGGGCCCACTCTGGGCTTTACGGACATCACGACTATCAAGCCCTATGTACGCGGCGAAATCTTCGAAATATGGGCCGGCCCGGCCCGTTACGTCATCGGCGGGGAGTCCATGACACGCAAGGTATACAGCTATTCCGAATTCTGGGGCCAGGAAGGGCAGGAGCGCGCAGACAATTTTGAAAGTATTGAAGGCGTCAGGGAGCCCACTCAGAAAAATACCGCCTGGTACGTCGAGTTGGCGTTGCCGCTCGCAAGCCCGGACAACTCCTGGCCCGGACTGCACTCCTTGCAGCTCAGCCTGCAGCTCCGGCGGGACAGCCACGACTATGAAGGCGCTGCCGGAGGCACTGACGGGAGAAGCGTTCCGGCGCCGCGCTGGGCGTGGATTGATGGCGGCTGGGTCCAAGTTCCGTATTCTCGGTGGGAAAATCAAGGCGACCCCAACATCGTCGGGCTGACCAAGAGCGACAACACTTGGCGGGCCGGTCTTTTTTATCAACCGGTGGAAGAGCTTACGGTGCGGGCTTCGCAGACGAGGACATTCAAGCCGCCCAAGTACAACTCGCTCTTCGATATAAGCAACCCCTTGACAAGACCGGGATACTTCGTCGACCCGTACAACCCGGATGGACCGACGGAAATTGTCCGTCCACCCACTACCCGCTCGTCTTTCAATTCGGACATCAAGTCCGAAACCGGACGCACCATACGGATTGCAGCGGACTGGACGCCGCCAGCAGTGCCCGGCCTGACGCTCTCGGCAGACTGGTCGAAGGCCGTGCAAAAGGACAAGATCCATTACTCGACCAGCATTCTGTATGACCATCCGGAAATTGGCTTCCGCCTGCCGGTGATCGTAAAACGGGATGCCGATGGACGGATCACGCAGATAAACTCCTTCGACATCAATCTGGCAGAAAAAGTAAACGAGCTGCTGATCCTTTATGGGGAGTATTCCTTTCAAACGAGGCTGGGAGATTTCAATCCAAGGCTGACCTATACGCGAGTGCTGGACGAGTACTTCACCGTGGTACCGGGTAGCCCTGAAGTTGACCGCGTCGGTACAATCAAGGGAAGCGACAAGTACAAGTTGCAAGGGTCGCTCACGTGGCTCTGGAACCGATTTGCTGCCGATCTGTTCGTCGATTACAGGCCCAGCTACGAGAACAACCGCACGGGGATCTGCTTTGAAGTGGTTGGACGCTGCTCGCGACTCTACGAAAACAGGCCTACTATTGAGGTGGACTCCCTGACGACGGTCGATCTTACGCTGACATACCAGTTCGACAACGGCCTGCGGTTGCGCGGCGGCGGACGCAATATCCTTTACGAAAAGTCCTACACTGTCTTCGAGGGCAGACTCAACTACGACCCAACCCGCTGGAATGCCCGGGGCCGGGTGTTCTTCCTCGAATTACAGTACGAGATGTAATAATGAGAAGCCTTTAACCCCCAGGCTCCTGCCCACACGGCGCCGGACGCGCGGGATTTTCTGACAAGCCCTCCAAGCCGCAAAATGGCTTGGAGGGCTTGCTTTTTCCGGCACGATCCTCGCTTCATGCATGAAGCGCCCCCCTGCCGGGCCGCCGTTCCGCAGCCGTGCGCCCCGCTTCGACGGACATTGACCTGCGACACAACCCGATGATCCTGGGCGACAACCGCAAGATGGAAGGCGTCCTTGATAACCACTACAGCGTCGTGGTTTACGATCCGCCGCATGTCGAGCCAAAGGGCCGCGACAAGAGCAGCAAGAGCGGTTTGACATTGACTTCGGCGCCACCATGCCGCCCTGCGGCGCGAAACAGGGCTGGACGCTGTCCCCTCCCCCTCCTGAAGCAAGCCTGGCGCGTGCTGAAGCCGGATGGACTATCCTGCGGTTGCGCTTCCCCCGGCGAGCAGTTTGCGGGCGGAGGCAAGAAATCCATGACCCCGCGGAGGGAACGCGGGCGGTCGACGCGTCGGGCTGCGTGAATAACGCTGCCGGGCACTGCCCCAACCCCGCAGGACTACTTCATGCTCCCTGTGCTGGCGCCCGCAAGCAGCGCGTCAAATGTCGGTAGGCATGGGTATGGGGTTGTCGGCGGAAAGTGGTTCGGAGGGGGTAAATTCCTCCAGGACTTCCTCGCTCTGCAGGGCTTCTTCGATACGGGCCAGATCCTCATCAATCGAAACGGCTTCGGCGGAGAGTTCGGGGATGGCGGGAGGCGAAGCGTCCTGATTCCCGGAAGCTTCTGTCTCTGCTCCCGCCTCCACCCCCTCTCCGATTTGCTCCTCCTCTCCGGCAGGGTCCGGCTGCCGGAAGCCCAGCCATCCGGCCACCTCTGCGGCAGCCCATGTCAGGCTCAGCCCCAAGCCGATGACGGCGGCGACGCCGATCACTTTCTTCATGGCTGTTTCCTTCCTTCCGGATCCGATTGTTCCGCATAGCGCGCCAAGCGAAATCCTACATCGATGCGTTCTTTGTCGCCAGCTTCGCGAAACGCCCAGCGCAACTCCCGCAGCGTGCCGTGCAGCCAGCTCGATCCGCGAATGACGTACAGCCGTCCCTCCGCCGCGCCGCGCGGGTCCACCTCGGTGTCGGGATAGAGCGTGTCGGCGCCGTAAAAGTCGCCCGTCCATTCGGCAACGTTGCCGCCCAGATCGAAAAGTCCGGCCGGATTGGCCGGGAACGACCCCACCGGGGCGGTAAACGGAAAATTGTCGTTATAGGCGGTGACCACGGGGATTCCCAGGCCGCTGGCCGACTGGTCGGCGTAATTCCCGGAACGCGGCGCCGGCGGCATCCGCTCGCCCCACGGATAGCGCGAATCGCCCGCCCCGCCGCCATGACGCGCCGCCCACACCCATTCCGCTTCCGTGGGCAGACGATAGCCGATGCCCGACTCATCGACCGGCTGCAGGCGACCTGCCCGACTGACGTACTGGAGCGGCAGGTTCTCCTGCGAGCTCAGCCAGTTGCAGAAGGCGGCCGCGGCCTGCCAATCGAGGTTCACCGCAGGACTGCTGTCCGCCGCCAGAGACCGGAAGCGTTCCGCGCCCGAGGTATGTGTGGGCCGGAATGCGCGAAACTCGCGGTTGGTCACCTCGGTGACGCCCAGGTAGTAGCGCCTGTCCAGCCGCACCCTGCGCCGAACCTCGTTATTGCGCCATCCCTGACTGCCGCGTTGCGATCCCATCTCGAACTCGCCGGGAAACAGCATGACCAGTTTCCCGCCCAGCGAGTTCTCGATCTCTCTCGGCTGCGCAGCCAACCACGCCTGAACGGGAGTCAGCATTTCCACAACGACTTCCTGGGGATACGCGGGCTGCGGAACAATTTCACGCGACACATCCACATAACCTTCCTGCTTCAGTTCGAGAAGGTGCCCGATGGACGGCAGCGCCAGTTCGAGCGGTGTTCGCCCGCTCTCCCGGCCGTTGACAAATACCGCGACTCCGGCAGGAAGACTCACCACACGAACCTTGCCGAGGCGCGGCTCCAGGCGAACATCCAGCGTGTACTTCTCGCCCCGTCCCAGCGTCACGGATCGTTCCTGCGATTCATGCCCGGCAAGAGACAGCAACACGCGATGCGCGCGGTCCGGGCTGACCTCCACCGTTGCCGGCGCGGCCCCCCGAAAGTCGCCGTCCACGGTAATGCTGGCGCCCGGCGGCTCGGTGGTAACGCGCAGCACTCCGGCAGCCGGCTGCAAACGAATGTCGGCCAGAGTTCGGTCCGCGCCTGCAACAACGGTCAACTCCTCGCGGTGGGTCGCAAATCCGGGCTTGGAAAAGGTCAGGATCTGCTTGCCGGAAAGCAGGTCCAATGTTGCCGGAGTAAGGCCCAACACCTCGCCCCCCGCACCGACCTCGGCCCCGGAAGGCGTGCTGCTCACGGAAATGGCCGCCCAGTCCGGTTCGAGCTCGGCGGAAAAGGACTCCCGCTCGCCGCCTCCCCGAACGGCCAACACGGTTCTCAGCGCCTTGTAGCGGGGCGCGGACACATCCATCGCATAGGTTCCCGGCGCCAGCCGGAATTCCTCTCCCGGCCCGAAGACGCCTTCGACGCCTTCCAGGGAAATCCGGGCGTCTTCCACGGCGTCCACCACTACGCGTGCGGGCAAAAGTTGCATGGCGAAGCGAAATTCCTCGCCGCCCGTGCCCAGCACCTCGATGGATTCGTCCAGCGGGTAGTAACGCGGCAACTCCGCCCGGACCCGATATTTTCCAGGCCACAACAGATAACGGCTTCCTGCATGAGGCGTGGGAAGAAAGGCCTCGACCCGGACTTTCGCGTCTTCAGGCTCCACCTCCACCAGCACGCCCCCGGCGGTAAACACGAACAGTGCGCACACCCCCAGGACGACCAGAGCCGCTCCCAGGACCGCGCGCAGCCACAACCGGCGCACATTCCGGCGCGCGCCTGCGGCGGTTCCCCGGGCGCGCCGCAGGGGAATGGACGCCGCGGACTCCTCCTCCGCGACAAGCTCCGGGGGGCGCGTATCCCAGGCCCGGGCCGAATAGCGCACGACGAGCTTGAGCCCCTCGGGATCCAGCGACTCCACAGCCACTTCCACGCCGGCGATCGACAAGCGGTCGTCCGCCTTGAGCCAACGGGCGCCGGCGACTGCCTCGCCGTTCAATTGCAGCCCGGAGACGCCCGCGTAGCACTGCACCAGCGCCCGCCCTTCGAGGAGATTGATGCTGGCGGCCGGCGCCGCCGCAGTTGGGCCGGGAAGGCGGATATGGGCGCTGGCGCCGCTGCCCAGCAGCACCGGCAGTTCGTTCGCCTCCAGTTCGCGCTCGCCCTCGGGCAGCGCAATCACTACCCGCGTCATCAGATAGGTTGTGTGCAGATCAGAACCACGGGAGCGGACAAGCCTTGCGGAGGCACGACAAATTCCCGGCGCACATCCCGGAACCCGTCGCGTTGGCCAACCGCCGTGTAGGCGCCGGGCCTTAACTCGAGGACCCGATCACTGAAGCTTCCCAACCGGCCCACGTGAAAAATCGTGACCTTGGTGAAACCATCGGACTGCAAACGCACCGGCGCGGGCGTGGCGGCCACCGTCAGGACCCGGTCCAGGCGCTCGATCTGACCGTTCAGTCGGGGGCCGGGCTCGGCAATGCTGCCGGCTTGTTCCAACAGCCCCCGGCCCTGCTCCCAGGCGTCGTTGCGATTCAGCCCCTGCGCATTGGCAATGGTCTGTTCCAGGGCATCGTCCAGGCGCGCCCGGCTCTCCGCCTCGGCCAAACCCTGCCGGGCGGAAACGATGCTGGCCTCGATCTTGAGCATTTCACGGTAGTGGTTCGCCACGGAACGCCACTCTTCGCGAAAACGGGCGGCTACCGCCGCTGCCTGCAATTCCGCCAGCCGCTGGCCTCTTTCCTCCAGTTGCAGGGCAGCCAGAGCCTCCACCGGCGCCGGATCGTCGGGACGTTGTCTGTTGGCCGCCTCGAAGGCCTCGCGGGCGGCGGCGAGATCGCCCTCCCCCATGGCTGTGTGCCCGCGTGACATCCGGGAACCGAACAGGCGGGCCTCGAGGTCCGCGTTGACCGCCGCCAGGGCCTGACGGGCGGACTGCCGCATGGGATCCAGTTTCAGCACTTGCCGCCAGGCGTCGCGCTGCGCCTCGAGACGGCCTTCGCGGGCAAGCGCGCGCGCTTCGTCCACCGCCTGCATGATTTCCGGCAGTTTTGCAGCTCTTCGCCGGGCTGTCTCAACATCCGGGTCGGCTTCTCCCAGGAGAATGCCTGCCTTCTCCAGTTCGGCCAGGGCAACAGCCTGATCGCCGCTTTCCAAGGCCTCCTGCGCCGCTTCCAGAGCCTTTTGGCCAATGTCCGGCGCTTGCTCGCGCAACGGACGCAGCAAATCCGCAACCTTGCGGTAGCGGGCCTGCGCATCGGGATATTCACGCTTTCGATAGTGTTCGTCGGCCGCCTGCTCCTGCGCAAGGGCCTGTTCCCACACCCCGCCCGACCACAGCGACGGCTGCAGGGACGCCAGATAGTTCCGGTCCCTGAGCATGTCGCCCATGGTCACATCCGCGGCATTGCGCTGCGCCTTCAGCAATTCCAGGTCTACCTTTGGCGGCTCGGCCTGCGGAACTGTTGCCCGGGGGAGCGGCCGGGCAGCGGCCCTGTCCTGCGCAAGACGGGGAAGAAAGGCAAACAATGCCACGGCCACCGCCAGCATCAAGCCTCCCAGGGCGTACGCCAGACCCGCCGGTACGCCGCGCCGCTGTTGCAGAGTGGCAGGTTGCCCGCCGTTCGCGGCCCGAGTCCGGGCGACAATCGCCGCACTCGGCGCCGGCTCCGCCGGGGAGTCCTTGAGTATCTCCTCCAATGTGCTGCGCACGGCCTGAAGCGTCACCGGACGCCGGGAAGCGTCCGACGCGAGCATCGACAAGGTCAATTCGCCCAGGGCTTCGGGCAGGCGCGGCATTCCGGGGGGCGCCGCGAGCGGTTCGATCTTCCCCACCCAAACACATTCTTGGTCGAGGTGCGTGGCGTCCGGCGGGCGGCCGCAAAACTGCTGGTGAAAAATACCGCCCAAGGCATAGATGTCATCGCCGGGTTCGGCAGGCTGGCCGTCGAGAAGCTGCGGGCTCATATAGGTAAACGAACCCCCGGGTCGCCGGATGCGGTCGTCCCCGGCGGCATCGCGGACCCGCGCGGCGCCGAAATCGGTCAAGCGCGCCGCTCCGTGTTCATCCAGCAGGATATTCTCCGGCTTGAGGTCGCCATGCGCCACGCCCTTGCGGTGCGCGTACGCCAATGCATCGCAGATGGGCAAGAGCCGCCTTGCGCTCTCGCCCCAAGGCCGGCTTGCGCTTTCCCCCAGATGGCCTCCGGGCATCACCGGCATCGTGAAGAAAGCCCCGCCCTCGTCCGGGAAGAATTCCTCGGGACGCAAGATGTCCGGGTGAACCAGCGACTGCGCGATGGAAAACTCGCGCCGGAACAGTTCCTGGCGCGCGGGATCGCGCGCGAACTCGCCCGCCAGCCTCTTCAGGGCCACCTCACGCGCCTGGGAAATATCCTCGGCCAGCCACACTTCGCCCAACCCGCCCTTGCCGAGCAGGCGCAAACACCGAAATCGGGACGCCAGCAGTTGGCCCTCGCGAGGCGGGTTCATGGTTTTGTTGCGAAGCTGGGGTTTCCTGCCTTCAGGAACGCGGCAGGGAAGTTCCCTTCGGGATTCCCTTACGAGCCTTCCTCGACCGGCGGCTCGATTTCGCCCGTCTCGCGAGCGTAGATTTCACGCAGCAGGCGGCGCCATTCCCGAAACCGTTCCTCTGCGGATCCGGTCAGCCGCCGGGTCTGGCCCTCCAGTTCCACCACCATGGGCTCGGCCTCGGCATCGAAGGATTCACCTGCCTCCCGCAGGGTCTCCGCATGCAGCTTGGCTTCCTCGCGGTCACTCAGCCCGGACTGTATGCCCATGATGCCAGCCTGCACCATCGTGCCGGTAACCGCCGCCTTGTCGCCGCCGGCGGATTCGTAGGCAATCGCACCGAGAATTCCCAGCACGCCCAGCAGCATGCGGGTGTTCGCCGCCCCGCGCATCTCCTCGTAACTCATGCGCCCTTCGCGCGCCGTGCCCCGCCAGTCGGTATAGGGCGCGCGCAAGCCGTTGTACAAGTTCGCGTAGTGCTCGTTTATGGCGTCGATCAGCGCGTATTCGCGCTCGCGCACCGCGCGCATCCGGCTTACCATCGGCTCGTCCGCCGCCGGAAGCCGCCGGAGTTGATACTGGCCGTCCTTGTCCCACGCCAGATAGCCATCGAACGCCTGCGGCGCCAGGCTCTTTCCGTAACGCAGATCGCCGACATCCCGAATCCGCTGCAACTCCGCAGCGCCAAGCTGGGCGCGAAACTGCAGCAGGTCGTTGGCGATCTGGTTATAAACGTTTTCGTAGGGGTCCCGAGGGAGATTGCTACTTTGATGGGGGGCGACATAAGCCATTTCGCTCACCATCATTTCGTAGCTCTTGTTGAACCACTCGCGGGCGGAAGAGTCCCAGGCGGCCACCCGCAACTTCACGCTGTAGCCGTCCGACGCTTCGATCCGCCCCGATACCACGAGATCCACAATCGGGCTGAACTCGGGCAATACGCTCACCGCACCCCAGTAGCCCGACGCTTCCAGTCTGGTCTTGAGGTGATAGGGCATCAAGCGCGCCTCGGCGCGGCGGATTTCCGGAAAGATCCATTTTTCGTGGAGCTGCTGGTCGCTGGCGTCTTCCGGAAGACCTGCGTCGAACACCAATATGCCCACATTGAGCAATGCTTCCCGGGCAATGTCCGTTTCCGCACGCTCCAGCTTGACCTCGGTGTACTGGACTTCGCGAGTCGATGTGCAGGCCGCCAGCAACACCGTGCAAGCGACCAGCCCCAACAATCGGTTGATCCTGTTCACTTCGCCTTGATTCCCATGTGCTTGCGATACTCGTCCCAAAGCGCCTTGCGAAGGCGCGGATCCTCTTCCTGTTCCGCCGCTTCGCGAATCTGCCGCGCCACCTGATCTTCCCTGCCCGACGCCTTGGCGATATCTTCAGGAATCTCGACCTTGGAAGCGGGCTGATCTCCATTTCCAGGGCTCCCCCCGCCCTCACCGGAGGACATGCCGCCGCCGTTGTTTCCTCCGCCGCCCTGGCCGCTGCCGGAGTTCCTTCCGCCATCCTGACCGGCGTCGTTGCCCGCTCCCATGCCTCCGTCTCCCCCGCCGCCCGACATGCTGGGAATGATCACCATGGGGCCGTCGGAGCCTCCGGGGCCGCCGGAAGTTCCAGCCATGCCGCCCGCACTGCCTGCGCCGGCGGCCGTTCCCTGACCGGAGGAAGCCATCGCGCCGCGCTCGCGAGCGATTTCGCGATCGTATCCCTCCATGGATTCACGCAGAACGCCCTCGAGGTCGCCGCCACTGCCGGAAGCGCCAGCGCCGCTCGCCCCGCCTGCTTGCCCGCCGCCAATGCCGCCGCCGGTTCCCACGGAACCCTGCGTACCGCCGCGAGAACCCGACGCGCCGCCGACCGAACCCGGAAGACCGCCGCCGCGGGAACCCGACGCGCCGCCGACCGAACCCGGAAGACCGCTGCCGCGAGAACCCGACGCACCGCCGACCGAACCCGGAAGACCGCCGCTGCGAGAACCCGACGCGCCGCCGACCGAACCCGGAAGACCGCTGCCGCGAGAACCCGACGCGCCGCCGCCAGAACCCGGAAGACCGCTGCCGCGAGAACCCGACGCACCGCCGACCGAACCCGGAAGACCGCCGCCGCGGGAACCCGACGCGCCGCCGACCGAACCCGGAAGACCGCTGCCGCGAGAACCCGACGCGCCGCCGCCAGAACCCGGAAGACCGCTGCCGCGAGAACCCGACGCGCCGCCGCCCGAACCCGGAAGACCGCCGCCGCGGGAACCCGACGCGCCGCCGACCGAACCCGGAAGACCGCCGCTGCGAGAACCCGACGCGCCGCCGACCGAACCCGGAAGACCGCCGCTGCGAGAACCCGACGCGCCGCCGACCGAACCCGGAAGACCGCCGCTGCGAGAACCCGACGCGCCGCCGACCGAACCCGGAAGACCGCCGCTGCGAGAACCCGACGCGCCGCCGACCGAACCCGGAAGACCGCTGCCGCGAGAACCCGACGCGCCGCCGCCAGAACCCGGAAGACCGCCGCTGCGAGAACCCGACGCGCCGCCGGAGGCGCCGGAACTCCCTCCGGGCGACGGCATGGACACCGGGGGGCCGCCCGACGGGGAGGACACGCCGCCGGTAGTCTGACAACCTGCGGAAAACAGCGCAAGCGTGAACGCCAGGAAAACACTCGAAACGCCAATGACCGGTTTCATTTCGATGAACCTAATCGAACTCTATGGAACCAAGCATACCACCGTCCCCGAAAGGCGAGGCCTTGCCTGTGTGGATGCGCGAATCAGCTCTCGCGTCGCTTCTTGTACTCCTCGTAATTCAGGCGGCCGGAGCGAACCGCAGGAGGATAGTGACCGTATCTCTCCTGTTCGCGCTCCTTCAGGTGCCGTTTGGCGAGCCAGGTAAACAGGTTGAACAGCCCGGCAATAACCAATGCGACAAGCAGGCCGATGTTGTCGAGAAGGAAGCTGTACATTGTCGCAAACCCAAGCGCTTCGCAAAACCCGAAGGGCGTTTCCAACGCCTTTATTTTACGCAGAATGCGGTAGTACTATCAAAGCCATGATTCCGTCGGTCCTGCATCGGAAATAAATGCGCACACGCTACCGGAACCTGCTGGTCGCCGCTTTTCTGGCAGGCGTTCTCGTTCTCGTGTGGCGCCTCCAGGGCAGCGAAGCCACCACCACGATCCTGCTGCTGACATCCGCCGAACGCCAAAAAGGCGATTCGGCGTCCCTGAGCGCCGCCGGACTGGCCCGCTCCGAATCCCTGAGCCGTCTGGCGGGAAACCTTGCCGCCCCGGACCAACTCGCCGCGATCCTGAGTGCCGGCGGCGAGCCCGAGCGTGAGACCGTCCGCATGCTGGCCAAACGGCTTGAAAGACCGATTTCCGATGTGTTGATCGAGGATCCTGCCGCCTTCGCCCGGGGGCTCGCAAGGCGATATCGCGGCAAGGTCGTGGTGATTGTGGCCAGCACCAGTCTGGCAGCAGCCCTGCTGGCGGAACTGGACGGCGCTGCGCTGGAACGGGCCCAGTTCGGACCGGGCCGCCTTCACCTTGTCAACCTGCCTTCCTTCGGCCAGCCGCGCACTCTGGCGCTCAACTACTGAACGCCGGATCACACGCCACGGCAGTCCGAACGCGCCTGAACGACAACCATGGCGGCCCTGCCGCCGTCTTTCCGGGGATTTCGCACCCCCGGGCGCGGGCTTCATTCCACCTCGTTGCCAGCCGCGAGCAAGGCGCCGCGAGAGAGGCGGCCAGCGCTCGTGCAGCGAGGTCGCCGCAGCGCTTCGGCCGACAAGGCAGCGCCCTGCTCGCCAGCAGGACCCAACATGGCTTTCGCTGTACTGCTCAAAAGTGCGAGCGGAATCCGAGGACCAGATTGCGACCCGGCAGCGGCACTGTGTCCTTGACCAGCGAGCTGTGCCGGCGCGCGTCTTCGTCGCCCAGATTGCGCCCGTGCACGAACAGATCGAAGGTGATTCCGCCCGAAGTTTCGATGGTCCAGGTGAAGTCCGCGTTGATCATCGTGTAGCCTTCCGTCGATGTTTCGATGGCGGCGACCCGATCCTGATCGTCGTAGACCGTCACCTCCAGCCCGGCGAGGAACCGTTCGTTGTGGAACTGGATACGCGAACCGTAACGCAACGGCGGAATCCTCGGGAGATAGGCGCCGTTGGCGAGTTTGCCCCTGACGTAATCGGCAAACAAGCGGATGTCCAGTTCCGCGTCGCCGACCATGAAGAGAGGTGTGAAGAATTCCGCCTCGACCCCTGTAAAGTCCGCGTCCCGCTGCACGTAATTGAAGATCGGGAACTCTCCGTGGTCATCGAACTCGCCTGAATCCTCGGGATAGATGAAGTCGGCGAAATCGGTAAGAAACGCTGTAATGCTCCAGCTCATGTCACCTTGCGACCTGCGCAGGCCGATGTCCATGTGTCGCGAGGTTTCCACGCCGAGACCGGGATTGCCAATCTCGACCGTACGAGTCGCCACATGCAGCCCGTTCGCATAGAGCTCCTCGGCTGCCGGCAAGCGCTCCGCGAGCGCCGCGTTGATCGCAAGTGAATAGCCGTTGCCGAAATCGCGGATTCCCTCCAGCGAAAGGCTGGCGGCGCTGCCGCTGACCTCCGGCGAGTTGCCCGACGACTTCTGCTTCTGGTATTCCAGTCGGCCGCCCACCGATACGCGCCAATCCGCGAAGGCGCGCTGTTCGACGACGAATGCGCCGTAACTCGATGTCTCGAACGGCGGAAGAAAGGCTTCGTCGCCGGTGACCGTCAACTCCCGGCGACCGAGTTGCACTCCGAACGCTCCGTCCCAGTTGCCGAGAGGGGCATGCATGAATTCGAGCCGCCCGTCCCAGATATCACTCTCGAATTGGGCGCCCACCTCGTCGCCTTCGAATTCCAGATGCTCGTAGTCGCTGACTCCGAGCCTTGCGTTGATCGCATCGACAACGCCGGAAAGACCAACCCAGCCTCCCTTGAGATCGAAGCGGGTCTGCTTCATGTCGATGCGGACGGCCTCGTCGCCCTCATGCTCATGCTCGTCATCGTGATCCTCCTCTTCCTCGTGGTGGTGATGACCCGGAAGGCCGTATTTGGTGTTGAAACCACTCACGGACACGCCGAAGAAGCCGTTATCGTGCAGCCAGCTTCCGCCAAGCGAAAACGTGTTGCCGTCCAGATCGCTGTTTTCCACAATACCGAATATCGGCTCCTCGTGATCCTCGTCATCGTGATCCTCCCCCTCGTGCTCATCGTGGTGTTCGAGAGCCGCGTCCCGATCTGCAAAACCGGGAATCTCGTAGTCTTTCGACTGTCTGCCGATCACATCGAGATGCCAGGCAAAGCGATCGTTGCCGCCGTTCAGGGCAACCAGACCGCTGCGGGACTCCGCAACCGAATCACCGCTAACCTGGAATACGCCCTCGAATCCATCGGCAGGACTGTATACGGGGATGCGGTTCGTGATGGTATTGACCACGCCGCCAACCGCGCCGTTGCCGTAGAGCAGGGTCGTCGGCCCGCGAAATATCTCGATCTGCTCGGCGATGAGCGGGTCGATGCTCACCGCATGGTCCACGCTCACGACCGAGGCGTCCATGGATTCGACGCCGTCCTCCATTGTCCTTACCCGCGTGCCGGCCAGGCCGCGGATGATCGGCCGCGACGCGCCGGCGCCGAAAAACGATGCGCTCACGCCGAGCTGATCGCCCAGCGTTTCGCCCAGGGTCGCACGAGTGATCCGCTCCAGCGTCTGTTCGCGAATAACGGTGATCGACTGGGCCAGTTCATCGGCGGACCGCTCGCGGAGCACGCCTGTGACGTGCAACTCCTCCAGCGGGCGGACGGCATTGTCCTGTTCGGCCTGCGCCGCGGCGGCACAGGGAAAAAGAACAAAGGGAAAAACCAGCGAAATTGCTTTCGCCGATGTGCGGAAAGTATCAGGGAATTGCATGGACTGCTCCGGAATCTCGAATGTGAAGTACGCCCCGCGCTCCGAATCCGATCCGGAACGGCGAGGACTTGAGCGAGGTTCAGGAAGCAGGCGGTGGAGCGCGCGCGAACCGTGTCTTGCGGAAGGAGTCCGACGCTGGCCGACGACTGGCCGGAGCAGGCAGGGAAACAGAAACCGCCAGTGGCGAGACAGCCTTGACAGCATGGACATTTGCGTCAGCCAAGCTGGCGCCGACGACACAGTATTCGCAGATGCTGCCGGGGGCGTGATGGTCGTCGGCGGGAGCGTGATTATCGCCGGCGAAGACATGGCTCACAGCGATCGACTGCACCGCGACGAGGGCTGACGCCATCACCGCCGCAAAGAGCGTACGTCTGTCCGTCAAGTTTTTGAGCCAGCCTGCATTCACGCGACGATTATAAGCAAAAAAGCCCGCGCCTCACAAACTGCCCGGGTTCGCCGCCGATAAGGTAACGGGCGCTTGAAGGCGCCCCTGTGAATAGATGCGAGGACCGTTTCCTGACTGCCTCCCGACAGTCCCTGCGACAAGCTGTGCTATCGCAAACCAGATCAAGATCCCTGGACAGTCGCCGCCAGCAAATCCATGGCTTGCGCCCACATCCTGCCGGAACTTCGGGCTACAGGAGGCCCCGGAAGGTGGCGAGGTCGATATTGGAGCCGCAAAACAGCACTCCGGCGTGTTTGCCCTCCAGGCGTTCCCGGAGCGGTCCCAGCGCGGCCGCCGTGGCAGTGGCGCAGGCGGGCTCCACCATCATCTTCAGTTCCCCGAGTATCAGGCGCATGGCGTCCCTGATTTCGGCGTCGGATACCTGCCCCAGCGAATCCATGTAGCGATGGGCCAACTCGAAGCTGTATTCCCGCGCATTGGGGGCTCGCAGGCTGTCGGCGATCGAATCCATGCGGTGCGCGGAAACCGGCGCTTTCCGGGCCAGACTCTGGAACATCGAATCGGCGCCCACGGGTTCGGCGCCGTACACGGCGATCTCCGGACGGATCTGTTTTGCGGCCGCCGCCATGCCGGCAATGAGCCCGCCGCCGCCAACCGGGATGACCAGAGCATCCAGGTCCGGAACCTGTTCCAGCCACTCCATCGCCAGCGCGCCCGTGCCGATGGCGATCGGGCGTCCCTCGAAGGGATGCACCAGCGTGCGCCCCGCCTCGCTTTCGATGTTCAGGACGCGCTGAAAACCGGCGGCGGCGCTGTCCGCCATTTCCACCTGCGCGCCCCAGGCCCTGGCCTGCTGAACCCGCGCCGGATTGGCCGGAGAGATGATCACCACATGCGCGGAAGCGCCCACCACATGCGCGGCCCAGGCCACCGCGATAGCGTGATTTCCGGCGCTTATCGCGGTCACGCCTCTATCGATTTGCTCCCTGGAAAGCGAGAGCATCCAGGCCAGGGCGCCCCTGGCCTTGAATGTGCCGGTCATCTGCAGCAATTCAAGCTTCACGCAGACCCGCAGGCCGGGCGCCTGCTCACGAATTGCCGGGCCGCGCCATTCATGCACCGGGGTGCGCGCCACACGGTCGCGAACCGCCTCGCGGTAGGCGCGTATCTCCGCAAGCGAAGGAGGCTGATGATCTTTCATGCCATGACTCCCCCGGTAGCGCCGCGGCGTCGCGCCCCGCGCACGAACTTCATTCGAACCTCGCCAGAGCGTAATCCGCCAGCGGAATATCCGGCGTCTGGCCAGTCAGATGCTGCGCCAGCGCCTTGCCGGTACCGGTCGCCATGGACCAGCCGAGATGACCATGTCCGGTAGCCAGATGCAATCCCTCAACGGGAGTGGGGCCGATGATGGGCACGCCGTCGGGGGATGCGGGCCGCAGACCGCACCACGGACGCATGTCGTCGGGCGCAATCCGCTCCGCATGCCGGGGAAGAACCGCAGCCAGAAGATTGCGCAGGTTGGCGACGCGCTCGGGCGAAAGGTTGCTGTTGAAGCCCGTGAACTCCACGGTCCCTCCTACCCGGATCCGCTGGCCTCCGAGCGGTACCACGCCGGCCTTGTAGCGGTCATCCAGAACCGCGTGCTCCAGCGGCTGCAAACCCTCCGGCATGGGCGTCGTCAGCGAATAGCCCTTGGCCGGATACACCGGAACTGCGACTCCCAGCGGGCGCACCAGACCTGGGGTATAGCTGCCGGCGGCCACCACCACGCCATCGGCGCGAAGCTCCTCCCCGCCACGCAAGCGAACGCCGCATACTCGCCCCTGCGTCGCCACCAGACCCTCGGCCGTTTCGCCGAAGCGGAACACGGCGCCGCGTTCCGAAGCCAGCCGGGCAAGACCGCAACTGAACTTGTGTGCGTCGCCCACCCGGTCCGCACGGAAATGGAAGCCGCCCGCCAGCTCGCCGGCGACCGGCTCCAGCGCCGGCTCGCGCTCCACCACTCCCCGGGGATTCAGTTCCTCCACGGGCACCGCGTCGGCGCCGAGCAAACGACAATGCTCGCGCCCTCGTTTCATCGCAGCCTCATCACGACACACTTCGATAATTCCGGACTGGTCCGCATCGAAATCCATGGGAAAACCGGAATTGATTTCATCCATTACTTCAATGGAATAATTGCATAGCCTCAGGTTTTTTCTGATATTCGATTCATGCCGTGCGGGACTGCTGTTGCGCAGGAAGCGGTAGCCCCAGGCAAGCAGTCCGGGGAAGGCGGCGGGCCTGACCAGAAGTGCGGCCTCCTTGCGGCCGAAGTACTTCAGCAGGGTCAGCCAAACGCCCGGGGAATTCCACGGCGCCGACAGGCTGGGCGTAAGCATGCTCCCGTTGGCAAAACTGGTTTCCAGCGCCGGGCCGTCGCAGCGCTCGACTACGGTCACGGCAGCGCCGGCCCGAATCAGGAACCAGGCCGCAGTGACGCCGATGACGCCACAGCCTATGACGATGACATGCATGAAGCGCGTGTCGCGGCGCCGACCTCAATCGGCGATCAGGCGGGCAAATCGCGTGAATACGCGCCGGCCGAGCTCCATGGAGCGGGTCATGCAGGAGCGGGTATCCGCCAGTATCCTCCTGGCGCTGATGCGTCCTTCCTCCGCCAACCAACCCCTGGCTGCATCCCGCCGCACCCACTCCTCGATCATGGGCTGCAGGATTTCCAGGTGAAACTGGATTGCGTAGCCAGCCTCGCCGTAGCGGAAGGCCTGATTGACGCAATCGGGCGAAGACGCCAGGAGAGCGGCGCCTTTCGGCAAATCGAATGTATCGCCATGCCATTGCAACACGACCTCGCGCTCTTCCAATGCGGCAAACAGGGGATCCCGGCCGGCATCGTCGGTTACGTTCAGGTCGTACCACCCCACCTCGCGGACCGGATTGGGATAGACCTCGCTGCCCAGCGTCCTGGCCATGATCTGGGCGCCGAGACAGACACCCAGGGAGGGAAGCGACCTTTCCATGAACCGGGCCAGGAGTCGCTCCACATGAAGCAGGTGCGGGTAACGGGCGGTGTCATTGGCGCCCATCGGCCCACCCATCACGACCAGCCCGGCATGTCCGTCGAGACCCGGGCGCGCCGAGGCGTCGCGCTGAAAGTCGACGATATCAAGCGCGAGCCCCTCGTTTGCGAGGAGCGGCTCCAGCAAACCTTCCGTCTCGTAGCTTACGTTGCGAATTACCAGTACTTTCTTCATCGCTTTACATTTGCACAGCATGCGCGATAAGGACAGGGGATTGTAACCGCCGGAAAACGAAAAGCGGCCGGGTTACAGCCATTCTCGCTAATGATGCAGAGTCGTTCGTTCAGGGCCGGATACCCGGGCTTGTGACTATTCAGGCGTTGGACCGGAGCTGATTTTCGAGCATTGTCACGCTTGGCGGGAATTGCTGGGCGGATCATGAAGGCCAGCCTCGGGCTTCCGTTCCGGCTTGCAGACAAGCGTTCGTTCGAGCCCTGGAATCGAATAGCCTGCGGGAGGGGTGGATAGACATAGCTACCCGATTTGCCGAGTCAGCGGCCAATTTCCGTCCCCGCGGCCTCGGAGTTCCGAGGCTCGTCCCAACAGTTACGCTGGCAGCCCCAGCAGACGAGGGCGCCCTGCCCTCGCCGAACCTGTCCCTTGCGGCTCTTTTCTCCCTACTGCACCAGCACGCGCGCTGCAACGGTCTCCGTTTTCGGCAGCAGGCACAGGTCGTCCTTGCAGGTCTGGTAGGTGACCTCGGCGCTGACCTCGTAAAGCCCCGGCAGGACGCTGGCCTGCGCCTGTAGCGACTGCGTCCAGATAACACCCCGGCCCCTGTGAACATCGTACGAACCCTTGAATCCGAAGGGCGGCGACTTCACCTCGCTGGCGGCCTCCAATCCGTCCGGCACGCTGAAGGTCACGCGGGTTTCCTTCATGCCCTGGGCATCGTTCCGTCCCGTGGAGGCGTAGACGTACCAACCATCCTGCATGTCGAGCCGAACGCTGACCTCCACGCTGCCCCCCTGATCCAGCACGGCCAGCGGCGGGTCCATGCTGACCGTTACCGGCGAAGCGTCCGGGGCGTTCGGCAAAACATCCGAAGCGTCCGGGGCCTTCGACAAGCGCCCGTCGTCCATGCCTGCGCTCGCCTCGGGCGCGGCATTTCCAGCCATCGCCGGCCCGTCGCCGGCTGCATTCCTGCTGCCCAGCATCACGTACACGCGCCCCTGATGCCGCATCGTCAGCCAGTGGCCCTTCCCTTCCCTGTAGAGCCTGCCGACCGAATCCTCCCAATAGGGCAATTGCTCCCTGGCCATTTTCTCCAACTCTTCGTCGCCGGGCATTTCGACCGTCACGCCCTCGGCTGCCCGCATGGCAATGATTTCCTCATACATCGCCCGCTGCGTTTCCAGTGTGGGACGAGGACGCGGTGGATACCGCCCCGGGTCCTTGCCGGCGCTCTCGACCTTGTTCACATCTTCCCACTCCCAAGACAGTTCGTCGCTGAACTCGCCGTCGTTGACGGTCGCCACGCTCGCGCCGATGATCAGGTCGTTCACGCCGTCCGAGTTCCAGTCGTCCACGTAAACCCGCTGGCCGCTGCCCGGAAGGGCCTTGGCCCCGCCTTGCGCGGGCAACAGATCAATGCCCGGCTCGAAACGATGGCCTGCCGGAGTCTTGACGCCACGAAAGAACGAAACGGCGCGGCTGATGGGCTTTCGGTACGAATCGGTCACCAGCAAGTCCAGTACGCCATCCTGGTCCCAGTCCACAGCAAGCGGATTGGGCTTGCCGTCGCCGGAGGGCGCCAGCCGCTCGCCCGCTCGCATGGACTGCGCCAGTGGGGTGCGCGCGAGCGGTCCGGAGTACGGGTCCAGCCGCTCGCCCGCCCGCATGTACTGCACTTCCTTGTCCGTGTATCGGCGGGTTTGCAGCGGCTTGCCGTGGACATCCAGCAGCAACTCGCGAACTCCGAAGCGAGGATTCGCAGGGCCGCCAATGTTCTCGCTGACTCGCAAACCGCCGCTGCCGCCAACGATCAGGTCGTAGTCGCCGTCATCGTCCAGATCGCCGAACGTGGCCGATGTGTATACCCAATAATCGAAGCTGCCGATATCACCCGGTTCGCCATCGTAGCCGAAGGCCGGGTTGCCGTCCGAAGCCGGGTCGCCCTCCTGGGGCAACGTCTGGCCTGGCAGGAAGCCATCGGGACTGCCCCGGAACCAGGTGACCTCGCCCGGATGGTACTGGCCGGTGATCATGTCCTTGTGCCCGTCGGCGTCCAGGTCGTAGAACATGGGCGTGAAACCGATGCAGCACCACTGGGGAACTTCCATGATGGCGCCTTCCGTATCCCGCGCCCACTCGAATTCCTCCGCAAACCGCGGTTCGGGATCCGTCCCGACATTCCGATAAACCCGGATCGTCGACCCATCCGCTCCCATGGGAAAGTCCGAGGAATTTGTCTCGAACTCGCCCACCAGCAGGTCTCGCCTGCCGTCGCCGTCCCAGTCCCACAGCGCCGGCGCCGCCAGACCATGCTTTTCGGTAAGCACCGGCCCGTCGCCGGCCATCACCAGAAACGGCTCGCCAAGGATTGGCGCCCCCGGAACCGCCGCGGGCATCAGCGTGGGAAAACCCATCTCGCCAAGACTCGGCGCTCCCGGAACCGCCTGGGGCGCCGACTTGGGAAAACTCATCTCGCCGGGACTCCCGCATCCCGCCAAGACCACGGTAACGATCAATAGTGTGTAGAACTTGCGCATCCGAAACCTCCCCTGCTGTTTCCTCATCAAGTCACGATTCCTGCGTTCGCATCATTTCCGCATCTACGCCTACCCTATCACAAAAATCAGCGCTGCATCGCCACATCGCGCACGCCCGCCAACGCGGCGAGACAGCGGCCAAAATAGTGGTGCGTGAAGTTCGCATCTGCACAGTTCGCGCGCACAATGCCCACTTGGCCAGTTGCGCGCTGACCTCCGGCTGTTGCCTGCACCGCACGCGCTACGCGGCGCGCACTGATCAGATGCGCGCGAGCTCGCGGCGGAAGCAGCGCAGCGTCACCGGCGCAAGCGCAAGGACCAGGGCGCCGTAAATCAACGGCACGGCGGCAAATGCAAGAGCCAGACTCCTGGCGCCGGTAACGCCCGGCATCACGGATTCCAGAAACGCGTCGAAAGCGGCAATCCCGGTGCCGCCTTTGAACCAGTCGGACAGCCAGCCGACGGTGGACGGCCCCAGCGTCAGGCCGGCAATACTGATAGCCATGTAGTAGACGGCGGCAATCTGGCCGCGAAACTGCGCCGGCGTAATCATCAACAGCGCCGTCAGGCCGGTTGAGGTGGTCGTGGCAATGCCCACGAGACTGATGCCCAGCACAACGAATGCCGATGTCGTGCTCGGCATCAAGGCAATCAGGAAGCCAGTCGGCACGAAAAGGAATGCACCCGCAACGGCAATCAGCAAGGGAGCGTTGTCACGCCCTCTTCGCACCAGGAAATCGGACAGGGCGCCCGCCGCGAAAACGGCGCCCGGCGCACAAACCAGTGTGACAACGGCCTTGATCTTGGCGAATTCGGGAGTCTCCATTCCCCAAGTGCGCTCAAACATCGCAGGCATCCAGAAATGCGAGTACGCCACCGTGGTCATCAGGCAAAACGGCAGCAGGAAGGTCACGTAGGTTTTCCAGCGCGAGAAAAAATGCCGGAGCATGCGCCACGGCGCCGTGGAGACGCCCTGTTTCAGATCCCGGCGCACAGGCTCCCTCACGGTCAGCATGGCGACAGACAGCAGCAGGCCGGGCAGCCCCACAATGATGAAAACCGCCTGCCAGGGCTTGACGGGACCGACCAGCGGCCAGTTCAGCACCTCCACGCCGCGCAGCGCGGCCAGCAACGTTCCGATCGCGTAATAGGCTGTGGCGGTGCCGAGGGAGAGGGCCATGGAGTACACCGCAATCGCCTTGCCGCGCTTCTCTTTGGGGAAGCTGTCGGCGATCATCGACATGGTGCATGGGCTCAAGGCCGCCTCGCCCACCCCGACGCTCATGCGCAAGAGGAACAACTGCAAGTAGTTGCGCGCCAGCCCGCAAAAGGCGGTCGCCGCAGACCACAGCGCAATGGCGCAACTGACGATGGTTACGCGGCGCGTCCGATCCGCCAGCCAGCCCAACGGCAATCCCATGGTTGCGTAAAAAATCCCGAACGCCAGACCCATCAACAGCCCCATCTGGCCATCGCTAAGACCCAGATCCGCCTTGATCGGCTCCACCAGCAAACCGATTACCGTGCGATCGATGTAGGAAATGAAGTAGGCCAGAGTAAGCAGCGCCACCATGTACCAAGCGGCGAAAGGACGCGGCCAGGGAGGCTTGTCGGTGTTGTTCATCGGTTTCTCTTCTCCGGTTCGCCCCGCACGCTGCAGCACTGCACGCCCACGTTGCGGCCATCGTACAGCCTCGCCAGGGCGTCCGGCATGTTCTCGAACCCTTCCACGATATCCTGGACGGGCCGGAGCCGGCCTTCGCGGATCCAGGCGGCGAGGCCGTCGAATGCGTCGCCGAACCGATCCTCGTAGTTGTACACGAAAAAACCGCTCATGCTGCCGTTCACGCGGCGGAGGTTGAGATAGTTGTCGAGCGCGAAGCGCTCCTCGCGCAGGTATTCCGAAATCGAGCCGCACAACACGATGCGCGCCCCGAAGGCCAGATTGTCCAGGCAAGCGGCGAGCAACTCGCCGCCCACATTGTCGAAATACAGGTCCATCCCCTCGGGACAGAGCACGGCGACGCGGGCGCAAGCGTCTTCGTTCTTGTAGTCGATGGTCTCGAAAGCGCCCAGTTCGCGAACCAGACGGCATTTCTCCGGCCCGCCCGCAACGCCGATCACCCGGCAGCCCAGGATAGCGAGTATCTGCACCACGATCGAACCCACGCCCCCGGCCGCCCCGGACACCACCGCCAGATCGCCTGCCCTGGGCCGCCCGCAGTCCAGAAGGCCCCAGTAGGCGCTCACTCCGGTCATACCCAGCACGCCGGCGCCCAACGCATACGGCAGCCCGTAATCCCTGCACTGGAAGAACCGCTCCTGCGGCGTGGCCGTGGTGGCCTTCCAGGTTTGCCAGCCCAACTGTCCCTGCACGATATCGCCGACCTCGTAGTCCGGGTGGTTCGACTCCGTCACCTCCGCAACGCCGCGCCCGTGGATGACATCGCCTATGGCCAGCGGCGTTTCGCCCGACGGATTCAGGCCCTGCATGTACATGCGCATCACCGGCGCCAGCCCCAGGTAGCGCGTCTTCAGGAGCATCTGGCCCGGACCGGGCTCGGGAACCGGGCTTTCACGCAACTCGAAATCGCCCGGGCGCACATTGCCTTGCGGCCGCGCAGCAACCCGCCACTGGAGGTTCACATCCTCTCTCACCCGCACCTGCTCCCGCCCAAGGCGGCACAATATACTCCACGGCCCCACCAACGAGCGAGGGTTTGCCGGCCCGAAGCGCCGGATGAGGATGACGCAGCCGCCCGGTCATCGGTGACGAGCAACTGGACCGGCTGTTGCGGATGAACACCGAACTGTTGTCGGAATTGTGGATCCTGCGCGACCGCGTCATGGTGCTTGAGAAATTGCTTGAGGAGAAGGGTCTGCTGGAGCGCGAGACGCTGCGCGACTACCTGCCGTCCGGCGAATTCGAGAAAGAGCTGCTCGATGAGCGCGACCGGCTGGTGCGGCGGGTTGCAGGCGCCCCCTGGACCGAGGAGTTTACCTGGGAGTCACTCGTCGAGCGCGGCGGCCGATAGCCCCCTTCCCATCCAGGCGTAGTAGATCGCCGGAACCACGATGAGCGCCAGCAAGGTGGTCGAGACCATCCCTCCCAGCATGGGCAGGGCGATGCGCCGCATCACATCCGCGCCGGGGCCACTGGTCAGGAAGATCGGCGCAAGCCCCGCAAGGACCGTAATCACGGTCATCAGGATGGGGCGCAGCCGCATGACGGCGCCCGTACGCACGGAACGAACGAGTTCCTCCAGGTTCGCCGGTCGGGCCTCGCGAACATGGTTGTCCAGGTACATGACCATCACCACCACGGTTTCGGCGGCAACTCCGCCCAGCGCGATCAAGCCCACGGCCACGGCCACCGAAAGGTTGTAACCCGCCAGCCACACCGCCCACAGCCCTCCGATCAGTCCGAACGGCAGCGAGAGCATGACCAGAGCCGTGCGGTCCAGGCGCTTGAAGTGCAACATCAGCAGCAGGAAGATCAGGGCCACCGCCGAGGGGATGGCGATTTGCAGCCGCTCGGACGCGGCCTCGATCTGCTGGTACTGGCCCGACCACTCCAGGGCGTAACCGGGAGGCAGTTCCACGGCATCCGCCACCGTGCGGCGCGCTTCCGCCACATAGCCGCTCAGATCCCGCCCTTCAATGTCCACGAAGACCCAGCCGGCAAGCCGGGCGTTTTCGGAGCGGATCATCGGCGGACCTTCGGCAAACCTAACGGAAGCGAGTTCGCCCAGCGGAACATGCGCCCCCGTGGGCGTGGGCGCCAGAATGTTCTCCAGGTCGTCGCTGGTCTCGCGAAAGGGACGGTCGTAACGCAGCATGATGTCGTAGCGCTCCCGCCCTTCCACGCTTTCCGCCAGTTTCATTCCTCCGAGCGTGGTTTGAATCACCGACTGAAACACCCCCATGTCGATATTGCGGCGCGCGAGCTCCGACCGGTCCGGGAGAATCTCCAGGTACTTGCCGCCAAGCACCCGGTCGGCCAGCGCCGTCCGGGTACCGGGAACCCGGGCCACCGCCGCCTCCACCTCGCGCGCCAGCCGCTCGATTTCGCCGAGGTCGTCTCCGCTGATCTTGACTCCCACAGGAGTTCGCACGCCGGTGGAAACCATGTCCATGCGGATGTTGATCGGGTAGCCCCAGGAGTTGACCAGCCCCGGCATGCGCAGGCGGGCGTTCAGGTCCTCCACCAGTTTCCCGGGCGTCATCCCCGGGCGCCATTCGGATTGCGGCCGCAGCCGTATCCAGGTCTCGATCATGGTGAGCGGCGCCGGATCGGTGGCCGTGTCTGCCCTTCCGGCCTTTCCGAAAACGTTTTCGACCTCCGGAACGGCAGCGATCACGCGGTTGGTCTGTCCGAGAATCTCCCGCATCTTGGTTGAAGACACGCCCGGCAGGGTGGAGGGCATGTAAAGCAGCTCGCCTTCGTACAAGGCCGGCATGAACTCGGACCCGAGCCGGGAGAGCGGAAACGCGGCGCTGGCGATCAACGCCGCTGCGATTGCGACGGTGAGCCCCTTGTGCCGGAGGCCCAGCCGCAGGCACGGCGCATACAGCCGGGCGGCCCATTCGCTTGCAGGATTGCGCATCCTTGCCCGCCCGCGCAGCAGCAAAAGGAGGAGAACCGGCGTCAGAGTGACGGAAAGCAGGGCGGCGAACGCCATGGCGTAGGTCTTGGTGAAGGCCAGCGGCGAGAACAGCCGGTAGCTCGCTCCGGTGAGCGCGAATACCGGCAGGAACGACACCGTGATGATGAGCAGGGAGAAAAACAGGGCCGGGCCAACCTCCTGCGCGGCCCGGATCACGGCCTCCCGGCGGGCGCCGGGCGCGGCCTGCTCTCCCAGGCCGGCGATCCTCCGGTTGGCGTTCTCCACCATCACGATCGCGGCATCCACCATGGTTCCCATGGCAATCGCAATTCCTCCCAGCGACATGATGTTCGCGGTAATGCCCTGGGCCGACATGATCACGAACGCGCCGAGAACGCCCAACGGCAGGGTGATCAGCGCCACCAGGGCGGAACGGGCATGAAGCAGGAAAACGAAGACCACCAGGGCAACGGCAATGCCCTCCTCGAGGAGCTTCCGCATCAGGTAGGCGACCGCGCCTTCGATCAGGGGCGAGCGGTCATGAACCGTAACGATGCGCACCCCCTCGGGCAGACCGCGCTGCAATTCGGCGAGCCTGGCCTTTACCCTGCGAATGACTTCCAGCGCGTTCTCGCCGTCGCGCATGACGACGATTCCCGCAACCGTCTCTCCGGCGCCATTCAACTCCGCGATGCCGCGGCGCAGCGCGGGGCCTTCGACAATGCGGGACACATCGGCAAGCGTAACGGGCGTGCCGTCTTGTGCGTAGACCACAACCTGTTCCAGTTCCCGCCGGTTTTCCACATAGCCGGATGAGCGAATCACGAACTCGCTTTCTCCCTGCTCCAGAACCCGCCCCCCCACTTCGCTGGATGCGGCCCTCACCGCTTCAGCTATGCGGCGTATGGAAACATCGTAGGCGCGCAGTTTGTTCGGATCGATCAACACTTGGTACTCACGCACAAAACCGCCCACGGACGCGACTTCGGCGACGCCGTCCACGCCCCCCAGTTCGAGGCGCAGGAACCAGTCCTGGAGCGAGCGCAACTGAGCCAGATCCCTGGCGCCCGACTCGTCCACCAGGGCGTACTGATACACCCAGCCCAGGCCGGTGGCGTCCGGCCCGATCTGCGGAACCGCTCCCGGCGGAAGCTCTGCGCTCAGGCGGGACAGTGCTTCCGCAACCCGGGAGCGCGCCCAGTAGAGGTCCACGCCATCCTCGAAGACCACATAGACGAAGCTGGCGCCGAACAGGGACGAACCACGCACATCCCGGGCCTGCGGCAGACCCAGCAGGTTGGCGGACAGGGGATAGGTCACCAGATCCTCGACAATCTGCGGCGACTGGCCCGGAAAGTCGGTGCGGATGATGACTTGCGTGTCGGTGAGATCGGGGATGGCGTCCAGGGGCATCGACCGGAGCGACAACACGCCCGCCGCCGCCAGCCCGGCCGCGAGCACAAGGACGACGAGCGGATTGGCGGCCGACCAGGCAATCAGGCGCGCAACGGCCGGGGCTGGTGGGTCGCCGCCAGCAAGAAGCCTGGCGAAAGGCCTGTTCATGTCCCGTCCGGAGTTGCGCAACCCGGCGAGATGTGCGGGCTGGCAGCCTGCGCCACAAGACGATCTTGCACGCGGCAGGCGAGGTCGATTGGCCGCGCTCCGCCCAATCCTGGGTCCTTGCTTTCCCGCATACAGCCTCCAGGCCGGGATACAGGGGTGGGGTGCTGTCCCACGAGAGTTTTCTACGGCGCGGGCTGCTGGCGCCCGGATGTGGAATGTCCGGCCGCTCCGTTGTCCGGCTGCGGTTCGAGCCTGGACAGGCCCTCCCGCAGATTGGCTTCGGAGTCCAGCAGGAACTGACCGCTCACCACAACGGTCTCGCCTTCCTCGAGGCCGGCCAGGATCTCGGTGCGCGCGCCGGTCGACACACCGGTCGCCACCGCCCTTCCGGCAAATCGGCCGTCTCCCAGGGCAACGATCACGTGATACCCCCGGCTATCACGCAGCAAGGCTTCGGTAGGCACGGACAAGCGCGCTTCGCCGGGGGTCAGGCGGAACTGAATGTCCGCATAGGCGCCCGGCCTCAGCGCGCCGCCGGGGTTCTCGATCTCGATACGGACATCGCCGGTCCGGGTCCCGGGATCGATGGTGGGATAGATGTAGTCCACCCTTCCCTGCCCGGTCGCGCCCGGGGCGCTGGGGAACCGCAGCGAAACCGGCTGGCCCGCTTCGATCAGGGCAAGGTCGGCTTCGGGAACCGCAGCGATGATCCATACCCTTGCGTACGACTGCAACCGCAATACCGGCGTTCCGGGCTTTACGTAATCGCCCTCCCGCACCTCCAGGCGGGTTACCGTTCCGGCGGCTTCCGCGTACACGGGCAGGCGCTGGATCACTTCGACTTCGCGAGCCAACCGATCGACCACAGCCGCCTGCATGCCCCCGGACAGCAGCCGCTGCCGGGCGGCGTCGATGCGCTCTTGCCGTCCGGTCGCAAGCGCCGCGAGCCAGTCCTTCTGCGCGGCAATCAGCGCCGGGCTGTACACGCGATACAGCAGCGCTCCGCGTTGCACCGGGTCGCCTGCGGCGCGCACCGCGAGGTCCTCGACCCAGCCTTCCAGACGGGAAACGGACACCGACTCCAGGCGCTCGTCGCTTTCGACATTCCCGAAAGCGCGCACCGTTCGGCCGAATTGTGCGACTTTCACCGTAACCGTGCGTACCCCCATGGTCTGAATCATCTCCGGGGCCACCGCAAGGACCGCACCCTCGGGTTGCGGCGCTCCCCTATCAGCGGGAACCAACTTCATGCCGCAGATCGGGCAAGGCTGACCCGGAGTGTCCACAAGCACCTGCGGATGCATCGGACAGGTGTACTGGCCGGGGACAGCCGCCATGGTCCCTGGCGAACCGCCGGCAGCCTCGGCGGCGGGGCGGTCGCCGCCGCAGGCTCCCAGCAGGAGGATCGTTGCAAGCGCAAGCGCGCCGCTGGCGGCGCCTGTACTCTTCATGGGGTCACCATCAGGGCATTGAGTTGGGCCACGGCGCGATCCCGGCGCGCGCGTTCGCCGGCGATTCGCGCGCGCAGCATCAATTCGGACCGTGCAACGTCCATCACCAGTGAGTAATCTCCAACGCCGGACTCATAATTCGTGCGAAGCGCAGCCCCTTGCGCGCCGATGGCCGCAATTTCCCGCTGGTAGACCGTTATCGCCGTCTCCGCGGTCTGGCGCGCGGCATCCAGGATCGCGTACTGCGCCGCCGCAGTGCGCGCCGCAGCGGCGTGGCGGTTCCGGGCCGCCTGACGCTGCGCCTGGGCCGCGCGCAGGGCCGGCGCCTGGGATCGAACCCCCCACAGCGGCGCCGAGAACGTCACCTCCGCCGACACCCAATCATCGCCCGGAAAGGGCGTCCGGGCGCCGCCCCGTTCCCGCTGCTGGTAGGTCAATCGAATGCCCCAGTCCGGGCCCCAGGCCGCTTCGGCGCCCTCCACCGAGGATTCCGTCGCCGCAATTTCCGCCAGGGCCACGCGCACCGCGTGAAAGGCCTCGCCGGCGCCGTTCCAGCGGATCGGTTCAAGCGGCGGAGGCGAAGTGTCGGCGGGCTCTCCAACGAGATCGACCAGGCGTGCGTCGAGCACCCGGCGTTCGCCTTCGAGCTCCGCCAGCGAACGCGCGATTTCCACCCGCTCGAGGTCGATTCCGGCCAGTCGGAAGAACAGCGGCCGACCGGCTGCGATTTCGCTTCGTATGATCTCGGCAAGTTCCTCGCAAAGCGCCTGCTGCTGTTTCAGCAGTTCGTGCTGCGCGGCGATGCGCCGCTTCTCGACCAGCGCAACGATCAGTTGCGCCCGCAATTGCGCGAACTTGAGAACCACGGCCGCGTCATTGTGTGCGGCGCGCCGAACCGCCTCCTTCGATCTCGCCTTCGACTGATCGCCGTTCGGTATCCTCTGGCTGATGCCAAGCGCCTTGTTTGTGGGCAGAAAGGCCCCGAAGGACGGATTGAACAAGGGAAAGTTGTTCACGCCGACGGACACCACGGGATCCGGCCAGGCCGCCAGGGCCAGGGCGTTTTCGCGCAAGGCCACCGATTGAAGGCGCATGGCGGCCAGCGTCGGATGATCCCGGAGGCGCGATTCCAGTTGCTCGAAGCCATCTCCCTGCGCGGGCCGCGCGGCGAACGCGAACCCCATGAGGCACAGCAGGAAAAGGCCGGTTTTTTGAGTTTTTTCAGCCATCTTGATCTCCCGGTGAAGGAGGCGGGGCCACAACAGGCGGCGTCGGGCGCGCGCCCGACGCCAAACGTGCGCGCGGCGCCTAGATCAAGAGGCGTTGCTTGAGATAAACGGGTGTTTTCGCGGGTTGCGCGAGTAACGGAGGTGGTTCGACAATCCGCACGCATCGCGGAACAACCGCTGCCGGAGAGCAGTCGTTCCGAACCGAAGACACCTCGAAGCTCCGGTCCTTCTTTTGAACGGCCCGGCTTTCACCGGTGGCAGGCGCCGGTTCGAGATCAGCGCAGTCGGCGCAATCGGCGCAGGCTTGCGAATCCACCCGCGGGATATCGGCAGGGGGGGCGCCGCCCGCGCCATGACAGGCGGGGAGTTCGGCAACAGCCGGCTCTTCCTGCGGTGAAAGCTCGGCAAGACAGCAACAGGCCAGCGCCGCCCGCAACCCCACCAGCGTAGCCGCCAGCAACAGCAGGATGCGCGCGCCAAACTTCATGGCAATGCACAGTATACGCCTGATCGCAGCGCGCCGAGGCGCCCGGCAGCCTCAACGGCCGGTGTAACGCACCCGGTATACCACGCCCCGATGGTCGTCGCTGATGAGCAGGTTCCCGCTCGGAGTCTGCAGCACATAGGCAGGTCTGCCGAGCGTTTCCTGCCCGCGCAGCCACCCCTCGGCAAACGGCTCGTAGTTCACCACCTCGTTGCCGTCGAGCTCCAGCATCATCACCCGGTAGCCGATTTTGCTGCTGCGGTTCCAGCTGCCGTGTTCGGCGATGAACAAACGCCCTCGATATTCGGCGGGAAAGGCGTCGCCGGTGTAAAACTCGAGGCCCACGGGCGCCACATGCGGACCCAGTTCCTGCGCCGGCGGTGTGGCGGAAGCGCAATCGCCCAGTCTGGCCCATTTGGGATCGGGATCGGCAATGTCCGTTCCGTGGCAGAAGGGGAAACCGAAATGCATGCCCGCGCGCGGCGCATGATTGAGCTCGCAAGGGGGGATGTCGTCGCCCATCAAGTCACGGCCGTTGTCGGTAAACCACAGCTCGCCGGTTTCCGGATGCCATGCGAGGCCGACGCTGTTGCGCACCCCGCGCGCCCACACTTCCCGGCGCCCTCCCTGCGGTGGAATGCGATCTATGGTGGCATAGCTGTCGCAAACATTGCAGGGCGCGCCCTGGGCCACATAGAGCCAGCCGTCGGGCGCAAAGCCGATGGCGCGCCAGCCGTGGTGGCGAGCAGTTGGCATGCCGTCATGAAAAACCTCGGGAGGATTGGGCTTTCCCAGGCGCTCCTCGGCATTCTTGTACTCCAGGATCCGATGTACCTCGGCCACGAACAGCGAGGAGCCGCGCACCGCCACGCCGTTGGGATCGATCAGGCCCGATGCGAACTCGATGATCTCCCGGTCGGGGCGGCCCGGATTGCGCACCGCATATACCTTGCCCAGGCGCCGGGTTCCGATGAACAACACGCCGTTCGGCCCGATCGCCAGCCCGCGGGCATTGCTGACCCCGCTCACATATTCCTCGATCACGAAGCCTTGCGGCAATTCGATGGCGCCGAGATCGAACTCCGCCCGAGCGGGACCGACGCCCGCAAGCAGCGCCGCCGAAAGGGTGGAGGCAAGGGTGAGTTTTCGTTTCATGTTTCAACCATCCAGAGAGAAAGCGTGGGCCAGAAAGCAATGAGCAGCACCGCAACCAGCAGCACCAGCAGGAACGGCAGGCTGGCGGCGTACACCCGCACGATCGGCTGCTCGAACCGGTAGCTGGCGATAAACAGGTTGATCCCCACCGGCGGAGTGAGATACCCCAGTTGCATCGTGGCCAGAAAAACGATGCCCAGATGCACCGGATGCACGCCGAACTGGTCGGCCACCGGAAGGATCAGCGGCACCACCAGGACAATGGCCGAGAAGATGTCCAGGAATGCGCCCAGAATCAGCAGGAAAACCAGCAACGCCAGCAGGAACGAGAGACGCCCTTCCACCATCTCGCCGAGCACGGAGAGCATCCTCTGGGGCACTTCCGCATCGATCATCAGGTTGGTGGAAGCCAGCGAAACGGCCAGAATGAGCATGATCCCGCCCACCAGCGTCATGGAGTCGCGAATGATCGCCGGCAGCTGCGAAAGCGGGATGGCCCGGCGAATGGCGACCTCGGCGATCAGTACGTACAGGGCCGTTACCGCCGCGGCTTCCGAGATCGCGAAGTAACCCGAATAGATTCCACCCAGCACGATGAACGGCAGCGGCAACTCCCAGCCGGCGGCCTTGAGCGCGCTGGCCGCCTCGCGCCAGCTGAAGCTCGCCAGCGGCTGACGTTCGCCGCGATTAACCCAGAGACAGTAGGCCGACAACAGCACGATCATGAGCAGGCCGGGCGCAACGCCCGCGCGAAACAGCGAGTCGATGCGGGTTTCGGAGACCACGCCGTACAGGATCAGCGGCAATGAAGGCGCAAACAACAGTCCGAGGCTGCCGCCGGCAGTGACCAGACCCAACGAGAACTTTTTCGAGTAGTGCGCCTGGGTCAGCGCCGGGTAGAGCAAGGCGCCCATGGCGATGATGGTGATCCCGGATGCGCCGGTAAACGCGGTGAAAAGCGCACATACGGCCAGCGCAAACAGGGCCAGCCCGCCGGGCATCCATCCCACCAGCGCCTCGCTCAAGCGCACCAGCAGCTTCGGCGCAGGGCTTTCGGCCAGTACATAGCCGGCGAAACAGAACAGCGGAATGGCGATCAGCGAAGGCAGGGTGGCCACGCCGAGAATCTCTATGGCGATGGAGCCCGTTGGCACCCCGGCCTGAAGATAGCCGAAGATCGCGCCGCCTGCGATCACCGCAAACAGGGGGGCGCCAAGGACCGCCAGAAGGACCAGGAAAATCCAGTGCATGGCGCTTACGCGCCCTTCACGGACGCCACCGGGGTTTCCCCTCCGACCGCATGTCCGTGGCGAACCAGCGAAACCACATGCCGGCAGTGAGCGCCGGCCATGATCGAGAAAGCCGCCGGAACGACAGATTCGAACACCCAGCGCGGGGCGTCACCCAGGGTTGTTTCGCCGTAGCCGAGGCTCTCCAGCCAGAAGGATCCGGTAATCAGCCACAGCGCTGCGCACACGACCGTGGCGAAGGATTGGGCGGCGATCGCGGCCCACCGCCGGCCCGAATCCCCAAGCAGATGCGACAGCGCATCGATGGTGATGTGCCGGCAGCGGATGCTGGCCAGCATGGCGCCCAGCATGGCGCCCCAGAGCACCAGCCATTCGAGCAACTCTTCGGTATGCGGTATGGATGCGCGGAAGACATTGCGCGCGAGTATCTGCGCGGCGGCCAGCAGCAGCATGGCCGCCAGACACAGGACCAGAAGGCCGACCAGCGCCCGCCCCGCAAACTTCGCCGCCCGGCCCAACATCGAAGAGGAGCGTCGGACCTGCTTTCAGCCCGCCCCTTCCCCGGCGCGGAATTGCTCCAGCAGCCCCATGATGCGTTCATGCAGCTTCGCCGACATGTCGGCCTCCCGCACCAGTTCCGGGTAGATGCCCTCAAACGCCACCCGCCATCTCTCGACTTCGCCCGGGGTGGGCTTCAGATATTCGAGGCCGGAGTTCCTCAGGGCCTCGCTGGCCGCAGCGTTTTCCTCCGCATCCCGGCGGTCGAGCTGGCCGGCCAGCCGGGAGAAAGTCTCCCGCACGATGGCCTGGTTTGCGGCGGACAGGCTACCGAAAGCCCGTTGGTCCATGGCCAGGAGGCCGTAGGCGAATACCACGGGAAAATCCGTCACATAGCGCAGGCGGGTATGCCACTGCAATAGGATCGCGCCGGACGGCGGGCCGACAACCACATCCAGGATCCCCGTCTGCAGACTTACCAGCACATCCGATATCGGCAGTTCCAGCGGCGCAAGTCCAACAGAGCGCATGGCCCGAAATCCGATATCGTCGCCTTTCGGCGCCCAGATCTTGAGCCCCCTGGCATCCTCCAACCGAACCACAGGCTTTTTCGCCGACATGATGCGGGCGAAACCCAGGCTGCCGAAACCGAAGGACTCGAAACCACGGCCGCGAAGGCCATCGGCAATGACCGGATCGATGCGCCCGCGCACGAAGAGCATTTCCTCCCGGGACCGGAACAGCAGCGGCAGTCCGTACTGCAACATCTCCGGGTACACGCTCGCCAGGGCGCTGGAGGTCAGCACCGCGCCCTGCAACTGACGCCCGCGTATCTTCCGCAAAACCCTGAGATCGTCGCCCTGCGTGCCTCCACCGTAGAACTTCACCTTTACCTGTCCGCCCGTGCGCGCCCCGATTTCCGCCGCGGCCGCGCGCATGTCCCGCATCCACGCCGACCCTTCCGGGGTGACCGTGGCGATCTTCAGGGTTTGGGTCCAGGCGGACCCCGCCACAATCAGGGCAACCAGCAGGACCGCGCCCCGGCTCTTCAGGCCCGGCTCAGAAATAGTCATCGGCGGAACTCAGCAGCTGTTGTGCGTCTTTCCTGGCCAGATTGTTGAAAAGCGTAAGGCCGGGCTGGCTGGCGTCCGCACTCAAAACCTCTTTCAGCAACATGTCGTGCAACTCCCGATCATAGAGCAATCGCGCACAGTTCCGGGCGTATTCCACCTGTACGCCCAGGTCTCTTCGCCCGGTAATGCGCAAGGCTTCCTCGAAGTGGCGTATTCCCTCTTGCGGGGCGCCGCCCAGAGATGCGGGCCGCAGGCACTGCAAGGTACCCATGTACATGTGGGCGCGCCCCCTTATCGCCGCCGGCGCCACGGCCAGCAAGCGCTCGAGCGCTGCCTGCAGCCGCGGAAGCTGGGCCAGCGCCTCGTAGTCGGCGCGGGCCTGGGCCCAGGCCAGATAACCGATGGCGTAGTCGTACAGGGCCTGCGCCTGGTTTGCGGGGAACGCGCCGATGCGCGCCTCATACGCCTGGAAGTCCAGCTTTTCCACTCCGCAGCCGGAGCGGTCGGCGGCGCAAAGCGCTCGTCTTCCATAGCTGTAGGCCCTGCCGGTCAGCCTCCGGGAGCGGTCCGCATCGTTGACGAACACGACCCCGTATGCGGCATACAACTGCGCTGCAGAACCCAGAACAGCCGGACTGGCGCCCTCGGCAGCCAGGCTGTCGATCACAATCAGCAACGTGGGCGTGGCTTCGCGGATCAGTTCCGGGTCGTCATGCTCCAATACGGCCTGACCCAGTTGTTCGGCAAGACTTCCGGTGGCGGAACGGATCAGCGAACCGCAACCCGCCAGACTGATTGCCCCGATGGCTATTCCCAACAGTCCTCCGGCGCGCCCCGGGGAGAATCCGCGGACTGCCGGGTGCGCGCGCCTCACAGTTTCTCGCGAATCCTTGCGCTCCGCCCGCGCCGCTCGCGAAGGTAATACAGCTTGGCCCGGCGCACGGCCCCGCGGCGCTTGACCCTTACCTCGGCAATCAGTGGGCTGTGGGTCTGAAAGACCCTCTCAACGCCTTCGCCGTGGGAAATTTTACGCACCGTGAAGGACGAATTGAGCCCGCGGTTGCGCTTGGCGATCACGACGCCCTCGAAGGCCTGCAAGCGCTCGCGCTGTCCTTCGCGTACGCGCACCTGCACCGCCACGGTATCCCCCGGCGAGAAGTCCGGAATATCCGTGCGCAGTTGTTCCGCTTCCAATTCCCGAATCAGATTGCTCATCGTATGCTCACCCGTATTCTAATGGTCCCCGGCTGGCCCGGACGCCCCCGAGTGTTTTTCCCCGGCGGTTCGCGTTTCCGCCTGAAATTCCTCCAGAAGCCGGCGTTCCTGTTCGTTCAGACGGCGGCCGGAAAGCAATTCCGGGCGGCGCATCCATGTGCGGCCCAGCGACTGCTTGAGCCGCCAGACGCGCACCCGGTCATGATTTCCGCCCAGAAGGACTTCGGGCGCCGTCCATCCTTCCACCACGGAGGGCCGAGTGTACTGCGGAAAGTCCAAAAGACCAGAGGAGAACGAGTCCTCCTCGGCGGAACGTCCGTCGCCGAGCGTGCCGGGCAACAGCCTCACGACCGCGTCGATGACCACGCAGGCGGCCAGTTCGCCGCCGCTCAGGATAAAGTCGCCCAGCGACAGCTCCGCGTCGGCCTCCATTTCGACAACCCTTTCGTCGAACCCTTCGTAGCGCCCCGCCACCACGATCAGGCCAGCGGCAGCGGCCAGCTCGCGCGCCTTAACCTGGGTGAACCGCTCTCCCTGGGGAGTAAGAAATATCACCGGAGCGCCCTTCGGGGCCGCCTCCCGGGCTGTGCGCACGGCGGCCAGCAGGGGCTCCGGGCGCAGGACCATGCCGGGGCCGCCGCCATAGGGGCGGTCGTCCACACTGCGATGCGGACCCGCAGCAAAATCGCGCGGGTTCACGCAGCGCAAGGACGCAATGCCGGAGTCGAAAGCCCGCCCGCAAACGCCGCCCCGGAAAGAGCAAAGAACCATCTCGGGGTGCAGGCAAACGGTCGTGATATGCATGGCGCGGCTTGCTGAGACAGGCGGGCTAGTACGAGGCGTCCCAGTCCACGATCAGGCGCCCTGCGTCCAGGTCCACCTCCCGCACGCGGCTGCCGGGCAGGAAGGGAATCAGTCTGCGGCGCTCCCCCTGAACCACCAGCACATCGTTGGCGCCGGTGGCCATCAAGTCGGCAACATCGCCCAGGCGCTCCCCTTCGAGATTGCGCACCTCCAGGCCCTTGAGGTCGGTCCAGTACCATTCGTCCTCCCGGGTGGGCGGCAATGCGCCGCGATCGATGTGGATTTCCGCACCGCCGAGCGCTTCCGCAGTCTCCCGGGTATTCACGTCATCGAGCAGGCAGGCCAGTCCGCCGCCAACAAGGCGAAGGCTGCGCAAGTTCGCCTGCTTGCGCACGCCATTCACGAGAAGAGTCCAGTTGCGGTAATTCCGAATGCGCTCCGGGGGGTCGGCGTAGGACACCACCCGCAACCAGCCCGACAACCCATGAGCCGCTCCGAGGCGGCCCATGGGGATCAGTACCGCTTCGCGGGAAGCATCCCCGTGCGGTTCCGCTTCAGTCCGGGGCCGGGGACTCTGCGGCCCGGCTGGCGTCTTTGCCATCTTCCTGCCCGCCACCACCGGACGGCTCCGCCTGTTCGCCTGCCTCTTCCCCGGAGGCTGCGGCCTTTGCCTGCGTCTCTCCGGGGCCGGCGTCGCCCGAGTCGTCCCCGGTCTCGGGACTACCGGCGTCGTCTTTCCCCACGGTCGGATCCTGCGCCGGCGCCGCCTCTTCAGCCACGCCCCCGGCAGCGGCTGGCGCCTCGGATTTCTCCGGGGCTTCGGCCATGGCGGCGCCTTCCATGCGCTGGCGGCGGATCAGTTGCCGCACCCGCTCCGAGGGTTGTGCGCCCTGCCCCAACCAATAGTCCACGCGATCCAGGGAAAGCTTCAGGGACTGCTCGCCGCCGGCAGCGATGGGGTTGTAGAACCCGAGCCGCTCGATAAACCGGCCGTTGCGCTTGTTGCGCCGATCCGTAACGACGATGTGATAGAAGGGCCGCTTCTTGGCCCCATGACGGGAAAGCCGTATGCCTACCATGGAAAAGTGATCCCGCGGCCGAACCGCTCGTTATGCGTGACAGCAGCGAATTGTAGCAAAGATGGCGGCCCCGCCGGCCCAATCGGGACGGACCGCTGTTATCCAAGAACTCCCTGGAGTCCCCCGGCTCGACCCCGGCGCCTGCCGGCTTCCCCTGCGGCGGGCAAGGCCGCTGCCTCCCTACCGCATGGCGAGTCGCAGTTCCTGCGCTGCGGAAAGCAGGTAGTTCCGAGCCAGCGGGTTATCCACTTCTTCCGCCATGCCCGCCAGCGCCCGGGCCTTGCGCTCGACATGGCGCGCCTCGTCAGGCTCGATCTGTATCAACTGTTCGGCAAGATAGGCGGCCCAGCGGAAATCACTCATCAGCAGCGCGGTATCCAGCGCCGCATCCAGCGAAAAATTGCTCTCGGCCAGCTCGCGCAGCCGCCAGGCCAGGGTCCGGGGAGGCAGCGGGACGAGGCTGGAGGGCTTGCCGTCGAACCAGCCCATATGCCGCGCATAAACGGATCGCACGGCCCACTCCAGCGTACCGTGGGTCTGGACCAGCACCGGGCTGCCGGCAAGTTCCCCAGGCAGGCGGATCGCGGCGGCAAGTTCCCCGGGCCCCAGGCCGGCATCGATACCCCGCAGGGTCGCGTTCCGCACGAAGCGCAGCGCGGCGGCGTAGTCGGCCAGCGCCCGGTCGATCGCATCCGCGCCGAACAGGGGCCGGGTATGTCCCGGAATCAGCACTTCGGCCTGTTCGGCCCGCATGCGGTCCAGGCTGCGCGCCCACTTCTCGAGGTCTGCCTCAAGGTCGCCGATGCCGTTCAGGTCGCCCGGGAATGCCTGATGGAAATTGGCCCCGGCAATCAGCGCCTTGCGGGCGGGCAGCCATACGTACAAGTGGTCCCGGGCCTCCCCCGGGGCGGCTATCAACTCCAGGCTCACCCCGGCAATGCGCAGCCGATAGCGGTCGCTGTGGATCCGCTTTCCCGGAGGCAGATAGAGACGATCCCCGGAATCCTGCTCCTGCGGCAAGGGGTCGATCAATGTGGCCGAACGCTGATCGATCCCGAGTAACCGCCCCTTCTGTCGCTGCCGGCGCTTGAGCGCTTCCACGCCCACCGCCTCGCGGCGCAGTGTGAAATTGCCGCGGGCATAGACCTCGGGCAGGAAGAGGCGTCCGGTAAACGCCGCCGCGCCCGCCACATGGCTGCGGTCCCCATGGGTATAGATGACTGCCGCAAAGGGCAGATCGACTACTTCACGGTAGGCCGCCGCCGCCCGTTCGGCGGCGTCGGCGGAATGGTGCGCGTCGATGAGAATCGCCGCCTCCTCGCCCGCAATCACCACGGAGTTCGACGGCCCAAAGCCGATGGCCGCATAAACGCCTGCGGCGGCCTCGACGATCTCGCCGGAAAGGCAGCAGGGAGCTTGAAAGAACGGCGCGGCGGCGAACAGGCCCGCCAGCAGGCGACGACGAGCAGTCATTCAGGGTTTGCGAGAACCAGGGATACGGACAGCCAGGAACCCACCGGCACAATCATGGACTGGAGCCTGCGGTCGGTTGCGATCCGTTGATTGAAGACCTGTATGCCGTAGGCGGGATGATCGGGCGGCAGCTTTTCGTGTCCCTCACCGAAGCAGTTGGCGTTGTCGCCCAGGATCAGACCGCCCGGCCGGGTGTGCTCCAGGGCGAAGTCGAGCACCTCGCTGTAAATCTCCTTGGCCGTGTCGATGAACACCATGTCGTACGGCGCGTGTCCGGCCAGTTCGGGCAGAACCTCGAGGGCGCCGCCAGGGACGATCCGAATCCGGTCCCCAAGGCCGGCGCGGCGAAAGTTCTCGCGGGCCACACCGGCATGCAGGGCTTCCTTCTCGTTGGTGACCAGCAAGCCGCCGGGAGGCAGCGCGCGGGCCAGCCAGATTCCGGAATACCCCGCCAGGGTTCCGAACTCCAGGATCCTGCGGGCGCCGATCAGCTTCGCCAGCAGGTTCAGCGCCTGCCCCGTCTCGGCGTGGACGGAGATATCGGGCATTCCGCGGGCAACCGCCGCCGGCATGATGCTGGCCAGCAGTTTGTCCTCGCAATCGAACAAGGCCCGGCGATAGGTTTCGAGATCGGGATAGGCGGTCATGGGGCATCGCGGGCGGCAGCCACGGCGTAGTATATCGGGCCAGCAAAAGGGAGGAGCCCATGGCCACAGCCAATGAGAAAAAGCGCATCGTCGAGGACTTTCTCGAGCGCTGCAACGCATACGCGGCGGACATGATCGCGAAATACGGCAAGGCGGAGAGCGCGGACGCGATGCAGGAACTTGCGCGACAGGACAAGATCTCGCACTGGACAGCGTACCGGGCCTTCAACGAGCACGCCATCATGGAACTCGGGGGCACGGAACTCGACGGCTGGTTCAACGATGACTGAGTGCCTGGATACCCGGGCGTTCCGGCGTCACGCCCACGAGGTGGCGGACTGGATCGCCGATTATTTCGAATCGGTGGAGCGCTTTCCCGTTCGCTCGCAGGCGCAGCCGGGAGACTTGCTCGAGGCCCTGCCGGAATGCGCGCCGGAGCAGGCGGAACCCATGGAGCGGATTCTCGAGGACTTCAAGCGGCTGATACTCCCGGGCATTACCCACTGGCAACACCCCTCATTCTTCGCCTACTTTCCCGCCAACTCCAGCCCGCCCTCGGTACTGGCCGAGATGCTGACTGCGGGAATTGCCGCGCAATGCATGCTGTGGGAAACCTCGCCCGCCGCCAACGAACTGGAGGCCCGCACCCTGCAATGGCTGCAAAAGCTGCTGGGGTTGCCGGGCGGCTGGAAGGGCGTTATCCAGGACTCGGCGTCTGGCGCAACGCTGTGCGCCATGCTTGCGGCGCGCGAAAGGGCCCGGGCGCGCGCCCGGCTCGACAATCAGGTTCTCTATACCTCGGCGGAGGCCAATTCCTCGGTCCACAAGGGGGGGCGAATTGCCGGTTTCCCGCTGGAACACATTCGCAGCGTCAGGACCGGGGCGCAGCAGGACATGGTTCCCGGCGCCCTGGCGCAAGCCATCGAATCCGACCGGAAAGCCGGCAGGACTCCGGCCTGCGTGGTCGTCACGATGGGCGCCACCGGCACCGGCGCCATGGATCCACTGGCGGAAATCGGCGCCATATGCCAGCGCGAGGCGGTCTATCTTCATGTGGACGCCGCTTGGGCCGGCAGCGTGCTGATCCTGCCGGAATACCGCCATCTTCTGAACGGTATCGAGCAAGCCGATTCCTTCGTGTTCAATCCCCACAAGTGGATGTTCACCAACTTCGACTGCTCGGCGCACTTCCTCAAGGACCCGCAATCGTTACAGCGCTCCCTGTCGATCGACCCGGTCTACCTGCAGAACACGCGCGACAGCAAGATCACCGAGTACCGGGACTACGGCATATCCCTGGGCCGCCGGTTCCGCGCCCTGAAGCTGTGGTTCGTGATCCGCGCCTTCGGCGCCGAAGGCCTGCGCGAAAAGATCCGCGCGCATATCCGCTGGGCGGGTGAACTGGCGCAGGCGATACAGGCGGCCGAGGACTTCGAGCTGGTCACCGGCCCCAATCTGGCGCTGATCACCTGGCGCTACGCGCCGGACACCGCAGCGCCTGCGACGCTGGACGAGCTCAACGATCGTTTGCTCCGGGCCATCAATGACGACGGGCGGCTGTATCTCACACCGGGCGCCGTGGATGGGCGAAGGGTCATACGTTTTTCCATCGGCCAGACCCGGACCGAGGCAAGCCATGTGCGCCAAGCCTGGAAAATCATCCAGGAAATCGCTTCGCAAATATGATTACCGGCTCATTGCATCAGTGCTGTTCGGCTGGCTTGCCGATATCGGCAGCGGACGGACGCTTGCGTTTCCTGCTCTCGGGTTTCTTGTCCTTGTCCTGCCGGCTCCAGCCAGGAGGCGGACTGGGCTCCTGACCGTCCATGATCTCCATGATCTGCACCTGTTCGATGGTCTCGTACTGGAGCAGGGCTGCGGCCATGGCGTGCAGCCGGTCCATCTTTTCGGACAGTATTTCGCGGGCCCGCTCATAGGCGGTATCGACAATTTCGCGAACCTCCTTGTCGATGGCGTGCACCGTGGCGTCCGAAACCTGCTTGTGCTGGGTGACCGTGCGGCCAAGGAACACCTCGCCGTCTTCCTCGCTGTAGGTCAGCGGACCCAGGCGCCTTGAAAGCCCCCACTTGGTGACCATGTTGCGCGCTATCGCGGTGGCGCGTTCGATATCGTTGGCCGCCCCGGTGGTAACCGCGTCCTTTCCGAACACCAGCTCCTCCGCCACGCGGCCGCCGAACAGGCTGGTGATCTGGCTGATCAGCCGTTGCCGCGAATGGCTGTGGCGATCGACTTCAGGCAGGAACATGGTTACGCCCAGGGCGCGCCCGCGCGGAATGATGGTGACCTTGTGCACCGGGTCGTGCTCGGGAACGTTCAGGCCCACGATGGCATGCCCGGATTCGTGATAGGCCGTGAGCTTGCGCTCCTCGGGACTCATCACCATGGATTTGCGCTCGGTACCCATCAGGATCTTGTCCTTGGCGCGTTCGAAGTCTTCCATGGAGACCGTGCGAGCGCCCGCCCTCCCCGCCAGCAAGGCGGCCTCGTTGACCAGGTTGGCGAGATCGGCGCCCGAAAAGCCGGGGGTCCCGCGCGCCAGGGTGCTGGCCGACACGCTCTTGTGCGCCGGCACCTTGCGCATATGGACTTCCAGGATCAATTCACGGCCGCGAATATCCGGCAGCGGCACCACCACCTGGCGGTCGAAGCGCCCCGGCCGCAAGAGCGCCGGATCGAGCACATCCGGACGGTTGGTGGCAGCGATCACGATAATGCCCTCGCTGCCGGCGAAGCCGTCCATTTCCACGAGGAGCTGGTTGAGCGTCTGCTCGCGCTCGTCATGCCCCCCGCCGAGGCCGGCGCCGCGATGCCGGCCCACCGCATCGATCTCGTCGATGAAGATGATGCACGGCGCCTGCTTCTTGGCCTGCCCGAACATGTCGCGCACTCTCGAAGCGCCCACGCCCACGAACATTTCCACGAAATCCGATCCGGAGATGGTGAAGAAAGGCGCTTCGGCCTCGCCCGCGATCGCGCGCGCCAGCAGCGTCTTGCCGGTTCCGGGCGGCCCCACCATGAGCACCCCGTTGGGAATCTTGCCGCCCAGACGCTGGAACTTCGACGGGTCCTTGAGAAATTCGACCACTTCGGCGACTTCTTCCTTGGCCTCCTCCACGCCGGCCACATCGGCAAAGGTGACCGAGGTCTGGTCGGGGTTCAGCAGCCGCGCGCGGCTGCGCCCGAACGACATGGCGCCGCCACGGCCGCCCACGCCCCCCTGCATTTGCCGCATGAAATACAGCCAGATGCCGATCAGCAGCAGAAACGGAAGCAGGTTCAGGAAGAATGACAGCCAGGCGCTCTCCGATTTCGGCTTGGGAGAACGCACCACTGCGCCGTTATCGGTCAGTGTCCGCACCAGCTCCGAGTTGTCCATGGACGGCGGGCTGTAGGTCACGAACTTCCCTCCGCCCTCCTGCGCGCCCCGAATGGTGCGGTTCTCCAGGATTTCGACTTCCTGCACCTCGCCGTTTCCGACCATCTCCACGAACTGCGAAAAATCAATCTCCTCGGCCTGTCCGGCGCGGTCGTTGAGCGGCCTGAGCAGCATCATGAGCGCGAGTGCGATCACCAGCCACAGGAGGAAGTTCTTGGTCAGCTTGTTCATTGCGTTGGCGCCGCGAAAACCATCGCTTCAGGATGCGCGCAGCATCCATGGTTCACGTCATTCCCGGTCTTCTCGAAACTTATTCTCACGGAGTGCGGCATTCCGATTCACTGCGGCGAAAGAACGATGCACAGACAGGAGCGCCCCAGCGCCTCCCGGCCACCGGAAAGCAGCTTGTCGGCTTCTTCGCCCAAAAACTGCGCGAATGACGACAGGCAGCTCGCTTCAACCCCGCGTTCACCGGCGCTGCAAGCCGGCGCCCTGCAGCGGGTTGGCGCGAAAGCAGGCGGCGAGGGCCTTCACCGAACAGGCTCATCGTTGTTTCGCTCCCTGGGGCCGGGGCGAGCCCCGGATCACCGTTCACCCCGAATCGTAACCCCATTGTAGCAAAATGCCTCCCCGCCGCCACGAACAACCTGCGCCCGCACATACTTCGGGGGCTCTCTCTACAGTTCAGACGCGACCTACCAGATAGGTCTCGCGGCTGGCCCGCCGGGAAGCCGCCGGCGTGCGCAGCCGGACTTTCGCAAGGCGACCGCGGGCGTCCGCCACAAATTCCTCGAATCCGGCGCCCTGAAACAGCTTGGCTACAAACACTCCGCCCGGCGCGAGCAGTTCCAGCGCCGCCTTCAGGGCCATGCCGGCCAGTTCCATGGATCGGGCCTGATCGAAGTCCCGGTTCCCGCCGAGCCGCGGGGCCAGATCCGAGATCACCGCATCGGCCCGCCCGCCAAGCGCATCACGGACCTGCTCCAGCACCCCCTCGCAGGCGATGTCGCCCTGCAGCACACGCACGCCCTCCAGCGGCGCTATCGGTTCGATGTCCAGGGCCACCACCCGGCCACCCGGCAACACCCTGCGGGCGGCATACTGACTCCATCCGCCGGGCGCCGCGCCGAGATCCACCACGCAAGCGCCGGGGCGAAAAAGCCGGTCACGACGATCCAGTTCGGAAAGCTTGAAGGCCGCGCGCGACCGCCACCCCCCGGTCTGGGCGCGGCGCGTCCAATGATCTGCCCAATCCTTCTTTCTCTTGTTCAAGTTTATTCGAGTTTATATTGTTTATTACTATGATTTATAAATCATTTATCAATCATAAATCACGGCCAGAATCTCAAAGCGCCGCAAGCCGCCGGGTGCGCTCAATTGCGCTTCGTCTCCTTCGCATTTGCCGATCAGGGAGCGGGCCATGGGCGAGATGAAGGAAATGGCGTCATCCCGCGCCCTGGCCTCCTCTTCACCCACAATCTGGTAGCGCACCCGGTCCTGTCCGTCAAGGCTGAGCAGCTCCACGGTCACGCCGAAAACAACCCGCCCGTCGCGAGGGATTCGCGCCAGATCAATGATCCGCGCATGCGCCAACTGGCCCTCGATATCGCGAATCCGGGCCTCTACCAGTCCCTGTTGCGTCTTGGCGGCGTGATACTCGGCATTCTCGCGCAAGTCGCCATGCTCCCGGGCCTCTCCGATAGCGCGCGCCAACTGCGGTCGCTCCTTGTTCTTCAGGCGCCCGAGTTCCTCGCGCAGTGCGCGTTCGCCGTTGCGGGTCATGGGAACCTGCGTCATGCCGCCATGCTCTCGTGCAAGTCCTGCAAGCGCCATACGGCGCCCGCACCGAAGTGGTCGATGGCCTGGCAAGCCGCTTCCGCGGCGGCCAAAGTGGTGAAATAGGTCACGCGGTTGCGCACGGCCTCCGAACGGATTTCATGGGATTCGAGAATGGAGGCCCGCCCTTCGCTGGTATTGACGATCAAGTTCACTTCGGCGTCGGCGATGAGATCCACAATGTGCGGTCGGCCTTCGCGCACCTTGTTGATCCGCCGGCAGGACACGCCGTGCCGGGCCAGGAAGCTCGCCGTGCCGTGGGTCGCCACCAGACCGAAATCCTTTTCCTGAAGCATCCGCGCCAGAGTCACGGACGCGGGCTTGTCCATATCCCGCAGTGACAACAGCGCCGTCCCGCCCCGCTTCAGCGCCACGCCGGCGCCCTCCTGGGCGCGTGCGTACGCCTCCGCAAAGCTGCTGCCCACGCCCATCACCTCGCCGGTCGATTTCATTTCCGGACCCAGTATGGGATCAGCGCCGGGGAAACGTGAAAACGGAAACACCGACTGCTTGACCGAAAAATAGGCAGGGCGCGGCGGGTCGCCAATGCCCTGCTCATCCAGGGTCCTGCCCACCATCACCAGCGCCGCCACTTTCGCAAGTTGCAGGCCCACGGCCTTCGACACATAAGGCACGCTGCGCGATGCCCTCGGATTGACCTCCAGGACATGGATATCGCCGTCCTGAAGCGCGAACTGCACATTCATCAGGCCGCGCACGCCCAGGGCCCGGGCCAGAAGCCCGGTCTGGCGCGCCAGTTCGGCCTGCACCTCTTCACCCGCGGTGGCCGGCGGCAGGCAGCAGGCCGAATCGCCGGAATGAACGCCCGCCTGCTCGATATGCTCCATGATCCCGCCGATCAGGACCCGTTCGCCGTCGCAAACAGCGTCCACATCGAACTCCACGGCGCGTGGCAGAAACTCTTCCAGCAGCACCGGGCTCTCATTCGAAACGGCCACGGCCTCGTGCATGTAGCGCAACAGCTCCTCTTGCGTGTGGATCACGTCCATGGCCCGTCCGCCGAGGACATAGGATGGCCGCAGCATGAGCGGGTACTTGAGTTCCCGCGCCCGTTCCACGGCTTCTTCCACGGAACGGGCGGTGCGGCTCTCGGACTGCCTGAGCCCGAGTTCGGCCAGCAGGCGCCTGAATCGTTCGCGATCCTCGGCCCGGTCGATGGCGTCCGGCGGCGTGCCGATGATCGGCGCGCCGGCCCGGTCCAGGGCCCGGGTGATCCGCAGCGGCGTCTGGCCGCCGTACTGCACGATCACGCCCTCCGGCTTCTCGCGTTCGACAATCTCCATGACGTTCTCCACTGTCAAGGGCTCGAAATACAGCCTGTCGGAGGTGTCGTAATCGGTGGAGACCGTCTCGGGATTGCAGTTGACCATGATCGTTTCGAACCCCGCCTCGCGCAGCGCCAGCACGGCGTGCACACAGCAGTAGTCGAACTCGATGCCCTGTCCGATCCGGTTGGGGCCGCCCCCCAGGATCATGATCTTGGGCCTGGCGGACGGCTCGGCCTCGCATTCTTCCTCGTAGGTGGAATACATGTACGCCGTGGAGGTTGGAAACTCGCCGGCGCAACTGTCCACACGCTTGAATACCGGCACGATGTCCGCTGCCCGGCGGCGGCGGGTCACTTCCCGTTCGCTCGCGCCCAGCAACCGCGCCAGACGGCTGTCGGCAAAACCCTTGCGCTTGAGCTGCCGCAGGCGCTGGTCGCTCAATTGCTCCCATCCCTGTTCCCGAATCCGTTGCTCTTCCCGCACGAGGTCGGCAATCTGTCCCACGAACCACGGATCGATGCAAGATAGTTCCGCGATTGCGCCTTCACTCATGCCCAGGCGCAACGCATCGGCCATGTACAGCAGGCGTTCCGCGCCCGCCAAGCGCAACTCCTCGCCGACCTTCGCAAGCGCGCCCGGATCGGCCGGATCCACACGTTCGCTCAGTCCGTCCACACCGACCTCCAGGCTGCGAAGCGCCTTTTGCAGCGATTCCTGGAAAGTGCGCCCCAGCGCCATGGCCTCGCCAACCGACTTCATCTGGGTGGTGAGGCGCGCGTCGGCGCGCGGGAACTTCTCGAAGGCGAACCGGGGCGCCTTGGTCACGATGTAGTCGATCGCCGGTTCGAAGGACGCAGGCGTACGCCCGGCGGTAATCTCGTTGCGCAATTCATCCAGCGTGTAGCCAACAGCCAGCTTGGCGGCCACCTTGGCGATCGGAAATCCGGTGGCCTTGGAGGCCAGGGCGGACGAGCGCGACACACGCGGATTCATTTCGATCACCACCATCCGCCCGTCGCCCGGATGAATCGCGAACTGCACGTTGGAACCGCCAGTGTCCACGCCGATTTCCCGCAACACCGCGAGCGACGCGTCACGCATGCGCTGATACTCCTTGTCGGTGAGGGTCAGCGCCGGCGCAACGGTAATGGAGTCTCCGGTGTGAATTCCCATGGGATCGATATTCTCGATCGAACACACGATGACGCAGTTGTCACGCCGGTCGCGCACCACCTCCATTTCGAATTCCTTCCACCCGAGCACGGACTCTTCGACCAGCGCCGAGCGGCTCGGCGAAGCATCCAGCGCGTGAACCATCGCCCGCTCGAACGCCCTGGCGTCCCGGGCGATGCCGCCACCCACTCCGCCCAGGGTGAACGAGGGCCGGATGATCGCCGGATAACCGATTTCGGACACCACTTCTTTCGCCGCATCAAGGCTGCGCACCATCCAGGAGCGCGGGGTTTCCAAACCGATGGACAGCATGGCGTCGCGAAATCGCTCGCGATCCTCGGCCTTGTCGATGATGTCCCCGCGCGCGCCGATCAGTTCCACGCCGTAGCGCTCCAGTACGCCTGTGCGATCCAGCTCCAGCGACACGTTCAGCGCCGTCTGTCCTCCCATGGTGGGCAGCAAGGCGTCGGGGCGCTCGCGCTTGATGATGGCGGCCAGCGAGCGGGCGTTGACCGGCTCGATATAGACGGCGTCGGCGGTCTCCGGATCCGTCATGATGGTGGCCGGGTTGGAGTTCGCCAGAACCACCCGGTAGCCCTCCTCCCTCAGGGCCTTGCAGGCCTGCACGCCCGAGTAGTCGAACTCGCAGGCCTGGCCGATGACGATCGGACCGGCGCCGATGATCAGCACGCTTTCGAGGTCGTCCCTACGAGGCATGGCGTTGCATCATCCCGGCAAAGCGCCGGAAAGCGTAGCCGAGGTCGTGCGGTCCGGGACTCGCTTCCGGATGGCCCTGAAAGCCGATCGCGGGACGACGGCGATGCGCCAGACCCTGCAGGGTCCCGTCGAACAGGGAGCGATGGGTGGCTCGCAGGCAATCGGGCAGGCTTTCCTCTTCCACGGCAAAACCGTGGTTCTGGCTGCTGATGGCCACTTCGCCGGTATCCAGGTCCACGATCGGATGGTTGGCGCCATGATGGCCGAACTTCATCTTCACGGTGCGAGCCCCGCACGCCAGCCCCAGAATCTGGTGTCCCAGGCAGATCCCCAGAATGGGCGTTCCCGTCTCCAGGATTTCCCGTACTGCCTCGATGGCGTATCCGCAGGGCTCGGGGTCGCCCGGTCCGTTGGAAAGGAAAACGCCGTCCGGCCCCAGCGCCAGGGCCTCCGACGCCGGCGTTTCCGCCGGCAGCACCGTCACCCGGCGCCCCAGGCGAGCCAGCGCACGGAGGATATTGCGCTTGATCCCGTAGTCGTACGCCACGATCCGGCCGAATTCCGGTTCCCCGGCGCCCGTCACCCAGTCCACTGCCGGATCATCGAAAGTCTCGGACCACTCGTAGGCGGAATCCACAGTCACCACCCGAGCCAGGTCCATCCCCGCCATCCCGGGAGCGGCCTTCGCCTGCGCCAGCGCTTCCTGCTCGCGCCCTTCCCCAACCAGGATGCAACCCTGCTGGGCGCCCTCCTCGCGCAGTATCCGCGTCAACCGGCGGGTGTCGATGCCGGCTATGGTCACCACGTCCTCGCGCTGAAGAAACTCGGAAAAACCGGTGTCCTTGCGCCAATTGCTCTCGGTCACCGGCAGATCGCGGATCACCAGCCCGGCGACCGATGCGCGGCCCGATTCGTAATCCTCGCAATTGGCGCCGGTATTGCCCACATGGGGAACGGTAAGCATGAGGATCTGGCGGCAATAGGACGGGTCGGTGAGAATCTCCTGGTAGCCGGTCATGGCGGTGTTGAACACCACCTCGCCCGAGGCTTCGCCGTTACTGCCTGCGGACCAGCCACGGAACACGGACCCGCCCGCCAGGGCTAGCACCGCCGGAGTCACTCGCAGGAAGCCGTGCCCATTACGGCAGACAAGTCGTACTTTCCGGGCGGACGCCCCACCAGCCAGCGCGCCGCGCGCAGGGCGCCCGAGGCGAACACTGCGCGTCCCAGACTCTGGTGGCGCAACTCCAGCACCTCGTCGTTACCGGCCAGAATCACCGAATGGTTCCCGGAAAATCCGCCGCCGCGTACCGAACTGAACCCGATTGCGCCCCGGCGGCGCGCGCCGATGTGTCCGTGGCGCCGGAATTCGGCGACTTCGGAGAACTCCCGCCCGCGCGCCGCCGCCGCCGAGCGCCCCAGCTGCAGGGCGGCGCCGGAGGGCGCGTCCGCCTTGCCGCGGTGATGCGTTTCGATGATTTCCAGGTCGTAATCCTCGCCCAGACGTTGCGCGGCAAGGCGCAGCAATTCATTCAGCACGAACACGCCCAGGCTCATGTTGCTGGCCTGAAGCACCGGCACCTTGCTTGCGGCCCGGTCCAGGGCCGCCTGGCCTTCGGCGGCGATTCCCGTTACGCCTTCCACCAGTGCGCATCCGGCCGCAGCGCAAGCCGCAGCGATGTCCGCAGTAACCGCCGCCGCCGAAAAATCCACGGCCACATCCGCCCCGGAGACGCTTTCCTCCGGGGAGGTCGTTACCGGTACGCCGGCCTTGGGGAGATTCGCGGCCAACCCTGCATCCCGGCCCACCCAGGAGTCTCCCGGCGCCACGAGAGCGCCGGCCAGCTCCAGGCCATCGGCTGACGCCACCCGCGCCATCAACTCCCGGCCCATGCGGCCGCTGGCCCCCAGCAAACTGATCTTCACGAGCCTTGCTGCCCGGGACCCTGCGCCCTGTTTTCACCCCAATCACGCCACTTGGCGCGGCGCGGATGCTGGCGGGCGCCAACGCGCTCGGCCTGTTGCTCGAACTCCCTGAGCAGGCGCCGCTGCTTGCTGTTCAACTCCACGGGCGTCTCGATTTCAATATGGCAGTACAGGTCGCCCTTGCGGCCGCCCCGAGCTGGCTTTACCCCGCGATTGCGCAAGCGGAACGTGCGTCCGGCCTGCGTGCCGGCGGGAACCTTCAATTTCACGGATCCGGCAAGCGTAGGCACTTCCACCTCTCCGCCCAGCGCCGCGATGGCGAAGCTTACCGGAAACCGGCAATGCAGGTCGGGGCCGTCGCGCTTGTACAAGGGATGCGGGCGCACCTGCATTTCGACGATCAGGTCGCCGGGAGGCCCGCCCCCGGGGCCGGCGTTTCCCTTCCCGCGCAGCCGGGACCGGTCGCCCGTGTCCACCCCCGGCGGCACGTTGAGCGTGAGCTCCTCGTTCTTGCTGACGACGCCCTTGCCGGAACAGTCCGTGCAAGGGCTGGACACCACCCGTCCTTCGCCGCGACAGGCGCCGCAGGTCTGACGGATGGAAAAGATGCCCTGGCGAACCTGCGTTTGGCCGCGGCCTCCACAACGCCCGCAGGTGCTGAGACCGGTCCCCGGGCGGGCGCCAGACCCTGAACAGGTGGAACAGGCCACCGTGCGGGGGATCGTGATCCGCACCGTGTCGCCGAAGATGGCCTGGGTGAAATCGATTTCCAGCCGGTAGCGCAAATGCGCGCCGCTGCGGGGTCGGTTGCCCGCGCTGCGCTGGCCGCCGAACATCTCGCCGAAAATGTCGCCGAAGATGGGCCTGAAGGGATCGGCCGAAGGCCCGCTTGCGCCAGCGTCCACGCCGGCATGCCCGAACTGGTCGTAGGCGGCGCGCCGATCTGTGTCGCTCAGGACTTCATAGGCGCGCTTGGCTTCCTTGAAGCGGTTTGCGGCCTCTTCCCCCTGATCCGGGTTGCGGTCCGGGTGATAGCGCATGGCCAGACGACGGTACGCCTTCTTGATGTCCGACTCCGCGGCGTTGCGATCCACGCCCAGGACCTCGTAATAGTCCCGCTCTGCCATTCATGCCACCCCCAAGCGGCGCCTCAAGCAGCCTTGCGGCGGCGCGAAAGCGCGCAACCGCACCCAGGCCGGACCCACCCGCGCTTCAGGCGGATTTCTTCTGGTCGTCCGGAGTTACGTCCTCGAACTCCGCGTCGGTCACGTTGCCACCGTCGTCGCCGGAATCCGTATCCGCCGCACCGGGGTCGCCGGCATTCTCCGCGGCTTGCGCCTGCTCCTGATAGACACGCTGCGCAAGGCTCGCGGAGGCCTCGGAAAGCGCACGGCTCTTGGCCTCGATCGCGCCCTTGTCGTCGCCCTTGAGCGCCGTCTTCAGATCGGCAATCGCCGCTTCGATGCCGGCGCGCTCTTCCGGCTGCACCTTGTCGCCCAAATCGGAGAGCGCCTTCTCGCTGGAGTGTACCAGGCCGTCCGCCTGATTGCGCACATCCACCAGTTCGCGGAACTTGCGGTCTTCCTCGGCGTGCGCCTCGGCATCCTGCACCATGCGACCGATCTCCTGATCCGAAAGACCGCTCGACGCCTTGATGACAATTTTCTGCTCGCGACCGGTGGCCTTGTCTTTGGCCGACACGTTGAGAATACCGTTGGCGTCGATGTCGAAAGTGACCTCGATCTGCGGCATGCCGCGCGGCGCCGGAGGAATATCGCTCAGGTCGAAGCGCCCCAGGGACTTGTTGTCCGAGGCGCGCTGGCGCTCGCCCTGCAGCACGTGAATGGTCACGGCCGACTGGCCGTCCTCGGCGGTCGAAAACACCTGGTTGGCGCGCGTGGGAATGGTCGTGTTCTTCTCGATAAGCCGGGTCATGACCTGTCCCAGCGTCTCGATACCCAAAGACAGCGGGGTCACGTCCAGCAGCAGCACATCGCGCACATTGCCCGACAACACGCCCGCCTGAATGGCGGCGCCCAGCGCCACCGCTTCGTCGGGGTTCACGTCCTTGCGCGGGTCGCGGCCGAAGAAATCCCGAACCGCTTCCTGCACCTTGGGCATGCGGATCTGTCCGCCCACCAGGATCACGTCGTTGATATCGCCCACCGACAAGCCGGCGTCGGCCAGCGCCGTGCGGCAGGGCTCGATGGTGCGAGCGATGAGGTCGTCCACCAGGGCTTCCAGCTTGGCCCGGGTCAGCCGGATGTTCAGGTGCTTGGGCCCGGCCGAATCCGCGGTGATGAAGGGCAGGTTGATCTCGGTCTGCTGTTGCGAGGACAGCTCGATCTTGGCCTTTTCCGCAGCCTCCTTGAGGCGCTGCATGGCCAGAGGATCCTTGCGGATGTCCACGCCCTGCCCTTTCTCGAACTCGCCGGCCAGATAATCGATCAGGCGATTGTCGAAGTCCTCGCCGCCCAGGAAGGTGTCGCCATTGGTGGCCAGCACCTCGAACTGGGTCTCGCCGTCGATTTCGGCGATCTCGATGATGGAAATGTCGAAGGTGCCGCCGCCCAGGTCGTAGACGGCGATCTTGCGGTCGCCCCGCTGCTGGCCCATGCCGTAGGCGAGCGCAGCCGCCGTGGGCTCGTTGATGATGCGCTTGACCTCGAGCCCGGCGATCTTGCCGGCGTCCTTGGTCGCCTGACGCTGAGAGTCGTTGAAGTACGCCGGCACCGTAATCACGGCCTCGGTCACTTCCTCGCCCAGGTAGTCCCCGGCGGTCTTCTTCATCTTCTGCAGTACGCGCGCGGAAATTTCCGGCGGCGCGATCTTGCGGCCGTTGATTTCCACCCACGCATCGCCGTTTTCGGACTCCGTCAGCTTGTACGGCACCAGATCGATGTCGCGTTGAACCACCTCATCGCTGAAACGGCGGCCGATAAGACGCTTGATGGCGTACAGCGTATTGGTGGGGTTGGTGATCGCCTGGCGCTTGGCCGACTGCCCCACCAGCACCTGATCGTCCTTGGCGAAGGCCACAATCGATGGCGTGGTTCGGTCGCCCTCGGAGTTTTCGATGACCCTGGGCTGCTTGCCCTCCATGACGGCAACGCAGGAATTGGTGGTTCCCAGGTCAATGCCGATAATTTTGCCCATTTGCTTGTCTCCGAAATTCCTGGTCTGCGTCTGCGCGTTTGCGAGTTTCGCCCACTATTGCCGGATATGAGGATTCACGGCATGCAATTCAATGGGCCGGTTCGATCTCTCCGGCCGCTTGCTCCTCCGTATCAAGCGGACCCGAACAAACCACCACCCGCGCGGCCCTGAGCAAACGGCCCTGCATGAGATAACCCTTCTGCATCACCGAAATGACCGCTTGCGGATCGACTGCGTCCGACGGCTGCATGCCCACGGCCTCGTGGCGCTCCGGATCGAAGCGCTGCCCTTCGGGCTCCACGGGCTCCACTCCGAACTGCTCCAGCGCCTTCAGCAGCTGGCGCAAGGTGGCGCGCTGCCCTTCGGCCAGATCCTCGGCGCTGGCGGCATCCGAAGCGCTCAGACCCAGTTCCAGGCTGTCGATTGCGGCCAGCAACTCGCGAACAATCTGTCGCTGCCCGCGCCCGTAGGCTTCGCTGATCTCCCTCTGCGCGCGGCGGCGAACGTTCTCCGCTTCGGCAACCGCCCGCAGATGGGCTTCGTGCTGGTGAGCCAGCGCGGTCTTGAGACCCTCTATTTCCGCAGCTTCCGGGGCGGGTTCGGCAGCGTCGCCATCCTCTCCGGTTTCGGGAGCAGCGACCTCTTCGGCGTCTTCCGGTTTCATGCCGGAGTACTATGGTGCATTATTGCCTTTTTTCAAGGCGGGAGCGGCTGCCGGCAGGAACCGGCGAACCCAACCGGAAATGCAGCAGAGCCAATTTCAACAAGTGGTGATACTGGCGCGCCCGGACTCGGAAGCCATAACCCGGGCGGCCACCGAACTGGTTGCCCACCTCGAGCATCTGGGATGCCGCGCCACCCTGGCGCACGGCCCCGAATGCCGCCCTGGGCTCGAAGACGCGCAGTTGATCATCGCCATGGGCGGCGACGGCGCCATGCTGCGCGCGGCGCAATCCGCCGTGGAGCATGGCAAGCCGCTGCTGGGCGTCAACCTCGGCAGGCTGGGCTTTCTGGCCGATCTGGGCAAGGAGCGCTTCGAGGCCGAACTCGCTTCCCTGCTCGAAGGGCAATACAGCTCGGAGAAGCGCATGCTGCTGAAGGCCCGGCTCACGCAGCGAAAAGGCAAGCCCCTGCGCGCCATCGCGCTGAACGATATCGTGGCGCACCGCAGCGGCAGCGCCCGAATTCTGGAGCTTTCCGCCACCGTGGACGGACGCCATGTGGCCACGCACCGCGGCGACGGCTTCATCGCCGCCACGCCCACGGGCTCGACCGCCTACGCCATGAGTTGCGGCGGCCCGATCGTGGACCCGCGGCTGGACGCCACCGTCATGGCGCCGATCTGCCCGCACAAGCTGGATGACCGACCGCTGGTGGCGCCCGGAAGCGCCCGGCTGACGCTGTCCATTCCGGCCGACGCGGGCGTGACCGCTTTCGTGAGTTGCGACGGCATCGACCTGGGCGCTCTGGAGCATGGACAGACACTGCACATTTCGCGCTCGTCGCGCAGGCTGCACTTGATCCACCCTCCCGACTACCATTACTTTTCCATGCTCAGGGAGAAGCTGAACTGGGGCAAGGGGCCCACCACGCAGGACTCCGGCTGACGGACAACGATGCTGACTCATCTGGCGATCCGCAACCTCGCGGTGGTCGACACCGCCAATCTGGACATGGAAGCAGGATTCACCGCCCTGACCGGCGAAACCGGCGCCGGCAAGTCCATCCTGGTCGAGGCGCTGGCCCTGGCCACCGGCGAGCGGGCCCACGCCGGACAGGTGCGCAGCGGAGCCCGAGAGGCCGGCGTCACGGCCTGTTTCGAAGTCCCTTCCGGGACGCCCTTGCCGGACTGGGCGCAGGAATACGACTTGCCCGGCGAATGCATCCTGCACCGCGTAATCCGCGCGGACGGCCGTTCGCGCGGCTCCCTCAACGGGATTCCGGCGCCCGCCAGACGCCTGCGCGAGATCAGCGCCAGCCTCCTCGATATCTGCGGGCAAAAGGCCCACCAGGCGCTGCTGCATACCGGCGCGCAACTGGAGATACTGGACGAATATGGCAGATTGGGCGATTCCGTGAAGCAATTCACGGAGAAATTCGCCGACCTGCAACAGGCCGAGCGCAAACGGGACGCACTCGAACAACGCGCCGGGGAGCGTTCCGCAAGGCTGGAGCTGCTCAATGCCTGGATTGGCGAGCTTGAAGCCCTGAATCCCCAACCCGGGGAAATCGAAGCGCTGGACCGCCAGCGCCTGCGGCTGGCCAACCGCGCCCGGTTGCTTGCCGCCATCGGCGGGGCGCTCGATACGCTCAGCGAAAGCGAACAATCGGCCGCCCGCGCACTGGCTGCCGCGCAGCGGGAACTGGAAAAGTTGACCGAGGTCGAGCCCCAACTCGACGAAGCCGTTCGCATGCTGGCGGAATCCGAAGTACTGGTTGGGGAAGCGGTGGCGGCGATCCGCCATGTCGGGCTGGGCCTTGATGACGGCAATGACAATCCCGATGCCGTGGAACAGCGCCGTCAGGCGCTCCTGTCGGTCGCCAGAAAGCACGGCAGGACGCCGGAAGAGCTGCCGGCCCTGACCACCGAACTGAGAGCGGAGAAAGACGGGCTCAAGACCCTGAACGAGGCGCTCTCCGCCGCGCGTGCGCAGTGGGAGAAGCTGCGCGAAGAAACACAGTCCCGCGCCGCAAGCCTGTCCGATGCGCGCCGGCGCGTCGCCGGAGATTTCGCCGCGGCGGTATCCGAACGCATGCAGGAACTGGCCATGGAAGGCGGGCGGCTTTCCGTGAAGTTCGGCGAGGCGCCCGCGCTCGGCCGGCGCGGGCGTGACCGGGTGGAGTTCCTTGTGGCCCTGAACCCCGGGCAGGAACCGCGCCTTCTGGCCCGCTGCGCATCGGGCGGCGAACTGGCCCGGATTGGTCTGGCGATACAACTGGCCGCTGCCGGAGCGCGCCAGCCGCTCACCATGGTCTTTGACGAAGTGGATTCCGGAATCGGCGGCCGCGTTGCCGAAGTGGTCGGCGCCGGTCTGGCGGAACTCGGCGCTCGGGGCCAGGTTCTCTGCGTTACCCACCTCCCGCAGGTCGCCAGCCAGGCGGGCCGGCAGATCCGGGTATGCAAGGTGGTTCGCGACGGCGGCACGCAAACGCTGTCGGCGCCGCTTGAGGAAAGGGAGCGCGTCCGCGAGGTTGCCCGTATGCTTGGCGGTCTGGAAATCACGCCGCGCACACTGGCGCACGCCGAGGAGATGCTGACCAGGGGCCGGATCAGGCAATCATCGGGCGGGCGATTGCGCGACAACACGCAGCTCATGGGGCAATGAACAAGAATCTTCCGAGAAAGAACCTTCAGGCCGCGGGCCTGAGAGTCACACAGCCGCGCCTGAGCATCTTTCGACTGCTGGCCCGCAGCAGCGAGCATCATCTCAGCGCGGACGACATCCACGCCCAGCTTGTCGAAGACGACAACGAGATTCCGCTGGCGACGATTTACCGGGTGCTGGCGCAATTCGAACAGGCGGGTCTGGTCACCCGGCATCATTTCGAAAGCGGCCATTCTGTCTTCGAGCTCGATTCCGGCAGCCATCACGACCACATGATTTGCGTGGACACCGGCGAGGTCATGGAATTCGTGAACGAGGACATCGAGCGCCTGCAAGAGGAAATCGCCACCGCGGCAGGTTACGAACTGATCGACCACAGTCTCGTCCTGTACGTCCGCAAGCGCCGCTGACTCCCCTGCGCCTGCATTGCGCGCGGGCGCATCGCCATGCGTCCGCGCGTCTTGTGGCTTGCGGCTATACTCCCCCGCACAATGAAACGTCCCCGAGCATGGCGGCATCTGGCCCTGGCCGCGGCCGCCTGCGCCGTTCTCACCAGTTGCATCTACAAGGCTCGCGTCTTCCAGGGCTCGATCGTCGATCCCGGGGATATCGAGAAGGTGGAAATCGGGATGACTCGCGAACAGGTGGTCTATGTGCTCGGCACCCCCACGGTGCGCGACCCCTTCCATGCCGACCGCTGGGACTATGTGTTCACCAGCGGCGCCCTCGAGGGGGAACGCCGGATTGTGGTGATCCACTTTTCCGACGAAGGGGTCCGTTCCATCGAAATCACGCCCGAACTCGGGAACCGCTTCCCCGCGAACTGAGGCCGGTATCCTGGACCGGCAAGGGCAGGACACCCCTGTTCCTGCTCGACAGGCTCCTGTTTGCCCGGTCAGGCGACAGCGCGCCGCCGGGCTTCCTTCGGGTCGTTTTCGAGCGGCCGGTAAATTTCCAGCCGGTCCCCTTCCACTACCCGGTAGCCATCGGCGACCGCAACGCCGAACACACCGAGCGGGCAGTTGTGGATGTCGATCTCGGGGAACAGTTGCTCCATGCACGAGAGGACCGCCGCCCGGCGCGCCGTGCAACCGGCCGGGACGCGAATTCCGAACACGCGCTGCGCGCCGGGCACGGCATAACTCACCTCGATGGCCAGCTTGTCATGCATCGGAGTGGCAGACTTGCCGCGCCCGAGCCAGGAAGTCCCGGACCAGCCGGTCGCACAGCGCCTCGAAGCTGCGTCCCAGCAACAGCTCCTGTGCCCTGCTTGCGAACTCGAACCGGATCCTGAGCGAAACCCGGCAGCCGTCGCCCATCTTGTCGAAGCGCCATTCCCCGTCCAGGCGCCGGAAAGGCCCGTCACTCAGGTTCATCTCCAACCGGCGCGGGCGTTCCATACGGTTGAGCGTCGTCAGGCGTTGCCGGAACACGCCTCCCCGAAGGTCGAGGCTGGCCAGCGCCTCATGCTCGTCCTGGCGGTGGACCTCGGCGCCGGCGCAACCTCGCAGGAAGCGAGGGTATTCGTCCACGGCGGCCACCAGATCGAACATCCGCTCGGGCGCGCACGGCGTCAGGACCTCTCTCGATATTTCACGCATCCTCAACCCGCCTGTCTCGCCGGCACCGGCCGGATCCGTCTTGACGAGGCAAAATCCCGTCCAGTGGAGAGCCGCCCCGCCCGTCGCCCGGCCTGCCGGGCAAGGCGCGGGTTATTGTACCGGTCCGAGCGGCGCCCCACACCGCGCGCCCTGTCTGCCTTTCAGCAAACCATGGCCAGAAAATCCAGCCCCGGACAAATCGCCGCAAACCGCCGGGCAAGCCGCGATTACGAGATCCTCGAGCGATTCGACGCCGGGCTGGCCCTGCTCGGATGGGAAGTCAAGGCGCTGCGCGCCAACCGCGCCAGTCTGGTGGAGGCCTATGTCGCCATTCGTGGCGGCGAAGCGTGGCTTACAGGCGCCAACTTCGCACCCCTGCCGAGCGCGAGCGCCCACCCGGCTCCGATTGCCGGCCGCAGCCGCAAGCTGCTGCTGCACCGCCACCAGCTCGACCGGCTGGCGGGAAAGGTGCAACAGCGCGGGCTGACCCTGGTTCCGCTGGCGCTTTTCTGGAGCGGCTCCAGGGCAAAGCTGCGCGTGGGGCTGGCGCGCGGGCGCACGCAGTACGACAAGCGGCGCGTGGATCAGGAGCGCGACTGGGCGCGGGAAAAACAGCGGCTCGAACGCCATGCCGCAAGAGGCCGCCCGTTACGGTGAGCTATCCAGTCCCGCTGCCTGCGGAGATTGCTGCGCCGTCGCCTCGCCGTCGCTGTCGCTGCCCGCAAGAGTCGGAGTTTCGCGGACACCGTGTTCGGCGATACCGGCAAGCTCGACCGGGGGGCGGTCGGGAAAGCAGGCGACCAGCGAGAGGCTGCCGCCCATCGCCTCGACCGTCCTGCGCAGCGTGGACAGCAACAGGTCGCTGCGCTGCTCCAGCCGTGAAACCGCGTCCTGGCCGATGCCGAGCTCACGGGCAACGCTTGCCTGGGTGAGTTCGCGAGCCTTGCGCAGCTCGCGCAACGTCATTTCCTCGGCGATCAACGCCACCACCCGCTTCTCGATCCTGCGCCGCCGCTCGGGAGCAAGCCCCGCAATCACATCTTCCACATCCAGCGCCATCACGATCCTCCTCTCTGTGCTCTTCCGGCAAGCCGGGCCAAGCGCCGATCAAACCGCTCGTCGGCCTTGCGAATGAGTTCCCGACAAAACAACCTCTGGCCACCACCCGACTTGTCGCCCGCCACCAGAAGCATGGCGCAGCGGACGGGATCGAACGCGAAGACGACCCGCCACTCCCCGCCTGCCGCACTGAGCCGCATTTCCTTCATGTTCGCATGCCGCGACCCGTTAAGCGTGTCCACCCGTGGGCGGCCCAGTTGTGGTCCGAACTCCTGCAGAAGGCGGGTCATGATTCGCGCTACAACCGCCTTGTCCTCGAGCACCCGGAGATATCAGGGCATGGGCTGGGCGGTATTTCGGGGGCTGGGGCTCGGATGCTCACCCTTCGGCTGCGGGACGGGCCGTCCCAATTCCCGCGCTCGTTCGATCCAGAACCTCATGGCGTCCTTGATGTTGCGCAATGCAGTCTCCTGATCGTCGCCGTGCGCCATGCAGCCGGGCAATTCGGGGGCCTCAGCGATAAACGCCTGATCCTCGTTGCTCCAATAGAGAACAATCTTGTACTTGTGCATCAGTCGTCTCCTCTCAGCCTGTATTTCAGGATCAGTTGTCGGACCTGCCTCACCTGACAGGGTTTGGCCTCTCCCCCACGGCTTTGCAGACTGACGATTTCCACAACGCCCTCCTTGTTATACTGTGGCTGAAAGAGGTTGGCGAAATGAAGATAGATTCGTACTCCAGGAAAGCAAAGTGGACAGTCATGGCCATGGCCACCACAGGACTTGCGACAAGTTCTTTTGTTTTCATCAAGGACCTCGGCTGGTACGCAGGGGGAACTATTCTGGGATTGCTGGCGTTTGGATTTGGTATTCCGATGATTCGGGCTATCGCGGTGGAGCATCTCGTAAAGAAGAACAAATTGTTCCCGCAAGGCAAATGAAGCCCTTGAGCGCTGCTGGCTACTTCCTGATCCTTCTGGTCTTCCTGGCCGGCCCGAAGGAGCCATTACTTGCAGGTTGACGATGCCCACAACAGCAATTCCCGCCAAGCGTGACAATGCTCGAAAATCAGCTCCGGTCCAACGCCTGAATGGTCACAAGCTTGGGTATCCGGCCCAGAACGACTCTGCATCGTTAGCGGGAATTGCTGATTTCACAACGCCTTCCTTGCCGAAGATAATCGTGAACCCGTACACTACTGCCGCTCCGGCGGGTTGAACCGATGCCCCGGGGCCGCAGGGCGTCAGGCGCGGCATATCGCCCCCGGCCTTTCGTCAATGCCGAGTTCGCGAATGACCCCGAAAACCCCGCAGCCTGCCTCCCCAATCCGTTACGAGCCTGACGAACCGCTGCCGCGGCTGCTCGCCCTGGGCCTGGGCCTGCAATTTGCGGTGCTCAGTCTGGCCGGCATCGTTCTTACCCCGGCCATCGTGATCCGCGCTGGCGGCGGAACCGACTCCTACCTTTCCTGGGCCGTGTTCGCAGCGGTCGCGGTCAGCGGGATCACCACCATCCTGCAGGCGGTAAGGATCGGGCGCATCGGGTCGGGCTATGTGCTGGTGATGGGCACCTCCGCGACCTTCATCGCCGTGTGTATCGCCGCCATCGCCGAAGGCGGCCCGGGGCTGCTGGCGACCCTGGTGGTAGCGTCCTCGCTGTTCCAGTTCGCGCTCTCCGGGCGGCTGTCGCTGCTGCGCCGCATCCTTACGCCCGCGGTTTCGGGCACCGTCATCATGCTGATCGCGGTTACGGTCATGCCTTATGCCTGGGACATGATCGGCGAGGCGCCGGAAGACGCCTCGCCCTTGGCCGCTCCGGTCACGGCGCTGACCACCATCGTGGCGATCTGCGGCATTGCCTTGCGGGGGAGCCCGGCCATGCGCCTGTGGGCGCCGGTAATCGGCGTTGTGACCGGCTCGCTGATCGCCGGGCTGTTCGGCCTCTATGACATCAACCGGGTTGCCGAAGCGGGTTGGGTGGGGCTCCCGGAAGGCGCCTGGCCTGGCCTGGATCCGAGTTTCGGGCCAGCGTTCTGGGGACTGCTTCCGGCGTTCGTGTTTGCAACGCTCGTGGGAGCCATCGAGACGATCGGCGACGCACTGGCCATCCAGCGAGTCTCCTGGCGCAAGCCCCGCGCCGCGGACTTCCGGGCCGTGCAGGGCGCGCTGGCGGCCGACGGAACGGGCAATCTCCTGTCCGGGTTTGCGGGCACGGCGCCCAACACCACCTATTCCAGCAGTATTGCCGTTACGGAACTCACCGGCGTCGCCGCCCGCCGGGTGGGAGTCGCGGTGGGCCTCGTGTTTGTCGCCGCCGCCCTGCTGCCCAAGGTTCTGGCGCTGATCCTGGCAATCCCCGGCCCTGTGGTGGCTGCCTACATCGTCGTGCTCATGGCGATGCTTTTCGTGGTGGGTATAAAGCTGGTATTCCAGGGCGGGGCGGACTATCGCAACGTGCTGATCTGCGGGGTTTCCTTTTGGACGGGCGCCGGATTCCAGGCCGGCGCGATCTTCCCGGAGTTCTTCTCCGAATTCGCCGGAGGAATGCTGCAAAACGGCATGACGGCCGGCGGACTCACGGCCATCGCGATGACCTTGCTGGTGGAGTTGACGGGGCCACGGCGCAGCCGCATCCAGGTCGAGTTCGGGGTCGCCGCCCTTCCGGAGATCACGAAGTTCCTCGGCGTCTTCGCAAGCCGCAGCGGCTGGAACGAAGCCATGAGACATCGCCTGGAGGCGGTCAGCGAGGAAACCCTGCTGACGCTGCGTGAACAGCGGGACGAAGAGGAAAACGCGAAACGCCGGTTGCTTCTGATTGCCCGCAAGGAGGATAACGGCGCGGTTCTCGAGTTTATCGCCACGCCCGGCGAAGGCAATGTGGAGGACCGAATGGCGTTGCTCGCCGAGCAAACGTCGGATGTTGCCCTGGAGCAGGAGGTGTCGCTGCGTCTCTTGCGGGCGCTGGCTTCGTCGGTCCGCCACCAGCAATATCACGACACCGACATCGTCACCGTGCGTGTAGACGCGCAAGCGCCGCAATAGTCGAGTACGGACCGCCCGGACTCCAACCAAGCTCCCAAGCCCACGCCGTCAAGCTGGTCGCGACGACAATAAACGGCAGGACAGAAATCCTCGCGGCCCGGTCTGCGGCCTGCGGGGCCTTGCGGCTGTATCGCCAGCCATGATGTCGGGCCAGCCTGAATGGTAGACTCGCTGCGGGTTTCGGGCATGCGGTGTGCGCGTGTCTTTTCGCCATCCGCACGAGAATCGGGAAAAATCGTATCGCAGGCGGCGTATTGCCGGAGAGTTCTCATCATGACAGTTACCAACACAATCAGGCAAAGGCTCCCGTTCCTTCTTGCGCCCGCGGCTGCCCTGCTGCTGGCAATGTCCGGCTGCCAGGAGGCCGGGGATGTGGACGAAGGCGCGCAAGGCGGCGCTCCCGAAAGGGCGGACGAGCAACAGTGGAAACTGATCCAGGCGTATATGGACCTCGACCGGGCCTGGCATGCAAGGGATAGCGAAATCAATCGGTCGGACGCCTCCGGAGAAGACAAGGAAAGGCGCCGCCGGGAGGAGCGTGGCGAACATCCCGACATCGTGCTCGCCGTGATTGCAGCCCGGGCGCTGGCCGAAGGCGGAGGAGAACACGCAGTCGCCTCCGCAAGCTTCCTGATCGAGCATACGCAGGGGCTTTCACCGACCGAGGCCAGCGATATCGAGTTTGGCCATGCCGCTCTCCAGCGCATCGCCGGCGCGGATTGGTCGGTGGTGGAGAAATACAAGGAAGACTTCAAGGCATGGAAAGACGCCGGCGAGGCGCGCAGGGAGGCGTTCAGGGCGTCCGACAATCAGGGCCAGCCGTTCCGGTTCGTATCGCCCCCGAAGCCACTGCTGGCCGCGGCCGCCGCGCAGGCCATACTCGAGGCCGGGCCGGGCCACGAACGCGCCCGCGAGGCCGCCGAATTCCTGATCGACCCGGCCACGCGCAACCCTGCCGGCATGCTCAAGGCCGCGCAAACCCTGCGCGACCACTTTCCCGACTTCAGCGAATGGCCGGAATTATTGATGAATCTGAACAAGGCGCGACCGGCCGCAAGGTCCGAGCCCTTCGATGAGTTTCTGGCGCATATCGGCACGAATGCCGAAGATCCCGTAGTCCGCGCCACGGCGCGCTACTTCGGCGCCAGGGGGTTGGCCCATAGCGTAAATCAACCGGCGATGACCGCAGCGGAACGTCAATCGCGCCGCGAACGGGCGCTTGAAATGGCGACCGGCCTGAGCGCAGGGGTCGAGGAGGAGGACTTCGTCAGTCAGGCCGCAGGCGACGGCGAACAGGGAACCCGCACCCTCGCCGAGGCGGAAGCCGCGCTTGTCCATGGCATTCGCCACACCGTGGTGGGCGCGACGGTCGCCGACGAGGCGGGCAAACAGCTTGACGGCGCCGAGGACCGGCTGTCCGCCTATGCCGGCAAGGTGGTTCTCATGGACTTCTGGGCCACCTGGTGCGGACCGTGCATCGCCGCGCTTCCGCAAATGCGCGGATTGGCCGGGCAATACCCCGAGGACCAGTTCGAGATTATCGGAATCAGTTCCGACGCCGAACTGGAGACAGTAACCGACTTCATGGAGGACAAATCCATGCCGTGGGTCCACTGGCATATCGGCGTCGGCAGCGACATGGACAGGGCCTGGGACATCACGGCCCTGCCGACCTATGTCGTGATCGACCGGGAAGGCGTGATCCTGTCGCGCGGACACGACCTGGATGCAGCCGCCAGAGCCATCGAGCAAGCGGTAAATGGCCGGGCGCAGGACGCCGGAGCCTCTACCTGAACCCGGCAACAACAACGATCCCATCACTCCAAATCAAAGGCTTGCATGTTTCTGAACCTGGACTACACCTACAGCATCTTTCATTATTTGCATATCCTGGCGTTCGCCGTCATTGTGGGCGTCGAACTACCGGCGATGTATGCGCTGCGTCTGGCCCGGTCTCCCGGCGCCAGCGAATCCGCCCGGCGCCTGGCGATACGGGTGAAACGGTACGCGGACGCGATCTCCGCCGTAATGCTGGTGTTGCTGCTGCCCCTGGGTGTGCAAATCGGAGCGAAGCTCGGGGTCTACACCGTAACTTCGGATATCGGCCTGCACATCACTTGGGCAGTGGGCCTGATCTGGCTGGCCATCGCCCTGATGTCCGAAACGACCGGCATGTCGAAGTGGGCCCGGCGCAGCTACGCCACCGAATGTGTGCTGCGCATCGTCATCGGCCTGGGCAACATCTACGACGCGGTCATCGGGTTCATGGGCGACGGCCTGATCCAGACCCACTGGCTGGCGACCAAGGTCCTGCTCCTGGGGCTGATCCTGACGATCAGCGGCTGGACCCGCTGGCAGACCCGGGCCGTGCGCTTCGCCGTTTTCGATGCGGAGTCCGGCGCAACTCCCGAATCCGGCCATCTGGCGGCTATCCTGCGCCGCGCCCAATGGGGCAATCACAGCATCCTGGCGATGGTCCTGATCGCCGCCTTCATGGGGAGCGCGAAGCCCTGGTGACCGAGCCGGCCACATGCGCTGGCCCCACGACGGATCCCGTCGGCCAAGCTGACCGAACGCTGGTGGAGGCGGCGGGAATCGAACCCGCGTCCGCAAGCGCTACTGCCCAGGGCGCTCTACATGCTTAGCCACGTCATGGGTGACGGCGATTCCCCGACGGGCAGGACGGAATCACCGCTGCGATCGGCCGACTCTTGACCCGCAGGCGCCGATCGGTTCTGCGAGCGATCCTGTAAAAGCGACGTTCCGGCCCGGCTACAGGAAATCCTGGCGGGAACGCTGGCGGTCAAGCCGCCAGAGCGTAGTTGTCGTCGTTGGCAACTATAGGGTTTGCAGGCGGATTTACGAGGAACCCTGCGCCTCGGCATGCACACCAAGGGTGTCACAGCCCACGTCGAAGCCGTGTCGCCCCCATGTGTGGGTTATTGTATGCGCGAGCCGCCCGCCGGCGCAACGCTGCGCAGACCAACGCCGCGCCCTCACCCCGGTCTTCACCCGTACCCCTCCTGCCATTCCATGAACCGCAACGCCACCGGAAACGAACGCGCCCGCCTGCTCAAGCTGGCGACCTTTGCATCGGTGGCGACAGCCACGGTCCTGGTGGTTCTCAAGGCCTGGGCGTGGCGGGTCACGGACTCCGTGTCGCTGCTCAGCTCCCTGGCGGACTCGGGCCTGGATGTTCTGGCCTCCCTGATCACGTTCTTCGCGGTGCGCGTGTCGCTGAAGCCGGCCGACCGGGAGCACCGCTTCGGGCACGGCAAGGCGGAAGGACTGGCGGCCCTGGCGCAGTCGGTAATCATCACCCTGTCGGCGGCCTATGTGCTCGTGGAAACAGCCAAACGCCTCCTCAGCCCTTCGGCAATCGAACAGGCGCCCGTGGGCCTGACGGTCATGCTGGTCTCGGTGGCGTTGACGCTGGGCCTTGTCGGCGTGCAACGCCATGTCGCGCAGCGCACGGGTTCGGCGGCGATCCGCGCAGACGCCATGCACTACAAGACGGATCTGGCGATCAACCTGGGCGTGGCGGCGGCGATCGCGGCGGCGGCCTGGCCGTGGGGACTGCTGGCGGACCCGCTGGTCGCCGCAGCGGTCATCGCCTATCTCCTGTACGGGGTGTGGAGGATTGCCAAACAGGCGCTGGACATCCTCATGGACCGCGAGATTCCCGACGAGGATCGCGAGAAAATTGCGCATCTGGCCGAGAGCCACCCCCAGGTGCTCGAAATCCACGATCTGAAGACCCGCCACGGCGGCGCGAACTACATCGTGCAGTTCCACGTGTTGCTGGACGCCAAGCTGAGCCTGAGCGACGCCCACGATGTGCTCGACGAGGTGGAGCACAGCATCCAGGCGGAGTTCCCGGATTGCGAGCTGCTGCTCCACCCGGACCCGCTGGGCTACCAGCCCCGAAACCGCGAGTTCGAGTGAGCGCAGGCTGCCCGCCGGAGGAAGGCTCAGGTCTCGCGACAGCAATTCCCGCTAACGATGCAGAGTCGTCCGTTCAGGGCCGAATACCCAAGCTTGTGACCGTTCCGGCGCTGCACCGGAGCTGATTTTCGAGCATTGTCACGCTTGGCGGGAATTGGCGTCGCGAAATCGAGCCCCTCGGTGCGCCGCCATGCTCATTCCGACCGGGCCTCCGCCCGCGAAGCGGCGAGATATGCAGAATCTCAGGCCGATCTGCGCCTCGAGCGCCCGGGGCGCCGTTTCGGTTTCCTTCGCGCCACAGCATCCAGCGGCGCGCGCATCTTCTCGTAGCGCATGAACAGGTGTTCGAAGCGCTCGCGTTCGGAGGCGAATCCGCCGCGCCGGTAGAGGCGATCCACGGCGCGGTCCAGCGTCTGGTGCGCCTGGCGCAGGTTCGGCGGCATCAGATCGGGATCGTAGAGATGGGCCAGGGTCGAGCGCGGATGGGCGGCGCGGGCGTCGAGCACAGCCTGGGCGAGCGGCTCCAGCTTGCCACGGTCCGCGCCCCCCGGAGGCGGCGGGAAAGTGTTGTAGACGAGGCCAATGGAATAGCGGTAGCGGCTCTCCAGCCGCCCGCCGACATGGCGCAGCCAGGCCATGTGCATAGCCGAGGTCAACAGCGCAAAATCCGCCAGCGTCGCGTTTTCCAGGACGCGCACCAGATTGCTGGGAATTGCCGGCGGTTGCAGCCAGCCGATGGGCGCATACTCCCGCCGCTCCGAACTGACTTCGGGAATTACCAGAAACGGTGCGGTGGGGATCACGTTGACATGGTAGAGCGTCGGCGTTTCTGCGAGCTTGCGGGTGGGTGCGCTCCTGCTGGCTTCGCGGTAAGCGCGCACCGCGGCGATCCGCTCCCGCACTCCCGGCAATCGCGCCAGCGTCTCGGGCGGCGCGTCATGCAGGGCCAGAATCAGCCGCTCGCCGCCCTGCAGGTATTCCCGCGCGCCCACAAACGGCCGGAGCAAGAAAGCGGCTTGCGGTTCCCGGTGCAGAAACTCGTCGCGTTCCGCGGCGTCGAAGATGTAGTGGCCCCCGTCGATGGGCTTGGAGCCGATAATCAGCCTGCCCATTCCGTTGATCGGCGCGCTTTCCTTCCTCACCACCCGATGCGGATCCGACAGCCCGCCAGCATCGACAAGATACGGCGACAGCGCCTGATGGCGGCTCTCCTCCGGCTCGCCTTTGAGGTCCGGATAACCGAACAGGCGTTTTTCCGCCGGTGCGGCCTGACGGCGGTCGAGGCCGAGGATCGCCACATGAACATGCGCCTTGCCGCGCGCGTCCGAGCCCCAGGCGAAGGTGCGATGCGCGAAGGCGATTTCCAGTTGGCAGCGCCCGAACAGCACCGGCCAGAGCTGCGCCACCTGCTCGCCCTGGGTGATCGAGTTGGTGGCCACGAAACCGATCCGGGCCTTGCCGTCCTGCACGTACTCTCCGGCCTTGATGAACCAGGCCGCCACGTAATCGAGCGTGCCGCCGCTGCCGCCGAGCGCCGCGATCCTGCGAACCTGGGCGCGCTGCTCCGCCGTCTGGTATTTCGCGCCAACGAACGGCGGATTGCCCAGCACACAGGAGCAATCGGACGGCGGCAGCAAGTCTTCCCAGTCGATCTCCAGCGCGTCGCCGTGGACAATGTGCGGCGATTTCACGAGCGGGATGCGGGCAAAAAACTCGCCGAACTCCAGGCTCAGGCGGTTGTTCATGATGTGGTCCATCATCCATAGCGCAGTCTGCGCAATGCGGGACGGGAACTCGCCCAGCTCGATCCCCCAGAACTGGTCCACATTCACCACCGACTGCCAGGCCGTATCGAGCACTTCCTGCCGGGCCGCGTGAGTCGCGTTCCGAATCTCGCGGATGACTTCGATTTCGAGCAACCGCAGCTCCCGGTAGGCGATGATGAGGAAGTTGCCGCAGCCGCAGGCCGGGTCGAAGAACCTCAGCTGCCCGAGCTTTTTCTGGAATTGCCGGAGCGCTGCGAGACGGCCCCGGCCCCGACGCGCCCGCAACCGCCCGAACTCGGCGCGCAGGTCGTCCATGAACAGCGGCTCGATCACCTTGAGGATGTTCTTCTCGGTGGTGTAGTGCGCGCCTGAGGCGCGGCGCTCCGCCGGCTCCATCACCGACTGGAACAGCGCGCCGAAAATGGCCGGCGAGATGTGCGACCAGTCGAAGCGGCAGGCGTCGAGCAGCTTCTCGCGCATGCCCGAATCGAAGGCGGGAATGCGGAGCGCTCCGTCGAACAGGTCGCCGTTGACGTGGGGAAAGCAGGCCAGATCCTCGTCAAGCGTCGCCAGACGCTCCGCCTCCGGCGTGTCCAGCACCTGGAACAGCTGCGCCAGCAGTGCGCCCAGGTCCGCGCCGTCCTCGCCGGTGCGGGTCTCGATGAAGTCCAGGAAGATGTCGCGAGGGTCGAAGACGCCGGTGTCGTCGGCGAACAGGCAGAACACGATGCGAACGAGAAAGCGTTCGAGATCGTGGCCTCGGTAACCCGTCTTCGCCAGCGCGTCGTGCAGTCGCCCGACCAATTCGGCCGCCTCGATGTTGGCGGGATCCTGATCGCGGAAGGCCCGGCGCTGCACGCCGCGAATGAAGCCGAATTCCTCCACACGGCGGGGCAGGTCGGAAAGCGTGAAAGCAACCTTTCGCCGCTCGCTCAGGTCGTGCAGCTCGAAGGTGCGGAAGTCGCTCACCAGGAGGTAGCGCGGGCGTTCGCGTTCGGGCAACTTGTCGAAATACTCTCCGGCCTGTTCGTAGGCTTTTTTCAGGTCGCGACCAGCGCTTTTCTGCTCGACGATGAGCACGCCCGGCCAGAACAGGTCGATGTAGCCCGAGCGGTCGTTCAGCTTGCTGACATGCTCCTCGTAGCGCGCCACGCTGCGCCGCCGGACGCCGAAGACCCCGAAGAAGTCGTTGTAGAAACTCTGTGTCTCGCCCTTCTCACAGGCCGCGTCCCGCCACTCCCTGGCGAACTCGGCGGCGCGGGCGCGAATCTCGTTTAAGGACAATCGCATCAGCGCGGCGACTGCGGAAGGGCCTGTTGCCCGGCGCTCCCGAGCCGGCGCAGGACCGCATAGCCGATGAGGCCCGACAGCAGCGAGCCGGACAGTACGCCGAGCCGCGCCAGCGCCTGATACTCCGGTTTGCTGAAGGCGAGCGTCCCAATGAAAAGGCTCATGGTGAAGCCGATGCCTGCCAGCGCCGAAGCGCCGTAGACATGCAACCAGGTGACCCCCTCGGGCAGCCGGCAGAATCCGAGCCGCACGCCGACCCAAGTAAGCCCGAAAATACCGAGTTGCTTGCCTGCCAGCAGACCGATGGCGATGCCGAGCGAAATCGGCGACAGGAAGTCATCGAGCGAGAGCTTGCCCAGAGGCACGCCGGCATTGGCGAAAGCGAATACCGGCATGACAAACAGCGACACGAAACCGTGCAGGCTTTGCTCCGCCCGCACCAGCGGCGGGGTTGTCGAGGCGTCGTCCGTGCGCAGCGGGATGAAGAACGCCACGATCACGCCCACAAGCGTTGCATGCACGCCCGATTTGAGCATCGCCACCCACATGGCCACGCCCACGAGGAAGTAGGGCGGCAGGCGAGTCACCCCGGCAACATTCAGCGCCAGCAGCACAGCGGCGGCAGCGCCCGCAACGCCGAGTGAAGTCAACGAAATATCGGCCGTATAGAAGAGCGCCAGGATGAGAATCGCGCCCAGATCGTCGATTACCGCCAGCGCCAGCAGGAACACCTTCAGCCCTGCCGGAACCCGGCTGCCGAGCAGGGCCAGTATGCCCACGGCGAAGGCGATATCCGTCGCGGCCGGGATCGCCCAGCCGCGCAGCGCCACCGGATCGCCCGTGTTGAAGGCGGCGTAGATCAGCGCCGGCGCCGCCAGCCCTCCAAGCGCGGCGAGCGCCGGCAACACGGCCTGACGCCACGAAGACAAATTGCCGCCCAGAAGCTCACGCTTGATCTCCAGCCCGACCAGCAGAAAGAACAGCGCCATCAGCCCGTCGTTGATCCACAGCAGCAGCGGCTTCTCCAGACTCAGGGCGCCCACCCGCACCACCGCCGGAATGGTCAGCAGGCCGTCGTAAAGATAGGCGAGCGGCGAGTTGTCGAGCGCCAGCGCCGCCGCGGCGGCCAGCATCAACAGTACGCCGCCTGCCGCTTCGTGATTCAGCGCCGCCGAAAGGCGGCCCATCAGCTTGAACATGAACTCTCTTCCGAAATTGCGAGCGCGCCGGGCATCCTTCAATACCCGGATTGGATTATGCGGCTATACGGGCGCCGCCCTGCCGCTCATGCGCAGGTCGCGCCCGGAGGCGCGCTGGAACACGCTCAGGCCGAACTCGGGGGCCACCGCCAGAATGTGATCGAACAGGTCGGATTGCAAGTCCTCATAGGCCTGCCAGTCCGTAGTGGCCGCAAAGCAATAGATTTCGACGGGCAGTCCGTCCGGGCCGGGCTGCAACTGGCGGACCAGGGTGGTGCGCTGGTGATGAATCCCGGGGTGGTTATCGATGTAGTTGTACAGGTACGCCCGGAAAGTGCCGATATTGGTGAGCTTGCGCAGGTTCGCCGGCAGGGATTCGGCGCCTATGCGGCGGTTGAAGTCGGAGAGCTCCTGGCGCTTGGCGGGGATATAGTCAGCCAGCAGCTTGAACTTCGAGAAGCGTTCGATTTCCTCGTCGTCGAGAAAGCGCACCGTGGCCATGTCGATATGGACGGATCGCTTGATCCTCCGGGCCCCGTCCTCGCTCATTCCCCGCCAGTTCTTGAACGAGCCGGTAATGAACTCCTGCGTGGGAATGGTGCTCAGGGTCTTGTCCCAATTGCGCACCGTCACCGTGTGCAGGGCGATATCGACCACGTCGCCGTCCACATTCTGGGAAGGCATTTCCACCCAGTCCCCCACCCGCACTACATCGTTGACGGAAATCTGGATACTGGCCATCAGCGACAGCAGGGTGTCGCGGAATACCAGCAGCAGCACGGCAGTCAGCGCGCCAAGGCTGCTCAGCAGCAGCCAGATGGAAACCTCGGCGGCCCAGGCTGCGATGATCAGCGCGCCCACAACATAGAGCACCAGGGAAATCGCCTGGGCGTAGCCCTTCAGCGGCAGGCGGGCGTGGCTGCCCGGCAACTTCTGAAGATAGAGGCTCGCCGCGTTGATCAGGGCGACAATCCCCGCCAGGGCCGTCAGGATCACGCCGGCAAACGCAAGCACGCCGAGCCCCCGGCCGATGGTTGCGCCAAGCAGGGGCTGCGCCGCGCGCAAGCCCAGGAACATGACCAACGCGGGCGCCAGATGCGAGAACCGCCGCAGAACCCGCGCTTCCAGCAACGCCGCCCCGAGCGTGCCCGCGCGCGAGAACCGAAGCCGAATCGCCTTGCGGGCCGCGCTTGCAATCACCCGGCGAGCCAGCCAGTCGGCCAGGACTGCCGCCACCGCCAGACCCAGCAGCGCCAGCACGGCGGCGGCCAGGGGATAGTGCGCAAGCCAGGCTTCTGCGGCGGATCGAAGCTCTGCGAAATTCATGCGGCGGGACAGGACTCACTGCGAGGATACAGCAGGCGGAAGGATTGCCAAAAGACCGGCGCTTCCTCGTGGAAGTCCTGCCCTCGGGCCGCCAGCCACTTGCTCCAGTAAGCGCGGTGGATCCGCCGCCACACGCCCACTTCGCGAGCCGCCGGCCCTTCTCCGGCGGTGTGCCGCGCCGACACCCGGTTGAAGGGCAGCTGCTCGCACTCGTCCAGCTCCACCAGACAGCGGGGTTCCCTGCCGGCGTCCAGAAAGACGATCCGGTCGCCGGGTTCGGGAAGCCCGCCCTCCTCTTCCAGAAACGACGCCAGCGAACAGGTGCAGGTCTTTTGTTCCTCCAGCACCAGGCCCAGCAGCAGCTTGCACATCTCCGGGGAGGAACCGAGACGCCGGGCCACCAGGCGACCTCCCGCCATCGGGGGAGCGCCCGCCTTGATAGCCTGTTCGAGGAACGCCTCGACGTTCATGAGCCGCAGCAAACTCCATTGCAACCCGGTCGGGCAGGTTCGGGGAGTATACTCAAGCTTGTGGCGACAAGAGGCGTTACGTGGACAGGATTGCGGGCTGCGCCGGCGCTTGTTGCAATGTCCCTGTGTCTGACCGGTTGCGGTGGAATGGTCGCCCTGAGCGCGGACTTTCCGGCGCCGCTCACCAGCCGCCTGCCGCTCACCGCCCGGGTGCAATACCCGGAAAGCCTCAGGAACTTCACCCATGTGGAAGAGGCCCTGGATTCCACCCGCTGGACCATAGCGCTGGGCGCACCCAGCATACGCATGCTCGACAGCGTCCTGGGCGCCTCCTTGAACGTGGTTCCCGAACATCTGGCCGCACCGGCGCCCGATCTGGTCATCGAACCCGAAATCCTGCGCTTCGAGCTCGGCGTTCCAGGACGCTCGAAGGTGGATGTGCCGGCCGCCTGGATCGAACTCGACATCCGCATTTCCAGCGGTGACGGGACGCCCCTCACCCAACTTGCGATTCCGGGCTATGGCGAGGGCTCCCGGGCGGGGGGCGGAGTGGGCAGGGGCCTGAGTGAAGCGGCGGAATACGCCCTGCGCGACGCGGGCGCCACGCTATCGCAGGAACTTGCCCGGGACGCCGCCATTCTTGCACTGGTTCGGAGCCAAACATGAACATTCGCAAACTGGGCGCCCAAGCCTTGCGTCTGGCGGTTCCGGGGATCGTTTCCGGCCTCATCGCGGCGTTCGCGCCCAATGCGGCCCTGGCGGAAGAGGGCGCGGAATCGCTGGTACTGCTCAGGACCAGCTATCTGGCCGGGAACCGCACCGAAGAGGAATTCGTGCGCTGCGTCTCCCGGAAAATCCGCTCTGCCGGGAAACGCCCCGAGATCCATGCCGAACGCCAGTTCATCAACGAGCTGTATCCCTGGCTGGAGCCGCGCACCATGCCGCGCGAGAGCGCCGACCTGGGCGAGTTCATGACGCGGCCCGGCGTAGCCGAAGCCATTCGCCGCAAGGGCGTGCGTTATCTGGTCTGGATGAGCGGACAGACGCTTCGCGAAGGTAGCGGCGGCAGCCTGTCATGCGCCGCCGGGCCGGGCGGCGCCGGCTGTTTCGGCGTGACCTGGTGGCAGAACAACTCCGAATACACCGCCTCGGTGTGGGACATCAGCGAACTCAGCGACATGGGCGACATGAAGGTCAAGGTGCGCGGCACCTCGGTGATACCGGCGCTGGTAGTTCCGATTCCCATCATCGCCCGCACCCGCGAAAAGGCCTGCGACAGCCTCGCCAGCCAGCTCCGCGACTACCTCGACCTGGACTGACCCGGCCCCAGGCGCAACGCTCGCGGGCGGCGCCTGACGCCTCGCGGAAACTACTTCCAGCGGGACTTGTTCGCGAGATAAGCCCCCGCGTCGTCCAGATCCGCCGGCAGATACTCCGAGAACAGGTTCGGACCGAATCGGGGCACATAGCGATCGTAAACGGGGCTGTAGAGATCCCAGTGGACATCCGGAATGCGGTGTCTCGCCCGGAAAGCGGCCATCGGTATCGAAGCCGAGATCGGCTGCTCGAACCCGCTCCTGGCCTCCGCCAGCGGCTCGCCTCGCGGCCCCCAGATTCCGGAACCGCCGCCGCCGGTGTCGCCGAACACGCCGCGCGTGCCCGGTGAGTGGGCATTGTTGACCAGAGCCGTGTAGATGCCGTTGTGCAGGGCGCCGGACTGCATGTCAAGGTGATTGAAGCCGCCGGTGGCGGTGCGCAGCATCAACTCGCAGCCCTTCAGGGCATAGGCGCGGATCAGCTCCGGCTCACGCTGCACCGCAGTGGTGCAGATATTGCCGAACTTGGTGCGGGTGACCGGTATGACTTCGTCTTCCCCGTACATCTCCACGTAACGGTCGAGAACATTGTAGATGGTGGTAGTCATCAACTCGATGTTGCGCTTGCCTACGCGGAACACGCCCTTGATGTTGCGAGCCTTCCAGTGCCGCGCCAGCACTTCGCCCCGGTCGCCGATAATCGTGGTAATCGAGAGGTTGTGGCCCGGCCAGTCCTTGTCCTTCGCGTAGCTGCCGAACACGATGAAGCAGCCGTGTTTCCTGGCGAGCCTGGAAATCTCCTCGGTCTCCTCGCCCGGGATCTCGATTGCTACCCGCTGGACATCGTCCCGGGTCCATTTGAAACGGAAACCGGTAATCGGAAACTCGTGAAAGAACAGAATGTCGCTGGGCGGTCCCGACGACTGCGCCATGTCGATCAAATCCAGCATGTGGTTCAGGTTCCTGCGTTTTCCGGGCTCGGGGTTGCTCGCATCCACCGGGCGCACGATCGATTGCACCACGCAAAGCCGGACGCTGTCTTTGGCCAGCGGAACGGTGTCGTAGGTTCCGTCGCCATGCACCGATACGCCGTCACTGCCTCCCGCTCCGGCCGCCATGGCCCTCCTTGCCGCGCCGTTTCCCGCAACCGCCGCCAGCCCGGCCAGCGCTGTGCCCTGGAGAACGCGCCGGCGGTCGATACCTGTACCCTTCGTCATGGTGAAGCCTCCCAAAGTGGTTGAAAGCGGGTTGCATTCTACTGTCTGCTGCGGAAAATCCGCGTTGTGAAGCCGATCCTTGAAAAATTGCCCTTGCCGTGGATCCTCGGATCCGCTGGCGCGCTGCTCGCAGGATTGCTGGCCGGGCCGGCGGCGCTTTACTGGATCGGTGGATGGCTGGCGGGCGCCTATGCCGATCCGGGAGGGTTGCCGGCGCTTTGGGTCCGCATCTACAGCGACGCGATACGCTTTCGCGGCGCCGGACTGGTGTTTCTGCTGGGGCCGCTGCTGATGTTCCAGATCGTCTGGCTCGCCCTGGCGGCGCTCGGGAAACTGCGCCGCTGGCAGTAAGTCCGCGGTGAAAGCGCGCGTCGCGCCCAAAAAGAGCGAACGGGATTCATGATCGTTCGGATGCGGCGCGACTCCCGGCGCGGGCCGCCGGCTGCTAGGGCCAGAAGAAAAACCCCGTGCCCGCCAGCGAAAGCCAGAAAAGGCACAGCGGCGCCCAGCGCCACGAAGCCCTTTGGAGATGACCCCACATGCCCACGCCGCCCAGCAGCGCGCAGCCGCCGAACATGCCCGTCGCAAGCAACAGCAGGGGCAGTTCGGCTTCAAGCCGGGGATAGTCCTCCACGATTATCCAGAAGGTAAGGCACACGATCGCAAGACCGGCGAATATGGACAGACAACTGCCGAGAAATATCCCGAGGAGAATGCCGAAGGGGCGCATGCTGCTGGTATGATCCGGCCGACCGAACGAAATAATTGAGCATGCGAATCATAACTGCACACAAGCCGCGCGGATCCGAAGCTGGCCGACAGGTGGCGGGGGCCTTTCGGAGCGCGGTGGTTCCCGGCGTTGCCGTGCTGGGTCTCGGGGCCGCCAGTGTCCTGCCGTCCGGAAATGCTCCCGAGGCGCTGCGCATTACCAATGCCCACCGCGAAACGGCGGCCAGGGTGCTGGCCTACGCCGAGGGCGAGCACTATGAGCAGATCAGCGTGGACGACCAGCTGTCGGAGCGTACGCTCAGCGGCTACATCGACCTGCTGGACGGCCAGCACCTGTATTTTCTGAAGAACCAGGAAGACTATTTCCTGCGCAAGTACGGCAGCCGGATGGACGACGCCATGCGCCGCGGCGGGTTGGATCCGATCTTCGATATTTACCGTTTGTTCCGCGCGCGCATGACCGACTATTTCAACTTTGCCAAGAACTATCTGGACAGCCGACCGGATCTCGACACGGAGCGCGCCTGGGTCCTCGATCGCGAAGACCTCCCGCGTCCCGCAAGCCAAATGGAAATGGACGAATTGTGGCGGGATCGGGTGCGCCACGAACTGATCAACCTGATCCTGGACGAACGCAGCTACGAGGAAGCCGTCGCAGCGCTGCGCAAGCGCTATGCCCGCCAGCGCAAGACGCTGTACGCCCAGGATTCGGACGATGTGTTCGCCTTTTTCATGAACGCGTTCACACACGCCCTGGATCCGCACTCCAACTACTTCCCGCCCCACAACTACGAGGAATACCGAATTCAGATGAGCCGCGCCTACCACGGCGTGGGAGCGTCCCTCGGCATGGAAGACGACTATGTCCTCGTCAGGGAAGTGCTCCCCGGCGGCCCTGCCGACACGGACGGCGCCCTGCGGGCCGGCGACCGGATAACGGGCGTGGATAGCTCGGCCAGCGGGGAAGTGATCGATGTGGTGGGCTGGCGACTGGAGGATGTCGTGGAGCTGATCCGGGGAAACGCGGGCACGCCGGTGATCCTGCGCATACTCCCCGGAGGCGAATCCGAGGGAAGCGAATCCTTCCTGCTGGAGCTCACACGCGGGCGCGTGCGCCTGAAGGGCGCGGAGAAGACGCTACTGCAAGTGGACCGGGACGGCGGCCGGTTTGGCGTCGGCGTGATTCATATCCCGAACTTCTACCATGACATGGAAGGCCGGAATGCGGGACTGGACGATTATCCCAGCTCGACTCGCGATGTGCGGCGTCTGGTGGAGGAACTGAAGGCGGAGGGCGCTCAGGGTCTGGTGCTGGACCTCAGGCGCAACGGCGGCGGCCATCTGAATGAAGCCATCTCGCTGGCTGGCCTGTTCGTCGGCAAGGGCCCGGTGGTGCAGGTGCGCGACTCCGCCCTGCGCACGCAGATTCTGCGCAACCGCCGCCAGTCGCCGGTATGGAACGGTCCGCTGGTGGTTCTGGTGGACCGCCTCAGCGCCTCGGCTTCGGAAATCCTGGCCGCAGCCATTCAGGACTACGGGCGCGGCGTGGTGGTGGGGCAGCGCACCTTCGGCAAGGGCACGGTGCAGAACATCTACACGATTGCGCGGCGGCAGGAAGAGTCGCCGGGGCGCCTGACGCTTACCATGGGCAAGTACTACCGGGTAACCGGCGAAAGCACGCAGCATCGCGGAGTGGATCCCGACATCACGCTGTCGGCCGCCGGGGTCGAACTTCCGGCAGTATTTCCGCACCAGTTCATCGGCGACGAGGTGGGCGAGAGCGCAAGCGACAACGCCCTGCCCTGGGACACGATTCCGGAGACCGACTATCCCGGCCGGAGCGTGGACGGCAACACCTTGAGCCTGCTGGTAGCCAACTACCAGAAGCGGGAATCGGAAGACCCGGGCTGGCGCCGCCTGCTGGATCGCATCAGGGACTTGCAGGATATTTCAGAGCGCGCCTCGGCGCCCATCCATCTGAAACGGCGGCGCCTGGATGACGAGGTTCGAAGGGAACAGCGTCTGGCGATGGCCAACGAATGGCTTGAACAGAACGGCCTTGCGCCGATCGGGAGTCTCGAAGAACTGCGGGAAATGGATTTGCCCGATATCGCCCTGGAGCAGGCTTCGGAGGTGGCGGCGGATCTGGTAAGGCTTCAGGCCGCCTCTTCGCCGGAAACCGCGACCAGTTCCCTGAACTGAGAGGGCGGCCGCGATCTCCGCGGCTGGACGGGGCCGTGATGGGCGTCCGCCAGGAACTCAAGCCACTTCCCCAACACGCGGTTGCGCCGCCAGCAGGCGGCGAAGGTCCCCGGCGGCGCCTCGCAGGCCCCATAGCGGCGCGACCAGCAAGCGACCTCGGCCACCCGGGCGTCCTCATACAGGTTCACGACCAGATCCGGCTCCGGCTGCGCATCCCCTTTTTCCAGAAACAGATAGGTCATGCGCAGTATCGTGGTAAACCGCGACTTGCGCTCCACTTCCAGGTGCAGTTCGCCGTTGACGGGACTGTGCGAGACATGCCATCCCGGCTGCTGCAGCGCATACCCGAAAAGCCGCGACAGGCCCGCATAGTTGCTCTCGTACATCTCGATCAGCGCGCCCAGACCCAGCGGCCGGTTGCCCAGCAGCATTGCCGAGGGCAGTTGCTCGGCGACCTGAGTGAGGGAAAGCATGAGGAAGCGGAATATAGCAGAACCGGAAGCGGTTGCAGCGCAATCTCCGGGAAGGTAATCTCGGTGCTCAAGACCGCAAGCCGGGGAACAGGGGATGAGCGTTCTTTCGAAGACAACCGGCCGCGTCCTCGCGCGCCCGCCGCTGCCGGGTTTCCTGGCCTGGGCCACAGTGCTGTTGTGGATGCCGCTCGCGCACACGCTGATGGTGCTGCAATACGACCTACTGTCGGGCGCGCCCGCCTATCTCTCAAGCTTCATCCTCGGCCTGATCGGCTGGATCATGGTCTGGAAAGGTTTCCGGGTTGATGACCTTCCGGCCACGGTGCTCGGTTTCACGGGGGGATCGCTGATCTGGCTGGGCTGGATGGAAGGCTCGTTCGAGTTCATGGGACACTGGCTGAAACCGTCCAAGCTGATGTACATGGAGGTGGAATTGTTCACGGCCAACCTGCTGGTGCTGCAGGCCACCGGCGTGGTGCTGGTCGCCCTGCTTGTCTGGCTGGGCTCGAACAAGGACACGCACTGCCGGATGTTCCTGTGGTTTCACCGCAACTTCAAGCTCACGCCCGCCCGCCGGACCCCTGGCTACAAGCGCCAGTTCTCGCGCATCGTGGCGCTGGAAGTCATCATGATCAACTGGTTCTTCTACGTGCTGATCCTGTGGTTGTTCGACCCGCGCGTGCTGGGGCCGTTTCATCCCGCCACCATTGCCGTGGTGTGCGCCGTGCTGCTGTGGAGTCTTTGGCTGCTGTTCTTCCGCATGCGGTCCTTTACGGGACCGGCGGCCGCCTTGCGCTACGCGGTGCCCTGCGCGAGTATCCTGTGGTTCTGCGTGGAGGCCGGATCCGCTTGGCAACTGTATACGGAGCCTTGGATTTATCCGTTCCGGTTTCCGTTCACCAACGCGATCATCGCCCTGGCGTTTGCGAGCGGCCTGGCGTGGTTCGTCTCCCGGCACAGGGCGGCGGTGAAATCGCAAACCGCATTGGCGGCCTGAGTTCCTGCCCGTGACCTTCGCGCTGTGGAGCGTCTTTCTGGCCATGTGGCTGCCGTTGGTCTGGGCCATCACCGCAAAATGGGGGTTCAGGAACTTCGACAATTCGCGCCCCCGCGATTGGCTGACCCGCCAGAAAGGCTTCCGGCAGCGCGCGGTGTGGGCGCAGAGCAATGCTTGGGAAGCGTTCGCACCGTTTGCCGCCGCCGTGCTGATTGCGCATGTTCTCGGCGCGAACCAGACGCTGGCGAACGCGCTGGCGGCGGTTTTCGTCGTGGCGCGCACGCTGCACGGGGTGTTCTACTGCGCCAACCTGCCCGCAGCCAGATCATTCGCCTGGCTGGCCGGTTTTCTCGCGGTAATCGGGCTATTCGTTGCTGCCGCCGCCGCCTGACTGGAACATCGCCCTGCGATAGTGTCCGAGCTCGGCGACCGAAGCGAGGATATCGCTCCTGGCGCGGTGGCGCTCATCCTTCTCGACGCCATCAAGCGCCGCGGGGCTCCAGAGGCCCGCCAGAATCTTGATGCTGCTCACATCCAGGTTGCGGTAATGGAAAAACGCCGCCAGATCGGGCATGGCGCGAGAAAGAAAGCGCCGGTCCTGACAAATGCTGGAACCGCACATGGGCGAACTCCTGGGCCGGCAATGCCGCCCGAGGAAATCCAGAGTGGCGCGTTCCGCTTCCTCGGTGCTGATGCGGCTGGCAAGAACCTCCTCGAACAATCCGGACGCCGTGTGGTGGCGCGTGTTCCAGTCGTCCATTTCGTACATCACCGAACGCGGTTGGTGAATCACGATGTTCGGGCCTTCGGACACGATATTCAGATCGCCGTCGGTAACCACCGTGGCAATCTCGATGATATGGTCGCGCAAGGGATCCAGCCCGGTCATTTCCAGGTCGATCCATATCAAACGTGAAGTCTTGTCGCCCAATTCGCTCTCCTGAAGCGTCCGGGCGCGGATTCTAGCCCGGATATGCTCAAGATGGCGCCCGTTGCGGGCCATTCCCGGGGTATCGGCCTGATCACGGCCTGTCATGGACATCGGGGCCGCCTTGAAACGGCCTCCGGTGAGGAACTTCCCTACCTTGTCGCAAACCGCCGCCACAAGCCGGTATGTGGAGACCGGGTGCGATTCGACCTCCGCGCCGACGACTCGCCGGCGCTGTTGCGCGACATTCTGCCGCGCACGAGCGAGCTGGCGCGAACGGCGGCAAACTGCCGAATCGAAGTGGTTGCGGCGAACTTTTCTTTGGTGGCCGTGGTGGCCGCTGCGGAACCGGCGCCCGATTACGAGTTGGTGGACCGGCTGTTATGCGTCGCGGCAGGGGCCGCAACCCCGGGCCTGATTGTGTGGAACAAGATCGATCTGGGCGGGACGCGGCCGGCGCGCGTGCGCGAATACGAATCCGCAGGGTTCGAAGTGCTGACCGTCAGCGCGCTCCTCGGCATGCGCGTCTCCGGGCTGGCCCGACGCCTGAAGAATCAGGTTGCGGTCCTCGCAGGTCAATCGGGCAGCGGCAAGTCCACGCTGATGAACAGCCTGCTCGGCCGGGAAGTGGCCGCCGCAGGCGACCTCTCCGCAAGGGCGAGGCTGGGTCGTCATACGACGGCTTCCGCGACGATGCATGCCCTGCCTCACGGAGGACGCGTCATGGACCTGCCGGGCGTACGCTCGGTGATGCCCGTTGTGGATGACCACAACGACATTCTGGCCGGCTACCCCGAGTTTTCCCTGCACGCCGCCGAATGCCGCTTTGCCAACTGCCGGCACCGCAACGAGCCCGGCTGTGCGGTGCTTGCGGCAGTCGAGGCGGGGAAGGTCCCCGCCGGGCGGCATGCAGGCTATCTGACCTTGCTGGCCGAATTCGAGGCGCAGGCCCAGTGAGACAGGCAGGCCAGGGCGCGACGGAAGATTGAGGGGAATGGGACAAGAAGGGCGCTTGAGGAGTCTCCTCCGCAGGACGACCATCTTGCATGCGACAGGTGGAAGCGGCTGGCCGCGCACTCGCCCAGCGCAGGCCGGCGTTGACCGGGGATGGTGCTTGTTCCGGCGGCGTTCTGTATCTATAATCTTGCACCGTCATGATTAGGAGCATCGTGTTCCATGATCCACCGCGTACCGCCAATATCCTGCTTCCTTCGGCCCGGATATAGCCCCCGAGTCCGTCGAGATGCGGGTGCAGGGCGGCCTCGCGATAGTGTTCTGCGGTGCAGGCTTCCGGGAAACCTTCAACTTGGGCTCCTCCGGATAAATCGGGGGGGCTTGCTTGCTGGTTGTCCGTCACCACGCACACCATATCCCGGCGCACGTCCGGGCACGGTGCTTGCCTTCACGCGGGCAACGCGCCTGCCCGCTTTACGGCGTTGCGGCAGCAGAGCCAGAGGAAAGCCGCTCTTGTTCGCTAAAGTTCCGATCATTTCAGTTGCTCCGGTATGCATTCATTAAAACTTGGCGGCCGTTTTTTCATTGCCGTTTGCGATCCGGTCGGCCGATTCCGTCAATTCCGTCCCATGACCTTGCTGTTTTTCAAGGAGGCAGCCTCATGTTCAAGTCACCAGTAGCACAGCTTTTGCAGGCTCGTTTGGAGAAGGCGCTGCGTCGTCGTCGCGAGCATCCGTCGCGCGCGGACCTTTTCATGATTCCGGTGTTGGCGCTGGCGCTGGACGCCTGCGGTGGCGGCGGTTCGCAAAGGCCCACTCCGCCTCCGCCTCCTCCGCCGCCCCCTCCGGCGGCGGCGACGATCACGGCGGCGGACGAGGCTTCGGTGGCGGAGAATGCCGATGGCGCCGAGGTGACTTCGGTGGCCACGGAGAACGCCACTTCGGTGACGGTGGACGACGATCGTTTCGAGGTTGTGGGCGGCCAGCTCAAGCTCAAGGCGGGTGAGAGTTTCGACTTCGAGGCCTGGGACGGTTCGCCGATCGAGGTGACGATCACGGCCAGCGGCGCGGGCGCTTCGGCCGAGCACACGGTGAGCGTGAGCATTACGGATGTCAACGAGAGTCCTTCGCTTTCGGTAATGGAGGGCGAGCGGGTTCCGGGCGATGCGGGCGCGATGTCGAGTTTGACTGTGATGGAGAACATGATGGGTTCGCAGCTTCCGCCGCTGGTGAAGTTCGAGGTGATGGATCCGGACGCGGCGGACGAGGATCTTCTGATGGGTTCGATGGGCAGGGACGCCATCACGTTGAGCGATGATCGCTTCGAGGTGATTGTGGATTCCGAGGGTAGTTTGTGGCTGGCGCTGAAGTCGGGCGCGAGTCTCGACTACGAGGTGGACGGCAGTTCGGTGATGGTGACGGTGACCTTTACCGACAGCGCCGGCAACACGGCGATGGCGACGGTGGAGGTGATGGTTACCGACGGCAACGATGCGCCGGTGTTTGCGCAGTCGAGTTATTCGTTCGATCTGCATGAGAACGCCGACGGCAGCGAGACGGCGGTGATGCTGGGGATGGTTTCTGCCACCGACCAGGACTCGTCCGACACGCACATGTTTTCCATTACGGGGGGCAACGAGTCGGGCAATTTCATGATCGATTCGGCCACGGGCGCGCTTCACTATGTGGGCACGGGCGAGGACTACCGTGCGCAGTCGATGGGTCCTGCGTATACGCTGACGGTTCGCGTTGCCGACAACCGTGGCGCTTCTGCCGAGGCGACGGTGGAGGTGATGGTTCTGAACGTCAACGAGGCGCCGATGTTCGGGCAGTCGAGTTACTCGTTCGATCTGATGGAGAACGCCGACGGCAGCGAGACGGCGGTGATGGTGGGGACGGTGTCGGCTGCGGATCCGGACGAAGGCGATCCGGTTACCTACTCGATTACGGGGGGCAACGAAGACGGCAAGTTCATGATCGATTCGGCCACGGGCGCGCTCCACTATGTGGGCATGGGCGAAGACCGCGAGTCGGACATGAGCAGTTACGAGTTGACGGTGATGGCCAGCGACGGCAGCGAGAGTTCCGAAGTCATGGTGACGATTTCGGTGATGGACGTGAACGACAGCATGCCGATGTTCGTGTTCGGCGAGGACATGAGCTCGTACAGTTTCGGTTTGCAGGAGAACGCCGACGGCAGCGAGACGGCGGTGATGGTGGGTATGGTGATGGCGACGGACGCGGACGGCGACTCGCTCACCTACTCGATCACGGGCGGCAACGAGGACGGCAGATTCATGATCGACGCGTCTACGGGCGCGCTCCACTATGTGGGGATGGGCGAGAACTACGAGTCGTCGATGCGTGTTCACGAGTTGACGGTGATGGCCAGCGACGGCGAGCACGAGGCGAGCGCGCTGGTGCGCGTGATGGTTGGGGACGTGAACGAGGCGCCGATGGTGCGCGGCGCGGGTCTTGAGCCGTTTGCGCTGGTTGCGGGTCGCGAGGGTCGCATGGAGGTGGACCTGAAGTCGTTGTTTACGGATCCCGACGGCGACGAGATGAGTTTCATGCTTTCGGACAATGCGCCGGAGTGGCTGAACTTTTCGGTGACTCTCACGGGCACGGGCGCGGACCGTACTGTGATGGGCGTCTTGTCGGGCACGCCTCCGGCGGGTCGCGACCTGTCGGCGCGGGTTTCGATAGTGGCTGCCGACGGTGACGGTCTGGAGGGTAGCGCGGCCCTGGATGTGGTGGTTGACGCCCGCAACTCGGCGCCCACCTCGATCTATCTGAGCGTGGAGCAATCGAGTGGCGCCGTGATCCGCACCAGCAGCGTTACGGTGGACGAGAACGTGGCGGGCGCGTTGCTGGGCGCGATTGTGGTGACGGACGCGGACGATCCCCGTCACCCGCACGGTCAGCACAAGTTCACGTTCATGGTTGGCGGCAAGGCGGACGATCGTTTCGAGGTTGTGGACGGTCAGTTGAGACTCAAGGACGGCGTATCGCTGAACCATGAGGACGCTTCGCGGATTGCCTTGCGGATCACGGCCACGGACATGGCGGTTGGCGACGAGGCGATGGCGGGCGAGGAGGCTTCGGTATCGACGACCGTCACGATCAACGTCAGGGATGTGGACGCGGGCGACGGTCCGGTTGCCGGCAAGATAGGCAACTGGTGGGTTACGTTGGACGAGGATCTGGACGCGGAGGATGTTCGCGAGGGCGACTGGCTGAGTTTTCGGCTGCGTCTTGACGGTCTCGACAAGATGCCTGCGTTTGTGGACGAGGACGGCGACACGCTGACCTTTTCCCTTTCGGACGATTCGCCGTCATGGCTTCAGATTGACAGCAAGGGGCGTTTCACCAACAAGGCGAACATGCTTGCGGAGGCGGGCGTGTATGAGGTGACGGTGATTGCGACCGACCCGGCGGGCAATTCGGCGCGCAGCACGTTCCGGATTGCGGTAGCGGTTTCCGACAGCAACGACCGCGACAACGATCGTCCGGACATCCGCGACGTGATCGAGTATGACTACACGGAAGGTACGGGATCGCGGAAGGTGGCCGAGTTCACGATCCGCGACAAGGATCTGGAGATTGCTCCGCATCCGTATGGGGTGCTTGAGGTGACGATGACGGGGGATTACGCGAATCGCTTCAAGCTGGTGATGATAGGGGACGAGGACAACGATCCGGCCACAGTTCAGTATGAGATCTGGACCAAGTCGGCTGCCGAGTTGTCGGTGGATGCGATGGGGCGGAAGCTGGCGACTCCGATTGAGCCGATTGACTTCGAGGTGACGGAGGAGGTGGATCTGACGATCAAGGTGAAGGACGGCAAGGGTTTGTCCGACGAGCAGGGTCGCGAGGAGGACGACCGCGAGATCACCATTGACATTGACGATGCGGCGGACGCCAAGCCGATGTTCGATCACACCGATATCAGTCACTCGTCGAAGTCTCGCAGCGCCGCTCTTCGCACCACGACACTGACGGTGAACCAGTCGGAGACTTCCAAGCTGGTGATAGTGATTCCCCTGGAGGATGTTTGGAGCGACGCAGACAGCGACATTGACGATCTTCGGTTCGAGGTTGGGGGTCGTGCGGGTCTTCCTTCGTGGGTGACTGTGTATGGTCCGGACGAATGGGAGGACATAGAGGATCGGCGCAGCGATGTTTCCGAGAGTGATCAGCCCAGCGGGGTGCGCGACGGCGACCGTGTTGTGGTGTTGGTGGTTGACCGCACGGACGGTGAGGACGGCGACAACACCCGCGCGGGCAAGGCTCTTGCGCGCTTCACGCTGACGGCTCGCGACGACGACGGTAACGCTCAAACCGAGGTTGTGAGCATTGATGTCAAGGACGCCAACGTGGACTTCACGCCGGCCGCCAGCAAGCCGGTTGCGATCATCGGGGGCGATGATCCCAACACTGCGGGTCCGGCCGAACTGACCTTCAAGGTCGATACCAGCCACGATCCGGATATAGCGGGCGGCGAGGAGCCGGTTGTGGTGCTCTACTATTTCGGGTCTGGGAAAGTCAGCGACCGGGCCGACGGGTGGCGCTCCTGGACGACTGCCGAGGTGAGTGAGGCGATAGGTCTTGGTAGCTCCTATGCATCGTACTTCACCACTACCGGGCCGCGTACTTTTCAGCTGGATTTGAACGGAGACGGGACGAACAGCTTTTTGGGCAAGAACCTCATTTTCTTTGCTCGCTATTTCAAGTTGGATCCGGCCACCCAGAAGGTGGTGTCGAGCAAGTTCTTTCTGACGCAAACGGGCATCCTCAAGGCGGGTGGCGGCGACGGCGCGGTGGTTGTCGATCTGGACCTGACGACGAAGGCGAAGAGCGCCACCGAAGATGTCCTGAATGTTGGGGTGGCGGCCTTGGGCACAACGGCCACCACGGCCACGGTTGTGCTTCAGGCCTCCGAGACCGGCACGGGCGGCTGGATCACCGTTGCCCGCAAGTCGGTGACGCTTTCCAGCGGCAAGGGCGATGCGGAGTTCGAGGTAACGAACGACGAGGGCGAGGCCGGCAACGGCGGCGGTCTGTACTACCGTGCAGTCTTTACGGGTACCGATCTGCCCCGCACGGAGAGCGGGACGATCCGGCTGGGCGACATGACTGATCCGTATCCCGGCGACGACGATACGGATGTGCTGGGGCCCGCCTCGCCGACCGAGGGCGACATTCTGCGCGTGAAGCTGCTGGATTGGCGCGAGGCCATTGCCGAAGTCCAGTGGCAGGTGAGCGACGGCAGGGGGGGTTATGTGGATATTGCTGGCGAGACCGGCCACACCCTGACGCTGACCAAGGCGATTGTCGGCGCGCATGTGGGTCAGGTGAAGGTGCGGGCCAAGGTGACGTACCGGGGCCAGAGCGACGATTCATCCACCGGTGTGGACGAATCCCTTTTCGTGACGTGGCTGGAGTATTCCGCGGAGATCGATCTCATTGCCAGTACCGAGCGCAACAGTCCTCCCGAGGTGGCGACTGTGCCGACCGGCGGCGCGCACGCGATTTATGTCGAGACGCAGCCGGTGACGGCCGGGGGCGTTCAGCCGGCCGCAATTCACAGGGACATGGATATATTGTCGAACATCTTCCACGACCCGGACGGCGACGAACTGGTCTACCAAATCCGGGACGTGCGAGGTGAGGGTCCTGATCCTGCGCTGAACCTCGGGTTGGCGAGTGAGTTTTGGTCTTCCTCTGCCACCCCGGCCGGCAGGATATTGGCCTGGGTCGATCAGCACGGGGATTTCATCGGCTTTGCCGCCAACAACCCGTCGGATGTCGACGCTGCGGCCGACACTACGGATGCTGCGGGCAATTACATTGTCCTCATCGTTCGGGCCGCCGACCCGTACAGCGATAACGGCATTGCTTCTGCAGTCAGAGGAGGCGATCCTTCTACCTATGCCCAGGTCGAGGTCAATGTGCACGTCAACGTGGCGCCCACGGCCATAAAGTTGCAGTCTGTCCACAACGGAACGAATGTGGGCGACAAGGCCGATCTTCCGGCTTCCGGCACGGCCACGGCGCTGCTGGTTCCGGACAACACCAACAAGCCGGACGACGCCGACAGCAATCCCGACATGTTGACGTTCATGGACGACGAGTCGCAGGCCGCGCGCAAGGTGGCCGATCTGGATGTTATAGACCAGAACCTCAAGACAAACCGTTTCGGAACCCACGAGATCAAGCTGTCGGGCAAGGGCGCGGATCAGTTCGAGATCAGGGCTTCGGACGATAGCGATGGCAGCACCTGGGAGTTGTGGCTGAAGAAGGGCGCGACCTTCGACTTCGAGAAGTTGAAGAGCGCCACGGACACGGGCGACAGCATCACGCTGTCGATCACGGTGACGGCCACGGACAACATGACGGGCACGGCGGGTCGTCAGTTGAGCGCCAAGGGCTTGTTCTCGGTGAAGGTGATGAATGCGGACACGGCTGCCGATTCGGCGGCGCCCGCCACGCCGAGCACGCCGGATCCCACGGTACCGGGTTTGAAGGACGACTCCGACGATACCGACGACGACGGGCCGGTTGTGCCTCCGGACACTGGCATGGGCCCTGTTGGCGACCTTCGCGATCTGGCGCTTGAGGTGGACTTGCTGGAAAGCTTCGTGTCGCTCCTCGACGACAACATCGACGCTGCTTGACCTGAAGAGCGGCAACTTGCGTTACGGCGGGGCGGGCGGTTGGTCCGCCCCGCTTTTTTCGGGAAGACAGCCCTGTCGCCACTTGCTTGCCGCGGGAACGGAGCGTTTGAGGCGGGGCACGGGCGTTGTGGCCATCGCGGGTCATCCGCTGCGAGTCCGTGCCCGGAATTGATCCATCCCCCGGATCGAACATCAGGAGAGATCGGCATGAACATGAATGAGAAAAGACGAGGCCTCGCCACTGCACTCCTGATAACCGTAATCCTCGGCCCACCGGCAGCCTTGGCGATTGAATCGCACATTGACGCGGTAACCGTTTATCCCCGGGGCGCCGACGTGACTCGCGTAGCGCATATCTCACTGGCGCAAGGCGTCAACGCGGTGACGCTGGAGGGCTTCCCCGGCAATATCGATCTGGGTCGTACCCGGGCAATGGTCGCGTATCCGGGGGCAGAACTGCGGTTCATTCGTCTGGATGTGCGCGAACAACGCGACGCGTACGACGCAGAGGTTCGACGGCTGGAGGCCGCCATCACGGAGCTCGAGGACTCGATCGAGGCCATCAACGACGACATTGCCGCCGCGCGGCTGCAACTGAAGTTCCTGGAGGGGCTTGCGCAAGACTACGCAGACAGGGAACGCGGGGAAGCTGCATCGGGTCAGGCGGACCCCGCTTCCTGGCAGCAGGCCATGAACTCGATCGGCAGCGGCGCAAGCGGAGCCATGGAGAAGATACGCAAGGCGCACAAGTTGCGTCGCAAGGCGGAAAGGGAGCTGTCGGTTCTGGAGCGTGAACTGGAGAACAAGGGGGGACGCCGCACGGACTCCGCCGTGTTGCGGATCTCCCTGGCTTCGGACAAGGCTCTCGACACCACCCTGCGAGTAAGCTATTTCCAACCGCTGGCCCGCTGGGAATCCTCCTATTCCGCGCACTTGGACTCCGCCTCATCGAAGCTGCGCCTCATGCACGAAGCCCGGGTTTTCCAGGCGACGAGCGAAGAATGGCAGAACGTGCAGCTGACGCTTTCCACCGGCGACCCGGGCGGCGCCATGCAGGCCCCCGGCCAGGAGAGCGCGTTCCTGGACATTGAAGAACAGGCAGAGCGCATAACCTACAAGATCAGGGAGGAGAGCTCGAATATGGCCTTCGGCGAAGGTCTTGGGGCGCCGGAAGAAATTGTCGTGGCGGCGCGCGCTACGGGTCCGAACCGGTATGGAGTGGTCTATCGGGCTGGCGACCGGACAGATGTCATCAGCGGAACGGACGATGCACAGGGGGCGCCGCTGGCGGAGTATCGCGCCAGCGTCTCACTGGTCACGCGGACCACGCCTCGCAAGAGCGCGCTTGCGTACCTCACCGCAAGATACAGGCACGACAGCAACACGCCCTTGTTCGGCGGTCCCCTGCGCGTATTCGTGGATGGAGCGTTCGCCGGACTGACGGCGCTCCCGGAACTGCTGCCGGGCGCCGAGGCCGTGCTGCCGATGGGTCCGGATCCGCAGGTCGAAGTCACCACAGTCGACCAGGGCGGCGAGAAAGGCCGCGAAGGATTCCTCGGCGCGCGCAATACCGAGTTGACCGACTACCTGTTCAAGATCGTCAATCGTCATGCCCGGACAACGACAGTGGAAGTTGTCGACTTTTATCCGGTGTCGCGCGACGAGCGCATCAAGGTTTCAGTTCCGGACAGCGCAACGAAGCCTGACGAGCAATATGTCGAAGACCGCCCCGGAGTCGTCGCTTGGCGAAGAAACCTCAAGCCCGGAGAAAACTGGCGAATCGCTCACCAATACGAGATAAGCCACCCGAAAAACGTCAGGCTCGCCAACTGAACCGCATCGGACCCCCCCCCCCCCGCCGGCGGATCAAGCCGCAGCCTTGACAACCTCTTCACACGGCCCACACGCCTTCTCCAATCCCTGCAATGACGCCCGGGTATAGTGCTTGCCCTTCCCGGAGTCTGGACGATTCCGCCATGCCCGGACCGAAGCCTTGAACCTCGAGTCGAACGCCATATTGCAATCACGCAGCCTGTGGGCGAGGCTGGCGCGCGGGGAGATTTCGAGCGAACAGGCCGTCGAGCACTGCATCGAGCGCTTCGAAAAGCGCGAAAAGACGGTGCGCGCGTTCGCAACCTTCGACGTGAAGCAAGCGCTGGAAGAAGCGCGGGCAAGGGACCGTGAGCGCGAAACAAGCGGTCCGCGCAGCGCCCTTCACGGCCTGCCGTTCGCGGTCAAGGATGTGATCGACACGGCAGCCTTGCCCACGCAACGCAATTCGCCGCGCCATGCAGGCCGCAGGACCAGGCAGGACGCCGCCTGTGTGCGGATGCTGCGTCAGGCCGGCTGCGTGCTGCTGGGCAAGGCCAACACAGTCGAGTTCGCCGGCATCGGCCGCGACCCGCCCACCACCAACCCGCATGACCCCGAACGCACCCCCGGCGGCTCATCGGCAGGCTCGGGGGCGGCCGTGGCCACAGGCATGGCGCCCATGGCGCTGGGCACCCAGACCGGAGGTTCGCTGATCCGCCCGGCCTCGTTCTGCGGCGTGGCCGGCTTCAAGCCCACCTACGGGCGGGTGTCGGTGCAGGGCCTGTGGCTGCATGCGCCCAGCCTGGACACGGTCGGCTGGATGGCCGAGGACGTGGAGTTGCTGGCTGGCGCTGCGGAAGTCCTGAAACTGTTCGAACGACAGCCTCCCGAGGCAGGACGACGCCTGAAGATCGGGCTGTATCGCACCCCCTACTGGCGCGACGCGGAGCCCGCCAGCCAGACGGCGGTAGCGGTTGCCATCGAAACACTGGCGCGCGCCGGCCACGAACTCGAGTCGGTGGACGAGATCCCGGGGGCGGAGCGTCTCAACGAATGGCAGGACGTGATCATGCACGGCGAGGCGCGGGTCTCGCTGCTGGCCGAGCATGGCGCCGGCAAGGCGGACCTGCATGAGGACATCATCGAGGAGGTCGAGGTCAACCGCGGGATTACGCCACGCGCAATGGCCGAGGCGTACGACGGCATCGGTAGCTTGCGTCCGGCGTTCGACCAGCGTCTGGCCGATTACGACGCCTGGCTGACGGCTTCGACGCCGGGCGAAGCCATTCTGCGCAAGAACGGCAACGGCGAGGCGACCTTCAACCGGCTGTTCACGGCGCTGCACCTGCCCTGCGTCACAATACCGGGCCTGCAGGGACCGGCGGGGCTGCCGGTAGGCGTACAGCTGGTCGGCGCCCGTTTTGCCGACAGGCAAGTGCTGACCGCGGCCGCGGTTCTCGAGACCTTGCTTGCCGAAACGTGACCTGACGATTCCGGGCTATTCGCCGAACAGGCCCTCAAGCGGCAATTCCGGCAAATCCTCAACGCCGTCCAGCTCCTCGAGGCGCTCCAGTCCTGCGAACAATTCGCTCGCCAGCTCCCGGAGCGAGGGCCGCTCGCCCCCGGAATCCGGAGAGATGTCCCACGCCACCGACGCAATGCAATCCATGAACTTGGCGCGCAGTTCGTCCTTGCCCAACGGATTCTGTCCGTGCCCCCGATAGCGCCATACAGGTTCGCTTGCGATCTCGCCTGCATCTGACGCCAGTACGCTCACGGTATCGTAACGCGCTCCCACCGGGTAAACCGGGTCGTCGTCCGGCCCCTCCACGCGGACCACGCGCTTCACGAGCGCCTGCACATCATCGCGCCGCACGTATTCGTCACGCATTTCAGACAGACCCAGGCGCCCGAACAGCAAGGCGCAGGCAACCGCGAACTCCAGGCTGAACCGGGCCTGCATGGCGTCGGCCGGGCGCCGGAAGGGCATTACCGAGGAGTGCGCTTCGCTGATTCGCGCGGTCACGCGCTCGATTGCCGCAGGCTCGAATTTGTAATCCCGGCGCAACTGCAAGGCAGCGTCCACGCAGCGCTGCGCAGCCCCCACAACAGGGTAACGCTTGAGGTTCAGGCCGTGTCTGGCCATGTACCAGTCCCTGCCGAGTTCCCGGGCTGGCGAAGCGCGGTCCACGCGCCCCGCGGGCGAGATCGTGTGCAGAAAACCACCGGGACCGTCCAACGCATGCGGCCCGGCGTCCAAGCCAGCCAGCGCCCTGCGCACCGCGGCCACGCCGGCCTCGGCGGCGCGCGCGGCCTGATAGGGCTTGGCCTGGGTCCCGAAGTTGTCCATCAAGCCGCCACCCGCGGCTGCCGCCAGTCCCAGCGCGTTGCGGATCCCGGCGCGCGGCATGCCGCGCAGCCAGCACAGCGCCGCCGCCGCCCCCAGAGGACCGTAAACCCCCGTGGGGTGCCAGCCCGCGCCCTGCATGTAGTCGGGCTCGCGGCGCGCCAGCACGCTCCATACCTCGAACCCGGCCAGATAGGCGCCAAGCATGCGCGTTCCGGAAGCTCCCGTCACCTCCGCCTCGGCCAGGATCGGTGGGACCAGCACCGCGCTGGTGTGATTGGCAAAGGCGTAGTCATCAAGGTCCAGGGCATGCGCCGCCGCCGAACCGACCAGCGCCGCGGCCGCGGACGGCAGGCGCGCGCCGCCCAGAAGGACCCGGGAATCGGGCGGTCCGCCCTGCGCCGCGCGCCACAGGTTGCGCACAACCGGCTGACCGGCGCCAGCCAGCGCCACCCCCAAGCAGTCGATAAACCCGGTCACAGCAATGCGACGCGCCTTATCCGGCGTGTGCAAGGGCTGGTCCCCGCACAGGAAATCGAGAATGGATTCGGTGAGCGCGCCCATGCGCGGGAAACAATACACGCTGACCGCAACGCGCAACAGCTTGTGCTCGCGATGGCGTCCGGCGCTTGCCTCCGCAACGTACCGCTGTGAGAAAATACCCACCTTTTGGCAAGGTGCGGAGGGGCGCCAGACAGCTTGGCACGGATCGGCATCGACATCGGCGGAACGTTCACCGACTTCATTGTCTCCGGCAATGACGGCCGGGTGCTGGCCACCCACAAGCTGGCCTCCACGCCGGATGACCCGTCCCGCGCCGCCATGCAGGGGGCGAAGCAGATCCTGCGCAAGGCCGGACTGGACTTCCACGATGTGGAGTTCTGCTGTCACGGCGCCACCGTGGCCACCAACGCGCTGCTGGAGCGCAAGGGCGCGAAGACCGGGCTGATCACAACCCGCGGCTTTCGCGACCTCCTGCACATCGGACGCAAGAACCGCCCCTGCAACTTCTCTCACTATCAGGAGATCGGCCGCCAGAGCCGGCCTCTGGTCCCGCGCCGCTGGCGGATGACGGTGCGCGAGCGGATACGGGCGCCCGACGGCGCAACAGAGGCGCCGCTTGACGAGGACGATGTGCTTGAAGCCCTGAATCGGCTCGAGGAAGAGGGCGTGGAAGCGATCGCAGTGTGCTGCCTGTTCTCCTTTCTCGACCCGGAACACGAAAAACGCATCGCGAAGCTGGCGCGCGCCCGCTTTCCCGAAGCCTACATCACCGCCAGCCACGAGATCGTCCCGCTGGTGCGCGAGTATGAGCGCTTCTCCACCACCGCGATGAACGCCTATGTGGGGCCGGTAGCCGCGCGCTATATCCGCCGTTTTGCCGCGGCGCTGAACGAAGCCGGCGTGCCCGCGCAACTGCGCCTGATGAGTTCCGGCGGCGGCATGGTCACGGCCGCCGAAGCCGAGCGCCGACCGGTCAACCTCCTGTTGTCGGGACCGGTGGGCGCCCTGATCGCCGGCCTCGATGCAGCCCGCGAGATCGGCCGCAGCAACGTGATCACACTGGATGTGGGCGGCACCTCCGCCGACATCGGCGTGGCGCCGAACGGCGAAATGCGCATGCGCAGCCTGCTCGACACCCGGGTGGGCGACCACGATGTAATGACTCCGATGGTCGATATCGCCACGCTGGGCGCCGGCGGCGGCTCGATCGCATGGCTGGACGATCAGGGCATGTTCCGCGTGGGACCGCAGAGCGCCGGCGCGGACCCTGGTCCGGCCTGTTACGCCAAAGGCGGCGAGCAACCTACCGTAACCGACGCCCTGGTGGCGGCCGGCTGGTACCGCCCCGAACGGCTGGCCCGCCTGGTGCCCGGGCTGGCGCCCGAAAGAGCCACGCAAGCCATCCGCGAGCGCATCGCGGGGCCGCTGAAACTGCCGCTGCGAGATGCGGCGCTGGGAATCTTCGGCATCGCCGTCAACAACATGGTCGAGGCCCTGCGCGTGGCCAGCATCTCCAAAGGCTTCGACCCGCGCGAATTCACACTGATAGCCTATGGCGGCGCCGGCGGAGCGTTCGCCGCGCCGGTGGCCGAATCGCTGTCCATCGGCGAGGTGCTGGCGCCGCCGCACCCGGGCGTAGGCGCCGCCCAGGGGCTGTTATGCGCGCCGGTACGCTACGAATTCAAGACAACCCTTTGGGGAGAGCTGGACCGACTGGACCATGCCGGCGTGACGGCGCAGTTCGACAGGATGACGCAGGAAGCGAAAGAACGCCTGATCCGTGACGGGTTCAGGGCCGAGGAGATCAGGCTGAGACGGTGGACGGAATGTCGCTACGCGGGCCAGGGCCACGAACTGGCCGTGGAAGCGCCTCCGGGCGAAGTCGACGCCGAGTGGGCGGATACGCTGCGCGCGCGCTTTCACGCCGCACACGAGCAGGCGTACCTGCGGGCCTGGCGCGACAAGCCGGTACGCATCATCAATCTGGGGGTTTCGGCCTGTGTGCCGGGCGTGCCGCGGATATCGAGGGAAGCCGAACAGGCAGACACGGAAAGAGCCGAGCCCCTGCGGATTGCAGACTGCCTGTTCCCGGGAGAGGACAAACCGCTGGCAACACACTTCTACCATCGCGCCACACTGAAATCCGGACACCAGCTTGCCGGTCCCGTCGTCGTCGAGCAGGCCGACGCCACCACCGTGATCCCGCCCGGCTGGCGCGCCCGCATGGACCGCTACGCCAACCTGCTGCTGACGCCCGTAGCCGCCCGGAAAGAGGGCGGACTGCCGGCGGCGAAAGCGCAAGGTTCTGCTCCCGGGGGCGCGGCATGAGCGCCTTCCGGCTGTGGCCCGGACTCGGCCAGGCGCAGAGCACCGGCTCAGGCGCGCATGCCGAGCGGCGCTGGAACTTGGTGGAGGTGGATCCCGTATCGCTGCAGGTGATCGGCGGCGCGCTGCGTTCCATCGCCCGCGAAATGGCCGAGCTCCTGGTGCGCATGGCCTGTTCCAGCGTGATGCGCGAATCCCGGGACATCGGCGCAGCGCTCCTGGACTTCGAGGGCCGGCAACTGTGCGAGAGCGACTCCACGCCCATGCACTGCGGTTCCCTGCCCGCCTATGTGCGCGGCATCGACCGCAAGCACCGCGGGCGCTACCGGCCCGGCGACGTGTACCTCCACAACCACCCCTACCACGGCGCCTCGCACAGCCCCGACTACGGCGTGCTGCTGCCGCTGTTCGTGGGCGGTGCGCATCTGGGTTTCGCCGGCTGTACCGGCCACATGGTGGACATCGGCGCGGCCGACCCGGGTTTTTCCGTCGATGTGCCGGATATCTTTGCCGAAGGGCAGATCCTCGACGCGGTGAAACTGTACTCTGCCGGCGAACGGCGCGAGGATCTGTGGTCGCTGATCATGGACAATGTGCGCACGCCCGAGTCCAATTCCGGCGACCTCGAAGCGATGATCGCCTGCTGCCGGCTGGGAGCGGAACGCTTCGCCGGGCTGGTCGCCAGACACGGGCGCGACCGGGTGATGAGCGCGGCAGAGGAGTGGATGAACTATGCCGAGCGGCGCCTGCGCGCGCGCATCGAGCAATTGCCCGACGGCGAATATCCGGCGCCGGACGCCTGGCTGGAGGACGACGGCAAGCACTTCGGCAAGCCGCTCAAGATCGCCACCCGGGTGATCGTGCGCGGCAGCAATGTTTGCGTGGACCTCTCCGGATCCAGCGACCAGACTCCCACCGGTTTCAACTGTCCGTTCGAGGGCAGCGTGCTGCCGGCAGTGAACTTCGCAGTGCGCGCCCTGCTGCTCGACGAGACCGCCGAGGGTGCGGATGTGCCGCAGAACGACGGCGTGTTCCGGCCGGTTTACGCATATGCGCCGAAAGGCAGCATCTTCAACCCGATCTATCCGCGCGGCTGCGAGGCGCGCTTCACGCAGATCAACCGCATACCCGACCAGGTGCTCAGGGCGCTCGGCGGTGTGCTGCCCGAGCGCGTGACCGGCGGGAATTCGGCCAATGTATCCTGCTTCGTGTATTCCTTCGAGTCCTGCCAGGGCCAGTACTGGATCAATGTGGAAATCAACGAGGGCGCATACGGTGGCCGCTACGGACGCGACGGCCTGGACACGGTTGACACGCTGATGGCCAACACCCGCAACAACCCGCTGGAAGAGATGGAACTGTCCGTACCGATGCTGTGCGAGCGCTACGAGCTGCGCGACGAGCCCCCTGCCGCGGGGCGCTGGCGCGGCGGAATGGGCGCGGTAAAGACGTGGCGCTTTCTCGAAGGCGCAACGGTCAGTTCCACCGGCGACAACCGGTCAGGCGATCCGCCGCGCGGGATCTTCGGCGGCGCCGACGGGCTGCCGGGCCGGATAAGGGTGAACCCGCACACGCCCGGGGAGCAGGAACTGCCCGCCAAAATTTCGCACGCCCGCCTTGCCGCCGGCGACCGCCTGGAGATCACCCTGGTGTCCGGCGGCGGCTACGGCGATCCTTTCGAGCGCGATCCGCAGCGGGTGGCCGACGAGGTGCGCGACGGCCTGCTCTCCATCGACATGGCGCGCGCAAGCTACGGCGTGGTGATCGATCCCGCCACCGGCGCGCCCGACCTCGCCGCCACCGGGTCGCTTCGCAGCAAACGTACGGCGCCGGCGTGAGCATTCCTGCAAACAAACGCAGTCTGGCGCTGGCCGAAGAGCTGCTGGCGGTGGGAGAAACGCCGCTGGCCGAGCGTGATCTCGAGCAGATCTGCAACCTCATGCTCGATCACCTCGGCTGCTGTTACGCCGGCTCGCTGATGGCGTGGAGCCGGCAGCTGCACCAGTGGGCGGCGCCGCACGGCGGCTCCGGCAAGGCGCCCCTGATGGCCTCGGACCTGCGTCTGGCGCCGGCCCTGGCAGCCTTTGCCAACGCCACTTCCGCTCACGGCATGGAGCTCGACGACACCCACGACGAATCGGTCAGCCATCCGGGCGCAGCGGTGATCGCCTCCAGCATGGCGCTGGCTGCGCACCATGGACTGGACGGCGCGCGGCTGGCCGCGGGAATCCATGCGGGCTACGAGGCCGCCGGGCGCATAGGGGCCGCCGCCAACGCCGCCAGGACCATCGAGCTGGGTTTTCACCCCACCAGCCTGTTCGCGGGTTTCGGCGTAGCCGCGGCCGCCGCCGTGCTCCTGCGCCTCACGCCCGTACAACTGGCGCGCGGCTGGGGGCTGGCGCTGTCGATGGCGGGCGGCTCGATGCAGTTCAGCCAGGAGCCGGAAGGCGCCACCGTCAAGCGCCTACACGGCGGCTACGCGGCGCTGCACGGTGTGATGGCCGCAGAACACGCGGCACTGGGCATCGCCGGCCCCGAACAGGCGCTCGAAGGGCGCTATGGCCTGATCCGCAACTTCGGCGACCACTCCGATATCGGCAGGCTCAACCAACCACACCCCGGCGGGCCGGAAATCCACCGCATCAGTTTCAAGCCCTACCCCTGCTGCCGGCTGTTCCACTCGACGCTGGACGCGCTGGCCGAGGCCACTGGCGGTTTTGCCCTCGCCCCCGCCGAAATCGATTCGATCACTGTGGGCGGACCGGACATCCTGGTCACGCAACACATGTTGCGACGGCCCGCCTCCGAGATGGCCGCTCAATACAGCCTGCCGTTCACGCTGGGCGCGGCGCTCCACTACGGCCCCGGCTCGGTGGACGGCTTCATGGGCGACGCGCTCGACGACGCGCGCACCCTGGCGGTCGCCGACAAGGTCGAAGCGGTGGCCGACGCCGAAATGCAGGCGACCTTTCCCTCGCACTTCGGCAGTTGGCTGGAACTGACCACCCGCAACGGAAGCACGCGCAAGGTCACGGTACTCGACAGCCTGGGCACGCCGGCCAATCCCATGAAGCGTCACGACCTGATCGTAAAATTCGCCGGCCTGACCGCTGGCGAAAACCGGATCGAAGGCGAGGCCATCGCCGCAATACTGGATCAACTGCAACAGCTCCGCTCGATTGATTCCCTCCTTGCGCCCTTCTGCAACTGATTCCGTTTGCCCATGAACAAGGACCGAACCACTGCCGACCCGGTACCAGCCAGCCGCCTGAAGGCCGATGTTGCCCTGCTGCTCGACACCATCGCGGCGGGCAAGGTCGCCATTGCGCCGCTGGATGTGGCCTATTCTGTCAATGCCTGCACCGAGGCAGGAATCCGGGCCATATACGCCGCCAAGAAGCGCAGCTACGAAAAGCCCGGCGGCCTGTTTGCCAATGTCGCCATGAGCCGCGCCATTCACATCATGGAGGAATGGAAGCACGATCTGGCGGAGACCCTGGTGCGCGAGGAAAATATCCCCTTCTCCATCGTGGCGCCGTTTCGCGTCCGGCACGAGTTCTTCAGCCGCACGGAGCCTTTCGTCATGGCGTCCTCGACCAGGGCTGGCACCATGGACATGCTGCTCAACGCCGGGCAGTTCCACAACGAAATCGCGCGCCAGTCCTGGCAGCGCGGTGTGCCGGTGTTCGGCTCTTCGGCCAACACCTCGCTTGAGGGCTCCAAGTACCGCTACGCGGACATCGAGGCGCCGGTGCGCGAAGCAGCCAGCGTATATTTCGACTACGGAACCTCTCGCTACGCCAACCCGCAAGGACATTCGAGCACGATCATCGACTTTCGCGATTTCTCCGTGATCCGGGTGGGCGTGGTGTTCGACCGCGTCGCCGCGGCTTTCCACAGGCACGGCAAGGTGGAGCTCAAGCTCCCCTGACAGCCTGCGATATGATAGGCGGCCATTTTCGGCGACCTGTGGGGTCGCCGCTCATTCGTTGTCCAAACCGGGAGATCCCCTGCATGACCCTGTCCTCCCTGCGGTGGCCGCTGACCGCTGCTTTCGCCTTCCTGACCGCCGGCAACCTGCCGGCCCAGGAAGATGTGCTTGAAGAAATCATCGTCACCGCCGAAAAGCGCGAGGCGTCGATCCAGGACACGGCTCTGGCCATCACCGCCGTGAGCGGCGAGAAGCTGGAGAACGGTGGACTGGACGAAATCGAGGACCTGAGCCTCGAGGCGCCCTCGCTGGTATTCAGTCGGGCCGGCGGCGAAGCCCAGCTCTACATCCGCGGCGTGGGCACCAACCTGTTCGGCATCGGCCAGGATTCGTCCGTGGCAGTACACCAGGACGGCGTCTACCAGGGCCGGGCTCAGATGGGCCTGAACCAGTTCCTGGACGTGGAGCGTGTGGAAGTGCTGCGCGGCCCCCAGGGCACACTCTATGGACGTAACGCCACCGCCGGTGTGATCAACATCATTCACCGCCAGCCCGGCGACGAGCCCAAAGGCTATGTGAACCTCAAGCTCGGAAACTTCAGCCGCCACGAAGGCGAGGCGGCGTACGGCGGCCCGATTGGCGAAAAGGCGGGCTACCGTCTGGCAGTGCGCTACGGAGCGGACGGCGGTTTCACCGAAGACCTGGACCCGAGGGGCGGCGACGAGATCGACGGCGGCGAGACCATGGCAGCCCGGGCAACGATCACGTTCGCGCTTTCCGACACCATCAACGCCAAGATCGCCGGCGATTTTACCGACTTCGACGGCAATAACCGCAGCGTCCGCCCGCGGGGCAACCTGCACCGCTCCGCTGCCGAAGGCGCACAAGCCCTGCCGGATTTCGACCAGACCCGCAACGAGGTGGACAGCTTCCAGAAGTGGACCATCGGCGGCGTCACCGCCCAGGTGACGGCGGACCTGGGTTTCGGTCTGACGCTGACCTCCATTACCGGCTACCGCCGCTTCGAGGATACCTTTCTCTTCAATACCGACGGCACCGAAGTCTTCGTGACCCAGACGCACTACGAGCGGCACACCGACCAGCTCTCCGAGGAGATCCGCCTGGCCTGCTCGGGTGGCGCCTATGAGTGGATTGTCGGCCTGTACTACTACACCGAAGACAAGGAAGAGGCGCTCGGCCTGCCGGCGCGCAATTTCGGCGGTTCGTTCAATATCTTCGCCACCAACAAGACCGATGTCCTGGCAGGATTCGGCGAGTTCAGCTGGCGCCTCAGCGACCGTCTGGGCGCCACGGTCGGCGCACGCTTCAGCCACGAGGAAAAGGAAGACGAGAATCTTCGCGGCCTGAATCCCGGCAATTTCGACGGACTGTTCGGTCCCAGCGATCCCCGGGACCTGACCCTGAATTTCGGCGGCCGCATGAGCACGGACGACTGGAGCGCATTCACGCCCAAGCTGGGGCTCAAGTTCGACTACAGCGAGGACATCCTGCTGTACGCCACGCTGACCCGCGGGTTCAAGTCGGGCGGCGCCAACTCGCTGGGGCCCGAACCCGCATTCGATCCCGAGCACATCTGGAACCTGGAAGTGGGCGGCAAGTCCACCCTGGCCGACGGCAAGGTAATTGCCAATGCGGCCCTGTTCTATTACGACTACACCGACTTGCAGGTATCGACATTCACCGAGGGTACGGTGCGGGTAACCAACGCTGCGGAAGCGACCCTGACAGGTCTCGAACTGGATGTGGCCGCGGTGCTTTCCGACCAGTTCACCTGGACCACATCGGTGATGACTCTCAAGGCCGAATACGACCAGTTCACCACCCGATACGGCGGCCCCACCGGTCTCGTGCTCGATGTCGCGGGCAACAATCTGATCAATGCGCCGGAACTCTCGCTCACTTCCACGCTGAACTACAGTATCGACATCGGCCCCGGCGAGTTCTCCGCGATGGGACAGATCGCCTACCGCTCCACCGTGTACCACAGCCAGTTCAACGAGGCGGAGGTGGGCCAGGGCAGCCTGATGCTGGCCAATGTCCGCGCCGCGGTTCGCTTCCTGAACGGCGTGGAGGTGGCCTTCGTGGCGCGCAACCTGCTCGACCGCGAGTACTACCAGAATTCCGTGCGGTTCACGTCCCTGAACGACCGGAGCAAGGACGCCACGGGCATCGGCGCTGCCCTGGGCTATCCGGGCGAGGGACGCTCGATGGCGTTGCAACTCCACTGGAGATTCTAGGAGCCTGCGCGGCCTGCCGCGCCTGGGGCCTGGAGGGTTCCCGAGGCGATCACAGTGTGCGCATTGTGTCCGGACAGGCGTTGGCCGATGGCGCGGCCCGCCGGTCCGGTGAGCGGGAATCCGGCCCAATTGAGGCGCCGGCCCCCGGAGCTCTTGCGACGGCCTGCCTGACCCCCCGCAGATGAGCGCCAGACCCCCCGGAGGCTGGCGCAGCGGGTACGTCGTGGGCGTCCTGTCGGTCGCCTACATCTGCTCGTTCATCGACCGCTCCCTGCTGAGCCTGATGGTGGCTCCGATCAGGGAAGAGCTGGGCATCAACGACACCCAGTTCAGCCTGCTGCACGGTTTCGCCTTCGCCGTCTTCTACACCCTGCTGGGCATCCCTATCGCCTGGCTGGCCGACCGCGCCAACCGCCGCAACATCATCGCGGCCGGAATCGCCGTGTGGAGCCTGATGACCGCGCTGTGCGGCCTGGCGCGCACCTTCGGCGCCCTGTTTCTGGCGCGGGTGGGGGTGGGGGTGGGGGAAGCGGCGCTGTCGCCGGCCGCCTACTCGATGATCGCCGACCTGTTTTCGCGCGAGAAACTCGGCCGCGCGCTCGGCGTCTACTCTTCCGGCGTGTTCGTGGGCATCGGCCTGAGCTTCGTCATTTCGGCGGTGCTCATCGACGCCCTCGATACCGTCACTCTGCCGGTGCTGGGCGAACTCACGCCCTGGCGGCTCACGCTCATCCTGGTGGGCGCGCCCGGGCTGGCGATCGCGGCGCTATGCTTCACATTTCGCGAACCGCGCCGGCTGGGGGCCAGTACCGGCGGGGTTCCCCTGCGTCAGGTGGGCCGGTTCTTCCGGCGAAACGCAAGCCTCTATCTCCTGCATTTCATTGCTTTCTCGATGCTGACGCTGCTGTTCAACGCGCAGATAAGCTGGTTTGCCGAGTACCTGATGCGAATCCATGGTATGGAGCGCGGCGTCGCCGGACCCTGGCTGGGGCTGATCATTACCTTCTTCGGCGGCAGCGGCATCATCTGCGGAGGTCTGTATGCCGACTTCCTCAAGCGCCGGGGCGACAACGGCGGGGCGATTCGCGCCGCCCTGCTGGGCGCCTGCCTGCTGCTTCCCGTTGCCGCCACGACCACCTTGATGCCCGGCGCCGGATTGTCGCTGCTGCTGGCTGCGCCGCTCCTGTTCTTCTCGAGTTGGGTGTTCGCGCCTGCCACAACCGCGCTGCAACTGTTCTCGCCGCCGAACATGCGCGCCCAGTTTTCGGCCGTGTACCTGTTCGTGGTGAACCTCACCGGCATCGGCTTCGGCGGCACCGCCGTGGCCCTGATCACCGACTATGTCTTTGGCAACGACAGCATGCTGCATTACTCCATGGCCATTGTCTCGGGCCTGAGCGGGGCCCTGAGCATCGTGCTGCTCCGGAAGCTGCTTTCGATCTACCGCTGCGCCATGAACGAATCCGAGAGCGCCCTCGAGGGCGGGAAGGCGTCGTGAGTCGTCTGGCGCTGGATATCGACCATGTCGGCCTGACCGGCCCGAATCTCCGCGCCACCGTCGCCACGTTCCGCAAGCTCGGTTTCCGGGTCACCGAGCCGGTCGAACTCATGGGCGCGGCGGCCGGCGGCAACCAGCGCAACCTGGGACAGCAAAGCGCGCATTGCATCTTCGGCGCCACCTACATCGAACTGAGCGAGGTCACCCGAATCGGGCCGAACCATCATCTGGCGGCCTGGCTGGGCGACGGGCACGCAATCCGCATCCTGATCCTGCGCGCCACCGACATCCACGCGGTGCGCGAACGCGCCGTGCATGCGGGGCAGAACCCCACGCCGGTCGGTGACGCCAGCCGCCGACTGGAGTACGCCGGCGACCATGTGGCGCGATTCCGCTGGCTGGCCCTGCCCGCCGACAGATTTCCGGAAGCCCTGTGCGGCTATGTGCAGCACCTCACCCCCCAGCTCGTGTTCTGGCCAGCAATGAACGATCACCCTAACGGCGCGGTCGAACTGACCGGCATGACGCTGCATGCCGCCGATGCGGCCGATGCCGAACGGCGCTTTGCCCTGCTCGCCAGCCCGAAGGCCCCCGGGCGCCTGGATATCCACCCGGCGAAAGAGGGTTGCAGCGGATTCACCGCCCTGCGCCTCCGTACCCGCAGCCTGCAGCAGACCGCCCGAACCTTGCGCGAAGCGGGCCGGACCTTTGCAATGGAAGACGGCGCGCTAAGCGCCGGAGCGCCCGGCGTCCGTCTGGTCTTCTCGGAATAACGCCGGGCCACCGAGGCGCCAATCCGTTCCCGATGCACTCTCGGCTCACCGTTGCACAGGCGGAACGCCTCATCCTGAAGGCCGTTCCCCGTTGGCCGGCCGGGCGCATCTCCCTGACCTCCGCAACCGGTTGCGTATTGCGCCAGAATGTGCGCGCCGAGCGCGACCTGCCTCCGTACGACCGCGCCACCATGGACGGCATTGCGCTGCGCTGGAAAAGCCGGGAGGCGGGCCGGGGCAAGTTCGATCTGGAAGGCATGCAAGGCGCCGGCCAACCCGCGGCAAGGCTTTCCAGTCCTCGCGCTGTCTGGCGCATCGCCACGGGCGCGCCGATTCCGCAGGGCGCCGACACCGTCATTCCTGTCGAGCGCATCCGCGAGACTGACGGCAGCGTGAAAATCGACGGCGACTACCGCCCGGAACCCGGCCAGTTCATCCACAGGCAAGGCTCCGACCGGCGCGCCGGCGCCCTGCTGCTGAAAGCTGGCCAGCGCCTCGGCGGCGTGGAAGTGGCGCTGCTCAGCGCAAACGGCGTCGCGGAACCGGTGGTTGCGCTCGACCCCCGTATTGCGCTCGTTTCCACCGGCGACGAGCTGGTGGGATTCGGCGCTCGTCCCCAGCCCTGGCAAATCCGTTCCAGCAACGGCCCCGCCATGACCGCCCTGCTCCACTGCCACGGGTACCGCACGGTCCGCGCCATCCATGCGCCGGACAAGCCCGCAATCCTTGCCGAGCGGATTGGCGATGCTCTTTCCGCAAGCGAGGCGCTGATCCTGAGCGGCGGCGTCTCGAAAGGCGCCAGGGACCATGTGCCCGGCGTCCTGACCGGGCTCGGAGTTACGCCGGTGTTTCACCGCGTCCGCCAACGCCCCGGCTTGCCCCTGTGGTTCGGCGTGCATGGCGAGAAGCCCGTCTTCGGCTTGCCCGGCAACCCCGTATCCAGCCTTGTTTGCCTGCGCCGCTACGTGATCCCGGCGCTTGGCAAGGCCCAGGGCGCCCGCCAACCCGCGGCGGAAACCGCCACGCTCGCCGAAGCCGTAACCTTCGAGCCGAAACTCACCTGCTTTTTGCCGGTGCAGCTTTCAACGGACAAGAGCGGGCAACTTCTCGCCCGCCCCTGCCCCACCAACACCTCCGGCGATTTTTTCTCGCTGGCCCGAACCGACGGTTTCGCCCAACTCCCCGCAAACCGCGTTCGGTTCCCCGCCGGTTGCGCCATCCGCGTGTTTCGCTGGAACGCCTGACATTCCCCGCCAGCACGGGGGTTTCGCCCCCGAGGCGACGCACGCGGTTCCGGCGCCCTGATATTCCGGGGTTATGGGAGCGAATCGAGGACCTGACCAAGCTTCTCGACAAGTTCGGCGATGTGCTCCTCTCCGGCAATCAGCGCGGGGCACACCGCGACCGTATCGCCGGTGGCGCGCACCAGCAAGCCGTTCTCGAAGCAGCGGCGGAAAACCTCCTGGGCGCGGGCGGCAGGCCGGTCCGCGATCGGCTCCAGCTCGACGGCGCCCAGCATGCCGAAATCGCGGATATCGATCACGAAAGGCTTGCCTTTCAGCGACTGGAGCGCATCGCCCAGCAACTTGCCCGTTTCCCTGCCGCGCGCGAACAGATCCTCGTCGCGGTACACATCCAGCGCTGCATGCGCCGCCGCCACCGCCAGCGGGTGCCCCGAACAGGTATAGCCATGCGCAAACTCGATGAGCTGCTCCGGGCCCTGCATGAAGTCGTCGTAGATGTCCTGGCGCGACAGCACCGCGCCCATGGGCGCGGCGCCGCTGGTGAGCGCCTTCGCCAGCGTGATCATATCCGGCTTCACCCCGAAAGTCTGCGAAGCAAACGCCTCGCCGGTGCGCCCGAAGCCGGTAATCACCTCGTCGAAGATCAGCAGGATCCCGTGCTCGTCGCAAATGTTGCGAATCCGCTCCAGGTAGCCCCGCGGCGGAATCAGCACGCCGCCCGAACAGGCGATAGGTTCCACGATGACCGCCGCGACGGTGGAAGGATCGTGCAGGGCCACGATCCGTTCCAGTTCGTCGGCCAGGTGAGCGCCCCACTTGGGCTGCCCGCGGCTGTAGGCCTGACGCTCGAGGTTCTGCGTATGCCCGAGGTGGTCCACACCCGGGAGCATGGCGCCGAACAGCTTGCGGTTCGACGAAATGCCGCCCACCGAAATGCCGCCGAACCCCACGCCATGGTAGCCCTTCTGGCGTCCGATCAACCGCACGCGCTGCCCTTCGCCACGCACCCGGTGCCATGCGATCGCAATTTTCAGCGCCGTATCCACCGACTCCGAACCGGAGTTCGTGAAGAACACCCTGGACAATCCTTGCGGCGCCAGATCCGCCAGCCGGTTGGCTAACCCGAAGGTGCGCGGATAGCCCATCTGGAAGGCCGTGTAGTAATCCAGCTTCGCCGCCTGCTCCCGGATCGCAGACACGATGTGCGGATGGCAATGCCCCGCATTGCAGCACCACAGTCCCGACGCGCCGTCGAGCACTTGCCGCCGGTCGTGCGTCGTGTAGTACATGCCCCTGGCGCCAACCACAAAACGCGGGTTGGCCTTGAACTGTCGATTGGCCGTAAATGGCATCCAGTACGCCTGCAAGTCGGGCAGGTCCATCATCACACTTGTGCTCGTATCCATAAGCCCCGTAGCCTACCAGCACGACACCCACCCGGCAATCGAATCCTGGCGCGCCTGACCCGAAAAGCACAAATGCAGCCACCAAAGTCGGCCAGACTCGCCGGGGCCGACAGCCGCTGGGCCACGCTGGAAAAAGGGGGTTAACATACCGATGGCTGGAGTTTCCAGGGCAATCAGGAAGTGCAGACCGGGATGAAAACCATCAAACCCGCCAGTCATGGCGCAGATGGACTGCGTGGCGGTGTCGGCGATGACGCCGCTACCTTGAAAGGCGGCCCCGGCAACGGTTCCGGCCGGGAGTGGATCAGGCGCCCACCGATCCATGAGTGCCGCGAACCGGCAGGACTCACTTCCATGCAAACCTCCATGCAGGAGACGAAACAATGACGCAGGATATTTCCCGCACTGGCGGCGACGGCGACGATGCCCTGGTTGGCGGGTCGGGCAACGACACGCTCGATGGCGCCAAGGGTAACGACACGCTCACCGGCGGTGGCGGCAACGACACCCTGTATGGAGACGAAGGCAACGACACGCTGAACGGAGGTGAGGGCAAGGACAATCTGTTCGGCGGCGGCGGTGACGACACGCTGAGCGGCGGCGGTGGCTATGATTACCTGTATGGCGGCTTGGGCGCGGACACCTTCGTGTTTGCGGCGGGGGAAGGGTCTACCCGCATTGTCGATTTCGAGGAAGGCGAAACCATCCGGATTTCCGGCGTGTCCGGCGGTTTTGCGGGGCTGGTCATCAAGCAGAACGGCGCCAACGCCGTCATCCGCTATGGCGACGGCGACACCATCACCCTGGAGGGCGTGTCGGCGGATTCGCTCGGTGCGGACACCTTCGAGTTTGTTGCGGCTGAAAACGCCCCGAGCGGCAACAACGGCAGCGGTGCTCCGCAGGGCGCGTCGGACGGCGATGCCCCGAACGACAACGACGGCGGCGCGACGAACGACGATTCCACTGGCGAGGGTGCGCGGCGCGGCGGCAAGGGTGCGGACACCCTCGACGGCGGGAACGGCGATGACATGCTGAAAGGCCGCAAGGGCAACGATAGGCTCAACGGCCACGGGGGCGACGACACCTTGAGGGGCGGCAAGGGCAATGACACCCTGGACGGCGGCGCCGGCGACGACACCCTGAGGGGCGGCAAGGGCAATGACACCCTGGACGGCGGTGCGGGTTCCGATACCTTCGTGTTTCGGTCGGGAGACGGCAGCGACACCATTACCGATTTCGGGGAAGGCGACCGGATTCGTATCGATGGAGTCCCTGTCGGCTCCGAGGGGCTGGATATTCGTCAGGATGGCGCTGATGCCGTGGTCCACTACGGCGATGGCGACACGATCACCCTGCAGGGCGTGTCGGCGGACTCCCTTGACGATAGCTTCAAATTCAGAAAAACAGGCGACACCCTGGCCGGCGGCGACAGCGACGATACCCTGCAAGGGAGCGAAGGCGACGACACCCTGCAAGGGGGTGACGGCGACGACACCCTGTATGGCGGTGACGGCGACGACGCCCTGACCGGCGGCGGCGGCAATGACTGGCTTTGGGGCGGCAACGGCGCCGACACTCTCCATGGCGGTAACGACCATGACAGGCTGTCGGGCGGCGACGGCGATGACACCCTCCATGGCGGTAACGGCAGCGACCGCATGCATGGCGGCGATGGCGACGATACCATGTATACGGGAGGCCGCAGCAGCAAGTACGACAAGAACAAGGCGTACGGCGGCAGCGGCAACGACACCATACATGGCGGTTCCGCCAGGGACTACATGCAGGGCGACAGCGGTGATGACACTCTCCATGGCGGCGACGGCAACGACTCTCTCCAAGGCGGCGTCGGCGACGACACGCTGAAGGGCGGCGCAGGTAACGACACGCTGATGGGCGGCGCGGGCAACGACAAGCTCTACGGCGACGGCGGCAACGATACGTTTGTTTTCACCAACAACACCTCGGGCAACGGGGATCGCGACACGATCAGGGATTTCAGCAACGGGGACACTATCCAGCTTTTCGGCTTCACCGGCGTGGACGGCTTCAGCGATATCCAGGGCAGAATCACCATGGAATCAGGTGAAACCATCATCGACCTGACGGATGTGGACGGCGGCCTGATCGTCCTTCATGGCGTGACCGAAGTGGATGCCGGGGACTTCGATTTCGGATAACCCGAGCAAATCCCCGATCGAGTCCGCCCGGGGTTTGCCGGGATCCTGCGCGAGTTCTGTTGCGCCACCCGGTACCAGCCGTGTGATCGGTGAGATATCCGGGCTAGAATCACCTTGGGTTAGCGGGAGAGCGCAACCTTGAGTGAGAAACCGGACACCTTCCTGCCCCTGAACATTGCCGTGCTGACCGTATCGGACAGCCGCACCTTGGAAACAGACGACTCCGGCGCGCTTGTGGCGGAGCGCATTGCCGCCGCCGGCCACAGGCTCCACCAGCGCCTGCTCGAACCCGACCACCGCTACCGCATCCGCGCCGTCGTGGCCCGGTGGATTGCCGATGAAGCAGTGGACGCCGTAATCACCACCGGCGGCACCGGCCTGACCGGGCGCGATGGCACACCCGAGGCCGTGGCGCCGCTTCTGGACAAGCAGATCGAGGGCTTCGGTGAAATGTTCCGGGTGCTGTCGTACCAGGACATCGGCACTGCCACGCTGCAATCGCGCTGCCTGGCGGGGCTGGCCAACGGCACCTTCGTGTTCTGCCTGCCCGGCTCGCGCAACGCCGTAGCCACCGGCTGGGACCGGCTCATCGAAGCCCAGCTCGACGCCCGTACCCGTCCCTGCAACCTGGCCGAACTCAGGCCCCGCTTGCGGGAAGCGTAAGTCCATGGCGCTGTTGCATATTCACCAGTTCCCCTGCCTGTCCGACAACTACGGCTTTCTCGTCCACGAGCGCCTGTCCGGCGTGACTGCCGCCATCGACACGCCCGACGCCTGCGCCATAGATCGCGAACTCAGGCGCAAGCGCTGGCGCTTGACGCACATCCTCAACACCCACCACCATCCCGACCACACCGGCGGCAACCTGTGGCTCAAGGAACACACCGGCTGCATCGTCGTGGGGCCCAACGCCGACGCGGCCCGCATCCCTGGCATCGACCTGCAGGTGAGCGAAGGCGACACCCTGGAGTTCGGCAGCGCCGAGGCCCTCGTTTACGACACCCCCGGCCACACCAGCGGCCACATCGTCTATTACTTCGCCGGCGAACAAGTCGCCTTCGTGGGCGACACCCTCTTCGCCATGGGCTGCGGGCGCCTGTTCGAAGGCACTCCGGCGCAAATGTGGGACTCGCTCCAGAAGCTGATGAACTGGCCCGACCGCACACGCATCTACTGTGCGCATGAATACACCCGGGCGAACGGACGCTTCGCGCTGACCGTGGAGCCCGGCAATCACGCGCTCATCCGGCGCATGGAAGAAGTGGAGCGCCTGCGCGCTGCGGACCGGCCCACCGTGCCCACAACACTGTATCAGGAAAAGCGCACCAACCCCTTCCTGCGCCCGGACAGCCAGGGGATCCGCACGCAACTCGGCATGGAGGAAGCCGACAATGTGGATGTGTTCGCAGAAGTGCGGCGCCGCAAGGATCGCTTCTGACGCAGGGTTCGGGGCCGGCGGGCGCCGGCGAACCGGCCCCGGGGCATCAGCGCTGGAGTTCGGGCAATGCCATCTCGCCGCTGTCGATGAAATCAAGGACTGCCGGAATCTTCATCGTGCAAGCCTGCCCGCCTTGGTCGCGGTCGAGGCGGTATGCACGGATCCTGCGGAAACAGGGCGTGGCTCAATGCGGCGCAGGACAACATTCCCCAGGCCGCAAGCCCGACAGGCGCTAGTAAAGGCGGCGGCGGCGATTGGTCTCGCGGCTGGTGCGCTTGGCCTGACGCTTCACCGCGGCGGCCTTCTGGCGCTTGCGCACCTGGGTTGGCTTTTCGTAGAACTCGCGCCGGCGCACCTCGGCCAGTATGCCGGCCTTCTCGCAAGCGCGCTTGAAACGCCGCAAGGCCGCGTCAAAGACTTCGTTCTCTTTTACCCGCACGTTAGGCAAGTGGGAATCCCCCAGCTGCAAGAATCGAGGATTCTAGCCACAGGCGCCCCCTATTGCAATTGCCGGCGACTCTTTGACGGCCCGGCAGCGGATGGTACCATTGGAGGCTGCTGAATCAGCGAATCACGGGTGAACGCAATGAGTCACGATCAGCGGTTGCCGGACGAGTTTTTCGCCGGCGAAGACGAGTATCCCGAAGGTTTCCAGGAAGCGATCGATGCTGTCATCAACGGCGGCAACAAGCTGCTGGAATCCAACGAGGAGCCGGATGCGTGGGATGTCGCGTCGGGCCTGCTGGCGGGCGCGGTTCACTTCTGGCTTTTCTCCCGGCAGCCCTGCGCGGATCCGCTTTGCGAATCCTGCGCTTCGATGGCCACCGCCGAACTGCGTCTGGCGCGCCTGCTGGAGGAAGTCAATCGGCATTGCGAAGAGAGCGAATACTTCCATACTCCGCTGGATCGGAACTCCGGGTCGGCCTGAGCTGTCGATCCGCAAGGTGCAATGGCGCGAATACAGGTAACCGATCGGAACGGCAACCATCTGGTCGTCGAGGGGACGGAGGGCGTCAGCGTGATGGAAACCTTGCGAGAGCTGGACAACGGCGTCGAGGCCCTTTGTGGCGGCATGTGTTCCTGCGCAACCTGCCACTGCTATGTTGATCCGGACTGGTGGGACAGATTGCCCCCGCGCTCGGCGGAGGAAAGCGAGTTGCTGAGCGAGCTGGAGCATGTTCGCGACCATTCGCGGCTGACCTGCCAGATCCGCCTTTCCCGGGACATGGACGGGCTGAAGCTCACCATCGCTCCCGCAGAGTAGTTGCCGCTTGCGGCGGCTGAACTTTCCCGCGCCGGAATGGCCTGCGGGCGCAGCACAACTGCGCGCCAAGGTGCGGGCGTTCCTGAAAGAAGCAATGCGCGATATCCCGATTGGCGAGCGCGCTCTTTCCTGGGACGCCTGCAACCCGGAGTTCAGCCGGCGCATGGGCCTGGCCGGGTTCATCGGGGTGAGTTTGCCGCGCGAATATGGTGGCGGTGGCCGCTCGCATCTGGAACGTTTTGTGGTCCTGGAGGAATGTCTGGCGGCCGGGGCGCCAACCGGTTTTCACTGGTTCGCCGACCGGCAGAGCGGTCCGTTGATCCTGCGCTACGGCAGTAAGGAACTCAAGCAGGCCATCTTGCCGCGCATCTGCCGGGGGGAACTGTGTTTCTGCATCGGCATGAGCGAGCCCGATTCGGGGTCGGATCTGGCCTCGCTGCGAACCCGGGCGCGGCGCAACAGCGCCGGCTGGGTGGTCAACGGGACCAAGGTGTGGACCACCAACGCCCACCGCGCCGATTACATGATCGCGCTGTTCCGCACAGGAGAAGGCAGTCGCCGGCACGAGGGTCTGTCGCAGTTTCTGGTGGATCTGCGCAATACGGCCGGCATCCGCATAGCGCCCATCCGCGATCTGGCCGGCCGCGAGCACTTCAACGAAGTGCATTTCGAGGACGCGCAGCTGGCCGAAGACGCACTCATCGGCGAGGAAAACAACGGCTGGGCGCAGGTGATTGAAGAGCTGGCGCTGGAGCGCTCCGGCCCCGAACGCTATCTGTCCTGCCAGACGCTTTTCAACGAGTTGCTCCGGGTGCTCGGGGAGCGCGGCGCCGGAGATGCCGCGGCGGCGGCAATCGGCGGGACGATCGCGCAGCTGGGCGCCCTGCGCGCCATGTCGCTGTCGGTGGCCGCGATGCTCCAGGCCAGCGAATCGCCCAATCTGGAGGCGGCCATGGTCAAGGACATGGGCGCACGTTACGAGCAGTCGCTTCCGGCTCTCGCCCAGGAGCTTGTCGATCTGCCTCCGGACGCAAGTCCGGACGCGTTGCCGTATCAACAGGCCCTGCGCCTGATGACCCTTCTGGCGCCTTCCTTTTCCCTGCGTGGGGGCAGCGGCGAAATCCTGCGCGGCATCATCGCACGCGGGCTGGGCTTGCGGTAATGGGTGCGGATCCCCTGTTGCAGGATACGGTGGAGCGTCTGTTCTCCGAACGGCTTAAACCCGAATACCTTGCCGGGGCGGAATGTTCGGGCGGGAAAGAATTCCTCGATCAGGCCCGGGAAATCGGCCTGGACGCCGTGCTGGCGCCGCAGGAGGAAGGGGGCTATGGCGGGAACTGGCCGGACGCATTCGTCATAGCCGAAGCCTGCGGGCGGTATGCGGCGCCAGGGAACCTTCCGGAGATGATGATCCGGCGGGGTCTGGGCGAAGCGCCGGAACCGGTGGCGGAAGACCCGGGCGACTTGCCGCTGCCGGCAGGCGCCCTGTTGCGCTCGGCGCAGATGGCCGGAGCAGCCCAGGCGCTGCTGGAGCGCTCCGTTCGATACAGCCGGGAACGCCAGCAGTTCGGCCGTCTGCTGGGAAAGTTTCAGGCAGTGCAGCAGCAGTTGGCCGAACTGGCGGGTTACGCGGCCTGCATGCAGGCCGCCTCGCAGCAGGCGTTCGCGGCAGTGGAACGCGACGGAATGCCCCACAGCGAGGACCATCCGGCGTGGCTGGCCGTGGCCATCGCCAAGTGCCGCTGTTCCGAACTGGCGCACCCCGTGACCCTCATTGCCCACGGCGTACATGGCGCGATCGGCTTTACCGAGGAATTCGGGCTGCACTATTTCAGCAGGCCGCTGTGGCGCTGGCGCGCCGAATACGGACGCCATTCGGACTGGGCGCTGGCCATCGGCCGGAGCGCCGTCACCCGGGGCCCCGTTGCCATCTGGCGGGACCTTGCGGGATAGCAGCGCCCTGCTCTCGCCCCCGGGCGCAGGAATGGTGCAATATTCGGGTTCATGGCGGGGCCAATTCCGAGAGCGTTCATCGACGATCTCCTGGATCGCGCAGACCTCACGGAAATCATCGGCGAGCGTGTAAGTCTCACGCGCGCCGGGCGCGAATACAAGGGCCTTTGTCCCTTTCACAAAGAAAGGACGCCTTCGTTCACGGTCAGCCCCGCCAAGGGGTTTTTCCACTGCTTCGGCTGCGGCGTTCATGGCAGCGCCCTCGGTTTCCTGATGCAGCACGACGGGCTGGACTTCCCGGCTGCGGTCGAGGCGCTGGCCGACCGCTACGGCCTGGAGATGCCCCGAACCGGACCGTCCAGACCCTCGGACAAGGGACTGTACGAACTGCTGCAGGCGGCGGCCCGCTACTACACCGATCAACTCAAGCGCCATTCCGCATCCCGGCAGTACCTGCAGGGCCGGGGGATGACCGGCCAGATCGCCCGTGTTTTCGCCCTTGGCTACTCACCCGGCGGCAACAAGCTGCTGGCCCGTTTCGGCCAAACCCGGGAGAACTGCCTCCGTCTTCTCGAGGCCGGTCTTGTGCTGAAGAGCGATTCCGGGCAGTTTTACGACCGCTTTCGCGACCGGATCATGTTTCCGATCCGGGATCGCCGCGGGCGGGTGACTGGCTTCGGCGGACGCGCCATGGGTCAGGCCGAGCCCAAGTACATGAACAGCCCCGAGACGCCCGTGTTCCGCAAGGGGAGCGAACTGTACGGACTGTATGAATGGCCCCGGCGCAGGATCGATCGATGCGTTCTGGTGGAAGGCTACATGGATGTGATCGGGCTGGCCCAGCATGAGGTGGAGGGTGCGGTGGCTCCCCTGGGCACCGCAGTGACGCCACGCCAACTCGCGCGGCTTTTCGTCGCCGCTCCCGGCGTCGTTTTCTGTTTCGACAGCGATGCCGCAGGTCGCCGGGCGGCCGAGCGCGCAATGGAGCGCGTACTTCCGGAAATGCGCGAAGGCCGGCAGTCGAGTGTCGCGTTCCTGCCGCAAGGCGAAGACCCCGACAGTTTTGTCCATTCCCACGGCGCAGCCGCCTTCCGCGAGATCCTCGACAAGGCCATGCCGATGTCCGAGTTCATGGTGACCCGCCTCGCGCAGAAGTGCGATTGCGGATCTGCCGAAGGGCGAGCGCGGCTGGCCGAGCTGGCCAGACCGCTGCTGAGCGCCACGCCCCTGGGCGTATACCGCGACCTGCTCATTGCGCGACTGGCCGAAGAGGTCCGTCTTGGGCCAGAAAGGCTTCGCCAACTCCTGCAAGTTCCCCAACAACGGCGCGGCAGACCGCGGCCGGCGGCCACGCAAGCGGCCGCCAGGGGGCCCTTCGATACCCTCGGCGAATCGCTGGCCGGACTGGTCCTCAACTTTCCCGAACGGGTTCCGGAGCGAGACCGGCTACCGGAACTCGAGCAACTGTCCGAGCCGCAAGTCGCCCTTTTCAGGGAATTGTTCGAGCAAGCGCGCAACACGCCCGCCGCCAACGCCGCCAAATTGCTCGAACGCTTCCGCGACCGCCCGGAATACGAGTTCGTCTCGCGGCTTCTGGCCAGACATTCCGCACTCAGCCCGCAACAGGCGGAAGTGGAACTGACCGAAGGCATCGAACGGCTGTCGAGGGAAAACGCGCTCCGCCGGATGGCTACCCGCACTCCTGCCTGAGTCCGGCGCCTGCCTTTATAGTGGGCGCCTCTGGATGGAACTTCGGGAGATCGAACATGGCGCAACGCATCTACCTGGGTGTCATGGCGGCGCTTTACCTTGCCTCGGCCGTATACGCCAGCCTCGATCCCGAGGCATTGGGGGAATGGCTGGGGATTGCGCCCATCGAAGCTTCGGGCCTGACCGAGATTCGCGCTACCTACGGAGGGCTGGTACTGGGCAACGGACTGTTGCTCGCAGCGGGCCTGTGGTTCAGGAACCTCGCGCTGGCCGGGCTGCTGAGCGCCGCCTTCGGTTTGGGATTCCTCGCACTGGCGCGGCTGGCGGCGGAAGTCTTTCTCGGCGAACCCGGCATGAACCCCAACCAGGGAATCATCATCTTGTTCGAACTTGCGGCGGCAGGACTGGCCGCGTTCTTCGCGCGCCGGGCGCTTGGCGAAGACCGCAGGCTGAGCGACAGCCGCTACTGAAGCAGCGCCGAAACCACTGCCGCGCCTGCGGCATCCAGATACGCAAGCCGCCGTCATTCCAGCCAGCTCACTCGCGCCTCCGATAGCGCGGTCTTGCGGCGGTTCGAAGCCATGGTTTTCGTAAACTTTTCATTCAAGAACAATATGATGGGGATTCCTTTCGGGGCCGTAGCAACGGCTCCGCGCCCGGGATGCTGCTTCGCAAGCCGCCCGGCGACCCGGAACGTCTCGGGGCGGCGCCCGGCGGTTTCGAGCGCATTGCAGGAACCCGTTGCGAACCTGGCCGGAACCGGGCAGACTGCGTTGATCGCATGAAACAATCGGGCGAAAATGACCACAAGGCTCCGGACCATTGACACATGAGCGATAATTATTTGTTTGTCCCTTAACGGAGACTCTCGCCTGCCATGACCGCAGAACCTGTTTCCCCGCGCGCTCCCCAGCGTAATTGGCTCAAGACCCTGATTTCGCTCGGGCGGGAACGCTCGTACATCACACACACCGACCTGACCGACCAGCTCCCGGACGAAATCGTCGAGATGGAGCAGATCGAGGAGATCATCAATGTGCTCCGCGACATGGACATCAAGGTGTACGAGGAAGACGAGGTTCCGGACCCCGATACCCTGGCCCTGTCCGAAGGAGAAGCCAGCGACGACTCCGACATGGAGGAGGCGGAGGATGCGATCAGCGCCTTCGAGGTCGAACTGGGCCGAACCACCGATCCGGTACGTTTGTACATGCGCGAGATGGGTTCCGTCGAACTGCTTACCCGTCAAGGCGAAATCAGCATTGCGCGACGGATCGAACAAAGCCGCGCAGAGATCAAGCGCCTGATGGCCTATTACCTACCCTGCGTACAGCACCTGGTGGATCTGTTCGAGCAATGCCGGGCCGGACAGATGAAGCCGGGCGACCTGGTGGCCGGCATTATCGACCCGGACGAGCCCGAGGATCTGCGCCCGGCTGCCGAGCGCGAGCCGTCGGAGAACGCCAACCGCAAGAAGCCGCCCAACCCCGAGGAACTGGAGCGGCGGTTGCTGGCCGTCAAGGCCCAGAGCGTCCGTGTGCGGCGCGCGTTGCGCCGGGTGCGCGCGCAGGAGGAGCAGGCCCGATCCGGCAAGGCTCCGGAACACTTCGAGTTGTCGTGCCGCAATCTGAACCATGCGCAGCAGGTGCTGGGGCGGATGCTGCTGGAACTGAAATTCACGCCGCGCGCCTTCGAAGGCATGCTGGACGCACTGCACGCCACCATGCGCGCGCCGCTGGACGATCAGGACGCCCTCTTCCCGTCGTCGGTGGCCGGATGCGAGAAGCGCCTGCGGCGCATCTATGTTCGAATTGCGGGAGTTCCGTTGAAGCGATTCAAAACGTACTTTGCGGGCGATCCCGGCAGCGACGGCTGGCTTGAGGAACTGCTCGAAACGGAGGACTACGGCCCCAGGCTGGCGCCCCATGCCGAAGAAATACGGCAACTCACCCGGCGGCTGCGCAGGGTGGAGGAGAACTGCTGTCTGCCGATCAATCGCTTCAGGGCCATTCCCGCAAATGCCAGGGGCAAACCGATGGCGCGGGGCATCAAGGAGTTGTACCGCGAAATTTCGCACAACGAACTCAAGGCCAAGGACGCCAAGAAGGAAATGGTGGAAGCCAACCTGCGCCTGGTGATCTCGATCGCCAAGAAGTACACCAACCGCGGCCTGCAGTTCAACGACCTGATCCAGGAAGGCAACATCGGGCTGATGAAGGCGGTGGACAAGTTCGAGTACCGGCGCGGCTACAAGTTCTCCACCTACGCCACCTGGTGGATCCGCCAGGCCATAACCCGGTCGATCGCCGATCAGGCGCGCACGATCCGGGTGCCGGTGCACATGATCGAGACCATCAACAAGCTCAACCGGATCTCACGCCAGATGCAGCAGGAGATGGGACGCGACCCCACGCCCGAAGAACTGGCCCAACGCATGGAGATGCCGGAGGAAAAGGTTCGCAAGGTGCAGAAAATCGCCAAGCAGCCGATTTCGCTGGAGACGCCCCTGAGCGAAGACGAGGACTCGCATCTGGGCGATTTCATCGAGGATCAGAACGCCACCTCGCCCATGGATGTGGCCACCACGCGCGGGCTGGAGGAGACGATGCGGGATGTGCTGGCGTCGCTGGGCGCCCGCGAGGCCAAGGTGCTGCGGATGCGCTTCGGCATCGACATGAACACCGACCACACGCTTGAGGAAGTCGGCAAGCAGTTCGATGTAACCCGCGAGCGCATCCGGCAAATCGAGGCCAAGGCGCTGCGCAAACTGCGCCATCCCTCGCATGCCGAGCGCCTGCGCTGCTTCACCCAGGACGACTGACCCGAAGCTGCCGGAACTAGGAGAATACCAGTCCGCCGTTGATATCGACGCTCGCGCCGGTCATGAAGCTGGACTCGGAAGAGGCCAGATAAGCCACCAGATCCGCAACCTCCGAGGCCTTTCCTTCCCGGCGCAACGGCGTGGCTGCGGCCACCCCCGCCCGCACCGAATCCCTGGTGAAGGTGTCGTGGAACGAGGTGCTGATCATTCCCGGGCACACGCAATTCACCCGAATATCCTGCGGGCCCAATTCCTTGGCGAAAGCTCGGGTAAGCGACATGACCGCACCCTTGGAGGCCGCATAGGCGGCTGCTCCGGGGCCGCCCCCGTCGCGGCCGGCCTGCGACGCCAGGTTGATGATGGACGAGCCAGCCGGCATGTGCGGAACCACACACTGGGTGGCCAAAAAAGCGCTTGTCACGTTCAGCCTCATCACGCCTTCCAGGAAATCTTCGCTCATTTCCGCCAGGGACTTCCGGGCCACCAGGCCGCCGACCACATTCACCAGAATATCGACAGACTCGCCGAAGGCCTCGACCGTCCGGGCCACCAGACGTTCCACATCGGGCCGGCGGGTCATGTCGCCCCCAACCGCAATCGCGGCGCCGCCGGCCTCGTTGATTTGCGCCGCCACCGCTTCCCCGGCTTCACGGCTGTTGCAGTAGTTCACTGCAACTCGCGCGCCGCGAGCAGCGAGCGTTTCCGAAACCGACCGCCCGATATCCCTGGAGCCTCCGGCGACGATAGCGACTTTTCCCTTCAAGCTCATTGCAAGCCTTCCTCGTTGTGTGCTGAATGCCTTTTTTCAAGCGGGCCGTTCTCATCGAACAACCCGAAGTAGCCGTTCCATGCAAACTCCCTGCCCCCAATATCGACGGCATGTTCCCGACCGGCGTCAGGATCATGGGAAAGCGCCAGAAAACGCTCCCTGCCCTGCCGTGTGACAAAGCGGATCACATCCTTCGCGCCGTCGCCATGGCGATCCATGAAGGCGATCGAGCCTTCGCTGCCGAGCGTGAATTCTTCGCTGGCGTTGTACTCGCCATGTACTTCCAGCGCAGACAGGAAGGTGCTCCGCCGGCCATCCTCCAGGCGCAGGATGACCGCCTGCTCGCGGCGCAGATTCATTTGCGGATCATTGGCGCCGAGCTCCGTGACCAGAATCTCGAAAGGGGAATCGGCCCGGGCCGAATAGGTATAGAAACGGTCGCCTGTCAGCCAGGTCATCGAGAACCGCTCTCCGGCGGCCACTCCGGCCCTGGCCCGCAGCCACAGATGCTGGTAGCCGCTGGCCTTGCCCAGTGGTTTCAGGTTCTCCGTTTGCACCTCAAGCGCCGGGCTCGAAGCGATGACCTGACCGCTGAAATGCAGCGGCAGATCGTATTGCCTCGCGGCGGCGCCGAACACCCTGAGCACATCGATCACCAGCGGACCGGCAGTAACCGCGCCATCGAGCAGCGCCAGCGTTCGGCTGAAGGACAGATCCTCGTAGGCGCCGTCCATCGAAGCGGCGGCAACATGAATGCCCGCGGCGCTGTAAAAGAAAGTGACCCTGGGGTGAAACCGCTCGCCCACCGCCAGCCGGGCGTCGAAATGACTGCGCTGGTCCACAACCAAGGTGTTGTGGGCAACCGACTGCTTGGCCCAGCTCGTGTTCTCGGGCAAATAGCGGCCGCCGTTCTTGGGCTCGACATTCAGGAAGCGCACGGCGCCATAGTCCGTCACGACCGCATTGCCGTTGTCGTAAAACAGCCAGTGCAGCTTGTCGAAGTGGCCGTGCCCCATCCCTTGCGCCGTGGCCTTCAGCACCAGCGCCTGATGCCCGGCCCCCGTGCCGTTGCGCAGCACGGCCAGGCCGCCCTGTTTGCCATGCGGGCCATCCCGGAACAACACGGACCGATGCTCGTACGGCTGCGCCTCGCCGCGGTCCACCGCTCGCGCCGTGGTGAAGCCATCGCCGGTGAGCACGTAGGAGCCCTGGCCGAGGGCAAGCGACAGCAGCCTGGAATCGCCGGTCAGCGCATAGGCCATGGCCACGCCATAACGCAACTCCACGGTGGTCAGCCCCTTTTCCCTGATGGCGTCATTGATCGGGAAGAACAAGCCCTTGTAGGAAAGCTCCACACAGGCGTAAATGGCCTTGACCAACAGGCCATCGCGATACTCGAAGATCTTCAGCTGCGGGTCGTTGTTGTCGATGCTGCGGGCGAAGAGAATCATCGGCATCAGGGCATAGCGCTGGTAGTAGGGGCCCTCGGCGTAGTAGCCGTCCGGAGAAAGCAGCCGGTCCAGTTGCCTGATGAACCCGGCGCTGCCGTCGAGCGCAAGCCCGCGCAGCGACACCTCCACATAGGACCGGTCGCCGAGCACGTATCCCGTCATTCCCACGGCTGCCACCGCCCAGGTACCGTGGTTATGAATCCGGTCGAAGGTTTGCGGCGATTCCACCGAAAGGAACTCGGCCATCGGCCTGAGCAGGTTCCCTTCGATGATGCTTCTCTCGCCGCCGGAAAGGCTGTCGAGAATCGCGTCGTAGCCCTGGATTACGTGAACCAGCCAGACGGCCTCGTTGAGGCTCTGCCAGAACAGCCGACCGGCGGCCTGCTCCTTCTTCATGGGATGCTCGCCCAGCCCCGGATACATTCCCGCATAAGCCAGCAGCAAGGATCGTGCGTGATCCGCATAGCGGCCAATGCCGGTGAGTTGGTAGACGACTCCCGCTTCGCGAATCGCAATGCCGTTGCGCTTGTGCTGCTCGTGCGAGTAGCCGCCGCCCGCATCGGTTGGCGGCGGCGCCTCGGGCGGCGCCGCAAAATACCGGTCGACGCGCAACCGCGCCTGATCCAGGGCGCGCAGGAATCCGGGGGATTCGTCGATCGACGCCTTGATGCGCGCCACATCGGCAGCGGTCAGCAGCAAGCGGGGGTGAGACGCGGCGCCCTGCGCCGGCCAGCCGCCTGCGAGGACGAGGGCCGCCGCAAGAACAAGGCCGAAGGGGACGGCGCGCATCAGGAACGGTTCCACTCGTCGATGATCGGCGCCGGCGTGGCGGAAAGACGATTGCCTTCTATCCGGGTAACGGGGTCGCCAACCGTGTGCGTGACGTGAACGGGACGGCTGTCCACGAAGTCGTTGTCGCGAATATCCGCCGCCTGCACACCCCACAGCCGGATGGATGCGGCCGCCTTGTTGCGCACGCCCCGGCCCACCGAATCCAGCACGTTGGAACGGATCTCGACGCGCGGGCCGAAGGTGCTCTCGTCCGTTCCACCCCGGTAAATGTCCAAAACGGCGCCGCCTATGTTCACAAATTCGCTCTCGAGTACCGAAATGAACTCGCCGTTGTAGCGGCCCAGGTCGTCGCTTTCCCGGTCCAGCGCAATCACGTTGCCTGTAATGTTCCTGAAGCGGGATCGAACAATCCGGATCCGGTCGGCGAAGGTGTTCCTGGCTACCGACATGAAATGGAACGAGCGGTTGACATCCAGATCTGCGACAGTGCAGCCCTCCACGACGAGGGTGTAGTTACTCACCATCGAGTAGCGGCTGGTGCGCACCACCGAGTTGCCGGCCACATCAGGGGCCGACGCGCCGGAAATGTCCAGATCCTGCAATTCGAGGCTCCCGCCCGGCGCGAGTTCGAAAAGCGTCGAGCGTTCGAACCTGATGCGCACCGTCCCCGGCCCCTGTGCGGCCTGCAACCGCAGCGGCCGGTCGACCAGGATGATCTTTCGCACCCGGTAGTCGCCCGGGGTCAATTTGAGAATGGAGCCTGCTCCGGCGCTGCCCGCGGCGCTGAACAGGGCGTCTTCCCCCGGGGAAACGCTCATCTGCGCCCCTTCCGCTCCGGAATCGCGGTCGGGGGGCGGCCTGGGGTACCAGACAACTCCCGCCCGATCGCTTTCCGGGACTTTCAGGTCGGCGCGCACGCCGATTGCGCCCGGTTCGCCATCGACCGGATACAGCAAACCGTTCGCCCCCTCTTGCATCGCAAACTCGTTGTTCGAGAATCCCCGTTCCAGGGGCAATCCCTCCACGGCGTTGAAGGCATTGTTTGCAAAGGCAATGCCACTGGTATCGTCATGCACGCGGATAATGTTCCGCCGGTCGCCGTTGAATATCAGGTTGGAGCGAAACTGGCTGTTGACCGGCGGCGCCGAACGCTCCTGATCGCTTCCGGCCGCCAATTCGATGTGCTCGCACTCGACAATCGAGTTGTTTTCGATCACTACATCATCAACCTGATGATAGCGGTTGAGGGGCGAGTCCGGAACGCCGTTCATGACCACCAGCGCACCCCCGAACCGGTAGCCGGTCAGCCCCTGCAGATAGTTGTTGCGGATGACATGGCCCTTGTTGATGACCCGTATGCCGCCGGTGTTCGGAACGCCATTGCCAAGAAACACATTGTCCTCGACCACGCTGTTGTTCCCGTGGCGCAGCGTGAGCGTTCCCCGCGATTCCAGAAACAGGTTCCCGCGAAAGGTGTTCCCGCCCGACTTGTTCGAGATAATTTCCACTTCGCCATTGCAGCGGTCGAAGAGATTGTTCTCCACCAGCGTCAGCGAATCGCTGAGCGAATAGTGGCTGGTGCCGATCCGGAGCGTCTCGCCGCCATTGGATCCCAGTACCGGACGCGGGCCGAAGTAGTTGTGGTCGATGCGGTGGTGGTTGCGCTGGTTTTCCTCGCCATCCAGGCGGACAGCCATGGTGACTCCGGCGTTGCCCTTGCCCACAAGGTGGTTGTGGTCGAAACGGTTGTAACGCCCGAACATCAGCACCCAGAAGTCGGTCTCATGGCGCTCGGGATTGTTGAAGTGGTCGATGACGGTCTCGGTAACCCGGGAGTGATAGGCAGGCTCGCCCCTGGCGCGGCGAAAGGAGATAACCGCCCGGGTAGGTGAATGGCCGTTTTTGAACACCAGGCCGGACACCACCAGATGTCGGCCGCTGAGGCGCAAATTGGACTGGCCGCTGATCACGACCTGCCCCCGGGTCTCCGCCGTCAGCGTAATCGGCTCTTCGGGTCGGCCTTCCCCGCGAAACAGAATTTCAAAATCGCGCCATACGCCATTGGCAAGAACGATCACGTCGCCAGGCCGGGCGCGGTCCACGGCGTCACGATATTCCTGCTGCGTGCGCACAAGGGCGCCGGCGCCCCGGGCATCGCCGGCTGCCGCCAGCACCGCCAGCGTCAGGACAACGAGAAACGCCCACAGCCCTCCGGCGCCCTTCGCGAGCCTGGATGCGCGCCGGCCTGGATATCCCGCCGGATTCCGGAACCCGGAAAGGGCAGACTCGATACAGGATGTCATGGCAGGAACCAACGAAAATACGGGGCCGGGCAGGATGTTATGGAACTGCGGCCCGGTCCGGTGAGGCAGGCGGGCTCTAGATGCGAACGCTCTTCAGGAACCGCGCCCGGATTTCACTGGTTTTCCGGCTTACATCACTGAGCGCCTTCTGCTCGGTAACATCCAGCATGGATTCCAGCAGCCGCATGAAGTGCTTCCTCATTGCCTGGCGCGCCTGTGCAGGATCGCGACCGTACAGCGCCTCGAGAATTTCCTGGTGCTCCTCTCCGCGCGCCGTTGCGTCTTCCGAGCAAACGGAGTCGTACACCTCCTTTACCCGCGGCAATTCCATGCGCATTCTCCAAAGTTTCTCGACAATGAAATAAAGCACGGAATTCCCGGCCGCCGCCGCAATGGTCAGGTGAAAATCACGGTCCGCCAACTCGGCAGCATCCGGATCCTCGTGATCGTTGCTGCTCATTTTCACGATGAGATGCTCAAGCCGCGCCAGCGTCTCGCTGCTGATGTCGGGGGCTGCGAGCGCGGCCACCTCGGACTCGAACAGCAAGCGCGCCTCCGTCAGTTCGAGCGCGCTGGCGCTGGGCAGCACCTCGACCCGGGAACTGGCGGCATTGAGCACATGCGCTCCGGAGCCGGCGCGCACATCAAGCCTCCCGAGAGCCTGCAGCGAAATCAACGCCTGGCGAACCGTGACCCGGCTGACATGGAATTGCGCGGCCAGCTCGCGTTCCCCCGGCAAGCGGGCGCCGGGCGGATACGCCCCCTCCTCAATCCGTTGCGCAATCCTTTGCGCAACGGCCTCGTATAGCCTCTGTTCCTTCATCCGTTCCCCGGTTTCAGAAGAACTTGGCCCGAACACCCACGAACAGGCGCGGGCCGTAACTGTTCACTTCGGCAAGGTTGTTGGGCGTCGGATTGTACTGAATCCGGGGCTCGTCCAGCAGGTTGATGCCTTCCACCCGCAGCGTCACGCCATCGGCGATCTCGTAGGTGGCGCGGGCCTCGAGCACTTCATTGTCCGCAATGTAACGGATGTTTCCGGGCGAGCTGATGAATTGCTGGAAGTAGTCGCTGCGGGACTTGTAGATGATCTGCACATCGAGGTTCCCGATCTGGTAGTAGAGCTGCGAGGAAATCACCGATTCGGAAAACCCGAACAAATTGGCCGGTTCCACGAAGCCGACGCGCTCCGATACCACGTTGCCGGCTTCATCCAGCACCCGTGCCGATCCGAAGTTGGCGTCCTCGAACTCGAAATCCGAATCCGCCAGATTCACGCTCAACTTGGCGCCCAGGCCGCTCAACAGACCGGGCAGGTAGCTGAACGAATGCGCCGCGGTCAATTCAAGGCCCGTCAAACGGCTCGATTCCTCGTCGGTGCGCATGGTGGTGACATCGGCGTTGAAAGGCTGTCCGTCAATCGTGAACTGCTCCACTCGCTGGGTATTCTCATAGCCGCCGAGGAAGCGCTTGAAGTAAACGCCCACGGCGAGTATCGAATCGTCGTTCGGATACCATTCCAGCGCCACATCGAGGTTCCACGAGGTCAGGGGCTCCAGATCGGGATTTCCGGAAGCTCTCGCGCTGCCGACGAGATCCGCAATCGACATGGGGTCGTCGTCGTCGTCCACGCTCAGGGCGCGACCGAAACCGAGATCGGCGGGGTCAGCCCGGGACATACCGCGGTACAGGCCGCCCCGCAACAGCACATCATCGCGCCAGTCCACCACCAGGTTCACGCTCGGCAGCAGTTCCGCATACCGTTTGCCTCCGACTACCGACTGGAAGTTGCCGGAATCTTCCACCACCTCGATGGCGCCATCCTCGAGGGCGCGGGTAGTGAAGACCGTGCGCAGGCCAGTGGAGTTCACGTCGGTGGTAACAATCCGCAATCCGAAATTCCCCCGCACCGGCTTGCCTCCCCATTCATCGGTGAAATTCAACTGCACATAGGCGGCAAGGGTTTCTTCCTCCACATCGATATTGCTGACCGACGGACCCGGAGACGGAATGGCGGGAACCACGCCCAGAAATTCCCTGACCAGACAAAGCGGGTCGAAAGTGGCGTAGCTGCTGCCCGTCCCTTCCGTGATGACGTTGCCGTCCGAATCGACATTGGTGATCAGGTTCTGGCCATTGCTGGGCTCGGAAAGGAACCCGGGCTCCGGGAATCGCTCGTTGCGGCAGGCCAGACTCGCGGCCTGTATGGCGTCGTCGGGATGCTGGTGTTCGTCGCGCGCCCTGGGAAAGCTGATGTACTCCAGTTCGGAGTAGCGAAGCCCGCTTTCGATGCTTCCGATCGGCCCCCAGTCCAGCTCGAACTCGAGGTCGCCGCGGACAGCCTTGATCGTGTTGTCGCGCGACTGGTTCAGGTCCACGCGGGTGCGGGCCGAGTCTGCGTACAGGTCGTGATTGGTGACATCGAAGTTCCGTACCGTGACCAATGGAACGACGGAGCCGCTGCCCGGGATCCGGATGGACGTGAAAATGCGGTCCGAACCCGCCGGCGTTGCGTTGCCGTAGATGTCGCGAGGCTCCGACTGAAGCCGCGTATGGATGATGTTCTCGCGTCGCGAAGTATCCGACCAGGACACATCGAAGGACAGATACAGCCGATCAGTCGCCTGGAACCCCAAGTTCAATCCGCCCCCCGCGTATTCCTCGATCCGCTCCTGGTATGTGCTCAAGGTCTCGATGCGGCCTACGGTATCGAAGCGGGACACCTCGCCGGTGGGCGCAGCGACCAGCGTCACGGGCGTCAGGTCGGGAATGATCCGGCGTTGCTCGGCGAAATAGAGGTCGTTGCGCACTTCGGTGAAGGTGCGGTCGGACAGCTGCATGTCGAAGTTGATATCGACCCGATCGCTGGGCTGCCACTGGAAGGCGCCAAACCAGGACTCCCGGTCGTCATCGGTGATGTTCTGGCGGAAAGAACGGGAGCTGGGCACAAAGATGAACGGCGCCCCCGCATCCGGCGCCGAACCGGTGGAAGGATCGACGACGATGTTCAGATTGCCCGCGCCGCTGTCGCAATTGCCGCTGGAAGTTCTGCCCACGCCGCCGTTGACCGCCGGGTCGTTGCGACAGTCGCGCCAACCGCTGGTGGTGCGGAATTCCTGCTCCGGGTTGGTTCCCAGCCGCTTCTGGACGCCCAGGGAAATGCCGAAACTTCCCGTTTCGGGAGACCCGAACTGATCGATGTAGCTTACGGTTGTCCGGCTGCCCCATTCGCGCTCGTTGTCAACGATGTCGGAGTTGTCGGGGTGGTTGCTGCCCTTGATCTCGGTCTGGATCCTGCGCTTGCCGTAGTCCAGCGGCTTCAGTGTCTCCAGCTGGATCTGGCCGGACACCCCGCCCTCGATGAGGCTGGCCTCCTGGGTCTTGAATACCAATAGCTTGTTGAACAGTTCCGACGGAAACTGGCTGAAGTTGACCGAACGGTCGCCACTGCCGTTGGTGGCTTCGCGCCCGTTGACAACCGTGGATCCCAAAAACGGACCCATGCCGCGGATCGAGATTTCCGTCGCTCCGCCCTGCTCCCGATGCGAGGCGGCGCTGGTCAGCGTTTCCAGCGCTTCGCCTATGGACAAGGCCGGGATGTCGCCGATGTCCTCCGTGGACAGGGCTTCCACAACCGCATCGGAGAGCCGTTTTTCCTCTATCGAAGTGCGAATGACGCCCCGGGTGCCCGTAACGACAATCTCCTCGATGGCAGGTTCGTCGGCCGCCTCGTCCGGCGTGGGCGCATCCTGCGCCAGGACCGACCCCGCAACCAGCGTGGAACCCAGGGCCAAGCCGATTGAAAGCCGCGTCTGCCGCCCGGAAAGGGAGTGGGTTTTGTATGCGCGCATGTCTGGTTCCCCAAGAGTTCCTCAAGCCGGAGTATATACCGAAGGCCATCAATCAGAACGACCTTTCTGTAAGTCCGGTAACGATATTCCGGTATTACCAATCATGCGTGCGCCATGTCCGGTTCTCCGCCCGGTCCCGACCCGATTCCGGCTCGCTCCGGCCGGGCGCGGCAAATGCGAGGGTACCCAAAAGCAACAGGCGTTCTCAGTGATCGTTTTCCTCTCCACGGAGTCCGCCACGCGGGCTCAAGGCTTTGCCGGTTCGCGCATCTCGTGGCGGGCGCGCAGCATGTACAGGGCGCCCGTAAGCAGGGTCAGCGCCGCCGAGAGCAACAAGAGCACATATCCAATCTCGTAGATGGGCAGGAACCAGAGCGATTCCTTGTAGAGCATGCAGGACAAGGCCACCATCTGCAGGATGGACTTGTAGCGGGCCAATCGAATGACATCCACACGGCCCCGTTTCCCCAGCAGGGCCATCCATTCCCGCAGCGCCGACACGGCCACTTCGCGGGCGAGAATCACGATCGCCACCAGCGCCAGCGGCAACTCCCCGGGGTCGGATCGGACCAGCAGCAAGAGCGCCGCAATGACCAGCAACTTGTCCGCAACCGGGTCGAGAAATGCGCCGAAACGCGACCCCTGATCGAAACGCCGCGCCACCCAGCCGTCCAGCCAGTCCGTCAGCGCCGCGGCGGCGAATAGCAGGCCGGCTGCAGGACCCGCCCAGGAAAACGGCAACAGGTACACGGCAACCACGCCGGGAATGGCGCCGATGCGGAACCAGGTAAGGATAATGGCCAGATTCATGCCGCCCATGCCGCCACTATACTGAATCTCCGGGGTTGCGGATCGGAAGGTCGCAAGCGCAGGAAATCCAGGATCGACCGGCCTGCGCCGGCTCCATTGAATATCGTTACTGCGGGACGCGTCCGGTCAGTGAAGGGCGTCATGGATGCGTTGCGCCAGTTCGGGACCGATCCCGGGCAGCTTTCGCAAATCCTCCAGCGCGGCGGCTTCCACCCCGCGCAAGCCGCCGAAATGGCGCAGAAGCGCCCGGCGGCGCTTCGGTCCCAGCCCGGGCACTTCCTCGAGAACCGACGATTTTCGCGCCTTCTGCCGCCGCCGGCGATGTCCCTCGAGGGCGAACCGGTGGGCCTCGTCGCGTAGATGCACGATCAGCTTCAAGGCCGCGGAATCGGCCCCTGGAAGAAGCGGCCGATCCAGATCGGCCATGTGGATTCGTTCCCGGCCGCTGCGGCGACCGAATCCCTTGGACACCGCGGCAACCGGCAGGCTGCCCAGACCCAGCGTTTCCAACTCGGCGCGCGCTGCCGCAAGTTGCCCCCGGCCGCCGTCCAGCAGCAGCAGCTCGGGCAAGACGGCGTCCTCGCGAACCCGCCTGCTGTAGCGCCGGCGCACCGCTTCGGCAATGGCCGCGCAATCATCGCCGCTTGCGGCGTCCTTGATGTTGAACCGCCGGTATTCCGAACGGTTGACGCCTTCTGCGCCAAGGACCACGCAGGAAGCCACCGGCAACTCGCCCCCGGTATGGCTGATGTCAAAGCACTCGATCCGCTCCGGCGGGCGCATCAGGCGCAGTTCCCTGGCCAGGGCCCGGAGCTGCGAGGCCAGGCCGCGCGCGCCCCGCGCCCGCTGCAGGGCGCCGGCGCCGGCGTTCTTGCGCGCCAGTTCGACCCAGCGCCGGCGCCAACCCCGGACTCGCCAGCGCACCGCCACCGCATGGCCGCTCTTGAGGGCCAGAGCGCTCTCCAGAAGCTCGCGGCGTTCAACGGGACCGTCGCTGATGATCTCGCGCGGAGCGCCGCGCTCGAAGTAGTGCTGCGCAATGAAAGCGCCCGATACCTCGCCTGGCTCCACTCCCGGCATCACGCGCGGGAAAAACAGCCGACTGCCCGTCAGCGCGCCGCGGCGTATCCACAACACGGCCACGCAATACGCGCCGCCGCTTTCGGCCAACGCCACCACATCCAGGTCCCGCGCCGCGCCGCCGGCCACGGATTGACTGGCCTGAATGCGCTGCAAGGCGGCCACCCGGTCACGGAACAGAGCGGCGCGTTCGTAGTCCAGCGCCTTCGAGGCGTCTTCCATGCGCGCCAGCAGATCCTCCAGCACCGCATCGTTCCTGCCTTCGAGAAACAGCAGGGCCTGACGCGTGGCCACGGCATAGTCGGCGCGGCTCACCAGTCCCACGCAAGGCGCCGTGCAGCGGTTCAGCTGGTACTGCAGGCAGGGTCTTTCCCGGTGGCGAAAATACGCATTCTCGCAAAGTCGAATGCGAAACAGCTTCTGCGCCTGACTGAGTGCGCCACGCACCGCGGCGGCATTGGAGTACGGCCCCAGGTAGCGACCCTTGCCGCGCCGCGAGCCGCGATGAAAGGCGAACCGTGGAAAAGGCTCGCCGGTGGAAACGTACACATGGGGATAGCTCTTGTCATCCCGCAAGTACACGTTGAAGCGCGGCCGGTGACGCTTGATCAGGTTGCACTCCAGCAGCAACGCCTCCTGTTCCGTGCCGGTAACCGTCACCTCCACACGCTGCGTGCGGTTCACCAGCTTCTGGATTCGGGGCTGGTGGATACGCGCTCCAAAATAGGACGCCACCCTGCGCCGCAGGTTCTTGGCCTTGCCCACATAGAGGACGCGGCCTTTTCGATCCAGCATCCGATAAACGCCGCAGCCCTGCGTGAGGCTTTGGAGAAAGGGCCCGGGATCGAAGCCGGGCTCGCTGCCGGCGCTCATGGGAGCGCTGCTCCATCAACCCGGAGCTCTTGCCGGACCGGGCCGCAGCCTTGCAGCCCCTTGCCCGGCCTTGATGTCTTGTCCACCACCTTCAACGACAATCCGGATCGGGCCTGCCGTGCATCACCTTGCAACTTGCGAACGATTCCGCCACGCCTGGGTATACACAGGCCCGCCACAGACCCGGCCATGCCGATCCTCGCGAGCGCGAGCGTAACAATCGGCATCGCTCAAGGCGTCTCCCGGCCCGGAGTTCCGCAAACCGGCAAGCAATCCGGGTTACGATGCCGCCTGTTGCGAAATCTGCATGGCCATTTCGATGGCCTGCTCGTAATTCAATCGCGGATCCACCTGGGTGAGGTAGCTCTTTTCGAGGTCCGCCTCGCTCAGCCCGCGGGCCCCGCCCACACACTCGGTCACGTTCTCGCCGGTCAGTTCCAGGTGTACGCCGCCCAGCCAGGTTCCGGCCTGGGCATGCGCGGCGAATGCCTGGCGGAGCTCGGCGCCGATCTGCTCAAGCCGCCGGGTCTTGCGCCCGTTGACGGTCGTTTCGGTATTGCCGTGCATCGGATCGCACATCCACAGCACCCTTGCGCCTTCCCGCTGAACCGCCTCGATCAGGGGCGGCAGCAGGTCGCCCACCGCTCCGGCGCCCATGCGGTGAATCAGCGTGATACGCCCCGGCTGATTGTCTGGATTGAGCACCTTGAGCAACTGCAAGAGCCATTCGGTTGTCATGGCGGGACCAACCTTGACGCCCATGGGGTTGGCCACGCCCCGGAAATACTCCACATGCCCGCCGGCGACCTGCGCCGTGCGCATGCCAATCCAGGGGAAATGCGTGCTGAGGTTGTACCAGAGGCCGCGGTGCGGCAGCAACCGCGTCTGGGCCTGCTCGTAATGCAGCAGCAAGCCTTCGTGCGAGGTATAGAAGCGCGCGCGCCGCAGGCGGCTCAAGTCGCGTCCGGTGGAATGTTCGATGAACTCCAGCGAGCGCGTAATCTGCTCCACGATGGCCCCGTAGGCCGCGGCCTGCGGCGAGTGGCCCACCCAGGCAAGGTTCCAGTTCTCGGGGTGGTGCAGGTCCGCAAAACCGCCATCCACCAGAGAGCGAATGAAATTCAGCGTCAATGCGGCCCGTTCGTAGCCACGCAGCAGCAGTTGCGGGTTGGGCTCGCGGCCGCCGGAGGTGAACGATTCGCGGTTGACCAGATCGCCGCGGAAACTGGGCAGGGAAACCTGCTCCCGGGATTCCAGCGAGCGGGAACGCGGCTTCGCGTATTGTCCGGCCATGCGCCCGATACGGACCACCGGCTTGCGCAGCCCGTAGCTCAACACCAGGCTCATCTGCAGCAGGACCTTCAGCCGCGCCACGATGATGTCGGAGGTGCATTCCTGGAAGGTTTCCGCGCAATCGCCCCCCTGCAGCACAAAGGCCTCGCCACGCTGTGCGGCGGCGATGGATTTGCGCAGGGACTCCACTTCCCAACTGGTCACGATGGGCGGCAGCGCAGCCAGTTCGCGCAGCGTGGTCTCCAGCGCGCCCGTATCGCGGTACACGGGCTGCTGGGCGGTTTCGCAACCCTGCCAGCTATCCGGGCGCCATGCGGTCCTTGCCTCGCTGCCGCTCATGGCTTCCCCTTCCCGTCCAGGTTTGCAAGCAACGCCGCAGTGAACGCCTCGCCGCTGATGAAACCGCTGCTCCAGCGCTCGTCCAGGCTCGCCAGAGGCTGCGCCGCGATGATTTCCCCGGAGGACTTGCCCTGATCCAGCAGGGCCTGGACCCGGCGCCGGCATTCCACAAGCATGTCGTGAAACTCCTGCAACTCGGCGCGGTTCGACAGGTGTCCGTGTCCGGGCATGATCTTCGTGTCATCGTCGGCCCAATCCAGCAAGTCGGCGATGCCACGGATGAATCCGTCGATGTGGCCGCCATGCTCGACATCGATGAAGGGGTAGCCCAGGGTGATATACACATCGCCCGTGTGAACGGCATTGGCGTTTTCAAAGTACAGGATCACATCCCCGTCGGTGTGCGCATTGGGCACATGCACAGCCCGCACCGTGTCGCCGTTGATATGAAACTTCATGGTGTCGGCGAAGGTGATAACCGGCAACGCGGCTTCCGGCGCCGCCGGCAGCGCCATGTCGAAGGCCGCCAGGGTCTGCGGCGCGCTCATCAGGGTTCGCACATTGCGGTGCGCAAGGATCAGCGCCCCGGCCTTGCCGAAGTTCTCGTTTCCGCCGGTGTGGTCGAAGTGCCAGTGGGTATTGAAAAGCAAGTCCACAGAGCGTCCGGTCAGCTGGTCCACGACCGCGCTGATCCGGGGCGTAAGCGGAGCGAATTGATCATCGATCATGAACACGCCGTCTTCCCCCGCAAACAGGCCGATATTGCCGCCTCTCCCAACGAGCATGTAAAGCCCTTCGGCGACCGGCTCGGCGCGCACGGTCACATCGTCGAAATCCGGTTGGGCGCTTGCGGCAAGCGTCAGAAACACACTGCTTGCAGCAACAACAAGAAAACGTTTCATGGGGCAACTCCTCGGGAAGTCCATGGCGGGACGCCAGGCGGATTCTAACGGCGAATATCCCTGGCGTGCTATGATTTCCGCAACTCCTCATGGAAGCGATTTTCAATCCCCGAAGGCTTCTCCCCTGGTGCGTCCTGCTGGCCATTTCGGGCCTGCTTTGCTGGCGGGCCGCGGGCGCGGAAGACCTCCCGGTCGACGGGGACGAATCCCCCGGCGTGGCGCTTGTAATCTCCATCGACGACGCGATCGGCGTGGCGACCGCGGAGTATTTCACGAACAGCCTGAAAACCGCGCAGGAGCGCAAGGCCAGCATCCTGGTGCTCGAACTCGACACGCCCGGCGGCCTGCTGGAGCCGACGCGCGACATGATCAAGGAAATCCTGGCCTCCGAGGTGGCGGTTGCCGTGTTCGTTACGCCCAACGGCGCGCGCGCCGCCAGCGCCGGAACCTATATCCTGTACGCCAGTCACGTGGCAGCCATGTCGCAGGCCACCACGCTGGGCGCCGCCACGCCGGTGAGCATGGGCAAGGCGGACCTTGGCGCAAGCCTTCCGGCAAGGCCCGTCCTGCTGCGTCTGGCGGCACGGTCGGACGAAGGCGAAGCAGAGGCGCCGCGCACTGCGCAGGACTCCAAAGCGGACGAGGAGCCGGACGATGCAGGCAAGGATGGCGAAGACAACGAAGATTCGCCGGACAAGAGCGGCGAAGACCTCGACGCCGAGGCCATGAAACGCAAGATCATCAACGATTCGGTGTCCTACATCCGTTCGCTGGCGCGCCAGCGCGGACGCAATGCCGATTGGGCGGAGCAGGCGGTCCGCGAGGGCGTGACCCTTGAGGCCACCGAAGCCGTGGAGGCCAATGTGGCCGATTTCATCGCCAGCAGTGTGCGGGATCTCCTGGAGAAGGCCGACGGGCGCGAAGTGGACCTCAACGGCGCAAAAACCATCCTGAAGACCGCCGGGGCAAGGGTCGAGCGGCTGGAACCCGGATGGCGCACCCGCCTGCTGTCGATTCTGACCAATCCCAACGTCGCCTATCTGCTGGTCATCGTCGGCCTGTACGGACTGCTTCTGGAAGGATACAACCCGGGCGCGCTGGTGCCGGGAATCGTTGGGGTCATCTGCCTGTTGCTCGCTGCCTATGCGCTGAGCGTCCTGCCGGTCAATTACGCCGGGCTGGCGCTCATGGTCCTGGGGGTGGGCCTTATCATCGCGGAATCGCTCACGCCCAGTTTCGGGGTGCTGGGGCTGGGAGGGGTAGCGGCATTCGTGATCGGTTCGATCATGCTGTTCAACACCGGCATCCCCGGTTTCGAGGCGCCCCTGCAACTGATCGGGGGCGTGGGTCTGGCGGCGGGGCTGCTGATGCTGGGCATGGTGGCGGTCCTGACCCGAAGCCGGCAGCGCCCGGTGGTGAGCGGCCGGGAAGGTCTGGTGGGACGAAGGGCGGTGGCGCTGGAGGACTTCGAGGGCGCCGGTCCGGTGCTCGTACAGGGTGAGCGCTGGCATGCAAGCAGCGCAGCGCCGGTCACCAGGGGCCAGGAACTCTATGTGCACTCGATGGACAGCCTGCGGCTGGAAGTCGGCGCTTCGCCTCCGGCCCCGAAGGGTCGGACAAACTTGTTTTCCCTTTTGAGAAAAGCTTACACAAGAGGCTGATTATGTTTACATTTCTTATAGCTGGAGTCATCGTTCTGGCGCTCATCGTTGCATCGGTGCGGATACTCTCCGAATATGAGCGGGGCGTGATCTTCCTGCTCGGCCGCTTCTGGAAGGTGAAAGGCCCCGGCCTGATCATCGTGATCCCGTTCATCCAGAGAATGGTACGGGTGGACCTGCGCGTCATCGTCATGGATGTTCCCACACAGGACGTCATTTCCCGCGATAACGTGTCGGTGAAGGTCAACGCGGTGGTCTACTTCCGCATCGTGGATCCGGAACCGGCCATCATCCAGGTCGCGAATGTCTTCGAGGCCACCAGCCAGCTGGCCCAGACCACGCTGCGCTCGGTGCTGGGACAGCACGAGCTCGACGAGATGCTCTCCGAACGCGACAAGCTGAATCAGGACATCCAGGTGATCCTCGACCAGCACACCGACGCCTGGGGCATCAAGGTTTCCAACGTTGAAATCAAGCATGTGGACCTGGACGAGAGCATGATCCGCGCCATTGCCGCCCAGGCCGAGGCGGAGCGCGCAAGGCGCGCCAAGGTGATCCATGCCGAGGGCGAGCGTCAGGCGGCGGCCCAGTTGGCCGAGGCGGCCGCCAAGCTGTCCGAACAGGGTCAGGCCCTGCAATTGCGCTACCTGCAAACCCTCACCGAGGTTTCCAGCGAGAGCAGCAGCACCATCGTGTTCCCGCTGCCCATCGATCTCATCCAGCCTTTCCTCAACACGGACAGCAAGAAATCATGAACTACGACCTGATCGTTGTCGGCGCCGGTTCGGCGGGCCTGCCGGCGGCGATCTTCGCCGCTCAGGGCGGCGCCAGGGTATTGCAGATCGAGGCGGACAGCCGGGTGGGAGGCACCCTGTACTGGTCATCGGGCCAGATCAGCGCGGCCGGCACTCGCCAGCAGGCCGCGCTGGGCATCGAAGACAGCGCCGAAGAACACTACCGGGACGCCCAGCGCATCGCTCATGGCGGAATCGATCCGGTGCTGGGCCGGCTGGCGACGGGGAATGCCGCCGAGACCCTGCACTGGCTGATGGATCTGGGCCTGGAACTTGCGCCTGAAACCCCGGTAGCCGGCATGGTGCACGAACCCTACACGACCCGAAGGTATGTGTGGGGAAGCGAGCAGGCAATCTCGATCCTCAAGGTTATCGAGCCCGTGCACCGGGAGCTGGTGGCTTCGGGGGGCATCGACCTGCGCCTGCAGACCCGCATGACCGGACTCATCACGTCCGAATCCGGAGCGGTGACCGGCGTGCGGGCGGAGGCGGCCGGCCAGTCACTGGAGTTCCGCGCGCCCAAGGTGGCGCTCACGACCGGCGGCTATGCGGCCAACCCGGATCTCTGGGACGAAGTCACGCCGTGGCCGCTGCATTCCCATTGCAATCCCTTTTCCCGCGGCGAAGGCATCATCGCGGCCCGGGCCATCGGCGCCAGGGTGGACCACACGGACCGGTTCCTTTGCACGTTCGCCGGATTCCTGACCGAACCGGGTAACCCCCTGAGCGCCTGGTTCTTCAGTCTCGCCCCGGCCTACCGCACACCCTGGGAAATCTATGTGGACAACCGGGGCAAGCGGTTCCTGCGCGAAGACCACCCGAGCATCCACTACAGCGAGTCGTCGCTTCTCGATCAGCCGGGCATGCGCATGGTCATGGTGTTCGACGAAGGCATTCGCCAGAACGCCCCGGACATGGGCGTGCCGGACAAGCAGGGACGCGACCTGCGGCCCGCTTTCAACACCCACCCGGCGTTCCAGCAAGCGGACACCGTCGAAGCGCTTGCCGGCCGGTTCGATATTCCGCCCGAAAATCTGGCCGCCACGATCAAGCGCTTCAACGAGGCCGTGGACCGGCGCGAGGATCCCGAGTTCGGCCGCCTGTTCCTGCCGCGCCGCATCGAAAAGCCGCCGTTTTACGGAATCGAGGCCATCGGCGTCACCGTGATCAGTCCGGGCGGGTTGCAGGTCGACGGCAACCTGCAGGTGCTGGACCAGTCGGGCGCACCCATCGGCGGCCTGTATGCCGCCGGCGAGATTCTGGGCTTCACGCGGCTTTCAGGCGCAGCTTTCGTGGGCGGCATGTCGCTGATGCCCGCGATGAGCTTCGGTCGCCTGATCGGCGAGCAAGCCGCAGTCCGGGCGCAGGCTCGCGCAGCCTGAGCCCGCTCGCAACCGCGCTGGCGCGGCGAAACGATCCTCGCCAACCGGAGAACCAGCGGAGCGAAGGCTGGCGCCAATAGCCGGAGGTTGCGTGTCCGGGGATCGCTCGCCCGGAGGCTGGCGCATCAATTCCCGCCAGGCGGGGATCAATACCCGAGAAACCGTGCGACCGGGCGCTGGCGCCACAGTTGCATGAGGCGCGCCTCCCCGGCCACGAGGGAGGACGCCGGCGCCCTGCAGCTGCCGGTCTCGATATACCGCAGCGCCACCGCAATCCGGCCCTCGTCCGCCGTGCCCAGCGCCTTTGTCAGGTCGTCCTCCACCTCGCACTCCACTTCGAGTCCGCTGTAGTAATCCCCGAAGCCCTCGGAGTTCACGTTGGCAAACGAAACGGGCCACAGGACGCCCTCGCCAACACCCCATTGCCGGGGGCAGAAAGCATATCCGTATTGCCCCACCGGCTTGCCAAAGGTGCGCTCGCCCACCAGCGCAACATTCTCGTGAGGCTGAAGCGCAGTAATCACGAACTCGCTGGCGGATGCAGACCCGCCGCTGGTGATGAAGACCACCTTCTCGAGATCCCGCAGCGAGGATTCGTTCTCGCACTTGGCAACCAGCTCCGGCGCGCCGTAAGTGCTGCAACCGAAATAGGTGGTCTCGTTCTGGTTGTAAACAGTAGCCAGCAGATTATTGTGGATCCGCCGGGACAGTACCGTGCGTTTGCCAGCCTCGAACAGTTCCGGCCCGCCGATCAAGCTCGCCAGACCGTGCGCGATGGGCACGCTGCCGCCACCGTTGTAGCGAAGGTCCACGATCAGGTTCCTGACTCCCGCCGACTTGAAAGCGGCGAATTCCTCCAGCAAGCGGTCGTTCGCATCGCCGAAAAAGGTACGGAAATGAAGGTAGCCGACCTTTCCGGCGGCGGTTTCGAATATCTCCACATGCTCTTCCGGCACTGTCGGAGTACGGACCAGACGCTTTGCCATCTCGAAGGTCCTGCGCTGCCCCGACAGGCTCTCGATCTCGAAGGTCGCCGTGTATCCGTCCTCGTTGGGCCCCAGTTCCTTGTCGATCTCGTCAAGGGAAAGGCCTTCGATTGACTTTCCGTTCAACGACACGATCTTGTCTCCGCGCCTGAGCCCCGCATCCCCCGCCGGAGAGCCCTGATAGACATCAAGCGCCTGGATATATATGGGATTCCCGCGCAGGTCCAGAGCGTAGCTGGGTCGGAATCCGAAAAGATAGGACTCGGCGGCGAACACCGCTTCGTACTCGGCTCGGGTCTCCCAGTGGGTAAAACCCCTGTCGCGCGTCTCCGGCATCCAGCGTATCGCCTCCAGAAGAGCGTCCAGATCCTTGTAGTCCTCCAGCGCCAGATTGGCGTACTTGGCCCTTTGCGCAGGCTCGTCATTGAAGTAATAAGCTTCCCGCAACAACTCCATGACCTCCCCGCGGGCTTCGGCATAGGTGCAGGCAGCCGTTGCGAACCAGTCCTGGCTCAGGGAAACGGATTGAGGCGAATTGGCGGCTTGCGGGGCGGCGACAGTAACCTCAAGCTCCCGGTCTTCCCCGCCGTTGCGGTTGTATCGAACCACAACCTCCCCGTCATCGCTGCCGGATGCGCCGCTTTCGATCCAGGCCCACTCCACATCGTCGGGAAGAGTCGCAGTCCATGGCATCGTGGCGTGGCCCGCATTGCGCACCGTGAGGGTGATATTGCCTCCATTGCCGTCAAGGCTGGCGCCTGGCGATGAGAGATCGAGCACGGCCGGCGCATCCGCCTGCCGCACGGTGACGGTTTGCGAGGTTGCGCCACGAGCCGAAATCGTCAGCGCAAACTCGCGCGCGGCGCCGGAATTCTTGTCCACCTCGATCTGCACAGTGCCGGAGCCCGTGCCGCTGGCGCCGCTGGAAATCCGCGCCCAGCCAACGCCGGAAGGGATGGACGCCGTCCAGTTCAACGTACCGCCGCCCGCATTGCTCACACCCACCGAAACGCTTTCACCGCCCACGTCCGCACTGACGCTGGAGGTCGAGACGCTGATCCTGGGGGGCAGCGGCGGCGGGTCGTCGGAACCCCCGCACGCCGAGACCAGCAACACCGAAACAACACCGAGGCTGCCTGTCCGATAGCACCGGGAACGCCAACCGCCTGTTCTTTTCGTCACTTCCGAACTCCTTTTGTCTGACCGTGAAATCATACCAAAACCCGGGCAAATTCCCCGCAGGCTTCAACGCGCAGGCGGCGCGCAAGGAAGGCAGGCGAGCAGTCGATCAGGCGCAGGCGCCCTCGGATGGCGCGAGCCGGTCGGGGCTACTCCGGCTTGTGGCAGTGCCAGGTCTTCACCACCAGGAACTGGCGGGGGCCGGGCGTGATCCGAAAGCCCGCCGAGCGCAACACGCCGTCAAAATCGCCTTCCATGAACTCGATCGACCAGCGTTCGCCGTTATCGCGGTGGTCGTGCTCGAACATGTAGCGCGTTTCCGGGGGCATGAAGTCGCCGGCAGGGAAGTCGTAGATGTTGAACACTCCGCCGGGCCTCGTGATGCGGAAGATCTCATGGACCACCGCCTCGGTCGCCTCGAAGGGAATTTCGTGAAACAGGATGTAGCTGTTCACCACATCGAAATAATCGTCTGCAAACCCGGTTGCCTCTCCGGCGGCCTGCTTGAAATACACCGGAAGGGCCATGCGCCTCGCCCGTCGATGGGCGTAGCGCAGCAGCGCCGCAGAAGGATCCAGGCCCCACACTTCGGCACGGGGATAACGCTGCTTGAGCGCGGTTGCGCATTGCCCGATGCCGGTGGCCAGATCGAGCGCCCGCTCCACCTTGCCGCCCAGGGGTTCATGCCCGCAGCCCACCAGACCGTTGTGGACCGCATCACCTTCATTCATGCCCATGTAGAAGGCCTGCGTTCCGTGGTGATACAGCTCTCCGGCAAGCGTCTCGCCCACATAGCCGCCCGGCTGCAGATGAAAATCGAACTTCGCGTAGTCCGGCGTTTCAAACCGGTCGTCAAGCAGCAGATGAGGGTCGCCCGAGCCCTCCAGCAGCTCTCTTTCCAGCCGCTCCCGGTCCTCATCCATGGCGCCCAGCGCGGAATCCCAGGTCATGTCCTGAACGCTGCGAAGCATGCGGTTGCGAATCTGCGTGTGCGGCAGCCGTTCCACCACCCGGCAGATCTCCCCTATGTCATCCGCCGCCGTGCCGGCTTCCCGGAGCGCCTCTTGAGCCTCCTGCCGGGACCTGGAGCTTACGCCGCCGGCGGTAATCAGGGTGCGCAAACTCTGACAGAAGCCGAGACGGCTCTCGGCGTCCAGGGAAGGAAGGCGGTTCAGTCCGCCCAGTTGTCCACGGTCCATACCTTGATACTCCTACGGTTCGGGCGGGGCCTCCTGCTGTTCCCCGCCCCGGGCGAAACCGGCGTACACCCGCCGGACAAAGGCGTCCCGCAGGGCCGTTTCCTCAGCGACTTCCCCGGCGGACGGCCTCCGAAGCTCCACGATGTCTTCGGGCAACGCGCCCGATTCGGTCAGCGCCTTCTCCAGCACCGCCAGACGCCGCCGGGTGGCCCACAGTTCGCTACCCAACTGCGCCACCGTTTCCAGGAGGTGATCCAGGACCGGATGATCGAAGTATTGCGGATGGCTCATCAAGCGTACGTCCTTGCCATGAGGCTCGCCAAGCCTACCCATGCGCGCCGGGGCGGTCAACAATTGTCCGGCTGCGATTCCCGCCCGCCCCTTTCCGCCAACAGGCTGGGGAGACACTGAGCGGTAGCGAAAGGCGCACTCGTCTTGCTTGCCGTTCGGGTCGGGAGTTCCTGATACACTGAAATCATGTCGGACAGCCCAAAGCACAGGGACGCCAAAGCCCGGAGTCCCGACCTCGGGGGGCTGAAGGAGTTTGCCCGGCGCGGGGATCGTCAGGACCCTCCCGCTTTCGCCGGAAGGAAAGAGCAGATCAACGGGCTTGCGGAAGACCTGCAGGATCGGATGAATGCCTGGCGTTCCGGCAGCGACGATGCCTGGAAAGGGGCGACCTGGCTTTTCCAAGGCGCTCCGGGCGCCGGCAAGACGGCGCTGCTTTCCCGCCTGAAAAGTTTGGCCATGCAGGTTCCCGGAGGTGACGGAGGCATCAACGGAGAGCTGCGGGCGCGGGTTTGCGCAATGGACGATGAAGTCGATTTGCACGACGATTTCCGGCTGAAAAGGAAAATCGCCGAAGCCTTCGTCCCCGGCGCCGCCGCAAAGATGCTGGGCACGGATACAACGCAAACGGGCAAGGGCGCGAAAGTGGGCGGAGGCGTTTCCGGGTTCGGAGCCAGGCTGGAAGGCTCGGCAGACGCCTCGAAAGGCAAGTCCGAACAGCGGGCGGGGCTTACCTGGGAAGACTTCGTAAACAAGGAAAAGTCGCAGAACGCCTCGCCGCTACTGCTGCTGTTCGACGAAGCGCAGGCGCTCGATGATCGGGCGGGTCCCCAGCTGAGATGGCTGCACAAGGGAGAACACGGTCTTCCGATCATTTGAGGATTCCAGCGATAATTTATGGATGCGGGCGCACCGGGCCTCGTGGCGGAGCGAGCAGGCGCGCGCGCAAACGTGGCGGAATCGTCCGCAGGCCGGAAAGGGCAAGCCCGCCCCGGACTGTTGTTGCAGCCAGCAGAGAAAACATGACATCAGAAAAGAGGTTGCAAGGCTGCGGCCCGATCCGGTGACACCGGCGGGTTCGGTCGCACCATGAAGAATCTCATGGATCGGGCGGTTCGGCAGGCTTGCGGCGCGATGAAACGCCTGCGCCTTGTCGATTGGATCGCGCCCCTGGCCCTGCGCCTCTACCTCGTTCCGGTGTTCTGGGTAGCGGGCAACAACAAGTGGCACCCGCAGCGGGGGCTGGAGTTCACCTCCCGGTATTTCGACCGCCTGGGATATCCGCTGCCGGAGCTGATGGCCTTTCTGGCGACGGCAACCGAAATCATCGGCGCCGTCGCCTTGCTGCTCGGACTGGCCACACGGCTGGTCTGCATTCCGCTGATGGGGGTGATGGCAGTGGCCGTGACCACCGTCCACTGGAAGAACGGCTGGCAGATTACCGCCGACCCGCGCAGCCCGTTTCCGGGCGAAGACATCAACGCAGCGCGGGAGCGCCTGGGCGAGGCCCGCCGGATTCTGCGAGATCAGGGCGAAACCCTCCACGGCGATTCCGGCTGGTTCTCCGAGTTCGGCAGCCTGGTGATCCTGAACAACGGCGTGGCGCTGGGCGCAACCTATTTCGTCATGCTGCTGGCCCTGTTCTATCTGGGCGGCGGACGCTACGTGAGCCTCGACCACTACATCGCCCGGGCCGTGCGGCGGCGCCAGCCATAGCCAAAGCGCCGCTCCCCAACCACGAGTGGAACGTCTCCCCGGCCGAGGCGCGCTCCATCCAGGAATCATTGCGCGGGCATGTCCTCTGCGAAGACCGCATCGGCGATATCCGCACCGTCGCAGGCGTGGACATCGGCATCCGCAACCGGCGCGCCAGGGCTGCCGCCGTATTGCTGGACTTTCCGTCCCTGACGCCAAAAGGCCACGCGATCATCACCACGGAGCTGCGTTTCCCCTATGTGCCCGGCCTGCTCTCCTTTCGCGAATGCCCTGCTGCGCTGGCCGCGCTCCGCGCCCTGCCCGAACACGCGGACCTGCTGATCTGCGATGGCCAGGGCATAGCTCATCCACGGCGTTTCGGCGTGGCGTGCCACCTGGGAGTGCTGCTGGACACCCCTGCGATCGGCGCCGCCAAATCGCGACTGATCGGCGCCCACGAAGAGCCGGGTTGCGAACGTGGCGCCCGGACGCCCCTGTTCAGCAGCGGCGAGCTCATCGGCTCGGTAGTCCGGACCCGCGCCAACGTGCGCCCGGTGTACGTGTCCGTCGGCCACCGCACAAGCCTGGAAACGGCGGTGGAGCTGATCCTGAAATGCGCTCCGAAGTACCGCATACCCGAACCCACCCGTCAGGCCCACAAGCTGGCCTCGGGCTGAGCGCCCCCCATGCAAGTCCAGGCGCTATCGCCCTGGCGCGCAAGAAAATGCATCCGAATGCGTCCGGGCAAGCATCCTTGAATTGCAGACAACCACAAGCAGGAGACTCCAATGAATGATTTCATGGGCGGACTGGTCGGATTTACTGCCGTACTGTTCATTTTCGGCCCCATAGTGCTGATTCCGGTGGCCTGGATGTTCTTCCGGTTCAAGAGGGACCGGGATATCCAGAACACTCTGCGCACCGCGCTCGAAAAGGGGCATGAAGTGCCTGCGGAACTTCTCGAACAGATCAGCGATCCGAAGGCGCCGCCGAAAAAGGACCAGGACCTGCGCCGCGGCGTCGTCCTCGTGGCCGTGGGCCTGGGCATTGGCGCATTCGGCTACCTTGTCGGCGAGGACGACGCATTTGGCCCCCTGGCGGGCATCGGATCCATTCCGCTGCTGATCGGATTGGGGTTGACTCTCCTGTGGGTATTGCGATCGCGCCACAGCCGATAAGTTCTTTCCGGGGCGCGTCATGCCGCAAGGCGACCGGCCGCTCGTGCTGCAGGCCCGGCTTGGCGACCACGCGGCCTACGGCAAGCTGGTCGCGAAGCATCAGGGCCGGGTGCGGGGCTGGCTGCGCCATCTTTGCCGCGATCATGCCGAGGCGGACGATCTGGCGCAGGACACCTTCGTGCGCGCCTGGATGCGGCTCGGGGACCTCAAGGACGCGGCCCGTTTTTCCGCCTGGCTCATGAAGATCGCGTATAACCAGTTTTTGCAAGGTCGGCGCGCGGCGCAAAAGCGGCAACGGCTGGCGGAGCGGTTGGCTGCGGAGGCGGACAACCCGGAGAACGAGGCGCCTGCGGCAGCGCCCGAAACCGCCATCGAACTGGAGCAGGCGCTCTCGGTTCTCTCGGAACGCGAGCGCGCGGTCGTGGTTCTGAATTATGCTTACGGCTACTCGCACGGCGAGATCAGCGAAATGACGGGTCTGGCGCTGGGGACAGTGAAGTCGCTGATCCACCGCGGCAACCGGAAAATGCGGGAGCGACTGGATGCAGGATACTGACGCCAACAGGGACATCGAACGCCAGATGGCGATGCTGTTCGCCGCCGCCGAGACACCCCCGGAAGCGGACGAACAGTTCGTGGCGGGAGTTCTCGGACAGATCCGCCGGCGCCAACGGCTGCGATGGATGGTGCTGGGCGGAAGCGCCCTGGCCGCCTCCGTATTTGCCCTGTTTACCCTGCCCGCCCTTTGGGAGTTGCTTGCCTCATGGAACGGCGCAAGCCTGAATGTTGTCGAAATACTGAACGACCGGCTGAATCAGGCGGCTGTCCTTGCCACAGGTTTTCTGGGCGCGGCGATTCGTTCCGTCACAACCCTGACGGCCGTCGCGCTGGCCATCACCATATTGCCCCTGCTCCGCTGGCTGGCGGACTGACGCGAGTCTCTCGCCGATTGGTGGAATACCGGGCGGGGAACGCCGCAAGGCGCGCGCTCGCAAGCGGCCTGCCCCGCCCCGCCCAAGGGCGGGGCGGATCCGCCGGACCCAGGCGGGACTCGTCCGGAAATACGGACAGGACGACCACAATGCCCGGGCGCCCTTGCAAGAAGCCGGAAAAACCACGGAATCGGGCAAGGCGGGCATTGCATGGCTACAGCTCGATCCAGGGAAACCGGCGAACCCGCCTCCCGCAACGCCTCGTGCGGACTCCCGGGCAGGCAAGTTGATATGATTCGCCCGGTGAGCAGCAGCGAGGCAATCAGGCAGGCGCTCCGGCTTGTGGGCAAGGACTGGAGCCTGCTGAACCGGCTGATCCACGAACATCTGCGCAGCGACGTTCCGCTGGTAGGACGGGTGGCGCAGTATCTCCTCAACGCCGGCGGCAAGCGCATACGCCCCATGCTGCTGATGCTCGTGGCCCGCGCACTGGGCTGTCCGCCCGGCGGCCCGCAGGTTCGCGCAGGCGTCATCGTGGAGTACATCCATTCCGCCACGCTGCTGCACGACGATGTGGTCGATGAAGCGGAACTGCGCCGCGGACGGACATCGGCCAATGTCCTGCAAGGCCCGGCCGCCAGCGTGCTGGTGGGCGATTTCCTCTATTCGCGCGCCTTCGAACTGATCGTGGAGACGCTGCAAAAGAACCGCGCCGTGGAAGTGCTTGCCGCAACCACCAATCGGATTGCGGAAGGCGAAGTGCTGCAACTGATGAACCTCAACCAGCCGGCCGTGACCGAAGAGCAGTACCTGGATGTGATCCGCCGCAAGACGGCGTCACTGTTCAAGGCCTGCGCGCAGATCGGCGCCATCCTGGCGGACTCCGACCGCGCCCTGGAGGCGGCTGTGGCCACCTACGGATTCGAACTGGGCATGGCTTACCAGATTGCCGACGACGCGCTGGACTACTCCGGCGGAGAAACAGCATTCGGAAAGAATGTGGGCACCGACCTGAAGGAGGGCAAGTCCACCCTGCCGCTGCTTTACGCGATGCAAGCCGGTTCCCCGTCACAGCAGGCGGCGCTGCGCAATGCGTTGCGCACAAACGGTCTGGAGAACCTGCCCCAAGTCATGGAGGCGATCGAATCGACAGGGGCGCTACAATACACCGTCAGGCGCGCCGGGGAAGCCGCCGAGCGCGCCGTGGATGCATTGGCGGTCCTGCCGGATTCGAAATTTCGCGATGTGCTGGAGTCGCTGGCGCGGTTCGCGGCAGAGCGCGCCTATTAGCTTCAGGGGGTATACCGCCTTTCAGTCGGGGTGTAGCTCAGCCTGGTAGAGCACTGTCTTCGGGTGGCAGGAGTCGCTGGTTCAAATCCAGTCACCCCGACCATGAATCCGGCCTGACCGCCTCGGGACGCCGGCGAGGCGCCGGCGCCCCCTTCTTTTTCGGCGTCACTCCCACCCGCTTCCAGCCATTTTGCCGGCGCAGGAGCGCAAACAAGCGGCTCTCATTCATGCAACAATGCAAGAGTTATTGACAACATGATGAAAACATGTATATTTGTTCAACCAATAACGCTACCCGGGAGGGCAGCCATGATTCGCAAATCATTTGTAGGGCTGACGGTGTTTCTGTTCGCGGTTCCCGTGCTTGCCGACAAGAAGCTGGACGACCGGATGATGCATGCCGCATCGATTCTCCAGGAGATACGCGGTTCGCTGGACGAACCGCCTCCCGGCTTGCTGGAAAACGCCCATGCCGTGGCGGTTTTCCCCGAGTTCGTCAAGGTGGGGCTGCTCGGCGGCGCACAGCATGGGCGTGGCGTTCTGGCCAAGCGGCAGGCCTCCGGAGAATGGAGCAAACCGGCATTCGTGCGCTTGACCAGCGGCAGCATCGGTTTGCAGTTCGGCATATCGATGTCGCAATTGATTGTCGTGTTCAAGGATCCCAAGGCCGTTGAGGCAATTTCCGGCGGGCAATTCACCCTTGGCGCCGACGCGGCCTACGCGGCAGGAAACCTGGGCGGGATGGCCGGCGCGGGGACCGACAACAAGCTGGAGAACCAGACCGTGGCCCTGGCGCGATCCAGGGGTCTTTTTGCCGGCGCAGCCCTGGAAGGAGGCGTGCTCCGAATCGAGAAGGATTCCAATGTGGAGTTTTATAACGACGCTATCGGGCTGGATGGCCGCAGGTTGCTGGAAGACCGGGAGGTCGAGCTGCCGCCCGTTGCGGAGCACTTCCTGATTGTGCTGGACGAGGCGGTGCCGCCGCTGTTCCCTCCCGCTTCCGCCGAAACGACTGCAAGCAGCCGGGCGCTCGCTGCGGACGCCTTGCAGGTTGCCGGCAACGGGAATCAGCCCAATACTGCGGGGACCACCCAATCCGATTTGCGCAATCGGACCTCAGGCCGCACGCCGGAGGCCGTTCCGGCGGCGAAGGGCGCGGATGGCAACCTCGCGCAGCAGCCTGCCCAGACCAGCGCACTGGATGCGCCGGCGGCGAAGGGCACAGACGGCAACCTCGCGCAGCAGCCTGCCCAGACCAGCGCACTGGATGCGCCGGCGGCGAAGGGCACAGACGGCAACCTCGCGCAGCGGCCCGCCCAGACCAGCGCACTGGATGCGCCGATCCCCGGAGACGCCTCGTCGGCCTCGCTGGCTTCATCGGGAAGCTGGGTGACCCCGGACGGCATGGAACGATTGCCGCACAACACTGCTACGGATCCGGCTTCCGCCGCTGTCCGAAAAACGGGTCAGTCTGGCGGCGTTCAGGCCGCCAACCATTCCGTCCGGACAGCAAGCTGGTTCACTCCGCAAGGTCAACGATTGCCTGCCGGAGAATACCCATCGTGGAGCGTTCGGCCTTCCGGGCCTGGTCTGATGGCCCCGATAGCCGGCAAATTGGTGGACGGGGCCATGGAGTTGGCCCTGGAGTCGGTCCGCAACAAACCCGAAGTCCAGGGGGCGAAAATCGCCGCAAGCTTGGGCAAGGGTTTGGCCAGCGGCATCAAGTACTCCCCCAGGCTTGCCTCGCCGAAAGGCTCCGGCCAGCCAGCCGTCACCCTCGCCGTGGATGGTGGCGAGTGGGTAAAGCCCGTCCAATCCGCAAGTCAGGTGGCCTCGGGCGTCGGGAACACGCTGGCTTCAGCCACGGGCGCTCCGCTCAACAGTAATGCGCCCGCCCTGGCGGCGAGCGTGTCGGGAGCAGGCGCTTTCACGCCTGCAGGCCTGCCCGGAAGCGCGTCTGCGGGCCTGCCCGGAAATGCGCCTGTGGGTCTGCCCGGAAGTGCGCCTGCGAGTCTGCCCGGAAGTGCGTCTGTGGGCCTGCCCGGAAGCGCGCCTGCAGGTCTGTCCGGAAGTGCGCCTGCGGGTGCGCCCGGCTCCGGAACCCTCGGGAGAACCCCGCTGCTTTCCAATACGGGTATGCCGCGCGTTGAAAAAATGGGACCTCCGCCACCATCGGAGTGGCCAGAAGCCTGGCGGCAGGCGCAGAAACTGGCCGGAGCGTGCGAACCGGATTCCTGAGCGCCCGGATCCAGGCGTTGCCGCAACAGCGCCGAATAATCGCGAGCCCGGTACAAACCGGGTTCTCCGCCTGACGCCAGACCCGGAGGCAAGGGCTCCGCTCTCCCCGGGCGGTCGATAGTTGCTGCCGGACACTCTCGTAATGCAAACAGCGAGACGAGGCGCTTCGGCACTCCTGGCCAAAGGCGTCCCTACAGTAACAGGCAAGCTGGAAGACGAACCGTCATGTTATGCTGAAGGCTGAATCGTACGAGTAGCTCAACCGTAAAAACAGGTACACTCCATCGCAGTTGCTGAAAACCACGACCGAACTTTGACAAGGTGTTGTTGTAATGCAGTTCTCCAATTTTGTCCGAACCTTCAACGCCCACAGCGGCGCGAAGAAATTGATGGAAGACATGTCGCGCAAGCTGCCCGGAGTGGACACCGTACACCGCTTGGGCGGCGGCAGCCCGGCAATCATTCCCGAAGTGGCCGAACTGTTCCGCGCCGAGTTGGCCAGGATCGCCGCCAACCCGGAGCGTTTCGACCGTATGGCTTCGGTCTACCCGGAACCGCTGGGCGATCGGCATTTCCGCGAATCCCTGGCGAACCTGCTGTGCGAGGAATACGGCTGGCCGCTCACGGCAAGCAACATAGCGCTTACGCCAGGCAGCCAGCTCGGCTTCTACTTCCTGTTCAACCTGTTCGGCGGCGTCGGACCCGGCGGCAAGCGCCGGCGCATCATCATTCCGCTTTGCCCGGAGTACATCGGCTACAAGGGACTGCTCGCGGATGAAGCCGACATCGCCTCCAGACGGTCGATCATTCACAAGCTCCCTGGCCGACAGTTCAAGTATGGCCTGCGCATGGACGGCCTGGAAGATGTCGAGGACATGGGCGCGATCGTCGTTTCACGTCCCACCAACCCCACCGGAAACGTGATCCGCGAGAGCGAACTGGCCAGGCTGGACGAGGTTGCGAAAGCGCGAAAAGCGCCCTTGATCGTGGATAACGCCTACGGCTTGCCGTTCCCGGGCATGATCTACGTGGATGCCTCGCCGCAATGGAACGAAAACACCATCCTGACCATGAGCCTGTCGAAAATCGGGCTTCCCGCCCTGCGCACGGGAATCGTGGTGGCCAACGAGGAAGTGATCGAGACCTTGGGGCGCATCAATGCGCTGACCCAACTCGCGGTGGGAGCAGCGGGCGCCGCGCTGGCGGCGCCCTTGCTGGAGAACCGCGAATTGCTGCGCATGGCGCGCGACATGATCAGGCCCTTTTACCAGCGCAAGGTTGCCGAGGCCATGGATTTTTGCCACGAAACCCTGACCGCATGCGACTACCACATCCACAAGCCGGAAGGCTCGATGTTTCTCTGGCTCTGGTTTCCCGGCCTGAACGACAATCGAGCCCTGTATCGTCGGCTCAAGACGCGCGGCGTCATGATCCTTTCCGGCAGCGAGTTCTTTCCGGGGTTGCACACGCCTTGGGCCCACTCGCGCGAATGCATAAGAATCAACGTATGCGGGAACGCCGACATGGTGTTTGGAGGTCTGAGGATCATCGGCGAAGAAGCCTCCCGCCTGCAGGCGCAAGCCGCCTGAGGAAAGGCTTGTGTCCTCCCTGATGCTGGTCTTCCCCGGCCAGGGCGCCCAGTACGCCGGGATGGGAAGCGATCTCTGCGAGTCATTCCAGGCCGCGCGCGAGGTCTATGATCTGGCCAGCGAAACGCTCGGCTACGACATGCGGCAACTGAGCTTCTCGGATCCGGAGCAACAGATCGGACGGACCCGTTATACCCAACCGGCCTTGCTGACCCATTCGATTGCCTGCCTGCGGGTGGCCGAATCACTGACCGAAGGCCGGATCGCGCCGCTGGCGGCGGCCGGTCACAGCCTGGGAGAATACAGCGCGCTGGTGGCCGCCGGCGCCTTGCGCTTCGAAGACGCGCTGCGTCTGGTCAGCGAGCGCGGGCGATTGATGGGCGAGCATGGCGAAGGCGGGATGCTGGCGCTCGCGATGGGCCCCGAGGATGCGCGGCGGCTTGCCGACCGGCACTGCTGCCAGATTGCCGGCCTGAACCTGCCCACCCAGACCGTGGTGGGCGGAACGCATGCGGATCTGGAGCGGCTGGCAGAGGATCTGGCCCGCAACCAGCCGCGCAAGCGGGGTACGCCGCTGGCCACCGAGGGCGCCTTTCATACCTACCTGATGGTCGCTGCCGCCCGCAAGTTCCGCAAGGCACTCGACGCCGCCAACTTCTCCGCCGGCCGCTATCCAGTACTGTCCAACTACACTGCCAGACCACACGACCCCACGCCCGACGCCATGCGTACCCGGCTGTTCTTTCAGCTCATCAACCCAGTCAACTGGGTGGGATGCATGCAATGGGCCGTGGAGAACGGGGTGGATTCATTCCTGGAACTGGGCGGAGGCATCGGTCGCGGCGAAACGCCGGGCGAGAAGCGGCCCAACCTGCAGGGCATGCTGAGGAAATACTGCCGCGGAGCAAACCACGAGGCCGATATCCGGGCCGTGATCAACACGGGCAGCGCCAGGGCGTTCTCCGGGGACTCGCCGCCCCCGTTGCGGGAAGGCGCATAAGTCCATCGAAGTCGTCGGGCTCGTTCGCGCCGGAAAAACGGCGCTCGTCCCCGGGCTTCGACGCTCCCCCCGCACTGGGGGAAGTGAAACGATCGAGCGGAAGAACCTGTCAGAAGCGGAAGTCGCGCCAGACGGCCACGGCGGAGCACAGCCAGGCCAGCGCCAACGCCATCCCGCCATAGGGCGTCACCGCCATGAGATCCGGACCTCCCAGGATTCCGACATGAATCGGGCCGGAAAACAGCGCCATGCCAACAATCAGCAGCCAGCCTCCCAGCTTGTAGAACAGGCTGTCCGGCTGCCGGCGCAGCAACAACGCCACAAGCAGCAGACCCAGTGAATGCGCCACCTGAATCTGGTTTGCCCAGTCCCAGGCGCGCACTTCGCGAAGCGCCGCGCCCGCCTCATAAAGGCCGTGAGTCCCGTAGGCGCCAAGTAAAACCGACGCCGCCAGCAGCAGCGTTCCCGAAACCGCGAATATCAGGGGCATTTCAACCTCCCTCAAGCGGAGCTTTGCTCCAGTTCGACAAGCACCCCGAAGCAATCCTTGGGGTGCAGGAAAATAACCGGCAGGCCATGCGCGCCGATGCGGGGCTCGCCGTCGCCAAGAATGCGAACGCCATGTTCCCGCACGCGATCCCGGGCGGCGAGAATATCGTCCACCTCGCAGCAGATGTGATGCATTCCCCCCTCGGGTTTGCGCTTGAGAAATCCCTCCACCGGCGATTTCTCGCCCAACGGCTCAAGCAGTTCCAGGACGCTGCCGGGAAGGCGCACAAACACGGTGCTCACGCCGTGTTCCGGCATCGGCCTGGAGGCAGACACTTCCGCTCCCAGAACATCGCGATAGAAGGCTGCGGCCTTCTCCAGATCCCGAGTGGCCAGCGCCACGTGATTCAAACGCTCCACCTTGCCGGTCGCGTCCTGTGCGGGCGCCTTGCCATCGCCCCGGGCGCGTGATTCGGCCAGGGCGGAAATGTTCTGCGTCAACTCGTCCACGCCGCCGCCGTCCAGCGCCGAGCAGCAGACCACCGCGCCCGCCCGGCGGGCCGCAGGAACCGAGCGGGCGTAATCCGCCGCCGTGGAGTTCGCCAGTTCGAGCAGGTCGCCATCGGCCTTGTTGACCACGATCAGGTCCGCCAGTTCGCGCACCCCCCGCTTCATTCCCTGCAGCTCGTCGCCGCCGCCCGGTTGGAGCACCAGCACCAGCACATCCACCATTCCGGCAATGTCGGTGTCGGCCTGCCCTGCTCCGGCCGTCTCCAGGAACAGGTAATCGAACGGGCCGCGGGCCAGCACCTCGAGGGCCTGTCGGGTGCGTGCGCCGAGAGCGCCCGAGCCCGCGCCCGTCGGGGACGGGCGGATAAACACGCCCGCCCTCCGGGACAGCGCGGCCATACGGGTCTTGTCGCCGAGTATCGATCCGCCCGTGCGCGAGGATGTGGGGTCCATCGCCAGAACACAAACGCGCTGCCCTGCTTCAACCAGACGCAGGCCCAGTTGTTCCACCAGCGTGGACTTGCCTGCGCCCGGGGGGCCGGTAATACCGATACGGGCGATGGCAGGGCGCGACCGCCTCAGCCGCGCAAGCAGGTCCCGGGCGGCGGCGCGATCGTCTTCGCGCGCCGATTCCACCAGAGTCAGCGCGCGCGCCAAACTGCGACGGTTGCCAGCGAGAACGCCCTGGATCAGGCTTTCCGTATTGTGATTCATGAGTACTGCAGGATGATCTGATCGGCATCGAGATTGTCGCCCTGCTCAACCTCGATGCGCAGTATCCGGCCGTCTCGGGGCGACCGGATGCTGTTTTCCATCTTCATGGCCTCGATGACGCCAACTTCTTCTCCCGCCTTGACTTCCTGCCCTTCCTCGACCCGCAATTTTGTGAGCACGCCCGGCATCGGAGCGCTCAGCACGCTGATCCTGGACTTCTTCGGCCGTGCCGCCATGCGACGCCTCAACTGGGCCGACCGCGGCGACAGCAATGTGAAACGCTGCCGCCAGCCGCCATGGCTCACGATCACATCAAGACCGGCGCGCGCCAGCCCGAAACCCATCTCTTGCGGGTTCTTGCGGTTTCCCGCCAGCCGCTGCACCTCGCATTGTGCGATCGGCTCGAACGGACGCCAGGCGCTGCTCAACCCGTATGAACTCTTGCCGAAACGCACCTGCAAGCGGCTGCCGCTCCACTTTCGCGCAAGCGCCCGCTCCCTCCCGCCGGATACTGCAACCGCCTCCGTCCAGTCTCGCGAAAAGAACCGCGCGCAGCGATCCTGGACCATGACTGCAATGGCGCCCAGCAACTCGGCCGTTGCCGGCGGACAATCCGCTTCGGGATCGAAACCGCCAGGATATTCCTCGGCGATGAAAGCAGTGGAAAGATCGCCTTCGATGAACTTCGGATGCCTTGCCAGGGAGGCCAGGAACAGAAGGTTGGTGGCGGGACCGGCAACCGCAAATTCGTCCAGCGCGCGGGCCAGACGGGCGGCAGCCTGTTCGCGGGTGTCACCGTAAACGACCAGCTTGGCAATCAGCGAGTCGTAGTACATCGAGGCCTCGTCACCCTCCTCTACCCCCGCATCCAGGCGCACGGCGACGGCGTCCGGGCACGCTTTCCCGGAACTCATCGCAACCGGGCCGGGCCCGGCCCTGTACCCTGCGGCCGGCGGGCGCCAGATGCTCAGCCGCCCGGCAGACGGGAGAAATCCGCGTTGCGGGTCCTCCGCGCAGACTCGCGCCTCCATCGACCAGCCGTTCAACCGCACATCGTCCTGGCTGAAATCGAGCGCCTCGCCGCCGGCAATGCGCAACATCCACTGGACCAGATCGACACCGGCGACCCATTCGGTCACCGGATGCTCCACCTGCAAGCGGGTATTCATCTCCAGCAAATGAAAGTTCCCGTCGGCGTCAACCACATATTCCACCGTTCCGGCTGAACGATAGCGGATGGCCTTCGCCAGCGACACTGCGGCTTCGCCCATGGCGACACGCATTTCGGGCCTGACGAACGGCGAAGGGGCTTCTTCGATGACTTTCTGGTGGCGCCGCTGGATCGAACATTCACGCTCGCCCAGGTACACGATGTTTCCATGGGCGTCGGCCAGTATCTGAACCTCGATGTGGCGCGGCCGCTCCAGGTACTTCTCCACAAAGACCCGCCCGTCGCCGAACGCGGCCCGGGCCTCACGCACGGCCTGCCCGAAACCTTCGCGGCACGCCGCCTCGTCTACGGCAACCCGCATGCCGCGCCCCCCGCCTCCGGCCTGCGCCTTGAGCAGGACCGGATACCCGATTGCGGCCGCCGCTTCACAGGCGGCGGAGGCGCTCTCCAGCGCCTCGGGACGCCCCGGGATGGTGGGCACGCCAGCCATGGCCGCAAGGCGTTTGGCTTCGAGCTTGTCGCCCATCAGCCGGATGGCCTCGGAGGGAGGCCCCACAAAGGTGATTCCGCTCTCTTCCACGGCTGCGGCGAAGGCGGCGTTCTCGGACAGGAATCCGTATCCGGGATGCAGGGCGTCGGCGCCGCTTTGCCTGCAGGCGGCAATGATCTTTTCCGTATCCAGATAGCTTTCGGCGGCGGTGAAGCCGCCAACAGGCACGGCTTCGTCGGCGCTGCGGACATGCAGCGCATCGGTATCGGCGTCGGAACAGACGGCCACGCTGCGAATACCCAGGGCCCGGGCAGCGCTCATCACACGGCAGGCAATCTCCCCGCGGTTGGCAATCAGCAGTTTCCGGATCCTCATCCCGGCGTCCCTTGCATGGCGCCGGGGCCGTCCACAACAACCAACCGAAAAGGTGTCATTTGCCCGGGTTGCACGAAATCGAGGATTTACAGGGGAATGTTGCCGTGCTTTCGCCACGGGTCGCGGATGCGTTTGTTGCGCAGCATGGCGAATGACCGGCACAGCCGGGCGCGGGTCATACCCGGCTCGATGACATCGTCGATATAGCCGCGCCCCGCCGCCACATAGGGGTGGGCGAACTTGCGGCGGTACTCCTCGGTGCGCGCGGCGATCTTTCCCGGGTCGTCCAGATCCTGGCGAAAAATGACCTCAACCGCCCCCTTGGGTCCCATGACCGCGATCTCGGCGCTGGGCCAGGCCAGATTCACGTCGCCGCGCAGATGCTTCGACGACATGACATCGTAGGCTCCGCCGTAAGCCTTGCGGGTAATCACCGTGACCTTGGGAACGGTCGCTTCCGCGTAGGCGTACAGGAGCTTGGCGCCGTGGCGGATGATACCGCCGGATTCCTGCCGCGATCCCGGCAGGAATCCGGGCACATCCACCAGCGTGAGCAGCGGAATCGAGAAGGCGTCGCAAAAGCGCACGAAACGGGCGCCCTTGACCGACGCCTCGATATCCAGACAGCCCGCGAGCACGGCAGGCTGGTTGGCCACCACGCCCACCGTCTCGCCTCCAATCCGGACGAAACCGGTCACGATGTTGCGCGCATAGTCGGGCTGCATCTCGAAGAACTCGCCCTCGTCAGCAGTCTTGTAGATCAGTTCCTTGATGTCGTACGGCTTGGCCGGATCGAGCGGGACCAGACGGTTCAGCGACGGCTCCTCACGATCCCCGGGATCCCCGGTAGGCCGCACAGGGGCCCGCTCGCGGTTGCTGGAAGGCAGAAAACCCACCAGCAGGCGGGTCATGCGCAGGGCTTCGACATCGTCGTCAAACGCCCGGTCGGACACGCCCGAACGGGCGCTGTGGGTGTCGGCGCCGCCCAGCGCTTCGGCGGTGATTTCCTCGGCGGTGACCGTCTTGACGACATCCGGACCGGTCACGAACATGTACGAAGTGCCGCGCACCATGAAGATGAAGTCGGTAATGGCCGGCGAATACACCGCTCCGCCGGCGCAAGGCCCCATGACCAGCGAGAGCTGCGGCACCACTCCGGACGCCAGCACATTGCGCTGAAAGACCTCCGCGTAGCCGCCCAGCGAAGCGACGCCTTCCTGGATGCGTGCGCCGCCGGAATCGTTGAGCCCGATGATCGGCGCGCCCACCTTCATGGCCTGATCCATGACCTTGCATATCTTGCGGGCGTTGGTCTCCGAGAGCGAGCCCCCGAAAACGGTGAAGTCCTGGCTGAAAACGAACACCAGTCGGCCGTCTATCCGGCCATGCCCGGAAATCACGCCGTCGCCGGGCACTTTCCTGTCGGCCATGCCGAAATCGGCGCAACGGTGTTCCACGAAGGCGTCCCATTCCTCGAAACTGCCCTCATCCAGCAGCACCTCCAGCCGTTCCCTCGCGGTGAGCTTGCCCTTCTCGTGCTGCCGCTGGCCCCGGGCCTCGCCGCCTCCCGCGCGGGAGGCGGCGCGCATTGCCTGAAGGCGTTCGAGCATGTGGCTGCGCCCGCTCATTTCCGGCTTCCTTCCAGCAGCGACAGCATGTCGCCCGCGGCCGCGGAGATGTTGGAGCCCGGTTCGAAAATCAGCGCCACGCCGGCTTCATGCAGCGCCTCCCGATCCTTCCCGGGAATGATGCCGCCAATCACTACATGGACATCGCCGGCGCCCTCGGCGCGCAGCGCCTCGATCATCATCGGCGCCAGTTCCCGGTGTCCCGCGGCAAGCGAGGAAACGCCCACCAGATGCACATCGTTCTCCACTGCCTGCCGCGCCACCTCCCCGGCGGTCTGAAACAGCGGCCCCATATCGACGTCAAAGCCCAGGTCGGCGAGCGCGGAAGCCACCACGCGCGCGCCACGGTCGTGCCCGTCCTGCCCCAGCTTGGCAATCAGGATCCGGGGACGCCTTCCTTCCCGCCGACCGAACTCGCGCACCCGCTGCCGCAAGGCGGCGAAGTCCGCGTCATCCTCATAGGCGCCCGCGTACACGCCGCTCACCATCTGCGCCACCGCCCGGTACCGTCCGAAGACCTGTTCGAGCGCCAGCGAAATCTCGCCCAGGGTGGCCCGCCGCCTGACCGCTTCCAGGGCTGGAGGAACCAGACTGGCGCCATCCTGCGCAGCCGCTTGCGCGAGTGCCCGCAAAGCGGCGCGGCAGGCCGCTTCATCGCGCTGCGCGCGCACTTCGGCGATCCGCCCAAGCTGACTGTCCCGAACCTTGCGGTCGTCGATATCAAGCAATTCCACCTCGGGCTCTTCCGCAACCCGATACCGGTTCACGCCCACGACCACATCCTCGCCGCGCTCGAGGCGCGCCTGACGGCGGGCAGCCGCTTCCTCGATCCGGAGTTTGGGAACGCCCCGCTCGATGGCGCGCGTCATGCCGCCCATATCCTCCACCTCGCGGATCAACTCGCGGGCGCCGGCCGCCAGCGAGGCGGTGAGGCTCTCCACATAGTATGAACCTCCGAGCGGATCGGCGACATGGGTCACGCCGGTTTCCTCGCGAAGCACCAGTTGGGTGTTGCGCGCGATATGCGCCGAGTGGTCGGTGGGAAGGGCCAGCGCCTCGTCGAAGCTGTTGGTATGCAGCGACTGGGTGCCGCCGAGCACCGCCGCCAGCGCCTCGACGGTAGTGCGGATGACATTGTTGTGCGGATCCTGGCTGGTGAGGCTCACGCCCGAGGTCTGGCAATGCATGCGCAGCATGAGCGAGCGCGGGTTGCGCGGCGCAAACCGCTCCTGAAGCAGTTCCGACCACAACAGGCGTGCGGCGCGCAGCTTGGCCACCTCCATGAAGAAATTCATGCCGATGCCGAAAAAGAAACTCAGCCGGGGCGCGAACTCGTCCACCTCCAGGCCGCCCCCGATGGCGGTGCGCACGTATTCGAGGCCGTCGGCCAGCGTGTAGCCCAGTTCCTGGACGGCAGTCGCGCCAGCTTCCTGCATGTGATAGCCGGAAATGGAAACAGGATTGAAGCGCGGCATGCTGCGGGCGCTGAAGGCGATGATGTCGCCCGCGACCCGCATGGAGGGACCGGGAGGATAGATGTAGGTGTTGCGAACCATGAACTCCTTGAGAATGTCGTTCTGCATGGTCCCGGACAGTTCCTCAAGCTTCGCGCCCTGTTCTTCAGCCGCCACGATGTACATGGCCATGACCGGCAGGACGGCGCCGTTCATGGTCATGGAGACCGACATGCGCTTGAGCGATATGCCGTCGAACAGCTGCTTCATGTCCTCCACGGTGTCGATCGCGACGCCGGCCTTGCCGACATCGCCCAAAGCCCGCGGGTGATCGGAATCGTAGCCGCGGTGGGTCGGCAGGTCGAACGCGACGCTGAGGCCCGTCTGCCCGCCTGCGATATTGCGCTTGTAAAAGGCGTTGGACTCTTCCGCCGTGGAAAACCCGGCATACTGGCGCACAGTCCAGGGCCTTCCCGCGTACATGGTGGCGCGCGGCCCCCGCATGTAAGGGAGCGCTCCGGGCAACGCATGGAGGTGTTCGATCTCCTCCAGATCCTTGGCGGTGTACACCGGCTTTACCGGAATACCTTCCGGCGTCTCCCGGATCAGGCCGGCGGCAGCGGCGCCCCCGAGCTCTTTCCCGGCCTGGGCCGCCCACTCCGGCGGCAGTGTCGCGGACGCCGCCTGAACGTCGCTTGGCATGTTTCGGGCAGTTGTTCCTTGCTGGGCAAAACGGGCAGTATAGCCCGCATGCGCTTTGCAATCATCGGCGCCGGCGGCGTTGGAGGCAGCCTGGGGGCGGCTCTCCTGCGCGCCGGTCACGAGGTTCTGTTCGTGGCCCGCGGCCAGAATGCGCGCGCCCTTGCCCGCCGGGGCCTTGCGGTCGTTCACGGGCTTTCGACCTTTCGCATCGCGCCGGTCGACGTGACTTCGGACCCCGCCGGGCGGCCGCCGGTGGATGTGGCGTTGCTGTGCATGAAGCGCTACGACCTCGACACGGCGCTCGAATCCCACGCCAACTGGCTGTCCTCCTGCAACCGCGTCGTCACGCTGCAAAATGGACTGACCGCGCCGCAGGCCGCCGCTCGGGTAATCCCCCCGGAAAGGGTGTGGGGCGGCACGGCGCAGGTAGTGGCCAGACTGATGAAACCCGGCGTGATCCTGCGCGAAGGCGCAACGTTGCGGCTCGATCTGGCCGAAAGCGGCGAGGGAGTCAGCGGCCGGCTGCAACGCTTCGGGAAAGCCATGGCGTCAACCGGCATCGCGACCGAAATTCACCACGATATGGAAACCATGCTGTGGCGGAAATTCCTGATGGTGGCGTGCTCCAGCTCCATAAACGCGGCGACCGGCAGCGGCTTCGATGCGATGGCGCGCAACCCGGCGATGCCCTGGCTGCTGGAGGCCGCCTTGCAGGAAGCGCTGGGCGTGGCGCATGCTCTCGAAATCCCGCTGCCCGGCGACATCGAGGCGCAGACACGCGCCGCGCTCGGCAACGTATTCGCTTGCGGCGGAAAGGCTTCGCTGCTTGTGGACCTGGAGCGGGGGCGGCCGCTGGAACTCGAGTGGTTGTCGGGGGCGATACACCGGATGGGCGAACGAACCGGGGCGCCCACCCCGCTGCACACAGCGGTTTACCACAAGCTGCTTCCTTTCGCCGGGGGGCGAGCGCGCCAGAACCGTTGGCCGCCAACGCACCGGAAAACTGGCTGTTCGGCATATCACCCGAGGGAATCGGGGCCGCGGGCGCACTGATCAACCTGACGGTAACGCTGGGCGTCAGCGCGTTGACTCCGTGCGCCGCCCGAACCGGCGCAGAGGCTGGTGCGCCGGATCCGCGCGCCGTCAGGCAGCGGCTAACCGGGGGTTACCACTTCCAGTCGAACATCAGCCACGCCTTGGTGGTGTCGGTGGCGTGCGCATCGGCGGAATAGCTGGCGACCTTGAACAACAGCGAAAGATCATCCCGCCAGGACCAGGCGACCGACAAACCGAGTTCATGCCCGTAGTCGGCGCCGCCCGAATCCGCCCGGAAATCGTGAAAAACGCCAGTTACGGTGGCCCCGGCCACCTTGCCGGACACACTGATCCAGGTATCGCGGACGCCGGTGGCCGGCGCAATGAGAAACTTGTCGGTCCATCCCTGGAACTTGTGCAACGTTGCCGCCGGAAAGCGAAACTGGGCAGCGCCATCGTCGCTTCCGACCACCTCGTATGCGGCAGTCAGCTTGACACCCTCAAGCTTGAGGTCACCCTGGACGAGGTAGTGCATGGCGTCGTACGAAAGCGGGTTGTCGCCATGGTCGCTCTGACTGGAAACCATTGCCGTCAGCGTCAGGGGACTGAACGACGCCGCATATTCCAATCCGTAGGTGGCGTTCGAATTGGCGGGACCGTTGGCGTTCTCGAGGTCCCACAGATAGGCGTAGCCAGCCAGGGTATGCCCCGGGGCGGCCTCGAAAGAAGCGCGAAAGGCATGCGAATTGCCGTACCAATCGCCCGGCTGCGCCCCGTCGTCCGGGCCGAAGATGCGGTTGATATTGTGGATAAAGGCGTAGTCCAGGTCGAGAGCGCCGGCGGATGTCCGCACCCGCAGGCCATCGTAGGTTTGCTCGTTTTGGCGGTAGGCCACGCCGCCGATAAAACGCTGGGAGCCGTGGTTGATTCTCTGGCGGCCCAACGTGAGCGTGAGATGGTCCCGGCTGAATTTCACGAAGGCCTGATTGAGGTCGAATCCGTCAGGATCGGCCACGACCGGATACCGGGTCTTGCCGTTGGTGGTGGAGTTGAAGTCCTCGATGCCGAGAATCAGCGAATAGTCGGCCTCGATGCCGAACGCAAGGGAATCGGACTCCGCGGAATCCCAGGTCAGGCGAGCACGCGCCGTCGAAGCGAGCGCTTCCTTGCCGATCCCGTCCTGCGAAACCGACTCGAGCCGATAGCGAAAACCCAAGGAAGTCTTGCCGCCCTCAACCGCCTCGCCAATATCCAGCGCCTGTGCGCCCGGCGCTACAAGGGCAGCCAGCGCTCCCGCAAACGCAACGAACCGGACTGGCGGCCAGCAGGCAACCTGACCTTTTCGCGACTTCACGCGCGCGCCCGGGCTTTTCCGATTGGCAGTTCGCATTCGCATGTGGATCACCAGCAATCTTGCGACGGGTAGCGGCTAGTGTACAGCCTATAGGCGCCGAAAACACCCGACCACACCCGGGCCAAAAGGCTCTTGCCGGATCGACCCGGCCGAACCTGCAGAATATCCCGAAACGGAACACACCCTTATCGATGAAGCAAAACCTGTTCGGCAAGGCGGAACCTGCGAGTCCCTTGGCGCGCCTCCTGCAAAACGGCCAGGCGGGGCGGCGGAAGGTTGCCGCGAATGCGGTCGGTGCGGATAATGCCGGCGCATCCTTGAAGTCGAGACTAGGACAGGGGAATGCAGATTCCGGAATCAGGCGAAAAGATAACTCACAGTGGCGACGGCATCCGCGTGCCGGACCAGCCCATCATTCCCTTTATCCGGGGCGACGGCACGGGACCGGACATCTGGCGCGCCACCGTGCGGGTGCTGGATGCGGCGGTGGCGGCAGCCTACGGCGGAAAACGCCGGTTCCAGTGGATGGAAATCCATGCTGGCGAAGGCGCGTTCCGAAAATTCAACAACTGGCTGCCCGACGAAACGATCGACGCGATCCGCAAATACCGGGTGGCCATCAAGGGGCCTCTCACCACGCCCGTGGGCGGCGGCATCCGGTCGCTCAACGTGGCCATCCGCCAGCGTCTCGATCTATACGTGTGCCAGCGGCCAATGCGGTGGTTCCAGGGTGTGCCCTCTCCGGTGCGGAATCCCCGGAGCGTGGACATGGTCATCTTTCGCGAGAACACCGAGGACATCTACGCCGGCGCCGAATTCGAAGAGGGGCAGGCCGAAACACGACACTTTCTGGACCTGATGCGGGAAAACTTCCCCCGCCTCCACGAACGCATCCGGTTCCCCGAGTCTTCGGGCATCGGCTTGAAACCCATCTCACGCGAAGGCTCGCAGCGCCTGTTCCGGGCGGCTGTGGAATACGCCCTGGCGCAGAACCGGCGCAGCGTTACGCTGGTCCACAAGGGCAACATCATGAAATTCACCGAGGGCGCCTTTCGGAACTGGGCCTACGATGTGGCCGAGAACGAATATGGCGACCGCTGCTATACCTGGCGGCAGTGGGAACGCGCCAGCAAGGAGCGAGGCGCGCAAGCCGCCAATGCCGAACAGGCGGCCGCGCTGGACGGCGGGGCGTTGCTGGTCAAGGAGGTGATCGCCGATATCTGCCTGCAACAGGTGCTGACCCGGGCGGGTGAATTCGACGTGATCGCAACCACCAACCTGAACGGCGATTACCTGTCCGATGCGCTGGCCGCCCAGGTGGGCGGCATCGGCATTGCGCCGGGCGGCAATATCAACAGCGATACGGGACATGCCGTGTTCGAGGCCACGCATGGCACGGCGCCCAAGTACGCGGACAAGGATGTGGTCAATCCGGGATCCCTGATCCTTTCCGGTGAAATGATGCTGCGCCACCTGGGTTGGAACGAGGCGGCGGAAAAAATAATCGACGCCATGAACACGGTCATTGCCGGGCGCACCGTAACCTACGACTTCCACCGGCTGATGGAAGGCGCCGCGAAGGTGAAATGCAGCGAGTTCGCGGACTTGCTGATCGCCCGGATTCGCGCCTGAGGACGCATGCGCGAATGGTATGCTTGGGGCGGCCCCCTGGCGGCCTCTCAAGGCTCATCGAGGAGGAATTCGAGGCATGAATCACCGGAATTTGCGACTCCTTGCATCGTGCGTGTTCGCGCTGGTCGTTGTCGGGGCGGCTCGAACACAGGAAAGCAACCACGATGCGATGGACCATTCCGGGCATCACAACATCACCCAGGAGGAGTACGAGCTGTTGCGGTCCAGGGTGCTTCCCTACCGCAATTACACCAACAAGCAGATCATGGACAACATGATGCGGATGCCGCCCACTCACGAGCGCTATCTCAGCGACCCGTCTCTCAAGGGCGATCTGGGCATCATCGTTCTCACGCATGGCGCTTTCGAACCCGGCGACACCTACTTTGCCAATTCGCTGGCCGGGTTGGCGAAACAGCACCCGGTGGCGGTCGGCTTCGGGATGGCGATGATGAACGGCAACCACATCCAGTCGGCGATCAACCAACTGGAGAGCGCGGGGGCGCGGAAGATCGTGGTGGTGCCGGCAGCGCTCTCGCCCAGTGGAACCGTATACAAGCAATGGGCCTATTATCTGGGCAAGCGCGAAGAGGCCGCCTACCTGCCCGCGCCCCGGGTGACATCGAAGGCGTCCATGACTCTTGCCGAGCCCCTGGCGAAGCACGCCATGGTCTCCGGGATGCTGCTGGACCACGCGCTGGAAATCAGCAGCAACCCCACCAACGAATTCCTTCTGATCGTCGGCCACGGCCCGGCCGAGCCACAGGCCAACGCCGTCGAACTCGAAGTAATGCGCCAGCATGTCGAAAGGGTGAAAGCCGCAAGCGGTTTTGCCGATGTCAAGGGCTACAACTTCCAGGACGACTCTCCCCCTGGAGTTCGCGCCGCGAACGTAAAGACCATGCGAGGCTGGATCGAGGACGCCAGCGCCGCCGGGCTCGACGTGATCATGGTCGGCTATCTGCTGTCCACACGCGGCATCCAGCACAAGATCCCGGTGGATTTCGCCGGGCTTGACTTCACCTTCAACGAAAAGGGCCTGTCGGCCCATCCGGACTTTGCGAGCTGGGTGGAGACCAACGCGCTGGAGACCGCCAGCCGACTGTGACCTTACCGGAGCAAGAAATAGCCGAAATAAACTTGACAGGCCCCGAATGACCACCGGAATCAAGAAGCATACGGATGCCAAGACCCGGAGCCCCGACATGGAGGGCTTGCGGGAGTTCGCCCAAAAGAGCGACCGTCAGGAGCCTCCCGCCTTCGCGGGGCGCAAGGACCAGATCGCAGGGCTTGCCAAAGACCTGCGTACCCGGACGAAAGATTCGATGGCGGGGAAATCCGACGCTTGGGAAGGCGCAACCTGGCTTTTTCAGGGTGCGCCCGGAGCGGGAAAAACCGCTCTGCTGAGGCATCTGCAAAACCTGAAGATACAAGCCCCTGCCGGCAACGGCGCCGCCAGCGGGGGTGTTCCGGTGCGGGCGTGCTCGATAACCGACCAGCATGTACTGAGCGATCCATGGGAACTGAAAAAGAAGATCGCCGCGGTTTGGATTCCCGAGGCCGAAAAAGACCTCGAAACCCGCCGGCTTCTGGAACTGGGAGCGGACCTCAAGGTCATCAGGGGCGGGATGAAGACCGACAGGCCGCTGATGTCCTGGGGCGATGTGGTGAAGAAGGTGCTTGGCAAGCCCGGGGAATATCCGCCCCTGCTGCTTATGGTGGACGAGGCGCAGAAACTCGACGATGCAGCAGAAAAGCAGGTGCTGTGGCTTCATCAGGGTAACGACGGGCTGCCGATCATTCCGGTGTTCGGGGGTCTGGCATGGACCAAAGAGCGGTTCGGCGAGTTGGGTATCTCCCGGTTTTCCGGTGGGCGCGTTCACACCCTGGAGGCGTTGTCGAAAGACGAGTGCCGGGAAGTCGTGCGGGCGTTCTTCAAAAAGTTCCGGGTGGCCGGAAGCCCGCAACAGCGGGAAGAATGGGCGGAGACGCTCGCCCGGGAATGCAGGGGCTGGCCCCAACACCTGCACGCAGGTTTGCAGGGACTGGCGGAAGCGCTGGTGGAAGCCGAGGGAGTTCTGGAAGAGGCTGACAGGCCAACGGGGCTGGAAGGCGGCGCCGATAGGCGGCAAGAGTATTACGAAGCGCGAATTTCGTCCTTCGAGAGCGGCTTTCACGAGGCGCCTTATCTTGCCGCCGCCGCCGTTGCGTACCTGGACAGGAACACTTCGGGGCTGATCAGTTCAGCACGACTGGGGCGAGCTATCGATCAAGGACATGTGCTGCGGTTGGCGCTGAATTGGCCAGGAATGAATCTGAAGGAGGACGACCCCGACTTGTCGCTTCCCGAAGGGGCGGCGGGCAAGGAGCTCGTCAGGGCAATGCTTCGCGCCGGCATCTTTCACAAGGGAGCAAACGGGGTGTTGCATGTGCCGATTCCTTCCTTTGCCGACTATCTCTGCTCGAAGCTCGACTGGCTTGCCGCCAGATCGGGGGAATCGCCGCAGCCCAGCCCTCCCGAACCCGGGATGTAAAGCGGATTGGCTGCGACAGAGACCTCGTCAGTTTCTTGTCAAGGCCGTGCAAACCGAACTGCTGCAAGTTCCGGGCGCCGCAAGCAACCCGAAAGCGAGTTCATTCCAACCGAGGCGCACTCAAGCAGAGGCATGTCACTCAAGTACTCGTTGCAAGCACAGGTTCCGGGTAGTGCTTTCGTTGGGGCGCGGAAGTCGTCCCCCTGATTGATCGCGCATTCCGAAGGCGCTGCGGCGAGTATGGCAAAGAAGCTCCTGATCGGCGTGCCCGCAATCAATACAGCACCTGCACTCCGCGTTCCTCCAGCGCCGGGATGTGAACGTTCAGGGCATCCGCATCCAGCGGGTTATCGCGCAGGTCCAGGTACTCCAGATCGGGCAGTTCCGCCAGCGCCGCAATGTCCGCTACCCGGTTCTGGCCGAGACTCAGCAACTCCAGCTTGCGCAGCCCGGATAGCGCCGCAACATCCGCAATGTCGTTGCCGTCCAGCGTCAGTTGCTCCAGTTCCGCCAACTGCGCCAGCGGCGTCAGATCCGAAACCTCGTTCCTCACCAGAAACAGCTTGGTCAAGCCGGAAAGGGAGGAAAGCGCTGCGACATCCGCAATGTTGTTGTCGTCCAGCACCAGTTGCCTGAGCGCCGGCAACCACGACAGCGGCGTCAGATCGGTAATCTCGTTTCTGGCCAGAAACAGCTTGGTCAGGCCGTAGAGAGAAGAAAGCGGCGAGACATCCGATATGCCATTGCCGTCCAGGAACAACGTTTCGATTTCCGCCAGATTGGCCAGCGCGCCAATGTCCGCCAGCCCGCAGTCCCTCAGGTACAGGCCGCGAAGTTGCCGGAAACCGGTGGACGGAAACCCCGAAAGCGCATTGCCATTGAGGTTCAGCGAGGCCAACCAGGGCAATTCCGCCAACGCGGCCACATCCGTGATCCGATTGTCGTTGAGCGACAGGCTGCGGAGTTCGGTCAGACCGGCCAGCGGCGAGACATCCTCGATCCGGTTGGCGCCCAGATGCACAACGGAGAGCTGAACCAGGGTTTGCAAGGGCGACAGGTCGGTGATTCCGTTGTCCGAGAGCGACAGCGTACGCAGTTCGGTGAGCGGGGCAAGCGGGGTAAGGTCCGAAGCGCCGACGCCATCAAGGCGCAGCGTCCTGAGCATTATCAATCCCGAAAGCGGCGACAGGTCCACAATCCGGCGATTCGACGACAAGGCCAGGGTTCTGAGACGGACCAGCCCGGCAAGCGGCGCGAGGTCCGAAGCGCCGGCGCCGTCAAGGCGCAGCGTCTCCAGCAGGATCAATCCCGACAGCGGCGACAAGTCCACAATCTGGCGATTCGACGACAAGCTCAGGGTTCCGAGGCGGATCAGCCCGGCAAGCGGCGCGAGGTCCGAAGCGCCGATACCGTCAAGCCGCAGCGTCTCCAGCAGGATCAATACCGACAATGGCGACAGGTCCACAACCTGGCGGTTTGACGACAAGTCCAGATTGCCGAGGCGGATCAGGCTGGCAAGCGGGGCGAGGTCCTCCAGGTTCGGGTTCCCGCTCAATGTCAGCTTCGTCAATCTATCGAGCGCGGCCAGCGGCGTCAGGTCCGTAATCCGGTTGCCGCTCAAGTCCAGCGACTTCAGCCCGGAGGCTATTTCCAGCCCGGCGAGGTCCGCCACGCCCGAACGGGCCGCATTCAGCCCTTGCAGCAGCGCCACTTCCGTCTCGTTGCTGCGCGCAAGGTCGGTCGCGCCCAGGGCCCAGCCCACCACTCTTGCGAGGCCGGCGTCCGGGAAAGACACGCCATCGCCATCGACAACTTCGACGACTTTGACAACCTCGACATCGCCTCCGTTGCTGCCGTCGTCGCCATTTCCATTGCCGCCGTCGTTGCCATCGTCGCCGTTTCCATTGCCGCTGACGCTGACGAAATTGCCGCTGCTATCGAGAATTTTGACGGCACTGGCATAGTCGTCGACAGCGCCCGGGAGCGGTATCAGCTCGTTGAGGTAGGCGGCGCGATCCCTCATGGTGGCGAGCACATGGTTCCTGTCCCATTCGTTGAGACGGCCGCTGCTGGCGAGCAGGACATGCGCTGCACAGGACTCGGCAAAATCCTCCAGGAGGTTGGTGCGGGCATAACTGCTCACATAACCATTGTCCCGGGCAATCAGGTCGCGCCACTTGGCGCTATAGCTGACCCAGCCATTTCGGTTGTCGAACGCGTGGCACATCTCGTGGGTCATTGACTCTTCAAAAGAAGATAAAGCAGAGAGAACATAACGAGACGAAAATACAATTTCGGGTCTTTGCCAGTAGGTGCGGGGATGATAATTTACCCAGGGAGAGCGCGTATCATCCACGCTGATGATGTCTGGCGAGGCCATTTGCCGAAAGCTGGCTGGCTGGGCCGCCCATGCTCGGGCAAGTTTTTCCGCCGCCGAATCAGGGTTCCGGACAAACCCGTGATAGATGCGCACCTCGACTTTGCTGGCGCCCGCCTCGGCCAGATATGCGGTATAGCCCGGCCTGCTCGACCCGTTTTTCGATACGCGAACTCCTGCCCCATCTTCGAGGGTGAGCGCATAGTACACCTCACGTGACACAAGCCACCAATCCAGAACATCCGCGTATGTTGCCGACGCAATCAGCAATCCGACGCTCGCAAAGGTCGCTTTCCCAGCCATGAACATGGCTGCAGGCACTCTGCGCCTGGTTGCCAGGATCGCCCTGGCCGGGGCGGCCGTCAGAGCTGATAGTCCTGCTGGCAAGCCCTCACTCCCGTGCACAGGCTACCGGTCTATTGTTGCGCCCTGCGTGACTCGATCACCTTCCTGAAGTAGGTCCAGCTCGTTTCGTTGGGCCGGTCGTCGTCCAGGGGCGGCGCGTGCCGGTAAAGCGGGAAATGCGCCTCGATCGTGGCGCGCAAGCTCCCGGGCAGGTCCGCGTAGTCGCCCAGCTTCACGCCGCCCGCGTGAAAGTACATCTTGCCGCTGCGCGAACCCATTTCCATCCATGGCAGCCATTGCGCCAGCCGCACCCAGCCCACGAAGGCGCCGGCCGAATCGCTTTCCGCATCCAGCAGGTCGCTGAGCCTGCCCTTGAAATTGAACATCTCGGTGGCGTGATAAGTCCCGCCCACGTATTTCTGGAATTTGCCGGCCAGCGGATTGGGGTAGAACAACGGCGCCGTTACCGACCACCACCAGTCATCGCCCTGAGTGGTCAGCGGCAGCTGATAGTCCGCGCCATCGGGCCAGCGCGGAAAAACAGCCGGCTGGTTGACGGGGTCGTTCTGCACATGGATCACCTCGACCGTGGCGCCGGTATAGGGGTTCTCCCAGCGATCCAGCATCTCGCCTGTCTCGGGATCCTGGTAGACGAGTATCTCGCGCGACAGGAGGCGAAAGCCCGCGCCGCGATCGGGGTCCCGGACCGTGGCGCACTGGCGTACGTTGACGCCTTCCACCCGAAACAACCTGATGTCGGGCTGGCCGGCCACATTGCCCCAGGCCGCGCCCTTCCACCAGTACACGGTTTCCTTGCCGTCGATCAGCGAGCACTGGATCTTGCGGTAGGCCGCCAGGCGGCCCTCGGGCGTGTCCAGTCCGGCGACCGTGCCGGCATGCGCCATGCTCCCCAGAAAAACGCCAGTCAGAAGCGGCGCGCACGTTCGAGTCAGCAATCTCATCGAATCCTCCCGTACAGAACGAAAATCCCTGCGGCCTTCGGCTCTGGCCCGGCAGCAACAGGGACTGTATAGAATAACCGCATGAACGACACCCTGACCGGGATTCTCCTGGGCAATCTGGCGCTGATTCTGGGGATCATGGTGGCATTGTGGCTGCTGAGCCTGCGCCTTCGCGACACCAGCATCGTGGACCTGTTCTGGGGCCTGGGGTTCGCGGTCGTCGCCGTGGCCACGCTGTGGCGAACCGGAGACGCATCACCGCGCGCTTTCCTGCTGGCGCTGCTGACCACCCTGTGGGCGCTGCGCTACAGCTGGCACCTGTGGCGGCGCAACCTGGGCCGGGGGGAGGACTACCGCTACGCCGCCATGCGCAAGAGCGCCGAAGAGGCCGGCAGGTCATGGAATCTGCGAAGTCTCTACGTGGTCTTCCTGCTCCAGGGCTTCATCCTGTGGCTGGTATCGCTCCCGGTGCAGCTGGGACAGGTCGGCCCGCAACCCGTCACGCTCGGCTGGCCGGTGATGGCAGGTCTGGCGCTGTGGCTCACGGGAGTGCTCTTCGAGGCCGTGGGCGACTGGCAGCTGAAGCGTTTCCGCGCCAACCCGGACAATCGCGGCAAGGTCCTGGACAGCGGGCTGTGGCGCTACACCCGCCATCCCAATTACTTCGGCAACGCCTGCTTGTGGTGGGGAATCTGGCTGTGCGCGGCGGAAGTGGACGCGGCGGCCTGGACGTTCTTCAGCCCCGCGCTGATGACCTGGGCCCTGCTGAAGTTCTCCGGTGTGCCGATTCTCGAAAAACATCTCACGGCAACACGCCCGGGCTATGAGGACTACATGCGGCGCACCAGCATGTTCCTGCCCCTGCCGCCGAAGAAAGGAACCTGACCGTGCCCGGCAAGCGTGTGCGGCGCGAAGGGCAGGGCTTCAGTCTCTCGTTTCTCGATGTGGTTTGCTGCGGCTTCGGCGCAGTCATCCTGCTGCTCGTCATTACCAAGATCCACGAGCCGGTCATCATTGAGCGCAGCCGCGAGGAGCTGGAAGGGTTGATCCTGCTGCTGGAGCGGGAACTGTTCGAAATACGCGGAGAAACTTCGGTCCTGAAGCGCGATCTCGAACCCCTTCAGGCGGACACCGAGGAGCGTGTGCGGCGCTTGACCCGCACCCGAAAGGAGGTCGAGAGCACCGAAGAACGATATTTCGCGGCCCGCGATTCGGCCCGACAGGGCAGCGACGAAGCCGGCAAACTGCTGGCGGCGCGCCAGACGCTGACCGAGGAGATGGAACGCCTGCTGGCCGACTACCGCCCGCCCGCCAACGAGACCACGGTGGGCGGAATCCCGGTGGACAGCGAGTACATCATTTTCGTGATCGACACCTCGGGCAGCATGGTGGCCAACGCCTGGTCCGCCGTGCAGCGTCTGGTGACCGAAACGCTCCGGGTGTATCCGAGGGTCAAGGGCATACAGGTGCTCAATGACGAGGGGCAGTACCTGTTTTCTTCGTTTGCGGGCCGCTGGATCCCCGATTCGGCCTCACGCCGGCAATCCATCGTGCGGGCCATTGCCAACTGGCAGGCGTACTCGGATTCGAACCCCGCCGAGGGCATCGCCACCGCTATCAGCACCTTCTACGAAGACACCAGAAAGGTGAGCATTTACGTGTTCGGGGACGACTTTTCACCGCAGTCGGGAACGAGTTCGGCGGAGGCCCTGGTGCGCTATGTCGAACGCATCAACCAGGCCGACCGCTTCGGCAACCGACTGGTTCGGATTCACGCGGTGGGCTTCCCGGTGCATCTGCGTAGCGGCGACTTCCAGGGGTTCAGTCGCTTCGCCAACCTGATGCGCGTGCTGTGCGAGCGCAACGGCGGCACTTTCGTGGCCATGCCAACACTCAACTAGGAGCTTGCCCCGCAGGATGATTCGGCATTCAGCCAGTGGGATAGAGCGGCCGGATTTCGCCAGTATATGGCTTCCTTGGTCCCGATTATCGCCACCAAATCGAGGTATTTGCATAGTGCTGTCCCAAGAGAATTTTCTGCGGCGCAAGCTCCTGGCGATCCTGGGAGCAGGGCCGCGCATGGCTGCGAATGGGACCGGCGGGAAAGCAATGCCTCCGGCGCCACCGGACGGCACGCCGTGAGCCCTTCCGGAACCCGCCCCAACGCCGACGCATCGGAGCTGGAGCGCTTCGCCGCGATGGCGGCGCAGTGGTGGGATCCGCAGGGGCCGAACCGGGCGCTGATCGCCATGAACCCGGTGCGGGTGGGATATATCGCCGAACGTGTTGGCGGGCTGTCCGGCAAGAGCTGCGTGGATGTGGGATGCGGCGGCGGACTTCTGACCGAAGCGCTGGCCCGCGAAGGGGCAGAACCGGTGCTCGGCCTGGATGCTTGCGAGGAAATGCTGGAAGTCGCCCGGCTGCACGCCTCGGCCAGCCGTTTCTCCCGACTCGAATACCGGCGCGGCACAGCCGAGGAACTGCGCGATCAATTCGATGTGGTCTGCTGCCTGGAGGTGCTGGAGCATGTTCCCCGCCCCGCCGAACTCATTGCCGCCTGCGGCCGGCTGACGCGGCCCGGCGGTCATCTGCTGGTTTCAACACTGAACCGCACGGCCGCCGCCTTCGCGCTCGGCATCGTGGCGGCCGAATTCCTGCTGGGGCTGCTGCCCCGCGGAACGCACCGTTACGAAAAATTCATCCGGCCTTCAGAACTGGAAGCCTGGGCGCGGGCCGCGGGCCTTGACGCAAGGGACTTCACAGGGCTTCGATACAATCCGCTGCACGGCAGTTTCCGGCGAAGCGCCGGCCTGGAGGTGAACTACATGGCCCATTTCACAAGGGCGGGCGGCGCGTGAGCGCAGCCGCAAGACCGGTTCGCGCGGTGCTGTTCGATCTGGACGGCACGCTGGTGGACACGGCGGCGGACCTGGCAGGCTGCGTACAGGATGTGATGCGCAGGCGAGGACGGCGCGCGCCGGCGTTCGAGGCGCTGCGTGCTTACGTTTCCCAGGGCTTCCGGGGATTGCTGGCGGCAGGCTTCGGAACCGCATTCGTGGAGAGCGCCGATTATCCTGCCGTGCTCGACGAATGCCTGGATCTCTACTCGACGCGCCTGGCGGAGCACTCACGCCCGTTTCCCGGCATGCGGCGCGTGCTGGACGAGCTGGCGCGGCAACGCATCGGCTGGGGCGTGGTCACCAACAAGCCGGAACGCCTCGCCCGGTCGCTGCTGGATGCGCTGGGACTGGCGGAACAGTGCGGAGTCACGGTGGGAGGCGGCGCCACCGCCCACAACAAGCCCCACCCCGAGCCCGTGCGGCACGCGGCAAGACATCTGGCGCTGGAGGCGGCCGACTGCGTCATGCTGGGAGACGACCTGCGCGACATCCAGGCAGCGACCGCAGCGGGGGCAGTCGGGCTGGCAGCCGCCTGGGGCTATTTCCTTCCGGGGGAAAATCTTCATGCCTGGGGGGCAGCCGCGGTGCTGGAATCGCCCGGGGACCTGCTCGCCTGGATCGCCAGCCATGGCATTGCCGCGCCCCCCGGCGCCAGAACCTCGCGCGCGGCATGACCCCGCTGGCCGCCCTACTCGCGCTGGCGGCGCTGGCCATCGGGGTTCTGCTGGGTGTGCTGTGGCAGCGCTCGCGCGCCCAGGCGGCGCTGCGTCACAAGGAAACCGAGCTGGCCGAAACCCAGGCCCGGCTGCGCGAACACAAGGCGGCGGACGAAGCCCGGGCGCAAAGCGTCAAGGACGCCAACGAGCAGTTTCAGGCGCAACTGAAAGCGCTGGCCAGCGAGGCCTTGAGCCGGAGCCAGAAGGATTTTCTCAATCTGGCAAACCAGACCTTCGAGAATGCGCAAACGAAATCCAGCGCCGACCTGAAGCAACGCCAACAGGCCATCGAATCTCTGGTCAAGCCGATCCGCGAGGGCCTGGAGCAAACCCGCAAGAGCCTCGGCGAGATGGAAAACAAACGCGCCGAAGCCCAGGGAGAACTGCGCGAACAGATCAAGGTGATGACCAGCAGCAATGAGCAGTTGCGCCACACGACGCACAGTCTGGTGACGGCCTTGAGGCGCCCCGAGGTTCGTGGCCAATGGGGCGAAATGCAGCTGCGGCGTCTGGTCGAGATTGCCGGGCTCCAGAAGCACTGCGACTTTGTCGAGCAGCAGCAAGGCCGGGAGGGAAGAACCCGCCCGGACATGATCGTGAACCTGCCCGAAGGCGGTCAGTTGGTGGTGGACGCCAAGACCCCGCTGGACGCCTTCCTGCGCGCGGTGGAGGAAACCGGGGAAGATGCGCGAGCGGAACTCCTGGACCGGCACGCGAGCAATGTGGAAGAGCAGGTTCGCCGTCTGGCCTCCAGGGAGTACTGGGGTCAGTTCGAGCGCAGTCCGGACTTCGTGGTGATGTTCCTGCCGGGCGACCACTTCCTGGCGGCGGCTGGCGACAAGCGCCCCGATTTGATGGAGAAGGCGCTGCGAGAGCGCGTCATCCTGGCGACGCCAACCTCGATGATGGCGCTTCTGCGCGTGACCGCTTACGGCTGGCGGCAGTTGGCGCTGACGGAAAACGCCCGGGAGATATCCGAAATCGCCGCCACCCTGCACGAGCGCGTCGCCACTTTCAGCGCGCACTTCGAGCGCCTGGGCGCGCAACTCAACAAGGCAATCAGTACCTACAACCGCGCGACCGGATCGTTCCGCAGCCGCCTGATCCCGGCGCTGGAGAGAATGGAAAGCGCCGGGGTGCAGCAGACCAGGGAGATCAAGGCGGCCGAGGAAATCACGACCGTCGCCGCACCGGTTCTGCCTCACGACGCCGCCGGAGAGGCCGCGCCTCGGGATTCCGGCGAAGCGCGGTAATCCGGCGGCGCTACAAGCCGGGAAGACTGCGCGGATCGAGCTCCCGCCAGCGCCCGCGAGACAGGTCCCGGGGTAGGCGCACCGGCCCGTAGCGAATGCGGATCAGCCGGCTGACGGAATGGCCCTGAGCCTTCCATAGCCGGCGAACGATGCGGTGGCGGCCCTGTCCGAGCGTGACCCGGAACCAGCAGTTGGCGCCGCCCCCCTGCTGCCGCAAAAGGGAGTCGAAGCGAGCCGGACCGTCGTCGAGTTCCACGCCGGCCAGAAGCTGCTGCAACGTCCTCTCGCCCGGCTGTCCCAGGACCCTCACCAGGTACTCCCGCTCCAGGCCGAAGGACGGATGCATCAGGCGGTGCGCCAGCCCGCCGTCGGTCGTCAACAGCAACAGCCCGCTGGAGTTGAGGTCCAGACGACCCACCGCAACCCAGCGCCGTCCCCTCAGGCGTGGCAGCGAGGCAAACACGGTGGGACGTCCGGCGCGGCGGTCACGCGTGACCAGCTCGCCCTCGGGCTTGTTGTAGGCAATGACACGCCGGGGGCCGTCAAGGGCGCGGGGAAACGCCAGCGGGCGGCCATCCAGTTGAAACCGCTCTCCGCCCGCCACGCGCTGGCCCGGAACCGCCGGTTGGCCGTTGACGGTCAGGCGGCCCGTGGCGATCCAGCCCTCCACCTTGCGCCGGGAAGCCACCCCGGCTTCGGCGAGGTACTTCTGGACGCGAATCAATCGGGAGTGGGGTTGGATCCGCCCGGCTCCGGCGCGTCGTCGAAGAGGCCGCTGCCCTGCTCCGGAGGAGTCCCGGCTGCGAGGCCATCGCCGTCGGTCCGCGCTTCGTCAGTCCGCGCTCCGGCGACGGGCGCGTCATCAGGCGATGCGAACTCTCCGGAAGACGGCAAGTCGTCAAGCCTCCTCAGACCGAAATAGTCCATGAAATCCCGGGTTGTGCCGTACAGCGCCGGCCGACCCGGGGTTTCCCGGTGACCCACCACCTCGATCCAGTTGCGCTCCATGAGCGTGCGCACGATGTGGCCGCTCAAGCGCACGCCTCGCAACTCCTCGATTTCGGCCCGCGTGATGGGCTGCCGGTAGGCGATCGCGGCGAGGCTTTCCAGCAGCGCGCGTGAAAACTTCGGCGGACGGAACTTCTCCAGGCGCGCAAGACGTTCGGCAATGGCGCTGCCGGCTTGAACGCGCCAGCCGCCGGCCACTTCCGCCAGATGGATTTCCCGCCCCGCGTAGTCGCGCTCCAGCTCGCCGAGGGCGTGGCGCACATCGCTCTCCCCGACTTCCTCCAGAGGATCGAACAACGCCAGCAACTGGGACATGCTCAAGGGGCGGCCCGCGCCCAGCAGCGCCGCTTCCACCAGGTTGCGGGTATCCGCAACGGTCACTTTCCGGCGCCTTCCTGCTGTCTGGCGGCAGTAACGTATATGGGCGCAAAGGGACCGCTCTGGACCGCCTGCACGCCGTTGTCGCGCACCAGTTCCAGCAATGCCGAGAAGGTGACGGCGGCGCCCATGCGTCCCTCGCCGGGCGCAAACAATTCCGTAAACTCGGCGAACTCCCGGCCGGAAACCTGCTTGAGAATGTCCGACATCCGCTCACGCATCGACAGCTGCTCGGTCTGCACCGCCCAGCCCCCCCGGAATCGAACGCGCTCGACGATCCGGGCATAGGCCAGCGCCAGTTCATTCAGCGTGGCCTGCGGCAATTCCCGCGGCTGCCGCTTTTCAGGCGCATCCGCAGTGGCGTGAAACGCATCGCGCTCCAGGCGAGGCAGTTCATCCAGCCCAACCGCCAACTGCTTGAGGCGTTCGTACTCCAGCAGCCTCCGGAACAACTGCGCGCGCGGGTCGATCTCGTCCTCTTCCTCGAGCGGCAGTTGCGGAACCAGCATCCGGGACTTGATCTCGGCCAGGGTGGCGGCCATGACAAGGTACTCCCCGGCCAGCTCCAGCTGCATCTCGCGCATCAACTCGATGTATTGCGCATACTGCTCGCAGATGTCGGTGACCGGCACCTCCATGATGTCCACATCATGGCGGCGAATCAGGTAGAGCAACAGGTCCAGCGGTCCTTCGAACGACTGCAGGAACACCCTCAAGGCCTCCGGCGGGATGAACAGATCCGCCGGAGGCTCCACGCGGGATTTGCCGGACACGATCGCCAGCCCCGGCTCGCGGCCGGGATCCTGAAACTGTTCCTGTTGCTCCGCCATGGCGACTCAGTCGGACTCCACCACGATTTCGGGAAAGACGGTGCGGGCGGTGCGCGTGTGGCCGGCCAGACGCGCGGCCACGGCCCGCGAGAGCGCCCGATAGTCGCCGCCAGAGTCCGGTTCTCCGGGAGCCACCAGCCGCCCGTCGTCGGTAGCCGCCCGCACGTCCGCCGACAGCGGCAGCTGCGCGAGCAGGGGCACATCGAATTCCCCGGCCAGACGCTCGCCGCCGCCTTCGCCGAACAGCGTCCCGGTGTGGCCGCAGCGAGGACACACATGAACGCTCATGTTCTCGATCACCCCGAGCACCGGCACGTTGACCTTGCCGAACATGGCCAGCCCCTTGCGCGCGTCCGCCACGGCCAGCTCCTGCGGCGTGGTCACCACTACCGCTGCCGCCAGCGGCACGCGCTGGGACAGCGTCAGTTGAATGTCCCCGGTTCCCGGAGGCATGTCCACGATCAGGTAATCGAGGTCCTTCCAGCGCGTCTGTCCCAACAACTGCATGAGCGCCTGCGTCACCATGGGGCCGCGCCACACCACCGGGCTGCGCGTATCGACCAGAAAACCGATGGAACTCGCCTGCAACCCGTGCGCACAAAGCGGTTCGAAGCTCTTGCCGTCGGCGCTGCGCGGACGTTCGCCTTCCAGCCCCAGCATGCGCGGCACACTGGGGCCGTATATGTCGGCATCCAGAATTCCCGTTCGCGCTCCGTCCAGCGCCAGCCCGACAGCAAGGTTGGCCGCCACCGTCGACTTGCCGACGCCGCCCTTGGCCGAAGCCACCGCGATGATGTTCTTGACCTGCTCCAGCCTCCGCAGTTGCGGCGGCACCGTGTGCGCGCCGATCTCGGTGCGGATGACGATGTCTTCCAGCCCGGAGACCTCGAGCACCGCAGCAGCCAGTTGCGCCTTGAATCCCTCGCAAGGGAATCCCACGGCCAACTCGGCGCTTCCGCCGCCGGCCGGCACGCGCACGCGAACGCCCGCCTCGCCCAGGCTCAGACCTCCGAAAGGGGCTTCCGCGGCCAGAATGGCCTGTTTCAGGTTTGCCGGCATGGAATCCACCAAAAGACCAGAGGGCGATTTTATGCGCCGGCACGCTTGCGCGCGCGCCGAATCGCAGTCGCTCCCGTCCGAAATTGCGCAATCCGGCAAGACATCCGGGCTACACTGCAACCCCCTTCGGGGAAAATTCATGAACAGGCCTGCGCCAACGACCCCGCTCGCCCGCGCGAGCAACCGCGCAAACGGATCCAGGGTTTCGAGAACCCTGCGCATCAATTTCGGCGCCGGAGCGCTGGGCATGGCCATCGTCCTGAACACGCCAGCCATCATCCTTGCGCCATTCATGACCAACTTCCTCGGCATTGGCGCCGGCGCCGCGGCCGCACTCCTGCTGGCCTCGAAGCTCTATGACATGGCCACCGACCCACTCATGGGCATCGCCAGCGACCGTACCCGGAGCCGCTACGGGCGCCGGCGCCCGTACCTGTTGCTCGGCGGGTTCATCAGCGCCGCCGGATTCTTCCTGACCTTCAATCCCCATCTGGCGCCCGGCGGGCAGACCTGGCTCGTCGCATTCATGCTGGCCGCCCTGCTGGTGACCTGTACCGGCTACACGATCTTCAACATCCCTTATCTCGCCATGCCAGCGGAGATGACCGACAGCTACCACGAACGCACCTCGCTCATGTCCCACCGCATTTTTTTCGTGAACTGCGGCATGCTGGTTTCGGCATTCTCCCCCTTGCTGGTCGAATGGCTGGGCAAGGATCGGGCAGCGCACGGCGCCATGGGCTGGATCTACGCAACGCTGATCTTGCTGGCCTCCGTGTACGGCTTCTTCGGCACCGCTGCGGCCCGCCAGACGGAAGGAGCCAGAAAGAAGACTCATTCCATTCTCATGCAGGTCCGCACCGCTTTCGGCAACCGCCCCCTGAGGCTGCTTCTGGGCGCCAAGCTCTGCCAGCTTCTCGGCTTCGCCAGCGTGGGAGCAACCGGCCTGTATTTCAAGGTCGTGATCCTGGGAATGAGTTACGCGCTTGCAACCGCCTATCAGGTCACGGGCGTGCTCGTCATCCTCCTCGTTCTCCCGCTGTGGAGCATTGCCTCGCGCAAGTACGGCAAACGCTCCATCTACATGGTGTGCGCGGCGGGCTACGCCCTGGTGACGGCGACCTGGCTTCTGGCGACAGCGGAAGATCCGCTGTACTCCTTCTTCGTTCGAGCCGCGTTCCTGGGCCTGTTCGCCAGCGGCGTGCTGGTCATGGCCCCCTCGCTGCTGCCGGACGCCGTCGAGTACGACTACCTCAAGACCGGAATGCGCCGCGAGGCCACCATTTCCGCCTTCTACACCACCGTCGAAAAGTTCTCCTTTGCGGTCGGCCCGGCGCTGGCGCTCGCCATCCTGGAGGCGTACGGTTACCGGTCCGGCACGGAAGGCTTGCAAATCGAGCAGCCCGACAGCGCAATCACGGCAATCTACCTGGGCGCCGGTCTGGCGCCAGCCGCACTCTATGCGCTCAGCCTCGTTTTTCTGGCCAGATACGACCTCACGGAAGAAAAGCTCAAGGCGATGCGCCGGCTTCGCCAGGCGTGAGCGCGGTAATGGCCAGCGCGTGGATCGGGCCGTCGATCATTTCACCCAGCGCCGCGTAAACGCGGCGGTGGCGGGCAAGCGGCGGCAGCCCGCAAAACTGCTCCGCCACGATATGCACCGAATAGTGGCCGCCTCCCTCGCGCGCGCCCACATGCCCCGCATGAAAGCGCGAATCGTCCCTTACCTCGACCTCGCAGGGCGCCAGCGCCGCAAGCAGCCGAGCGCGAATGAGCGCAGTGCGATCCGCACTCATCGTCACTCGACCACCCTGAGCGAGCGCACCAGCCAGAACGCCTGCAGCACGGCAAACGCCAGGGTCAGGCCAGTCAGACCGAACAGCTTGAAATACACCCAGACGGGCTCGCTGAAGGTATACGCCACCCACAGGTTGAGGACGCCCATGGACGCCAGAAACGCCAGCCAGGCCCAGTCGAGAACCGACGCCGCCCGGGGCGGAAGATGCGCGAACCCCTCGGCCCGGGACGCCAGCATTGCGTGGACCACTCCCTTTCGCTTCCACAGGCGGGCAACGAACAGGGCCAGACTCACTGCCCAGTAGAGGACAGTCGGCTTCCACTTGATAAACACCGGATCCTTCAGCAAGACCGTCAGCGCGCCGAACACCAGAACCAGCACCCCCGAGACCAGCGTGGTCGGCTTCGGCCGGTAACGGCCGCCAATCAGCCACTGCAAGGCAAGCTGCACGATCACGGCGCCCATGAGCACCCACACGGCGGGAATCATCCCCCACAGGATGTAGGCGGCGAAAAACGGCGCCAGAAAGAAAAAATCCAGGGCAAGCTGCACGGCGGCGGCAATGATAGCCCGTCCGCCTCGCCTTTTCCCCAGGCTGCATATAATGCGCCGATGCTCCGCTTCGGCCAACATCCGCGGGGGCTCGCAACCCTGTTCTTCACCGAGATGTGGGAGCGCATGAGCTATTACGGCATGCGCGCCCTGCTGGTGCTCTTCATGGTCGATCAGGTGCAAAGGGGCGGCATGGGCCTGAGCGACGAAATCGCCACCGCCATTTATGGCGTGTACACCGCCGCCGTGTACCTGGTTGCGCTGCCGGGCGGATGGATGGCGGACCGACTGCTGGGCGGCCAGCGGGCCGTGTGGGTGGGCGGCGTCATCATCATGAGCGGGCATTTCGTGCTGGCCATCCCCAGCGTTGCCGCCTTCTACCTCGGGCTGCTCCTGGTGGTCATGGGCACCGGGCTGTTGAAGCCCAACATCAGCGCCCTGGTGGGACAACTCTACGCGCCCACCGACCCGCGCCGCGACGGCGGATTCACGCTCTATTACCTCGGCATCAATGTCGGCGCGTTCATCGGTCCGCTGGTTTGCGGCAAGCTGGCCGACTACAACTGGCACTACGGCTTCGCCGCGGCAGGCGTGGGAATGTTCTTCGGCCTGGTGCAGTTTCATTTCACCCGGGAGTACCTGGGGGAGGCCGGCGCCCGTCCCGAAGCCGCGCTCTCGCCAACCTGGCGAAGGATGGCGTGGCTGGGCGTGGTGGCCTGTCTGGCGACTTGCGCCGTCGTTTACGCAGCCGCCCTCGGCGGCGCCATCGAACTGAACGCCCGCGCCATTGCGGGAGCGAGCGCCTGGGTGATCCTTGCGGTGGCCGCGATCTACTTTATTTTGCTGCTGTTTTACGGGGGGCTGACCTCTCGGGAACGCCTTCGCATGGTCGGCATCATCGTACTGTTCTTCGGCGCCGTCATGTTCTGGGCCGGCTTCGAGCAGTCCGGCTCGTCCCTCAACCTGTTCGCCGAACGCTACACCATCCGCGAGTTCGGGGGGTTCCGCTTTCCGGCGGAGTGGTTCCAGTCGCTCAACCCCTTCTTCATCATCGTCCTGGGGCCGCTGTTCGCCATGCTGTGGACAGCCCTGGCGCGCCGCAATCTCGACCCGTCCACGCCGCTGAAATTCGCCTTCGGCCTCATCCAGCTCGGACTGGGATTCCTGGTGATGATCGGCGCCGCCACCCTGGTGGCCAGGGGCAACCCGGTCCTGCCCACCTGGCTGTTCTTCACCTACCTGCTGCACACCACCGGCGAGCTTTGCCTGAGCCCGGTGGGCCTGTCCGCCGTCACGCGGCTGGCGCCCAGGAAATACGTGGGGCAGATGATGGGCATCTGGTTTCTGGGGGCGTCGCTGGGCAGCCTGATCGCCGGACTGATCGCGGGCGAGTTCGACCCCGAGGCGCTCGGCGACATGCCGGGACTGTACTGGCAGATCGTGCTCACCACCGTGGGCAGCGGCTTGATCCTTGCGGTTTGCCTCAAACCGCTGAAAAAATGCATGACACCTGCGGAGGAAGTGAAAAAATGAAGTACCGAATCGTCATTACGACCCTGGCCATGACCCTTTTCGCCGGCGCTTCCGTGCCGGACACAGCGCAACCCGACGCCGAGGAGTTCGTCAGGCAGACCAGCCGGAAGTACGAGGAAACGCGCCGGGAGGCGGCGGCTGCGGGCTGGGCCTACCAGACGTATATCACCCCGGACACCTCGCTGCTGGCCTCCAGGGCGCAGGAACGCGCACTGAAGCTCCAGAACGAGGCGGTGGCGGGCGCCCGGCAATACGACGGCATGGACCTCGATCCCGTCACGCAGCGCGCCATCGATACAATCAAATGGGGAGCGACGCTGCCTGCGCCCAACGACGACGCCAAGCGCCGCGAGCTGTCGGAAATCATGACGCGCATGGAAGGCGCCTACGGAAGCGGCAAGTACTGCCCGGACGGACCGGAAAGCTGCCGGGACCTCGAGGAGTTGAGCGTGGTGATGGCTCGCAGCCGGAATTACGACGAGCTGCTGGACGCCTGGCGCGGCTGGCGAACCATTTCACCGCCGTTGCGGGCCGATTACCAGCGCTTCGTGGAGTTGGGCAACGAGGGCGCCCGGGAGCTTGGATTCAACGACATGGGCGAACTGTGGCGCTCGGGCTACGACATGCCCGTGGCGGACTTTCGCGACGAAGTGGAGCGACTCTGGAGCCAGGTTTCACCGCTGTACGAGCAGTTGCACTGCTACACCGCCAACAAGCTCAGGCAGGCTTACGGCGAGGCTGTCGTGCCGAAGGGCGAGCCGATTCCGGCGCACCTGCTGGGCAACATGTGGTCGCAAACCTGGGGAGAGATCTTCGAGCTGGCGGAGCCCCATGCGGGAGTCGCGAAGCTGGATGTGACCCAGGCGATGCAGGACCAGGGCTACACCGCCGCGTACATGACCGAACTCGCCGAAGACTTCTTCGTGTCGCTGGGGATGCCGAAACTCCCCGGGAGTTTCTGGCAGCGCTCGATGCTGGTAAAGCCCGCCGACCGCGAGGTGGTCTGCCACGCCAGCGCATGGAGCATGGACGGCAAGGACGATGTGCGGATCAAGATGTGCATCGAACCCACCCAGGAACACCTGTTTACCATCTATCACGAACTGGGCCACATCTACTACTTCCTCGCCTACCGCGACCAGCCGATCCTGTTCCAGTCCGGAGCGCATGACGGCTTCCATGAGGCCGTCGGCGACACCGTCACGCTGTCGATGACCGGCGACTTTCTCAGGAACCTCGGGCTGGTGGAGCAGGCGGAGGACAGCCCCGAGGCGCTGATCAATGCGCAGATGAAGCTGGCGCTGGACAAGATCGCCTTCTTGCCGTTCGGCAAGCTCATGGACCAGTGGCGCTGGGGCGTGTTTTCCGGGGAGATTGCGCCGCAGGATTACAACGCGGCCTGGTGGGATCTCAGAACCCGCTACCAGGGAATCCGGCCACCGGTCGAACGCAGCGAAGCCGACTTCGACCCGGGCGCCAAGTACCACATTCCAGCCAATACGCCCTACACGCGCTACTTCCTGGCCTTCGTGCTGCAATTCCAGTTCCAGAGGGCGCTGTGCGAGGCAAGCGGCTTCGAGGGCCCGCTGCATGAATGCTCCATCTATGGAAACAGGAAAGCCGGCGAGTTGCTGTGGAAGATGCTCCGGCAGGGCTCGAAGCAACCCTGGCAGGACTCGCTGGAAGAAGTAACCGGACAGCGGGAGATGGACGCATCGGCAATCATTGCCTATTTCCAGCCGCTCATGGACTGGCTGGAAACCGAAAACAGGGGGCTTGCCTGCGGCTGGTAGATGGTCTCGCCCCTATCCGGGGCGCACGACACGCCAAAGGCTCTCACAGGCAGAGCCTGCCCCCGGGCCTTGCAGGAAAATTGCGACGATGACACGAAGGATTCTCGTTACCGCAGCGTTGCCATACGCCAGCGGCCGTATTCATCTGGGCAACCTGCTGGAGATGGTGCAGACCGACATCTGGGTACGCTACCAGCGGCTGTCCGGCGCGGATTGCGTCCTGGTGTGCGCCACCGACGCGCACGGAACGCCCACCATGCTCAAGGCGCGCGAGGAAGGCAAGAGCCCGGAAGAGTACGCCGAATCCTGCCGGGTGGCGCATATGCGGGATTTCGAGGCCTTCGGAATCCGCTTCGACAACTACTACACGACTCATTCGCCGGAAAACCGCGAACTGGTGGAGCGTATCTACGCGCGGCTGGTGGAGCGGGGGCATATCCGCACCCGCACCATACAGCAGGCCTACGACGAACAGGCCGGCATGTTCCTGCCGGACCGCTATGTGCGTGGCGAATGTCCGCGCTGCGGCGCGCAGGATCAGTACGGCGACAGCTGTTCCTCCTGCGGCGCCACCTATGCGCCGTCGGAACTCGTCAATCCGCGTTCGATCCTGAGCGGCCTCGCCCCGGTCACTCGCGAATCGGAACACAAGTTCTTCAAGCTGGCGGAATTCGAGCCGCTCCTGAAAACCTGGATGCAGGCCAGCAACCTGAACCGGGGCGCCCGCAACAAGCTGGCCGAATGGTTCGGGGAAGGCTTGAGAGACTGGGACATCACGCGCGACGAGCCGTATTTCGGGTTTGAAGTGCCAGGCGAGAAAGGCAAGTACTTCTACGTCTGGCTGGACGCCCCGGTGGGCTACATGGCCAGTTTCCGCAACCTTTGCGGTCCCGGCACGGAGGGCGAGGCCCGGTTCGGGCAGTACTTCGGCCCGGACAGCGACGCGGAGCTGTATCACTTCATCGGCAAGGACATCCTGTACTTCCACGCGCTGTTCTGGCCGGCGGTGCTCCTGGGGGCGGGCCTGCGCACGCCCAGCGGCGTGTTCGTGCATGGGTTCCTCACCGTCGACGGCCAGAAGATGTCGAAGTCGCGCGGCACTTTCATCACCGCCGCCGACTACCTCGCCGCCGGTCTGGAGCCCGACTGCCTGCGCTATTACTACGCCGCAAAGCTGGGGCCGGGGATGGACGACATCGACCTGCAACTGGAGGATTTCGCCGCCAGGATCAACTCCGACCTTGTGGGCAAGCTGGTCAATATCGCCAGCCGTTGCGCCAGCTTCATCGAACGTGGATTCGACAATCGCCTGGGGCCGCGCCTGCACGACCCGTCCCTTCACGAGGAATTCGTCGCGCAAAGGGAGGAGCTGGGCGCGCACTACGAGTCCCGTTCCTACGCCAGGGGCATGCGGGCAATCGGGGCGCTGGCCGACCGGGCCAATGTCTGGATCAATGAACACAAGCCCTGGGAACTGGTCAGGCAACCGGAAAGGCGAGACGAGCTGCAGGCAGTAGCCACCCAGGGAATCAACCTGTTTCGGGTGCTGATGACCTACCTCGCGCCGGTGCTTCCGAACATTTCCTCGAAGGCCGGGGACTTCCTGCGCTGCGAGTTGAGCTGGCGCGCCATCGACAAGCCGCTGCTCGGCCAATCCATCGGCAAGTTCAAACCTCTGGCGAAGCGCATATCCCTGAAGACGCTCAAGGCGCTGGTCGAAGCCAACCGCGGACAGGCCGCTGCCGAAGCAGGCAGCATCGAGCCGCTCGATCTCGAGGACTTCCTGCGCACCGACCTTCGCGTGGCGAAAATTGTCAACGCCGAGCGGGTGCCCGGCGCCAACCGGCTGTTGCGCCTTGCGCTGGATGACGGCGGCAAGGGCCGCACCGTCTTTGCCGGGATTGCCGGCGCCTACGCGCCGTCGATCCTGGTTGGCCGCAAGGTGGTGCTGGTGGCGAACCTGAAGCCGCGCAAGATGCGCTTCGGGGTGTCGGAGGGTATGGTGCTGGCCGCCGGAGAAGACGATTCGCGCGTTTTCCTGCTGTCGCCCGACGAAGGAGCGGAGCCGGGCATGCGGGTGCGCTGAATCGCCCGGTGCAGCCCTCGGTAGCGCGCATCGACGAAGCGGCGTGCGTGGGCTGCGCGCGCTGTCTGCCTGCCTGTCCGGTGGACGCCATCATCGGCAGCCGGGATTTCACCCACACCGTCATCCACAAGGAATGCGTGGGCTGCGGCCTGTGTCTGGCGCCCTGCCCGGTCGAATGCATCGTGCTCGAGCCCCGCTTCGCCGCGCCGGCCACCGATGGCGAGGAACAAGACAGGCGCCGCAACAGTCTGCGCAGCCTGGCCGAAACGGCCCGGCGGCGTTTCCGGGCTCGCCGGCAGCGGGTCTCCGATCTCGGCGAACGAGCCGAGGCGCGCCAGTCCGGCGCGCCGCCCGCCTCGGCGGCAACCCCTTCCGGCGACGAAATCGAGGCCCTGATCCGCCGCCTTTCCTGACCCCCGGCCGGGGGCGGGAAACGAGGTCATCCACTTTGGTCGATAGCCGGAAGCTCCCGGCCAGACAGGCTACCGGGCGGCTTCCAGCTCCTCTTCGGTAGCGTAGTGGCGGATCTGCCACTCGGAGATCATCGGCAAGCTGCGGTACATCAGCAGAACCAGGAAGAGCCAGGCGCAAAGCGCGGCAATGGCGATCAGCCATTCGGAGGCGACCATGAACGGCACATGGCTGTCGTTCAAAAAAGGCATGACAATCAGGTAGCGGTTGATCCAGAAACCGACCACCAGAACTCCGGACAACAGCAGCATCGCCGGCCAGGACCGCTTCACCCAGGCGAAGATCCCGCACAACAACGGAATGAAGAACATGCAGCTCACCATGGCCCAGAAAAACGGCTGGTAGTGCCCGTACATGTATTTCCTGACCACTCCGTACTCATGCGGGAGGTTGCCGAACCAGGAAACGAAGTACTGCGCCCAGAACATGTACAGCCACAGCAGGCTGAATGAAGTCACGAGGATGCCCATCTGCTTGAGGCGACCGCGGTCGAACCACTCTCTCAGGCCCTCGCAGCGCCACAGCGCCGCGCTCATCAGCAGCAGCGCCCCGCACCCAGCAAGGTTGACGCCCTGAATGAAATACATCGGAAACACCGAGCTGTGGTAGTGCTCGACCAGCATCATCCCGAAATCCCAGGCGACCAGGGAGTTGCCGACCACATAGAAGAGCAGGATGAAAAAGGACGAATGGAACAACCGCCGCTGCAGCGCAAACGTGTCCACACGGCGGCGCCAGACGGCCAGCCTGCGCCAGACTGCGCGACACAGGGCATTGCCGCTTGCAGCCCGTTCATCGGTGGAATCGGGCAGCAGCCCCCAGCAGAAATACAGCACGGACAAGCCGTAGAAGGCCGCCATTGCAACCAGATGGCGCCACAGCAGGAAATCCTCGTTCAGCCATGGACTCGGATCATGCCCGCCAGCGGTTTCGCGCAACCAGTAAAACAGCGATTCCCGGCCGCAGGCGAAGATCAGACCGAAGCCGATGAACGCGAACGGCAAAAACGCCAGCGTCATCACCTCGCCCACGCGGTAGAAGGGTCGCGCGAACTCGGCCTTGCAAAGACGCATCACCGCGGTAAAGCAGATGCCTGCCTGACTCAGGCCGGTCACGAACATCCACATGACAACCGCAAAGGCCCAGGGGAATTGGCCGTCGTCCCCCATCCCGGGCAGCAGCACAAGGGACCCGCCCGCCAGCCCCGCCAGGAGAGCGGCCGTCGTCACGAAGGCCGAGCGGCTCAGCGCGCCCCTGCCCGCGGTCCGGTTCATTCCGCGGCCTGCCCTTCCGCTTCGGTTTCGGTGGCTTGCGCCATCCTTGCGGCCTGCTCGAGCAACCCGGTCCGCAGATAGCGCACGATACGCCAGCGGTCGTCTTTGGATATCGCAAAGCGATAACCGGGCATCACGACGCCGCCATGCGTGATCGTGTAGAAGAGTTGGCCGTCGGGCTGGTTCTGGACATAGGGCAGCGTCAGGTCCATGGGCTGCGGGTTGTACTTGAGGCCCACATTGCCGTCGCCGGTTCCTCCCGCACCGTGACAGGTCTGGCAATAGTGCTGGTACTTGAGCGCGCCGCGTCCGCCGGCGCCCTCATCGCCCGCAAGCGGATTGTCCAGCCTCTCGCCCGCCTTCAGCCGCGCCCGCACCAGATCCTCAAGGCCGTCCGGCCCGTCCAGCTCGCCTCCGTCGCGGGGAACGGACCGGGCCGGCAACTCCACCGGGAACTCCTGGGTCTTGACGCTGGGCTGGTCCTTCATGTCGTCGTTCCAGGGCAGCGCCTCGAGCACGACCGGGGCCGCCAGCGCGGCGCACAACAGCAGGGCGGAAATCCGCTTCATCGCTCGCCGTCCCGCTCCACCGACTCGGCGCCCGAGGCGCGCAGTATCCCTTCGGCCTGATCCGCAGACGCGCCCGCCACCGCGATCACAAAGCGGTCCACATGGCTGGACGGACGATAGACCCGGTCGCGCCAGGCGGGAAAGCGGCCCACCACAAAGAAGGCGAGCAGCGTTGCGAGCACACCCAGAAGAATGGTCGATTCGTAGGTGATCAGCAGGTAGGGCGGCAGGGAAATCACGGGCCGCCCGGCGGTGGGCAGGACAAACCGGGTGGCCGTCCACACGCACAGCGCAAATCCGCCGACCGCGCCCAGTAGGGCGCCCAGCAGGGTGTACAGCCGCACCTTCGACCGGCCCAGCCCCAGCGCTTCTTCCGCCCCGTGCAGCGGAATGGGCGAGAAAAGCTCGATGCCGGCAACACCCTGCTCGCGCAGCGCGCGGGCCGCCGCAAGCGCCGTGTCCTCGTGCGAGAAGGTGGCAAGCAGCGTCACGTGCGAACCTCCTGCTTGCGCAACGGATCGAGAGTTTCCTTGACCTCATAGATTGATACGGCAGGAAACACCTTCACGAACAGGAGAAACAGCGTGGTGAAGACGGCAAACGACCCCACCGTAATGGAAATCTCGACCAGACTGGGAAAATACACGCCGAACACATCAGGCAGGAATTTGCGCGGCAGGGAGCTGGCGACGATGATGAAGCGTTCCGTCAGCATGCCGATATTGATCAGGATGGAAATCGCCAGCATCACATTCCAGTTCCGGCGGATCCGGCGCGAGAACAGCAGCAGCGGAACCAGGGCGCAAAAGACGATCATTTCCCAATACAGCCAGGCGTACGGGCCGCCGCGGATCCTGGAAGCGATGGCCTCGTTTTCGTACGGCGTGTCGGCGTACCAGCCGGTCCTGAAAGCGATGGCCTCGTTCTCGTACGGCGTGTCGGCGTACCAGCCGGTAAACATCTCGCAGATGTTGATATAGGTCCATATCAGCGACAGCACCAGCAACAGCTTGGAGAGGTTGTCGATATGAAGCTTGCCGATATAGCGGCCGAAGCCCATGTAGCGCCGCAGCATCCACATCACGGTCACGATGCCCGCAGTGCCCGAATAGATCGCGCCGCAAACGAAATAGGGCGCGAATATGGTCTGGTGCAGCCCGGGCACCGTGGACATGGCGAAGTCCCATGACACGATGGAGTGCACCGAGACCGCCAGCGGGATCACGAGCACGGCGAAGAAGGTGTAGGCCCAGCCCAGGGTGTGCCATTCATGCCCGGTCCCGCGCCAGCCAAAGGACAGGATCGCGTAGATCCGGCGGCGCAAGCCCGTGGAGGCGTCGCGAACCGCCGCGAAGTCCGGCAGGGATCCCATGTAGATGAACACGCTGCTCGCAGTCAGGTAGGTCATGATGGCCATGACGTCGAACATCAGCGGCGAGCGGAAGTTCGGCCACAGCTCCATCGGGTTGGGGATCGGAAAGGTCCAGTGCACGAACCACAGCCTTCCCACATGCACCATCACGAACATGGCGGCGGTCATCAGCGAAAACAGCGTCATCGCCTCGGCGCTGCGGTAGATCGACTTGCGCCAGTCCGACTGGGTGATGTGCAGCACCGCCGACAGCAGCGTTCCGGAGTGGCTCAGGCCGATCCAGAAAATGAAGTTCGACAGGTACGTGCCCCACATGGCGTTGCGGTTCATGCCCGCAGCGCCCACCCCCACGCCGATCTGGTAAATCCAGGGGGCAATGAAGAACAGCAGGGCCACGCTGGCCGAAATGCCCAGCGTTACCCAGTAGCGCCACGTGGTGGTGGTGAGCGCCTTGATAACATCGCGGTTGACCTCGGCGTAGGTGGGTTCGCCGTGGTCGAACATCTGTTGGCGCAGCACAGAAGACATGCTCAGGCTCCCGCGCTGCCGCTATCCGCCCACCGGGGTTCGCCGGCTGCCGCATGGTCTCCGGCGGCAGCGCGCCCGTGATGATTGCCGCCGTGGCCGGCGGGCAAGGGAGCGCGCGCATTGCGGAGATACCAAACGCTCGGCTCGGTGTTGAGCGCCTTCAGCACCGTATAGGCGCGGGAGTCCCTCACCTTGCGCGATACGGCGCTTTCCGGGTCGTTGCGGTCGCCGAACACGATCGCGTCCGTGGGACAGGCCTGGGCGCAGGCAGGCTGCGCCTCGCCGTCGGCCACCCGGCGGTCTTCGTCGCGCGCCCGGTCCTTGGCGCGATTGATGCGCTGGATGCAGAATGTGCATTTCTCCATTACGCCCTTTTCACGCACCGTCACGTCCGGGTTGAGCTGCTGTTCCAGCGGCTCCTCCCAGGTGTAGGTGAACCAGTTGAAGAAGCGCACCTCGTACGGGCAATACACCGCACAGGTGCGGGTGCCGATGCAGCGGTTGTACACCTGGGCGTTGAGTCCGTCCGGGTTGTGGTAGGTGGCGAACACCGGGCAGGCGATCTCGCAGGGCGCCTTATCGCAGTGCTGGCAGAGCATGGGAATGAAATTCAGCCGCGCGTCGGGGTATTCCCCGTCCCAGTAGCGCTCTATCCGGATCCACTTCATCTCGCGGCCCTGGCGGATGCGCTTCTCGCCCACGACCGGCAGGTTGTTCTCGGCCTGACAGGCCACCACGCAAGCCTCGCAGCCCGTGCAGCGGTCCAGGTCGATAGCCATGGTCCAGTGGTAGTCGAACTTCGGGTAGTACCTGTCCGTTCGGTATTTGCGCAAGGTGTCCCTGATCGTGCTCATTGTCCTAATGCTTCTCGTCCGGCCCGAGGATCTGTCGGCCCAATGCGCGGCTCACGCCGCCGGGGCCGCCGCCGGTTCTGGTAAGGCGCCCCCGCTTGCCCGAAACGCGCAGGGCAACCCGGGTAGCCGCCCAGGCGAGCGCCCCGGTGACCGCATCGGCTCGCGCCGCCAGCAGCGAGGCGGCGTTCGCCCCGCGACCTTTCGCATAGCGGCCGTTGGCGCGGTGGCCGTGCCCCAACGGCATGGCGATCACGTCCGGGCGCACGCCGGGATACTTCACCACAGGCACGCTCAGCTTGCCGGCCGGGGATCGCAATTCCACCAGATCCCCGGTGTGCAGGCCGAGACTCTCGGCGGTGGCGGGATTCACCTCCGCCCAGCTTCCGTACACGACGCTGGTCAGCGGATCCGGCAATTCCTGTATCCAGGGCAGGTTGGCGCCCGCGCCCTCGCGAAAGCCCTGCGTGACATAGGGGTGAAAGAAGAACGGGAACTCGGACTCGTCGCCCGCAAACTCGGCGTCAGGCACCGATTGCGGCATGGCCATCCGGTCGGAAAGCGTATCCGCCATTCCCTCCGCCAGCGGCGCTGCCCAAACCCCATCCTGCTGGGCGCGCCGGAAGCGGGCGTCGAAGTCGCCGGACACCCCCAGGGATTCCCATGCCCTGGCCCATTCCGCGCGGGTAAACGCCCGCGCGTCCTCATGGGGCAGCGCCTCGGCGGCCGCGCCGCCAAGGCGGGCGGCCAGCCGCAACACGATATCGGTAATCGACAGGGTGTCGTACAGGCGCGGCCGCACCGGCTGCTGCAGGGTGACCGCCAGCATGCCGGCGCCCGGCGAGGAAATATCGTCCCCCCAGGTCTCCAGGAAGTTGTCGGTAGCCAGGATCCAGTCGGCCATGGTGGCCGAGTCGTTGAGGAAGCTGTCCAGGCTCACAACCCGGTCGGCCTGCTCCAGCGCTTCCCGGACGCCCAGCGATTCGGGCAGGTCGTGCACCGGATCGACGCCAGCGAGAATGACCAGCGAGACCTCGCCGTTGGCGGCGGCGGCGGCAAACGCCTCGATGTCCGGCACACCGGAATAGGCCGTTGCATGTCCCAGACCGGGCAGCACGGTCTTGCCGGCCGCTCCCAGAACGCGATTGAGGGCGGCAACCGCGGTGAGCGCAACCGTTGCGTTACTGCCCGCGCCGACCGCGCCCCCGCCCAGTGCAAGCGGCGCCCTGGCGGCAGCCAGACGATCGCCCAGGGCCTCCACGCGAGCTACCGGCAGGCCGGCATATCGGGCCGCTTCGGCAAGGCTCATCGCCTCGCCACGATCGACCCGGGACGCGACCTCCGCACCGCCGTGGCCGCGCCGCAGCATCTCGGCCGCCAGCGCAAGGGCCAGCGCGCCCTCTGTCCCCGGCCGCGCCGGAAGCCACTCGTCGGCGTTGGCGCCGGTAAGCGACAGACGCGGTTCGATCTGCGCCAGATGGCCGCGCCCGCCTCTGGCGCCATGGCGAAAATCGCCGTACGCCTTGGCGTAGGCGACCGGCGAGCGCCAGGAACCGAGGAAATCGGCGCCGAACGAAACCACCAGATCCGCGTTCGCAATGTCGTAGTGCGGAAGCCCCGAAAAACCGTAGGCCGCCCCGGCCGCCGCCAGTTCCGCGGCGGTGGTGTCCAGGGCAAGCCGCCGCACATTGGCGTTCAACGCACTGGAGAGGCGGCTCAGCGCTTCTTCTCCGGAACTCAGGGCGCCGCCGGTGAGCACCCAGATGCGACTGCCCATGCCGGCCGATTGCAGGGCGCCGAGTTGCGACGCCAGCTCTTCCAGGGCCTCGTCCCAGGAGGTCGGAACAAATCCGCCCTGCCCGTCGGCGCGCATGGGGGAGCGAAGGCGATCGGGGTTGTACAGGGCGGTCAGGGAAGCCTGGCCCAGCGCGCAGGCGCCGCCGCGATTCACCGGGTGCCCGACATTCCCCTCGATCTTCTTGGCCTGGCCTTCGCGCACCCTCACGGAAATGCCGCAGCCAGCCGGACACATGCGGCACAGCGTGTTGTACCAGGTGTCCAGACCCGGCGAGAAATCCTCCGGGGGAACATGGGTGGAAAGCAGGGATTCCAGGGGCCTCTGGTTGACCTCGCCCAGCAACAGGCCCAGGCCCGCGCCCACGCCTCCGGCGCCGGCAAACTTGAAGATATCCCTGCGACTTGCCACGACGTCAATAATGGCAGGTCAAGCAGTCCCGGCCGTTGTCCACCTGCCGCTCGGTGTGGCAATCGATGCACCAGGGCATCCGCAGGTTCTCGTTGATGTCGACGCGGCGGGCAACCCGTTCCATTTCTTCCACCGGACCGTGGCATTCCTGGCACGCGACCCCGGCGCGAATATGCGGCTTGTGACGGAAATGGACGAAATCGGGCGTGTCATGCACCTTGACCCAGGCGATCCCCTCGCCCCGCTCCCAGTAGTCGAACAGTTTCTGCACTTCAGGCCGGTCGCGAACCTCGCCCAGGCCCTTGTGACATCCCACGCAGGTTTCCACGCTGGGCACGCCGGCAGTGGCCGAACGATCCGCCCAGGCATGGCAATACTCGCAGGGAATCCCGTTATCACCCGCGTGGATCCTGTGGCTGAACTCGATCGGCTGGACCGGAGTGTGGTCGTTCAGCCATGCGCCGTGCGCCCAATGGCCGACAAACGCCCCGACAACTATCATCACGGCAACCAGCAGGCCTGTGAAAACGGGCCTTGCGGCCTCGAGCACCGAAATCGACAAGATCAACTCCACGCCTTGACGGCGCGCGATTATAGACCCTTCCCGCCGCTCTGCCCACCGGCGGCGCAACGAAGCCGGATCACGGCGCCGGCATCCGCCAACAGCGGCCGATCAAGGCCGAGTCGTCCAGAAACCGAAAAGAGCAAGCCCAATTGGCAGCAACCAGTGAAAACATGAAATCGGACAAGATGTTGTGAAGTCTCATCCTGTCCTGGTGTGAGATACGCGGTCTACAATGCCCATCATGTGGCCCAGCCCATGGGGCTGCTTCGCGCCGGATTGCATTGCGGCTGCGTGAGCGGGAAATTGATCTACTCCGGAAACGAAACCTCGTGATCTTTCGCCCCCGGCAAATCCCGAGGGCAACGGCAACGCTTCTTGCCCTGGCGCTGGCCAGCGCGGCGCCCAGCCTTTCGGGCAGCGACGCGATGCTGCGCATGGCGGTGGTGAATCTGCCATCCAGTTTCGGCGACCCGTTCCGCGCCGTGGGCATTCCGGGCGATTTCGTGTGGCGGCAGATATTCGACTCCCTCACGGAGAGCGGCGAAGACGGGCGCATTGCGCCCTTGCTGGCCAGACGCTGGGAGAATCCGAGCCCCTGTACCTGGCGTTTCGAGCTGCGTGAGGGGGTGCGCTTTTCCAATGGCAGGTCGTTCAACGCGGAGGCGGCGGGGCGGGTGCTGCGATGGCTGATGAGCGCCGAGGGTCAGGCCACGGTTGCAGGGTCCGAGTTGCGCGGCCTGCTCAGCGTGGAGGCTCCGGGTTCGCACACGCTGGTCGTCACCACGAAAACACCCGATCCGATACTGCCCAACCGCCTTGCGGTGGTGATGATGATCGATCCGCAAGCCTTTTCCGAGCTGGGCCGGCAAGGCTTTTCGCGACAACCCGTGGGCACCGGATCCTACATCGTGGAAGATTGGCAAAACCGCAACGGCGCCCTCCTTCTGACTCCGAACCCCCATGCCTGGCGCCCGCCGCGAACACCACAGGTGGAGGTCTACCCGCTGCGCGACCACGCCTCGCGTTTCCAGGCGGCGCTTTCGGGACAACTCGACATCGCCATGTCGCTGCGCCCCGAGCAACTGCAAGCGTTTGCAGAAAGGGGCTTTACCACGCACATCGATTCGCTGCGCCAGATCACCTCGCTGGCCTTCGACGTGACCGGGCATGCCGACACCCCGATCGGTGACGTCCGGGTTCGTCAGGCGCTCAACCATGCGGTGAACCGCAAAGCCTTGTCGGACGACATCATGGCTGGCTTCGCCCCGCCGGCCAGCCAGGGATCCTCGCCTGGTGTGTTCGGGCACAACCGGGCGCTCAAGCCCTACCCCTTCGACCCGCAAAAGGCCAGGGCGCTGCTCGCCGCCGCCGGTTATCCGCAAGGATTCTCCATGGAGGTCCAGGTGGTTACCGGAACCTATTCCAACGATCTGGAAGTGTTCGCCAAGGTGCAACAGGACCTGGCGGCCGTGGGCGTGACAGCGACTTTCCGCGCGACGCTGTTCTCGGACTGGATCCGCCAGTATGTCCAGGGCGCCTGGCGCAGCGAAGCCTTCTCCATTGGCTGGAACACCGCGCCGCACAACGATGCCTTGCGGCCCATGGAGTACTTTTCCTGCCTGAAGAACCGGCCGTTTTTCTGCGACGAATCGCTGAACGAGCCGCTCGCTGCGGCCGCCCGGGAAATGGATCCGGCCCGCAGGGAAGCAATGCTTCAGGATCTGGCGATCGAATACCGCAACCGCGCGCCGAGCCTCCTGCTGCTTCAGTACGGACATATCTGGGTGGTTTCCCGGGAGGTGCGCGGCTTTCGGCTGCGAGCCCGTGTGCCGCAGCTCTACCGCATGGAACTGGCCCGATGATCCGGTCCGGTCTGGCCCAGCGTGCGGCAAGGCTGGCGACTCTCCTGCTGGGCGTCAATGCGCTGCTTTTCATTGCGCTGAACATGGCGGGCGACCCGGCGATGCTGCTGGCGGGGGAAGACGCACAACCGGAACTGGTTGAGCGCATCCGCGCCGAGCACGGGCTGGACCTGCCGGCCTGGCGGCGTTATCTGGTTCAACTCGGGCGCATGGCGCGGCTCGACTTCGGCGCCTCCCTGTACACCGGCCAGGCGGCGCTGGCAATGGTGCTGGAGCAGCTTCCGGGCACACTGCTGATGGCGGCGCTCGGTATGGGCCTGACGCTGGTCACGGCGATTCCCGCCGGCGTCTGGCTGGGGGCGCATCCCCAGGCGCCGTCCCGGCGTCTGGGCGCGTTGCTGACTACCATCGCCCAGGGCATTCCGGGGTTTGTGGCGGCGCTCGCCCTGATCCAGGTATTCGTGGCGCAACTGGGCTGGCTGCCATCCCTCGGTTACGCACGGCCCGCCGCCTGGATTCTGCCCAGCGTCTCCCTGGGCTTCTTCCTGGCGCCCAAGCTGTGCCGCATCGTCAGTGCGGGCGTGGCCGAAGCCATGCAGGAGGATTACATCCGTACCGCGCGAGCCAATGGCGCGAGCCCGCGCTTCATTCTGTGGCGCGAAGCCCTGCCCGCCGCCCTGCCGGCCGCCGTGGCGCTGATTGGCACGCAGTTCGCGTTCCTGATATCGGGCGTCGTGCTGATCGAGACGCTGTTCCTGTGGCCGGGCCTGGGACTGCTGCTGCTGCGCTCCGCCCAGACCCTGGACTTTCCGGTACTGCAGGCGATCAGCTTCGTGGTGGCGCTTTTGGTGTTCGCCGCCAACAGTCTGGCGGATGCCGCGCTGCGCCTGATCGACCCCCGGCTGCAGCCGGCCGCGCAATGAGCTTGCCCTCAAGCCTGCGACGGGGGCTGGAACCGTTTCGCGTGGCGCCGCAACTGGCCGCGGGCGTGGCCGCTCTTTCCGGGTGGCTGCTCCTGCTGGCGCTGGCAAGCGTACTGCAGACCCACGACCCGCAAGCTGGCGACCTGAGCCTGCGCTTTGCGCCTGCCGGCACGGCAAACCATTGGCTGGGAACCGACAACCTCGGCCGCGACCTGTGGTCGCGCGTGCTGTCCGGGCTGCCGTGGTCGGTGGGCGTCGCCTCGGTCTCCTGCCTGATCGCGCTGCTGCTGGGCGGGACCCTCGGCATGTGCGCGGCGCAGTTTCAGGGTTGGCCGCGCGCCATCATCAATCAGTTGGTGGACGCAACCTTGTCGTTCCCGGGACTGGTGGCGGCGATCATCATCGTGGCGGTGGCGGGCAGGGGCTTCTGGCCACTGAGCGTCACTCTGGGACTCCTGAGCTGGCCGGTATTTGCCCGGGTAGTTCATGCAGAGAGCCTGCGCCTGCTCGCGCAGGACTACGTGACCGCCGCGCGGGTCATTGGCAGTGTGCACGCCGCGCATCCTGCTGGGCCATGTCCTGCCCGGTCTCAGGCCAGTGCTCTCCGTAGTGCTTACCTTCCATTTCGCCGATATGCTGGTGGCCGAGAGCGCGCTCTCTTTCCTGGGCCTGGGAGCGCCGCTGGGCGTACCCACCTGGGGTGCGCTGCTGCAGGAATCCCGTGATTTCCTGCTCGTCGCTCCCTGGCTGATGGTGGTTCCGGGCACGGCCATTGCCTTGCTGGTGGTGTCCATTCACCTTTTGGGAGACGGTTTGCGCGTGCTCGACCGGGAGCAAGCGTGAACGACGCGCAAACCACCGTCCTTCGCGTCCGCAAGTTGTGTGTGGACTTTCGCCGCAGCGGTCGAGTGCTGCACCAGGTGTCGCTGAACGCAGACCGCGGAGAGATCGTGGGGCTGGTGGGCGAATCCGGGGCCGGCAAATCGATGCTGGCGCTGTCCATCCTGGGACTTGCGCCGGCAAGCGCCCGGATCCGTTCCGGACGCATCTTTCTTCATGGCCGGGAACTGACGGGGCTGGACGAAGAAACACTGCGGCCACTGCGCGGCAGGCTGGCGGGTTTCGTGTTCCAGGACCCCCTGTCCTCGCTCAACCCGCTGCGCCGGGTGGGCTCGGCCCTGATCGAGAGCGCCATGCGGCATTCCGGGCTGGACCGCGGACAGGCGCGAAAACGGGCGATCGAATCCTTGCGCGCGGTCGAGCTGCCGCGGCCGGAGACGGCCCTGCGCGCCTATCCCCACCAGTTTTCCGGAGGCCAGAGGCAGCGCATCGTGATCGCGCTGGCGCTCATCAACCGCCCCGCGCTGCTGATTGCCGACGAACCCACAAGCGCTCTCGACGCCGCGGTGCAATCCCGGATTCTGGGTCTGCTGCAACGCGGCGCCAGACGCCGGACCCTGCTTTTGATCACCCACGACCTTGCGCTGGCGGCGCGGTTCTGTGATCGCGTGTATGTCATGCGGCGCGGACGTGTAGTCGAGAACGGGCCGGCGCGGCAGGTATTCTCCGATCCGGCACACGAGTACACCCGCTCGCTGCTGGAATCACTGCCCGGCAGACGGGCCTTGCCGCAAGCTTCCTCACCGGGCCGGAAGGCGCAGGAACCGTTGGTTGCCGCGCACGGCCTGACTGTTCGTTACCGTGGCCTGGACCGGCCGGTAGTGGACAAGGCGTCGTTTGCAATCCTGCCCAACGAAACCGTTTGCCTGGTGGGCGAGTCCGGATCAGGCAAGACCACCATCGCGCGGGCCCTGGCGGGCGTCGTCCGCACAACCCCCGGACAGGTTCGTTTCCCTGCCCTGAGCAACGAACGCCCCGCTGCCGCCGACCGTGCGCGCCATCTCCAGATGGTATTTCAGTACCCCTATTCCAGCCTCGATCCCCGGTGGACCGTGGAGCGCATCGTTGCGGAACCGTTGAGGACGCACCGCCTGTGTCCGGCAAGAGAGCGGTCCGACCGGGTGGCTGCCCTGCTCGGTCGCGTCGGTCTGGATCCGGCAACCATGCGGCGCCGTCCCGGCGCTTTTTCCGGCGGCCAGCGCCAGCGAATCGCGCTGGCGCGCGCCCTGGCCATGAACCCGCGCCTGCTGATCGCCGACGAGGCCCTCTCGGCTCTGGATATTCGCACCCAGGCGCGAATCCTCGCCCTGCTTCGCGATATTCGCGCAGAGCGGTGGCTCGCCCTGCTGCTGATCACACACGATCTGGCGTTGGCCGCGGAAATTGCCGACCGGGTCATCGTGCTGCGCAACGGGAAAATACTGGAGCAGGGACCGGTTTCGGCCATCGTGAATACGCCCAGGCGCCCGTACACGCGCGAGCTGCTCGCTGCCGGAGCTTGCCGGAGCTTCGGGCCGCGAACCGGAAGTTCGTGACCCTTGCCCGGAAGGCCGCAATCCGGGGTGCCCGGCCCGGGTCAGGAGACTCGTCAAGGCGCAGCGACATTCCCACGGCGCCGTTGCGCATGTACACTGGGGGCCTGTGAAACGCCGAGATCTGTTGCGTGGCGCGGCCGGCGCCCTGGCGCTGGCGTCCCCGGCGGTGCGGGCTGCCGGCCTGCTGGAGCCTCGCTGGGACTTCATCATCGTGGGCGCCGGAACGGCGGGCCTTCCAGCCGCGATTCATGCGTCGAGGCGCGGCGCCAGCGTGCTGCTGCTGGAGGCGGCCGGCAAGCTGGGCGGCACGCTCAACATGGCGCAAGGTCAGATCAGCGCCGCGGGCACGCGGCTGCAGGAAGCCAGGGGCATTGCCGACTCGCCCGACCGGCACTATGAAGACATCATGGAGATCACCTTCGGCGAGGCGGACCCGCTGATTATCCGGCGCACGGTGGATCAGGCCCCCGACACGCTGAACTGGCTGCTCGACCGCGGCCTCGTGCCCCTGCCCGATCATCCGATCACCGGCGCCGCGCCGGGACGCGCCGGTTACAGCGTGCCCCGCTATTTCTGGGGCGCGGAAGAAGGTCGCGCAATCCTCAAGGTGGTGCTGGAGGAGCTCGACCGGGAGTTGCCCGCCGGACGCATCGCCATACGGCTGAATACCCGCGTCCGTGGCCTGTTGATGTCCGATGCGGGCGCGGTGGAAGGGGTGCGGGCGCAAGAGGGGAGTGAGGAATTCGCCTTTCAGGGCCGCCATGTGCTGCTCACCAGCGGCGGTTACGCCATGAACCCCGACATGTTCGCATTGCTTACCGGGCATCCGGCCTACACCGCGAGCGCCTGGCCCCATTCGCTGGGCGACGGACTGGAACTGGCGGTTTCCGCAGGCGGATGGCTGCGAGGCCAGCGGCTTCATCGGGCGGGAACCGGTTCCATCCTCAGCGCCGATGCGTTTCCCGCCAGGGTGTACGCGCGATTCTCCACCGTCCCCCAGAATCGTCCGCCCTGGGAAATCTGGGTGAACAATCAGGGTCGGCGATTCATCCGCGAGGACGAACCTCGGGTCCGGGCGCGAGCCCGGGCGGTTCTGGGGCTGCCGCGCCTGCGCTACGTGATCGTGTTCGATGAGCACATCCTGGGCGCGGCGCCTCCCGGATTACCGGATTTCAGCCGCGAGCGGCTACTGGAGCACTGCAACAGCCACCCCATGTTCGCCCGGGCGAACAGTCTGGCCGAATTGGCGGCAAAGGCGAATGTGGATCCGACCGGGCTCGAACAGACAGTGAACCGCTACAACGCAGCCGTGGCGAGCGGCCAGGATGATTTCGGCAGAGAACATCTGCCGGCCCCCATCCGCCGGCCGCCTTTCTACGCCATCACACACCTGGGCAGTTCGGCCACCTCCTCGACGGGCGTGGCGGTCAACGGCGAGATGAAGGTCGTGCGGGGCAACCGGGAACCGATTCCCGGTCTCTACGCCGCCGGCGAGGTAATCGGCTCGGGCGCAACCCTCGGCGCCGCTTTCGCGCCGGGCATGATGCTCACCCCGGCGCTCTCCCTGGGGCGCTGGCTTGGCATGACGCTACCTGTCCGAACCCGGGTATAGGCCTCCATCCGCGAGCAGCGTCCGGACGGACGCCGCTTGCGATGCTTGTCAGAATTCCCGGGTCGCGACCAGTCCGATCTGCCGGGGATCCGCCAGCGGGTACTGGAAGGCGCGCACGAAAGAGGAAGTGCGAGCGCTGTTTCCGCGCGGCAGTATGTTCTTGAAGTCCACAAAGCGGATCACGGTGGAAGGCGTGCGGTCATCCGTGAGGTTGCGCACGAACAGGCCCAACTGCCATGCGCCCACATCCAGCCCCAGCCTCAGGTTGATCAGGTTCTGATCGCCGCTGTGCGCATGATTGAATATCTGCGCATACTTGCGACTGGCATACGAGTAGTCGGCCCGGATCCAGGCGATGTGGGCGCCCACAGGCCATTCATAGCGTGCGAAGGCGCTGGCCTGATGCTTCGATGCGTTGGGTGTCTGGTTGCCGGCCACCGACGGGTCTCCACCGGTGAATATCCGCTGCTCCGAATCGTCGAACTCGACAAAGGAGGCATCGTTCAGGGCATAGCCGAAACCAGCCGTGAATTGCTCGGTAAAGATGTGCGCAACCTCGACTTCCAGGCCCCTGGCCTCGGTTTCACCGGCGTTGACCACGACCGTGATCGGGCGGCCGTCGCTGAGCGTCGCGCCCATGGTGAGCTGCTGGTTGGTCCAGTCGATGAAATAGGCGGCCACGTTGAACGTGGTGCGGCCGTCATTGATGGTGTTCTTGGCGCCCACCTCAAAGTTCCAGGACTCTTCCTCGTCGGCAAACAACAGCGCAGGATCCAGTAGCGGGTTGGCGTTGATGAAGCCCGGCTTGTTGCCCTTGGCGACCGTCCCGTACAGCAGACGATCCTCCGCATACTTCCAGTCCAGCGTGGCGCGCGGCGACCAGCTCTTGAACGTGTTTTCGATCAGCGGCAACGTGGGGCGGGCGGGCGGATTGTCGTTGCCGATCTGGTCGGAAGCGTAGCGCAGCTCCAGTGTGCCGGTTATCGTATCGGAAAAGTCGCGGGCAACCGATCCGAACACGGCCCAGTGGTCCGTGCGCGCCTCGCCCTGATCGACGGTGGAGCCGTTGAGCCGGTCTTCGCGAAAGTCGCGGCGGCTCCGGTACAGGTACATCCCCCCCAGCAGCCGGGTAGCGCCCCCCAGGTCGGTATCGACCAGCAATTCGGTGGACCACTCGCGCCGGTCGCTGACGGCGATCCGATTGAAAGTTCCGCCCAATACAGTCGAGTTGGATGTGACATCCACATCATATCCGTACAGGACATCGGCGCCGAAGTAGCCCGTGTTGGACCGCACAGTGAAGTCGTCCAGGTCCCATTGAAGCTGTGCCGAAGCTCGCCAAGCCGTCTTGTCGAGGCCGATATCGTCGCCGAACAGCTCGAGGTTCTGCTCGGTGCTGTCCAGTTCCACCACCTCGCCGCAGTAGTACTGCCGTGCGATTTCCAGAAAACAGTTGTTCCGGGTGCGATCCTGCAAGGTCACGGCGGCAGCGCCATCGTCATCCTTGCCGTAGCCCAGATTGAAGCGGGCCGAGAAGCGCTCCGAGAGCCGCAGCTCCAGGGAAAGGTTCAGGTTGACCGACTCTTCGTCGCCCACGAGCTGGTTATCCAGCGTGTTGCGGTAGAAGCCGCCATAGGTGTAGTAACGTACATGAGCCATGTAAAAGGCGCTGTCTCGAGAAATCGGTCCGCGGGAGAGGAAGTTGAACTCGCCTTCTTCATGCTCCGCCACGCGCAACGACACCTTGTTCTCCGGCTCGTTGGTCCCCTTTTTGGTGATCAGGTTGATGGCGCCGGCAAAGGTCGCGCGACCGAACAGCGCCGCCTGCGGGCCCTTGATCACTTCTACCCGTTCGACAATATCGAAGGGAAACGACAGGATGGAGTCGTTGTACTGCACGCCGTCGACGAAAATGGACGCGTTAGCCTCGCCCAGGATCTGCGACTGCCCCCGGATGACCGGGCGGCTACCGCCACCTTGCACACCGTAGCGATTCAACTTCTCGAACGAGAAGCCCGGCGTGAACTGGCTGATGTCCATCACGTCGCCCAGGCCGCGTTCGCTCAATTCGGCTGCCGTGAACGCGGCAATCGCGAGCGGCACGTCCTGAATCCTCTCTTCCTGCTTGCGCGCAGTGACCACCACTTCCTCGATCTCCCCGGCGCCTTGCTGCGCCAGCGCCGCCGGCGCGCTCACAGCGAGCGTACAGGCAAGGAACCCGATTCCTGTCCTCATGCGGAAACCTCCAGAAAAAACAAGCCACAAGGAATATACCCGAAAATCGCCGCCGTATCGGCGAACGGCCACAGGCTCCAGGAGCGCGCCTATCCGAAGGACAACCTGGAGGGATCCAGTCAGCCATCAGGACAGTCGGCCGCGGATGCGTAAGGCGGGTTCTCCGGAAGCCAAAAAGCCCGCCATTTCAGGAGCAGCAATTCCCGACAAGCGTGACAATGCTCGAAAATCAGCTCCGGCCCAACGCCTGAATAATCACAAGCTTGGGTATCCGGCCCTGAACGAATGGCTCTGCATCATTAGCGGGAATTGCTGTTTCCGGGCTTCCGAAATTGAGCAACATCGAAAATGTCCGAACTCGAGAGAACACCATGCCGGTTCCGCCGGATGCCGAGTCTCGACCTCTTTTCAAGGAATACGCCCGGCGGCGCTATCCGCGGGTGCTTTCGTCTTCGCTCCCCCTCAGTGTGAAGTAGATCCGTTCGATGAACTCCCGGCGCTCCCGGTCGAGGGCCGCGCGTTCTTCCTCGCTGAACTCGAAGGATTCCACGGCCGCCGCGCTTGCCGAGCGCCTCCAGCGCCGCCAGCCTTTCCTTGACCACCCACAACTCCTGGGCCAGACCCATGGTGATGGACACCAGTTCGTCCACTCCCCGGACCTCGAAGAAACGATGCGTCTTGCCCCGGGTAATATCCCCCAGCCGGGGCTTCGGAGAATCTCCGGACAAGACCGCAGACCCTACTTCCAGGCGCCGAAACAGTACCAGCGAATCGACGGCGCCAACCGCCCGGTGTTCTCGTCCACCACCAGGCCCTTCCCGGCCACATAGTCCCGAAACTCGTTCGGGCCGTTGCGCGCCAGACTGGGAATCGTGAACTCCACGAATGCGGATGAGTCGAATCCGGCTTCAGCGCACAGTTCCCCGGGATGCATGTCGCGAAACGCCTTGTAGTACGGCTCCTGGTTGTAGTAGCTGTCCCAATCCAGGTAGAAGCTGTCGTAAGGCCGGGTGCGGCAATTGGGCGGCAACTCCATGTGCAGCATGAGCCCGCCCTTTCGCAGAAGGCGACGCGCTTCGCGAAGCACCGCCCGCACTTCCCCGGGCGGAAGCTCGTGCAGAAACATGGAAGACCACACCACATCGAAGCTTTCCTCGCCATCAAGATTACACTCGGTGGCATTCATCTGCCGGAAGTGAACCTTCACGCCCAGCAACTCCGCCCGTGCGTGCGCGTAGCGCAGCAACGGCGCAGCCGCATCCACGGCCCAGGTCTCGGCGGCGGAAAAGGCGCGCGCCCAGGGCAGCGTGTTGGAGCCGATGGAGCACCCCATGTCGAGGATGCGACGCGGTCGGAAATCGGGATATTTCGCGGCAACGAACCTCGCTACGGTGTTCCCGATGTCGTCACGATCGCTGCCGAACAGGCCCATGCTATGCACGGCTGTTCCGTTGTCGTAAAGCGCGCCCGCGGCGGCGTCATTGGCGCCGTGCTCGGTGTGATAGCAACCCGGCATCAGGTGTACATCATGATTGACGATATAGGGGGGCATGTCCAGGTCCGGCGCGAGTTCGAGCGTGCCGCCGTATTCGTTGCCGGTGGCGGGCACGGCGCCCACCCGCCGGTTCAGCTCGTCGAGGTTGCGCTCAATGGTGGGGATAACCGACCGCCAGACCAGCTTCTGGCAGTTCACGCGCATGGCCGAATAAAAACGGTATGCGGATTCGGCGCGCATGGCCTTGTGCACCTGCACGCCGTCCTGCGGCGGAGCCCCCGTCTCACGGGTAATCGCGGGCTCGATCTTGCGGTCGTATGCCGAGCGCATTTCCCGCGCCAGGTCTCCCAGGATATGGCGCCGCATCTCGCACACGAAGCGCTGGCGCGACAGTTCGTCCCGGGTGGGCTCGATACGAAGGCCGTGTCGCACATAGTCGGTCATCAAGAACGCCCCCGGATCCGGTCAGGATGTATGGAAGTTCAGCATACCGCATTCATGGGCAAGAAAGCGTCGAATGATGGAACAACGGCGCCAGGCGGCCAGTGCGCGCCAGGGGGAAGCGGTGAAAGCGTATAGAATCCTCAAGGCCCTACGGCGTCGTCGGATTCGGGCAAGCATCGCGCCGGGAGTCCCCCGGAATGAGGAGCAAAATCAGGTGAGCGTGAACGAGCAAGAGGAAATCATTGCGCCGCACGGTTCGCCGTTGCGGGCCGCCGTGATCGGCTGTCGCGATCTCGATGCGTCCAGGGCGTTCTACCGGGACCGGATCGGCCTGTCGGTACTGGCCGACGAGTTGTGGAACGGACCGGAGTTCTGCCGCTTCTGGAACCTGCGCGAGGGAACGGCCGCGCGCGCCGTGCTGCTTGGGCAGGGCGACGAGGCCGTTGGTCAGGTGCTGCTACTCGAGTTCCAGCTGCCCGAGGGCGGCGCACCGCCAGTCGAAGTGCGCGACCGCAGCGTGGTTCGCGCCTACGGCGTGTTCAACCTGAACTTCTACACCGCCGACATCCACGCGGCATTCAAGGCCCTGAAAAAGAGCGGATTCGTCACTTGGGCACAACCGGTGCAACACCATTTCGGACCCGCTGTGGGAGATCCGATTGAAGGCATTTTCGAAGGGCCGGACCGGGTCCCGATCAATCTGGTGGAACTCGCCACCCGCGACCCCGCCACACGCGTCGGGCAAATGCGGGCCTATGTGGAGCGACGCGGCTACACGAAAACCGGCTTCACGCCCATCGTCACGACCTCGCACGGAGTCGATTCCTGCGAGCGCGCCATGGCCTGGTATGGCGGGGTTCTGGGCATGGAGCCGCTGATCGACGAGGAGCTTGGCGCTCCGGCGTCCAATAGCTTGCTCAATCTACCGGAGGACGCCAGAACCCGGGTGGTCTTCATGCAGGGCGCCCACATGTTCGGCAAGGTGGTGCTCTCGCAACCGCTCAATTACGAGTGTGAATCGCTGATCAAGAGGGCCAGGCCGCCGAATATCGGTTATCTGGCGCAGGCCTTCCCGGTCCCGGACCTGAATGAAGCCGCCAGACAGTGCGAGGCGATGCGGATCGAAGTGGCCAGCAGCCCCCGGGAAACGGCTTGGCCCGGCGCGGGAAACGTGCCCGCCATGCTGGTGCGCACACCCGGCAGCGGCGCCTTGCAATGGTTGCTGGAGGATCGCGCATGAGCATTCATGGAATGACCTCGGTCACGGTGGGGGTAAGCAACATCGAAGAATCGCTGCGCCTGTTTCGCGACGCCATGGAGTTGCAAGTGGAGAACGATACCGGGGCGCCGCCCGCACTGCTGGATGCCTGGGGGCTGCCTGCCGGCGCCGGCGCCCGGTTGGTCGAACTGTCCTGCCGCGGATACCCCGCCGGACGCCTGCGCCTGGCCCAATACACGCCTGCCGTTACCGGCGCCGTTCGTCTCGACCACGGCGCGGGAGCAGTCGATTCCTCGACCGACATTGGCCCCAAGGCTATCGACTTCTATGTTCCGCCGCCCATGAGCAAGGCCGTCGAGGCCGTTACCGGCGCCGGTTTTGCCTTCCGCTCCGAGCCTATCCGTTACGAGATAGGCGATGTCGAAAGCGAGGAGTGCCTGTTTTCCGGCCCCGACGGCGTGCCCGCGCTCCTGATGATCGGCCACCGCCACCCTCCCGAGTCCATGCGCGCCTTGCCCGGGGGTGTTCGCTTCTCCGAAATCGCGACCACATCGGTGGTGTGCGCCGACCCGGAGGCAGCCCGCCGCCTTTACTGCGATGCGCTCGGCATGGAGGCCGGAACCGAGGCCTGGGCGCCGGAAGAAAACCTGGATCTGGCGCGCCGGCTGACCGGCGTGAAGGAAGCCTCCGGCATGCATTTCCTCTTGGTCGCCAGTCCCGGAGAACCCAGCGGCAAGCTGCTGTTCGTGCATTTCCGCAACGCGCCGGGCAAGCGCCTGAGCGGGCGCATGCGCCCCGGAAGGCTCGGCGTGAACCTGTTCAGTTACACCGCAAGCGATCTCGACGCCACCCTGGCGAAAGCCTGCGAGGCGGGCGGCGCGCTGCTGCGCGGTCCGACGAGGGTGGGCGACCGTCGCGTGGCGCTGCTGCTCGGCCCCAGCGAGGAACTCCTCGAACTGACCGGTTGAGAGCCTCTGCCAGGATGTTGGAACAGGGCGCCTCGGGCATGGACCGCCGAACACTGTTGCAGGGTTTGATATCGGCGCCTGTGGCGCTGGCATGGACGGGAGCGCGGACCGAAACCACGGGGCGCGAGCGGGGGCGAATTCGCCGGCGCTACGTGGATGGGCGGTTCGGCCAGATGCACCTGCGTATTGCCGAAGCCCTTGATGAATCTGCGGGCAACACGCCGCTGATGTGCTTTCATCCCACGGCCGTGTCGGGGGATTTCTTCCACGACTTCATGCTGGAGATGAGCCGGGACCGGCGGGTGATGGCGATGGACACGCCGGGTTACGGGCGGTCGGACCCGCCGCCCGAACCGCAGCCGATGAGCGAACTTGCCGGCGCCGCCGCCGACGCGCTGGAGGCGCTGGGCTACGGGGCCGATAGCCAGGGCGCAGTGGATGTAATCGGCTATCACACCGGAACTTTCATCGCGATCGAACTGGCCGTCGCCCGCCCGGACCTTGTGCGCCGGCTGGTGCTGCCGGGAATCCCCTATAACGTGGGCGAAAAGCGCCGGGAAATGTACCAGCGCTACGCCCGGCGCAAGGAGCTTGCGGAAGATGGATCGAGCGTCATGGAGATCTGGCGCTTCTGGGTGACGAACCGGCACCCGGATGTTTCCCTGCAGCGCGGCGCCTCGCACTTCGCCGACCATCTGCAATCGGGACCCCATTCCTGGTGGGCCTATCACAGCGTGTTCAGCTATCCGGCCGAAGAGCGCCTGCCTCGGGTGCAGCAACCGGTTCTGGTGCCCAATACGCATGGCAACCTGCGGGAAAACTCCCGGGAGGCCGCGCGGCTGCTGCCGGATGTGCGGGTGGTGGAAATGCCCGGCCTCACCCACGGCGTGTTCGATGTGGGTGCGGAGCAGCTGGCCGGCGTGGCGCGCGAGTTCCTGGACTCGGCCCCGTGAAATTCGAAAGGGTTGCCGCCCTCGGAGCCGAGGTGTCCGGGATCGAACTCTCCCCGAACCTGTCGCAGACCGCAATCGACGAGATCGAGCGGGGCCTGCTGGAACACCGGGTGCTGTTTTTCCGCGATCAGGGCTTGAGTGGCGAGGAACTGGTCGAATTCTCCCGGCGCTTCGGGAAAAGTTTCATTCAGCCGGCGCTGGCGCACAAATATCGGGAACTCCTGTTTCTCGAGAACGACAGGAACAAGCCCCCCACGCTCAATACCTTTCACCAGGACATGACCGGCCTCAAGCAACCCCCGGCGCTGCACATGCTGCATGCACTGGTGATTCCGGACGGCGGCGGCGACACCATGTGGGCCTGCAACTACTGCGCCTACGAAGCTCTTTCAGAAAGCATGAAGCAGATCCTTTGCGGCTTGCGCTGCACCCACAGTGTGCTCCGGTACTACGGACCGATCATCGAGACCTGGAAGAACAGCGCGGAAAAACGGAAGGAATTCGAGGCGGCCTTTCCGCCGGTATCACACCCTCTGGTAAGAACCCACCCGCAAACCGGCCGCAAATCGCTGTTCGTCAACCGCTTCTTCACCGACCGCATCGATGGCTTCACGGCGAAGGAAAGCGAGAACCTCCTCGAATTCCTGTACCGTCACATCGAAACACCGGAGTTCTGTGTCCGGCTGAGATGGAGGGTGGGGACGCTGGCCATCTGGGACAACCGCTGCACCTCTCACTACGCGGTGGCCGACTATTACCCGCAGCACCGCAAGATGCAGCGCGCGTCAGTCGCCGGCGACCCTGTTTTCTGAACCGCATGTCCCACGAAAGCAAGGAGCAGCGGGAAATATACAAACAGGTTGGCGCGCAGCGGGCTTGCCTCGTTTTCACGGTCAAGCACAACGCCTGACGTTCCATCGGCGGCTTGCGGGCGCTTCTTGGCGATGCGAACCGGTAGCCGGTCGGCCGAGGCAAGGACGGATGGCGAAGAAGCTCCCGGCCAGCGCGCCTGCAATCAATACAACACCTGCACCCCGCGCTCCTCCAGCGCCGGGATGTGAATGCTCAGGGCATCCGGGTCCAGCGGGTTATCGCGCAGGTCCAGATACTCCAGGGCGGGCAATTCCGCCAGCGCCGCAATGTCCGCTACCTGATTCTGGCCGAGACTCAGCAACTCCAGCTTCTGCAACCCGGATAGCGCCGAAACATCCGCAACATCGTTGCCGTCCAGCACCAGCTGCTCCAGTTCCGCCAGCTGCAACAGCGGCGTCAGGTTGGAAATCTTGTTCCGGGCCAGAAACAGCTTGGTCAGGCTGGAAAGGGAAGAAAGCGCCGAAACATCCGAAATGCTGTTGTCGTCCAGCACCAGTTGCCTGAGCGCCGCCAATTGCGACAGCGGCGTCAGGTCGGAAACCGCGTTCCTCGCCAGAAACAGCTTGGTCAAGCCGGAGAAAGAAGAAAGCGGCGACAGGTTCGAAATGCCGTTGCCGTCCAGGAACAACGTTTCGATCTGCGTCAGATTGGCCAGCGCGCCGATGTCCACCAACCCGCAGTCCCTCAGGTACAGGCCGCGAAGTTGTCGGAAGCCGGTGGACGGGAACCCGGAGAGCGGATTGCCGTTGAGATTCAGCGAGGCCAGACGGGGCAATGCCGCCAGCGCGGACACATCCGTGATCCGATTGTCGTTGAGCGACAGGCTGCGGAGCGTGGTCAGATCGGCCAGCAGCGAGACATCCTCAATTTGGTTGGCGCCCAGATGCAAGAAGGAGAGCTTGAGCAGAGCTTGCAGGGGCGACAGATCGGTAATCCCGTTGCCCGAGAGCGACAGCGTGCGCAATTCGGCGAACGCCGAAAGCAGGCTGAAGTCCGTAACGCCGATGTGGTCAAGACGCAGCGTCTCCAGCATTGTCAATCCTGACAGCGGCGACAGGTCCACAATCTGGCGGTTCGACGACAAGGTCAGGGTTTCGAGGCGGATCAGGCCGGCAAGCGGGGTGAGGTCCGAAGCGCCGATGCCGTCAAGACGCAGCGTCTCCAGCAGGATCAGTTCCGAAAGCGGCGACAGGTCCACAATCTGCCGGTTCCACGACAAGTTCAGGGTTTTGAGACGAACCAGACCAACAAGCGGCGTGAGATCCGAAACGCCGGTGCGGTCAAGACGCAGCGTCTCCAGCAGCGCCAATCCCGAAAGCGGCGTGAGATCCATGATCCGGCGGTTCGACGACAAGTCCAGATTGCCGAGACGGGTCAGGCCGACAAGCGGCGTGAGATCCGAAATCCGGTTGCCGCTCAAGTTCAGCGACTTCAGGCTCAAGGCTATTTCCAGACCGGTGAGGTCGGCCACGCCCGAACGGGTCGCATTCAGCCCTGACAGCAGCGCAACTTCCGTCTTGTTGCTGCGCGTAAGGTCGGTCGCGCCCAAAGCCCGGGCCACTACCCTTGCGAGACCGGCGTCCGGGAAGGACACGCCACCGCCACCGACAACCTCGACAACATCCCCGACGCTCCCAACATCACCGCCGTCGCCATCATCGGTAGGGGCGGAGGGAGACCGGGTCGTGTCCGTCACCGTCACGGTGACATTATCGATTCTGAGCGACGAGCCATAGTTGCTGTCGCTGCTGGCCGATGTGTGCGTCAGGGTCGCGGTGTCGTTGGTCCTGTCGTCATCGGTTCCGGCGTTGACCGTCACCGTCTGCGCAGTGCCATAGTTGCCCGGCGTGAACGTCAGCGGCGAACCGGTCACCGTCACCTCGCCCGATTGGCCGCCCACCGTCACCGTCACGTTCGCCGCCGGCGCCGTGTTCAGATTCACGGCGTACGTGCCGCTGCTGCCTTCATTGATCGTCAGCGCGGTCGGCGCCACCACCACGCGTGGAGTGCTCGCCGCAAACGGCGTCGCCGTCACCACATCCGACCAGGGGCCGTTGTTGCCGGCCCCCTGGCTGGCCCGGATGCGAAATTCGTACGCCGTGCCGGCAGTCAGGCCGGTGATCGTCCGGCTCGTGGCGGCGCCGGTTCCCGCAACGAATGTCGCCGAGGCGGGCCAGGCGCCGCCGCTCGCCCTGCGCTGGTGGCCCCAGCGGGCGATGCGCTGGTTCGGCTGGGCGTCCCAGCTCAGGGTGACCTGACCCACGCCTGCCTCCGCGCTCAGCCCGGACGGCTTCGACGGAACACCCTTCCAGACCATGGTGACCGTGGCCTGGCTCGACGCCACGCCGGCGCCGTTGGCGTTCACTGCCCGCACCTTGAAGGCATAGGCCGTCCCGGTGCTCAGGCCTGTCACCGTGTGGGTGATGGTCGTGGCGCTCGAACCCGGCACATTCCTCCATGCGCCGTCCTGCGAATACCGCCACCTGGTAATGCTGGCGTCGTTCGGATTGGTCCAGGACAGTACCGCCTGTCCGTTGCCGCTGCCCTGGACGGCGGTAAAGCCCGTCGGCTTGGCGGGGCGGGTCGAGCTGCCGGCCTCATCGTCGTCCCTGATCGTCAGGGTGAGCCTGCCGGTGGCCCAGCCGTCCTCGTAGCCGATGAGGTTGATCGTCTCGTCCGGTTCGTCCCGGGTATCGCCGAGTATGCGGACGACCTTCGTGCCCTGGGTCTGGCCTTCGGCGATAGGGACAATAACCCCATTCGGGAGGCACACGTCCGTGTCCTTCGGGAGCAGGGGCGGGTCGCAGGGGTCACGCCCCTTGCCGGAGGCAGTGGCTGTGCCAATGTCGCTGGGGTAACCCAGCGACACCGAGAAGTTCGTCGGCGCAGGCTCGCTGAGGGTGAAGGTGATGGTGACATCCGTCGAGCCGGAATCGCCCTCGGTGATCGTGGCCGACGGGGACGCCGACAACGTAATCGTCTTCTTGGGACTGGCGGCCTTCTCCGTCACGGTGACCGTGGTGGAGGTCGTGCCGGCCACGGCAGTGCCGTCACGGCCCTTCCAGCTCCAGGTGACGGTATGCGCGCCCACGCCCAGCGTGGCGCAGGGAAACAGATTGACGCCGAGGCCGGTCGTAATGCCGGCAGGCGCCTGCGTGATCGCGACGCGGTTATTCCCCTCGAGGTTCGCAAGCCGGTTAATGTACGAGTTTCCCCCGGTGCGTTGTTGTAGCCAGACGAGATTATCATTCCCCCTGACCTGCTTGACCGACAGCAGGTTGAAGCACACCAGCGTCGTCGCATCGGCCGACCCGACCGTGACGGTTTTATCCGGATCGGAGGTCAGCGTCGGGGTCGACCCCCGCGGCACGGCGCTGACCCAGCCAAGGTTGTGGATCACGGAATGAGCGTGGGCGCCGCCCCCGCCGCTCATATACCGAATAGCGATATTGTAGGTCCTTCCGTTAACAAGATTTTCAATGTCAGCTGAGCGGGCGGCAGTATAGTCTGCAAGCTGTTTCCATGGGCCGCCGCCTGTTCCCTCAAAAGTCTGATGCTCCCAGTGACTGCCGACTTGACTACCGTGATAGGCCCAGCGGACCCGTATTTTGCTGTCCAGCCCGGTGGCGGACAAGATGATGAGGTCGTTCGGCACCACCGTGACACGGTTGGAAGTTGCAATATGAATCCCGCCAGGACGATTCGCTCGCAACTCGATCTGATATATCGCGCCGTTGGTCAGACCGGTTAGCGTCGCTGTGGGAGCCGTCGTCGCCGTTCCGGAAAAGGTTTTAGCTCCGGATACGCGGTACTGCCAACGAATTTGTCCGGTAATGCCGGTCCAGGTCCAGGACAGGTCGACCTTGCCGTTGCCCGGCGTTGCGGTGAGTGTAATGGACTGCGCTTGCGCGGTCTGCGGCGCGAGGGCGGCGGCGAGCGCAAGCAGGAAGACGCCGGCGAATGCCGCGTTCAGACGCCGTGGGGTTATCCGGGGGTACGCGCTCACTGGCTCAGCCTCGCGCCTGAATTTCAGGGGGGGGGGGGTACAGGCAGGCCATGCGCCAAGTGCGCATGCGGCGCCCCGACCCCGCCCGAAATGCCGCGCCAGCCAGCCCATCGCAGCCGACACGGCGCTGTCGCCTTCGAGTCTGTTACCCATCTTCGCCATGACACCGCCCTCCTGTCTGGAATTTCCCAATGCCTCGCAGGCGTAAGTTGGAAATTATACCGCAACCTGGACATCGCTTCAGCCACACGACGGCAGGAAATGTGGGAGCGGAGGACAAACCAAGGCAATTCCGGCAGGGAGCAACACAGTAACTTGCTCCGGCGAGGATATTTGGGCTATGCGGCGTCGAGAAAGGCAAGCACTTCTTCGGCAATCGCGCATGCGCCCTCTTCCATGACGGAGCGGGTCACGTCCCGGCGTTCGACGAAGACGGCGCCGGGAATCGCGCGGGCGGCCTTGCGTGTGTGTTCCGCAAGCACGAATCGGGTGGCCACGACCAGCGTGGCGTGCCGAATGTCTCGGAACTGCGGCGCGCAATCGTAGGTGAGCGTGGCGTGATAGCCCCAGTTGGCGTGCTCGCCGGCGCGCAGGAGTTCCACGAAGTGGCCGAAGGCCCGCTCGAACGACATGCCCCCGAGCCGCCGGGTCACCGCGAATTCCCAGGCCGATGCAAGGCTGTTCAGTTTTTCGGTGTAGCGCACCCCGGCGGTGGATTCGGAATACCGCGCATCCTGCTCCCCGGGAGTGAAATACGGCACGTCGATCAGCGCCATCTTGCGTATCCGGGCGCGTTCGAGTCGGGCCATCTCCACCGCCAGCAGACAACCGCTGTGAAACCCGAGCAGGTCGAACGGCGCCCCGGCGAGCTCTCCGCAGGCGGCGAGCGCCTCGTGCATGGCGGCGGCGATTTCCTCCATGGAGAGCATTTTTGCGGGGGAATCCGACCCTCCGTATCCGGGGCAATCCGGGGCGCAGATCACTCGCCGGTCGCCCAGCAGGGGAGCGATCGTCTCGAAGTAGCGGCCGCTGTAGGGAAAGGGATGCAGGCACACAAGCGCCGGTGCGCCTGCGCCCGGCGCCTTGCCGGGCGTGTGCAAGCGGAGATGGATCTGGCCCGAACGGGTGGCTGCGTAGCTGCGAATCATCATGGGGAGATCCGCACACCCCTTGTCCCCCGGAGATAGCGCCGCAGCCGCTTGGCGGGCGCCGTCCGGCCGCCGTTTCCGCTATTCCCGGGCCAGCGCCGGCGCATACGAGAGGTTGGGCTTGCGCGCCGCAAGCACCTCGTCGGGGCGGCGGACGGGCAGGCGATGAGGCGCTGAAATCACCGCCTCGGGCTCGCTCAGCGCCTTGTCGCGAATCCGGACCATGGCGTCAACCAGGGCGTCCAGCGCTTCGGGGGACTCCGTTTCAGTGGGCTCGACAAGCAGGCACTCGGGCACCAGCAAGGGGAAATACACCGTGGGCGCATGAAACCCTTCGTCGAGCATGGCCTTGGCGAAATCGGCCGCGCTCACACCGGTATCTTCGCGCAGGCGTTTCAAACTCACGACGAACTCGTGGCCGGCGCGCCGGGACGGGTACGCCAGATCGAAGCCTTCCGCTGCGAGCCGGCACGCCAGATAGTTGGCGTTCAGGACCGCATGACCGGACACCCTTTGAAGCCCCTCCCGCCCCAGCATCCTCATGTACGCCCAGGCGCGCAGCAACACGCCGATATTCCCGCCGTTGGCGGCCAGACGCCCTATGCTCCGGGGGCAGTCGGTCCGCCAGCGATACCCTCCCTTGCTCTGCTCCACCACCGGAACGGGAAGAAAGGGCTTGAGCGCAGCCGTCACGCCCACGGCGCCGGCGCCGGGTCCGCCGCCGCCGTGGGGCGTGGAAAACGTCTTGTGGAGATTCAGGTGGACGGCGTCGAACCCCATGTCGCCGGGCAATACGCGGCCCAGCAAGGCGTTGAGGTTGGCGCCGTCGTAATACAGCAGCCCGCCGGCGGTGTGAACGCGCTCCGAGATCTCGAGAATGCGGCGCTCGAAAACGCCCAGGGTGGACGGATTGGTGAGCATGATGCCGGCGGTCCGAGGGCCCAGCGCGGCGTCCAGCGCCCCAAGGTCGATATCGCCGTCCTTGCCGGTGGCGATCTCGCGAACTTTCATGCCGCACATGGCCGCGGTGGCCGGATTGGTGCCATGGGCGGCGTCGGGCACGATGATTTCATCGCGGTCATGGTCCCCGCGCGACCGGTGATAGGCCCTGAACATCGCCACGCCGGCAAACTCTCCCTGCGCTCCCGCCATCGGCGCCAGGGAGACGGCTTCCATGCCCGTCACCCGGGCGAGCATTTCCTGAAGTTCGTGCAGACACTCCAAAAGCCCCTGAGCGGCCGAATCGGGGGTGGCCGGATGCATATCCAGAAAGCCCGGCAGCGAGGCCAGGCGGTGGCAGGCCCGCGGGTTGTACTTCATGGTGCAGGAGCCCAGCGGATAGCTGTTGGTGTCTATGCAGAAGTTGAGTTGCGAAAGGCGCGTGTAGTGGCGCACCGCATCCAGTTCGGAAACCTCCGGCAGGGGCGCGTCCCGCTCCCGGATCAGTTCCTCCGGCAGGCCTGCCGGTTGCGGGACAGCGCCTGCCGGCGCCTGCGCCCGCGCCCGCCGGCCCGGGTGCGAAATTTCGAAAATCAGCTTACGCGGCATGCCGCCCCCTTCCTCCGGGCGAAGGTTGCTCGCGCATTACCCTTTCCATGGCCGAGGCGTAGAACTCGATTTCCTCCGTCGTGCGCATTTCGGTTGCGCACACCAGCAGCGCATTGCCCAGTTCCGGGTAGTCCGCCGAAACATCGATGCCGCCAAGGATGCCCTCCCCGACCAACGCGGCCAGAACGGGCGCTACCGGCCGGTCCAGGCACAGGATATCCTCGTGAAAGAAAGGCGCATCCCAGGCCCGCCGGATCCCGCGGATGGCCGTCAGCGCCTCTGTCAGTTCCGCTGCCCTTGCGTGGCAGGCCGCCGCCACCCGGCGCAGACCCTGACCGCCCAACAGCGCCATGTACAGCGTGGCCGCGACCACCATCAGACCCTGGTTGGTGCAGATATTGGAGGTGGCCCGGCTGCGGCGGATGTGCTGCTCGCGCGCCTGCAGGGTCAGCACGTAGGCCGGATCGCCCGCCAAATCGACGGTCCTCCCGGCCAGACGCCCGGGTATCTGGCGAAGATGGCGGGCCTTGCAGGCCAAAAGCCCCAGGTAGGGGCCGCCGCCGGACATGGGAATACCCAGGGGCTGGCCTTCGCCACAGACAATATCGGCGCCCCATTCTCCCGGGGGCCGCAGCGCTCCCAGCGCCACAGGGTTGGCGCCCACCACCAGCAGGGCCTGTTCCCGGTCGGCCCTCGCCCTCCAGGCGCCGAGGTCCGGAAGGCCTCCCAGATAGCTCGGCGTGGCCACGGCGAACGCCGCGAAACCGCCGCCGGGATCCCGGTCCAGCGGCCCGAAATCGGCCCCGCCATTCGCATCCAGCGGCACTTCCACCAACTCGATCTCCTGTCCTTTCAGCAGCGTTGCCGCCACGGACCGCCAGGCCGGATGCAGCGATCGGGCCACCGCAATCCGGCGCGAGGCCGACTGCCGGTTGCAGCGCACCGCCATCAGACAGGCTTCGGCGAAGGCGGTGGCGCCGTCGTACAGCGACGCATTGGCGACCTCCATGCCGGTCAGCCCGGCAATCATGGTCTGGTACTCGTAGGTCAGCTGCAGGGAACCCTGGGCGGCTTCCGCCTGGTACGGCGTGTAGTTGCTGTAAAACTCGCCACGCGAGGCGATGTCCCATACCGCCGCCGGAATGTGATGCTCGTATGCGCCGCCGCCGGCGAAACACACCAGCGGGCGGTTACGCCGGGCGCGCTCCCTGGCAATCCGGCCTATTCCGGCTTCGTCCAGCCCGGGAAAAATTTCCGGTGGCTCGGCGCGCAGCAGCGCCGCCGGAATCTCGTCGTACAGATCGCCCATGGCGCCCGCGCCCAGGCGCCGCAGCATGTCCCGAACCTGCGAGGAGGTGTGCGGAACAAAGGGCATGTCGGATCAGGACTCCAGAAGCTCCGCGTACTGGTCCGAGTCCATCAGATCCCCCCATTCGGCGGGATCTTCCGGCGTCATCCGAAACAACCACCCGGAGCCATAGGGGTCCTCCGAAATCAACTCCGGCGATTCCTTGAGAGCATCGTTTACGGAAACGACCTCGCCTCCCACCGGCGCGTACACATCGCTGGCCGCCTTGACCGATTCCACCACCGCGCAGATGTCGCCGGCCACGAACGAAGCGCCTGCTTCGGGGGTGTCCACATACACCAGATCGCCCAGCTGCTCCTGCGCATAGTCGGTCAACCCCACCACCAGCACGCCGTCGTCTTCCAGACGCGCCCATTCGTGCTCGCTGGTGTATTTGAGATCAGTTGGAATTTCAGACACTGCTATGCCCTCTCCCTTGTCTTTCGTTCAGGTCAACCCGTATTCGGCCACGGCGCACGAATGGCGGTTCGACAATGTTGCAGGACACTCCCGCGCCACGGATTTCAACCTCGCACTCCGTGTAGCAGCCATTCGGCGCCCGCGCCAGACCGATCGAAGCGCTCATGGTAGGGGAATAACCGCCGCTGGTCACTACACCCGGACCCTGAGGCGTTCGCACCTTCTGGCCGGCGCGAAGGACGCCCCTGCCTGCGAGCACCAGACCCTTGAACGACGGCAGCTCCCGGCTCTTCCGGATCGCCTCCAGCGCCCGGCGGCCGATGAAGTCCCGCCGGGGCGGGTCCATCGCGACGGTCCATGTCAGGCCGCAGTGCAGGGGAGTCACGCTCGCATCCATGTCCTGACCGTAAAGACAAAGCCCGGCTTCCAGGCGCAACGTGTCCCGCGCGCCCAGCCCGCAGGGAGTTGCGCCCGCTTCAAGCAGGGCCCGCCAGAACGCCCGGCCCATGCCGGCGTCAAGATAGATTTCAAAACCGTCCTCGCCCGTATAGCCGGTTCGCGCGGCAAGGACTCCATCCTGCTCCACGGCGTGGAAGACCTTCAGCGCCGCCAGGGCGACGGCATATTGCGGGCCGATCACGGGCGCGGCCACCGCAGCGCCCAACTCCATCGCCTGCGGCCCCTGAACCGCCAGCGTGACGCGGCCCTCCCCGGGCTCGAGCCGCACCGGGAAAGCCCGCGCCGCCCTGCGCATCTGCGCCCGCACCGTCTTCACAGTGGCCGCGTTGCTGACCACCCGGTAGCGGTCGTCGGCAAGCCGATAGACCACAAGGTCGTCGAGAACGCCTCCGGACTCTTCAAGCAGGCAACTGTACAGCCCTGCAACACGCCCGCCCAGACGGTCGATGTCGTTGGCCAGCAAACGGCGCAGATAAGATCTGGCGCCGCGTCCCGTCACTTCGGTGAGCGCCAGATGGGACACATCGAACACCCCGGCGGCAGTGCGCACCGCATGGTGCTCGGACACCTGCGAACCGTAATGCAGCGGCAGGCTCCAGCCGGCAAAGTCCACCATCCGCGCGCCCAGCGCACGATGTGCGTCCCGCAGCGCCGTGGCCCTACCCGCCATCGGCAGAACGCGCGATAAAGGCTTCGGTCTCGCGCTCCAGCAGGGGCAGCGGCAGGGCGCCGTTGGCCAGCAGGGCGTCATGGAAGCGCCGCACATCGAAGCTCGCGCCCAGCGCCTCTTCGCTGCGGCGGCGCAATTCCCTGATCTTCAGTTCTCCCAGCTTGTAGGCCAGGGCCTGTCCGGGCCATGCAATGTAGCGATTGATCTCGTTTTCGACGTTGGCAAGGCTGAGCGAGGTGTGGTCGGCGAGGTAGGCCACCGCCTGCTCGCGAGTCCAGCCCAGGGCGTGTATCCCCGTATCGATGACCAGCCGGCAGGCGCGCCACATCTCGTAGCTCAACCGCCCGAAACGCTCGTATGGCGTGGTGTAGACGCCCATTTCCACGCCCAGCCACTCCGCATACAGCGCCCATCCCTCCACGAACGCGGTAAAGCCCAGCACGCGCCGGAACTCCGGGACGCCCTCCAGTTCCCGGGCAAGCGCGATTTGCAGGTGATGACCGGGCGTCGCCTCGTGAAGGGTCAGCGCCGGAAGCGCGTACAGGGGCCGCTGATCCAGCGCATGGGTGTTCAGCCAGTAATAGCCGCCGCGATTTCCGCCTCGTGGCGCAGGCCAGTAACGGGCGGTCGTTCCCATGGGCGCCATTTCCGCCGGCATGGGCATGATTCCGTAGGGCATCCTGGGGAGCAGTCCGAACCAGCCCGGCAACAGGCCATCCACCTTCTTGGCGATCCGGGACGCACTGCTCAGCAACTCTTCCTCGGTCCCGGCGTAAAAGCGCGGGTCGGTGCGCAGAAACGTCACGAACGCCTCGATGCCGCCGTCGAACCCGAGCGCCTCCACGATGGCGAGCATTTCCTTGCGGATTCGCGCCACTTCCGCCCGGCCGATGGCGTGAATTTCCTCCGGCGCGAGATCCAGCGTGGTCATCGCCCGGATCCTCTGCCGATAGTAGCCGTCTCCCCCGGGGAGTTCCGAAGCGCCGATGCTCTCGCGCGCATGGAGGCGGTATTCCCCGTCGAGGAACGCCGCCAGCCTTCGGAACGCCCCAAGCGCCTGCACTCCGATGATTTCCCTCGCATCCGCCTCCAGGCGAATCCTCTCCGCCGCAGCGATAGAATCGGGCATGCTCAGGAAAGGCCGGAAGAAAGCGCTGTCTCTCACCGCCTCCGAGGCCGGCACGGCCACCGTGGGCAGCACGCTGTCCAGAACGACCAGCGGGGCGACAAAACCATCGTTGATGCCCGCGCGCATGTTCTGGATGTGCTGCTCTACATGTTCCGGGATGGCCTGCAAGCGCTGCAGGTATTCTTCGTAGGCGCTGCTGTCGGGAAAGGCGATTCCGTCGGCCGAACGCAGCAACCGCGAATGGAAGCCGCTGTCGGCGATGAACGGAATGCGTTCGGGATAGTGCGCGGAAGCTTCGATCCGGTTGCGCAGCATCCACTCGAGCAGCTCGTGATCCAGCCGGCGATGCGACGGAAGCGAATCGACCGGCAGCCGCCCGAGACGTTCCATGAAAGCGTCGGCCTGACGCTTGCGGCGCTCGATATCGTCGAAGGACACGCCGGGAAGTCTTGCGTTGTAGCCCTCGGCGCCCATGGCGGTCGCCAGCAGGGGATTTTCCCGCAGCCGGGCGGCCCACTCGTCGGCGAGCAGCTCGTCCAGCGCCTGCTCCGCCCGCTCCGCGCCCGGCTGCTCCGCAAGGACCGGAACACCCCCCAGGACCACAAGAAAACCCAGCAAACACGCGGGTCCGTATACGCTTCGCATGCGTTCTCTCCTGCAATATCTCCGTAGCGCCGCCCGAACCGGGCTGCGCGGAAATGGCGCCTATCTTTCCCGATAGACGATGCGCCCCTTGCTCAAATCGTAGGGCGTCAATTCCACGGTCACCCGGTCGCCCGTCAGGATGCGTATGTAGTGCTTGCGCATCTTGCCGGAAATGTGCGCCATCACGATGTGCCCGTTATCCAGCGTGACGCGGAAAGTCGTGTTGGGCAGAGTCTCGGTGACTACCCCCTGAAATTGAATCGGTTCCTGCTTCGCCACCCGCAAATCACCTTGCCGGAATGCCCTGCGTTCCGGCGGTCGTCACTGATCTTCCTCGGCCATGCGACTTTCTTCCACCTTCAGTTCAAGCCCCCCGCCGGATTCGTCCAGCGTCACCAGGAGGCGTCCGCCAGCCTGCAGATCACCGAAAAGCATCCGTTCGGCAAGAGGTTTCTTGATGTGTTCCTGAATGACGCGCGCCATCGGTCTGGCGCCCATTGTACGGTCATACCCGCGCTGCGCAATCCATTCCCTGGCGGCGTCTTCCAATACCAGCGTCACGTTTCGTCCCTGCAATTGCGCCTCGAGTTCGAGCACCAGCTTCTCCACCACCTTCAGGATCGAGTCGTGCTCCAGCGGGGCGAACGGGATGACGGCGTCCAGACGGTTGCGGAATTCCGGCGAGAAACTCCTCTCGATTGCGGCCATGGCGTCGCTGGAATGGTCCTGCGGAGTAAAGCCCATGGGTGCGCGGGCCGCTTCGCGAGCCCCGGCATTGGTGGTCATCACCACGATGACATGGCTGAAGTCGGCCTTGCGGCCGTTATTGTCCGTCAGGGCGCCGTGATCCATTACCTGCAACAGCAGATTGAACACATCCGGATGCGCCTTTTCGATCTCGTCGAGCAGCAGTACGGAATGCGGATGGCGGGTGACGGCCTCGGTCAGTTGGCCGCCCTGATCAAAACCCACATAGCCGGGAGGCGCGCCAATCAGGCGCGAGGCCGTATGCCGCTCCATGTACTCCGACATGTCGAACCGCAGCAGCTCGAGACCCAGGCAATACGCCAACTGCCGGGTCACCTCGGTCTTGCCAACGCCCGTGGGACCGGAAAACAGGAAGTTGCCCACCGGTTTTTCCGGCTCGCGCAAACCGGAGCGGGCCATGCGGATGGCCGCTGCCAGGGCCTCGATGGCCGGACCCTGACCGAAAATCACCCGCTTGAGGTTGCTCTCCAACTGCTCCAGCAACTCGCGGTCTGATGCCGAGACGCTGCGCGGCGGGATGCCGGCCATCTGGGCAACAACCACTTCCACATGGGACACCTCCACGCCTTGCTGCGAATCCCTGTCGGCGCTGAGCTTGAGGCGCGCGCCCGCCTCATCGACCACATCTATGGCCTTGTCGGGAAGGCAGCGGTCGCCGATGTGCCGGGCCGACAGCTCGGCAGCCGCACGCAGGGCCTCGTCGCTGTAGCCGATCCCGTGGTGATCCTCGAAACGGCTCTTCAGCCCGCGCAGTATCTCGTACGTTTCCTCCACGCCAGGTTCCGGAACGTCGATTTTCTGAAAGCGCCGCGCCAGGGCGCGGTCGCGCTCGAAAACGCCGCGGTATTCCTTGTAGGTGGTGGACCCGATGCAGCGCAAATCGCCGTTGGCCAGAACGGGCTTGATGATATTGGAGGCATCGAGCATGCCGCCGGAAGCAGCGCCCGCCCCGATCACGGTATGGATTTCGTCGATAAAGAGGATGGCGCCCTCTTCCTCGGCCAGCTCGCCGACCAGCGACTTCAAGCGCTTCTCGAAGTCGCCCCGGTAGCGGGTCCCGGCCAGCAGCGCGCCCATGTCCAGCGCATACAGGGTGCATCCTTCCAGGCTGGCGGGCGCGTCGTCGCCCGCCATGAGCAGCGCCAGACCTTCCGCCAGGGCAGTCTTGCCCACCCCGGCATCGCCCACGAAAAGCGGGTTGTTCTTTCGCCTGCGGCCCAGAACCTGCAAGGCGCGCTCGATTTCCTTCGCGCGGCCCACGAGCGGGTCGATCCGCCCTGCCCGAGCCCGCTCGTTGAGATTCGCCGCATAGGCCTCCAGCGCGCGCGGCGGCCGCTGCTCCGAGGCGTCCTGGTCCCGGGGGCCGACGGCGGGCGCCGCCCCGGAGCGGGCAACGCCGTGAGAGATGTAGTTGACCACATCCAGACGGGTGACACCCTGCCGGCCAAGCTCGCTCACCGCAAAGGTCTGGTTCTCGGCAAACAGCGCTACCAGCACGTTCGCCGAGCCGACTTCCTTGACCCCACTGTTCTGCACATGCGCCATGGCGCGCTTGAGGATCCGGTCGAAGGCCCGTGTGGGCAGGGTCTGCCGGTCGTCTTCCACGCCCAGCTTGGGCATGGTGGCCTCCAGATGCTGCTCCAGCGCTCTGGCCAGATCGTCCACATCCGCTTCGCAGGCGGCGAGAATTTCGGCCACTATCGGGCTGCTGGTGAGCGCCAGCAAGAGATGCTCCGCGGTGAGAAACTCATGGCGCTGCTCCCGCGCGCGCACCAGGGCGTTCGACAGGCAGATTTCCAGTTCCCGGCTCAGCATGGCCTCATCCAGGGCTGCTCAGGCCTTTTCCACCACGCAGGCGAGGGGATGTTCGTGGCGACGCGCATATTCCAGCACCTGGGCAGCGCGCGTCTCGGCAATTTCAAAGGAAAACACGCCACACACCCCGCGTCCCTTCATATGCACTTCCAGCATGATACGGGTGGCCTTTTCGCGCCCGTAACCGAAGAGTTTCTGGAGCATCTGCACAACAAATTCCATTGGCGTATAGTCATCGTTGAGAAGCACCACACGATACAGCGAAGGGCGGGCGACTTTCGGAGGAGCGACTTCGGTCGCCGGAGCCCCCCCCGGGTGACGCAGGTGATCGTTGTCCTCTGGCTTGTTCATTTCGCCCCCATGGGATAATGCCTTAAATTATCACAACCTGCCTGCCGCCCGGCGCGGCAAGTATGGATATTTCACATGAATTTCGTGAACTGGAACGACCTGCCAGGGCTGTATCTCTCGCCGGATAACGGAACTCCGGGCGAGAGACGCCTTGCAGGGAGGCAGGCGCACGCTCCCGCGAGGCCAAGCCAAGGCCGGGCCTTGTGGCGAAGCAAGCAGGCGTGTGCGCAAACGTGGCAGAATCGTCCGCAAACCGCAACGGGCAAGCCCGGTATGGGGGCGCTTCGCAATCTCGCCAAAACAGGCGAAGTCAATCGGGAGGTTGCATGAAGAACAAGCTTCAAGACTGGATGAGCGGAAGTGGAACGGCCCCTTGATGGTCTGGCTCGGCAAGACTTTGACCAGGCCGTCGGTTGCAGGTAGCGGGAAAAACGGGAGATCAGGCAGGATGTGGGCAAATCTGCGGTCCGAGGCGATGAGATATGCGGGCTGCTAGGCCTGTTGCTGCGGTGGCGTTGCTGGCGGTTGCCGTCTGGCTGCTGGCCCGCATCGCCCTGTCGGCATGGGAATGGGCCCGGTTCGAACCTCCCGCATCCGGGTCCGCCGCGCCGGCGGCAGCTTCGGGGAACCCGGCCCGGCAGGCGCCGGGAAGCGGCCTCTTCGGCGCGCCAGGCGGGAGCAGCCCCTCCGCCAGCGCCCCGGGAGTGCTGGGCGGCGGCGACTTCAGGCTGCGGGGGGTAGTCGCTTCCACCCGCCGGAGCATGGCGCACGCCATCATCGAGTCCGGCGGAGTATCGCGCGTCTATTTCCCCGGCGACCTCCTTGCGACCGGACTGGCGCTTCAGGAAGTACGCCCGGATGAAGTACGCCTCCGGCGCGGCGCCGAAATCCTGCGTCTTCCGCTTAGCCGTCTGGCGACCGGAAGCGCCCGCACACCGGCCCCGGGCCGGGCCTCGCAATTCCGCAACGAAATCGCTGCGGATCGCCTGGAGGACCTGCCGCGCATGTCGCTATCGCAGATCCTGCGCATGGAGCCGGTCATGGCGGACGACGGCGGCATGCAGGGCTATCGCGTCTTCCCTGGCGGTCAGCGGGGGTTGTTCGATGCGCTGGGCCTGGTATCCGGCGATCTGGTCGTGGCGATCAATGGAATTCCCATCGACAGCGACAACCTGCCGCTGGCGCGCAAGCAGATGACCGCAGGGGATATGATGCTTACCGTGAACCGCGACGGCGAGTCGCTCGAGATTGCCGTGGACAGCAACAATTTCGGCCTCCTGGCCATGTGAGGAAGCGCGGATGGGGTGGAGCAGAAGAAAATCGCCCGTATCATGGGTCCTTCCGGTCCTGCTGGCGCTGGCCAATCCCGCCGCCGCGCAGGAGGATCGGGTCACGCCGAACTACCGGGGCGCGAATCTGGAGGAAGTCGTCGAAGCCGTGGGCCGGGCTATCGGCAAGACCTTCGTCATCGATCCCACAGTCGGACTGGATCAGCGGTTCACGCTGATCGGGTCGCAGCCGATGACCACCGAGGCTTTCTATCAGGCCTTTCTTTCCATGTTGAGCGCCCACGGCATCGTCGCGGTGCCTTCCGGGCCGGTCGTCCGGCTCGCTCCCGACCGCACGCTCCGGATTCTCCCGGAAGTTCCGTTGGGTCAGACCTCCCTTGACGAGCTTCAGACCCGGGTCCTGAATGTCGCCAACGTGGATGCCCAGACCCTGGTGCCGATACTTCGCCCCATGATGTCGCCGGGCGCCCATCTGGCCGCCCATGCGCCCACCAATGTGCTGATCCTCTCCGATCGCGGGTCGAGCGTGAGCCGGGTGGTTCGGGTGGTCCGCCGCATCGATATCCGCAACGAACAACCGATCGAAATCATACCGCTCGAACATGCTGGCGCCAGGAATCTGGTTCGCGTCCTCGGCGAGATTGCCACCGGCTCCGGAGCCCCGAGCAATCTGGCGATTGCAGACGATCGCACCAACAGCATCCTTCTCGGCGGCGAGCAAGACCGCCGCCTCCAGTTGCGCGCCTTGATAGCGCATCTGGATACGCCCCTGACCGAAGCCGGCGCCACCCAGGTGCGCTATATCCGTTACGCCAACGCCGTCAGTCTGGCCGAAATGCTCAGCGCCCAGTTCGCCGGATCCGATGACGACGGGAAGCCAATCCAGGTTTCCGCCGACGAAGACACCAACTCCCTGATCATCGACGCGCCGCCGGGAACCCTGCGCACCATGCTGGCCGTGGTGGAGCAGCTGGACATTCGGCGCGCCCAGGTGCTGGTCGAAGCCCTGATCGCCGAAGTCAACGCCGAGCAGGCCAACCGGTTGGGCGTTAACTGGGCTGCCTACGATCCGAAACGAGTGCTCGGCAGCACCGATTTTCCCGCTTCCGGCACCAGCCTGCGGGAACTGGTGGCGGGGTCCTTGTCGAACACCGACCAGGGCCGCCAGGCCGCCGCGGAGGCGTTGGGCCCCGGGGCCGGATTCGCCGTGGGAAGGGTGCGAAAGGAAGGGCTGAGCTTCGCGGCGCTGATCAGCGCGGTCGAGAACACCGTCGGCGCAAATATTCTCGGCACGCCCATGCTGGTGACCCTGGACAACGAAGAGGCGACCATCAACGTGGGGCAGGAAGTGCCCTTCGTAACCGGCAGTTACGCCAGTTCCGGCATCAACCCAAGCGGTACGGACGGGCAACTCCGCCCGTTCACCACCGTGAACCGCTCCCAGGTAGGTCTGACCCTCAAGATCACGCCCCGCATCAACCAGGGCAGTGCAGTGCGTCTGGAAATCAAGCAGGAGCTGTCCGAACTGGCTCCTTCGGTGGCCGGCGCGGTGGATCTGGTCACCAATACGCGGCTGCTGGAAACGGCAGTGATCGTGGAGGATGGCGGCACGCTGGTGTTGGGCGGTCTGATCCAGGACAAGATCCGCGAGGGCCGCCAGGAAGTTCCCTGGCTGGGACGCGTCCCCCTGGTCGGAACGCTGTTTCGCGCCAGCAGCGTTACTCGCGAAAAAACCAACCTGATGCTGTTTATCCGCCCCAGCATCCTGCGCGACGCCTCCCAGGCGGACGCCGCAACCAACGTGAAGTACGACTACCTCCGCCGCCAGCAGCTGATTGACGTGCTCTCGAAGAAGGATCCGCTCCTGCCGGAAGCAATGGGCGAAGCCTTCGGTCTCCGGGAAGAGGCGGACAGCGCGGCGAGCGTCGAGGAGGAGGAGGCGCAGGAATCACGCGAGACGGCGGCGCCGGATTGAGCGCCCTGCCCTTCAGCTTCGCCCGGCGACATGGAGTACTGCTGGCGCCAGGAGCGGACGGCGAGTTGATCGCAATGGTGCGCGCCGGCGCCGGTCTGGCGGGGCTTGCGGAAGCCAGCCGGGCTGCTGGCCGCCCGCTGCGACCCAGGCTCATCGACGCCGGGGACTTCGAGCGCCGTTTGAGGATGCGCTATGAAGTCGGCGCAGACAGCGCCCTGTCCATTGCCGAGGACCTGGACGAAGACCGGGAATTGGGCGCCCTGGCGCAGGAACTGCCGGCGCCGTCGGACCTGCTCGACAGCGACGATGACGCACCGATCATCCGGCTGCTCAACGCGGTGCTGGCCTCGGCGATCCGGACCGGCGCCTCGGATGTGCATCTCGAGCCGGAGGAATTCAACCTCAACGTGCGGTTTCGCGTGGACGGCGTCTTGCGCGAAACCCTGAAACTCAGGCGGGGCCTGAGTCCGCTGGTGATCTCCCGCGCCAAGGTAATGGCGGACCTGGATATCGCGGAGAAGCGGCTGCCGCAGGACGGACGCATATCCCTGCAAATTGCGGGACGGGCGGTGGATGTGCGCATTTCCACCCTGCCCGGAATCCATGGCGAGCGGGTCGTCATGCGTCTGCTGGACAAGCAGACCGGCCGCCTGGACCTGGAATCGCTGGGCATGGAAGCCGGTACGCTCGGGCACATCGAGCGCTTGATCCGGCGGCCCCATGGCATCGTGCTGGTAACCGGACCTACTGGCTCCGGCAAGACAACCACCCTGTACGCCGCCCTGGACAGGATCAACGACAGCACCCGAAACATCATGACGGTGGAAGACCCGGTGGAATACTACCTGGAGGGAGTAGGACAAACCCAAGTCAACAACCGCGTCGGCCTGAGCTTTGCCCGTGGCCTGCGCGCCATTCTCCGGCAGGATCCGGATGTGGTGATGGTGGGCGAGATCCGCGACATCGAAACCGCGGAAATTGCCGTGCGGGCCAGCCTCACCGGCCATCTGGTATTCAGCACCATCCACACCAACACCGCGGTGGGAGCGGTTACGCGGCTGCGCGACATGGGCCTGAAGCCGTTCCTGATTTCCTCCAGCCTGCAGGGCATCCTGTCACAGCGTCTGGTGCGAATGCTGGATCCGGCAACCCGTGAAGCCTATGCGCCCGGCGACCAGGAGCGTTCGCTGCTGGGCCCGGACACGGGCCAAACGCCCACGCTTTACCGGCCGGGGCCGGTAGCTGCCGCAGAAGGCGGCGGTTATCGCGGGCGCACCGGAATCTACGAATTGGTCAGCATCAACGACCGCTTGCGCAAGCTGATCCACGAGGGCGCGCCCGAGCAGCAGCTTGAGGACGAAGCGCGGCGCAGTACGCCGCCGCTGCGGGCCAATGGCATGGAGAAGGTAAGGGCGGGCGTTACTTCCCTTGAGGAAGTGCTGCGCGTCACCAGCAGGGAGTAAGGCGACACTTGCCTCGATGGGCTTACCATGCGCTCGACCGGGAGGGGCGCCGCAAGCGGGGCGCCCTGCAGGGCGATACCCCGAAACACGTGCGGGCGCTGCTCCGGGAGCAGGGCCTGCAGCCTCTCGAACTCCGCCCGGCGCAGACTCGCGGCGCCGGACTGCGCCTCCGGCCCGGGAAGCGCCGGGCCATTGGAAACGAATCGCTGGCGCAGATCTGCCGGCAGCTGGCCACCCTGCTGCGGGGCGGCCTGCCCCTGGATACGGCGCTGAAGGCGCTGGCGGATCAGCGTTCGCGCCATGGCGGGATCCTGATGGAGGTTCGCGCACGGGTCCAGGAGGGCTACAGTTTCTCGCGCTCTCTGGACGCCGCAGGGCGGGTTTTCCCGGAACTTCTGGTTGCAACCGTAGGCGCCGGGGAACGAATCGGCTGCCTGGATCAGGTGGTGGAACGGCTGGCGGAACATTTCGAGAAACGCCAGACCCTGAGGCAACAGGTGCGGGCCGCCCTGGCGTACCCCATGGTGCTGGCCGCACTGAGCCTTGGAATCGTGAGTCTGATGCTGATTTATGTGGTGCCACAGGTCAACCCCGTATTTGTCGACAGCGGCGTGGAACTGCCCCTGCTCACACGAATCCTGCTTGCACTGAGCGATTTCGTGCGCTCCTGGGGGTGGCTCGTCGGGCTGGCCGCCGCCGCTGGCGCCGTTCCGGTTTTCCGCGCCATGCGCCTCCCGGCAGCACGCCTGCGCCTTCATCGCCTGCTGCTTCGAACCCCCCTGTTCGGCGCTCTCTCGCGGGAGTTGAACTCGGCGCGGCTGATGCAATCGCTCGCGACGCTGACCGGCGCAGGAGTCTCCGTGTGGGAATCGCTTCGCCTGGCGGCCCGCATGCTCACCAACCTGCCGATGCGCGAAGCGGCCATGGCCGCAGCCGAGGAAGTCAGCGAGGGCGCGCCTGCCGCCGATGCGCTGGACCGCAGCGGCCTGTTTTCGCCGCTATGCATACAGTTGATCGCCAGCGGCGAGGCCAGCGGCGAGCTTCACCAACTCCTGGGGCGGGCGGCGGAAATCCAGGAACGGGAGCTCTCCTCGCGCATCGACACCATGACCTCATTGCTCCAGCCCGTGCTGATCATGGTCGTCGGGGGGTTTGTCCTGATGATCGTGCTTGCCGTGCTCATGCCGATTTTCGAAATGAACCGGTTGGTCGGTCAATAGGGGAGCAGAACCACCCGACAATAAAACCCGGGCGTCGAATCCCGGCGAGCGCCACGCCGGCACAGGAAATCCACAAGCGCAAAAACAATCCCGCGAGCCAGTCAAGAAGAAACGAAATCGCCGGACGGGCGAACTTGCGAAAATTCGAGGCGGGCAAGAAGACGGGAAAGCGCCACTGCCTTAGCCTGTCGAGCGGCTACGCCTGCCCGCTTCTCCCGAAGACAAGTCGATTACGCGACTCGAACAAACTCTTGCCGGGAAACTTGCATCCCCGGCGCCCTCTTTCCAGGTGAGGGCAAGGCGGCCGATGGCCACCTTGCCCCGGAGAGACTATTTCTGCTGGCTTTGCTCGAACATGCGATCCATGCGTTCGCTGGCGGCATCCGCCGTGGCTTTCGCTTCCTCGGCTGCCTCAACCGCACGGGCCGAGGTCATGTTCGCGCGCTCGACTTCCGCAGCAGTCCGCCGCTGAGCGGCTTCCAGATCGGCAACCCGGCTCTCCAGGGCGGAAATGCGGCTGCCGGTCGCCGCAGCGCTGGCGTCAATCCTGGCCGACATCTCGTCCATGCCGGCAGTACAGCAACCGGAAAGAGCCACGGCTACGGTTGGCGCGCCAAGCAGCGCGGTTACAAATCTGGTCTTTTTCATCAGCTTCCTCAAGTGTTCGGCTAGTCCAGTGCGCCCCATTCCGGCGCATCCCGGGTATGTTCGCAAACCGGCAAGGAAAAAGCAAGCTGTCCAGGCTCACTACGGCAATTCCCGCCAACGATGCAGAGTCGTTCGTTCAGGGCCGAATACCCAAGCTTGTGACCATTTATGCGTCGGACCGGAACTGATTTTCGAGCATTGTCACGCTTGGCGGAAATTACCGGGTTCGCTACATGTAAAACGGGCCATGCCCTGATTGATCCAACCCGCCGCATGGAAAGCCAGCGCCATGACGGTCATATGCGGGCTGATCACGCCAGCGCGCTGCGGCTCAGACGAACAGGAAGTCGTCCGCACCCAGGGAGCCCGCCGACAGGTCCTCCACAAACAGGAAGTCTTCCGCGCCCAGGGAGTCCGCCGATACACCCCGCAGGGTGATCGTGTCGCCGTCGCCGTAGTGAACCACGGCATCGGCGCCGTCCTGACGGATATCCAGCCCCTCGAAGCCAACCGAAACCCCGTCGAGACGAATCCGGTCGCCTTCCCCGAAATCGGCAATGGTGTCGCTGCCGTCTCCCGACCGGAACACGAAGGTGTCGGAACCCGCGTCGCCATACAGCGTGTCGTCGCCACTCCCTCCGGTCAGGGTGTCGTCGCCGGAGCGGCCCAACAGGGTGTCGTTACCGGCGCCGCCGTCCAGCACGTCATTGCCCTCTTCGCCCCAAAGCCAGTCGTTGCCGGCCCCGCCCTCGATAAGCGTGTCATCGCCGCCGCCGCCATACAGCCAGTCGTCGCCGTCGCCGCCCGACAGGGTGTCGCTGCCGTCGCCACCGTAGAGAATGTCGGCGCCCTTGCCACCCCTCAGGGTGTCGTCCCCGTCGCCGCCGTCCAGGGTGTCCGCGCCATTGCCGCCCCTAAGGGTGTCGGCGCCCCCGTGGCCGTTGAGCGTATCGTTGCCCTTGCGGCCTTTCATTACATCATCGCCGCTCCCGCCGTCCAGGATGTCCGCGCCCTTGCCGCCGGTCAGCGTGCTCCCGCCAGTGGAATCGTCATTCAGGGCCTCGCCGCCGCTGTTGCCGTTCGGAGCGTCGCCAGTGGATACGCCCTGCGGAGCGCCACTGCCGCCGTTGCCGCTCGGAGGGTCGCCAACAGATGCGCCCTGCGGGGCGCCGTCATCATTGCTGCCGACTTGCAGGGCATCCCCGGCAGGTTCAACCGGGAGAAACTCGAAGTCGCCCGCGCCGAGGGAATCCGCCGACACACCCTGCAAGGTAATCGCGTCGCCGTCACCATAGCGGACGATGGCATTGGAACCGTTCTGATCGATGACCAGCGCCTCGAAACCGCCGGACACGCCGGCAATCTCGATGCGGTCGCCGTCCCCGAAATCGACGATGTGGTCAGGGCCGTCGCCGACCGCAAACGCAAAGGTATCCGCGCCCAGACCGCCATACAGGGTTTCATGGCCCCGACCTCCCCTCAGCGTATCGTCGCCGCGACCGCCGAACAAAGTGTCGCTGCCCCCACCTCCGTTGAGGGTGTCGTCGCCATCGTCCCCATACAGGATGTCGTCGCCATCGCCACCCGTCAGGATATCGTTGCCGGCGCCGCCATCCAGAGTGTCCGCGCCAGCGCCGCCGCTGAGGGTGTCGTCCCCGTCGCCGCCGCTCGTGGTGTCGTCCTGATCGCCGCCCTGCCCCTGAAAGTCGCTGGCGCCGCCTTCATCGGGCGGAGAGTCAGCGCTGCCGCCCTGTCCGGTGGCAGCAAGAACGAAGTCGAAATCGTCTTCGTCAAGGGAGTTGGCGGACACGCCTGTCAGCCGGATCGTGTCGTTGTCGCCGTAGTGAATGACGGCATCGGCGCCGTCCTGCCGGATATCCAGCCCCGCGAAACCGCCGGAAATCCCCACCAGACGAATCGTGTCGCCGGTTCTGAAATCGGCGACGGTGTCGTCTCCATCCCCCGACTCGAACACGAAAATATCGGCGCCCGCGCCGCCGTGCAGGGTGTCGGCGCCGGCGCCGCCATGCAAGGTGTCGTCGCCGTCCTGGCCGTACAACTGGTCGTTGTGGCCGTGGCCCATGATCGTGTCGTCGCCCTCGTGGCCGTAGATCTTGTCGCGGCCGAAAGCGCCGTGCAGCGTGTTGTCGCCGTCGCCGCCGTGGATCGTGAAACCGACGCCGTAGGCCTTGAACTCGGCCAGCGACCAGCCGCCGATCTGGACGGTGCCGCCGCCCTCCCCGCTTTCCATGGTCTGGCGGCACCATTTGCCCTCCTCGTTCTTTTCGAAAAGGGTGCGAACGGCGTCGTCGTCCGCGCCGCCGTCGCCGTAGATGATGACCGCTTCGCCGTCGCGGTCGATAAACCGGAAACGGCCGACATCCGCGTTGCCCCATTCGAACTGGATCGTGTCTTCGGTCGTATGCAGATCGAAGATATAGTCGAAACCGTGGTCGATGCGGAAGGCGAAAATGTCGGCGCCCGAACTGCCCTTGAGCCAGTCGTTGCCAATGCCGCCGATCAGAGCGTCGTCGCCCTCGCCACCCACCAGATCGTCATGGCCACCCTGACCGTAGATCGTATCATCGCCATTATGGCAATAGATGATATCGTCGCCGCCACCAGCGAACACCCAGTCATGGCCATAGTAGCCCTTGATAAGTTCGGCGCTGTCGCCGCCGCGCAGTATGTCGGATGAGTAGGTTCCAATAACGTATTTGGTACCATCAATTACAACATATTGGATCGTATCAACAACTTTTACCATCGCCATCTCCCGGTAAAGATTCGATTTGAATGAATTTTGCCCAAGTTGAGCCTATCGAGTCAATATATGTGGATAGTCGAAAGTTTGAGGAAAATCAAAAGCTTTCATTCGGAATCGGTTCTGTCGCCAATTCCAGCCCGCGCCACGCCTTGGTCCAAACGCCTCGCAATTCATCAATCGCCGCTTCAAACCCATCGTCCCTGTCTCCTGGCCAGGCGCCGGAGAGCATGCGAACATCGGCTACAGGTTGTACACCTTGCGATCTCGCCAAATAGGCTCATCTTGCCCTGGGGCGCAACGCCTGTACGGGTTCACTACAATGTGAGCCTTGCAAGAGTTCAGGATTCCTGCGTCCCCGCCACTCCCAGCCGTCGATGAGCCAGCGCCGGGAAACCTGCGCGCAAACGCTCGAGTTTTTCCAGGGCGATATCGTGGCTCAACACCGCATCGCCGGCGCCACGCTCCGCCACCACCTGCCCCCAGGGCTCCACGAGCATCGAGTGGCCATGGGTCTCGCGGCCTCCCGGATGGTCGCCGTGCTGCGCCGAGGCCAGGATGTAGCACAGGTTCTCGATGGCGCGCGCCCGGATCAGCACGCGCCAGTGCGCTTCCCCGGTTGCACGGGTGAAGGCGGCCGGCAAGGCAACCATTTCGGCGCCGCGCGCGCTCATGGCGCGAAACAGTTCCGGAAAGCGCAAGTCATAGCACACGGCAAGCCCCAGACGCCCGAACGGCGTGTCCGCCACCACCGGCGCCCGGCCGGGGGCGGTGTTGGCGGATTCGCGATAGGACTCCGAGCGCCCGGGCACGGACACATCGAAAAGGTGCATCTTCTCGTAGCGCGCCGCCATGGCGCCGGCGCCGTCAAACAAACAGCAGGCCGACACCGGGCGCGCGGGATCCTCCGAACGCATCGGGATGGTGCCGGCCACGACCCACATGCCGAGGCGCCGGGCCTGTTCCGAGGCAAACTCCTGCCAGGGCCCCGAACCGGGCTCTTCGGCATGCTCCGCACGCCTGCGTTCCGCATCCCTGGACATCAGGGCGAAATTTTCCGGCAACACGGCCAGCGCCGCCCCCCGGTCCGCGGCTTCCCGCATCAGGGAAGCGGCCAACCTCAGGTTGGCGACCGGATCGTCGCCCGAACACATCTGAATGACCGCGACGATGCTCATGGCGCACTCGAGGCGGAATCCGCCTGCTCGCCAAACCCCGGGTATCCGTCAATCGAGTCCGTTCCCGGCGCGGTCGGGGGCGGCGCCGGGGTCGGGAGAGTCTCTTCTTCCACCTGACTCAGCAGCGCGTTCCAATCGACATCAGGCATGCGGGTCAAGTTCTCCTCCAGGTAGCGGCCGCAGTCTGCAAACGCCCGCAAATCGATTTCCTCGCGCATGACCCGCTTGACCAGCGGATCGTCCCAGAATCCGCTTACACGGTAGTAGTTGGCCGAAATGGCTTGCAGGGGCTCCCGGAAAGCCTGGGAGAGCAGCAGCATGGTTGCCCCCAGCCCGGTGCCGCCGATGATTACCCCGCCCAGGGACAGCAGATCCGGCAGGTTCGGAGATACCACGGCAACCTGATCGTAGCTGCGATCCTGCAGGCCCGTTCGGCCGAATAGGGCCAACCCGGCCACGGCGCCTTGCAAGCCCATGTTGCAGGTATAGGCCTGACCGGAGCGCAGGCTGAAGTCGCCCGCCAGCCGGTCGAAGGGCAGGCCCTCCTCGGTCATCTCACGAAAATCCAGCGCCAGCTTGCGCGGCAGGCGGGCAATGCTGAGCACCCCCAGCACCCGGCCGCCACCGGGATCCAGCGCCGGCACTTCCCCCGACTCCACCTCGATGCCCACCGAGCCGTTCGCGCGCGCCAGGAAATCTCCCGTCGGCGGCCCTTCCCAACTGACCGAAAGCGTCATGGCGCCACGGTCTCCGGATAGCCCGCGGGCATAGCCCAGCTGCTCCAGCGCCGAGGCGACATCCGTGCTCTCCAACACCATGTCCAACCGACCCAGATGCTGCGTACCCTGCGCGTCGGCAACCAGCCAGGCCGCACTCCCCTGAGAAGACAGGGACGGCGACCGGGTTCGAAACCAGTTCACACCCAGCCCGCCTGCCGTTTTCCCATAGCGCGCCCGCACCTCGCCGAGGCGCATCTTGCCGACTTCCAGTTCGTCCACCAGCAGTTTCCCGGGCGGCAAGCTCCGGGGGTCCGCGGGTCCCGGCGGTTGCGGGTCGGGCAGGCGCAGGCGCAGCCAGTTCAGGTCCGCCAGCAACTGCGCGCCCTCCTTGCCGGGGTTGGGCCGCGGCCAGAAAACCCGGCCATCGGCGGCCTCCCCGCGAAACTCCGCCTGCCACCCGTCGGACCGAGGGAGAACCCGGATCCGTTGCTCTTTCAGTTCGCTGGACAGGGCGTACAAGGAACCCACCTCAAGGTCCAACTCCCAGGGCAGACCGAGGGCGCCTGCTGCTCCGGCAAGCAGCCTTGCCCATTCCCCCGGCCTCAGCCAATCGAGATTCCCATCCACCCGCAGCTCCGCGGCAGGCGGCAATTGCGGCAGCGTATCCCCGAAATGAAAACGTCCCCGGCCGACACGCCACCCCTTTTCTCCTTCGACGAACTCCATGGCGATGCCGGGCCCCAAGCCCAGGCCCAGCCCCAGGCGACCGGTAAGGCGTGGAGGCTGATCCCAGCCCCACCGGAACTCCAGCCATGTGGGGCCGGGCGTGTCGGGGGACTTGCCGACAGGATGCGGAAAGGCGCTGGCAAGCCCCAGCAGATCCGTCTCCAGCCGGACGCGAACAGGACGTACGGGGTCGGCGCTCGCCGAAGGCGCCAGAACCTCGCCCCGCCAGGCAAATTCACCCGACAGGCGCTCCAGCGCGCAGCAATCGAACAGTTCCTGCAAGGCGCCCGCGGAAGTTGCGCCTTCCAGTTCGAGGCGATAGCCGTAACCCTCCATGCCCGGGAGCGCCTTGCCCACGCGAACCGCCAGGGATTCGTCGAGAAAACGCCCGCGCAAGTCGTCGGCGAGCACTCCGTCCCGGGTCACGTCAATCGTCCCCCGCAGGCCCCTGACGGGGGGCATCAGTTCATTGAGCCGCAGGTCGGCGCCGTCCAGGACGATTTCGGAGCGCATCCACCAGTCGCTCCGGTCTGCGATGGGCAGGCGAAAATCGAAACGGGTGCTGGCCGGACCGGAAGTTTCGGCTTTCAGCAATGCGCCGTGGATCCGATCGGCCACGGGGGTGCGCCCGAGACCTTCCAGCAGGCGCGGCAGAGGATCGTCGCTTGTCGCGCTGACCTCCACGACGGGACGGCTGAGATCCGCAACCGTCACCCGGACATCCCGCCACCGTACACCGGCCAGCTCGCCTTCTCCTCCGAGGATCGCCAGCGCAGGCCCGTTGAGCACGATCCGGCCAGCCATGTTTCGGCCATCCGGCCAGTCCGGATACAGCGTCATCACGGCGTCGCGGAGGCCCATTTCCACTCGCAGGACGCCGCCGCCGAAGGGAAACGAGCGAAGCGGGCCGCTGAGCAGCACATTCCAGTCTTCCCCCCGCCCGGAATGCAAGGCCTTGCCGAGCCAGCCAAAGGGAAGGCCGGGGGTGTTCTTCCAGGGCAGGCGGCGTATCGCGGCGGGCACATCGTCGATGCGCTCGCCACCGCCACTGAGATCGAGCACCGGCGAGCCGCCATCCGAAGGCAGATCGAGCGAAAACCGTCCAGCCCAGTCCATGCCTGCGGCGGCGACGCGCAGATTGCTGCCCTCCAGCGACCAGGACTCCCGGCGCTTCCGCCAGTTCAACTGCGCCCGCAACTCCTCCAGGAGCGCCGGCTCGTCCAGCCACGGCGCGTGGAAGCGGCTTTCCCCCGCCAGCACGATGTTTGCATTCCCTTCCCCCGCCTCATGCCGCAGGCGGCCATCCAGCCCTGCGAGCCTCAGACTGCTGTCGCCCCACTCCAGATCCAGCCCGCTGAAGTCCGCCCGGATCTCCGGCAGCGCGCCGCGCGCCTGTTCCCATTCCACCGCCAGATCGGTCACATCGCCCCCCCGTGGCCGCAACGAGGCCGCCAGACCGGCGCCAGGCGCCAGCCCCGGCAGGGGCGGCAGGACATCTTCAAGCCGCACGAAATCGGACTCCAGCCTGACGCCATCCAGTTTTCCGTCCTCGTCGAGCGACCAGCGGGCGCTGAGCGCCGTGTCGGGCCAGGCCGAGCCGCCGCGCAACACCTTGATGCGCGCAGCGCTCAGGGAGTATTCCCGCCCCTGCCGCTGCCACTCGAAATGCCCGGCCAGACGATCGAAAACATGGTCGGCCGGCCCCCCGGAGATCCGCAGGCCGGAAAAATCCAGCTCGCCGAAAAACTGCTGGATCCCGGTATCGACGAGGTCCGCAAAAACATTGAAGTCGCCGCTGCCGACCACGGGCAGGGCGGACGCTTCGGGCGCCAGCTCCCGCAATCTGTCCAGATGAACCGCACGGCCTTCCAGGTGGAGCCGCCAGGGGCCCGAGGGCGCCAGCGCGCGACTCCACTGCCCAAGATCGATGTCGGCGCCCACCCCCAGCCAATCGCCGTACTTTTCCGGCAAGACGACGCGCCCGTCCAGCGCAATCCGCCCGCCGGCGATCTTGGCCGACAGGCGCTCCAGCCAGAGGTTCTCGCGTACGCCGTGCGCCAGATCGACATACTCGACCCAGACGTCCTGCACCTGGATATTCGCGGGAACGAAAGCCAGCAGGCGCGCCGGGCCGCCCGGATAATAGGCGGGATCCCGACCCTGGACGGAAAACGAACCCGGCCCCAGCCGCTCGAGGGTGAGGCTGGCCCCGGCAATGAACATGCGATCCAGGGTGAGGCCGCGCCCGGGGAACAGCCGCCACAGGTTCAGCCCCACCAGGATCTCGTCGGCCAGCAACAGGGGCCTGCCGCCCCGCTCCGACATCACGCGCACGCCCCGCAGCCGAAACTCGGGCCCGGTCAACCCCCAGGAAGGCTGGATGCGGGCAAATTCCACGGGATAGCCGAGACTCTCGCTGGTCCACTGCGCTATCTCTTCCTGAAAAGCCGGGGCCAGGGGCAGCAGCACACGCAGCACGCCAAGCAGCAGGGCGACGGTCAGCACACACACGCCCGCAACACCGAGCGCCCAGCGCAGCGTCTTTCCCAGTATGGCGCGCATTCCCCGGAGCTACCTTCCGGCGGCCGTGCTGTCGAACTCCCACAAGTCCTCCAGCTTGTAAAAGTCGCGCGTTTCGCGGCGCATGAGATGTACGACCAATTCCCCGAAGTCGATCAGCACCCAGTCGCACCATTGCAGCCCCTCCACGCCCAGGGCCGGACGGGCTGCCTTCCTGGCGCCTTCGATCAGGCGGTCGGCCAGCGCCTTGATGTGGCGCGCGTTGCGGCCACTGGCAATCAGCATGTAATCGGTCACTTCCGTCTGCGAACGCACATCCAGCCGGCGCACATCGGCAGCCTGCAATTCGTCGAGGACACTCTCGGCCAGCGCCAGCAGCGGGTCGCCGTTCATGCGCCGCCCGCCAGATAGGCGCCGGACTCGCGGATGATTCGGGCTACCGGAGCGGGAATCAGATCCTTGTCGAGGCGTCCGGTCCTTGCAGCCTCCCGCACACGGCTTGCGGACACCTCCGCAACGGGCTGGCGGCAGACCATGATCCGGCCCGCCGGGCTGGAGCGCAGTTCCTCCGCCCGGATAACGGCGCGCGCCCGCAGCTCGTCGCGGAGAACCGGGGGCAGGCGGCAGGAATGGCCGGTTCGCGCGCCCACCACCAAGTGTGCGAGATCAAGCAGGGTTCGCCAACGCCGCCAGCCCGGCAGAGTGGCAAAGGAATCGAAGCCCATCATCCAGCAGAGCGGGCGCCCCGGATTGCGGCGCCGCAAAAGCGCCACGGTGTCCGCCGTGTAGCGGGGACCCGACGGCTCGAGTTCGCAGTCCTCGATCGAAAAGCGCGGCATGCCGGCAATCGCCGCGGCCAGCATCTGGCGGCGCAGCGACACGGGCGCCGCCAGCGGCGGGCGGTGAGGCGGGCAGGCCGCGATCACGAAACGAACCTCGCCGATCCCCCCCGCCGCCGCCAGCGTCCTCGCCAGCTCGATGTGTCCCTTGTGGACAGGATCGAAGCAGCCTCCCATCAGGCCGAGGGGCTCGCATGCGTTCAACGCCCGCTCCCCATGCGGTGCGGCTCCGCCAATGCGAAGGCGAGCCGTTCCAACTCCGCCCAGGGCTCGCCGCTCCCGGCGCCCTTGATGATCCGATCCGCCCTGGCCGATCCCTGGAGCAAACCGGCCACGGACCGGGCGCCGTGCCTCTTCAGGGCCGCCCGGAACTCCGCCTTGCGACTGGACCAGATGGCCAGCGCGCCCATGGCCGAGGGCAGGCTGTCGCCGCGCGCGGTGCGCCAGTACAGATCGGCCAGAGTGGTGATATCGCGAACCAGAACCCACAGGATCAGTGTATGCGGCGCGCTTTCCCGCTTTAGTCCGGCAAGGATGCGAGCCGTACGGCGCAAGTCCTGGCTCAAGGCCGCCGATCCGAGTTGAAAAACATCGAAGCGGCTGGCGTCGGCAATCGCCCCCATGACCGCTTCGCGGCCCAACGGGCCGGCTTCGTGGACAAGCGCCAGCTTGTCGATCTGCTGGCGCGCCGACAGCAGGTTGCCTTCCGTGCGCTCGGCCAGCAAGGCCACGGCCTCCGCGTCCGGCCGGAACTGCTCCCGGACCAGACGTTCGCGTATCCAGGCCCGATGTTCGGCCGCCGACGGAACCGGAGCGTCGATCCAGGCTCCCGCAGCTTCGAGCGCACGCGCCCATGCGCTGTTCCTGGCGCTGCGATCCAGGGCGCCGGCAATCACCAGGATCAGGGTGTCTTCCGGCGGCGAGCCAGCCAGTTCCCTGAGCGCCTTCGCGCCTGCGGCGCCGGGCTTGCCGCTGCCCAGCCGCACTTCCACCAGACGGCGGCTGGCAAACAGGGAGCGGCTGAAGGCATCGGCATGCAGTTCGCCCCAGTTGTAGCTCGCATCGGCCACATGCAAGGCGCGCTCCGAGAATCCGGCCTTGCGGGCCGCAGCGCGAACCTGACCGGCGGCTTCGTCGAGCAGCAGGGGTTCGGCGCCCGACAACAGGTACAACGGCGCCAACCCCTTCTCGAGGGCGGCTGGCAATTCCTTCCAGGTCAGTCGCACCCGCGATCCCTATCCCGTGCTCAGGGCCTCCTCGGCGAGCAGCACCGGGATACCGTCACGAACAGGGTACAGCCAGCAGCCACACGCGGAAACCAGCGCCGCCTCCATCACCTGCTCCACCCGGGCTCCGGAGGCATTGGTCCGCTTCCCTTCGCGCACGGAGTCGTTGAGCGCCGCCAGCGCGTCCGCGCCGGCAAGCGCCAGTTTGCCGCCGGTTCTGGGGCAGCGCAACAGCAACAGGAAGGAGTCCTCCATCGGATTCACTCTGGCGGAGGACGATCGACGCGCGCTTGCGGGACCGGATCCAGGCCGGACGGACCCAGCGGATGGCAGCGCAGCAGGCGGCGCGCCGACAGGCCCAACCCGCGAAGCAGGCCATGAACCTCGATGGCCTCCGCCGCGTATCGGGAACAGGTGGGCTGAAAGCGGCACAGAGGCCCCAGAAAAGGGGAAACACAATACTGATACGCACGTATCAGCCCGATCGCCAAGGCTTTCACTACAGGCATTTTACGGCCAGCTCCCGGATCTGGCTCACCATGGAATGCAGGCCGTTGCTGCGGGTTGGGCTGAGATGCCTGTCCAGGCCTGCGCCGGCGATGAAGTCGGGAGGCGTATCGGCGATTTCCCGGGGGAAACGGCCGCTGTAGACGCGCATCAGGACTGCGGCAAGACCGGCGACGATGGCCGAATCGCTGGCGGCCCGGAAGAACAGCCGGCCGTCCTCCTGCCAGGTCTTGAGCCACACCTGGGACTGGCAGCCGCGCAAACGGTTGTCCTCCGTGCGCCACTCTTCGGGAAATTCCGGCGCGGCGCGGCCCATTTCGATGATGTGCTGGTAGCGCTCCATCCAGTTGTCGAAGAAACCCAGTTCTTCGAGCAACTCCTCCTGGGCGTCCCGCATGCTGCCGAGGGACGGCTGTTCGACGCTCACAATCGGGTCGGGTTTTCCTGCCCTGCGTACACCTGTTCCGGATCGAACACCTTGCCGCTTTCGGTGAACTGAAGCTCCACCGGTTTGCTGGCCGCGCCCAGCGGCGCCCGGCGATAGAAGCAGGAACGGTAGCCCACATGGCAACTCGCGCCGCCGGTCACGCTCACCCGCAGCCACACGCAGTCCTGGTCGTCGTCGATCAGCAACTCGCGCACCTTCTGGACCAGCCCGCTGGTGTCCCCCTTGCGCCACAGCTTGTCCCTGCTGCGGCTGTAGTAATGCGCCTCGCCGGTCCTGATGGTCAGCGCCAGCGCTGTCCTGTTCATGTACGCATGCATCAGGAGCTCCCCGCTGGAGTGGTCGGTCACCACCGCCGGGATCAACCCCTGTTCGTTGAATTTCGGCGCAAGCTCCGAGCCCTCTTCCACCTGGGCTACGGAACGCCTCGGCGCAAACATGTCCATCATGCGTCAATCATAGCGCCGCCAGGCGCGCCGAGCGGACATTTCCCGCACGCCGGCGTCAGGCTCGCCGCCAACGGGTTCGCCCGGGAGCGTCCTCGAGAACCACGCCAAGGTCCCCGAGTTGATCGCGTATGCGATCCGCCCGGGCGAAATCACCCCGCTCCCGGGCCGCTGCACGCTGCCCGATCCGTTTTTCGATCTCCGCCGCCGACAGGGGCAAGGGCGGAGTGTCGCCTGCCGCTACCCCGGACGCCGCCCCGGACTCCACCGCGGCGCCCGCAACCGGAACCGTGAACCACTCGGCGGGGTTCGCCTGCAGGAGGCCCAGCAAGCCGCCGCCCGCGCGCAACGATGCGGCAGCTTGCGGGCTTGCCCCCCCGTGCGCCCTGAGTGCGCGAGCCTGATCGGCCAGCACTCCAAGCGCGGCCGGCGTGTTCAGGTCGTCCTCCAGGGCCCGGACCAACGCCTCCGCAGGCGCCGCACGGCTACTTGCCTGTTCTCCCCCATCCCGGGCGCAATCGAGCAAAACCCGGTACATCCGATCCAACCGCCGGCGACTGGCGGCGACAAGCTCGTCGCTCCACTCCAGCGGGTCACGGTAGCGTGCGCTCAGCAGGGCAAGCCGCAGCGCTTCTCCCGGGTGTTGCTGCAGAAGATCGCGAATCGTCAGGATGTTGCCTGCCGACTTGGCCATTTTCGATCGCCCCATGCGAATCATGCCGTTGTGCACCCAGTAGCGAGCCAGAGGCGCGCCGTGGGCGCACTGGCTCTGGGCCATCTCGTTTTCGTGATGGGGAAAGACGAGATCCTGGCCTCCCCCGTGAATATCCAGGGTCTCGCCCAGATGCTCGCGCGCCATGGCCGAGCACTCCAGGTGCCACCCGGGGCGGCCCCGCCCCCAGGGACTTTCCCATCCGGGCCATGCCGGGGGCGACGGCTTCCACAACACGAAATCGGCGGGATCCTCCTTGTAGGGGGCCACTTCCACCCGCGCGCCGGCAATCTGCTCTCCGCGGTCGCGCCCGGACAATTCGCCGTACTGCGGGCAGGCGCCGACCCTGAACAGAACATGTCCTTGGGCCTCATAGGCATGTTGCGTCTTCAGCAGACGGTCCACCAGGGCAATCATTTGCGGTATGTGTTCCGTGGCGAGCGGTTGCCGATCGGGCGGCAACACGCCGAGCGCAGCGATATCCTCCCGCCACACCCTTGCCCAGCGCCGCGCTATGATCGCGGTTTCCACGCCTTCCCCGGCGGCGAGCCGGTTGATCTTGTCATCCACATCCGTGATGTTGCTGGCGTAAATCAGGGAATAGCGCCGCCGCAGCAAGCGGGCCAGCACATCGAACACCACGGCGGGCCGGGCGTTGCCGATATGGGCCGGGCCATAGACCGTGGGGCCGCACACATACATGGTGACCCGCTTCGGGTCTCCGGGGACAAAGGGCTGCAACTCGCGGCCCAGCGTGTTATGGAGGCGAATCAAGGCGACGCTCCCGCGGCTGGCGCAGGGAGCATGGCCAGATCACGAAGGATCTGCCCTGCCAGCTCCTCGGCCAGCGCCTCGCGCAGAACCTCGGTTTCGCGTTCCATTCCCAGCACCCGGAACTCGTCTTCCACGCGCGTATGGCTCGCTTCCCGCTCGCGCTCCTCGATGAGCGGCTTGCCGCCCAGGCGAAGGGAGTACTTCACGCGATAATCGATTTCGGTAACAGTGGGCAGATTGTTGGCCGAAATCGCCACCAGACTCTGCTGGCTTTGGTCTTCCAGCAGGCGCAGGATCGCAACGCCGGCGCCGGGCCCGGAATGCACATCAACCCGGGCCCGTTGCAATTGCTGCTTGAGCGCGCGCCACAACGGCGTGGCGCCGTGGGCGCTCTGCAGCCAGATTCCGCCGGTCAGCGCCGGGAAGGCAAGCGCCCCCTGGAACTGGAAGCCGCAGGCGGCCAGCAGCAGCGCGAGCAGCGTGGCCGGCACGCACCCGACCATCAGCGCTATCCTGCCAGCCTGATCGCCCGATCCCGAAGGCGACGCCGCAGAGGCAGAACTCACAGCACGAAATTCACGACGCGGCCGGGCACATAGACCTCCCTGCGCACAGTGCCCCCAGCCAGATGCGCGGCCACCCGCGCGTTCCCGCGCGCGGCCGCCAGCACCGTCTCGGGCCCGGCGCCGGCCGCCACACAGATGCTGGCCCTGAGCTTGCCGTTCACCTGCACCGCGATCTCCACGGTGTCTTCCTCCAGCCATTGTTCGACTGCCTTCGGCCAGGGCGCCCAGGCCAGCGTCTCGCGGTGACCCAGCTTCTCCCATAACTCCTCGGCCAGATGCGGAGCAAACGGACTGACCAGAAGCACCAGCGGTTCGGCAACTGCGCGCGGCACGCCGTCCCAGCGGGACGCGGCATTGACCAATTCCATCAGCGCGGCGATGGCGGTGTTCATCTTCAGGGCGCGAATGTCCTCGGTCACCCTGGCGATCGTGCGGTGCAACGCACGCAACTGCCCGGGTTCGGCCTCGCCTTCGCTCACACCGCCATCAATCAGGCTGAATAGACGGCCGAGAAACCGGAACGGGCCCTCCACGCCGCGCGTGCTCCAGGGCTTGGACTTCTCCAGAGGCCCCATGAACATTTCGTAAAGCCGGAATGCGTCCGCCCCGTACCGTTTCAGAACATCCTCGGGATTCACCACGTTGCCGCGCGACTTGGACATCTTGTGGGCGCGCGACTCCAGCAGGATCGAGGGATCGGAAGCCAGCACGAAATGCTCGCCGCTCTTGCGGACCTCGTTCTCGTCAAGGGCAACAGCCGTGAGTTCCGCACCGCCCTGTTCATCGACATGGGCGGCAGGCCGGGAAGCAGGCGCGCGGCGGGCGCGGGCCGCCGACACGAAGGCGCCGGCGGCGTCGCGGTAGGCGATGAATTCGCGCTCCCCCAGGATCACGCCCTGGTGAACGACCTTGCGAAACGGCTCGTCGGTGGATACCAGGCCCGCATCGTGCAAAACCTTGTGCCAGAACCGCGCATAGAGCAGATGCAGGACAGCGTGCTCGGCGCCGCCGATGTACAGGTCCACCGGCATCCAGTAGCGCTCCAGTTCGGGGTCCACCAGACGGCCGGGGTTGCGGGGGTCGATAAATCGCAGGTAGTACCAGCACGACCCGGCCCATTGCGGCATGGTGTTGGTCTCGCGGCGGGCGGGCCTGCCGCTGTGCGGATCGACGGTCTCAAGCCATTCGCCCGCCTTGGCCAACGGCCCCCGGGGCGAACCGCCGGGGCGAAAGTCATCCAGTTCCGGAAGGGTCAGCGGCAGTTCCGCCTCCGGCAGCGGTCTGGCCACACCGTCGACAAAAACAACCGGGAAGGGTTCGCCCCAATAGCGCTGCCGGCTGAACAGCCAATCGCGCAAGCGGTAGGCGGTCTGCGAACGCCCCCGCCCGGCGCGCGCAAGCCAGTCGATACAGGCCTGTCTGGCCTCCTCGACTTGCATCCCGTCGAGAAAACCGCTGTTGATCACCGTGCCTTCGCCCGTCCAGGCCCCGCCCTCGTGACCCTCCGGCGGCTGCACGGTGCGGATCACCGGGAGCGAATGAGCGGTGGCGAACTCCCAGTCGCGCGGATCTTCGCCCGGCACGCCCATGATGGCGCCGGCGCCGTAGCCCACCAGCACATAGTCGGCCACCCACACCGGGATTTCCTGGCCGGACACGGGATGGAGGGCCCGCGCCCCGGTATCGACGCCGCTGCGGTCATGCGCATCGGCCACGCGCTTGAGCTGGCCCTTGCGAACAGCCTCCCGGCAGTACCGACGCACCTCGTCAAGCCGCCCGGGAGCAGCGATCCGTTCCGCCAGTGGGTGCTCCGGCGACAGCGCCAGGAAGGTGGCGCCGAACAGGGTGTCGGGTCGGGTGCTGAACACGCTGACGATTTCGTCCCTGCCGGCCAGCGCGAAGTCGATCCGCGCACCCACCGAACGGCCGATCCAGTTGCGCTGCATTTCCAGCGTGGACTCGGGCCAGTCGAGGTTGTCGAGCCCTTCCAGCAAGCGCTCGGCGTAGTCCGTGATCTTCAGCATCCACTGCCGCAGGGGGCGGCGCTCGCAGGGAAAGCCGCCCACTTCGGACCGTCCCTCCACGACCTCCTCGTTGGCCAGCGTGGTGCCCAGCTCCGGGCACCACCAGACCGGTTGCTCGGACTGGTAGGCCAGGCCGCGCTCGTGCAGCTTCAGGAATATCCATTGCGTCCACCGGTAATAGTCGGGATCGGCGGTGCTGATCTCGCGAGACCAGTCATAGGAAAAGCCCAGCGACTTCAACTGGCTGCGAAACCGGTCGATGTTGCGCCGCGTGGTCACCCTGGGGTGGGTATTGGTCCGCACCGCGTATTGCTCCGCGGGCAGACCGAATGCGTCCCAGCCCATGGGGTGCAGGACGTTGTAGCCGCGCATGCGCTTGAAGCGGGCCACGATATCGGTAGCCGTGTAGCCTTCCGGGTGCCCCACATGCAGACCGGTTCCGCTGGGGTAGGGGAACATGTCCAGGATGTAGGCTTTCGGGCGCGAATAATCGGGAGCGACGGGCGTCCTGAAGGCGCCCTCGCTTTCCCAGCGCGCCTGCCACCTGGCCTCGATCTCGGCGAACGGATACGAACTCATGGGCGCAAATTGTACGATCCGCTGCGGAAGCTCAGATTATCCGAAGCGCCCGGTGAGGTAGTCCTCGGATCCAGCACCGCGCAGGGTTCATCCATCAGGATCACTTCAGGCTCCACGGCAAGGGCGCGCGCAATACACAAGAGTTGCTGCTGGGCCATGGCGTCCCGGGTCAACCTTTCTTGCCAATGCGTTCGGACGGAAAGCGGCAGGTAAATGTGCTCCCCGCTCCCGGCTGGCTTTCGATGTCGAGGCTTGCGCCGTGGCGGGTCAGCACATGCTTGACAATGGCAAGGCCCAGTCCGGTGCCGGGCACGGCAGGGGCTCCCTCTCCCCGCACCCGGTAGAACCGCTCGGTCAGACGCGGCAGGTGTTCCTGCTCGATACCGACCCCCGTGTCGGACACGCTCAACTGCCCGCCGGAGCGACTGGCCCGCCAGCGCAAGACGACCTCGCCGCCGGAGGGCGTGAACGCTACCGCATTGTTGGCCAGGTTGCCGGCAACCGAACAAATTTCAGCCTCGTCTCCCAGAAGGGGACGCTCGCTTTCCAGTTCGGTGCGGATCGTCAGCTCCCCGTCTGTGCGGGCCCGCGCCACCTCGGCGGCATCGCCCAGCAGGCCGCGCATGTCGAGGGGCTCATGGGCCGGCGGCTTCTCGGAGGATTCCAGGCGCGACAGTTCCAGGAGATCGCGCACCAGCCGGCTCATGCGGTCGCACTGCCGCGTCATGTCCCTGACCGGCGTCCTCCAGCGTTCCGTGAGGCCCGCATCTTCCTCCATCGCCTCGAGATACCCGGAGAACACGGTCAGCGGCGTCTGCAACTCATGCGAGGCATTGGCGACAAAATCGGCCCGGGTCTTGTCGGCGAGCACCGCGGTAGTGACATCCCTGACCAGCAACAGATACTGCCCTTCCGCGTACGGAACCCGCTGCGCCTCCAGCCAGCTATCCGCCCGTACGGGCGACTGGAAGCGCGTCCGGTCCTTGCCGCCTGCTTCCAGCCAACTCTTGAACTCGGGGTTCCGAATCAGATTCAGGATCGGCCGCCCCAGGTCCAGGCGACGGCGAACGCCCATGAGCTGTCTTGCCTGGCGGTTGCTCACCACAACTTCCGACTTGTCGTTCAGGACCACGGCCGCATCCGGAAACGACCGGGCAGTGCTGCGCAAGGCCTTGAGAACCGCACGCAGCCGGCGTTCCGCCTGCTGCGTGCGACTTTCGAGCGCACTGACCTGCTCCGGCAATTCCGCAAAGGAGAACCCGCCCGAAGGCCAGACCTCCGCGTCGAACTGCTGTGCAAGCCGGGCTGCGGCGCGCACCTGGACGGACAGTTCCCACGCCAGGGCCACAACGGCGCCGGCCAGCGCCCCGGCCAGGGGTTCGTCCGCCGCCAGCCAGGCCGCGACGGCCGCCAGCGCGGCCCATCCGCACAGCCGCATGAGAATGCGAACAGCCAGTTTTCGGATCAGGGGCTCCATACGCTCGCACCACCCCGGCGCGCGCCGGCTCGCGGCATCTCTCGCCCGGAGCTCCACAAGCCCGGCGAGACCGGCGGACTAGTGTAACGAGAAACGGTAGCCTGCGCCCCGAACGGTCTGAATGTAACCGGCCACTCCATGCGGTTCCATCGCCTGGCGAAGACGCCGGATGTGCACATCGACGGTGCGATCCTCAACGAAAACCGCAGGCCCCCAAATGCGGTTCAGCAATTGCGTGCGGCTGAATACGCGCTCGGGCCGCTCCATGAACAGGCGCAGAAGGCGAAACTCGGTGGGGCCGAGCGTGAGCGCCCCCTGTTCCGAAGTGACTCGATGGCTCAGCGCGTCAAGGGTCAGCTTGCCCCGGGTAATCGTCTCTTTCCTGGCGCTCTGGGTGCGCCGCAGCACAGCATCGATGCGCGCCAGCAATTCCCGGCTGGAAAAGGGCTTGGTCACGTAATCGTCGGCGCCGCTGCCCAAACCGGATATCTTGTCCTGCTCCTGCGATCGGGCGGTGACCATGATGATTGCAATGTCGCGGGTTTCCGGCATGCGCTTGATCCAGCGAGTCAACTCCAGCCCGCTGCCGTCAGGCAGCATCCAGTCGACAATAGCCAGATCCGGAAGGCGTTCGCCGATGGCCTTGCGCGCCGCGGCGGCGTCTTCCGCCTCACGGACATCGAAGTCCGCGCGGCGGAGATTGAACGCCAGCATGCCGCGAATGGCGTGCTCGTCTTCGACTACCAGGATGTCGCGCCGCATCTCGCGAAAAAATTATGCCATCAGAATATGGAGGGCGAGGTCCGGAAGACCCCCTGCTCTCGCGCCGTAGTCCTGCACAGGCGGTTACTCCTCTTCGAAGTTCGTTGCGCACGACACCACGTTGTTGCGGAACGCGATCGCGCCGGTGTTGTAGCGGCCGAAGGTGGCGTCATTGTCGAAGTCCACGCAACGGTTGTATCCGGTGATCACGCTGTTCCACATGAACGCTCCGGTTCCACGCCGCAGCAACACGCCGATAGTGTCGCCTCCGCCTTGCTCAGTGCCGATCATGGTGAAGTTGGCCAGCGTCGGGCCGGAAATCGGCTCGGCGTTGGGCGCGTCGCCATCATTGTCGGCCTCGATGCCGCGGTCGGCGTCATCCGCAGCCTGACGGATCACCACGAACTGCGCGCCGCCCCGGTAGCCCTGCCCCCAGTCGAAGGAATCGTCGGCTGCATCCGTAATCACGATGTGGTCCATGAAGTCCGTGGCGCCGAAGTGCTCCACCCCGTCGTCAAGGCCCTTGTGCACCTGCACGTACGAGATCCGGGTCTGCGAACCCGTGGCGAACAGGGTCAGGCCGTTGAGTTCGTTGCCGTTGCCGTCGATGTCGTTGCCGGCATGGCGAATCACCATGTAGCGGATATAGCCGCTGTCGTCGAAGTCGTCGTTGCCGCCATAGGCGCCGATGTTGCCTTCGGCCGCCACATCGCAGGGATTGCCGCACTCGTTGGAGCGCGCATAACCCATCAGGGCCAGACCGGCCCACTCGCCCCGGCCCGCGACGCCGTCGCCTCCCCCGGCCCAGGCATCGAACTGGCGCCGCGAGGTCATGACGATAGGATCCTCGGCGGCGCCATCGGCTTCGATCCGCGACCCGCGGGTGATGACCACGGCCTCACCGGGCGAACCCAGAATCAGGGTCCCTTTCTGGATCTTCAACTCCACGGACACGTCATTGCCCGGGTTGCCGTCGGCCGCTTCGCCGTTGCCGATGTAGGTGCCGGGAAAACCGGACGCGGGCGCGTAGATGTTGTCGTTCGTCAGCGTCACGGTGGCGCCGTCGGTGTCGTAGCGGCGCTGCATCCGGCACAGGTCCATCTGACCGCCGCCGACACTCGAGGGTAGGCTCAGGCGACCATCCGCGGCAGTGCCCTCGGGACAACTGCCGTCGGCTGCGGGATTCTCCACAGCCGGCTCCCACACCGTGTTATTGCCATTCAGAGACACCGTCCAGCCCGCCGTCCAGTTGTCGCTGGTGTCCTGCGCGAAAGCGCCCACATAGTTGGTGGGCACGAAATTGGCGTTCGTCACATCGGCATCCGGCGGGTTGGGCCGGTAGTCGGCGCGCAGGTTGGGGTTCGCCGCCCGGTTGTCGGGATCCCGATTCAACCAGTTGGCTATCGCCGCGGCCGACACATCGTCATCGCCGCTTTCGTAGACCTCCCCGGAGGGGCAATAAAACAGCGAGTTCTCGATGGTCAGGCTGGAGCCGAACCGGTTCTGGGTGGCGTTGCCGTCCACATCCAGGCAGGAATCCTGGAAGTTGGCCACCAGGAAGTTGTAGATGCGCGCGCCGGTTCCGCGCCGCAGCAGAATGCCGTCGGAACTGGTTTCCAGACTGTCGGCGGCGCCCAGGATGGTGAAGTTCGCCAATGTGGGGCGCGATACCGGCACAGCCAGCGGATTGTTGCCGTCATTGTCCGCCTCGATCCCCCGGTCGCCGTCGTCCCGCGCCTGGACGATCAGCACAAACTGGGCGGTGCCGCGGTAGCCCTGTCCCCAGTCGAACGAGTCGTCCCGCGCGCCCGTGATCACGATGTGGTCCATGTGGTCGGTGGCGCCGAAGTGCTCCACCCCGTCATCGAACCCATAGTGCACCTGCACGTACGAGACCCGGGTCTGCGAACCCGTGGCGAACAGGGTCAGGCCGTTGAGCTCGTTGCCGTTGCCGTCGATGTCGTTGCCGGCGTGGCGAATCACCATGTAGCGGATGAAGCCGCTGTCGTCGGAGTCGTCGGCGCCCCCGTACGAACCGATGTTGCCTTCGGCGTTGACATCGCAGGGGCTGCCGCATTCATTGGAGCGGCCGTAGCCCATCAGCGCCAGACCGGCCCATTCGCCGCGCCCGTCCGCTCGCGGACACCCATCCACCCAGTCTTCGAACTGGTCCCTGGAGGTCATGACGATGGGATCCTCCGCAGTGCCCGAGGCCTCGATGCGCGATCCGCGCGTAATAATCAGGGCCTCCTGTGGCGATCCCAGGATGAGGGCGCCGGACTCGATGGCCAGCGTCACGGACGCGTCATTGTCCGGGTTGCCGTCGGCCGCTTCGCCGTTGCCGATGTAGGTGCCGGGAAAGCCGGCCGCCAGACGGTAGATATTGTCCCCCGTCAGCGTAATGGTCTGGCCGTCGGTGTCGTAGCGACGCGCCAGTTGGCAAACGTCCATCGAACCGCCGCCCACGGCTTCCGGCAGCGCCTGCGCTTCCACGAAGGTGGTTCCGTCCGGGCAATCGTTCCCTGAGACAGGATCGCCCCGGGGCTGCCAAACGGTGCTGTTGCCGTGCACGCCCACGGTCCAGCCCTCGGTCCAGAGATCGGAGCGATCCTGCGCGAAGGCGCCCACATAGTTCACATCCTCGAAGTTGCCGCCCAGGGAAATGGCGTAGGCATCGCCCTGAAGGTCGGGCGAACTGGAGGTAAAGGCCCATTCCGCGCCCTGGAGGTCCGGTGAAGAATCGCCGGGCGTGCCGTTGCTGTTCAGCATGGGATCGACACCCACGCGGTTGCCGTTGCCGGCGAAGGCCTCGGACACCGGGAAGGGGTCGTTGCGCTGCGCTGGCGGGTCGGGGTTGACCGCCGCAGGAGCCACGGGCGGGGCCGCCTTGATGACGAGGTCCTCGTTGGAATCGCTGCCTCCGCAGGCGGTTACAAGCAAGGCGCCGAACAGCGGCGCGGCGGCAAGACAACGGGAAAAGTGCAAGGGCATGGAGGCAAACCTCTTCTGGCGATGGAAATTCTGGTGAATGAAAAAGGATCGTCGCGTTCGGGTGACGTCCTGCAAGGAGGCGGGTTCCCTTCGGAATCCTGCTTCAGGCATTACGGGTCGCAGCGCTCAGAACTGCATGTTCACGGAGAAACTGACGGAGCGCCCCCGGGTATAGAGCCTCTCCACCCGGTCCCCGCGCAGAACCTCGTGTTCGTCGTCCAGCAGGTTGCGGATCTTCAGTTGCAGGCGCAGGGGCAGGCCGAAAAAGTCCACCGCCTGACGATAATTGGCGTCCAGGCGCGCCACCGGTTGCTCGTAGGAATCCGGCAGGCCCTGGGTGCCCACATCCACGATCCGTTCTCCGGCCATGTTGAACAGCAACGCCGCCTGCAAGTCCAGGTCGGGGTTGTCGTAGCCAAGCTGCACATTCGCCACCCAGGGCGACTGACCTTCCAGGTCGCGCTCGGTGCTGGTCTGCTGCGCGCCTGCCTGTCCGATGTCCACCGTGGAATCCACCCGCGAGGCATTGACCTTGAGATTGAAGTTGCGAAACGCCTCCGAGTTCAGAATCAGGCTCAATTCCGCGCGGAACTGAACCTCGACGCCCTGCAGGGTGGCCGATTCGGCGTTGGCGAAGGTGCGGATTCCGCCAGCGCCCAAACGGATGACGCGCTCTATGGGGTCCTCGAACTTCTTGTGGAACAGCGCCACCTGGATGTTGTTGACATTGTCGAAGTAGTACTCCCATCGCAGGTCCAGGTTGTCGATCGAGGCCACCTGAAGGTCCGGGTTGCCGACCACCGTGTAGCGTTCCTCGGGATCGATATAGGGCGCTTCGGAGAGCTCCTTGAGATCCGGTCGGTTCAGTGTGCGGCTGTATCCCAGGCGAATCTGTTGGTTTTCGCCGCCATTCGGCAGCCAGGTGACGGTCATGGCCGGCAGCAGTGCGCCTTCGGCCAGCTCGCGCACATTCTGGCGGGTGGGATCAATCAATTCGAAGGTGGCGACATCCTGGGTGGAGTCCTCGTAACGGGCCCCGAGCATCCACCGCCAGTTCATGCCGAGGTTCAGGTCCGCCATCAGGTAGGCCGCCGTCAGGGTATGGCCTGCCGTGTAGTTGTCCGTGGGCTGCGTGGTTTCCTGAAGTTCCCACAGGTCTTCCCCGATCAGCTCGTCGGCGAAGATCAGATCGGGCGTCTGGCCCAGCCGGGAGCGCAGATTGTTGCGCAAGAAGTCGGTGAGGAAACGGAAACGACGGAAATAGGAGTCGCGCTCCTTGTCGAAATGGGACAGCCCCAGGGAAATTTCAGCCTCGGAGTCTGCTCCCCACTCGAACGGCATGGAGAAGTCCAACGCATAGTTCAGCGCCTCGTCTTCCAGATCCTCCCAGCTGCGCTCGTTGGACTGACCGGTATCGGAAAAGGCGTAGAGATCCTCCTCCTCGTTGAACCGTTCGAAGCGGTAGAAGCGGGTGTCCGGCTCCTCGCGGGTGGCGACCGACCAGGTGAGCGACCAGTCGATAGCCAGCGCATTGGCCGACTCGATGAAATGTTCGCCGGCCAACTGCTGACTCAATAGCTGGCGCTCGACGAATTCCAGCGTGGTGTCGGCCACGTGGATGTCGTTTTCCGACAGGAAGTCGAACTCCCTGAGAAAGGTCCGGTCGGTACGGCGCGTGACGAAGGTGGTGCTGCGCAGGAAGGCGCTCGCATTCACGTCCCATTCGACATTGCCCAGCAGCGACAGGTCGATCACGTTCTGCGTGCGGCTCTGGGCGCCTTCGTCCAGAACCGACAGCCTGCCGCGCGCCCCGGAGAGGCCGAAGGTGCGGCGCTCCTCGTCCCGATAGTTCCAGCCATTGGAGTAACGCGCGGAAAGTAAAAAGCCCAGATCGCCCCCGTTGACCTGGGTTCCACCGCCCCAGCGCCCGGAAATGCTGGCGTCGGGAGGGATTTCCTCGAGCTCGACACCGTAGCTGCGATTGAGCGACAGACCGGCCCTGGCGCGCTCCTCGGCAGTCGCCAGATTGAGCGATCTTGCGCCGTTCTCGGTGATGCGGTCGAGCGCCTCGGGCAGGTCGCGGACGCCGTCGTCCATTCCCAGCCAGTCGCGGCCGCCGCCGTCGAACTGCAGACCGCTGTCGCCGGTAGTGCGGGAATTCCCGCCAACCCCCACGCTCAGTTCAAGCACGGGCGCCGCCGGCGCCGCGCGGGTCGCCATCGCGACGAGGCCGCCGGAGAAATCGCCGGGCAGGCGTGGAGAATAGGTCTTCTGAATATCGACATTCTCCAGCGCGCCGGTGGGGAACATGTCCATGGGAATCACACGCCGGGTGGGGTCCGGGCTGGGGAGCGGCGAGCCGTTGAACACCGTGTTCGAATAGCGCTCGCCCAGGCCGCGCACGTATACGTACTTGCTGTCCACAACGGTAAGGCCGGGCACGCGCGCCAGGGCGTCCACCGCGCTGGAGTCGCCGGTGATGGCGAAGTCTTCCGACGACAGGGCGTCCACCACCGACTCCGAATCGCGGCTGCGATTCAACGCAGTGGGCCGGTAGGCGCCCAACACCACGATTTCCTCCATGGTCTGCTGCTCCACCGCGCCCTGGCGGCTCATGCGGATCGTGAGGCTCTGCTCGACGCCCGCCTGAATCGTGATCTGCCGATCCTCGAGCGGCGCGTAAGCGGAATGCGAAACGGACAAGGTATAGGTCCCGGCGGGAAGCACTGCGAGAAACACGCCCGCTTCGTCACTGCTCGCGTAACGCGGCGTGGGACCGCCGGAAAATGTCAGCAAGACGCCTTCAACCGGCGCTCCCGAAGAGGCGGAAACCACAGTCCCGCCAAGGCTGCCGTCGGCGGTGGCGGCTTCTTCCCGGGCCAATGCCGGCGTCGCGGCCAGCAACAATGCGGCGGCGGCAGCCTGCATGAATTTCCTGATCGTTATGAAACGCACATCGTCCTCCGTTAGAGATGGGGGCATTACAGCGAAGGCGGATCACTTTTCCGTTACAGGGAAATGACGCTTTCGTTACTTGCGTGGCGTCGAGTTCCTCTCGTCAGCGAGGACATCCTGTCTCGAGGGCAGGGTTCGAAATCGCTCGATCCGGTGCTTTCGTCCCGGAACCGGGTCGGCGTAATCCTTGATCTTCGGTGATGAACAAGCCCACCCATTTGAAAAAAAGGCGGCCTGATCGTGCTTGAAGACGTGACCGAAGTGGATGCCGGGGACTTCGATTTCGGATAACCCGGACAAACCCCGGGGAATCCCCCAACCCGAAAACCGGGGGATTCCGGGTCAGCCGTCGATTTCCTCGACCAGTTCGATCGCGAAGCCGTTGGGAGCGGCCAGGGTTGCGCGCCGGGTCACGCCGGCGACAGGGCGCGCATCGACTACCTCGGCCCCACACAACGGCTCCGTCCCGAATCGCCCGGCGCGGCCCAGCACGGCATCCAGGTCTCGTGTCCTGAACGACCACATCACCATGCCGCGATTCGGCGGCCGGGAGGCGGCAACCGCGTCCATACCGGCATCGAACCAGTCCAGGAAAACCAGGTAGCGACTCACGGCGCCCGGCGCGAACACCTGCAGGAAGCGCATTTCCGAGCCGGGCGGTACGCCGAGCAGGCCGCCGGCGGGCCCTTCGGAAGGCAGCCGGATATCGCGCCGGACCTCGTAGCCGAGCACTTCGGTATAGAAGTCCAGACTGGCCTGGCCATTGTTGATGACCTGACTGGAATACGCGGGCCCTCCCGCAAGGCTCCCGGCGGGGATCGGACAGATCGGGGTCAGGTCGGAGGGCCGTCCCACGCCCAGCACATAGACATCGTCGGGAGCGCGCAGATGCGTCTCCAGAGCCTCGTACGGGGAGCCGTCCGGCCGGTGCAGGGGAATACGGGTAACGCCCGCCACGGTTCCAAAGCCCAGACTCTCGCCTTTGGCGATCAACGCCGCCATATCGGCGCAGGCAAAACCCACCGCCAACCCGCCTTCCAGCAGGGCATTCATGCCCGGGCGCACCGCGGGATGCTTGCCGGTCACGCCAACCACTCGCAGGAAAGGCATATCGGGACTGTCAGGCTGCCGGTACAAGGCATGTTCCCAACCGCCGGCGCCCTGCAACCCCCAGAGCCGCGACAGCGATGCCCGGGTCTGTTCCGGGATGGGGCCGAGAGCCGATTCCAGGCCCATGAGGTCGCAAAGGAAGCGGCGACTGCCTTCCATGTCCCCGGTAACCAGGGTGACTGCGGCCAGGGGGCCAACCAGGGCGTCGCCTTGGCCCTTGCCGGGCGCGAGGGGGTTTGCGGTATTCATGGCGCAATGATAGTCCCCGGCAGCGCGGCAGGATCGCCCCGCCGTCATCTGCGGCTTCTCTCGCCCGGAATTACGGAATCCGCCGAAGTTTGCAGGCCAGGGTATTCTTGCCTGCCGCCCGTATGCTACCCCCCGCACAGGAAGCGGAACAGCGGCGCAATGTCGGCCGGTATCCCAATCACACTTGCAGCCGGGACCACGGAGAATGGAAGCATGACACTCGAACCCGGGCGGCGCGCCGTCTGGATCGCGCTCCTTGCAGCCGTGGCGCCCACGCTTACCGTAAACCTCTGCTACGTCATCTCCGGCCTGCAGGGTCATGTTCCGGTTTGCGCGCCCTACCTCGAAGGCTGCACATCCATCAGTTCCACGGGACGACACGGCGTCAGCTATTTCCTTTTCAAGGCGGGCATGGTGTGCTCGGCGGCGCTGCTGGCGATGTACTGGCGGCGGATGTCCTCCCTGATCCTCTCCGGGAGCGGCCGGCCTGCGCCGGTCGTGATGGCCACGGGAGCGGGAGGCGCGGTGTGTCTGGTGCTTTACACGGCGTTTCTGGGCGCCGAGGGTGACCTCTACTTTCTTCTCCGGCGCTTCGGAACGATCCTTTACTTCGGCCTTACGCTCATCGCCCAACTCATGGGCCTGCGCCGCCTCGAGGCATTCGCGCCACCCTGGCTTGCGCGCTCGAAGAAAGCCGGCTGCGTTGCAATGCTGTTCTTCGCCGGCGCCAGCATTCCGGTCATGAACTACATGGACAACAAGGACGCTTTCCAGAACATTATCGAATGGAACCTTTCGCTGCTCATGCAGGCGTACTTCCTGCTCACCGCAATCTGGCTCGCCCGCGCCCGCCGCAAGGCGCTCCGGGGCGGAGTCCGGTGAGTCAGGCGGGTCAGGCTCGCAGATCCTCGTCGCGTAGCGGAAGCTTGCGGATACGGCGGCCGGTGACGGCAAACAGCGCGTTGCAGAACGCAGGCGCCACCAGCGGGACGCCGAGTTCGCCGATCCCCGTGGGCGGTTGGTCCGAAGCTGCCAACTCCACTTCGATCGGCGGCGTGCTGGCGAGCGTGAGCATCCGGTAACGGTCGAAGTTGCCCTCGGCAACCGCACCGTTCTCCAGATTGATTTCGCCATGCAACAGAGCGGTGAGGCCATACACGATGGCGCCTTCAATCTGCGCCTTGACGTTGTCGGGGTCCACAGCCAGACCGCAGTCCACCGCTGCGCGGATACTTTTCGCCTGCCAGATCCCGTCCTTGTTTTCCAGTTCGACCTGCATGCCGATATAACTCTCAAACAGCCTGGCCAGCGCAATTCCGCTTTGCCCGGTCCAGCCTCCGGCAGCCGCTTCGAGCACCCGCACCGCACGCGGATCGCCTGCCGCCAGCTCGGCGCGCAACTCCACGGGGCGGCGGCCGCCGGCATGCGCCGCCTCGTCCAGAAAACTCTCGGCGAAAAACGAATTCATGCTCGAGGCCACGCTGCGCCAGAATCCCCCGCGCACCGGCATCTGGCGCATCACATGAAGAATCCTGCGGTTGGGAATGTCGTACAGGTCGTTGAACAGGGCGCCGGTCGCGGAGGCATCCGCCGACTCCTCCACCATCCAGGGCCAGCGCTCGAACAACAGCGAGTGCCCGGCGATCTTCCCTGTCCAGGCAATCGGCGCCCCCTTCGGACCCAGCGCAGCGCGCAAACGCGCCACATACGGCGGGCGGTAGCAATCGTGGCGCATATCCTGTTCACGGCTCCAGACCAGCCGAACCGGGCGGTCGGGCCGCCCTTCGGCGCGCAGGGCGAATGCGATCTGCAGCGCCTGCAGGCCCACTTCGGATTCGATTCGGCGTCCGAACGCGCCGCCCATGTGACAGGGGTGCAGGACCACATCCTCCGGCGCCATCCCGAAGGCATTGCAGATATCGCCGCGCAGGCGCTGCAGGTTCTGCGACGGCGCCCACAGCTCACAGCCCCTGCCGTCCAGACGCGCCGTCGCGCCCATGGTTTCCATGGCGGCGTGGGCCAGGATCGGCGCTTCGTAAGTCGCATCGAGGGTAACGCCGGCCCCGGCAAGCGCGCCGTCCGGATCCCCGCCCTCGATAAACAGCCGGCCCGGTTCCCGCTCCAGCGCCTGACGCAGTTCCCGCATCACCGACTCGGTGCTGCTGTCGCCGCCGCCTTCCCAGGCGATCACGGCGCGCTCCAGCGCCCTGGACGCGGTCCAGTAGTCCTCGGCCACTGCCGCAACGGCATTCTCGCCCAGGGGCACAACCCGGGGCCACTCGCCGTCCGCCTGTTCCGCAACAAGGCTTTTCAGACGCGCGCCAGGGCGTGGCGCATGGATGACAGCCGCATGCAATGCTCGTTCGCCGCCGGCCCAATCGGCCATGAAGGGAAACGTTCCATTGACCTTGGCGGCGATGTCCTTGCGCGGCGCATGCTTGCCGATGAGGCGAAATTCCTCCCGGGACTTGAGCCGCGGGTTTTCCGGCACAGGCGCTTGCGCCGCATCGAGGGCCAGCTCGCCATAGCCCAGCGAACGGCCGTCGCGCCACACGCGCGATTGTTCCGCACGACACGCCGAGGCGGCCACGCCCCATTTCCCCGCCGCCGCGGCAATGAGCATTTCCCGCGCAGCCGCTCCAGCCTGTCGCAACCCCCGGTAATATCCCATGACCGAAAGGCTGTTGCCGGAACCCTGGGAGCGATCGAAGCGACCGGGATTGCCGTACAGGGCCGCTTCCAGCGGCGCATAACGCACCTGCACATCTTCCCAGGCGATCTCCATCTCGTCGGCGAGAATCAGGGGAAGGCTATGGATGATTCCCTGCCCCATATCGCCCAGCGGGCACAGGATCGTGGCCGTTCCCTCTTCGTCCAGGGTAACCCAGGCATTCAGCGCAGCGCTCTGCCCCCCGGCCATCGCCACTCGCACGCCAAAGGCGGGGGCGACCAACAGCGCCCCGGCGGCGGCCAGCAGTTCGCGCCGGTTGAGCGCAAGACACGGTTGCCGGAGCGTTGCGCTCCGGGCAGCCCCCGAGAGGCGTCTGGCGTTTTTTCCCGACATCGACAAGCCAATAATAAACCGTTCGATGCGCCTTGCCAGCGCCGGGCGCTTGCAAAAAACCCCCGTGAGGCTGTCGTTTCCGGAGAGCGCCGTTGTCGCTGCGCGCGGCATGCGGGGGCTGCGGGCAATGACGGCGCCCGCGCGTGATAAACTGCCGGGCCGTGGCAAATTTCATCCTGAATGGCCGACCGGTTACCGTGGATGTGCCCGGCGACATGCCGCTTCTCTGGGCGCTGCGCGATCACCTTTACCTCACCGGTACCAAGTACGGCTGCGGCATCGCCTTGTGCGGCGCCTGTACGGTACACATGGACGGACGCGCAATGCGTTCCTGCCGGATCAATACCGCAGCGGCGGAAGGCCGCAGCCTCACCACAATCGAGGGTCTGGCCGGCGAGAGCGGCATGCATCCAGTCCAACAGGCCTGGATCGACGAGCAGGCGCCGCAATGCGGCTACTGCCAGCCCGGAATGGTGATGGCGGCAGCCGCCCTTCTGGCGCAGAATCCGGCGCCCAGCGACGACGACATCGACCGTTCGATCACCAACATCTGCCGTTGCGGCGCCTACCCGCGCATCCGGCGCGCAATACACGCCGCCGCAAGGGCAATGGCGGCCGACAAGAGTTGATCCGCAGCAGCCAGCTTGCGCCGGCCCTGGCGGCGGCGCTGGCGCTTGCCGCCTGCGGGGACGGGCAGCAGGCCGGCGGCGGCGCGACTGCTGACGAAGAAGAAGACCTCGCCACCCTGCTGGCCGCGGCCAACCCGGAACGTGGTCGGCGTTTGTATATCCAGTGCCGCGCCTGCCACACCCTGGCGGCGGACGGCAATCAGCTATTGGGGCCGAACCTGCGCGGTTTTCTGGGCCGGCCCGCAGGCGCCGCGCCCGGCTACGCCTATTCCGAGGCGCTGCTGGCCGCGGACCTGACCTGGACGCCGGAAACGCTGGATGAATGGCTCCGCAATCCGACCGACCTCATCCCGGACAACAAGATGATCTTCGCGGGCATCCGCAAGGCCCGCGACCGCGCGGACCTGATTGCCTGGCTGCTCGAGGAGTCGGCCGCCGGGGAATGACGGCCGCCGGGCAGGCGGGCCAGGATCCCCCGCACTACCGCCGGAACGCAATTCAGCCTGTCGGCCAGGAGTCGGTCCCCGACGATCGCAGCAACGCTTGCAGCAGGGTTTTGGCCTTCGCCAGCGCGGCGGCGTCCGGACGAGCCACCAGAGGCACATGCGGCCCGGACGGCAGGGTCGCGTCCAGACCCGCCTTGGCCGCGGTGCGGCGTCCCGGTTCCAGCGAAGGATCCAGCACCGAGGTGGACAGATTGCGCAAGCGGATCAGGTCGCGGTCCCACTGAAAGCGAGTCGCCAGCGCCCAGTTCACCTGATGCGGGTCGTACAGGTCGATATCCGCGTCCAGCGCCACTGCGGTCTTTACGCGCCTCCAGGCCAGCACCGCCGCCAGTGCGTCGCGCACCTCCCCCCTGGATGCGCCGTCGAATTGCAGCAGCGCCATGAAGCGCCTCCCCTGGACCGGGACATGCACATTGACCAGACAGGGCGACACCGTCCTGGCCAACTCGTACAGCTTGCCCTCCATGGCGATGTTGTCCGGGGTGAGGCTGTCCGCCAGCACCGCACAGCAATCGTGCAGGACCGCATCGCGGCGATGGGAAATCGACAGCACTTCGCACACCGGCGCGTCCGTGGCAGGCCCCAGAAACCCGGTGAACTCGGCGAAGGGCCCGTCCGGCGCGACCTCGCCCGGGTGCGCCAGTCCCTCGATCACGAATTCGGCGTCCGCCGGGACCAGCAGGCGGCCGTCGAAGTTCAGCGACGGCGTCAGGCGTACTGGCTCGCCCAACAGCCCGCCGGCCGCCGGCCAATGGCTTTCGGGGTAGCCCAGCTTGACCTGGGCGGCAACGCTGACCGCCGGGTGATGGCCCACCCAGAACGCAACCGGACAGGGTTCGCCGCGCGCGTGCCAGGCGCGCAGGTTGCGGGCGTTGTGGGAATTCGGATAGGGGAACCAGCTCATCCGCCGGGCCTCCTTGATCCAGCAGCGCTGTATGGCCGAGTTGTCGATACCTGTCCCGGGGTCGCAGGTGGTCGCATGGGCGGCGGTGAGATACGGCCCGGGATTTCCGTGGTGCTGAACAGTCGCCGGCAGCAGCCGCAGGTTCGCGTCCCTGCCTTCGAGCACCGTGGTTCGCACCGGCGCCTGCCCGGTGGACACGACCACCGGCTCGATTCGCCGTCCCTGACGCTCCGCCCACCGGACTGCGGCCCGGCGCTGGTCGTCCAGGCCCAGCGCTGCACAAACCACGGAGCGGCTTGCAGTCAGGTTGGTCGCCAGGGAAAACGGCGCGATTTCTCCGTCCGGCAGAAGCGGGCTGAGCACCCACACCGGAGGAAATCGCCCCTCGGTCTCCAACGCATGCTGCAGGGCGGTGACCTCGTACTCGACCGCCATAGGTTCCGCGATGCGCAGAACCTGCGCATCCTGCGCCTCAAGCCACGCCCCGAGTCCGGCGTCCAACCCGACTTTCCCGGCGATTCGGCTCATGGCGGCCGGTGCTGGCCCGTTCCTTTCAGGAGGAGCGCCAAGGGAAACAGAGCACCGTCACAGCGAGCGGGGGCGCCCTGACCACGACCTCCCGCACGCAGCGCCGGCGCCGGACACACGGCCATTGTCCCTGGCCGGCCTGTCGTTTTGCAGGAGCAGGCGCAGCATGGCGCTCGCACGCCGAAGACCAGTCCGAAAGACGCACCCCAACCCCGGCAGGACCCGCGGTTCATGAAGATGGAGTGGGGCTTGCGCGCCATGTTCGGGATCCTGCAAACTGCCCGGGATGGTAGCACACGCAACCGGCTGTTTCGCCAATGCCGCCGGGTCGGCTATTCTGCGCTCTGCATGAGCAAGGAGCATCTGCCCGACTACTTCTCGGTTGCCAACCCGGCCGCGTTGCGGCGCGAATATCCCCTGGGCGACGATTTCATGGCGCGGTTCGCCGGCATGAGCCGCGACGAACTGCGCGCCCTGCAGGAAGGGCGCTTCCGGCGCTGTCTGGAGCAGGCCTGGGCAACGCCGTTTTATCGCCGTCTGTGGGGGGAGGCGGGGCTCGAGCCCGGCGATACCCGCAGCCTTGAGGACCTCTCCAGGCTCCCGGTGTTCTCCAAGTCCGACCTCATGGAAAGCGTGGAACTCGAGCCGCCCTTCGGGGATTACTGCCGGCATCGCGACGACAAACCGCAAGCGCCTCCCGCCGGTCTGGTAATGCAGACCACCAGCGGCACCACCGGAGCGCCGCAACCGATCTTCTTCGGGCCTCGGAGTCGCGAACTGCAAGCCCTGATGGTGGCCCGCGCCTGGCTGCTGCAGGGCCTCGGGGCCGGCGACGTGATCCATTCCAGTTATGCCCACGGCATGGTGAACGCCGGGCACTTCGCGCGCGAAGCCGCGCTGCACTACACGCGGGCGGTATGGCTGCCGGCGGGCGCCGGCAACGAAACTCCTTCGGTCACCCAGGTAGCCAACATGGCGCGCTTCGGCGCCAACGTGCTGGTGGGTTTCGCCGACTACCTGCAGCGGCTGGCCGACACGGCCCGCGACAACAGGCTCGAGCCGGGCCGCGACATCCAGATCCGCATGATCTCCACCCACCTCGGGCTGACGCCCCGGGAGGAACTGGCCAGGGCCTGGGCTACCGACACGGTATACGACTGGTACGGAGTAGGCGACACCGGGCTGATCGCCACCGAAGGCCCCGACCTCGAGGGCATGCACCTCATGGAAGACGCACATTTCGTGGAAATTCTCGATCCTTCCACGCAGGCCCCCACAGCGCCGGGCGAGCCGGGCGAGGTCGTATGCACCTGCCTCTACAAGGATGACGCCTACCCGATCATCCGCTTCAATACACGCGATCTGAGCGCCCGGCTGCCGGGCAAGAACCCGCTGCGATTGCCGTTCGAGCGTATCGGGGGTTTTCTGGGGCGCAGCGACAGCATGGTCAAGTACAAGGGTATCAACTTCTACCCGGAAGCCGCCGGAAGCGTGCTCAGGGAATCCGGGGAGTATGCGGGCGATTACCTCTGCATCCTCGAGGGAGAGAACTTCGTCATGGAAGTCGAAGTCCGCAACCCGGAATTGCCGGGACTCGACCTGCGTCTGACCACCCTCATCCGCCAGCGCCTTGGCGTGCGGGCGCCGGTGCGGCTGCGCGAACCCGGCAGCCTGGGCGCGCTCACCGGCGCCGGGTCCCGCCAGAAGCCGCGGCGCCTTGTCAGGCGGTAGGGAGCGAGCCGGCGAGCCGTGCCGCCCGCAACCTTGTCCGCCGCAGTCCGGCGATTTTTTTCGGCGCAGGCGATTCACGGCCCTTCCGGACGCGCCAGAGGGTCCGGATCGCAAGGAAAACGCCCATGACCAGCGTGGCGACAAGCAGCGGAAAACCCCCAACGGGCAAGAAACTCCGGCAAACCTCATTCCATGACGCCGGCGCCGGCGGGGCTTTGTGGAATAATGCAGCCAACAACCATAACGACAGTGCCTGCCGGCATCGCGCCAGCGAGTCCGGCGCCGGATGCAGCCCCCCGACCCTGAGGATCTTGTACAAAATGCAAAAACAGAAACGTATTTTTCCTGCGCTGTGCTGTGCGGCGCTGGCCGTCGCAATGCCCTCGCCCGCAGCTTTCGCCAGGGAAGGCATGTTCACGCCCGAGCAGATCCCCGGCATCGCCGGGGACTTGCAGGCAACGGGACTGAAGCTGGATCCGGCAGCGCTGGCCGACCTGACCGCCTTTCCGATGGGGGCCGTCATTTCGCTGGGCGGCTGCACTGCTTCTTTCGTGTCGCCGCAAGGGCTGGTGGTGACCAATCACCATTGCGCGCGCGGCTCCGTGCAGTTCAATTCCACCCCGGAGAACAACTACCTCGAAGAGGGCTTCCTGGCCGCGTCCATGGCCGACGAACTGCCTGCCGCGCCGGGGTCGCGGGTGTATGTGACGCTGGAAGTGACCGATGTCACCGAGCAGATCACCGGCGGTCTGGATCCCGCGCTGGAGCCGCGCGAGCGCACAGCCCGGATCGAACAGCGACAGAAGGATTTGATACGGGAATGCGAGTCCGAGCCCGGCTATCGCTGTCAGGCGCCCTCGTTTTTCGGCGGGCTGCAATACAAGCGGATCAAGCGCCTCGAGATCCGCGATGTGCGCATCGTCTATTCGCCAGCCGACGCCATGGGCAAGTACGGCGGCGACATCGACAACTGGCGCTGGCCGCGGCATACGGGCGATTTCGCGTTTTATCGCGCCTATGTGGGGCCTGACGGAAGGCCCGCGGACTATTCCGGGGAAAACACGCCCTACGAACCGCCGCACTTCCTCGAGGTGTCCGCAGCCGGCCTTGAAGACGGCGATTTCGTGATGGCCCTGGGCTATCCGGGACGCACCTCGCGATACGCCCGTCTGGCGACCGTAAGGCATACCTTCGACTGGCGATATCCGCTGCTGGTGGAGGTCTACGCGAACTGGGTCCGGGTCATCGAAAGCGCCGCGCCCCAGGGCAGCGCAGCGCGCATCCTGTACGAGCCGCGGCTTGCGAGTCTGAACAACATCCTCAAGAACCTGCGGGGCCAGATCGACGGAGCGCGCCGCAACGATCTGGCCGGCCGGCGCGCGCAGCGCGAAGCGGAGCTGGAAGCCTGGATCCAGGCCGACCCGCACCGGGCCATGCTGGGGCAGGCCATCGAGGAACTGGACGAGCTGGCCAGGGAAGGCGCCGCGGAAGCGAAACGGCGCTTCTGGTACGGAAACGCCTTGCGGCCGCAGTTGCTGAGCGCCGCCTTGCGCCTGGTCCGCCTTGCGCACGAGAGGCAGAAGCCGGATGCGGAGCGTGAGAGCGGTTACCAAAAGCGGGACATGGCGATGTTTCGCCAGCGGATGAGCGCCATCGACCGGCGTTACGACCCGGCGGTGGACAAACAGGAGTGGATGTTCTTTCTGCTTGGCTATCTGGAGCAGCCGCAAGGCATGCGCATTGCGGCGCTGGACGAGGCGATGGGACTGGACGCCGGGCTGGGCGAAGCGCGATTGTCCGCAAAGCTCGACGAGTACTACGAGGAAACCGGGCTCGACAGCGCGGAGGCCCGTCTGGCGCTGATGGAAGCGAGCCCCGACGAACTGCAACGCAGTCGCGACCCCTTCGTGCGTCTGGCGACCGCCCTGCACGACACCCGGATGGCGCACGAGGAGGCGGACAAGACCAGGGCCGGACGCCGCAACCTCCTGTATCCGCAGTACATGCGCGCCATCATCAACTGGCAGCAGTCGCAAGGGCATTCCGCCTACCCGGACGCCAATTCGACCTTGCGCCTCACCTACGGTTCGGTAATGGGCGGATCGCCGGCGGACGGGCTGCTCTACGAACCCTTCACGCGTCTGGAAGGGATCGCGCAGAAGAACACGGGCGCAGCGCCTTTCAATGCGCCTGCCCGTCAGCTCGAACGGATTCGCGCCGGCGACTACGGCGATTACTTCCTGGAATCCATCGGCTCGGTTCCGGTCAATTTCCTCTCCGACCTCGATTCGACCGGCGGCAATTCGGGCTCGGCCACGCTTGACGCCCGCGGCAGGCTGGTCGGCCTTCTGTTCGACGGTACGCTGGAAAGCGTCAACTCGGACTGGGATTTCGATCCGCGCATCACGCGCACAATCCATGTGGACACGCGCTACATGCTTTGGGTCATGGAGAAAGTCGATGGCGCCTCCGCCCTGATCCGTGAAATGACCATCGTCCCCTGACCTGCCCGGCGGGTTCGTTCAAGCGGCGAGGGCCCTGGCGATGAGGCGCGCGCCGCCCGAGGCGCCGCTGTTGCTCATGAACACGACCGCGTCGCCGGCTCCGGCAGCGGCGGCCACCAGGCGGGCGGCTTCAGCCGCATCGGCGCATACCGTCACATGCTCCCGGCCGGCAAACGCGTCTTGCGGGTCCCACAGGAGGCTTCCCGAAGGCACAAGCCAGACGTGAGCCGCGCCTTCGAGCGCGTCCCGGAGCCCCGGCAGGTGCGCGCCGGAGCGCATGCTGTTCGAGGCGGGCTCGAAGACCGCCAGCACCCGCCGGTATTCGTCGCCCAGCGCCTTGATCGTGGCCCGAATCGCCGTGGGGTGGTGGGCAAAATCGTCGTACAGCGTAACGCCCCGGGCACGCTGGGGAGGGTATCGTCCAAGGCATTGCAGGCGCCGCGCCGGCGGCCTGAAACTCTCGAGCGCGTCGCAGGCGCGCTCGATGGACACTCCCGAAGCATGCGCCGCCGCCACCGCGGCCAGCGCGTTCGACAGGTTGTGCGCACCGGGCAGCGCCAGATGAGCTTTCGCTTCGCCCGAGCGGCCCACGAACCGGGCGCGAGAGCGGGTGAGGCGCTCCGCGCGCCATTCCGCCTCCGCTTCGGGATCGACGGAAAAGCGCTCCACTTGCGTCCAGCAACCCTTCTCCAACAGGGCAAGAGTGTTGCTGTCGGCGCCGTTGACGATCAAGCGCCCCCTGCCCGGCGTGCGCCGCAACAGCAGGTGGAACTGCCACAGCACCGCCTCCAGGTCGGCGTAGATGTCGGCGTGATCGTGCTCGATATTGTTGATGACAACCGTGCGCGCCCGGTAGTGCAGGAACTTGGCGTTCTTGTCGAAGAATGCGGTATCGTACTCATCGCCCTCGATCACGAAATGCCGCCCGCCTCCCAGTCCGGCGGTGCGGCCGAAGTTGCCCGGCGCCCCCCCGACCAGAAAGCCGGGATCCAGGCCTGCTTCGTGCAACAGCCATGCCACCATGCTGGCGGTGGTGGTCTTGCCGTGGGTGCCGGTAACCGCGATTACCTCACGGTTGCCCAGCACCTGTGTGCCGAGCCACTCGGGACCCGACATGAATGGCAGCTTGCTGTCCACAAGCGCCTCGATGATCGGCATGCCCCGGGACATGACATTGCCTGCCAGCACCAGATCGGGGCCGGCCTCAAGCTGTTCCGGATCAAACCCCGCCACGGGTTCGATTCCCAGCTCCCGAAGGCGGGTGCTCATGGGCGGCCAGATGGCGCGGTCGGATCCGGTCACTTCATGTCCCAGTTCCCGAGCCAGGGCGGCCAACCCGCCCATGAAAGTCCCGCCTATGCCGAGGATGTGTATATGCACATCAGTTATGCAGGAGGAAGTACGCCCACGAGCTCGAAGAGGAGGGCGTAGGTAGCCAGATGAAGGGCGAAATGGGTCAGGGCCAGAAACACGCCGGCGGGCAGGCCGCGACCGACTGCCTGCGAGAGGATATTGGCCATGGCCACCAGCCACCACGCGATGAGCGCGAACCCCGCCGCCTGCAGCATCACCGGTGGCGAATCCAGTCTTGCGGAGAGGTAGTTCAGCGGAAGGCTTGCCGCCGTGACGATTGCCTGTACGCCCACCAGGGACACCAGGGTCTGCGGCCAGCGCTCCAACTTGCCGGCCAGTTGAAGCGCCAGCCCGGAGTAGCTTGTCAGCAGCGTCAACTCCATCGCCACGCCCAGGATCGCCAGCCCCGGATTACGGGGGAACACGAGCAGATTGCCGGCTATCGAAAACGCCGTCCAGGGGATCAGGCACAGCACCAGCATGGCCCGCGACCCGGGCAGGGAATCGGGGCCGCGCAGGCTCAGCGACACGAAAAGGACGCGCCTGACCAACTCAAGCATCGAAAGCGTTCGCGGCAGGATGAGCCGCAAGGTTCTCCGGCGCCAGCGCTTCCAGCGCATCAAGTATTCGCCCGAACACCTCGTCGGGCGCGCCCAGCCCGTCGACGCGCCGCAACAAGCCGGCGTAGCGCGCCAGCAGCGGGCGCGTCTGACGTTCGTACACGGCAAGCCGGTTGGCGATGGTTTCCTCGGTGTCGTCGTCGCGGCGAATCAACCTCCCTCCTGCAGCCTTGCTGGCGGCCAACGCCTCGGGAGGGGAGAAATAGATGTTCAGGAGCTTGCCGCTAACCGAACAGCTGCGGCGCCCGGCAAGCCGCTTCATCAAGACCTCGCGAGGAATTTCCAGCATCAACACGGCATCCAGTTTCTGCCCGGACGCATCCAGAAGCGCCTCGAGCAACCGCGCCTGCGACTCGCTGCGGGGGAATCCGTCCAGGATGAAACCGGCAGTGCAGTCGTTCTGCTCCAGCCGCTCGCCCAGAAGCTCCATCACCAACTCGTCGGAAACCAGTTCGCCCGCATCCATGGCGGCCTTCGCGCGCCGGCCCAGCGGAGAACCGGCGGCTACCGCGGCCCGCAACAGATCGCCCGTGGACACCTGGGGCCAACCCCTGCGCTCCCCGAGAAGACGCGCCTGCGTGCCCTTGCCCGCACCTGGAGCGCCCAGAAACACAATCCGCATCGATTTCTCCGGCTCATCCTGCCCTGAGGGGGTGCTATCGTACACGGCGCCGTCCGCCACATGCTTTCTCACCATGCCCGTTCGCAACGCGCTGTATGCGCAGTCCGGAGGCCCGACAGCCGTCATCAACGCCACCGCCCAGGGTGTCATCGAAACCGCAAGACAGGCCAGTGGAGCGATCGGCAAGCTGTTTGCCGCACGCAACGGCATTCTCGGCGCCCTGCACGAACAACTGCTGGACACCGGCGCGGCCTCCGCCGGGCAAGTGGCGGCGCTGGGCGCACGGCCCGGAAGCGCCTTCGGGACGGCGCGCTACCAGCTCGCCCCGTTCGAGCAGGATCAGCGCGAGTACCGGCGCCTGATCGAGGTATTCCGCGCCCACGACATCGGCATGGTGTTCTTCAACGGCGGCAACGATTCCATGGATACGGCGCTGAAGCTGTCGCAACTGGGCCAGCGAATGGATTACCCGCTGCAATGCATCGGCCTGCCCAAGACGGTCGACAACGACCTGCCCGTTACCGATTGCTGCCCCGGCTTCGGCTCAGTCGCCAAGTATGTGGCGGTGTCCACTCGCGAGGCGGCGCTGGATGTGGCAGGAATGGCGCGCACATCCACCCGGGTATTCATCCTGGAGGTCATGGGCCGTCACGCGGGCTGGATCGCCGCAGCGGGCGGGTTGGCCGCCAGGGGATCCAACCAGGCGCCGCACATCATTCTCTTCCCCGAGGCGCCGTTCGAGCCGGATCGCTTCCTGGCGCGGGTGCGCGAGTCGGTCGAGCGACACGAGCATTGCGTGATCGTGGCCAGCGAGGGCGTGCGGCGCGCCGACGGGCGCTTTCTTTCCGAGGCGGGAGGCGTTGACGCGTTCGGCCACGCCCAGCTCGGCGGCCTTGCCCCGGTGCTTGCCGGCATGATCCGCGAGAACCTGGGCTACAAACAGCACTACGCAATCAGCGACTACCTGCAGCGCTCGGCGCGCCATCTCGCTTCGGCCACGGACCTTGAACAGGCCCATGCCGTGGGTCAGGCCGGAGTGAAGAAGGCGCTTGACGGCGCCAACGCGATCATGGTGACGATCCAGCGCCTGCAGGATGCACCCTATTCGTGGACGACTTCCGAAACGCCGCTCGAACAGGTCGCCAACCGGGAGAAGGCCTTGCCCCGCGAGTTCATCAGCGCCGATGGCTACGGGATTACCGCGGCCGCCCGCACCTATCTGCAACCCCTGATCGTGGGCGAAGCGCCGCCCCCGTACCGCGACGGCCTGCCCGTCTACACGGAGCTCGACCTGCCCGAAGCCACCCGGCGCCTGCCCCCCTTCGCGTAACACAGGCCCTTTCCCGAACTGCCCCTCAATACGGCTCGCCAAGTCGGAAAGTGACGGCTCCCCACTGCCGGCGAACGCCTCGAGAGCGGGGAGCATCAGCGACTGGAAATCAGGGACAGGCACCGGCCGCCGCACCTGTTGTCGCCACCTGCCGCGGCGTCACGCATTTCGCGATCTCGCGGCCCGCCGCAATCTCCGCTTGGCGAAGCTCCCAGGTCTTCTGCAAGTTCATCCAGAGTTGCGGTGTCGTCCCGAAGTACCGCGCAAGCCGCAGCGCCGTGTCCGCGCTCACGCCCCGCTGACCGTTCAGGATCATCGTCACCCGGTTCACCGGCACGCCCAGCGCCTTCGACAGCGCATTGGCCGACAGGTCGAGCGCTTCGATTTCGTCGCGTAGTATTTCGCCGGGATGTACCGGCCTCATGCCGTTCCTTGTGTTCATGTTCGGCCCCTCAGTGATAGTCCACAATCTCGACCTCGCATGGCCCGTCGTCGGTCCAGCGGAAGCATATGCGCCATTGCGCGTTGATCCGAATGCTGTACTGCCCGGCGCGGTCGCCCCGCAACGCCTCCAGCCGGTTGCTCGGCAATGCGGCAAGGTCTCCGAGCGTCTCTGCGCTGTCCAGCAGGATCAGCCGACGCACCGCCTGATTGGCGAAGCCTTGAAACGCCGAGACGCATCGCCCCTCGAAGAAACTCCGCGTCTCCCGATCCTTATGAAGCTCCGAACCATGCGCGCTGATCGTAACTCATCTTACGCTTTCCGGACAGGATGCTGCGCACCAACTCATGCTCGCGCTCTTGCCGGTGTGGCGTCCGGCGTCCGTGCCCTCCGACGGCGCAGACCGAGTGAATGACGCTGCCGGCGCACGCGGCCGAGGCGGAAATCACATCGTTGCGCGACCGGCTGAAGGACGCCCTGCCGGAAGCGTTGCTGCGATGACGCCGGGCTGGGGTATTGTTTGCCGCCTGTGCAGGAGAACTGGTCATGCACGCCGCCATTGCTGAAAAGAAAGAAGAGTTGGCGGAACTGTGCCGCCGCTACGATGTCGTGCGTCTGGAAGTGTTCGGCTCGGCAGCGCGGGGCGCGGATTTCGATCCCGCCACCAGCGACGCCGACTTCCTGGTCGAATTCGATCCCGACAGCGACCTGCGGCCGTTCCACCGGCGTTTCGATCTCGCCGAGGCCTTGCGGGAGGCGCTTGGCTGTCCTGTCGATCTGCTCGAAACCCGTGCGATCGGCAACCCCTATCTGCGCGCGGCCATCGACAAGTCCCGCGAGCTCGTCTATGCGCCGTGATCCTCGCGTCCCGTTGTGAGATCTCGAACACGCAAGCGCCGCAGCAGCCCGGGGCTGAGGTCGGCGACGCAAGCGCCGTATCACCGAATCGGACAGATCCGGCCGTCACGCTCCCCGGAACCCTCTCGACGGGGTTCGGCGCAGCGGCACGCGCGTGCCGTAGGTGAGCGAGCGCCACACCCATTCGGACGGCCCGAGGCGGAACCACCGCAGCCAGAGCAGCGAGGCGACGAGCTGTATCGCCCACACCGCGGCCACCACACCAACCTGCCCCACGCGGCCCACGGACCCGAACCAGCCGAGGCCGTGCCCGTAGAAGAGGGTCGTGCAGAGAATCGTCTGCAGCAGGTAGTTGGTGAGGGCGGTCCGCCCGACGGCCGCGAGCGGACGGGTCAGGACGCGCAGCGCCGCCGTCCGGCACGCGAGCATGACCACGCCTACGTAGCCCAGACTGACCGCAATGCTCGACCAGTAGTTGAACTGCGCCCCGAAGAAGTACGACCAGAGCGGCCACCCACGCGCAAAGTCGATGGCGATACCCCAGGCCACCAGCGGCAGTCCGATCGCGAACGCCACCCCGATCAGGGCCACATGGAAGCGTGTCGAGCGCTCCGCGCTGAAGACCCCGCTCCGGAAGAGCGCTATCCCGATCAGCATCAGCCCGCCCGCGCGCCACAGGCCCCAGATAATCAAGACAAAGGTCTCGAACTCCAGCGCGCTCGCCGACCGGAGGGGCTGCTGGTCGAGCCAGGCGCCCCGGTAGGCGGCGAGCTCGTCCGCGATCACCTCCGGCGCCGGCTGCCAAGCCTCCATGAAGATGGACATCTCCTCTTCCGGCCAGTACGGAAGCGTCAGCCCCATCCCCACGAAAAGGGCGGATGGGATCGCGAGCATCGCCACCCCCAGCGCGATCAACCGTCCGGGCGGCTGCCGGCGCAGTGGATACACCAGCATCCCGCAAACAGCATAGAGGAACAGGATGTCGCCGTACCAGAGCAGGTGGGCGTGGAGGAGGCCGATGACGAGGAGCCACCCCATCCGGCGGTAATGCACCCGGCGGGCGTCGCCGCGCGCCTCGGCCCGTTCCGTCATCAGGACGATGCCGGCGCCAAACAGCATCGAGAAAATGGTCATGAACTTCTGGTCGGCGAACATCCGACTCGCCACCCAGACGCAGAGATTCGCGCCTTCGAGGTCCCCGTAGGCGGTGGGGTTGAAGTAGGCCGCCCCAGGCATCGCGAATATCTGGATGTTCATCACCAGGATGCCGAGCACCGCGACGCCGCGCAGGATGTCGATCGCGTCGATACGCCCGCCCCCGGCCAGGGGGGCGGCATGTGGATGGGCAACGGAGCTCGTCATGGAACCAGCGCGCCGAAGAACCACACATGACCCGCCGGAAGATTGCCGCCTACGCCGAGCCGTCCGCCAGACGCGCGAAGGCGACGGCCAGCGCGGGTATTCCATCTATCCCCGAAAGATCGTGCCGATCGTCGGCCCATCTCTCGGCGAACCAGCTTCCCAGTTGATCGCGGTCTCGCCTCATGTGCGCCGCCGCGCGCCGGTCGGCACAGACCGGCTTTGCATGGCCGGGGTCCAACCAGGGAGCGAGACGAGGCAGGGCCGAGGGCGCATAAGGCCGTTGGGGCCCATGCCGCTCCGGAACCCTGCCGCCAAGAGCCAGCACCGCGTCTTTCCAGCCAGCGAGGCCGGACACGAAGTCGCTCCCGGACTGCATCCATGCTTCTTTTTCAGAAGCGCTTTGGTACACCATTTGCGCATCGTCCCGCAGAGAGGGGTCGCACGCCAACATATGCAGGAGTCCGCCAGCGCCGACAACGTGTCCGACTCCCAGCTCCTGGCTGAAGTCCATGGACTCGGCATAATCGCGCGCTGCCCCCCTCAGGGTCTCGCGTGCGATGGCCGTCAGATCTGCGCGACCGAGCCTCTCGCCCAGCTCGAGCAGCGCCTGGGCGATTCCTGCGCGGCCCGACAGAATGTCGATGGGAAGCGGCGCCATGAAACGCCTTCCGAAGTGAACCTCGTGCACGATGCCGACCCAGGTCGGATACCCGCAATCGTTCGTCACGGCAAGGTCCCGAACTTCGGTAGCGATCTGGTCGGCCCAGGCCAGAAGATCCCCCGGCTTTGCCGGCGCCGGCCGGCCGCGAACGGAGGTCTGCCGCGGCGGATTGGCGGCGCGCAGGGAAAATGACGAACGCAGCCACGCCAGCCGTTCCCGTTCGGTCGCCGCAGCCATGATCCCGAATGTGGCGCGCACGGTGGCTATCGCATCCTTCCTGAACACGTTCCGCCACACCTCGCCCTCCGCTCCCTGAAGGTCCCGAGAGGCCGGAGCGGTCAAAAACAGCGGGATGTCGAAACGGCGCATGTCGCGCACCGCCGCCTCGCGGAGGGGGCCGGTCAACCCGGCGTAGCGAGGCAGCATCTTGTGCAAGGCGATCTCGCGCCATACGCCGTCCGACAGGGCGCCGGGAAGGAGGGATTCCTGAATGATCCGGTAACAACTCCAGGTGTCAATGAGAAGGACGCGAAGCTGCGCGTCCGGCGCGCTTTCAAGCGCGGCCAGGATCCGATCCTGCATCGCCACCGACCCCAGCTCCCGGGCGACCCGGAGATAACCGTCCTCGAGGGCGTCGAAATGCGCCGCGCTGTCCGCGAAATCGCCGGACTCGTAACGCGGGGCATATCGGTCTTCTTTCCACACAAACAGGCCGCCGTTCTCTGTGGCGCCCATCGGCGTGCGGTGTTCCCCCGGTTGGCAGAGGCAGCCCAGATCGGTCGGCTCCAAACCTTCCCTGATCGACATTTGAAGCGGCAATATGCCAACGTTGGCCACTCTCATGTTGAAGCTGATCGCATCCTCATCGATCAGGCGTCGTATCCGGGGCGGCCACGCCGAGAGCGGCTGCAAGACCGTTTCGAAATCAACGAACCGTGGCGTGGCGCCGTCGGCGATCAGATTGTCGAACCAGAAATCGGTCGCGTTTATGGTCTGGAGCAAGGCCAGCCAGCCGCCGAGCGCCCGGTAGAACCGGTCGGCGTCTCCGGCGCCGGCGACCGGTTGTGGCTCGTACTCCGTTTCCCAGGCATAGCCCGCACGCAGCGCCGTGGAGGGAGGTGAAAGCTCGACGCTGGAGATCAGGCCGACGATCTCCCGCACCACGCCTGCGATTCGCAGATCCTTGGGCTTGAATACGACCGAACCGTTGGTGAAGCGCAGGATGGCGACCGACCGCCCTCCAGCGTGCGGGTCGCCGAGCCCCTGCTCGATACCGACCAGCAACCCGGGGTCTCCGTCGTCGAAGAAGCGTCGGGACAGTTCGGCCCGGTCGTCAGCTGCAAGGCGCAGCATCCGAACGAGATCCGAACGCCAGTCGGCCATCGTGCGGCCGAGCGCGTAGGCCAGCACGGGACTGCGGGCGAACCGCGCCGCCCAGGTCACTCCCGGCGCCCCCAGCCTGGCTTCATACCGCATGGTTTGCATCAGGATCGCGCGGAAACGCCATTCGAGATAAGAAATGGCCCCATCCAGCGCGCCGGCGCTGTGCGGCAGACCGTCGGGCCATTCCGCCTCGATGCAGCCGCGCGCCCACGGATAGACGGCCGAGAAGGGCTTCTCGGTATCGGCCAGCCGGGCAAAAATTTCTCGAAAGGCGCAACCCCAGTCCGGCGCGGCCCCCTCCAGGCGGACATCGCCGAACTTCGCCAGATAGGCGTCCACGGACAGCCCCAGCCCCTCGGCATGCAGGGCCAGCGCACGCCGCGAGCCGAAGGCGTCGAGAAGCCTTCCTTCGCGGCGAGCCCGGGAGTCGGAGTCGGTGGGGGCCGGGATGAACGACCCGCCGCCGCGCTCTGGCGGCGGCGCCGCCCGGGCGATGAGAATGTCGAGATCCATAGCCTGCGAAAAGGTCCGGTCCGGGTCAGCCATCGAGCGTGGCGCGGTGAATGTCAATGCTCCGGCGGCCCGAGAGACCTGACAGCGTCCGGAAAACGACGAAGGCACAGGCGATGCGCAGGCCCCGGCCCGCCGCGATATTCATTCACTGCCACCATGATTCGCCATGATATCGCCGAAGCAGCCATTCCCGCCAAGCGTGACAATGCTCGAAAATCAACTCCGGTCCAACGCCTGAATGGTCACAAGCTTGGGTATTCGCCCCCAAACGAACGACTCTGCATCGTTGGCGGGAATTGCTGTCGTCGAATTTTCGCCCCAGCAATTCCCGCCAAGCCATTTTGTGGTGCTGATGGGGTGGCATTCTGGTGCGGATGGCCGGTTGGCGGATCAGTTGGGGAAGGCTACCCCTCCGGCCGGCGCCGGATAAGTGGTTTGGCTACGCTGTTTCCCTGAAGAACCCGCTCGTCGCACACCCGACCACGGCGATGGGGTCAGGAGGTGTCGAAGGGCGCCAGTTCGGTTGGGTGGTGGCCGAAGGCGATGGCCCGATACAGGGCCTCCCAGCCGGTAATGAAGAACTCCAGAAACAAGCGGCGCAACCGTTCCCAGAAGTATTTCGGACGACCCTCCCGCTCCCGTGCCGCCCCAAACAGCGCACAGCAGCGCTGCTGAATCTGGTCGATCAAAAAAGCCAGCATCGTCAAACCGGAAAACACCGTCGCCAGATGCCGCTTGCCGTGGCCAAAGTTATGCTCAAAGCCGTAGCCTTGGTTCTTCAGGGTGTTGAAGGTCTCGTTCTCAATGCGCCAACGCGCCCGACCGGCACGCATCAGCGCTTCCACATTCGATTCCGTGATCTTGATGTCCGTAACCCAACTAAAGTGCCGCTCCCGACCCTTGGGGGTGGTTTCCCAACACTCCAGAAAGTTCACCTCCAGGTCGAAATTCGCGTCGTTGAGCGGCACACCGTTGAGAAAGCGATACCGCCGCCGCACACCGTCCTCGCCTTGGGTCTCGACAACCCGCGTCGCCATCACCGAAGCCACCCAGTGAAACAACTCCGCATGGTCGCCCGGCTTCACCCCCAGCACAAAGCGCAGGTCCAATTCCTGCAACAGCCGGATGTGCGGACCGTTCGAGGCCAACGCATCCTCCACCACCAACAGCTTCAGATGCGGATGCTCGCGCCGCACATCCCGCAGCAGACGCTTGGCCGCGTTGCGCTCGCAGTCGTTCTTGCGCGAACCGTCCGCGCGCAGGATCGGCTCCGGCGCCAGCGGAAACACCTCGCGATGCTCCGGATGCACCAGCACCGCACCCAGCATCTGGTGATAGTAGGTCACACGACCGTCCCGGTGACGCCGCTCGCAACAATGAGCGCAATGCACCTTCTGCGAGGAGAAGTAGCCCGTGCCGTCCACCGACAACAGATAATGATCGTCCAGCCAGGTGAAGTCCCGCAGCCCCCCGCCACGCTGTAACGCCGCAAACACGCGCTTGAAGGCCCGCCGCAGCGAGCGCGGATCCACTTCATCCAGACGCTCGCGCATGGTCGTATCCGACGGCGCGCGCTCCACCCCATAGAGGCTTCTCAAGTTCGACCGGGTGCGCTCCTCGCCCCGTGCGTCCTGCTCAAAACTCAACAGCGACGAATACTTCAGCCCGAACATCGCCAGCGCCGACATCAGACAGTCCGTCAGGGGCAGGCCACGACTCGCAACCGGATCCTCAATGCGGTCGAAACAACCGCGCACCACCCGGAGCAATCCCGGGGCGCTGAGCGTCTTGCGAAACTGGATCTTGGACATGATTCATCCCCCTGCTCCCAACAATCGCCCGAATCATACGAGTTTCGGATGAAAAGTTTGCGAAGAACTTCTTCTCGAACCGCCCAAAACCCTTGAAATCACTCACATGTCAAATTTGGCGGGAATTGCTGTTTTCGCCCGAACACCCTTGCATTGAGGATGAAACAGGTGATAGGCTCGCTACACTGCAACCCCTCAATATGGAGCAAGCTGATGAACAACCAGCAGTTCATGCAAGAAATGGGATTGAACGATGAGCGCCGTGACATCATCGCCGCCATTTCCGACCGTTACCAAAACGACGCGGCTTTCCGTGACCGGATTGACCGCGGCGACAACAACGATGTCTTCGACGAGTTCGGGATGACACGTCTGGAGGGAATCGATTATCGGTTTCTCATGGATTCCGACGAGATAGCGCACTTCGTCATGCCGCCCGATCCGAACAGCGATCTGGCGGATGAGCAGTTGAGCCAGATTGCCGGCGGCAGCACCGCCAGCACGGCCGGCACTATCGGATCGGCGAGCACCTTCCTCACTTTCACTTCCTTTTCCAGCCTCGGCAGCGCGTCCACTGTCGGATCGGCCGGATCGGCCGGTTGACGCGTTGCGCAACGCATCAGATTGCTGGAAACAATCCCTTCAGACAAGACTCAAATGAGGAAACAAAACCATGAACGTTGCAAGAAATGACCTTCTTGAAAATATCGATATGTCGCCAATGGCCATGGGGACATATACGAAGAGCTACAAGCGCTTCCTTGAGGCCGCCGACCGCTACCGGAGCGACGGGGAATTTCGCGCCTCGATCGATGGAGCCAGCGGCAGCGAGGTCTACAAGGCGTTCGGGTTCGATGTTCCCGTCACCGGCATGCAGGTCGATGTGGTCGCGAACACGGACGAGGTCGCGCATTTCATCTTGCCGCCCGACCCGAATACGGACTTGGCCGACGAGAGTCTGAGCGCGGTGTCCGGAGGCGCCACGGCTGGCAGCGCGGGTAGCGTCAGCTCGGCCAGCACCTTCCAGACCAGCACGTTTTTCAGTTCATTCAGCACCGCAGGCACCGCGGGCACCGCGGGCAGCGCCGGCTAGAAAGGCCGAGCCGCGCTCCCGGGAAACCGGGGGGCGCAGCTTCGGTCAGATAATCACGGAGCGGAGTAGATAAACCATGGATAAACCAATGAAGCCGATTGACGCCCTGGTCACCAACCTTCTCTCATCGGGGGACTTGAAGGAACGCCAGCAACTCTATGCGGATGTGGTGGCGAAATACTATGGCGACCCCGACTTCAAGGCAAAGATGGATGCCGACCCGACCGCCGTTCTCAAGTCCGAGGGTTTCGATTTCCCGGAAGGGGCCAGAGTAAAACTGGTCTTCAACACTCATGACCGCGTCCATATCCTATTGCCGGCGCCTTCGACTTACCGGGATGCCGTGACGCGCGAAGAAAGCGAGTAGGGAAGCCGACCGGAGCGCCTTTCCGATTTTTCCACCCTCTCTTGCGCCGGTCCGATTGCTGGGTGTGCCGTCGTAGTGTCTGCGTACCGAACGGGGTGGAAGCCGACTTTCGCGCCACCGCAACGGTTCACCGAATTCGACCGGGGCATAGTCGAAAGACCGTTGCTGGCGCCTCATCTTGCTTCCCGCGTTTCGGAGGGCGGCGCGCTGCTGCTGGCGTCCGAGACCGCCAGCATCCTCCTGGCCGGAGATTTGTATCGCGACCTCGCGCCGCTGCTTGAAGGCCAACGTTCCCGCCGCGAGATCATCGCCGAACTGTCGGGTCGACATTCGGCCCTGAGCGTTCAGACCGCCATGGTTTCGCTTGCGGCCAAGGGTTGTCTTGTCTCGGCCGACTTTGCCATGGACAGGGTGTCCGCCGCGTTCTGGTGCTCGCAGGGGGCCACGCCGAGATGGGCTGAGCAGTGTCTCGGCGATGCCCGGATCGCGGTGTCCGGAGGCGACAGGCGGCTCGGCGCGGCGCTCGCAAGCCTCGGGCTGACCGTTGGGCCGCACAAGCCAACGCTTTCGGTCTTCGTCACGGACGATTACCTGGACGACGCTCATGCGCAGACCAACCGCCGGCATCTCGAATCGGGTAGTCCGTGGGCTCTGGTCAAGCCGGCGGGCGTTTATTCCCTGCTCGGCCCGGTGTTCCGGCCCGGTGATGAGGATGCGCCATGCTGGGCCTGCCTCGCGAGCCGGATCGGCAACAACGTCGAGATCGCGAACTATCTGCGCGGCCTCCCGGCCGGTTTCGCCTTCCCCGCGAATACGCCCGACTGTTTGTCCGATGTGGTAATCGGCCTGGCGGCCCTGGAGCTCGCCAAATGGATCGTCTTCGGGGAAAGCGCCACGCTCCACCGCCATACCATGGCGCTGGAATCTCTCGGCATGAAGACCTCCATCCATCCGGTCACGCGGCGGCCGCAGTGCCGATCCTGTGGCGACCCGGCGCTGTATCGCCCGGACCGGCCAGCTTCGCCGGTGCGTCTCGCCCCGAGCCCGAAACCGGTGCGCACCAGCGGCGGTTTTCGCTCCGTGCCGCCGCGGGACACCTTGCGCCGATATCGCCACCTCGTCAGTCCGGTCACCGGGGCGGTGAACCGGCTGCTGCGCATCACCGACGAGCGGGACTCCTGGCTACATGTGAACGTGGCCGGCGCCAGCCTCGCGATGCAGGCGCGCAGCCTTCTGGCGTTGCGCGCCAGCATCCGATCCCTGAATTCCGGCAAGGGGAGCACGCCCGAACAAGCCGAGGCGAGTGCGCTGTGCGAAGCCATCGAACGGCATTCCGGCGCTTACCGCGGCGACGAAATCCGCCACCCTGCCCGCTTCGTGGATTTTCGCAAGGGTGAAGCCCTTCGCCCGGAAACGGTTCTGCACTACAGCGACCGGCAATACGACCACGCCGCGGAGCTCAACGCGCTGAAGCGGAAATTCGCATATGTTCCAGCGCGTTTCGACCCGACCGTGGAGATGAGTTGGTCTCCGGTATGGTCGTTGACGCAGGAGCGCCATCGATACCTGCCCACCGGAATGCTGTATTTCTCCATGCCGCAAGAGCATGACCAGCTGTTCTTCGGCCCGGACACGAACGGCTGCGCGGCCGGCAACACCCTGGAAGAGGCCATTCTGCAGGGGTTCCTCGAGCTGGTGGAGCGCGACGCCTTCGCTTGCTGGTGGTATAACCGGCTCCGGCGTCCCGCGGTAGCGCTCGACAGCTTCGATGACGCCTATCTTTCGGAAGCGCGCGACTACTATGCCGCCTGCAACCGCGATCTCTGGATGATCGACGTGACCCATGACATCGGCATTCCGGTGTTTGCCGCGGTATCGCGTCGAACGGACAAGGACCAGGAGGACATCCTGTTTGCCGCCGGAGCCCACCTGGATCCCCATATCGCGGGCATGAGGGCCGTGTGCGAACTGAACCAGCAATTGACCGCAGTCCGGGACGCAAAGGCCGACGGCGCCGGTTATCTCTTCGACGACCCCGAGAGCCTGTGGTGGTGGAAGAATGCCCGTGTGACCGATCATCCCTACCTGTTGCCGGACTCCGCTCTGCCCGAGCGATGCGTGGAGCACTATCCCGTTCCCCGGACCTCCGATACGCGGGAGGATGTCGAGCATTGCCGGTCTCTGGTCGAGAACCTCGGCATGGAGTTCCTGGTCCTGGATCAGACCCGGCCGGATATTGGCATGCCGGTCGCCCGAACCATCGTGCCGGGCATGAGGCATTTCTGGGCGCGGTTCGCTCCGGGACGTCTCTATGAAGTGCCGGTCAAGATGGGCTGGCTTGCCGAGCCGACCGCGGAAGCCGATCTGAACCCCGTCGCAGTGTTCGTCTGACTGGAGAGGCGGATGGGATTCTTCGATCTGATCGGGGAGCCCGCGATCCTCGCCCGCCTGCCCGCTGGGCGAAAGCTGGCAGCGTCTTCGGACGGCCGATCCCTTGTCGTCGTCGACCCGGTGCTGGGCGCCGGCCCGCCTTTCGCGCCCTATGCGCGCGCATATGAAGCGGCCAACACGTTGCTTCACGCCGGCGCCCCGCTGAGGGAACTCCGCGACGCGGTCATCGAGGCTGGCGGGCCTTCGTTCGCAGCCTCCTATCTGATCGCAATGCAAACTCTCTATCGGTTCCGGGGGATGGAACTGGTCGTGATCGACGAAACAGGCGAGCAGGCGGTGATGCAGCCGCAGTGGGACGGCCATGCGCCCCGTCTGGCTGACGACATGCCGCCGCCGGAGGCCGGCCTCGACCGCTTCGCCTGCCTGCGCAGCTCCGGACGGGACTGGATACTGGAATCTCCCCTGGCCGGCACACGCTTCCGTCTCCCCGATCCGAACCGCCTGGAGGTTCCTGTCATCCGGCGTGCGCTGGCCGCCGAGGGCTTTCTGGACACCGGCCGTGCGGAAGCCGGCCCGCGCAGCGAGGCGTTGATGCAATGGGAATTTCATGACCTGCTGTATCACTGGCATCATCGACCGGGCTGGCATGGCGACCCGATCGGCGGGCTCTTTCCATTCGTCGGCCAGATCGATCCGCCGCCTGGCGTCCGTCCCCCCTGGCCTGGCCGTCGGATCGCGTTGCCGGTTGCGCCGGACGACGCCGGGGGAGAGTCGCTCGTCCGGATTCTCGAACGGCGCCGGTCGGAGCGGGTCTATGACGAGGCTCGTCCGATCTCCCTGGCGGACCTGGGCGCGCTGCTCGACCGCGCCGCGCGGATTCTCGACCGCTTCACGGTCCAGGTCGGCGGTCTCACGGGGGCGGTTTGCGATTTTGAAACCACGAGGCGGCCCTATCCCACCGGCGGCGCCAGCTACGAGCTCGAAATCTATCCGGTGGTCGATCGCTGCGACGGCCTGGAGTCCGGCCTGTACCATTACGACGCAGCGACGCACGAATTGGTCGCGATAGCCGGCCGGACGACCGAGGTGGAAGCGATCGTGGAGGATGCAAGAGTGGCCACAGGGCATCTGGCCAACCCTCAGATCGTGCTGGCCTTCAGCGCCCGCTTCGCCCGGGTAATGTGGAAGTACCGATCGATCGCCTATGGCGTGATTCTGCGCAATGTGGGGGTGCTCTACCAAACCCTTTATCTCGTGGCGACCGATCTCGGTCTTTCCCCGTGCGGCTTGGGTACGGGGAACTCCGCGCGTTTCGCACGGGTGACCGGCCTGGATCCGGTGGTCGAGGGCACTGTCGGCGACTTCATCCTCGGCGGTCCCCCGAAGGACCGCGGACAGGCGAATTGAGATGGGCGCCGATTCGTTCATCCCCCCCTCAAGGGCGATCCTGTGCAGTCTGGCGGACGACCGCGGCCTTGTCGAGCGGCCGATGCTGGCGCCGCATCTCGATTTTCGCCTGCACGACGACACGACCGCGCTGATCGTATCCGAGGCGTTCAGCGGCGTCCTCCACGGCCGGCGCTATATCGACATCCTGCCGCTGCTTGACGGCAGCCACTCGCGCCACGAAATTGCCGCGGCGCTGGGCGACCGGTATTCGGCGATCGAAGTCCAGACCGCGCTGGTCTCGCTGGCGTCGAAGGGCTATGTTGTCTCCGCAGACGCCACGATCAGCCGAGAAATGGCGGCCTTCTGGAGCGCGTGCGGAGCGTCGCCGCGCTGGGCGGAGACACGGCTGGACGCAGTGCGGGTTGCGGTGACGGGCGACGGCCTCGGCGCCGCGCTTGCGGCGATGGGCGTCACCGTGACCGACAACAATCCGACCCTCTCGATCATCGTATGCGACGACCTGCTCGGCGAGGACTGCGCCAAGACCAACCGCCGCCATCTGGCGTCCGGGCTTCCGTGGTTGCCGGTGGCGCCCAACGGCCTGACGGCGCTTTTCGGTCCGGTTTTCCGGCCTGGCGACGGCGGGCCGTGCTGGGCCTGCCTGGCTCATCGGCTCCGCAGCAATCGCGAGATCGAGAGTTTCCTGCGCGTCGGCGGCGGCGCTGTCCTGCGTCGCGTCGCGCCGGCGCCGCTTGTCGAGGCAATCCTCGGTCTCGCCGCGGTCGAAATTGCCAAATGGATTGTCTTCGGGGAAAGGGCGGCGCTTCATGAGCACGCGATCTCGGTCGATGCCTACAATCTCGCAAGCGACCGGCATCGGGTGTTCCGCCGACCGCAATGCGGGGTCTGCGGTGACGCGGCGCTCTACCGCCCCGACCGGGCGCCGGTTCCGGTCATGCTCAAGCCTTGCCCCCGAACAGTGGTCAATTCCGGCGGCTCGCGTTCGGCGCCGCCGCGAGAGACGATCGCCCGCTACTGTCATCTGGTGAGTCCGGTGAGCGGCGTGGTCACCCAATTGGTGCGTTCCACGAACGAAACGGATCCGTGGCTGCATGTCTATTGGTCCGGCAGCAACATAGCGCTGCGGAGCGACAACCTGCGCATGCTGCGCACCACGCTCAGGAGCAAGAGTTCGGGCAAGGGCGCCAGCCCCGAACAGGCCGAGGCGAGCGCATTGTGCGAGGCGATCGAGCGCGTTTCCGGCGCTTTTCACGGCGATGAGATCCGCCGCCGCGCGCGCCTGGAGGATTTCGCCGATGGCGAGGCGATCCATCCCAACAAGATCCAGCTTTTCAGCGACTGGCAGTACGACCACGCCGAAGAGATCAACGCGCGCGGGGCGCGATTCAATTTCGTCCCGAAGCGCTTCGATCCTGCCGTGGAGATGGACTGGACACCGGTCTGGTCGATGACTCGGGGGCGTCACCGCTACCTGCCCACTTCCATGCTCTATTTCGCTGCGCCGCTGGAGGGCGGCCAGATCTATTGCGGTCCGGATTCGAACGGCTGCGCGTCGGGCAACACGCTGGAGGAGGCGATTCTCCAGGGATTTTTCGAGCTGGTGGAGCGCGATGCTTTTGCCTGCTGGTGGTACAATCGGGTATCGCTTCCCGAGCTGGACCTCGGCAGCTTTGGCCAATCCTATTTCGACCGCGCGCGCAAGTATTACCAGTCCTTCCACCGCGATCTCCGGATGCTTGATGCGACCACCGATCTCGGTATCCCGGTGTTCGTTGCAGTGTCGCGCCGGACTGACAAGGAGGCCGAAGACATCCTGTATTCGGCCGGAGCTCATTTCGAACCGCATATTGCCGCCTTCCGCGCACTGTGCGAGTTGAACCAGTATCTGGTCGCCGTTCGAGATGTCAGCAACGACGGCCACGGCTACCTCTATGACGATCCGGAATGCCTTTGGTGGTGGCGCAATGCGAAACTTGCCGAGCAGTCCTATCTTGCGCCGGACAAACGGATACGGAAGCGCCTGGCTCAGGACTATTCGGCGCCGGAAACGACCGATATCAAGGATGATGTCGAGTATTGTCGGGCGCTGGTTGAGGCAAGGGGCATGGAATTTCTGGTGCTCGACCAGACTCGGCCGGATATCGGTATGCCGGTCGCCCGGACCATCGTGCCGGGGTTGCGCCACTTCTGGCCGCGCTTTGCTCCCGGCCGCCTGTACGATGTGCCGGTTGCGATGGGGTGGCGCGAAACGCCCAGCGCCGAAGCCGATCTCAACCCGGTGGCGGTTTTCATATGATCCGAACGGTAATGGCGGAAAGCGGCCCGAACCGGGCAGCGCATGGTGCGGTAGATGGCTGCGACCCGTCCGGCGGGAAATACGCCCGATCGAAATCTCGTGCTGCCGCCAAAGGTTCCGGGAACGTACGCTGGTCTGATTGCAGAAAAATGCACTTCCGATTGCGCATCGCTCGTTCGTGTCTTGTCTGGTTCGGTGCTGCTCTTGCGGTCACCGCGGCGCCGGCGGCGGCGCTGACCATCGAGGAAGCGCTGGCCGCGGCCGCGGCGTCGAACCCGGGTCTGGTCGCCGTCCGGGAGGCTGCGCGCGCGCGCCACCAGGACGTGCCCGAGGCCGTTTCCGCATGGCTGCCCACGCTCCAGTTCAACGCGAGCGCCGGCCGGCAAAGAACCGCCTACGATCAGGCTTTCCTTCCTGGTACTGACCCAACCCTGTATTCTGCTCCACGCTCCTGGACATTCTCCATCAGGCAGAACCTGTTTCGGAGCGGCCGCGACTCCGCTGCGCTCCGAAGAGCCGTCCAGGGCGTGTCAGGGAGCCACGCCTCCGTGGAAGACAGGGAACAGTCCGTTCTTCTTCGCGCCGCGACAGCCTATCTCGACACGCTCCGGGCGGAACAGGTTGTCGAACTGCGCGCGGCATCCCTCGCCGCCCTCAATGCGCAGGTTCGCGACGTGAAGGCGCAATACAATGTCGGCGACCGGACCGGCGCCGATGTCGCCCAGGCCGAGGCGGAGCGGGAGATTGCCGCTGCGGAAATGGTGGCGGCGACGACCGAACTGGAAGTCCACCGGGCCCGCTTTATCCAATTGACCGGCTTGACGCCGGACGGTCTCGAGGCGGTCAGCCTGCCTGCCGGTTTGCCGCAAACCCTGGAGGACGCGCACCGGATAGCCCGGACGCAGCGGCCTGCTGTCCGTGTCGCCGAAGCCGCAACTCGCGCCGCCGAAGCGTCGGTTGGCGTCGCCACGGCCGAACTCGGACCGCGCATTGATCTCATAGCCGCGGCCAAAAGACAATCCGGAGCGACTTTTCCGGGCAGTGCCATGGCTCTTCCGGGCAGTACCGAAATGAGCCTGCAACTGCAACTGACCGTACCGCTCTATCAGGCGGGCGCGGCAGGTTCGCGGATTCGCCGAGCCAGGCATGTTCAGGCCCAGCGCCGGAACGAATGGCTCGACGCCGTGCGCAATGCGTCACAACTTGTCGAAAGCGCCTGGCGGAATCTGGCGGCCGCCCGACAGAGGCAGGCGGCTTTCGCGATTGCGGTTAATGCATCGCGCGCCGCACTCGCGGGGATCCAGCGCGAGGCCGAGTTCGGAGAACGGACGACACGGGAAGTTCTGGATGCCGAACGGCGCGTCGTAACGCGCCAGATCAGCGCGCTTTCCGCGGAACGCGACGTGACCGTCGAAGCCTATCGCCTGCTGGAAGCAGTTGGCGCGCTGACCTCGCAGAAACTCGGGATTGCGGGCGTTCCTGACCTCACCCGCGAGGCCCGCGATGCGAAATGGAAACTCGCTCCCGGCATCCTGTACATGAAATGAGGGCGGCAGCCCGTCCGGATCCAATGCCCTGGCCGTCAGGGCGTCGCCCTCAATAGAATCCTGGTGCGCGCATATGGTGGAATTGTTCAGAAAAAAAGCGCTTGATCGTCTGTCCGAACCGGAGAAAATCGACCGTGCGCTTTCGGTCGTCTCGGCCAGGCAATGGCTGGCGCTGTGCGCCTCGACAGCATTCGTGGCCGCGCTGGTGGCTTGGTCGGTGTTGGGAACCATCTCCAATTATGTGAGCGCCAACGGAATACTGCTGAACACCGGCGGCACGGTGATTGATGCGGTAGCCGCCGACACGGGCACGCTGACCGATATCACCTTTACGGTCGGTCAATGGGTCGAGAAGGGAGAGACCGTTGCCAATACCGTCAATCCCGATTTGGCGGAACGCTATCGGAGCGCACTCGCCCTGGCTGAAGAGAGCGAACGGAACCTGAACAATCTCAAGGCAGCGTTCCAAGCAGAGGATCAGCTGTTCAAAAACAATGTGGCCAGGCAGCAGGCTCGTCTCGAACAGCTGGAAAGTATCGGCCGCCAGACAGTACAAACCGCCCGTGAACGCCTCGACAGCCACCGCCAGCTCTACAAGGAGCGCGTCGTGACCCGGGTCACTCTGGAGCGCAGCCAGCAGGCCCTCGACCGCGCACTGCAGGAGTTGTTTGAAACCACCCGCCAGCTCGAGACGCTGGAGGCGCGGGAATTGACGCGCCTGAACGAACACCGCGTCCAGGTGAGCAGTGCCGACACCCGCCTTCAGGAGGCGCGCCTTCGGGCTCGTGAACTCCAGACGCGGCTGCAGGCGCAACAAATCCTTGCGCCTGTTTCCGGCGGCGTCATCGAGATCAAGGCCGCCCTGGGCTCGGTGCTCGGTGCGGGCCAGCCCGTGCTCAGTATCAAGACCGGCTCGGGCGAAGAAGTCGAGGTGCTGATGTACATTCCGCCGGCCGATGGGAAACGGGTCGAGCCGGGAATGAACGTGTTGGTCTCTCCTGCAACCACGCAGCCGGAGACGCATGGCTTTGTAAAGGGCGTGGTCGAAAGCGTATCCGAGTTTCCGGTAAGCGTCAGCGGTATGGTTACCGTGTTGCAAAATCAGGAGCTTGCCCAGATCTTTTCCCAGAACGGGCCGCCATACGCCAGCCGCGTGACGCTGACGCCCGACCCATCCACGGCAAGCGGTTTCGCCTGGACTACCACGAAGGGAGCCAACGAAGCTCTGATTTCCGGAACGCTCGCCAGTGTTGATATCAAGGTCGGGAGCCAGCGTCCCATCGCCATGGTGATTCCGCTGCTGAAGAAGCTGACCGGACAGTGAACTACTCTACCAAGCTACGCCCAAACCTTTCCCGCAAGCAGGGCGGCAGGCGAGCCGTACCCACCATCCTGCAGATGGAGGCGACGGAATGCGGCGCCGCCTGTCTGGCGATGATTCTTGCTCATTACGGCAAATGGGCGCCGCTGGAAGAGCTGCGGGTGCGCTGCGGCGTGTCGCGCGACGGCAGCAAGGCGGTCAACATGCTGCGGGCGGCCAGGGAACTCGGCCTCGATGCGCGCGGCTTCCGACGCGATCCGGGACGCCTGTTCGACCTTCCCTTCCCGATGATCGTGTTCTGGCATTTCAACCATTTCATCGTGCTTGAGGGCATCCGGGGCGATCTCGTCTACATCAATGATCCGTCCGAAGGCCCGCGCCGCATATCCATGCAGGAGTTCGACGAAGGGTTTACCGGGGTCTGCCTCGCCTTCGAACCGACGCCGCAGTTCGACCGAGGCGGCGCGCGACCGAGTTTGTTGCGGGGCTTGTTGGCTCGTCTGGGCCGGGCGCAGTCCCCGTTGCTGTTCGTGATACTGGCGACTTTCGCGCTGCTGGTTCCAGGGCTTGCCATCCCGACTGTTTCCAAGGTATTCGTGGATGAAATTCTGGTCGGGAGAAGTGAGAATCTCGTCTTGCCGCTCCTCATCGGCCTCGGAGTCGTGACCGTCCTGCAAGGCTTGCTCACCTGGTTCCAGCAGCACTGTCTCGCGCGGATGGAAACCAAGCTTTCACTGGTGGCGACTTCGCAGTTCTTCTGGCATGTCATGACACTGCCAATGGCGTTCTTCTCCCAGCGTTTCTCGGGCGACATCGCCAACCGGGTTGCGTCGAACGACAATGTGGCGCGGATCGTATCGGGCGAACTGGCCACCAACGCCGTCAACATGCTCACCATGATCGCCTATGCGGGCGTCATGCTGGCTTACGACATGATCCTGACACTCGTCGTATTCGCCATGGCGACCGTCAACCTGTTCGCCCTTCGACTGGTTTCCCGCGCCCGGGAGAACGCCAGCCGCCGCCTGCTCAAGGAACAGGGCAAGGTGGCGGGCGCCTCGGTCGCCGGGCTCAGCATGATCGAAACCCTGAAAGCCAACGGCACGGAAAGTGAACTGTTCTCGCGCCTGTCCGGCATGCATACCAACGTTGTGGTCGCTCAGCAGGATCTGGGCCGATTGACAAACCTTCTGAATGTCGTGCCGCCGCTGCTCACCGCACTCACTACCGTTGCAATTCTGGGCGTCGGGGGCCTGCGCCTTCTGGAGGGTGTGCTGACCGTCGGCGGGCTGGTCGCCTTTCAAAGCCTCGCGCGCAGCTTCTCCCAGCCGATCGAGGGCCTGATCCAGTTTGGCGCCAGCCTTCAGACGGTCAAGGCCGACATTGCGCGACTCGACGACGTGTTGAACTACAAGCCGGATCGGCGGGTTGTTCGCGGCATGAGCCAACCCGACGAGAGAGAACGCCCGCGCTGCCTGGGTTTTGTCACGCTCGACAATGTCACCTTCGGCTACAACCGGCAGGAAGCGCCGCTGATCGAGAATTTCAACCTTGCGATCAATCCGGGCCAACGGGTTGCTCTGGTCGGCGGTTCCGGCAGCGGCAAATCGACTGTCGGCAAGCTGGTTTGCGGTCTGCTCAATCCCTGGTCCGGAACCGTGCGTATAGACGCCGACCGGCTGCAGGATCTGTCTCCCACCCACATCGCCGAGACCGTCGCCTATGTCGATCAGGAAATCGTCCTGTTCGAGGGAAGCGTACGAGACAACATCACCCTCTGGAACTCGACCGTCGGCAACCATCAGGTCGCCCAGGCCCTGCGCGATGCCGCAATCCTCGACGATATCATGGCCCGACCGGACAAATACAACGCGCCGATAGAGGAAGGCGGACGGAATCTGAGCGGCGGCCAACGCCAGCGTTTGGAAATCGCGCGCGCGCTTGCGCCCAATCCGCACATCATCGTGTTCGACGAGGCCACGGCCGCACTCGACCCTGCAACCGAAATGGAGATCGACGACAACCTCCGCCAGCGCGGTTGTACCTGTCTGATCATTGCCCATCGGCTCAGCACGATCCGGGACGCCGACCGGATCGTCGTTCTCGATGGCGGCCGGGTTGTTCAGGAGGGCCGACACGACGAACTGATCGAAATCGACGGTCTTTACCGTACGCTGATCACGTCGGGTTGAGAGCGTGCCCATACCCGACTCCATCGCGCGCATCTCCGGCCCGGCCCGTGATACGGGCGCGTTCAGACCCATCATCTTGAACGATCCCAGGCGCATTGTCATTGTCGCACGGGGTTATCTGGACATTTTCGCGGTCAGGAGCAGTAGCGACCTGCCACTTCACCGCAGCCCCTTCATCACCCGTGTCGTCGCGGGTCAGGCCGCCATTGACGGACCGGCGCTGGCAAGCGCCGAATCCGATCAGGACAGCTTTTCCTTTCTGGCTGTTCCGTCTCGAGACGCCACCATCATGGAGACGGAGCGATCGAAATTCAATGCTGAGGGAGTGTTGAGTATCGGCACGGTCGCCCTCATCGACGGGTGGATATCGGGCCTGTCCGAGTTTCTGTCCCGAAACCAGCTTCTGCCGCCACGCGACCTCCAATTGCTTGAAGCCGATCCGAACGTGCCCTACCCCGCCGGCCTGGCAGTGGGCGCGCATCATTCGGACGTGATCTGGGTCTCGGCGGATCAGCCGACCCACTTCATCGGAAATCGAGAGTTCGCCGTCGGGGCGGGAACGCTCCTGCCGCTGTCGGAATGGACCTGGCTGCACCTCACCGCCGACACCGAGGTCTCGGCGGTGCATACACCGGCGCTTTTGGGCACAGACCGACTTTGGCCGGCCCTGGACCGTTTCAGCGCCTTGTTGTTGAGATCGGCGCAGCTCGTCGACGAAAAGGACATCACCGCCACCCTGGAGCGTAACCGGATAAGCCGGAAGGACCGGGAGGCGGTCACATCGACGATCTTTCGGAGCATCGGGGGGGTCCTGAACACGGCGCCAGACGACGAGATTACGGCGCCGACAGCCGACCGCGCACCCTTGTTCGCGGCGGCGAATCTGGTCGCCAAGTCTGTCGGCGGCGCCCTGAACGCTTCACGAAACAGCGACAAGGCAAACCAGACCGCCGACGCGAGAACCCTCGCCTCCTGGGCCCGCCTTTCCGGGATGAGGATGCGCGAGATAACGCTTGCGGACAACTGGTCCAAACGCCACGGGCCTTCCTTTGTCGGACATTCGAGCGATGGGGCGCGGCCGCTGGCTGTGCTTTCGAACGGCCGCGGCTCTTACCGGGCCATCGACCCGGCGGCCGGGCGAGCCTGGGCTGTCGACCGCAAGGCTGCCGAGGGGATCGAACGTCGCGCTTTCATGTTATATGCTCCCCTGCCGGATCACGTCAAGACCGGCTTGGCGGCGCTGCTGCACATCTTGCGCCGGCGTGGATAAAGACTTCCGACTCCTGGCTGCAATGGCTGTCCTGGGCAGTCTGGTCGCCCTTTTGACACCGATCATCACAGGCGAGCTGCTGGCCGAAATCATTCCGCGCGGCGACAAGGAGATGTGGATCGCCGCCCTCTGCGCACTCGGGCTGGGCGCGCTGGGCGCCGCGGCGTTCGATATCGTGGGCGCCCTGGCGGCGTTGCGGGTCGAGGGACGGGCCGACGAACAGCTTCAGGCCTCCGTGTGGAATCGGCTGGTTTCCTTGCCGACATCGTTTTTCCGCCGCTTCACCGCGGGCGACCTCGCCGACCGGGCAAATGGCGTCGGCATGATCCGACAGCTGCTGACCGGCGCCACCGTGCATGGGCTGGTCAGCAGCGTGTTCTCCATCTTCAGCCTCGCCCTGCTGTTCTACTACAGCTGGACGCTCGCCCTGTGCGCGTGCGGCATCTCGCTCGCGCTGGTTGCAGGATCATGGTTTCTGGTACGGCGTCAGGTGCGTTACTACCGCGACGCGTTTCGCGCACAGGGACTTATCGATGGGTTCGTCTTTCAGATGATCACCGGGGTGGGCAAGCTCCGTATGGCGAACGCCGAATTTTATGCGCTTGCGCTCTGGGCGCAGCAGTTCGCCACCCAGCGGCGCGCCACACTCACCGCGCGATTCTGGGGAGCCGGCCAGCACACCGTGAACGCAATGTTCATGCCATTGTCCCTGCTCATTCTGTTTGCCTTCATATGGTATTCGCTCATCGAAGGCGGGTCGCAGGAGTCCTTCGACATTGCGGACTTCCTGTCCTTCAATGCGGCATTCGGACAGTTCGCCGCCTCGATCGTTGCCCTGACCGGCGCGTGGACGACAATCAGCAGCACCGTCCCGCTGTTCGAGCGCGTCCAGCCGATCCTCGAATGTCCGCCCGAAAGCAGCGTCGGCAGTTTCGTCCCGACGGACCTCACGGGACACATCGAGTTCGCGCGGGTCACCTTCCGCTATCTGCCGGATGCGCCCAGCGCAGTGGACGATGTATCTTTCCAGATCCGGCAAGGCGATTATGTGGCGTTCGTCGGGCCGTCCGGTTCCGGAAAATCGACGATTTATCGTTTGCTGCTCGGATTCGAACGGCCTGATTCGGGGGCGGTTCTGATCGACGGTTATGACCTCCTGCATCTCGACCTTCCAACAGTCCGGAACCTGATGGGAGTTGTGATGCAGGACGGCAAGCTGATTGCCGCAAGTATTCTCGAGAATATTTCGGGATCTTCCTCGCTGACCATGGAGGATGCCTGGGCGGCCGCGCGGGCAGCAGGGCTCGAGGACGATATCCGGGCCATGCCGATGGGGATGCATACGGTGCTGCCCGAAGGCGGCGCCGGGCTATCCGGCGGACAGAAACAAAGAGTGCTGATCGCCCGCGCCCTGGCCCGCAAGCCGCGGGTCATGCTGTTCGACGAGGCGACCAGCGCTCTTGACAACCGAACTCAATTGACCGTTCAGGAATCGCTCCGGACACTCAACATCACGCGCATCGTCATCGCCCATCGGCTGAGCACGATCCGCGACGCCGACAGGATATTCGTGATGAAGGAGGGCCGGATCGTCGAGACCGGTCAGTATGAAGAACTCATGGCTCGGGACGGCCTGTTCGCTGAATTGGCGCAGCGCCAGATCGTCTAGGCTGTCTACCCGAATGATTGCCCCTGGTCGGGGATGCAGTACAGGCTTTTCAAGCAAATCGAAAGCAAGACGGAGTGAATATCAAGATGATCGCCACGGCCGCCTGCGCCGCAGCGATGCCTGCCGCGCCCGGCGACAGATATTCATCGGCCAGCAGCCGGAAGGTCTCCAACTCGTCCCGGCGCAGGTTCTCCCGCCTGCTCTCGCGCCTTGCGCAGGCCTTTGGTCGCCTCACCCATGGCGGGCCTTGAACCGGCGCAGCTGCTCCTCGGTGGCGGGCAACTGGTATTTCTTCTTCCAGTCCGGGTACGGCATGCCGTAAATCCGCTCGCGAGCCCGATCGTCGGTCATTTCCACCCCCTGCTCGGCCGCGGCCTCGGCATACCAGCGGCTCAGGCAGTTGCGGCAGAACCCGCCGGCAATCATCAGGTCGATGTTCTGCACATCCCTGTTCTCGTCCAGGTGCCTGAGCAGGCGGCGCAACACCGCGGCGTCCAGGTTGCGGGCCGTTTCCTTGTCGATCATGTCTGTCCTCCGCTTGCGCCCGGGAAGGCGGGCGGGCAGGGAGTATACTCCCGCCGTCCTCAGCGGAGCGCTTCTGCGTGAGCATCGCATATCAGGGTATCGCAGGCGCGTGGTCGCATCTCGCCTGCCGGGCTGTCTACCCGGAACGGGAGGCGGTTCCGTGCCCGAGCTTCGAGGATGTGTTCGAGATGGTCGAGTCCGGCGGAGCGGAGCGGGCCATGATCCCGATCGAGAACAACCTCGGCGGGCGCGTAGCCGACATCCACCAGCTCCTTCCACATCAGGCCCTGCACATTGTTGCGGAGTTCTTCCAGCCGATCCGCCACGAGTTGCTGGCGGCGCCCGGCGCAACGCAGCAGCGCCTGCGGGCCGTGTACAGCCACCCGCAGGCGCTGGCGCAATGCCGGCGGTTCCTGCGCAAGCGGGGGTGGGAACCGCGCCCGGCAAGCGACACCGCGGCGGCGGCCCGGAGAATCGCGCAGCTGGGCGACCCCACGATAGGCGCCATTGCTTCCCGTCTGGCCGGGGAACTGTACCGACTGGACAGCCTCGACCACGACATACAGGACGAATACCACAACATCACGCGCTTCATCGTACTGGCGAGGGACAAGAACGACGAGCCGCCGGATGCCGACGCCAAGTACATCACGGCGCTGTGGTTCCAACTGCGCAGCGTGCCCGCGGCCCTGTACAAGGCGCTTGGCGCATTTGCCACGAATTACGTCAACCTCACCAGGCTGGAGAGCTACATCGGCACGCGGCACTTCGACCGGGCGCGCTTCTACGCGGAAGTCGAGGGGCACGAAACACACGATCCGGTGCGCTCGGCGCTGGAGGAAGTCAGGTATTTCACCGACAGGGTCCGGGTGCTCGGGAGTTTCCCGCAGCACCCGTTCAGACAGCAACAGAACAAGGCATTAAGATAGGCGCCACAGTTGCAGACAGACGACGAATACACGCAACATGCATAAACTTCTTGTCACGTATACACGCCCGGACGACATCGACGCATTCGAGAAGCACTTTCGCGATGTGCATCTGCCGATGGTGCGCAAGATCCCGAGGCTGAAGAAGCTCGTTATCAATCGGATCACGGGCAACGACAGCGGCGGGCCACCCTCGCTGTATTTGCTGGCGGGGCTTCAGTTCGGGCCGAGGAAGGATTACGAAGCGGCCATGCGCTCGAAGGAAAACATCGCGGCAGGCAGGGACGCCATGGCGTTCTGCCGCGCCACGGGCTCCAGGGTCGAAGTGCTCATCGCCCATGAAGACTGAAGCTGCAACCGGAAAGAAAGCTCGCCAGGAACGGCGGCGGGTTGCGCCTTCCTCGACAGGAACCGGAATGAGCGGGCGGATGACGGGCGGCGAAGCGCTGGTGCGCTCGGTGCTGGCGCATGACGTGGATACCGTGTTCGGATTGCCCGGAGGCCAGACTTACGGCCTTTTCGACGCCCTGGCGCAACACCAGCGCCCCGTCGAAGTGATCCATTCGCGCCACGAGCAGGGCGCTGGCTACATGGCCATGGGATACGCCGCCTCAACCGGGCGTTGCGGGGTGTTCAGCGTTGTGCCGGGCCCAGGCGTGCTCAATTCGGGCGCTGCGCTGTGTACCGCGTACGCCGCCGGCTCGCGCGTGCTCTGCCTGGCGGGTCAGGTTCCCTCCCGGCATATCGATGAGGGTTGGGGCCTGCTGCACGAAATCCACGACCAGATCGGGATCCTCAAGGGGCTGACCAAGTGGGCGGAGCGCATATCGAGCGGCGCCGATGCGCCCGGGCGGGTAGCCGAGGCCTTCCGGCAGCTCCATACCGGAGCGCCCCTGCCCGTGGCGCTGGAGATGGCCCCCGATGTCATGGAGGGAGAGAGCGAGGTGGCGCTGCTGGAGCCGGCTTGCTCCTATCCTGCCCACGAAGCCGACCCGGATGCGCTGAAGCAGGCGGCCCGCATTCTGGGCAGGGCCCAAAATCCTCTCATCATTGCCGGCCCCGGCGCGCTGGATGCCCCGGTGGAATTGTTGCGCGTTGCGGAGATGCTGCAGGCGCCCGCGGCCGCCCACTTCAACGCCAAGGGAGTGATTGACGAACGCCACTACCTGGGAATCGGTTTTCCGGAAGCGCACTCCCTTTGGGGCGAGGCCGACGCGGTGCTGGCGGTGGGCACGCGGTTCACCGAACCGGAGCTGGAGTGGGGGCTGGACGCAGCGCTACCGGTGGTGCGGCTGGATGCGGACCGCACCGCATTCTCGCGTGGGCGCGCGCCCAGCGTGGCCTTGCATGCCGATGCCGGCGCCGGACTGAGCGGGCTGGCCGAGGCCTTGCGAGGCGCCAATCGCAAGCGCGAGTCGCGCAAGAAGGAACTGCTGGGGCTGAAGCGTCGTTTCGAGAAGGAATACCGCCGCCACAATGCACCGCAGACAGAGGTGCTCAAGGTGATCCGCGAAGAACTGCCGGAAGACGGATTCCTGGTGGACGAAGCGACGCAAATGGCCTACACCTCGTGGTTCGCGTTCCCCTCCTACCGCGCGCGGCATTTCATAAGCAGCAACTACCAGGGCAACCTGGGGTTCGGCTATCCGACCGCCCTGGGCGTGCAGGCAGCGCATCGCGACCGAAAGGTGGTCGCGATCTCCGGTGACGGAGGTTTCCTCTATGCGGGCGCCGAAATGGCGACTGCCGTTCGCCACGGTCTCAACGTGGTGGTGATCGTGTTCAACAACGACGCTTACGGCAACGTTCGTCGCGATCAGGCGCAACGCTATTCGGGGCGGGTGATCGCCTCCGAGCTCACCAACCCCGATTTCAAGGCCATGGCCGAATCATTCGGCCTGGGGGCCTGGCGGGCGCATACACCCGAACAACTGCGCGCCGCGCTGCGCGAAGCGTTCGAGGCCGGGGCGCCCGGACTGATCGAGATGCCGGTCAGCGAAATGCCCAGTCCCTGGCCCTACCTCCTGCTGCCGCGGATCCGATAGCCCGCGGGGCGAGTGGCGCTTGTCGAGAGGCGTCCGCCTTGCTGGCGGCCATGCCACGTCACAACATGCGCGGGAGCGGCGGGAGCGTGTGAATTTCCAGCGCCGTGGTCACCGAGCGGGTGGCCAGGACCGGCACGCCGGCGCTGCGGGCCGTCTCCTCCAGGGCAGCATGCTGCACGCTGAGCGTATAGCGGCTCGCAGGCGCAAGCGCCGAGGCCGGAATTACCCTCTCGGTATCGGAATACAGCATGAAGCGCTGGCCCTGAAACGGCCGGCCGCTGTGATCCGCCCGGTAATCGCCCTCGTCGCGCAGGGCCACGAAGATCAGGTCGTCGCAGATCTCGCGAGGATCCGCGCGGCCGGATGCGAAGGGCGTGTACTTCACGACCAGATCCTGCATGGGGTCGATGCGGTCGGCGACCACGGCCCGGCCGTCCTGTTTCAGCCACACGGCGGGACGGGCCGGAAACTCGCCCTCGCCAAGCCGGATACGGGCGGAAACGGGTTCATCGGCGCCCGGGGGACGGTAGCGGAAAACGTATTCCCCGCTGGGCCATTCCGTGTCCAGTTCGGCCTCGCTGTCGTAACGGCGCTCTCCCCGCACCCGCAGAATCTGGTCCTGGCCAGGGCCCACCGCCCCGCGCTGGTCGTTGAAAGCAACTTCGCGTCCATCAGGCCGAACCAGTGTGGCCTCGCCCAGCGGCGTGTCGTCGGCCAGAACGATCTCCGCGAAGAAGGAGTAATGCTGCCGCTGGGGAGCGCGTTCGCCCGCCTGCTCGAAATCGGCGCTCTTGCCGACCACTGCGAAATTCACGTCGCGTGTCTGGGCGCCGGCTTCGCCCGGCGCCCACAAGGCGGCGCCGGAGAGCAAGGCAGCAAAGGCAGCCGCCAGACGGCCCCGGCTGCCTGATCTTCGCTCGCAGCGAAGGCGAGGATATTCCGGCCCGCGCCGGAGAACGGCCAGCTCCCGTTCCCGGCGGCGTGGACGCGGCGAGGCCCTCCCTCCCGGCCTACCTGCCAAATCGGTAGTTGGCCTTGACGCCCCAGATGCGGGGATGCGGACGCAGCCGGAAGCCGCTGAAACCGAAGTTCTCGCCGGTTCCCGTGAAGTATTTCTCGTCCGTGACATTCTCCACATAGGCCACGACTTCCCAGCACTCGTTCACATGCACACCCACCCGCAGGTTGAAGATGTCCGCCTTCGGAGTGCGGAAGGGGTAACCATCGGTGCGACTGGGCATCTGCGCAATCCAATCCTCCCTGGTCAGCGGGTCGCGATAGATCGTCACGCCACTGGTCTGCAGATAGGTCACGTCCTCGATCGTGGAGAACTGCGAATCCTTGTAGATCCACTCCAGGCGCGCCCAGCCGTCCCATGAACCCAGGACGAACCCATAGTCCGCGGTCATGTTCCAGGTCAGTTCCGGCGCCCGCGGAAGCGGTTCGCCCTTGAGGTTCACGAACAGGTTGCCGCTCAGGCGCGCCACATCGTCGCTCAGGATCTCGGTATCGACCACACCGATCCCGGCGGAAATCGTCAACTGGTCGGTCACCAATGCCGCCAGTTCGGCTTCCAGGCCAGTGGCGCGCGCTTTCTGCACATTGACGGTCAGTTCCACGTTGGAGGTGGCGTCCCCCGGCACCAGAAAGAAGAAGGTTTCCAGCTGCAAATCCCTCCAGTCCAGCAAAAAGCCCGCAGTGTTGAAGCGAACCCGTCCGTCGAACAGCTCGGACTTGACGCCCACCTCGTAATTGGTCAGGACTTCGGGTTCGAAAGTCTCGATCACGGCCGATTCGTCCTGGCCGTTACGGCCCAGCGAGAAGCCGCCAGCCTTGTAGCCCCGCGACACCGTGGCGTAGACCGTGGCGTTTTCCGCCAGATCGTACGACAGCGCAATCCGGGGCGACAGGTCGCTGAAGGTTCCATCCTTGCCAATTTCGGCAGTCGAAACCTTGTCGTTGGGCCAGCGGGGGGCGCCTGAGGGACCGAGGGGATAGTGGGTGGTGGTTACGTCGTCCGACGTGTAACGACCGCCCAGGGTGAAATCGAAGCGATCGCTCAGGCGCCAGGTCACATCCGTGAACACCGCGATGCTGGTCAACTCGAAGCCGTCCGTGCTGCAGCCCAGGCAGAACGGCCGCCCGAACACACTGTTGAGGGCGACAGGAGGCAGGGAGCCGATCCCGGCATGGTCCACGCCGTTTACCACCGTGGTGGTTCCCAGTTGCACGTTGCTGTCGATTTCCTTCTTGTCGCGAGCATACATCGCGCCGATGGTCCAGTCGTGGGAATCGCCCGTCATGTCGAGGCGCAATTCGGTGCTGAACGATGTGCCTTCGCGGGTCTGCTCGCGGAATATGACATGTTCGGGAAGCAGGTCGTTATCGAACAGGCGGTCGGTATCGGTATCGATCCAGCCGGTAACCCAACTGAGTCTGGTCGTGCCGGAGAGCTCGCGGGCGAGCTTGAGGATGGCGAGGCTGGTTGTGTTGTCGTTCTTCTCGCCGATGGCCGAGCGCGCGGTCTTGTTGCGGTTGTCCGGCCAGAAGCCCGTGCCGGGATCCACCGGAGCCCGCAGGCCGCCCGTGGGTCCGCGAAACAGGAAAGTCGCCACGGAGTCGGAATCCCAAACGCCGGAAGGCACGTTCTCGTCATGCCCTTGCTGCTCGTCGCTGTGCATCAGCATGAGATCCACGACCGTGACGTCGTCCGGCAGCCAGCGTGCGGATACCCGGCCCATGATGTACTCGTGCCCGGAATCGCCGCCGCCGGGAACGATATTCTCGACGAGGCCACCGGAATCCTCGTAGTACAACACGCCGCGCAGCATGAAGTTGTCCGAAACCGGCAGGTTGACCATGCTGCTCACGTCGTATTGTTCGGCAGCGCCCTCGAATGTCCGGAAGCCTGCCGAAACGCTGGCGTCGTATTCGGGCTGCGGCTTGCGCGTGGTCAGGTTGAGCGCGCCGCCCACCGCGTTACGCCCGAACCAGGTGCCCTGCGGGCCGCGCAACACTTCGATGCGCTCGAGATCCTGCAACTGCGGGTTGATCGTGCCCTGACCCACCGACGCCACGCTGAACTCGTCCAGGTACACGCCGATGGACTGAATGAAGGAACTCTCGTCGGTGTTGATATTGCTGATCCCGCGCATCGCGATGCTGATGCCGCGGGAGCCCACCTGACCGTCTTCGGTATAGCTCACGTTGGGCGTGAGGTTGAGGTATTGGGCCGCCTCGGTGATGTTGGCGAGCTCAAGCGCCTCGCCGGCAAAAGCCGTCACTGCCACAGGCACTTCCTGAAGGCTCTGTTCGCGTCGCTGCGCGGTCACCACGATTTCTTCCAGCACCATACTGTCCTGGGCCGGAGCTGACGGTGCGAGCAGCAGGATCGCCACAAATCCGGCTGCAATGCTGCCTTTGCTCATCTGCTTTTCCTCCTGGGGTCCAAGGCCCCCCGATTCATGTGAGACCTTCATTTCCAATCGTAACACTTCCGGCCCCGCAGGAGAACACGGCCCTGTTGGAAATTCAGGGCGCGGTCGTCACGCCATGGCGGCCGGCGCCAGCGGGTCCCCCGCTCGCAGCGGACGCAAGAGACGGAAGCCCGAAACGTCTGCCCCCTCGCAGCGGACGGCAAGATGTCTGTGCGGCGGCCGGAAGCGGTCGCTGCCGGCGCATCGGGCGCCCGCCGCAATCCCGCACGCTATTGCGAGATGTCCTCCAGGCGCTCGCCGGAGCGGACATTGACCTGCATCAGGGTGGAAAGGCCGGTCAGCAACAGGCTGGGGAGAACAGTAACGGTGAAGGCCCATTGCCAACCGATGAGTCCCGCCAGCGCCCCCACCAGCAGCGGATACACGGCAAAGCCCAGATTGATGGCGATCCCGGCCACGAAAGCCACGGCGGTGGCGCGCACCCGGGTCGGGAACACCTCGGCCAGATAGGTCTGCAGTACGGCGATCGTGCCATAGAAGAAGAAGGTCATGGCCGCCATCAGCGCGATGTCGGCGGCAAGCCCCAGATCGAGCCAGAAGACGGCGGCGGCCATGGGGATGGCCAGAAACACCCAGATCGCAACCGTGTTGCGGCGCGTGGTCACGAACTCGCCCACCGCCGACGAGGCCACGTAACCGAGCGCTCCGATGCCATAGGAAACGCCCACGATCAGGTTGGCGTCCTCGGGGGTGTGGCCGCGCACCTCCTGGAAGAAGACCGGAAAGAAGAATGCGGTTCCGGCATAGGCCCCGCCAAAAGTCAGCGAAGCGACCCATCCGAGCGCCACGCGGCGGATGTACTGGCGGCTCAACAACAGCGCGATGCGCCGCCGCGCGCTCAGCTGCGCTTCGGAGGCGGCCGCCCGCGCCTTCCTTTCCTCCAGGAACCGGCGGCTTTCCGGCATGAATCGATACAGCGCGACGGCAACCGGTACGACCAGGAACGCCACCATGAACAGCAGGCGCCAGCTTCCGGTCTCGCCCTGAACCGATTCGGCGGACATCAGGCCCAGAGACTCCAGGAATGCGCCCACAACTCGCCCGACCCCGGGATTGCCCATCAGTTCGACTGCCAAAAGCCCGCCGATGAACCATCCCAGGGGATAGCCGATCTGGAGGATGCCGGCATTGAAGCCGCGGAAGCGAGCCGGCGAGGTCTCCACCACATAGGAATTGATGATCGGCACCATGCCGGAACAAAAACACCAGCCGACCATGCGCAGGAAAATGAGCATGGCCAGCGATTCCACCAGCGAAAACAGCCCGACCATCAGCGCCGACAGGGCCAGGAACACCGTGAACATCATGCGGCGGCCGTAGCGGTCGGTAAGCAGGCCCGCAACCACGATAAACAGCGCCGCGGCCAGGAACGAGGCCGAGAGAATGAAGCCGATTTCCAGGTCGCCAATTCCGAATGCCGCCTTGATGGGAGGGATGGCGTAGCCAAAGAAGGCCTGGTCCATGTTGGCCAGGGTCCAGCCGAACAGGCAGATGCCGAACACCTGGAGAAAATACGGATCGAGCAGGGCGCGCCAGCCCGCCCGGGCGTTGCTGTCGTTCATTTCCACCCTCCGCGGCGCACCCCTGGCGCCACCAGCAAGTTCAGGCCACGCCGTGGCCCGCCGACCGCACCCGAGTCGGTTCCCACGACCCTACGCGGCGCCCTGCGCCCGGGCGGCCGCGGCATGGCGCGATTCCCTGAGCGCCAGCGATCCGGCCGCCAGCATTACCAGCAGGTTGGCGCAGCCCACCATGACGAAGGGCGCGGCGGGACCGAACCGGTCATAGGCCCACCCGCCCAGCGCGATGAACAGGATGATGCCCAACACGCCACTCAGATTGAAGGCGCCGACGACCGTGCCGCGCGCCGCTTTCGGAGCCTCCCGTCCGATCAGTGTGGTAGCGCCCCAGAATGCGCTGATCTGGCCGGCGCCCAGCAGGCACAGCAGCGGAATCGACCGGGGCGAAAGCAGGTCGTCGCCCACAAGGTACATTCCCAGGTAGCCGAGGGTAGCGACCGCAAAGCTGATGACCAGCGACCACAGCCGGTCGCGCTTCTCCAGGACAAACCCCAGAATCACGATCCATATCAGGGCGGCGGCCTGGGCGGCGGCAAAGGGCCGCACACTCACTGCCTGGGCCTCGGATCCGACCAGCCCCGCCGCCTCGGCCGCAAGCCGCCCCCAGGCGGTCAGAAAACTGCCCAGTATCACCAGATCGCTGCGGGCCACGAAAGCCCCGGCATAGGCGACGGCAACACGCGGGTTGGCGATTGCCTCGCGAACGCCCGCACCCAGCAGCTCCCTCACCGGCGGGCGCGCCTCGCGTTTGGTGGGCGCACCCGGTTGCAGGCCGAAACCCGCAACCAGGGCGGTCATCAACGCCACCGTCGCGACCAGGAACAGTCCCGTGGTCAGAGCCAGATCCTCGGGCAGCGCCAGACGTTCAACCAGCACTCGCGCGCCATCGCCGAACATGAGCTTGATCAGCACCACGCCGATGCCGGTGAGCGCTCCGGTAACCGCCACCACGCGCCCGCGCGAAATTTCCTGCGGGTAGTCGGCAAGGATGGCGCCGAGCATCCCGGTGGCCGCGCCAATGCCCACCGCATAGATCGCGCGCGCGCCGAACAGCTGCCACTCCTCGAAGGCCCAGGCGTGAAACACATAGCTCAGGCCCAGCAGGACCAGCCCGAGGGCGTAGATCTGCCGCCGCCCGATGCGGTCCGCCGCCACCCCCACCAAACCGAACACCACCAGCAGTATGAACTCGGTCCACAGCACCAGGGCGCTGATCCACTGTCCCTGGTCCCGGGCCTCGATGCCGAAGTTCTCGCTCAGGACATTGGTCTGAACGCCGGTAATCGCCGTGAGCAGCCCCACGGTGGTGAATGACACCAAAATCAGCGACCAGCCGTTGGTCAGAGTGAGCCCGGGCACGAGCCACAGACCCATCAGGCGCTTGCCGGACGGGTCGTGCTTCAGGTCACGAGCCTGGGCGCCATCCATTCCGAGGGCCATCGGCGCATCGCTCCCCTGACCGGCAAACTGCACGGCTTGCGGCCGGCCAGCATCGACCGCAAGCGCGCCTGGAGGCAGTTCCCGGGCCTGACCCCGGATTCTCCGTCGCACCCGGCCTCAGGGAAAGCTGCATGCCATTTCCTGTCGTCCAGCCCGTATTCTCGATTGGCAATCCCTGCGGCGACGCCCGGGGATCGGCTTGCCCCTTGCGGCTGCCGGACGACTCCGCCGCATCCGCCCGGAATTCCGGAGTCCGGCGGGACCGCCGCGCGCCGCGTCAGATTTCTTCCTTCGGCGGCGCAGGCGTGCGTTCGATCGAGTACAGCTCCAGGCTGGACAGACTGGGCGTTTCCGGATCGTAGGTTTCCGGCGCGGTGAAGTACTTCGCGTGGTGCTTCTCGGCGTAGTCGAGCAGCGCCCGGTCGTGTACCTGCTCGAGATCCTCTCCGGCGCCCATGAAGGCGGCGTACTGACAAAAACCGGGCGCCCTCCCCATCAGCATCCAGGGCAGCCACGGCGTCGTGCGGTTCCAGACGCCGTGGTACGGCAAGGTGGTCAGGTTGGCATTCTGCATCTGCGCGCCGTCCACGTGAAATGCGAAGAACTCGGACACCCGAACCATCTCGCCCGAGGACTCGCGCACCCATTTCGCGGGGTCCAGGGCGTTGGGGTAATGGAGGTGGATATGGATTTCCATGTCCAGGCGATTGCCTCGCTGCTTCCACGGCAGGACGAATGGTATCTTTGGCGGTCTTTCTTCGTTCAGCCCCCCGAACTCCGGCGGTTCGGGAAAATGGTCGCTGATGACGTAGTTGAAGGGGTCGTTGGCGATCGGAACCACAGGCACGGTTTCGTTGCTGTACGGGTTGCGCCACTCCTCCAGCACCTCGCCGCTGCGAAGGTCCGTGTAATAGCCCACCTCGCGCAGGATCTTGGCGATGGAGCCGTCCGGATTCTGCTGCAGGCGCGAAACCCCCCATCCGGCAAAGCCGAACAGGTCTCGAATCTTCTCGCCCGGGCGCACACCCATCACGTAGCCCTTGAACCAGCCGGTCTTCTGCTTGCTTTCGTCCAGGTCGCCCTGGGTGCGCGCGTAGCCGATCTTGTTGCCCTCGCCAGTACCAAGGTCCACATAGGGTCCGCGCAGATAATCCTGCGAGCCTGAAGCATCTCCGTTGCCGGCGCCGTTGTCGTTGATGGTGACGTTGACATCTCCGCAACCCCCCAAACTCAGGGCGGCGGCGCCAAAGGCGCCCGCAGCTCCGAAACCCTTGATGAAATCCCGCCGTTGCGATTGCATATGCGTTCCCCTTGACATGCGACAGTTCCCGAATCCCCCCGCCTTTTGCGCGCGAGCCTTCGCTGCGGCCAGCGCAGCGAACCAAGAATAACAGCACAGGGCCGCCGTCCGCCATACGGTCCGGGTTCACTGCATGGCGTCAGCCGGAGAATTCCTTTTTTCGGGACGGCGAACTGCGGTTTCGCCTGGCCTGAACGCGGGCCGGCAGGGGATCCGGCCTTCGGAAGCGATCGTCACGTCAGGCCCGCTACACCTGGGAAAACCGTCGCACCAGATTGTGATAGACAGCGCTCAACCGCAACAGCTCCCCGGCATCGGCGGCGCCCGCAACTGTCAGCGATTGGACCGTCCGGTCCAGGTCATGCAACACCGACCTGCACCCGGCGTCGGGAATCAGGCTCTGAATCCAGGTAATCGCCGCCAGCCGTTCGCCCCGGGTAACGGGATTGACGCGGTGTTGCGCGCCGGAGGAATAGAGAATCATGTCCCCGGCCGCCAACTTCACGGTATGCGCGCCGTTATCGCCTTCGATAACCAACTCTCCGCCTTCGTAGTCATCCGGCGGCGAGAGGAACAGCGTCATGGATATATCGCTGCGCAGGATCTCTCCGGAGTCTGTCATCGGCATGACCGCGGCATCGACATGGGCGCCATAGGCCTCGCCTACCCGATAGCGATTGAACACCGGCGGGCGAATGCGGTGCGGCAGGCAGGCGGACAGCAACTCCGCGTGATGCCCCATTTTCCCGAGCAGCAGGTTGGCCAATTCCCGTGCATGGCTGCAGGCGGGATCCGTCTGCCAATTGCGCTTGGCCGCGGTGGACAGCCGGCCCGCGGTGCGGGCGCCATCGCGCCATCGCGCCCGCTTCAGCCGGCGACGAAAAGTCTTCAGTTCGCCAGCTTCCAGAAACCCCTCGATGGAAAGCATCATGAGAGTCGCTCCGTGGCGACGCGCCGCAGGAAACCGGGAGCGATATCGGAAATTCCGGGGCATCCAGCCAGAGCCATGGTGATTTCCAGCTCATCACGAATCATGCGCAGCATGCGCGCCACCCCGCGGGCGCCATCCACCGCCAATGCATACATTTGGGGACGCCCGATCAGTACCGCATCGGCGCCGAGCGCCAGATAGACGAATACATCGCTGCCGCGCCGCACGCCGCCGTCCGCCAACAGCGGGAAGTCATCGCCGACAGCGCGACGAATCCCGGGCAGAACATCTGCGGCGGCGGGCGCCGGGCAAAGGGCGCGGCCACCGTGATTGGAAACGACCAATCCCTGCACTCCAAGGCGTTTCGCCCGCAGGGCGTCCCCTGCACTCAGTACGCCCTTGAGCAGCACAGGCAATGCGCTGCAATCGAGCAGGCGTCGCACATCGTTCCAGGTGGGCGCATGAGCCATCGCGCCTTGAAATATTCGGCTTTGTTGCGGCGACAAGGCAATCGTCCCGGCATGGCCGGGGTTCGGAACATTCACGCTCTCCGCCTGGGGCGGCATGGCGAAGCCGGCGCGTTCGGCCTGATTGCGCATGCCGGTAACCGGAGCGTCCACTGTCGCCACCAGCGCCTTGTATCCGGCCGCCTCGGCGCGCCGGACGAGGGCGTCCGTATCTTCCCAACGTTCCTGCATATACAGCTGAAACCACTTGTTCTCCGGCAGGACGCCGGCAATGGATTCCAGTGAGCGGGAGGCCATGGTGCTCACGACCATGCAGGTATCGAGCGCATCAGCTGCCTGCGCCGTGGCTACCTCGCCCTCCGGATGCACAAGCCGCTGATGCGACACCGGCGCGAGCAGGACAGGGTGAGCGAGTGACTGGCCAAGCAGGGTTGTGCGGGTGGAGCCTTCCTGGCAATCCACGAGTACCCGGGCCACGATCTGGTACGCCTCGAGCGCCGTCGTATTGGCTTTCGATGTCCGGTTGTCGGCGCTGCCGCCGGCAATGTGGGCATAGGTTGCCGGCGGCAGCGCTTTCCGGGCCAGGGCCTCGAAGTCGGCGAGGCAGGTGGGCAACCTGGGCGGAGCTGTCAAAACGCCCAGGTCACGGAGGTGCGAATGCTTCTCGCATCGCCAAGATACATGAACGCCCCGGAACGGTATGCCGCCCTCCAGTAGGTCTCATCCGTCAGGTTGCCCACATTCAGCCGCAGCTCGACCGATTCCACGGGCTGGTATTTGGCAAAGATATCAACCACATGCCAGGAGGGCGCCACGATGGAATAGTCGCCAATGGAAGCATCGTATCCCGCTGCGGCGTCGGGTTGGCCACCGTACATTTCGCCCTTGTAGGTCCAGGAAGCGCCAATCGCCCATCTTGCGGTGGCCTGATAGCGCAGCTGCACATGGACGCTGTCGTCGGCAAAGTTGCCGAGCGCCAGACCCTCGTGCTGCGGATTGAACGCTTCGAGCACTTCCGAACTCATCAAGGCGGCGGAAAGCTGAACGGCCAACTTGTCCGTCAACGCGCCAGCAAGCGCCAGTTCGACGCCCTCAACCCGGTTCTTGCCTGTGTTGAGCGTGCCGAGACTCAGGTAAGAATCCCCCACACTTTCCATGACATCACTCTTGGTCATGCGAAAGAGCGCAGCCGTGGCGAGCAGGCGATTGTCGAACAGCTGCCATTTCGTGCCCAACTCCAGGCTTTCGACCCGCTCGGGATCGGACAGCTTGACCTGATCGGGTGTTCCACACAGTCCCCCGTACCCGCAGCTACTACCCAAATCGGATTCGCCGCCATTGATGTTGCTGGCCGTGCTGTAGGCAAGGTAAAAATTTCCACGCCTGCCCAGGTTCCGCACGATACCGGCATGACCGTTCCAGAATCCGTCGGAATAGGCGTAGTCCACCAGAGCGCCGCTCCTTCTCGAGCGCACCTGGTTGCGATAGTCGAACCGGTCGTGCCGGACACCGAAAAAGCCGGTCCACGCATCTCCCAGGGCAACCGTATCCATCAGGTACGAAGACAGGGTTCGCACCCTGAAATGGGAATCCCGCGGCCCGCGTTCGATGGTCCTGCCGAGCAGCGAACCGAGACCGGCAACGGGTCTTCCGGAGGGTCCCAGCCCGCAATACCCCGCCCGCGGCGGCCTGCCGCGCCACCCGGGCAGGACGCAGTTCGAAGCGCCGCTGTTCGCCGTGTTGAAAACGCCGTTTTGCACTTCCTCATCGGAGTATTCCGCTCCCAGGACGAACTGGTGTCGCATTGCGCCGAACTCGGTTTCCCAGAACAGATTCACCTGATTGACAAGGTAGTCCACTTCCTGCCAGCCCTGATGAGTGCTGAGGGTGAAGGTTGCCGCGCCGGGCGCGTCGGGGTCGGTGGCGTGCCGCGTCCCCCCGCGCGCGCCGGTGACCACATAGCCGTTGTCCGTTGCGCCGTAGCGGGCGACATTTCGCAGTTTCAGTGTGTCGCTGAACATGTAACTCGCCTTGAGGGTGAAAACATCGACTTCGGTATCCAGGAAATCATTGCCTTGCAGATATACCGGGACGTCTTTCGCGGGTTGGCGTTCGGTCCGATCGAAGTAGCCGCCGAGGTCCGGCTTGTCGTCGGCCGCAAGCCGGTAATAGTCGGCGGCGAGCTCAAGCTGTTCGCTGGCTTCCCAGATTCCGGAAATCAGTCCTCCCACACGCCTTTTCGCCGCCGGCGCACGGTCCGGCGTCTGCTGGCCGGCATGCAGAAGGTTGATCCGAACCGCCGTCGCGCCGGAAAGCGGCTGGTTCAGGTCGAACGTGGCGCGGTGATAGTCGTCGCTGCCGAAAGCGCCGGCAGCAATGGCAAAGTGATAATCGACCGTGGCCTGCTTGGTGATGCCGTTGACCGCGCCCCCGGAACTGCCGCGCCCTGCGAACGTGGAGTTCGGCCCCTTCGTGATTTCGATCTGCTCGCTGGCGAAGCTCTCGCGGGTGGTCATCCCGGGGTCGCGCACACCGTCCACGAAGACATCGCTGCGCGCTTCATGTCCCCGAATGATGTAGCGGTCGCCGAAGGCATTGCCGTTTTCTCCGGTGCCCAGGGTGATGCCTGCCTGGGAGGCGAGGATGTCCTTCAGGTCCGTCTTTCCGGAATCGGCAACCTGCGACTGGGTCAGTATCGTCATGGTCTGCGGCGAGTCCGCCAGATCGGCAGCGTGACGCAAATCTCCCGACCGCCGGGCCTTGTAAGGCGCGTTTCTTTCTCCGTACACCTCGATCACCTCGATGATGTCGGTCTTGTCCCGTGCGACTTCGCCGGCGCCGGAAGCCTTTGCCGGCGCCGCGCCGGTGACCGCGGCGCCGATGGCCACCGCGAGAGCCTTGCTGGCAAGGCAGGCGCCGCTCTCGCGCGGGCGACGGAGCGCTTCGGCCCGGTTCTTCTGTTGCGTGAGGTTGGCGCGTATATCCCCGCGAGCGGAATGGGTAAGCATGATGGGTATTCCTCCTGATCGAGAACTCAAGGTATAGACACAAATGAGAACTATACACATTTGCATTCTTGTGTCAACCAGAAGGCGAGCAATTTGCTTGCCTTGATCGTTACCGCGATTCGGCAGCGGTTCCGTAGTGAAGGCGCCAGTCGGGCGCTCCGTCTCCGGCCCGATTCCGGCAGCAGACCCGAAACACCACAGGCCCGCCGTCTGCGAAGGCCGCGGTCCGGGGCCGCGAGGCTGGCGGGTTAACTCGCGAGACCGGCGGCCTGCGCCTTGCGGCGCCTGGCCTCGCGCCACAACAGCAGCAGCGCCAGCGAGAACACGATCACATTGCCAACGCCGACCATGACGAACGGCCCGTAACGCTCCCAGTGATCGAACAGCCAGCCGCCGAACAGTCCGGAACTCATGATCCCCAAGGCCCCGAAAAAGCTGAACAGGCCGATGACCGAACCCCGGCCGCGCGCCGGCGCTTCCTTTCCGATCAGCGCGATTGCCGAGAGCTGCGCGCACATCTCGCCCATGCCGATCAGGGCCGCGCCCAGGTACATCCAGTTGCTGATGGGATCGGGGAAGAACGGCATCGACAGATAGCCGCAGGCGGCCAGGAACATGGCGATCGCAATGCCCGCAACGCGATTGATCCGGTCGAGTATCGGCGCCATGATGGCCGCCCACGGCACGGCGCAGGCTTGGGCGACAACATAGAAGAGCACCGCGCGCGCCTGCGCCTCTTCGCTGGACAGGCCCTGCTCCATTCCCACCTGCCGCAGCCACAGGGAGTAGAAGACGCTGACCACGGCGAGGTCGCCGCGCGAGACCAGCGCGCCGATATAGGCCAGGGCCACCCGGGGATTGCGCGCCGCGTGGAACGCCACGCCCACAGTCTTGAACAGGCCCTCCCGTTTCTCGACCTGAGCCGGCGCGCCCGACTTGAGAAAGCGGATCAGCACCAGCGCCAGGATCAGGCAAACGGCCGATGCGGTCCAGAACGTGGCCCGGCCCACCATGAGCGATTCCAGCCCCAGGGTCTTGTACCACTTGATCAGCCTGCCGGCCGATTCATTGACCGCAACGATTCCGATCCCGTTGAGTATGAAGGCCGCCGCCTGGAATCTGCTGCGCGATTTCTCGTCGGGGTAGTCGTTGATCACCGCCGCCAGCATGGCGGAAATGCACGCCGCGCCGCAGGCGAACAGCGGCCGCGCCAGAAACAGGTGCTCGACCCGGGTGGCCAGCGGATACAGCACGTAGCAAATGCCCACGAGGCTGAAGCCCAGCGCGTAGACCACGCGCCGCCCGACGCGGTCGGACAGCGCCCCCAGCCAATACACGACACTCAGGACGACGATCTCGTTGATCAGGACAAGTCTGCCGGCCACCCCCCCCTGCTCGCCCTCGGGAATACCCAGGTTGGTGAACAGGTATCCCTGCTGCACATTGATGAAGGTCAAAAGGCCGATGGAAAAGAACGCGCCGAAGTACAGCGCGTCCACATGGCGGCGGCGCACGCCCTCTTCGAGGCGCAGGGGAATGAACCCGAGCAGTCGGTACACGCCGCCCGTGGAGTGAGTCGTATCGGACATGGCAGCGGATACTCGACTATTTCGCCAACATTTACAATCCCCGCGCCCCACTGCGCCCCCGGAGAATACCCATGACCGACTACCACGGCTATCGCCTTCGCATCGGCATCGCGGCGCCTTCCACCAACACCACGGTTCAGCCCGAATGCGAACTGCTGCGCCCGCCCGGCGTGACCAACCACACCGGCCGGGTGCGCATCCGCCAGCGCCGGATCACCACCGAGAAGGACTTCCTGGAGCATGTGCAGGCAATGCGCGACGGCATGGGCGACGCCATCGACAGTCTGGCTTCCGCCGAAGTGGACCACATCATCATGGGTGTGGCCCTGGAGGCCTTCTGGGGTGGCGTGAGGCAGGCGGCGAAACTCCAGGACAGCCTTGCCCGGCGCGCGGGCAGGAGCGTATCGATGGGTTCGACCGCTACCGTCGCCGCGCTCGAGGCCTTCGGGATCGGAAAAATCGTCGTGCTGACGCCGCACATGCCGCGCGGCGACGAACAGGTGCGGGATTACTTTCTGGAAGCGGGTTTCGAGGTGCTCCGGCTGATCGGCCTCAAGCGCCCGTCACCCGTCGAGATTGCGCACACCTCCGGGGCCGACATGCGGGCGGCGATCCGGCAACTCGACGGCGACGATGCGGAAGCCATCGTGCAGGTGGGCACCAACCTGCCTGCCATGGACATCTGCGCGCAGGCCGAGCGATGGCTGGGCAAGCCGGTGCTGGCGATCAACGCGGTAACGTACTGGGACGCGCTGCGCCGCTGCGGGATCCGGGATCGCATCCACGGCCACGGCAGCATCCTGGAGCAACACTGAGCCGGAGACCTCGCCAGACCGGACCGCAGCCTTGCAACATCCTTGTCTGGTCTCCTATTGGTTTCAGCGCCTGCAATGACAGCCTGATACCGGGCCTGCTCCTTGCGGTTTCCGGACGATCCCGCCCGCTCCGGCCTCCCGGGCGCATCAGGCGCCACCGCTTGCGCCCCTTCGCCACCGGCGAAACCGGCCAGGACACCGAGCGCCGCCTCCGCGACCCGGCGCCGAAACGCGCAGATCGCGTCGTGGCGCAGGCGGCCCGCACATTCGGCCTCAACCTGCCGCCGGCGCTTCCCTGACGCGCGCCAGCAAGACGAAACCCGCCGCCACAAGCACCAGGATCGCCAATACGCCCAGGCGCTGGCTGCCGAAGACCAGAGAAGCGTAGCCGGCAAGGATCGGTCCCAGAATCGCCGCAAACCGGCCGAACATGTTGTAGAAACCGAACATTTCGGTGGCCTTTTCCGGGGGCGCCAGACGCGCGAACAGCGAGCGGCTCAGGCTTTGGACGCCGCCCTGGGCCAGGCCGATCATCGCCGCCAGCATATAGAAATGCCAGATCTGGCTGGCCAGGCTGGCGAACAGGATGACTGCGCAATAAATCGCCAGCGCCGCATGGATGCCGCGCCGCGGGCCGAAGCGCCCACCGGCGAATCCGAAAGCAAGGGTAGCCGGGAACCCCAGGTAGTTGGTCACCAGGATCGCCAGCACCAGGTGGGATGGCGGCAGATCGATCGCGGCGCCGAAGTCCACCGCCATCTTGATGATGGTGTGGACTCCGTCGATGTAGAGAAAGTAGGCCAGCAGAAACAGCCACAGTTGCGGGTGGCGCCGCGCTTCGCGCAACGTGTTCCACGGCTGCCGCCACACCGCCCCGAGCGGCGGCCGGGGACGCGGCGGCGCGCTGCGCCTTCCGCCCCGCAGCAGCGGAATGGAGAACAGGATCCACCACACGCCCACGACCAGCATGCTCAGTTGCATGGCCTGCGTCCCGGAAGCCAGACCGAAGCGCGACGGATCCACCGCAACGAAAGCGCACAGGGTAAACAGCAAGGCGCTGCCGATATAGCCGAGCGAAAAGCCCAGGGCCGACACCAGCTCGTAGCGCTTCGGCGCCGCGACCTCCACCAGAAGCGCGTCATAGAACACGTTTGCCGCGGAGTAGCCCAGCCAGGCCACCACGAACAGCGTCAGGCCCCACAGCCAGTCGCCACTGCCGGGCAGGGCAAGCGCCATGGTGCAGACCGCGCCGGGCGCAAGACACCACCTCATCAGGATCCGCCGGCGTGGCCCGCCCCGGTCGGCAAGCGCGCCCAGAAGCGGCGCGGCGACCGCCAGCAGCAGGGCCGCGATGCTGTTGGCCGCACCCCAAAGGAAAGTGATCCCGGTGGAGGTTTCGCCGGCCGACCAGTGCTCGCGCAGCAGCAGCGGCACGAACGAGGTCATGACGATCAGGGCGAAAGCGGAGTTGGCCCAGTCGTACATCGCCCAGCGCCAAGCCTCGCCGGACAGCCCCCCGAGTCCGGCGAAACGCTCTCGCCCGGACGCCTTCAAGCGACCTCTCGTTCCCGGCGCAGCGCCTCCATCTCGCGCATCGCCAGCTGCAAGTCCTCCCATGCCCTCCGTTTCTGTCCCGGAGACCGCAACAGGTAGGCGGGGTGATAGGTAACCAGCAGCGGGCAGGCCCAGTGCGCCGGACGGTGGAGCAGACCGCGCAGCGCGCCCACCGGCCGGTTGGTCTCCAGCAGGCGCTGGGCCGCCACCGCGCCCAGGGCAACGATCAGGCGCGGCTCGATCAGTTCGATCTGGCGGCGCAGGTACGGAATGCAGGCCGCTGCTTCCTCCGGGCCGGGGTTGCGATTGCCGGGCGGGCGGCACTTGACGATATTGGCGATATACACCATGGTCCGGTCCAGTTCCATGGCCCGCAGCATCGCGTCCAGCAACTTGCCGGCGCGACCCACGAAAGGTTCGCCGCGGCGGTCTTCTTCTTCCCCGGGAGCTTCTCCCACAAACATCCAGTCGGCGTTCGGATTGCCCACGCCGAACACCGTCTGCCGGCGGCCGGCATGCAGCGCGCAACCCGTGCAGGCAGCCACCGTGCTCTCCAGCGCCTCGAGTTCGGGCGGCGGCGCAACCGCAGCGGGCGGGGACGCGGCGGGCGCCACGCCTGCGGCGCCGGCCGCCGCTTCGCCACCTGCCTCGGGCCGCGCTTCAGCAACCGGAGCGGACGGCGCTCGCGGCTGCCACACGCGCGCATCCATCAGGTCCAGCAGGTCGCGCTGCGCCGTGCTGAAGCCGCGCGCAGGACGATTCATCGGCCAGCGGATGCAATGAACAGCAGGCAGGCGGCGAGCGACAAGCCTCCGGTTCCTTCCCCGCATCCAGCTTCAGACATGGGATTTCACCATCAATCGGTGACGGCGCGCATCCCGCGTTCACGGTTCTTCCGCAGCCGGCGCCACAACAGCAGCCCCAGACCCAGGCCCACATAGACGCCGAACAAGGCAAACAGCATGCGCGGCGGATCCAGCGCGATCAGCGCGAAACATACCGGGATAGCCGCCATCTGGGTAAAGCGCAGGCGGCGGTTGACGGCGAAGTGCTTCAGGCTGGGATAGGCAATTCGCATGCACATCAGCAACGCGGCCGCCAGGGTAACGAACCCGGCGAGCATCAGCACCGGCAAGCCGCTCCATCCCGATTCCGCAGCCAGCCATACGAAGCCCGCCACGAAGCCCGCCGCCGCCGGACATGGCAGGCCCTCGAAGTAGTTCTTGGCGCCGACCGAATCCCGCGCGGTGTAGCGCGCCAGACGCAAGGCCGTTGCCACTGCAAACAGAAAGGCAATCACCCATCCGGCCTTGTCCCACACCCAGCCGGAATCTCCCATGTGATCAAGGCCCCACTGATAGATGACCACCGCCGGTCCCAGACCGAAGGCGATCACATCGGAAAGCGAATCGTACTGGCGGCCAAACTCGGTTTCGGTACCGGTCAGCCGCGCCACCCGCCCGTCGAGCGCGTCGAGAATCATGGCCACGTACAACGAGATCGCGGCCCGCGCAAATTCGCCATCCACCCCCGCCACGATGGCGTAAAAGCCGGCAAACAGCGCCCCGCTGGTAATCAGGTTGGGGAACAGGTAAATCCCGCGCTTGCGGGCCACCGCCCGCCTACCGGTCAACTTCTTGCGCTTGCCGCCCATGTGCCCCAAGTCTGCCACAATCGGGGCGCCGCGACGGTTCGAGCGGGCCGCGAACGCTTCCTCTACAATGGCCGCTTCCGATCGCGGACTTGATGATGCGCCTTTCCAAGCTGCCCATAGCCACCCTGCGAGAGACCCCGGCAGAAGCCGAAATCGCCAGTCACCGCCTGATGCTGCGCTCGGGCATGGTGCGGCGGCTGGCGGCAGGGCTGTTCACGTGGATGCCCATGGGCTGGCGAGTGGCGCGCATCGTCGAGCGCGTGACCCGGGAGGAAATGGAGCGCATCGGGGCGCATGAAGTGCTGATGCCCGCCGTTCATCCCGCCGAACTGTGGCGCGAGAGCGGACGCTGGCAGGACTACGGCGACCTGCTGTTGAAAATGCGCGACCGCGGCGAGCGGGAATACTGCTTCGGGCCGACGCACGAAGAGGTGGTGACCGACATCGCGCGCCGCGAGCTGAAGAGCTACCGGCAACTGCCCGTCAGTTTCTTCCAGATGCAGACCAAGTTTCGCGACGAAATCCGACCACGTTTCGGCGTCATGCGGGCGCGCGAATTCATCATGAAGGACGCCTATTCCTTCCACCTCGACGAAAAGTCCCTGCGCGAGACGTACGGCCGCTACCGCGAGGCCTACAGTCGCATATTCGAGCGGCTGGGATTGAAGTACCGCGTGGTGCAGGCGGATTCCGGCGAAATCGGCGGCTCGCGCTCGCAGGAGTTTCACGTGCTGGCGGATTCCGGCGAAGACCTCATCGCATGGTGCGACGGGGACGATTTCGCGGCCAACCTGGAGTTGGCGCCCGCCTTGCCGCCTGCGGGCGCGCGGGCGGCGCCGCAGGGCGACATGACCGAGGCGCATACACCGGGCACGCGCACCATCCGCCAGATCGCCGCGCGAGTGGGCCGGCCGCCGGAAGACTGCCTGAAGACCTTGCTGGTGAAAGCCGATGACGGCGGCGTTGTGGCGCTGGTGCTTTGCGGACACCATCAGGTCAACGAACTGAAGGCCGGCAGCCTGCCCGGAATCGCCAAGCCCCTGAAACTGGCCAACGCGCAGGAGGTGGCCCAGGCGGCGGGCTGTCCGCCGGGTTTCGTGGGGCCCGTCGGCCTGCGCGTACCCACCTTCGTCGATCACGCCGCAGCCCACCGCGCCAATTTCGTGTGCGGCGCCAACCGGCGCGACAAGCATCATGTGGATGTCAACTGGGGCCGCGACCTGCCCGAACCGGACACCGCGGACCTGCGCAATGCGGTGGCGGGCGACCCGAGTCCGGGCGGCGGCGGAACGCTGAAGATCGCCCGTGGCATCGAAGTAGGTCACATCTTCCAGCTCGGCGACAAGTACAGCCGCTCCATGAACGCAACGGTGCTGGACGAGAACGGCGTCGAGCGACACCCGCAGATGGGCTGCTACGGCCTGGGCGTGACGCGAACGGTAGCGGCGGCCATCGAGCAGAACCATGACCAACGGGGCATCATCTGGCCGGAAGCGATGGCGCCTTTCAGCGTCATTCTGGTGGGGCTGAATATCAGCCGCGACGACGAGGTGCGGGCAACCGCCGGAGCGCTGTACGAGTCATTGAGCTCCCGGGGAGTGGAGGCGCTCTTCGACGACCGCGACGCAAGCCCTGGCGTGAAGCTGACAGACGCCGACCTGATCGGCATTCCCCACCGGGTGGTGATCAGTGCGCGCGGGCTGAAGCAGGGAACGCTGGAATACAAGCACCGCCGCTCGGACGCCGCCGAGCGGCTGGATGTGGACGAAGCAGCCGAATTCCTGCTGGAGCGCACCCGCCGCCAAGCCGACAGATAACGCCCTGCCAGCGACTCCCCCACGATGCCTGCCGAGAACCACCGGCCAGCCGGCCGTTGGCTGGCAACCCGTCATCCGGTTCTGAAATCGGACAGGTGGCTCCAGTCCTGCGGTTGCTCCTCGCTGGTCTGCACATCGGCCACATGGGCCGAAGGGGGGCCCTGGCGCAGCCACCGGCCCAGCTCCTCCACTGCTGCCGCCGGGCCCAGCGCCAGCACCAGCACCTCGCCCCCGGGCAAGTTCGAGGCCCTCCCCCGCACTCCGAGACGGTGGGCCATGCTGGCCGTGCTGGCCCGGAAGAACACGCCCTGGACGCGCCCGGACACGATGTACCGGCGGCAGATTTCCGTGGACATGGGAGCATTCTACTCTCCCGGGTCTCCTGGGACGAGCGCCCATGCCGGATTTCCCCGAACCGCGGAACTGGCCGGAGCGGGCGAAGCGCTGGAGTCCTTGAGGGCGCGACCGGCACTGCCGGAGGCAATGGAGGACGGCCCGGCGCTAGAATCGGCGTGAATCGCATGGCAGTTGCGCGCAACATCGACCCGACGCCAGCGAGGCGCGGTAGCCCGTGAGCGGCGAGTTGCAAATTCTGGTGGTCTACCACTCGGTGAAAGGCGCCACCGAGGCGCTGGCCCGCGCCATCGGCCGCGGCATCGAGACGATACCCGACTGCGAGGCCATACTGCGCACCGCTCCCCCGGTAGCCGCCCAGTCCGGCGAAGGCCTGCCCGGCGTGCCCGAAAGCGGCGCCCCCTATGTCTCCAGGGACGATATCCGCTGCTGCGCAGGCCTGGCGCTGGGCAGCCCCACGCGATTCGGCTGCCCCGGCGCGCCCATCCAGCATGTCCTCGACGGCCTCGCGGCCGAGTGGCTGTCGGGCGCGCTGGTGAACAAGCCGGCAGTAGTGTTTGCTTCCTCCAACAGCATGCATGGCGGACAGGAAGCCACACTGCTGTCGCTGGCCGTGCCGCTGCTGCATCACGGCATGGTGCTGGCGGGCATCCCCTACACCGAACCGAACCTGCGCAAGACCGCCTCGGGCGGCTCGCCCTACGGCGCATCCCATGTGGAACGCGCCAGCGACAACGGCCTCACTGGCGAAGAAAAGACCCTTGCCGAAGCCCTCGGGCGCCGTCTCGCCTTGCTCGCGCAAGCCCTGAAGACGTAGCAGAAAGATCATGCGCCGGTAACCTGAGGCGGCCTGTGTGGCCCAACCCCGCCGCCACTGCCGCCGCCTCCAACGACCTGAGGCGGCCTGTGCGCCCCTCCCCCTGAAAACGCCGTCGTTTTGGCCCCGAAACGGCGCAACCCGAGCCGCCGGCAAGGCGCATGACCGGACAACCGCCGCCAGGATGCGATAATCGCGCCTTCCCGCCGGGAAAAACCGCAAACCAACCCAGCAAGGCTTGAAGTGCAGAATCTGCGCAGCACAATCGAAGCCGCGTACGACCGCCGCAGCGAACTGTCGCCCGACAGCGCGCCGGAGGACCTGCGCGACGCGCTCGAACAGGTCGTCGCGTTGCTCGACAACGGCCAGATCCGTGTGGCGGAGCCGTCGGACAAGGGCTGGCGGGTCAATGAGTGGCTGAAGAAAGCGGTGCTCCTGTACTTCGGAGTAACGCCCGGCCGCAAGTTCGACGGCGGATACGCACACTTCTTCGACAAGGTTCCGCTGAAGTTCGGGAGGGGCAATATCCGTTCATCCGGAGTGCGCGTGGTCCCCGATGCGCTGGCGCGGCGCGGCGCCTACATCGCGCCTGGCGTTGTGCTGATGCCCAGTTACGTCAACATCGGCGCCTATGTGGACAGCGGAACGCTTATCGACACCTGGGCCACCGTGGGAAGCTGTGCGCAAGTCGGGAAGAATGTGCATGTTTCGGGCGGCGCCGGAATTGGCGGCGTGCTGGAGCCGCTGCAGGCCACGCCCACGATCATCGAGGACGACTGCTTCATCGGCGCACGGTCGGAAGTCGTCGAGGGAGTCGTGGTGGAGCGTGGCTCGGTCCTCTCCATGGGCGTATATATCGGCCAGAGCACGCGCATCTACGACCGGGCGCGCGATGAAATACTTCATGGCCGGGTGCCGGCAGGCTCGGTGGTGGTGCCCGGCAGCCTGCCCGACGGCAAGAGCCGCGCACAGCTGTATTGCGCCGTGATCGTCAAGCGGGTCGACGAACGCACCCGCCGCCGCACCTCCCTGAACGAACTGTTGCGCGATGACTGACACGGCCGACAAGCAAACGCTGGATCTGGCGATGGAACTGATGCGCCGGCCATCGGTCACGCCGGCGGACGAGGGTTGTCAGGAGCTCATCGGCGAATTGCTGGAGGAGGCCGGCTTCAGCGTCGAGCACATGCCCTTCGGCAAGGTGTCCAACCTCTGGGCGCGGCACGGAGGCGATTCGCCGGTCCTGTGCTTTGCCGGTCACACCGATGTCGTTCCCCCGGGTCCGCTGGACGCCTGGGAGCACGACCCCTTCGAGCCGCAGTTGCACGAGGGCTGGCTGAAAGGGCGCGGGGCCGCCGACATGAAATCGGGCATAGCGGCGATGGTTCGCGCCGGAATCGATTTCGCCAATGAGCACTCCGGACACAAGGGTTCGCTGGCCTTCCTGATTACCAGCGACGAGGAAGGCCCGGCGGCCGACGGCACCCGCCGCGTGATGGACACGCTCAGCGCCCGGGACGAGACCATCGCCTGGTGCGTGGTTGGCGAACCCTCATGCTCCAAACGGCTGGGCGACACCTTGCGGATCGGCCGGCGCGGGTCGCTCAGCGCCACCATGACCGTGCGCGGCGAACAGGGCCATGTGGCCTACCCGGCGCTGGCGCGCAACCCCATTGAAAGTTTCGCGCCGGTTCTCGCCGACCTGTACGCCACGCCGCTGGACAAGGGGAACGAGCACTTCCCGCCTACCGGCTTCCAGGTGGTGAAGGTGCATGCCGACGCGGGCGCCACCAATGTATTTCCGGGCGAGCTGGTCACGCGCTTCAACTTCCGCTTCACCAACCAGTGGCAGAGCGAGCAGATCAAGGAATGGGTGGAGAACCTGCTGAGCCGCCACGACATCGAATACGAAATCGTATGGCGGCCAGCCGGCGAGCCCTTCCTCACCGCACACGGTCCCCTGGTGGAGACCGCCCGCGAGATCGTGCGCGAGCAATGCGGGATCGCCCCGACCCTGTCCACGGGCGGCGGCACCTCCGACGGACGTTTCATCGCCCTGCACGGCGCCGCCGTGGTAGAGTTCGGAGTGATCAATCGCACCATCCACCAGATCAACGAGCGGGTTCGCGCCAGCGATGTGACGGGCTTGAGGCGCGTCTACTCGCGCATCATGGAACGGCTGCTGCTCGAAAAACCGGACGCGGCTCTCCCGCCGGACCGGGCTGCAATTCCGTAGCCTCCTTGTCAGGCTGCCAACAGCGAGAACATGCAGTGAATGTGGGGTTCATCGGCGCCGGCACGATTACCGAGGCGGTGGTCACCGGGCTTTTGGAGGCTGGCGCAACGGAACTGTCGATTTTTCTCTCCCCCCGGAACCGTGAACGATCGCGCGCTCTGGGCAAACGCTATGCCGCGGTCGAAGTGGCCACCGACAACCAGCAGGTGGTGGACCGCTCGGAGCTGGTCTTCCTTGCGGTGCGACCGCAGGTTGCCGGGGCCGTGCTGGCGGCGCTCGAATTTCGCCCCGGACAACGGGTCGCAAGCCTGATTGCGACCTTGAGCGCCGCCAGCGCCGCAAGGCAGGTGCGACCCGCGAAGTTTGCCGGCCGCGTTGCGCCGCTACCCTCGGCGGCGTGGCGCAGCGGCCCGGTGGCGATCTTTCCGCCCGACAAGCAACTGGCTGGCTTGCTCGAAGCCACCGGAACCGTGATCCAGGTCAGCGAAGAGGCGCATATCGATGCCCTGTTCTCGGTTTCCGCCATGATGGCGCCCTATTTCGAGCTGCTGGAAGCGGTTTCCTGCTGGTTGCGCGATCAGGGGATCGACTCCACCGCCGCCGATGTCTACACCGGCTCGCTGTTTCGCGCCATCGCGGAGCAATCCACCCAGCCCACCGGCGAGGGTTTTGCCGCGCTTGTCCGGCAACATACGACCCTGGGCGGGATCAACGAACAGATGCGCCGGGAACTGCTTTCGGCAGGTTTCTACGACCGCGTGAAGGCCGGTCTCGACCTCATTCAGGCGCGCATGCAGGGCCGCGCCAAACTGGAGGACACCCTGGTATCCGGCGGCTTTTTCCCCCGGAAAACAGCGGCAAGCCCACGCATGGGCTAGAACATGCCCCAGGGGTAGGGCATTTCGGAGTCGACCGCGGCGAGGATCTTGCCCCTGGTGGCGTGATCATCGAGCGCGCCAACGATCAGGCCAGCCAGATCCGAGCGATTGATGATGCCTTCCGTTTCGCGGCTTTCGCTCAAATAGCCGTTGCCTGTGGGCGCATCCGAGCGAAGGGCGCCGGGCCGTATGATCGTGTAATCCAGCCCGCTGGCCGTCAGATGCCCCTCGGCCTGCGTCTTCAGGGGCAGTATCTCGCGCAGGAACATGCGCGCGAGCCAGGGCGCGGCCTTGTAACTGTCGCCCGCTCCGATCGAGGTCACCAGCAACATTCGGTCTACTCCCGACTCGACGGCGGCATCGAAAATATGGGCATTGCCCAGGTAGTCCGGCCGCGGGTCGCAGCTGAAGCAACCGATGGTGGTGATCGCGGCGGTGTATTCGCCGGCCTCGAAGGCGCGCCTCACGGAATCGGGATCCAGCGCGTCGCCCACCACGAACTTCACGCCGAGAGGTTCCAGCCCGGAGCGGTCCGAACTGGGCCGGACAAATGCCGTGACCCGGTCGCCACGTCCGGCAAGGAGTCTGGCCACCTCCAGGCCGGTGTTGCGTGTGCCGCCGAACAGAAGGACATGATGGCCGCCCTTGGGCGGCGCATCGGCCGTCATTTCAAAGACGGGATACTGGGTGGTCCTGAACGACAGGATGACGAGCAGCGCGACCACTGCCAAGGCTGCTAGAATGATGCGTCTCTTTGTCATGGATTGCGGATTCTACCTTGCGTTATGGGCCGTCTGGATCCTCTGAGGAATTGCGCCATGTCCGATCAGCAAGTCGCCCTGACCCGCATGACTGCCTTGCAACGCCTTTCCGGCGGCGCGGTTGACGACGACCGCCTCGCTGCCGCAAGAATGCGGCCCGCGACGATCCCGCGCCGCCCACCATGGGTCCGAACGCCGCCCACCCCGGGGCGCCCGGATCTCGGGAAAACCCGGACCGCTCCCTGGGCTCCTGCACCCAGCCAGGTTGTGCCACGCACCGCCGCTGGCTTAAGATAAGGCCTTCCATGGTCGATAACACGAACGCAATCTCCGCCGCCCGGCCGTTCGAGGTCGTCACGCTGGAGCAAACGACCTCCCCTGACGGCTCGAACGCGGACGGCTGGTATCGCTACGAATTGACTCAGGGCACCACCACCATTACCGGCTACAAGCAGGGCGCCGCCGAAGAAGTGCGGGAGGAGATTGCCAGCATGGTGTCGCGCCTGAACGAGCGGCGCGCCGGCAAGACCAGCCGCGTTCATCTCACGCGCATCGGACGCAAGAGCCAGCAGCGTGCGCAGGCGTCCGGCAGCAACAACTGACATCACATCAGGGCGCGGCGGCGGCCAGGCCCGTTGTGCGCCAATCGGCAGGGGCGAAGAGCGGTGAGTGTTGACGTGCTCGTAAGCGAAGTGGGGCCGCGCGACGGCCTGCAGAGCCTCAAGGCGATCATGCCCACCGAGGCCAAGAAAGCCTGGATCAAGGCTGAGGCCGCCGCAGGCGTGCGCGAAATCGAAGTGGGTTCCTTCGTCCCTCCCAAACTGCTGCCGCAGATGGCCGACTGCGAGGAACTGGTGCGTTACGCGGTGACCATCCCCGGTTTGCAGGTCACCACGCTGGCGCCCAATCTCAAGGGCGTGGAGCGCGCGGTTGCGGCCGGCGCACACAAGGTGAGCATCCCGGTCTCCGCCAGCGAGACGCACAGCCGCGCCAATGTCCGCAAGAATCACGCCGAAATGCTGGAGGAGATCCGGCGGATCGTGGCCATGCTCGGCGAACTTCCCGAGAACCGCCGTCCGATCTTCGAGGCGGGTATCGCCACAGCCTTCGGATGCACCATGGAAGGCCCCGTGCCCGAGGGTCTGGTGCTGAAGCTGGCCAATGTGCTGGTGGAAGCGGGTTGCCGGGAGGTGGGCCTGTCGGACACCACCGGCTACGCCAATCCCGCCCAGGTGCGCCGGCTGGTGCGTCTGGCGCGCGCCGAAATCGGCGCAGAGAAGCTCACCGGGGTGCACCTTCACAACACGCGCGGCCTGGGGCTGGCGAACGCCATGGCAGCGCTGGAAGAAGGCGTCACCACGCTGGACAGTTCGCTGGGCGGCATCGGTGGGTGCCCGTTCGCGCCCGGCGCCAGCGGCAACATCGTCACCGAGGATCTGGTATTCATGCTGGAGTCGATGGGACTGGACACGGGCATCAACCTCGACCGTCTGCTCAAGGTGCGGGACGTGGTCCATGACGCGCTGCCAGACACCGAGATGTACGGCTTCACCCCGGAAGCCGGGCTGCCCCTGGGTTTTCATCCCGGCTGGGGAACGGCCTGACCCCATGGCTGAATTGCTCTCGGCGAAAGAGGTCGCAGCAAGGCTGGAAGGCCTGCCAGGCTGGAGTCTGGACGGCGGCAAGCTCCACCGCTGCTTCCGCTTCGCGGACTTCCGCAGGGCGTTCGCCTTCATGTCGGGCGCGGCCCTGGCGGCCGAACGCTTCGATCATCATCCCGAATGGTCCAATGTGTGGTCGAAGGTGGATGTACGCCTGAGCACCCACGAGGCCGGCGGCATTACCGAACTCGATTTTCGGCTGGCGCAAGCCATGAGTGAGCTGGCCGAAGCGCCGTGAGAGGCGCACACAAGCGCGGGGGCGCTGCGCCTTGCGAGGCGCCGGGCACAAGGAACATGACGGCGACCCGCCAGACATTCGCCGCCCGGGCCGGTTTCAGGGTCTCGACGCAATGAGCGGCAACAACCTCGTCACGCTGACCGGAATCACTACCACCGGCACGCCCCACCTGGGCAATTACGTGGGCGCCATCCGGCAGGCGGTGGAAGCCAGCCGCAGCGCGCCCGCCGGATGCAGCTTCTTCTTCCTGGCCGATCTTCATGCGCTGGCGAAGAACCGGGATGCCGGCGAACTGGCGCAGTCCAGCCTGGAAGTGGCCGCCGCGTGGCTGGCGGCGGGTCTGGACACCGGTAACGCGGTGTTCTACCGGCAGTCGGACATTGCGGAAATTCCCGAACTGACCTGGATCCTCGCCACCCTGACGGCCAAGGGCCTGATGAACCGCTCGCACGCCTACAAGGCCGCGAACGACGCGAACCGGGAGGCCGGCATGGCGGACTTGGACCGCGGGGTCACGATGGGGCTTTTCTGCTACCCCATCCTGATGGCCGCCGACATCCTCATGTTCAAGGCCAACCGGGTCCCCGTGGGCAAGGACCAGCGCCAGCATGTGGAGATGGCCCGCGACATCGCCCAGCGCTTCAACCATCATTACGGTCCGTTGCTTACCGTGCCGGAGGCGGACATCGACGAGCGCCGCGCGGTGCTGGTGGGCCCCGACGGCCGCAAGATGTCCAAGAGTTACGGCAACATCATCCCGCTTTTCTGCCCTGCGAACAGGCTGCGCCAGTACATCATGCGAACAAGAACCAACTCGCAGGCGCCCGGCGAACCCAAGGACCCGGATGACAGCCTGCTGTTCGACATGTACCGCTCGGTGGCCAGCCCGGAAGAAACCGCCGCGATGCGCGAGCGCTACGCGGCCGGCATAGGCTGGGCGGAGATGAAGAACGAATTGTTCGAATATCTCGACGCCCTGCTGGCGCCGGGACGCGCGGAATACGAGCGCCTGCTGGCCAATCCGGGCGATATCAAGGCCGAACTCAAGCGCGGAGCGGAGCGCGCGCGGCGCATCAGCGCCCCCCTGATGCGCGATATTCGCGCGGCCGTGGGACTTCGTCCGCTGCGCTCCTGACAGCAACGCATTCGACCGGACGGCGAATGCGGCTTGCAGGGCTGCGGAGGGCGATTTGCCGAGCCTTCGTTTGCGCAAACGCAGGATTGGTTAAGATACGCGCCCCAGAAAACTTCGGAGACTTCAATCATGCGCAAACTCGGACTCCTGCCCGGCCTTGTAACAACCGCCCTGCTTATGGCCGCATTCCAGCAAGGCGGCGCCGCGCCGGCAGAGGCGGCTGGCGCGGCCGGGGATTCCAGGCCGCTGGTGCTCGTGGCCGGCGCCACAGGCAGGACAGGGGCGCTGGTGGTGGCCGAACTTCAGCGGCGCGGCTACCCGGTGCGCGCCTTTGTGCGCAACACGGCCAAGGCGGCCGAGCGCCTGGGAACCGAGGTGGAGGCCGTGGCCGGAGACCTCAAGGACCCGGCCAGCATCGCCGCAGCGCTTGACGGCGTGGGCGCGGTCATCAATGCCGCGGGCGCCAGTGGCGGCGGCGCGGACAACACGCCCGAGAAAGTCGATTTCGAGGGCGCCCGCAACCTGGCCGAGGCGGCCCATGCGGCCGGAGTGAACCAGTACGTGCTGGTGTCCTCGCGCGGCGTGACCGTGGACGATCATCCCCTCAACCGCATGTTCAACAATGTGCTGATCTGGAAGCGCAGGGGCGAGGAAGCCGTCGCGGCCAGCGGCATTGACTATACGATCGTGCGGCCGGGGGAGCTGAACGACGAACCGGGCGGCCGGCAGACGATCGTGTTCGAGCAGGGCGATTCCCGCGCGCAAGGCATTTTCATTCCCCGGGCGGATGTGGCGCGGGTTTGCGTGGCCGCGCTGGAACACGACGCGGCGCGCAACAAGACATTCGAGATTCACGTCGTGGACGGCGCGCCGCAAGCGGACCTCGGCGCGGACTTCCAGACGCTGTCCGGTTCCTGATCTTCGGGCGGCGCAACCGGCCTCATCGCAGAAATCGAGCTTTGTGCAAGCGCAAGGGAGCCAAAAGACGGTGGTCTGCGGCTCGCTGGCCTATGACAACATCATGGTGTTCCGGGGACGCTTCGGCGATCACATCCTCCCCGACAAGCTGCATATCCTCAATGTGGCCTTCGAGGTTCCCCGGTTCCGCCGCGAGTTCGGCGGCTGCGCCGGAAACATCGCCTATAACCTGGCGCTGCTGGGCGACCATCCGCTGACGCTGGCGAGCGCGGGCAACGACTTCGCCGCCTATCGCGCCCGCATGGAGGGTATGGGCCTGGACACTGCCCTGATCAGCGAATTGCCCGACCGGCTTACCGCGCAGGCCTACATCATCACCGATGCGGACAACAACCAGATCACCGCGTTTCACCCCGGCGCCATGGAGCATGCGCACTGTCAGGCGTTGCCCGGCGACACCGGTGCGGCGCTGGGGCTCATCTCACCCGACGGCCGCCAGGCCATGCTGGAACACGCCCGGCAGATGCATGAGGCGGGCCTGCCGTTCCTGTTCGACCCGGGACAGGCCCTGCCGAAGTTCAGCGGCGCCGAGCTCCGGGAGCTGGTGCGCATGTCGAGCTGGGTAGCGGTCAACAGCTACGAGGCCGAAATGCTGCTGCGCCACACCGGCTGGGACCACGAAACCTTGTGCCGCGAAACCGGCGCCTTCATCGTGACCGGGGGGAACCGCGGCGCCCGGGTGTACCATTCCGGAACCTGCGACTCCATCCCCCCCGCAACGGTGAAGGAAGTGGCCGACCCCACCGGCTGCGGCGACGCCTTTCGGGCCGGCCTGGCATTCGGTATCGTGCGAAAGTGGAGCTGGGGCGACACCGGACGGTTGGCGGCCCTGCTGGGCGCCGTCAAGGCCGGGAGCGCCGGCACCCAAAACCATCATTTCGAGCGCGGGTCGCTCGAAGAAAAATTCAAGGAGAACTACGGCTATGAGATCGATCTTGGCGACTGTATCGCTGCTGATCTGCCTGAGCGTTCAGGCCCAGGATAACGAGGCGGCCTGGCGGGAAACGCTGGAACGGATACGACCGTCGGTGGTATCGATTCGCGTCAACAAGACGCGCCCCTTCGATACGGAACCCAATACGCTGCTGGACGGCACCGGCTTCGTGGTGGACGCCGGGCAGGGCATCATCCTCACCAACCGCCATATCGTTTCCACGGGCCCCGTTCGCGGCGAAGCGCTGTTTGCGAACCAGGAGGAAATCGGATTGGAGCGCGTATATGCCGACCCCGTGCATGATTTCGGCTTCTTTCGCTACAATCCCTCCGACTTGCGTCACATCCGGCCCGAGGGCCTGGAACTGGCTCCCGAAGCCGCCCGGCTGGGGCGCGAGATTCGCGTGGTGGGCAACGATGCGGGCGAGCGATTCTCGATTCTCGCCGGCACAATCGCCCGGCTGGACCGCACGGCGCCCGACTACGGCTTCGGGCGCTACAACGACTTCAATACCTTCTATATCCAGGCGGCATCCGGCACTTCGGGAGGATCGTCGGGCAGTCCGGTCATCGATATTCAGGGCCGCGCGGTCGCGTTGAATGCAGGCGGGCAGGTTCGCGCCGCAAGCAGCTACTTCCTGCCTCTGGACCGGGTGCAGCGGGCGCTGGAACTCATCCGCAAGGGTCAGCCGGCGCCCCGGGGCGGCCTGCTGACCACCTTCGAGCAACTGCCCTACGACGAATTGCGGCGCCTGGGCCTGACAGAGGAATCCGAGGCGGATGCGCGCGCCTCGTTTCCGCACAGCGCCGGACTGCTGGTGGTGCGTTCGACGCTCAAGGGGTCGGCGGCGTCGGAACAGCTCAAGCCCGGTGACATCCTGCTGCGATTGCAGCACGAGCAGTTCCCCGACTTCGTTCGCATGGAAAGCGTACTCGACGAAAGCGTGGGCAAGACGATCACGCTGACCATCGAGCGCCAGGGAAACATGCTCCAGTTGCCTTTGGTCGTGAGCAACCTGCATGAAGTAACGCCTTCCGAGTACGTTTCCTTCGGCGGCGCCTTCCTGCACCAGACCTCCTACCAGCAGGCCCGCCACTTCAACGTGCCGCTCGACACCATCTATGTGGCGCAAACCGGATACATGCTCGGCCTGGCCTCGGTCGAGCACGGCTCCATCATTCGGGAAATCAACGGGCATCCGCTTGCATCCCTGGATGATGTGGAAAAGGCGCTGGCCGAGCTCGGTCACAACGATGTGGCGCAAATCCGCTACAGCACTCCGCGCAATCCGCGCGCCAACCAGTTGCGCAGCGTGCGCACCGGGCGGCGCTGGTTTGCGGCGGAGCGCTGTTGGCAGAACAACGGCGGCCAGGACTGGTCCTGTCGCGAACTACCGCCCGCGCCCGAGGCGGACCCGCCCGAAGCGCGCAGAACCCAGCCCCGCGATTTCGAAGATCCCAGGCTGCGCCGGATCGCGCCCTCGCTGGTGCATGTGCGCTACGACATGCCCTACATCGTGTCCGCGGTAAACGGGCGACACTACTACGGGGCCGGGCTTGTCGTGGACGCGGAACGGGGCTGGGTGGTCGTGGATCGCAATACGGCTCCGGAAGCCATTGGCGATGCGGTGCTGACCATCAACGGTACGCTGGAGGTCACCGCCGAAGTGGCCCATATCCACCCGGTGCACAATCTCGCCCTGCTGAAATACGATCCGGCGAGGCTCGGCGACACGCCGATCAAGGCCGCCACCTTTGCTCCGCGCGCGCCCAGGGCTGGCGAGGAGATCTTTCTGGCCGGCTTCCGCCCCGATCTCGAACCAGTCATCCGCTCCTACGAGGCGGGCGATCTGAAGCTCATCGATGTGCTGCCGTCCAATTTCGGCGCCTTTCGCGAGTCCAACCTTGAAATCCTGGAGGTGGATAACGCCGACCAGCAGATCTCCGGAGTACTGCTCGACTCGAAGGGACGGGTGAGCGCCTTGTGGAGCAGTTTCGCCAGCGGGTCGGGCAACCGCACTGACCAATTCCCGGGAGGGCTTCCCATCAAGCATGTGGAAGTGATGCTGGATCACCTGAGACGCGAGGTTCCGTGGCGGTCTCTGGAGGTGCTGTGGCAGCGCACTCCCCTGAGCGTGGCCCTGCGCTACGGCTTGCCGGAAACATGGCGGACCCGGGTGGAGGCGCACGACCGGGAACGCCGCCAGATGCTGAGCGTTTCCCGCACGGTCGCCGGCAGTCCCGCCGCCGCGGCAGTGCGACCGGGCGACCTGCTGCTTGCGATCAACGGGCGTCTGGCCACCCGACCGCAGGAAGTCGAACGCGCCGTTGCCGGACAGGCCGAAGCCGAAGTTGTGGTCTGGCGCAACGGGGAAGAAGTGGCGCTGGCGGTCGATACGGTGGAGCTCGGCTGGAACGGACTGCGCGAAGTGCTGTTCTGGGCCGGCGCCCTGGTGCAAGATCCGCAAAGGGGCATGGCCGCCCAGTTGGCGATCCGGCCCCAGGGAGTGACCATTCAGCACTACACCTACGGCTCCCCGGCACACCGCTACCTGATGCCGGCCCGCTTCTTGCAGATCACGAGCGTCAACGGCATTCCAACCGGCAGTCTGGACGCGTTCGCGGCCATGCTGATGCGCTCCGGGGGCGAGCGGATCCTGCGCATCGAGGGCCTCATCCCCACCGGCGCCACCCGGGTCGCCACAATCAAGCTGGATCCGCACTATTGGCCCAGTTCCCGCCTGCAGCACACGGACGACGGCTGGAAGCGCTCGGCCCTGGAGGAGTGGGCGGCAGCGGCAAACAGCCGCTCGCATCCCTGAGCGGCGAGGGCGGGTCAGGACCCGGCGGGGCGGCGGGGAAGGTAGAGGTCGGTGATTACGCCGAGGTGGGCTTCAGCGGCCATGCCGACGGATTCGGACAGCGTCGGATGCGGATGGATGGTGAGCGCCAGATCTTCGGCTTCGGCGCCCATTTCGATGGCGAGCGCCACTTCGGAAATGAGATCGCCGGCGTTCACGCCAGCGATGCCGCCGCCGATGATGCGGCCGTCCCCGGCGCTGAACAGCAGCTTGGTCACGCCCTCGAAGCGCTGCATGGAGATGGCGCGGCCGCTGGCGGCCCAGGGGAATACCCCCTTGCCGAAATCCACGCCCTGCTCCCTGGCTTCGGCTTCGGTCAGACCCACCCAGGCGACCTCGGGGTCGGTGTAGGCCACGGAAGGAACCACGCGGGCGTCGAAGGCAACCTTCATGCCAGAGGCGGCCTCCGCGGCGATCTTGCCCTCGTGGGTGGCCTTGTGCGCCAACATGGGGTGGCCTGCAATGTCGCCGATGGCAAAGATGTGGGGCTGGTTGGTGCGCAGTTGCCTGTCGGCCGGGATGAAGCCTTGCTCGTCCACCGTGACGCCCGCCTTGCCGGCATCGATCCTGCCGCCGTTGGGTACGCGGCCCACGGAAACCAGTACGCGGTCGAAGGTAGCGGGTGGCGGAACCCGGTCGGCCGGAAACGAGGGCGTCGCGCCCTCGAACGCCACCTCGATGCCCTTGGCCATGGCTTTCGCGGACACCACCTTCACGCCGGTATGGATGGCGGCGTAACGCTTGCGAATGCGACGCTCCAGGGGCTTGAGAAGATCCGCATCGGCCCCGGGCATGAGCCGGTCCAGCGCCTCTACCACCGTGATCTCGCTGCGCAGCGCGGCATAGACGGTGGCCATTTCCAGACCGATGATGCCGCCGCCGATCACCAGCAGGCGCTCGGGGATCTCCTCGAGCAGCAGCGCGCCGGTGGAGTCCATGATGCGCGGGTCGTCCGGCAGGTTCGGCAGGAGCCGACTGTGCGAACCGGCAGCGATGATGCATTGCTCGAACTCCAGGGTCTCGGCGCCCCCGGCGGTTTCCACCGTCATCGCATGAGGGCCGACAAACCGCCCGGCGCCGGCAAGGACCGCTACCTTGCGCTTCGACGCCATGCCCGCCAGTCCGCTGGTCAGCTTTCCAATCACGCGCGCCACCCAGGCGCGCGAGGCCGCCGGATCCACCTTGGGCGCGGAGTATTCGATCCCCGCCTCGCCGAGATGTCCGGCCTCGTCCATGACCCGCGCGAGGTGCAACAGCGCCTTGGACGGGATGCAGCCCACGTTCAGGCACACGCCGCCCAGGGCCGGATAACGTTCCACCAGGGTTACGTCCATGCCGAGGTCGGCGGCGCGGAAGGCTGCCGTATATCCGCCAGGCCCCGCGCCCAGCACCGCCAGTTGCGTCTTCACTCTTTGCTCTCCGCCTCGCTGCCGTCCATTACCGGGGCGAGAAGGGCGTCGGCGTCCGCCAGCAGCGCCGCCAGACGTGTGGTGAAACGCACCGCCGTGGCGCCGTCGATCGCCCGGTGGTCGTAGGAAAGCGATAGCGGCGCCATCAGTCGGGGCTGGAACCCGCCATCCATCCAGACTGGCGCCATGCGGGCGCGCGAAATCCCCAGAATCGCCACTTCCGGAGCATTGACGATAGGCGTGAACGCGGTACCGCCAATGCCGCCCAAACTGGAGAGGGTGAACGAGCCCCCCTGCATCTCGTCCGGCGCGAGCTTGCCTTCGCGCGCCTTGCCGGACAGTTCCTGGAATGCGCGGGCCAGACCGGCGATATCCAGCGCGTCGGCGTTGCGTATGACCGGCGCCAGCAGGCCGCGCTCGGTGTCCGCAGCGAAACCCAGGTTCACGAACTTCTTCACCGCCAGCGAGGCGCCGCCTTCCACCAGCGAGGCGTTCAGCACCGGGAACTCCCTGAGACACAGCACCGTGGCGCGGGCCACGAAAGCCAGGAGCGTAAGGCGCACGCCAGCGGCGGCGAGCTCGGCCTTCATAGCCTTGCGGCGCGCCTCAATAGCGGTGATGTCGGCCTCGTCATGCTGGGTAACATGCGGAACATTGACCCAACTGGCCCACAGGCGCGGTCCGGATATCTTCTGCACCCGGCCCAGGGGAATCACTTCGACCTCGCCACAGGCGGCGAAGTCCACCTCGGGCGCCTGTGGCAGGGAATGGCCGGGCGCACCCCGCTCCAGCGCCAGTTTCACCCAGGCCTTGACATCGGCCTTGCGGATCCGGCCCCGAACGCCGGAGCCCTTCACGGCGACCAGGTCCACGCCCAGTTCGCGGGCGAACTTGCGCACCGCCGGAGAAGCGTGCGCCCTGGAGAAGCCTTCTTCGTTAATGGGCGGCAACACGCCGGCGCCGGCGTGAGCGAGCGACTGGGCAGCCGCCGGCGCCGGAGCGACCGGGGCGGACCCCGACGACGCCCCCGGCGAAGCAGCCGGGTCCGTGGCCGCGGCCGCCGGCCCGGGCTTGCCCGGGCGCTCTTCCGCGCTCGCAGGCAGCGCATCTTCCGGAGTTTCCAGCTCGGCGATGACATCGCCTTCGTTCACGCGGTCGCCCACGCTCACCTTGAGGCTGAGAATGCGCCCGTTTGTTGGCGACGGCACATCCATGGCCGCCTTGTCGGTCTCCAGCGTAACCAGAGGGTCGTTGGCCGCCACCTCGTCGCCTGCGGCACAGGCAATCTCCACCACTTCGACATCGGAGAAGTCGCCCAATCCGGGCACACGAACCTGGGTGGCGGCTGTCATGGCTGTTCGCGAATAGCTCTCAATTGCGCCCAAGTTCGCTCTTCTTTCTCATTTATGGATTCAATAAACGCCGGTTCGCTCCGCTTTGCGAATCACAGCGTCACCGGATCGGCCTTGTTCGGGTCGATCTCCCAGGACTGCATGGCGCGGGCGACCTTTTCCGGCGCAAACCGCCCCTCCCCTGCAAGCGCAGACAAGGCCGCGGCCGCGATATGGCGCGCATCCACCTCGAAATGGTTGCGCAGCGCAGCGCGGGCGTCGCTGCGGCCGAAGCCGTCGGTCCCCAGCGTCACGAAGCGACCGGGCACCCACTGCCGGACCGAATCGGGCAAGGCCGCCATGTAGTCGCTCGCGGCAATAAAGGGGCCTTTCACGCCCGCCAGAGCCTCGGTGAGAAACGGGCGGCGCGGCTCCGCGTCCGGATTGATGCGGTTGAAACGCTCGCAGGCCATGCCGTCGCGGCGCAACTGGTTGTAGCTGGTCACCGACCAGACATCGGCTTCAACGCCGCAATCCTTGCGCAACAGGTCGGCGGCGGCAAGCGCCTCGTTGAGAATGGCTCCGGAGCCGAACAACTGGACCCGCTCGCCTTCAGTCGAAGCGTCTTGCGGCCGCGACAAACGATAGATGCCCCTGAGTATGCCCTCGCGCGCTCCGCGCGGCAGGGCCGGCTGGGGATAGTTGTCGTTCATCGTGGTGATGTAGTAAAAGATGTTCTCCTGGCGTTCCGCCATGCGCCGCAACCCGTCCTGCACAATCACCGCCAGCTCGCAGGCGTAAGCCGGATCGTACGAAAGGCAGTTGGGCACCGTGGCGGCGGCAATGTGGCTGTGGCCGTCCTGGTGCTGCAGACCTTCGCCGGCCAGCGTGGTACGCCCGGAAGTGCCGCCGATCAAAAATCCGCGGGACTGCGAGTCGCCGCCTGCCCAGATGAAATCGCCAATCCGCTGAAAGCCGAACATCGAGTAGAAGATGTAAAACGGGATCATCGGCAGGCCGTGATTGGAGTACGAAGTCCCCGCTGCCAGCCACGAACAGAACGAGCCCGCCTCGTTGATGCCTTCCTCCAGGATCTGGCCCCTGCGGGCTTCGCGGTAGGCCATCAATTGCTCGGAGTCCTGCGGCGTGTAAAGCTGTCCCACCGAGGAATAAATCCCCAGCTGCCTGAACATGCCCTCCATGCCGAAGGTGCGCGCCTCGTCCGGGACAATGGGAACGATGTGCTTGCCCAGTTCCTTGTTCCGCACCAGCGCCTGCAATATGCGCACCAGCGCCATGGTGGTGGAGATCGATCGCGAGCCGCTGCCCGATGTGATGGACTTGAACGCGCTCAGGGCCGGCGCCTTCAGCCGCGGCGCCCGGGTCAAGCGCTGCGGCATGAATCCGCCCAGGCGCCGGCGGCGTTCCTTGAGATAGCGGATCTCCTCGCTGTCCTCCTCCGGCATGCGAAACGGAATCTCGCCGCGCTTGAGCGCCTCGTTACTGACGGGAATCTTGAACCGGTCGCGAAATTCCTTGAGCGCCGCGAGGTCGAGCTTCTTGGCCTGATGCGCGGTCATGCGGCTCTCGCCGCCCTCGCCCATCCCGAACCCCTTGACGGTCTTGGCCAGGATCACCGTGGGCCTGCCCTTCTGGCGCAGCGCGCGCTCGTAGGCCGCGTAGATCTTGATCCGGTCGTGTCCGCCCCGATTCAGGAGCTCGATGTCTTCCGTGGACATGTGCGCCACCAGGTCCTTCAGGCCGTCGATGACGCCGAAGAACTGCTCGCGCGTGTATTCGCCTCCCAGGGCCTTGCAGTTCTGATACTCGCCGTCCACGCACTCTTCCATGCGCCGGCGCAGCAGGCCGTGGGGGTCGCGCGCCAGCAGCGGGTCCCAGCGCGACCCCCAGATCGCCTTGATCACGTTCCAGCCCGCTCCCAGGAAGGCCGCTTCCAGCTCCTGGATGATCTTGCCGTTGCCGCGCACCGGGCCGTCCAGCCGCTGCAGGTTGCAGTTCACCACGAAGATCAGGTTGTCCAGGCCTTCGCGCACCGGCACCGTGATCGCGCCCAGGGATTCGGGCTCGTCCATCTCGCCGTCGCCCAGCATGCACCACACCCGCCGGTCGCCCATATCCGCCAGACCGCGATGCTCCAGATAACGCATGAAGCGCGCCTGGAAGATCGCCATCATCGGCCCCAAACCCATGGACACAGTAGGGAACTGCCAGAAATCCGGCATCAGCCAGGGGTGCGGGTAGGACGACAGGCCTCCCCCACCCACTTCCTGGCGGAATCCGGCCAGCTGTTCGCGGCTCAGCCGTCCCTCAAGGTAAGCGCGCGCGTATATGCCCGGCGAAGAGTGCCCCTGGAAATAGACCAGATCGCCGCGGTTCTCCTTCGTGGGGGCGCGCCAGAAGTGATTGAAGCCCACTTCATACAGCGTGGCCGCCGAGGCGTAGGTGGCGATGTGACCGCCGTATTCCGAGCTCTTGCGGTTCGCATGCACCACCATGGCCATTGCGTTCCAGCGGATGTAGTTCTCGACCCGACGCTCCATCGCCACATCGCCGGGATATTCCGGCTGGTCCGCTCGATCGATGGTGTTGAGATAGGCTGTATTGGCGGCATAGGCCATGTGCGCACCCGAGCGCCGGGCCCGGTCGGTGATGCGATTGAGCAGGAACGCGGCCCGTTCCGGCCCCTGAGTGCGCAGCACCGAATCAATCGATTCCAGCCATTCGCGTGTTTCCAGCGGATCGGAATCGTGGAACGGATTGGCGCCTGCGTTGGGGGCGTCTGGCATAAAATCAGTTCGGAAGAAAGGCGCCTGGGCGTGGCGGGAGCGGCTTTTTGCCCTGTGCCCCGGCCCGATGCGCCATAGCATTGCACGACACGAGAAGCAGCTTGCTCATGCCAGCTCCCTGGGCCATCAAGGAACGCTTTCGCGGCTTCATGCCCGTGGCGGTGGATGTCGAGACCGGCGGCATCGATCCCGACCGCAGCGCGCTGCTGGAAATTTCCGCGGTCCTGCTCACAGTCGGAGACGACGGCCAACTGGCGCCCTGCGAGCATGTCTGGCTCCACGTTCTGCCGTTCGAAGGCGCGGTAATCGAGGAGGAAGCGTTGCGCATCAACCGCATCAAGCCGCACCACCCGCTGCGCCCCGCAGTGCCGGAGCGCGAATCCCTGCGGCGCGTGTTCCGCATCGTTCGCAGGGAACTGCGCGCAACCGGATGCTCACGGGCCATACTGGTGGGCCACAACGCTCATTTCGATCTGGCCGTGCTGAATGCAGCGGTCAAACGCAGCGGCATCAAGCGCAACCCGTTTCATTCGTTCAGCGTCTTCGATACCTGCACGCTGGGCGGAGCGGTGTACGGCCAGACCGTGATGAGGCTCGCCGTCCAGGCTGCCGGTCTTGAATGGAACGAGGAGCGCGCCCATTCCGCTCTTTACGACGCTCAATCCTGCGCCCAGCTCTTCTGCGAGGCGGTCAACCGGATCAACAATCACTCCAATCCCGCTCTGCCCTGAACCTGCCGGCTAATCCAGATCCCGGACCAGCTCCCGCAACGCCCCGCTGCGGGCCATCTGGGTGACGATATCGGCGCCTCCCACCAGTTCGCCCCGCACGTAGAGTTGCGGGAAGGTGGGCCAGTTCGAGTACTCCTTCAATCCCTGGCGCAGATCGGGATCCTGCAGGATGTCCACATAGGCAAAGCGTTTCCCGCACTGCCTCAGCGCCGCCACCACCTGCGCGGAAAATCCGCACTGCGGAAAATCCGGCGACCCCTTCATGTACAGCAGCAGTGGAAACTCCCCGATCTGCTTGCTGATGCGCTCCTCCAGCGGCTTGTCCTTCATGATCCATGAATCACTATTGCGGCAAGTCACGCCATTATAGGACACTCGCCTCCGCCCCCCTCCCCGGGAAGAACCTCGGGGCGCCGCACACACCGGGCGCGGCGCGGACACGGCAGCGCAAATTTCCACAGCGCAGGCGCACGGCCGGGAAACCGCTGCCGTGAGGGCGACGAGTGGCGAACAATCCTGCGAACGGAATTGTGGCACAATCGGATTTTCCAGGAACCGAATGGAGAGGGGAGTTATGAATCCGTTGAATACCCTGGCCGGCACACTGGCGGGCGGTCTGGTGATCTCGCTTGCCATCATGGCTATCGCCACCGGCACTGGCAGCTCGATGGCTGTGCCAGGGAACTGGGTCAATGCATTCCTGATCTGGCTGCATGTGTTTGCGGGCATCACCTGGATCGGACTGCTCTACTACTTCAACTTCGTGCAGGTGCAAGCTCTGGCGGACGCGTCTTCGGACGACGGGGGGCCGAGCGGCGCCGCCATCACCCGCTACGTGGCGCCGCGGGCGCTGTGGTGGTTCCGCTGGGCCGCGCTGGTCACCTGGCTGGCGGGCGTTACCTTCCTGCTGCACCGGGGAGAGTTCATCAACGCCGCCACGCTGGGTCTGGCGCCCGGCGGTAGCAGTCTTGGTCCCGGGTACGGCCTGACGATCGGGATCGGCGCGTGGCTGGGAAGCATCATGCTGTTCAATGTGTGGGTCTTCATCTGGCCCAACCAGAAGCGCGTTCTCGGGCTTGTGGAGGCCAGCGCCGCGGAAATCAACAAGTCCCGGCGCACGGCGTTCCTGTTTTCGCGCACCAACACGCTGCTCTCCATTCCGATGCTGGCCAGCATGGTAGGCGCCGGCGGCCACGGCACGATGTTCTAGAAATCTGCGCTGCAAGCAACCTTCGCCGGGGCAACGCTACCGCCGTATCCCGGCTTGAGGGCTGTATTCAGGGCGAAAAGCGCGATTGGGCGGAACGCAGCCGTGGCCAATCGCTTGCGCCTGTCAGGTGCAAAATTGTCCTGCTGCGCAGGCTCCCGGCTCTTGAAAGCAGCGGGCCCTCCTGGCCGGGAGCAAGGGACTCAACCCGCCGGGGAAGCGCGATCCCGAGCCGTGATTTGCAGGGAAAAGTCGCAGGCCCGAACATCCTTGGTCAGAGCGCCGCAGGAGATGCGGTCCACCCCGGTGGCGGCCACGGCGGCGATGTCCTCCGGGCCGATGCCGCCTGAAGCTTCCAGGATCACTTCGCATCCCCGGCGGTCGCGTTCGCTGACCGCCGCGGCCAGTTGATCCAGGGAGAAATTGTCCAGCATCACCCAGCGCGCGCCAGCTTCCAGCGCCTCGCAAAGTTCGTCCGGATCCTGCACCTCCACGATCACCGGGAGGCCGGCGTCGGCGCGGGAAGCGGCATCCAGCGCCGTGCGCACGCCTCCTGCGGCGGCAATATGATTTTCCTTCAGCAGCACAGCGTCATGAAGGCCCATCCGGTGATTGGCGCCGCCGCCCACCCGCACCGCGTACTTCTGGGCCCGCCGCAAACCCGGAAGGGTCTTGCGCGTGTCGAGCAACAGGGCGGCAGTGCCTTCAATAGCCGCGACCATGCCGCGGGTCCGGGTCGCCACCGCGGACAGCAACTGCAGGAAATTCAGGGCGGCGCGCTCACCACTGAGCAGCGCGCGCACCGGCCCGCGCAGCGCGCATACAACGCCCCCGGGCGCCGTCAGCCCGCCTTCCGTCACGCGCCAGCGCACGGCGACCCGTTCGTCGAGGGCGCGAAACACCTCCTCGAACCAGTCACGGCCGCACAGCACGCACTGTTCCCGCGCCACCACAACGGCGGATGCTTGAGCGGATTCCGGCAGGAGTCGGGCAGAAACGTCACCCCCGCCCACATCCTCGCGCAACGCTCGCCGCGCATCGTCGCGCACTGCATCCACCGGCGGCCCGTGTTCGCAGCGGTCCTGGGGCCCCATTTGCGTCAGGCGGTTCCGCACCCACCGTCCGGCAGCGCACACGCAAAAATCCCCCGCAGCGCCGCAATGGGTCTGGCTGGATGAGCGGGCGGCGCGTGGCGCGTTACCGCCACCCGCAGCGCCGCGTCCGGCGATACCCGTTCGCCGCCCGCCGCCTCGCAGCGAACAGGCCGAAGCAGTGGCGGAAGATCGGTCTCCGCGGCCACGACTCAGTCCAGGGCGTCACCCAGGCGCCTGGCCAGCGCAGCCACATCCGCGGGGTCGGCCTGACTTACCTCCGGGTAGTCCGTGAAACGCTCGGGAATCTTGATCGTGGCGTCGATGCCCATCTGCTCGGACTGCACCGGCACGCCCTGTGCCGACTTGGGCGCCGAAGGATCGAGCACGAACGCCTGGCCCGAAGCGTTCATGATGATGTCGGAAACCGGCTGGACGCGGCTCATGATGGCCCACTCCACCGAATCCATGTCGTAGGGATTGACGTCCGGTCCCACCACGATGACCAGCTTGGCGGTTTTTCCCCAGCGGCCGGCAGCGCCCCACACGGCATGCAGCACGTACTTGCCGAATTCCGAGTGCGGCTTGGTGGCGCCGTCCACGCTCAGTTGCACGATATAGGTCATGTTGGGGGTCACCACCACATCCTTGATTTCGGGGATCTTGCGTCCCAGGTCGCTCAAGACCTCGCCTTCCACCGGCGCCAGGGCCAGATAGTTGTGATCGAAGGGCGGCGCCATCTCCATGGTCGAGTGCCAGATCGGGCCCTTGCGGGAGGTGATGTGGTTGACCTGCATCAGCGGGAATACTTGCACCTTGTCGTAATAGCCCAGCGGGTTGGAGTGCCAGCCGATCTGCTCCTGTTCGCCCGCCAGGAACACGCCTTCGAGCACGTACTCGGCGGTCGCGGGAACCTCGATGTCCACCGTGTCGCACCGGACCAGCTTCAGCGGCGCGCCCCGCAGTCCGCCGGCAAAGTCGTACTCGTCCTGGCCGTACGGCAGCCCGGTGGCCGAAGCCAGGTGCAGGGCGGGATCGCAGTTGCAGGCAATGGCCACTTCCAGTTGCTTGCCCGCGGCCAGCGCCTTGGCCAGATGCAGGCCGATATGGTTCATGGGCGGGTTCCAGTAGGCGAACACCGCAAGGCAGCGGTCCTGGTTGTGCTGTGAATACTCGCCGCCGGCCGGATGCTGCGCGTTCCACAGTTGCGTGTGACGGTACCAACCCACATTGCGCGCGCCGGTTTCCGGATCCTTGGTGATGGCAATACCGTTGGTGATGTAGGCTGGCCCTTCCTTGCCGAACCACACGTGCGGCAGGTGCTTGCCCAGCGACACCTCGTCTTCGGGAATCACCACCTCCTTGCACGGCGCCCCGGAGGCCTCCACCATCACCGGCTTGTGCCATTGGCCCGGGTCCGAGAGGATGCGGGCGAGCTTGCGCTTGGCCTCCAGAGGGTCTTCCTCGCCGATGCACAAGCCGGTGCGCTCGCGGGTTCCGTAGGGATTGAACGCCACCGGGACGCCCGGCGTGTTGTAGCCGGTCAGGTTTTCCAGGATCAGCGCCCTGTTGGGGCCGGAGTGCAGCAGCGCCATCAGCGGCTGCAGGTCGGACTGGTTCCGGGCCACGCTCAGGGGCTGCTTGATGCGACGCAGTTCGCCCCGCTCTTCGAGCAGGTTCAAATAGGCGCGAAAATCCTCGAAAGCCATACATTCCTCCCATGGGCGCTTGGAGCCAACAGGCAGCCTGACGCCACCTGTTCGCGAAAACCGATTTTAAGGCCTCCCTGGGAGGCGAGGGTCCTTTCCTGTCGAATCGCTTCTGGTCAATGAACAGCGAACCCCTTTTGCGGCTGTTGTCAGGTTGTCAGGACTGCTTGCCCCGTACGGCCTCACGCCTTGCCGCCGCCGCAATCTCGCGCAGACAGTTCCTCATGTCGATGAGAAGCGCAAGTATGCCGCACACTAGAACGGCCAGAATCAGCCCCGCAAACAGGCCCACAATGAATCCCTCGGCCCCTGCGAAGCTCATGCCCAGTATCGGCGAACCCAAAATCAGCGCCCATGCAACAAACACATTGATCGTGGCGGTGGCGCTTGCAAGAAACTTGTTCATGATTTTCCCCCCAAATTTGTCCGAGCCTGAAACCATCCTACCCGATTCCGCTTTCCGCCAACATGGTTGAGGCGCCGGTTTCCCTTGTGCTATCACACTCTCCGGGCGGCACACTGTGCGCCCTGCGCCGGGAGGTCGCGCCACGGGTCGAGATATTCGCCGGATTGCCGGTTGGGAGAGGCCGAAAGAACTCGGTAATATTCGAGCCGTCAGGCTTGCGCATCTTGTGGATGCGCCAGCAAAACCAGGAACTGACAGGCAACTCGATCTCTTCGACTTCGAGACGAAATCTCATTCGAGATGACGTTACGATTGGCATGATGATCGTTTCCGGGGCCGGGGATTGCTTGCGGCGCCGGCGAGGGACAGGGACATCCGTGAACAGGAACACGCTTCCGATACAGGACAATCCGTTCCGGACACCGGCCTTCCGGCGCCTGTTCGCGGCCCAGGTCATCGCGCTGGCAGGCACGGGCTTCACCACCGTGGGCCTGCAATTGCTCGCCTTCCGCATGACCGACGGCGCGGCCGCGCCGGTGCTGGCCACCGCGCTGTCCATCAAGATCGCCGCCTATGTCCTCCTGGCGCCCATCTGCGGCGGTCTGGCCCACCGGGCGTCGCGCAAATCCATCCTGACGAGCTGCGACATACTACGCGCCGGGCTGGTGCTTGGACTCTCCCTGGTCACACAGAAGTGGCAAATCTACGTGCTGATCTTCGCGGTGCAGGCCCTGTCGGCAGCCTTCAAGCCGGTTTTCCAGGCGGTCATCCCCACCGTTCTCCCGAACCCCGCCGCCTACACGCGCGCGCTTTCGTACACACGTCTGGCGTACGATCTGGAAAATGTGGGCAGCATGCTGCTGGCCATGGTCCTGATGGCGGCCGGCGGTGACTTCAAGTTGCTGTTCGAACTCAATTCGGCCGCCTTCCTGATTTCCGCGCTGCTGATCATCGCCACCCGCCTGCCGGCCATCGCGCCGGTCGAGCGCGCCGGCGGCATCCGGGACGAAATCACATTCGGCGTGCGCGCATATCTGGCCACGCCGAGGCTGCGCAGCCTGCTGGTGATGTATTTCTCCGCGGCCATGGTCAGCAGCGTGGTGCTGGTGAACAATGTCGATTACGTACGTGCCGAACTGGGCGGCGAGAACTGGATGGTGGCCGTCACGATGGCGGCTTACGGCGCCGGCTCGATGATCGCCGCGCTCACCACACCGCCAATCCTGCGACGCACGGGAAGCCGTGTGCTCATCACCGGTGGCGCACTGCTGGCCGGCGCGGCTGCCCTGTTCCTGATCGGGGCGCCCGGCCTCGCAGCGCTGGTGGCGCTGTGGGTGCTCATGGGCATGGGCGGATCGTGGGTCTATACGCCGGGGGGGCGGGTGGTCAACCGCTCCGCGAGCGCCGCGGACCTGCCCGCCTACTTCTCCGCGCACTTCTCGCTGTCGCATACCGCCTGGCTCGCCGGCTACCCGCTGGCGGGCGGGCTGGGCGCGACGCTCGGACTGCCGGCCGCCGGCCTGCTGCTGGGCCTGGCCAGCATCGTGCTGGCGCTGATCGGAGCAAGGTTATGGCCGGGCGAGGAGCCGGCCGAAATCATGCATGAGCACAAGGCGCTGGAGCACACCCACCAGCACTTCCACGACCGGCACCACCAGCACGCCCACGAAGGCGGAGAAGGCCCCGAGCCCCACAGTCATCCGCACCGGCACGAGCACCTGCGGCACTCGCACAACTACGTGATCGATCTGCACCACCCGCGCTGGCCGGACGCCTGACGGCGATCAGCCGGCGCTGCGGCCGGATGTCTTCAACGCCGCTTTCGCAAGACCCTGGCGTTGGAGGCGGGAAACAGCAGCGCGGTAGCCTGATTCGAGTTCCGCCACCAATTCAGCCGTGGATTGCACGCGCTCGACCGAGCCCACGCCCTGCCCCGCCGACCAGATGTCCCGCCACGCGCGCGAGCGTTTCTCCTCGCTGTCGAACCGGATGCGGGGATTGGCCCGGTCCAGCTCGGCGGGACTGATGCCTGCCCGCTCCACGCTGGCCTTCAGGTAATGGGCCGGAACGCCGGTGAAGTGCGGCGTCAGCACCAGATCGTCAACGCCGCTGTCAACCAGCATCTGCCTGTAGCCATCCGAAGCAAGGCTCTCGCTCACTGCAATGAAACGGGTGCCCATATAGGCAAGGTCCGCCCCCATGGCGATGGCCGCCGCCACATCCGCTCCCGAAGAAATGCCGCCGGCCAGCACGATGGGGCCGTCGAAGAACTTCCGGACCTCGGCCAGAAACGCAAACGGCGTGATCATGCCGGTGTGCCCGCCGGCGCCGGCCGCCACCAGAACCAGCCCGTCCGCGCCGGCATCGGCGGCCTTGCGGGCGTAGAACAAGCTGTTGACGTCGCAAAACAGCAACCCCGAGTAGGAATGAACCTCCTCGCGCACCCGTCCGGGAGCGCCCAGCGAACTGATGACCACGGGCGCCCGGTACTGCACCGTGAGCCTGAGATCGTCCGCCAACCGCTTGTTGCTGCGATGCACGATGAGATTGACAGCCCAGGGCGCAATCTGGCCAGGCCGCTTTTTCTCGTCATCCGCCAGAGTGGATGAAATACGCTGCAACCATTGCTCCAGGGTCGCCAGAGTCCGGGCGTTCAGTGAGGGAAACGCGCCGATCACGCCTTGCCGGCAGGCCTCGATCACGAGCTCCGGGCCGGACACCAGGAACATGGGCGCGGCGAACAACGGCAATCGCAGCCGGGACTTCAACTGCGCAAGCCGCACACCGCCATCGGGGACACTTGCCGCCATGGGCGCCGAAGGATCGAGGCTATTCCGGCTTCCCTGTGGACAGGGGCGGCAGCGTGCCAAGATGAGCGCCGCTGTCGGCGATCAGGGTCTCGCCGGTAATGAGCGGGGCGCCCTCGAGGAACCACACCATCACCTGTGCTACCTGATCCGGCCCGGCGACCTCCCCGAGCGGCGCCAGCCCGCCGGCGACTTTCAGCATGTTCTCGTAGGCCTCATCGCCCATTCCGCCCTTGAGCCAGCGGGTCTTTATCATGCCGGGAGCAACGGTATTGATGCGAATCTCCGGCGCCAGCACATGCGCCAGCGACTTGGTCATCACATTGAGCGCCGCCTTGGAGGCTGCGTACGGGATGGATGAGGCAATTCCCGTCACGCCGCCGATCGACGAGTTGTTGACCACCGCCCCGCAACCCCCGGCGCGCATGTGCGGCTCCACGGCGCGGATCATCTGGTAGGCGCCCACCACGTTGACCGCGTAGATGTCGAGGAAGTCCTGCTTGCTGACGCCGTGGAGGTTGGCGAAGGGATTGAAACGGGTCCGCCCGGCGTTGTTGACCAGATAGTCGATTCGCCCCCAGGCCTTCATCGCTGCAAACGCCAGCGCCCGGCAATCTCCGTCTTCGGACACATCGCCCCGCACCACCCGAGTCTCCGCTCCGGCCGCCTCGCAGCGTTGCGCGGTCTCCAGCGCTTCCTTCTCGCTGCGGGTGTAATTGACAACCACGTTACAGCCGCGCGCGGCCAGCATCTCGGCGGTGGCTGCCCCAACGCCGGTCGCCGAGCCGGTCACGATGGCGGTCTTGCGTTCATGCATGGCGCGCCATTCTACTCCGCGCCCGGCGTCCGGGGTAAAGTGGGTACCGACGCATCAACACATGGAGGCATCGTCATGTCCGCTCCAACCGACCGAGAAATGCCGGCATGGGTGAAACGGCCCCTCTCCGATATGCCCGTTCTGGGGCCTGCGGAGTCGCTCGACGGAGTGCAACGGGAACTGCAGGAACTGCTGGACCGCTATTCCAGGGGACTTGAAAGCGGGTCGCTCGCGGAAATCCGGGCCTGCATGCGCACCGACGAGGAATTCCTGATTGTCGAATCGAGTTTTCCGAACTACGGTTGGGAGGACTACTACAAGAACCACCTCAGCCTGGAACTGGGCGCGCTGGAAGATGTCCGCTACAAGGCCGAGCTGGTGCATGCGCACGGGACGGACAATCTGTCCTATGGCGTTTTCGTCTTCCAGGCGTCCGGCGCCCGCGACGGAAAGCGTCGCAGCATGGAGGGAATGGGCACGCTGGTGGCCGAGCGCATCGACGGCGAGTGGCGGATCCGTCACTGGACCACCTGCGCGCGACACCCGCCCAGCCGCTAGGAGCCTGCGCCGCAGGAACGCAATGCGATAATTCCCATATAGGGAAATGGAGGTTTCGAGATGCTGGCGATGTTTCGCCCGTATTGCCCGGATCAGGGTTTGTTGCTTCCTCCGATAGGTAAGGCTGCCGGAGGGTCATTTGGCGCACCATGTCAGTGACTTGGTGGGCGATCTGGACTTGAGTGTGTTCTACGCACCGTATGAAGGCGACGGGCGCCGCAAGTCGCCGTATGAGCCGAGGATGATGATGAAGGTGCTGATCTACGGGTATGCGACGGGTGTGTTTTCCTCGCGCGGTTTGGCGCGCAAGCTGGAGGAAGATGCGGCGTTTCGGGTATTGGCGGCGGGGAACTTTCCGAACCACCGGGCGACTCGCCAAGCCTCACCTCATCGTTGGAGCGCAAGTTCCTGGAATTGACACACGCAATAACGCATGGCGGCGGATCAACAGATGGAAAAACCGTTTGGCAGTTTGGATGGTCTTCGGAACAAGGGGAAGGCGATCAAGGGATCCCGGCCATACCGCATGAATAAACAGGGCAATGTGGTTTGTTCGGACAACATTCGATTCATGAGAAGTTTGCCCGATGCGATGTTCAAGCTGATTGTCACGTCACCCCCTTACAACCTCGGAAAATCCTACGAGGACAGGTCCGGACTTGATGAATATCTCGCCATGCAGGAACGCGTCATAGGAGAATGTGTGCGATTGCTGCATAGCCGGGGCTCCATTTGTTGGCAAGTCGGCAACTATGTGGAAAATGGAGAGATTGTGCCAATTGACACACTCCTTTACCCACTATTTCGAGATCGGGGGCTCAAGCTGCGCAACCGGATTGTCTGGCATTTCGGTCACGGGCTTCATTGCAAGAATCGGCTTTCAGGTCGATACGAAACAATCAACTGGTGGACAAGGGGAGACGATTACACCTGGAATCTCGATCCTATAAGGATCCCGTCAAAATATCCCAACAAGAAGCATTTCAAGGGACCTAACGCAGGAAAATTGTCAGGCAACCCCAAGGGGAAGAACCCGAGCGATGTCTGGGAGTTTCCAAACGTCAAGAGCAATCACCCGGAAAAGACAATCCATCCCTGCCAGTTTCCTGTCGAATTGGTGGAGCGCTTGGTGCTGTCACTGACCGATGAAGGAGATTGCGTGTTTGATCCTTACGTGGGCGTGGGATCGTCAGTGATCGCGGCAATTATGCATAACCGCAATGGTTATGGTTGCGATGTGATCCAGGAATATGTCGATATCGCCCAGTCTCGTCTCGACGCGCTGCAAGCGGGTACGCTCCGCACTCGTCCAATGGGCAAGCCGATTTATAACCCCAACTTGCCGAATGGTGGCCATTAGTGCAGATCGGCGCGAAATATTCTCATCTCAACGGCGAAGAATACTTGCTTGTCCACAAGCCCGAGTTGTGGCAGGAAGTTCAGAGCGTGATCTCGGATGTTGATGCAACTGCGTGCAAGACCAAGGTTTCGAGGGAAAAAACGATGTCCGGGCGGATTCTGTACTCGCCTGCTGACATGAATGCAGCATTCAAGAGGGGGCTTGAGGCAATCGGCTGGAAGGAGCGCCGAAATACCTTTTGGGTCACTGACGACGAAAAACTGTTACGGGTCATATATGGACTCTCTCCGGAAGCGCAGAAGCTGGCGATACAAGACGCAGGGCATGATCCGATCATGTCGTATAACCAAACTGACTTTGTGAAGAAGCGTGTAGCCGTCGAAGTTCAGTTTGGCAAGTACGCGTTTGTAGCGCATGACCTGTTTGTCAAACACTTGAGCTTTTATGTTTCGAACATCATTGATGTAGGGATCGAAATACTTCCGATGAAAGCATTGGAAAAGGAAATGTCGAGTGGCGTGCCATATTACGAACGTGATTTGTTGAACGTGCTGAGGCAGGGGGCGAGGCATCCCTGCGGTGCCGCTCGTTTTGGTTGGAGTTCTGCCATGAATAACAATGCTGGCAAAAAGGGCATCACGCCAACCGTAACGTCAGCCCGGATGAGACTTCGGCTCGAAGAGGTCGGGTTGCCTGTCCGCTCCCTGTTTCGCCGGCGCACCCACAAGACGCGCAAGTCTGGCGGCTCGAACATTACCGAGTTCCTTCGGCTCAAGCTTGTGCAGGCCGCCACCGTAAACCCGCCCCTCTCCAAGCATTGCGCTCGGACAAATTTCATTGAGAAGCTGCCAGATCCGCTTCTTCAATTCAGGTCGCTGTTCAAGGATCCGCCCAACCCGCTCCCTCGGATACAGCATCAGGTAGACATTCGCCGCCGTCGCCCGGGAATGATTCAGGATGAAACGGAACGGCCGGCCATTCTTCCCGTTGCTGCGTCCCAGGTAAGTGCAGACGAACAGGGCGGGCGGACGTTGCTCCTGCGCGTACCAAGGCTTCCTGTGCCGGCAGAGATAACGCTTGGCAATATCCCGCGCCTTCCCTTCCTCCAGATATCGCCATAATGCCGGATACCTCCTGCCGATCTCGACTTCTCCCAACCGGCAATCCAGGAGAAAAAGACGACGATCCAACACGGGATTGCCTGCGCCATCGGAAGCCACTTCATCCTCGGGAAGGTATCGCGGGCTTGGCAGTATCGGCCGGAACGCTTCGTGGGGCAGTTCGCGCCGCTCGATTTCTTCCGCCGTCAGAATAAAGTAACTGTTGTCCCCGGTCACCAAACCGCGCTTGATTCTGAAGAAATCCCCGAGAACCGGAGTGGTGTCGCAACGATCAAGTCCCTCCTTTATCGGATACCTTGTCCACTTGGGTTCCCGGCGCAACTCTTCCACTGCCACCAGACGCTCCACCTTCGGCTTGTTCAATGATCCGCCATAGGTAAACCGGACCGCCTGCTCCGGCTCTGGCGCTTCCTTGCGAAACCAGACAATCGCCGAGGACACGAGCGCATCGCCAAACTGAATATCGTTTGGATCGAAACGGTGGACATGCAAAAGCCGCACCTTGTCCAGCAGATAGCGCTTCACCGACCGGCCGTAATTCACGTCCATGAATTCGCTGGGTATCAGCCAGCCCGCAAGACCTCCGCTCGTCATCCAGGCGTGGCTCAGCCCGAGGAAGTAGCAATACAACCCGGCAAGCCCGTTGATCCCGACGCCACACGCTGATTGCGCGCGCACTCGCAGTCGCGGCTTCTCTCCGCTGCCGATGTGGTGATGGCGCACATACGGGGGATTGCAAACGAGAAGATTGAATCGTTGCGGCTCCGGCGGCGCGACAGCCTCGGTGAAATCCTCCAGGCGGACCTCAAGCCCCGTACCCTCCCACAACCGCAACGCCGGAATGCCATAGTGCTCGTCGATTTCGTAACCCGCCGCAGCATCGATCCGGCTCTTCGGAAATACCTCAAGCAACGCCGAGTAGAAAGACCCCGTTCCCATGGCTGGATCAATGAAACGCACCTTCTTGCTCTTGCACAGAAGCCCCTCCGCATAGCCCAGAATGTCCGTAGCAAGCCTTGTCGGCGTGGCGAATTGCCCCATCCTGTTTCTTTCTGTCCGGGTCTTGCGCGCGTCCAGCTTTTCCTGGAGCAAAACTCGACGCTCTTCCAACTCCGATGTCGAACGCCTGATCATCTACAGCCCAAACTCCGCAAGCTCGTCAATGCGGTGTTCCCACACCCAGTCGATGCCTTCCGCAGCCTCGTATCCAAGATATCCGCTGTCAAAATACCCGCAGAGGAACAAGATGAACTGCACCTTGTCGCCATAAGTGCGGCGCAGTTGGTTCATCTTTGCCATTTCTTCCTTGCGCCGCTTGTTCACGTTGGTGAAGTCGCCCGCCGACTTCGCCTCCACAAGCAAGGGCAACTGGCCCTTCTTCGCACCCCTCGGCATCACCACCGCATCAACCGAAATGTTGACGGATCTTCCGGCGCCCTCCTGCTCCACCGGAACGTTCAGCCGAAACGAGAAGGTTCCCGGACTCAGCCTTTCGCGGCTTCCTTGCCACCGGGCCAGCGGCGCACCAGGCCCGTTTCCAGCCCGAACAGGTCCGCCAGCCTGCCGACCGTGTGGTTGACGATGTCCTCGACGCTGCCCGGCCTGGCGTAGAAACCGGGAACCGGCGGGGCAACGACCACGCCCATCAGCGCCGCTTCGTGCATCAGGCGCAGATGGCCGGCGTGCAACGGCGTCTCGCGCGGCGCAAGCACCAGCCGGCGGCCTTCCTTCAGCGTGACGTCCGCCGCCCTTGCCAGCAGGTTCGACGCATGGGAATTGACGATTGCCGAGAGCGTCTTCATCGAGCAGGGCGCCACAACCATCCCGTCCGTGGGAAAGGAACCGCTGGCGATGGTGGCCGCCACATCGCTGTCCGCATGGACCGTGTCGGCCAGCGCCTCCACCTGCCGCACCTTCCAGTCGGTCTCGAGGGCAATGTTGACCTTGCCTCCGGCGCTGATGACCAGATGCGTTGACACCTCCGGCAACTCGCGCAACACCTCCAGCAAGCGAATACCGTAGATGGCGCCGCTGGCGCCCGAAATTCCGATGATGAGCCGCATGGGAATCCTGAAGATGGTGCCGGAAGTCAGATTCGAACTGACGACCTACGCATTACGAATGCGTTGCTCTACCGGCTGAGCTATTCCGGCCGGTCCGGCCGCGGCCCGAGCCGGAGCGCACCGCTGTGCTTCCCGAGCGCGCCGCCGCGCCTGAACGCACGAATTGTACCGCAAGGCCGTATTGCGCGATTTTTCGATGAACACGCGCAATTGGCGGCTTCGGAGCAGCCCGCTTTCCCACTATCGTTGCAATCCAGCGCCCGCGGCAACGGCGCATGCAAGGGAGCGCAAGATGCGCGGCTTTACGCTGATGGAAATTCTGGTCACCCTGACCGTCACCACCATTGCGGTTCTGCTTACCCAACCCGTGATCGCAACCGGAATGCTCAATCTGCAGCGGAGCACGACGGTCAACGGATTGATCCGCAGCCTGCACTTCGCTCGCCGGTCGGCCGCCGAGCGGGGCCGGAACACGATTTTGTGCGCCAGTTCCGACGGCCAGGGGTGCAACGGCAGCGAACGCTGGGGTTCCGGATGGATCGTGCACGATGGGCCGCACCAGACAGCACCCTATGCGCCACCCTCGGGTTCGATCCTGCACCGATCACGCGCGGGGACCGGTCTCGCCATCAGCGCCAACCGCACCCAGTTCGTGTTCCGGCCGTTTCGCGGGCGCTCCACCAACGGCACGCTGGTCGTGTGCGACCGGCGCGGCAGTGCCGAAGCGCGCGCAGTAATCGTCAACAATATCGGGCGGCCGCGCCTTGCCCGAACCACCAGCGGCGGGGATCCCCTTGCCTGTCCCTCCGCCTGAATCCGCGCGGGGTTTCAGTCTCACCGAATGCCTCCTGGCGGTCGCCCTGTTCAGTTTCGGACTGCTCGGCGCCGGGGCGCTGATCACGGAACGGCTGCGCGAAGCCCGCGCGGCGCACCATTATTTCCTGGCGGGAATGCTGGCGCAGGATCTTGCGGTGCGCATCCAGTCCAGCCCGCAGGCGGCAATAGCCGGTCGGTTTCAAGAGTGGCAGGCGCAGGCGTCCGGCAGTCTTCCGGGGCTGGAATGCACCGTAACGCCACTGGGCGGCAGGCCGGCGGCATACCGTGTGGAGTTGCGCTGGCCTTCGGGCGCCGGGGATTCGGGCCGTCTGGTGATCTGGCTGGGCCGATGAACCGCAGTCGCTCCGGCGAACGGGGCAGCAGCCTGGCCGAACTGATGGTGGCGCTGGGCGTTTCCAGCATCCTCTTGCTGGGCGTGTTCGCCTCGGCCCAGCAACTTCGTCTGGCCACCCGGGCCGCGGACAACCTGCACAAGCTGGAGGAACAGGCGCGGTTCGTGCAGGACTTCCTGCGCGCCGACATACGCTCGGCAGGATTTTGGGGACTGCATGCCGATGCGAAGGCGGTTCGACCCGGTCCGGGTGTAACCGCGCGCTGCGGCGGCAGCAACGCCACCGGCTGGATCCTTCAGTTGGACAGTCAGGTGGCCGCGGTCGACGACGGCTGGAACATGCCCTGCCCTCCCTTCCGCAACCGGCGCCAGCCGCGAACCGATGTGCTGGAAATACGGCGGGCGGACCTTTCCGTTTCGGGCGCGGACGCGCGCAAGGTGCAGATTCTCTCGTCACGGCGCGAGGCCGTGGTCTTTGCCGCGGGCGCGCCGCCGGAACTGCCCGGCGCGACGGAACTGCGCGACTTGCGGGTCCATGCCTGGTACGTATCGGCTGCGTCCAGCCAGGATTCGGATACCCCGTCGCTGCGCCGCAAGACCCTGGGTAGCGGCGGCCTGATCCGGGACGAGGAAATCCTTGCGGGCGTCGAGGATCTGCAAATCCGTCTGGCCCTGGATTCCGATCTCGACGGTTTGGCCGACCGTGTAGTCGATCCCGCGGATCTACCGGGGGCCGGCGAACGTGTGGTTGCAGTGCATTTCTGGTTGCTGCTGCAAAACGACGAGCCGGAAGCCGACTATCGGGACCGCAAGACATACGCCTACGCCGGTCAGGCCCCCAGGCGCTTCCATGACGGCAGGCGACGGCTGCTGATAACGGGAAGCGAGGCAGTGGCCAATGCGCGCTGATCGCCTCCGGCGCGAAAGCGGGGTGGTAATGGCCGCGGTCCTGACGATGCTGGCTGCCCTCTCGCTGCTGGCCGTCGCCGGCAAGGGAGACACGGCGCTGCAATGGGCGCAGGTACGCAACGCGCGCGATTACGACGAGGCCTTGCGGCTGGCCGACACGGGCATCGCCCGAGCGCTTGCTGCAGGCCGTTTCAGCCTGACCGGCAGCGATTCCGGACGCTATTGCCGGATCCAGTCGCGATGCGTCGAGTGGACTGTTCGTCATGTCGAAACCACCCCTGTGCCGCAAGGGCTGGAGCGGGAACCGGAGCCGTGGCGCGCCTTGCATTTTGAAGTCGTCGCCGAGGCCGGCGCCGGGCGGCACGCTCGCGTTCCCGTGGTGCTCGGATTCCTGGTAATCGCTCCGGGCGAACCGGACGCGCCCCTTCCGGCGGCGATCCGGACCTGCAACAGCGCCGACGATTGTCCGCAAGGCAGCGCAGGGCCGCCGATCCGGCGCTACTGGCGAGAGGTGGAAGAATGAACCTGCGCAGACCCCTTCCCGCACATGGCCAGCGTTCGTGGCCGGATCGCGACGGCGCCGATTGCAAGCGCCATGGCGCCGCCCGGGCCGGCGGTTTCAGCCTGACGGAATTGCTGGTGGCGCTGGCCATCCTGGCGCTGCTGGCAGCCGTTGCGGCGCCTATATGGAACCGCCAGATGGAACAAACGCGACGCCTGGACGCCACCGATGCGCTGCTGCGCATTGCCGTTGCCCAGGAGCGCTACTACCTGGAGAACGGGCGCTATGCGAACGCCGCCGAGTTGGCGGCGACGCCTCCGGCAGGCTTGGGAATCACCGGGACGGAGCGCGGATACTACTCGCTCGAACTGCAGGCGCTTGAGGGCGATCCCGCGCTGGGTTATCAGGCGCGGGCCATCGCGCGGCGTCCGGGCGTTCAGGCTGGCGACGAGACCTGCCGTATCCTTGCGCTCGATTCCACCGGGCAGCGCTCGGCGGAAACCGCCGGCGGAGAAGACAGCAGCCGAGCCTGCTGGTCCCGGCTGTAACCCGGCATACCCTCCCAATCGAGGGAAAGCAGCGGTCGCTGTGCGAAGCCCGCAGCCGCGCCAAACTGTTCTTTCCCGCCGCCGACAGCGCCGCGGCAGGCATTGCGCGCAAACAGCGCTACATCTGCACGTTCAGTTCCAGGAAGAACACCTGACCGCGCGCATCCCAGCGCGTGGGGTCGTACGGCGCATTGTCTTCGGAATACCGAATCGGCGCGGCCCGGTCCAACACGTTACGGCCGCCAGCGCGGATCCGCAGCCCGTTGTCCATGGACAAGGTGAGCGTGAAGTCCACCGTGGCCAATGACGAAACGTACATCTCGAAGGTCTGGCCGCGTTCTGTGCAGCGGGTTCCGGGAAGCGCCAGATCCGCAGACGAGCACCGCGGGCTGTCCTGGGTGTAGCCCGGGCTGTAGTACGCGTATATGTCGGCGGCCCATCGTCCCCGGGTCCAGGTGAGCGAAGCGTCCCATTGGTACAGGTCGTTGCCTTTCTGGGCGCCGAGCGCGGTCTGGATCTCCTGCCCCGCCGCTATCTGGTAGTAGTCGTCGAGATAACGGTGATAGCCGAGGCGCGACATGAAACCGCCGAAGGCCGTGTCGAACGAATACTCCAGTTCGGTGTAGATGCTCGCGTTCAACTGCTCGGCAATATTGAATTCCCGAATGTTGACGGCCACCAGGTCGCCGCGCTCGTTGCGTACCGCGATTTCGGGAAGGCCCAGAACGAGGTCCGGGCGGCGCTGCACATAGCTGCCGGAATTCTGGATCTTGTCGGTAAAATCCACTTTCTCCCAGCGGAGCTGCCAGCGCATCCCCGGTAGCGCCGGAACGGCCCAGTCCAGACTCGCCGAGTAGTTGTCGGAGGATTCCTCGCGGACATCCGCAGCGTATGCGTTCGTGATTCGCCTGACGCTGCCCCGCACAATCTCGGTGGGTCCGTCAGGATCAAAGGGATCAATGCACTCAACGCCCGAGAAACACCGGAAATCGAACTCACCGGGGTTGTAGGGACCGAACAGATCTTGCCACGAAGGCGCCTTGTAGTTGCGCTGCCAGGACAGGCGCACAGTGAAATCGGCTGCGGGCTTGTACTGAATCCCGATGCGCGGGCTGATGCGGCCAAACTCGGCGGTATGCAGATTGGGATCGACATCGCGCAACGCCCGTGTGGTTTCCACACTGGCAAAGCCTTCGTCCGGATCCCAGTACCACAAGCGCACAGGAACCCGGGTGTCGTACAGCCCACCCAGAGAACCCGTGGACGAGTGCGTACTCCGGCTGGCCTGAAGGGTGAGGACCAGGGAGTTCAGGCCGGGCCGCGCGTTGTCCGGGCCGAAGAAAGGCAGCGCCAATTCCACCGCGAAGGATTGCGCATCGCGAGTGGGACGCTCGACACCCGCCGAACCCAGCAGCGAACTTTCATCGCGGAACCTGTCAGCGCCCGAGCTGCTGATCGCCTCGAAATCAAGGTAAACGCTTTGCCGATAATAAATGATGTTCTCCCGGTGCTCTCCGCGCACGGCGTACGTTACTGCCCCTCCCCACATGTCGAAAAAATTGCCTCGCAAGGTGGCGGTGTACTGGCGCGTCTCGTTCACGCCCCGGAAAGGGCCGTCGGCTTGCGTCAGCAGATCGTTGAACGCCGAGCCCTGGACCGTGCCGTCACCGAAGAAATTGAGCGCGCGGCTCGGGTCGGAACTGGAAAGCGCCTCGTACCAGGCCTCGGCCGTGGGATCGAAGAAGGGGCGACGGCTCTTGATCGCGAACCTGCTGGTGTCCCGCCACGACTTGGCGCGGTTGATCTCCACCTGCAATTCCTGAGTGGATCCGAGCGCCTCGAAGTTCCAGATCAGTCCGGCAGCAATGCTGAGGTTTTCGTTCTCCGACTCGTTGAAAGGACTCGGCATCAGGCCGGTTGCGGTTTCACGCACCGGAACATATCGAACCAGCATGTGCTTGCCAAAGGGGTTCCAGGCGTTGCTGGCCGGAACAATGACCTGGAAGGAGTCTGCGCTGCCGGAGTCGTCGCGAAACGACTCGTCCAGCGACCACAGGACATCCGCATGGACGCGGATATCCTCATTGATGTACTGCTCCGCCCGAAGCTTCAGAGAAGTGGCGGTGGAATCCAGGCCGTTGTAGCGGGCGACTTCATCAAGGGGGAGCGGTGATTCGTTGTAGCCAAAGGTGAGGAAATCGTCCACCGTAGCCCCTTCCCCACTGTGGCCGGCAGGCAACTGGTAATAGGGACCCGAAAAGCTGGCGCACCGGTAAGTTGGCGGTCGAGGCTCCTGATCCGGGTCCCAGACAGGCCGCACCCACGGAATCTTCCGCAGTTCGCATGCGATGCCTGGCTGTCCGGTGTTTTTGATTCGTTCATCGAACCCCGATTCCGGCCCGAAAAGGGGACGGAAATCGAGACTGTCATAGCCGGTCCTGGCATTGAGGATGGGCTTGGAAGTGCGGCGTGAAAGCACCGCGGAGGCGCTCCCGCTGCCCCAGGCCCAGCCGGCGTTGATGCTCGCCGTGGTGCTGTCGGCATCGGTAGAGCTCGATTCGTGGCGCCAGGTGGCCGACAGGCCACGATAGTCCCTCCTGGTGATGAAGTTCACCACCCCGCCGATGGCGTCCGTGCCGTACACCGCCGAGGCGCCGCCCAACTGGATATCAACCCGCTCAATGGCGGACAGCGGCACGTTCAGGAGGTTCACGAAGTCCGCTTCCTGCCCTCCGGTGCCCGCGATCCGCCGCCCGTCCAGCAGCACCAGCGTATTGGGCGAACCCAGGCCGCGCAGGTTGACCGTGGAAACGCCTATCTGCTGGCTCCCCCTGATCAGCGAGTCAAGGTCCAGGCCGCCGGAAGCAGTAACACGTCTGGCCTCACTGTCGCTCCCGCCGAACGACTGCGTGCTGATGGAAGGGAAGGCCCAGGGCATCCTGCGAAAGAATTCCTCCAGACTGGACACGCCCCGCCGGGCAATATCCTCGGCGGTGAAGCTGTACACTTGGGCGCTGGGGTCGCCACCGATCAGCCGCGAGCCGGTCACCACCTGCGTGGCCAGTTCGACCGGCGCCTCTTCCTCCCCGACTTCATCGGCGGCCCCGGTCTCAACAACCGCCTCAGGCTTGTCTACCCCCCCCCCCCCTTCGTCGACCGTATCGGCGTCCTGCTCCTGCGCCGCAGCGACCGCCACGCCCAGCGACAGCAACGCCGCCGCCAACCCGGACAAGACATATTGCCCGACTGCTTCCGCAATGTTCTTCTTCATGGTTTCCCCCTACTGGTTCAAGCGCAACGGTCAACTCCCGGCGCCGCGCTCAGGAGCTCTGCTGTTCCTGATCGGACAATGCTTCGACTCTACCACGTCTTGTCTGGTCTCATGTTTTCTTGTGATGTCTGCAACAAAATCCGGGCATCGCGCTTGCCCTTTCCGGTGTGCGCGAACGCTTCGGCCTCGGTGGGTTGGGCGGCTTGGCGGGCGGCAGCTCCGGATGTATTCCGGCTGAATTTCAGGCCGCAGACATTCGACTATCTTCGGCCCGCCTTGGCTTCCGCATTGCGCGCACGGGAGTATGATTCGGCCCAACGGCATTCGCGCCGGCACTCCGGCGCCGGAGGGAGAAACAGCAGGGCTGCGGCCCGGTCCGGTGAAACAGACGGGTCAGGGATTCATCACTTCCCGCAGGACGGCGAGCAGGTCGCTGGCGATCATGCCGCGCTGCCCGCCCCGGGCGGCAAGGTCTCCGGCGCGCGCATGCACGAAGGCCGCCAGGCCCGCAATGTCCTCGGGCGGCGCGGCAGGGAGTTGCGCCCACAGCCCCGCCACAAGCCCGGTCAACACGTCACCCATGCCGGCAGTGGCCATCCCCGGGTTGCCGGCGTCGATAACCCATGGCGCCTTCTCCCCGCCGGACACCAGCGTATGCGCCCCCTTGAGCAGCGCCACGCCGCCCGCGCGCCGACGGAGGCCGGCCAGGGCGTCAAGCCGGTTCGCCTGCACCTGCGCACTGGAACAACCCAACAACCGGCCCGCCTCGCCCGGATGGGGCGTAATGATCAGCGGCGGCGCATTTCCGCCGCCGGCAAATCGCCCCGGCGCTTCTGCAAGCAGATTCAGGCCATCGGCATCGGTCACGCGAGGCAGGCCGCTGTCGCCTGCCATGGCAAACAGCTCCCGCGCCCACGGATCGCGCCCCAGCCCGCAGCCCACGGCGACCACGGTGGCGCGTTCGAGGAGCGGCGCCAGATCCCCGGCGCGGCGAACCCCTCGCACCATGAGCTCCGGCCTCCCTGCCAGCAGTTCGGCTGCGTGCTCCGGGTGGGTGGCCACCGAAACCAGACCGGCCCCCGCTCGCAAGGCGCCTTCCCCGGCCAGCCGTGCGGCTCCTCCCATGCCCGCACCGCCGCCAACCACCAACACATGGCCGAAACAGCCCTTGTGGTCCGCTCGGCGGCGGGCGGAAAGCATGGCGCGCCCGATCCGCTCGCCGAAAATCCGCAACCCGGGCTGCTCGGTCGCGGCAGCCTCCGCCTCCCGAAGCGACTCCGGCGAAACACGGCCGAGAGGCTCCAGCACGCGCTCTCCGACATGGTTGGGGGCGTCGCCCAGAAACAAACCGCACTTCTCGGCGATGAAAGTGACGGTCAGCGTGGCGCGCACAGCCACTCCCGGGGCAGCGCCGCTATCGGCGTGGATGCCGGTGGGGATATCCACCGCCAGCACCGGCGCGCCCGAATCGTTCACGGCGCGAATCGCTTCCCGATAGCGGCCCCTGGGCGGGCGATCCAGGCCGATCCCGAGCATGGCGTCCACAATCAGATCGCATGGAGGAAGCGCGCGCCCCTCGAACGGCGCCACGGACACCTCCGCGCCAGCCAGCGCCTCGAACTGGGTGGCTGTATCCCCCCGGGGCCGGCTGGAGGGCGACAACAACAGCACCTGCGCCTCGAAGCCCTGGCTCTTCGCCAGACGGGCAACGACAAAACCGTCGCCGGCGTTGTTGCCCGCGCCGGCCAGGACCAGCCAGCGCCGCGCCTCCGGAAAGCGCCGCCGGGCATGCTCGAAGGCCGCCGCTCCCGCACGCTGCATGAGCGCGTTGCTGTCGATGCCCTCGGCAACCATCACTGCGCCTTCCAGCGCGCGCACCACGGAAGCCGGATAAGCAGCCCGATAACTCATCAGCCTACAGGTTTCATGCAAACTACCGAGCGTCGCCACCCCAACACACCCTGGACATCACTCCCTGCAAATATACTCACTCCCCTCTCGCCAACCCTTCCAGACGCGCTACCCACACATCAAACCGAGGGCATTCCGCCCGAATCTTCGGCAGACCCGTCTCTTTCGCAATCAGCGGGCCGTGAAGACGCTTGCGATATCGGGACACCGCGCCTGCAATTCTCTTGCTGGGCGCCCCGCCCGGATCGTCATTGATCTCTTCGGGCGTTGAAAATTGCTGGCGAATGGCCGCAAGCCGCTCAATGTCCGGGTTCGCCGTTTCACCGATAACCCGGAATGCCCCTGTTTCCGAAAAAAGAAGGCCCTCGAACTCGTACTTCTGCACATAGGGAAACACCCGCCTGCCGTTCGTGATTTTCGGTTCGATTTCTTGCATCAAGCGCTCTTCCAGCGCTTCCACCGTGGGTTCTTCGCGACCGCGAAAACCGTAGAAGTCCACCAGCGATGTCACAGCATCGAAAGAATGCTGCAACAGCACCATTTCGGCCGCGAGGCGTCCGACACTCACATTACCACCACCCTGGCCGCCGCCTCGCGCTCTCCCGAGAAGGATGGGACAAGGCTCCACATCGCTCTCTCGCAGAAGGTCGGCCAGGATCCCCTTGACGAAGGCCTCCTCGGTCTGTCCCTCTACCGAAATGCCAAGCCGGATCACGGACGACCTCCAAGAAGGTTCTTCTGCCAAAGCTCCCCCGTCGTATATTCGTTCAACCAATCCTGATAACGCTCCCGATCGAACCGCCGAACACTGCTCTTGCCGTCTTGCGCCTCCAGAACCAGGATCTCCTTGATATCGAATGCGTCCACAAGCAAGGGAGACTGCGTCGCAACGATTACTTGCCGGTCCGCCGCACATACCTTGATCATTTCGCCGACCAGAGCGATAGCCGCAGGGTGCAACCCCAACTCCGGTTCGTCCAGCAGGACCACATCCGGAAGCATCCCGGACGGAAGGTTCAGCAAGGTGACCAGAGCGAAAAAACGAAGCGAGCCATCGGAGGTCAGATGCGCGCCGATCGTCTTGTCCATTCCAGCAGCCTTCCATCGCAGCATGACCTTTCCATGGCTTTCCTCCAACTCGAATCGGTCGAAGATTGGCAATGCACCACGAATGTGGTCGCCAATCCGCTCGAACCGCTGCCTGTCTTCACGTTCCAGACGCAGCAGGATTGCCGCCAGATTTCCTCCATGAGACTTCAAATAGGCATTGTCCCTCGCATCCCAGTGCTTCTTCATTTGTGAATCATGAGAGGTATCGTGAAACTGGTACACAGCGCATCGACGCAACAAATGGACCAGTACCCGAGCCGTGGTTGAGTTCACTTCGGGTATCCCCGCACGATCCGGGACTTCTCGAATTTCCGCCTCGGAATGACCGCTTCCCAGATGTTGCCACGGCGCCTCTGTACTCCAGCCAGCCCTGCTGAAGCGAAACGCTTCCTCGGTGAATATGAAACGATCCGGATGAGCGTAACTAAACAGGAAGCGATAGTCGTTTCGGCCTTGGTCCGTTCGAATGGCCAACTCGGCTTCCATTACAGGAGTAACCTTGCTGCCGCCAAAAAGCTGGTCGTCAGCGCCCCCGTTTCTCTGGACAAACTCCGCCAGCCTTCCCGCCCCGATCATCCAGGTCACCATCTCGAAAAAACGAATGAAATTCGATTTGCCGCAGCCATTGGCGCCGATCAAAACGGCTGTCCCCGGCAGCGCATCGATCTCGATATCCGCCAGAGACCGGAAACCCCTTATCCGTAGGTATTCAATTCGATTCGGCATCCCGTTTTTCCCTGCCTCATGCTGGCCTGCTCCCAAGTCCGGTTCAGTTTACATGCGCTGCGTTCCCCGCCGGCTGCGTCGCCCATCCAGTAGCCGCGACACTTTCCCGGTTTGACGGTCCCGCGCCGCTGCTCACCTCGCACGAGGCGCTACGAGCCGGCAGGACGGCAATTGCGGCAATATATGGATGCCCATGCCCGCCGCCGCCAACCTGTCACGGCTTGCTGCCGAGCTGCCTGCCCTGGCGCAGGCGTTCGGCTTTCAGCAGGCGGGCGTTGCCGGAATCGATCTCGGGGAGGCCGAGAAGCGGCTCGAGCGCTGGCTGGAGCTGGGCCGGCACGGAACCATGAGCTGGATGGCTCGCCATGGCCGCAAGCGCACGCGCCCGGACATGTTGCTGCCGGGAACGCTGCGGGTGTTGTGTTTCCGCATGCACTACCAGCCCCGCGATGCGGCGCCCGCCCTGTCGGTGCTGGCCAATCCGCAAAAGGCCTACATTTCCCGCTACGCCCTGGGGCGCGACTACCACCGGCTGATGCGAAAGCGCCTCAAGGGGCTGGCCGAGCGCATCGCCGGGCTGGCCGGACCCATGGGCTACCGTGTGTTCGTGGACAGCGCGCCAGTCATGGAGAAACCGCTGGCCGCACAGGCCGGGTTGGGCTGGATGGGCAAGCACACCAACCTGATCAACCGGCGCGAAGGCTCATGGTTCTTCCTGGGCGAGATCTACACGGACCTGCCGCTGCCGCTCGGCCGCGCCGCCGACAATCATTGCGGCAGTTGCCGCGCGTGCCTCGACATCTGTCCCACCCGTGCAATCGTCGCGCCCTACCAACTGGACGCCCGCCGCTGCGTGTCCTACCTCACGATCGAACATCGCGGCGCCATTCCCTGCGAACTTCGCCCGATGATGGGCAACCGCATCTTCGGCTGCGACGACTGCCAGCTGGTCTGCCCCTGGAACCGCCATGCCCGTCCCAGCGAAGAAGCGGCGTTTGCCCCCCGCAGCGGCCTGGACGACGCCGCACTCACCACCCTGTTCGCCTGGAGCGAAGAGCAGTGGCGCGAACGCACGAGAGGCAGCGCCCTGCGCCGCGCAGGCTACACCGGATGGCTCCGGAACCTTGCCGTGGCCCTGGGCAACGCCACCCGCTCGGCAGCCGTCCTCAAGGCGCTGCGCCGCCGCTCCTCGCACCCGAGCGAAATGGTTCGGGAGCATGTGCGCTGGGCGCTGGAGCGTCTGGACGACAACCGGGCAAGCTACTCGAACGAGCATCCGGCGTTATCGACAAGGCGCGTCCGGCCCAGCCAGGCGGCGGCCAGCACCACCCATCCCCCACAATCGGACGCCGCCGGCAAGCCGAGGTCGCCGGCCCGGCGCACCGCCACGTAATCCGGCGCGAAGCCTTGTTCCTCAAGACGCGCCACCGCCTCCCGCTCCAGGCGGGCGAAGTCGCGTTCGCCGTTTCGCAGGCGCTGCGCACACGCCTCCAGCACCGCGTGCAGCGCCGGGGCGGTGCGTCTTTCTTCCGCGCTGAGGTAGCGATTGCGTGAACTCATGGCCAGACCGTCGTCTTCGCGCGTGATCGGCCCCTCGATCACCTCGACGGGAAGGTGCAAATCCTCCACCATCCTGCGCAGGATCACCAATTGCTGGTAATCCTTGCGCCCGAATATCACCGCATCGGGCAAGACAATCAGGAGCAGGCGAGCCACGACCGACGTCACCCCGACAAAGTGCGCGGGCCGATGCGCACCGCAGAGATCCGCAGACAAGCCGGGCACTTCCACCCGAGTGAGATCGTCCAGCCCTCTCGGATAGATCTCTTCCGCCGCCGGAGCGAACAGCAGGTCCGCGTCCGCCTCGCGCAGCAGCGCGGCGTCCGCTTCGAGATCGCGCGGATAGCGTTCGAAGTCCTCTCCGGGAGCGAATTGCGTGGGATTGACGAAAATACTCACGACTGCGCGCCCCGAGCGTCGCGCAAGGCGCACCAGATCGAGGTGCGCCTGATGCAGGGCGCCCATCGTCGGCGCCAGCGTTACCCTCTCGCCCGCTTCCCGCCACCGCCGAACCTGTGCGCGAACCTGCGCCCTGGTCTCGACTATGCGCATGAGACCGGGAGGGTCGATCGAACAACGATGGGCCGGCGCGGCCCCTCCTGCCGGAAGACGCAAGGACCTGTTGGCGGCGCTCGTTTCCGGCGCCCATGGCTCCAACATTCCCGGCGCGCAGGCGCCGCGCCGGGAACGCGCACGCCAGAAAACCTGCCGTCGCCGGTCACTGCGTCAGGAAAAGCAGTGTTCGGGCGCCGGGTACCCGTGCGACTTGACGGCTGCCACATAGGCCTCGCAGGCGGCCAGCGGGTCGTCTGCTTCGGCGATGAAATTGCGCACGAATCGAGGCAACGGTCCCTGGGTAATGCCCAGCATGTCGTACAGCACCAGGATCTGGCCATCCACATGCGGCCCCGCACCAATCCCCAGCACAGGAACCCGGCATTGCTCGGCCACCGCCTGGCCCAGTTCATTGGGGACGCATTCCAGCAGAACCACATCGGCGCCCGCCTCCTCCAGCCGGCGCGCGCTCTCGACCATTGCTCCGGCCTGTTCCGGCTGCCGCCCGTGGACCTTGAAACCGCCGATCTTGTGCACGGACTGCGGGCGCAGGCCAAGATGCGCACATACCGGGATGTCGTGGCGCGCCAGATGCTCGACAACCTTCCGCTGGCCCATGCCGCCCTCCAGCTTGACCATCATCGCAGCCCCCTCCTGCATCAAGCGAACCGCGTTGTCGAGCGCCTGCTCCGGCTGGCTGTAACTCATGAAGGGCATGTCCGCCACCAGAAAGGCATGGGTCAGCGCCCGGGCCACAATCCTGCTGTGGTAGACGATGTCGTCCACGGTAACCGGCACCGTGGTGTCGTGCCCCTGAATCACCATGCCCAGTGAGTCTCCCACCAGCACCAGATCCACTCCCGATCGATCCACCAGACGCGCGAAGCTGGCGTCGTAGGCCGTAAGGCAGGCGATAGGCTCGTTCTCCCTTTTCATGCGCGCCAGGGTACTGACGTTGACCGGCGGCCTGTGCATGTCGCGCTGCTTCAGTTGAACGTACACCGGATGTCTCTCAATCCTGGCCAATGCAAGCGCGGAGCATGGGGGGGCCGTGTCAAGCCACCAGGCCGCCGGGATCAAAATAGGTGCGCCCGCCCCTGGCGCGCTCCATCTCGGCGAGCAGCAGTTCCAGATGCTCGTCATTATTGGCCAGGTCGATGGACTCGGTGTTCACGATAAGAACCGGCGCGGCATCGTAGTCCAGTATAAATCGCGCCATCGCTTCATGGAGCCGCTCGAGATAGTCGGCGGTGATGCGCCGCTCCATGGCAATGCCCCGGTTGGCGATGCGCTCGAGCAGCGTTCGCACCGGAGTCTGGAGAAAGACGACCAGATCCGGAACCGGCGGTTCGCACGCCACCGCCTGACACACCATGTCGTACACCTGCAACTCGTCGGCCGCGAGCGTACATTCGGCGTAAACCCGGTCGCGCTCCAGAAGGAAATCACTGATCCGCGTGGTCGGAAACAGGTCTTCCTTCTTGATGCGTTCCGCCAGCTGCGTACGATGCAGCAGGAAATACAATTGCGCCGGCAGCACCGCCTGGGACACGCCGCCATAGAAGCGTTCCAGGAAGGGGTTGCCGTGCGGCGCCTCCACGATCAATTCGCCGTTCATGCGTTCGGCCAGCAAGTGGGCAAGCGTCGACTTTCCGGCGCCGATACAGCCCTCCACGGCGATATAGCGGCGGGAACGGGACGGGGCGGTCATTTCCCGCCGGGCCGCTGCGGCGCGGCTACGGCCTTGTCGCCACCCGCCCGGCGGCGCTTGGGCCAGGAACGCGACGGCGCCTTCTCCACCCGCTCCCGCCAATAGCGGACCCTTTCCCCATCCACTTCGCCCAAGCGTTGACGCAAGCGCAGCAGGCGATACGCAGGACGCAACAGGGGATTCCCCAGAACCTGCCGCAGACGCCGCGGGTGGGGCGCCTGCAGCGTGGCCTGCCGGGCCAGCACCTCTTCCATGTCCGCCTGCATCTTGCGCGGCGGCTTCAGCCCGAACTTGCTGTCGCGGACGAGCTCGCGGAATGCCTCGACCAGCCGACCATGCGTCGGAGGCCGGCCGCTGCCCGAAGCGGCGCCGGCCTTCATCGATACGGGGCCCCAGAAGAACACGCACAACAGGAACATCAGGCTGGCGTGGCTGCCTTCGTTCAGGCGAAGGTCGGTAGCCTCCAGTGCGTCGCGCAAAAACGGCGCCGCCCGAGGCTGCGCATCCATCCATGCTTCGAGGAAGGGAAACAGTTCGTAGAGCAGGCCGAACCGCCGCAGTTGGGCAAAACTGGCCCCGGCGTGGCCACTCAGGAACAGCTTGCGAACCTCCTCGAGCAAGCGGGCGCTTGGCTCGGAGCGGAGCAACCGCGCCATTTCCGGGATCGGCTCGGCGCAGCGGGCATCCGGAGCGCAATCAAGCTTGGCGGCGAAGCGCGCCGCGCGCAGCATGCGCACCGGATCTTCCTGGTAGCGCAACCGGGGGTCGCCGATCAAACGCAGGCGACGGTCCCGGATGTCCCCGAGCCCGCCCGTGTGGTCGATGATGCGTCCATCGGCATAGTCCCAATACAGGGCATTGATGGTGAAATCGCGCCGCAGGACATCCTCTTCCAGGCGACCGAAACGATTGTCTCGAAGGATGCGCCCCCGGGACCCTCGCACTTCCGCGCCTTCGGCATCCTCCGCCTCATTGCCCGATCCGCGAAAGGTAGCCACCTCGATGTATTCGCGGCCGAACATCACGTGCGCCAGGCGGAAGCGCCGCCCAATCAGCAACACTCGGCGAAATACCTTCTTTACCTGTTCCGGGCGCGCATCCGTAACCACATCGAAGTCCTTCGGCCGGAGATGCAAAAGAAGGTCGCGCACACCGCCCCCCACCACGCAGGCGCGGTATCCAGCCCGGTGCAATCCTCGAAGCACCCTGATGACATTGGACGGAAATTGCCGCGAACGGATGCGCGGCTCGTCCGAATGGATTTTCAGCGCCGTTGTTTCGATCGCGGGCTGGACTCTGGCCTGGGATGTCGCGGCGCACCTTCGAGGCGCGCCCGATTCTGGCTGCCTATAATATCCCATGGCAAGCGCAGTTGCGCCCGGCGCCAAGTGCGCGCTCCCTTCGTCTAGGGGTCAGGACGCCAGGCTCTCAATCTGGAAACAGGGGTTCGATTCCCCTAGGGAGCGCCAATTTCCGTTTCCCTGCCGGCGGGAGAAACGGCCTGTCTCCAGCGCAGCCGGTCAGCGCGCAGCAACAACAGCAAGGCGGCCACCCCCAGGGCCGCTGTCGGCGTCCAGCCCGCCAGCCACGGGGCCACACCGTAAAGCTGCCCGGCTTCCACCACTCCCCGATTGGCCAGAAACCAGGCCAGCGCAACGCCCAACCCCAGGGCGGCGCGGGCGCTGCCGCCCAGCTTTCTCCGGTTGGTAAAGACCAACGGCAGGGCCAGCACACACATCAGGGCAACCGCCGCCATGGTGGCAAGGCGCGCATGCATTTCCAGACGGAAGCGCCGTCCGTCGAGTTGGTTCGCTTCGAGATAGCGGGCGTAGCGGAGCAGGTTCGCGATCTTCATCAGTTCCGGACGCAACTCCACCAGCTCCACGACCTCCGGGCTCAGGCGCGTCTCCATGACCCACTCGTCGCGAACCTGTACGCGCGTCTTGCGCTCCCCAACGGCGGTTTCCTCATAGCCCCGCAATTCCAGCTGGCCATCCTCATTGATCCTGGCAGTTCGCGCCCGCCCCCACGCGCTCAGGCCCTCCTCGCCAAGGCGGAACAAGAAGGCGCGGGCATGACCCTCCTGCTGGCCGCCCGGGCGCAGGTTCAGGATCAGGTCTCCGTCGCGCATCCACACGCTTTCTCCCTGGGTCAGGGCAGGCGCCGTGCTCAGGGCCGCGACGCGCAAGCGCTTGGCCAGCGCATGCATCGGCGGCGCCAGCGACTCGCCCAGGAAAAAGGCAAGCGACGCCAGCAGCACCCCGGCCGCCCAGACCGGCACGGAGAGCCGCCCCACCGATACCCCGGAAGCCCTGGCCACGGTCAGTTCGTGATGGACCGAGAAATTCCCCAGCGCCAGGAAGGAGCCGATGACGGCAGCGGCGGGCAAGGCCTCGAAGGCGAACTGGGGAATGCGCAGCGCCGCGTAGGCGAGACCGTCCAGCAGCGTGTATCGCCCCTGCCCCGCATACCGGGACTGCTGGGCGAACTCCACGAACAGCGAAAGCGAGAGCAGCGCCAGCAGGCACACCAGCACCACCGGCAGGACGCCGCGCAAGATGTATCGGTCGAGAAGCGTCATGCGGCGCCGACTGCGGCAAGGCGGCGTTTCCATCTCCTCAGTCGATGCGCTCCGTCCACGCCGAAAAGCACAGCCGCAGCGCCGGCCAGCAGGACATGCACCCACCACATGCCCAGCCAGGGGGGCGTAAACCCCTGCCGGGCCCAGGAGATGGCTGCGGTCGCCAGATTGGTGTAGACCACATACACCAGCAGCGCCCAGGGAAGCGATGCGAAACGGCTCTGCCGGGGGAGCCGGCGACTCAAGGGCAGGGCCATGATGGCGAGGATCAGCAGGATCAGCGGCGCGGACAGGCGCAGCTGGAATTCCAGCTGCGACTCCAGGTCGCCTGCCGACAGCAATTCCACCGTGCTTCTGGCGTCCATGCCCGGCATGCCGGCGCCGACTTCCGGCATGCTCGCCGGAATGCCGTGTTCGGCAAAACGCACCACCCGCATCTCGCTGTCGCCCGGCCATCCATCGTAGAGCACGCCGTCGTGGAAAGTCACCATGCGCACCATCGGATCGCCGGTCTCCCTGAATGCCATCCTGTCGGTGACGATCACCTGCATGCGCCCGTCCACCCGACGGTGGGCGAATACCTGCTCCAGATGACCATCGTCGCCGGCCTGGGCGGCGTAGACCACCCCCTGCCCTCCCAGTGACACGAAGCGGCCCGGCTCCAGACGGCGCAGGTCGCCCAGCGAGGCGGCCTCCCGCTCGAGCTCATCGACTGTGCGGCGGGCGTCCGGCGCCAGCTCCAGCGTCATCCAGCAAGCCAGCGCGGCCACCGGAACGGCCAGCGACAACACCGGAAGAAGCAGTGCGCTCCCACCGTAGCCGCAGGCCATGGATGCGGGAAGCTCGCTGTCACGGTACATCCGTCCCAACGCCAGCAAGAGGCCGAAGAAAAGGGCTGCGGGCATGATCACGGGCAGGTACTGCAGGCAGGTGTAACCGATCATGGGCAGCACCGAATCGCGGGGCAGCCGCTGCGCCGCGGCCGCCGAAAGAATGCGCACACACTGGTTGGTTGCCAGCAGCGCCAGCAGCACCGAAAGCGCGCCCGCGAAGTGCGCCAGCGCTTCCCGGAAAAGATAGCGATCGAGAATGCGCGTCATGCGAGCCGCGCGGATGCCCGCAGCAGTGCGCCGGCCGGAGCAAAGGCAATAGAATGAGCCACCATTCCCGCCGCTACCATGTCAGTATCGGTGGGACAGCGCAGTTGATTGATCGTTCACGAGGCGAATGCATGGAATTTCAAATTACTACCAAGAAGCTCGACAGTTTACAGGCCGACCTGGGCATCTTGCCGGTGTACCAGGACGGCAAGCCATCCGCGCCGGTGGCCGCAATGAGCCGCAGCCTGCGGTCCCGGATCGACCGGGCCATGGCCTGCGGCGATATACGGGGCAAGCCGGGCGAAACCCTGCTGCTGACCGATACCGGCAGGCTGGGCGTCAGGCAGTTGCTGCTGGCCGGGCTTGGCTCCAGGGACAAGCTGAACGCCCATGTCTGGCGCAAGGCCGTCGGGGCAGCGGTCAAGCGGAGCGAGCGTTTGGCAAGCGGAGAGGTCGTTGCCCTGCTGGGGCTGGAGGAGGTTCCGGGCCTCGATGAAATCCGCAAGGCGCGCGCACTTGCCGAGCAGTGGCAGTACGCCGCCTACCGCTACAAGGCCACTCGCAAGGCCTCCGGGGACATCCGGCCGAAGAACCGCCAACTGACTGTCGTTGTGGGAAGCGATGCAGACCAGGCGGACGCAGCGCTGGGCCTCGAGCAGGGACAGGCCATCGGGCGGGCGCGCAATCTGGCCCGCGAACTGGGCAACCTGCCCGCCAACATCTGCACCCCGGCGTACCTGGCCACGGAAGCTCGCAAGCTGGCCCGGCGCAGTTCCCGGGTCACGGCCAAGATCCTGCTCGAAAAGGAAATGAAGGAACTGGGCATGAACTCGCTGCTGTCCGTGTGCGAGGGAAGCGCGCTCACGCCGCGCCTGATCGTGCTCCACTACAAGGGCGCATCGGCCGGCGCCCCTCCCGTCGCGCTGGTGGGCAAGGGCGTCACCTTCGATACCGGAGGGATATCGCTCAAACCTGGCCGCGCCATGGACGAAATGAAGTTCGACATGAGCGGCGCCGGAGCGGTGCTCGGGGCGATGCATGCCGCCATCGAGCTGAAGTTGCCCATCAACCTGGTGGTCGTGGCGGCGGCGGTCGAGAACATGCCCAGCAGCCGCGCCACCAAACCCGGGGATGTCGTCAAGGCGATGTCCGGCGACACCATCGAGATCCTCAACACCGATGCGGAGGGCCGGCTGATACTGGCCGACGCGCTGTGCTACGCGCTGCGTTTCGAGCCTGCCAAGATCATTGATGTGGCCACGCTCACCGGCGCCTGCCTGATGGCTCTCGGCAGGCATTACAGCGGCCTGTTCTCGCAAAACGACCAGTTGGCGGAAGAGTTGCGCAAGGCGGGGGAGGATTCCGGCGATCCGGTCTGGCGACTTCCCGTGGGTCCCGAGTACATGTCGGAACTGAACAGCAACTTCGCCGATCTGGCCAACATCGGCTCGCGCTACGCGGGGGCCACCACGGCGGCCTGTTTTTTGTCGCGTTTCGTCGGGGACGCCAACTGGGCGCACCTCGACATCGCCGGCACCGCCTGGAAGGTCGGCTCCGACAAGGGCAGCACCGGGCGCCCGGTACCCTTGCTGGCCGAGTTCCTGCTGGCGCAATAAATCCCTGCGACCGAGCGGTTCATGCGGTCTGACTGCCAACCAGCCGGGCCATGAGCACCGCTGCGAACCCGCCCTTGGCGGCGCGCTACCAGCCCGCCGAGCTCGAGCGCGACGCTTGCCGGCGCTGGGAGCAGGCCGGCCTTTTCGCACCGCGCGGCGACGGGCGTCCCTTCTGCATCGTGATTCCCCCGCCCAACGTGACCGGCGGCCTGCACATGGGGCACGCCTTCCAGGACACGGTAATGGATGCGCTCACGCGCTATCACCGCATGCTCGGCGACTGCACGCTGTGGCAGCCCGGCGTGGATCACGCCGGGATCGCGACCCAGATGGTGGTGGAGCGCCTGCTCGAAGCCAGGGGGTTGAACCGGCGCGAACTGGGCCGCGAGGAATTCGTGCGGCGGGTATGGGCCTGGAAGGAATCCTCCGGCGGGCGGATCGGGGCGCAGTTGAGGCGGCTGGGGGCCTCGGCGGACTTTTCCCGCGACTGTTTCACGCTCGATGAGCCGCGCAGCCGCGCGGTGACGGAGGTTTTCGTGCGCCTTCACGAGCGCGGCCTGATTTATCGCGGCAAGCGGCTGGTGAATTGGGACCCCGTGCTGGAGACGGCCCTGTCGGACCTGGAAGTGGTCTCCAGCGAGGAAGACGGCCACTTGTGGCGGCTGCGCTACCCCCTGGTGGACGGCAGCGGGGCGGTTGAAGTGGACACGACCCGCCCCGAAACCATGCTGGGCGACACCGCAGTGGCGGTCCATCCCGGCGATGACCGCTACCGGGGGTTGGCAGGCCGGATGCTGCGCCTGCCGCTTGTTGGACGCCAGATCCCGATCGTGGCCGACGAAGCCGTGGACCCGGAGTTCGGCACGGGCTGCGTAAAGATCACTCCCGCCCACGATTTCACCGACCACGAAATCGGCCGGCGCCACCAGTTGCCGGCCATCAACATCCTCACTCCGCGCGCCTCTCTCAACGAGGCCGTGCCGCAGCCATTCGTCGGCCTGGACCGCTTTGCCGCACGCGAGGCCGTGGTGCGCGCGCTCAGGCAAAAGGGTGCGCTGGCCAGCGTCAGGGAACATCGTCACGTGGTGCCCAGGGGCGACCGGTCGCAGGCGGCGCTCGAGCCTTTCCTGACCGACCAGTGGTTCGTGCGGATCGCGCCGCTTGCCGAGCCGGCGATCGCGGCAGTGCAGGACGGCCGCGTGCGCTTCGTGCCCGAAAGCTGGGCGGCGACCTATTTCGAATGGATGCGCAACATCGAGGACTGGTGCATCAGCCGCCAGTTGTGGTGGGGACACCGGATTCCGGCCTGGTATGGCGCCGACGGGACCGTCTTCACGGGTCGCCACGAAGACGAGGTGCGCCGCCAACACCGCTTGCCGGGCGACTTCGCCTTGCGGCGCGACGAGGATGTGCTGGACACCTGGTTCTCCTCGGCGCTGTGGCCCTTCTCCACGCTGGGTTGGCCGGAGAAGACGCCGGAGCTGGAACGCTTCTATCCGGGCAGCGTGCTGGTGACCGGTTTCGATATCCTGTTCTTCTGGGTGGCGCGCATGATCATGATGGGCCTCGAGTTCATGGGCGACGTGCCGTTCAGGGAGGTCTTCGTACACGGTCTGATCCGCGACCACGAAGGCCACAAGATGTCGAAGTCGCGAGGCAACGTGATCGACCCGCTGGACCTGATCGACGGTGCGGACATCGACACGCTGGTGGCCAAACGAACCGCCGGCTTGATGCAGCCGCAACTTGCTCCCGGCATCGAGCGCGCCACCCGCGAACAGTTTCCCGGGGGCATTCCCGCCTTCGGCGCCGATGCCGTGCGCTTCAGTTTCGCCGCCATGGCCAGTACCGGGCAAGACATCCGCTACGACCTGGAACGAACGGCGGGCTACCGGAATTTCTGCACCAAGCTCTGGAACGCCGCGCGGTTCGTCTTTCTGCAGCACGCTCCGGGAACCCGGGAAGACGATTCCGCAAGTGAGAACGAGGGCGTCCGGCGCCCGGAAACGGCGCCTCCTCACGACTCCCGAACTTCCCTTCGTCACGCTGCCGAAACCGCCAACCGCTGGATCGTCGCCCGTTTGGGAAAGGCGCTGGACTCCGCCAGCGGCGCGCTCGACAGCTACCGGCTGGATCTGGCCAGCCGCTCCCTGTACGACTTCGTGTGGCGGGAATACTGCGACTGGTACCTGGAACTGGCGAAGCACATTCTGGCGTCCGGCCACAGTCACGAGGCGGCCTCGACGCGGCACACGCTGGTACGGGTACTGGAGGCGACCCTGCGCGCCCTGCATCCCATCATGCCATTCATCACCGAGGCCCTGTGGCAGCGCGCCTCGACGCTGGCGGGAACATCCGGCGAGAGCGTAATGATCGCTTCCTGGCCGCAAGCATCGGAATTTCCCGGGGACGCGCAGGCGGAAGCAGAAATCGAGTGGCTGCAGGGCTTCGTGCTGGGAATTCGCCAGATTCGGGGCGAACTGGACCTTCCCCCCGGCCGGAAGCTGGAGGTGCTGGTCCAGGGAGCCGGCGATGAGGATCGCCTGCGAATGGATGCCCTGTCCGGGCTGCTCCATCCGCTGGCCGGGATAGAGCGCCTTTCGGAATTGCCGGCCGGCGCGGAACCTCCACCCGCCGCCGCGGCGCTGCACGGAAAACTGCGTCTTCTTACGCCGCTGGCGGGCGTCATCGACCCGGCCGCCGAGCGCGCGCGACTGGAGAAACGCCTCGGACAAGCCGCCAGGGCCATGCAGGCTGCCGAAAAAAAACTGGCCAATCCGCAGTTCCTGGCCAAGGCGCCGCCCGAAGTCGTTCAGGACGCCAGGGACCGCCGCGCCGCCCTGAACCGGAACCTGGAACGCCTCGCCGAACAGCTCCGGCGGCTCGACGCCATTCAGGCCCGATAGCACGCCCGGACAACGCCTTTCCCGAAGCGGGGCAAAGCGCCACCGGGTAGTACACTGGAAGCGGTTTTCGAGCGCCACCGGGCGCCGCGCGGGAGCAGACAGTGGCCGAACGATCATTCGCAACGGAAGTGGAATTGCTGCGCCTCGGAGCAGGCGAGGAATTCCGCGGCGAAGGCATTCTGGCGGTTACCAAGGCGCTGTTGCAATCCGGCGTGGCGTATGTGGCCGGCTACCAGGGCGCGCCTGTTTCCCATCTGATGGATGTGCTCGCCGATGCCGGGGAAATACTCGAAGAACTGGGCGTGCATTTCGAGTCCAGCGCCAGCGAGGCCACCGCCGCAGCCACTCTGGCGGCCTCGATCAACTATCCCCTGCGCGGGGCGGCAACCTGGAAGTCCACCGTGGGCACCAACGTGGCCAGCGACGCCCTGGGCAACCTCGCCTCGGCAGGCGTGCGGGGCGGCGCCCTGATCATCCTCGGGGAGGACTATGGCGAGGGCTCCAGCATCATGCAGGAACGCACCCATGCCTTCGCAATGAAATCACAGCTCTGGCTTTTGGATCCCCGCCCGCGACTGGACCGCATCGTTACGGCGGTCCAACAGGGCTTCGAGCTTTCGGAGGCCAGCAACACGCCCGTCATGCTGATGCTGCGGATCCGCGCCTGTCATCTGTACGGGCGCTTCATTGCCAGCAACAATCGCCGCCCGCCGTTCACGGCGCAAGACGCACTGAATGCCCCGGTGCGCGAAGCTTCGCGCATCATCCTGCCTCCGTACACCTATGCCCAGGAACAGCAAAAGACAACCCGGCGGTGGCCGGCCGCGCTGGACTTCATCCGGGCGCGCAAGCTGAACGAATTCATCGACGGCCCGGCCAACGAACTGGGTATCGTGCTGCAGGGAGGGCTCTACAACAGCGTGCTCCGGTCCCTGCAACGACTGGGCCTGGCCGACAGCTTCGGCGCTTCCCGCCTGCCCTTGTACGTGCTGAACGTGACCTACCCCCTGGTGGAAGAAGAGTTCGCGCGCTTTGCCGCCGGCAAGCGCGCGGTGCTGATCGTGGAGGAAGGCCAGCCGGAGCACATCGAACAGGCGGCCAACCAGTTTCTGCGCCGCGCGGGTCTGAAGACCCGCATCCTGGGCAAGGGTCCGCTGCCCATGGCCGGCGAGTACACCGGCGCGGTTCTTCAGGAAGGGATACGAACCTTTGTGAGCGAACACTCCCCGCGCCTGCTCGCCCCCATCCGCGAACAGCCGCTGCTGCCAGCCTCGCAACTGGCCTCGACAGTGCCAAAGCGGCCCTCGGGACTATGCACGGGCTGCCCGGAGCGACCGCTTTTCTCCTCGCTGAAACTGCTGCAGAAGGAAATCGGAGCGGTGCATGTGAGCGCGGATATCGGTTGCCACTCCTTCGCCAGCCTGGCGCCCTTTCATCTCGGCGCCAGCATCCTGGGTTACGGCCTGGGAAGCGCCGCGGCCTCTGCGCTGCATGCGAAAGGAGGCAAACGCCCGATATCGATCATGGGAGACGGCGGTTTCTGGCACAACGGCCTGACCAGCGGCATCGGCAACGCCGTGTTCAACGAGCACGACGGGGTGACCATCATCGTGGACAACGGCTATTCCGCCGCAACCGGCGGCCAGTGGATCCCGTCGTCGGAAATGGATTCGCCGCGGCGCACCGGGCGTCTGTCGATTGGCGACGCAGTGCGAGGCGTGGGGGTGCGCTGGGTGCGCAGCCTGAATACCTACGACATGCAACAAACGCTCAGGATCCTGCGCGAAGCCATGAGCACTGGCGAGAAGGGTCCCAAGGTGATCGTTGCCCAGGGCGAGTGCCAGCTCAACCGGCAACGTCGCATCCGCCCCCTGCTCAACCGAATGCGCAAGGCCGGGAAGCGGGTGGCCCGCAAGCACTACGGTGTGGACGCCGACACCTGCACCGGCGACCACTCCTGCATCCGGCTGTCCGGATGCCCTTCGCTGACCGTCAAGCCCAATCCCGATCTGCTCAGGCGCGCCCCGGTGGCGGCGGTCAACCAGGACTGCACAGGCTGCGGGGTGTGCGGCGAGGTCGCTCACGCTGCGATCCTCTGTCCGTCGTTCTACCATGCCGAACTGGTGGACAACCCGGGCCGGGCGGAAAGGCTCATGCAGCGCCTGCGCCGCGGCCTGATCGGCTTTATGCAAAGACGCACCCAACGCAAGCGGGCGCTCGCGTGGTAGCAGGAGAGCCCTCCCCGCAAGTCTTCAAGCTGGCCATCGCCGCGCTCGGCGGCCAGGGCGGCGGGGTACTCACCCAATGGCTGCTGGCCGCCGCCGAGGCCAGCGGTTTCATCGCGCAGGCCACTTCCGTGCCGGGAGTCGCCCAGCGTACTGGCGCCACGCTGTACTACCTGGAGTTTTTTCCGCGTGCAGCGGCCGAGGCGGCCCGGGCCGAGCCGGTGCTGGCGTTGATGCCCCATCCCGGCGATGTGGATCTGGTGGTTGCCTCCGAACTGATGGAGGCAGGCCGCGCCATGCAGCGGGGTCTGGTCAGCCGCGACCGCACCACGCTCGTGACGTCAACGCACCGCGTCTACACGATCGGCGAAAAGTCCGCCCTGGGCGATGGCCTGGCCGACAGCGAGACCGTCATGGAGGTGGCCAGGGCCACCGCCAGACGACTGGTGGCGCTGGACATGGAGGAGTTGGCGCGGGCCAACAACAGCGTTATCAGCTCGGTCCTTTTCGGCGCTTTGGCGGGCTCCGGCGCACTGCCCTTTTCCTCCGCAGCCTGCGAACAGGCCATCCGGGCGAGCGGCAGGGCGCTGGAAAGCAATGTTGCGGCGTTCAGGGACGGCAAGGCGCGCGTCGAGGCGGCGGCCCCGAGTCCTCACGCGAAGGACCGGCAGGCAACGCTGCCCGGAGCCGCCTCGCCCGATGCGTTCGAGCCGGTTCCGGCGCCCCGCAACCCGCGCGCCAGGGCGCTGATGAACCGCATATCGAGCCAGTTCCCGAATACTTGCGCAAACCTTCTGGGCATCGGCGCACGCCGACTGGTGGAGTACCAGAACCACGCCTACGCCGGGCTGTACCTGGACCGGCTGCAACCTATCCTCAGTCTGGACAGCGCTGCGCGCCAGTACGCGCTGCTTGCCGAATCCGCCCGCGGCCTTGCGCTCTGGATGAGTTACGAGGACACTGCCCGGGTGGCCGATCTGAAAAGCCGCGGTTCGCGGTTCGCGCGGGTCGGCGCCGAAGTGCAGGCAAGGCGGGATCAGGTGGTGAAAATCGTTGATTATCTGGCCCCGCGCGTGGAGGAGATATGCGGCAGCCTGCCGGCATGGCTGGGCGGACCCTTGTCGAAGTGGAAATTCACCCGCAGACTGCTGAGCGCCATGAGCGGAGGAAAAACCATTGCCACCAACCGCATCCGGGGCTATCTGTTCATGCGGGCCGTGGCCCGCACCCGGATATGGCGGCTGAGCACGCTGCGCCACCGCGAGGAGGACGCACGGATTCGGGAATGGCTGGCCACGCTGGTCGAGGTGGCGCCCCGGGATTACGAACTGGCCGTGGAATTTGCCGCTTGCCAGCAGCTGGTAAAGGGTTACGGCGAGACCTTCGAGCGGGGACTGAGCCGTTACCAGGCCATCAGGAGCGCGCTGGGCGCCCTGCAAGGGAGGAACAACCCCGCCGCGGCCGTGCGCCAGCTTCGCGCAGCGGCGCTTGCGGATGAGCAGGGCAAGGCATTTTCCGCAGCGCTCGAGCGCCTGTGCGCAAACCCGGGAATCCGCCTTGCCGGGAATGGCCCCCAACCTGTAATGGAGACAACCCCGTGAAAACGCTCTTGCATCGCATCGGCAATGCCGAAACCCGCAACCTCAACCTCATCGGGGCGGCCGTGTGCGCGTTGCTGTCCGGCTACGCCCTGTTCGCCGAGCATGTCCAGGGTCTGGCGCCCTGCCCGCTTTGCCTGTTGCAGCGGTTTGCGGTAATCGGGCTGGGTCTGGTCTTCCTGCTGGCTGCGATCCATCGGCCCGGGGGCAGGTTCCGGCACACCTACTCGGCGCTGTGCGCCGCCATCGGCCTTGCCGGCGCCGGCGTGGCCGCGCGCCACCTGTGGATACAGAGCCAGCCCGAAGGCAGCGTGCCGCCCTGCGGGGCCAGCTTCGATTTCATCCTGGAGAACTTCGGCGTGATCACGGCCGTTCGCGAGGCGCTCACGGCCTCGGGCGAATGCGCCGAAATCGACTGGTCCTTCCTCGGGCTCTCCATGCCCGGCTGGGTGCTGCTGGCCCTGTTGGGCCTTGCCGCCTGGGCCGTGTGGGCCAACTCCTTCGTCAGACGATAGCGGAAGACCAGCGACACCCGGGCGCCGTGGAGAAATCAGGGAAAAGCCGGGCTTGAGGCAAGACGCTGCAAGGCGGCGGCAAGGTCAGGCAAGACCGGCGGGGCAGGAACCGCCCGCGGCGCGATGAACAAGGGCGGCAGTACAATGGAAGCATTGAACGCCGCGCTGTACTGGAACATCCTGCCACAAGCGCAAAGGACGCTTTGGCTGCGGCTCGGGAGCCTGCCGGAGTACTTCGTGCTGTACGGCGGCACCGCCCTGGCGCTGCAACTGGGTCACCGCAACAGCGTGGACTTCGACTTTTTCAGTTCGCAGCCCGTTGCTCCGCGAGCGTTGTACAAAAGGCTGGATTTTCTGATGGAAGGCCGAATTACCCAGGAAGACCGCAACACCCTGACGGTGCAGGCCAACACGGACGACGGGCCGGTGTCGATCAGCTTCTTCGGCGGACTGGCGCTGAATTGCGTGGATCCTCCCGCACGGGTCCTGCCGGGGGTGAGTTTGGCCAGTCCCCGCGACATCTTCGGCTGCAAATGCGCAACCATTCAGCAGCGCAAAAGCCTCAAGGATATTCAGGACATCTGTGCGTTGCTGCGTCACGGGCTGGCGCTGGCCGAAGGGCTCGATTGCGCGCGCGCCATTTACGGAGAGCAATTCAACCCGCACATCACGCTGGTGGCCTTGAGCGATCCAACCACGCTGGAGGAATTGCCGGAGGAAGACCGCCGGCTTCTCGCTCAGGCGGTGGCAGAGACTCCGGGCGCGTCCGCTGAAGAGATCGAGCCACTTGGCCGCATTGGCGAGGTGGCGGCGCTTGTTTCGGGGCTGGACAACATGCCCGGCAACGCGGCTCCGGAGCCGGAGTAACCATGTCCGGGACCGACCGAGCTTCCCGTCTGCTTCGACTGGCGCGCCACGTCAACTGGCATGAACCGCCGGATACGGTGGCCGCCAACACCCGCAAGCTCCTCAACGAAACCATGGCGCGCGGTTCGGACATCGATATTGGCGAAGCCCGCGAGTTGTTTTCCCAACAACAGTTCATCGACGCCTACCGCCACGCGCCGCCGGGATTGTTCTCGCGCCGGCACTGGGCCTACTGGGGACTGGCGCTGCTGGGAAATCCCGAGGCGCTGCCGTATCCGCTGCGGTACCCGGATGTCGAATGGGAGTGGCCCGAATCCTTCCAGGCCAGAAGCCTGCCCGAGCCGACGACGGCCGATGACATCAACTGGATCGCGCCAGACCGAGCCTGACCGGCGGCTGGCGGCGGCACAGAAGGACATATACAAGCCCTCCCACGCAAGCGGGGCCAAGCTTGTAACGTCACAAGCCTTTCGTGCGGCCAGCCTCGGTAGGCTGCCAGCAATTCCCGCCAAGCGTGACAATGCTCGAAAATCAACTCCGGTCCAACGCCTGAATGGTCACAAGCCTGGGTATTCGGCCCTGAACAAACGACTCTGCATCGTTAGCGGGAATTGCTGGTAGTCTACCCCGCTGCCCAGTCGAACGCTCCGGTCCGTCATTCAACCGGAGTCGATCTCAAGATGTTGTCAGAAGGCGTACGCCGCACGCAAACCGATGGTCCGCTTCTCGGCAGGAGTCACCGCCACGCCCTGGCTGTTCAGGAACGAAAACAGGCTCGTCCCGGAAAAATCGGACCAGCGGGCCGCAGCAAGATAGTTGTCGTCGTCGAACAGGTTCCTCACGTAGGCCTCAAGACGAAGCTGGTCCCTTTCGAACCCTCCGCGCAGGTTCCAGCGCCAGAAATCGCCCATCGTGGAGAAGTTGGCCTCTTCGTTGTAGGCCTCGCCGAAGTACTCGCCATCCACACGCACGTAGTAATCCCAATTTCCGCCCTGCAGAGTGTCGGTCCACACACCCGACACGGCGCCCTGCCATTCCGGATAGCGCGCCGGCCGGCTCCCCGAACAGTCGCGACTGCCGAACCGGTCGCCAGGTGTAATGGGCTTCTTGAAAGGCGAGAAGCCGCACACGAGGGCGCCGTACTCCCCGTCGGACCAGTTCAGCATGAAGGTACCGGACCAGTTCTCGCCGAGCGAGAAGCCGCCTTCGATCTCGATGCCGCTGAGCTCCGCATCCCCCGCGTTGAATTGCAGGTTCTGCACGCGCTGCACGCCGGTGTCCGGATCGACCGTGGTGACCGACTGACGGGTCTTGAGGTTGCTCCAGTCCAGCATGTAAAAGACAGCCGAGAAGTAGAGCCTGTTGAACTCCTGCTTGAATCCCACCTCGAAGTTGTCCAGCTCTTCCTCCTCGTTGAAGACTTGCAGGGAAGGGAGAGCGGCCTTGATCTGCTCGATTTCCGCCTCCGAGGAAGCCGCCAGATCGGTGTTGAAGAAGCCCGGCAGGCTGCCCCTGGAGTACGTCACCCAGGCGGTCCCGCGATCCATGACGTCGTAGGACAGCGTTACGCGCGGAAGGAAACTGCTGAAGCTGTCGGAGAAATGAGTCGCCGGTTCCTCGCCCTTGCCCACATCGGCATTACCCGGCGCAGACAGCGAGATGTCGTCTTGCTGATAACGCCACTCCACATCGAGCGTCAGGTCGTCGTTGAAATCCCAGGCGAAAGACCCGAACAGGCCCGTCGTGTCGTTACTCTCCGTGGGCGGAATGGACTGCATGAAGTAGTGCGGACCGGGCCGGGTTTCGGGCGCGGCAAGGGGTGTGCCGTCGGGTTGCGCAACCACCCGCTGGCCCACTCCGCCGTCGGAGCCCCAAACGGTCTGGCCGCCGTTCCCCGCCGTGGTGTAGTCCGTGGTGAAGAAGTTGAGCCCGACGGAATAGCGCCAGCGCCGGTCCTGGGGCGACGTGAGATTGGCTTCGAGCGTCAGGTCGTCCGACAAGATGGGATCCTGGGACAGGAAATTCTGTGCGGCGGTAAGGTCGAAGTCGCGCACCCAACCGGCCCGCAAGGCGCTCCAGCCAACCACGGCGGCCAGGCCATGACCGTCCAGGGCGCCGCCGTCGAAGTCGTAATTCATCAACAGGGCCGCTCGCTGCTGGTAGCGGGTCAGCCCCGACTCGGCCCGCAGCGGCGCACCGGGCAACTTCGGCCGGCAAATGCCGTCGCGGGGGTCGCAAATCACCGCGCTGCGGAAGGCGGCCCGATCCGCCGGACTGATTGCCGTGTTCGGCGCAATGAAGGAGTCCACATCCACGATGGGGAGAGCGCCGCAGAAGTAATCCGAAGGCGTGTCGGGATCCGACGCACTGGTGACGCCGTCGCTGTAGCAGTTGGGACCCGCGTTGGCCGAAACGCCCACAGCATTTCCGCGCGCCGAAAACGCCGTGCCCAACAGCATGCCGGCGGCAGGACCATCGTCGTCGTGGGACCAGAGGTAGCGGAACCTGGCCGAGAAGTTCCCACCGGGAACCCACTGGAGCACAGCCTGCACCGTTTCCGTGCTTTCCGCTCCCAATGCGCCGCCATCGGCATTGGAAACGTACTGGCCGTCGGTTCCGTAGAGCCGGGCCGACACGCGATAGGCCAGCTGGTCGCCAACCAGCGGGCCCTCGTGTGAAATGGTGACATCACGTCCGCCGTACTGGGCAATATCGGCGGTTACGCGGCCCGCGTATTCAAAGCCGGGCGTCTTGCTTACGTAGTTGACTGCCCCGCCGAATGTGGATCGGCCAAAAGTGGCCGATTGAGGTCCCTTGATGATCTCCACACGCTCGATGTTGGAAAAGTCGATTCCGGCAACGCCCTCGGACATGTAGACGCCGTCGAGAAACACGGTGCCTACCTGTTGGGACGCCGCGCGCTGGTTGGTGTCCATGCCCCGAAAACGCACCGCCGTGTTGAATCGGCCGGGAATCTGGCCGCCTTGCTTGTGAAACTGCATGCCGGCCGTCTGGAACGATAGATCCTGCAGGCCGGTGAACCCGCCGCGCTCCAGTTGCTCCGCCGAGAACGCCGTAATCGCCATCGGAATTTCCGTCAGGGTCTCTTCGCGCTTTCGCGCCGTTACGATGATCTCGTCCAACGCCTCGCCTTGCTGCGCATGCAACGCCGGAAGCAGGAAAAATGTCCCGGCCCCGACAGTCAACGTCAGGACCAGGGAAAGAGTACGACTTTGAAGTTGCATCGGTTGTCCTCCCGAAGTGCTTTCTTGCAGGGCGCTGGCCGACCCGGACAAGACCGGCCCGCACCCAATCCCGAACCGCGCCGTCAGAATAGTGGCGCGCCTGACTGAATACAAGGCTCTTCGCGCAGCGTATCCGTGCAAAAAAGCCGATTTTTCGTTCTTTCACGCCCGAAATGCCTTATTTGGCGCCGAAAGATCCCCCAAAACCCGGGGATATCGGCAAGATTGCGGAAAGCGCGGAAAGCCGGGCGAGAAATGCCGCGGCCCGGCCGTACCCGGAACCCGGCAAGAGAGGTGGTCTCAATACGGAAGCGGGCGGCCCGGAGATTCGATGAAGGAACCGCTGTCATCCCTATTCAGGCGCGCAATCAGGGTCCTCATGTCGGCGATGGCGGGCTCCAGCTCCAGCTTGGCGGACTTGCCGCCCATTCGGGTCCTGACCCAGCCCGGGCAAACGCTGACCACCGTGATTCCGCGCGAGGCCAGATCGCCGGAGAGCAGCCGCGTGACCATGTTCAGCGCCGCCTTGCTGGTGCGGTAGGCGTACAGGTCGCGCCGCGCCCGGCTGATGGAGCCTTCGCTGGAGGACAGGGCCACGAATTTGCGCTGACCGCTGCGCGCGACCTGTTCGACAAAGGCTTCCGCGCATTTCAGCGGCGCCAGCGTGTTGATGGTGAGAACCTGCCGGACGATGCCGTAGTCGATGTGGCCGAACGACTGCCGGAGATCGGACTCCGCGCCCGGTTTCGGACCGAACAGCCCCGCGTTGCTCAGGAACACATCGATCGCCTCGCTGTCAAGTTCCGCGGCCAGCGCCGAGATGGCGTCGAAGTCCGACACGTCCAGGAGAAAGGCCTCGACATTTTCCTGCCTGGCCAGATCCAGCAATTCTCCGGACTCCGCGGGATTTCGGTAGGTGGACAGCACGCGCCAGCCATCGGCGGCGTACTGCCGGACGAACTCCAGCCCCAGGCCCCGGTTGGCGCCGGTAATCATTACGGTCGAAGGCATGGCATGGCCCCGGCTGCGATCCCGGGGACGAATCGTACAACGGCAGGACCGGATCCCCTGCCCCGGGACGCAAGACCCCGCATCCTGTGCACTGCCGACCCGAACATCTCGCCGATGGCGCCTTGCGCGATTGCCGCCGCGCAGACCTCTGCTGCCATCGCGCGGGATATGGAGCTGAGCCGCCTTCGTTATCGGACGAAACAAAGCACTATGATGTATCGACCACCATGCCGGGTTCTCAAGCCCCGAAAGTCAGCGGCGCCGGAAGGGAAGCGAACTCATCTCCGGGTCAACATCAGGAATTCCAAGCGGTTGGATGGCGCCAAGCCGGAAGGCGATGTGGAGGTGCTGCTTGGGCGCTTGAGCCCGGACGGCTGTGTCGCTGCAGCTGACTGGAACAGTCAGCGTCCCTTTCTGGCCATTCTTCTGAGCCATTCCGACTCATCAATCGCCACGCGACTCAGCGTTGTTCCAAAAGTCTGGGCGATCCTCTGTGCGTACTCGGCCTTGAGTTCACCCCGCCACTTGTATTGATTTTCACAAGTATCCGTAAACTCGAAGTCGCCATCGGATTCCCGCTTTGCTGCGATTACGGCACCGCTGCCCGTCGATGGTTTGAATTTGCGGAGAACCCAACCATCTGGATCACGTTCGATGCCCAATCGCTCGAATTTGTCATCAATTCTGGCGACAATCTGGTCCATTCCCTTCTTGGGTTCAACCAGCGGCAGGAAAAAGAACATTGTCTCTCCTTTCAATCTCACGCAATCACATCGAGGTCTCATGCAGATCAAATGCTGTTTGCCGCCAGCCTCGGACACCGTAACGACGGTACCCAGCCACAATGTCGGTGGCGGCGCACCATACACCGTTCGGAAACTCATGATCCAAGCCAACCGCTTGTCAAGGTCGCCGGCATTCTGACCGGAGAAGCCGGCGGAGAGACCTTCAAAGTTTTTATTTTTCAATGCACTCGCTGCAAAACCTTGGTTCGCCAACTCAATGGTCTTCTCCAGATCGAGATCCTGACCGCCGAACACGAAACTCTCGGTTCCTTGCCCCTTGCGTCGTATCCAATTCTCGACAGCCTTGGCGCTTGCGGGAGACGCTTCCGCAACAGCGTTGTCCATCAGGCCTCGAAGCTCTTCGGCCACATGGTTCACGATCTGCCGTTCCGCATCGTGCGGGTCGGATAGACATGCCCTGTGAGCAAGAAACGCCGGATCCAACTCCGCACTAAACCGGTCCAGTACCTTGTGCGCGCCTTCTCGCACTGCGGCCAACGAGGTGATTGCGATGCCGGGAAGCAGCCCCGCAGTCATTGAGGCGAAATCATCGACTAGCCGGCCGGGAAGATCCTCCTCCGCGACACTCCGATCCTTCAGTGATGCCGCCAGATTCACACCGGACTTTGCATAAAGGACAACCCGACCATGCCGGTATGAAATTTCCATTCCAGTCCCATTCCGCTTTGGCTCAAGTCCGCCATCTTTCAGCGCGTCCAAAACTTTTGCGCCGATATCCTCCAGCCGTGCCTCACCAGTGTAAATCGCCACGAGACGGAGGGAATTACGATCTGCTTCTCCAGTCAGCAAATCCCAAATCAACTTCAGCGCGTACTGAGGCTTGCCATCCTTCAAAAGCCAGTCGAGGATCACGATGTCGGCCTGCCTCATCGTTTCCATTGCTGAATCCGTGGGACCGACCACACCGCAGATGACGCCAAGCGCTGAAAACGCATCCATGACGGAACCTGCGTTCAGGGTGTGTATCAAACTGCGATCAACTGCTCCCTCATTATCCCGGCTTGATGCCCGCATGCGCCGGCCCGGCGCCACCAACCCCGACTCTGGTCGATCACCCCCGACCAATCGCATGCGCGCCTCGTCGTCTACCACTACCGCCGTATGGAGAAAACGCTGCGCGAAGGCAACGCTGCCATATCTCGATTCGCCCGCCAACGCCATCACTTTCCCCTATAGTTCTTTCACTGGCGCCACGCCGAATGTCGCGCCACCGTCGCCTTCGAGCAACTGAAGATCGAAGCCGACCCGGCGCAGAGTTTCCCGTCCGATGTACAACCCCATCCCTCGGCCACCGGGCTTTCTGCTGAAGCCGAACTCGAAAATCGCCTCCCGGTCGCGGACATCGACCCCCGGTCCGCTATCGGCGACGAGCAATGCGCCGCCGCGCTCATCAAGCTCGATAGTTCGTTCCAACTGGGGGTTCTGTTGCGAAAGCCAAAAGATCGCGTTGTCCACCAAATTCACAAAGACGGGATAGAAGCTCGAGGGGAAGCCGATGATCCTGGCGTCGTCGAAGGCTCTTGTCGCCTTGAAGGACACGTCATGGCGCGCCAAACGCGCGCGGAACAGCTCCTCCAGAAAGTCCCGAATCTCGGAACCACGGATTTCCACCGCCTTCCTGTAGAGTCGCCGCTGCAACGGCGTAAACAGCGTCAGATATCCGTCGAGGTGATCGAAGCTTGCTCGAATACTGTTGTACAGTTCGCCCAATCCCTCGTTCACATCGGCCCAGGCTTTCAGTTTTCGCAAGCCAGTGCGAATCGACCGTATCGTGCCGGAGAATTCATGGTTGATGATCTCGATAGCCATTCCCAACTGTGCCAACTGCGCATCAGCCTCGGCTTCCTCCTCCAGCAAAAGATTGCGTTGCTCGATCGCCATCAATTGTTCGGCTGTCGAGCTCTCACCTGTCACGTCCACCGCCTGAAGCTGCTCCAACACCGAGCGTAACAATGCTCCCTGTTTTTCGGCGACTTTCAGTACCCTGGCCTCCAACGCGCTTCTGGTTTCGACGAGACACTCGTCGGTCATTCCCGCCAGATCGTTCCGTTGAAATTCGCTTAGCACCTCCCGCAGTTCCGACTCGGCAATCTTGAGGGACCGTCCCGCTACCTCTCGCGCTTTCGAGGCGACCTTGTCCGCTTCCGCCCTCACTGCCCGACCTGATTCGCCCGTCGTCTTTCGCGCCTCGCGCACAAGGCCATCCAGTGCCGCTTCTGCCCTGACGCGACGGTCTAGCGACAACCTTGCCTTCCGAACCTCCTCACCAATCATGTCTTCCATAAGCTCGCGAGACGGCCGGAACACATTCTCCTGAAGCAAGGCGAACTCCGCGTTGTAGACGCTCCAGTCGCGAAGCGTGGCTTTGCTGAGTCCGATTCGTGGACGCGCTATACGGTAACGCGCCACCAGACTCCTGATATCTGCTTGCGCCTGACGTTCAAGAACAAGAATTTTTTGCGCCGCCAACTGGCTGTCCGCCATGCTGCATACCGCTTGCAGCTCCTTCTCGACACGTCCCGCCAAAGCCAAGGCTTCATTCTGAGGTTCGTTGTTCTTGAGCTTATCGAAAAAACAGTCCAAACTCTCCTTGAATATTTTCTTCCTCTCCGCGACCCGTTTTTGTCGTTGTTTCCTGGCCTCATCCTCTCTCGAAAGCTCGGCCTTTCGCTGATCGAATTTGTCAGCGTGCATCCCTTTGACCCGGAAAAAGTCCGCTGCCATCTGAAAAAAGAAGTTCTGGAGAATCGAACGGAACTGACGGTACGCCTTGTTCTGTTGGAATCCCTCTCGTCCTGCTTTTTCCAACAGATCCCCATTATTGTCCGCGTCGATCCACACGGCCCCAAACATTTTCCTGTGTGAGAAATAGTAGTAGGAAGCGCTCTTTGTTCGCCTGAATTCGATGTCCAGCCAATCGTAGTCGGTGTTGCCATAAGGCAGTACGCGAACCCCGTTCCGGTATATGTAGAGTCCTCCCAACCGCTCGGTCTTGCGTGCCAATGTCGCATACTCTTCGTCAGGAATCGTCGAGTATTTCTCCTCGCCCTCGAAAGCGGCGAAGTCGATTGAGAACGGACCACAGCGTGTGGGCACGCCACGCCCGCCGCCCCATGGGATAACGTGATCGGCTGTCGTCTCACCATAGATTGAAACCTCTCCCTTGAACTGACCGAATTCGTCGAAGTCACCGCGCACCCGGTGATCCGCATCCCCGAACTCTTCCGGGGTGAAGAACTCATCCTCGGCAATCAGCTCTTTGGTCAACTCGTCCGTCTTGTGATCGCGAAACGCAGTGTGGATCACAGGCTGCGAGTCTGGTGTCATGGTGTTACTGAATCCAAGCAACGCTTTCATCAGGGGCGGTGCTTTTTTCAACGCAGCCGCCTTGCTCGCTGCGGGGTCTCCGTCGATATCATCCGCCAGTAACGGCGATGCGGGCTTGATGATGAAGTGTGTTCCGCTGCTGCTCGCACCAGCGAGTGACGGCTTTTCAAGGTAGGAGTCGATGTCTTGCGGATCAATATCGAATTGATCCAGTTCTGCCAGAAGCTTCTTCAACAATCGCCTCTCGACATCGCGGCCGACAATTTTGGCGCTCGCACGAAATTCTTCCACCATGTCAGCTACATCCTGTGCCGAAGGCAAAGAGCCCGCTGTAAATGACCGCAGGGGTATTTCGACGTCTTCCAGGTCGATGCCGGGCCATTCGAATACGCCCCAGTTCAGGAACGCTGCGGTGAGGTCGGAGGCTCCGTCATCAGCCTTCGGGCGAGTGAGAACCAGAAGCTGCGGGCCGATAGTCGCAATCGCAAGCCTTCCGATCCCCTTCTCTCCCAGCATCGGCCGCGGTTCCTTATCTGGATATTGCGGTGGCCGTTGATTCGGATCGAACTTGCTTTCCGTGCCGATCGTCAGCCATCGCGTCACGAAGTCGTCCCGGCTCATCCCGACGCCATCGTCTCTGAGTACAAACAGGCCATCCGAGCGGTAATAGTCGATCTCGACGCGATCAGCATAGGCGTCGTGCGCATTCTTGAACAGTTCGCTGATCGCGGTCGGAATGCCGGCAATCTGTTGCCGACCGAGCATGTCTAGTGTGCGAGCGCGCGTCTTGAAGGTTGCCATCAGGATAGTTTTCCCACATCCCTCAGATGTTCGATGAATTGATGACCGATGAGTTTTGCCAAACGAACCGGTACCGCATTCCCGATTTGTCTTGCCATCGACGCCATGCTTCCCTCAAAAACGAAGTCTTCGGGAAATGTTTGCAAGCAAGCCGCCTCCCGGATACTGATGGCCCTATCCTGCTCCGGATGGCCGAAGCGTCCGTTCGAGTAGCTCGTGCATCGCGTGGTAAGCCCTGATGCGGGCGCGTCCCACGACATCCGGCCATAGACATCGCTATAGCCCGAAAACCCCTTGTGGCAATCGAGCATCAGGCGTTGCGGCCAATCCCGATTGCCACCACCTTCAGGCGTTGCCTCTATACGCTCCAGATTGCGCGCGGAAAGATGCGCTGCCCTGTGGTTGGGCACTTCCTGATGCTCTTCCCCCGCCCGAATCGGCGGAAGATGAGCGATCCAGTCCCCGACCGTGGAGTATTCCTCGTTGGCCGTTCCTGGCCCGTGCGTCTCATCAGGCAAGCGAACCACACCATGAAGGCTCCCTACCAGGACGAGCCGACGGCGGCTTTGAGGTATCCCGTATTTGGCAAGCAATACAGGTCGGTAGTCCACCTTGTAACCCGCTTCGTCCAGTCGCCGCAGGAAGTCGCCGAAAGGCTGGCTGTCTGCGGACAACTGCTGTAGTCCCGGGACATTCTCCACAAACACAAGATCGGGCCGACAACCTTCTACCAAACGAGCAAAATGGACAAGCAGAGGGACACGATCATCCTGGCTGGGCTCCGGCCGTGTCGTATTCTGTTTGGTGAAGGGCTGACACGGCGCACAGCCGCTGAAAAGCACCGGATTTGATCGCTCGGTGTCTACCCGGGATCGGACCATCTCGACATTCACCTTGCGGATATCCGCAAACTCGAAATGCGCGTCGGGGAAGTTGGCCTCGAAGCTTGCCCGAGCGCCCATATCGTAGTCCAGCGCGAACATGATCTTCATCCCGGCGGCCCGGAAACCGCAACTCGCGCCGCCACATCCGGCAAAGAAGTCGTATACCTCCACAGTCGCCAAGTCGCTACGGTGGGTCATGTTTGCGCACCGGTATGAGGCATGAAGGCACATCCGGTCCGTGACCCCGCGTCCGACCTTTCCGGCACCGACAGGGAACGTCCCTGCGAGTCGGATACCGACATCGAGACTTGGTTTTTGGCGGTTGTGGCCAACGGGATGTTCTTCGGCTCATCAGTAGCCCTTCTGCGGGTGACCGATGCGGCCAGCTTGTGCGCCACAAGCGTCTGGTCCTTGGTTTCGCACTGCCAGATGACGAGGGTCCGCCAGCCATGTGCCCTCAGGGCCGCTTCCTGGCGGGCGTCCCGGGCGACATTGGCAGCGAACTTCTCCGTCCAGAAGGCGATTCGGGACTTGGGGGTGGATGCGTACCGGCAGCCTTCATGCCGATGCCAGAAGCAACCGTGCACGAACACAGCCAGCCGATGTTGCGGGAACACCAGATCCGGTCTACCCGGAAGATCGGTGCGATGCAGGCGGAAACGCAGGCCCATCCTGTGGGCTATTCGACGAACCGCCAGTTCAGGTGTGGTATTGCGGCTGCGTATGCCCGCCATCAGTTCGCTTCGCCGCCTGCTGTCCACGATGTCGGTCATGCCGTGTCCTCCAGGAGGCGGAACATGAGGGAGGCATTCAGCGTTGCAGCAATACGACAGGCAAGCTCCATACGCTTGACTGTGGCTTGCGCTGCCTTGGCAAGTGCTGCGAATCGAGCCTGTTCATCAGGTGGAGGATGCGGCACTGGCAATAACATCAGCGCTTTCATGTCGGTTCGCGGCATTCGGGAACCGGTCACAGACGCCATGACATGTTCAACAGTTTCCTTTTGCCGAAGCAATTGCGCGACGAAGTCGCGATTGATTCCCTCTCGGGGGAGAAGTGGAATCAACTCGGTAGAGCATCTGCCAGCGAATTCGGGAGTAGCGACTTTGTTCAGATAGGGCCGAAGCTTCGCATAGAGAACATGACGCTTGTCGAATCGAAATGTTGCGCTTCTTTGATTGCCTGTGCGTGAATCGTTATCGAGGTTGATCGCACCTGTGTGCGGCTCGACATTTTCGACGCCCACAAACGGAAGTCGCGATAAAGCCGGGTTGTTCGGATCCAGTCCTTGACGATCCACCACGCAAATTTCGCGGAGTGCACAAACTGGCCACCCCATCGGGTTTGCGGCAGGATCGCCGAACATCTTCACAAACAGCGCGGGCATGAATTCCCGCATCAACTCCCGCGCCTGCGCCCGCAGCCGTTCGATCTTCGCCGCTCGGTTCAGGATGCCGGCAATCCGCCGCTGCTCGTCGAGCGAAGGAAGGGGGACCGGCAGCAACATCAGCGCTTTCATGTCGGTTCGCGGCATTCGAGAACCGGTCACAGACGCCATGACATACTCAACGGTCTGTTTTCGCCGAAGCAGATGGGCAACGAACTCGCGATCCACACCATCCCGAGGAAGAAGTGGAACCAGTTCGGTCGAGCACTTGCCCGCAAAATCAGGGGTTACGACCTTGTTCAGATACGGTCGGAGCTTTGAATAGAGAATATGGCGCTTGTCAAACTGGAAAGTTGTGCTCCTTTGACTCCCGACACGTGAGCCGTTGACGAAATTAAGGGCACCGTTTTGGGACTCGACATTCTCGACGCCCACGTAGCGAAGCCCCGCCGCGGCAGAGTCGTCCGGATCAAGACCTTGGCGATCCATCTCACAGAGATCACCCAGCTTTACGACCGGGAAGCTCATTCCCCCACCGCCTCCATTACGGCCTCGGCGAGGTCGTCGATCTCGGCGAGGATTTGCGTCTCGATGCCTCGCAGGTCCTTGAGGATGTCCAGCGGTTCGCGGCGCTCTACCTTCGCGCGGCTCAATGGCCGGTGGCGGTTGGCGCTGAGGTTGAAGTCGGCGGCGCGGATGGCGTCGGCCCCGGCGACCTCATCAAGCAGCAGAAATCGTTCATGCACGGCCACTCTGTCTTGGCGCCTGTCCCTTCGGGCGCTTATGACAGGCATCCTCACGCCGCTGTCGCCGCCGCATGTTCCCAAAGGCCGAGATCGCGCAGCAGGGCAACCGCTTTTTCGATGCGCTCGTCCGTCGCCTTGAGCGGCTTGCGCGCCTTCGTTTCCTCGACCGGGTCGATCTCTCCCTTGCCGTAGTAATCCCACTCATCACGCAGGAAAACCATGGTTGCAGCCAACTCCAGAACGATATCCGACGCCCCCTTCAGCTTGTCCAGAAAAGCACTGGCCTGGCAAGCCGAAAGCGCGCCAAGAGGTGGCGGCGGCTCCTCTTTCGACTTGAAAATTGCATAGGGCACTCCGTGGCGTCCTGGTTTTTCTTCCATGGTGATTCGTTTTTCCGCCAGCGCATCGGTTAATCCGTCAACCAGATCGAAGCAATACGGCCCATAGTGGTGATAGATGAATCGCAGGCCGAAATTTGCGCCACAGCGGTCCAAGAGATAGGCCTGCTTCTGCAGCCGGGTTCGACCGATCAGTTCGCCGCCGTTCAGCGCGACCAAGCCAGTTACGATTTCTTCCACATTCATGTTGCCACCTCCTTCAGGATTTTTTGCAGCTCCTTGGTGCGAGCCGCATCGGGCGCGTAGACGCGCTGGATGCGTTTGCCATGCCGAAGCGTTTGCACGACATCGGATTCACCAACGATATCGGTTGGCTCGCCTGCATCGTCTCGCGTCTTCACCAGAACTTTTTTCAGAGCCGATGTGTCGTCGAAGTTATAGGCCTTGTATGACGCAAACGGCGCGTCGTCGAAAATAACCTCGTCCTTCCATCCCCAAGGCTTCTCATTCAGACACCGCCTGAACCGGAGGAACAGATTGCCATTCCACTCATCACAGACTCCGATATCGACGCACTTGTAGAGTACGCGATCCCGCAACCGTCTCGCCAATCCCGAAATCCGCTTGTCCGAAAAATCGGAATAAATCGACAAGGCGGCCCAGACCGACGCATCGTCGAGAGCAAGATAGGAACCGAGCGTTGGCGTGTCGGATTTCAGATAGCACAGAACCGGTTCTCGGCTCGCCACTTCCCTCCCTACTGTATCCGACGCAATGACACCCATGAGGGTCTCCAGCATCTTTTCGGCGGCCCTTGTAGTCTTGTGCATATAAACCATCCGGTAAAGACGCGACCGGGCTTCCAGATACTCCTCGGCTACCTGAAAGCCCTTTGGACCGAGATAGAAGCATGGCGCCTTGATCGGATCCGTATTTCCGATGGTTACCTTCCCGACCTCAAGGCAATCAAGCAACCAGTCAAGATCGATATGTCCGAACTGCACACCGGTCATCAGTCGGTCCCGCTGCATGTAGTCGAGCCGGTCGGCGTCAAACTGGCTCGACACGATAGCGCTGTAAATGTCCTTCTGGCTGTCTTCGGTTAGAAGTGCGCCGATCTGGTTTGGCAAGTCCTCGTCCGCCTCTCGGAGCACTTGGTTGACTCTGGTGTCGCTCCTTACGATCTCGGTACTCCATTCTTCGTGTCGTCGCTGCTGCCGACCCATAATCGTGGCGGACTCAAACACATGACTGAAGGGTCCGTGCCCGATATCGTGCAGTAGGGCCGCCAAAAGCGCGACACGCTCGCGTTCCGGATCGTGAGCATGACCCAACCGCCGTGCGATGACGTCAGCCAACCGCCGCGCCATGTGATACACGCCAACGCTGTGGGCAAACCGGCTATGGGTCGCACCGGGAAAAACGAGATCGGAGAAGCCCAACTGACGGATGCGGCGCAGTCGCTGAAACTCGGGCGCATTCATCAGGCTCCAGGCGATCCGGTCTGTTTTGTTCCGATGAACGTTGGCACTGCCCCCGAACACAATCAGTCCATGAATCGGGTCGCGTATCCGCTGCGTTTGTTTGCTGTTCCCCATCACCCCAGCCCGTTCAGCAGTCCGAAATGCGAGGAGCCAAGGCCGGACTGGATGAAGTCTCTTCCCGCACGGCCTCGGCGAGGGCGTCGATCTCGCCGAGGATTTGCGTCTCGATGCCTCGCAGGTCCTTGAGGATGTCCAGCGGTTCGCGGTGCTCTACCTTCGCGCGGCTCAATGGCCGGTGGCGGTTGGCGCTCAGGTTGAAGTCGGCGGCGCGGATGGCGTCGGCCTCGGCGAACCACCAGTTCGCGGTCCAGTTCTCGTTTGGATCGCGGCCTTGCCATTCCGCCCACCGTGCGTCGCGGTCACGGAACGCCTCGATCAGGCCAGGCAGGTCGTCTTCGTCAATGGGCGTGTCGTGGTTGGCGTCAAGCTTGTAGCCGTCGTTCTCGGCATGCAGGAACATCACCCGCTCCGTCGCCCCGCCCTTGCGGAACGCCAGCACCGAGGTCTTGACACCGGAATAGGGATTGAACACGCCGCCCGGCAGCGACAGCACCGCCTCCACCCGGTTGTTCTCGATCAAACGGCGGCGCAGTTCCTTGTGCGCCCCGGTGGAGCCGAACAACACGCCTTCCGGCGCCACCACGCCGCAGCGCCCGTCTTCCCGAAGGTGGTTCAGCATGTATTGCAGGAACAAAAGTTCGGTTTGCGCCGTGCGCCCAACCTTCACTTCCTCTACGATGCGGTCGCGGTCCAACCGCCCGGAGAACGGCGGATTGGCAAGAATCACGTCGAACCCGTCCGGCGGCAGGTCGAGCTCCGCCTTCGCCGCGCGGTCGAGCGAGCGGGTGAGCGCGTCGCGGCGCAGGATGCGCACCTTGTCCAGCCCGCGCAGCGTCAGGTTCATGGTGGCGAGGCGAACCATCTGCGGATCCACATCGGCGCCGTGAAAAGTCCCCTCCTGCAACTGCCGAACCGCATCACGCCCCAGCGTGTCGCCGAGGCCGCGCCGCACGGCCTTGCCGTCGGCCTCCACTTCCTCGATCCCGGCGGACGAGGAGTTCGCCAGACGGATATGGTCCCATGCGCCCACCAGGAAGCCCGCCGTGCCGGCCGCCGGGTCGTAAATCGTCTCGCCGATCCGCGGATCGACCAACCGCACCAAGGCGCGGATCACGTGGCGCGGCGTACGAAACTGGCCGAGTTCGCCCGCCTGACGAATCTGCCGCAGCACATGCTCGAACAGGTCGCCCTTGGTGTCGGCGTCTACCCGATCGAGACGCAGGTCGTTCAACTGACTGACGACCTGGGTGAGCACCGTCGGCTCGTCGATCACCAGCCGGGCGCCGTCCATGAAGTCGGTGACGCCGTTCGTCGCAAGCTCGGCATGGAACGCAAAGACCTCTTCGCGCACCCAAGCGACCAGACGCTCGCCGTTCAGCGCCTGCGCCCAGGACGACCAGCGCAAGAGTTCGCGCGGCACACTCTTCGCATCGGACGCATGGGCGTTGCGCGGGTCGCGCAGCGCCCATTGGCCCTCGTAGGCGCTGGCGTACGGAACGGCGCCAGGCTTTTGCGCCGCCCGTGCCCGGGCCGCGTCCGCCGCTTCGTGCATGTAGAAGTAGATCAGGAAACTCAACTGCTCGGCGTTCTGGGCCGGGTTCGGGTAGCCGCCTCCAAACAGATAATCGCGGATGCGGTCGATGCCGCGACGGAGCTCCGGGGTCATGGGCATGCGCTCATCCTTCCCCGGCGCGAGTGCCTTCGTCCGCGCCACTGCCAGCCCGCCGGGAGCCGAACACCGCAGCGTTGATTCCAGCAATCAGCTTGCCCAGCGATTCCTCGCCGCCGAACACGCGCCGCGCCTGATCGTAGCCCCCGAGCGTGGAGAACGGGTGTTCATCAAGGGTCCATGCGCCGATGCCGTCCATGCTCGGCGCGTCAGCCCGCACCCGGTTACCGATCAGCCCGGCCCAGCGCGCCTGTTCCGCGTTGAAATCGCCGTGCTCTTCCCGCCACGACTCGAAACGCACACCGACCTCTGCCGCACGCGCCTCGTGCTCTGGCGTACGAACGATGCGGCCATTCTCGTCGAGCGTCAGCCACTCGCGGCTCGCCGGGTCGATATGGTCGTCCACATCCAGCGTCAGAAGCCCGCGGGGCTTGGCCGAGCCGGGGCGACGGTCGGTGTCGTGGACCGGACGGCCAGCAATATCCTCCTCTTCGTCTCCGTGAAAGTCCGTCACGCCCACAAAATCGAAGATCGTGAACCCGGTCTTGCCGATATGGTCCGCCTTGCGCGTACCGCGCCCGCGCATCTGCCGGTAGAGGATCGCGCTTTGCGTGAACCGCGCCATGACGAGGCTCACGACCTCCGGGCAGTCGAACCCGGTGTCCAGCATGTTCACGCTAACGAGAATCTTCGGGTAGTCCTCTTCCTTGAAGCGCTTGATGATGGCGCTCGCATCGGGCGCCGGACCGCCGCCGACATCGCTCACCACGAAGTCTGCATAGCGCGTCGTTGGATGCGGCTTCCGATCCGCGTAGTGCGCGTCGAACATCTCCGCCAGAGTCTCGGCATGGCGCCGGGTCACCGCAAATACGAGGGTCTTGCCTGACTTCGGCCAGCGGCGGACGCCGTCTCGGCCCATGAAACCCTTCTCGTGCGCATCGCGGAACTCACGCACCAGGGCGCGGTTGCGCTCCGGGATGGTGAACTTGCGCTCCAGCCCCTGCGGGTCCACCGTAATCGGGTCCGAATCGGCGAACAGCGCCTCGAACCCTTCACGCGTCTCCCGATCCATCGCGCTCCAGTCGAGTTCGTCGCGGCGAACCTCGAACCCGTCTTCGGCGGCGGTCTTCACCGTCATCGCCTTGTAGATGCGGTAGGGCACGAGATAGCCTTCCTCGATGGCCCGGGGCAGCGTGTAGCGGAAGGTGGGTTCGTCGAGCCCGAAGAAGCGCAGCGTATCGCGCACAAACCGCCCCTCTTCCGTTTTGGGAGATGTGCCAGCCTCTGCCGTGCAAGGCGTTGCCGTAAGGCCGAGCTGGATGGAATCGAAGTGCCGCAACACGCCGCTGTACTGGCCGTAGATCGAGCGGTGGCACTCGTCCGTAATGACCAGATCGAAATAACCCGGCGAGAGGGTGCGGAACTCGGCGATCATGGTCTGGAGGGTCGCAATCGTGATGCGCTTGGCCCGGTCGAACTGCCGGCCGGGCCGCAGCACATGGCAGGGATAGTCCCGCAGATGGTCGGTGAAGGCGTCCTCGGCCTGCCGCGCCAGGGCGATCCGGTCGACCAGAAACAGCACGCGGGTGACAATCCCCGCCTCGAACAGCCGCTTGATGAAGGCTGCCGCCGTGCGGGTCTTGCCGGTTCCCGTCGCCATCTCGACCAGGAGCTTGCGCCGCCCGAGCGAGATCTCGGCGGACAGCGCCTCGACGCATTCGATCTGATAGTCGCGGTCGACGATCCTGGAGTCGATGGTGACCGCCGACAGATCGCGGCAACTCCGGCGCGCGGCGATGCGCCGCTCCAGGTCGTCCTGAGCGTAGAAGCCCGCGATCTTCCGCGCGTGGGAGTCGGTCTTGCGGTCGAGGAACCGCACTTCCTCGCCGTTCGAAAGAAACATGAACGGCACACCGAGTTGTTCGGCGTAGTGCTTGCCCTGATCCTGCGCCGCGATGGGATCGGCGCCCGCGCGCTTGGCTTCCAGCGCCGCCATGGGCCGGCCCTGCCGGTTGCAGAGCACATAGTCGGCCTGCGTCCCGTCGGGCAGCGCGTACTCGAACAGGACGCTCGAACCGTCGGTGAGGTCCCAGCCTGCATCCTTGAGCAGCGCATCAATCTTCACTCGCGCGAAGGCTTCCGTCGTGCCACTCATGCCGCCATCCAGTTTCGAGGAACGGCCGGGGCAAAGCGGCGACGAAAGCAGGCCCTGCCGCTCATGTCGCCGTCCAAGGATCGGCGAGCTTCATGCCGATGTCCTCGAAGTCCCGAACATTACGCGCCGCCACCTTCATGCCGCAGGACCGGGCGGCAGCCACAATCTGGCTGTCCGCCGGGGCGCGGCGCCGCGATATCCGCGTGTCGCAGCGCTATCGAAGGAAAGGATATGATTTCCGAAGGCATCATGCAGGATGATGCGCACTTCTTCCTCCATCAACCGGTGATGCTCGGTGGCGCGCAGGCGCAGACACACCTTCGCGTCATGGTCGAGATTGCGGATAGTGTGATGCTCGCCATACCCTTGTCGACAGGCCCATTCTATCGGCTCCAGCAGTGCCATCAAGAGACTGGCGCAGAGCACCCCCGATACTGCAACGCCGGGCCTTCGCACTCCCGGAGGGCAAACCGAACCCGGCTGTTCCCGTGAGCGCGACCGGTTGGAATCGATCTCTTCGCTTTGAATCCGGGGAATCGCAATCAATGTCTCGGTGGGAAAGGCTGCGCTTTGCAACTCGTGAAGCTCCGGCTACAGTACGGCGCGATGGTCGAGTTCCTGCAACCGCCCGGCTGGCCGCGACCCTCTGGTTACGCCAATGGCGTAGCGGCGCGCGGCAAGACGGTCTATGCAGCCGGGCAAGTGGGCTGGGACGCCGCACAGCGCTTCCCTCCCGGCCTGCCCGAGCAGGTCGAGCAGGCGCTGCGGAACGTGCTGGCGGTAATTTCGGAAGCCGGCGCCGCGCCACAGGATCTGGTTCGCCTCACCTGGTTCGTCACCGACCGGCAGGCTTACATCGACCAACAGCGCGAAGTGGGCGCGGCTTACCGGCGCGTTGTAGGCCGGCACTTTCCGGCCATGAGTCTGGTCCAGGTGGCCGGTCTGGCAGAACCGCAAGCGCTGGTGGAGATCGAGGCCACCGCCGTCATTCCGGATTGACCCGCACCACAGCAATTCCCGCCAACGATGCAGAGTCGTTCGTTCAGGGCCGGATACCCAGGCTTGTGACCATTCAGGCGTTGGATCGGAGCTGATTTTCGAGCATTGTCGCGCTTGGCGGGAATTGCTGCCCGCACCAGACACATCACGGCGATGCGGTGGCCGACACGCGCAAACGAGCCGCCGCGCGGCTACACGGCAGCCCGGAAATACACGGGCTGGGCGTTCTGTGGAGGAACCGCGAGCCCGCGCCGCCAAGCCTCGCGGGCCAGGCGCAGCACGGTGCGCGCGCGGGGTCTGGCGGCAGGCGCCAGGGATACGATCCGCGACTGTTGCGCGGGCCGCGCTGCAACACATCCCGCCCAGGCGCCGCCCGCCGCCACGAACTTTGCAGCGCCCGGAAAATGCAGATCGTTCGCGTTCGCAATCCGGTCTTCGTCCCGGGGGACCACAAGCCCCGATTCGCCGGCTTGGTACCAACCCGAATAGACTTCGCCCCGACCGGCATCCAGCACGGGAGCGACCAACACATCGCCGCGGCCGGCTGACCTTGCCAAACCATCCAGCGCATCCTGGGCCAGTGAAGCCAGACTGGAGACGGGGCACAGGCGCAGACCCAACCCGATGCCCAGCCCTTGCGCCGCAGCGGCGGCCACCCGCAGGCCGGTGAACGATCCGGGCCCCTTGCCGAAAGCAATGCAATCAAGGCGTCGCAGCGACAGCCCCGTGCTCTCCAGTACCTCATCGACCGCGTCGAACAGGGCGCCTGCCGCCTTGCGGCCCTCGGGAAGACCGATCTCGCATTGCCGATTCCCGTTGCAGGCGGCCACGGTGGCCGCTGCAACGCCAGCCTCCAGCGCCAGACAGCGGAACCCGCTCATGCGGCCCCGGTCGATTGCTCGCCCGCAATCCGGGCCAGGAATTCCATGGCCTCGGCGGCGCTTCGGGTCAGCGGCATGGGAGGAAGACTGGCCAGAAAACGGCGCCCGTACGACTTGCTCAGCAAGCGCGGGTCGCCAATCAGGACCACTCCGCCGTCGCGCTCGCCGCGCACCAACCGCCCCACGCCCTGCTTGAGCGCCAGTACCGCTTCGGGAAGCGCCATCTGGCCGAAGGGATCCCCGCCCCGCGCTCGCACCGCCTGCTGGCGCGCCCGGAAAACCGGATTCGCGGGCGATTCGAAGGGCAGGCGGTCGATAACCACCAGCACAAGGCCGGATCCGCGCACATCCACCCCCTGCCAGAAGCTTCGCGTTCCCAACAGCAGGGCATCGCCGCGGCGGCGAAAATCCTCCAGCAGAAGGTTGCGCGGCTTGCCCGCTCCCTGGACCACGAAGCGATCCTTCCAGACGGGGTCGAGACGCAGGTATTCCCGCGCCTCGTCAAGGGCGCGATAGCTGGTAAACAGCAGAAAGGCCCTCCCTCCGGCGACCGCCGCCAGGGGCAGCGCCGCGTCGACAACGGCGCGCGTATGACCGTTCTTCGCCACCCCCGGAAGCGGCAGATCCTGCGGCACATACAGCCTGGTGTTGCGCCGGTAGTCGTAGGGGCTGGCCACGATCAACTCCCGGGGGGTTTCCAGGCCAAGCCGTCTGGCGTAGTGATCCAGGTTTCCGTCCATGCTCAATGTGGCCGAAGCAAACACCCAGGCCGCTTCCGTCTGCTCGATCAGATGTCCGAACTCGTCGGCGATATCCACCGGCGTCAGGTTGAAGTTGACATTTGCGCGCGTGATGCGCATCCAACCGGCGCGCAGGTCGGCGTGAGCCCCCTGCCCTTGCGGCCCCGCCCCGGGACCATCGCGTTTTGCCTCGCCCTTCGCGTTACCGGGCTGCAATTCTTCCAGGGATCCGCACATCTCCTCAAGCTGGCGCCGCAACTCGGCCAGTCCCGTCGCGGCATGCTGCAAAGGGGACTGCTGCTCCTCCCCCACGAGGTCCTGACAACACTCGATCAGTTCGTCCATCGCGAACTCCAGCAGCGATATTTCCCCGCGCAGCATGCCGGGTGTCCAGTCCCGCTCACCGCTCTCCCGAGGACAGGCCAGCCTCAGGTCGCGCAACGCCTGATTCAGTGCAGCATGCGCCTCCTGGACTTCATCCCAGCAGCCATGAGCCAAGGCCTCCTGCTGAATATCGTCGAGTGCGCCGGCGACTTGCCGGATGCTCAGGCTCAACGCAAGGCTTTCCCGGGCAACTTCCGGCAAGGCGTGCGCCTCGTCCACCACCACGCAGTCGAATTTCGGCAACAACCCGTCCGCGCCGTCGGCCCTCAATCGCAGGTGCGCCATCAGGACGTGATGGTTGACGATCACGATCCCGGCGCGGACAGCGCGGTCACGAGCGCGAAACACATGACAGGAGTCGAACTCCGGGCACTCCTTCCCGAGGCAGTTGTCCCGGGTCGAGGTAATGCGGCGCCCAAGCAGGGCATTCTCCGGCAAGCCGGGACATTCGGCGAGGTCGCCGGATACCGTATGTTCCGCCCACGACCGGACCAGGGCAAGTTCAGCCTGCCCCGCCATCTCCAATTCGCCCGCGGACTCGGCAGTGCGAGCGAGCCGATAGCGGCACAGGTAGTTGCCCCGCCCCTTGAGCATGCGGACCTTTACCGGCCGGCCCAGCGCCTCGCTGATCGCGGGCAGGTCCCGGTGGAACAACTGGTCCTGCAGGTTGCGGGAGTGCGTGGAAATCACCGCTCGGCGGCCCGCCAGCAACAATGGAACCAGATAGGCGGCCGTCTTTCCGGATCCAGGCCCGGCTTCGGCGACGAGACAGCCTCCTTCGGCAAGCGTCCCGGCTACCGCTTCCGCCATTTTCGACTGTCCTGCGCGCACCGCATAGTCGGCTATGGCGCGGGACAGCGGCCCGCCGGCAGCGAACGCGCCCCGCACCTGATCCAGGGTGGTGCTGATATCGCTCTCCTGCGGCGCGGTCCGACGCCTGCCAGTCAGTATTCGACGGAGGGCGGAGGCGGAAGCTCCTCGTCGTCGTCGCCGGGTTGAAGATCGCGGAAGCGCATGCATGCGCTCTCGAAATACACCTCGCATTCGCCAGTGGGTCCATTGCGCTGCTTGGCGACAAGGATCAGGCGCTTGCTGGCCTGGAACTGCTCCTGCCTTTCCTGTGGGGCAGCCACCGTCACGAAGGCCACCACATCGGCATCCTGTTCGATGGCGCCGGAATCGCGCAGATCGGAAAGTTGCACCCGGCGGTCGGGCCGGCGCTCCACCTCGCGATTCAACTGCGACAGCACCACAACAGGCACATCCAGCTCTCTCGCCAGCGCCTTGAGCGACTTGGAAATCGTGCCCAGTTCGGTGGCGCGGTTCACGTCGCGACGTTCGGTGGGCGCTGCGTCAATGAGTTGCAGATAATCCACCAGGATCAGACCCAGCCGGCGACCGGCCCTGTCCTCGGCCCGTGCGACCCGACGGGCGCGCGAGCGAATCCGGTCGGGCGTGAGCATCTGCGAGTCGTCGATCAGAAGCGGCGCGTCCTTGAGCATGTTCAACGCGCTGTTCACCTTGCTCCAGTTCCTGCCGATCCTGCCGACCCGAAGTTCGCTGTGGTCGATCTCGCCCAGCGAGGAAAGCAGCCGGAGCGCGATCTGCTTTTTGGGCATCTCCAGGCTGAACAACAGCACCGAGACCGGCTTCTGGCCCAGCACCGCATATTGCGCAATCGTCAGCGCCAGCGAGGTCTTTCCCAGCGAAGGCCGGCCAGCGAGAATGATCAGGTCGCTGCTCTGGAGTCCTGCGGTCAGGTTGTCGAAATCCGTCAGGCCGGTGGGCACTCCCGTTACCGCATCGCCGCTCCGTTCGCGCTCGCGCAACCAATCGACCAGTTCGGCGCGAAATTCCTCGCTCATGCCCAGCTCGTCGAGATCGCCGCGATAGCTTTGCTCGTTGATCCGGAAAATCTCCTGCTCGGCCTCCTCGAGCAGCTCCCGGGCTTCACGGCCGCCGGTCTTCAGGACCTTTCCGGCAATCCGCCTTCCCGCGCGCGCCAGTTGGCGCAGAATCGACATGTCGCGCACGATCCGCGCATAAGTCTGCACGTTGGCCGCGCTTGGCGTGCCGAGCAGCAGGGTGCCCACGTAACCGGCGCCGCCGGCGTCATCCAACTGCTCGCGGGAGCGCAGATGCTCGCAAACCGTGAGGTTGTCACAAGGCTTGCCGTCGCTGATGAGATCGCGAATCGCGCTGTAGATCAACTGGTGGTCGCCCCGGGAGAAATCACCCCCGCCGAGCAGGTCGGCCACCTCGTCCCAGGCCTCGTTGTCCAGCATCAAGCCGCCCAGCAAGGCCTGCTCGGCCTCCACCGAGGACGGGAGAAGCTCGCCTTCAGCCATCTCCGGAGCGATTCGCGGCCCCCTCCGGCGGCGTGGTGGGTCCGGCGGGTTCCGTGTCGCCTTCCGTCCGCTGCGCTTCCTGCGCCGCCTCTGCTTCCTGCGCCGTCGCATCTGCCTCCTGCGCTACCGCCTCGGCTTCCTGCGCTGTCGCCTCGGCCTCCTGCGTGAATCCCGTCCGATCCCCGTCCTCCGCCTCTTCCTCGTCGTCCGAAGGCAGGGGTTCGGCGCCAGGCAAGGTCTCGATATCGCTCTCCTGCCCCACCACATGAACGGCGATTTCCTCGGTCACGTCCGCATGCAACTTGAGCACAACCCGGTGCTCTCCCAATTCCTTGATCGGGCCTTCCGGCATCTGGACCTCGGCGCGGGCAACTTCCACGCCCGCCTCCGAAAATCCGGCCGATATCTCGGCAGGACCCACCGAACCATAAAGCTTGCCTGCTGGTCCGGCGTTGGCCACGATGACCAGCGGCGCCGCTGCCCTGACCTGCCCGGCGCGCGCTGTCGTGGCCGCCATGCGCTCTTTCTCCAACGCCAGCAACTCCGCACGGCGCAGCTCGAACGCGGCGACCTGCTCATCGGTCGCCGGCGCCGCCTTGCCCTGCGGCAGCAGATAGTTGCGCCCATAGCCGGGGCGCACCTCCACGATGTCTCCGATGCCGCCGAGGCTCTCGACACGCTCCAGAAGAATAATCCGCATGCCGGTAACCTATGCCTGCCGGTCCGTGTACGGCAGCAGGGCCAGAAAGCGGGCTCGCTTGACGGCCCGCGCCAACTGGCGCTGATAGCGTGCCGAAGTGCCGGTGGTGCGCGCCGGGATGATCTTGCCCGTCTCGCTGACGAACTGCCTCAGCAGGCCCACATCCTTGTAATCGATCTCCTCGATCCCTTCCGCAGTGAACCTGCAATAACGACGGCGGCGGTTGTAGCGATTCATTTCTCTTTCTCCCCGGCATCCTCGTGGTTGGCATCGTCTGCGGGCGGCGCATCGGAGGACTCGCCGGCGGCTTCCGCCTCGTCTTCGCCTGCGGCCGGGACTTTCTCCGCATCCGACCGCGCCGAACCGGGCGCAGCAGCATCCTCCGCGTCCGACTGCGCCAAACCGGACGCAGCAGCATCCTCCGCATCCGACTGCGCCGAACCGGACGCAGCAGCGTCCTCCGCATCCGACTGCGCCGAACCGGACGCAGCAGCGTCCTCCGCATCCGACTGCGCCGAACCGGACGCAGCAGCGTCCTCCGCATCCGACTGCGCCGAACCGGACGCAGCAGCGTCCTCCGCATCCGACTGCGCCGAACCGGACGCAGCAGCGTCCTCCGCATCCGACTGCGCCGAACCGGACGCAGCAGCGTCCTCCGCATCCGACTGCGCCGAACCGGGCGCAGCAGCGTCCTCCGCACCAGTCTGGGCCGAATCACCGGCTGCCGCGGCGTCGCCGGCCGCGCGTCGCTCGCTCGCCGACGACTTCCGGCCATGGGCCAACTCGCGGTCGTAGGGATACTCCTTGCCCTCGCGCGCGGCCTCCCTTTCCGCAGCCTTTGCCAAAACCGACTGCTCCGTGATCGCATCGTCGCGACGTATGACCAGGTGGCGCAGCACCGCGTCGCTGAAATGCAATGCGCCCACCAGCTCGTTCAGGGCCTCCTTGCCGCACTCCACGTTCATGAGCATGTAATGCGCCTTGTGAAACTTGGCAATGGGATAGGCAAGCATGCGCCGGCCCAGGTCCTCGTTGCGGTGGATCTGGCCGCCGCCGCCTTCGATGATGCCCACGTAACGGTCCATCATTACCCGGACTCGTTCGCTCTGATCCGGGTGGATCAGAAGCATGATTTCGTAATGTCGCAAGGAAAACTCCTTAGTGGTCTCAAGGCCGCCCGCCCGAGCGGTGCGGCTAAGGAAGTGTCCGCAAGGCAGCCCCGGCGAACGGACAACCCGCCGCCATCGCGCCGACCGGGCTGCCGCGGAGCCGCAGATTATACGCAAGCGCCGCGCACCGGCACGGCATGTTTCCGCCGGTTGGGCGACAACCGTACCCGTCCGCCGGGAAAAGGGCGCCGAGCCGATGTTCGCGCGGGATCAGGCGCCCTGCCCGGCGGTCGCCCGCCCGACGCACCGGGGCAAACGCTTGCGAGCTGGATAACGCCGTTCCCGAATACCACTGTTCGCCGTCGCACCTGCTCCTGCAATGCGCATAACGCTTCGGTCGGGCCGTGAAACGGTCCGACATAAGGGGGCATCGGTGAACAAAATCGGGGAATCTCCTGCCGTTGCGGCGGTCGGGAATATCTGTTTCGCTGAACCTCCACGGTTCGCCCGAACGTTTACCGAACAATTCCGTCACGCCCGACCTGCACCCGCTCGCTCCGCCATGCCCGCCCTGACTGCTCCTGGCGAGCGCACGCCGGTATTTGCAACATCTCATCGCCCGGAATTCCGCAATCCGGAGATATACGGGCCGGCTGGCCGTTGCTGCTCAGAGCAGGTCCAGATCCAGATACCCCCGCTCCTGGTCCACCCGCGCGATGCGAACCGAAACCGCCTGTCCGAGCGCATATCCGTGCAGCCGCATGCCGGATTTCCCCCCAGCGGCTCGCCGGCGGGCATGGGGCGCCGGCAGCCGCCAGCGCGGCGCCAGACCGCTCAATCCCACTTCGGGAAGCTGTACGAAAAGGCCCTTGCCGATGCCGTGGGACACCACCCCATCGAAAATGTCGCCCAGGCGGGCCGACAGGTAGCGCAACTTGTAAGCCTGCACCGCGCCGCGCATGGCCGCCTCCGCCTGACGCTCCAGCTCGGAGCACGAAACGCCCAGGCCGGCCAGTTGCGCGCCGCGCACCGGCGCCGACTCGCCCCGGCCGCCGTCCAGAAGGTGCTTGATTGCGCGGTGCGTCAGGAGATCGGGATAACGCCGGATCGGCGAGGTGAAATGCGCATAGGAGGCCAGCGCCAGTCCGTAATGACCGATGCTGGCAGGTTGATAGCGCGCCTGCTGCATGCAGCGAAGCATGCCCAGCGCCACCATGCTGTACACAGGCCGGCCCTCAAGCCGCCGCAACGCGGCGTTGATCTCGCCGGGGCGACGGCTCACGGCGTCCGAAAGTTTGCCGCCCACCCCGGCAAACAGGTTGCGCAGTTCCTCCAGCCCGTCTGCGTCCGGCGGCGGATGGACACGATAAAGCGCCGGCATCCGGGCCCGGCCCAGGAAACGCGCAGCGGCCACATTCGCCGCAATCATGAGCTCCTCGATCACCCGGTGGGCGTTATGGCGCTCGGTCTGCTCGATGCCCAGGACGCGACCGTTGGCGCCAAGGCGCACCACTGTTTCCGGCAACTCCAGATCCAATGCTCCACGCCGCCGCCGGGCCGCCGCCAGCAAGCGCCACGCGCCGTAGAGGTTCTCTACCGGTTGAAGCAATTCGCCCAGCCGGCGGCGCGCCTTCACGTCCCCGGCCTCGATCGCGGAGTGCACCCCGGAATAGGTTAGCCGGGCGGCGGAGCGCATGAGCGCCCGAAAGAAGCGCCATGACTCGAGGCTGCCGTCCGCGCCCAAGCGCAGTTCGCAAGCCAGACACAAGCGGTCTACGCCGGCCTTGAGCGAACACAGGTCGCTGGAGAGCGCTTCCGGCAGCATCGGCAGTACGGAGCCCGGGAAGTACACGGAAACTCCGCGCAACTGCGCCTCCGCATCCAGCGGATCGCCCGGCCTGACATAGTGGGACACATCGGCGATCGCCACGATCACTCGCCAGCCCTCGCCGTGCGGTTCGGCAAAAACAGCGTCATCGAAGTCCCTGGCGTTCGCTCCGTCGATCGTTACCAGCGGCGCCGACCGCAGGTCTTCGCGCTCGCCGGGCCGCGCGGGCCTTGCGGCGACCTCCCCGGCGCGGGCGCGCACCTTTCCCGGCCAGCCCGCGCGAAGACCGGCTGCGGCGATGATCCGCTGCTCAATGGAGGTGGGCATGCGCAGTGTGGTGGCCGAAACCGGTTCCAGTCATTGAAGATGAGCCTCTGTGCGGGGCGGGAATGTTGTTGGAGAAAGCCCGCCGGGTGCTGTTGGGCCGTATTATGCTTCCGTATCCCCGCCATGTGTACCCGAGCCGGGCCGCATTTCGGCGTATGAAGGGCGCCTGCAATGCCACCCGGATGCCTTGGCAAGGATTGCGGAATTTTGTAAAGGTAAAGGCGAGAGGCGCCGCGGATACCGGCGCGCGCTCGCGCTCCGCCGGGGACAGGCATGACCGGGCCTTGTGGTGGAGCGAGCCTGTGCGTGCGCAAGCATGGCAGAATCGCCCGGGAACCGGAGGGGCAAACCCGATAGAGGCTGACATTGCAGGCGCCAGGAAGACATGAGATCGGGCAGGACGCCGGAATGCTGCCGCCCCGATCCGGCGAAACAACGAGTTCAATCAGCGGCCCGGATTGCCCGAACAAGCGCCGGGGCGCGTCGGTCCGCCTGGGTTGGAGGCCTCACAACATGACTATTCCGGCGTTCCGGCGCCTTGCGGTTCTTTTTCCTTTCTCGCTGATGCTGATCGGCTGCGGATCCAGCGAAGGCCGGATGCCGAACCCACCGCTACCCCCCCAGCCGGCGCTCGAGGCTCGTCTGGCCGAGTGGGCAGCGAACGACCCGAACAACTGTCGCGCCCGAACACCCGGCTTCGAGGCGCTCGGCGGCTGGCTGAAGGCCGACGGGCGCGAGCCCGGCGAATCACGCATCTGGGTGCTCGATGTGGGCGCTCTCGACCAACCCCGATCGCACGGGGTGGAGGTGTGGGGAACGCTCACCGGTTGTGCGGTACGCGAGGTGCCGGAGAACCGTCACTTCACCGATGACCTCGAACTGGAAGCCGCGTACCGCGCCGACGGGCGCGACGCCATCCGCTCGGAATCGCTGGTGGTGCTGTTCGAGGACATTTCCTTCCCCGATCCCGAACCGCTGTCCGCGCGTTTTCCCGAAATGGACGGCGCCCGCGAGGGGCAGCGTATCCTGTATATCACCAGCGCAGGCAACGACAGTGGCCGGCGGACAGGCGAACTGCAACGACCGGCTTTCCAGGGGGCGCTGGCCGCGGCCGAAACGGCCCTGTGGCTGACCATCGGGGGCTACACGGGCACGGGGGAGAATCGCGAACCGGCTTCGGGCAGTTCGGTGTGCGGGGCGGCCGATGCGCTGTGCCTGTTTGCGCCATGGGAAGGAGAGGGGGCTGGCCACGCCGGCACGTCGCACTCGACCCCCCGGGTCTCCGCCGCCCTGGACGCCGTGTGGGCGGTGTGGCCGGAGATGGATGTTCTCGATCTCCGCAACCTCGCATTCGACTGCGCGGAGAACAGACCTGCGCGTACGGGCGACCGATCCACCGAACGGACCTATTCGTACTCCAACGGCCGCGAGTTCACCTCCACCACCAATTCCACCTGGGGCCACGGGATTCTCTCGCTGACCTGCCTGTTCACGCCGAACGGCGGGCTGCAGAACCCGATTACCGGCGCGGCGATCTCCGGCGGGATCCACGGCCCGCTGACCGGACCGGTGGTGGATGCTTCGGTCACCGGCGTCGATTACACCGGGCGCGATTTCGGCCACCCGTTTGCCCGTCCGGTCGCTCGCGAGAACCACGCATTGCTGGCCAGCGCGAGTCTGCGCGCCGCCAGCACGGTTTTCGGCACGGATGCGGGCCACGCGCCCGATGCGTTTCACGGCAGCCTGTGGCGAAGCGGCGCTTTCCGCGTGGACCTGACGACAGCGGGCGACGCGGTCGGCGCGGCGGTCGGCTGGCGGAATGGCAACCTGACAGTGCGCGGCGGCCTGGCGATCCAGCCCGAAGGCGTGGGCAGCCTGACCGGATCGCGTGCGTTTCGTGCGCCATCGACCGTATCCGCTGCGATCACCGCCGCGTACGGCCAGACGCTGCGGGCCGGGTTCTCCGCGCACATCGAGGCGAATCACTGGCGCACCGTGGCCACGCAGGGCCGCTCCCTGTGGGAAGGCGCGGCTGTGCGTGAATCCCGCCTCGTCGCCGCGCTGGTCAAGCGGGCCGGGGCGCACGAGTTCGCGCTGGAGGGCGTGTGGCAATCGGGCCTGTCCGGATCGCTGGATGTGGATGGGCGCAACTGGCGACTCGCTCCCGAGGCCGCCCGCAGCGTGTGGCTGACATGGCGCCGGACAGGCTGAAAGTTCTCCTTCAGGCCAGTCGGTTTCGATTGCGTTATTGCGAGCATCCCGGATCACCATGAGCAACCGGGCTGAACGGGCTGCGAGAAGCAACCCGCAGGGCGCGATGCTGGATGTCATCGTGGTGGGCGCCGGGTTTGCGGGTGTGTACGCGGTCTACAGGTGCCGGCAATCGGGGTTTTCCGTCCAGGCGTTCGAGGCGGGCGGCGATGTGGGGGGCACGTGGTACTGGAATCGCTATCCGGGGTGCCGTTGCGACATCGAGAGCATTCATTACTCGTACCAGTTCGACGAGGACCTTCAACAGGAGTGGGAGTGGACGGAGCGGTATGCGCCCCAGGCGGAGATTCTTTCCTATATCCGCCATGTGGCCAACCGCTTCGACCTGCGCCGGGACATCCGCTTCAACACCCGTGTAACGGCGGCCCGATTCGAGAAGGCTTCCGCCACAACGCCCTCGCACTGGACGGTGACGACCGCTGGCGGGCAAACACACAAGGCGCGGTTCTGCGTCATGGCGACCGGTTGCCTTTCGGCACCCAATCTGCCGGACATTCCCGGGCGCGACCACTTCGCCGGGAAGTCGTATCACACAGGCCGCTGGCCGCACGAGCAGGTGGACTTCACCAACCTGAGGGTAGCCGTCATCGGCACGGGGTCATCCGGCATCCAGTCGATTCCGGTGATCGCGGAACAGGCCGGGCATGTCACAGTGTTCCAGCGCACGCCCAACTACACCGTCCCGGCCGGCAACCGGCCCCTCGATCCGCATGAACTCGGTGAGCTCAAGTCCCGCTACGGGGAGCTGCGCGCCGCCTCCGGGAAGGGCTTCGCCGCACTGCCTTTCAAGCCGGCGGGCCACTCCGCGCTCGCCGTTTCTGATGCCAAGCGACAGGAGGTGTACGAGCGCTGGTGGAGCCACCGCGGACTTGCGTTCCAGGGCGCGTTTGCCGACTTGCTGTTCGACGAGGAGGCCAACCGGACCGCGGCGGAATTCGTGCGGCGCAAGATCCGCGAGCTTGTGAACGACGGGAAGGTGGCCGAACTGTTGACGCCGGACTTCCCGCTGGGCTGCCGGCGCCTGTGCGTGGATACGAACTACTACCCGACCTACAACCGGGACAACGTGACCCTGGTGGACCTCGGCCGGGAGCCCATCGACCGCATCGTGCCCGGGGGCGTGCGCACGGGAAGCAGGACGCACGCGGCAGACGCCATCGTGTTCGCCACTGGATACGACGCCATCACGGGGGCGCTGCTCGCCATGGATATTCGCGGGCGGAACGGCCTGTCGCTGCGGGACAAGTGGGCGCAAGCTCCCCGCGCCTTCCTGGGACTGGCCGCCTGCGGCTTCCCCAACTTGTTCATGATCAACGGCCCGGGCAGCCCGTCGGTGCTGGTCAATATGGTCACGGGCATCGAGCAGCATGTGGAGTGGATTGCCGATTGCCTGATCCACATGAGAAACCGGGGGCTGGACGCGATCGAGGCCATGGCGCAGCAGGAAGACGCCTGGGCGGCCCACAACAACGAGGTGGCGGAACGCTCCATACGCGGCAACTGCGCATCCTGGTACACCGGCGCCAATATCCCCGGCAAGCCCGGAGGCTTCATGCCCTATGTGGGCGGCTTCCCGGCCTACGTGGAAAAATGCAGACAGGTGGTCGAGGAGGGATACGCGGGCTTCGCCTTCTCCCCAAGGCAACGCCCCGGTCCATTATCGGCCGCGACCTGATCCCGGGTTCGGCGGCGCCGGCACCCGGCGCACTCCGTATTCGGTTAAAATCCGGGCCTTTGAGCGAAAACCCTCCGAAGGCAGAGAAAAAAATGAGCAAAGAAAAGGGAAAAAGCATAAAAGACATAATTGGTGGGTTATTTGGCATACTCATACTTGCCAGCGTAATCGCATACTGCTCATCCGATACCGATTCCAAAAGCTCTGACGCTACTACTACCTCTGCTGCCTCACCTACTACCGAAGTAGACCCAGAAGCATTGCAAGCAGTAGTATCAGGACCAGCACTGGTTATTGATGGAGATTCGATCCTAGTAGCAGGAACCGCATTACCAATCAATAACAAAACAGAATGGGCACTCATCAATGCGGGCGCCAACACTGATCGAATATGGCACATCAAACTGCGCCATATTGACGCACCGGAATTTGAACAACTGTGCACAGAAGACCCTCGGCTGTACCAGAAGGACCCTCCGTGGTATACCTGTGGAATTTCGTCATGGTATAGCCTCCGAGGAATGATCGAAAGACCGGAACCGGGCGGCCTCATCTCTGGAGAAAACCGATACGGAATAAGTTATGAGAACTGGGCGAAAAAAGTCTTCGAGAACAACGAAACCAACCTTCCAAAAGCACTATGCCATCTAAATTTCGCAGTACACAACGACGAAGGAACCGACGAGGTCGTAGGAAGCTGCTCCGCGATGAACAAGAGCGGCAAGAGTGGCGAAAACCTAAGTCATTGGCAGGTCAGACAAGGACAAGCCTTGCTGATACACAATGAAAGAGGAACTGATGCAAAAGAAAATTTTGGCCGCTTAGTTCAAATGAAAGAAGAAGAAAGCTACGCCATAAAACATAACTTCGGAATACATGGAAAAATCATGATGCGACCTTCACAATGGCGCAAGGGAGCACGGTTTCCCAGAAACCAAGAATTTGAAAACATCATCAGCGACAAATACAAAACTATTCAACGCGAGTACAAACAAGCCCGCGAAAATATGGAACCTGTCACCATCTATTGAATTCCCGTCGTCTGCTCTCATCATTGCTCCTCTCTAATCGCTCTACCGCCCTTCAATTATTCCAAGGGTAGCCGGTGTCTCGACAATGTTGGCGGAAAGGGCTACCCGACCGAATCCAGCCAACGGTGCTCGACTGCCTGAAGCAAGTGCCGGAGTATGACCGCGCGCCGGAAAATTTTGATCATCGCCGGGCCGAACGGGGCCGGAAAAACGACCTTCGCCACGGCGTTCCTGCCAAACGAGGCGGATTGCCCAACCTTTGTCAACGCGGACTCGATTGCCGCGGGATTGAATCCGTTCCGACCCGCTGCAATCGCGTTCCGGGCCGGCCGTCTGATGGTCGATACGATCCGCAGATACGCGGCCCGAGGAGAGAGTTTCGCCTTCGAGACCACCTTGAGCGGGCGTGGCTATGCCCGTTCGATCCCGCGCTGGCGGGCGCAGGGTTATCGTGTCAAACTGTTTTTCCTGCGGCTGCCAACACCGGAAATGGCGCTCGCGCGCGTCCGGCGACGGGTTTCGGAGGGCGGGCACGATGTTCCGGAGTCGGTCGTTCGCCGACGGTTCGCGGCAGGATGGAGCAACTTCGAGCAAGTCTATCGGGATCTGGTTGACGAATGGGCCGTCTACGACATCGCGGGGCCGGTGCCGGTATTGCTGGCGAAGGGAGAGAACGGATGACGCCGAAGAATACCGGGCAGGAGAACCCTGATGCGCCCGCGCGCGACCGCGACCCGGACATGGCCGGCGCCGGGGCAGCCATGCTGAGGGCAGCCATGGCCGCCCGCCGCCGGGCCGTGGAAAGTGGCGCCGACGCCATCCCCGTGTTCGAGGACGGCGAGATCGTCTGGATGGAGGTGGACAAGGAATCGCTGGCCCTGCGCCGGCCGCGCGGCAATGTGCAGGGCGGGGGCGAACGGGCATGAACCCGGGCAGTGAGTGCGGCACGCCCTGCCGTGCCGGAGAGCGCCAGAGCGCTTTCACGGACACATCGCCATGTTGGCGGCCGCCCCGGCGGGACCGGTCGCGGGCGCGCCAATCGCTGGCTGGCGCTCAGTCGGCCAGGGCCATGACGCCGAGGTAAAGGCTTTCCCGGCCCAGCTCGAAAGACACGGCGGCGCGCCCGGACGACTCCGAGTTCACTTCCAGCCGATACGGGCTGCTGTTCTTCTCCAGCCCGTCGATCCTGAAGTCGCCGAACATGTCGGTGCGGGTTCGCGCCACCTCGCTGTCGTTGCGAAGGAGAACGACTTCGGCGCCGGCGGCGCATTCCTCCACACCGTCCTCGGTGGTCACCACCGAGCCGGCCACAAAACACCGCGTGATCCGGTGCATGTTCCTGTAGTACACGCGCGGCTTCGAGCCGATTTCCGGTTTGAGGACTTCCAGACCCTCCTGTTCCCTGATCCGCTGCATTTCGGCGTCCTCGACCTTGAGCGAGCGAAACACGCCGGTGGGGCAGCTCTGCTCGATGCGGGGCTTCGTCCAGCCTTCGTCGAGCAGGTGCGCATCGAAGAACCAAGCCTGCGGAACCTGCTCCTCCTCGTTCCAGAAGACCGCATGGTACGGGCAGGCATCCACGATTTCCTTCTGCCCTCTGGCCTTCTTCGGATCGATAAGCACGATGCCGTCCGCGCGCTTGGTAATCGCGCCGTTCCTGGCGACCTTCATGCAGGGCGCATCGTCGCAGTGGTTGCACATCACCGGCATGAAGTGCGCCTCCACGGCCGGCCAGCGGCCGCGCTCGTGGCGCTTCACATCCACCCAGCTGTGTCCGCGCTCCGGCTGCGGGGCCGAATAGCCCGGGAACTCGTTGCCGATGTGTTCGTCCTTGGTGGCCAGAAAGCAGTTGCGGCAGTTGTCGCAGCGCGCGATATCCACGATCAGGTTCCACTTCCTCGCCATCACGCTGTCTCCGCCCGCCGCCAGGTGTCCACGCCGGTCCATTTCTCGAACTGGATCAGAGAGGTGTTCGGCGCCATGCCGCTGGCTTGCGCGGTAATGGTTTTCTTGGGATTGAGCATGTTCACGCACCCGCCCAGGTCGGTCGAGTTGCCCGGTTCGCCAACCGGTCGGTATTGGGCGGATCCGGTACAGGCGCTGACCACGCCCCGCCGCAGCCGATCCGTCACCTGGGCGGCGCAGACCACCGAGCCCCGGTGGTTCCACAAGCGTATGAGATCGTCGTCCTCAACCCCCCGTTCCTCCGCATCCTGGCGGTTGACGCGCGCCACCAGGTAGGAATGGCCGTTCACCGTGACCCGGTGCTCGCGGATGTCCTGGAGCGTGCAGCCCTCGTCGTCACCCATGATGTGAAACGGGTAGCGCGTGTGAGGCGTCAGCAGTTGCAGGGGAAAATCCGCCAGATCCGGTTCGGCCTCGGCGTTCTCGTAGTTCTTCTGGTACTCGTTGAGCGGCCGGCGCGCGGGATCGTCGATCTTGCCCAGGGTGCCGGGCAGGAACTCGAACTTGCCGGACGGCGTTTGCAGTCCGTCGCCGAAATCCGCCACGTAATCCGACGGCAGCGGATAGGGCTCGGGCGTGTCTTTCTTGCGGCCCTCGTAGAACCAGCGGTTGGCCGTTGGAGCGCGGGCGTTTTCCGGATCCGCGGGCACCACGAAATAGCCTTTCTGCAGAAACTTCTTCCAGGAAGTGTGCTTGGCCAGATCCGACGAATCGAACACGCGCTTGCACCAGTCGAGTTCGGTGTTGCCGCCTTCGGAATACAGCGCCCCCAGCCCCAGGCGCTCGGCAATGGCGAGGAAGATGTCGTAATCGGACTTCGACTCGCCGAGCGGCTCGATGCACTTGTGCTGCAGCGAGATCACCCGGTGATTGACCATCGAGAACATGTGATGCACATAGCCCGCGCCAACGTTGTAGTACTCGCCGATGTCCCAGCGTTCGAATACGGTGCAGGCGGGAAGGACGATGTCCGCGTACGGGGTCTCGCCCTCCCACCAGACCGACTGGTTGACGACGAAAGGCAGGTTCTCCGACTGATACATCTGCACCCAGCGGTTGGAGTCGACCATGGTGCCGAACGAGGAGCTTCCGTACTTGTACATCATCTGGATTTTGGCGTGACCGGGCGCCGGGTAGCCGAAACGGAGGAACTGGCCCTGAACCGAGGAAACATCGGTCAGAAAACCCATCGCCTTCCCCTCCATGATCGCCTCGGGCAAACGGATCTTGGGAATGTTCTGGCGCGACGAGTTCATGGTCACGACATGCGGCATGCGCTGGTAGTTGTTGGCCGCATTGGCGCTGTACGTCAGCTCGCCCGACATGCTGCCTTCCGCATAGCCGGGGAAGTAGAAGGAGAAGTCCACCGGAGTGCCAAACTGAAGGTTGCCGAAGTTCACTCCCGCCCTCCCGAAACCCTGCATCGCGCCCAGGATGGTCATCATCCGCGCCCACTGGATGCCCATGGGCCCGCGGCCGGCGCCGCCGAGGCCACAGCCCCAGCCGCCGGCGCCGAGATAGGTCTTGCTGCGCCCCCATTCCCTCGCCAGCGCCCGGACCTCGCGCGCAGGCACCCCGGTCTCCGCCTCCTGCCACTCGGGAGTCTTGGGCGTACCGTCGGATTCGCCGAGGATATAGGCCTTCCATTCGCCGAAGCCGGTGGTTCGCCGGTCGACGAATTCCTTGTCGTAGAGGCCCTCGGTGATCCATACATGGCACAACGCCTGGGCCAGCGCGGAATCGGCGCCGGGTTTCGGCGAGATCCACTTGCCGCCCAGATGGGCCGCCGTGTGGTTCAGGAACGGATCGATATGGACCATCCTGATGCCCAGTTCCCTGGCCCACTCGCGCCGCACGGTCCCCTCGTAGCCGTAGCTGGCGTCCGGGTCGCTCGACCAGAACACGATCAGCTCCGCTTCCTTGAGGCAGTCCTCCACGGTGCCGTAGAACTCCGGCGTCCCCAGCCGCATGCTGTTGCCCCAGTGGTGCATGGCGCCCCAGTACCACCCCTCCCAGCTATCGGGGTTGTTGTGCAGCTTGGAACAGCCGATGAGGTTCCAGAAGCGATTGAAGGCGCTCAGGTAATGACCGAGATTGCCCCACTGGTGGTGTGAGCCGTGCGCCACCAGCACGGCCCCCGGGCCATGGCTCTTGGAACGCTTGATCTCCCTGACCACGATGTCCAGCGCCTCGTCCCAACTGATCCGCTCGAATGCCGACTTGCCGCGGTTTTGGATATTGCGGTCGCCGTCGGGGTCGAAGTCCACCCGCTTCATGGGATGGAGAATGCGGTTTTTCGAGTAGACCATGGATTTCTGGCACATGCCATGCGCGGCCAGGGTAGTGCGCCGCGGCGGCGTGAAGGTCTTTCCCCTGGCCCTTATGGTCCAGGACGGAGCGTCTTCGTCGTCGAAGTCCAGGGGAGTGACCCTGATGATCTTGCCGTCCTTGACGTACACGAAGATCGGCCCACCGTTGGTACCGTTGGTGTAGCGGACGACGCCGTTGCCCATGTCGGCGCCGCTCTTCCAGCGCACCGTCTGCATCCGGTTGAGCGTGCTCATGAACCACACCGCCAGATCGTCCGTGCCCTCCACCAGGAGCTTGAAGTTCTTGGCGGCGTCGATCCGCACCAACGGATCGAACGGCGGTGTGAGAAACTCCTCGGCGATGGCCTTGTTCTTGAATATAATGGAGAAATCGGGCTTTTCATGGATGCCCTTGCGCGACTTCACCTTGCCTTTCTTCAGTTGGACCCAGCGGCCTTGCGAGTTGTCCTGCAACTTGAATTGCGCCACCAGATCCCTCTCCTTGAGCCGGTTCGCAAACTCGGGGTACAAGCGCGCAGCGAGCCGCAGTGCTTGCACCATGGCGAAGAGAATGGCCGAAAATCGCATGTGATTCCTCCCGGCGCGGAACTCCAGGATCAGCGCCACAGGCGCCGGATCATAACAATGTTGGCCGCATTGCGTCACCTTCAAGGCCCAGCTTGCAGCAATTCCCGCTAACAATGCAGAGTCGTTCGTTCAGGGCCGAATACCCAAGCTTGTGACCATTCTGGTGTTGGACTGGAGCTGTTTTTCAAGCATTGTCACGCTTGGCGGGAATTGCTGCCCAGCTTGCATCATGGCGATGACTCGTTCGCCCCCTGCCCGGCCGGCCCGGAACAAGGGCCGCGAGGCGTCCCCGAAGAACCCCCGCCGAGGTCGGGAACCGGTCGGTCGGATAACATTCCCACCTCCGCTCACGGAGCAGACCCGAGCGCCTTTCCCTGCACGTTTAATGGAAATTTCATGACCGCGCGACTGATTGACGGCAAGGCCATCGCAGCGGAAATCCGCGAGGCCATCCGGCGCGCCATCGGGCAGCGTCTGGAATCGGGATTGCGGGCGCCGACGCTGGCGACCGTGCTGATCGGAGAGGAACCGGCATCGCGGATCTACGTGCGCAACAAGCGCCGCGCCTGCGCGGCGGCGGGGATCGAATCGATCGATCACAACCTGCCGGTGGAAACCCGCGAGCAGGAGCTGCTGGCGCTGATCGACGCCTGCAACCGGGACGAGTCCATTGACGGCATCCTGGTCCAGCTCCCCCTGCCCGCCCACATCAACCCCATGAACGTGATCCGGAAAATCGATCCCGGCAAGGATGTGGACGGCTTCCACCCGCTCACATTCGGGTTGCTGGCGTTGCGCACCCCGCGCCTTCGCCCCTGCACCGCGTTCGGCGTCCTGCGCATGCTGGAGCACATCGGCGTGGATCCCAAGGGCAGGCATTGCGTGGTGGTGGGCGCCTCCAATCTGGTGGGCCGTCCACTGGCGCTGGAGCTGCTGCTGGCTGGCGCCACCGTAACCGTTTGCCACCGCTTTACCGCCAACCTCGAAGGACACATCCGTCAGGCGGAAATCCTGGCCAGCGCCGTGGGCAAGCCGGGGCTTGTGAAGGGGTCATGGATTCGCCCTGGAGCGGTAGTGCTGGATATCGGGATTACGCGGATGAGCAACGGGAGGCTGCGCGGCGACGTAGAATTCGATCAAGCCTTAAAGCGCGCCCGCTGGATCGCACCCGTTCCGGGCGGCGTGGGGCCAATGACCGTCGCCATGCTGTTGCAGAATACCCTGGACGCCGCGGTATACAACGCCTCGGCAGCGAGCGGCAACGGCAACGCCGCGGGCGCCAGGGTTGCCGTTGCCGGAGAAGCCGACCAAATCACCAAGCGCCAGGGAGTCTCGAAATGAAGCAAGTCCATGCAGCCATCCGAACCGTAGTCCTTTGCCTGCCGGCAATGGCCGGATTCGGCCTCGACGCCCAGGAGCCGGCCGAAGCCGAAGAGCCCCTGGAGGACTTCCCGCGGATTCGCGTCGAAACCACCGCCGGGGCCTTCACGCTCGAATTGTTCGCCCTGGAGGCGCCGCTGACCGTGGCGCAGTTCCTGCGCCTGACCGGCAGCCGCTTCTACGAGGGCGCCATCTTTCATCGCGTGGTCAAGGGCTTCGTCATTCAGGGCGGCGGTTTTTCAAGCGACTTCCAGGAGCGCAAGGTGGAAGAGACATTGCCCAACGAAGCGGGCAACGGGCGCTCGAATGTGCGCGGCGCCATCGCCATGGCCCGCACCGGCGAGCCCCATTCGGCCCGCAACCAGTTCTATATCAACTTGCAGGACAACGCTGCGCTGGATCCACAGCCCGGACGCTGGGGATACGCCGTGTTCGGCCAGGTCATCAGCGGCATGGACGTGATCGACGACATCGGCAGTCGCGCCACCGGGCCGGGCGGCGGCTTCGCGCGGGATGTGCCGGTGGAACCTGTGATTATCGAGAGGGTGCTGCGCGTGACGCAATGACCACCCTGTTCATCTCCGATCTGCATCTGGACCCCGAGCGGCCCGGCGCAACCCGCGCCTTTCACCGCTTTCTCGACGACCGCGCCTCAAGCGCCGAAGCCCTGTATATCCTCGGCGACCTGTTCGAGGCCTGGGTGGGCGACGACGACGACGCCCCGCTGGCGCAAGAGGTTGTCGGGGCGCTGGCGCGGCTGACCGCCGGCGGCACGGCGGTTTTCTTTGCCCACGGCAACCGCGACTTCCTGGTGGGCGAGGAATTCGCCCGGCGCAGCGGCGCCATGCTGCTTGAGGAAACGAGCGTCGTGGCAATTGGCGGCCAGCGGCGGCTGCTGATGCATGGCGACAGCATGTGCACGGACGACCACGACTATCAAGCGTTCCGGGCGATGGTCCGCGAGCCCGCGTGGCAGGCGCGGTTCCTCGCCCGGCCGCTTGAGGAGCGGCGCGCGCTGGCCGCGCAGGCGCGCGACGCCAGCCGCGTATCAACCCGCGGCAAGCCCATGGAAATCATGGATGTCAACCCGTCGGCCGTGGCCGACGCCATGCGCTCCAGCGGGACATGCCACCTGATCCACGGCCACACACACCGTCCCGCGGTGCACGAATTCGTCCTCGACGGCAAGCCAGCCCGGCGGACTGTGCTGGGCGACTGGTTCCAGCGCGGCTGGGCGCTGGAATGGAGCGAACAAGGGTTCCGCCTGGACGCCTTCGATATTTGAGCCGGATATCTCCGTCGGCGCCAAGCCGGCGAGTCATGCGGGCTGGGTTCCCGGCGCGGGGCGGCGGGCGAGGCGCTGGCGCATTGCGTTGCAGGCGTTGACCGGCGCCTCGCCGTCGTGTTCGGAGCAGATGGCGGCGAGGCTGCTGTCCAGCGCGGCCAGCGAAAGTCCTGCGTGGTGCTCGTCGCGCCACGCGGTCAGCGCGTCGGTCAGCCAGCCCAGGGAACGCAGGTTGCGGTTGGCCAGCGCATCCGGCTGGCCCCGTATTTCGGCCAGGACCCCTGTGGCAACATTGAGGATCGCCTCCGCGTCCTGCGGAACCCACAGCATCAGGCGGCGCGCGTAGATCACGCCGTGCTGCAGGCGCGTGGCCGTGCCGCGCGCCTCGCGATAGTAGCGCTCCATCCAGCGCACCGCGCCGTCCACGTCGCCGGCCTCGAAGCTCAGCGTGGCAAGCGGATACATGAAGTAGTAGGGTTCCTCGGAGATTCCAAGCTCCTTCTCCAGCAGGACCCGCGCCCGCTCGTTCTCGCCCGCGTCGTGCAGCAAGTTGTAGGCATAGTAGATAACGCTCTGGCGTTCCTGCTGGGTCCCCGCAGAGGCGTCGGCCTGTTGCACCGCGCTCACGATGCGGTCCAGCAAGGCCGGGTCTGGCAGGGCTTCGGGATCGTCTAGACGCTCCAGTTCCAGCAGCAGCCCCAATGAGGAGATCGTCGCGGTACTGGTGGCGGCGGGGCTGGCGATGACCGATTCGATCGCCGCCGCGAATGCGGCGCGCAGCCCGTCCCGCCGGGGCGGCTGGGGCGCCATGGCGGCGAAGGCGGAAGCGAGCTTGCCGGAGAACATTATCAGGTTGTCGAGATCCGGATCCTCCGCGTCCAAAACGCGGGACAGGACGGCATGGTCCGCGGCCCCCAGGCCCGGATCGCCGGCGGCGATTGCCTCCGAGAGCCGCAGGGCGCGAACCCTGCGGGCCAGCGCAGGATCATTGTCCGGAGCCGTTTCTTCCAGACGGCGGAACAGCTCCAGGTAGCGCTCGGGCGCCAGGGTCCGGCGGTCCTGGTACCAGGAGTGATAGGCGAGACGGCGGTACTCGGCCTCATTGAGCGGGCGCTCGCCGTCGAGCGCCCGCTCGACCAGCTTCGCAACCGGCAGGAGATCGGAACGAGTGTCGTCGAGGGCCGCCATGAAGGAATCGGCCGTCAGGGTGCCCGGCAGCCGGGTCAGCTCCTGTCCGGAGGCGTCGAAAACGATGACCGAGGGATAGCCCACGGCATCGTGTTTCTCGCCCCAGACCTGGGCGCGCTCGGTATCGCCGTCCAGATACACGGCCACGAAATCGCGCGTTGCGGCAATGAACTCGGGCTGCCGGAACAGCGTGCTCTTGAGGGCATTGCAGGGCGGACACCACACTGCCCCCCAGTAGAGGAACAGGGGTTTGGCGGACTGCCGGGATTCGGCAAAGGCCTCCTCCACGCTTCCCTGATGCCAGGCAATCGCGGTCTGTTCATCCGTTGCGGCGGCGGCATCGGGCGCAGAAAGCCCGGCGTCGGGCGCGGGCGTTCCGGCGTCGGGCGCGCAGGAGCAAAGCAAAAGACACGCCGCCAGACTGGAGAAGGCGGTGGCTGATATTCCCGGGAACGTTCCCGGTGACATTGCCGAAAGACGAATCATTAAGTAATCCCCTGCCAAGGAAATGACATGGGCCGCGCCCCGGGGCTGCGGCCGCGTACGGGTGAGTCTAGCATCCCGGGCCGGGAAAAAGCGGCGCTGCGCTCGAACGGCCCTGCGTCCCGTCTGGCTGCGTTGCCCGCCGGTCGCACAGCCCCCAACAGGCTTGCCGGCAGAGCCGGGACGGACGCCTGACCGCCGGGAAAAAGCGGCGCTGCGCTCGAACAGCCCTGCATCCCGTCCGGCTGCGTTGCCCGCCGGTCGCACAGCCCCCAACAGGCTTGCCGGCAGCGCCGGGACGGACGCCTGACCGCCGGGAAAAAGCGGCGCTGCGCTCGAACGGGCGTCTGACCGCTCCCGGTGCGACGCGCACTTCCGCCCCCAAGGACTGCCGGCATGGCCGGGAGCCGGATGAGGCAATGCCGCGGGCGATTTGCTAATATCCCGCTTCAGGCCCAGCTGACATGTTCACCGGGATCCGATAACCCGCATGGCGCAAATTCTTCTTCCCAGAAACTCCCGCGTACGGCGCGGCCGCCATCACCCCGCGCGGCAAGGCGCCGGCGCCAGCGATTCACGGCGGATACGCCGGTTCAGGATCTACCGCTACAACCCGGACTCGGGGGAAAACCCCCGTGTCGACAGTTATGAAGTGGACATGAACGACTGCGCCCCCATGGTGCTGGACGCGCTGATCCACATCAAGGACACGGTGGACTCCACGCTTGCCTTCCGCCGTTCCTGCCGCGAGGGAATCTGCGGTTCCTGCGCCATGAACATCAACGGACTCAACACCCTGGCCTGCACCCAGGCGGTCGGCGACCTGAAGGGCGAAGTGGCCATCTATCCGCTGCCGCATCTCCCGGTGGTGAAGGATCTGGTGCCGGACCTCACGCATTTCTATGCGCAATACGCCGCTGTGGAACCCTGGCTCAAGACCAAAACCCCCCCTCCCCCCGACCGCGAGCGGCTGCAATCCCGGGAAGATCAGGAAAAGATCAACACGCCGGCGGCCTGCATTCTTTGCGCCTGCTGCTCCACAAGCTGTCCCAGCTACTGGTGGAACGGCGACCGCTATCTGGGGCCTGCCGCGCTGCTGGCCGCCTGGCGCTGGCTGGAGGATAGCCGCGACGAAGCCGCAGGCGAACGCCTCGATCAGCTCGAAGACCCCTTCCGCCTCTACCGCTGCCACACCATCATGAACTGCGCGGAGGCCTGCCCCAAGGACCTCAATCCCGCACGAGCCATCGCGGAAACCAAAAAGAGGCTGATGGAGCGCCGATCCTGACTGCCGCCGCTTCAAGGCTGCGGTGGCGCTGCCGGCGCGGCAGCCGCGAATTGGACCTGCTGCTGGAGCGTTACCTGGAACACCGCTACGAACACGCCGGCACGGCCGAACAGGCATGCTTCGAGGCGCTGCTCGAACTGGATGATCCCCAGCTGGGCGATTTGCTGGCGGGCCGCGCGGCGGCGGTCAACCCACAGGAGGCGCGGGTAGTTGAGCGGATTCTCGGCAACGGTTGAGCTCGGCGCCAGCCGGCCGCCCTGGGGTCTGGCGGCCATCGCGAGCGCATTGCTGCTGGCGGCGCTCGCGGTGCTGGTCTCGGACCTGCCGCTGTGGCTGCGACTGGCGATCCTGGCGGCGCTGGCGCTGGCCTGCGCGCACCGATGGCAGGCCCTGCGCGCCGGGGGGATCGCCCCCGGGATCGCCGCCGTGTGGCTTGTCCCTTCGGACGGCTGGCGCCTGGTGCTGGACACCGGCGAGATGCAAAAAGCCGAATTGCTTCACCGGCAGGGCTTCGTGACGCGCGGGCTGGTGGGGTTGACCCTGCGCAGGGACTGTCCCGGAAAACGCCGTGGCGAGAAACTCACGCTGTGGATCACGCCGGCAATGCTGAGCGCGCCGGACTGGCGGCGGCTGCAGGTCCGGTTGCGCCATCCCTGAAACTCGAACATCTCGATGCGCCGCAGCCTTTCGGCCTCTTTTCCCGAACCCCTGTCTTCCCCGGTTTCCGCCATGGCGTCCGAGCATCGTGACCGCCCTTCCCGGTTTCCGGGGGATTCCGCCCGGATTCGGTGGCCCCGCGCTCGCTCCGCCCCGAGGCCGGAACCGCGGATGCCCGCAAGCGCGCAGCCTCTCTCGCCCGAAACTCCGGGATCCGCTGAGGTATCCGCCCTCAGCCCCGCGGCAGGCGGTTAGAATTGCGTCCGCTTATGGATTTTTCCGTTATTCTCGTTGCGATTACAGGGCTGGCCCTGGCCCTGTGGCTTGTCGACCGCTTCGTCATCGCACCCCGGAGCAAGCGGGCGACAGCGGACGGCGGCGCGCCTCGTCCCCGGCACAAGGTGTTCGAATACGCTGCGGCGTTTCTTCCGGTGCTGCTGGTCGTGCTTTGCGCCCGTTCGTTTCTCTACGAGCCGTACCGCATCCCGTCGGGTTCCATGCGCCCCACGCTGCAGGTAGGCGATTTCATCTTCGTGAACAAGTTCGTGTACGGCCTGCGGCTGCCGGTCACCAACACCCGCATTGTGGAACTGGGTTCGCCCGAGCGGGGCGATGTGGTGGTGTTCAAGCTGCCTTCCGATCCCAGCGCCAATTTCATCAAGCGTCTGGTGGGCCTGCCCGGCGACCTCATCGAGTACCGCAACAAGCGGCTGAGCATCAACGGCGAGCCGGTCCGGGTAAGCGAGCCGGCGGCGGTGAATGCCCAATCGCCCTTTTCCGTATTGCAGGCCGAGGAAACCCTGGGCGCGACCCGGCACGATGTCTACTTCATGCCCGGGCAGCGGGGCCGGGAAGGCGTGTACCGGGTTCCCGACGGGCATTATTTCGTGATGGGCGACAATCGCGACAACAGCAGGGACAGTCGTTATCCGGGCGTGGACTTCATCCCGGAGCACCGTCTGGTTGGCCGAGCCGAGCGCATCTGGTTCAACTGGGACATCGGCAGCATGCCGAAATGGCGCAGGATAGGCGACCCGATTCGTTGACTGCCAACCGGCAACTTGCGCAATGGGCCACTGGCAAGCTTCAGTACGCCTTTACCCGGCCGGGTCTGCTCAAACAGGCGCTGACTCATCCCAGCGGCAGCGAACGCAACAATCGGCGGCTCGAGTTTCTTGGTGACGCGGTGCTGGAGCTGCTGTCGTCCAACGGCTTGTACAACCGTTATCCCGAAGCGCTGGAGGGCGCCCTTACCCACATGCGCCAGCGTCTTGTACAGCAGGGGACACTGACCGAGGTGGCCGCCGAACTGGATCTGAGCCGGCAACTGCGCTACCACGGCGCGGACCTGGCGCCGGGCGAAGCGGCGCACCCGGCCATGCTGGCGGACGCCCTCGAAGCCTTGTTTGCCGCAATATGGCTGGATGGGGGCATCAAGCCGGCCACCGCCCTGTTCGAGAGACTGTTCGGGGAACGCATCGAGTCCGTGACAGCGCAGCCGCGTGACGCCAAGAGCCTTCTGCAGGAGTACCTGCAGGGCTGCGGACACAAGCCGCCCGAATACCGGCTGGCGGAGGCCAGCGACAATCCGCAGTCGCCGCGCTTCCGCTCGGTTTGCAAGGCGCCGGAATTGTCGCTGAGCGCGACCGGCGAAGGACGGACGATACAGGCTTCCGAGATAGCCGCCGCCGAGGCGATTCTGGCGCAGGTTGGTGAGAAGCCATGAGTTTCCGCACCGGTCTTGTGCCGATCCTGGGCCGTCCCAATGTTGGCAAATCCACCCTCCTGAACCGGATACTGAAGGAAAAGGTCAGCATTGAAACACGCAAGCCGCAGACTACACGGCACGCGATCACTGGCGTACGCCACGCACAGGCCTCGCAGCTCGTGCTGGTGGATACGCCGGGATTGCACACGCCGGACAAGCGTTTGCTGTCGCGCCACATGAATCGCGCCGCTCTGGGCGCGCTGGAGGGCGCCCACCTGATCCTCGTGGTGGTGGAGGCGGGCCGCTGGACGCGAGCGGACGACCGAGTGCTGGGCGAGACCGCAAGATCGGGCCTGAAATGCATCCTGGTGGTCAACAAGATCGACCGCCTGCAAAGCCGCGAAGACCTCCTTCCCTTCCTGGAGCTGTGCGGCGCGAAAGCCGACTTCGCCGCGATCGTTCCGGTATCCGCCCGCCACGGCGATAATCTGGAGCGTCTCCACGATGTCGTGGCGGAATATCTCCCGGAGGGGGTTCCCCAGTTCCCCGACGGCGCGGTTACCGATCGCGGCATGGGGTTTCGAATTGCCGAGATGCTGCGCGAAAAGCTGACGCTCAACACCCATCGCGAAGTACCCTACGATCTGGATGTGGTGGTGACCTCCCTGGAAACCCGCGCCAAGGCAGTGGTGGCCGAACTGGAAGTGCGGGTCAACCGCCCTTCCCAGCGCGGCATAGTGGTGGGGCGCGGCGGCTTGCGGCTGAAAGCGGCCGCCCGTCAGGCGCGCATGGAACTGCAGCGCATATTCGCCCGGCCTTTTCATGTGCGCGCCCATGTCCGGGTGCGCAAGAACTGGTTCAACAACCCCCGGTTTTGCCAATGAGCAGTATTCGGCGCGTCGAACTGGCCGAGGGCTGGGTGCTGCACAGCCGCCCGTTCCGGGAAACCAGCCTGATCGTGGAGGCTTTCTCGCGGGACCATGGGCGGGTGGGGCTGGTGGCGCGCGGCGGGCGCCGCCCGCGTTCCTCCCTGGCTCTGGCCGCACAGCCGTTTCGGCGCCTGTTGCTCTCGTGGAGCGGGCGCGGGGAGCTGGTCACCCTGACCGCGGCGGAGAGCGCTTCGCAGAACGCGGGTTGCCGCCCGCCCGGGGGCAAGGCGCTCATGCCGGCCCTGTACCTCAATGAGCTGGTCCTCAAGCTGACCCGCCGCGAGGATCCGCATCCCGAACTGTTCGACCATTACTGCGCCGCGCTGGAAGAGTTGCGCGCCGGTGAGCCGGTCGAACCCGCGTTGCGGCGCTTCGAACTCGACCTTTTGGCGTCCCTGGGCCTGGGGCTGAACCTGAAGTTCGATACGCAGGGCCGGGAGCTGGCGCCGGACACCGCCTACCGCTACCGTATGGAAGCGGGCGCCGAAGCGTTGCCGCCCGGCGCCCGGACCGGCAAGGCCATGAACTTCAGCGGCGCGGAACTGCTGGGGATCGCGCGAAGGGATTGGCGCCGCCGGGACATGCGCCACGCGGCCCGCCGCCTGCTGGGGACAGCGATCGATTTTTACCTTGAAGGAAGGCCGTTGAACACCCGCAAGGTGTTCGCGGCGATGCAATGACCATCCAGCGGCTGCCGGATCACCTGATCAACCAGATCGCCGCCGGCGAGGTGGTGGAACGGCCGGCGTCGGCGGTCAAGGAATTGATGGAGAACAGCCTGGACGCCGGTGCGCAGCAGATCGCCGTGCAGGTGGAAAAGGGCGGCTCGCAACTCTGCCGGGTACGCGACGATGGCGTGGGCATTGCCATGGCCGAACTGGCGGTTGCCCTGCAGCGGCACGCCACCAGCAAGATCGAAAGCCTGGAGGACCTGCGGACGGTTGCGACGCTGGGATTCCGGGGGGAGGCGCTGCCCAGCATTGCGGCGGTGTCGAGGCTGGAGCTGGCTTCTCGGGTGGCCGGGGAACGCAGCGCCTGGACCGTGAAGTGCGCCGGCGGCAGCTGTTCCGAACCTCGTCCCTCGGCGCATCCTCAAGGCACAACGGTAGAGATTCGCGATCTCTTCTACAACACCCCGGCGCGGCGCAGCTTCCTGCGCAAGCCGATCACGGAATCGCGTCACATCGACCGGGTGGTGCTGCGCATGGCGCTCAGCCGTTTCTCCACCGCCCTGCGTTACGAGAAGGACGGGCGGTTGAGCTACGACCTGCCGGCGGCCCGGGAACGCGGGGAACAGGAGAAGCGTCTGGCCCGTCTGCTGGGCGCCGAGTTTGTGGAAAACGCCCTGTATTTCGAGGAGCAGCAGCAGGGCATTCATTTACGCGGATGGCTGGCGCGTTCCCGGTATTCGCGCCGCCAGGGGGACATGCAGCACCTGTTCCTGAACGGGCGGGCGGTTTTCGACCGCACCGTGGCTCATGCAGCGCGCCAGGCCTACGAGGATGTCATGTTCCATGGCCGTCATCCGGCCTGGCTGCTGTACCTGGACATGGATCCCGCAGCGGTGGATGTCAATGCGCATCCGTCCAAGCATGAGGTGCGGTTTCGCGATGGGCGCAGGGTGCATGACAGCGTTCGCCGCACCCTGGAGGCGGTGTTGGCGAAAACCCGACCGGCCGGGGCGCCGGAATCCGGGGAGCCGGCCGCGGGGAGCACACCGCCCCCGGTCTCTCCGCTGCCCGGGCGCGGCCCCGCAAGGGACGGCGCCGGCAGCGGCAATCTGGCCCTGTTGCTGGGGGTTCCGCAAGTTCCGGCGGGATCGGGGGCTGGCGCGGGCGAGGTACAGGAACCGTTCCCGGATGCGGGCGACGACGCCACGCCGCCGCTGGGTCATGCGCTGGCGCAGTTGAGCGGGGTGTACATCCTGGCCCAGAACCGCGAGGGGCTGATTATCGTGGACATGCACGCCGCGCATGAACGGGTGGTGTACGAGCGCATGAAGGCGCAGCTGGGGGAGCAGGGCGTGGGCTCTCAGCTGTTGCTGGAGCCGGTTCGCCTTCGGGCAGGGCAGGAGGACATCGCCACCGCCAAACAGCAGCGCGAAACCTGGAAGCGACTGGGGCTCGTGGTCGACCAGGTGGGTCCGGAAACCCTGGCGGTGCGCGAGGTCCCGGCGCTGCTTGCGGGCGGCGATGTGCAGGCGCTGCTGCGCGATCTGCTTTCCGGGGCGCAATCCCGGCAAGAGGCAGAAAGCGAAGCGGCGGCCCAGGAGATGACCGAACGGATCCACCATATGCTGGCGACGATGGCCTGCCACACATCCGTGCGGGCCAATCGACGTCTCACCCTGGAGGAAATGAACGCCTTGCTGCGCGATATGGAGCGCACCCCGCGCGCGGACCAGTGCAACCACGGCCGCCCCACATGGCGGGCCTTCAGCATCCGGGAGCTGGACCGCATGTTCCTGCGCGGCCGTTGACGCCGCTTGCGCCGATCATGGCTCATGCACGCACAGCAGACGAATGGAAGCGCTGCTGCTGAAGGGACCGACATGCGTGGGCAAGACCCGCCTGATTGTGGAGTTGTCCGCGCGCCTGCCGTTGCGGATCATCAGCGTGGATTCGGCCAGCGTCTTTCGCGGCCTGGATATCGGCACCGCCAAGCCCGGCGCGCAGCAGCAGCAGGCGGCGCCGCACTTTCTGGTGGATGTGTGCTCGCCAACAGAACGCTATTCCGCCGCCCGCTTCGTGCAGGACGCACGCCGGGAGATTGCGCGGGCGCGGGCGGCGAATCAGGCGCCGGTCCTGGTGGGCGGCGCCATGTTGTATTTTCGCGCGCTGGAGCGGGGTCTGGCGGAAATGCCGGGTGCGGACCCCTCCTTGCGCAACCGCATCCGGGAGCAGGCCGCGGCCGAAGGCTGGCCCGCGCTGCACGCCCGGCTCAAGGCGCTCGATCCAACGGCGGCGAGCCGGATTGCGCCCAGTGACGCAACCCGCATCGAGCGGGCGCTCGAGGTGCTTGAGATTACCGGGCGGCCAATCAGCTCGCACTGGGCGAACACGCGCCCCAACGGCCCCCACCGCTACCTCAAGTTTGCGCTGATACCCGCCGACCGCGAAGCCTGGCGTCGCCGTATCGAGGAACGTTTCCGAGGCATGCTCGAGCGCGGCTGGCTGAACGAGGTGAAGGCGCTGCATGCATTGCGCCTCGACCCGGGCTTGCCAGCCATGCGAATCGCCGGCTACCGGCAGTTGCTGGAGCACCTCGACGGCGGCTGTTCGCTTGCGGAAGCGGTCGCGCGCGGGATCCGGGCCACCAAGGCCCTGGGGCGGAGGCAACTCACCTGGCTGCGCGCCGAGAAGGGAATCGAGCGGCTCGCCGGCGAAAACCCCGGCAACGGGGCGCGCCTGGAGGCCGCGATTCGGGCGCACTGGAAAATGGGCTCGGCGCAAACCGCCATACCGGTGCGCGGAAATGGCCACACAACCGCCGCGATTCCGCCGTAATGAGCCCAAATACCTGTTTGCGCACCCTTTTCCGCTTGGTCCCACAACCGGGACCAGCCACTTTGGGAGTCCAGTCAATTGCGGGGTATTCCCGTCTTTCGCCGGACCCCCGGCTTCAAGAAAAGGAGCGCCTGATGAACAGCCGACAAGACCTGCAGAACCGCTTCCTGAACACGCTGCGGCGCCGGCGGGCCCGGGTATACATGTTCCTGGTCAACGGGATCAAGCTCAAGGGAGTGATCGGAGGCTTTGATATGTACGTGGTACTGCTGCACAATGGCGCCAGCCAGATCGTGTACAAGCACGCCATATCCGCCATCGTTCCCGTCAACCCGCAAGACTTCGACGCCACGCTGTGCGAGGAAGGGGATCCGTCGCTTGACTGAGCCTTCCGCCCGCGAGCGGGCCATCCTGCTGGCGCCTGCGGACGACGAGGCTCGCCGCAAGGAATTCGGCTCGCTGGCCGCTTCCGCGGGCGCGCAGGTTCTCCACACCGTGACGGCGTCGCTGCGCCGGCCCGATCCCCGCACATTGATCCGAAGCGGCAAGCTGAAGCAATTGAAGCAGCTCTGCCTGGCCGCCGCGCCCACAGTGGTGATGGTTGATTTCCCGCTGAGCCCCTCACAGGAACGCAATCTGCAAACGGCGCTCGGCTGCCCGGTCGTGAACCGCACCCGCCTGATCCTGGACATATTCGCCATGCGCGCCCGCAGCAGCGAGGGCCAGCTTCAGGTGGAGCTGGCCCAGTTGCGCCATCTGGCCACCCGTCTGGTGGGCGGCTGGACCCACCTGGAGCGCCAGAAGGGCGGTATCGGTCTGCGCGGCCCGGGCGAAACGCAACTGGAAACCGACCGGCGCCTGATCACGCAGCGAATCCGGCGCCTCGAGTCGCAGCTTTCCGGGGTGATGGCGCGCCGGCGGCGGGGAAGAGCGCGCCGGCGGCGCTCGGAAGCTCCGACAGTTTCCCTTGCGGGGTACACCAATGTCGGCAAATCCACGCTGTTCAACCGGCTGGCGAGCGCCAAGGTCACGGCTTGCGACCGGCCGTTCGACACGCTGGATCCCACCATACGCCGGGTGACCTTGCCCGACGGGCAGATTGTCCTGCTTGCCGACACGGTGGGCTTCATCCGCGATCTGCCGCACGAGCTGGTTGCGGCGTTCCAGTCCACGCTCGAGGAGATCGCTTCTGCCGACCTGATACTGCACGTAATCGACGCCGCCATGTCCGATGACATGGAAAGGATCGGGGAAGTGGAACGTGTGCTGAGAGAAATCGGTGCCGGGGATCAGCCGGTGCTTCGTGTATTCAACAAGGCGGATATAATCCCCGATACGCTGCAGGCAGGCGATGATGCCTGCCCGGCTGTAAGGGTTTCGGCGCTCACCGGCGCCGGTGTGGAAGAGTTGCGTGCAAAGGTTGCACAACGTTTGTCGGCGAGGCGGCTTCGGCGCACAGTTCGTCTGGGCGCGGGCCAGGGAAGAATCAGGGCATTGCTTTACCGCCGTGGGCGGGTGCTTCGCGAACGCTGGCTGCCCGGCGGGGGCTGGACACTGGATATGGAAATGACACATCATGCCTACGAGAAGCTGGCCAGCCGGGAGATGTCGGCGCGGCCCGAGCACAGCCTGAAGCAGGCAACACGGAAACACTGACATGGCCTGGAACGAACCGGGCGGCGGCAACGGTTCCTGGAATCGGAGCGGCCGCCAACCGCCCGACCTCGAAGACCTCGTTCGCGACACGCTGCAAAAGCTGTTCGGCGCCTTCGGCGGCGGAGGCAAGCAGACCGCCCGGCGGGGGCTGATCTGGCTGCTCGGGATCGTGGTTGGGATTTGGGCCTTGACCGGCCTTTACCGCGTGGATGAAGCCGAGCAGGCCGTCGTGCTGCGCTTCGGCGAGTACGCCTCCACCCGGGGCGCCGGGCTGCGCTGGCGCCTGCCCTGGCCGATCGAGAGCGTGGAAAAGGTCAATGTGGCCGAGATCAACAAGTTCAGCCAGCAGACCCGAATGCTGACGGCGGACGAGAACATCGTGGCGGTGGATCTGGTGGTGCAGTACCAGCGCAGCGACCCGGTGGACTTCCTGTTCCAGGTGCGCCGGGCCGAAGAGACGCTGGGCGATGTGAGCGAGAGCGCCATTCGCGAGATCATCGGCAAGAACGATATGGACTACATCCTGGGCGAAGGCCGCAGCGATATCGCCCAGAGGACGGAAGACCTGATTCAGCAGACTCTGGACGACTACCGCACCGGCCTGGGCGTCACCCAGGTGAACCTTCGCGACGCCAACTATCCGGAACAGGTGGAGGCGGCCGTGCAGGACGCCATCAAGGCGCGAGAGGACAAGGAGCGGCTGGCCTTCGAGGCGCAGGCCTATGCCAATGACGTGGTGCCCAGGGCGCGGGGCGAGGCGGCCAAGCGCCTGCAGGACGCCGAGGGCTACAGGTCGCGGGTAATCGCGGATGCCGAGGGCGAGGCGCAGCGGTTCGAGAAGCTGCTGGTGGAGTATCAGAAGGCCCCGGAAGTTACCCGCGAGCGCTTGTATATCGAGGCCCTCGAGGAATTCTACGGCAACGCCAACAAGGTTTTGCTGGAGGCCGAGGGCAGCGGCAATCTTCTCTATCTGCCGGTGGACCAGCTCATCAAGCGTGGCGACCGCTCGGAACAGTCCTCCGGCGCCGGGACCACCCGGGACTCCGCGGCCCCGGAAAACGGCCGCGAAGATTCGAGATCATGAAAACGGGAAAATGGATCATTCTTGCGCTGGCGGCCGTGCTGCTGGTATTGAACAGCGTTTTCGTGGTGGATCAGCGGGAGTACGCCCTGCGGTTCCGGTTCGGCGAGATCGTGGAGGCCGACTATGAGCCGGGGCTGCATGTGAAGTTGCCGCTAATCAACAATGTCGAGTTCTTCCCCAAGCAGATACTCACCATCAACGAGCCCCAGGAGGCTTTCCTGACTGCGGAGAAGAAAAACCTGCTGGTGGATTTCTTCGTCAAGTGGAAAATTGCCAGCGTTGCCGAGTACTACACGACGCTGGGCAACGAGAGCCGGGCGCAGCAGCGCCTCCTGGAAATCATCAAGGACGACATCCGGGCCGAGTTCGCCAAACGCACCGTACCGGAAGTGGTGTCGGCCGAACGTCGCGAGCTCATGTTCGAAATGCTCGCCAACGCGAGGCGCGCGGCATCCGAATTCGGCATTGATGTAGTGGATGTGCGCGTCAAGCGGATCGAGTTCCGCGACGAAGTCAGCGAATCCGTGTTTCAGCGGATGCGCCAAGAGCGCGCCCGGGTGGCTTCGGAATTGCGCGCCGAGGGCGCCGAGACCGCAGAGCAGATTCGCGCCGATGCCGAGCGCCAGCGCACCGTGATCCTGGCGGAAGCCTATCGCGATGCCGAGATCCTGCGCGGCGAGGGCGACGCCCAGGCCGCGGAAACCTACGCCAACGCCTATAGCAAGGACCCGGAGTTCTACTCCTTCTACCGGAGCATGAACGCCTACCGCAACGCTTTCGGCAATGAAGGCGACCTGCTGGTTCTGGACAGCAAGAGCGACTTCTTCCGCTACCTGAACGAGGCGGAACGCAAGTAATCGTTCCGCTCGCCGGCCCGCCTGTCGTCCATGAACCGGCATGGCGCGCGTGGCGAACGCCTTGATGTCGAATCGAAACCAGGCCTGCGGCATTGTCCTTATCGGCGCCCAGTGGGGCGACGAGGGCAAGGGCAAGGTCGTGGACCTGCTAGCCGGGCGCTGCGCTGCGGTCGTTCGCTTTCAGGGCGGCCACAACGCCGGGCACACCGTGATTCACCAGGGCGAGACCCGGGTGTTGCACCTTTTACCCAGCGGCATCCTCGCTCAGGGCGTGGAATGCCTGATTGGCAACGGGGTTGCGCTGTACCTGCCGCAGCTCTTTGAAGAACTTCGGTCTGTCCCAAGCGGCAACGGCGAACGCCTTTTCGCAAGCCCGGACTGCCCGCTGATCCTTCCCTCGCATGTGGCGCTGGACCAGGCGCGCGAACGGCATGCCGGACGGAACCGCATCGGGACCACTGGGCGCGGCATCGGACCGGCATACGAGGACAGGGCGGCCCGCCGCGCCGTTCGGGCCGGAGAGCTGTTCTCCCCGGAAGCCTTTCGCAAGCGCTTGCGTTCGGCCATGGACCTGCACAACTTCATGCTGAAGAACTACTACGGCGCGCAAACCCTGGATCCACAAGCCGTAGCGGACGAATGGCTGGGCATGGCCGCGCCATTGCGTCCCCTGATTGACGACATCTCCCGGCGTTTGCGGCGGCTGCACGCCGGGGGCAAGGCAGTGCTCTTCGAAGGCGCCCAGGGTGTGATGCTCGACATCGATCACGGCACCTATCCGTATGTGACCTCGTCAAGCACGGTCGCCGCCGGAGCCCTGGCCGGAACCGGAGCAGGGCTGGATCAGGTAAGAGAGGTGGTCGGCGTGGTGAAGGCATATACCACAAGGGTGGGCGAAGGACCCTTCCCCACGGAGCTTGGGAATGCTGCGGGCGCGCATCTGGCCCGGGAAGGCGCCGAGCGCGGCGCGACCACCGGACGCCCCCGAAGGTGCGGCTGGTTCGACGCGGTTGCGGTGCGCTCCGCGGCGCAACGTGCTTCGATCGGCAGCCTGTGCGTCACCAAGCTGGATGTGCTGGACGGACTGAACCCGCTGCGGATCTGCACCGGTTACCGCTTCGACGGCCGGGCAATCGACACATTGCCGCCTTTCATGAACCGCTACGCGGAATGCGAACCTCTCTACGAGGAACTGGAAGGCTGGCAGGCGTCCACCTGCGGCTTGACCCGTTGGGAAGACCTGCCGCTGCCGGCGCAAGCCTACATCCGGCGGATCGAAGAACAGGTGGGGCTTGAGGTGTGCATCGTATCTACCGGTCCTGCGCGGGAGCAGACCATCGTGCGGCGCCACCCCTTCGGGGACCGGGAACCCGGATAGCCCGGTTTCAGCCGTCTGCGGACGATTGCTCGACCCACGCGCCTCCGAGGGTTCGGCTGTAGCCCCGAAACTCCGCCACCCTGACGCCCAGATCGTCCTTTACCGTCACGTCGAAAATACCGTTGCGGCCGTATCGGGTCCGGGCGCCGGCATGCGCCGTCAACCGCCGGCCCGCCTTGACTTTCTCGATAAAGGATATGGAGCCGTGCATAGCGATGGAGCGAACGTTGAGACTGTTGCAGGCGAACGCGAACGCCGTGTCGGCCAGGGCGAAGATCAGACCGCCGTGGCATACGCCGTGCCCGTTGAGCATGCGGGGCTCAATGGTGAGATGCACCTTCGCTTCGCCCGGCGTCACCTCGCCGAGCTCCAAGCCCATCTCGCGGGAAGCGTGGTCGCCGGCCCACATGCGCCGGGCGCAGGCCCGCGCCACTTCAAGTTCTCTGCTGCTCATTCCTGATGCGGGCTGCCGCGAGTCGTCGCAGGGGGAAGCATTCGCACCTCCACGGGGTTATCTGCTGGACATCGAGTTTGGAGTTGGTGCCGAGAAGAGGACTCGAACCTCCACGGGGTTACCCCCACTGGCACCTGAAGCCAGCGCGTCTGCCAATTCCGCCACCTCGGCACGATGTTACCCTGCGAGCCATTGGCGGATGCCCCCACGGGCGCACCAAGGCGCATGGCATGGTGGGTGATTTTGCGTTTTGCGCCCCGCCATGTCAATCATCGCATGAGCAGGATCCGGCGCAGGCCGGATGGGGCGGAGATCGTGTAAAATTGCTCGTTTCACTGTTTGCGCATCCCTTGATGGTGCGCAGTCGAGTCGCGAACATGCACACTGTTTCTGCAAAACCCGGACAAATCCGGCAGGATTGGTTCCTGGTGGACGCCTCGGGCCGTACCCTGGGCCGGCTGGCCAGCGAATTGGCCATACGCCTGCGCGGCAAGCACAAGCCCGAGTACACCCCGCATGTGGATACTGGCGACTTCATCGTGGTTATCAACGCGTCGAAGGTGCGGGTCAGCGGCGACAAACTGAACCAGAAGATGTATCACCGCCATTCCGGTTATATCGGCAACCTGAAGTCCGTTCCCTTGAAGCAGGTCATGAAGAGTACGCCGGAGCGCGTCATCCGGTTCGCCGTTCGGGGGATGCTGCCAAAAAACCGTTTGGGCCGCGCCATGCTGAAGAAGCTGAAAGTTTACGCCGGCCCCGGGCACCAGCACGGCGCCCAGCAACCGGCGCCCTTGGAGATCAAGGCATGAACGAAACCGCGTATTACGGCACCGGGCGGCGCAAGACATCCGCAGCGCGCGTCCATATCCGGCCCGGCGCCGGCAAGGTCACTGTCAACAAGCGCCCGCTGGACGAGTTTTTCGGGCGCAAGACGGCCCGCATGATTGTGCATCAGCCGCTCAAGGTGGCCGGCATGGAAGGCCGCATGGACGTGAAGGTTACCGTGCGGGGTGGCGGCACTACCGGTCAGGCAGGCGCCATACGCCATGGGCTGACGCGCGCCTTGATCGAATATGACGAGCAGCTGCGGCCCAAACTGCGGGCCGCCGGCTTCGTGACCCGGGACGCGCGCAAGGTGGAACGCAAGAAGGTGGGCCTGAAGAAAGCTCGCCGGGCCACCCAGTACTCCAAACGCTGACTGTCGCGGGCGACCCGGAGAGGCCGTCGAAGCATACGGGTGGGGGATCGTCTAGCGGCAAGACATCGGACTCTGACTCCGAGAACCCAGGTTCGAATCCTGGTCCCCCAGCCACTTCCCTTGGCGGCCCTCTTTCAGCGGATAGCGTGCAGCGATCCTCCCCCATAAAACGGTTCCACCTTCAGGCAAGTTGTGGAAAAGAGAAGCGCCGGCGCACGGGCGGACCACGGCGACCTCGGCCTCGGTTGGCTGCCTGGATCCCAAGCGAACCAGCGACCGTTCCGCGGCGGCGTTGAGAATCTCGCGTATGTTCGTGGGCACAGCGATTACTCGGCAGTGATGCACCGACCTCCCGGAGCAATTGACGAACCAGAACCGCTTTCCCTCGACCCGACCGCCGCAACGCCGGGAGCAGGAGGCGTCCCGGTCCCGTGAAGACAAGGACTGCGGCCGGGTGTGCGCCGGGGGCGGCACGCGAGGAAGCCGCCGAAAACCAAGCGCCCGCAGCCTCCCCCGGGTTAATCCGCAGGAGCGCCCAGATCCGCCAGCATACCCTGCGGTTACGGTTGCCGGATTCTGGCCCGCCGCCAGACCCGCCTGCCCTGCAGACGGACCCTGACGGCGCGATGTCGGTCAGATTTCCCAATTCAACTCCAGATAAAGCACCCGGGCGCGCGCATCCCATCGCGTCGGATCGTAGGGCAGGATTTCCCACACGGTGGGGTTGTCGGCATTGAGGATGTTCCTTCCGCCCGCACGAATGCGCAGCCCGTTGTCCATCTGGTAAGCGACGGTCAAGTCAACCGTCGTCAGGCGGTCCACTTCAAGGGGCGGCCTGTCGGCATTTATCCGGCCGCAGCGTCCTGCTACCGCACGGCAGCGGCCAGTGCGGTTGTTGGTGTAACCCGGCGTGTAGCGCAGATACAGGTCCGTTGCGAACCGTCCGGCAGTCCAGGTGAGGTGACCGGTGAGCTTGTACCGGTCGCTTCCCCAAGCGGTTCCAACCCGCTGTTGACGGTCCGTGTCCGGGCTGATGCGATAAAACTCCTCCAGCACCCGGTGGTAGCTGAGCCGGGGCGTGAACAGACCCCAGGAGGTGCTGAAGGTGTATTCGATGGTGGTGTCGAGCGTTTCGCTTATCTTTTCCGAAAGGTTGACGTTCTTGTAGACAATCTGGGTGGCGTAGCCGTTTTCGTCCCGCTTCACGATGTCCGGAAGCCCGAAGGCGATTTCAGGATCGCTGAAAAGCAACCCGCTCGAATTCTCGATCTTGTCGGTGAAATCGATGCGCGACCAATCCACCGACCAGACCAGGCCGGGCGCCGCTTGCGAAATCCACTTGAAGCCGAGCGAGTAGTTGTCGGAATGCTCGTTTTTGATGTCTGGGTTGGAAAAACTCAAGACATTGGGAATCCGGATCCAGTCCGTAATCTTGTCGGGATGGTATGGGTCCACGAAAAAGGAGGAATTCCCGGAATCATTTCTGATATTGAACAGGTCGCTGAAAACCGGTGGGGTGAAGGATCGCGACCAGGCGGTCCGTACTTGGAGACTCTTGATCGGCTCGTAATACAGGCCGACCCTCGGGCTGGTGGCGCTCCTTTTGATTTCCCGAAGTTGCGCGGCGCCCGACCAGACCCTTGAGCCGGAAAGGCTGCGGCTGCGCTCCACCCAACCGTCATCGGGGTGGTATTCCCACCATGTGGAGGTGACGGGCGTCGGGTCGAAAACAATCTCACGTCCGCCCACGGCGCCCAGGGACTTGTGGGTGTCGCGCCGCGCCTGCAAACTCAACACCAACTCCCGCAGACCGGGCCTTGCGTTGCGCTCGCCGACCAGCGGAATGGCGAACTCGGTAAACCAGGCGCTCGAGTCCCGCGTAGGCTTTTCCACGCCAATGCTGCCCTCCCGTCCGGATGCGCGCTCGAAGGATCCGTCTTGCGCATAACGCAATGAGTCCTGATATATCTTCGTTTCACGCAACTCCGCGCCGACGGCGTAAGAAATGGGTCCGCCCCAGACTTCCCATATTTCGCCTCGCAACAGGGCATCCCAGGATGTGACTTTGGTGAAACCGCGGCTCGGCCCCCCCGTGCCCTCTGTAATGACCAGGAGATCCGCCAATGTCGATTTCTGGGCGGTTCCGTTGCCGAACAGGTTCGGCGCCACATTCGGGTCGGAACTGGCCAGAGCCGCAAAGAAAGCCTTCTGGCCGGGGGCAAATCGGTTGGGGGGCCATTCAGGGCGTAATTGTCTGGCATGTCTTTCGGATTTGGACCGGGTCACGCCGAGCTCGAGCTCGTGGCCGTCTCCGAATTGCCAGAACAGGCCGGCATTAAAGTTTCTCTGCTTGTTTTCGCTCTCCGTCCAGGCCGGGGAAACGAGCCCGTTTTCCAGTTCGTGAATCGGGTAATAGCTCACCACCACATGGCGGCCGAAAGGATTGAAGGCGTTGCTGGCCGGTACCAGATAGTCAAGAAATTGGGTTGGAGTTTTCTGGTACGATTCCGTATCGGAAATCTGCATGTCCGCATGGATGCGCAGCGAGTCCGCGACATATTGCTCGATTTGCAGGAAAACCGAAGTGTTGGTGGCGTCCGCGCCGTTTTGGGGAGCGATATAGTCTGCGGGCGTGATGGTGGTGGCGAAGTCCGCCTCGGTAGCGCCGGTCCCGTCATGCGTGGCGGGCAAACTCAATTTTGGCGCGCGCCGGTCGCAGCGCGCTCCATAGCGGGTGCTGCCGCCATTCCATTCGCATACCGTGCCGGGCTGGGTGTATAGAGTCTCCCGGTTGTCATATTCCGGGCCGAACTGCTCGCGGAAGTCGCCGCTCGTCCAGATCTTGCGGTTGTTGACGGGTTCCGAGTCGTTGCGCTGCGCGATGGCGGTCACGCTTCCGGTTCCCCAGGCGTAGCCGCCCTTCAGACTCACGTTTCTGCGATCCGCGTCGGTGGCGCTGAACTCTTCCCGGAAGGTGGCGCTGAATCCGGTGTAGTTCCTCTTGGTGATGAAGTTCACCACACCGCCTATGGCGTCCGCGCCATATACTGCGGACGCCCCGTCCAGCTGGATGTCGATCCGCTCGATCGCGGACAGCGGAACGTTGACGAGATTGACGAAGTCCTCCTCGAACCCGGCTGTTCCCGCCACGCGCCGGCCGTTCACGAGCACCAACGTGTTGGCCGATCCCATTGCACGCAGATTCACCGCGGACATGCCCACATGCAATGCGCCCATGTTGACATCGGTGTCGGGAATTGCTGCTCTGCCGCCGATGCCCGACTGCGAAGTCAGGGACGCATGCGCCCAGGGCAGCGTGCGAAACAGTTCTTCCAGACTGGATACGCCCCGCGTGGCGATGTCCTCGGCCGACAGGCTGTAGACCCGCGCGGAAGGATCGCCACGCGCCATCCTCGAACCCGTCACCCTCTGCGCGGCCAGTTCGGCCGGCGGCTCTTGCTCCTCGACCTCGGCTTCGGCCTCCTCGACCGTCTCGACCTCCTCAAGCTCGTCGGCTTGCCGAGCCTCAACCAGAACCACATTCTCCGAGGCGTAGTGGTACGACAGGCGGGTGTCCGCCAGCAGCGCGACCAGGGCGTCGTCGAACCGGTACTGCCCTTGCAGGCCCTCCACCTCGACATCGGCAATGGCATCGTCCGACGCCAGGATCTGGACGCCGGACGAACTCGCCAGCTCCATCAGCGCCGAACCGGCCTGCTGGCGCTCGATGTCCAGCGACAGCACTTCGGCGTCCTCCGCCGCAGCGCTGCCCGCGCCCAGCAACAGCAACGCCGCCGCCAACCCGGACCACAAACGAACCCGCAAACGCTCCGCGGCGCCGTTGAGAATCTCGCGTATGTTCGTGAGCACAGCGGTTACCCGGCAGTGGCTCGTCAGTAGTGCACTGACCTCCCACAACAATTAACGAACAACAACCGCTTTTCCCCGACCCGTCCGCCGCAACGCCGGGAACGGGAGGGGCGCGCCCCCGCGAAGGCAAGGGCTGCGGCTGGGCGCGCACCGGGAACGGCACACGCGAAGACAGCCGGCAAGCAAGCGCCCAGTAGCCCCGCCAGATTCATCCGCAGCAGCCTCATTGAGCCAAGAGCGCCCTGAGAGGACGGATACATTGAGAGCTTCAACGCACCGCTGCGCAACGATTTTCCCAACGTAGATATCTTCTACACCGTCTTGAGAAGGCCCAGATTCTCATCGAATCCCGGCGGGATCATTACAACGCAGTGCCCCCCCCCCCCCCCAGCAGCTTGGGATACCGCCCCTGGCCCGGATATGATCGTCACGCCAAGCGGAGCACCCGGCTTGCGCGGCATATATTCAGTCTTCGCCGGCGGCTTCGTCGTCGGGTTTGATGCTGCTGAAGTACTCGGTGTTGGCGACGGTGTTTCGCTTTTGTTCATCCGTGAGCTTCGGCCACCCTTTCGGCAGGTCCTCGTCCGGGATGATCTTGCCGTCCTTAGTACACGGGATAGCCGACCACGGGCGCCGTCCACTTCGTCGGCCCGTCGCCGTCCGGCTCCCGCCATTCCTTGGGCTTCTTCCGGGACTTGCGCTCCGGCTCGTCACGGTCGCCGGGCGAGGCGCTGGAAGGTGATTCTTCCTTTTTACTCTTGCTCATCGACTTCCTCCTGGATAGGTTGCATGAATCATGGATGGTTGCAGGAATACTACAGGTTTGACCGCGCGCCGACCGTATCACAGGAGCGCGGCTTGTCAAACTGCGCGAGCCGCGGCGCGGCGGGAGCCAACAGAGCGGCGCGGATCAGCTCAGCAACCAATAGGCGATGGTCGAAATCAGCACGGCCCCCAGGAGATTGAGAACCAAGCCTTCGCGGGCCATCTGCGGAACCGTCAGACGCCCGGCGCCGAACACCACGGCGTTGGGGCCGGTGGCCACCGGCAGCATGAAGGCGAAGCTGGCGCTGATTGCGGCCGGAACCATGATCGTTCGGGGCTCGATGCCGGCAGCAATGGCGGCGGCGGCCAGAACCGGCATCAGCAGCGAGGTGGTCGCGGTGTTGCTGGTAATTTCGGTAAGGAACGTGACGGCCAGACAAATAACCAGGATCAGCAGCCAGGGCGGCCAGCCGGCATAGGAGACCAGCGCCTCGCCGATGCTCGCACTCAAGCCGGCGCCGGCAAAGGCGCCGGCCAGACATATGCCGCCTGCGAACAGCAACAGGATGCCCCAAGGAATACTGCCGGCCGTTTTCCAGTCCAGCAGCTGCCCGCCGGACCCGTTCGGTACCAGACACATTGCCGCCACCGCCAGCAACGCCACGCTGCCGTCGTTGGCCTGGGGCAGGTCCAGCGCCCCCGACCATCCTCCGAACGGTTCGCGCCGGGTCACCCACAGCAGCGCGGTAATCCCGAACACCACCAGCGTGCGCACCTCTTCCTTGCGCCATGCCCCGGTGGCCGGCAGGGAAACAGGCGCCCCGAGCTTCAGGCCGCGAGTCAGCCACAGGCCCGCCACCGGCAGCATCACCAGCACGATGGGCAAGGCCCATTGCATCCATTGCGTAAAGCCCACTTCAACCCCGGTGCTGTCCTGGTAGACCCGCAGGAAGATCAGGTTGGGCGGGGTGCCCACAGGCGTGCCGGTGCCGCCGACACTGGCGGCGTAGCACATGCCCAACAGCAGGGGCAAGGCCAGGCGCTTGTCCTCGCAGGCCTGGATAACCGCCAGGGCGATGGGAAGTAGCATCAGGGTGGTGGCAGTGTTGGAAATCCACATGCTCAGCAGGGCAGCGGCGGCCATGAAACCGAACACCAGCCGCCGGCCGCTGCCGGACCCGAAAAGATGGATCATGCCCAGTGCGATGCGCCGGTGCACACCGCTCTTCTCCATGGCCGTGGACAGCATGAACCCCCCCATCAGCAACAGGATGAGCGGGTCGCCCACAGCGCGCGCCGCCTGGGCAGGCGGGATGGCGCCCACCAGCGGCAGAATCGCAATCGGGAGCAGCGCGGTCACGGGTATGGGCACGGCTTCGGTAATCCACCACACGGCGCACAACGTGGCCACGGCCACCGTCCAGGCCGCATCCGGCCCGGCGTCCCTCGCCAGCAGTCCCGCCGCCAGAGCCGCCAGCGGGCCGGCCACGCGCATGACGGACTTCAGCAAACCCTCAGGCTCCCGGGAAGGCGCTCCGGCACAGTTCAAGGAAATAATCGGGCCACAGGCCCAGGACCACCAGCGCCAGACCATTGGCGCCCAGCAGCATGCTTGCGGCCCAGCCCGGCGCCACCCGACCTTCTTCCCCGGGCGCTTCCATGAACATCAATCGGACGATGCGAAGATAGTAGTAGGCCGCAACCACCGCAAACAGCACCGCCACCACGGCCAGAACGATCATCCCCTGCTCCACCAGCGCCATCAGGATCTGCCACTTGGCCAGAAAGCCGGCCAGAGGCGGCACGCCGATCATGCTGAGCATGATCAGCAGCATGACCAGCGCGATTCCCGGGTTCCGGCGGTACAGTCCGCGCAAGCTGTCCAGGGACGGGTTCTGCCGCTCAAGCGTGATGACCACGCCAAAAGCGCCAGCCGCCATGAGGACGTATACGAGAGTGTAGAAAAGCGCGGCGCTCAGGCCCTCGCCGCCTCCGGCGGCCACTCCGAGCAGCAGGAACCCGACATGCGCGACCGCCGCCCAGGCAAACAGGCGCGCGGCTTGCGTCTGGGTCATGGCAGCGATGGCGCCCAGGGCCAGCGAGGCCACGGCCATCACGGTCAGCGGCACGTTCCATTGCTCCTGCGCAGTCGGGACGCCGTCGACCAAAAGCCGCACGATCAATGCGAAATAGGCCAGCTTCGGCGCCGTGGCCAGCACCACCGCCACGCCCAGCGGAGGGCCGTCGTAGGCGTCGGGGACCCATTGGTGAAACGGCACGGCGCCCAGCTTGAAGGCCACGCCGGCAAGCACCAGCGCGGTCGCCACATGGGCGCCTGCGCCGACCTGACCTTGCGCAGCCACCTCGCTCAGAAGCAGCGAGCCGGACAGCCCGTAGAGCAGCGAGATGCCATACAGCATCGCTCCCGAACCCACTCCTCCCAGAACGAAGTACTTCATCGCGGCTTCCGCCGCACGCACTGAGTGGCGCTGCAACGCCACCAGCGTATACAGCGCCAGCGCCAGCAGTTCCAGGCCCAGATAAAGCGTCAGCAGACTGCCCGCCGAAGCGGTCACGAACACGCCAAGCAGCGCGAACAGCCCCAGAAGGTAGTACTCGCTGCGCAGCGCGCCCGCAGCCTGCAGGTCGCGAGGCGCATATACGAAGGTCAGGCCGGTCAGGACCACGCCGGCAAGCTTCAGCAGCCGGGCCAGCTCGTCCATCACGAACGCCCCCCCGAATGCGTCGCCGTTGGGCGCGGTCACACCGGCCCAGCCCACAAGCGCCAGACCGGCCAGGCAGACAGCACGCACCAGCGCTTGCCGGCGGCTGCCCATGGCCAGATCCGCCAGCAGCGTCAGCGGCAGGAGCACCGCAAGCGCCAGTTCGGCCGAAAGCGGCGCCCAGTCTGCCGGAATCATCACCACTGCCCCCCCTTTCCGGCCATGACCTGCCGCGCCAGAGCATCCAGGGACGGCTCCATCAACTCGACCAGCGGATCGGGATACACGCCCAGCACCACCACGAACAGCGCGATCCCCCACAGCGCAATCGACTCCCGGATATCCAGATCCTCAAGCGCCGCCACCCTTTCGCTGGCCACCTCGCCGAACACCACGCGCTTGACCATGTACAGGCTGTAAGCCGCCCCGAGCACCAGTATCGTCCCTGCTCCCAGCGCCACCAGGGGCTCGACGCGGAAGGCGGCGAGGATCACCAGGAACTCCCCCACGAATCCGGAAGTGCCGGGCAGCCCCGCGTTGGCCAACGCAAACAGCACCAGCAGAACGGCAAAAACCGGCATGGTGTTGGCGACGCCGCCGAAATCGCTGATACGGCGTGTATGCGCGCGGTCGTACAGCACGCCAACACACAGGAAAAGGGCCGCCGAGACAAAACCGTGCGAAACCATCTGGACCATGCCGCCGCTCATGCCCAGGACCAGCAGGGCGTCGTCTCCGCCGCTGCCTGCATGGGCCAGGGGAATGAACATCCCCAGACTCACGAAACCCATGTGGGCCACGGAAGAGTACGCAATCAACCTCTTGAGATCACGCTGGGCCAGGGCGACGACAGCGATATAGACGATTGCCACAAGCGACAGCCCCACCACCAGGGGGGCGAACTGCGCCGCCGCGTCCGGGGTTACCGGCAGGCTGAAGCGCAGCATCCCGAAACCGCCCATCTTCAGCAGGATCGCCGCCAGTATGACCGACCCGCCGGTGGGCGCCTCCACATGCGCATCGGGCAGCCAGGTATGCACCGGCCACATCGGCGCCTTTACCGCAAACGCAGCCAGAAACGCGAAGAACAGCCATTGCTGCTCCAACAGGGCAAGCGGCTGGCGATGCAGGTCGGGAATGGCGTAACTGCCCGATTTCAGGTACAGGTATATCAGGGCGACCAGCATGAAAACCGAACCGAGGAAGGTGAACAGGAAAAACTTGACGGTTGCGTACAGGCGGCGCTCGCCACCCCATATGCCGATGATCAGGAACATGGGCGCCAGCATGAATTCCCAGAAAACATAGAACAGCAAGCTGTCCAGCGCACAGAAGACGCCCAGCATCAGCCCCTGCTGAACCAGCAGCGCCCCGTAATACAGGCCGGTGCGCCGGTCGATCGCGCGCCAGCCTGCCGCCACGGCGGCGGGCGTAAGCAGCAAGGTCAGCAGGATCAACGCCAGCGCGATTCCGTCCACGCCAAGGTAGTACTCGACATTGAAGCGCTCTACCCAACCGTGCCGCTCGACAAACTGATACCCCCCGCCGGGCTCGAAGGCGCGCCAGAGCATCACCCCCGGAATCCACTCGAGCACGGAGACGATCAGGCAGGCCCATCGCGCCTGGGCTGCGCTGCGGGCCAGTGCGGCGATCAACAGGCCGGCCAGCACCGGCAGCCAGACGACAAGACTCAGCAGGCCGATGTCGGGCATCTAGTCGAGCGCCAGCACGACCCATGCAATCAGCAGGCAGATTGCGCCCACCATCGCAAAGGCATAGTGATACAGCAGTCCGGTCTGCAAGCGGCGCATCACCCCCGAGCCCCAGCGGACGGTTCGCGCCACACCGTTCACGATCAGTCCGTCGATCAACCGCGCATCCGCCTGATCCGCAGCGCCCCGGGCCAGCCACCGGACCCCGGGAACCACTGCCCTTTCGATGAACCTGTCGAAGCCGTAACCCAGCTCGAGAATCCGCCCGGGAACTCGCAGCGCAGGGCCGGCAAGCCGGCGCCGTTGCGGGCGCCACTGGCAGAGTATCCACGCCGCGGCGCCCCCGAGCAGGGCCAGCAGGAAAGCCGGCGAATACAAGCCGTGCAGGAAGAAGTCCAGCGTTCCCCCGCTCCAGTCAGCGGCGGCGCCCCCCGACAGGTTGACGATGGAGCCGCCGAAATAGTCCCCCAGCACCACCGGAGAGAAGGTGAACCAGCCGATCAGGAGGGATGGAACGGCCAGAAACACCAGGGGAGCCAGAATCCAGGGACCGACCGGCTCCAGGGAACCGTGCGTCTCCTTCGCGCTGCGCGGCTGGCCGTGAAACACCACCAGCAGCAGGCGGGCGCTGTAAAAGGCGGTAACCGCCACACCGAGCAGGAGGCACCAGCCTGCGTACAAGCTCACCGGGCCGTCAGCCTGGCTCACCGCAGTAATCAACGCATCCTTGGAGAAGAAGCCGGCGGTTCCCGGAATGCCAGCCAGCGCCAGCACCCCAATCAGGGCCGTGGCGTAGGTGACCGGCAGGCGCTGGCGCAAGCCCCCCATGCGCCGGATGTCCTGTTCATGGCGCAGGGCCACAATGACCGCGCCGGCCGCCAAAAACAGCAGGGCCTTGAAGAACGCGTGGGTGAACAGGTGATAGACGGCGATCGAATAGGCCGACACGCCGGCCCCGGCCATCATGTACCCCAGTTGCGACAGCGTGGACCACGCGACGATACGCTTGATGTCCTGCTGCACCACGGCCACCAGGGCGGTGGCCAGCGCGGTAGTGGCGCCCACCGCCAGCACCAGGGACAACGCCATGGGGCTGTGCTCGAACAAGGGCGACATGCGAGCCACCATGAAGACGCCCGCGGTCACCATGGTGGCGGCGTGAATCAGCGCGGAGATCGGCGTGGGGCCTTCCATGGAATCGGGCAGCCACATATGCAGCGGCATCTGCGCCGATTTCCCCATGGCGCCCACGAACAGCAGCACACATCCGAGGTTCAGAGTCGGCCAGCTCGCGCCCGGCCACACGGTTGTCTCGCTGGCGGCCAGCGTATCGGCGGCGGCGAATACCGCTGCATAGTCCAGGGCGCCCGCCGCGCCCGCGATCAGCGCAATGCCCAGCAACAGCCCCAGGTCGCCGATACGGTTGACCAGAAAGGCCTTGAGGCTGGCGGCATTCGCCGGCGGGCGCTTGAACCAGAAGCCGATCAGCAGATAGGAAGCCAGCCCCACCGCCTCCCAGCCGATGAACAGCTGCAGGAAATTGTCGGCCATCACCAGCAGCAACATGGCCGAGGTGAAAAACGCGATACAGGCGAAGAACCTTGCGTAGCCGGGATCGTCGCGCATGTAGCGCACGGTGTAGACATGAACGGCCAGCGACACCCAGGTGACCACGCACATCATCAGGGCGCCGAGCCGGTCGACCAGCAACCCGAAACTCAAGTGCAACCCGCCCACGCCAAGCCAGTCGAACAGCTTGACCGTTACCGGCGCGCCGTTCAGTTGCTCCACCAGCGACCAGGCCGAAAGCCCCGCCGAAACGGCCACGGCGGCGATGGGAAGGCCATGCGCCAGCGCGCGCGGCAGCACCCGGCAACCCAGGGCCACCACGAGCGCTGCGCCCAGCGGGGCCAGCAGGATTGCCTCGTACATCATCCCTTGAGCAACCGGAACTCGTCCACGTTGACACTCACCCGGTTGCGGAACAGCACTACCAGAATCGCCAGGCCAACCGCCGCCTCGGCCGCAGCCACGGTAAGGATGAAGAACACGAATACCTGGCCGGTCAGGTCACCGAGGAAATAGGCGAAGGCCACGAAATTGAAATTCACTGCCAGCAGCAGCAGCTCCACACACATCAACAGCAGGATCACGCTGCGACGGTTGATGAAGATTCCGCACGCCGCAATGGCGAAAAGCACCGCGCTCAAGGTCAGCAAATGCGGCAGGCCAATCATGGGTCGCGCTCGGCTTGCATTTTCACCAGCCGGACCCGGTCCTTCGGGCGCGTGGCAACCTGCTCGGAAACCTGCTGGGTCCGCAAAAGACCGCGGCGGCGGCGCAAGGTCAGCGTAATCGCAGCGACAATGGCCAGCAGCAGGATATAGCCGGCTATTTCGAAGGCGTACAGGTGCTCGGTGTACAACAGCGTCCCCAGCGCCCGGGTGTTGCCTTCCGAAAAAGACGCCGCCCCGGGGCGCGCGAGCAATTCCACTTCCGCCCCGCGCAGCCACCACACCGAGGAAAGCTGCGCGGCCAGCAACAGACCCACCAGCACACCGAACGGCGCGTAGCGCGTCAGCCCTTCGCGCATGCGCTCGACATTGATATCCAGCATCATCACCACGAAGAGCAACAGCACCATGACCGCGCCCACATAGACCAGCACCAGCGCCACGGCCAGGAATTCCGCGTGGAGCAGCAGCCAGATGGCAGCCGAGATCACGAAGCACAGCACCAGGAACAGCACCGAATGGACCGGATTGCGCGCCAGGATGACCCCCAGGGCCGAGGCGATCAGCATGCCCGACCAGCCGGCGAACAGGAGCAAGGGAAAAATGTCGACAAGCTGCTGCATGCCCCGGCCGCTCAGCGATACGGCGCGTCGGCGCCACGATCGGCAGCAATCTGCTCCTCGTAACGATCGCCAATTTCCAGCAGCCGCTCCTTGGTCAGGATATTCTCGCCGCGGCGCTCCATGTGATACTCATGAATCCGGGTCTCCACGACGGCGTCCACCGGACAGGCTTCCTCGCAGAAACCGCAATACACGCACTTGAAAAGATCGATGTCGTAGCGGCTGGCCCGGCGCGTGCCGTCCTCGCGCAGCTCGGATTCGATGGTGATGGCCAGCGCCGGGCACACCGCCTCGCAGAGCTTGCACGCAATGCATCGCTCCTCGCCATTGGCGTAGCGACGCAGGGCGTGCAACCCCCTGAAACGCGGCGACTGCGGGGCTTTCTCCTCGGGATAAGAAAGCGTGATCTTCGGCCGGAAGAAATTGCGCAGGGTGACCCGCAGTCCTCCGAGCAACTCCGCGAGCAGGAACGTGCGCAACACCGCGCGCAAGCGATCCCCCGCACCGGGGCGAGCCAAACGCCCGCTTGCCGGTGAATCCTTCATGCGAACGGACCGATTTCGAGCACGACCAACACCCCCTCCACTCCGATCCACATGATCGTTACGGGAATAAACACTTTCCAGCCCAGACGCATGATCTGGTCATAGCGATAACGCGGAAAGGTGGCGCGCAGCCACAGGAAGACGAACAGGAAGAAGAACGTCTTGGCCGCAAGCCAGAAAAGGCTCGGCGCTGCAAGGAACCCCACCACGGGCCAGTCGGGATCGACGAGACCGCTGAAGGGCGAATCCCAGCCGCCCAGAAAGAGCACCGCCGTGAGCGTGGCGATCAGGATCATGTTGGCGTATTCCGCCAGAAAGAACATGGCAAAGGCAGCGCCGCTGTACTCGACGTGAAATCCCGCCACGATCTCGGACTCGCCTTCGGCCACATCGAAAGGCGCACGGTTGGTTTCGGCCACGCCCGAAATGAAATACACGAGAAACAACGGCGCCAGAGGCCAGATGAACCAGTGGCCTTCGGCCTGCCGTTCGACGATTTCTCCCAGGTTCAGGCTGCCGGACGCCATCAGAACGCCTACCAGGGCAAATCCCATGGCGATCTCGTAGGCTACCATCTGCGCCGCGGAGCGCATGGCACCCAGCAGGGCGTAGCGGGAATTGCTGGCCCAGCCCGCCAGAATGATGCCGTAGATGCCCAGCGAGGTCATGGACAGCAGATACAGCAGCCCGGCGTCCAGATCGGCAATCGCAAAACCGGGAAATAGGGGAACCACCGCCCAGGCGGCGAGAGCCGGAACCAGGGCCAGCACCGGTGCGGTCAGAAACAGCCAGCGATTGGCCCGACCAGGAATCACGATTTCCTTCACCAGCAGCTTCAGGACATCCGCGAAGGGCTGGAGCAAGCCCCGGAACCCGACGCGGTTCGGTCCCTGCCGGAGCTGCATGAAGCCGATCACCTTGCGTTCCAGCCAGGTGGCGTAGGCAACGCACAGAATCACCACCACCGTCAGGGCGAGAATCGCCATGAGGCTGACCACCGCCCCGGCGGCCTCGGGGGGCAGAAAATCCAGCCACTGGCCCGGGATCTGCGTCATGTTCCGGCTCGCGATGCGCGCGCCTCGCGGCGGGCGGCGGCAACCTGCTGCAAGGGAAGGGAGCGGCGCACCAGACCGTCCACCGAGTACATCGGCAGCTCCAGTCCGTCGAAATTCCCTTCGGGCGGCATCCGCGAATCGAGCGCGAAGCTCCCGCCATCGGATGCGCCGCCGACTTGCGATGGCGCATCCGCCTTCTCCCGCAGTTCCGCCAGCACTTCCTCCGCTTGCGCGTAACCGAATCCGGCAAGTTGCAGCCGGTCGGCCAGCGCTCTCAACACCTTCCATGCGGGGCGGGCTATCCCCGGGGGAGACGCCGCAGCCGCAAAGCTCTGCCAGTCCCGCTGCCCGTTCACGAAGGTTCCGGAAGTTTCCAGGAAGGTCGCCGTGGGCAGGATGACATGCGCGTGGCGCAGCAGCCAGGGAGAAGTCCAGGGATTCAGGGCCACAACGAATTCCGTCCCGGCGAGCAGGCCTTCGGATTCCTGCGCGCAATCGAATTCCGGCTCCACGCCCATGAGAACCATGCCGCGCGGCGCACAGCGGCGCATCAGCCCCGCGTCGAATCCGGACCGCGGTTGCCCGGTGTCCGGATCGCGGCCAAACGGCAACACCCCGGCCAGGCTCAGACCGGCGGCGTTGCCGCCTTCCGTCACCCGGCCTCGTACGGCGCGCTCGGGCAGATTCGCGGCGATATCCAGCAGCTCGGAGCCGCCGGGATGGCGCAGCGCCAGACCACCGAACCAGATCGCGCAACGCTGCCCGTGCAAGGTTCCGGCAGCACTGCGGGCCAGGACCCTGCTCCAGTCCCCGGGAGGCGCGACAAGCGCCTGTTCGACCGGATGCAGATACGGCCTTTCAGTCAGGTCGATATGGCTGACCCGCGTGCCGGACAGCGCCGCCTTGCGAACGCGATGGGCCAGGATCGGCGCTTCGCTGCGCAGGTCGCAGCCCACCAGCAGCAGGGAGTCCAGGGATTCCACATCGGCGAAACCGATCCCCAGCCAGGGCACGCGCGGCTCGTTCTCCTGGCCGCGAAAATCACGCCTTCTCAACCGGTAGTCGATACTGGAGGATCCCAGCGCGTGCATCAGCTTCCTGAGCAGGTACCCTTCCTCGCAGGTCGCCGACGGCGAAACCAGGGCGCCCAGCGCCGGGGCGCCCAATTCCTTCGCTTGCTCCTCCAGCGGTTCCGACAAACCTGCCGCGGCGGCATCCAGCGCTTCCTCCCAACCGGTTTCGACCAGCGTCCCGCCCCGCCGGACCAGCGGTTTCCGAAACCTCTCCTCCACATACAAGCCTTCGCAACTGAAACGGTCCCGGTCGGAGATCCAGGTCTCGTTGACTGCCTCGTTGTCGCGCGGCACGATGCGTTTCACCCGTCCCCCAAGGACATGCGCATACAACGCCGAGCCCACGCAGTCATGCGGCGCTATCGTCGGGTGGGCAGTCATCTCCCAGGCGCGGGCCGTAAAGCGGTAGGGCTTGTTGTTCAGCGCCCCCACGGGACACAAGTCGATGATGTTGCCCGACAGCTCGTGCTCAAGCGATCGCTTGACCCAGGTGGTGATTTCCATATGCTCGCTGCGGCCCGTGGCGCCCAGTTCCTGAACGCCCGCGATTTCCTCGCCGAAGCGGATGCAGCGCGTGCAGTGAATACAGCGGGTCATGTCGGTGGACACCAGCGGCCCCAGGTCGGGGTCCGCAACCGCGCGCTTGGCCTCGGAGAACCGCGACACATCGCGGCCGAACCCCATCGCCAGATCCTGCAGCTCGCACTCGCCGCCCTGGTCGCACACCGGGCAATCCAGGGGATGATTGATCAGCAGGAACTCCATGGTGGCGCCTTGCGCCGAGATCGCACGCTGCGAACGGGTCTGCACCTGCATGCCGTCCGCCACGGGAGTGGCGCAGGCCGGCAGGGGCTTGGGAGCGCCTTCGACATCCACCAGACACATCCGGCAGTTGGCCGCCACGCTCAACTTGGGGTGATAGCAAAAGCGGGGAATGTAGATGCCCGCCCGATCGGTGGCCGCAATCAGCATTTCGCCGGCCGGTCCTTCCAGTTCTCGACCGTCCACCGCAAAGCGTACTGTGTGGTCAGGCATGGGCAGCCTCATTCCGGTTCGCGGTGGAGCGAATCTTCGCCTCGAACTCCGGGCGGAAGTGCTTCAGGAAACTCTGCACCGGCCAGGCCGCGGCGTCGCCCAGCGCACAGATGGTGTGGCCCTCGATGTTGTTCGCCACGCTCAGCAGAAGGTCGAGATCGGAAACCCGGGCGCGGCCTTCCAGCATGCGGGTCAGCATCCGGTACAGCCAGCCCGTGCCCTCCCGGCAGGGGGTGCATTGCCCGCAGGACTCGGCGTAATAAAAGCGCGCAATGCGCCGCAACACGCTCACCATGCAGGTGTTCTCGTCCATCACGATCATGGCCCCGGTGCCCAGCGCGGACCCCGCCTTGCCCAGCGAGTCGTAGTCCATCGTGCATTCGCGGATGATTTCCGCCGGCAGCACGGGGACCGATGAACCGCCCGGGATCACGGCCTTCAGCCGGCGACCCTTCCAGACCCCCCCGGCATGATCCAGCAAGTCGTTGAAGGACACGCCCAGGGGCGCCTCGTAGTTGCCGGGCTGCTCCACGTGACCCGACACCGAATAGATCATGGTCCCGGCCGACTCGGGAGGGCCAAGCGACTTGAACCACTCCGCTCCGTTCTCCATGATGGCCGGCACGCAGGCCAGCGTCTGCGTGTTGTTCACCGTGGTGGGACGGCCGTACAGCCCGCTCTGCGCCGGAAACGGAGGCTTGAAGCGGGGCTTGCCCGGCTTGCCTTCCAGGGACTCGAGAAGACCGGTTTCCTCGCCGCAGATATAGGCGCCCGCTCCCACAAAGGGGTGCAGTTCGAAATCGACCTGCGCCACGCCCAGCGCGCGGCCGATCAGGCCGGCGTCGCGCGCTTCCCCGAGCGCCGCCAGAAACCTGGGAACCGGCTCGCCCAGAAACTCCCCGCGAATGTAGTTGTAGCCCACGGTGGCGCCCATGGCGTACGCCGCAAGGGCCATGCCCTCGATCAGCACATGCGGGTTGTAGCGCAGGATGTCGCGGTCGTGGCAGGTGCCCGGCTCGCTCTCGTCGGAATTGCACACCAGATAGCTGGGCTGCTCGCAATCCCGGGGCATGAAACTCCATTTCAAACCCGCGGGAAAACCCGCCCCGCCCCGCCCCCGCAGGCCGGAAGCCTTGACCGTCTCAAGGATCTCCGCGGCCTCGAGTTCGCCCGCCAGCACCCGCCGCCACACGCGGTAACCGCCCCGCTTGCGATAGGACTCCAGCAACCACGGCCGTTCGGCCTCCGGCGGCGGCAAGCAGACAGGAACCAGCGGCACGCTCAACGCTGCAGTTCCTCGATGATGCGATCAGCCTCTTCGGGGCTTACCAGTTCGTGGTAGCGGTGATCGACCATCATCATGGGCGCCCCGGTGCACGCCGCCAGACACTCCTCCTCCTTTTTCAGATAAATGCGCCCGTCGCCGGTGCTCTCGCCCACGCTTATGCCCAGGCGACGCTCCAGGTGCTCCAGCAGCTCCTCGCCGCCCCGCAGCCAGCAGGAAATGTTGGTGCACACGGAAACGCAGTGGCGACCCACAGGGCGCACTTCGAACATGGAATAGAAGGTGGCCACCTCGTAGACCTGAATCGGCGGCAGTTCGAGCTCGTCCGCAACCGCGTCCATCAGGGGCGCCGAAAGCCAGCCGTCGTTTGCTTCCTGCGCCAGACGCAGCGCGTCCAGAACCGCCGAGCGCTGGCGGCCCGGCGGAAAGCGCCGCGCCGAGTCGCGAATGGCGGTTCGCGCGTCGCTGGAAAACAGGGTTTTCTCGTTCATGCGGCCCTAGCGGTCGATCTCTCCGAACACGATGTCCATGGTACCCATGGTGGCTACCACATCCGGGAGCATGTGGCCGCGCACCATCTCGTCCATGGCCGCCAGATGCGCAAAACCGGGCGCCCGGATCTTTACGCGATACGGCTTGTTGGCCCCGTCCGACACCAGATACACGCCGAACTCCCCCTTGGGATGCTCTACCGCCGCATAGGCCTCTCCCTCCGGCACGCAGTACCCTTCGGTGAAGAGCTTGAAGTGATGGATCAGCGATTCCATCTTTTCCTTCATCTCGGAACGCCCGGGCGAGGCCAGCTTGTAGTCCTCCACCATGACCGGTCCGGGATGGGCCCGCAGCCAGTCCACACACTGACCGATGATCCGGTTGGACTGGCGCAGCTCTTCCATGCGAACCAGATAGCGATCGTAACAATCGCCGTTGCTCCCCACCGGAATGTCGAAATCCAGATCCGCATAGGCGGCGTAAGGCTGCTTCTTGCGCAGGTCCCATTCCACCCCGGAACCGCGCAGCATGGGCCCCGAAAACCCCAGGTTGATGGCCCTTTCGGGGGGCACCACCGCAATCCCCACGGTACGCTGCTTCCAGATGCGGTTGTCGGTAAGCAGGGTCTCGTACTCGTCCACCTGCGCGGGAAAACGCCGGGTGAAATGCTCGATGAAGTCGAGCAACGAACCGTCGCGGGCCTCGTCCATGGCCGCCTGCCGTGCTTTCCTGCGTCCCTGGCGGGCCAGATGTTTCGGCATGGCCGCCGGCAGGTCGCGATAGACGCCGCCGGGCCGGTAGTAGGTGGCGTGCATCCGGGCGCCAGAAACCGCTTCGTAGCAGTCCATCAGGTGTTCGCGCTCACGAAAACAGTACAGGAAGATCGTCATCGCGCCCACGTCCAGTCCGTGGCTGCCCAGCCACAGCAGGTGGTTCAGGATGCGGGTGATCTCGTCGAACATGACGCGGATGTAGCGAGCGCGGATTGGGGGCCTTACGCCCAGCAGTTTCTCGATGGCCAGGACATATCCGTGCTCGTTGGCCATCATCGAGACATAGTCCAGCCGGTCCATGTAACCGATGCTCTGGTTGTACGGCTTCGATTCCGCCAGTTTCTCCGTGGCCCTGTGCAGCAAACCGATGTGCGGGTCGGCGCGAACCACCACCTCGCCGTCCATTTCCAGCACCAGCCGCAATACACCGTGGGCGGCGGGGTGCTGGGGCCCGAAATTCAGGGTGTAGCTTTGAAATTCAGCCACTGTCCGCCGCCTCGTCGCCGTCTTCCGGCACGCCGGCGTCAGGCCGCAGTTCGGGGCGGTAACGGTGGTCGTCGCGAATCACGCGGGGCACCAGCGTTCGCGGTTCGATGCTGACCGGTTCGCTCACCACCCGCCGCTTGCTCTCGTCGTAGCGCACTTCCACCTTGCCGCTCAAGGGAAAATCCTTGCGGAAAGGATGCCCGATGAAGCCGTAATCGGTGAGGATCCGGCGCAGGTCGCCATGACCCTCGAACACGATGCCGAACAGGTCGAAGGCTTCGCGCTCGAACCAGTCGGCCGCCTGCCAGACCCCGGTCACGGAGGGCAAAAGCGGAGGGGAATCGCCCTGCGCAAAGACCCGCAGCCGCAAACGCAGGTTGTGGCGCAACGACAACAGGTGGTAGATCCCGGCAAACCGCGCCGGAAACGACAAGGATTTCGCGGCAGGCGCCGCGGGACGGCCCGACCGGGAACCCGAATCCACGCCACGGCTGAAACCCGTTCCGGTTGCCCCCTCGGTGCGCCATTCCACCTGTCCGTAGCCCAGGTAATCGATGCCGCAGACATCAATCAGCGACTCGAAGGAAAACGCTTCCTCGTCCCTCAGCGCGGTGGCAGTAGCCACGAGGTCCGGCGCATCCAGATCGAAACCGAGCTCCCCGCAGGAGGATTCGCGCGGGCGCAGCACATCCTCGAACCGCGCGCACAGGGCCTGGGCCATGGATTCAAGGCGCAGGGACACGAACGGCAAACCACTCAGGGGGCGGGCGTGGGGCGCGCCAGCGTGGCGCCGTGGCGAATCTTGTTGCGCAGTTGGAGAATGCCGTAAAACAGCGCCTCCGCCGTGGGCGGGCATCCGGGCACGTACACATCCACCGGCACGATGCGGTCGCAGCCGCGCACTACCGAATAGGCATAGTGGTAGTAGCCGCCTCCGTTGGCGCAGGAACCCATCGATATCACCCAACGCGGCTCCGGCATCTGATCGTAGACGCGCCGCAGCGCGGGGGCCATCTTGTTGCACAGGGTGCCTGCCACGATCATCACGTCCGACTGCCTGGGGCTGGGCCGGAACATGACGCCGAAGCGGTCGAGGTCGTAACGCGCCGCGCCCGCGTGCATCATTTCCACCGCGCAGCAAGCCAGACCGAAGGTCATCGGCCACATCGAGCCGGTTCGCGCCCACTTCAGCAGCTTGTCGAACGAGGTCACGACAAAGCCCTGGTCGCGGGCCTCCGCAAGGGTATCGGAAAGCTCCCTCAGGCGGGGCATGGCGCTGGCAGCCTGTCGCACCGGGCCGGGCGCGGCCTTGCAGCGCCCTGCCCGATCCCATGTCTTGTTCGGGCGCGGCAATGACGCCCGAGCACCGCGCCCGCCCTTTCCGATGTCCGGACGATTCGGCCACGCCGGTGCTGGCGCCGGCTCGCGGCGCCCCGGCCCGACCCAGCCTCGCGGGGGCGCGCTTCGCCGCGGCCATGACCCGGAATCCGGCGGTATCTTCGGACTAGTCCCATTCCAGAGCCCCCTTGCGCCACTCGTAGACGAAACCCACCACCAGGATCAGCAGGAATATGCCCATGGCGATGAGCCCCTGAAGACCGATGGCGTCCAATGCAACCGCCCAGGGAAACAGGAAGGCGATTTCCAGATCGAAGATGATGAACAGGATGGCGACCAGGTAATAGCGCACATCGAATCGCATTTGCGAGTCCTCGAAGGCGTCGAAACCGCACTCGTAGGGCGCGAGTTTGCGCTCGTCCCTCTGGCGGCGTCCAAGCAGCAGACCCAGCCCGAGCAGCGCCAGCGCGATGACCATCGCCACGCAGAGGAACAGCAGCACGGGCAGATAACTGGCGGGCATATCGGATCGACAGGCTATTCCCCGGCGCGGTTCGCTTGCCTATCCGGCATGGGTGTGCCGATGGCCGGACTCGAACCGGCACGGCTTGCGCCACTGCCCCCTCAAGACAGCGTGTCTACCATTTCCACCACATCGGCAAGAACAGAAAAGCGACTTCATGCGGCTAACCCGCCAACCTCACCGGCCTCAATCGGTCTGCTCCGCGGGATCATCCTGCGGCAACGACGGCAAGTCTTCGTCCGCCTCGCCCGCAGGCTCGACCGCAGCGGACTCCTCGGCCGGCGCCGGCAATGACTCCAGCAGGCTCTGTTCCGGCTTCGGCCTGCCGATCCCGGTAAGTATCAAACTGGTCGCAAAGAACAGCGTGGCCAGCACTGCCGTAACCCGCGACAGGAAATTGGCGGAACCGCGGGCGCCGAATACGGTCCCGGAGGCGCCCGAACCGAAAGCGGCGCCCGTCTCCGCGCCCTTTCCGCGCTGCAGCAGCACAAAAACGACGATCAACACGGCAACCAGCACATGGGCCGCCAGAAACAATTGCTGTAACAGAGCTGCTACCCCCGCCAGTCAAGCCGTAATAATCCGCCTGAAGTCCTTCAGGTCCAGCGACGCGCCCCCCACCAAACCACCGTCAATGTCCCGCTGGGCAAACAATGCAGCCGCGTTGGCTCCCTTCACGCTGCCCCCGTACAAAATCCGTACTCCGTTTGCAATTCTAGCATCGACGCGCGCGATCGAAGCGCGCAAGAGCGCATGCACTTCCTGCGCCTGTGCAGGCGTGGCGGTACAGCCCGTGCCGATGGCCCAGACCGGCTCGTAGGCCAGGGCCGCGTTATCGAATGCCGCTGCGCCGCAGCGATCAAGAACCGCCCCGAGCTGCCTCAAGACCACTTCGGCGGTGCGGCCCGCCTCCCGCTCGGCCGACGTTTCGCCCACGCAAAGCACCGGCGCCAGCGCTGCGGCAGAGGCTTGGGCAAACTTGCGCGCCACCCGTTCATCCGTTTCCCCGAAAGACGCCCTGCGCTCCGAGTGCCCCACCAGCACATGGCTGCATCCGCAATCGGCCAGCATCCGGGCGGATACTTCCCCGGTGTGTGCGCCCTCCCGATGCGCGGAAACATCCTGCGCCCCCAGCTGCACGGCAATGCCATTGCCGGGACGGCGTTCCCCGAGAACACGGTTGACGGCGGAAAAATAGGGAAAGGGAGGAAACACCACGACTTCGGGCATTTCCCCGGAATGCGACCGTGGCGATCCGGCCAGCCCCGCAGCCAGCGCTTCCAGGGATGCACGGTCGCCGTGCATCTTCCAGTTGCCCGCCACGATACGGCGGCGCTTCATCGCCACGGCCCCCCACCGGAGCCATTGCGGGCAGCGAGCGCCCGCGCCACGCCGGCAGCCGCCTGCTCCACCCGGGCGCGGTCCGGACCCTCCGCCACCACGCGCACCACCGGCTCCGTGCCCGAAGGGCGCACCACGATACGGCCCTCCCCGCCCAGCAGTTCGTGCGCCTCGCGCACGGCCCGGTCTACCCTGGGGTCCTCAAGCGCGCCGGCGCCGTTGGACGGGACGTTGAGGCGGGCCTGCTCGGTGTGCGGCATGTGTACGGCCAGATCGGCCAGCGAACATCCATTGCGGCGCATCACGGCCAGGACTTCCAGGGCCACCACCATGCCGTCGCCGGTGGTGGACTTGTCCAGGCACAGAATATGGCCGGAGCTTTCTCCGCCCAGCACCCCTCCCAGCTCCTGAAGCATGTTGACGACCTGCCGGTCGCCGACTTGCCCGCGGCGGAAGGCGATGCCCTCCGCCTGCAAGCCACGCTCAAGCGCCAGGCTGCTGATCTCGGTGCCCACCACCGGCCCCTGCAACCGGCCAGCATCCCGGCGCGCCCTTGCCAGGATCAGAAGCAGAGCATCGCCATCAAGCGTCTTGCCGTTGCTGTCCACCATGACCACCCGGTCGCCGTCGCCGTCCAGCGCAATACCGAGGTCGGCCTCCACCGCCTTCACCGTGCGGCACAGCAGGTCCGGCTGGGTGGCGCCGCAGCGGTCATTGATGTTGCGGCCGTTCGGAGAACAACCCAGCGGAACCAGTTCCGCGCCCAGCGCCGTGAGCATGGCGGGAGCCACGCGGTAGGAGGCGCCGTGCGCGCAATCGACGACGATCTTCAGCCCTTCGAGGGACAGGCCGTCGGGCACGGTCCCCAGACAGTGGCGCTCGTACCGCTCGCGGGCGTCATCGACCCGGCGCACCTGACCCAGGGCCGTGGAATCCAGGGTCGCCGCCGGGTCGTCGATATGCCTTTCGATCTGCGCCTCGTCCTCAAGCGCCAGCTTGAAACCGTCGCGCCTGAAAAACTTGATGCCGTTGTCGGAATAGACATTGTGGGAGGCGCTGATCACCACCCCGAGGTCGGCGCCCAGTTCCTGGGCAAGCAATGCCACGCCGGGGGTGGGCAACGGGCCGGAAAGCCGCACATCGACTCCCGCGGAAACGAACCCCGCCTCCAGCGCCGACTCGAACATGTAGCCGGACACGCGCGTGTCCTTGCCGATCACCACCATGCCGCCCCACGACAGCAGGGCGCGCGCGGCGGCGGCCGCCAGCCGCAAGGCAAACTCGGCAGTCATGGGATATTGACCCACGGCGCCGCGCACTCCGTCGGTACCGAAAAATCTCATGGCTCGCCAACCGGCTCCGGGGGATCAATCCCCGAAGTACTGTTCCCAGCGCTCGTCCACCAGCGCAAACGCTTCCGCGGCGCGCTCTTCCATGACCGTGCGGTTGTCCTCGGCGAAAACGTTGGGGCCGCCTTCCGCCGGAAGTTGCCGCGTGGCATCGATGAGTATCTTGCTGGAAAGCGCATTGCGCCGGGTGCTGGGATCGATCATGAAAGAAAATGTCTGCCTGACCGTCAGGCTGGCGGGCCAGGGCTGCCAGCGCGTGCATACCGCGTGCATCACCCTGGAGAGATCGGTGGGGTCGACATCCCGGTCCAGGATGATGATCATCTTCTTGCTGAAACCAATCATCCGGTAGCCCATGATCAGCAAGCCGGCCTCAATCCCCTCGCCCGGCATCCGCTTGTCGATGCAGGCGATCACCATGGAAGGAATGTCGGGCGGCATATGCAGCTTGACCAGGTTGGGCATGATCCGTTTCAGACGGGCGAAATGCCCCACCTGCCACGGCCAGGTGAGGTAGGCGCCGCCGATCCCCGGCCAGACGTTGTAAACCCAGGGGTCTTCCCGGTGGGTAATGGCCTTGATCGTCAGGTAATGATTGGGCGCCGACTCGCCGATGTAGCCCAGCATTTCGCCGTACGGCCCCTCCATCTCCTTGTCCGTGCTGATTTCTCCCTCGATGACGAGCTCGGCGCAGGCCGGCGCCATGAGCGGGTTCGTTTCGGCCCCCACCAGCGCCACCGGCCGGCCCCGGAAACCCCCGGACAACGCAAACTCGTCGTCGCCCAGCTCCCCCACCCGAGTGCTGCTCATCATCCAGGTAATCGGATCCAGCCCGGTTGCGATGACGCAGGGCACGCTCTTCCTGCCCTGTGCGATGGCCTTGCGCATCATCATTGCGCCGTGGTTCTGCCCGGTAAAGCAGATCCCCAGTTTTTGCGGCCCTTTCACCTGCAAACGGTAGGTTCCCACATTACGGCCGATATCCGGATCTTCCATGATGACGGATCCGGTACTGATGAACCGGCCGCCATCGGCGGGATTGTTCCGGATCCAGGGAAAACGGTCCAGGTCGGCATCCTTGCCGAACAGCTTGACCTGCTTGCAGGGCGCGCTGGCCGCCTCGACTTCCACCGGCGCCAACTGCCCGAAACGATAGTGCTCGTCCATATGCCCGGCCAGTTCGCGCTCGACTGCCTGATTCATCTCGCTCTCGTCGTCGCTCAAGTCCTCGACGCCCAGGCACATGGCGACGGTCTTGAAGCTGTTGAGGATGTTGCACAGGACCGGCGACCCGTACCAGCGACCGTTCATCTTCGTGCGTTCCACCAGGAAGGCCGGCGCCGAGGTCCCCATGCGATCCTCCAGGCGGTACGAAAAGGCCGTCATTTCATAACGGTCCTGGTCCATCTCCGGGATGCGCAGCAACCTGCCCTGCTGCTGCATGGCGGCGGCGTATTCGCGCAACGAATCAAACGGCTTCTTGGCCATGGAGTCAGTCAGGAAATGGCAAGGCGCAAGACCGTTTCGGCGAGACCGGCGGGCCAGGAACTTGCGGCGCAAAAAACTCTCCTGGGACAGTACTTATGCATATATCTCGATTTGGTGGCAATAATTGGGGCAAGGAAGCCACATATTGGCGAAATCCGGCTGTGCTATCCCACTGGCTGAATGCCAAATTGTCCTGCGGGACGAACGCCTAGTAGCGGTAGCGGTCGGGCTTGAACGGCCCTTCCCGCGGAACGCCGATGTACTGCGCCTGTTCCGGAGTGAGGCGGGTAAGCGATGCGCCCAGCTTGGGGAGATGCAGGCGCGCCACTTTCTCGTCAAGCCGTCGCGGCAGCGTGTACACGCGGTTTTGGTAGTCCCTGCGGGCGAGCAGTTCGATCTGCGCCAGCACCTGGTTGGTAAAGCTGGCCGACATCACGAAGCTGGGGTGTCCCGTCGCGCAACTCAGGTTCGCAAGGCGGCCTCCGGCCAGCAGGATCAGCCGCTTGCCATCCGGAAAGACCACATGATCGACCTGCGGCTTGATCTCCTCGAAGCGGCATCCCCCCAGCGAAGCCACATCGATTTCCACATCGAAATGACCGATGTTGCAAAGGATGGCCTGGTCTTTCATGCGCGCCATGTGCTCGCGAGTGACGACCCCCTTGTTGCCGGTGGCGGTGACGAAAATATCCGCCTTCGGGCAGGCCTGATCCATGGTGACCACGCGGTACCCCTCCATGGCCGCCTGCAGGGCGCAGATCGGATCGATTTCGGTAACCCACACGCGGGCTCCCAGGCCCTTCAGGGACTGCGCGCAGCCCTTGCCTACATCCCCGTAACCGCACACCACGGCAATTTTGCCGGCCACCATGACATCGGTGGCGCGCTTGATGCCATCCACCAGCGACTCGCGGCACCCGTAAAGATTGTCGAACTTGGACTTGGTGACGGAATCGTTGACGTTGATTGCCGGGCAACGCAAGGTTCCGGCTTCCTGCATCCGGTACAGCCGGTGGACGCCGGTGGTGGTTTCCTCACTGAGCCCCAGCAGCTTGTCCGCCAGCTCCGGATATTCTTCATGCACAATCGCTGTCAGGTCGCCGCCATCGTCCAGAAGCAGATTGGGCGTCCATCCTCCCGGACCGGCCAGCGTTCGCGCGATGCAGCGCAGGTATTCCGCTTCGGTTTCGCCCTTCCAGGCAAAAACAGGCACGCCCCGCCGCGCCATGGCCGCGGCGGCGTGGTCCTGGGTCGAGAACCGGTTGCACGAGGACCAGCGCAACTCGGCGCCCAGTTCCATCAGCGTCTCGATCAAGACGGCGGTTTGCACCGTCATATGCAGGCAGCCGGCGACCCGCGCCGCCGCCAGGGGCTGGCGATCGCCGTATTCCTCGCGCAGCGCCATCAGGCCCGGCATTTCGCTGCGCGCAATCGCGATTTCACGCTCGCCGAAGTCGGCCAGCGAAACATCCGCCACCTGGTGGTCCTCGTGAAGCCGGGCAACTGCGGTGGGAGACATGTCAGGCCACCCTCACGCCCGGCGCATCTTCGGCAAGCTGCTCCGCGCGGTCCGCAGCTTCCCAGGTGAAGCCGCAATCCTCGCGCCCGAAATGCCCGAACGCCGCCGTGGGGCGGTATATCGGCCGGCGCAGGTCGAGCAAACGGACAATGCCCTCCACCGAAAGGTCGAAGTGGGCGCGCACCAAGGCCCGCAGGCGCTCGTCGGCCACCGTTCCGGTGCCGAAGGTTTCCACATCGACCGCGACCGGTTCCGGCCGCCCTATGGCATAGCAGATCTGCGCCTCACAGCGCTCGGCAAGACCGGCGGCAACGATATTCTTTGCCACGTGACGCATTGCATAGGCAGCGGAGCGGTCCACCTTCGACGGGTCCTTGCCCGAAAAGGCGCCGCCGCCATGGCGCGCCATTCCACCGTAGGTGTCGACAATGATCTTGCGCCCGGTCAGCCCGCAGTCCGCCTGCGGCCCGCCTTCCACAAACCGGCCGGCAGGATTGACCAGATAACTGACGGGTCCGCGCAGCCATTCCGGCCCCAGCACCGGCTTGACCAGATGCTCGATAATCGCCTCCCTGAAATCGGGCGGGCACATGCCGCGCGGATAGTCGTCCGGCCACACCTCGGGCGCATGCTGCGTGGACAGGACCACATCGCAAACCGCAACCGGGCGATAGTCCTCGTAGCGCACCGTAACCTGGGCCTTGCCGTCCGGTCGCAGCCAGGGCAGCACGCCGGATTGCCGCAATTCAGCGTGCCGGCGCATCAATCGATGGGCCAGATCGATGGGCGCCGGCATCAAGGAAGCGGTGTCCTTGCAGGCGTAACCGAACATCATGCCCTGATCGCCCGCGCCCAGGGGCTTGCCTTCCCCCGCATTGACTCCCCGGCGGATATCCGGCGACTGCTTGCCTATGGCGTTGAGCACACCGCAGGTGGAGCCGTCGAAACCCAGGTCCGAACTGTTGTACCCCAAGTCGATGACCAGACGCCGCACCAGCGACTCCAGATCGACCCAGGTAGAGGTGGAGATTTCACCGGCCACCAGCACAAAACCAGTCTTTATCAACACCTCTGCGGCAACGCGCGCATCTTCGTCCCGGGCAAGTATGGCGTCCAGAACAGCGTCCGCAATCTGGTCCGCCATCTTGTCGGGATGGCCGCTGGAGACCGATTCGGACGTAAAATGGGAGGTCTTGGGCATACGGGGGCGCCGGACTTGAGGCGGCGGCTCATTATACGCACCGGGCGACTGCGGCCCGTGTGCGAGGTAGTCTATTGCGGCCGCGCGAGTTCCAGCGCGCGGCGATAGGCAGCCCGCCGGGAAACCCCCGTGAGCGCAGCGCCCAGGCGCGCCGCCTGTCGCGTGGGCAGTTCCTCGAGCAGGGCGCCGAGAACCGCATCCAGCCCCGCCTCGTCCTGGTCCGGGCTGCTGCTGCCGCTCACCACAAGGGTGAACTCACCTTTGGCGACAATCGTTCCCGATGCCGTCTGCCGGCACAATTCGTCGAGCGTTTCGCCGTACACACTCTCGTGGAGCTTGGTCAGTTCGCGAACCAGGATCGCCTTGCGCCCGGAGCCCAGGACATCGCGGAGGTCCTCCAGCGCCGCCGCCAGCCGGTGTACGCCTTCGTAGAAGACCAGAGTCTCCGGCGCCGACTCGAGCTGCTCCAGACGCGCCCGCCGCGCCGCCCGCCGCGCCGGCAGGAAACCCTCGAAACGAAACCGGTCGGCCGTGAAGCCGGCAATGGACAAGGCGGCAACGGCGGCACAGGGCCCCGGAAGCGGAGTCACCCGGATTCCCGAACTCCGGGCTTCGCCAACCAGCCGCATTCCCGGATCGCTGATCCCCGGCGTGCCGGCGTCGCAGAGCAGGATCAGGTCCTCGCCGTTGCGCATTGCGCGCAACAGTCCCGCGATTCGCGAGCGCTCGTTGTGGGCATGCAATGACACCACGCTGGCGCGCGCACCCACGCTCTGCAAGAGCTGTGCAGCGCGGCGCGTATCTTCCGCAGCCACCCTGTCGGCCCGGCGCAAGGCGGACTTCAGCCGCATGCTAATATCGCCGAGGTTGCCAATTGGAGTGGCGGCGACGATCAAGGCCCCCGCTCTGGTTGGCGCCTGACTTTCCGCCGACTTTCCACTCGCCATATGATTATCTCCTCGCCCGCCCGGCGGCGCGCCAACAGGCGCTCTGCGAGAGGTCCGGCGGCGCCTTGCGTCTGGACCGCGGCGCTCGCAAGCCTGACGATCGTTGTTCTGGCGGGCTGCACGGTCCCCGGCCGCCCGGGGGCGTCCACTGAAGAACTGGCCGCCCTCGGGGAACAGGCGCTGGCGCTTTCACGAACCGGAGACCACAACGCCGCGCGCAGAGTTTACCTTTCGATGGCCCGCCGGGCGGCGAGCGACGACCGCATCCGTTATCGGATCCTTGCGGCTCGCGAAGCGGGGCGGGACGGCCGGCGACGGCGGGCGCTGGATGAGTTGCAGGCCATCGAACCCCCGCCTCGCTGGCTGGGCCTGTGGTCTCTTGCCGCAGCCGACAGCGAGCGCATGCTGCGAGGGGCGCAGGCGGCGTATGACCGACTGGCCGGCATCGATGCCGGCGCTTTCCCGGAGATTGCCGGCGAGCTGCTTCGCACCCGCTCCGAACTGCTTTTCACACTCGGAAAGCCAGCCCGGGCCCTGGGCGAACTGACGCGGCCCGGGGCGGAAGGCTTCACGGCCAGCTTTATCTGGTCGTTGCTGCGCGAGCACCGGGCTCGACTCTCGACGGCCGGCGCCGCCGGAGTCCCGCTGGGCTGGATAGAACTTGCCCTGCTCGCAGACCGGCTTTCCAGGGACCCCACGGAGGCCGGCGCCGCCCTTGACGACTGGAGTGACCGCTTCCCCGGACATCCAGCGGCCGCCCTGCTGGCGGACACGGTCACGCCGGAAGTCTGCGGCGCGGCCCGTGCGCCTGCCCGTCTCGCGATGCTGTTGCCCGGATCGCAGAGGTACGAAACCGCGCTGCGGTCGCTGCGGGACGGATTCCTGACGGCGCGGTATGCCCTGATGTCAAGCTGCAGCGCACCCGAAATCGTTTTCTACGAGGTTACCGGCATCGGCGAGGCCGCCTCGCAATGGGCCCGCGCAGCTGCCGGGAACGCCGACTTCATCGTCGGCCCGCTGCTGCCCGAATCGGTGGAGAATGTCGCGGCGGTGGCGGGCGGATTGCCTACCTTGGCGCTGAACCGCCTGCGCGGCCGGGCGCCGCCGGCCAATTTCCGGGAGTTTGCGCTTGCCCCGGAGCACGAAGCGCGTCAGGCGGCGCATCAAGCGCTTGAGCGAGGCTTGCGCCGCGCGTTGATCCTGCATCCGGGAACCGCCCGGGGGCGGCGCATCTACCGCAGTTTCCTGAAGGCGTACCAGGCTGGCGGCGGCCGGCTTGTGGCGCGGGAGCAGTACAGCCTGACCGCCGTGGACTATTCGGAACCAATCGGGCGCCTGCTCAAGACCGGCGCCAGCAACCGGCGCGCCCGGAACCTCCAGGCAAGGCTGGGGCAAAACCTGAGCTTTCAGCCTCGCCGGCGCCGGGATGCGGATCTGGTGTTTGTTGTGGCGCGTGCGCCACAGGGCCAGTTGCTGGTCCCCCAATTGCGCTACAACTACTCTGGAGATCTGCCGATATTCGCAAACCGGAACATCTTCGACCGGGAGCATCCGGACAATCAGGACCTCGACGGGGTGGAAATACCCGCCCTCCCCATGCTGGCGCGCCAGCATGTGCAGGTGTCGCACGGTCAGATCAACGAAGAGTTGCTCTCGGCAGCGGACCTCAACGTGGCCCTGTTTGCAATGGGCTACGACAGTTTCAAGCTGGCGCTGGCCCTGTATGACGGATCCGGGGTTCTGGCAGGCGAAATTCATGGCCTGACAGGGACCATTTATCGTTCTCCGGGCGGAAGCCTGGAAAGGAAATTGGCATGGACGCAAATCGTGGACGGGAAGCTGACGGTCGTTCCGGCAGCGCCGCAACCCTCTCAAGACCGCAGCAAAACACATCCGCAGGACAGGCAGCCGAACTGAAGGCGCAACAGTACCTGCGGGCGCGAGGCCTCGAGTTTCTGACAGCCAACTATCGCTGCCGCTACGGCGAGTTGGATCTGGTCATGCGTGACGGCGCCTGTCTGGTCTTTGTGGAGGTGCGGTCGCGCCGCAGCGCGCACTCTGGTACGCCCGAGGCGTCGCTTACCGCGCGGAAAGTCCGCCGCCTGAAGCGCGCGGCGCGATGCTTCATGCGCGATCACCCCAATTTTGGCGGTATGATGCTCCGCTTTGATGTCGTGGGCATACTCACCTGCGGCCCGCAAGCGCAAATCCGCTGGATTCCCGACGCCCTGCAATTTGATGGACGCTGACCGAGTCACATCCGAATTCGCCGAGAACCTCAAGGCCAACCAGCGCGCCGCAGGCGTTCTGGCCAGTCCGATAGCCGAGGCGGCACAGATGATCATCGCCAGCCTCAGGGCCGGAGGCAAGGTCCTGAGTTGCGGCAACGGCGGGTCGGCGGCGGACGCACAGCACTTCGCTTCCGAGTTGCTGAACCGCTTCGAGACCGAGCGAGCCAGTCTGGCGGCCGTGGCGCTGACCACCGACGCCTCCACCCTCACTTCCATCGCCAACGACCGGGAGTACCGCGAGGTGTTTTCCCGGCAGGTAAGCGGACTGGGCAAACCGGGAGACATCCTGCTGGCGATCAGCACCTCCGGCGCATCGCCGAACGTGAAGGCGGCCGTGGACGCGGCCCACCGCGCCGGCATGCGGATCGTGGCGCTTACCGGCGGCGACGGCGGCGTGGTGGCGGAGGCGCTCGGGAAAGGCGATCTGGAACTGCGGGCGCCGCATTCCCGAACCGCCCGCATCCAGGAGATTCACCTGCTCACCATCCATTGCCTTTGCAGGCTGCTCGACGACGCGCTTACTTGACCAGTCGCAACCTGGACGAGCCGCGCGGACGAGGGGGCGGCGGCTGGCCACCGGACCGTTCAAGCGAGGCCGCCAACCGATCGGTGAGGACAACGCCCTCGCCGGTCTCGCGCGAAAAGATGCACAGCACCGCGTCCATCGGTACGGAAACAAACTGCGCCACTCCGCCGAAACGGGCATCGAAACTCAAGACTCCCTTGCCGATTTGCAGGTTGCGGGTCGCCTGACAGCCGATGTTCAGCACGAGGCGTCCGTCCTTGACCCGGTCCCCCGGCGCCTGGACATCCTCGCGGTCCGCCTGCACCACCACCTGCGGCGTATCGCCTCGATCGGTCATCCATTGGTGCGCGGCCCGCAAGAGGCAGGAGCGAAGCGACAAGTTTCCCGGGTCCATCGCAATCGCCGACCGTCAACCGGAACACCAATGTTCAGGCAGCCGCATGGCGCATGTCGCGCTCCAGTTCGGACAGGCTTTCCTCGAACGACGGGCGGCGAAAGATACGCCGCATGTACCCGAACAGGGCCTCGGCGCGGGGGCCCGGGTCAATCCCGTAGCTGTGCAACCGCCAGAGCAGGGGCGCCAGGCTGCAATCCACAAGGGAAAACTCGTCTCCCAAAAAAAATCCTGTGGATTCCACTGCTTCCGAGGACTCTATCATCGCTTCGCGCAGCTGTCTCCGGTCGCTCTCCTCCCCCCCTCCGGAGCCCAGCCTTGCCGCAAGTTCATAGAGATCGTGCTCGATGCGGTGCAGGGCCAGCCGGAAATGCGCCCGGCGCTTGGGGTCGACGGGCATCAGGGGCGGTTGCGGGAAACGTTCATCCAGGTAATTCATGACGATTCGGGAGTTGTATACCGCCAGTTCGCGATCCACCAGCGTAGGCAGGGTGTTGTAGGGATTCAGCAGTTGTATGTCGGGCGGCAGGTTGCCGTCGCGAACCTGAACGATCCGCACACCGATGTTCTTCTCCGCTACCACTATTCGAACCCGGTGACTGTGCAAATTGGTCGGACTGGAGTACAGGATCATGGAGCGGATTATATGCGCCGGATTTCCGCCCCCAGTCCGCTGAGTTTCTCCTCGATTCGCTCATATCCGCGATCCATGTGGTAAACCCTGTGGATCACGGTTTCGCCCTCCGCAACCAGCGCGGCGAGCACAAGGCAGGCGGATGCCCGCAGGTCCGTGGCCATGACCGGCGCGCCCTGCAGCCGGCGCACGCCGTGAATCAGCACCTCGCGCCCCAGCATCTCGATGTCGGCGCCCATGCGTTTCAGTTCAGCCACATGCATGAAACGCTGTTCGAACACACTCTCCCGAACCAGTGCGTGCCCGGTTGCGATCGCATTGAGCGCCGTGAATTGCGCCTGCATGTCGGTGGGAAACCCGGGCCAGGGCGCGGTAACCACATTGACCGACTTCGGCCTGCGCCCGCCCATGTCCAGTTCCACGAAGCCCGCCCCCGCACGAACCCCGGCGCCCGCGTTTCGCAGCGCCGCCACCACTTCGCCAAGCGCCAGTTCGCCGCCGAAGCGGGCCACCACCCGTCCGCCGCTCATTGCCCCGGCCACAAGGTAGGTGCCGGCCTCGATGCGGTCCGGCATGATCTCCCGCTCCGCGCCGTGCAGCCGCTTCACGCCGCGAACCGTTATCCTTGATCCGCCGGCGCCGGAAACCCGCGCGCCCATGGCGTTGAGGCAGTCGGCCAGATCGCGCACCTCCGGCTCCCGCGCGGCGTTCTCTATGACGGTTTCGCCGTCCGCCAGGGCCGCAGCCATCATGATGTTCTCCGTGCCCGTGACCGTAGGCAGCGGCAGGTCGATGCGCGCGCCGCGCAGCCCGTTGCTGCGCGCGGAGATATACCCTCCGCGGATTTCCACCTCGGCGCCCATGTGGCGCAAGGCATCGACATGCATGTCGATGGGCCGCGCGCCGATGGCGCACCCCCCCGGCAGGGAAACATCGGCGTGGCCGAAGCGTCCCAGCAAGGGACCCAGCACCAGAAGCGAGGCCCGCATGGTGCGGACCAGCTCGTACGGCGCGGAAAAGGAATCGGGTTCGGTCAGGGAAACGCAGATCCTGCCCGGCGCCGAGCCGCTTAGCTCGGCGCCCAGCACCTTCAACAGATGAAGCATGGTGTGCACATCGCGCAGATCGGGCAGATTGCGCAGCCGGAGCGGGTCGGCGCTGAGGATCGAGGCCGCCAGGATAGGCAGAGCGGCGTTCTTCGCGCCGGAAACAACCACCTCGCCATCCAGCGGCCTGCCGCCGGAAACGGCGAATTTATCCACGCGGGGACCCTTCGCCAGCCGCGCTCAGCCGCGACCACTCTTGTGGCGTATGGGCGCGGATCGACAAGGCGTGAATATCCCCGCCCATGCGCGCGCCCAGCGCTTCGTACACCAGGCGATGGCGCCCAAGATGGGAAAGACCCTCGAAGGCGGCGCTCACGACCCGGGCCTGAAAGTGCGTGTTATCCTCGCTTTCGACAGCAACTTCGCAGCCGGGCAGATGCGCGGCAATCAGTGCGGAAATTTCCCCCGGTGTCATGAGCCGAATTCTATCTTCAATCTGAAATCGTGCGTGCCCGACATCTCTCCGCTGTACGAAACGCTCGTCTGTGAGCGTTTTCTACTTATGGTTGCCGGTCGGAGCGGTCGGCCTGGCCCTGCTGGCGTTCGGGGCCAGGACCTTCATCGATGGGGCCTCGGACGGGGCGCGCCGCATGCAGATTTCGCCGATGCTGGTGGGCATGTTCCTGGCTGGCTTTGCCACTTCCCTGCCCGAAGCTGTGGTTGCGGCTGTAGCCGCCTTGCGGGGCAGCTTCGAAATGGCGCTGGGCAACGCGGCAGGATCGAATATCGCCAACATCGGACTGGTTCTGGGCGCCGCGGTGCTGTTCATGGGCCTGCGGCCCGAGAGGGCGGCGGGCCGGAAAGAGCTCGGGACGATGGTGGGCGCAACGCTGCTGGCCTGCCTGCTGATCGCCAACGGCTATCTCTCGCGGCTGGATGCATTCGCGCTATTGGCCGCCCTACCCCTGGTGTGCTGGCTGCTGATTCGCGATGTCGCCCCGGACCCTGCGCTCCCGAGAGCGAGCACGGGCGGGCGGGCGCAACACAGCATGGCGCGCAATGTGATTCGCGTTGTCCTGGGGCTGGCGCTGTTGTTGCTGGGAGCGGAAGCGCTGGTTCGATCAGCACAGGAGGTGGCCCGGGTCGCGGGTGTGAGCGAGCTGGTGATCGGCGCCACGGTGGTGGCCATCGGCACCAGCCTGCCGGAACTGGCGATCACTGTGGCCGGGGCGCTGAGGCGGGAAGCGGAAATCGCCCTGGGCAACATCGTCGGATCCAACATCTTCAATCTTCTGGTGGTCATCGGCGTTGCAGGCGTGATCGCCCCTTCGGACTTCTCGCCACAATTTCTTGCCCTGCATGTTCCCCTGCTGCTGGGATTTACGGGCTGGTTCGTGATCCTTGCCCTGATCTGCCGGTGGCGGGGCCGGCTTGGCCGGATCTGGAGCGCCGCCCTGCTGCTTCCCTTCGCGGGCTATGTGGCCGTGGTGATTGCGCTGGGGCCGTAGCCCGGCGCTCGGCCTCTCTTGCCCGGAACTCCGCAATCCGGGGGTGGCGGGCAAGGGAAAATCCAAGCTTGCAGGATTATCATGGCTGGCGATGTCCGATAACGCATCCTTCCTGGAAGAAGCGCGCCGGGTCTTGAGAATGGAGGCCCGCGCCGTGAGCGCTCTCGAAAAGCGCCTGGACCGGAACTTCAGCGAGGCCTGCCGCCTTTGTCTGTCGACCAACGGGCGCGTGGTGGTGACCGGCATGGGGAAATCGGGCCATATCGCCGGCAAGATCGCCGCGACGCTGGCCAGCACCGGAACGCCCGCCTTCTTCATGCATCCGGGAGAAGCCAGCCATGGCGACCTGGGCATGATCACGCCCGATGACATCGTCGTCGCGCTCTCCAATTCCGGCGAGACCGACGAGATCGTGCGCCTGTTGCCGATGCTCAAAAGCAACCGTGTGCCGCTGATTGCGATGACCGGGCGCAAGGATTCCGCCCTGGCTCGGCATGCCGCGGCGGTGCTGGACACTCAGGTGAAGGAGGAGGCCTGCCCGCTCAACCTGGCGCCCACCTCAAGCACCACCGCCGCGCTTGCGCTGGGAGACGCCCTGGCGGTTGCGCTGCTCAAGGCGCGCGGGCTGACCCCGGAGGAGTTCGCCCGAACCCACCCCGGGGGACGGCTGGGCCGGCGCCTGCTGGTGCGGGTTGCGGATGTCATGCGCACCGGCTCGGAGATCCCCCGGGTCGCCCCTGACGTCACCCTGGCGGAGGGGCTTTTGGAGATGAGCCGCAAGGGCCTCGGAATGACTGCGGTAACCGACGGGAACGGCCACCCCCTGGGGGTGTTCACAGACGGCGACCTGCGCCGCGAAATGGACCGTGGAACGGACCTCAAGACCACCCGCATGTCCGAAGTCATGACCAGGGGAGGCTGGATGGTGGCGCCCGAATTGCTGGCGGCGGGCGCGGTCTCCGAAATGAAGCAGCGCAAGATCACCGCGCTGCTCGTTGTTTCCGACGGGCTGCTTGTCGGCGCCTTCAATATCCACGACCTGATGCGGGCCGGAGTAGTGTGAGTGGCGCGGCGGCGAGCCTGCGCGAGCGGGCAGGTGGAACAAGGCTTCTGGTGCTGGACGCCGACGGGGTGTTGACCGACGGGCGGATCCATATCGCCGACGCAAGCGGCAGTGAATGGGCCATGGCGTTCTGCGTGAAAGACGGCTACGGTATTCGGCGTGCGCTCGACGCCGGACTGGAAGTCGGCGTAATTTCCGGCCGGGACAGTCATGGCTTGCGCCTGCGCTTGGAGGAACTGGGTATCCGGCGCACGGCGCTGCGTTGCAGCGACAAGCGCGTCGCGCTGGCGCACATGCGAGAGGAATTGGGAATGGCCCCCTGCGAGGCCGCATTCGTGGGCGATGACCTGCCGGACCTGCCGGCAATGCGCGACGCCGGGCTGGCGATTGCCGTCGCCGACGCCCATCCCGAAGTGCGGGCCGCCGCCCACTGGGTAACCACCCTGGGCGGCGGTCGCGGCGCGGTGCGGGAAGTGTGCGACTTTCTCCTGGACGCGCGGGGGTGATTCGCAAGCGCAAGCTGTTTCCGGCCATGCTGGTAGCCGGACTGGCGGCCGCCAGCTTCCCGTTCATCTGGCGGGGCCAGAATCCCCCGGTGGCGCAACAGGTGGAGTTGTCCCGGGACTACTTCTTCCGGGACGCCCGCATGGCCCTGACGGGCGACGACGGGCGGACAGTGATGGAAATCGCGGCCTCTGCCGCGCGACGGGGAATCGAGGACCCCGCGCTGAAGCTGCAGCAGGTTTCCATTCGCCGGGGCAACCCGCCCACCTTGTCGCTTGCAGCCGATTCGGCGCGGCTCCCTCGCGAAGGCGCCGACCTTGCGGCGGAAGGCAACCTGCGTGTGACCTTCGGGCCTTCCGGCGCATGGGTGGCAAGGGCCGGTCACGCCCGCTTGCAAGGTAACGGGGCCCGCGTGACGTTGACAAGGGATGTAAGTTTCCGCCGCGCTGGCGGAAGCGGGGACGCACCGTCGATCACCGGCCAACACCTGGTACTGGACATGGAAAGCATGACTGCACACACCGACCAGCCGGTCCGGGTGCGCATCGGCGAAGTGGTTTTCGAGGCCGATGGTCTGAAGGCGCGGGTGGCCGACGAAACCATTACACTTGATTCCAATGTGCAGGCGATCGTCAATCCCTGACCCGCAGCTGTCGCCGGATTGCGAAATTCCGGGCGAGCAATGCCTTGAGATACCAGTGCGCGATCGCGGGCGCAAGCACAGCCACGCCTGTGGCGGCGCGAACAGGCGCGTGCATCGGCGGGGCCGAATCGTCCGCAAACCGCAAGAAACAAGCCCCATGCAGGCGATCCTTGCAGGCAGAGGAAAGCAGGAGATCGGTCGGGATGTTGCAAGGCGCTGTCCCGGCCCGGTGAGACATGCGGGTTAACGCCTGCGCCTGCGCAGCCACCGTGCTGGCCGCAGCGGTGCTCGCGGCGGCCCGGGGAGGAGCGCAGGAACCGACCTCTCCAGAACCGTCGGAGGATCTGGACATCCGCACCGAATGGTCGCGCTACGATGGCGCGCGGGGGCGCCTCGTTTCTACCGGCGTGACCATCAGGCAAGGCGACTTCGAGATCAAGGCCGACCGCGCCGAGACCGCGTCGCTGGACTTCAGGAACACGACCTGGCAGTTCTGGGGCAATGTCCGCTTTCGCGCCGGCCCCGCCACGCTCCATTGCGACGAGGCGGAACTCAGGTTCGAAAAAAGGCTCATCCACGCGGTCGTTCGCGGCAACCCGGCGCGGATGCTCAATGAAGGGAGGCAGGTCGTGAAGGGAAGCGCACAGCAGATGGAATACGATGCGGACGGCGAGCAGGTGCGGTTCATGGGGGGCGCGGCGATCGAGACCCCCGAGAGTCGGGTCAGCGGGGACTCGATTACCTTCGACCTGAAGGCCGAGACCGTGACCGTGGCCCCGGGCGACGGAGAACCCGTGCAATTCCTGTTCGAATCCCTTGCTCCGCCAGCGGATGAGTAGTCTCAGGGCGGACCGGATCTCCAAGCGCTTTGGCCAGCGCCAAGCCGTAAGAGAGGCATCCTTCGAGGTCCGGGGCGGCGAGGTGGTGGGCCTGCTTGGCCCCAACGGCGCCGGCAAGACGACCGCCTTTTACATGGTCGCCGGGCTGATGAACTGCGATGCCGGCGCCATATCTCTGGACGGCGCCGATATTACCGGGTTGCCTGTCCACCGCCGCGCAAGGCTGGGAATGGGCTACCTGCCACAGGAAGCGTCGATATTCCGCAAGCTATCGGTTGAACAGAACATCCTCGCCATACTCGAACTGCGCGCCGAACTCGACCGCGCCGCGCGCAGGAACGAACTGAACCGGCTGCTGGACGAGTTCCAGTTGCACCCGGTGCGAAAGTCGCCGGGAGTGAGTCTCTCCGGCGGTGAACGGCGCAGGGTGGAAATGGCCCGCACCCTTGCCAGACAGCCGCGCTACCTGCTGCTGGATGAACCATTTGCCGGCATCGACCCCATATCGGTCACGGAAATCCAGGGCCGGATCGCCGAACTGGCGCAACGCGGCATCGGTGTGCTGATCACGGATCACAACGTTCGGGAAACCCTGGGCATATGCAACCGGGGCTACATCCTGCATGAGGGCGTGGTGATCGCGTCTGGCGATCCGAAGGTGTTGCTGGCGGATCCGAAGGTGCGTTCGGTGTATCTCGGAGATTCGTTCCAGCTATAGCGGCGCAGCAGGTCCGGAGCGGGCGCCCGGAGCGCCATGGCAGCGCTTGTATTTCTTGCCGGATCCGCAAGGACAGCGATCGTTGCGGCCAATGCGCGGGCCGCCGCGCCGGTAGGTCTGCACCGGCGAAGGCGCCGGAACGCGCGCCGCGCGACGGTCATTGCCCGCATCCCGGCGCGGAGAACCCGCGGGCGCCTCCGCCGCGGGCGCCGACAACGCGGAAACCTCCGCATGCTGGAGGCGCAGTTGGCGCTGCGGAGCAGGCGTTTGCTCCATGGGCTGCGGGGCCTCGGAAAACTGCGCCCTGCTCAGCAGCACGGTGACCTGTCTGGCCACCATTCCCAGCATTTCCGTGAACATTTCGAAGGCTTCGCGCTTGTATTCCTGCTTGGGGTTGCGCTGCGCATAACCCCTCAGGTGAATGCCCTGGCGCAGATAGTCCATTGCGGCCAGATGCTCTTTCCAGTGATGGTCCAGTTGCTGCAGCAAAACAACGCGCTCGATATGACGCATGACATCGGGCGCCACCGCAGCCGTCTTCTGCCTGTAGAGCCGCTCCAACTCCTCGACCACGCGCTCGGCCACCGCCTCGGAACCCGATCCGGCATTGCCCTTGAGCCACTCCGCCACCGGCGCCTGCACGCCGAGTTCCAGCGACAGCGCCTTTTCCAGGGCCGCCGGGTCCCAGTCCTGATCCGCCGCGTCTTCCGGCATGTACTGGGCCACGAGATCCGACACCATCTCGCGCCGCATACCCTCGACGATATCGCCGACATCTCCCGTCCCCAGCAAATCGTTGCGCCGCTCGTACACTACACAGCGCTGATCGTTGGCAACATCGTCGTACTCCAGCAGCTGCTTGCGTATATCGAAGTTGCGCGCCTCCACCTTGCGCTGGGCGCGTTCGATCTGACGGGTCAGCAGCTTGCTTTCAATGGCCTCGCCTTCGCGCATCCCCACAGACGACAGCATGCCCCGCGTACGCTTGGGGTCGCCGAAGATCCGCATCAGGTTGTCCTCCAGCGAAATATAAAAGCGCGAGGCCCCGGGATCCCCCTGCCGCCCCGAACGCCCCCGCAACTGGTTGTCGATACGCCGGGATTCGTGCCGTTCCGTACCCACGATGCGCAAGCCGCCAGCCTCGATCACCTGCCGGTTGCGCCGTTCCCAGTCTTCCTTGAGCGCGTCTTTTTCGGCCTGTGCGGATTCCTCGCCAAGGGCCTTCAGCTCGGCGTCCAGATTGCCTCCCAGAACGATATCGGTGCCGCGGCCGGCCATGTTGGTGGCGATCGTCACAACGCCGGGACGACCGGCTTCCGTGATGATCTGCGCCTCTTTTTCGTGCTGCTTCGCGTTGAGCACCTGATGCGGAACACGAAGCTCCCTGAGCTTGCCGGACAACAGTTCCGAGGTCTCGATGGAAGCTGTGCCCACGAGCACGGGCTGGCCCCGGGCGCGGCTTTCCTGTATGTCCTCGACCACGGCGCCGAACTTGTCGGCAGCCGTGAGGAACACCAGATCGGGCGCGTCGCGTCGAATCATGGTCTTGTGGGTGGGAATGACGACGACTTCGAGTCCGTAGATTTGCTGGAATTCATAGGCCTCGGTGTCCGCGGTTCCGGTCATGCCCGCCAGCTTTTCGTACATACGGAAATAGTTCTGGAAGGTGATCGAGGCCACAGTGCGGTTTTCCTGGCGGACAGCAACATCCTCCTTCGCCTCGACGGCCTGGTGAAGTCCGTCCGACCAGCGCCGCCCCGGCATGGTCCGGCCGGTGAACTCGTCCACGATGACCACCTCCCTGTCACGCACGATGTAGTCCACATCGCGCCGGAACAGATGATGCGCCCGCAAGGCCGCGGTCAGGTGGTGCATGAGGCGCACATTGGCGGCGTCATACAGGCTCCCGCCGGCCTCTATCAACCCCTCCTGCGCAAGCAGCTTCTCCACACGTTCGTGGCCCTGGTCCGTGAGATAGGCCTGTCGGGCCTTCTCATCGAGCGTGAAATCTCCGGGCCCGTCTTCCTGCGCCTGCTTGCGCAGGCGCGGCGCCACACGATTCATCCTGCGGTAGAGCTCGGTGCTTTCCTCCGCTGGCCCGGAAATGATCAGAGGCGTGCGCGCCTCGTCGATCAGGATCGAGTCCACCTCGTCAACGATCGCAAAGGTCAGGCCGCGTTGCGCCTGATCCTCGTCGCGCAACGCCAGGTTGTCGCGCAGATAGTCGAACCCGAACTCGTTGTTGGTTCCATAGCAGACATCGCTTCGGTACGCGTCGCGTTTCTCCCCGGCCGGTTGCTGGCTCTTCACCACGCCGACCGTGCAGCCGAGGAAACGGTAGACCGGCCCCATCCATTCGGCGTCGCGCTGCGCCAGATAGTCGTTCACGGTAATGATGTGGACGCCGGCGCCGGCCAGGGAGTTGAGGAAGGCTGGCAGGGTTGCAACCAGCGTCTTGCCTTCGCCGGTTCGCATCTCGGCGATCTTCCCCTCATGCAGGGCCATTCCCCCAATCAACTGAACGTCGAAATGGCGCATACCCAGGGTGCGAACGCTGGCCTCCCGGACCAGCGCGAACGCCTCCGGCAGCAGGGCCTCCAGGTTGCCCTCCTCGACAGCGCGACTACGCAGCAGCGACGCCCGCTCCTTGAGTCGGGCGTCGGAGGCCCGGGAGAGTTCCGGCTCCAGGGCGCCGATCCGCCGGGCAGTCTTCCCGTAGCGGGCGAGCAGTCTCTGGTTTCGGCTGCCGAAAATCCTTTGCAGGGGATTCACGGATTGCCCCCAGTCACAACTCTCATTGTGGATCGGCAGGCTGTTGGCGGGTCGCAGCCAGGGGATAGCGCCGCTATCAGGGCGCTTTGCGCAAAAAATCAACCGGATTTACGGAAACACCATCGCGCAGGATTTCAAAGTGCAGGCTGCTTCCGGTGACGCGGCCGGAACGGCCCACACGGGCTATTTCCTGCCCGTGCTGCACATAATCGCCCACCGCCACAAGATTCAGGGAATTATGGGCGTAGCGGGTCGTGTAACCGCCTGCATGGCTGACTTCCACCAGCTGTCCGTATGTGCTTCTGGGGCCTGCCCAGGTAACGATGCCCGACGCCACTGCGTATATGGGATCGCCCATTTCGCCGTCGATATCGACGCCGTCATGCCACTGGCGCTTGCCGGAGAAAGGATCCTTGCGGTAGCCGCGATAGGAGGTAATGTGGCGCGACGCCACCGGCCAGCCGGAAGGCGCGAACATGCTCTCCGAGCCTTCCGCCGTCAGGGTGGCCGCCACGTTCCTCAATTCCTCGAAGCGATGGTTCATGCGGGCGCTGAGGAAGTTCAGCTCGGCAATCACATCGACCCGGCCATCGGTCGCGGGCGCGTCAAAGACCAGAGGGGTTTCTGCGATCTCGGCGCTGACGGGCTGGATCGGGGCCTCCCCGCGCATTTCGCCCAGCGCTGTTTGCCATGTTTCCATCCGCACCAGAGCCGCCTTCATTTCCCCTACCCTGGCCGCCAGAACGGCGATCCTCCGCTCCGCGTTGACCCGGGCCGCTTCAAATTCCTCGTCCTGAGCCGCCAGGGCGGCCTGAAGCTTGTCCAGTCGCTCGATTGCCGAGGGCAACGCCCGTTCCTGTGTCAGGCCGCCGGCCAGAAAGCTCCCCGCCGAACACGCAAGCAGAACCAGCGCCCACAGGACATTGGGGTGCTTCAGCAACCCTCGCCGTCTGCTCAAGTTCATGGCAAGATCGTCACAGGCAGGATCCACAAGATAGCTCCATGGCAAGAAAACACCGGAAAGGGCGTCCCGAGCCTATCGCTTCGGCGCTCTCCGACCTGACGGCGCTGGCGCGGGGCCAGACTGCGCTTTCCGAGCGGCTCCGCAGCGCGTTGCAACCCGACCTGCGCGACGGATTCGCCGGCTGCGACCTGGACCCCGGCGGCACGCTTACGGTGTTTGCGGCGGCGCCGGAATGGGCCGCCCGCTTGCGCTTCGAAACCGACGGACTGAAAGCAGCGGCAGGCAATGACGGCTGGCCGGTGCGACAGATACGCATCAAGCTAGCCCTGTAGAACAACCGGGTCTTCCGCCCTTCCGGTCCGGGCGGGCGCCATTTTGCCGGCGGGCACGGCGCTCACTTCCTCCCAAGCCGAAGACCGGCTCATGAGTTCCCGGATCAGGCGCACATTGAGCGAGTGCCCGGATCCGAAGCAATGGAACCTGCCGATCAAGGGCTTGCCCAGAAGATACAAATCGCCCACGGCGTCGAGCAATTTGTGCCGAACCGGTTCGTTCGAATAGCGCAAACCGCCCTCGTTGATGGGGCGATAGCTGTCGAACACAACGGCGTTTTGCAGGCTCCCGCCAAGCGCCAGCCCGTGCTTTCGCATGGCGGCGACCTCGTGCAGGAAACCGAAGGTGCGGGCGCGGCTGATTTGCTCGATATAGGCAGTGCGGGAGAACTCGAGGCTGCAGGAAAGACCGCCCCGCGCAAAAGCGGGGTGGGCGAAGTCGCCCTGATAATGCAGGCTGAAGTCCTCGCCCGGCGCCAGCGCCGCCCAGTGACGGCCCTGCTCCACGCGCACTTCTTCCCGCACCCGGATATAGCTCCTCGGCGACTCCTGCGCCTCCAGGCCCGCCTCCTCGATCAACAGAACGAAAGCCGAAGCGCTGCCGTCCAGCGCCGGCACTTCGGGCCCATCCAGATCCGCCCAGACGTTATCGACGCCCATTCCGGCCAGCGCCGACAGCAGATGCTCCACCGTGGCCGCGGTGGCGCCTTCGCGCCCCAGCGTCGTGCCCCGAAGCGTACCGGAAACGAAGTCATGGCGAGCCGGAACCTCCCTTCCGCCGTCCAGATCCACGCGCCGGAACATCACCCCGGTATTCGGCGCTGCAGGCCGCAGGGTCAACCGCGCCCGCCGACCGCTGTGCAAGCCGACGCCGGAAACGGAAACCGCGCCGCGCAAAGTGTGCTGTCGCACTCCGTAGCAACGGAAGGAGCTACTCATAAGCTGTCGAATTATGGCCATTTTTGGGAAAAATGCAAGTCGCCGGGGCCAACCGGCGGCCAGCACCCTGCCCTGCGGCAGCAACCGCCTGCGCCCGAACGCAATGCCCGCATCGCGACCGTCTCGGGAACCCTTCCCCCAAGGCCCGCCAGGCGGCTAGAACTCGTAGCGCAAGCTGACCCCATATTCGCGCGGGTTGCCCAGGAACGCATTGAACGATTGCGTGGATCCCGGGCCGGTGCCGGAACCCTGAACCGGCGCGTCGAAGGCGGTAACGAAATAATCCTCGTCGAACAGGTTACGAGCCCAAAGGTCGGCGGTCCAGCGCGTCGCGCCCGGAAAGGTCAGTATCATCCTGGCGTTCACCACGGTAAATGCGTCCTGGCGCTTTTCGATGTCCAGGTCGGCGCCCGTGTTGTGGTCGCTGGTATAGCGCGCATCCAGATGGAAGGCGCCCTCGAACCGACCGACAGGAAAGCGCACCGTGCCGCCGGCCACGCCGGTCCACTCGGGAGCGTTCGTCATCTGCTGTCCCGAACGCGCCCCGTATTCCGGCCCCTCGCCATATTTCACGTCCGCATAGGTGAGGCCGCCGAACAGCTCGACGCCGAGAACAACCATGCCGCGCGCCTCGATTTCGATGCCTTGGCTTGTTACTTCCGGAATGTTCCGGGCCTCGAAGGCCAACCCTGTAAACGCCGTCAACTGGAAACCGTCGAACTTCTCGTAGAACAGGTTGATGTCCATGGTGGCGCGCCGGTTCTCGAACTCGAACTTGGCGCCCAGGTCGAAGGCATCCACGGTCTCGGGGCGGAAAATCCAGTCATGCACGCCCGGAGTATTGGCGGTCCTGTTGGCCAGCCGGTCCCAGACGGGGCTGAGCAGCCCACTGCGGTCCATGTTGAAACCTCCGGCCTTGTAGCCGCGGGCATAGCCGCCGTAAACCAGATAATCGCCCACCTGACGCGACAAGCGCACCGTACCGGAGAGCTCGCCCTCATCCAGGGCGCCGGAGTACGCCCCGTCAAGGTTGGGATCCACGAAGGGGAAGCAGGCAAACGCCGTCATCTGGGCAATGCCTGCGCTCACATCCGGATTGGCCAATAGCGCCTGACCGCCCTGCGTCACCTGCCCGGCGCCGGGCAGGAGCGCCTGGGCGCCGGCCTTGACCTGGGCCGCGCCCTGGGTAACCAGCGCCTGCGCAGTCGGATCCGGAATGGCCTGCGTTGCCTGCCGGACGAAACCGTCGAGCTGCTGCAGGTACTGGTTTACGCCATCGGTGTAGGCCTTCACGCCGCCGAGATAGGTCTGCATGGACTGAAGATACCCGAGGACCTGCTGGCTGAAGGGCCGGCAGATCCGGTCGGACGATTCGAGGCGGGCTTCAAGCGACTTGTTCTCGGAGGTGTAGCGCAGCCCCACGGTCAGTTCGAAGTCGTTGGCCAGGGCAATGCTGTTGTGGGTAAAGAGCGCCCAGCTCTCGGAGTTCTGCGCAAACTGGTCCCGGGAACCGTTTCCCTGGAAGACGCCTTGCGCGTATTGTTCGTAGCCAGCCCAGGGATGAAAGGGAAACGCCGGGAACGACGGCAGGGTCGCCGTGAGCCGGGGAGGCGCAAAGCCCGGCGGGAGGAAAGGCGCAAGGCTGGCGGCGAAGCCGGCCGCGCCGCCCGCAAGTTGGGCAGCGCCGGCTTCCAGCGCCGGCGTCGCGGCGCCCAGCTGCGAAAAACCGCCGCCCACCCCGGCGGCGGCCCGGCGGGCGATTGCATCCGCGTAGGGCGACCAGCCCGCTCCGAATTGCAGAACATCGGTGTAGTTCAAATCCTCGTTGGCGTAGAAAGCGCCGACCAGCCAGTCCACCGGGCCGGCCTCGCCATTGATGCGAATCTCCTGGGTGAAGGTCTCGAAGCCGGTGGTGGATTCCCCATGGGGCCGCTCCCCGAGATCGATAGTGGCGAAATCGATATCCATGCCGCGGTCCGTGTCCCAGTTCCTGAAGGAGGTGATGCTGGTCACGCGGCCCAGGGCCGTGCTGGCGTTGATCTCCAGTGAAACGCCGGAGTCGTCCATACCCTGGTGATAGCCGGAACTCGGGGTAACCGTGGCCTTGCGATCCCAGGGATCGAATGCGATGCCGACAATTGCGGGATTGCGGGTCTGCAACGCCGAGACGGCCTGGACGATATCGGCCGTGGGGCCGCGCACCAGACCCACCGCGGCGCAGCACACCTCCTCGCGGGTGGTGTGATCGACAATCACCCGAAAGCTCAGGTCCTCGCTCGGCTCGTACATCAGTTGGCCGCGCAGGAACAGCCGGTCGCGGTCGTTGTAGGCGCGGTCGTCGTTGGCGTCTTCCAGGAAACCGTCGCGTTCGTGCCAGACCGCGTCGAGCCGGGCCGAAAGCCCGCTGGCGGCGCTGCCTCCGCTGACGCCCGCTTCGACCCGAACCGCATCATAAGATCCAAAGCTGAGGTCGGCGTATGCCGAGCCGTCGGGGTCGGGACCGGCCGTGATGATGCTGACCACGCCGGCCGAGGCGTTGCGACCGAACAGGGTGCCCTGCGGACCGCGCAGGATTTCGACTCGTTGCACGGCCCCCAGTTCGTTATAGCCCACGCCCGCCCGATTGCGGTAGACGCCATCCACGTACAAGCCCACAGCGGGCTCGAGACCGGGGTTGTCACTGTTGGTGCCGATGCCCCGGATCAGCGCGGTGGCGCCGACCGTTTCCGCCTGTCCCGTGCTCAGGAGCAGACTCGGCGCAATGCGCATCAGGCGCCCGATGTCGGACACTCCGCTCAATTCGAGTTGTCCGGCCCCATAGGCGGAAACCGCCAGGGGCACCTCCATGATCAGGCGTTCCCGGCGGGTCGCCGTGACCACGATTTCTTCGATAACCAGCCCTGAGGCGCCTGCCTCCCGGGCTTCATCCTGGGCCGCAAGCGGAGCGGCGAGAACCATTGATAACAAGAAACAGGCTGCGCGCATACTTTCCCCCTTAAATTCGCTATTGCACCCGACGATCCATTGAATTTGGGCCGGCGCGGTATATTACACGCTTTGAGAACCGTCTGGAGCCAAACTCGCGAGGAGCGAGGCGCTTCTCGCCCGCAGCTTCGCAATCCGCTGGATGCCCGGGCTATCCAGCGGCTATTTCGACATCGGCAAGGCAGATATCGCGTTTGGCGCGACGTTTTATTTCCCCGGGCGAAGCGGCCTCGAAAAAGAGCGCCAGCGCCTCCTCGAGATTCGCACGCGCCTCCGCTGCGCTGTCTCCCTGGCTTGCAACATCCACTTCGGGACACAACGCGACGTATCCGGTTCCTTCACGTTCGACTATGGCTGTCAACCGTCTGTGCATTTCTTGACAGCTCCGCACGAAGTGTGGATTGCGGATCTCGCAAGGCGAAGGTTTGGCGTTCATCGCACTGTAACCGGAATTGCAATGTGATCGATTGGGCATGAACCTGCCACTCCCTGTCGTTCGGCAACGATCCCGACAATACATCGCGGTATGTTAGCGCGCATATCTCACCGATTGCACGGATGGCCCCCAAGCAGTTACGCTTCGGTATGCTTTTTCAGGAACATTTGAGGATACGCGCGCTACGCCAAGGCTGAGGATACGCGCGCTACGCCAAGGCATTGGAAGCTGCGGGCAAGCCGATGATGGCGCGCGCCGCGCTCGCGCTCATCAACCAGATTCTTGATATGGCTCGCCAAGTTGATCGGAATGATTTCAGTATGATCTACGACGAGGCCGAAATCAGGGAACGCATACGGCTCGGCGAGGACAGCGGCTGCGAGTGCAAGCAGATCGAGTTCGCCGGTAACGAACCCCGCCGACCGAAACGGGACGATCTGGCCGAAGAGATTGCCGCGCTTGCCAATGCCCGCGGCGGCGTACTCCTGTGCGGAGTCACGGATGACGGCCGCGTGCGCGGCATGACGCGGACGCAACTCGCGGCTCTCGACGCTCTGGTCGTTGAAGTGGCCACCGACACCATCAAGCCGCCTGTGGCGATCCGCACCTATCACCGGGAACTCGAAGGCAGGGCGCTTGTCGTGGTGGAGATACCGGAAGGCGAGTCGCTGCATGACAGTCCGGGAGGCAGCTTCGTCCGCGTCGGGGCCAGCAAGAGGCGGATGGCCAGCGAAGAACGCCTGCGGCTCGCCCAGCGGCGCGGACAGACCCGTTTCCGGTCATTCGACGAACGGACCGTTCCCGACACCGGATTCCGCACACTCTCGGAGGCGCTGTGGAAGCCGTTGCTGTCGGCGGAGGGCGCTGCCGACCCGGCCGCGGCCCTCGAGAAACTTGCGCTTCTCGCGCGAGATCAGGCGGGGATCCTTCGCGCCACAGTGGCGGGCATCCTGCTGTGTACGACCGAGCCCGAGCAGCGGCTCCCTACCGCGAGGATCACCGCGACCCTCTACCGCGGGCGAGACCGATCCTCCGAACAGATCGACGCGCAGGAGATCACAGGCCCCCTGGACCGGCAGATCGCCGCCGCCGTAGCGTTTGCCGCGCGCAACATGCGGGTTGGCGCTCGCAAGGAGCCGGGGCGGGTGGACTTGCCGCAATACAGCATGCGGGCCGTATTCGAGGCCGTCGTCAATGCGGTCGTCCACCGCGACTACTCGATCCGCGGCGCCGCAATACGCCTATCGATGTTCGAGGATCGCCTGGAGATTCAGTCGCCCGGGCCGTTGCCAAACAATCTCACCATCGAGAACATGACAAGACGGCAGGCCACCCGGAACGAGGTGCTGGCGTCCATGCTCGGGCGCATGCGAGTCGGCGAGATTCGAGGGGGCGAGGACCGCCAGTACTTCATGGAAAGGCGCGGGGATGGCGTTCCCATCATTCTGCGCGAAACGCAGGAACTTTGCGGGCGGCGCCCCGAGTATCGACTCATTGACGGCGCCGAAGTCCTGCTCGCCATTCCGGCAGCGGCGCCGGAACCGAGTCCCGCAACTGTCGGCATCGCCGTCCGCGCAGGCGGCAAACCGCTACCCGATGCGGACCTGCTGGCGCTGTACCCGAACGGTACCTGGAAGCGCGCCCGAACCGATCAGGCTGGCAACGCGGCAATCAAGCTGCATACCTCGCGCTTGCCCATGACCGTGTACGCCGCGGCGCCGGGATACGCGGCTCATATCGAGCGAAACTGGATGCCGGGGCGGCAGCCCCTGGACATTGACCTCGATGAATTGCGAGACGGGGGCGCGGTCATCTTCACCGAAGGCGGCGGGCGCATTCCGGGTCTGGCGGGCAACTTCGAGCCCACACGCGACACCCATGATCGCACTTACGCATACGCCCGTAACCTCTCGATCAACGAGGGAGCGCCGCAGCCAGTGTACTTCCTCTTCGGCGAGCGCCTGCGGCTTACCGACTCAAGCGGCGCCACCCTCGATGTGCGCATTCTGGACATTGCTGGCCATTCGGCCATCCTGGAATACCGCCCCTGATCTGAAGTTCCCCCGGATTTCTCGCTGTATCCCGATCAAAGATCGATTTGCAAGAGGAAAAGCCGTTTGGGCGGCTGCAAGGTGTTCCCATGTAATGGCGTGCTTTTCTGCAGCACGATGTATCCGCTTCCTTCACGTTCGAATATGGCTGTCAATTCGTCTGCTTTCATCATTGCTCCTCTCTACCGCCCTTCAATAATTGCAAGAGTGGCCGCCGCCTCAACAATGTTGGCAGAAAGGATTCCCGGAGCATTCTTCCTTACAGAAATAGTATCAAAATCGTGGCGGTTCCAACGGGCTCGATTCACGCTGCTGCCCGTGGCTCCCGGCTGCTGTTCCACTTCGAGGCGAACACCGGATGCGTATCGTCCAGGCGCTCGCTGATCCTGAACTCCGGCATCGGGGCAAGAAGGTCGCGGGGCCGGATTTTCTTCACTTGTTCCGACACATAGCGGCGAAAAAGACGATCCGTGTCGCAGCACACGCTATGGCGCCCCTCCTCTATAGCGACTCGCGTCGTAATTCCGCTCCCGCCAAAAAAATCCACGATCGTTGACCCGGGATACGACATGGAACGGACCAGCCGTTGAATGACGGCTCTCGGCTTTTGCGTTGGATGCCCCACGCGCTCTGCTTCCTGAAGCCAGATCGACGCCCATCCAATGTAATCGTCATGCTGATCCCAATTGGCCAGCATGATGTTGTAAGGGGGATCGCACACGATCAACTGAACGGAAGCGTCCGGCAAACGAGCAAGCAGGTTGCAGCAGTCATCAACCTCAACGACATGGTGGGTCGCATCCGGCGCCTTCAAGTTCACATTCTGAACGGATGAATGCGGCTTGTTTTCCCGGTTCATGGCGTTCATCGCCCTGTAACCGGAATTGCGATGTGATCGATTGGGCATGAACCTGCTACTCCCTGTCGTTCGGCAACGATCCCGACAATACATCAAGGGATGTTAACGCACCACTAATCGACCTGCTTTCGAAGGTGGGTGGGCACGGGGTTGAACAGGTCGTTGCTGCGCGAAGAGCCGCTCCCGGGCCGCACTCGCATCACCGCCGGGCGCTCCAGCCCTTCGTAGCTGGGCTGGGACGCAAGGCCCAGGATGCTGCGCTGCGAGTTGCCGCCGCGGAGATTCCCGCGCGGCGTTCCATAGGTCCCGTCGCGGCGGGGCTCCGAGCGCAAGTGCTGGGGCGAGGATTGCGCCTGCTGGTCCCGGTCGTCTCCCGAGGCGCTCAGCCCCGTGGCCACCAGCGTGACCCGCACAGCGCCCTTCATGGTCTCGTTGACGACCTCGCCGAACTTGACCATGCCCTCGCGGGCCAGCATGCTCTGCAGGGAATCGCCCAGCGACTTGAACTCGCGCATCCCCAGGTCGTTGCCGTGCGTGATGTTCACCAACAGTCCGCGCGCATCGCGAACGTCCACTCCCTGCAACAGCGGGCTCTGCATCGCGTGCTCGAGGGCTTCGCGGGCGCGATCCTGACCGGTGGCCTCGCCCGCGCCAATCACCACTCTCCCCGGTTCCTGCATGACCTTGCGCACATCCGCCAGATCCACGTTGATCCGGCCCGGGCAGGTCAGCAACTCGGCAATCCCGCGCACCGCATTGCGCAGCACCTTGTTCGATTCGCCGAACGCCTCCTCCATGGTGACATCGCCTTCGCCCTGTCCGCAAAAGTAATCGAAGAGTTTTTCGTTGGGCACCGTGATGATGGAGTGCGCATATTCGCCCAGCGCCGCAATCCCCTCGTGCGCAATCTCGATCCGCGCCGGGCCTTCGAACTCGAACGGGGTGGTTACCACTCCCACCACCAGCAGATTGGCTTCGCGGCCCACGCGCGCCACTTCCGGCGCCGCGCCGGTGCCGGTGCCGCCGCCCATCCCCGCAGCCACGAAGATCATGTCGGCGCCGTCCATGACCGCAGCGAGCCGCTCCTGGTCCTCCACGGCCGCCTCCTTGCCCCTGGCCGGATCCGAGCCGGCGCCCATGCCCTGCGTCACGGTGCGGCCGATCGTGACCTTGACCTCCGCGCCCGACCTCGACAGCGCCTGCTCATCGGTATTGACGGCAACGAACTGCACGTTGCGCACATTGGACTTGACCATCTCGTTGATCGCATTGCCGCCGGCGCCGCCAACACCCACCACCTTGAGCCGGGGGCAGCTTCCGGGCTCCGACTTCACCAGTCTTATGTTCATGTCTTTAGCCTCCATTGACTTTGTTCCTCCGCGACTGCGCGCGATATCAAAAGACGGTCAGAATTGACCCTTGAACCAGTTGACGGCAGAACGCAGGACATTTTTTCCGGATCTGCCGCCCGGCTCCGTACCCTCGTCGCGCGGCTTGAGCGCATAAAGCAGCAAGCCCACGCCCGTGGCGTGCGCCGGGTTGGCGACCACCTCGGTCAGTCCCCGGACGCGCTGCGGATAGCCCAGACGCACGGGAACATTCAGAACCTCCTCGGCGAGCTCCACCGCGCCCGGCATGGCCGAAGTACCGCCGGTGAGCACCACCCCCGCGGCGGCGTTATCCAGGTAGGCGCCGCGGTGCAACACGTTGTGAGCAAGCTGGAAGAGCTCCTCGTAGCGCGGCTCCACCACCCGGGACAGCGCCTGGCGCGACAGCTTGCGGGGCGGTCGGTCGCCCACGCTCACCACCTCGATTTCCTCGTCCTCCTCCACCATTTGCGCCAGCGCGCAGGCGTAGCGGATCTTGAGTTGTTCCGCCGCCTGGGTAGGCGTGCGCAGGGACTGGGCGATGTCGTAGGTCACCTGATCCCCGGCGATGGGAATGACGTGGGTGAAGCGGATCGACCCGCCCTCGAACACCGCGATATCGGTGGTTCCCGCGCCAATGTCCAGCACGCAGCAGCCCAGCTGCATTTCATCTTCGGTGAGAATGGCGGTGCCCGAAGCCAGGTGTTCCAGCACGATGCGCTCCGAGCGCAAATTGCAACGGCGCACGCATTTCTCGATGTTTTGCGCGGCGCTTTCTCCCACCGTGATGATGTGCACATGCGCCTCGAGGCGCACGCCGGACATCGAGGTGGGATCGAGGATGTCGTCCTGATCGTCCACCACATAATCCCGCGGCAGCACATGCAGCACGCGCTTGTCCGAGGGCACGACCACCGCCCGGGCCGCTTCGATCACGCGCGCCACATCGGATTCCGACACCTCCTCGCCGCCAACCGCCACGATGCCGTGCGAGGCCAGACCTTGCACATGATCGCCGGAAATACCCACGATCACGTCGCCGATCTGCACTCCCGACATCAGTTCGGCCTCGCCCACGGCCTGATCGATCGACCTGACCGTGGCCTCGATGTTGACCACCGATCCCCGTTTCATTCCCAGCGACGGACTGGAGCCGAAGCCGAGAATTTCCAGGCCCCCGGATTCCGTGTCCACGGCCGCCACGATGGCCGCCACCTTCGAAGTGCCGATATCCAGCGCCGTGACGATCTCCCGGTCGCGCTTGCGTGTCATGGCGAATATCCTCCGTGGTTGGGCCGACGACCGCCCGGGGATCGCCAGGCGACGGCGAATCCGTTGGGGTAGCGCAAGTCGATGCAAGCGATCTCGCGCTTCGTTTCCCGCGGCAGGCTCTCCAGGGCCAGCAAGGCCCTTTCAAACCTGCGGTCGACCGATTCGGCGCCCAGCCGCAACTGCGGACCGCCCCGCAATTGCAGCGCCCAGCCGCCCCGCGCGTCGAGGCTGAGCGCGTCGAGCGCCAGGGATGTTTCGCCCAGGCGGCGGGAGAACACCCGGTAGCGTTCCAGAACCTCGCCCTGGGCGCCGTCGGGACCCCGCAATACGGGGAGCTCGCGGTTGACCGAGTCGCCCGGATCGAAGATGGCCGCCGTTTCATCCAGCATGGCCTCCTCTCCCCAGCGCGCAACCGGCCGGTGTTCGGCAATCTCTATGCTCAGGCTCAGCGGCCACTCGCGCCGGACGCTGGCGGCCGCCACCCAGCGCAAGGACTCCAGCTGCCCGCGCAACCGATCCACGGGCAGCCGCACCCAGCCCCAGCCCAGATGAGGGGTGACCAGAGCCTGGATGTCTTCTTTCGTCACCCGCTCGAAGGCGCCGTGAATCCTGACTTCACGCACCGGCACGTGCGTCAGGCCGGGCATCGCAACGGCGGCGGCCGCGCACAGCAGACAGGCGGCCAGGATGGGCGAGGCCACCCTCCTGCGCCTGCTTGCCGGCCTGCGCCTCGATCTGTTCATCGGCCTGCTCCCGCGCGCATGGGCGAATGATCGAAGCTGGTTTCAAGCACCCGGCAGCACAAATCCTCGAATGAAATGCCGGCCGCGGCTGCCGCCATCGGTACCAGACTGTGCGAGGTCATCCCGGGAACCGTATTCACCTCCAGAACCCACAGGTCCTGCCGGCTATCGAGCATCAGGTCCACGCGCGCCCAACCGCTGACACCCAACTCGCGGACCGCCGCTTGCGCCTGACGCTTGACTTCCGCCTCCGTATCCCCGTCCAGTCCGCTGGGACAGATGTAGCGCGTGCCCGCGCTCTCGTACTTGGTGTGGAAATCGTAGAAATCGCCTTCCGGAGGAAGAATCCGAATGACCGGAAGCATCTCGCCCTGCAGCATCGTGGCCGTGTACTCGCCGCCTTCGATCCAGGCCTCGACAATCACCCCGCCGGCGTACTGCGAAGCGCTCCGATAGGCGGAATCGAGCTCGTTTGCGCGGTTGACCCTCGAAACACCCAGGCTGGACCCCTGCCTGTTCGGCTTCACACTCAGCGGATAGCCCAGCTCGCCCGCGGCCTCGCGGGCTCCCGGGAGATCCCGGACCAGACGCCAGGCAGGCGTGGGAACGCCTGCGGAAGCGAACGCCAGCTTGCTGAAGTGCTTGTCCATGGACAGCGCCAGCGCCACATGGCCGGCGCCGGTGCAAGGCAGGTTCAGCAGCGCAAGCAGCCCGGCAATCAGGCCGTCCTCGCCTCCCGGGCCATGCAGGGCGTTGAACACACGGTCGTATCCGCCATGCAACAGCCTTGCGACCAGTTCCCTGCCGCTGGCGTCCACGGGATCCACATCGACACCCCTCGAAAGCAGCGCCTCGAGAATGGCCTTGCCTGTCAACAGGGAAATTTCGCGCTCGGCGGAATCCCCTCCGAACAGCAGGGCAACCCGCCCGAAGCCGGCAGGATCCCGAACCTCGTTACGCAGCGCAACGTTCATCCGCACCCCTCCGGGGCGCCGCCCAGGAATCGCACTTCCGGCTGCAGGCTCACGCCGGTGGCCTCCCGCACCCTGGCCTGCACCCTCAGGATCAGCCGTTCGATGTCGGCAGCAGACGCCCCGCCGTGATTGACGATGAAGTTGGCGTGCTTGGAGGACACTTCGGCCGCGCCTTCACGCATCCCCTTCAAGCCGGCCCGTTCGATCAGCTCTCCGGCAAAACCGCCCGGCGGATTGCGAAACACCGAGCCGCAGCTGGGAAGATCGAGAGGCTGGCGGCGGCGGCGCTCGGCCAGGATCGAACGCAGCCTTCCGGTTTGCGGCGTCGCCCCGAAGCCAAAGCGCGCGCGCAGGAAACACTCGCCCGGCGGGCCCTCAATCTGCCGGTAGCCGGGACGATACTGCTCGCAGCCGCGTACATGTTCGGTTCCCTGGCGGTCCATCGTTTCAACTGTCCGCACGCAGTCCCAGGTCGCGCCCCCGAAAGCGCCGGCGTTCATTGCCAGGGCCCCTCCCACCGTGCCGGGTATGCCGGCGAAGAATTCCGCCGGACCCAGCCCCCAGGAAGAGCAGGATTTCGCCAGCACGGTACACGGCGTGGCGGCGCCGGCCTCCACGGCGCCGCCGCCGACCTGACGCAATTCGCGAAACGCCCGCCCCAGGCACACCACCGCACCGCCGATCCCTTCGTCGCGAACCAGCAGATTGCTTCCCAGACCGATGAAGTACACGGGCAGCGACGGCTCCAGGGCGCGCAAGAAATCCGCCAGATCGGCGCGATCGGCCGGGACGAAGAACATCCGCGCGGGGCCGCCCACACGCCAGTGCGTATGCCGCGACATCGGTTCGTCATGGCCAAGGTGGCCGCGGAAAGCATCCGGCCCGGGCGGTCTGGCCAAGCTGCAACTCATGCCACGCCCTCCTTTCGGCCCTTGCCCCCGGCGATCGTGGGCCCCCGCAGCCTGGCCGGCAGTCTGGCGGCTTCCGCACCGATGTTCCCCGCGCCCAGCGTAAGGATCAGGTCACCGTCGACCACTATATTGCGCAAGGCGGCGGCCATTCCGCGTACATCGGGCAGGAACACCGGCTCGGGGCCGCCGCGAGCCCGTATGGCCCGGCAGATCGCGCGGCCGTCGGCGCCCGACAGGGGTGATTCGCCAGCCGCATAGACTTCGGTCACGATTACCCGGTCGGCAGCGGACAGGACCCTGGCAAGGTCATCGAGCAGATCGCGGGTTCGCGTGTAGCGGTGCGGCTGAAAGACCGCCACGATGCGGCGGCCGGGCCAGGCCTCCCGGGCCGCCTGGAGGGTAGCAGCCACCTCGCTGGGATGATGGGCGTAATCGTCCACCAGCGCAATCTGGCCGCCGGGCGTGAGGATGTCGCCCAGCAACTCGAAGCGACGGCGCAGCGCCCGGCATTCCGCCAGGGCCTGCCGGACGAATTTCATGTCGATCCCCAGTTCGTGGCCCAGGGCAACAACGGCCAGGGCATTGAGCGCGTTGTGGCGACCGGGGAGATTGATGGTCAGTACGGTTCGTTCGCCGCGGGGTAGCTCGACTTCCATGCTCGACCACAGGCCCTCGGCGCGCAGCTTCACGCCCCGGTAGTCGGCCTGCGGGGAAAACCCGTAGGTGCGGATCCGGCGTTGCACATGCGGAAGAATCGCGGCTACGCCCGGATCGTCGGCACAGGCCAGGAAAAGTCCGTAGAACGGCAAGTTATGCGCAAACTCCACGAAAGTCTGGCGAAGTTTGGCCAGATTGCCGCCGTAGGCGTCGAGGTGGTCGTCGTCGATATTCGTGACCACGGCCACCACCGGCTGCAAATGCAGAAAGGAAGCGTCGCTCTCGTCGGCCTCCGCCACCAGACAGTGCCCCGCTCCCAGTTTGCTGCGCATGGCGTTGCGTACCTGGCCGCCCACCACATAAGTGGGATCCTCGCCCGCGCAGTCCAGCATTTCCACGACCAGATGGGCAGTCGTGGTCTTTCCGTGCGTGCCCGAGACCGCAATCCCGTCGCGCTGGCGCATCAACTCGGCCAGCACATCGGCCCGCGCCACCACCGGAAGCCGTGCGGCCCTTGCCGCCTGCAGCTCCACATTGTCGGACGGGATGGCGGAAGAACGCACGATCAGGTCGGAACCCGCAACCTGGGAAGCCCGGTGGCCGTAAAAAACCTTCACGCCGAGACTCTCGAGGTGATGGGTGGCCTGACTCGCAAATCGGTCCGAGCCCTGAACGGCGTAGCCCAGGCTCGCAACCACCTCGGCCAGGCCGCTCATTCCGGCGCCGCCTATACCCACAAAGTGGATGCAGCGCACACGTTCGGTAAGCAGCGCTCTCATGCGGCCTTCCTGGCTTGGAGGCAGGCCCGCACCACATGCTCCGTGGCCCGGGGGCGGGCCTGCTCGCGCGCCTGCAGCGCCCTTGCCAGCGCCATCGAGCGATTGGCCGCGAATTGCTCAACGGCTGCGGCCAGGCTTTCGGGAGAAAGCTCGGTCTCGGAAATGAGGGCGGCCGCACCACACCGGACCCGATGGCGGGCGTTGCGCGTCTGGTGATCGTCGGCGGCAAGCGCGAAAGGCACGAGGATGGCGCCCAGCCCCACAGCCGCCAGTTCCGCCATCGTCAGTGCGCCCGACCGGCACACCGCGACATCCGCCCAGGAATAGGCGGCGGCCATATCGCCGATGAACCCGCGAACCTCGGATTCGATTCCCAGTTGCCGGTACGCCGACCGCACCTCGTCGATGCCGGCGCTGCCGGCCTGATGGAGAACCGTAATTTTCACGCTCAACTTCGCCAGACCGGCAGGCGCGTTCCGGTTCAGCGCCCGCGCACCCTGACTGCCGCCCAGCACCAGAATCCGCAATGGCCCCGAGCGCGCCGCAAACCGGGCGCGTGGCGGCTTGAGGCCGAAAAGTTCGGCCCGGACCGGGTTCCCCGTCTCGGTGCGCCGCCTGCGCCGCGGCAGAGCGTCCGGATAGGCCACGAGCACATGCTGGGCAAAGCACGCCAGCAGTCGATTGGCGTAGCCGGCAACAGTATTCTGTTCGTGGATCAAGAGCGGCACACCCGCAAGCCAGGCCGCCAGACCCCCAGGGGCGGACGCGAAACCGCCAAGCCCCAGGGCGACGCCGGGCCGGACCCGGCGAATGATGAACAGCGCCTCCACAACGGCGCGGCCCACGGTCCATGGCGCCATCAACCAGACTGCGAGACCGCGGCCACGCAGGCCGGAAATCGTCAGCCACTCCATGGTCACGCCGGCAGGACTCGAGATTCTCGCCTCCAGGCCATGGCGGGCGCCCAGCCACACCACATCCACGCCCCGCTCACGCAATCCCCGGGCCACCGCCACAGCGGGGAACACATGCCCGCCGGTGCCTCCGGCCATGATCATTACCGGACGCCCGCTCATCGGCCCGACCTCGCCGGAACGCCGGGCTCGAAGGCGGCGTTCTCCCGGTCGATGCGCAACAGGATCCCCAGGGAAACCAGGGTAATCACCAGGTTGGAGCGGCCATAACTGATCAGGGGCAGAGCCAGCCCCTTGGTGGGCAGGACACCCATGTTCACCCCCACATTCACCAGCACCTGCAGGGCAATACACAAGGCCAGGCCGAACGCGAAATAGGCCTGAAACATCCTCTTCTGTTCAGCGCAGACCCTGGCCACACAGAGCACGCGGGCGACCAGCAGGGCGAAAACGCCAAGCAGCATCATGCTCCCCACCAGCCCTGCTTCCTCGGCAATCACCGCGAAGATGAAATCCGTATGCGCCTCCGGCAGGTAGAACAGCTTTTGCACTCCCGACCCCAGCCCGGCGCCGGTGAAATGCCCGGTGCCGATGGCCATGAGCGATTGCGTCAACTGCCAACCGCTGTGAAGCGGATCCGACCAGGGATCCATGAACGACTGCACCCGGGCCAGACGGTAGGGCGAAGTCCAGGCGAGCGCAACGAATGCCGCCACGCCCACCGCTCCGAGAATGCCCATGTTGCGCAGCCGGGCCCCGGCGACGAAGAGAATTCCCGCAGTCATCGCCAGAATCAGCGCGGCATGGCCGAAATCGGGCTGTTTCAAGAGCAGCGCAGCTACCAGACTCACCAGGATGACGGGTTTCAACAGCGCCCACATGCCCTGTCGCAACGCCGCCCCATGCCGATGCGCATAGCCCGCCACGAACATCAGTACCAGCAGGCGAACCGGCTCGCTTGCCTGCACCGAAATCATCGAACCCAGAGTCAGCCAGCGAGTGCTGCCGTTAACCTCGCGGCCCAGGCCGGGAACCAGCACCAGCGCCAGCAAGAGCATCGACAACAATATGGGCAACAACCCGAGGCGCTCCCAGAAACGCGTGGGAATCCGGTAGGCCAGCACGGCGCCGGCCAATCCGACCGCCGTCGCCACACCCTGATTGATCAGGAAGAAAAACGGATTGCTGTAATTGCGCTCGCCCAGCTCCAGCGAGGCGCTGGCCAGGGAAATGAAACCGGCCACCAGCAAGGCGCCGGCGGCCAGCACGAGCCAGCTGTCGGGACGAGCGGGAGGGGTGGCCCCTGCGCGAGCGCTCATCAGTGAATCGCGCGGACGGCGCGCTCGAACGCGAGCCCCCGCTGCTGGTAGTTGTCGAACATGTCGAAGCTGGCGCATGCCGGCGCCAGCAGTACGGTAGCTCCGGGCCGGGCAAGATCGCGCGCGGTTGCAACCGCCTCGTCCAGGGCGCCGCAGCATGAAACGCTGCATTCCGGTTCCAGTGCGGCGGTCATGCGATCAGCCTCCTCACCGATCACAATCACCCTTGCGTCGCGTCCCCGCAAGGCGTCACGCAGGATCTCGTAACCCAACCCCTTGCCGGCGCCGCCGGCAATGAGGACCAGCGGGTCGGGCACGCTGCTCACGGCCGCGGCCGCGGCGGCCGCGTTGGTGGCCTTGGAGTCGTTGACCCACTGCACGCCCCGCCACTCGCCAAGGGGCTGCATTCGGTGGGGAAGCCCCCTGAAGGCGGCTGCGGCGCGCCGCATCGCCGCAGGACCCAGCCCCAGCACTCGGCCCATGGCCAGGGCGGCAAGCAGATTGCGCAACTGGAACCCGTGCTGCAGGCGGCTGTCCGCCACCCGCATGAGCGGGACTCGCGCATGGCGAATGAGCGCCTGCGGACCGCTTCCCACGATGCCCAGTCGGTTCCTGCCGGGCTTGCCGGGGCCGTACTCCAATCGCGGGCATGTCGCAGGCGATGGCGCCAGCGCTTCGACGGTCGCGTCGCCCGCGGGCAGCACGCAATGGGCGCAGGCCCCATAGATGCGCGCCTTGGAGGCCGCATAGGCTTCGAAGTCGATGTGGCTATCCAGGTGATCCTCGGTGATATTGAGGATCACTGCGGCCTCCAGTTCAACCGGCGCGGCCCGTTCCAGCTGGAAGCTGGAAAGTTCCAGCACGCGGATTTCGTCCTGCCCGGTCAGCATATCCAGCACCGGGGCGCCCAGATTGGCGCCGGCGCCGGCATGGAGGCCGGACTCCCGGAGCATTCCGAGCAGCAGCGTGGCGACGGTGCTCTTGCCGTTGGAGCCGGTAATGCCGGCCAGACGAGCCCGGTTTTCGTCAACGAAGAGATCCAGGTCGCTGATGACGGGAATCCCCTGCTCGCGGGCCCGCTCCACCAGGCGATGCCGCAGCGGCGCGCCCGGTGACAGCAAGACCCGCTCGACCGAACCGGGAAGTTCATGCAGGACATCGCCGGCGTAGCAATCCGCCTGCGGCATCGCCTTGCGTATTTCCTTGCGGGCCGGAGGCCGGGCGCGGGTATCGCAGAAAATTGCCGGGCGCCCCGCCCGGGCGAAATAGCGCGCGCAGGACGCACCGGTGGCGCCCATTCCGAATACCAGTGTCTGGCCCAAGGAGCGTTCCCTATCGGATCTTGAGGCTGGCAACAGCAACCAGCGCGAGGATCACCGAGATGATCCAGAAGCGGACGATGATCTTCGGCTCGGGCCATCCCTTGAGTTCGAAGTGGTGGTGCATGGGCGCCATGCGGAAGACCCGCTTGCCGGTGAGGCGATAGGAAGCCACCTGCACCATTACGGAAACCGCTTCCATGACGAATATGCCGCCCACGATTGCCCAGGCGAGCTCCTGGCGCACGATGATCGCCACCGTGGCCAGTGCGGCGCCCAGCGACAGGGCCCCCACATCGCCCATGAAAACCTGGGCGGGATAGCTGTTGAACCACAGAAAACCCAGTCCCGCGCCCCCGATCGCAGCGCAAAGAACCATCAACTCCCCGGCGCCGGCCACATGGGGAACCCCCAGGTGCCCGGAGAAAATCTCGTTCCCCGCAACCCAGGCAAAGAGTCCCAGGGCCGCCGCGGCAACTGCAATCGGCGTGACTGCCAGACCGTCCAGGCCGTCGGTGAGATTGACGGCGTTGCTGCTGCCCACAATCACCACCCAGGCGAATACCGGGAAGAGCAGCCCCAGCGGCAGGTAGAGATCCTTGAAGTAGGGAATCAGCACCGAGTCGCGTGGTTCTCCAACCTGATTCAACGCCGCGAGCACTACGACCGCTGCTACCGTCTGGAGCAGGAACTTGAGCCAGGAGGGAAGGCCCGCCGAGGTGCGCTTGACCAGCTTGCGGTAATCGTCGGCCAGCCCGATGAGGCCGAAGGCCACTGTGGCGCCCAGGACCACCCACACATAGCCGTTCGACAATTCGGCCCAGAGCAGCGTCGAAACCAGCAGGGAAAGAAGAATCGGCACCCCGCCCAGAGTGGGCGTTCCGATTTTCGAAAAATGCGAGCTCGGGCCGTCATGGCGCACCGGCTGCGCCATGCTGCTAAGCCGCAGCCTGCGGATGACCATCGGCCCCAGCGCCAGGGAGAGCGCCAGCCCGGTGAGCACCGCAAGCACCGACCGCAGGGTGCTGTAGCCAAACACGCCGAAGCCGGAGTGCCATCGGGTCAATTCCTGCGCCAGATACTCAAGCATGTTTCATGTCCTTTGCGTCTTCCTCGGCCAACTTTTCGGCGGCGGCGCGCAGGACCCTGGCGGCGCGCTCCATGGCCATGAAGCGCGACCCCTTGACCAGCGCCGTTACCCCGCTGCGCAAGTCCCGGCGCAGCACCGCGCACAACTCCTCGACCTGCGGGCGCCAAACGGCATGGCGACCAAAAGCCCTTGCGGCCTCTCGGCTGTCCCTGCCCGCGCAATACAAGCGATCCACTCCGGCGCGGCGCGCCTCCTCGCCCATGCGGCGGTGCCAAGCGGCGGAATCGGCCCCCAACTCCCCCATATCGCCCGCCACCAGCCAGCGCTCGCCCTCCTGACCCGCCAGCACGCCTATCGCGGCGGACACGGAAGCGGGATTGGCGTTGTAGGAGTCGTCGATCACGCGCACTTTCGCGCCCGGCTCATGCGTCTGCAAGCGACCGGAAACCGCACGGTACTCGGCCAGTCCGGCAACCATGGCGGGCAACCCCGCCCCCGCGGCGAAAGCCAGAGCGCAGGCCGCGAGCGCGTTGCGCAGGTTGTGGGCGCCGATCAGCCGCGTGCGGATGCGAGCCACGCCCGCAGGGCAGTGCAGCTCGAAACACAGGCCGGTGTTGATGTGGGTTGCGTTGCGGGAGCGAAACTCCCCGTCCCTGCCAAAGCGCAGCACTCCGCGATCGCCGAGCAAACCCTCCCAGTACCCGGAAAACGGGGTTCCTGCGGGAATCACGCCCACTCCTCCGGGCAACAGGCTGGACATCAACACGCCCTTTTCCCGGGCCACACTCTCCACATCTCCCAGGCCTTCGAGGTGAGCAGGCGATGCGTTCAGCAGCGCGCCAATGGCGGGAGGGGCGATTTCCGCCAGCCTGGCGAGATCGCCGGGACGGCTGGCGCCGAACTCCAGAACCGCCGCCTTGTGCCGCTCCGAAAAATTCAGCAGCGCCAGCGGCACGCCCACTTCGTTGTTGAAACTGCCTGGAGAGGAGAGCACGGCGTCTGCGCCCCACTCGGCGCGCAGAATCGCCGCCGTCAGTTCCTTTACAGTAGTCTTCCCGTTGCTGCCGGTAACCCCGATAACCGGGACATCGAACTGTTTCCGCCAGACTTTCGCGCAATCGACCAAAGCGCCGCGAGTATCCCGGACGATGATCTGGGTTATGTTCTGCGGCAGGGGACGGGACAGGACCGCACCGCTTGCGCCCCCGGCAACCACGGCTGCCAGAAAGTCGGCGCCGTCGAAGCGTTCGCCACGCAAGGCAAAGAACAACGCGCCCTGCACCGGCGTCCGGCTGTCGGTGCTCACGCCCGCAAAACGCCCGTCGGGACCCCGCAGATCGCCTTCCATGGCCGCGGCCCACTCCGACAGGCTGCCCGAGATCACTGCGCAGCCCCCGGATACGCCGCCAGGGCGTCGCGCACGACAGAAGCATCGGAAAACGGCAACACCCGTCCGCCGCTAACCTGAAAGGCTTCGTGACCCTTGCCGGCAACCAGCACGATATCGCCCGGCCGGGCCGCATGCAGCGCCTCCCGGATCGCCCTGTTTCGGTCCAGTTCCAGCACCGCCTGTCCGCGAGCGCCCGCCAGCACCTGCTCGGCGATCTCCCTCGCGTTCTCTCCACGCGGGTTGTCGGAGGTAATGAACAGTTCGTTGGCCAGTGAACCCGCCACCCGTCCCATTTCGGCGCGCTTGCCGGTGTCGCGCTCGCCGCCGCATCCCATCACGCACCAGAGGCGATGCGGCTTGCGGGCGCGCAGCTCTCCCAGAACCGCGCTCAGCGCTTCGGGCGTGTGCGCATAGTCAACGAAGGCGTCAGGCAGCGCGCCGCCTCCGAAGTGCTCCATTCGCCCCGGCGGCGGAGGACATCCCGACAACGCCCCGGCGGCCTCGTCACGGCTCGCGCCAAGCGCTCTGAGCACCCCGCAGGCCAGCGCCAGATTGGCGCCGTTGAAGCAGCCGTACAGGCGGCTTTCCACCTGGAAGCGCTTCCCGTTTTCCCGCAGTTCCAGGCGCAGGCCGCCGGGAACCGGGCGCACTGCGGCAACCGATAGATCCGCCTTGCCCCGGCCCTGGCAGGCAACGCGCAGGACGGCGCCTTCGCAACGCTGCGCAAGGTCCGCTCCGAAGGGATCGTCCACGTTGATCACCGAGATGCCCGGCCGATGTTCAAGGAACAGGCGTTCCTTTGCCCGCCCGTAGGCAGCGATATCCCCGTGATAGTCGAGATGATCGCGTCCCATTTGAGTGAAAACCGCAAGCCGCACACACAGGCCGTTGATCCGGTGCTGATCCAGGCCCTGCGAGGAGACTTCCAGAAACACATGCTCTACCCCGCTGTCGGCGAGAACCCGCAAACGCCGGTGCAGTTCGTCCGGATCCGGTGTGGTCATGGCGCTGGGCCAAAGCCTTGCAGGGCGCCCCCACCCCAGGGTTCCCATGGCCGCCGCCGGATTGCCGAGCCGGTTCATGGCGTGGGCGGCCAGCCAGGCAACGGTCGTCTTGCCGTTGGTGCCCGTGATGCAGGTCATCGACAAGGCTTGCGAGGGGCGGTCGAAGTAGGCGTCGGCAATCAGGCCCACCTTGCTGCGAAGACCTTCAACAGCGAACAGGCGCGCACCCTTCGAGGCCGCTGGCGAAGACACGCCCTCCCCCGGTTCCCACGCGACAGCGGCAGCGCCGCGCCGCAACGCCTGGCGAAGGAACTCGAGGCCATGGCGACTTCCGGCGCAAGCCATGAACAGCCCCTGAGGCACCACCCTTGCGCTGTGCATCGTCACTCCGCGCACACGGATGTCGGGAGCCGCAGAGCCGACCGAGGCGAAAACCGGGCGCAGCGGCACCCATCTCCCGCTGTCCGGCCCCGTGTTCATCGGAACGCCACCACCCTCTCGACCGGCTCCTGCACCCCATCCATGGGTGCGCCGACAAGACGTAGCGCCCCCATGACGACGCGGGAGAAAACCGGGGCGGCCGTCTGACCGCCGAAATAGCCTCCGGCAGATGGTTCGTCCATGACGACAACCGCAGCTATGCGGGGATTGGAGGCTGGCGCATAGCCGACAAACAGGGATGTGTGCCGGTCCGGCTCGTAGCCGGCAGCGCCGAGCTTCTCGACAGTTCCGGTCTTGCCCGCCACCCGGTAACCCGGTATCTGCGCCCGGGTCGCGGTGCCGCCCGGACCCACCGGCTCTTCGAGCAGCAGCGAGACTGTGGCCGCGGTGCGCGCCGACAGCACGCGCACGCCTTGCGGGTAGTCGTCACGCTTGAGAAGGCTGACCGGCGTAACCCGCCCGTGGTTGGCGAATACGGTGTAGGCCTTGGCCAGTTGCAGGGGGGTCACCGCAAGCCCGTAGCCATAAGACATCACGGCCTGATCGACGGAACGCCAGTACTCGTGGTTGGACAGCGAACCCTCGGCCTCGCCCGGAAATCCGCTCTCCGTGGCGCGTCCGAGCCCCGCGTTCGCGAGGGTGCTCCACAGTATCCCGGGCTCCAGCGACAGGGCCACGGTGGTAACGCCTACCTGACTGGACCGGCGCAGCAGGGTGGCGAAATCGATGACGCCCAGAGCCGTGCGATCCTTGATGGTCTTGGAGCCGACCCGAATGAAACCGCGCCCGGTGTCGATCCGGTCGTTCGGCGACCATGCGCCACTTTCGAGGGCAGCCGCCACCACCAGAGGCTTGATGGTCGATCCCGGCTCCAGCAGGTCGAGAACCGCCCGGTTGCGGTACTTCGCCGGATCGAGCTGGGTGCGGTCGTTGGGATTGAAGGAGGGCTGGCTGGCCATGGCCAGCACCTCGCCGGTGCGAACATCAAGCAGCACGATCGAACCGGAGCGGGCCTGATGGCGCTCCACGGCTTCCTTGAGAGCCCGGTAGGCGAGATACTGGATTCTCAGATCCAGACCGAGGTGCAGGTCGCGCCCCGGATCCAGAGGTTCCAGGCCGGCAATATCGCGCACATGCCGGCCCAGCCGATCGCGAATGACCTGCTTGCGTCCGTCCCGGCCCTTGAGCCAGGAATCAAAGGACAGCTCCAGGCCCTCCTGACCGCTCTCGTCGATGTTGGCAAAGCCCACCAGGTGGCCCGCGTACTCGCCCGCCGGGTAATAGCGGCGGTATTCCCGGCGCAGGTGCAGACCCGGCGCGTCCAGTTCCGTTACCGGCCGGGAGCGGCTCGGCGCCAAGCCCCGTTTCAGCCACACGAACTCGCGACCCTGCGCCCGGACCAGCTTCTCCTCGAGTCGCTGCGGCGAAGTTTCGAAGGCCTCGGCAATCCGGGGCAGGAAAGGACGCAGCGCCTCCAGGCTGGCGGGACGCGCCCAGAAGCTGTCGACCGGCGCGCTCACCGCCAGGGGCTGGCCATTGCGATCGAGAATTCGGCCCCTGCGGGCAACGATGATGGCTTCCGTGACCTGTTGGGCGTCCGCCCGAGATTCCAGGAAATCGCTCTGCAGCCATTGCAACTGGAAGCCTCTCCCAACCAGGATCAGGCCGCCGACCGCCAGCGCCACGCTGCATGCCTTCACGCGCACCCCGAAACTGCCAGGCCTTGCCTGTGTGCTATCCGCCATGGTCCGTCACTCTCCCGGGTGCGATCGCGCCGCTGGCCGATCCGGGGAACCGAGGCGAAGGAAGACGATGTCCCCCTTTTCAGGTTCGCGCATCCCCAGACGCTCCCTGGCCTCCCGTCCGATGCGCAGGTAGCCCATGGTGGTGGCGCGCTCCAGCTGAAGGGCGCCCCATTCCACCTCCAGCTCATCCCGCTCGGCGATGAGCCCTTGCATGGCCCGAAACTGCGCACGATGCTCGTGGCGCGCATAAACCAGCAACATTCCGCTTGCCAGGATGGTTCCCGCCAGGCCCAACAAGGCGATAGAAAGCAGACGCCCCTGCTTCATGCCGCAGGGGTCCCGGTCAGTTTCTCGGCTACACGCAGGCGCGCACTGCGGGCGCGCGGATTGCGCGCGCACTCCTCGCTCGAGGGCCGCCGCATGGCTCCGACGGTCCGCAACTGCGGCCGGGATCCCGGAGGAATGCCGGGCAGGCGAGCCAGTTGTGGGGGAAGTCGCGAGGCGTTGCGCATGTAGCGCTTCACGATCCTGTCCTCAAGGGAGTGAAAGGAAATCACGCACAGCCGCCCGCCCGGACACAGGCACCGGACGGCCTGCGGCAACGCCTCCTCGAGCGCCGCGAGTTCTTCGTTGACAACAATGCGCAGCGCCATGAACGTCCGGGTGGCCGGATGCACGCCCGGCTTGCCGGCGCGCGCCACTCCGGCAACCAGGTCCGCCAGTTCGGAACACCGCGCGACCGGCCGGTGGCGGCAGATTGCGCCGGCGATTCTTCGCGCCTGCGGTTCTTCCCCGTAGCGCCTCAAGACGCGGGCGACTTCTGCTTCCGTGGCGCCATCGAGCCATTCGGAAGCGCTGCGACCCACCTCCGGATTCATGCGCATGTCCAGCGGAGCGTGCGAGCGCAGGCTGAAGCCCCGCTCGGGGCAGACAAGCTGCGGCGTGGACACGCCCAGGTCGAAAACGATGCCGCCGACCCGGCCCTTCCAGCCCTTTCCTTCAAGAACCGCTTCCATATGCCGGAAGTTTGCGTGTTCGATCGAAAACCTCGGATCCTCACGCTCAAGCATCCGGCCGGCCCGCACCGCTTCCGGATCGCAGTCCAGCGCCTGCAGCCTTCCGGCCGCGGCCAGGACGCGAAGGACGGCGCGACTGTGACCTCCGCGCCCGAAAGTGGCGTCAACATACCAGCCGTCGGGCGCCGGCGCCAAGCCGCCAAGCGTTTCCTGCAGCAGCGCGGGTTCATGTTCTGGCGTTTCACCGGGGTTCAAAGCTGCACGCTGCGCAGGGCATCGTCGAGCGCTTCGCTCCGGGCGCTGAGTTCCAGCGCCCGCCCCTTCCAGCGAGAGTCGTCCCACAATTCGAAGCGGCGCCCCAGCGCCAGCAATGTCGCGTGCTTGTTCAGTCCGCAGTACTCGCGCAACTCGGGCGGCACGCGCAACCGCCCCGCAGCATCGAGGGAAACCCCCGTGGCAAAGCCCACGATCAGCCTCTGGACATCCCGCACACCCGTTTGTTGCATCAGGAGATCGCTAACCCGGTCCCAATCCCGGGGCAGGTAGATCAGAACGCACCGATCCGGATGAACGGTGCATACAACCTGCCCCTCGGCAATGCTGGTGAGGCTCTGGCGGTAGCGCGCCGGCACTCCGAAACGGCCTTTGGAATCAAGGGTCACCTTGGCGGGGCCTTGAAGCATGGCGTTCCTTTTTCTCCCACAATCCCCCACATCGCCCCACTATACCCCAAGATACAGCAAGCGCAAGCCACCCCCAACAGCAATTCCCGCCAAGCCATTTTGTGGTGCTGATGGGGTGGCATTCTGGTGCGGATGGCCGGTTGGCGGATCAGTTGGGGAAGGCTACCCCTCCGGCCGGCGCCGGATAAGTGGTTTGGCTACGCTGTTTCCCTGAAGAACCCGCTCGTCGCACACCCGACCACGGCGATGGGGTCAGGAGGTGTCGAAGGGCGCCAGTTCGGTTGGGTGGTGGCCGAAGGCGATGGCCTGATACAGGGCCTCCCAGCCGGTAATGAAGAACTCCAGAAACAAGCGGCGCAACCGTTCCCAGAAGTATTTCGGACGACCCTCCCGCTCCCGTGCCGCCCCAAACAGCGCACAGCAGCGCTGCTGAATCTGGTCGATCAAAAAAGCCAGCATCGTCAAACCGGAAAATACCGTCGCCAGATGCCGCTTGCCGTGGCCAAAGTTATGCTCAAAGCCGTAGCCTTGGTTCTTCAGGGTGTTGAAGGTCTCGTTCTCAATGCGCCAACGCGCCCGACCGGCACGCATCAGCGCTTCCACATTCGATTCCGTGATCTTGATGTCCGTAACCCAACTAAAGTGCCGCTCCCGACCCTTGGGGGTGGTTTCCCAACACTCCAGAAAGTTCACCTCCAGGTCGAAATTCGCGTCGTTGAGCGGCACACCGTTGAGAAAGCGATACCGCCGCCGCACACCGTCCTCGCCTTGGGTCTCGACAACCCGCGTCGCCATCACCGAAGCCACCCAGTGAAACAACTCCGCATGGTCGCCCGGCTTCACCCCCAGCACAAAGCGCAGGTCCAATTCCTGCAACAGCCGGATGTGCGGACCGTTCGAGGCCAACGCATCCTCCACCACCAACAGCTTCAGATGCGGATGCTCGCGCCGCACATCCCGCAGCAGACGCTTGGCCGCGTTGCGCTCGCAGTCGTTCTTGCGCGAACCGTCCGCGCGCAGGATCGGCTCCGGCGCCAGCGGAAACACCTCGCGATGCTCCGGATGCACCAGCACCGCACCCAGCATCTGGTGATAGTAGGTCACACGACCGTCCCGGTGACGCCGCTCGCAACAATGAGCGCAATGCACCTTCTGCGAGGAGAAGTAGCCCGTGCCGTCCACCGACAACAGATAATGATCGTCTAGCCAGGTGAAGTCCCGCAGCCCCCCGCCACGCTGTAACGCCGCAAACACGCGCTTGAAGGCCCGCCGCAGCGAGCGCGGATCCACTTCATCCAGTCGCTCGCGCATGGTTGTATCCGACGGCGCGCGCTCCACCCCATAGAGGCTTCTCAAGTTCGACCGGGTGCGCTCCTCGCCCCGTGCGTCCTGCTCAAAACTCAACAGCGACGAATACTTCAGCCCAAACATCGCCAGCGCCGACATCAGACAGTCCGTCAGGGGCAGGCCACGGCTCGCAACCGGATCCTCAATGCGATCGAAACAACCGCGCACCACCCGGAGCAATCCCGGGGCACTGAGCGTCTTGCGAAACTGGATCTTGGACATGGTTCATCCCCTGTACTCCAACAATCGCTCGAATCATACGGTTTTCGGATGAAAAGTTTGCGAAGAACTTCTTCTCGAACCGCCCAAAACCCCTGAAATCACTCACATGTCAAATTTGGCGGGAATTGCTGCACCCCCAATGCGCCCGTTTGCATTGACGGGCCGGCTGCCGGAATGCAATACTGCGAGGAACATCGAAGCAGCAACCATGAGCCTCTATTCCCTTCAGAAAATCATTTATCAGCTGAACCGGGACGAGCATGTCCGGCAGCGCTACGAGGACGACTTCGAGGGGTTGTTGTCGGACTACCCTCTGGACGAGGAAGAAAGAAACGCCCTGCGCCAGCCGGACATCGGCTTGCTGTACGTCATGGGCGTCAACGGCCAGCTATTGATGCATTATGCGGCCTTGCGCGGCTACGAGTGGGACGAATACCTCCAGGCCATGCGGGAAGGAGTGGAACGACACGGCCCCGTGCGGCAGGGCCTGTACGCCATGGTCGAAACATGAGTCTGGTCTTCGCCGGAGTTTGCAGCCACGCGCCCGGGATTACAGGCCGCTACGAACGCGCCGAAAAGAGCCTGCGCGAAGGCCTCTACGCCCACATGGACCGGATGCGCCAGCGGCTCGAGGACGCGCGGCCCGACGCGCTGGTGGTGGTGGCGGCCGAACATTTCGCCAATTTCTTCATGAACAACATGCCTGCCTACTGCCTGGGGATGGCGGACGACTACGAGGGGCCGGTGGAAGACGAAGATTGGCTCGGCATCGGCAAGGCCCGCGTTCCGGGAAATGCGGATCTGGCCCAGCGACTGGTGCGCTCGGTGCTCGAAGATGTGGATGTCAGCTATGCCCAGGAGTGGAAGTTCGATCACGGAGTCATGGTGCCGCTGCATTTTCTGGCGCCGCGCTACAACCTGCCGGTCATACCGGCGAATATCAACTGCCAGGGGCCGCCGCTCACACCGCTGAGCCGTTCCTGGGCCTTCGGTCAGGCGCTGCGCAAGGCGTGCGACGACCAGCCGGAGAGGATTGCGGTGGTGGGCACCGGGGGGCTTTCCCACTGGCCCTGCACACCGGATTCGGGCCGGATCAACGAGGCCTGGGATCGTGAATTTCTCGATCGCTGGGTGCGCGACGATTATCACGGCATGACCGGCTACAGCGACACCGAAACCTACCGCGACGCTGGCCAGGGGGGCTTCGAAATTCGCACCTTCGTGTGCATTGCCGGAGCCACCGCGGGTTGCCCCCGCGAGATTCTGTTCTACGCGCCCATACCGATTTTCGCCGTCGGCTGCACCGTCGGCATCGTGGAGCTGGAACGCAGTTAACCGGTCAGGTCGAGCAAGAGTAAGCAGTCTCGTCGCAATTCCAGAGCCTACGTCATCAATTTCCCAGAGGGCGGCATAGGATTCAAATGCCAGCTTGAGAGAAGGTGTCTCTTCGGCGTCAAGGACAGTGCGCACGATGTCCTGGATTTCTTTCCTTTTGATCCCGAACACTGTATTCCGGGCAGCGGGTCGCAGTATTCCCACAGGTGATCGAACCAGCCCTGTACAAATTGAGTGTCATGAGTTTCGAACAGGGCCTCTTCATTCATGCCGAAGCCGCCAGACATGACTGCGTCAGCTTGCGTTTCACACTGCTGGGGGTGGGTTAGTCAACAAGGCGCCGCTTCAGACACCTCGACAGCCCAACCACACGCGGCTGATAAACGCTCCGGCGCCGCTCGAAGTGGTTGCCAAGCCTCATGCCTGCCGCACTCCTCCCAGAAAACCCGGGGCGGGCTCAATCAGGGTTTGTCCAAATTATCCGAAATCGAAGTCCCCGGCATCCACTTGGGTCACGTCTTCAAGCACGATCAGGCCGCCGCCCACATCCCTCAGATCGATGACTGTATCGCTGCCGTCTCTCGTAGTGATCCTGCCCTCGAGATCGCCGAAGTCATCTATGCCGGTGAAGTCGGAAAGTTGGATGGTGTCCCCGTCGCTGAAATCCTCGATTATGTCGAGATCCCTCCGCTTGAGGAATCGTTGGTGAAAACGAATGTGTCGTTGCCACTGCCGCCGAACAGGAAGTCGCTGCCGCGCCCGCCATCCAGCGTGTCGTCGCCGCCGGGGCCGCCCCGCAATGTGTTATTACCCGAGTCACCGATCAATACGTCATTATATTTGGAGCCGTAGAGAGACTCGATACTGATCAGCGTATCGCCCTCGGCTTCTCCGCCCCGAGCCTCGCCAGTCTGCAAATTTATCGTAACGGCCGCTGTCGAATGAGTATAGTCCGCATAATCATAACCAGCGCCACCGTCAAGCGTATCGTTACCGGCATCGCATACAAGTACGTCATTGCCGGCGCCCCCATTGAGCCTGTCATCGCCGAGGCAAGCTAAAAGTGTGTCATTGCCATCGCCACCGTTGAGTTCGTCATCCCCGGTATCGCCCCAAAACACATCATCGCCGTCACCGCCATAAAATACATCATCGCCATCGCCACCATAAATCTTGTCGTTACCCTCGCCGCCGTGAAACACATCATCGCCGCCATCGCCTGAAAACCAGTCATCGCCCGCGCCACCCCACAGCGTGTCGGCGCCGTCATCGCCCCACAACGTGTCATTACCCTTGCCACCCCGTAGCGTGTCAGCGCCCTCGCCACCTCTCAGCGTGTCGTCGCCGTCGCCGCCGTCCATGGTGACGCCGGCCGGCAGGATGAAGTCGTCCTCGCCGAGGGAGGCCGCCGACACGTCCTGCAGGGTGATCGTGTCGCCGTCGCCATAGCGGATGACAGCGTTGGCGCCGTTCTGCTCGATCACCAGCCCCGCAAAACCGCCGGACACGCCGGAAATCCTGATGGTTTCGCCTTCCTCGAAATCGACAATGCGGGCAGGTCCGTCCCCCACCGCAAACACGAAGGTGTCCGCGCCCAGGCCGCCATACAGGGTGTCATAGCCACCGCCGCCGTTCAGCGTGTCGTCGCCAGCGCCGCAATGTCCGCTACCTGATTCTGGCCGAGACTCAGCAACTCCAGTTTGCGCAGCCCGGATAGCGCCGAAACATCCGCAACATCGTTGCCGCCCAGCGTCAGCTGCTCCAGCTCCGCCAACCGCGACAGCGGCGTCAGATCCGAAACCTCGTTTCGGGTCAGAAACAGCTTGGTCAGACCGGAGAGAGAAGAAAGCGCCGAAACATCCGAAATGTCGTTGTCGTCCAGCACCAGTTGCCGGAGCGCCGCCAACTGCGACAGCGGCGTCAGGTCGGAAATGGCGTTCCTCGCCAGAAACAGCTTGGTCAGGCCGGAGAGGGAAGAAAGCGGCGTCAGGTCCCCAATGCCGTTGCCGTCCAGGAACAACGTTTCGATTTGCGCCAGATTGGCCAGCGCGCCAATGTCCGCCACACCGCAGTCCCTCAGATACAAGCCGCGAAGTTGCCGGAAGCCGGTGGACGGGAACCCGGAGAGCGGATTGCCGTTGAGATTCAGCGAGGCCAGGCGGGGCAATGCCGCCAGCGCGGTCACATCCGTGATCCGATTGTCGTTCAGCGACAGGCTGCGGAGTGCGGTCAGATCCGCCAGCAACGAGACCTCCTCGATCCGGTTGGCGCCCAGATGCAAGGCGGAGAGCTTGACCAGCGCCTGCAGGGGCGACAGGTCGGTAATCCCGTTGCCCGAGAGCGACAGCGTGCGCAATTCGGTGAACGCCGAAAGCAGGCTGAAGTCCGTAGCGCCAGTGTGTTCAAGGCGCAGCGTCCTGAGCATTGTCAATCCCGACAGCGGCGACAGGTCCACAATCTGGCGGTTCGACGACAGGGTCAGGGTTTCGAGACGGGTCAACCCGGCAAGCGGGGCGAGGTCCGAAGCGCCGATGCCGTCAAGACACAGCGTCTCCAGCAGGGTCAGCCCCGAAAGCGGCGACAAGTCCACAATCTGGCGATTCCACAACAGGTTCAGGGTTTTGAGACGGACCAGACCGGCAAGCGGCATCAGATCCGAAGCGCCGGTGCGATCAAGCCGCAGCGTCTCCAGCAGCGCCAATCCCGAAAGCGGCGTGGTCGAGCTCCAGCTGCCGCCCGCGCTCTTGTACTCATAGCCCCAGCTCGCAACCGTCACCCCCGACAGCGCGCTCCAGCTCAGGGTGACCCTGGCGTAGCCCGCTTCCGCGCTCAAAACCGGCTTGGGAACCGCGGCCGACGCCGCCGGCGTCGCCTCCACCACCGCCGACGGCGCGCTGTTGCCGCCGCTGTTCCGCGCCCGGATGCGGAAGCGGTACGCCACATCGTTGTCCAGACCCGTCACCGTGTGGCTCGTGGTGTCCGCGTCCGAACCGGAAATCGCGGCCCAGCCGCCCCAGGCGGCGCTGCCCTTCTTCTGGCGCAACTGATACCGCGTGATCGAATCGTCGTCCGGATCAGTCCACGTCAGCTTCACCTGCGCGTTGCCCGCCTCCGCCGACAACCCCGTCGGCTTGGCGGGGACGGCGGGAGACCCTGCCGGCGTCGCGGTGACTTCGTTGGAGTAAGGAAGTGCTGTTGTCTGAATCCTCAAAGGTGGGGGGCTTGAGACTCCGCGTGAGACCTTGAAAGTGTATGCGGCGTCGTTTTCCAGACCTGTCACGGTGTGCGTTCGGATGGCCTTGCCGCCGGGAATCTCATCGCCCAAGCCGCTGTAGCTTCCGCCGCCTTTCTTCTGCGCGTACCGCCAGTGATCAAAAGCCTCCCCATCGTCGTTGGTATAGGTCCAGGACAACGTCACCTGCCCGTCCCCCGGCGCGGCGGTGAGAGTGACGGTCGGCCCGGCGGCCGCGTTCACCGTCACCGCCACGGCGCCCGCATCCGGTATTGCATCCGCCGCGGCGCCCGTCAGCCGGAAGGCGTGGTTGATCTTCGCCGTGCCCGCCTCCACGCCGGTCATCGTCACCATCTGCGCTGTGCTGTAGTTGGTCGTCGAGAAGGTCAGGGTCGCCGGGTCCACCGTCGCCTTGGCCGTGGCGGAACTCGTGATCGACAGCGTCCCCGCATAGGCCTGCGTCAACGCCACCGTGTAGCTGGCGGAGGCGCCGGCCTCTACCGTCACCGGCGCCCCGGTGATCGTGAGCGCGGCCGTGTCGTCGTTCTTGAACGTGACCGTGCGGATGTTCGACCAAGGACCATTCACAGTGGCGCTGTTCGTATCAGTTGTGAAGGCCCTCGCCCGAATCCGAACCTCTACCGATGCGCCGTCCGGATAGTTAATACCGAGATCCCGGGTGCGTCTGCTAATGCCTCCTGAGCTGCTCCGGTTCAAGCTCGAGGTCCAGGCGCTGGCCCCCTTCAGCCGGTAATTCGCTTCCCATAAATCGAAGGTTTCCGCGCCCGTGACGAAGTCGCCGACACTCGTGCCGGCATGGGTCCAGGTCAGATCGATCCAGGCGGTCCTCGTCGAGGTGGCGGCCGTCAATACCGGCGCCGCCGGACCCGTCTGCGGCGCCACCGGCGTGGCGGTGACTTCGTTGGAAGGGCCGCCGGAACTTCGATCCAGACCTTGTATAGTGTTCCAATGCCCTCTGACCTGGAAGGTGTAAGCGGAGTTGTTGGTCAGGCCCGTTACGGTGTGACTTCTTATACCTATGCCGCCGGAGATGCTCGTCCAGCCGATGTAGTTGCCCGCGCCTTTCTTCCACCGGTATTGCCACCGACTGTTGATGCCGTTATTGCCGGTCCACGTGAGCGTGACCTGCGCGTTGCCCGCCTTGGCGGTAAGTACTGGCGCCTGCGCCTGCGCGTCCTGCGGCGCGAGGGCGGCGGCGAAGGTCAGCAGAAGAGCGGCGGCAAACCCCGCGCTCAGGCGGCGGGCGATTCTCCCGGGTGCGCCCACCGGTTTCTACGACACAACCAGCCTGTATTTCGAGAGCGAGCGCGACGACGCGCTGCGGCGCAAGGGCTACAGCAAGGACGGCAAGCCGCAGCGGGTGCAAGTGTTGTTCGCCCTGCTGGTGACGCCGGAGGGTCTGCCGGTCGGGTATGAGTTGTTCCCGGGCGACCGCTACGAAGGCAATACCCTGGTGACGGCTCTCGAAGCGCTGGAGCGGCGTCATGTCGGGGCGCGGTTCACGGTGGTGGCCGACGCGGCGATGATCAACCAGGCGAACGAGGCGGCCTTGCGACAACGGGGCACGCCCTACATTCTGGGCGCCCGTTTGAAGTCCCGTCCGGCGGCGCAAAAGCGCAACAAGCGATGTAATTAGCGGAAAAGCTATTGATATGGGCAGCTTATCGTATCAAAGCGACTCTGTGGCGCTATATGAAATTCTAACCGGTGGGGATCGTCAGTATCTGTCCGACGCGCAAGCGGTCGTCGGGCAGGTTGTTGGCGCGTATCAGCACCCGCACCGGCACCTTGTATCGCTGGGCGATTCTGCTGAGGGTGTCGCCCCGGCGCGCCACGTACTGCTGCTCGGGCGTCTGGCCGGCCGCCACCCGCTGCGCAATCAGCGTGGCGCGCGGCGGATTCTTGTAGAAATAGGAGCGTATGCCGGCCAGCAGCGCCCGAGCCAGCCTCTCCTGGTAGGCGGCGGACTTCAACAGGCGCTCTTCCTCGGGATTGGAGATGTACGCAGTCTCCACCAGGATTGACGGAACATCGGGCGCCTTGAGCACCGCAAAGGGCGCTTTCTGCACGCTGCGCTTGCGCACCAGGCCAACGCCGTGCAGATGCTGCAGCACATCGTCGCCAACCTCCAGACTGGCGCCGATGGAGGCGTTCTGCTGCAGATCGAGGATCATGGTGGCGACCGTGGACGGGTATTCGTGCAACTCGATACCCCCGATCAGGTCGGCGGCGTTCTCGCGGCGGGCAAGGCGCCTCGCCTCGTCGGAGGAACCTTTCTCCGAGAGCACATAGACGCTCGATCCCCGAACCCTGCGGTTGCGAACCGCATCGGCGTGAACGGAAACGAACAGGTCCGCGTTGCGCTTCCTGGCAAGCTCGTAACGGCTGCGCAACTTCAGATAGTAATCCCCGTCGCGCGTCAGCATCGCCTGCATGCCGGGCTCTCTCCCGATCAGTCGGGCCAGCCGCAGGGAAATCGCCAATACGGCCGTTTTCTCGTAGTAGCCGTGCCTGCCGATGGCGCCGGGGTCCTTGCCGCCGTGACCGGGATCGATCGCAACCAAAACGTCCCGCGCAACCGCGCTGGGCCGCGTATCCGGCGCCGGTCCGGGTTCCCCGCCGCGGGGATGAACATCCACCACGATGCGGTGCCGTTCACCAGCCTTGCCGGCGGGAATCGAGACACTGGTGGCGGTCGCAGGCGCGTGCAGATCGAAAACCACGCGGAGCTTTCCTCCCTGATGCTGGGCGTGGCGCATGCCCCGCACAATTCCCGTGCCGCGCGCCGGCAGCCCGGCGTGCACTGTGCTCGATAACAAATCCACCACCACCCGCGGCTGGTTGTCCAGCACGAGCAGCTTGTGGCTCCGGGTTCGATCCAGCTCGATGACCACCCGGGTCCTGGAGTCGTACTCGGCCACCCGAATGGCTTCTATGCGTGCGGACGCGGCGCCCACGGCGCCAGCCAAGAGCGCGCCACAAAGGCCGACGATGAGCCGGTAAGCGGTCATGCCTGCTCCAAATCTCCGCAGTCCTTACGCTTGCGAGTATAGACTCATGGAACCGCTTGTCAAGAAAAAAATCTATATTTATTAGGTTGGTATTACTACTATCTAACCAAGATATTCATTGACCTGTCGGTACGAGGCGCCGGTGCCTGACCTCCAACAGGCATTGCGCGATCTCCCGGCCGGGAGGCGAATTTCCCCATGCTCGCACGATCCTGCCCGGGTCCGCGTGGCCCAGGAACAGGGAAACATCCGGTACGCCGAGCCGGCCCTGCGCGCTGGCAAACCACTCCACGAACAGCACCCTGGCGGCAGCGGCCCCGAAACCTGCAAGATCTTCCGGCAAGCCGAGTTCTTCCAGTTCGGAACCGTGCTGCAGGCGGTACAGGTCGATATGCAAGACCTCGAAGCCTTCCGCCGAACCGTCCGGATGGACGCGATAGGGATGCACCAGCCCATAGGTGGGGCTGGTGACCGGCGTCTTGACGCCCAGGGCGCGGAGCGCTGCGGCCACCAGGGTGGTCTTGCCCGCCCCCAGCTCGCCGTCCAGGCCCAGCACCAGCCTCGACCGTTGCGCAAGAGCGCCGCTCAGGGACTCTCCCAGGCGCCCTCCCAGGGCCGCAAGCCCGTCGGGGCTGGCGGCCCTGAACGACGCCTCCGGGGCTGACGGCCCGCCGCCCAAGACTCACCGGTTCCGGTGCGGGCGGGCGGCGGAAAGGGCGCTGCCTCCCAGCCCCACAAGCGCAATCGGGGGGCGCCGGGCAAGCAACCAGCCCCACGCCCGGATGAGTCCGTCACGCTCAGGCGCGACCATGAGCCTCTGCCCGAAAAACAGCATTTCGCCAGTCTATGTTTCCCGGCTGACCTCCACAAGCCGGCGAACAGCCATCCGCCGCGCGCGGTGCGTCCGTGCGCGAACCGTGTGGCTTGACCGGGAAAAGCGGGCCGGGGCATGGTACGTTTGGCAGCGCGCGGCGTGGCGTGGAGTGCGCAATGGGCCTCGGAAGGCAAGCACATGGTCGAACAGATGGGCGTACTGAAATGGAGGCTTGCTGAAGGCGTGACGATGCAGCACGAGCTCGCGCTTGCAGCCAACCGGCGTCTGACGCTCGACGAGTTCGCCGGCGAGCTTCAAGGATGGCGCCGCTACGGCAAGACAACGGTCGTTGAGGATTACGCGGGCGTGCCCGTGTTCGTGAACGAATTCTGGACTTCCCGGCAGCGCGCCGCCCATTCCCTGCACGAGATCTCGTACCGGGCGTGCTTCAAGCCGCAACTGCCACGGTTCTTCATCACCCGGTTGACGGTTCCCGGCGAGGTGGTCTTCGACCCGTTCATGGGACGCGGAACGACCCTGCTGGAAGCCGCGCTGCACGGGCGGCAGACCCTGGGAAACGACGCCAATCCGTTGTCCCGCATGCTGCTGGAGCCGCGGTTGCGCCCGCCCTCCCTGGCAGCGGTCGGAGCGCGCCTGAACGAACTGTCCCTGGACAAGCCGGCCGAGTGTCCGGAGGATTTCGATGTTTTCTTTCACCAACGTACGCTGAACCAGATCTGCCGGCTGCGCGACTACCTGCGCGAGCGGCGCTCGGCCGGCTCGGCCGACGCGGTCGACCGCTGGATCCGGATGGTGGCGATCAACCGGCTCACCGGTCACTCCAGGGGATTCTTCTCGGTCTACACGCTGCCGCCGAACCAGGCGATGTCGATCGAGCGGCAGCGCAAGAACAACGAGCGCCGCAATCAGCAGCCCGAGTACCGCGATGTCGCCCGCCTGATTTACCGCAAGACACGGTCGCTTTTGCGCGACGTGTCGCGTCAGGCGCCGGGCGGGCGGAACCACGGGTTCTTCGGACAACCGGTGGGCACGCCGTTCGTCCATGACGGACCGCCAGTGTCGCTTGCCGTCACGTCGCCGCCATTCCTGAACATCGTCGACTACAGGGCCGACAACTGGATGCGGTGCTGGTTTGCAGACATCGACCCCGGCACGGTCGGCATCACGCAGACCGGAAGTCTGGCGGCCTGGAAGGAGCTGGTCCGCGAGGCGCTCGCCAACACCGCCACGATTTCGGTTCGTGGCGGGGTGTTCGCCTTCGAGGTGGGAGAAGTCCGCAAGGGGTCGCTGTTGCTCGATCAGGCGGTCATCGACGTGGCGCGCGAGACGGCGTGGGAACCCATCTGTGTGGTCGTCAACGAACAAACGTTCACCAAGACCTCCAACACATGGGGCATTGACAACAACAAGGGGGGAACCAATTCGAATCGAATCGTGGTGATGCGCCGGCGCTGAGCCTCCCGGCTCAATCCGGACAGGGCCCCCGGCCCAAGCCGCCTGCGCAGCAACAGGAAACCGTCGGGCCGGGGCTTGAAACGCCGTACCGATTGGGCCGGTGGGGCGAGCGGCAATCGGGCTTGAACAAGCGGCGCGCCGGAGCTGCAACTCCGGGCACAGGGCAGGCGGGTCAGCTGCTTTCGGCCTCCAGCACCGGCAGCTTGGCCGACTTCGGCGGGGCGGCAGGCGCTGGCGCCGCTTTCGGCGGCTTGCGCTGGCGCAACCTGCGCTTTGCCCGCACGCCGTCGGAGCGTTCCCGCGCCACCCGGCGGAGCAGCTTGTGGTCCACGCCGCCGGTCACGTACTCGCCGTTGAAGCACGACACGTCAAACCCCGTGATTTCCGCTTGCCGGAAGTTCACGGCGGAAATCAGATCGCCCAGATCCTGGTACACCAGTCGGTCGGCGCCTATCCACGCCTGCACTTCCTCGACGCTGCGCCCGGATGCAATCAGTTCCCCGGGCGCCGGCATATCGATGCCGTATACATTCTGGTAACGGACCGGCGGAGCGGCCGACGCAAAGCAGACCTTCCTCGCGCCCGCCTCCCGAGCCATCTCCACGATCTGCCGCGAGGTGGTGCCGCGCACAATGGAATCGTCCACCAGCAAGACGTTCTTGCCCTGGAATTCCAGATTGATCGGGTTGAGCTTCTGGCGGACGGAACGGGAGCGCTCTTCCTGGCCGGGCATGATGAACGTGCGGCCGATATAGCGGTTCTTGATGAAGCCTTCGCGGTACTTGACGTTCAGGCGGGTGGCCACTTCCATGGCGCTGGCGCGGCTGGTGTCCGGAACCGGGATGACCACATCCACATCGCCGGCGCCTCCCTCGCGCATGATCTTTTCCGCCAGCCGTTCGCCCATTCTCAGCCGCGCCTTGTGGACCGAAATCCGGTCCATCAGGGAGTCGGGCCTGGCAAAGTAGACATACTCGAAAATGCAGGGGGTGTAATGCTTGCGAGCCACGCATGAGCGGGTCACGGCCTCTTCGCCGTAGCCGAAATACCAGGCCTCGCCGGGCCGCACATCGCGCAGCAATTCGAACCCGAGCTGCTGCAAGGCCACGCTCTCGGAAGCCACCAGGTACTCCGGGCCGTCCTTGCCTTCCCGCCGCCCCACCACCATGGGCCGAATTCCGTACGGGTCGCGGAACGCCACCAGCCCGTAGCCCAGAATGAGACAGACCACCGAGTAGGCGCCCTTGCAGCGCCGGTGTACGCCGCGCACCGCCCGGAACACCGCCCCGGCATCCATCGAACGGCGCGAAGTGCTCAGCAGTTCATGCGCAAACACGTTCAGCAGCAGTTCGCTGTCGGAATCGGTGTTGAGATAGCGGCGGTCGCGCATGCGCATCTCCCGCCTCAGGTCATGGGCATTGGTGAGGTTGCCGTTGTGGGCCAGCGCAATCCCGTAGGGACTGTTGACGAAGAACGGCTGGGTTTCGGAGTTCCTGTCGGATCCCGCGGTGGGATATCTCACATGTCCCAGACCTGCGGTTCCACGAAGGTTGTGCATGTGCCGCGTGCGGAAAGTCTCGCGCACCAGGCCACGCGCCCGGCGCTTGCGGCAGGCGCCGTTTTCATCGGTCACGATGCCCGCCGCGTCCTGCCCGCGGTGCTGGAGCATGATCAGGGCGTCGTAGATTTCCTGAGCCGCCGCCCCCCGGCTCATCAGCCCGACGATGCCGCACATTACTGGCCTCCCAGAAATCCGAGCAGGAGGGCCAGGGCGTCGCTGACCGGTTGCAGGAAACGCAGGCTCATTGAGTCCTGCACCCAGCTTTCCGGCCCTACATGCGTCAGCAAGAGCAGCAGGCCGCCGGCCACAAGCCAGCCCTTGGCGGCTCCCAGCAACAAGCCCATGGCGCGATTGGCGGGAGCGAACACGCCGTTCTCCACGGCCCTGGACATCAGCCCCCCGAGGGTAGTTCCGACAAGCAGCACCACGACGAGTATGCCCAGGCGCGCGCTCCACAATGCGATCGAAACCGCCGCTTCCGGCCCGCGAAAAATCGTCGAGGCGAGAGGACTGCCAGCCAGCCACGCCTCGACCTTCGCCGGCAGGCCGGGCAACAGCACAGCCACCGCCAGATCGCCGAATGCGAAGGCAAGGAATACCGCCGCCGTCCAGGCGACCAGATTCAGGGCCGCGCCCAAAAACCCGCGTTTCAGCCCCAGATAGCAGGCGAACACCGCAATCACCAGCACGATCCAGTCGAACAGGGTCATGGCTGCTCGTCGTTCCAGTTCGTCACGAAAGCGCTGCGTCCCTGCAAGGCCAGTTGCGCCTCCACCGATTTTGCCTTGTCGCGAGTTGCGAACGGACCCACCCGAACGCGATGATGCAGCGTACCGCTTGCCTGGGGGAAAACCACAATTTTCACGTCATAGCCCTGCTCCCGGCACCAGTCGGACAAGCGCGTCGCATTGTCGCGTTTGGCGAAGCTCCCCAGTTGCACGCCCCACCCGGCAGCGCCAGCGGCGGCGGGCGCGGGAGAACCGGACTCGGCCACCGGTGGCGGGGCGGCGGGCGACGCTTCCCGGGAAACAACGCCAGACGCCGGATCCCCAGAGATCCATTCGGGAGCAGCGTCCCGATGGGCCTGCCCGCGGCCCGTGTGGCCTGTGTCCGGCAGGGCAGCGACAGCGGCTTGTGGGGGCTCGAGTACGTCTTGCCCCCCAGAGCTCTCAGAGCCCTCTTGACCCGGCATGCGGAGCTCCTCTCGCGGTCCGACGACCAGGGCCAGCAACAACAGCAGGCCCGCCAGTACCACCCCGCCCACCAGCCGCTCAAGCACCGGTGATTGCATCCTGTGGCGATTATAAGCGGCAGCGGCGGGCGCAAGGCGCTCCTACCGGGTCGGGCGTAAAATAGGGGCATCGGCTCCTTGAGCCTGTGCAGTGCATCATGTCCGGCAACACCACAGGGCGCCTTTTCCGCGTCACGACTTACGGCGAAAGCCATGGCTTGGCGCTGGGCGCCGTCGTTGACGGTTGTCCGCCGGGCATGGAACTGTGCGAAGCGGACATCCAGACAGACCTGGACCGGCGGCGGCCCGGGCGCTCGCGGCACACGACGCAACGCAGGGAAGCCGACCGGGTGCGAATCCTGTCAGGCGTATTCGAGGGCCGGACCACCGGCACGCCGATCGGCCTGATTATCGAGAACACGGACCAGCGACCGCGCGATTACTCCGCGATCAAGGACAAGTTCCGGCCCGGGCACGCCGATTTCAGCTATCAGAAGAAATACGGAATCCGGGACTACCGCGGCGGCGGGCGCGCCTCGGCTCGCGAAACCGCAATGCGCGTGGCTGGCGGGGCGGTCGCGCGCAAATACCTCAAGGAGCGCGCCGGCGTCACGATATTCGGCTATCTGGCGCAACTCGGTCCGATCCCGCTCGAGTGTCCGCAGCCCGGAGTCATCAACGACAACCCCTTTTTCTGCGGCGACCCCTGCCGGCTCGCCGAACTCGAGAATTTCATGGACGAACTGAGGCGGGCCGGCGACTCGATCGGGGCGCGCATCAATGTGGTTGCCCAGGGCGTGCCGCCGGGTCTGGGCGAACCCGTATTCGACAAGCTGGAGGCCGACATCGCTCACGCCCTGATGAGCATCAATGCGGTGAAGGGGGTCGAGTTCGGGGCCGGTTTCGCCGCCGTCGAGCAGCGTGGCTCGCAACATCGTGACGGAATGGCCCCGGAAGGCTTCCTCAAGAACGACGCCGGCGGAACGCTCGGCGGCATCGCTTCGGGACAGGATCTGAGAGCAAGCATCGCCATGAAGCCCACCTCCAGCATCCGCAAGAAGGGCGCCACCGTCACGCGCAGCGGCGCGGCGACCGAGATCAGCACCGGCGGGCGCCACGATCCCTGCGTGGGGTTGCGGGCCACACCCATCGCCGAGGCCATGCTTGCCATCACGCTGATGGACCACTTCCTTCGCGACCGGGCGCAGTGCGGCGATGTGGAGCGCAACACGAGCGCCGGCGGGGCGTCGTCACGCCGCGCTTCCGGGTAGGCCGCCCAGGACCAACGGCAATGTCAGGCTGCAATGTCGCCGTGGTGGGGGCCACCGGTCTGGTCGGAGAAACCATGATCCAGATCCTGGGCGAACGCGAGTTTCCGGTAAGGGAGCTGCACGCAGTCGCCAGCGAGAGGTCGGTGGGCAAATCGGTGACGTTCATGGACCGGCAGGTACCGGTACAGGCGCTGGCGGACTTCGATTTCTCCGGGGTGGAGATCGCCCTGTTCTCCGCGGGCGCGGAAACCGCCAGGAAACATGCGCCGCGGGCCGCCGGGCAAGGCGCGGTTGTCATCGACAATTCCTCGGCTTTCCGGTACGAAAACGATATTCCGCTGGTGGTCCCCGAAGTCAATCCACATGCGCTGGCCGGCTTCCGCGGGCGCGGAATCGTGGCCAATCCCAATTGCTCCACCATTCAGCTTGTCGTTGCGCTGAAGCCGCTGCACGACGCCGCGGGCATCGAAAGGATGAGCGTCGCAACCTATCAGGCCATTTCCGGGGCGGGCCGGCGGGCGATGGAAGAGCTCGTGCGTCACACGACCCACATGATGGCGGGCAAGGGCCGCCCCGAGGAGGCGGAGGGTTTCGATGACGAAGAACCGCAGGGCGCCGCGGGGCGCGACAGCAGCCCAACCGCTCCAAGCGTGGCGTTCAACGCGGTTCCGCATATTGACGCCTTCCAGGACAACGGATACACCAGGGAAGAAATGAAGATCGTGTGGGAAACACGCAAGATCCTGGACGACGAGTCCTTGCGGATCAGCGCCACGGCAGTTCGCGTCCCGGTTTTTTTCGGCCACTCCGAGGCCGTGAACATCGAATTGAAGCGCAGGGTCGAGGTGGACGAGGCGCTGGCCCTGTTTCGCGGCGCCCGGGGGGTGATCCTGATCAGCCAGGATCGGGCCGGCGGCTACCCCACTGCGGGCATAGAGGCCGCCCAGTCCGACGCGGTGTTCGTTGGGCGGGTGCGGGAAGACATCTCGCATGAATCGGGCCTGAATTTCTGGGTCGTGGCCGACAATGTTCGCAAGGGAGGCGCGCTCAACGCCGTGCAGATTGCCGAACTGTTGATCCGCGACCATCTGTAGGCGGGGATCGATGAAAAGCCATCTCGCGCCGCGCATACTGGCCGTGCCGCTTTTCATCGCGCTCGCCGCCACACCCGCCATCATGCAGGAGGGCCTGATTTCCCCGTGGGCGTCCTGGGGCATTCCATTGCTGGCCGCGGCAAGCGTCTTCGCGGTGCTGGCGGGGGCAATCTCCGGAATGTGGGTAGCAGTGGACGCCGGCAAGGTCTGGCGCCGTGAGCGAAAGGCGCAGGTCGAAGACGAGGCGGACGGCGCCATTGATCGGGAAGCCGCGGTCGAAGACGAGGCGGAACCGGAGAGAGAGCCCGATCTGGCGCTTTCCGAAGCCCTGAGCGAACTGGGGCCCGAGAACTACATGGACCTGGTGCGAGCCCTGCAGGAAATGGAACGCCACGACGATGCGCTGGAGGTGCTCGCACGGGTAACCGAAATGATGGCAGGCGACTACGGCGAGGAAATCGCCCGGGCCTTGCGCCGCATGCGCCGCCAACTGCACCGGGAGCCGCTGCCAGGAAAATGACTCGCACACGGATGGCCATCGGCGTGGAGTACGACGGCGGCAACTATCACGGATGGCAGGCGCAACCCGACAGCCCGAGCGTTCAGGACGCCGTGAACCAGGCGCTGAGCCGGGTGGCGGACCACGATGTGCAATGCGTGGGAGCAGGGCGTACCGACGCCGGGGTACACGCGATCGAACAGGTGGCGCATTTCGACACCAGCGCTTGGCGCAGTTCGCGGGCGTGGCTTCTGGGAGCGAACACCTACCTGCCCGACGACATCAACCTCTTGTGGGCGCAGCCGGTCACAGCCGATTTTCATGCGCGCCACACCGCGACATCGCGCTCGTATGCCTACCTTGTCCTGAACCGGGCCGTGCGTTCCGCCCTGGAGCGGGATCGCGCCTGGCTGATCCGGGATCCCCTGGATGCCGGCGCCATGCATCAGGCGGCCCAGGCGCTCCTGGGAGAACACGACTTCAGCTCCTTCCGCGCGGCCGACTGTCAGGCGAACTCCCCGTTGCGCAAAATCGACAGCATCCAGGTCCGGCGCGAGGGCGACCGGGTGCGGATCACCTGCCGGGCCAACAGCTTCCTCAAGCGAATGGTGCGGAACATTGCGGGCGCGCTTTCGCTGGTCGGCCGGGGACGCCAGCCACCCGGATGGGTCGCCGCGATACTGGCCGCCCGAAGGCGCGCCGCCGGAGGCCCTGCCGCGCCGGCGCAGGGACTGTACCTTTGCCGTATCGACTACCCGGATACGGCGCTTCCCGCACGGCGAAGAGCGCGGGCTCCAAAGGCGGCGCCGCTTCCGGAAAACATGTAGTCCGAGCTCTCGCCGAGCCGGGCCGCAACGTTCCTGCATCCTGCTGAATCCCATGTTTTTCCGCTACCCGCAGCCCACAGCCTGTATCGGGCTTACCCCTTGCGCTTGCCGGACGATTCAGTCACGCAGGCGCGCGCGCCCGCTCGCTCCGCCACAGGCCCGTCTCCTGGCTTGCGCTGGCGAGTACGCACCAGCATCTCAAGGCGGCTGGCGCCCGAAATTCCGCGATCCAGTGAGAGATCCGGGCTAGAATCAGATAGTTATGGCGATTTCCTGGCTGAGGAAACTCATGCCGTCGCGGATTACCACGCGACGGCCCCGAAAATCCGTGCCCGAGGGCGTATGGGTCAAATGCGACGCTTGCGGAACGCAGTTGTATCGCACCGAAGTGGAACGGACCCAGCATGTGTGCCCGAAATGCGAGCATCACATGCGCCTTGGAGCCCGGCGACGGCTGGAACTGTTCCTGGACCCGGGCGGGGCGCAGGAGCTGGCGCCGCGCCTGCTGCCCCGGGATCCGCTCAAGTTCAGGGACACCCGGCGTTACACCGAGCGGGTCGACAAGGCGCGCGACGACAGCGGCGAACTGGAAGCCCTGATTACGATGGCGGGCACGCTGCACGGGCAGCCGGTCGTCGCCAGCGCATTCGAATTCGGCTTCATGGGCGGCTCGATGGGATCCGTCGCAGGAGAGAAGTTCGCCCGCGCCGCGCACTACTGTCGCGAGCACCGGATCCCGCTGATCAACTTCGCCGCTTCGGGAGGAGCGCGCATGCAGGAGGCGCTGTTCTCCCTCATGCAGATGGCCAAGGCCAGTGCGGCGTTACACACGCTCGCGCAGGCGGGCCTGCCCTACATTTCGGTGCTCACTCACCCCACCATGGGCGGCGTTTCCGCCAGTCTGGCCATGCAGGGAGACATCGTGATCGCCGAGCCCGGAGCCCTGATCGGATTCGCAGGCCCGCGGGTGATCAAACAGACCGTGCGCGAAGAACTTCCCGAGGGCTTTCAGCGCGCCGAGTTCCTCCTGGCGCACGGCGCGCTCGACATGATTCTGGACCGGCGGAACATGCGTCTGGAAATAGCCCGGCTGCTGGCCAAGCTGCAGAACAAGCCCGCTCCCGAATAATCCCCTGCGCCCCGGGAAAGCCCTACCCCCGGGGGCGAAGGCCGCCAGCGTCCAGCAGCAGGATCCCGCAGCCGCCCTGCTGCATGTCCGGCTGGAAAAAGGGCAGCTCGGGATGGGACCTCGTGAGGCTTGTGGCGAATGCTCCCATTTCAATGGCCAGCAATCCCGACGCGGCGAGAAAGGCAGGGGCCGCGCGCAGGATGCGTTCCGCCACCGCCAATCCGTCGGCGCCACTCTCCAGGGCCATCCGCGGTTCATGGCGGTATTCCCCGGGCAGAGCGTTGTAAACGCCGGTGGGCACATAGGGTGGATTGGCGACCACCAGATCGAAACGCCCTGCGACGCCGGCAAACAGGTCGCCCTGGCGCAGCCGCACCCGGCCGGCCAGCCCCAGGCGGCGAATGTTGCGCTCGGCCACATGCAGGGCGGCCGCGGAAATATCAGTCGCCACCACTTCAGCAGCGGGAAAGGCAAGTGCGCAGGCCGCCGCGATACAGCCCGACCCGGTACAAAGCTCCAGGATGCGGCGCACCGGCCGCGCCTCCATCCACGGCGCGAAGCCCGCTTCAATCAGTTCCGCCAGAGGCGAGCGCGGAATGCATACGCGCTTGTCCACTGCGATGCGCAGCCCGGCGAACCAGGCTTCCCGGGTGAGGTAGGCCAGCGGAATCCGCCGCGACACCCTCAAGTTGGCCAGGCGCCGCGCGCGGGTCTGCTCCGTGCGGGACACACGCCGGGTGAACAGCGCGGCGCGTTGCCAGTTCCCGGCGCGACAGACGAAAGTCGCCAGCGCAAGCGCTTCGTCGCGCGCGCTCCCCAAACCGTGCCCGCAGTGGATCCTTCCGGCCGCCAGACGCGAAGCCAACTCGTCCACAAGGTCGCCGAAGCGCATGTAACCGGACCCTCCCAGAGGCTACAATCGTAACCCGCTCCCTGGGTCGTATACGTGTTCGCCCGATTTCTGGCGCGTTTTCATTTTCTTCTTCCGCTGCTGACGCTCAGCCGCCTTGCCGCGCGCGTGGCAAGGCATCGCGGACCTGCCCGCTTGCTCATTCGCGCCTTTGTCCTTGCGTTCTCGATCGACGCCTCCCAAGCGGCAAAGCCCGTACCGCAGGGGTACGCAAGCCTCGGTGAATTCTTCTCTCGCGAACTCGAGGAAGGAGCGCGCGCCCCCGAAGGCGGCGACCAACGGGTGGTGTGCCCGGCGGACGGCCTGCTGACCCGAATCGGCTCGACAGACGGGGAGACAGGGACTCGCGTTGGAATCAAGGGCGCTTCCTGGTCCATCGAGCAATTGCTGGGGGGCGCGCGGGGCGCGGCGCCCTTTGTTGGCGGCCCGGTGGCGGTCGTGTACCTGCGCCCTTCGGACTACCACCGGGTGCACATGCCCCTGAGCGGGCAACTGCGGGAGATCGTGTATCTTCCGGGGCGGCGGCTTTCGGTCAACCCCGGAATCGTCGAGGCCGCGCCGTCGGTGCTGGCCACCAACGAGCGGGTCGCCCTGCACTTCGATACAGCCGGCGGAAAATTCTGCGTGGTTCTGGTAGGCGCGCTCAATGTCGGCTCCATCAGCACCGCCTTCGGCGTCTGCACCGACGCAGGCATTCCGCCGGTCCGCACCCGATGGCGTTTTCCGGGCCCGCTCGGACCCGGACTGGAGCGCGGAGATTACGCCGGCCACTTCAATCTCGGCTCCACCGTAGTCCTGGCCGCCACGGAAGGATTGCTCGCCTGGCTGCCCGACCGCAATCCGGGAGAAGAGGTGCGTTGCGGCCAGGCGCTGGGAGAAAGGCTGCCCGCGAGGAGTTGACCGGCGCGGCGGACTATGCCCGGCCGATATATTCGCCGGTTCGGGTGTCCACCCTGATCACCGTGCCTTCTTCCACGAACAACGGCACCCGCACCACAGCCCCGGTTTCCACCGTTGCCGGCTTGGCTCCGCCGGTGGCCGTGTCGCCCTTCATGCCAGGGTCGGATTGCGTGACCTCGAGTTCGACGAAGTTGGGAGGCGTGACTGCAAGCGGCGCGCCGTTGAACAGCGTCACGCGGCAACGGCTTTGCTCCACCAGCCATTGCTGGCAGCCATCCATGGCGGCTTCTCCGGCCTCGTACTGCTCGTAGGTCTCTGCATCCATGAACACCCATTCGTCCCCCGTGCTGTACAGATAGTCCATTTCCCGGTCCACCACATCGGCTGCGGGAACCGATTCTCCCGAACGAAAATTGCGCTCGACCACCCTCCCGGTGCGCAGGTAGCGCAGCTTGACCCGGGTAAAGGCCTGACCCTTGCCGGGCTTGACAAACTCGGCGCCAAGAATGGAGCAGGGTTCGTCCCCCAGCATGACCTTGAGGCCGGGCTTGAACTCGTTGGTGGAATAAGACGCCACTCGCGCCTCAGCCGAACAGTTCCGCCATGAAATTCAGCACGGACTGCCAGGAACGGCGATCAGCCGACTCGCTGTAACCGATCCCCTCGGCCAGCGCCGGCGCGTCATGCGTGAAACCGTGGAGGGCATGGCCGTAGGCGTGAATCTGCCAGTCCGCGCCGGCCTGCGTCATTTCGTCGGCAAGACCAATGACGGTGTCCGGCGGCGCCATGGGGTCGGCCCAGCCGTGCAGCGCCAGAACCCTGGCGCTGATGCGCTTGCCCCGGGCATTGTCTGGCGCATTGAACAGGCCGTGGAGGCTCACCACCCCCTTGACCGGCAATCCCGCGCGCGCCATGTCCAACACACACAGGCCGCCGAAGCAATAGCCGATCGCGGCCATGTTGGCGCCGTCCACTTCGGGTTGCGACGCGGCACAGGCCAGTCCCGCGTTCAGCCGCGCCTGGAGCAGCGCCCGGTCGTCGAGCAGCGGCTGCATGAGGCCGCTGTTCTCCTCCGCGCTCTTGCCGCGCACGCCCTTGCCGTACACATCCAGCGCAAACCCCACATAGCCCTCCCCGGCCAGCCTTTCCGCCGCTTCGCATTCGTGCGCCGCGCGTCCGCCCCAGGCGTGCGCCACAGCCACCGCCGGCGCAGCCCCCCGGGCGTCGTCCCAGTACATCCGCGCCTCGAAAATCCGGTCGCCGTGGCTGTATTCCACGTCCCGCATGCGTATCGCCATCGCTCTTGTCCCCTGCAAACTTCCGGGCAAGACCGGATTTTATCTTCCGGACGGCGCAAACGCCAAAAGGGGCAGCCAAACCGGCCTCGATGCGAGAGGCTCCTTTGCCGGCAGAGGCGCTTCCCGAGCGATTACATCTCCGCCAGCGACTTGCCGCCGTCCACGGGCAGGATCGCTCCGGTGATGAAGCGGGCCTCGTCGCTGATCAGGAATCTGACAGCTTCCACCACGGAATCGACCGGCGGAATGGTCTGGTGAAAACGGGCCAGCGGCATGTCGCTCAGGATCTTGTCCTTGACTTCCTCGGCGGTGCGCTGCTCCGAAGCAATGGCGTCGATCAGGCTCTCGTCCATCACCCGGTCGGACAGGATGGGGCCCGGGCAAACGGTATTCAGCCGAATCCCGCGCCGGGCGACTTCCGCCGCCAGCGTCATCGTGAGGCGGTTCAGCGTCATCTTGCTGAAAGCGTAGGCGCTATTGCCCCTGTCGGGCTTCAGGGCGCTGGCGCCGGACAGAAACACCATCGCGCCGCCGGATTTCACCATCGGCGCGATCGCCGATGTCAGCAGCAAGGCGCCCTTGACGTTGGTATCCATGACCCGGTCCCAATCGTGCTCGGCCAACTCGAGCAGGGGCTTGCGCATGTTGATGCCCACGCAGTGGATGAACACATCGATCTTTCCGCCCAGAAAGTCGTCCGCCACCCCGGCGAACTGTCGCACCTGTTCGCTCTGCGTGATGTCGCACTGCTGGTAGCGCAGCTGCCCTGCGTCCGCTTCCTCCAGGGGCTGAAAGCCGAACTCCAGCCTCCCGGCATCCAGCTTGTCCGCCAGCAGCACCCTGGCGCCCAGGCCGATGCACAGCCGGCACAGCGCCTCGCCTATTCCTGCTGCGCCGCCGGCGATCACGACATGACGGTCTATCATTCCGATGCTATCCTCCGGCGCGACCCTCGCCGTGACGGCTGCGCCTTGCATCGACGCGCCGGCGCAAGTCGCGGCGTCACGCCAACCCCCTGATCGCCCCCTGACAGACGGCTAAGCCGCGGAAAATTCCGCGATGCCGGCCAGGGAACGCTCCACGCCCACATGAACGCTCGCCGCAATGGCGCCGCTTTTCAGGTTCACCCGCGCACACTCGCCGGTGAAGAAGTTCCCCACCAGGACATGCTGCCCGTCCGCGCACACGCACAGGGTCGCCCAGCCGAATCCCGGCAAGGGCGTCTCTCCGAGGCGCTCTCCCTGCTCGCTCAAGACCTCCACCGCATTGCCCCGCACATGCAGCAACTGTCCGCCGGCGGAGTAGCCGACCGCGAAACACATGGCGCGCCGGTCTTCCTCCGGCAGCGCAAGCACATCCGGGCGCTGCCGGGAGGCCTGCAGGTCGAAGCGCATGATGCGCTTGCCGGTTTCCGACGTATAGACCAGAGTCTTGCCGTCGGGCGCCAGGGTGGAGTGCGTCACTCCCAGAAAGCCGCCCATGCCGCCGTGAGTTGCGGTCACGTGCTCGGCCACGAGTTCGTCCTCGGCGGAGTACTCGAACACATGGCCATCGCCCATGCTGTCGCTGCCGGGCATGCGCGTCAGGACGGTTTGCAGCGGCAGGCGAATCTCGGACCCCACCAGGTGTTCGGCCAGGTACGCCTGCCCCCAGGGTCCGAAGTTCACGTTCGAGAACGAACGTTTCGCGAATTCCCGATGCGGCAGCCGACGGCCGTCGGGACCTACCCGCACCACCAGATGCGCATTGCTGTCGAACGCCCAGAGCACCCCGCCCGGACCGATCTTCAGCCCGCCCACCAGATGGGTGCTGTCATCAATCCACAGCACGCCCTTCTCCTTCAGGCTGGCGTCGTACTGGATGATGCGACCGCGCCCCGCGTGGTCGTCGTCCGGGTTGTCGAGCAGGGTGGCCCCAACGAATACATCCCCGGCGCTGAAGGGCTTGAGAGTCGATTCCGTGTTCATTGCGCCGCCTCCTTCAGGAACGGCGTCACTGCCGGACCCCATTGCGCCGGGTTGTCGGGCAAGCGCATGGCGGCGCAATGCGCGTGCTCGCCCGCCAGACGCTCGCTCCGTTCGCGGGCGACATCCCACCCGGCCGTGGCCAGCAGTACCGGAATACCCGTGTCGGCAAGACGTTCTCCGGCCCGATAGCGGAAATGCGCGTGATAGGCCTTGCGCCACATGACCGGCGCGCGGAGCACCTCGACCACACGGCGGTGCACCATTTCCGGATCCAGATAGGGTTCGCCCTTCAGTTGCGCGGCGGCCTTCCGGGAATACCAGGGGAAATACACGCCCTGATCGCGCATCATGTGCCAGGCTTCGAGCAGATGCCCACCGTGCCACACCGGCTTGATTTCCGGCGCGTAGTTCTCCAGAAGTTCCTGCTGCTCCCCGGGCGTGTGGTCGATCAGGCCGGTCATCACCAGACGCCGCACCCGGCCCGGATGGGCGATGGCCAGGTCCAGCAACACCGAGCCGCCTCCCCAAACGCCGTATCCGGCCACGGAATCGAGGCCGAGCGCATCCAGCGCCTGCAAGAGGGCTTCGCGATAGTCGGCCACGCCGATATCGCCCTCGCCGATGGTATTGTCCGAATCGCCATGTCCCGGCAGTTCGATGGCCAGCACGGGATGGCGCCCGATCAGGGATTCCGCCAACTCCTGCACGGTGCGCCCCGAGCCGGCGGCGTCGTGCTGCACCGCCACCGTGACGCCATCCGTATCGGTGTTGCGATACACGCGAACTTGCCCGCCGGGAATCGAGACCATTTCGCTCCACAAGCGGCCGCCCAGCGCCCGGGCCGGAGGCGCTGGCGGCGGAACCGGCGCCGGGTTGGCAACCAGCAACTCGAAGCAATTGTCCAGCGCCGATTGCCTCGTGGGGCTGGAATACACCGCCACCCCGTCCGGGGGCGACGGCATGCGCTCCAATTGCGAGGCGAGCACATCGCCTGTCCAGGCCGTGACAAGCCCCGGGACGGCGAGTTGGGCAACCGCGCCGGCGCCATCATGCGAGAACGCGCTGCCGTAAGCCTTGCGATAGTGGTCGCCGGCGCGCAGAAACTCCAGCACATCTTGCTGCAGGCGCTCGGGCGAAGGCAGGTCGTAGTTCATGCGGGTGGCGGCGGCGGCATCGTACCAGGGGAAGAACATCAACTGCTGGCGCAGCCGGGTCCAAAGCCAGGCCAGATGCGAGCCGTCGAAGGCCGGCGCGAAAGCCGGCAGGTAATTGGCCAGCAATTCCGCCTGCTCCTCCTTGTTGAATGCGCCGTAGCCGTTCACGGCCACCGCGGTGACCAGGGACGGATGCCGAACAGCCGTTTCCACCGCCATGGCGGCGCCGGTGTGGAAGCCGTAAAGGCCGGTTTTCCCGATGCCCAGCGCACGGATGAACTCGGCCACGCAGTCGGCGAAGTCGGCCATGGTCAGATCCTCGCCTGCGACGGGGTCGGAGGATCCGTAGCCGGGGGTATCGGGCGCGATCACGGTGAAATGGCGCCCCCAGTCCTTCATCAGGCCAACGTATTCCAGGGAAGACTGTGGCGATTGATGCAACAGGATCAGGCACGGGCCCTCGCCGGCCCGGCGGTAATGCACCTGACGGTCGCCATATTTCCCCCGAATGCTGACGAAGCGCCGGCTGACGCCTGTCGGTTCGTTGCTCATGTCTCGACCTCCTTGCACGGCTGCGCGCGGGCGCCGCCAAACCATACCAGCAATCCCCAAAGGCACGGCAGCAGAATCAGCACCGAGCCGTACAGGGGAGCGTTGGCGCCCTGAGCCTGGAACAGGATCCCGCCAATCGGCGGGGCGATCACCCGGCCCATCCAGTTGGAGGACTGAAACAGGCCCATCACCGTCCCGCGTTCGGAAACCGAGGCGTACTTCGAGACCAGACTGCCGATGCTGGGCACCAGCAGGGCGCTCCCGCCGGCAAGCACGCCAAGCCCCACAAGCAGCCACGGATGGCCGAACAAATCGCCCAACACCCCCGCCAGCGACAATGCGCCTGCCATGTCCTGTGGCGAGCCCGGGATATAGCCGCTTGCCGCAATCGTGCCGAAATTCGCGAGGATCAGCAAGCCGGCCGCATAAAGAACAATCCCGGCGGCGATTACGGGCGCCTCGCCGACCCGCTCAGACAGCCGTCCCACAAGCAAACCCTGGACGATTGCAACCAGCAGCCCGAGGTACAGGAACTGGGCGCCCACATGACGCGGCCCCCACCCGAGTTGATCGCCCACCCACAAGGGCATCATCGCCTCCAACATGCCTGCGGCGGTCATCCACAGCAACCCCAGGACCAGCAGGCGCAATATCACGGGGCGCCTGCCGACCTCGCCCCACCGCCGCAGTTCCAGGGCAAGGGGCTGCGGCGCCGTGCGTTTTTCGGGAGGCAGGCTCTCCCGCATGAAAAGGAGAATGACCAGCAACAGCACGGCGGCAAGCGCCGCGCCCAGAAGGCCGGGCCGCAGCAGGCTGGCCGTCTGGGCGCTTTGCCCCCCCAGCATCCCTCCCACGAACGGCCCGAAAATGAACCCCAGGCTCATGCCCGCGCCCATGATGCCCATGCCCCTGGCGCGGCTCTCCGGCGTGGTGGTGTCGGCCACCCACGCCTGACTCACGGAAAACAGGCCGCCGGCCAGGCCGCCCGCGAACCGGGACAGGAACAGCGTGAGCGCGTCATGGGCAAACGCCAGACCGAGGAACGCAACCATGGTGCAGGCGGAACAGACGGCCAGCACCACCTTGCGGCCATGGCGATCGCTCAGCCTGCCCCACACGGGCGTGGCAATGATTTGGCCGATCGCATAACTGGCGACAATCAACCCGGCCATGGCCTCGCCGCCGCCGAACTCCTCGGCCACGTACACAATGGACGGCAGCACGATGCTGAAGCCCATTGCGCCCAGCATTACCAGTGCGAAGATGATGAACATGAACCGTGGCCCGGCCAAAAACAGGAGGCATTATGCCTTCATCGGCAGGGAAGGTAAGATATCGTCGCCATGCCCGCGCAAGACACGGAGGTGCTCATCGCCGGCGCCGGTCCGGTCGGTTGTACGGCGGCCCTGGCGCTGGCCCGCGCCGGTATCTCCGTCATCCTGGTGGAGGCCTGCGAATCGCTCCCGCTGGAATTGCGCGCTTCGACCTTTCATCCGCCAACGCTGGACCTGCTGGACGACCTGGATCTGACCCGCCGGCTGATTCCGCTGGGGCTGGTCACGCGCGATTACCAGTATCGCGACCGCTCCACCGGGGAAGCGGCGGTGTTCGACTTGGGAGTCCTGGCGAACGACACCGGGCATCCGTACCGCTTGCAGTGCGAGCAGTACAAGCTCACCGAGGTGGTGTGCGAGATGCTCGAGGACTACCCGCACGCCCGGGTGCTTTTCGGACGGGAAGTCATCGGCGCCCGCCACGACGGCGGCGACGCCGTGCGCCTGCTGTGCTTTACCGGCGAAACCGAGGAGCTGTACACGGGCCGCTACCTGATCGGCGCGGACGGCGCCAACAGCACGGTGCGCAAGAGTCTGGCGATGCGCTACGAGGGGTTCACCTACCCCGAGAAGTTCCTGGTGCTGAGCACGCCGTTCGACTTCGCCGCGCACATGGAAAACCTGAGCAACGTGAACTACGTGGCGGATTCGGACGAATGGTGCGTGCTGCTGCGCACGACGGAGTTGTGGCGGGTACTGCTGCCCACGACGCCGGGCGAGCCGGACGAGAAGTTCCTGGCGCCGGAATACGCCCAAAAACGGCTGAACGCAATCGTCCCCCGCGCCGAGCCCTACGAGGTGGCGCACCGTACGCTGTACCGGGTGCATCAGCGCGTGGCCGAAGCCTATCGCGTCGGCAATATCGCCATTGCAGGCGATGCCGCGCATATCAACAATCCGCTGGGCGGCATGGGCATGAACGGCGGCATCCAGGACGCTGTGGTGCTGGCGGAAAAGCTGGTTTCGATCCTGCGCGAAGGCGCCAGCGACCGCCTGCTGGACCTGTACGACCTCCAGCGGCGCACGATTGCCAGCGAATTCATTCAGAAACACACCATGGAAAACAAGAAACGCATGGAGTCGCTGGACCCGGATGCGCAACGCAAGCGTCAGGCGGAATTCATGCGTATTGCGGCGGATCCGGAACGGGCCCACGCCTTCCTGCTGAAAACAAGCATGATCGAATCCTGGCGCAACAGCGTCGCCCTCGGCCAAGCCTGATCGCGTTATTTTCGGGCGAGACGGGCGCGACCGGCGGTTAGGTCGGCGTGGCGCTCGAAATGTTCGAGAAAGCGCAGGGCGCTGGCGTCGTCCTTCAGCCAGGCGTCGAGAAAGGCCGTTGTCATCCCGACTAGGATCGCGAGGCCCGCGGCATCGTGCGCGCCGCCGCGATTGTCCGGTCCCCCCCGGTCGGCGCGACAGATCAACCCGCCCAGATAGTGATCGCCCTCCTCCAGGACAACGGAGTACTTGCGGCCCGGAGGACTCAGGTCGTAAGCCCCCATGCGCCACTCCCAGGGATGGACAGCCCTGCCGGTATTGCCCAGGTCCAGGGTGCCCCCGGTGACCAGCAAGGGCCCCGGGATGTCGTCGAAGGAGCCCTCGGCCATCGGCGGCATCTCCCCTACCCCGCTCATGACGATGGCGGCGTCGAAACCGAGCGCATAGCCAACCTCCCCTGTGCCGTGCCTGTCCTTCAGCGGCTGTCCCCAGACAATCTGGGCGATCATGCCGCCGAAGGAATGTCCGGCAACCGCCTTGCGCTCGAAATCGATACGACCGGTCAGACCCGGAATGTCCTGACCCGGCGCGAACAGCGCCTCCAGCACCCGAGCCACATCCGAGATCCGGATATACAGCAGCAGGTTGTTGCGAAGGTCCTCGGGAGTCATTGCGGTCTCCGCCGTGGGGCAGTCCGGGTGCTCCGGCAGCACCACCACATAGCCGTGCGAAGCCCAGTGATCGGTCAGCCCCGAATAGCTTTCCCGATAGCAACCGAAGCCATGCGAATACACCACCAGCGGAAACGGCCCGGCCCCGTCCGGATAGGCGACCCGCGCGCGCAGGCGGCGCTGACCGGGCTCGGCAGGCAAGGGGTGGTTGTTGATCACCTGCACCCCGTGCGGACCCCATTCCGTCTTGTAGGCGCCGGCAGCCGCGAAGGCCGGACCGGCGAACGCCACGCCTCCCAGCACGGCGCACAGCGTTGCCAAGAGCCTGTTGGCGCGCGCCGGAGCGCCGGGGCGATGAGTCCGATTCCACATAAGCTCGATTCCTCGCGCGGGCGCGCCCAACCGTGGCCGGCCGCTATACTTCCCGTCCATCCAATGATAATCGGGAGCCCCAAGGAATGGTGATACGGAGCCTGCCGGAACAAACCGGGACATTCGGCGCGATTTTCCTGCTGCTCGCGGCTATCGGGCTGCGGAAGCAGCGGCGGCGCCCAACAGCCCCCTCCGCCGCCCGGCGTCGGTCTCCCCGGGCCTGATGGGCCGGACCCCTTGAGTTTCCCGGACGGCCCGGCCCTGACGGCCGCCCAGGAAAGCGAGCGCAAGACCTTTGAGGAATCGACCGAGTTCCGGACGCAATGGAGCCTTTCCGAAATCGGAGCGGATTATGCCTATGCCCGCGGCTACAGCGGACAGGGCGTGACGGTGGGAATAATCGATACGGGGGCCGATCCGAATCACAACGCGCTGGTCGGCAAGCTCCACCCCAGCTCCGGGGTAGTTTCCCGGAACTGCCCGAACGGCGCCTGTTCCTTCGGCACGAGCCGGGATACCGGCGTCCACGGAACCGCCGTGGGCGGCGTCATTGCAGCCGCAAGGAACGGCAGCCGGATGCATGGCGTCGCCTACGGGGCGCAACTGCTGGCCATGGGAATCCGGTTGGGGGATCCCTCGCCCGTTTACCAGCCCGTGGACTTGAGCAACCCGGGGTTGTTCCGCAGTCTGGACGAACAAGGCCAGGGCCTTTACCGGAGAATCGGCCGCGCCACCCGGATCGTCAACCACAGTTTCGGATACGACGGCGTGGTTACCGACTACACGGCCGCCGAGTACCGCGCGGCCTTCGGGCGCACCGTGGACAGCATGCTGCAAGCCGGCACTCCGGATTCGGACAAGATCATTCTGGTGTGGGCGGCAGGCAACTCCAATGGCCTGCGCGATATCCAGGGGAATCCGGCCGACGCCTCGTCGCCGAATCTGACCGGCGCCACGCCGCACTTTTTCCCTGCGTTGAAGAGCCATTTCATCAGCGTCGTGGCCACTCAACAGGACGGCAGTATCGCCCCGTATTCCAACCGCTGCGGAGTGGCGGCGGATTACTGCATCGCGGCGCCGGGTTCCGGTATCCATGTCCCGCTCGCAGGCAGCGCCGGGAATTTCGGAGTCGCGAGCGGAACCTCACTGGCCGCGCCCCAGGTGGCAGGCGCTCTGGCGCTGATGGAGGAAGCCTTCCGCGGGCAGCTGGGTTCCACCGAGATGGTCGCCCGGCTGTTCGCGGCGGCGGACAAGACAGGCATTCATGCGGATCGGAGCACCTACGGACAGGGGCTTTTGAATATCGAGAAGGCCACGCGCCCCATCGGCATGACCAGCGCTTCCCTCGGCCAGGGCCTGGAAAGTCCGTCCGTGCCGACACAGCAAAGCATCGTGGTGGCGGGCGCCGCCTGGGGAGACGCCCTGCAACAGGGTCTTGCCGGACGGGAACTGGCGGTGTTCGACAGCCTGAACGCACCCTTCTTCGCGCCGCTGTCGGATTTTCACGCGTCGTGGCCACTGGATGGCGGCCTGCGCATGGAACGCCGCTTCGCCCGGTTTCTGGACGCCGCTTCGGATGCGGACAGCCGGCGCCGCCCTGCGGCGGTTGCCGGCGCGCTGACTCTTTCGTCCGCTGTCGGTCTGGCGGCAGCGCTTGATCGGGACGAGGACAAGGTTTCCGCCTGGGGCCACATGCCCGGATTTTCCAATGCCTGGGTCGAACTGGGGACCCAGGGGGTAGGCATGGCGCACACGATGGCCAACGCCAGCGGCCGCGCCCGGCTGCACAGCGGCTTCTTCATCCAGAGCCCGGGCGCCACGCGCGGCGAGCGACTGGCCGTGCCGGGACGCGCAAGCGGCGCGTTTCTCGGCGTGAATATGCGCGGCGACACACTCGCGTTCTCGGCGGAGTTGGGCCTGCTGAGGGAATCCGAACGGCTGCTCGGCGCCGGAACCCGTGGCGCCTATGGCGAACTTTCCGGAACCACCTGGTTCACGCGCATGCGGGTGGAACAGCGTCTTGCCGGCGGACTCGAGCTGCTGGCCGTCGCCCAGGAAGGGCGCACTGCAGGCGCGGCAGGCCAGGGTCTGCTGCGCGGCGCGCAGCGCGTCCTGAGCAGCGCCTACAGCGCCGGTCTGCGATGGAGCAACCCTGTTGCGGAGCGGTCCGAAAGCCTGTGGCTGATGGTGACACAGCCGCTGAGAAACAAATCGGGCTACCTGGAAATCGACTACCCCGTGGGGCGCACGCGCTCCGGCGGCGTGTTGCGTGAGATCGCGAACCTCGGGGCGACGCCGACCGGACGGCAGGTGGATGTGGCGCTCGGATACGAGAAGCTGCTGCCCTTCGCCTCCCGCCACGGCGAGGCATGGCGGCTTCGACTGGAAGTGTGGCGGTCTTTCGAGCCTGGCCACCAGCGGCGCGCACGACCGGAGAGCGCGGTATTTTTGGCCTTGTCCCGAAATTTCGCAGCGGAGCCGCCCCGAACAAGGGCATCCTTCAGGCGCTGAGAACGAAAAGGCGCAGGTAGAGCCAGCTCGGGTTGCTCTCGCTCCGGCAGATACGCCGGTTCCCGGCCGGGAATTGCGCGCCTATTGGCCGGCGGCAGCCACGCCCCGCTCGACCGCCTTCACCCAAACACGCCCATCGTCGCCGCTGGGCGCGGCCAGACAAGGGGGCGAACCCGCCATGACAGCGCAGGCAAACAGGCAGAAAGCCGTCTTCTTCATGGATCCTCTCCTACCAAGGCAGAACCCGGCCATCGACATTGATCGGCAGCCCGGGGTCTTCGAGCGTGGCGGCGGCGATGATGCCCGCCATTCCGGCAACGCTCTCGTCCGCCGCGAGCGCCTCTCCGCGGAAGCCGGACTCGCGCAACATGCGGGTGTCCACCTGTCCGGGCGCAATCAGAAGCACAACCACCCCGCGCGGCTTCAGGTCGGCGCGCAGGGCCCGCCATCCCATGTTCAACGCCGACTTGCTCATGCGATAAAAATACAAACCTCGCATACGCTCCATCATTGTCATCGAGCCCAGACCGCTGGTCAGCGCCACGATCTTTCCTCCGGCGGCAGCGACATTGTCCGCCAGCGCCTCCGAGACGCGCAGCGGGCCGTACACATTCACCGCCATGGTCTGCGCGAAGCGGTCGTAATCCAGACCGCCCAGAGTTTGTTCGGGCAAGGGGCCAAGGATTGCCGCGTTGTTGATCAGCAGGTCGATGGGCTGATCCGCATGGCGCTCGGCAAGGGCAAGAACATGATCCTCCCGGGTCACGTCCAGCAACTCGATGCTGAGATTCCCGTGCTCTGCGGCCAGGGCCTCGAGGTCGCTTGCCTGCTCGGGCCGGCGGCAGGTAGCGATGACTCTCCAGTTCGCGTCCCTTGCATAATATCTGGCGAAGGCCAGCCCGATGCCGCGGTTGGAGCCGGTAATCAGCACCGTCTTCAGGCTGCCGGGGACGGCTTCCTGCGCGGCGCAGGGGCCGGGGGCGGCAAGTTGCCAGACAAGCGCGGCGAAAAATACCGCCAGCGGCGCGAAAACGCGCCGAAAAACCATCGATTCGCGTTTCAGGTTCATGGCCATCCTCCCGTGGCGGATTGTATGCCAGACTCCGGCAATTCCCGCCAAGCGCGACAATGCTCGCAAATCAGCTCCGATCCAACGCCTGAATGGTCACAACCCCGGGTATCCGGCCCTGAACGAACGACTCTGCATCGTTAGCGGGAATTGCTGGCCAGACTCAGGCGAGCAGGCGCGGCAAGGAGATTTGCGGCTAAACTTGCCGGCCTGTGCCGTTACGCGAGACCGAAGCGGCCGCAACCTTATGGGAAAAAGTTCCAGCGAGGAGTCCTGACCGTGGCGCAAACCGAGAGAGCGCGGCCAACCAGCGCACCCCCCAGCCATATTCCCACCCGCGAGGAACTGGTGCAGGAAGCCCGCAAACTGGTTCCCACCTTGCGCGAACGAGCACAGGCGACCGACGATTTGCGCACCCTGCCGGACGAAACGGTAGCGGATCTGAAGGCGGCAGGCATACACAAGATCTTTACGCCGCGGCGCTACGGAGGATTCGAGATGGACTGGGGCGCGCATGTGGATGTGTCCCGGGAACTGGGCCGGGGCTGCGGGTCGACATCCTGGGTGGTGTCGGTAGTGATGTCCCACACCTGGATGCTGGGACGCTTCCCGGTGCGCGCCCAGGAGGAATTCTGGCCGGACCATCCGGACGCGATAATCGCTACGGCCTTTGCCGGCGGAGGCGCCATGGAGCCGGTGGACGGCGGCTTCCTGCTGTCGGGCCAGTGGCGCTTCGCCAGCGGGGTGGACCACGCCGACTGCGCGATTGTTGGCGGGCGCTACAGCGTGAAGGGCCAGTCATCGGAAGGCTCCTCGGTGAAATTCCGCATGGCGCACCTGCTTCCGGGCGATTACGAGATCGTCGACACCTGGCAGGCCGAGGGCCTGAAGGGCACCGGCAGCAAGGACATTCGAGTCAAGGACCTGTTCGTGCCTGAATACCGCACCGTCCTGTCCGAAGAGCTGGCCGGCGCCGAACCCCCGGGCGCCAGACTGCACCGAAGCTACATCTATCGGGTAGAGCTGCAGCAGTATTTCTATACGCTGTTGTGCGGCCCCATGCTGGGAGCCACCCGGGGCGGGCTCGAACACTACCTGGAGCAGACCCGCGGCCGCACCGGCCAGATGTTCGGGGAAAACGTGGCGGAACAGATCCCCGTTCAGATCAGGGTGGCGGAATCCTGGGAAGAACTGCGGGTGGCAGACCTGATCGCCGACAACCTCATGGATTTCCTGCACGAGGCCGGCAGCTCGGGCAGGAAAATCAGGGGCGCCGACCGCTTGCGCATCCGCCGCGAACCGGCGATGGCGGGCAAGCTGTGCATGAGCGCCATTACCCGGGTGGCGAACATGATGGGAGTGACCGGCCAGACCGGGCAGAACCCCGTGCAGCGCCACTTCCGGGACATGCGCACGATTTCGACGCATGGCGGAATCCACTGGGACAACTGCATGATGCCTACGGGCAAGCTGCTGCTGGGGCTGCCCACCGGCGACCCGCAGACAGACCTGGGCGTGGAGAAATCCCGGCAGCCTGCGCCATAGGACGATCCTGCATGCAGCCAGCGGGGTAGCGCCGGGCGATTCCGTCGCAGCATGGCTTCCCTGGCGCCGACATTTTTCCCGAATGGACATATGGGCGAAGTTTTTTTCCAGGGGGGTTTTCGGCAGCGCAGGCTGCCGGGGTTCGGATGGAGACACCCCGGCAGCCGGGGAACATTGCTGTGAGCGAAAGGCGCGCCCGGCCTTCGCCGCTGCTGGCCTGGTACGCCGTGGGCGTGCTGATGATCGCCTTCGTCTTCTCGTTTCTCGACCGTCTGATCCTGTCGCTGCTCGTTCCTCCGATCATGGAGGACCTGGATATTTCCAACTTTTCCATCGGATTGCTGGGCGGGCTGTATTTCGCCATCTTCTATGCGCTGATGGGGCTGCCGATAGGCCGACTGGCGGACCGCAGCAGCCGCAGGCTGATCGTGAGCGCCGGGATCTTCCTGTGGAGCCTCATGACCATGGCCTGCGGTCTGGCGAAGAATTTCTGGCATCTGGCGCTGGCGCGGGTTGGTGTGGGGGTGGGAGAAGCCACCTTGTCGCCCTGCGCCTACTCGCTGATCAGCGATTATTTCCCCAGGGAACGCCTGGGTACTGCCCTGGGCATGTTTCAGTGCTCCGCCTTCATCGGCGCGGGCATCGCATTTCTGGCGGGCGCACAGGTGATCGACCTGGTGGCTGCGATCCCATTCGATCGCCTGCCCGCCGCCCTGGCCGATGTTCTCGTCCGGTTCAGGCCCTGGCAACTGGCGTTCATGATCGTTGGCCTGCCCGGCGTGCTGGTGGCCCTGCTGGCGCTCACCTTGCGCGAACCCGCCCGCCAGGGCCTGATGGAGGGCGTGGGACAGAAGATCCCGTGGCGGGAGGTGCGCCGCTTCTTTTCCAGGCGGAGGCGCATGTTCCTGGGGCACTTCTTCGGGTTTGCGATACTCGCTGCGCCGATCGCCAACCTGCTGCTCTGGGGGCCGACGCACATGATCCGCAACCTCGGCTACACCGCGCCCGAGGCGGGCCGCTTGCTGGGCTGGATCCTGCTGTTCTGCGCCCCGGCCGCGGTTCTTGCCGGAGGCTGGTTTACCGATTTCCTGCGCCGCCGCGGGCGTGTCGGCGCGCCGTTTCTGGTGGGCATCATTGCGGCCGCCGCACTCACGCCGCTGTGCCTGATCACAACGCAGCTTCAGAGCGGTTTCTGGACCCTTGCGCTACTCGTCCCCTACGCCTTCTTCGGTTGTTTCGCCACGGCCAGCGGCCCGGCAGCCCTGCAACTGGTCACGCCGAACCAGTTGCGGGCCACGGTGTCGGCCGTGTGGATGCTGGCCCTGAACATACTCTCCGCCCTGTCCGGCCCCACCGTGGTGGGTCTGGTCATTGATGGCGTGTTCGGATACGACGAGGCGGTGGGCCGGGCGGTGGCCATGGTCGGCGCGGTCGCGGCGCCGGTCGCGGGGCTGTTCCTCCTGTACGGCCTGAAGCACTTCCGGGCCGCGGTGCGGGAACAATAGCTTCGCGCCCGGATCAGAGGGCGTAGCAGTCGACCGGTGCGCCGGCCTGCGTTCGCCCGCCCTCCACGCGCAGCCAACAGTCCGCGGCCGCCAGGGCGCCGGCATGACCGGGGCGCTGAGGATGCACCCGCTCCACCTCCCCGGACTTCCGCGCGCGGCGCGCCAGCAGGAAATGCGTAAACCCCTCGCGCAGATCGCAGGAATCCGCAATGCCAGCGCGCCAAGGCTCCTCGGCATCCATTCCCAGGATGCTGCGAATGCCCGGCCACGCCAGAAACCGCATGCCGGCGGCAGTGGCCAACGGGTTGCCGGGGAGCCCGAATACAGGGGTCCCGTCCTCCAGCAGCGCAAACAAGGCGGGCTTGCCGGGTCGCATGGCAACGTTGTGAAAGAGGATGCGCGCGCCGAGCCGTTGCAGCGCTTCGCGCAGCACATCGCGCCTTCCTGCCGATGCGGAACCGCTGGAAGCCAGTACCCGGGCGCCGGCGGCCTTCGCGTCCTGAAACGCCCGCGCCAGTTTCCCGGGATCATCCTCCACGTGGCGCGCAACCGCCACAGGAATTCGCCGTTCGGCACACCAGGCCGCAAGCCAGGAAGCATTGCTGTTGGCGATTTCCCCGGGCGCCAGCGCAGCTCCCGGCGGGCGCACCTCGGCGCCCGTCGTCAACAGGCCCATCGGCGGTGGCGTGCGAACATGCAACTCTCCAACTCCCGCGGCGGACAGGAGCGCGACATGGCCCGCGTTGATACGCTTGCCGGTGAAATCGAACACCGCGCCGGCCGGATACTCCTCGCCTGCGATCCGCAGGTTGCGCCCCTTTTCCACGCGCTGCTGCAGGCGCAACACCCTTTCGCCCCGGCGCTCGATCACAACCGCCTGCTCCAGGGAAACCACCGCGTCCAGCGGGGAAGGCGTGAGCGCGCCGGTGGCCACGCGCAGGGCGAAACCCGCGCCGGGGCGGGTTTCGCGGGCCGCCGCGCCCACCTTGAGTTCGCCCGCCACCGGAAGCTCCACCGGAGATTCCCCGGTAGCGCCGGCCGTATCCTCCGCCCGTAGCGCGAATCCGTCCATGGCGGCATTGTTGAAGGCCGGCGAAGCAACCGCACTCACCACGGACCGGGACGGCACGGCGCCAAGCGCCTGATCGGCCGCAATCGATTCCTCCGGCCCCGGCGCACAAACCGAGGCAATGGCGGCGCAAGCTTCGCTGTAACGGATCGGACTCATCGAGATGGCGGCACGCACGGTGAGCGGCCGTTTCTTTCGTTATACTCCAACCGCAACGCGAGGTCAGCGGGGGGAGCAGGGCCGCAGGCCGGCTGGGCGGGTCATGTGGCAGGGCGGGAAGCCACCGATAACACCTGCAATTTTCGATTTTCTCGCGTGAACTACTACGAAATCGTCCTGGCGGCGCACCTTGCCACGGCGGGCGCAAGCATTTGCGGCTTCCTGCTCCGGGGAGTATGGATGTGGCGCCGCTCGCCCCTGCTGCGGCGCCCCGTGACGCGAACCGTACCGCATGTGAACGACGCGATATTGTTCGCTACCGCGGTCGTGCTCGCCGTGATGCTGGACTTGTGGCCGCTCCCGGCGTGGCTTGCCTGCAAAATTGCGGGCGTGGCGCTATACATCGCAAGCGGAGCGCTGGGCCTGCACTATGCCCCCACGCTCGGGCTCCGAAAACTGTTCTTCTGCCTTGCAGTGGCCCTGTTCGCGTACGTGGCAGCCGTGGCTCGCCTGAAGCACCCGCTGCTGCTCGTCTGATGGCGCCCACACGCCAGAGCAGCCGGATGACCCGGAAGGGGAAGATCTGGTTCCTCCCCGCCGGGTTCCCACCGGAGAATGCAATCTAAAAGCTGTAGTTGACAGTAACGCCCACCTGGCGGCCACGCGGCAAGGTAACGGCAAAGCCTCGCGGCGATGTACTGGCGGAAGGCGTCTCGGCCACATGGCCGGCGATCGTGGCGGCGGCGGTCAACGACCCTCGGGTGCGGTCGATATATCTCAGGATATCCAGTGGCGTGTCGTCATCGAGAAGGTTCCTGCCCCAAAGGGTAATGGCAAGCGCCTCCCCGCGAACGCCCAGACGCAAGCCAACCCTGGTCAGGTCGCCGGTCTCGATCAGGTTGTGGATTTGCGAGAAGCGCGAACCTTCATGGACCACATCCGCCACCCAGAACCAGGAGAAGCCCGACGCCATGACGCCCCCGTCATAGCGCGCCACCAGGGAGGCCGCGTGCTCCGGGATGCGCGGCACTTGCTGCCCGGCGGCCGAGCCCAGCCGCTGCAAGTCGCTCAGGGAGCCGTTCGCACCCCAAAGGTCGGCCTGATCGATGTTGATGTAGTCCCTGATTTCGGCTTGCGTCCAGGCGTAGCCAAGGTTGAGAGTGAGCTTTTCGGTAACCAGCGCTTCCAGTTCCACCTCAAGCCCGTTGACGACCGATTCGCCCACATTGTCCAGGATGGAGGTGGAGGAGCCGCTTGCGAGCTCGATCACTGTCGTGAACTGCTGTTCCTCGACCTCGGTGCGATAGGCGGCGACGCCCACCACCATGCGCCGGTCCATGAGGCGAGCCTTGTATCCCGCCTCGTAGTTCCACGCCACCTCTTCGTCCACCTTGCGGAACGATTCATCGGGATTTCCGGCTGCATCTTCCGGGACATCGGTATTGAAGTTGCCCGGCTTCGAACCCCTGGAAACATTCAGGTACAGGTTGGTGTCCTCATTGAGCTGATAACGCAGCGTGGCGCGCGGGTTCACCGAGTCGAAATCAGCCGTGTAGTCGCCGGCTATAGCGGTCGCTTCATCGGTCTCGAAAGCCCGCACGCGAATCTCGTCGTTTGCCCAGCGCGCCTCCAGGGTGGCGGTCCACTGATCGCCGAGGTCCCATTCCAGGCTGCCGAACACCGCCGTATTGGTAACGTCTTCATATTCGGCTTCGCCGTTCGTGGATATTTCTCCCGGCGTCTGACCATACTTGGCGGTGGCGGCGGACATCACCTTGCGCTCCATCCTTTCATACCTCTTGCCGCGGTAGTAGTACAGGCCGGCAGTCGCCCGGAGCGCCCGGTCGGCGGGCGATGTCAGCCGCAGTTCCTGGGAAAGGTCCGACTGATCGTAAGCATTCAAGCGGAGAAAAATGCCGCACAGGCCCGCGCAAATTCCGCCGCCAACCCGCTGAACCAGGAATGGCGGAAGATTGGCCGTTGCCGCATCCGCCACGGCCACCCCGAAGTCGTACCCGCCGTAGGTGACGTCGAAGAAGTTCTCGTGCTCGTCGTCGATATTTCCGGTAATGCTGGAAAGCCGCCACCCGTTGGTCAGTTCGTAGTGCATGGCAAGCGAGGCGAACAGGCGGTCGTTGCGATTCCCGGCCCCGCCGGCGGCGTCGAGTTCCTCGGTCAGAAGGGCCACCGGCAGGTCGCGGAGCGCCTCGCCGCGGTAATACTCGCGAGCCCGGGGGCCAGTGACGCCGGAAAGATCGAGGCTGGAGGACTGGGGGCCCCGGAAACAGCAGTTGTTGTGATTGCGGCCTTGCAGCGCGATTGCGAAATGGCCGTCGTCCACCTTCTGATAGCCGACAGACAAGGTGGCCTCGAACTGTTCGCTGGGGGTAAGAAAGAGCTTGGCCGAAACGCTGGATGTCGATTGGTCGCCCACCACCTTGTCCGTTATCGTGTTGACATGCTCCCCGCCGTACTCGTCGAGGCCGGCGGCAATGCGAAACCAGGCCAGGCCCTCCGACAGCGGGCCGCTCACCCAGGCATTGGCGCTGTACGACTCGTGCTGCGCAGCGCCAATGCTTACCTCGCCTGCAAACTCCTCGGTGGGGCGGCGGGTGATGTAGTTGATCGCGCCGGCGTAGGTTCCCCGGCCGTACTGCGCCGACTGCGGACCCTTGATGATTTCAACGCGCTCGACATTGGCCAGATCGACCGAAGACACCAGGCCTCCCACGTAGATGCCGTCCACGAAAGTGGATACCGCCTTCACTCCGGCGATGCCGTTGAGAATCGTGGTCTGGCCCCGTACTGCGGGCCGGTCGAGCTGCGGCTGCCGTCCAAAGCCGGAATGGAACGAAAATCCCGGCGTGTACAGGGCGATATCGTTGACGGAATCAAGCCCCATTTCCCTGATGTCGTCCGAGGTAAACGCGCTGATCGCGATCGGAACGTCCTGGACAGACTCCTCGCGCTTGCGCGCAGTCACGATGATTTCTTCCAGCGCGCCTTGCTGGGCGATCAGGTGCCGCGGCGCAATGGCCACGCCCACCGCAAGTACGCAGAATACGACAAGTCTCGGTTTCATCAATTTATTGCTCCTTAGTGGGCTGCCCGGCGAATTGGTTGCGGCAGCTTTCGGCCGGCTATTATGCACCAGCAGGCGTGATTGTCACGCTTCCGTAAAACAGGGCTTTCGACCAGCAAAGTGGCGGCTGTCGCGGCCTGCCCGGCGAAAAACCTCAGGCCACAGCCGCGCCTGGAATGCGCGCGGTAATGCAGGCGCCGCTCCCCGGCGGACTGGCGACCTCCAGACTGCCGCCATGGGCCTCGGCGATCAGTCGGCACAGATACAGGCCCAGCCCGTGACGCCCCGTACCTGCTCCGCGCGCAGGATCCGCCCGATAGAAAGCGTGGGTAACTTGTTCGAGATGCTGCGGCGGGATGCCGGGACCCTGGTCCCTGACCCGCACAACCGCCTCGTTGGCCCCCACTTCAAGGTCCACTTCCACCGGGGGAGCGTTGCGGGGGTTGTAACGCAGGGCGTTCTCCACGAGGTTGCGCACCAGCATCCGCATGCGCGCCGCGTTCACGCTCAGACAGGCCGGCGCAGACGGCAGGCTCAGGGTCACGCGGTGGCGGTCATTGGGAAAGTCGCCTCGCATCACCTCCGCCATGAGCTTGCTCAGGTCCACACGCGAACGTGAAAGACTGCGCCGCCGCGTACTGAGACGTTCGCTCTCCAGCAATTCCGTGATCATGCGTTCCATGCTGGAAAGGTCGTATTCCAGGTGCGCCCGCACTTCCTTGTCGTGGATGAACTCGAGCGCCAGACGCGCTCGGGTGAGCGGGGTTCGCAATTCATGGCTCAGGGAGAGCAGCAATTCCCGCTGACCGCCCAGCATGCGCTGCACTTCGCCCGCTATCAGGTTGATGCGATGCGAAAGCCTCCCCAACTCGTCCTGGCGGCGAATCGGAATCCGGTGGTCGAGCTGCCCTTCGCGAATCCGGCGGGCGCCAACCCGAATGTCCTGCAACGGATAGAACAGCCGGCGCACCGCAAGGTAGCAACCGCCCACAACGGCCGCGCACACGACATAGATGGAGATGCGCAGCAGCGTCATGTTGCGCTCGGGAGGAAACACCTCCATGCCAACGGTAACGCCCACGCAAATGACCAACAGGCTCGCCACGAAGATCAGCGCCAGACGTATGGGCAACGAACACCATGCCTCGAGCGGCTTGCGCGCCAGCCATTGGGCGGTGCGGGCAAAACGACCGCTCATGCCTGTTCCTGCGCTTCCTGCGCCTCGAGAAATACGTAGCCGGCGCCGCGTATGGTCCGAATGAATCGCGGATTCGACGGATCGTCATTCAGCTTCTGGCGCAGCCGGCTGATATTGATGTCCACGGAGCGCGAGAAGAGATTGGGTTCGATGCCATGCAAATCCGCCAGGATCTCGTCACGGGTGTACACACGCCCGGGCTCGGTCGAAAGCAGCTGCAAGAGGTTGAACTCCATCGCGGTCAAGTCCAGCAGCTCGCCGTCGAGAAACGCTTCGCGCCGGTCGTAATCCAGGTGCAAGGGTCCGTGGTCGGCCGCGCCAGACAGGGTCCTGGAGCGCTGTACCCGGCGCAGGATGGTCTGGATCCGGGCCACCAGTTCCCGGGGCTCGAAGGGCTTGGGCATGTAGTCGTCCGCACCCACTTCGAGGCCCACCACGCGGTCGGTGACATCGCCGCGGGCGGTGAGCATGATGATGGGCACACTGCTGGACTTGCGTATTTCGCGACATAACTCGAAACCGTCTCGCCCCGGAAGCATGACATCCAGTATCACCAGGTCCGGCGAGAATGACGCCAGCTTGCGCAGACCGCTGTCTCCCTCAAGAGCTGTCTTGAGCTCGAGATCGAAACGGCTGAAGTAGGCCCGGAGAAGCATCCCGAGCTTGGCGTCGTCGTCGATGAGCAGGATACGTGCGGGCATTGCCGGTGATTTTACGGGCGGAATTTCCCGAAATGCGGCCCCGTTCCGGCCCCGTTACAAAACGTTACGAAACGTTACCTCGGCGAGAAGAAAAAAACCGATACGCCCCTATCCTTTTCCTGCATCAACAAGGAGATGCAAAGGAGAAAGAAAGATGACAGCAATTACAAGAATCGGCACTGGCGTAGGCAACCTGGGCGCCATCGGCGAAGCGATTTTGTTCGCGGTGGCCTTTGTCGCCCCGATCGCCGCATTTTTCCAGTTCTGAGCCTCCATAGCCAGCACCAGTAACGAACAGCGGCAACCTGATTCCCGGTTCTCCCCTCCCAAGAGACCTCCCCCAATCACCGGGAACAGGGTCAGGTCGCCCCCGGTATCTTCCTCCCTCCGGGGGCGACCTCGCCGCCCTTGAGCGCACCGCCCAACTCCACCAGCAGCGGCGTAGCAAGCGCGTAAAACAAGCCCACCCCCACATAGAACCCGATCGAGGCGTCCGATCCGGCGCCGAGGGAAATCCCCCCAAGATAAGCGCACGGAGCGCCCGCAGCGCCCATCGCGGTCGCAAGCAGCCGCCTGCCGCGCAGCCAGGCCAGCCCGTCCACGCTCATCAGCGAGAAACTGCCCCACAACGCCAGGATCCACAAAGGCGCCAGCGCCGGGGCTGGCCAGCCCGGCGCATAGGCAATCCATCCGGCCCTGTGCATGGCGGTCTCGAAGACCAGTCCCAGCGCCAGCCCGGCAGCCAGCACGAGCGCTTCGCAGCGGCGAGTCCGGGAAAGGGAAATCTGCAACGCCGCGAACGCCAGCAAGGCCGCCAAGCCCAACCAGACGGCGCCATTGGCGGCGCCCAGCACGGTGCTCAGCCACACCGCCTTGAACCCCAGCATACTTCGCACAAGCGGCGCAAACGCCCGGATCCGGCGCAGGTGGAATCGGCTCACGCGGTCCCTCCGTGCTCCATCACCTCATGGCCACTGGGCCGGAAACCCAGGGCGCGATAGGCCGCAACCGCCCTGGCATTCTCGCGCTCCACATAGAGCCGCAATCGGCAGCCGTTGCGGCCAGCCTCCCCGAGCACCTGTTCGCACAGCTTGCGAAACACGCCGCGCCCGCGGTGTTCCGGCGCGGTATACACGCTTTGCAACCACCAGATCATGCAGTTTCTCCAGTCGCTCCACTCGGTAGTAATCATCAACTGCCCCAGGACCTCTCCTTCGGGGGACATCGCCAGAAGATAGCGGCCCAAGGCCGGGTTCGCGAACAGGCTGCGCACCCCGGCCTCCACCGTCCGCGCCTCCAGACGCAAGCCTTCCGACTCCTCCGCGAGCGCCATGTTGAACTTCACGATCACGGGCGTATCCCCGGGGCGCGCCGGGCGGATGAAGATGGCGCTCACAGCCGTCGCCCCTCGCCAAGCCGCCACCGGCCACCCTCGCGACAAACCCCCTGTTCAACCGCAAGCTTGTTCAGGTGCGCCTCAAGCGACAGGGCCGCCACGGGATGCCGCTCCCCGGAAACATCGTCGTAAACCAGCGGCAACAACTCACTCGGGGTGGCGGCGCCGAGGCTTGCCAGTGCGCGAACCACCTTGGCCTCGCGCGCCTCGCGGTGAGCGATCAGGGCGTTTATTTCGCGCCGGGGGCGGTCAATCCAATGACCATGTCCCGGCGCCAGCGCTTTGAGCGGAAGCGCCAGCACGCGGCGCAAGGACTTCATGTAATCAGTCATGCTGCCGTCCGGCGGGGCGATCACGACGGTGGAGCCCTGCATGACATGGTCGCCGGTAAAGAGCACACCGCGGGAAGCAAGCCACCAGCAGATGTGGTTGGAAGCGTGGCCCGGCGTGTGAACCGCCTGAAGAACCAGTCCGCCCAACTCGATTTCCTCTCCGTCGCAAGGCCGAAGCGAGGGTTTGAAAGTCCGGTCCTGCCGCCCGCCTGCGGGGGGCGAAGGCCCGATGACCCGGGCGCCGGTTTGCTCGGCCAGCAAGGCCGCGGCGGGGGAATGATCGGCATGGGTATGCGTGACCAATACCCAGCGAATGCGACCAGGCGCCCTGGCGAGCAGGTTGGCGATGTGTTCCCGCGACGCCGGCCCGGGATCCAGCACCGCCAGATCCTGCTCGCCCAGTATCCAGGTATTGGTGCCTGGCCCGGTCATCATGCCGGCGTTGAACGCGGTCAGGCGGTGGATGCCCGGCGCAAGCCGCGCCAGCTCGCCGGGACGAATGGCGCCATGCCGGGGCTGGGAGGGCCCGGCCGCGGCCCGGCCGTCCTGCGTACCGCAGGGGTCGCCGGCAGTGTCGCGGGCGACCATTGCGTGCGCCTGACCCCCGGCCGGGCCGGGCCGGGCCCGTTGTCGGCGCGACAGCGGGTAATGTTTCATGGTAAACGGTCCAAGCACTTCGCCGGTGGGAAGGCAGGACATCAGCTTGCCATCGATTCGCCGAACTTCCGGCATCGTAACCGCAACGGAACGCCGGTCCAGGCCCCTGGCCCAATCCAGGGCCCGTCCCGGGCTCTTCTTGTCTGCAAGTATTCGCAAGAAATGGCGGGTTGGATGAGCCATGGGGATTTTCTGCCCGAGAGCCTGTTCCGGACGGAACCATCGAGCGCTCAAGACCTCCCCGCCATGGACCCGGGCGGTGGCGCCCGGTGGTGCGGCAGCCACGAAAAACCGGGTCGAAAACCGGCGAGGCGCCAACCGGGGCGTGATCCAGTGAGCCACGTAATGAAGCCGCCTTGCCGGCAGACGCCAGTTGCCCCGGCGGCACAGGTCGGCAAGGCTCAGGCGCCCTTCGGTCAGCGCCCTGCGTTTTTCGGCGGCAGCGCGAAGGGTCTGGCCGCAACCGTTGACAGCCATCAACACCCCGGACTCCTCGAAGGTCTCGCGAATCGCCGCAATCCAGTAGGCCAGCCCGTGACGCGGCAGCGACAGCGCCCGGCTGGCTTGCGCGTCATCCATTCCAGAACACCGGCGGTAAAGCTCCGGGTCGCGGTCCCGAGCGTCCAGCACGCCGCCGGGAAACACCCAGGCGCCGCCGAACGCCGTCCCTTGCGGTCGTTTCAACATCAGCACCTCGATTCCGCCGCGTGCGCCACGAAGCAGCATCAGGGTCGTGGAAAGCAGTGGCAAACCGGTTCGCCTGCCGATTGTTGAGCCGGACATGATTGCAGGATGCTAGCATCACGGCTCGCAATTTCTGAGGAGAGCGGGATGCGATTCGACCAGCGAAGCGTATGGATTACCGGCGCGGCCGGGGGCCTGGGGCAGGCGTACGCCGTGGAGTTTGCGCGCCGGGGGGCGCGGCTGACGCTTTGCGACCTGAACGACTGCGGCGAGACGCAGGCCCTGGTGCGGGAGGCGGGCGCCGAGTCCCTGGCCTGCAAGGCGGACGTAACCTCGCTGGCCGATCTTGAGGCTACAGCGGAGCAAGCCGCCCAGGCCTATGGGCGGATCGACGTGCTGGTGAATAACGCCGGCTGGTGGGGCAATCTCAAGCTGCAACGGTTCGACGAGGTCGAAGAAGCGCTGTGGGACGCGACCATGGCGGTGAACGTCAAGGGCGTGTGGCTGGCCACCCGGGCCGCAACGCAGCACATGAAATCCGGGGCAGGCGGCTCGGTCATCAACATCGCCTCGCTGGCCGCCACCTACGGAATGGCGAATGTGATCCACTACACCACCTCCAAGGCCGCTGTTATCGGCCTTACGCGCGGGCTGGCCAGGGAGCTGGGGCGCTACAACATCCGGGTCAACGCCGTCGCCCCCAACATCGTCGCCACGCAAGCGTCCGCGGAATTCTTCGGCGACAAGCTGGACAAGGCGTTGGGCGCCACGACTTCGCAGCAGGCAATACGCCGCCCGCTGGACCCGTCCGACGTGGTGGGCGCCGTGCTGTGGCTGGCCAGCGATTCAAGCCGGATGACCACCGGCCAGACCCTCATGGTGGACGGCGGCGTCACCTTTCTCTGACGGACTACCGGGGCGCTCCGGCAAATCGTACTCTCATCCATGCCAGATCGGCGAAATCCGGCCGCTCTATCCCCCACTGGTTGAATGCCAATTCGTTCTGCGGGGCAAGCTCCTAGAAACGCTGAGGTTCGCCGTTGTAGCGGATGAAGGCTCCGGAGTCTTCCGGCGTCAGGTTTGCGATAACCTCGATCATTCCGGCAATGCTCTCCCGGGGTTCGATAAAACCCTTCAATCCCCCCCGGTCGACCATCTCGGCCACCTTCTCCACTTTCACCATGCCGGGCGAAAGCAAGGCCACCGTAACGCCCTCGGTTTTCGTATCGGCCGCCACGCCAACCATCATCATGTTGAGCGCCGCCTTGCTCGCCCGATACCAGTAAATTCCGCCCTTTCCTCCCGAATCGCCCTCGAACGAGCCGGCCAGGGAGCTCACGGCAACGATCTTCTTCTGATCGCTGGCCACGACATGATCGAGGAAGGCCTCGCTCACCTTGAGCGCGCCCAGGGCATTGGTGCGAAAGAAGTGCGCCGCCATGTCGTAGTCCAGGGTACCCAGAGTTTGCGGCCTGGGCCGGGTGAAGTCCCCGGTAATGCCGGCATTGTTGACCAGCACGTCAATCGGCATGCCGGCCAGCTTCGCGGCGAGCGCGTCGACGCTGGCGTGATCGGTCACGTCCAGCCTCTCCGCACGCACATTTTCATATTGCGACTCCAGTTCGCCCAGCGTATCCGGAGTGCTGTCGCGCCGGTGGGTGGCGATGACCGTCCAGCCCTTGCCGGCATACTGTTTGGCGAACTCCAGCCCGATCCCGCGGTTGGAGCCGGTAATCAGCACGGTCTGCGCTCCGACGGCGGACATCAGCACAAGCGCCCCCAGAAGGCCGGCCGTGAAAGTGGTTGTGCGCATGAAAACTTCCCCGAAAGCACGATGCGCGCCATTTTATCTTCCGGCGATACGGGCTGGCGGCGCCTCCATGACCGCGCCCGCATGGAATCCTTCGGGCAAGGCTGGCATGCTTTGTCGTTTTCAAACCGGGGATTCACAGCATGAACAATCGTCCCGTCCTGGTGGTCGGCGCGGGCATCGGCGGGTTGACCTGCGCTCTGGCGCTGCAACGCGCAGGAATACCCGTGCAGCTGTACGAGCAGGCGCCGCAACTGGGAGAGGTGGGCGCCGGGCTGACCCTCAGCCCGAATGGCAGCAAGGGCATCAACGGGCTGGGGCTGGAAGCCGAGCTGGCGCGAACCGCCGATACGCCCAGCTATCAGGCGGTGCATCACTACCAGACGGGACGAATACTGGTGCGGCGCGAGCGCGGCGACGAGCCGCTGCGGGAATACGGAGCGGCCTACTACCAGATTCACAGGGCCGACCTGCACGCAATGCTTGCCGGAGCGGTGCTCGCCAACGATCCCGGCAGTATTCGCCTGGACCACGAGTTCGAACGCTTCACCCAGGACGGACACGAAGCGCGCGCTCATTTCCGCAACGGCCGCAGCGCTGCGGGCCGGCTCCTGGTGGGCTGCGACGGCGTGAAGTCTCCGGTGCGCTCCCGGTTGCACGGGGACGGGTCGCCCGAGTTCACCGGCTATGTGGCCTGGCGAGGTCTGGCGCCGGCCGCGCAGGTTCCTCCCGAAGCCGTGGACCCGCCCTCGGGGATCTACATCGGCCCCGGGCGCCTGTTCGTCCGCTACCTGATCCGTCACGCGAAGACGGTCAACTATGTGGCTTTCGTGGCGCGGGAAAACTGGCAGACCGAGAGCTGGTCGCAACGCTCCGAGGTGTCGGAGGTGCTCGACGAGTTCGCCGAATTTCACCCTCTGGTCCGGTCCATCATCCATGCAACGCCTCCCCCGCTCTGCTACAAGTGGGGGCTGTTCTCCCGGCAACCGCTGGAATCGTGGAGCGTGGGTCGCGTCTCGCTGCTCGGGGACGCCGCCCATCCCATCCTGCCGTTCATGGGCCAGGGAGCGGTCATGGCAATCGAGGACGGCATCGTGCTGGCGCGCTGTCTGGCCGCATCGTCGAACGTGGCCGAAGCGCTGCGGCGCTACGAAGCCGCCCGGGTGAACCGCACCACATCGGTGATGGTGAACTCGGCGCAGATCATTCACCGCTACTTCGCGCCGGACACGGATCGCTTTGCCGACCGCGGAGGCGCCAACGAGGAATCGCTGGGATTGTTCGAATACGACCCCTGGACAGTACCGGTATAAACTGGTTTTCCTGCAATCCGGGAGATCGACATGTTCATCAACTTCTGGTATCCGGCGGCGCAGTCCGGTCAACTCGACCAAACGCCGCTCAAAAGACGCATGCTGGGTCAGGACTTCGTGCTTTGGCGCGACGAACAGGGGGAAGCGCACTGCCTGAGCAACACCTGTTGTCACCGGGGCGGTTCCCTGGCCAACGGACTAATTGCTGGCAACTGTGTGCAATGCCCCTATCACGGCTGGCGTTTCAACGGCGACGGCCAATGCGTGCGGACGCCGTCCCTCGGCATGAAAGCCAAACCCCCCGGTCGCGCAAGGGTGGATTCCTATCCGGTGACGGAGCGCTACGGCCTGGTGTACTGCTTTTTGGGCGACCTCGACGAGCCCGGGCGACCCCCCATCCTGGAAGTCGGCGAATGGGGCCGGGAAGGCTGGTCGTCCACCATCCAGGAGTTCGAGTGGAGCATCAACTACAAGCGCTCCATCGAGAACGGCATCGACCCGGCCCACAACGAGTTCGTACACCCCACCCATGGCATGAAGGGGCTGGACGAAAACTACAAGGTGGGCGAGCTGGACATCCGCGAAACCGACTGGGGCACGGGCTTTTTCAACAAGGTCTACGCACCGCCTCTGGCCGAGAAGAAAATGCGCGAGGCCTCGGGGGAAACCGGGAACCGCACGATCGATGTAGGTACCGGCCACCACGGGCCTTCCTCGGTGTGGACCTTCATCAATCCCAACCCGGTCATGCACATCCATCAGTACCTCTACGAAACGCCGGTGGACGAGGAGAACACGCGGTTGTTCCTGATCAACATGCGAAACTTCATGCTGGAGGAAATTTACGACGAAACCATCAAGGAGCGGAACCAGTACGTGGCGTTTCAGGACCGCGATGTGCTGATGACCCTCAACCCCAGGCTCACGCCACGGGTCAACACCAGGGAACTGTTCACTCCGTCGGACTATCCCATCGGGCGCTACCGGGAGCGGCTGAAGGACTGGGAAGCGCGCGGCTGGCGCATTGATTGCGATCAGGTTCGTAGAGCAGGCCGGGATACGGCCTTCGCCATACCGAGTCCGGCGCGGCGCCGGCAAAAGGGCTGGGTGATCGACCCGGCGCCGCTGCTGCCGGCCACCCCGGCGCAGGCCGTCGAGGCCGATCAGGCCGCCTGACCCCTTGCCGGTTGCCGGTCGCTCGCACGACCGTCTCTGTCCCGCCGCGGGAGCATGATTACGACACGCTGACGGAAAGCCGACCTTGCCGGAGGCCGCCAGAACCCCTCGCCCTCGCAACCGTTATCAGGCAGACGCCCGTTGCTGGCGAAGTTCCTCCAGATAATCGCGGGTGAGGTTCCAGCGCAACAGGATGACGCCCGCCAGCAGGTTGCAGACCGCCGGCACGATCGCAATGGAAATTCGGATCCCGGTGAGCGCGCCGGGATCCTGCTGAACGGCTTCGTTATCGACCGTGGACTGATAGCCCAGCAACCCGATAATCAAGGCGATCATCAGGGGAGCCGCCATGAAGGCGGCCTTCTCCACCATGTTGTACGCGCCGGCGAAGACGCCCTCGCGCCGCAACCCCGTCGTCAGGTGATCGTATTCCTGAACATCCGGAAGCAGCGACATGCCGAGCAGCAGCTTGCCCATCCCGAAGAAGGAAATGACCAGGGCGCGGACGAAGAGCAGGTACACGGGCTCGTCCGCAGGAACGAACCACCACCACAGCACGGCCGCCATGAATCCGAAGGTGGCCAGCATGAGCGCCCGATGCTTGCCGACCCGGCGCGAGAACGGTACCCAGAACAGCGGCGCCGCCAACAGCGGCATGATCAGGTTGCCGCCGAGCGCGTAATACAGCATGACGCCCTGGGAACGACCCTGAATGTCCACGATGAAGAACAAGACGCTCCCGGTCGCAACACCCGTAGCCAGCAGGGTCAGCCCCTTGAAGGCCGCCAGTTTCAGAAAGTGCCTATTGGAAGCGGCCGTCACGATTTGTTCCCAAAGGCTGTGGCGAGGCCGGATGTGCTCGGTGGCCCGCGCCCCGGCCGTTCCGAAGAAACAGGCCACCATTGCCACAAACGCCAAGAGGCCGAGCACCCAGCCCACCAGCGCGTAGCCCTCGTTGCCGCCGCCGAATTGCGCCGCCAGACGAGGCCCAAGCCCCACCACGATAAAGGTTCCCACCATGATGGCCACGGCGCGGAATGACATGATGGCCGTGCGTTCGTCGTAGTTGCCGGACATTTCCGCAGGCATCGCCACATGCGGAACGTTGAACAGCGTGTAACCGGTATTGAAGAGCAGCAGGCCCGCCAACACATAGACCGCCTTGTAGAAATCCGTCCACCCGGCCGGCGTGTTGAACAGCATCACGAATGCCCCGCCGCACACGAAGGCGCCCGCCAGAAGCCATGGGCGGCGGCGGCCGAAGCGGCTCCGGGTGCGGTCGCTGACAATGCCCATCGGCAGGTCGGTCAAGAGATCGTAGAGCTTGGCGGCCATCATGAGCCCCCCGGCGGTCACGACCGCAACCCCAGCCACCCTCGTCAGGTAAAAGAGAAAGATAGTGGAGTAGGTATTGAACAGCAGCGCCACTCCCAGCGCGCCGACGCCCCAGCCCGCGCGCAGGGAAAGCGGCACCGCGCCCTCCGTTCCGGGCGACCGGCCAATCCTGGTTTGCATTGCCAACAGCCCCCCCCGAATCCGAACCTGACCAAGCAGAATAGCACGCGACGCCCGGGCGGTGTATCCTCGCCAGCCTGTTTGCGGGGCGAAAAGAGGACGGGCGCGATGGCGCAATACGAATATCGCAGGTTTTTCATTGGCGGCGAATGGGTCGAACCGGCCCAGGCGCGCGAACTGGCTGTAATCAACCCGGCCACCGAGGCGCCGGCCGGGGTGATATCGCTGGGAAGCGCCGCGGATGTGGACCGCGCGGTGGCCGCCGCCCGGGCCGCATTTGCCGCTTTCTCACAATCGACACGACAGCAGCGCCTCGATTGGATCGACGCATTCATTGCCGCCTACAAGGCGCGCTACAACGATGTGGCCGCGGCGATCACGGCGGAAATGGGAGCGCCCAGAAAGCTCGCCGTGAAGGCGCAGGCGGCCATGGGCGTGGTCATCGCAAGGACGGTGCGGGAGGTGCTCGAAAACTTCGAGTTCGAGGAGCAACGGGGCGGCACGCTGATTCGGCGCGAACCGATTGGCGTGTGCGGATTCATCACGCCCTGGAACTGGCCGATCAACCAGATCGCCCTCAAGGTTCTGCCGGCGCTGGCGGCAGGCTGCACCATGGTGCTGAAGCCGAGCGAGATCGCGCCCTTCAGCGGCGTCATCTTCGCCGAAGTAATGGCCGCAGCCGGGATCCCCGCCGGGGTCTTCAATCTGGTCAACGGCGACGGACCGGAGGTGGGGCAGGCCATTGCCGCACACCCCGGCATCGACATGGTTTCCTTTACCGGATCCACCCGTGGCGGGATCGCGGTGGCCGCAGCCGCTGCCGGCACGGTCAAGCGCGTCAGCCAGGAACTGGGCGGGAAGTCGCCCAACATCATCCTCGACGAAGCCATGCTGGAACAGGGCGTGACCAGCGGAATGCGGGACGTGTGCATGAACTCCGGCCAGTCCTGCAACGCGCCCACGCGGCTTCTGGTCCCCGAGGCCCTGCACGACCGGGCCGTGGAGCTGTCGGTGGCGGCGGCGGCCCGCGCTCGGGTGGGCGACCCGCAATCGGAGCAGACCACGGTGGGGCCGCTGGCCAGCGCGAGGCAGTTCGAAAAGGTCCAGCGGCTGATCCGGCAGGGCATCGACGAGGGCGCCGAACTCGCAACCGGCGGCGCCGGCAAGCCGGAAGGACTGGAGCGCGGCTACTACGTCAAGCCAACGGTGTTCGGCCATGTGCGCAACGACATGACAATCGCCCGCGAGGAGATCTTCGGCCCGGTGCTGTGCGTGATTCCCTACCGCGACCCGGACGAAGCAATAGCGATCGCCAACGATACGGAGTACGGCTTGGCGGCCTGCGTGTGGAGCAGCAACCTGGATCAGGCGCGGGCGGTCGCCGCGCGGCTGCGCGCCGGTCAGGTGTGCCTGAACGGCGATTCGGGCGACTCCAGCGCGCCCTTCGGCGGCTACAAGCAGTCCGGGAACGGCCGCGAGTCGGGCCCCGAGGGCCTGGAGGAGTTTCTCGAAACCAAGGCCGTGCTCGGCTACGAGCAAAGCCCGCGCTGACCCGCCTGCCTCGCCTCACCGATTCCAAGAACAGCACCTGCCCGATGATTTGCCGTCGCGGGCAGTGAGATACCCGGCGGCCGCGTACCGCACTGCCCCATCAAGGCGGGGGTGGCGGCGCGGGCGCTTCAGTTTTCGGCTGGGGCAAGGGAGCGGGCGACGCGGAAGCCGAAGAAGCTGTAGCGCACCGTCTCGGGGTCGCGACCGCGAAAGGTGACGCGCTGCCAGGCGGGATTGGTGATCCAGCTGCCGCCCCGCACGCTGCGATTCTCGCACTGGCCCGGCGGCGGACCGTACGCGGACCCGTCCGCGGGGATGCCGTCCGGATAGAGGACCTGATAGCAGTCCTCCACCCACTCCCAGACATTGCCGGTGACATCGTGCAGCCCGAAGCCGTTGGGACGGAACCGGCCCACGGGCGCAAGCGTGGGATAACCATCGTCGCATTCGACCCTCGGCCAGCCGAAATCATGCGTGGCGTCGGCGCTGCGGTCATACATGTTGGCGTACGCGCAGCCTTCGTGAGGATTCTCGCCCCAGGGGTAATAGTCGCCCGAGCCGGCCCGCGCCGCATACTCCCATTCCGCCTCGCTGGGAAGCCGGTAGGGCTGGCCGCTGATTTTCGCAAGCCAGGCGACATAGGCGCGCGCATCCAGCCAGCTCACGCAGGCCACCGGATGGTCCGGTTCCGTGGCCTGTCCCAGACGCAGATCGGTCCAGTGCGCGTCTGGATTCATTGCCCATTCATTATCGACACGGCCCCGGCAGCCTGGGGGCGTCTGGTGGCCGGTAGCGTTCACGAAGGCCTCGTACTGCGCGTTGGTGACCTCGTATTTCCCCAGCGCGAAGGGCTGCGTGATGCGCACCTCGCGAGGCGGCCCCATCGGGCGCTCGTCCACCACATCCTCGCTGCCCATGACGAATGCGCCGGCGGGCGCCACCACCATCTCGGGGCACGAATCGCAATCCCGAAACGTCTCCCCCGGCGTCCGCTCTTCGGCTCCGGCCGGTCCGACTGCGAACCCGACCGCCAGAACCAGAACAAACGCAAAGCCATTCATGGCCGTCAATCCGGGAGCCCCGAAAGATAGCCGCCCGGGCGATGAGGGCAAGGCAAGCGAGAGCAGGTTCTCAGATGTGTGTTTGCCGATCACGATTCGCAGCTGCTGCGGAACATCAGGTTCAGGTAGCTGTCGCCGCCTTGTCCTGATGCCTCCCCGAGACATGAACCGCCACCTTGAGGTCGCCGTCAAGCGCGGCGAGCATCTTCATCAGGCGGTCCAGCGTGAAGCGCCCGAGGTTGGCGTTTCGCACCCGTGAGAAGTCCGCTGCGGCGAAGCCGGTCAAGGCGGCGGCTTTTCGCACCGACAGTCCGCGTCCGTCCAGCGCCGCGATAACGTTCGCGGCGAGAACCGCCCTGGCCTGCTTCAGATCCGCTTCGGGATTGCCCATATCTCGAAATACATTGCCGCTGCCTTCGGCCAGTGCGAAATCGGACTCGTGCATCACAATACCTCCTGTTTCAGTCGCGCCAGATCGCTGTCCGACTTTCCGGCATAAAACCCTGCCTTCCTGCGCCAGCTTGTCCCTTCCCTGCGCATGCCAACCCGCGCCCGGCGCCGGTCGTTGCGCCGGACGCGAGCAGCCTCTTCCGGGGCTTGGATGGCATCGTGCGGCACACGATCACTCACATCCTTAACGCTACCACAGCAAGATAGATCCTGAACCGCCGCGAAACTTCCCGGATTCCTGCGTCCTGCTTGCGGGTGCAGGCGAATATATCGCGCCCAATACAATGGCCGGGGCCACCGGCAGGTTCGCCTGTGTTCCGGAACGGGCTGTATGGCTGGCCACGCCCGGAAACAGGCAACATGGCGGAGCAGCCCCCATAAGACGGTATGCACTGCAACCCGAATGGCTACAGCAATGAGATATGCGGTACAGAATCCTGTCCGGCCCTTGCGGTGCGCCGTTTGCAGCCGTTCGGTCGAGCCGCGGAGGTTTCAGCGAAGTGGATGTTCCCGACCGCCGCAACAGCAGGAGATTTCTTGATGTCGCCCCTACACGGAACCAATGCATGCCCCGAGCGAACGTTTCCCCTCGTTTGCAGAGGGGATCGCCGCCGGCAAACCGCAACTCTCCAGAACGAGTCGGTTTCCCCCGTTTGCAGCGAGGCCGCCACTCCTGCCAACCGTGAGGATTGCGGCATGGCGCTGGTTGTGACCGCCGACCGGCGCCGCCCGGGCAGGCGCGGAGGAAAGCGTTGAAAAGAATGCTGCTGACCGGCGCGGGCGGCGGGCTGCTGTGGGCGGCCGCCTTCACCATTCATGCGGCATGGCCGCTGCTGCGCTGGCTCTGCGGCCTTGCGGGCCTGATGCTCCTGATGTCGCTATGGACGGGTTCGCGAGCGCGGCAACGGCCAGGGGCAGTGAGCGCAGCGAGCTTTGCGTTCGGGCTGGTTGCCTTTGCGGTGGCCTGCCACTGGATCTACTACAGCGTTCGCATCGTCAACGGCGGCCCCGTGGCGCTGGCGGCGGCGCTGGTGGTGGTGCTCGCCGCGCTGATGGCTTGCTGGTACGCCCTCGGCGGCTATTGGGCCGCGCGAATGGCGCCGCATCGCAGTTGGATGGCGCCGGTGGTGGTGTTGCCCTCGGTGCTGATCCTGGGGGAGTGGCTGAGAGGCTGGGCGTTTACCGGCTTCCCGTGGCTCAGCGCGGGGTACCTCAGCGGGCCGGTATTCGCGGGGAAGTGGCCGGCGATCCTGGCGCCGGCAGGCGGGACGTACCTGATCGGCTGGCTTACGGCCATTCTGGCCGGCGCCTGCCTGCTGGCGCTGCGCGCAAACATGGGCGCGCTCCGGCGGTGGGGCCTCGTGGCGGCGCTGCTGGGCGGCGTTGCCGCGCTGGGATGGCTGCCCTTTCCAAACGACGGCGCCTTGTTCCCGGATGCCAGCGCCCGACCCGGCAACGCCCTGTTCCCGAATGCCAGCGCCAGGCCCGACAGCGCCCTGTTCCCGGATAACAGCGCCCGGCCCGCCAGCTACTTGCGGGCGCGCCTGGTGCAGGGCGGGATTCCGCAGGAACGGAAATGGCTCAGGGAGGAATACGAACCTACCCTGCGGACCTACGAGACCCTGAGCTTCGGCCAGCCATGGGAAGGGACGCCGGGAATGCGCCCGGAGCTGATTATCTGGCCCGAAGTGGCGATTCCCTCCACCCGGGAAAGCGCCGGGGAGTATCTGGCCGATATGGACCGCCTGCTGCGCGACCGCGATACCGCGCTGGCGCTCGGTATCCTCACCGATGCCGGAAAAGGCAGGTTCAATTCGGTGATTGTGCTGGGCAACGGCGAGGGCGTATATCACAAGTCGCATCTGGTTCCCTTCGGCGAGTTCTTCCCGATCCCGGATGCAGTGCGGGACTGGCTGCTGGCGATGCGCCTGCCCGCCAACGACCTGCTCGCCGGTCCGCCGAAACAGGCGCCGCTGCAAGCCGCCGGCACGGTATGCGCTGTGAGTATCTGCTACGAGGCGGCGTTTGGCGACGAGCAACGCGCCTGGGCGCCCGCAGCGCAAGTGCTCATCAACGTGAGCAACGACGGATGGTTCGGCGACACGGTCGCGCTGGAGCAGCATCTGGACATGGCGCGCCTGCGGGCCATGGAAGCAGGGCGGTATCTGCTGCGGGTGACGGGCGCCGGGATTACCGCCGCCGTGGACCCGGCAGGACGCATCATCGCCCGCCTGCCGAAACACGAGGCCGGTTTCCTGGACGTGTCCGTGCCCCGGCTCTCGGCCACCACGCCGTACGTGCGTTACGGCGACTGGCCGGTCGTGACGCTCTGCCTGCTGCTGGGCGTGGCCTTGCCGGCGGCCATCCGGCTACGACGAAGGCGAGACGGGGCGGCCGGCAAGCGGGAAACGCCCGAAAACCCGGAATGAAGACACGCACCGGGCGCATCAGGCGCCCTGTTCCTGTTCCGCCGGCGGATCCGCCGGCGGATTCCCCCGGTGCGCCAGCCTGTACAACGCAGGAAGGACCACCAGGGTGAGCAGGGTGGAAGAAACAATTCCGCCGATCACCACCGTGGCCAGCGGACGCTGGACCTCGGCGCCAACGCCGGTGTTCAGCGCCATGGGCACAAAACCCAGGGAAGCCACCAGCGCCGTCATCAGCACCGGCCTCAAGCGGGTCAGGGCGCCCTCCACAATGGCCTCGTCGAGCGCAAGGCCTTGCTGGCGCAAATCGCGGATGAAAGTCACCATGACCAGACCGTTCAGGACCGCAATGCCCGAAAGGGCAATAAAGCCGACCGCCGCCGAGATCGAGAACGGAATGCCTCGCAACAGCAGGGAGAAAACGCCGCCGGTAAGCGCCAGGGGCACACCGGTGAAAATCACTCCGGTGTCGCGGAAGTTGCCCAGCGCCGTCGCCAGAAGTCCCGCAATGAGCGCCAGGGTGGCGGGCACGACAATACTCAGGCGGTTGACTGCCGAGCGGAGGTTCCGATAGGCGCCTCCGTATTCGAGCCAATATCCGGCGGGAATCTCGACCTGGCGCTCCACCGCCGCGCGCACATCCTCCACGAAGGACCCCAGATCGCGGCCGCGAACATTGGCCGTGACCACCACCCGACGCTTGCCGTTCTCCCGGTTGATCTGGTTGTAGCCAGTCACAAGCTGCCTGTCGGCCAGCTCGCCCAGGGGCACAAAACCGCCGTCCTCAAGGGGTACGGGCAGGCTGGCGTAGCCATCGGGGTTCGAGCGCAGTTCCTCCGGCAAGCGAACCACGATATCCACCCGGCGGTCTCCCTCGTACAACTGGCCTGCCACGCTGCCGCCGAGAGCAGTCGCCACCACATCCTGCACTTCGCCCACGCTCAAGCCGTAACGCGCCAGCGCCTCCCTGTCGGGCGCGAGCGTCAGCACCGGCAAGCCGGTGGCCTGCTCGACCTGGATATCGGCGGCGCCGGGCACCCCGCTTATGGCGGCCTCCATGGAAGCGCCCAGGGCAATCAGGGTGTCGAAGTCGTCGCCGAAAACCTTGATTGCCAGTTCGGCCCGAACTCCGGCGATCAACTCGTTGAAGCGCATCTGTATGGGTTGCAGGAACTCGTACTGGTTGCCCGGATAGGGCGCGACTCGAGCCTCCAGCTCCCGGATGATCCGGGCCTTGGGCTTGTGGGGATCGGGCCACTGATCGCGGGGCTTGAGGATGATGAACACATCCGCCACGCTGGGCGGCACCGGGTCTGCCGCCACCTCGGCGGTGCCGATCTTGGAAAAGACCCGCTGCACTTCCGGTTGCCGGGCAACCTCCGCTTCCAGCAACTCCTGCATCGCCACCGCCTGTTCGAGCGAGGTGCCGGGAATGCGCAGCGCATGCATGACGATGTCGCCCTCGTCGAGGGTCGGAATGAAATCGGCCCCCATGCGTGTCGCAAGCCAGCCGGAGAACACCACCAGCGCAAGCGCCAGGCTCACCACCAGCCAGCGGAAGCGCAGGGACGCCAGCAAGAGCGGACGATAAAGGGACCGCGCGCCCTGCACGACGAAATTTTCCCTTGCCCGCAGAGGCCTTCGCACCAGCAGGGCCACGCCAGCCGGCACCAGCGTCACCGTGAGCACGATGGCGCTGACCAGGGCAATGACGACAGTAGTCGCCATGGGATGGAACATCTTGCCCTCGATATCGGTCAGGGCAAAGATCGGGATGTATACCGCGGTAATGATGAACACCCCGAACAATGCGGGCCGGATGACCTCGTTGGTGGCGCTGAAGACGATCTCGAGGCGCTTCCCCAGCGTCGCCTCGTCCGGGCGGCCCTGGCTCAGGCGGCGCAGGCAGTTCTCCACCACGACCACCGCGCCGTCCACGATCAGGCCGAAATCGAGGGCGCCCAGGCTCATCAGGTTGGCGCTCACGCGGCTTTGCACCATCCCGGAAACGGTCATCAGCATGGCCACAGGTATGACCATCGCGGTCAGCAGGGCCGCCCGCATGTTGCCGAGAAACAGGAACAGGACGGCAACGACCAGAAGGGCGCCTTCGGTGAGATTGGTGCGCACCGTTGCCAGCGTCTTTTCCACCAGGCCGGTGCGGTCATACACCGCGGTAACCACGATCCCTTCCGGCAGGCTGGCCTTGATCTCTTCGAGCTTCGCAGCCGCGGCGCGAGCCACCGTGCGGCTGTTCTCGCCAATCAGCATGAATACGGTGCTCATCACCACTTCGCGGCCATTCTGGGTGGCCGCTCCATTGCGCAATTGGTGGCCCGCCTCCACCCGCGCGAGGTCGCGCAGGCGCACCGGAACGCCGCCGGCAGCGCGCACTGCAATCAGGCCCAGGGCCTCGATGTCCTCCGCCTGACCGGGCACGCGCATCAGCCACTGGGCGCCGTTGTGCTCGATGAAGCCCGCGCCCCGATTGGCGTTGTTCCGTTCGAGCGCCTGGACGATATCGTCATAGCCCAGTCCGTGGGCAAGCATCCGCGCCGGGTCCGGAGCCACCAGGATTGCCTTGCGGAACCCGCCTACGGGATTCACCTCCACGATCCCGGGCGCTCGCAGCAATTGCGGGCGAATGATCCAGTCATGGATCGACCTCAGGTCGGCAGGCGTTATCGGAGCACCGTCCGGGTGGGTGGCGCCCGGCTCGGCGTCCACAGTGAACATGAAGATCTCGCCCAATCCGGTGGCAATGGGGCCGAGCTCGGGCGCCAGCCCCGGCGGCAAGCCGGCCCTTGCGGCGTTGAGGCGTTCGGCCACCTGCTGGCGGGCAAAGTAGATGTCCGTCCCTTCCTCGAACACCGCGGTGATCTGGGACAGGCTATAGCGGGACAACGAGCGGGTGTAGTCCAGACGCGGCATCCCGGCCATGGCGTTCTCCAGCGGAAAGGTGATCCGCTGCTCCACCTCGAGCGGTGTGTAGCCGGGCGCGCTGGTGTTGACCACCACCTGCACGTTGGTGATGTCGGGAACGGCGTCGATAGGCAAGCGCTGGAAATTCCATACGCCGAAAGCCCCGAGGATCAGCAGACCGAGCAAGACCAGACTGGGGCGAGACAGCGAGAAACGGATAATCCGCGCCAGCATGATCGGGCCCTAGTGGTCGTGAGCGGCGCCCGATTTTTCGATATCGGCCTTGACGAGATAGCTGTTGGCCGTAACGTAGCGCGTACCCGGGACCAGCCCGCCGAGCACTTCGGCCCATTCCCCGTCCTGTCGCCCCAGTTCCAGCATCCGAACCTCGTACTGGTCCCCGACCTGGGCATAGACGACCGTGAAATCCCTGAAGCTCTGCAAACCGCTGCGGCGGACCGCCAGCGCCACCGGGTGCTCGGCAACCTCGATTTCGCCGGCAACGTACATGCCCGGCGCCAGGGCGCCATCGGGATTGTCCAGCGTCACCCTTGCGACCCGGGCTTGATCGGGGCGGGCTTCGGCGCCGATGTAGCCGATCTCGCCGGATTGCTCCAGTCCGATGGCGGCGGCCCTGACGGTAACCGGCGCGCCCTGCCGCACCCGGGGCAGGTCGCGCGGAAACACCGCAAGCTCCACCCACACCCGGCTCGTGTCCATCAGCACCAGCAGGGTCCGGTCTCCGGTCTGCTCGCCGGGGTGGGCGTGGCGCTCCGTGACCACGCCGTTTATGGGCGCGGTGATCGAATAGCGGGCCAGACTCGCGTTGCTTTCCACCACCGCCAGCGTCTGTCCCTTGCGCACGGGATCGCCCACCGATACCTCCACCGCCTCGAGGGCGCCGGCGAAGCGGGCGTGAATGCGACGAACCCGTTCGGCATCGGGAGCTACCCGGCCATACGCGCCGACCGTCTCGCGAAGGGTTGCAGGACCCGCAAGTTCGGTTTCCAGCCCGAAGGCGCCGGCGATCTCCGGCGCAATCCGTGTCCGGCCCTCGAAATTCTCGTACTGCCACCGGTACACGGCGCTGCCATGGCGCGCGACCACGGCAACCTCGAAGGAGTGAGGCTCGTGGATCACACGGTCGCCGCGCAGGAAATCGCCCTCGGGGAAGAATGCGACCTCGTCCTTGACGCCCCCCAGCCGGGTAAGAATCATGCGCAGCTCGACCTCCCCGGGCGCCAGGGGAGCGCCGCCCCGAGTGGCCCACACGCGGTATTCGGGCGGCGCGCCCGTCTCGAACAGAACCAGTTCCAGGATGAAATCGCCGTCGGCAAGCAAGCGTCCGCCGTGAGGACCGCGCGGCAGCGCCGCCTGCTCGCCTTCGTCGTGGCCATGAGGGTCCAGGAGTCCATGACCGCGCTCTTCGGGAGCCGCGCAGCCCGAAGCCCACAGCAGCGCTGTCGCCAGAAAAAGCGCGGTCACCGGCCCTTGCATGACAACTCCCGGCCGGTCTACCGGACCTGTGACGGCATCGCGGCGCCGGTCAGCCTTTCGATTTCGGCCAACTGGCGGTGAGCATCCATGGCCGCCGCCACCAGATCGGAGCGGACCAACAGCAGCTCGGACTCCAGCTGCCGCAGCTCGAGCAGGCTGTAGCGGCCCGCCTCGACGCCCTGCCTCGTTCGCGCCGCCGCCTCACGCAAGCGCGGCAGCACTTCGTCGCGAAGCCTTCGCGCCCGAATCAGGCTGTGCTCCATCTCGTGGTGGATCGCGAACAGCCGGGTTTCGATCTGCACCCGGGTAGCCGCCTGTTCGGCGTCCACCCGGGCCACACTGGCGCGAGCCTCCTCGACACGCCCCCGATTCCGCTCTGGCGCTTTCAGCGGAATCGAAATCCCTGCGACCAAACCGTAATCGTCCGTGCTCTCCAGGCGACGGAGCCCCGCGCTCAAGCGCCAATCCGGGCGCGACTGCGACTTGGCCAAACGCAGTTCGGCCTCCCGCAGACGCCGCTGGCTGATATAGCTCGTCAGATCGGGAGACCGGTCGAGCCACTCCACCAGCGCCGCAAAGCGGCCCGGATCGGGCAGTTCCCGCCAGCGCCCGGTTACCCGCCGAAAATCCGGATGCGCCTGCCCCCATTGCGAAGCCAGTCGATGCCGGGCGTTGGTCAGATCGTGCTCCATGTCCGCGGAATGCAGGCGCACCTTCGCCAACTCCGCACGGGCCCGGGCCTGATCGGCCGCTGGCGCGAGCCCGGCCTGTACACGCTCATCCACCGCGGCAACCGACTGTTCGGCCACGGCCACGGCCTGCCGGGAGATCGCGTAGCGCTCCTGAAATTCCAGATTGTCCAGAAACAGGAGGGTGGTCGACGCCACCGCATCCAGCCGCCGGATTTCCGCCTGTGCTTCCAGAACCGGAATCCCGGCCCGGGCGACGGCGATGTGGCCTTGCCTCTTGCCGCGCTCCAGCACCCAGCCCAGGCTCAAGGTCGTCTCCGCGCCACTGACGCCACGGTAATCGCCCGTGCCGCCGACATTCTGCACATCCAGCCCGAGTTCCGGGGCGGGCGCGACTTGCGATTGCGTTACGCGCGCCTGCTGGGCCTCAATCTGATGGCCGAAGGCGATCAGGTCCGGGTTCCGGGTCAATGTGCGCCGGATCGCCTCTTCCAGCCCCAGATCGTCTTGCGGCTCCGCCGCGCCGAACCTGGCGCAGGCCAGCAGACCAAGGGCGATCAGCCCGCAGCGCGCATGGGTGCGATGGGTTTTTGCCTCCCTCATACTTCAACCACTCTCCGCGCCACCGGGCGCGCTTGCTCCGTTCATCCCGCGCCGGCCCGGTTCAGGCGCAACGGAACTTCAGGCGTTTGACCCGCCGGCGATCCGCCGCAACAACTTCGATACGCCAGCCCCCGGCATCCAGGCTCTCGCCTGTCCTGGGAAGGCGACCGAGCCGATGCATGACGAGACCGCCAACCGTGTCGAACTCCCCCGTATCCAGTTCCGCCCCAACCTGCTCGTCGAATTCCTCGATGCGCATCTTGGCGCTCACCAGGTAACTGCCATCTTCCTGACAAACGAGTTCCGGCGCCTGTTCCGGGTCGTGCTCATCGCCGATCTCGCCAACAATCTGTTCCAGCACATCCTCGATCGTCAGAAGCCCGGCGGTGCTGCCGTATTCGTCCACGACCACCGCCAGATGACTGCGACCGCGCCGGAACTCATCCAGCAGCGCATCGAGACGCTTGGTTTCGGGAATCGGAGTTACCGGCCTGAGCAACGGCTCGAGCGCCAGGCCACCGCTGGGCGATTCGGTCATTGCCCGCAGCAAGTCCTTGGCCAGCAGTATGCCCACCACCTCGTCCGGGTTGTCTCCGATCACCGGAAAGCGCGAGTGCCCCGACCCGATGATGGTGGACAGCACCTTCTCGCGGCTGTCTCCCAAGCGGAGAACGACCATGCTGGAGCGCTGCACCATCACTTCGTGCACCTCGCGCCGGGACACTTCGAGCACTCCTTCGATCATTGTCTGCTCGCCTGCGGTGATCTCGTTGTCGGCGCGCAGGTCCGCAAGCAGCTCCGGAAGGCCGGCGCGGGACAGCCGGCGGCGTCCGCCGAGGCGATCCAACAGGCTCCGCGTCCCGTTCATGCGCGCTCCTCCGCCCACGGGTCCGGCCAGCCGGCCTGCTCAAGCAGTTTCGATTCCAGCCCTTCCATGGCCCGGGCCTGTTCGGGTTCCTGATGATCGTGGCCCGCGAGATGAAGGCAACCATGCACGATCAGGTGCGCCAGATGCGCAGCAGGTTTGCAGCCGCGCGCGATGGCCTGCGAACGCGCCAGCGGCAGGCAGATGACGAGGTCGCCGATTTCACCCACGCTGCGGTCGGCCGGAAACGCCAGAACGTTGGCGGGGCGGTCGATGCCGCGCCATCTGCGGTTGAGCGAGCGACTCTCGGCCTCTTCCACCAAGCGCACGGCCACCTTGCCCTGGCCGGCAAATTCCGCCAGGCTGGCCCGCACCAGACGGCGTATCCCGGCCCCCGAAAGCTCGCTGGCTGGCTCGCCGCCCCGCTCCGCGACATATTGCACTGCAACCCGAATCATGCCGGATCGCAGGCGTCGTACGCTTCCAGGATGCGGCGCACCAGGGCATGCCGGACCACATCGCGCGAGGAAAAGTACACGGTGGCGATGCCCGAAACGGATTCGAGCACATTCAGGGCGTGCCGCAGACCGCTCTCACGGTCGCGCGGCAAGTCCACCTGCGTGATGTCGCCGGTCACCACCACGCGCGCATCGGGGCCGAAACGGGTGAGGAACATTTTCATCTGTTCCGGCGTGGTGTTCTGGCCCTCGTCGAGAATCACGAAACTGCTGTTCAGCGACCTGCCTCGCATGTAGGCCAGCGGCGCCACCTCGATGATGCCGCGTTCGACCCATTGCATCGCCCGTTCCGGACCCAGCATCGCATAGAGCGCGTCGTAGACCGGCCTCAGGTAGGGATCGACCTTGCTGGCCAGATCGCCGGGCAGGAACCCCAGGCGCTCTCCGGCCTCGACAGCCGGCCGTACCAGCAAGATGCGCTGGACCTGCCCCGCCCGCTGCGCCTCCAGCGCGCAAGCCACCGCCAGCCAGGTCTTGCCCGTGCCGGCCGGCCCGATTCCGAAAGTCAGCGCCCGCGAGCGGATCTCCCGGACGTAGCGCCGCTGGTTGGCGCCCCGCGGCTGCACCCGAAGGCGTGGCGTGTTCACCAGCGGCCGGGTTTCCTCCTCTTCTCCTGCGACGGAAAGAGCCGCCGGGTCGTCATTGTGGCGGTGGTTCCCGCCTTCGGCCACGGGACGCACGGCAACGATCTGGGCGCATTCGCTGAGGCAGGCCTGGATACGGCCGGCATCCAGCGTTTCGTCCGCAGCCATGCGGTACAGCTCGTTCAGAGCCGAGGCGCCCGCCCGGGCGGCATCTTCTGCGCCCCGCACCCGGAAGCGGTTGCCCTTGTTGGAAATTCGCACCCCCAGCCCCTGTTCGATCTGCCGCAGGTGCCCGTCGAACTCGCCGCACAAGTTGGCCAATGCGCCATTGTTCGCAGGGCGGAGGACAACCTCCATGGTGAGGGGTTCGCTATTCAGGGCGCCGCAAATCCTCAAGCCGCCAGGGATTCGGTGAGCAGCCGGCCACGCATCGAGTTGGGAAGGGCTTCGGTAATGACCACATCGACAAAACGGCCGATCAATGAAACCGGACCGTCGAAGTTGACCCATCGATTGTTGCCGGTGCGACCGGCAATGAGGCCCTGGCCCCTGCGCGCCCGCCGCTCCACCAGAACGCGCTGGGTGGAATGAACCATGCTGCGCGAAATGCGCTCCGCCTGGGCGCTCACAAGCGCCTGCAGGCGCTGCAACCTTTCGAGCTTGACTTCATGCGGCGGCAGGTTCTCGTCCATGCGCGCGGCGGGCGTGCCGGGCCGCGGGCTGTACATGAAGCTGAACGACTGGTCGAAGCCGATGTCCTCGATCAGGGCCAGGGTCTGCGCAAACTCTTCCTCGGTCTCGCCCGGAAACCCCACGATGAAGTCCGACGCCACGCTGATCCCCGGCCGCGCGCGGCGCAGGCGGGCGATCTTGTCGCGGTATTCGGCCACGGTGTAGCCGCGTTTCATGCGCGAGAGCACCGTATCCGAGCCACTTTGCACCGGAAGGTGCAGGTAGGACGGAAGTTTCCCGAAGCGGGCGTAGGCATCGATCAAACGACCGTCGAACTCCATCGGATGCGAAGTGGTGAAGCGGATCCTGCCGATTCCCTCCAGTTTCGACACATAGCGGATCAGGCCCGCAAGGTCTTCCCGGCCGCCGGAAGGCGCCAGCCCGCGGTAGCCATTCACGTTCTGGCCCAGCAGGTTGATTTCCCGCACGCCCTGGCGCCCGAGCTGTATTGCCTCGGCCAGCACCTCGGCGACGGGACGACTGATCTCCGCGCCGCGGGTGTACGGCACCACGCAGAACGAACAGTATTTGCTGCAGCCCTCCATGACCGACAGGTGGGCTACCGGCGAAACGGCCCTGGGCGCGGGCAACGAGGCGAATTTCTCTTCCGCCGGGAACGCCACATCCACCACCGGGCGGTCCGCGCCCGCCGAGCGGTCCAGCAGCCCCGGCAACCTGTGCAGCGTTTGCGGGCCGAAGATCACGTCCACATGGGGAGCGCGCTTGCCGATGGCTGCGCCCTCCTGGCTCGCCACGCAACCGCCCACTCCGATCTTCAGTCCGGGGCGCTTGCGCTTCAGGGCCTTGTAGCGGCCCAGCTCGGAAAACAGCTTCTCCTGGGGCTTCTCGCGCACCGAGCAGGTGTTGATGAGCACCACATCGGCCTCTTCGGGATTCCCGGTGAGCGTGAACCCCTCCGCCTCGCGCAGCACATCCGCCATGCGGGCGGAGTCGTACTCGTTCATCTGGCAGCCGAAGGTGCGGATATACAGCTTGCCGCTCATGCCGGAAACCGCACCGTCGCCAGCGCCGCGAGACGACAACTCGCACTCCCCGCCATCACGCCCGGCTGCCTGAAACGGAGCCTTTCAATCCCGTTCCATCTAGAAGGGGACTTCGTCGTCCATGTCGTTGTCGTTGAAATTGCTGTGGCCGCTGCGCTGCGGCGCGCCGGGTCCCTCCGCCGGGCGATGCCGGTCGGAATCGTTGTCGCCGCCTCGCCGATCCAGAAACCGCACATCGTCGGCCACGACCTCCGTACTGCGCCGTTCCTGACCTTCCCGGTCCTGCCAGGAACGGGTGCGCAAGCGGCCCTCCACGTACACGCGCGAACCCTTGTGCAGATACTGCTGCGCCAGACTGGCGCGCTGGCCGAACAGCACCACATTGTGCCATTCCGTATGTTCCTGCACCTGGCCGGTGTCCCGGCGAGTCCAGCGTTCGTTGGTCGCAATTCGAATGTTGGCCACCGGGTTGCCGTTCGTCATCTGCCGAACCTCCACATCGTGCCCCAGATTGCCGATCAGAATCGCCTTGTTGACTCCACGCATCCATCACTCTCCCAAGCTCACCAGATTCTCCTTACCGGCGCAAATCCGCCCGGGGAAAATCAACTTGGGCTATTGTGCCATCACTTGCCCCGGCGAGCACCGTTTGCGCGGCGCGAATTGCGGCGCGTTTCGCCCGATATGGGTCGGGAACGCATAAGGCGGGCGTATCCGGTCCGATAGCCGCGGGAGCATCTCATCAGGCGGGCGGTTTCGCCGCGCCGCGGCGGGGGGTATATTGGCGGGCTGATATGAGTGAAATCCGCATCCGCTCGGCGCGCACCCACAACCTCAAGGGGGTCGATCTGTCGCTGCCTCGCGATCGGCTGATCGTGATGACCGGACTGTCCGGCTCCGGCAAGTCGTCGCTGGCTTTCGACACGATCTATGCGGAGGGGCAAAGACGCTACGTGGAGTCGCTGTCCGCCTATGCCCGCCAGTTCCTGAGCGTGATGAGCAAGCCGGATGTGGACCACATCGAGGGACTGTCGCCGGCTATCGCCATCGAACAGCGTTCCGCCTCCCACAACCCCCGCTCCACCGTTGCGACGGTCACGGAAATCTACGACTACATGCGCCTTCTGTTCGCGCGCGCCGGCGTGCCCCGCTGCCCGCGGCACCGGCGCGAACTGACGGCGCAAACCTTGAGCGAAATGGTCGACGAGGTTCTCAGGCTCCCGGAGGGCACAGCGATCAACCTGATGGCGCCGGTGGTGCGCAACCGCAAGGGAGAACACCGCAAATTGTTCGCCGACCTCCTGGCCAGGGGCTTCGTGCGCGCCCGGGTGGACGGCGAACTGTGCGAAATGGAAAATCCGCCCGAACTCGACCTGCGGCGCAACCACAGCATCGAGGTGGTGGTGGACCGGCTCCGGGTGCGCGGCGAGTTGCGCCAGCGGATGGCCGAATCCTTCGAGACCGCGCTGGCGCTCACCGACGGGATCGCGCTGGTGGGCTTCATCGACGAACCGGACAAGGCCGAGGTGCTGTTCTCCAGTCGCTTCGCCTGCCCCCTGTGCGATTTCGCCATTCCCGAACTGGAGCCCCGGCTCTTTTCCTTCAACAACCCCGCCGGGGCCTGCGAATCCTGCGCCGGGCTGGGCTCCAGGCGGTTCTTCGATCCCGAACGGGTGGTGCGCCCCCACCTGAGTCTGGCCGGCGGCGCGGTGCGCGGCTGGGACCGGCGCAATGCCTGGTACTACTGCACCCTCGAGAGCCTCGCCCGTCACTACGGCTTCGATCCCGAAGCGCCCTTCGAGACGCTGCCCGCAAAAATCCGCCAGATGGTGCTGTACGGAAGCGGGCGCACCAGGATCAAGTTCGCCTACCGGTTCGCCACCGGCCGCAAATTCTCGCGCACCCGCACCTTCGAGGGGGTGCTGCCCAACATGGAGAGGCGCTACCGGGAAACGGAATCGCACCGCGTGCGCGAGGAGCTGTCGCGCTATCTGGGCTCGACGCCTTGCCCCGAATGCGGCGGCGCGCGCCTCAACGAGGCGGCGCGCAGCGTTCTGGTCGCCGATCGTTCGATCGCGGAACTGAGCGCCTTGAGCGTGGAGGCCGCCCTCGAGTTCTTCACCTCGCTGAAGCTGAAGGGGTGGCGGCAGGAGATCGCCCGGCGCATCGTGCGCGAACTGGGCGAACGGCTGCGGTTCATGGCCGACGTGGGTCTGGGCTACCTCAACCTCGACCGCCGCGCCGAAACGCTGTCGGGCGGCGAAGCGCAAAGGATCCGGCTGGCCAGCCAGATCGGCTCGGGCCTGGTGGGCGTCATGTACGTTCTGGACGAACCCAGCATCGGCCTGCATCAGCGCGACAACCAGCGGTTGCTGGCCACGCTGAAGCGATTGCGCGACCTGGGCAACACGGTGCTGATGGTGGAGCACGACGAGGAAGCCATTTGCAGCGCCGACCACATAGTGGACCTGGGTCCCGGCGCCGGCGCGCATGGCGGTCAGGTGGTGGCGCAGGGTCCGCCGGAAGCGATCAAGCGCGCGAGCGCGTCGCTCACCGGACAATACCTGAGCGGGGCGCGCGGCATCGCAGTGCCTGCGGCGCGTCATGCGCCGCAACCCGGTCGCATCCTCGCCATCGAGGGCGCCCGGGCAAACAACCTCAAGAACCTGAACGTCACGCTGCCGCTGGGATTGATGACCTGCGTCACCGGGGTCTCCGGCTCCGGCAAGTCCTCACTGGTCAACGAAACGCTGCTCCCCGCGGTCGCGGCGGCGGTCGACCGCAAACCCCATTCGGGCGCCAGCCTCCGGTCGCTCAAGGGATCCGAGCGGATCGACCGCGTAATCGAAATCAGCCAGGATCCCATTGGCCGCACGCCGCGCTCCAACCCGGCCACCTACACCGGACTGTTCACGCCCATCCGGGAACTGTTTGCGCTCACTCCCGAAGCGCGGGCGCGAGGCTACAAGCCGGGACGCTTCAGCTTCAATGTGCGCGGCGGCCGTTGCGAAGCCTGCCAGGGCGGAGGGCTGATCAAGGTGGAGATGCACTTTCTGCCGGATGTCTACGTGCCGTGCGACGTATGCGAAGGAAGACGCTACGGGCGCGAGGCGCTGGAAATCCGTTACCGCGGCCTGAACATCCACGAAGTCCTGGAGTTGAGCGTGGAACAGGCGTCCGAGGTGTTTGCCAGCGTGCCCAAGGTGGCGCACAAGTTGTCAACCCTGCTGGATGTGGGCCTGGGCTATATCCGCCTTGGCCAGAGCGCAACCACCCTGTCGGGCGGCGAAGCGCAGCGGGTGAAGCTGTCGAGGGAACTGGCCAAGCGCTCCACCGGGCGCACGCTCTACGTGCTGGACGAACCCACCACCGGACTGCACTTTCACGACGTGGCGCAGCTGCTCGCGGTATTGCACCGGCTGCGCGACGGCGGAAACACCGTGATCGTGATCGAGCACAACCTGGACGTGATCAAGACGGCCGACTGGATTATCGACCTGGGGCCCGAAGGCGGCGAGTCCGGCGGGGAGCTGCTCGCAGCCGGCACGCCCGAGGAGGTGGCCCGCGTCCGACGCTCGCACACCGGCCGCTACCTGGCGAAAATGCTTCGCGGAGCGGCTGCCGGCTCACGCCGCAGAAGCGCGGCATGAAGAGCCGCTGCGCAACAAACACGGGCGCCAACGACTCAGCCCCAGCGCGGGGCGGAAGGACAGTCCCCTCCCCGAACCACGAAGGCCGTTGCGATGGGGGAAAAGGGGTTTTCGATTTCCCGCATGAGCCCCACCGGCACGGTCAGCACATCGCCCGGGCCGAGATCCAGGCGCTCTTCTCCCCAGAGAAACCGCAAACGCCCTTCATGGATTGTCCATACTTCTTCCTCAAGCCGGGCATGTCGCGGCAGGCGCGCTCCGGCGCGGAAGCTCATGCGCCGGAGATGAAAGCCGTGGGGCCATGCCAGCGGCGCCTCCGCCACCCCCTCCTCCTCGCCGGGACCGCCAATGATCGGCGTCTCCGTAACATGGCCGCCTGTCGCCCCGAGCGCCAGGACCGAGCCGGCCTCGCCGCTGCCGGCCGACCAACGCGCCACGCAGTTCTCCAGCGCCTTGCTGTCCAGACGGTCCAGCAACTCCATCTGTTGCGGGGTGGTCGCAGGCATGACGGGTTCGCCGGCAGGCGCCGACTCCCCGGCCTGCGTATCGACCAGCCGGCCGCTCTCCAGCAGGACCAGCCCGTGCCTTCGAGCCTGTTCGAACACGTAGGGAGCCCAGGTGACCCGCCCGGGGTCGTCGCCGCCCAGCGCGGCGAACAGGAAGCCTGTGTCCGCGCCGGTATTCTCGAAGCCGCGAAATACGCGAGTTGGAATCGAGATGACGTCACCACGCTCCAGCACCACCTCGCCGTCCTCCCCATGCTCGCCGGTCATGAAGCGCCAGCGGCCCGAGTGGACCCAGAAGACTTCCGCCGTCTCGTGGCTGTGCTGGGAATTGACGCATCCGGGCGGTTGTCTGGCCGCCCCCAGGTTGAAGCCGTGGGGCTCGCGGATATGCACATGCTGATCGGGATTTTCGGCCACTCCGGGGCCGATGATGGTGAAATTCTCCTTGGATTCGCTTCCGGGCGTGCGGGTGTCGATAAACGCGGTGCGGCAGGGAACCAGTTCCGCATGGCGAACCAGACGGCCCCGCATTTCCTCCCTGCTCACGCTGGTTGCAACCGGCATCTCTCGCTCCGAGCTCATCGCCGTCCCGACAGGCCGGCGCGCTGTCCCGCACGCACTGGCCACGCCCGCAGTATCCCTGCGATGCGACCGCACTTCAACCCGCCATTCCACGAAGGAGGCGTAAATTGACTGCCAGCCCGGGCGCCACGGAAGTTATCGACTACATCCTGCGCATTACCCGCGAGATCTGGGAAGACGGCAACCCGGACAAGGTGCTGCTCCACTACGCCCCCGAGGCCCGCATCCACGCCCTGGGCGGCGTCATGCGCGGCGCCGCCGAAGTCACGGCCAACACCCGCGCCACGCAGGCGGCCTTCCCCGACCGGCTGGTGATCGGCGAAGAGGTGGTGTGCAGCCCGCTCGGAGGCGGGGCCTGGCTGTCCTCGCACCGGATCCGCAGCCCGATGACCAACCGCAGGCCCAGCGCATACGGACCAGCCACGGGCCGCAGGCTGACGGCGCATGTGTTTGCGGATTGCGTGGTCAAGGACGGGAAGATCCACAAGGAATGGCTGGCTCGGGACAATTTTTCCGTGGTGCGACAACTGGGCCTGGACCCGCTCGCGGCGGCGCGACGGGAAGCCGCAAGAACGCACCCGGACGAACACGCCCAATGGCTTGCGAGCGAGCGGCAGCGGGTGCTGGCCGGCCCGGACTGCGCGCTGCCGCCGGGCGACGAACTGCCCGATCCGCAAGAAAACCCGGCAGGCTACGCCGGAGCGGTCCTGGCGGGCGCCCTGCAAGGCGATTCCGGTGTCCCGGCGGCGGCGGCCTATGCTCCCTACGCGGTCTTGAGCGACTCGGAAAGGGATGTATCGGGAGCGAAAGCCATCCTGGCTCACCATGCCGCGCTGCGAAGAGCGTTTCGGGTGGTGCGCCTGAGCGTCGATCACGCCGCGGCCCAGCCCCGTGGCGCAGCCGATACAACGCTTGCGGTGCGCTGGACGGCGGCCATGGAGCATGCCGGCGAGTTCGAGGGCCTTCCGGTCAGGGGAGCGCCCCTGTTCCTGATGGGCATCACACACTGGTGGCTGACGGGCGCCCGAATCGCGCGCGAATGGACGGTGTACGACCGTCTGGCGCTGATGGAGCAAATAGTGCGCCACGGCGGCTGACATTCGCGGCGCCTTCCCGGCCTTCCTGGGGTCTGGCCGCCTAGCCAACGCCTGTTACCGGAAATCGCGCCCCCAAGCCCGACCCGACAGGCTGTCAGCACCCGGACGCCCGCAAGAGGCCGCGCTCAGGCGGCCTTCCACAAGCGTTTGCTGGCGATGGCGGCGCCTTCGGACATGGCGAGCAGCTTGGCGTAGGCGATGTCCGGGTCCACCGCGCCGAACCCGGCGAAGGTGGAGAACCCGCAATCGCTGCCGGCGATTACGCGCTCGCGCCCGACGATATCGGCGAACCGGCAGATGCGTTCGGCCACCAGCTCGGGATGCTCCACAAAGTTGGTGGTGGAGTCGAGGACTCCGGGAACCAGGATCTTGTCGTCGGGCAGGTCCGCATCGGCGAACACGCGCCATTCGTGGGCGTGGCGGGGGTTGGAGGACTCGAACAGGAGCGCCTGGGGCCTGGCCTTCAAGGCAATCGGCAGCACCATTTCCATGGGTGCGTCGCGGTGATGCGGCCCCTCGTAGTTTCCCCAACAGACGTGCAGGCGCACCCGGTCCGCAGGCACGTTGCGCAAGGCATGGTTCAGCGCCTCCACATGCCGTTCGGCCTGACGGCGGTAGTCCTCGTCGGGCTGGCCCTTGAACATCATGTGGCGTCCCAGCCCCAGATCGGGCGAATCCAGTTGCAGGAGGAAACCGGCGGCAACAATGGCTTCGTATTCGGGCCGCATCGCTTCCGCCAGCGCATGGAGGTAAGCCTCGTGATCGGGGTAATGGCGATTGGGCTGAAACAGGGCGATCACGCCGGGCGAGGCCGAATTCATGAACGCTTCGGTCGGCCGGTGACGGTCCACGGCGGCGCGAAAATTGGCGAGATCCTCTTCCAGCGGGGCCATGTCCTTGACGCGGATTTCACCTACGCATTCGGGGCGGCGGTAAGTGGGCGTGCCGCCGCGGGCAGCCTGGCGCTGAAGAAAGCCGGGGTATTCCTCCAGATCGGCAGGCGGTCGCCGCGGGCTGTCGCCCTCGAAGCCGGTAATGCGATCCTTGATATAGGTGGCGTAGCTGATCTTGCTCATCTCGCCGTCGGAAACGACATCCACGCCAGCCTCGCACTGGCGCGCCACCACCCTGTCCACGGCTTCGGACAACAGGGCGTGGCGCGCCGATGGCGCCATCCGCTCGCCCCTTTCCTCGGCGAAAATCATGTCGGTGACCGCCTCGTCGCGCGGCAGGCTGCCGACATGGGTCGTGAGAATGCGTTCCGAGGAGCGCAGCACGACGAGGTCTTCCTCTAATCGGCCTGCCCGGCGTAGCGGCGCAGCCGGATGTCGGCCTGCTCCTTGTGGCCGGCAAATCCCTCCAGGGCGCACAGGCGCGAGCAGTACTCGCCGATTTCCACGGACGCCTCCTCGGTAATGCGCTGGTAGGTGCAGGTCTTGATGAACTTGCCCACCCACAGGCCGCCGGTATAGCGCGAGGCGCGGCGCGTCGGCAGCGTGTGGTTGGTGCCGATCACCTTGTCGCCGTAGGAAACGTTTGTTTCCGGTCCCAGGAAAAGCGCGCCGTAGTTGCGCATGTTGTCCAGGAAATAGCGGGGGTTGCGGGTCATTACCTGAACGTGCTCGGAGCCGATCTCATCGGCCCTGGCCAGCATTTCCGCGTAATCGCTGCAAACGATCACCTGGCCGTAGTCCTGCCAGGCGCGCCCCGCGACCCCGGCGGTGGGAAGGACCCGCAACTGGCGTTCGACTTCGGCCATGGTGGCTTTCGCCAGCTCCTCCGAGTTCGTGATCAGGATGGCCGGCGAATCGGGACCATGCTCCGCCTGGCCCAGGAGGTCCGCGGCGCACAATTCGCCGTCCACCGAGTTGTCCGCGATCACCAGGGTCTCCGTGGGTCCTGCCAGAAGATCGATGCCCACCCGGCCGAACAATTGCCGCTTGGCTTCGGCCACAAACGCATTGCCCGGCCCCACGATCATGTCCACCGGAGGAATCGCTCCGGTTCCCAGCGCCATGGCGCCAATCGCCTGCACGCCGCCCAGGCAATGGATTTCGTCAGCGCCGGCCAGATCCAGGGCCACCACGACCGCCGGGTTGGGCGCGCCCCGAAACGGCGGGGAGGCGGCAACCACGCGCTCGACGCCCGCAACCCGCGCGGTGACCACGCTCATGTGCGCGGAGGCCACCAGCGGATACTTGCCGCCCGGCACGTAACAGCCAACGCTCTCGACCGGGATGTTGCGGTGGCCCAGCACCACGCCCGGACGGGTTTCCACCTCCACTTCGGTCAGCGCCTCGCGCTGAATGCGCGCGAAGTTGCGGATCTGCTCCTGGGCGAAACGGATGTCGGCTATGGCCCGCGCATCCAGCCGCCGGTGACAGGCGTCGATTTGCTCGCGGCTCAATCGAAACGATTGCGGAGACCAGTCATCGAACTTTTGCGAATAACGGCGAACGGCATCGCCTCCGTTCTCCGCTATGTCACCGAGCACTTCCCCCACCACCGCCTGAATGCGCGTGTCACGCTCCTGCTGCCGCCCGGCGGCAATGCCCTTCTTGAGGTATCGAATCACGGGGTTGCTTTCCAGTCCGCGCCGTCCGGCGGGCTGCGGCTGTCGATCTGCATGCGCAGGCGTTCGAACAGATCGTAGCCCAGTTGCAGGAAGTACTCGATGGTGTCGATCAGCACCCAGTTCTCCCTCAACCGCTCCCCCTCGCGTCGCCAGAAATCCATGACCCGCATCCCCACCTTCCTGCCGGTGGGGGCCAGACCGTACAACAGACTGCCGGAATGGGTGGCCGTGAGGCTGTACCAGCCGGTGGAAGCGGCGAAAAAGCCGTCGGCGATGCGGGCCACATGGGTTGCCGCCTTGCGGTCCGGAAGCGCACCGAGGAACGGCGCCTGATGCCAATGCTTGAATCCGCGAATGCCGCGGGTGGTACCGATACCCCCCGGCCCGTACCACATGAAGTCGGGGTGCCAGTGCAAATGATGCTGCATGGTGTCGAGGTTCTTGCCGTCGTACAAATGCAAACCTTCGTAGATCATGTCATCCACCAGCTGCATGGTCTTGCTCGACTCCCGCTCGTCCTGTTCGTCCACCACCAGACCGTCCTGGGTTGCCGGGCCGGGCGCCAGCCTCTCGACCGCGATGGCCGGCGGCAGCAAGGTGATCCCGGCCTGGCGCATCAGGTCCAGCAGGTCGAGGATGACGTAACTGGCGGCAATCCGCCCGCCGGCCATCTTCAGAAATTCCCCGTAGCGCAGGTACGCCAGATTGCCGGTGGCGGGTATGCCCAACCAGTCCGAGTCGAAGGTGCCGACATAGTAGCCTGTGGAACACACCCATCGGGCGTTGTCGAACCGGCCGCCGAAAAGAAGGTCCGCCCGCCGCTCCATGTCCGGAAAGGACGCCATGAGCGGTTGCAGGAACCGCTCGACATAGGCGTCGCGCCCGGCAAGCGCGTTGATGGGATGCGGACCCTGCCACACCGCATCGGGCTCCATGCGCCGGCGCAGCAGCTCCTCGTAGGCGCCCGCGCCGCGCACGCGCCAGGTCTCGATCAGCTCGAGAACTGCGCGCTTGTCCCGGCTCATGCCCTGGCTCATGGTCCCTTGTCTCCGGTCAATCAGGGCCGCCGCCTGTTTCAGTCATCCCGCGCCGGGGCGGCGCCTTCGCTTGCGGGAGTGGCGCCCTGGGCGCCGAGAAGTTGCATCATGATGTCGAGTTCGTTGAAGAGCATCCATTCTTCCGTGACGACGCCGTCCTGGATGCGGTGCTGCGTAATGCCGCGTATTCGCGCCTCGCGGCCCGTGGGAGGGCCGAACACGCCATTTCCGCGGTGTGCGCCATGGGCGCTCCAGCGAGTGGACGCCAGATAGCCCTCCCTGGAGTTGCCCATCCAGTACACCTCATCGACATTCAGGCACAGGTCCGGGAATTGCGCCAGCAGCGACAGCACAAAGGCCTGGTACGGCCCCAGGCCGCTGAAGGCGCGGTCGGTGGGGCCGTTGAACTCCAGGTTCTCCGCATAGCGTCCCTGCAAGACGCCGAGCATGCGCCGGTTCCACACGCACTGATAGAGGCTCCGGATGAAATCCTCCACATCCAGTTCCCCGACCGCCTCGGGGACCGGCCGGCAGGCGGGTTTGGCCTGGCCGCGCTGCCGCGCCGGCTCGCTCGCAGTGTAGTCGTCCGGCAATGCGACGGCGCCCGTCTCGGCCATCTGCAGCGCCACCTCCTTTAGGTCCAGTCCCATCTGGCGCAGCATCGCCGATGTGTTGTAGAGCACATGCTCCAGGAAAATCTCGTTTTCACGCGACACGCAGTTGGCGATGCACCACAGCGAAACACGTTTGCCCGTGGGCGGCCCGTAGCGGCTGAAGCCGGTGTTGTCGCCCTGGATGATCGTGCGGTGCGACGTGTGGAAGCCTGCGTCCTCGTCGCCGGCCCAGATGATTTCGTCGGCCACCAGCCGGATATTGGGAAAGGCGTTGATCGTGTGCGTGGTATCGGCGACGATCTTGTCCCTCCCGTACTGCAAGCCGTAATCGTCGTACACACGGCTGTTGTGCGCGTAGGTGTCGTAGATGTAGCCGATGTCCTTTTCTTCCCAGATGCGGTGCGTGATGCGGACGATGTAGTCGATAATGTTGCGGTACTGCGGCTCGAAGCCACGCATCGACTGCTCCGGCATGTCGTCGCGCCCCTCGGCCAGGAAGCGGTCCGTTCCGCCCCGCGTGTATTGCGCCAGGGAAACGGAAAAATCGGCCGGCATGTGCGCCCTGATCAACTGCGGCAGGCCGCTTTCCCTGTCCCTTGCCATGCCGATTATCCTGACCTCATTTGCAGCGTTTCGGGATGGCGCCGCCACCGGCGCCGCCACCATGGATTCCGGCGTCACGACATTTTGGTGTGTTTCCCGTTTGGTGTGTATGATAGCCTACTTAAATTCCTGTTCGGATTCCTGGTTTGGAGGACAACCCCATGGCTTATGGAGCTACTCTCTTGCGGGCGACGCCACTGGCAATGGCGACCGCCCTGTTTGCGTTCGCCGCCAACGGGGCTCGCGCCCAGGGCGCGCTGGAGGAAATCGTGGTGACGGCGCAAAAGCGCGACCAGAGCCTGCAGGACGTTTCGGTGGCGGTAACTGCGGTATCGGGCGACGAGTTGAAGGAACTGGGCATCACCGACTCCTTCCGGCTCGAAATACTGGCGCCCGGCCTGCAACTGGGCATGTCCGGCGCCGACCCGAGGCCGGCGCTGCGCGGCGCGCGCACCCAGCAGGTGGAAGCCAACGATGTTGCGATTTCCTTCTACACCGACGGCCTTTACCGGCCGCGCCACGGTCAGGCCCTGGCCGGCTTCGTGGATGTGGACCGGGTGGAGGTGCTGCGCGGGCCGCAGGGAACGCTGTTCGGGCGCAACTCCTTCGGCGGGCTGATTCACGTCATCAGCAACCGGCCTGATCCGGCGGAAACGGATTACGGCTTTGCCCTGGCTGGCGGCGACTACTCCCTGGTCGGCTTCGACGGCTTCTTCAACGCGCCGCTGAGCGACAACGCCGCGGTGCGGTTTGCGCTGAAAACGGAAAGCCGCGACCCGTTCGTGGAGAACTCCGTGCTCGGCGACGACGGCGGCCTCAAGGACGCGGACATGACCTACTTCCGCGGCCAGCTTTCCTTCGCGCCCAGCGACACTCTCGACCTCCTCCTCCGTGTCGAAAGCTGGCAGGACGATTCCAACGGCAACGGACACTTCGGCTACTACGTCGAGGGCGTGCCGGTCAATCTGGGCTCGAAATTGACCAACGGCGTTTCCGGAACCATGAGGCCGCGAATCGGGCGCTCCGACGAATGTTCCGGCGCCTGCGGGCGCGCCGGCGCGGGGTTCGATTTTGTCGCCACGCCGGGAACGGACACGGCGGCGCTGGTGACCGGCGACCCCTACAAGATCGAGCAGGACACGGCCCCCGAAAGGGACCTTTCGGACCTCACCGTGGCCGGCGAACTCAACTGGTCGCTGGGCTTTGCCGATCTTAAGGCCACCGTGGCCCACATGGACTACGAAGAGTACCGCTGGGCCGACTGCGACATGTCCGCCTACCGCACATCCTCCTGCGGCAATGACATCACATCCGAAACCAGCATGCAGGAGCTCCAGCTCACTTCCGCCTCCGACGGCGGTCTGGAATGGGTGGTTGGCGTGTTCCTGCTGCAGGAAGACCTCACCAACGCCTTCCTCTGGGAAGACCATGCCTCCACCGTGGACAACACCCCGGTCAGCCCTGCGGACATCAACCTGCATGCCGGCTGGACCCAGCAGATCCGGGTGGATAGCCGTTCTTCCGCCGGCTACGGTCAGGTTTCGTACGCCCTTGGCGACACCGTCCGTGTCCTCGGGGGCGTGCGCTACACCAAAGACCAGCGCGACTGGCAGATCTACGGCCAGGATCCCGACAACCGGTCGACGTACTCCTTTACCGTTCTCAACACACCCGACGGCGAAGGGGACTGGAGCGAGGTAACCTGGAAAGCCGGCGTGGAGTTCGACATGAGCGAAGACACGATGCTGTACGCCACCGTGTCGACAGGCTTTCTGGCGGGCAATCAGCAGGGCGCATTCAACGGCGCCGATTCGTACGACGAACAAACGGTCACGGCTTTCGAGTTGGGCAGCAAGAGTCTGCTGGCGGACGGGAGGGTGCGCCTGAACGCGTCGCTGTACATGAACGAGTACGAAGACCTGCTGGCCACCCGGTTCGTCGACACCGGCGTCACCACCCTGGCCTTCACCGACAATGCCGGCGCAATCGACGCCCTGGGGCTGGAAATCGAACTCGACTGGGCGGTGACCGAGCAGTTGCAGTTGGGCGCAAGACTTGCCATGCAGCAGGCGGAGTACGGCGATTTCGTCCTGCCCAATGTGTTCCAGGAAGGCGGCATGACGATCGAAGGCACGGACAACATGTTCCAGCTCGACGGACTGCAGGTGCAGAACTCGCCGGAGTTCACCGGAACCCTTCTGGGCAGCTATGTTGTGGACCTTGGCGGTTACGGCACGCTCACCCCGGCGATCACCCTGTATTACTCGTCGGATTACCGGGTGGACGATTCCAACTGGTTCTACGGCAACCAGGACGCCTACACCAAGACGGACCTGAGCCTGTCCTGGCTTTCGGTCAACCAGGACTGGACGGCGCGCTTGTGGGCGACCAACCTGGAAGACGAAGCCACCCTGCTCAAGGCCACGCGCTTCGGCGGCGATGTCGCGGTTACGGACTACTCCAATCCGCGGATGTGGGGCCTCACCGTGGGATACCGGTACTAGGGCCAGAGCTGCCCGAACTTGCTGAACGGCCGGGTTCCGCCATGACGGCGCCCGGCCGTTTTTTCATATCCTCGGGTTGTACAACCCGCTTCGGAATGAGCGCAGCAGGCTCGCTCCGAAACGGGCGCCGGGACAGGGATGTTCCCGGTTCCGCGAGAATGTAGGCCATGGCGAACATCGGGGCGAACTTCGGCGGGCTGAACTGGGCCATCGTGGCCGGCTATCTGGCGGGAACGCTGGTGCTGGGCTACTTCCTCAGCAAGCGCGTGCGCACGGCGCAGCACTACTACCTGGGGCAGCGCACAACGCCCTGGTGGGTGATCGGCGTGTCCGTGGTGGCGACCTATTTCGGCGCGATCACCTTCCTGGGCGGGCCTGCCTGGTCCTACAAGGACGGCTTTGCGGTCATCTTCATCCACATCAACTACCCGATCGTTATCTTCATAGTCAACGCGCTGTTCCTGCCGTTCTTCTACAACACCGGGGTGGCGTCGATATTCGACTACCTCGAAAGGCGGTTCGGGATCGCCTCGCGCACGCTGATGTCGGCCGTATTCCTGTTCGGCAACGTGGCCTATTCGGGGATCATGCTCTACACCACTGCCCTGGTGCTGCAGCTCATTACCGGCATGGACGTGGTAAACGCCATCCTGATCATCGCGGTCGTGGCCGTCACCTACACCATGCTCGGCGGCATCGCGGCGGTGATCTGGACGGACCTGATCCAGAGCGTCATTCTCTTTATCGGAGTGGCCGTTGTGGGCATAGCGCTGGCGTTTCAGCTCCCCGACGGCCTCGTTGCTTCCCTGCAGGAGCTCAAGGCCAGCGGCAAGGCCAACCCGTTCGAGTACACCTTCGACCCTTCGGTGGTCGCCACCGTGTGGACCGGGGTGGTGGCCATGACCGTCTATCACATCGTGGTGTACGGCGTGAACCAGATGATGATCCAGCGCACGCTGGCGGCCCGGACGCTGGGGGACGCCAAGAAAGCCTACGCCTTCATGGGCTACGCCGCGTTTCTCGCCTACTTCGTGTTCTTCGGCATCGGAATCCTTCTGTACAGCTACTACGGCGGGCGCGAATTCGATAACGACAACCGGATCATTCTGGACTTCGTCGCCACCATCGGCATCCCCGGCCTCATGGGCGTGATTACCGCGGCCATTGTGGCCGCGGCCATGTCGAGTCTGGATTCGAGCCTGAACTCCATGGCCACTGTCACCACGCTCGATTTCTACGAAAAGTTCTTCAGGAAGGGCAGGAACGCAACGCCCGAGCACCAACTGCGCGCGTCGCGCTGGTTCACCCTGATGTGGGCAGTCGTCATGGTGGCGCCAGCCATCATCGTGGCCCGCACCGCAAACACCTCGGTCCTCGAAATCCTGAGCAAGGTAGGCGTGTTCCTGGTAGGCTCCAAATTGGCGATGTTCGGGCTGGGCTTTTATTCCAGGCACGCCACCGAAAGGGGCGTGCTGACCGGAGTGGCGGCCGGGTTCGTGACGCTGTGGTATGTCGAGACGTCCATGGAAGTGGCCTGGCCCTGGTATGCGGTGCTGGGCGGAGCGGTGAGCATCGGCGTTTCCCTGCTGGCGAGCCTGCTGATGGACGGTCTTCAGAAGTGCATCAAGGCAAGGAGGATTACTCGACCACTGCTGATGAATGTTCTCCGGAAGGAATACTCGCCCTGGACGGTGCGGGGGCAGCGCCTGGAGTTTGCCCGCAAGGGTTTGCCGGAGAAGCAGGACGGCTGGTGGATGATCCCGGGAAAGGTGGACCGCTCGAGCAGGTACCTGCTGGTCTACTTCGTGTTGTGCGTGGCGATGCTGGCAATCCTGTACCGCTTGATCTGAACAGGCAAATCCGGATCAGGGCAATCGGATCTCCACGCCCGCTTGCCGGAAAACATCGAATCCGAGTTGCCCGAGCATATCGACGAGATCCGCAAACACCCAGTTCTCCGCCAGCAAGTCCCCGCTGCGCCGCCAGAAATCCGCGATGCGCACGGTGAACATCTGCCCGCGGCCCTCCACTCCGAGCCAGGGACGCGCCATGAAGCCGCCATGTGAAGGCCAGCCGCCGCAGGCCACGTACATGCCGTCGGCGAAACGAGCGTAGTGTCCCTTGACGGCTTCATCCAGCCTCGGGTCGCCGGAATTGCGAAGGGTGCTTGAAAACCTGCCGGGCTCGAAGATCCCTTCGTACGGCTGCTGAAAGCGGCTGAATCCCTCCAGACCGAAATAGCTTCCGTAGCCCGAAGGCCCGTACCAGCACATGTTGCGGCGCCAGTAGGGCCGCCAGCCCTCCTCCTCGGTCCACAGTTCCGCCAGCATGCCCTCCACGATCCCCAGGCTCGACTGCGATTGCGCCGGATCCTGTTCGGTCGTGAGGATGCCGTCGCCGGTGGCCGGACCGGGAACCCATCCTTCATGGCCGTTGCTGGGCGGCAACGGCCAACGATCCAGTTGCCGCAGCAGGTCGAGCATGTCGAGGTGCAAGTACGACTCGACCGAGCGTCCGTCCTCCATCCGGTGAAACTCCGCGTAGCGCAGCCACACGGGGCTTCCGTGGCCCGGAATGCCCAGCCACTGGCCCACAAACTCGCCGAAATAATGCCCGTGGCTCACCACCCACTCGCCACCGTTGTACTCGCCGCCGAAGAGCATGTCGCAGCGCCGGTGCAAGTACCGGAAGGCCCGGAACATGGGCTGGACCACACTCGCGATGAAGGCCCCGGCGCCCGAAATCTCGTTGAGCGGCTGGGAGACGCTCACCCGAACCTGCGGCGACAGGAACGCCTCCAGCGAACGGCTCAGCCGCTCCGGTTCACACTCCGCATACTCGGCGACCAGCCGGTGATAGAGCCGCTTGTTGCGCAGCGTAACGGAAGACGCAATGCCCATTTATCGGCGTTCGATGGCGCGGCATCGTTCGAGCAGGTCCACGCCCAAAAGCGCAAGGTAATGCAGCATATCGATAAAGACCCAGTTTTCCGCCAGCTTATCGCCGTCGCGCCGATACATATCCACCACGCGCATCTCGGTGGGGCGGTCGGAGGCCGGAAGGCCCATGAACCCGCCGCCCTGCCTGACCCTCAGGTTGGGCCAGCCGAACCACCCGCCGTAGTTGCCCTCCGCATGCTCCAGGACATGACCGTTGAACACGATGTCGCGCAGCCCTTCGCGAAACGGACCCTGGTGCTGCAACTGGTAGCGCTCGATCGTATAGGTGGAGCCGATGCCGGCGGGGCCGAACCAGATCATGTCGTCATGCCAGGTGGAGGCCAATGAGGAGTTGGGGGAGCGGAATCCGTCCTTGTTCGTCAGGTCGTCGCACATGCGCAGGATGAGTTTCAGGGTTTTCCGGGACTCCAACTCGTCCTGGGGTTCCAGCAGGATGCCGTCCTGGGTCCGGGGCGGCGGATGGAGAATGTCCGAACCGGTCTGCATCGGAAGCGGGTTGAGCCCGGCTTGCCGCATCACGCTGACGATGTCGCAGAAGAGCGCTGTTTCCGCAATCCTGCCGTTTTCGATGCGAAAGAACTCGCAGTAGGGAAGCATGGCCACCTTGCCCGTCGAGGGAATGCCCAGCCAATCGTTGTCGAACAATCCGAAGAACTTGCCCATGCTGGCGACCCACAGGGTTCCGTCGATCCGGTTGGGAGCCGCCATGAAAATTTCCTGGCGCCGCTGCATGCGTGGAAACGCCTCGCGCAATGGAAGCCACACCTGCTCGGCTATGGAGCCGGCGCCCCGGATCTCGTTGAAGGGGTGAACGCCGCGAAAGCGCAGCCCTTCCCGTCCATGACGGGCAATCACGTCGGCAATCCGGCGCGCTGGCGCACTCTCGAACTCGGCGAAGTAGCGCCGCACCCGGGTTTTGGCGCCCGCAATATCGCTCATGCGCCTTCCGTTCGACGCCGCGCCCGTTCCCGCCCGCATCGAAGCAGGCAAACGGTCCTGTGGCGGGACAACAAGGTCATCGCTTCGGGTCCGACCAGCACCGAATCGACCGGGGTTGCGGATCGCAAATCGCCTGTTCCGCCGAACCGGGCGCGAGCGGTGACTTCGCAAATTCTCATGCCTTACCTGTTCAGGACTCGACCAAGGCCCGGGCGGACAAGCCCGGGGGCGCTACCGCAGCGCACGATTATACAAAAACCGCCCCGGAGCATGGCTGCGGGGTGGTTCGGGAAGAAATGCCTGGCGGTGACCTACTCTCGCGCGGGGAGACCCCGAACTACCATCGGCGCTGAACGTTTTCACTTCCGAGTTCGGAATGGAATCGGGTGGGACCCGTCCGCTATTGCCACCAGGCGAAAAAG
>OZ220471.1:1717500-1875000 GCA_965115835.1 Gammaproteobacteria bacterium
TCCCCTCACCGGGGTTCTTTTCACCTTTCCCTCACGGTACTGGTTCACTATCGGTCGGCAGAGAGTATTTAGCCTTGGAGGATGGTCCCCCCATGTTCAGACAAGGTTGCACGTGCCCCGCCCTACTCTTTGTCATCCACACGCCGGTACCTTTCGCATACAGGGCTATCACCTTCTATGGCCAGACTTTCCAGTCTGTTTTGCTAGGTTCCAACGTGATTCCGATGAACTGGGCTATTCCCCGTTCGCTCGCCGCTACTGGGGGAATCTCGGTTGATTTCTTTTCCTCCGGATACTTGGATGTTTCAGTTCTCCGGGTTTGCCTTGACGCACCTATGTATTCAGTGCGCAATGACCATAAAGGCCGGGTTTCCCCATTCGGAAATCCCCGGATCAAAGCCAGTTTGCAGGCTCCCCGAGGCTTATCGCATGCTACAACGTCCTTCATCGCCTTCTGCCGCCCAGGCATCCACCATGTGCGCTTGATTACTTGAACCACGCCACCCGAAACATTCCCCATGCGGAGCCGTCCGGGAGCGTGTGAAATAACCACGCGAATGCAGTTCCCACAAGTTCAACAATGCACGGCAAGAACCGCCTCGCTGGAGGCTGATCCTGCCTTTATGCAATGGAACAATCCTGTTTGTAAAAGCGCAGCGCGGCGGCAAGGCCGCGCCTGAAAAAAACTGGTGGAGCTGATCGGGTTCGAACCGACGACCTTCTGCTTGCAAAGCAGACGCTCTCCCGGCTGAGCTACAGCCCCGGGGGCAGCAAAGAAGGCCGTGTCGAGTCCCGGCTACTCCCTGAATGTTGCGGTCTGCTCCTGACTGGTGGGTCTGGGAAGATTTGAACTTCCGACCTCACCCTTATCAGGGGTGCGCTCTAACCTACTGAGCTACAGACCCGCGCGCGAGACACGCGAAAGAGCGCGCCCCCTCGCAGGGGCGCACACAAAAATGCGTGCCGTTGTAAAAGAACAAGGCCCGGCGCATCCTTCACGCCAAGCGAACGACCATTCTAATTGATTTCGGCCTCTCGTCAACATGATGGCAGCAATTCCCGCCAAATTTGACATGTGAGTGATTTCAGGGGTTTTGGGCGGTTCGAGAAGAAGTTCTTCGCAAACTTTTCATCCGAAAACCGTATGATTCGAGCGATTGTTGGAGTACAGGGGATGAACCATGTCCAAGATCCAGTTTCGCAAGACGCTCAGTGCCCCGGGATTGCTCCGGGTGGTGCGCGGTTGTTTCGATCGCATTGAGGATCCGGTTGCGAGCCGTGGCCTGCCCCTGACGGACTGTCTGATGTCGGCGCTGGCGATGTTTGGGCTGAAGTATTCGTCGCTGTTGAGTTTTGAGCAGGACGCACGGGGCGAGGAGCGCACCCGGTCGAACTTGAGAAGCCTCTATGGGGTGGAGCGCGCGCCGTCGGATACAACCATGCGCGAGCGACTGGATGAAGTGGATCCGCGCTCGCTGCGGCGGGCCTTCAAGCGCGTGTTTGCGGCGTTACAGCGTGGCGGGGGGCTGCGGGACTTCACCTGGCTAGACGATCATTATCTGTTGTCGGTGGACGGCACGGGCTACTTCTCCTCGCAGAAGGTGCATTGCGCTCATTGTTGCGAGCGGCGTCACCGGGACGGTCGTGTGACCTACTATCACCAGATGCTGGGTGCGGTGCTGGTGCATCCGGAGCATCGCGAGGTGTTTCCGCTGGCGCCGGAGCCGATCCTGCGCGCGGACGGTTCGCGCAAGAACGACTGCGAGCGCAACGCGGCCAAGCGTCTGCTGCGGGATGTGCGGCGCGAGCATCCGCATCTGAAGCTGTTGGTGGTGGAGGATGCGTTGGCCTCGAACGGTCCGCACATCCGGCTGTTGCAGGAATTGGACCTGCGCTTTGTGCTGGGGGTGAAGCCGGGCGACCATGCGGAGTTGTTTCACTGGGTGGCTTCGGTGATGGCGACGCGGGTTGTCGAGACCCAAGGCGAGGACGGTGTGCGGCGGCGGTATCGCTTTCTCAACGGTGTGCCGCTCAACGACGCGAATTTCGACCTGGAGGTGAACTTTCTGGAGTGTTGGGAAACCACCCCCAAGGGTCGGGAGCGGCACTTTAGTTGGGTTACGGACATCAAGATCACGGAATCGAATGTGGAAGCGCTGATGCGTGCCGGTCGGGCGCGTTGGCGCATTGAGAACGAGACCTTCAACACCCTGAAGAACCAAGGCTACGGCTTTGAGCATAACTTTGGCCACGGCAAGCGGCATCTGGCGACGGTATTTTCCGGTTTGACGATGCTGGCTTTTTTGATCGACCAGATTCAGCAGCGCTGCTGTGCGCTGTTTGGGGCGGCACGGGAGCGGGAGGGTCGTCCGAAATACTTCTGGGAACGGTTGCGCCGCTTGTTTCTGGAGTTCTTCATTACCGGCTGGGAGGCCCTGTATCAGGCCATCGCCTTCGGCCACCACCCAACCGAACTGGCGCCCTTCGACACCTCCTGACCCCATCGCCGTGGTCGGGTGTGCGACGAGCGGGTTCTTCAGGGAAACAGCGTAGCCAAACCACTTATCCGGCGCCGGCCGGAGGGGTAGCCTTCCCCAACTGATCCGCCAACCGGCCATCCGCACCAGAATGCCACCCCATCAGCACCACAAAATGGCTTGGCGGGAATTGCTGACATGATGGCGAGCTTTCGAGCTACAGCAGTTCTTGTGTTGGCTAGCGCGCTGAATGCAAGGCGTTCTCCATCGAAACAGCCGCATCCGGCAGGCGGAAAGCCGGCCCCGCAGGCTGACGGCAACCGTAACGGCTTCTGGGCGGACCCCGGAAATACGGGCGGGCCAAAGACGATGAGCGGCGGTGAGGGCCGGAAACCGGCTACCGATGAGCTCCGGGCTTGCCGCCAGCCCGGCTATTTCACGGACCGCCCGAAGGCGGGCGCCGGCATTACGTGGTGTTCGGCCACACCGGCAAGCCGTCTTCCAGCGCGCGTATCAGGTTGCGGGGCCTGTAGGGCAAGCTGCCGGGATTGCCGGCGAAGCGCTTGCCGATGGCCTCCACGGCGCTTGCGTGAGCACATTCGCCCGGAACGAACTCGCCGCTGTGGCGTATGTCCCCATGCTGGCTGGCGCCGATTTCGCGCTCGTATGGCCGCACACGCAAGGCGCGCAGCGCCTGGTATCCCGGCGAGAAGGAGTCTTCCAACCTGCACTGGTGCGCCGGCGGCGGGGTCATGCCGGCAATCGGGCGGGTAAACCCAAGGCCGTGATTGGCGGCGCGCTCCGACAGCCAGACGAGCGCAATGTCCGACAGTCCGCAGTGCCGGTAGCCGCCGCCGATGTTCGAGTGTACGCCGGCGAACCAGGCCTGCGCGACCGTCTGGCCCTCCGCCGGAGCGCCGGTCCACAGGACCGGCTGGAAGGGCCGGCGGCGTTCGTCGACGGCCAGCGCCTGATAGGCGTTGCGTACATGCCTGCCGAGTTGCGCATTGTGGAAGGACACTCGCCTTCGGGTCAAACGACCCAGAAACGGCGTGGGCGCGCCGAGCGCTCCCACCGTATCCCATATGTGTTATTTTTTATAACCCACTGTGATAAGAGGAATTTTAATACCTTGCTCTTTTACAGTAAGCAATTCGCAAGCGGACTGGATGAAATGGCCGCGCACTCCTGAGCGGCTCTGACAACGGTAAACCTCTTGCCGAACGGGGGCGATGGGCAAACTTTCGATCAAGCCGTGGAGCATCTGATACGCACACTCTAGAAGCCCTTTCTGCCAGCATCAAGGTACATCGTTTGAAACAATCGCCGCAGGAGGCTTCTACTGTCAGAATCAAATCCAATCAACCATGACTTCCGCACAAAGGTCAATCTCTCCTTCGGAATCCCGGGGGCGGCGACTTGAATTTCGTACTTGCCGACCTTTTTTCCTGCCATTCTTGGGCAGACAGCATGACGGCCTTCTTCACACCCTCCCTCTGCTCACACAGCAGTTCCTTGACCGGTAGTGCGGCATCTGCTGTCAACACCAACTCCCGGCCGCGAAGCCGGGCCAATTCCCGCTCATGGGCCCGTCGTGGAGTCCAGAGGAACGATCCTCCGTATCGACCGTGATTCACCGACACCACATTGACATAGTTCTCGTACGCGCGCACCCAAGTAAGCGAGTCGAACAGTTCCACATCCTTGTTGAATCCAACCATCAGCAAGTGCAGTAATTCGCCCCGCAGCGCTCGCCAAGGCGCCGCATCAATCAGGTCTGCACAGATTGCCACGGTGAAATCTCCCCACTCGGGATGCACGAATCGATACCACCGTAGCCCCCGAAACATCCGCCACTTCGTGCATGACACCTTCGTCGACAGCATATGCGCCAGACCATCCTCTTTGTGCGCCGCCACAGGCTTTCGGACACGGAACCACCGCACAGCTGGTGGTCCGCGGCCATCGCCAATCGGCACAATCAACTCTGCCTCATTTACGAAATATACCCGGCTCGGCGTGAACCATTTGGGCGGACGAAAAGCAGGTCTCAGCGTACGCCAGTAGAGCCCCGCGACCGCTCCTTTGCCCTCATTCCGCACGAGACCTCGCAGGCTTTCGACCTCCTGCTGCGGGATTGCCAGTTCTGGGAGCACCACCAAACGTGAGCCCGCATTATCACCCTGTGCTGGCGCGAGGAATACGTTGGAAACCTGTTCGATCATCGCGTTCGCCGTGGCCGAAGAAATCGCCGGGAATCGCTTCACGACCTCTTTCCGGGTCGGCCATTCCGTCACTTGGCCGACGCGTACGACCAGTTCATCCATGATTGAATTTTTCGCAACTCGCAGCTCGGACGGCAAATCCGGACCCCGCAAATCGCTCGCCGGTCGAATCGTCCTGACAAGCTCCAAGTCGGGGCGCAAGGACAAACCAACATCAATCCGTTCGGGCAGAAAGTCTTCCCAAGAAACAGTCTCGCGCGACCAGCCAGCCAAAGCCTCGAAGAGGCGGACTCCGGCTTCCGTTACGTCCGACCCCGATGATTCACTCCAGCGCAGGATCTTTTCAATCGACTTCCATGCCTCAGAGGGTAGGTGAATTCGAGAACGCCATGTCCATCGGTCCTCAAATGGCGTGCTTCGGACCCCCCGATATGTCAAAGAGTCGAGAATTCGCTCGGCGCCATCCAGCGCCGTCAGCAGGAGTAGCACATCGCAGTACAGCACGTAGCTGTTCACATGTACTTCGCTTGGGGGCGCTGATACGAACGGCCGATAGAACGCGGCATTTGGCATCACTTCCCATGACATCGACCTCTTCATGGACAGTGGCTGTTCGGTCGGTCTTGGTTCGTACTCCGGGATGAGTTGCCATAGGCGACCAGCGGCCAAGGCTCCTTTTACATCTTCGATCACCCACGTGAGCGGCCCTTGGCCGGGTGCCCATCCGTTCGGCGGCGGCTGCTGGCGTACGCCCCGGAGCAGCGCTGCAGCAATGCGGCTGGGAAGTCCTTCCGCCGGCGTCTCCCATGCTGTCATTGGCCAGTCGCCCAACCCGGCGTGTTCCTCCGGTGTGCCCCACAAAAGCCTGTGCACGGTCGGCGAGTTCGCTGGAGTCGCCTCCTGACCGACGATGACATGCCGCGCGCGGGCGTAGTCGTGCAACAGGAAGGCATCGCGCCAGAGGGCCTCCGGGTCAGTACGCATCAGAGGAATCGCCCGGGTTGCCAGCGCCGCCCCAATCCACTCGAAGCAGCCAAGGGTGAGCCCCGCCGCCAGAACGCCCTGCGCATCATTCCCGGCCTGCGAAATGCGTGATCGGTCGGGCGCGGGGAAGAGCACGCGGCCCAACTCATCACTCCAATGACCCAACTGCACATTTGCCAGTGCCCACTTGTCCAACTTCCGACTGCGTCGCGTCCCCGTCTCCTGTAGCTTTCGAAATCTGGACAAGAGCTCCTTCGCTCGCGGCATTTTCTCGAGTCGTGCGGTTACCGGCACCCGCAATACCGGTCCCGGCCCCGTGGTGCTTCGCCAAGCTTGGGCGAGCTCCACCGTCGAGTGAACCGCCAATATCGCTCCGACAAACTCGTCCAGCTCCCATGACCCAATATCTTCAGCGCTTGCTGCCGGATACAGCACATTCACCCAGTGATCGATCTGGCCCAATGACGCCGCCACTTCCGCGTGCCCACCTTCCGCCACGGCTCGCGTGGTCCAGAGAAAAGGTGGAGGCACCCACGGAGCTAACCCTTCAACGACCAGCCGTGCAGCATGCCGCTCCAATTCCCGGACTACTTGCGCCAGCGCACGCCAGAACGCTGCTCGGATGAATGACAGATAAAGTTTCTTCCAACCGTCACAGCGCTCATCTTTGTGGCCGTCGTCCGCATCGGTTTCCGGCCATGCGTACAGCCACACCCCCGAGCCTTGCTGGCTCTCCACACATGCGATTCGACGTAGCTGATTGGTCAGCCAATCTGACGCTTCCTGATCGGTACTTCCCTCGCTTCCCGAATCGTCAAGCGGTCGTCGGGCCGCCCCGCGGACCACCGCTCGCCAGATCGCAAACTTCCATGGCGTTCGATCCAGTACGAATCCGATCGTCTCCCGGATCCGGCGCAACTTCCGATGCTGCTCCCCTGTCTCCCGAGCGGTAGGCAACCAAGCCCGAACAAGCCGGTTGACGGAGAACGCACGGCGCGTGTCTGGCCGCACCTGCTCGTCCTCAATGTCGAAACGCGCCAGCTCGTGCAGCCGCGCCAAGTGATCCCGGGCTCCCTCACCGAACCGCTGGCGAAGCGTATCCGTTCCCATGTCGCTCAGCAGTTCCACCAGACTCGTAACGAACGGACCGACATCTCCTTGCTCGATCGCGCTGCGCTCCAGCGCCTCGCGCTGTACCGCAAGCTCGTCGCTGCTCAATATTGCCGCCCACCAGCTCGATACCAACGCAGTCTCGTGCTCTTGCACACGCGGCGGTAACGGTTGTTTGCACTTCTCGCAATGTTCCCAGCCATACTCCAAGAGAAATTTGTCAACTACATCGCGCACCGCGTCCGGCTTGAGCTTCTTGAAGTTGATGCAAATGTTGGAGACTTCATTCGGTTTAGCAAGCGAAGTCACTTCAACTCCCGACAATGCTCCGTGAACTGCTTCGATCAGGGACAGGAGGCCGCCCGGCGATTGGGACAGTACGTACATATCGTCGGCGAACCTGATAATCGCCCCGCGTTTTTCCCCCGAGGTGCTTTTCAGGTAGGAGTAGATGCTTCGGTCTGCCTCCAGAAGCGCCACGTTGAACAACATCCCGGAGATTGCAAGTCCTGTGGGAATCCCGTCGTACGGCTCGGCTACTCTCGGAAACGGGTGATTCCGTGGAGGGACCCAAGCGTTTCTTGGGATTCCGCAGGGGTCCAACGTCACTTCGTCCAAAGCCTTCGTCAACCGATGCCCAATTTCCAATCGAACATCCTCAACGCAAAGCGCTTCCAATACCGGTTTCGGACAGCCTTCGAACTTGACCGTTGGCGAGAAAAGGCCCATCAATGTCCCGTCTGCCGTTATTTTGACCAGCCGTCGCAGCGCTTGCTCCATGGCCCTGGCGAGCCGATTGATGCGCACGGACGGATACGCCAGCTCGATATCCAAGGCCGCCCAGAACGCTCGTGACGTGTCAGGTGTTCCCTTCCACCACGCCTCACCCGTCCACGGCGGTAACATCTCTGATCCGTAGTCCTTGGGAATTTGTACCCGGCCCGATTCGTCTTCCGCAGGCAGCGCCGCCTTCGTCATTCGGGCCACCGTCCAATGCGCCACGCGCCGAAACAGTCCATGAGATCGCGGGTAGGAAAGGAAGGTCCTGTCAGTTAGCAACGGGTACGGACGGTGGATCCACCCTGCCGGTTCTGCCCGATGATTCCAGACGATTGGCCGGTACCAACGATTTCCGAATGCGAAATTCGCGACCTGTGCATCAAGGATTGGCCCCAACGCAACCATATGGGCCATGAACGCCACCTGATCCCGCACCGTCGGCATGATGTAGTGTCTCAGCCGCGCACCCTTCTTCGGGTAAGGAACCTGTCGCCATTGTTCCGGCTTCCAGCGATTGTCGCGTAACGCCTCCGCCAACTCTCGCAGCATTGCCTCGGGATGCAGCCGCCATCGGGACAGCTCTGGCTGCGGCGCCAGATCCCCGCTTCTGTACCAGGATTCCACACGCATCCAGGCACCCTGCAGAATCACCGGATTCCCGAGCACATCCGCCGCCTTCCGTGCGTTGTTTTCCGGGTTCATGAGTCCACTTGCCTCTATCGCTCCTTAGCCGCTTCAATGGTTTCTTCGACCAGCAATGAGGATACATCGTTCGAAACAATCGACTTCTGTGCTGAGGTCTGCCCTCCCTTCGAGATCCCGGGGATGGCGCCTTGAATTTCGTGTTGTCCGGCCTTCCGACTTTTCCCCTGCCATATTTCAATTGGGCAGCATGGTGGCTCTCAACATACCTTTCTTCTGCGCACACAGCAGTTCCTTGACCGGTAGCGTGGCACCCGTCGTCAGCACCAACTCTCGTCCGCGAAGTCGGATCAACCGAGAGCATAGTGATGTGTTCGTTGCGATTAGCCGCCAGCATCCAGCGGCGGAATCGGCGACTAACCAACATCAAGATTGCGGACATGAACCCGGGGCCGAACAGCCGTCGATCAGCTTTCAGGTGGAGCGAAACCTGCTGTCGGTCATTCCCGGAGAGGGATCCTTTTGGATGACACAAGTTATTATTCGGCATGATGAAAAAACCAGAAACTTGGGTTGCTCTCCCACGATATTCGGAGAATTGGGAAACCTTGCAGGAGCTTCCTGGGGGTGGCCAAGGCTTTGCTCGGAAAGCTCGCCGAAAACAAGATGGACGCACAGCGTTCCTGAAAACAATCAAGGCAAAGAAAAAACCCGAACGCAGAGCACGATTTTCCAGGGAAGCAACCGCTTATGACACCATTCGCACCCGTGGTATTCCACGTCTGATTGAAAGCAATGCCCATCAATGGGAAAACGACAGGGTCGAGCCATATATCGCGACCGAGTTCATCAAGGGACCTACTCTGCGTCGATGGTTGGAGAAGCAGGAGCATTGCGAGTTCCACGTTGCGGTTGAAACGACTAGGAAGCTACTCGCGATCCTCAGCGCATGCCACGCAGGGGGCATAGTGCATCGCGATGTAAAGCCCGACAACATCATTCTCGCAGACGGCGACGCCACACGCCCCTGGTTGCTGGATTTCGGTTTGAGTTATCACAGGGTCGGCGCTACTGACTTCAAAACCGAGCATTGCCAAGAAGTCGGCAATCGCTTCCTTCGCTTGCCAGAGCTCTCAGCGGGAAGCCCAAGCAAACAGGATCCACGGTCGGACTTTTCCTTTGCGGGCGGTATTCTTTTTTACATGCTGACCAGCCAGAATCCAGATGTGCTGCAAGATGCCGAAGGTCGCCTCCCTCATCAGCGGCAGGACAATCATTCAAAGATACGACGCCTCGCCGGCCCCGGATTGTTGCAGCTACTCTCTCTATTCGATACGGCGTTTGCCCCTCAAATCGCTGATCGCTTCGCGAGTGCCGAGGTTATGTTGGAAAGGCTGGAGGGCGTAATAAGGCCACGTGTGGTCGAGGGTTCAGAAGAAGACCTTATAAAAGACATTCGCGAAATAATGGACACCAAGGCGGCGCATCGACGAGCGAACACCCACACCCGGATAGACGAAGCTCTGAGACATATCCAACGAGTGCATGGAGCAGCTGGCAAAGCCCTCGGTTTTCCCCTGAGTCAAAGTCGATCGGATTGGCACATCTCTGGTACGCTGGGGAAAAACACTCTCGGTTGGATAGAGCCGAGCTCAAACAGAGCCATGCTCTCAGTGCAGTGCGAAGTGCGGGAGGCAGGGGAGGAAATTGTAATAAGCCTGTCTGGCGAACCGGTCTTCCGTACATCTACGACCGCTCCTCGCTTCGACGAAGCCTTTGACAAAACGATACGCTGCTGGCTGCTGACTCGACTTCACAACGCGTTACCAGACCTGCAGCGTCAATCGGGATGACCGGCACATAGCGATCAAGCCATTCCATCCTGATCATTGCAGAAAGTCGATCTCGTCTTGGCGCTGCCTGATATCCGCGATCCAGTTTCGCAGCGCCGTGATTTCCTTCTGAACAGCCCCGGGCTTGGGGAGCGATTGATTCAGCGTGTCCGGGGCACTGTGCAGCAAGGTTGAGCAACGGCTGTAGGCCGCTCGCATCCCGGTGCAGTTGTTGATCGTCAAAGCCGTAACCTTCGAAAGTCCTTTCGTCTGGACCTTTTCCGACATGCGCTTGAAGACCGGCGAGATGGCTTCCTCAACGGCGCGTTCCCATGTCCAGCGCAAGCGCTTTTGCAGCGCATCCACCGTTCTTTCCCATTTGTCGTGGTCGCCGTTCTGATAGTGCATCTTCTCGTTATCCAGCAGCCTCTGCATCCCGTCGATGACACTGCTGATTGGCTGGGCGCGCAGCGGCGGATCCTGCTGGATGAACCCCGCGTAGTCATCGGTTCGGCTCACGCTGCGGAACGCGATGTGCGTGGCCTTTTCGCGACACGCTTGGTCAAGCAGGAACAGGAAGGCGATATCGTGCGTGAGGACGATGATCTGTCGGTGTTTACCTTCCTCGGCCAGCCGGTCGGCCACCGCCTCGCGGTGCATATGGTCCAGCGAGGAAACCGGATCATCGAGCACGATTGCTGACCGGCTCTTGGTGGTCGCCAGCTCCGCCAGGAATGCGGCCAGCGCCACGCAGCGGTGCTCGCCCTCGCTCAGAATCGCGCCGACGCGGGCATCTGGTTTCCGGATCAGGCTGACCCGAAAATGTGGAACGCCATAGCTCGTCTTTTCCTTGCGCAACTCGATCGCCAGCCCGGCGACGCCGAACTTGTCTATCTCCTTCGAGAATTGAGCCCGAAGGGCATTGGTAACAAGTTGCTCTGCGATCTCGCTGCTCTTGCTCGTGATCCGGTTCGTCGCCGTGTCTTTCGCCGCGGCGCCGAGCGCGGCGCGTTTCTTGCGGCGGGCGATCTCGGCGATCACGTCATCCTGGATCACCGCGAGCCATGCGCGGTCCGCCAGTTCTTGGAACTCGGCACGCATCCGCTTACGTTCTTCGGATTCATCTTCCGCCCGCAACGCCGTGATTCGCACCGACAGCTTGGCGCTATGCGCCGCGACGGCGTTGTCGGGCCACTGTTCAGCGACAGGAAGAGGATCAAGGTCATCTTCGTTGGTGTGCGTGCGCCGAATGGCGCGGAGACGCCATTTCAACGTCACCGCCGCGCGGCGGACGGAATCCGCTAGCGAATTGTCGTTCAGCTTGTCGCGAATCAGGGCGACCCTAGACGGAATGTCTGCAGCGGGAACATCGGCGGAAAGCAGTTCGTCCAGCGCGACCTGGTACGCTGCCGCAGTCTGCTCTTCTTTCCGCTTGGTTTCATCCTTAACGAAAGCGTCGAACCGTGCGAGCCGGTTGGCGGCTACGGTGTCCAGATCCTGCTGGCACAAAACGCAGCGCGCGCCGTCGCTGGTGAACGGAAACGGCATATCCGGGTAAGCCTGCTGTTCGGAGTAGCGCCGCGCTGCTTCCCAGAGTGCGCACCAGACATCTGAACCGACATTCGCATTCGCCAGTGGCTCGGTGGCGAAGAGATCGCCAGCAGTGGCTGTGGCTGCCGCACGCGCGGTTCGGTAAGCCTGATACAGCGCTGTGAGGCGGCCGACCTGTTCGTCGTCGACGGCATCCAGAAGAGTCGCGAACGCCGTGGTGTCGGCATCTAGCTGTCTTTTCAGCGTCTCGACCTGCTGCGCCACTTTGGCAGGGTTGGACCCTTGATCGGTCCTCAGCGTATTGAGATGCGCCTTTTCTTTGGCGGCCAGTGTCGCAAGATCGCGAACTTCCTGTTCCTTCGTGTCGCCACTGAGCGTGGCGATCAGCTTGCCGACGGCAGTTGCGTCATGGCAGTCCGGCTCCGCGATCGCCTCGGGGGTCTGCTGTTTCAGTTCCCGGATCTCCGCGTTGATGCGTTTCTTGATCTCTTGGCAGGCTTCGGCGAGACGCTCCAGCACGTGCAGCGGGAACGGCGTATAGGCGACATCATTCGCTTCATCGACATGCACATTCGCTGTGCGGCTGTCGAACACGCTGACAGAGGAGAGGAGCGGATCGCCGGGTTCGTCGGCGGTCCAATTCTGGTTGCTGTTGTAACCGCCAGCGCTGAAGTCGATGACAGCCTTTTGCGGTCCGGTCTTCTTCGCGTAGATGTTCGGCAGAATCCTGCCTTCTTTCTGAGGCGTGCGTGCCCGGCATACCTTCTTCAGGACACGGGCATAGCCGGATTTTCCCGAACCGTTGTCGCCGTACACGACCGTCAGCCCAGCCTTGTCGAAGGTCAGGCGTTCGCCGGGCTTCAGCGCGTTGACTTGCTCCGCGCCGTGGATGGCCCGGAGATTGACCACCATCGAAGCCGCCTCGGGAGCGGGGATATGTGCAGCGGCGAGGGCGACGCCGCCCTTGCCCTTGCTTTTGCACAGGGCTGTCAACTGGTCGAGGTCGGTGTCGTCCAACTCGCCCTTGATACAAAGACGGCGCAGTGCGTCACGCTGCCATGCTGGACAGTTCTTTGACCACGCAAGGATATCGGCCAAGGCCTGCGCTTCGCTGCTCGTCTCTTCCGCCTTCGGGTCGATGTAATCCGCAATATTCGCCATTACATACCAACACTGGTTCCAGTCCTATGCGGTGGCGGCGAGCGGTCCGGTCACTTCGCCACCTTCCGTATTGACCTGTCCCCGGTGACTGGTCCAAGGTAAATGTTAGCGCATTGACGATTTTCCGTCGGGTTGACCGTTCGGCGGCAGCTATTCCCGCCATGCGATTTTGTGGTGCTGATGGGGTGGCATTCTGGTGCGGAATGGCCGGTGCCGGATGAGCGGTTTGGCTACGCTGTCTCCCCGAAGAACCCGCTCGTTGCACACTCGACAGCGGCGATGGGGTCAGGAGGCACCGAAAGGCACCAGCTCGGTTCGGTGGTAGCCGAAGGCGATGGCCCGATACAGGGCCTCTCAGCCAAGAATGAAGAACTCCAGAAACAAGCGGCGCTAATTCCAATATGTGTTATTTTTTATAACCTACTGTGATGATAAGAATTTTAATCCCTTGCTCTTTTACAGTAAGAAATTCGTAAGCGGATTAGATGAAATGGCCGCGCACTCTTGAGCAGCTCTGACAGCAAGAAATCTCCTGTTGTCAGGTGCGACGGAAAACGTTGGTGCGAGCCGTGAAGCATCCGTAAATCCGGCGTGTTCGACCTCGCACGGGCGCAGGTGGACATGGTGGCGATGACGTTCCGGGTCGAGGACACCAAGGTCAGCGCACCGCTGACGCTTCCCGCCATGTGCCAACTCGCAGCCACCTTCTACGTTCTGAGCACCAAGATCAGTTCTTTCGCCTCCTTCCTAGCATCGCGAATCGTCGCGTTGCCCCCCAACGTGCTAAACCGCGACTTCACCGTGCGCCGCGACACCTCGAAGAAGCGTCTTGCGGTCGCCTCGACCCACTCCCCCGACATCCCGTTGCTGCACATGCCCAGCGGGAACGTCAGCACCACCTTGCAGCCGCAGTCCGACAGCTGCTTGAGCAATCCCTTGATCGCAGCCGAGGACTCAGCGGTACGGCTGTAAAGCGATTGAGGCCGTTCCTCCCGCGACGGATACCTTCCGACACCGCCAACCTCGCCGCACCATCCCCTGGCAACCGTCTCAAGCACGTGATAGAAGCGGCTGTATTGCACCGCCGAATATGGCGGGTCTACGAACACCATGTCGGTGCGCCGCAGACGCCCGGCAATCTCGTTCGCATCGCCTACTGATGTCGAACCGCCCCGCCTTGCGTACAGCGGTGCGATCTGTCTGAGCCCGGTCGCTGCGTCTCGGAAGGCATCCCTCGCCCACGCCTCTCGCAGGTACTTAGATCCTGACATCGTTGACTTGAACGGTTGGGCCGTGTGCCCTGGCGCAGCAGCGCACTTGCTTGCCGCCACGATCGTCGCCGCCAAGCACACGCTTCTCAGTTCCCCATCCTCCGGCAGTTTGTCCAGCATGGCGTCCAACGATAATGCCTGCATCGGGCTGAAGTAGTGGCCACCGTACCTGCTGAAAATCGGTAGATCTTCGTTTCCATACTTGGCCTCGCATAGCTCCTGAGCTTGGCGATGCCACCTCGCGTCTTTCTTCCGCCTGCGCTCGAATTTTGCCGCGTCCTCCCACGCGGCGTAGTCCCGTCGGCTTGTCTCCGCGTCCCTGAGCCACCCGTGTTCCAGCTGGTCGGGGTCGACAAGTTGGGTGCGTTTCAATACCGCTCCAGCGAGAGCAACCGCGAACTCCTGCAAGTCGCAAGCGAGCACTCTTTTACCCAATTCGACTGCTGCAAACCAAGACACGGCCGCACTGCCGCAGAACAGGTCGACGATTCTCGTGCCTTCCCTTGACTCCTCCCTGATCACATCACCAAGCCCGTTGCGAAGCAGGACTCGTTTGGAACCCATGTACTTGATCAAGCCATTCCCCAGAGAAACACTCGTTCAACGGTTGAGAGCATCCACCCAGCCCCTCCCTTCTCCGCCCAAAAGCCCCAATGCGATGCCTCGGTATTGGGTGACTTCAGCCACTCTTCAACATCCTCAAGCGCTTTTTCGACGTCAATCCAGAGATCCGGGAACGACCCAAGTTCTTCTTGCACACTCCAAAGCCGCCGGCGTACCGCCTCGCCATTCCACCAGAACCCCAGTTCCCGCTCGAAGTCGGAGCCCGACTCCTTCAATAGTTCCGAAACCGATCCCGTTGCGAGACGCAGCAGGAGCGTTGCGCGAGCCAACACCTGCTTCGAGTGGCTTACATGGTTAGCCTCGACATCGCCACTTGCATCAACCAACAGTGACGACGGTTCCGGCTCCGTCCCGGCGGCGAAAGTCAAAAATCTCTGGAACTCCTCTTTCTGCGTCGCCCCCATGTCGAGCGCGTTTAGCATCCTATCCACGTTCTGCGTGAATCTGTCCATCTTTCCTGGCACGCCAAGGCCGCCGCCTCGGCGTTCGAACAGCTGAACCAGTACTTGCCTCAGCAGATGTCGATCCATAAAAGGGAAGCCACCACCGCCCCCAGGATCGCACAGCGTCCACAGTTCCCCTACGGCGGCTATGGTCTGTTCGATCCCTGCTGGTTGTGCTCCGCTCACGGATGTTGGCCGGTAGCTCGCCAAGTTCCTCGCATCTCGGTCGGACCTGAGTCGCCGTAGGTCCAGCCCCCACTTGCTGAGCCAGTTCCTTGTAACAAATCGTGCGGATCCGCCGAACTGTTCGATCCAATCCCTCAGGGGGATGCCGCACGGCCGTATGACACCGAGCAAGCGGTCATTACATTTTTTCGTTACCGACCACTCATTCAGCACATCCCAGACGACTTGGTGCGTTCCCTTACCGTTCCCGAAGCTCGAACAAATCCCGTCTGCTTTCACTACCGCATGGCTGTTGTGAAATATCCCGATACCCTCGCAGGCCAGCAACGACATCGCTGCCCTCAACTCCGCATAGTAGCCGAGATGTCGTGCGGCTCCAGGCTCGCTTGACAACTCTGCTTCCATGGCGCGACCCAAATAACTCCATCCGTCGAAACAGTGTCCGAGCGTCGATGCGCAAATATAGTCGGTCAGTTGCCAGTTCTTGAATGACCCTCGCGCGTTCTTGACCCGATCCGATGTGTCCCGCTTGTAGTAATTGCGCACACCTAGCGAACGACCGTCCTTCCAGTGTTTCTTGAGCCTATCGAACGACCCAATTACCCGGTCTCTGGCCGCAGCCTTAACCGCTCCACGGACCGAGTTAATTGTCGGCATGTTGAGAATAACCAAACGTTTGGTACACCTCCTCTGCGCGACCTGCAACGCTCGTCGACTTCGACTGCATAAGGTGTTCAAGGACGTTTCGACGCAGCTGACCGTAGCCGCCGCTACCCCGAAAGGACGCCTTTAGCATTCTTTCGGCTTCCGTCAGACCCGGGCATCCAGACGCTCGCCAGTCGTACTTCGCCAAATCTTTCGAGAGTTCGCCAATGAAACCGGCCAGCCTTTTGTCCATCGCGAACTTCTTGATGGCCTCGCTCATTGTTTCGTGTCTTTTTCGCTCGAGTCCCTCCAGCGGAATCACATCGACCAATCCGAGTTTATCCGTTTCCAGATAGCAGAGGTCATTCATCACCTGCAGCAAGGTGCGTATGCCCTGATCTTGGTTCAGCAGATTGTGCTGTCCGAAAAATGCCGCGTCCCGGGTCTCTGAATTCACGCGTTTACGCAACTCGACTGCCCATTCCTCTTTTGTTTGTTCTATCGCCTTCCGTAAGGTGTTCCCTACATAAATCAGGAAAGCCGCTTGCTCGTCCAAGTTCCAAGGCAGGACCGTGTTGTGAACCCCCACCTTCGAACCGAACAGCCCACCAACCCGTACACCCCGCCCCTCCCAGCTCTTCACGAACGACGCCATGATGCTGCGGACCCACGCCGATTGGGTCGCCATCAGGCCCTTAGCGCCCCTCGACCCCAGCATGTTGATCCGCCGATGCCAAGGACTCTCCTCCGCAGACCACAGTCTGTCCACGAGCTCTTGGGCTCGCGTCTCCCTGTAGATCGAATGCCCCTCGAATTTCTCAAGCCACTTTTCTGTCCGCAATAGTGGGTACAGGTCGAAGGCCAGACTGGCGTTGATCTTCTTCGGTTTAATATTGACCGTATAGAAGATGTACGCCTGCCAGCTGAGATCAAGCCCCACGAATGCCACCACAGGGAGTTCGAAGTTCGCGACCTCGTTCGCCCTTTCAAAAGCCGCCAACCGATGTTGCCCATCGATGACCTCGATCGGCGGTATCGCTGCCGGGGACCATGTCTTCCGCGAGATCCCGGGAGGCAGGCTTAGTATCGCCGATCCATTGGCGGTGTCTTCCACTTTGATAAGTTCGCCTCCATCCACAGTCTCGCCACGCCGAATGTCCGACCCGGTCAGTATGTTCACGATCACCGCAGTTGGCAGCCATCCCGGTTGCCGCAAATCTCGGTATTCCGCTGACCTCCGCTTCGCGGCACTCAGATCTGACCACGGATACCCAAACTCGACGAATCGGCCAATTTCCTCAGCGCGTTCCTCGTTCAGGTCTCGCTGGATACCGAGATCCTCCGCACCGGTCTTGCGCTTTGTTGTCCGGCGGTATACTCCCGATAGTCTGCACAGGTCGTGTGCTGGCAAGTTGAACATGTAGAACCACTGGGGCGGCTTGCTACGATGCTCCGCGGGCTGCCACTCGATTCCGTCCCATGCGGGTAGCCACTGGTTCACCTTGATTGCGTTTACCGTCCTTCTATTCATCGCTTTCGTTACCCGCCCTTCCCCTATGCTGACTCGTGACCGGATCGATCAGACCACAGTTATGCACTACGAAGATTTACGTGATCACTCACGATCAATTTCCCCGGCAATACCATGCGTACTGTTCGCGCGGCCCTACATCCCTCTTGCATCAACCCATTCCGATGGCTTCCGACCAGAGGCTGGTAGTACCAAGTAGGCACCTTATGGTATCCCCGATGCATGAAACTCACTCAAGCTCAATACGAACAGATCACGCCCCATCTACCGGTGCAGCACTGACGTGCCCCCCATCGGCGGATCCAGTCTGAATGTTAGTGCATTGACGATTTCTCTGCCAAGCTGACCATCTGGATGAAACCGGTGTAGCGGTTTGCAGTCCCCGTAGCACACGGTTTCCCTGAGCGCCCGTACGCTTTCGGTCTGTCCATGCGCATCCATCGCGTTTTTTTGGATAGCGCACAGCTCTCACACCCTTCTCACAGTCCACAGCACCTTGCCGACGATATGCACATCGTGTGCCGGGACGGTGTAGTCGGCGTAGTCCGGGCTGGTTGATTTGAGTTGCAGTCCGGGTTCGTCCCCGGCGACCTGCTCGACGCGCTTGACCACCAGTCCGTTGCCGTCCCACAGCACGAACATCTCGCCGGTGGCGGGCGTCCGGCGGGAGGTGTCCACGAGCAGCCGGTCGCCTTCGGACAGTTCCGGCTCCATCGACACGCCGCGCACCCGCAGCACCCGGACGGCCTCGGGCGTGGCGCCGCCCTCGTGGCGGATCATCCCTTCGGGCAGGAACCAGCGGGCCTTTTCGTCCACGAATTCGGCGGCCAGCGCTCCCGCTCCCGCCGAGGCTTCCACTTCCACCTCCGGGATGCCGGCAAGCCGCGCAGGCGAACCGGCCGGCGCGCGTGTGCGGCGCAGCTTCGGCCCGCTCCGCCTGCGCCGGGGCGGGCGCTCGGCGTGGCGCAGGTCTCTCACGTTGCAGCCGAGCACTCCGGCGAGCTTCTCCGCATCGCTGTGACCGAGCACCCTGGGGCTCCCGCGCTCCAGGAAACCGTGCATGTAGCTCACGTTGCGGCCGATGGCCAGCGACGCCTCGCGCATGTTGAGCCCGCGTTCCCATAGCAGGTCGCGGATTTTTTTTCGTACCGGGTCGTTTGGCATTGCAGGTCCTCGCACGGTTGTCCCGGGGGATAGCATATCGACTAACGGAAGCTATTGCAAACGATATTTGCCGCCCGTAAGGTAGCCCGCCATGAGTGATCCCGCCCTACAGTTCCGCAACGCCATACAGGCCTGGCTCGAGCGCACCGGCATCCCGCCATCGCGACTCGGCGCCGCCGCCCTGGGCGATCCGTCGTTCGTGCTGCGGCTGATGCGCGGGCGCATTCCGCGCCTGGGCACGGCGGACCGGCTGCTCGCCTTCATCGGCGAGGAACCGGTCGGTCCCGCCTTCCGGGCCGAGGTCGAGGCGTTCATCGGGATCGTGCGCGCCAAGCCGTATCTGCTCGGCCTGGCCGCGACGGGCGATCCGTCGTTCGTTGCGCGGCTGCGCCGGGGCGTCTCGCCCCGACTGGACACCGTGGCGCGGGTGCGCGCCTGGATGGCGGAGCACTGCAGCCCGGCCGCGCGCGATGCGATCCGCGCAGCAGTGGCCGCCGCAACGGCGAGAACCGCTCCATCCGGCGCCGACCGCAACCACAGCACCCCAACTACCACTGTCAACAACAACAAAGGAGACGCTTCCATGAACGGGCAACCGATGCAATATCTGGGTACGCGCGAGGCCGCGGCCTTTCTGGGGCTTTCGCCCCGCACGCTGGATCGCTACCGGGTGACCGGCGAGGGACCGGCGTTTCACAAGTTCGGGGCGCGCATTCGCTATGCGCAAGCCGACCTCGACGACTGGGCGGCGGCGCGCCGCATGACCTCGACCTCCGACGATCGCCTGAGCCGCGCCTCCGGACGCATCCGGAGGGTGTCGTAATGCGCTGTGCGCGGAGAAACAGGATCATTGCGGCCCTCCCTGAGAACATCCGCGCGCCGGCGGCCCTGACCGTTCCGGTTCTGACCGTTTCGATTCTGTCGCTGGTCTTCGGCGCCGATACGGCGCTGGCCTCGTCGGACACGACGTTTCAGGGACCGCTGAACACGGTGAAGAACATCGTCGGGGGCACCGGCGGGCAGCTTGCGGCGGCCCTTGCGGTGGGCGCGGCGCTGGTCGGCTCGGTGATGCGTTTCAACACCCAGCAGTTGCTCGGCGCGGTCGGCGTCGGTATCGCGGCGGGCGCCGGCGTGGCCATCGTCACCGGTCTGGTCGGCACGGCGATCGTCTGATGACGGCGAACGACACCGCGCGGTACGCCATTCCCCGGCGTCTCGACGATCCCGAGCGCTGGCTGTTCTGGACCGCGGACGAAGCGGCGGCGCTGCTGGGTCCGGCGTTGCTCGGGCTGGCCGCCAACGCCTTCGTCGCGGGTCTCGTGGCCGGCGTCGGGGGCTGGCTGCTGCTGCGCCGGATCAAGCGCGGGGGCGGCGCCGATGTCGTGCGCTGCGCGCTGTACTGGTTCCTGCCGGACTTTGCGCTGCGGCTGGCCGCCATGCCGCCGAGCCATGTCCGCCGCTACCTGGGTTGAACGCCATGCGCCGGGACGTTCGGGACGCCGAGAACCGCAGGACTCGCGATGCGCGACTGGCGCTGGCGGTTCTGCTGGTGCTGTCGCTGCTCGCCAATCTGGCGCTGTCGGTGGGCCTTGCCGGTCGCGAGGCGGTGACGGTGCTGGTGCCGGCGGTTTCCGGGCCGGTGTGGGAGGTGGGCGGCAGCTGGGCGGGCCGGCGCTACCTGGAGGACGCGGCGCGCACGGCGGCGGTGACGCTGCTGACACTGACGCCGGAGAACGCCGGGCATGTGCGCGAGGCGGCGGCGCGGATGAGCGCGGCCGAAGCGCGGGGCGCCATCGGCGCCTGGGTAGCGGCGGAGGCCGGGCGCATGGCCCGCAGGGATCTGTCGAGCGCGTTCTATCCGCGGCGCATCGACGCCGACCCCGGGACGCTGACGGTCGAGGTGCGGGGCGAACTCGCCACCTGGATCGGGCGCGAGGAGTCCGCTCGCCAGCGCAAGGCTTACCGACTGGTCTTTCGTGTCGACGGCGGGCGTTTGGGATTGCTGCGGTTCGAGGACCTGGAGGACGAACGATGACGACGACCCGATCGGGGCGGCGTGGCAGCTGCGCGCTGGCCGCCGCCTTTCTGTTGAAGCTGTATGCGGGCCTTGCCGCGGGCGAACCGGCGGCGGGCGCGCGGATCCTGGAGGCTGCCGACCACGCTGAACTGACCGCCACGATGTCGGCGGACGGGGTGGTTCGGGTAGCGCTGCTGGACGACCGGATTGTGCGGGTGATCCGCGCGCCGGGCGGGTTCGCGGTGGAACACGATCCGGATGCGGGCGATCTGTATCTGAGTCGCCTGCCGGAGCCTGCCGCCCCCCGAGGGTCTGACAACCCTCGGGGGTCTACCGTCCCTCAGGAGTCTGTTGCCGCTCAGGGGTTTGCCGCCCCTCAGGGGCTTGCCGTCCCTCAGGGACCTGCGTCGCAGGCGGCGCTGTTTATCGGTTCCGAGAAAGGCCGGACCTATCGTCTGGCGCTGACCCCCGTTGCGGGCGGTCCGGTGCAGATCCTGATCCGCAATGCGGGCACACAAAACGAGGATCCGGCGCCGCCCGTGCCCGAGGCAGACCGCATGGCGGCCATCGCCGGGTTGATCCGGGCGGTGGCGGGGGAAGAACCCCCTGAAGGCCATGCGGTCGAACCAGCCGTTCTCGATCCTGCCGCCAACGGCGCCATCGTTCCGCTTTCGGTCTGGCGTGGGCCGCGCTACGAGGCGGCAGCGCTCGCGCTGGATGCCGGCGCTCCGTCGAGCGCTCCGGAGTTGGCCGCGCAGTTGGGGCCGGATGTCGCGGCGGTATGGATCGTATCTGCGAGCAACGGGGCTGCGGCCGGCAATCCGGTGACAGGCCGCTTCGCTGTCGGCCGCGACGCGGCAGATCGCGTGGCGGTGGTTGTGCGCGAGGTACGCGAGCGATGAAGCGCGAGAAGCGCGAGAAGCCCGATACGGCCCGCCCGCGCCCGGCGGGGTCCGATGCGCCGGACGGCGGCGCCCGGCAGGTGCGCAGCCGCCAGATCCTGCTGTTCTCGGCAGTGGCGGCGGCAGCGCTGGTCGCGATTGCGGTCTGGCTGTTCGGTTCCGGCGACAAGGCGCCTGTGTCCGGTGCGGGCATTGCCGCGGAAGTGGCGGGCCCCGACACGGCGGAGGACACCTGGACGCGGCGCTCGGAGGGGCGCATCGGCACGCTGGAGGCGGATCTGCGCGAGTTGCGCCAGGCCAACCGCAGCCTCGCCGAAGAGAACCGCAGGCTGCTCGAAAAGATCGACAGCAACGCTGATGAGGCGAAGGCCGTCATCGACCGTCTCACAGCGGCGCTCGGCGACCGTCTGGCGGCGGAGCCGTTGGAGCCGGACGCGCCATTCGCCGATGTGTTTGCGCCGGAGGGCGCTTCGCGCGGCGCTGTATCCCGCCCGAACGGCGACGCCGGCGATCCCGCTGCTGGCGATTCTGCCACTGGTGGTCCCGCCACCGGCGGTCCCGCTGCAGCGCGGTCGCTCCTGATCGAGCGCTTTTCGCTCGACGAGCCGGCCTTCCGGGAACAGCAGAAAGAACATGCCCGTCCGCTGTCGGTCTGGTTGCCCGCCGGCAGTCACGCCAAAGCGGTGGTGATCGCCGGTGTGGATGCGTCCGCCGGGGTGGCCTCGCAGGGCGACCCGCGCCCGGTGCTGTTGCGGATTACCGGTCCCGCATGGACCGCGGCGGAGGACGGCGCGGCGCAGACGGTCGATCTCGACGGCTGCACGGTCACCGGCGCGGCCTACGGCGATCTGTCTTCGGAGAAGGTCTACGCGCGGCTGCGCACGCTCACCTGCTCGGGAGACGAGCCCGGCACGGTGGTGGAGACCGGAGTCGCGGGGTTCGTCGCCGGCGCCGGCAAGGTCGGCGTTCGCGGCCCCGTCGTGAGCCGCGAGGGCGCGCTGGTGGAGAAGGCGTTCTTCGCGGGTCTGGTCTCGGGCGTCGGCCAGGGCGTGGCGGGCGCGTTCGCGCCCCGTGCGGTGGCGGGTTCCGGCGACGAGACGGTCGCCAACACCGGTATTGACGAGATCGGTCGCGCCGGCATCGGCGCCGGGGCGTCTTCGGCGGGGCGGCGGGTCTCCGACTACCTGATCCGGCGCGCCGAGCAGTACCAGCCGGTGATCCAGCTGATGGCCGGCACGGCAGTAACCGTGGTGTTTCTTGAGGGCACGCGGCTCGACGGCCGGCCCGACACACAAGGCTCGAAGGAGAACGAACGATGACGGTTGGAGACCTGAACACGACCCGGCGCGCACTGGCGCCGGCGATGGCGGCTGCGTTGACGCTTGCGGGCTGCACTGCGACGCACATCGGCGAGGAGTGGCAGTGTCCGCTCGCCCAGGGCGCGCACTGCGTAAGCGTCGCCGCGGCGGATCCCATGGCGAGGCGCCCTGCGATGGGCGGGGACCGGACGGCGGAGCATGGCGGGACAAGGACGGTTCTTCCGGCTTCCGTATCCCTGCGTTCCGCCACGCCTGATATACCCATGAAAGCGTCCCGTGACGGGGGACGCGGCTGCGACAAGTCGAAAAACTCCGCGCCGACACACAATGCGCCGGACCCCGCTGCGGGCGTTCCGGCTGCCGGCGAGCAAGCAGACGGGGGCGCCCCCTCCTGCGCCGCAGGCGAACCGCTCCCCGACGCCAGCCTGCGCCGGCCCGAGACGATTGCGCGGGTGTGGATCGCGCCGCATGTGGACGCTGGCGGCGTCTACCGCGAGGCGTCGTGGGTGCGCATCGTGGTCGCGTCCGCGGCCTGGAGGACGCGGTAATGCCGGGGCGGCTGGCGGGCCTGTTCGAGGGGCCGGCGGGGCTTGAGCCCTGGACGCCGCCGGAGGTTCCCGCGGCGCTGCATGCGCTGTTGCCCTGGCGCGCGTTCGACGAGGCCACGGAGTTGTACGTCAACGCTTCGAGCGTCGGGTTCGTGATCGAAGTCCCGCCGTTTGCGGGGATCGACGCCGAGACCCTGGGCGCGCTTGAGGGCACACTGGCGGACGCGGCGCCGGAACGCTGCGCGGTACAGGTCATTCACTGGGCGAGTCCGAGGTTCGGGGCGGCGCTCGAAGCCTGGGGCGCGCCGCGGCGCAGCGCCGGTCCGGTGCAGGCCGCGATGCGCGAGCGCCGCGAGCGGCTGCTGTCTCCCGCCGGCTGGCGCCCGCTGCATCCGGGCGGGCCGCCCTTCACGCTGAGGGACTACCGGGTGTTCGTCTGCGCGGCGCTGGCCGGGTCGCCGGGACCGGCGTCCGAGACCGCGCTCGGCGGGTTCCGGCGCGCGCTCGAAGGCACTCTGGCCTCCGCCGGCGCGACAGCGAGGCGGCTGGACCCCGACGGACTGCTCTCGCTCGCCGCCGAACTCGTTGCGCCCGACAGGACCGGAAACCGGGACAACGGGCTGTCTCTGGACAGCGGGTTGTCCCGTCCGCTGCGGCGCTGGTCGCCCCGCGATCCGCTGCACCGCCAGTGCGCCGCCCCCGGACGGGCGCTCACCGTCGCGCCGACGGGACTGGCGTTCCACCATCCCGACGGGGCCGATGTGGTGGTGCGGGTGCTCACCGCAACGGCTTTCCCGGAAGTCTGGCCGGGCTGGCGCGGCAACGCGCTCATCGGCGACTTCCACCGCGAGTTCCTGCAGCCGGGCTGCCCGGCGCTGACCTGCCTGACGATCGTCACCGGCGACGAGGCCGCCGGCGAGCGCGCCTTTCTGAAGGCGGCGCGCGCGACCCAGCAGGCCGGCACCGGCATCGCCCGCTATCTGCCGGGGTTGCCGGAGAAGGCCCGCGACTGGCGGTTCGTGACCGAACGGCTCAAGGACGGCGAGCGTCTGATGCGCGCCTGTTACACGGTGGCGGTCTACGCCCCGCTCGACGCCATCGACGAGGCTGAACAGGCGGTGCGCGCGATCTACCACGGCCAGGGCTGGCGAATGGCCGCCGAACGCTACCTGCAACTGCCCCTGTGGCTTGCCGGGCTGCCGATGGTTCCGGCGGGCGGCCTGACCGGGGACCTCGAGCGCATGGGCCGCATGAAGACCCTGCTCACGTCCTCGGCGATCAACCTTGCGCCGTGGCACGGCGAGTGGCGCGGCCAGCCGGTCTCGCCCGACACGCCCCCGGCGCTGCTGCTGATCGGGCGGCGCGGCCAGCCCGCCGGCTGGTCGCCGTTCGCCAACGAAGCCGGCAACTACAACGTCGCGGTCACCGGCAAGTCCGGCTCGGGCAAGTCGGTGCTGATGCAGGAACTGGTGGCCGGCATCGTCGGCGCCAGCGGCGAGGCCGTGGTCATCGACGACGGCCGCTCGTTCCAGCATGCCGCCGAGGCGCTGGGCGGGACGTTCATCGCGTTCGGCCGGGACGCGGCGCGGCTGAACCCCTTCGCCATGATCGACGCGGAAACCGCGAGCCGCGACGGCGACTATCGCGAGGAGTGTTTTGCGATGCTCGCCGGCGTGCTCTCGCGCATGTGCCGCCGGCGCGGGTCCATCGACGACATCGAGGCGGCGCTCATCCACGAGGCCATCGCCGCCGCATGGGACGAGGCCGCAAGCAGCGCATCCGCCTGCGGCCAAGCCGGCGACACCGCCGATCTGGCGGCAGTGCGCCGGCATCTCGAAGCGCGCGGGGACCGGCGCGCCGGCGACCTCGCCACGGCGCTCGGCCCCTGGTGTCCGGGCGGGGCGATGGGCCGGCTGTTCGAGGGCGGTTCGGTCCCGGATCTGGACCGCTCGGTCACCGTGTTCGAGCTGGCCGAACTCAAGGGCCGGGGCGACCTGCAGGCGGTGGTGCTGATGCTGGTGGTGTTCCTTGCCACCCAGCGCATGTATCACGGCGAGCGCACGCGCGCCAAAGCGATCGTCATCGACGAGGCCTGGGACCTGCTCTCGGGCGAGGACAGCCGCGCCTTTCTGGAAGGCGCGGCGCGGCGCGCGCGCAAGTATCGCGGCGCGCTGGTCACCGGTACGCAGTCGGTCAACGACTACTACGCGAACCCGGCGGCTCGGGCCGCCTGGGAGAACTCCGACTGGGTGATCTTCCTGGCGCAGAAGGACGAGTCGGTGGAACTGCTCAAGTCCGAAAAGCGCATTCACTGCGATCCGGGCATGGAGCAGGCGCTGAAGAGCCTGACCACTTCCGGGGGGCGGTTCGCGGAACTGGTGCTGCACGGTCCGGACGGCTGGCGGGTGGCGCGTCTGGCGCTCGATCCGTGGTCGGTGGCGCTGTATTCCTCGCGCGGCCCGGCGTTCGCCGAGGTCGAGCGGCTCAAGGCTGGGGGACTCTCGACCGTGGAGGCCATCGACCGCCTCGCCGGTGCAGACCGGCCCACGGTCGAAGAGGCGCCGGGCGATGCTAAACCCGCGAGTGTCAGAAACCCGGTGGATGAAATCGCCTCGCAACGCAACGACGGACAAGGAGAACGCGAATGAACGCATCCGGAACCGGACGCGCCCGCAGCAGGATCGGGCCGGACAGGCAATCTGCACGGCGGCGGCTGGTCTGGCCGGGCGATCCCGCCACGCGGGCGGGCGCCGGGCTGACGGCTGAAGATGTCGATTTCGAGGCGCTGGCCCTTGTGCTGGCGAACACCTGTCGCTGGGGCGGGCGCACACGCCGGTTCTGGTCCGTTGCGCAGCGCGCCGTCGTGACGAGCGAAGCCGTCGAGGCGCTCGCCGGTCCGGCGCCGGAAGAGCGCCGCACCCTGGCGCTGGAGGCGCTGCTCGCCGGCGCGAGGGTCGCCTGGACGGGCGCGAAGGACACGGCCGCTCCCGCTTCGGCAAAAGCCGTCGCGCGAGCGAAACGCGACCGCGCGGCCATCGACCGCGCCGTGCGCGAAGCGGCCGGACTCGAAGGCGAGCCCACATCCGAACAGGCCGATCTGCTGCGCTTCGTCGCGCGCATGACCGACGCCGCCGAGCGGCGCGACTTCCCGGACGCCGGGATCGATCCCGCCGCCGGTGTTGCGTTCCCGCCGCTGAAGCGCCGCCTCCGCCCGGTCGGGCCGGACCGCGCCGCGCAGCTGTGGCTGAAACGCTGGCGTGAACTCACCGGGCTGCCCGCCGGCGCGGAACCACTCGCGGGCGCAAACCCCGGCCCTTCCACACCCCTTGCCGAACAGGAGGACTGCGATGTCGCGCATCTGGCGAAGAACCCACCGGAGTAATTGCAACCGGACCCGAGCCCGGGGAACGAGGAACGCTCGTTGGCGGGGCAACCCCACACGGCGTGGCCGGCGTCGCGCCCCGAAGCTGCGAGTGGCCTGCGACGCCAGCGCCGTGTTCCGCGCGGCCATCGCCGCCGGGCTGCTGTCCGCCGAGCGCTCCGATCCCCGCTGGGCCGGCCACTACTTCTACATGTTCCACGATGGGGACGGCGCGGCCTGGTTCAAGCACCGGGACACGCGCGCTCATGTCGTGATGTCCGCGCGCCGGCAAGCGGAAGCAGGCTACCGCTTCGGGGAGCGCGGGACGTGAGCGAACTGCGGCTGCTCGGTTGCGCCGTGCTGCTCAACCTGGGGGTGACGGCGGTGGTCGGCGCCGCGATCGCGCGGCACATCCCCGGAGCATCTCCGGGGATCGCGAGCGTCCGTCTGACGGAACTCGTGGCCGGGCACGCCGGGAGCGCAGCCAGCGGCGGCGGGAGCGCGCAAGCCGCGGCAGAGGAGACGCGCGCCTGGGCCCGGGCGCTGGAGGATGCGCTGGGGCGGGTTGCAGACCGCCATGGCGCGGTGTTGCTGCCGGTGCGCAGCGTGGCCGCCGGCGCCCCCGATCGGACTGCGGAGGTCCGCGCCGAGATGGCCCGGATCCTGGCGCACCGTGAAGCAGCAGATTCTTCCGGTGAGCGGGCCGCGGAGGTTCGGTGATGACAGAGTACATGGCCCAGCCAATCCCCGGAAGCTACTCAGGCGGGCCGATCCGGATCATGCTGGTCTGGACGATGATCCTGACCGGCGCGTGGTGGTTCGCCCTCTCGCACGTATACGTCAACGCGGGCTGGTCGGACGACGCCTGGGGCTATTTCCGGCTGCCGCTGACGGGCGATCCGCGCCTGGACGAGAAGGTGTTTTGCGATCCGCCCGCGGCGGCGGGTTCGCCGGTTCCGTATCTGAAGACCGTGCGGGGCCTGCCGGGCGCTGTAATCGCCGTGGACGAAGACGGCACGGTGCGCATCGACGGCGTCGCCGCGGGCCGCGCCAAGCCGCGCGCGCTCGACGGACGGCCGCTGACTCCGATCGCTCCGGGAACGATCCCGGCGGATCGCTACTACCTGCACGCGGATCACCCCGACAGCCATGACAGCCGCTATGCGGAGATCGGACTCGTGCCGCGCTCGCGCATTCGCGCGCGCGCCATTCCCCTGCCGGACATCCCCTGGCTGGGGCTCGAAGGACCGCTGACCGGGCCTGAAGACATCCGCGAGGGCGCCGGGGCAGAGCACGGGACCGACACCGGGGAAGCCCGACGATGAGACGCCTGGTCCTGTCCGCCTTCGCCGCCGCCCTGCTTGCGCCCGCCTTCCCTGCCGCCGCCCGCGACCTCGGCGTACGCGGCGCGACCTGGCCGGTTGCCGAACCGGACCTGCTCGCGCAGATCGGGGCGCGGCTTGCGGACATGGAACGATCCGGCGAACGGGCGCGTCTCGGGGACGAGGCGCGGGAGCGCGCGCGGCGCGCGCTGGAGGAACCCGAACCCGTGCCTGGCATCGTCCCGGCGACGGAACTGCGCGCCCGCCGGTTCGATCCGGCGATCGTGGCAGCCGAAGACATCCCCGGTTCGAACGGGCAAACCATTGCCGTGGCGGGTACGCGCGTCGATCCGCTCAGACACACTGCGCTGACGGCCAAGGTGCTGTTCATCGACGGGCGGCGCGAGGCCGAGGTCACCTGGGCGCTGGCCCGCGAAGGGCCTGCGAAGATCGTGCTGCTCGCCGGGCGCCCGCTCGACCTGATGCGCCGCCACGGGCGGGCCTTCTACTTCGACCTCGGCGGACGACTTGCCGGGCGGTTCGCGATCCGCGCCACACCCACGGTGCTGTCACACGACAGCGAGCACGACCGGGACGGGACGCCATTCCGCGACAGGTCGTACCTGCTCCTGACCGAATTTCCGGTCGAAGACCCGTCACAGACAGAGACGTCACAGACGGAGCCGTCACGGATGGAGCCGCCACAGAAAGACCCGTCACAGACGGATCGGCTCCCGGAGAACTTGTCTCCGGTGAGCCTGTTCCCCGGAGAACCCACTTTCGCCGGGGCTTGTTCCGGCATCCCCGGCTGCCTTCCAACCCACCGATCAAGGAAAGAACCCCCATGCTGAACATCAACCGGATCACGCTGCTCGGCCACGCCGGGCGCGACCCCGAAGTCCGTACGCTGAACAACGGCAGCAAGGTCGCGTCGTTCGCGCTGGCCACAACCGAGCGCTGGAAGAACCGCGACGGCCAGCCCGCCGGGAGCACGCAGTGGCATCACATCGTGGCCTGGGGCGCTGCGGCGGAGGCTGCCGAAAATCAGTTGCGCAAGGGCGACGCCGTGCTGGTCGAGGGCCGGCTGGCCACGCGCGAGTATCGCGGCCGCGACGGCGGCCTGCGAACCGTCGCCGAGGTCGTCGTCGCCGGACCGCAGGGCGTCGTGAACGTGCTCGTCGGACGCCATGCCCCTGGCGGGGGGCAGACCCCTGGCGGGGAGCAGACCTCCGGCGGGAACACAATGTCCGCCGGATCGGAGGGTACCTGCGCATGAGGCGACGGCTGCTCCACGCCGCGCTCGCCGCCGCGCTGGCGTCCCTGCTGTGGGTCGCGCCTGTTTCGGCGCAGACCTGCACGGGGCGCTTCGTCAACCCGATCGCGGACATATGCTGGGAGTGCCTGTTCCCGATCTCGATCGGGCCGGTGACCATCGGCGGCGTGTCGGGTGTCCCGGACACGGACAACCCCTCCTCGCCGATCTGCTTTTGCGGCTCGCCCATTCCCCGCATCGGGCTCTCGCTCGGGGTGTGGGAGCCGGCAAGGCTGGTGGATGTCACCCGCACGCCCTGGTGCTTTCCCAACCTCGGCGGTCTCGACCTCGACCCGGGCCTGCCCGCAGCGCGCGGGCGCACGGCCTCCTCGGGCGGCGACGGCGCGTCGGGCTCCGTGTGGCACGCCCACTACTACGTCTATCCGTTGTTGTCGTGGATCGGCGCGCTGCTCGATATCGGTTGTCTGGAAGGCGGGAGCCTCGACATCGCCTGGGTCTCGGAACTCGATCCGGCGTGGCTCGACGACGAGTTGTCGTTCCTGCTGAACCCGGAGGCGGCGCTGTTCGCGAACCTGCCGGCGCAGGCGGCGTGCGCGGCGGACTGCGCTGCGGCCTCGACGGGGCTGCCGCTCGACGGGCTGTTCTGGTGCGCCGGCTGTCAGGGCGGGATGTATCCGCTGACCGGCAATGTCGCCGCGCATGTCGGCGGGGTGCAGGCCTCGCTGCTCGCCGCCGGGCGGCTGGTCTACCGGCTGCACCGCGCCGGTCTCGCCCGGGGCACTTCGGGACCGGCAGCGCTGTGCGGACGCTACCCGATGCCGGTGATGCAAAAGAGCCAGTATCGCTGGCAGATGACGCAGCCCGTTCCGGCCACGGGTCCGGCGACCGGTTGCAACCCCACGGGTCGCAGTTCGGTGCTGTGGGAGCCGCTTCGCGAGCTGCCCGTTGCGGGCGAGAGCTTCGGCTACCTGCTGTGGAGGAAACGCAATTGCTGCCTCCTGTAACCCACAGCGCCGGACAGCGCGCCGGAGCTCTCGCACGGGACGGGCGCCGCGCATGGCGGGCAAGAGTATCGGGCATCGCCGCCACGCTGGCGCTGTGCGCAGGCCCGGTGACATCCCAGGATCCGCCGCCTGCGGCGGAGGATCGGGCGCGGGCGACTGTCGAGACAGGCCGCGTCCCTCGCGACGCGATCGCCGATGCTCGCGCACTGGCGGACGAAGCGCTTGCCGGGACAGGCGAATCGCCCGGGGCCGCCGAGCTCAATGCCTGGGCCCGTTCGGTAATCGACGGTGCGCTTGAGCGCGCCGGGGCGGCGTCGGAGACATCCGGGATGTCTGCAACCGTCGAAGCCGATCCGCTTCCGGCCGGGCGCCATGCGGCGCAGGTCGCAAGCGGCCCGACCGTTCGCCGGGGCACGGCCGAGGTGCTGGTGTTCATGAGCCTCGCGGTTCCGCAGGCGAGCTGGACGCAATGGGCCGCGCAAGCCGCCCGGACCGGCGCGCCGCTGGTGCTGCGCGGAGTCGCGCCCGAAGGACTGCGGGCGACGGCGATAAGGGTCGGACGGCGTCTCGGCGGGCACGAAGCGGGCGTGGCCATCGATCCCCGGCTGTTCCGTCTGTTCGGGATCGAGCGGGTTCCGGCGGTGGTCGCCGTGCCGGGCGGCGTCCCGGCCTGCGTCAGCCGCGGATGCGCGGACGACGCCCCGCCGCCGTTCGACGCGGTGAGCGGGAACATCGGTTTGGCGGCGGCGCTCGAAGCCATCGCTGCGGAGGGCGAGGACGCGCGGGAGACCGCTCGCCGGCATCTCGAACGCCTCGGGAGGCGGCCATGAGAAGCGCGGCTGTCACCGGCAACGCGGCGCGCCTCGCGCCGCTGCTCGCCTGGACGACGACGGCGGTCGGATACGGCCTGATGCTCTGGGTGCTGTCCGCCCCGGCCTGGGCCGATCCGGATCGGGTCGATGACCCGAAGGCTGCGGCCCGGGAGATTGGGCGGGCGGGCGCAGCGGCAGCCGGCGCCCTGGCCCGCGACGCGGCGAAGGCGCAGACCGTGCCCGGCTTCGCCGGGACAGACCGGCCCGAGCGCCGTCTCACCGCCGATGGCATGGCGGACGCCGCGCGGGAGCGGCTGGCCGATCCGGCCGCCCCCGGAGGTTCGGCCGGTCGCGCAGTGATCGCGGGCGCCGCATCGCGGCCCTCTGTTCCGCTCCCGCCCGACGACCCCGCGCTGGCGCGCGCAAGGGCGGTGCAGGCCGCGCCCGAAGACGCCGCCCACCGCGCCGGCGACCTCGCCTCGGGCGACTCGAAGGATTGCGATGCCGGCGTCGCCGACGCCGGACGAACCGGCGCCTGCGGCAGCGTCTCGTACTGTGTCGGCGCCGGATGCGAGACCGTCGAGGCGGAAGGCAACGCCGGGTTCGTCCGCTCGGCCGCCATGCTCAACATGGTGCTGGAGATGGGCGGCGAGGAGTTCGACCGCGGGAGCCTGCGATTCTTCGCCGGCGAGCGGCGCTCCTGCGCCATCCGCTACGGCGGACTCGCCAACTGCTGCCGGGACACCGGGCTGCTGGTGGGACTGGCGAACTGTTCGGCCGAAGAAAAGACGCTTGCGGAGGAGCGCCACGCCGGCAACACCCACTATCTGGGCCGGCGATGCGCGAAGCGGGCACTCGGCGTGTGCGTGAAGCACGAGCGGGTCTGGTGCATGTTCGGCTCGAAGCTCGGGCGCATCCTGCACCAGCAGGCGCGCCCGCAACTCGGCATCGGATGGGACAGTTGCCGGGGATTCACGGTGGCCGAGGTCGAGCGCATCGACTTCGACCGGCTGGACCTGACCGGGTTCGCCGGGAACCTCAAAGACGGCGCACTCGAACCCGCCATCGCCCTGCCGGACAAGTCCGGCACACAGGCGGACATGACCGATCGCGTACGGGATTTGCGCGGGAGCGGTCCGTGACGGCCCGGCGCCCGGACCTCCCGGCGTCCTGCGTTGTCATGGCGGTGCTTCTGGCATTCGCCGTCGCGCCAGCGGCTGTGGCGGACAATGCAACAGAGTGGCGCGCCCGGTGCGGCCAGCCCGGCGCCGCAGCGCGGCTCGGCTGGCACTTCTACTGCGACCGGGACGAAGACGACATCGAAGACGCGCCGGCGCCGTTCGCGGTCAATCCGGAGGCTCAGCCGGATGCGACCCGACGGATCGCGGCGATCCGCCGGGCGCTGGAGGAGTCCCGCGCCGCCGCGATCCTCGACCCCTCGCCGGCGAAGGTCGCCGCGTATCTCCGCCTGCAGCGGGAGACGCTGGAGCGCGCCGCGGCGTTCTCCGACGCGTTCCGCCGCACCGTGTGGGCGACACCCGAACTCGACTACACGCTGATCCGGCCGGTGGGCGCGCTGGCACGGCAGGTTTGGGCCGACGCCCGGCGCGAGGAGCGCGAAGCGGCGCTCAAAAGCCTGAGCAAACGCTACGGGCTGATCTATCTCGGCCATCCGGCCTGCGCCGACTGCCGGGTGTTCGGGCCGCTGCTGCGCGCGTTCGCACTGCGCCACGGCCTCGATGTGCTGGCCGTGTCGCGGGCCGGCGGCCCCCTGGAAGGCTGGCCCGAGGCCGTGCCCGACAACGGGCAGGCCGCGAAGCTCGGCCTCGACGGCGCGCCGTCGCCAGCCGTCGCGCTGTTCGACACCGTCACCCGGGAGGTCCTGCCGGTCGGGTTCGGGGTGCTCGCCGAGGACCAGCTGGCCGAGCGCATCTTCGTCCTCACCCGGCGGGAGACCGGCCGTGACTACTGACCACGCCCGGCGGGCGGGGATCGCTTCAGGGCACCGCGCGCCACGCAAGCCCGCGCCGCTTGCAGTCATACGGCTCACCGTCCTGCTGGCCGCCGGGCTGTTCGCCGCGGCACCCGCGCAGGCCGATGTGCTCTCGGAGATGGAGTCGTTCTGGCAGGGCGCGGCGGTCAACGCCACCGGCCCCGGCGCGTTCCGGGGCCAGGCTTCCGGTCACTGGACGCTCGGCAACCTGTATCTCCGCGCGCCGGTGCGCACCGAACCGATCGCCACCCTGAGCCTGCCGTCCTTCCGCGCCGGTTGCGGCGGCATCGACGCCTTCGCCGGCGCGTTCTCGTTCATCGACTCCGATCAGCTCGTCGCCTTCGGGCGCGCAGTCGCCCAGAACGCCGCCGGGTTCGCGTTCGAACTCGCGCTGGAGACCGTCTCGCCGGTGATCGCCGAGACGATGTCCAAGCTCCGGGCGCTGTCGCAGTGGGTCAACAGCCAGAACCTCAACTCCTGCGAGAGCGCCCAGGCGCTGGTCGGCGCCGTGTGGGCGAAGCACGACCGCGCAAGCGAGGCCATCTGCGCCGCCATCGGCACATCGCAGGGGATCTTCTCCGACTACGCCGCCGCAAAGCACGGCTGCGGCGCGGGCGGCAAGAGAAACTCCACGCTCGCCTCGGCTACCGGAGCGATGGCCGATCAGGCGCCGGTGAACGTCAACTACGCCTGGCGGGCCGTGCAGGCCTCGCCCCTGTTCTCGGCGGACGCCGGACTCGCCGGGTTCGCCATGTCGGTCTCCGGCACGGTGATCGTCACCGCCCCGGTCTCGGACGGCGACGCCTCCGGGCCGCAGGTGCATGTCCTGCAGCCGCTCGCGCTCGACCGGCGGGTGACGGAGGCGTTGATGGAGGGCGGCGCCGGCCTGCCGGTCTACCGCTGCGACGAGACCGCCGATTGCCTGAACCCGACGCTCAGTCAGGTGAGCATCCCGGCCGGACAGGGGTTCCGGGCGCGGGTTGCGGACCTGCTGCGGCGTCTTGCGGAATCCGTGCGTACCGACACCGCCCCGCCGGCGGACGCGCTCGGGCTGGTCAACCTCACCACGATCCCGGTCTACCGGGTCATCAACGCAGCGGCGGCCTACCGCGGCGCGGTGATCGACAGCGAGATCGACGCGCTCGCCGAGGCGGTGGCGCTCGACCTGCTCGCGGTCTGGATCGCCGACCTGCACGGCGCGGTCGAGGCGCGCGCCGGGGCGCTGGACATCGCCGACGGCGAGCAACTGAGGCGCTGGCGCGAGGGGCTGCGGGCGAACCGAGCGGCGCTCGCGCAGCGCCGCAACGAGGGTCTGGCGCGGTTCAACACCGCGCTCGCGGTGGTCGAGAGGCTCCGGCTGATCGAGACCGAACTCGCCGGCGCGCTCTCGGCGGACCTCCGCGCCGCGCTCGCGTTCGCACGCGGGGGCGGCGGGACCTCCCGTTAGCAGCGGCAGGCCACGGAAGCGTCGCATGTACGAACTCTTCACCCTGGGCGGCGGGACCTATCTGGTCGACCTGCTCAACGCGGTCGCCGCCATCACCGGCGGGGATGCCTACGTCACGCTCGCGCAACTCGCGGGCGTGGCCGGGCTCGCATGGATCCTGTTCCGCACCGCCTTCGGCGGTTCCTGGAAGGACAACGCGAAGTGGGTCCTGATGTTCGTCGCGGTGTGGGGCGCATTGATCGTGCCGAAAGCGACGGTGCGGGTGGTGGATCGGCTCGATCCGGCGCTTGCCCCCGCCGTGGTCGCCAATGTTCCCGTCGGGCTGGCGCTGTTCGCCTCGCTGACTTCCCGGGTGGGCGATGGACTCACGCGCCTGACCGAGCAGGCGTTCGCGCTGCCCAGCGACCTCGCCTACCGCCGCCACGGCATGATCTTCGGGTCGCGGCTCGCCGCCGCCGCGACCCGGCTCGAAGTGACCGACGCGGTGTTCGCCCGCAACCTGCGCGCCTACGCGCGCCAGTGCGTGTTCCATGCGCTGTTGCTCGGCCATGTCTCCGCCGACGAACTGCGCGAGTCCACGGATCTCTGGACGCTGGTGACATCCACCGCCCGCTCCCCTTCTGCGGGCGCATCGCCCGCGCGCATGGTGGAGTTCGCCGAACGCAATGCGGCGGGCGTCGTCGAGCGCTCGATCATGACCTGCGCGGACGCAGCAGTACGGCTCGACACGCAATGGAGCGCCGAGGTCCGGCGCGCCGGCGGGGTGTTCGGACGGCGGCTGTTCCCGGGCGCCGCCACCGACGCGCTGGCCCGCGCCGAACTGATGGCCGCGCTGCCGGCCGCGCACGACTTTTTGATCGGCGCCTCGCGCTCGGCCGCCGAAATCATGCGCCAGCAGATGACGCTCAACGCCATCCACGGCGCCGGCGAGCAGTGGGCCGCCGAGACCGGCAACGCCGCAGCGCTGCGCGCCTGGACCGAAGCCCGCGCCGAGGCCCAGACCGTGTCGGCCTACCGGGCGATCGGCCGGCAGGCCGAGACCTGGGTGCCGATGCTCCGGATCGTGTTCGAGTGCCTGTATGTCGGCGCGTTCCCGATGGCGGCGCTGCTGATGCTCACCCCCGCAGGCGCAGGGATCTTCCGCTCGTATGTGGCGGGTCTGGTCTGGCTCCAGTCCTGGGGGCCGCTCTACGCGATCCTGCATCGCATCGCCATGGGCGAGGCGGCCGAGCGCATGGGCGCAGCCGCGCTGATGCCGGGCGGCGACGCCGGCGTCTCGCTGGTCGCCCAGGCCGGCGTCCGGGCGGTGGCGGCGGATGTCGCGGTGATGTCGGGCTATCTCTCGATGTCCGTCCCGTTCCTCGCCGCCGCGCTGGCTTACGGACTGTCGAAGACCACCGCGCTTGCGACCTCGGTGCTGGCGGTCGGCCAGGAAGCGGCCGGTTCCGCTGCGCGCGAGGGAACCACCGGCAACCTCTCGCTGGGCAACACGAGCGCCGACACCCACCGGTTCGCGACACTGGAGGGCCGTCAGATCCGCACTTCGGCGCATGTCGACGACCAGCGCCGCACGGGGTTCGCGCCCGGCGGCGCGGCGGTCACCGTGACCGGCGACGGCTCGGTGGTGGCGGACGCATCCGCGGCCACCAGCCGCATCCCGGCGGCCGGCGTGCGGCTGTCGGAGTCGCTTGCGGCCAGTCACAAGAACCGCGCAACCCAGGCCCGCGCCCTGTCGCGGCAGTTCGCAGCGGAAGCGGAAGCCGCGAGAAGCGCTGCGGTCAGCGACGCCGTACGGCTTGCCGAGCGCTACGCCCGCGATGTCTCGACCGGCGAGGCCTACGCCCGCGGCGTCACCGAGAGCGAGAGCGCGCAGGCGCAGGCGCTTGAGTCCCATGTCGAGCGGATGTCGCAGTCCTCGGGGATCTCGAAAAACGAGATGGCGGCGCTGGTCGGCGCAGCGCACATCGGCGGCGGCTGGGACTTCGTGGTGAAGTTCGGCGCCGACGGCTCGGCGTCGTGGCGCGGCCAGACCGTCGGCAAGGCGTCCTGGGACCGGCTGAAGGATCATGCCGAACAGCACCGGGTGCTCGATCTCTGGTCGCAGGTCTCGGAGGCGTCGCGGCGCTACTCGGCGAGCACCGGCGAGAGCGAGCATGCGGGCCTTGAGGAGAGCCTCGCGGCCCACCTCACCCGGATGCAGAGCTTCCGGGAGCGCGCCGCGCTCAGCCGGCAGGAGTCGGAGAGCTGGTCCGAACAGGCCGCGCGGGTGCGCAGCGAGGCGCAGTCGATCGACCGCGAACTCGGCCAGCCGTTCTTCGTGTGGCTGTCGGAGCGCGAGGGGGCGGACGGCAGACCCATCGGCGCGGCCGGGGCGATCCGTATCGCCTCGCCGCAGACGCCCGAGGACGCGGAGGCGCTGCGCGAGTACGCCGCGGCGTTCGTCGCCGAGCGTTTCCCGGAGCCTGACGGGCCCGATCCTGCCCGTGTCGGCGGAGAAGCGGAGTACAAGGCGGCGCGGGACACGCTGGCGGAGGCCGGGGTGCGCGGAACCGTCGCCGCCCATGACGGCTGGTCCGAAAGCGTACGCGACCGCGCGCAAGCCGCCGGCGCGCCACAGCCGGGCGAGGTCGGGGCGAAGGCGCGCGGCGAGCGGGCGGAGATCGTCACGGACATGACGGCGAGGCAGGGCGCGCGCGAGGCGCGGCGCACGGCCGGGCGGGAGGAGATCCGCGCGGGCCGCGCGGAGACCGAAGCCGAGGTGGAGAAGCCGTTCGGGCGTCACGTCGCGGAGAGCGCGCCGTTCGCCGGGAGTGGGCTGGCCGGCAAACTGTTCGGTACGGCGAAGAACGCCGCGCCCGACGGAGCGGCAGAAGCGCCGGACGGAGAGGGCCACCAGGGCGCGAGCGGGAGAGAAGAGCCGTCGCGTCCCTCGCCCGAAGACCGCAGGCGGTGGCGTCATGGGCGCTGAAGTGCGGTCAGCCCAGGCCATCTTCGTCACGCAGACGATCATCGTCGCGGAGCCGATCCTCCATCTCGCCGAACCAGACGTAGCGCCCGGTGCGCGAGGCCCATTCGTCGAGCTCGCCGTCTTCCTCCGGCGACCGGAGCCTGTGACCTCTGCGGAAGGCCGACCAGCCGGCGCTGCGAACGCCGTGCGCCAGTGCGCCCGCGAGGCTCGCGAGCACGGCCCATGCCAGGGCCGCCGCCCACAGCGGGACGCAGGGCCCGGCGCCGGTGACGGCCGCCAGTGCGATGCCGGCAAGCGGGCCGGACACGATGAGACGCGCGCGCCAGGAACGGCGCGGGGGATCGCCCGAAGGCGGCAGTGGGTTGCGATTGCGGGGCATGGCGGCGGTCTCCGGATAACGGGAAGGATCGGCGGCGCGCCCGTTCCCTCCGGTCGCGGCCGCCTTGCCCGCGGCTCCGCCGGACTCTCCCTCGCGGCGGCGCAACGCCGGTCGGCCGCCGACACCGGCAGGCACTCCGAACGTTCGCATCCGGACGCAACGGGAAACCCCGCAGCATGAGCATAAGAACCGTCGGATCGAGCACCCTCCGGGGCGGCCAGACCGTCTTCCACGGACTGCGCATGTGGGCCCAGTTGATCCGCGCCGGGTTCTTCCTCGCCGCCTTCTCGATACTGGCGGCGCCCGCATGGCTGGTGTGGGAGCGCACCACCGGCTACGAGTGGTACGCCGCCGCCATGGTCACCGTCGCCGAGGCCAAGCTCGGCATCGGCTATGAGCGCGCCTCGCGCCAGGAAGTCCGCCAGCCCGACGGCGGCGCCGTCGTGCTCACGCTGCCGGAGATCGCCGCCTCCCCGAAGGCGCTCGCCATGCGCGAGAAGGTCAAAACCGAACTGTTCGCCGGTGCCGCGCTCGGGGCAAAGGCGTCCGCGGTCGCGATGGCGCTGTTGCTTGCGCTGTTCTGGCTGCGGGGCCGACAGATCAACGCCCGACGACGCATCCGGGGTGCGGAGACCGCCACACCGCGCCAGTTGCGACGGCGTATCCGCCCCTTGCGCCGGCGCGCGCTCGACCTCACTCGCGCGGACCCGAAACTCCCGCCCTGCACCGTCGCCGGCGTGCCGTATCCCGAACGCGCAGAGACCCAGCACACCATCGTCTCGGGCACCACCGGCTCCGGCAAGACCGTGCTGATCTCCGATCTCGTGGCCCAGATCCGCAAACGCGGAGAGCGTTGCGTCCTCTACGACAAGATGGGGAGCTACACCCGCGCGTTCCTCGATCCGAAGCGCGATGTGCTGCTCAACCCGCTCGATGCGCGAAGCCCCCGCTGGTCGCCCTTCTTCGAGGCGCGCAGCCTCCGCGACTTCGACACCATGGCCGCTGCGCTGATCCCGCAGCAGAAGGACACCGTCGACCCGTTCTGGGTCACCGCCGCAAGGCAGTTGTTCGCCAACGGCGCGGGCGTGCTGTGGAAGAAGGGCGTTCGCGAGAACCGCGTGCTGGTCGAGCACCTGCTCAAGACCGACCTCAGCCGACTGGCCGAGGCGATGGAAGGCACGGTCGCGCAGTCGATCGTCGATCCGGGCAATCCGAAGACCGCGCTCAGCGTGCGCGCCATGCTGACCGCCAACATCGGGGCGCTGGAGTATCTGCCCGACACCGGGGCGCCGTTCTCGATCCGTGACTGGATCGCCGGGGAGGATCGCGGCGGATGCCTGTTCCTCACCTCGCGCGGCGACCAGCACGCGTCCCTGCGCGGGCTGATCTCCACCTGGCTGGAGGTCGCGGTCAACGCCATGCTGTCGCTGGAACAGAACGACAGCCGCCGTATCTGGATCGTGCTCGACGAGTTGCCGACCCTGCACCAGGTGCCTTCGCTCCAGCCGGGGCTGGCCGAGTCGCGTCAGTTCGGCGGCTGCTTCGTGCTCGGTATCCAGGTGATCTCGGCGCTCAGGGACCTGTACGGACGCAACGGCGCAGAGACCCTCTCGGGGCTGTGCGGCGCCCGCGTGGTGCTGGCTGCGCCGGACCGCGACACTGCGCAGTGGTCGGCCGAAAGCCTGGGGCGCGCCGAGGTCGAGGAGGTCGCCGAGGGGTTCAGCTACGGCGCCAACACCATCCGCGACGGTGTCTCGCTGACGCCGAAACGCGAACTGCGCCCGCTCGCGCTGGCCTCGGAGATCATGCGGCTGGAGAGTCTCAACGGCTGGCTCCGCTTCCCCGGGGCGCTGCCGGCCGCCCGGATCCGGTTGAAGTACGTAAAGCGCCGGAAAGCCGCCGAGCGGTTCGTGCCGCGGTTATCGAACGCGGGCGCGGCGGAGGACCGGAAACCGGACGCGCCCGTAACGGAAGAGCAGGAAACGCAAGTGCCGAAATCCGCAGCGCCTCCGAAGCGCCCGCCGGATGCCGGGGACGATGCGCCAGCGCCGCCCGGCGACCTTCCGCTGCTTCCACTGCTGGAGCCGGACGACGGCTCGGGGCCATCCAGCAAAACCAACAGGTCGGACAAGGCCAAGCCAGGAAACGCCGCATCGGGCCCGAACAGGCCAGCCCGCCATGCCGATACATCGGCGGAATCCGGCTCCGGGCCTCCGCTTGATGAACGAAACCGACAAGCATCGAACCAACGCAGCACCCGAAATGTCGGCCAAGAGCACAAGCCACCGGCAGTCTTGAAGCCAGCCAGCTGCAGCAGCTCGTACCCGGACTTCGAGGAACACGAAAGCGTACCCGTGATGGAACCGGCCGATGTTCTGGCGGAGAACGAAAGCGGCGCAGGCAAGGACGACCAAGCGCTTTCCGGGCGGAAGCAACGCCGCAGAAACAGCCAGGGCTGCGACGCTTCGAGGGAAGGCGCGCTGTGCGCGAAACGCAGAGGCAAGGCCAGCGAGCGCAAACAAGGGCGCAGGAGAGAGCTTTACTGATGGTTGTCTCGATCGGCGCCGTCGCCTCGCCCGCCCAGGGCGTGTCCTACTATGAACGCGACGGCTATTATGCAAAGGACGATCCCGCCCACAGGGAAGCCAGCGTCTGGCTCGGAGGGGGCGCCGAGGCGCTCGGCCTCAAGGGACCGGTCGATCCGGATCTGTTCAAGTCGGTGCTTGGAGGCGAAGTGCCGGACGGGTCTGGCCGCAAGCTGGGACGCATGGACCGAGATGGAAACCGTGTCCATCGGCCAGGCCGCGACCTGACGTTCTCCGCCCCCAAGTCCGTGTCGCTCGCGGCGCTGGTCGGCGGAGACAAGCGCGTGGTGGACGCACACGACCGGGCGGTCCGCCGGGCGGTCGGATGGCTCGAGAAGAACGTTGCCGAGACGCGGGTGATGGACCCCAACGCCAGTCGTCTGATTCGCGTGGGCGGGCAAAGAACGGTGATCGCGGGTTTCCGTCACGACACCTCCCGCAACCTCGATCCCCAACTGCATACCCACGCAGTGATTGCCAACATGGTGCAAAGCGCAGAGGACGCGAGGTGGCGCACCATGTCGAACGAGAAAATCTACACCTCGAAGATGCTGATCGGGGCGCTCTACCGGAGCGAACTTGCGAGCGAACTCCGCCGTCTCGGCTACTCCATTGAGAAGACCCATGCCGACGGGCGGTTCGAGATCGCGGGAACGCCAAGGAAGATCGTGGAAGCATTCTCCACAAGGCGCGCGGCGATCGAGACCGCGATGGCGGAGCGTGGCCTGGGCAATCCCGGCGCAAACCCGCGTCTTGCCGAACGCGCGGCGCTGATGACGCGAGCGTACAAACGCGATGTGGACAAGGACGCGCTCACGGCGGTCTGGGAGAAGCAAGCCGCGGAGCTCGGGTTCGATGCAAGAGCGCTGGTTGCCGAAGCTCTATCAAAAACAACCAGCAAGGACATCGAACGGGAATCCGCACATATCAAGCTCCCGCTGTCCGGCCACGAAAAGGACGGACCCGAGGCGCCGCCATCGGACACGGCCCGCGCGGCCGTCGAATGGGCAGTGGCGCATCTGGCCGAGCGCGAGGCCGTGTTCTCCCGCGCCGACCTGCTCGCTGCTGCGATCACTCGGCAACCCGGAGCGGTAGCGATCAGTGAGGCCGAAAGCGTGGTGGCTCGCATGGAACGCGATGGCGCTCTCCATGCCGCCAACCTGCCCGTGCCGGGCGAGTCGCTTACCACCGACAAGGCGCTCGCCGACGAGAGGGAGACGATTGCGCTGATGGAGCGAGGTCAGAAAAAGTCGCGCCCCGTCATGCGGAGCTGGATGGCCACCCCTTTTCTGCATCGGGGGCGCCTCAATATCGGCCAGCGCGAGGCGGTGAGGACGATCCTCGCCTCGCGTGACCAGGTGATCGGCGTACAGGGCTATGCCGGCACCGGCAAGACCACCATGCTCGGCCGCGCCCGAGGGCTGGCGGAGAAAACCGGGTACCGCATGATCGGGCTTGCGCCGTCGGCATCTGCGGCGCGTACGCTCGGGGAAGAGGCGGGCATCGAGTCGGAAACCCTGCAACGTTTCCTCGCGCGCTACAGCGGGGTGGCTGAAGGTCGTCTCGGCCGCAAGGGCAAGCGCGAACTCCGGGCTGCTTTCAGGAAGACCGTGCTGGTGGTCGACGAGGGCTCTCTCGCTTCGACCCTTCAGACCCGGAATCTGTTGCGGATCGTCAACACGTTGCGCATTCCTCGCGTGGTGCTGGTAGGCGACGAGAAGCAACTCGACGCGGTGGACGCCGGCAAGCCCTTCGCGCAGCTGCAGCGGGCGGGCATGACGACAGCGGTGATGGACGAGATCCTGCGTCAAAAGGACGCGGAGCTCCGCAAGGCCGTCGAGGCGAGCCTCGCAGGCGACATCAAGAGCGCCTTCGAGAAGCTCGGAGAGCGGGTCGCGGAGGTCAATCCCGACAACCTCGCCGGCGCTGCTGCAGCGCGCTGGCTGAAGCTGTCCGAGCGCGAGCGGGAGAACACCGGCTTGATGGCCCCAAGCCATGCGCTGCGCCGGGAGATCAACGGCCACATCCGCGAGCGTCTCGCACGCGACGGCGTGATCCGCGGCCCCGCGCACCAAGGCGAGAGGCTGGTGAGCCTCGGCTACACCAACGCCGAAAAGACGGTCGCCGCCAACTACGCCCCCGGCGACACCGTGGCATTCCATCGCAACTACAGGAGTCTCGGCGTCGAGAAGGGCGAAGAACGCCGGGTTGCACGCGTGGACTCCGAAGTCGGCACGGTGTTCCTGGAAGCGCCAAAGGGTGATGAAGTCCCGTGGCGACCTCGTATGGTTGGAGCGAAGCGCGGCGCGGTCGAGGTCTACCGTTCCGAGGGCATAGAACTACGCGCTGGTGACCGCATCCGCTGGACACGTAACGATGTGGGCCTCAGGCTGGTGAACAGCGGCACAGCCGAGGTAGCCTCCGTGCGGGGCAGCCGCGTCTCATTTCGGCTGGAAGACGGACGAACGCTTGATCTCTGGAAGCACGATCCCCAACTCCGCCATCTCGATCACGCCTGGGCCGCGACTGTGCATGGATTCCAGGGGCGCACCGTCGACAACGTGATCGCGGTGATGGAGGCGAGCCATCCCCACCTGACGACCCGCAAGAGCTTCTACGTCGAGATCAGCCGCGCTCGCCATAGGGCAGAGTTGGTTACCGACGATGCCAGGGCGCTGAGCGAGGAGTTGGAGGCGGTCACCGGCGAGCGGGTCGCAGCACTGGAAGCTGTCGAGCCCGCGATGGATCAATCGGAGGTCCAGCACGACGGCAAACATAAGGATGCGGCGCTCGACATCGAGCCGACGCCCGACACGCCCGACATCGACTCAGGCCGTAGCGCCGCCAAGGAAGCCCCGGAGCCGTCGCAGCGGGAACCAGAACCAGTACAGGAGAAAGTCCGCGATTTCGAGATGGAGATGTAGAGGCGAGTAGACCTCTTTTACCCCATTAATCCGGGAAGTTTCACATGTATCTGAGCTTGGAAAATAAACTTGAGAAACACCAGCTAAAACTTTGCGTACATTTCCCAAATATTTCCTGCGTAATCCCATCGAATCCATCGAAATTTGTGGAAATTTTGGTGTCTCAGGGTTAATATATATGTAGTGTGCAACCTCGCACCCAAGACATGAGAATGAAAGAATGACCACGGGAACTGAAAAACTTAACGGAAGCATTGAACTGCTTGCGAAAGCTATGCACGATGTCTTCAGGGAGAGCATTGAGGCCGGTCTGGCTCCCATGCAGAAAAACATGGAGGACATGGAAAACCGGCTCTCCGAGAAGATCGGGACCACAAACGAGAGTCTTGAGACTCGGCTTACCAAGCAAATTAATACCACGAACGAGAATGTGCAGGCGCAACTTGCTCAGCATCGCAAGGATATTGCGATGGATATCAGAAAGCAGCTGGCCAAGAGATAGGCGATCAGTTCGAGCGTGTCACAATCCCACCGGTTGCGACTGCCGGAAAGCCCTCCTGCTTGGCGCTGCAGACATCAATTGGAGCGCGGGAGAGATTCCCGATCTTGTCTGCGGCGCTGCGTCACCAAGGCCCGCATGATGGCTACGCCGCGCTCGGAATGCATCAGGAAGAGTTTCTATCCGCCTGCGCCTGCTCCCTCTTCCATTGCTGATATTTCATCCACATCCTCTCACCAAGGTCACCAACCTTCCCGCCAACCCAAACGGGATGGAAACGTACATGCCGGGTTCGCCACTGAACAAGGCGACGTCAGGTCACGGGGGTAATGGATGGTAGCCTGCCCAATATAGAGGGGTAGGCCGATCATCGTCCTCGTTGCGGTAGCTGACGAGAATGTATGCCGGTGCGCTGCATCTCATCATCGCGCTTGCACACTTCAGATCAGTCGGACCTGCGAAACACCAGCCCGAGACCCGTCCAGCTCGTCCGATCAATCAGACGGATTCCTTCCGGGTCGCCGTCAGGGACAAAGATGTGGGATCGGTCATCGTTGCCTCGCAACGAGCGACGCCGACGGGGCGTCGTATCGGTACCGGGTAATGGTTCCCTCCCGGATCTTCTCGACTGCGTCGTCGATGACATCAAGAGGTGCCAGAAACCACTCGCGTGGAACAACAGGGTTGCCGAAGCGATCCTCGATTTCGATGTCGAGACGCGCCGGGGCGAACACCCGGTGGATCAGCTTCTCCAGTTTGGCGCGGTCGATGTTGTAGAGCTTGTACGAGGCGACGATCTCGACATCGGCCATCAGAAATGTCGGCTCCAGCCGTGCGCCGGCGATGCGCGTCTCCAACTTCGAGGTGGTGACGCCGATCTTGTGAACGAGGTTGCGATTCTCGACAACGAACGGAATGTTCGCCTTGCTCCGCAACACATAGATCGTGCCGCTGGCCTCGTCGCCATACGCAGTCACGTTGGCGAACAATGGACCCGCAGTGGTCTCCAGTATCCGCCTGCCCTTCTCGTCCTTGTGCAGCGCGCGTTGGAGCGAACGCCTGAGCATGTTGCTTTCGGTGCCGTTGTCGAAGATCACGCGCAGCCGGGCGTCCCGGTCGCCGTAGCTTTGCGTGAACTCCTCACCCATCTCGGCTACAAGGGCTTTCTGCCCGCCGATGATGAAGAAACGACCGGGCTCGATATCGGCCTGGATGCCGGAAGGGTGGGTCTCGCGAAGGCCGGCATCCAGCTCTTTCTGCACTTGCTCGAAGAGTGGGCGGAAACGGTCGAAGTCCTTGCAGCGGCTGCGGGTTGCGATTTCCTCGGCGGCGCGCTTCTCCGCGCTCGGCCGGACATGGCGAAGGTCGGTAACGTCCGGCGCAGCAGGCTCTACGCCGAGCTCGGCGAGCAGCACATCATCGTCCATGGCGTCCAGCGGGGCAGACGCAACTTCGGGCGGATGGCTCAAGAGCCCCTGATGATCGAATGGGGCCAGCAATGCGCGGCAGTCGTCCTGCTCGCCGATACGGTCCAGGCGCACCGCATGGAGGCGTTCGAAGATGTCGCCATCCTCGCCGTGGCGCGGGGCGCGGCCATGCGCCTCGACGAAACGCTGGATTTCCCCGAAGCCCGCGATGATCCGCTCCTCCGTCGACGTGTGGCTCGCTGTCTTTTCCTGCTTGATCTCGACGCCCAGTTCGGCGAGCAGCGCATCGTCCTCGTCGGTGAATTTTCTATCCATCGGCGGCTTCGGCCCTCATGCGGGCGAGGAAGGCCACGCCTTCCGCCATGCGCCTCTCCCAAGGGTCCTGCGACGAAATTAACGGAAGCCGGCCGCGCTCCTGCTTGAACCGGAGGGCCCGCCGTGCGAGGTCGCGCGAGTCCTCGAGCGTGAGCTGGGTCTTCTTCGCCGTGATAATGGAAGCAACCTGCTCAAGGTTCTCCTCGCTCATGGTCTTGGCCAAGATAGCGTAAGCCTCGCCAAAGGGGTTGATTCTGTCGATCAGGTCGATGTCGAGGTCGCGCACATCCATGGCGAATTTGCGAACGCCATCGATCAAGGCGGTGCTTCCGCCTGTCTGCGGCTCGGTACTTTCTCGTGTGGTTTCCTTCGCTTTCTGGATCAGGTTCATGGCCGCAACAGCGTGTTGGCGAACAGCCTCCCCATCCTTTTCGGTAAGCTCCGGGTATCGGTCCTTGACGATCTTGCCCATCCGCACTTGGGTAAGTTCCTCGGGCACGACCTCTTCGTCGAAGATACCGCGCTCGACAGCGGTCTTGTCCTGCGCAAATGCGGCGATCACCTCGTTCAGATCCTCCCGGCAGATGCGCTGGGCCTCTTTCCCCTCCGGTTCCGCGAGACCCTTGATCTCGATGTGGAACTGGCCGGTGCTTTCGTTGATTCCGACATTGCATTTTTGCGGGTCGTAGCCTCCTTCTCCATAGTCGACGCCTTCGACAGAACTGTTGTCCGACTTCTTTGGCGTGAAATGGAAGGAGGGTGCGAGCACCTGCTCCATCAGCAGGCTCGCCGCGATGGCTTTGAGAGTGTCGTTCACAGCCTCGGCAACCGCATCCTCGGACGCATCCGGCTCGGCGACCAGGTTGGTGAAGCGAGTGCGGGTCTTGCCTGGCGCGTCGCGAGTCGCACGGCCGATGATCTGCACGATCTCGGTCAGGCTGGAACGGTAGCCCACTGTCAACGCGTGATCGCACCAGATCCAGTCGAAGCCCTCCTTGGCCATGCCGAGGGCAATGATGATATCGACATGGTTGCGATCATTCTTCCGTTCCTGATCCCTGAGCGCGGCCGCGACCCGCTCCCGTCGTTTCGGATCGTCATCGACCAGATCGGCGATGCGGAGAATCCGGCCCGCGCCCGTCTTGACCAGTTGGAACCCGGTCGCCGCGTCTGCGCCCTGCCACTCGCCCAGCTCCTCGATGATGTGCTCGACCTCGCGGATCTTGTCCCTAGTGCTCTCGCGCGAGTTGACGTTGGGGATGTGGATGATTGTCTTCTCGTCCGGATCGAGCACTTTCAGGATATTGTCGGCATAGCTCCCCGCGTAGAAGAAATAGCCGATGTCGAGGCGCTTCAAATACTTGTAGCCATTGAGCTGTTCGTAATAGGTGTAAGTGACGGTCTCGAACTTCGCCTCGTCATGGGGCATGAGCACGGGCTCGGCGTCGCCTCGGAAATACGACCCCGTCATTGCCACAATGTGCGTTTTGTCGCGTGCGATGAGTTGCCCGATATGTTCGCCCAAGCGGTTGTCGGGATTGGCCGAGACATGGTGGAACTCGTCGACCGCAATCAGCCGCCCGTCGAATGCGTCCGCGCCGAACCGGTCTACTGCAAAACGGAAGGTGGCATGGGTGCAAATCAGGATGCGGGAATCGCTGTCGAGAAATGTCTTCAGCGAATTGACCTTGCCGCCATCGGCGCCGGGGGCATTGCAAAGGTTCCATTTCGGGTGAACGGTCCAGTCGGCCCAGAAACCGAAATTGCTCAGGGCCGTGTCCTCAAAACTCGCGCCGATGGTCTTTTCCGGCACGACGATGATCGCCTGCCGCAGACCCTGGTTGCGCAGCTTGTCCAGCGCAATGAACATCAGCGCACGGCTCTTGCCCGATGCCGGCGGCGACTTGATCAGGAGATACTGCTCGCCGCGCCTCTCCCAAGTCCGCTCCTGCATCGGGCGCATGCCGAGCTCGTTGGAACGGGTGGATCTGCCGCTACAGGCATAAGTGACCGAGATGGAGGGGATAGATTCATTCATGGAATATCCTCGCCAGTACAGGATAGCTGAACCCGCATAGCTTCACATGTGGTAAACCTGTACAGGTTCTCAACAACGAACGGAATGTTCGCCTTGCTCCGCAACACATAGATCGTGCCGCTGGCCTCGTCGCCATACGCAGTCACGTTGGCGAACAATGGACCCGCAGTGGTCTCCAGTATCCGCCTGCCCTTCTCGTCCTTGTGCAGCGCGCGCTGGAGCGAACGCCTGAGCATGTTGCTTTCGGTGCCGTTGTCGAAGATCACGCGCAGCCGGGCGTCCCGGTCGCCGTAGCTTTGCGTGAACTCCTCGCCCATCTCGGCTACAAGGGCTTTCTGCCCGCCGATGATGAAGAAACGGCCAGGCTTGATATCGGCTTGGATGCTGGAGGGGTGGGTCTCGCGGAGGCCGGCATCCAGCTCTTTCTGCACCTGCTCGAAGAGTGGGCGGAAACGGTCGAAGTCCTTGCAGCGGCTGCGGTTTGCGATTTCCTCGGTGGCGTGCTTCTCCGCGCTCGGCCGACATGGCGAGGTCGGTAACGTCCGGCGCAGCGGGCTCAATGCCCAGTTCGGCGAGCAGCGCATCGTCCTCGTCGGTGAATTTTCTATCCATCGGCGGCTTCGGCCCTCATGCGGGCGAGGAAGGCCACGCCTTCCGCCATGCGCCTCTCCCAAGGGTCCTGCGACGAAATTAACGGAAGCCGGCCACGCTCCTGCTTGAACCGGAGGGCCCGCCGTGCGAGGTCGCGCGAGTCCTCGAGCGTGAGCTGGGTCTTCTTCGCCGTGATAATGGAAGCAACCTGCTCAAGGCTCTCCTCGCTCATGGTCTTGGCCAAGATAGCGTAAGCCTCGCCAAAGGGGTTGATCCTGTCGATCAGGTCGATGCCGAGGTCGCGCACATCCATGGCGAATTTGCGGACGCCGTCGATCAGGGCGGTGCTTGCGCCTGTCTGGGGCTTGGCACCTTCCTGTGTGGTCTCCTTGGCCTTCTGGATCAGGTTCATGGCCGCAATGGCGTGTTGGCGAACGGCCTCCTGATCCCCTTCGGTAAGCTCCGGGTATCGGTCCTTGATGATCTTGCCCATCCGCACTTGGGTAAGTTCTTCGGGCACGACCTCCTCGTCGAAGATACCGCGTTCGACAGCGGTCTTGTCCTGCGCGAATGCGGCGATCACCTCGTTCAGATCCTCCCGGCAGATGCGCTGGGCCTCTTTCCCTTCCGGTTCCGCGAGACCCTTGATCTCAATGTGGAACTGGCCGGTGCTTTCGTCGATTCCGACATTGCACCTTTGCGAATCGTAGCCTCCTTCTCCATAGTCGAAGCCTTCGACAGAACGGTTGCCCGGTTTCTTTGGCGTGAAATGGAAGCGAGGCGCAAGCACTTGCTTCATCATCAGGCCCTGCGTGATGGCATTGAGAGTGTCGTTCACAGCCTCGGCAACCGCATTCTCGGACGCGTCCGGCTCGGCGATCAGGTTGGTGAAGCGGGTGCGGGTCTTGCCTGGCGCGTCGCGAGTCGCGCGGCCGATGATCTGCATGATCTCGGTCAGGCTGGAACGGTAACCCACCGTCAACGCATGCTCGCACCAGATCCAGTCGAAGCCCTCCTTGGCCATGCCGAGAGCAATGATGATATCGACATGTTTGCGGTCATTCTTCCGTTCTGGATCCCTGAGCGCAGCCGTGACCCGCTCCCGTCGGCTCGGATCGTCATCGACCAAATCGGCGATCCGCAGAACCCGGTTCGTGGGTGTCTTGACTAATTGAAATCCGGTCTCTGAATCGACACCTTGCCATTCTCCGAGTTCCTCCATGATGCCATCGACCTCGCCGCCCTTGTCCTTGGTGCTCTCGCGCGAGTTGACATTGGGGATGTGGATGATTGTCTTCTCGTCTGGATTGAGCACTTTCCGGATATTGTCAACATAGCTCCCCGTGTAGAAGAAATAGTCGATGTCGAGGAACTTCAGATACTCGTAGCCGTTGAGCAGCTCGTAATAGGTGTACGTGAAGGTCTCGAACCGCGCTTCGTCATGGGGCGTGAGCACGGGCTCGGCGTCGCCTCGGAAATACGACCCCGTCATTGCCACAATGTGCGTTTTGTCGCGCGCGATGAGTTGCCCGATATGTTCGCCCAAGCGGTTGTCGGGATTGGCCGAGACATGGTGGAACTCGTCGACCGCAATCAGCCGCCCGTCGAATGCGTCCGCGCCGAACCGGTCTACTGCAAAACGGAAGGTGGCATGGGTGCAAATCAGGATGCGGGAATCGCTGTCGAGAAATGTCTTCAGCGAATTGACCTTGCCGCCATCGGCGCCAGGAGCGTTGCAAAGGTTCCATTTCGGCTCAACGGTCCAATCAGCCCAAAAACCAAAGTCGATCAGGGCCGCGTCGTCAAAGCTCGCGCCGATGGTCTTTTCCGGCACAACGATGATCGCCTGCCGCAGACCCTGGTTGTGCAGCTTGTCCAGCGCAATGAACATCAGCGCGCGGCTCTTGCCCGATGCCGGCGGCGACTTGATCAGGAGATACTGCTCGTGGCGCCTCTCCCAAGCCCGCTCCTGCATCGGGCGCATGCCGAATTCGTTGGAACGAGCGGAGCTGCCGCTACGGGCATAGGTGGCAAAGGTGCGGGGAACCAATTGATTCTTGGAAAACCTGACCCTCTGGTTGAATCGGCGAAGGAAAAGGCGCGCGGTCACGAGCGAAATCTGAAGCCTGAAGGTCGCGTCTTCTTCTTCGGATAGGCCCGAATGTCCGCCATGGGGGTGCATTCTGCTCATCAACCCCTGAACATATTGCGGCTTTTGGTTGTTGGGGTTCCATTCGTTATAGTCGGCGAGCAAGAACGGCGGCTGGAGCTTGCCTAGGTAATCCCGCTTTGCCTTGCTGTTATCGTCGCCCTTATAGCCCAATTTGTCGGCGAATGTGTTGAGATAGCTCTCGTAGAACTTCCGGAGCTCCCCATTTGCCGATGACCATTCCTTGCGATCGAACGCTGAGACCGCCTGTGTCAAATGGCCTTCTGCATCGTCAAAGCGGTGCCGGCGCAACAGATTAACGACTTCGCTTTTAGCTCCATGGAAGTCGAGTTTGAGAGGGTCTGAAGGCAGCATCCGAACAAGCTCAACGTTGAGTTTCGGATTAACTATTATACTTGGAGGCCGAGATCGCGAACTCGACCAACGCGCGGCCCAGATGCACCGGCCCCCTCTCTGGGATAACCATGATATCCTCTTCGTAGGCGATACGCGACTCGCGCCGATTTACTTGAAGCGCAGCACCTCCCTGCTATCCCCTATTGGATTTCCCAAACTTCCATGTCGATGTGCGACTGGAAGTCTCCGATGGTTTCGGCAGCAGCGACGACGGTCATGCGACTGAACTCGCTTATACCGCTCCCCTCGTTTTACTCATGTCGATATATAACTCGAACAACTTCTCCAGCCGTTCCGTGTCGTTACGGAAGCGGCGGCCAATGTAGATGCGCTCAAGAACCTCGTCGTTACGCTCGTGCGCGGCGCGCAGATTATCCGGCATCTTGTCCGGATCGTAGAGATCGGCAATGGTCGCCGGAAAATGCGACTCGCGGGCGAGCAGAATGTTCTCCGCGCACTCTGTCAGATAGGTTCTGTTCTTTTCTGTCAGGGTGGGCACCGGGAAGGTGTTCCAGCCGAGCGTGTTGGAGTAGCGAAAGTCAGTCTTGAGCTTCCCGCACACCGTCCCGATCCAGACCCGATGAAGCCGCGACGCGATCAGCGCCATGTTCCACAGCGGGGCGTTGTAGAGGGCGAACGCAGCATTGGAGACGATGGTTCCCCGGGACATGTAGCCTACGGGCAGGTAGTCGCGCCCCTCGGACGATACGCTCGGAATGACGATGACGGTTTCGTCTCCGGTCTGTCGAACTTCGCCGAACCGAAACGGAACTGAGGCCAAGGCCCTTGTGGCCTGTTTATTTGAGCGAGAGCGTTGCTTTCGGATGGCTTCCACCCGATTGCGAACGGCCGGAATCGTAAGGGCCTCTTCCAGATGCTTGTCCTTGATCCAGAGGCAGTATCGGGACAATCCCCGAATAAACTCGGCGGAACCGTAGAAGCGCCGGATGAAGCGAGCCCTCTGCTCAGTTGTCAGCCCAAGTGTGTCCACCTCGTCCCTTGCCAGCAGCAGATGGCCGCTATCGACGGGCTTGTTCCCGATACTCATCTCGCCAATCCCGTTCTCTGGACGAGGCATTTTGGCAACGATTCTGTTCAATCCGGGCACGAGATAAGCGTTGATGTTGGCGACCTCGCGACAGGTTCCTTCCCTGCCGGGCCGGTCAGCATAGAGCCTTCGCACAGGTCCCGGATGGGTGGATATCCCGACAATTGCCACGGTCACGCCGGCTTTGTGAGCGGCAAGATTTGCCCATTTGAAGCTGATATGAGCAAAGGCGATCTCATGACCAGTTGCATGAATCAAGGGCCAAAGGATCGCCACCTGCTGCCCCTGACAGATCGAGTTGGTGGCCACGAAGGCCGAAACGGATCGGGTCTGCGTCCCGTAGTCCGCTGCCTTCATGAACCAGCCGGCAACATAGTCGAGCGATTTCCAGTTCTTTACTCGGTCTGTGAAAATGCGCCTCAGGTCTTCTTTCTGTTCCGCAGATTGCCATGTGCTGCCGCGATACGGAGGATTGCTGCATATGTACGTCTCTCCGCCGACATTCTTGAAATCGATTCCGGCCTGATCGAGAGTCGCATCGATCAGGTCGTTGGCGGTCTGCCGGGCGTCGGTTCCCGTGGGCGGGCAGAGCTTTAGCCAGTCGAGCCTGAGTGCGTTGCCGCAGGTGATCCAGTTCTTGGCGTCGAGCGGCAGGAACTCGGCCAAGGCTTCCTGCTGCCCAAGATGGAGCACATTGCACTGATACTCCGCGATGATGAGTGCGAGCCGGGCGATCTCGGCGGGAAAGTCGCGAAGCTCGATACCCCGAAAGTTGGTGAGCGGGATGTCCGACTTGCGCCCTCGCTCGTGTCGCCGTTTGTTGATCTCCGCCTCGATTTTACGCATTTCCTTGTAGGCGATGACCAGAAAGTTGCCGGAGCCGCAGGCGGGGTCGAAGACCCGGATGCGCGTCATGCGGTTGCGCAGGTTCAGGAGCTTTCGGGAGTTCGTCCCCGCTCCGTCCAGCTTCTCGCGGAGATCGTCGAGGAACAGCGGGTTGAGCACTTTCAGGATGTTCGGCACGCTGGTGTAGTGCATGCCGAGCGCGCCACGCTCCTCGTCGTCGGCGACCGCCTGGATCATCGAGCCGAAAATATCGGGGTTGATTTTCTTCCAGTCGAGCTTCCCGATATGGAGAAGATAGGAGCGCGCGACCCGGCTGAAGCGCGGCACATCCGCCGATTCGGCGAAGAGTCCGCCGTTCACGTAGGGGAACGGCTCGGCCCAGCGGGGAATGCCGGCGGCATTCCGACCTGCCGCCTTGCTGTTCATCGCGCGAAAAATCTCGCCTATTACTTCGTGGGTGTTCGAACTGTTACTGGCGCTCATCTTTTCGACGGTGTCGGTGAACAGTCCTTGATCTTCGAAGATGTTCGTATCTTCCGCAAAAAAACAGAAAATGAGCCTCGCCATGAAGTGGTTCATTTCGTGGCGGCGAGGGGCGGTGCCCCATGCCGGATTCTCCTTCAGGAGCTCGACATAGAGCCGGTTCAGGCGGCCGGTTGCCTTGATGTCGAATGCGCTTTCGCGAATCTGCCTGACGGTCGTGATGCCGGCAAGCGGCAAGAAGAAACCGAAATGGTTGGGGAAGTCGGGATAGTCGCAAACGACAATGTCGCCGCTGGCCAGTTCCTCAGCGTGAAACTTGCTCCCATCGGTCGCCAGCACGAACTTGGCTTTGGCGCGCGCCGTCGCCGGACTGGCCCTCAGCTCCGCCAGAGTCGCCTTCGCCTCGTCTTTGGGACACACCTTGATGTGGATGTTGCCGCGCTGCAGCACACCGCCAACATCGGAACAGTTCGATGTGCCGGAACGCAGCCGTCTGATCGTTGTCGCCTTGTTGCCGAAGGCCTGGAGGAAAGCAAAGGGAAACTCGCCACCTTCGAAGGGCCGTGCGGCGAGCTTGGAAACCGCTTCCTCGATCTCAACAGCGTTCATCGGTCAGTCCATGTCCGCACCAAAGTTGCGAGATACAGTTCGGCAATCCCGTTGTCGGGCAAGAGGCCGGGCATCGGAAGCGAGAACGAAAAGACCAAACCGGTCGTCAGGTTGCCTGTTTTCATCCGATCAGGATAGCCCGACTGTAGCAAGAATAGCCGCAGATTGGCATCGGAGGCTCAAGAATCTGGCGCATCATCGCCCTGACCGAGCGTTTCGTCCTGCACACTTCTGGCGACTTCGGCGGCGTTCTCGAAGTCTTCGAGTCTATCAAGCTCCTCCAGTTCATCGCGCTTGAGATAGGCCAGCAGATAAACGCCGCGGAAGGTCTTCTTGAAAAGATCGATCAGTTCAGGCGTCAGGCGAGCTTCAGAAAGGCCGCCTTCTGCTGCTGCGGCCCGCGCCGCAACCTCGCGGACAAACTCGCCGGGCTTCATGTTCTGCTGCTCCGCCGCCTTGGATATTGCTCGCCATTCGGTTTGCGAGAACCGAATCGAGTGGGGATATGTCCTTACAGCCACCGAATTTTCCCTGGAATTGTGATCTCGGATTGCGAGCCTTGCGACGATTTCGGATGCGCTGCGAGCAAGGTAACCCTCCGGAATTCGCCGGTGAACTGCCCCAAACAACGAGAACCTCCGGCTGACCAACCGAGATTCCTGAGCAGTCACCGCGTACTACGTTAGGAATTATCCTGTACTACATTACGCTTACCGAAATATAGCCCCTTTTGATTCGGCTCATCCCGCACTTACAAATCGCTTACAAAAACCCATCATGGCGGAGCGCTCCCGAGGCGTTCAAAGCGCCCGTAGCGTAGTCGAGCGCACGAATGCGCCGCCTGCGCCCCAGGCGCGTCTGGTGTGGAGGTGAGCCGGCTCCGCCGTAGAGACAGAGCCGACTTGGGAGCATTCACGATGGGGGAAATCGCCAGCGGCGAACCTGGCAGGGCGGAGCCGCCGCGGCGCCTGAGCGGACGACGGTGCGGATGGAGCCGCAGGCTGAGGTGTCAGGCGCGTCGTCGAAGACGACGGCGATGCTGTATGCACGCTTGCGGGTAGAAATGCACGGTGCTGTGCGGAACTGGATGCGAGGCGAGGTGCGGCAGCGCTCCGCAGGAGCGCGCGCACGAGCCGGGGCGTTGGTGCGCGGCGAAGCCGCCGCGAGCGATGCCCGCAACCGGCGTAGCCGGTCAGGGCAAGCGAAGCGAAGCCGAGCTGTGCGGAACCGGATACGAGGCGAGGTGCGGCAGCGCTCCGCAGGAGTGCGCGCACGAGCCGGGGCATCGGTGCGCGTCGAAGCCGCCGCGAGCGATGCCCGCAACCGGCGTAGCCGGTCAGGGCAAGCGAAGCGAAGCCGAGCTGTGCGGAACCGGATACGAGGCGAGGTGCGGCAGCGCTCCGCAGGAGTGCGCGCACGAGCCGGGGCATCGGTGCGCGTCGAAGCCGCCGCAAGCGATGCCCGCAACCGGCGTAGCCGGTCAGGGCAAGCGAAGCGAAGCCGAAGCTGTACGCTGCGCATAGCGCCGACGCAAGCGCCACGCAGGTTGGCGCTGCCGACTGCGTACAGAAAAAGAGCCGCACCGCCGAAGCGGCGCGGCCCTTGAGGATGGCGATTACGCTGCGCAGCGTTGCACCGGGATGCCGAGCTGGGTGGCCTTGTCGACAAGGTTCTCTGTAACGCCGCTGCCAGGGAATGCGATCACGCCCTTCGGCAGCAGGTTCAGCAGTTCGTCGTTGCGTCGAAACGGTGCGGCCCGTCCGTGAGCGTTCCAGTCCGGCTTGCAGACCACCTGATGCACGCCATGCCGTTCAGCCCACTGTGCGGCGATGCGTTCCACGCCGGGGCCGCCGCCGTGGACGAGCACCATGTCCTGATACTTCGCTCGCGCCTTGTCCAGTCGCCGGAAGATGGCGTCGATGTCGGTGACTTGCTTGCCGCCCGCGATCGCGATCAGGGTGCCGTCGGGCAGATGCGCGTTGGTCTCGCGTTCCTTGCGGGCGCGGAGAAAGTCGCGGGCGTCGATCGCTGCCGAGGTAAGTTGACGGGTCTGGCTGGTGTGCGATCCGTGCCGCGGCCGCCAGGTTTCTCCGGTGGATTCGCGGTAGGCGTCAGCAGCGCAGTCGCGCAGTTGCTCGAAGGCGTCGCGTCGGTCGCCGAGGTTACGCGCACGGTGGGTCTTCAGTTCGAGTTCGCGGGCGTTGATCTCGGTGCCATCCTGGGCGCGCTGCAGGTCGCGGATTTCAGGCGTGAGGCGGTCGATGCTGCGGTCGAGTCGCCTGACCTGCGCGGCCCACATGTTCACGAAGCCCCAGAGCATGGACTCGCGTTCGTCGGCGATCTGCATGCCATCGGGGGCGACGCCACGTGCCAGGATGCGGAACGCTTCGCTGACGGCTTCGATCGCTTCGTCGCGGTCCCAGACGCTTCGGGGGTCGAACTCGTCGCGTCCCGGGGTTGCGCCGTAGAGTGCGGCGTTTTCGCAGATGACTGCGGTGTGGGATTGTGCCTGATGGATGTTGTCGGTATCGAACATGGTTGTGTCTCCTTGGTAGTTCGAGGTTTTGAGTTGAGCCTTGATGGCCCGGTGTCGTCGGAAGAGCGCCTCCCGACATAGGTTTGTTGGGACACGCGCGCGCAACGAAGCCACCCGCGCAAGCGGGTCGGAACGCAGTGGAGAACCCCGGAGGGGTTGGCGAAGTGAGCACGTGTGGCACAATGGGCCTGTGTCGGGAGGTGCTTTTTGGGTTGGCAAAGCCTTCTTCCCGCAAGCGGGTTGTGCAGCGAACTGGCGATTGGAAGCGCAAGGGATTGCACCAGAAACCGGAGCCTGCGGAGCCTGCAACGTAAAGCCCGGTCGCGAAGCAACGCACACAGCTGTCTGCGGTTGAAGCCCGCCCACTGCGCCCGATCCGGAGCGCTTCCTGTTTTCCCCGCCGATCATCCGTAGAACGGGTGGGAGTCCAGAAGCTGCTGCGCCACCTGGCGGATGCGGCGACGGTCGCGCACGCGCTTCGGTCCTCGCCAATCCTCCTGGAGGTGGACGACGTAGTAGTGCGTTCCCGGGTTGAGGAGGTCGTCCTCGCGGTAGACATCGCCAACATGGTGACCGTCGGCGTTGTAGATTCGGGATTCGTGTGGGCTGACGCGCCTGAAAGCGATGGTGCTCATCGGGTTCTCCGGTTGGCTTGATGGAGGCGCGAGGGAACTCCCTCTCCTCTCCGCGCCGTTCACCCTCCACCCGCCTCACTCTCCTCCGGGACTCTGCAGGCGGGCAGGCTTCCCCGCCCCCGGGGCTGCTGTATCCCCCTCGAAGCGGAACAGGGGACCGAGCCGTGCGGCGAGCGTGTCGGGACCGAGTGCGACGAGGTCGTCGTTGAAGTCGCCGCCTTCGGGAACGACGACGGTGGCCTGGACACCCGCGTGCGCACAGCGCCGCGCGAGCCGTTCGGCGGCACGGTCGCCCTCGGGGTCGTTATCGCGGGCGATGATGAGCCGCGCGACGCCGGGCGGAGGCGCGAATGCGCCGAGGCTTCCGGCGGAGAGCGCTGCGGCGGCGGTGATCCCGGGTACAGCGGTGACCAGCGACAGCACGGTCTCGATGCCTTCGCCGACCAGCAGCATGGCGTCGGGCGTTCCAAACCGCACGGCGCGCCCGTGGATGCGTCCGAGCGCCTTGCGTGGAGCAGCGACGCCCGCCTTGGCGGGCGAGCGGGGATTGAGCCAGGTGCGCTGCACTCCGCTGACGGCGCCGTCGTCGCCGGTCACGGCGGCGACCAGCGCCGGAAGGCGGATGACCGATCCGTTCTCGCGGTAGCGTAGTGCGGGATGAAAGCGCAGCGCCGCGAAGCGGCAGCGCGCGAGCCCCCGGGCATGCAGGTAGCGTTCGGCGTGGGTGCCGTCGATGTCGCGGCAGCGGCGCCACAGGCGCCGGGCCGCCGCGGTGGCGTCGTAGGCGCCGTGCTCGCCCGATGCCGGCGCAGCCGGCAGGGCGAGGAAGGCGCGGGCTTCGGCGAGCGCCGCGCGCAGCGTCGGCGCGCCCGAACGATAGCGGACGAGGTCGAGCAGGTCGCCGTGTTGGCCGGTTGCGGCGTCGGTCCACTTGCCGGGGGCGCCGGGACCTTCGAGACGAACGTGGAGCGAGCGCCCTCGGGCGCCGTCGAGGTCGCCCGCGACCCAGTAGCGGCCCTGGCGGCGGCCGTAGGGCAGATAGCGGCGACACACAGCCTCGGCGCGCCGGGCGAGTTCGGCGGCGATGGCGGCGGCGTTCACAGCGCCGACCTCTCGGTGTGACGTGGCGGCATGATGAAGACTCCTCTCGTTGCGGGGAACGCCCCGATACCGGCCCGCCCCCCGACTCCTGCCGGCGTGAGCGAACGAACGCCCTGCGCGGAGCGCAGGCGCGAGGCCCGACCGGGTCGGACTCGAAGCGGGCAGCAAAAAGGGGGGACCGACGCAAAGCGCCGGTCCCCCGGGGGAAGGACGGACAGTTCGCCTCAGAACGGGATCTCGTCGTCCGTCCCGTCGCCGTCGGCCGGCTGGGCCGGGGCGGCAGCCGAGGGCTGGGCGTCGGGCATCGCCGCGCCGTTGCCGTTCGGCTTGTCGAGGAACTGGACCCGGCAGCCCGGCGCCAGCAGAATCTCGGTCGAGAACCGGTCGGAGTCCTCGCCGTCCTTGCGCCAGCGTCGCGTCTGCAGCTTGCCGTCGACATACACCAGCCGTCCCTTTCTGGCGTGCTTGCCGAGCATCTCGACCAGCCCGTCCTGGAAGGTGACGATGCGGTGCCACTCGGTGCGATCTACCCGCTCGCCGGTCTGCTTGTTGATATAGGACTCGTCGGTCGCAAGCGACAGATTGGCGACACGCCCCCCGCTTGTGAGGTGGTTGACGGTCACGTCGGCGCCGAGGCGGCCGATGAGTTCCACGCGATTCAATCCAAATGCCATGACTGTTCTCCTGGTTGGTTGTTGTGACGATGGGTTGCGAGCGTCCGGAGACCGGGGCGATCTCTCTCCCCGGCCCCCTGCCGCTCACCCTTCCTTCTCCTTCCCTCCAACTCCTTGTCCCGCGTCGGTTTGCGGCCCAGGCAGAGCCGTGTCCGATCGTCGGTCAGGGCGTCGCGCACGCTTCGGGCATCAAAGCCGAAGTCGGCCAGAAGACCGCAGGCGGACGGAGCGACGGGATTGGGTTCGAGGAGACACATGCGGGCGACTTGCCGGGCATTCGCCCGGTTCGCCGCAAGGCTCCGCCCCGTCGCGGGACGGGGAATCAGGCGGAGTGGCGAAGGGCCCGCAGGCGCTCGCAGGCCGCGCGTGGCGTGAGGACGCTGAGGTTGAGCACCGGGATGCCGTGTTCCGCCGCGATGCGCAGGGCCATGCCGGTGCCGCCTGTGACCGCGCCCCCGGGAGTCCAGGCCACCGCCGCGTCGACAGGCCGGTCCAGCTCGGGGCCGAGCAAAACGGCGGCGTTTCTCGCGTGGAGCTTGCGCACGGCTGGGGAACAGCGGCTCCAGGCGGGATGCAGGGGCGCGGCGACGGCCATCCAGGCGGCCAGTTCGGACCGCGACGGGGCCCGGCAATCCGACCCTGCGTGTCTGTTGTAGCCCGCCCAGGGAAGATAAAGCGTACGCTGGCCGGCTGGCGCTCCCGCCGCGAACGCCGCATCGGCTCCGTTGGCGCCCCCGCTTGCAAGACGCCAGCCGGTGCGCGCGAGCCAGGAGGCGATTACGGTCATATCGTCGAGCACGGCTTGGGGAGTGGCGCGGGCGCCGATGCCGGCGTATATCGGTGAGGTCATGTCAGGGTCTCCGTGGATGGCGATGGCGGGCGCGGGACTCTCTCTCTTCCCGCAGCCCTCACCCCGCTCCCGGCTCTCCCCCGCCTCCGGCAGACACGACGCCCCCGCACTCCGCGAGAGCAAGCGGAAACGCCCCGGCGGCCATCCGCTAATGCCGGTGACCTACCCCCGTCGACTGGTCCATTTTCAATGTTAGTGCGCTGGTGATTTCTCTGCCGAGCTGGTCATCCGGCTCCGATACGATTTGATTCGGTGCTCACCTCCAGCGAACACGCTTCATAAAGCTTGAACAAGGCGAGGATCAGGCCACCTTGGACAATCAGCGCGGCGAACAACTATTTCAGCAGGCCGACTCTCGCCGCCTCTATGCTTGCTTCGACCCTCGCGATGTGTGCGTCGATGGCCGTGAGATCAACCCTACCGGCGAGCCGCTGGAGCCTCCTGCCACTTGGCTGAGGTGGCGTTGGCAGGCACACGGGATGCAAACACCGCTCGGCCCCAATGAGCAGGACTTCGAGGTTGGCTCCAAGTACCAGCATCGGAACCAAGGAGAACAGCAGGGAAATTCGGACCGAAGCGGGAGGTACGCAAAGCGGAAAGACTTGAGCCGACAAAATCACATTTACACCACCATGATGTATATTCATGTATGCAGGGACAGCAAGAACCAAGGTTCTCAGCATGTTTCCTGCAGCTTGGGGCAATGGGACAGAGAGGGAGGGGAAGAAAATGGCCTCGGATACAACTCGCCGGAACATGACCTTCCGGGAAAAACTGTGGTGACTGGCAATAGCAGTAACAACTGCAACAGCCCTGACACTCACGACGTACAGGTTCAGCTTTATACCAGATGCACAAGCAGCAGCCGAACAAAAAACTTACATCGTTTTCAAAGAAGAAAATTGCGCAGGGGATCAGGAACAAATCACGGGAACCTCCTTGGCTCGCCTGTGGGCCGCAGGATACAAAAGCTACAAAATCCTTGGCGAAGACAACGCCTGCGAGCAGGTACCAAACGAAGAACCGGTGGATTTGGGAACAAGGACGGTTTATGGAAGCAAGATTGCGGGGCCTAACACCATCTTTTTCTTTGGCAAAGTGAAACCCGAACCAGTGGAACAAAATGCTCCTGTCTTTGACCCGCAACCTCGGCTGCAGACGCCGAGGGAAGAGGCTCCAGCTTTCACTTTTGGTAGATGCTCAAGATCGCTTAGGGGGGCGTATTCGGATTTAGAACCGGAAGAGCAAGCAAAAATCAGCAATAGGTTGTTGAGGCATGATGATGTCGCGTGGACGGCAGCAAATACCAGCACCAAGGAAGCAGCAGGTTTCTTTCCGGTGAGTTTTAATTTGGCGGCAGTGTTTCGAAAGGTTCCTGGCGAGATCAGAGACGCTTATCCATCCGAGAAAAATTGTAATTCTTGGGGGATCAGTGAAGCAAACTACAACAAAGTGGATAGCGCTGTGTCAGCAGATAAGGCAGACCCACCCGAGTACAACTTGGCCTCTTACAACTGTCAGGACTGGGCAGATGATATCGAAGCTTTAGTTGCGTCGGACCGCTAGCTCCAAGGCTGTCATGAATTTGTTACGTAGTCGCTTCGCGGGCCCAAGTCTTTCGCGAGCTGTCATAGGAATCGTTGTTGGGCTGGTCTTGGTGACTGCAGTGGTCCTGTTGCTCTGGCGCTTTGGCGGACATCGGGGGGTTTTGGAACAAGGAGACCCCTCGGAGGGTGAGGGAGCCGGGCCGATGGAGCTTGCGTTCCCCTCTCCAGGGAAAGTAACCGGCCCTGTTGCCGCCTTGGAAGAGCGCCCGGAACGGGTGGAGTTAAAGCCCGACGAGGTGATAGACAAGCAGGGTTTTGATTGCGGTATGGCGAGGGGTAAGGGAGCCGCTTCCGGTCTGGCCGTAGTGACCGTTGTGGAAAGTACTGGCGTTACGGATTTATCGGGCAAGCTGTCAGAAGGATACTCGGCCAGATTCTCAGTGCTGGATCAAAGAGGTGCCCTGCATACAGGGGAGTTTCCCTTTTATCCTTTCCAACACAAGCTGGGAAAAAGCTTGTACGGCCCGGTAATTGCGGGATTTGGCGGCATCAACTTGAAGTCCCGGTTCACCCCGCTGCCTGCCGAAGGGGAACATCTGCGGATATTCGCAGGCGGTGCGCTGATCCACGAGAAGGATAATGTATGGCTGTTCGATGTCGCCAACGACGGATCCTCTTACTTTTTCATCGAGTCTCTGGGAACGGATTTTTCATCGCGGCTGGTCATCTCGAACCTGAAACAGGGCACGGAAATGCACCACGACTTGGGAACAATGCTTTTAGGCCCTGAAGGCGAGCTGGCTTACGTGGCTTCATACACTGCCGATGGCGGAGAGGTGCATTTGCGGCCGGCGCCAACCAGTATCAGGAAAAAGGATGTAGGCACACATTATTTTTTCGGGACGGACGACAGCGCACCGCCGCGCCAAATCGTTGTTCCGGACAGAGGAGGACTGTATGACCGGGCCCTTTTTATTTCTTCGGAAGAAGGCTTTATTTTCTATGAAGCTGCAAATGGCGGAGAGAAGCTCCAAATTGCGAAGGCGAGGTTCGACTGGTCTTCCGGTGCTTCCACAGCCGTGTGGCGTATAGAAGGGCATGCTGGCGTAAAGGCAGGGACAACGTTGGTAACTCCCGACGGGGCGTGGCTGCTGTTCGGCACGGGCCAAGCGAGCAGAGTCAAGAGGCGTTTGAGGGATAGCGACCATATGATGCACATCCTGGATGCAAAGACTGGAGAGACGCGATTTGCGTTTTACACAGACAGCTTCAGCGCCAAGGCGCGGCAACTTGCTAGCGTACTGCCTCCTCAACCAACGGAAGATGACGTAGGGTGGTTCAACGGAGCGTTTTTTATCGGCAACGACAAGCTTGTTCTACGCCACTTTCCAATGGAGGATGGCGACATCGTTCGAACCGAAAGACTTTACGATGTTTTTGATTTGAACTCGATTACTGTGGACGCGCAACCGGAATACCGTGTAAAGGGTAACGAGCACAGACGCAACCCATGCGCCTCGGGAGGCTTTCCTGGAACGCTGCGTGTTGCAGAGAACGGCAGGCTTGCCTATGCCACGCCGTAGTAGCGATTCCCGCCAAGCCACGCGTATCAATGATTTTCGGGGATTTTAGGCGGTTCAAAAGAAAGTTCCTCGTAAACTTTTCATCCGATAACAGTATGACGTGAGCGATTGTTGTGGCTCAGGGGATGAACCATGTCCAAGATACTATTTCACAAGACACCCGCCCTTGATGTGATCCCAAAGCGAGTTCAACCAACGCCTTGTAGACGGCGCCAGTGTAGCGGGGGGTATCTACCACCCAAAACGCAGGGTTATCAAAACACTTCTTCGATCATAGGCCCGCCAATATCTGCGCATGTGCGTCTTCAATTCATTGGTATTCCTCAACTAATCCGGTTGAGAAGGACATGATTTCGCATCATTTCCCCGCTATGGTGACAACCAGAGTATCCGCAAATGACCTGCCCCCGTCAACGGATCCAGTTTCTCGGTATCGGGATCGAAGAGATGCATGCGGGCGACTTGCCGGGCATTCGCCCGGTTCGCCGCAAGGCTCCGCCCCGTCGCGGGACGGGGAATCAGGCGGAGTGGCGAAGGGCCCGCAGGCGCTCGCAGGCCGCGCGTGGCGTGAGGACGCTGAGGTTGAGCACCGGGATGCCGTGTTCCGCCGCGATGCGCAGGGCCATGCCGGTGCCGCCTGTGACCGCGCCCCCGGGAGTCCAGGCCACCGCCGCGTCGACAGGCCGGTCCAGCTCGGGGCCGAGCAAAACGGCGGCGTTTCTCGCGTGGAGCTTGCGCACAGCCGGGGAACAGCGGCTCCAGGCGGGATGCAGGGGCGTGGCGACGGCCATCCAGGCGGCCAGTTCGGACCGCGACGGGCCCCGGCAATCCGACCCTGCGTGTCTGTTGTAGCCCGCCCAGGGAAGGTAAAGCGTACGCTGGCCGGCTGGCGCTCCCGCTGCGAACGCCGCATCGGCTCCATTGGCGCCTCCGCTTGCAAGACGCCAGCCGGTGCGCGCGAGCCAGGCGGCGATTACGGTCATATCGTCGAGCACGGCTTCGGGAGTGGTGCGGGCGCCGATGCCGGCGTATATCGGTGAGGTCATGTCAGGGTCTCCGTGGATGGCGATGGCGGGCGCGGGTCTCTCTCTCTTCCCGCAGCCCTCACCCCGCTCCCGGCTCTCCCCCGCCTCCGGCAGATGCAACGCCCCCGCACTTCGCGAGAGCAAGCGCAAACGGCCCGGAGAAGCGCCCTGGCGGCCATTGGTTAATGCCGGGACTCGCCGCCGGGCTTGCTGTCCGCGTCGCGCATGGAGGCGGCGGCCATCCGGGTCCAGGCCTCGCGGTCGAGTCCGAGGCGGCGATTGAGCCGGTCGCAGACAGTCAGCGCGTTGTCCAGGTCGGGCGCAATCAACGCCGTCGGGATGTGGCCGGACAGGCCCTCGATGACGATGCGGATCTGCTGCACATCGGTCTCGATGTCCCAGGCGGGACAGAAGCAGAAGTCGGGGTTGTCCGGCAGGGTCTGTGCGGTCATGGGGTAAAAAATCTCCGTGGCTGTGGGGCGGGAGCCGCGTAACAGGACGCACTCCGGCCATGCGGGCGCGCAAAGAACCGGCGGGCGGCCATTGCCGGAGCGAAGGGTAAGCTGTCCCGTCATGTGCGGGCGGTTCACGCAGCGGTTTTCCCGGGCGCAGGCGCAGCGCTTCGCAAGTCTGACCGGGCCGGCGGTGGACCTGACGCCGCGTTACAACATAGCCCCCGGTCAGGAGGTGGCGGCGGTGCGGGCCTGCGGCGGCGAGAGGCGACTGTCGATGCTGCGCTGGGGCCTGATCCCGTCGTGGAGCCGGCTGCCGGCGGGCGGACGGGGGCGGGCCGGCCCCCGTCCGATCAACGCGCGCGCCGAGACGGCGGCGGCGAAGCCGATGTTCCGCGAGGCGTTCCGCGCCCGGCGCTGCCTGATTCCGGCGGACGGGTTCTACGAGTGGGCGCGCCGCGGAGGCGTCAAGCAGCCGTATCTCATAGAGCAGGCGGACGGCGGCCTGATGGCGTTCGCCGGCCTCTGGGAGCGCTGGAGGGTTCCGGAAGACGCCGCATTGCCGCCGTCCGTGGCCGCCGCAGCGCCGGGCGAGACCCTGGAGACCTGCGCGATCCTGACAACGGCGGCCTGCGCGGCGATGGCTCCGGTTCACCACCGCATGCCGGCGATCCTGCCGCCCGAAGCGTTCGGCCCCTGGCTCGAGGGGCAGGACGTCCCGCTGGGACCGGCATCGGACGTTGAACTGACGCTGCGGCCGGTTGGCAGGTGGGTCAACAACCCGGCACACGAGGGTCCGCGTTGCGTCGAGCCGCCGGAAGCGGCGCGGGTCTGAGCGGCCCGCCGCGACGACAGACCGGCTCCACGAACCTCCGCACCGGGCCGAATGGGTTGCTGCGGCCCCGCTGCCGGCAGTACGGACGGCGATCATGCGGCGGGCAGCCAGCGTTCGAGCACGCGGGCCAGCGCCGCGGCGTTCGGCGCGAACACGCGGGCGCGGTACGAGACGATCTCGACCGTGCAGCCCATGCGCCGGAGCGCCGCCAGATCGGTGTCGGTCGGCCCCTCGATCTCGACGCGGTCGGCCCCCATGATGCGCCGGCGGGCGACGCGCCAGCTGTTGGCGAGCGGCAAGGCGACCCCGCGAGCCTGCACGGCCCCGAACGCTTCCTCTCCGGTCATGCGGAACCCGCCTTCGAGGCCGAACGCCGCGCGCACGGCCTGAACCTGTTCGGCGTCGAGCACCCGCCCGATCAGCGCCTCGCCGGTGTCCGTCGCGAGCCGCCGCACCCGCAGGTTCTCGGCCGGCAGCCGATCCCATACCGGCAGCAGCAGTCCCGTTGCGAGCCAGAACCGCGACTCGCGGTGGCCCGGCAGCGCCGCGGCTTCGGCGTCCCAGAGACGCCGCCATTCGGCTTCCGTGGCCTTGCGCCAGCGCGAGGCCCGCAGTTCGTCCCGCGCCATCGACTGCCGGGCGGCGGGCCGGACGAGGCGCGCGCGTTCCTGCACCCCACCGTCGTCGAACAGCCGCGACGGCGCGGACAGCACCACCGCGACACGATTCGAGCGCCGGTTGACCGCCAGCCGCGGCTGGCCGCCGGGTCCGGGATCGCGTGTGGCCAGCGCCAGGGCTGCATCGGCCGTCAGCGGCTCCAGCCGGTCGCGGCGGGCGATCTCGACGAGTTCCGTGACCGCCCCCGTGGCGGGATGCCGGTGAAGGGTCTCCCGCCCGGCGACCGCCAGCGAGTCCGCGCGCATGGTTTCCACGCCGACCTCGAACGTGCCGGCTTCGACGGCCTGCTCGATGTTCGCGGCGATGCGCTCTTCCAGTTCGGCGAACAGGGCGTTCTGCTCGTCGATGGGCAGCGCCAGCAGCCGGTTGAGGAACTGCGGCATCGGCGGCAGGTTCTCCTTGAGGGCGCCCTCGCGGGACAGCTTCAGCCCGGTTGCATCCTCGAACCGCGCGGGCGTCCAGCCGTCGATGCGCCCGAGCCACAACGCCCCGTAGAACTGGCGCAGCGCCGCTTTGGCGTAGGGGCTTTCGAGGTTGTCGCTCTCGCGGAACAGCGCCTGACCGCCGCCCATGGCGGTCTGGCTGTCGCGCTGGCCGCGGGTGATGGCGCCCAGACTGTCGAGCCGCCGGGCGATGGTGGCGATGAACCGCCGCTCGCCCTTGACGTCCGTGGTCACGGGGCGGAACAGCGGCGCGCAGGCCTGATGCGTGCGGTGGGTCCGCCCCAGCCCCTGGATCGCCTGATCGGCGCGCCAGCCGGTCTCGAGCAGGTAGTGCACACGCCGCCGGGTGTTGGCGCAAGTCCGGTCGGCGTGGTAGCTGCGCCCCGTCCCGCCGGCCATCGAGAACGCCAGGATGCGCTTCGCCCCGTCCATGAACGCGGCGGCCTCGGCGAGGTTGGCCGAGGCCGGACGGCTGCGCAGCGCAAGCCGCTCGCCGCCCTCGCCGGCGATCCGCAACACCCGGCGCGAGCGCCCGGTCACTTCGGCCACCGCTTCGTGCCCGAAGTACTGCACGATCCGGTCGAGCGCCGCAGGCGCCGGCGGCAGGGCCGCGAGCCTTTCGATCAGCGCGTCGCGCCGCGCGACCGCCTCCCGGCACAGCACGGCGTTCCCCTCGCCGTCGAATACGGGCCGGCTCATGACGTTGCCCTCATCGTCGGTGAACGGCTCCTGAAGTTGCACCGGGAACGCATGGGCGAGGAACTCGATAACCGTCTCGCGCGGCGTGAGGTCCACATTGATGTCGTCCCACTCCGAAGCCGGGATCTCCGCGATGCGCCGGTCCATGAGCGCCTCGCCCGTGGAGACGAGCTGCACGACGGCGGAACGCCCGGCTTCGAGGTCGGCCTTGATCGCGCGGATCAACGCCGGACACTTCATGGAGGTCAGCAGATGCCCGAAGAACCGTTGTTTGGCGCCCTCGAACGCCGACATCGCCGCCGACTTGGCGTTCCGGTTCCGGGTGGACTCCCCGTCGACGATGCCGGTGGCCTCAAGCGCCGCCCCGATGTTCCGGTGGATCACCTTGAACGCGCCGGCGTAAGCGTCGTAGATGCGTCGCTGCGCATCGGACAACGGATGCTCCAGGATGTCGACCTCGACGCCGTCATAGGAGAGCGCGCGGGCCTGATAGAGCCCGAGCGCCTTGAGATCGCGCGCGACCACCTCCAGCGCGGCGACCCCGCCGGCCTCCATGGCGGAAACGAAGTCCGCGCGGGTCTCGAACGGCGTCTCGCCGGCGGCCCACAGTCCCAGTCGCTCGGCGTAGGCGAGTCCCGGCACGGTGGTGGCGCCGGTGGCCGAGACATAGACGACGCGGGCGTCGGGCAGCGCGCGCTGGAGCCTCAGTCCCGCGCGGCCCTGCTGCGATGGCGCGACCTCGCCGCGGGCGCCCCTGGAACCGGCGGCGTTGGCCATCGCGTGCGCCTCGTCGAACACGACCACCCCGTCGAAGGCGTGGCGGTCATCCTCGTCGAGCGAACCGGCGAGCCAGCGCACGACCTGCTGCAGACGCGAGATCCGGCCCTGGCGGGCGGGTGAGCGCAGGGTTGCATAAGTGGCGAACAGGACGCCTTCGGACAGCGGGATGTCTGCGCCCTGCCGGAACTTGCCCAAGGGCACGATGTCGGTCTCCCGTCCGCCGAGCGCGGTCCAGTCGCGGCGCGCGTCCTCGACGAGCTTGTCGGATTGCGAGAGCCACAGGGCGCGCTTTCGACCGCGCAGCCAGCGGTCGAGCATGACGGCGGCGACCTGCCGGCCCTTGCCCGCGCCGGTGCCGTCGCCGAGCATCCAGCCGCGGCGGAAGCGCACCGGGGCGGAGAGGGTCTCGCCGTCCGCGGTAGCGTCCCCGGCAGCGGATTCGGGCCCGTTCTCTTCGCCACCGTTGTCGCAGCGCTGCACGGTCTCCCAGCCCGCCCCGATCCGGTAGCGGGCGGCAAGATGCCGGGAGTGCGCTTCGCCCGCAAGCGCGACGCTCTCGAGCTGGGCGTCGGACAGCGCCCCTTCGGACACGGTGCGCGCGGGCAGCATCGGACGGTGCGACGGCGCGGGATGCGGCACGGCGGCCATGGCGCCGGACTGCACCAGCGGCGTCGGATGCTCTGCGGCGCCGGGAACCCGCACCACGCCCGGACGCCAGGGTTCGTAGGGGCCTGCGGCCGGGGCCTCGCGCCCTTCGCTGCCGGGAGCGGGCGGCCCGCTGTGGATGTCCAGTTCCGCAACCGGTCCCCAGTCGCGGGCGGGCTGCGGGGCGACTGCCCGGGAGCGTTTGCGGGACGGCGCCACGGCGGGTTTCCGGGGGGCGGCCCGGGGGACAGACGGGACAGGCCCGAACAGGTCGGCGCAGGGCGCAGGCTCAAGCGGCAGTCGAGGCGGAACGTTCCCGATGACGGCGTCGAGCAGTTCCGCTGCGCCGGTCGCGCGCGCGGCGCGGTCGATATCGATGCCGGGCTTGCCGCCGCGTTCGGAAGACAGCAGCCGGTCGACGACCGTAAGCCGGGTGTCGAACCCGGTTCCGCGCCGGGCGTAGGCGCGCCCGTCGACGATCATGGTGAACACCGCGCGCGCCGACCCGTCGAGGGACGCAAACACGCGGCTCCAGGCCGCGTCGCCCGGCACACAGTTCGCCGAGGTAATGGCCACGAGCCGCCCGCCGGACGGCAGCGTCGAGAACGCGGAACGGACATGGCGCAGGTCCGCGTCGTGGCGGATGCGCGAGACGCCCGGCGTGGCCGAGAACGGCGGGTTCATTACAACCACCGACGGCCGCAGGCGCGGCAGGAAGTCTGCGATGGCCTCGGCGTTGTGTCGGGTGACGGCGACGCCAGGGAAGAGCCGGGCGAGGAGCCCTACCCGCACAGGCGCGATCTCGTTGAGATGCAGCGCGCCGTCGGCATGGCGCCCGAGCGCGCACTCCGCCATCGCGGCGAGCATCCCGGTGCCTGCGGAGGGTTCGAGCACCGTATCGCCCGGACGAATGGCCGTCGCCCGGAGCGCGGCGTAAGCCAGCGGCAGGGGCGTGGAGAACTGCTGCAGGCGAACCTGTTCCTGCGAGCGTTTGGTATGCGAGGGTTCGAGCGCCGCGACGGCTTCGAGCATCGCGAGCATCCTGCGGGGACCGTCGGGACCGGCCCCGGCGCGCCGGCGCATGGCGCGCCCGTGGCGGCGTATGAACAGCACGACCGCCGCTTCTGCGGCTTCGTAAGCATCTTTCCACACCCAGGCGCCGTCCGCATCGGTCGCGCCGAACGCGCGAGTCAGGGCATCGCGCAGCATCGCGGCGTCGAGAGCGCGGCCTCCCTCCAGTACCGGCAGCAGGATGCGGGCCGCGTCGAACAGGGCGGCGGCGGTGCGAAGCGGTCCGGCATCGGCGGAATGCGCAAGACATGTCGCGGGCGGACGCGCATCGGCGCCCGCCGCAGAAAAGGCGTCGAGCATGGGAAATCTCCAAATGAGGCGGAAGGAAAAGCCGGCGGCGAACGGGACGGGATTCCTCCCGCGCCGAACTGCCAGACCCCCCGGCGATCCGCCCGCCCGACTCCCGGCGGAGCGATGCGCGAGCGGGACAGTGCGTGATTGCCTGGCGTCTTGAAGGCGCTTCGAGCGGGACGAAGTCCGGCTGCATGAGCGCCTCGGGCGCGCGGTCAGCCGAAAGGTTGGCCTGCGACGGTGAAAGTCCAGCCGTTCACGGCGATGGTTTCGTCCACAAACGCGTCGGAGGTCTGGTAGTCGTACTCGCGCTCCAGTTGCCGGTACAGCCAGCGCGCGAGATCGCGCATCGCTTCGGCGACGGTGTCTCCGGCATCGTCCGTTGGAGCCTGCCCGGCCGGGCTGTCGCGCCTGACCCGGATGGTCATGGCGTACTCGTGGCAGTAGCGCCCGCTGTGGCGGATCTCGGCGACCAGTTGCCAGAAGTTGCGCCGCTGGATAGCCTGAAGCCGGTCGGCGATGGCGTGCAGTTCAGCGTCCCGGGGCGCGTAAGCGCGGATCGCCCGGGTTGCGCCCGGGGCATTCTCGTAACCCGCCTCGAACGAGGCGCCATCCCCCTGGGATGCGAACCCCCGGAACCACACGCACGGCTGCTCGCGCGCGCCGCCGCCCATTAGCGGAACGGGCCGGGTATCGAGCGTCACGCCGAGGAGCCCGCAGACGGCCCCGAAGTCCTCGAACACGCACTCGTGCCAGTCGGGATCGGTGCAGTGCTCGAGATACCAGGCGCGGACCTGCTCCCTGGCGGCTTCGGACAGTTCCTGAAGTTCGTATACAACGGTCTTGACGATGCGGGGCATGGCGTTACCTCCCGGAGTGAATAAAAGCGGCCTGCCGGGTCTCGCGTTTCCGGTTCGCTTCGTGGCGGGCCGGGGCGGCCTCGAACTCCGGACCGGACTCGGCGATCCGTCCCGCTTCCTGCGAGGCTCCGGCACAGACCGGCAGCGGGGCCTTCGCGCGGAAGCGCCAGTCGCGCTCGATGCGCAAGCCCGGCCCGATACGCACTGCGGCGATTGCGGCAAGGCTCGCGCAAACCGACTGCGGGCAGCCGGGGGCGTACAGGCCGAACAGCGAGTCGCAAGCGCGCTGTTCGGTGAACCGCCGGCGTTGTGCTTCGGTCAAAAGTGGCATGGAAGGCTCCAGTCAGCGGGAAGAGGAAGGGCCGGCGAACTCCGCAGCGGGCTTGCCCAAGATCACGACGACCTTGCGGACGCGCACGGCAATGTCGCCAGCGCGCAGTTCGGTGAACATCCCGGACTGCCGACCGGGCGGACGGAAAAGCGGGACCGCAGGGGCGTAGTTGATGCCGGGTTGTCGCGCGTTCGCGCGCAACCGCCGGCGTTGTGCTTCGGTCAAAAGTGGCATGGAAGGCTCCAGTCAGCAAGAAGAGGAAGGGCCGGCGAACTCCGCAGTGGGCTTGCCCAGGGTCACGACGACCTTGCGCCCGCGCACGGCGATGTCGGCGCCACGCTCGCGGGGGATAAGCCAGAACAGTTCCCGCTCGACCGCGTCGGCAATCGAGCGCCGCCGCGCCTCGTCATCGGAGACCAGCAACCGCGTGGCGATGTGCAGCGCCTCCTGCACGAAGTCAGCGTGCTGGCGCTCCCAGGAGTCCGCGCCGGCATCGTCCGACGGTGAGAAGAACGCGTCATACAGCAGGTTCGCGAGTTCCTGCGGGTCCAGCGTGCTGTCTGCCGTTACCAGCGGCTGTGCGTCGGCGACCCAGCTCCAGGCCTCGCCGGCAAAGGCCAAGTCGGCGGACAGGTCGAGGCGGCGTTGCGGTCCCCCAAGCGGGCGCACGCTCGCGCGGATACGGATCGCACCGGGCCGTTCCGGCAGCGGCGCATTGGCCGCGCCGGTACGAGCCGGCACGGGCCAGTCCTCAAGCGCGCGGGTCTGGCCGGCGTCTGTCACTTCCGTGCGGATCGCTGCGATGCGCGGGAGCCGGCCGTACCAGTCGAAGCCCTCGAGGCGACGGTCGGCCTCGAACAACCGGCGCCCGACGCCGTTGCGTTTGGCGGCGCGCCAGAACGCCTGCGCCTCGGGCGGCTCGGGGTCGCAGGCCACGATCAGCGCGTCGTCGCTCGCGACCTGTCGCTTCGGCGGCTCGCGCCAGTGGTCGAGATCGGCCACCGCCGGGCGCCAGGGGCGCAGTTCGCGCGGCGGCGGCGCAAGGTCGACGCCCGCCTCCCGGGCCCGCTTCCAGTCGTCGAACACCGGGCGGGGATCGTCATCGGCGGCCATCGCGCGGTAGATCGCAAACCGGGCGGCGAGGCGCATCGCCGCAAGAAACGGCGTCTCGACCGCCTCCTTGCGCGCCGGCAGCACGAACTCCAGTTCCGGACAGTCGTCGATGTCGGCAGCCACGGTCCAGTGCGCACCGCCCACTGTGCCGACTGCCGGCAACCGCGCGGGGACGGTGAGGCCGTGAAAGTTCACGTCCGGTTGGTGCAGGCCGGAGCGACACGGGCGGTTTTTGAACACCCCGAACGCCAGCCCACGCCAGGGTTCGGCGTGAACGGCGCCGTCGAGGAAGGCGCGGCGTTCGAGGGTCTCGCCTGCGGGCGGGGTGGCCGGAGGATGCCGGAAGACGACCGGCAGCGGGTAGTGCCGGGCGGCGAACCCGAGCGCCTGGCGAACCGTATCTGCGGTCTCGTTCTCCGCTGCGGGAAACGACACGGCTGTGCCGTGCGGGAACGGCGCGGCATCGGCGGAACGAACCGCAGCGGCGTCCTCGCCTGTGAAGTGCTCGGGCTCGAGTTCCACCCGCCAACCGGGAGTAACCGAGCCGTCGCGCGCGCGGGGCCGCGAGGAGACGGCGCAGCCCCGGCGCGCGAGGCTCAGCAAACCCATGCCGGCGGCGTCCTCGCGACGCACCAGATCGCCGCTCCAGCCGTTCTCGCCGAACGACAGCAGCACCGCCGGATCGGCGATGCCGGCGCCGTCGTCGGCGACGGTAACGGCAAGCGAACCGTTGTCCGGCGCTTCGGCCAGCGTGACGCGTACACGCGCAGCGCCAGCGCGGCGGGCGTTCTGAAGCGTCTCGGCGAAGATGTCCGCGAGCGTGGCGGAAAACGCGCGGGTGACCCGCTTCAGGGCGGAGTCGTGCATGCGCGCGCGGATCGTTCGGGTGTCGTTCATCGGGTTCTCCCGGTGGATGAGAAAGGACAGGCGCCCCGCCCGGAAAAGGTTCTCCGGGCGGGGCGCGCGACGGCAGGGGCTATGAGGCGATGCGGCGCAGGAACTCCGGCACATCCGCAGCCTCGCCGCCGCCGGCGGCGGAGGGCTGCCCGTTCATTGCTTCGACGGAATCCTGAAAGTCGGCGGGGCGATCCTCGCCATTGCCGTTCGCCGGCGCATCGCGCCTGTTGCCAGCGGTGGGCGCTGGCTCCCTGTCCGAATCAGCGGAGACGGCGGGCGCGGCCCCGCTGTCAGGCAGCGCTGGCCTGGCATCGTTCGGGGACGGCGCTTCGCCCGCAGGGGCCGGCGCATCCGCAGCCGCGGGTTCCGGCATGTTGTTGACGCCGGCATGACCGCTCGCGTCGAACGCAGCGAACCCCGGCGGGGTCCAGGCGAGCGCGGCGGCATGCGCACCGGCGTCGATGCCGGGAGGCGGCGAACCGGCGGCGAACGCCTCCTCCATCGCCTTCGCCAGATCGGCCTTGCGGTACTTCGAGCGCGCCGCCACCCAAGCCGGGCCCAGCGTCTCGCGCGCTACCGCCACAATACGATCCTTGCGCATCCGCGACCAGACCAGATCGGCGCTCGGGCGCACATGCCCGGCAAAGTCGATGCCGAGCCGCGCCACGGTGGCCTCCAGTTCGGGACGTGCGTCGTGCTCGAACGCAAGCTGGCTCTTGACCGTCCTCGCCACCGCGGCGGCGAACAGCTTCTCCTTGTCCCTGCGGGGCAGTGCGCGCAGGGCCGCGAAGCAGGCCGCGTCGTCGTCGCCCTCCATCCACTCGAACGGCAGGCGCGACCAATCCGCAAGCATCGCTTCGCCCGGACTCCAGGCCGCGAAGTCGTCGTCGTGGGTTCGGGCGGACGGACGGTCGGCAGTCTCCTTGAAGGCGATGTCCAGCGCATGCCACGAACCGCCGTAGCCTTGCGCGAACACGCTGCGCGCGAGCTGGAACACCACGAGATCGAAGGCGGCCTCGAAGTCGCCCGCCAGATGCGCCTTTACCAGCGCGGTGCGGATGGCGCGCAGGTCGTCGGCCAGACGGACGCCGACGCCCGCCTCCTCGCGGGCTCTGGCGCACGGATCCGCAGGCGATGCGACTGGCGTGGCGGCGGCCGGGCCGTCGACGCGAGGAGTTGGGGCGGTCTCTCCGCCGCCGTGCGAGGCGGCGTCATGGCCGTTCGACTGTGCGCCGGTCTTCTCCGGCATGTCCTCGGGCCTCACCAGCCCCTGGATGACCTGCAGCGTCCCGTCGCGTCCGATGGTGGCGATGCACCCGGCCATTGCGAAGTCCCCGGCGCGGAATGTCGCCCGCGCTTCGACCCTGGCCTTGATCGCGTTGAGGCGCGCTTCGACGGTTCCGGCCTCTTCCTCCAGCTCTTCGGTCCATTCGTCCTCGTCGATGTTGGCCAGTTCGTCGTGGCGGGCGCGAAGCCGTTCGATCTCGGCGGCCTCGGCGCCGGTCGGCTTGCCAGGTACAGGGTGGATGCGCCCGAAGCGCGCGGTGGCGTTCCAGTCGACCTCCGGCATGGCTTCGGCCCACTTCCAGCGGGTAGCCAGCTCGGTGGCCGCGTTCGTGAGCTTCTCCATGGCGAGGTCGCCCAGCAGCTTCGGGTCTTCAAGCCAGACGCCGTTCTCGTCCTCGTCGGCGAACAGGTCGCGCAGCACCGCACCGCCCGCGGCCTCGTAGGCGGCGACGCCGACGAAGCGCGCCATCGGCGAGCCGGCGGGCACGCGCTCTTCGGTAAGCAGGCGCCTTACCTGCCAGGCGGACGGGCGATAGTCCTGAGCCGAGATCCGCTCCCACACCGCGCGCTGGCGGTCGTGGTCGGTGGTGACCGCGAACGCCTTCAGGATCTCGAGGTCGATCTCCCCGGCGCGGCAGGCGTCGAGCAGTTCGGGCGCGGCGTTGCCGAGGCGAAGTCGCTGCTCGACGATGCGCCCGGAGACGCCAAAGCGCGCCGCGATGGCGGCGACGGCAAGGCCCGACCCGGCAAGCTCGCGGAAGGCGACCACCTGGTCAGCCGGATGCATCGCAATGCGCACCATGTTCTCGGCCAGCGACAGCTCCCCCGCGTCGCCGTCGGCGGCGATCCGGCAGGGTACGGAGCCGCCGGCGTCGAGCGCGCCGTCTGCAGCCAGCGCCTGGAGCGCCGCAAGCCGGCGGCCTCCGGCGACGACCGCGAAGCGCTCCCGGCCGTCTTCGTCCGTTCCGTCGGCGCGAACCACGAGGTTCTCCAGCAGGCCGTGGGCCTCGATCGAGGCCTTGAGCTGGGTGTGGGCGGACTCGTCCGCCGGGGTCTTGCGCGCGTTCTCCGGCGCAAGAACAAGACGGGAGAGCGGAATCGCCCGGATCCGGGGATCGGGCGGGGAATCGGTTGGGTTCATGGAGTTCTCCGTGGGTGGGAAGACAAAAGCGCGGATCCCGGCTCCCGCCGGGCGGGCCGCTTCGCCCGGCCCCGGCCTGCCCCGGCCTCCGGACGAAGCGCGGGCGGCCCGTTGCGGAACGAAGCGGGACGGTATGCCCGGGCGCGAGGGGCCGGGCCGTTGCTGCGAAACGGGGGACGCGGCGCTCAGGCCGCGATGTCGATGCGCTCGCCCCAGGGTTCGCGATGGAAAGCCGGGCGCGAACCGGACCAGTTCACCCAGAGCACCGGGAAGTCCGGCTCGCTGCCGGGGTAGCGCGAGCACCGCATGTCCGTGAAGTACAGGCACACGGCGGGGCGGACGCCCTGCTCGTCGAGCCAGGCGAAGCCGGGGCGAAAGTCGGTGCCGCCCCGCCCGCGAACCGTGATCGTCTCGGGCAGGTCGAACGCGGAGTACTCCGCTGCGTCCTGCACGGCCGCGTCGACCTGAAGGACCACGACGCGCTCGGGCTGGAGTTCGGCGGCGACCTCGCGCACCTCGGTCCAGAACGCCGCCAGCCGGTCTGCGGGCAGCGAGCCGGACGTGTCGACGATGACGGCGATCGTTCCGATCCCTTCGGAGCGGATCGACGGGAGATACAGCCCGCTGTCGATGAAGCGCGGGTTGGGCGCGCTCCAGGAATAGTCGCTGCGGGCGGCGTCGGTCATGTGGCGGCGCAGCAGCGCGCGCCAGTCGAGTCTGGCGGCATGGGCGGAGCGCACGGTCTCGCCGACGGCGCCGGGGAGCTTGCCTTCGGCCCTGGCGAGGCTCGCCGCCTGATGCATGGCTTCGTCCCAAGCCTGTTCCTCGGCGGTTCTGGCGGCGGGCGACAGGCCGGGGAGCGGGCCTTCACCGGTCTCGTTCAAGGCGGCGTCCATGACCTCGCCGGTGCCGGACGGATCGTGGCTTGGCGGTGCCCCGCCTGACGAGGCGCCGGCGGACGCAGCCGATGAATCCCGCGCCGCTCCGGAGCCGGAGTTGCTGCCGGAAGGGTCGTTGCCTTGTCCGGTGCCGGACTGGCTACCCGACGGCGAACCGGCGGCGGAGGATCCAGAGCCTGCGGACGCCGACCCGTCGTTCCGCTCTTGTCCATCCCCGTCCGGTTCCGGCAGTCGGTTGTAGGCTTCCTCGACGCTCATGCCTTCCCAAGCTTCCGCCCCGGACGGCAGCGTGAACCCGGACTCGCGCAACAGGGCGTGCGTGACCCGTTGCGAGGCGTACTGCCAGCGTCGCGGGTCCCGCCCGTTGCGCCGCGTGTGGTGCTTGAGCGCACAGGCCAGCACCACCCGCGCAATGGCGGCCTCGATCGCGTGCGCGCCGGCGCCGGCGACCCAGTCCGGCGAGTAGCGGATCTCACGCCCGTCGCTCGCCAGCGTCTCGCGCGAGGGATCGGGCTTGAGCGGCAGCCGCAGCGCCAGGCTCCCGAAGAACGGCTGGCGGCGCAGCAACTCCGTAACGCAGGCGCTCACCCGGCAGGCGGACTCGACCTGCCCGCGCATATTCATCACGCCGCCTCCCGCAGCGCCCCGGCTGACGTATCGGCCAATGTGCCGTCCGGCGCACCGAAATACCCCGCGAACTGCTCCGCCAGTGCGTCGGCGTCGCGCTTCACCCGCTGGCGCGCCGCCGGATCGAATGTCCGCGACGGACGCAGCGCATCCGGCTCCACGCTCGCGATCTTCTCCCTGACCTGCTCGCACAGGCGCGCCAGGTCGCCATCGCCGAAGATGTTCAGACGCGGAACGATGTCGACCAGATCGCGCAGGTTCCCGATCATCGAGTTCCGGAACACCAGCGGCTTGCCGTTGTCGTCCTCGCACAAACGCCCGGCGACATGCTCGACCGCCTCGCCCAGGCGCCGGTAGAGATCGCCCACGGCGCCGCGCAGCCGTTCCTCGACCTGACGCTCGATGTCGCGCTTGATCCGCTCGCTGTCGTCGCCGGCGAGCTTCGCCATGAAGTGCCCGGCGTCCGGCACCGGCGCAATGCGATAGACAATGGCGAACCGCTCCCGCAGCACGTCTCTCGAAGGATAGTCGCTGATCTGGAACAGCCGCCCGAGTTCCAGGCGCGCGCGGTCGATGTTCTCGTCGTAGGCTTCGATGAAACGGGCGCGCTCCCGCACCATGCGCTCGCACAACCCGTCCATGAGTTCGGTGTAGCGATCGTAATTGTCGACGGTAAGCAGGCGACTGCCCTTGTCGTCCCAGGGCATGGTCTGCTCGTAATGCGTGGCTCTCGCCTTGCTCACGGTGGCGGTCAGCGCAGCGAACGCTTCCTTCGGCAGCAGCCGCTTGTTGTAGCGCCCGGCGCTCGCGCTCGCGTCGTGGTGAACCGCGACATGGGCGCTTGCGTCCCGGTCGTACAGCCGCCCGGACCAGGCGGCGATGCGCAAAGACGCCAGCATGGCATCGGAATTGAGGTTCATGGGTCCTCCTTGTGTTACCGGAGCGTCCACACGGGGACGTAAAGGGCGGCGGCGAGCAGACGCTTCGCCGCCTCAAGACTCGGGGCGCGCACCCGGTACTCGCGCGAGGGCGCGTCGCCCGGGGGGTAATGCGTGATCCGCCAGACCGGCGACGCGGTCATGACTGCGTTCTCCCGGCGGCCCAGCGGATGAACGCAGGCGTGCGCTGCAACGCCGGATCGCGGCGGATGCACGAACCCACCAGGAACTCGCCGACCTCGCGGCGCAGCCGCTGTGCGTAGGTCACGATGGCGTCGAGGCGGACATCGCTGGCGAGCCGGTAGAGCGAGCCGCACAGCGCGATCAGGGCGCTCGGATTGTCCGGCACCCCGGCGTGCTCGGGATCGTCGAGCACCGCGCGCGGATGCGGCAACTCCCGCCACACGTTCAGAAACGCGCAGAACTCGACCGCCGCGGCCTCGCCGACGGCGCCGCGCAGCAGCGACCGCTCGGCGGCGGGATCGAGACCGTTGCGGCGATGCACAATGCCGCTGGCGAACTCCCAGGTGCGCGGACACGCAAACGCCCGCTCGCGCGACTGCGGGTCGAAGGTGTGGAGAAGGTCGGGCCGCAGCTGAATGAAGAAGAGCACTTCGGGAGCGATGCCGTTGGCCGCGCCCCAGGCGCACCAGTCGGCGGCGTCCACCCGGATCTCCAGATGCACGAACCGCGACGCCAGCGGAGTCGGCATGCGGTTGACGACGCCGCGGTCGCCCTCCCGGTTCCCGCAGGCAATCAGCGACGCGCCGGCGGGCAACTCGTACTCGCCGACCCTGCGATCCAGAACCAGTTGATACAGGGCGGCCTGAACCATCGGCACGGCGGACGGCAATTCCTCCAGGTTGATGAGCCACGATCCGGTGTCGTCGGGCGGCGGCAGAAACGCAGGCGGCGCCCAGCGGGTACGCCCGCCGTCATCGCGCCAGGGGATGCCGCGCAGGTCCACAGGATCGAGAAGCAGCGCGCGCACATCGACATAACGGCGTCCGGCGCCATCGGCCACCTGCCGGGCAATCTGCGACTTGGCCGCTCCGGGCGGCCCCCAGACGATGCAGGGCTGGCGGGCCTCGACCAGCAGCGCAAGAGTCGCGGCGAGTTCGCTTGGGCGGAGCGTATAGTCCGCCGATACGGTGTCGGGTTCGGTCATGGGCAGGCTCCGAAGTAGTAGAAACAAAACGCGGACGCCCTCCGGCATCCGGACTTCGCCCGGCCCCGCGCTCGACTCCCGCTCATGGCGCTGCGGAGCGTGCGCCGGGAAACGCGGAGCGTTCGCGGCGAGACCGCAGTCAGGCGGCTTCGAGGGTGGCGCCCGGAACGCCAGGCGAAGGAATGCGCGAAAGCGAGAGCGTTTGCCCGACGCGCCCCTTCAGCGTGACATGCTTGTCAGGGACGCACGGCCCCCGATGACATCAGGCGAATCCCCGGGTCGAAACTCAGCGCCAGCCTCTTCGACGAAGCCGGAAACGAACCTCAACCGGTCAGGCCTTGAGCTTGAGCCACGCAGGCGGGAACAGCCCGATCCAGTCGAAAATCATCTCCGGGGGACTGTGGGTTTATCTGGCGGTGGACAACATCGCCGCGAAGGGAAAAAAAACACCGAGGGAATGGCAGGCTGTCAGTGCGAAGTTCGATATCCGGTCCAGAGAACAGGTTGTACCGGCCACCCAAACGACGAAAGGCAGATCAACCCACGAAATGGCCCGCAGAACCGGAGGTCGGTCTACTGGAACTGCCCATCGTTCAGCCGCCAGTAGGCATTCGTTCCCTTAAGCGCGGAGTTCTTCTGCGCAAGATCCCAAGGGGTTTTGCCAGATCCATCTTTCGTCTTCGGATCTGCACCCGCGTCGAGCAACATTTCCACAATCGCAGGGATATCGCTGTAGTACCTGTACCCCACCGCTGTGTGCAAAGGCGGCCGTCCCTTCTTGCTCTGCGCATTTACCTCCGCGCCCGCATCAAGCAACACTTCCAAAACCGCAGGGGTATTGCTGTGCATCGCCGCCTCATGCAGGGGAGTCCATCCATCTGTATTTCGCGCATCCACCTTGGCGCCCGCGTCAAGCAACACTTCCAAAACCGCCAGGACCATTCCAAAGTCGTGGCGAGTCCAGGTCTGTGCGCTGAGGTGCAGCGAGATGGTCCGTCCGTAGTCTGCTGGCGCGTCGGGTAGTCGGGGATTTCGGCAAGCTGGCGCTTTCCGGGCCGTCGATCTTGGGCTTTTTGGCGGCCCGCGTCGTCGCGTGACGCAGTTCGGGCAGAGTGGGGGCGTCGGGCGGCGTCGTTTCAGCGGCCGAAGCCGCGCCGGGTGACTTGTCGCATGGCGTCGCCCTGCCGGGCGGCGAAGTGGCGGTGGGCTTGCGGCATGTAGTCGAATCGTTCGTCGAGTCGCACGATCGAGATGGCTGCGTTTGCGAGGCAGGCAAGGTTGCGGCGGAGACGCTTTGCCCGAACGCGGTTGCGGTCTTCGTCGTAGCTGACGTCACGCACATAGTGCAGCCGGTTCTCGATCTCCCAATGGCCTCGGTTGAGACGAAGCAATTCACTCGCCGATGCCTGTTCCGGCCCCAGCGAGGTGACGCCGTACACAGTTTCGGTCGAGGTGCGCCGGGTGCGCAGGACATGCCGTTCGCGCTCGATGCGGATGGCTTGGCGGCGGTGAGGCATCGCGACGCAATCGGGCGAGACGAGATCGAGAGGGATCACCCGACAGCGGCGGGTCTCGATGCGTCCATGCCCCTTCTCGGTCGTCTCGTGCTCGGTGGCCGCGACTTGCGCGGCCTCCCAGTCGAGGCCGGAGGCCAGACCGTCAAGCAACTCCTGCTGGTTACCCTTGACCGTCATCAGGTAGAACCCGCCGCGCTCGGCGATCAATTGCGCGGTCTTGCGCTGCGTGTGCAGGGCGTCGAGCGTCACCACCCGATCCCGGATGTCGAGACGCTGCAGCAGCGCGCGCGCGCCCAAGATCTCGCCGCCAGCCCCGTCGCAGGCCTCTTGACCGCAGATCAGGCCGCTGCCGTGCTCGACCGCCGCCACCAGCACGCGCTCGCTGTCCTTGCCCTGGATCCACTCCGCCGCAGTCACCTTGCCGTCAACCGCAACCGCGCCGTGCGGAGACCGGTTCTGCTCAATGAAGCGGCTCAGCGCTTCGTCGAGCACTTCCGGAGCGACCTGCGACAGCACCCGGTGAAACGAGGTTCGCGACGGCGCGACATAGCGCTTGCGGCTCGGACTCCAAAACGCCCGCACCGCCGCCAGTTGCGCCTGGGTCAGACGAGCAGCGAACTCCCCGATCGTCACCACCCCGCGCACCCCCGCCAGCTTCGCCGCCAGAGCAATCGAAAAGATCGTCGCCAACGAGTGGCGGATGCCCCGCGCCTTGCGATACTCCGGCACTTGGCGGAGAAACTCATACAGGCTCCTGAGACGCTCGACCTCCGGCGGTCGCGGCGGCGACACGACCAGCCCCCATTCCTGGTCGTCCTGCGGCTGACGCAAGGCCGCGCATGCCGACGAACGCAACTCCCGTATCAGCACCCGCTTCGGCTCGCCGTGCTCGCGCCAGCCGCCCCCCGGAACCCGCGCATAGCCGCGCGTCCTGCCAATCTCCCGCCAGTTGGCGGCACGGTAGCAGGTGCCGCTGAACCGGGCCGGATCGACAAACGTCTCCGCCAGCAACACCGGATGGCCGGTCTGCGCCTTCATGTCCTGCGACAGCCGACGCAGCGACAAGCCGAGAACTCGCGAGGCGAGATTGGGCACGCGAGCGCCCGGAAGCACCAGAAACCGCGTGTTGTTCGCGACCAGCCGCAGCCGACGAAACTGCTGCTCGCGAGTCCAGCCGATCAGACGATCACGCACCCCGACCTTGAACGAACCCGCATGCCAGCCCAACAGCGCCAGCCAAGTCCCGTCCGGCAACTCCGCGACCTGCCGGACACCGCCACCGACCAGACCACGGAACCCAAGATAGTGGTGACGGGACATCAGCACATCCCAGCGAGCGGACTCGGCTCGATCCGTCACCGGCCGCACCGACACCTCCGTCAGATCGAACCCGGACAAGACAACTGACATCTCCATCGCCGACCATCATGACCGAATACCTGCTCAATGTCCAGTACACCGCAAACGAATTGTTAGGCCAATAATCTGAACACGACTTTGGAACAGCCCTGTCCAAAACCGCAGGGGCATTGCTGCTCCTCGCCGCCTCGTGCAAGGGCGTCTTTCCATTATGACTAGCACGCGCATTGATCTCTGCCCCTGCGTCGAGCAACATCTTCACAACCGCAGGGGCCTCGCTACTCGCTGCCGCTATGTGCAAGGGTGTCCTTCCATCCATACTTCGCGCATCCACTTCCGCACCTGCGCCGAGCAACACTCCCAAAACCGCAGGAGTCTTACTGTTCGCTGCCGCCGTGTGCAGGGGTGTTTCTCCAAGCATATCCCGCGCGTTGATCTCTGCGCCTGCGTTGAGGCAACGGGAAACATCCGCTACCTCCGCATGCGCGAAGAAGGTCGGCGTATTCCAGTCTTGGCAGGAGGCCGCCACCTTGATCGATCCACCGCAAGCCCACAAGGAGAATGCGGCCGTCAGAATCTGTTTCGCTTTCATTTTGTTCAGTACCTTGGCATCGTTCAGCGTACATCGTATAACACCTTACAGCCCACCTGAACCTGGACATCCACCCCATGCAGGATCAGAACTGGCAGAGCCGAACGGGAGAAACGGCTCGAACTGGGCGTCTGACAACGGCTCTGCGAAACAGAGACGCCCCAAACCTGCGCGACGGCAACCTCACACCCAGCCCCGCTGGGCGAACGAAACGACCTCGCCGTCGGCTACGACAAAGTGATCGAGCAGCCGAATGTCGACCATCGACAACACACGGGCCAGCCGCTCGGTGAGGGTGCGGTCGGACTCGCTGGGTTCGGCCACGCCCGAGGGGTGATTGTGGAACAGCGCCACGGCGGCGGCGTTCCTGTCGAGCGCTTCCTGGAGCACCACGCGGGCATGCACCGTCGCGCCGTCGATAGTGCCTTTGAAGAGTTCAGCGATATCGATAAGACGGTTGCGTGTGTCCAGAAAGATCACTCCGAACACCTCATTGCGGCGCCCGGCAAGCTTCAGGCGCAGGAACTCCTCGAAGTCTCGGGAGGACTTGAACGCACGACCCCGGCGGCAGCGCTGCGACAGCACCGAGAGCGCGAGCTTCACGACAACGGATTGCTCGCTCTTCGACAGCGAATCGGGCGTCAGCGATTTGAAACGGTTGGCGGCGGCGGTTCTTGATGCAGGCATGGCGGATGGTCTCCTGAACAGGTTGGGGATGGAACTCGGGGTCCGTCCCGGGCGCAAGCGGTGCGAACACGCGCACGGCCCCCGGAACCCGCCCCATCCGGGCCTTTCTCCGGCTCTCGGGGGCACCCGCGTACGCGTCACAAGGCGCCCGCAATCTCTGGGGCAGGCGGGCAGGCCGATCATAAGGAGGAACAGCGGTGGCAGCCCGCTGGCTGAACCCGTTCTGTGCGAAGGCTTACGGGGCTGGAGGAGAGGAGGCGGTCTCGCCCGCAAGGTCCGCTCGCAGGCTTTCAGCGACGCGGGCGGCAGACGCTTTCACCGAGTCGCGCGCCAGATGCGCATAGCGCGCCGTGGTCTGCACTTGCTTGTGGCCGAGCAACTTGCCGATCATCGGCAAGCTCTCTCCCAAAGCCAGCGCGCGGGACGCAAAGCTGTGCCTGAGATCGTGAATGCGCACATCGTTCAGACCGGCGCGGGCGCGGACAAGCAGCCAGATTCTGTTGAGGTTGCTGTAATGCCGACCCGGATTCGGTCCGACAATGACCCAAGGATTACCGGACAAGCGCGGAATGTTCTCCAGCACCCGCCGAGCTGACGGCGACAGGGCAACGGATCGGGCGCCGGTCTTTGCGTCGCGTAACCGAAGTTCGCCTGCCCCAAGGTCTACATCCCCCCAGCGCAATGTCAGGATTTCGCTTTTCCGACACCCCGTCAGCATCAGAAGACGTAATGCCGCCACTGCGCACGGAGGAGCCTTGCCATCGGACTCCATCTCGTCGAGCACACGGCCGAGACGGCGGAACTCCTCGTCGGAAAGAAAGCGCTTGCGAGGGTGTTCCTTGTACTTGCGTATGAAGCGGCAGGGATTACCGCCTTCTGGAGCGAAGCCCCACAACTCCGCCATGTTGTAGAGGCGAGACAGCGTGGCTACTGCGTTGTTCGCCATGACGGGTGTGTCGTGAAGACTGTATTGTAGAGCGGCTACCCGCTCGCGGCCGATTTCCCCGAGACGCATGTTGCCGAGAGTTGGCAAAAGATGGCGGTCCAGTGTGTGACGAAAATTCTTCGCCGTGGAGGGCTTACAGCGCACCTCGACATGCTCCTTCATGTAGCGCGCCGCCACCTCGGCCACGGTGGGACCATCATCGCGCGGATGCTTGCTGTTGCCAACATCGGGTTCGTTGCCGGCCTTGATGTCCGCGATGATCCGAGCCGCCGTCCGCCGCGCCTGTTCCGCCGAGATCAGACCGTGCCGGCCGACAGTCACCCGCCGTGATTTGCCGCCCGCGCGGGTCTGCACCAGATAGACCTTCGAGCCGCTCGGATAGACACGCACACCAAACCCGGACAGTTCCGTGTCCCAGAAAACAGCCTCGCGTTCGCCGACCGGAAGGACCTCAACGGTCCGCTTGGAAATCGTTTGTCGGTCAAGCTTCGCCATCGCGCTATTCCGTGAGGATGTCCGCGCCGATGCTGTCGGCAACCTTCTCCGTCGAGGCCCGGATCGATTCCCGAGCCAGATGCGCGTAGCGTGCCGTCGTGCTGACCTTGCGGTGGCCCAGCAGCTCACCGATCATCGGCAGGCCTTCGCCAAGGGCGAGCGCACGCGAAGCGAACGTGTGACGCAAGTCATGAAGGCGAACATCGTCGAGACCCGCACAGTGGCGGATGCGCTCCCAAGAGCGATTGATGTCGATTTGATGCGTACCCTTCCTCCTGCTCGGAAACACCCACGAATTGCCGGCAACGCGGGGCAGGCCAGCCAAGGCCTCTGCGGCTGCTGGCGGCAGCGGAATGGTGCGCGGGCCGGTCTTGCTGTCCCTCAGCCGCATCTCCCCTGCCTTGAAGTCGAGATCGCCCCACGCCAGTCCCCTAATCTCGTTTCGTCGGCAGCCCGTCAGGATCAGAAGCCGGATCGCTACCGTCGCGTACCGGGAGGCAAGGCGCTGGGCGGGCGCTATGTCGAGGATGCGGCCAAGCCGAGCAAGTTCACCAGATGTCAGGAATCGCTCCTTACGCGGTTGATTCTTGTAGCGGCGCACAGATTTGCACGGGTTCCGGCCCGGCGGCCGCATCTCCCATAGCTCGGCCAGATTGAACATCTTCACCAGCATGTCGATCACACGGTTGGCCATTACGGGAATGCTCCTCAGCCCGTACTGGAACGTGAGGATGTGCTTTCGCTCGACCTCCGACACGCGGAGATTCCCGAGGTGCGGCACGATATGTTTGCACAGTATGAAACGGTATTGCTTCGCGGTCTGGGGCTTGCAGTGCATGTCGACATGCTCGCGCAGATAGCGCCCGGCAAGATCGGCTACCGTCGGCTCCGGTTCAGGCGCTTGCTCGACTGCAGGCAGACCCGTCTTCAGGCGCGCGATGATCTTCACAGCGTTCTTGCGGGCCTGATCGGGCGCGATATCGCCGTGGCGACCGACCGTGAAGCGCCGGGACTTGCCGTTGGCCCGCGTCTGCACTATGTAGACCTTGCGCCCGGTCGGATAGACGCGAACGCCAAACCCCGGCAAGTCCGAATCCCAGAACAGCGCGTCCTTGCCGGTGACTGTGAGGCGGTCTACGACACGCTTGGTGAGCGTGTGGCGCGGGTTTTCGGGCATGGCATTGCTCCTCGACGGCAAGGCTCTTTTCGTGTTGGCTCCAAAGAGGGCTCAATCCAGTAAGCAAACCGAAAGCGACTGGCTTGAAACCGGGACATATTGAAGCGCATCCGTGGCGGGAAAGCAAGGGGTAGAACGGCCCCTGAAGATCAGGAATATAGATTATTTACAATGCTTTATAATCTTATAGGCGTATCTCGGAGTACGCTGTCACAGGTGGGGCCAAGCGTTGTATAAGGTGAGTTATCTTCGTATCCCATACGCCGATAAAGTGGATGGGGATGCGCCTGCCGGCGAGTTCGCCGGCTTCTTGCAGGCGCTGTGCGACCATGCTGGCGGCGCGCTTTTCCGCAGGCAGGCGATAGAACGCGTAGGCTTCCGGCAAGAGCCGCAGGTTCTCCTTCTTCAACAGGCCGACGGCTTCGACAAACCCGGCAAGAGAGCGCACGGTGTAGGCGCCGCGGCTGAACCCGAACAGGAACAGCTCGTCGCCCTCGCGGTAGTTATTGGCAATGAAGCGGTAGGCAAGCTGGATGTTTGCCGAAAGGCCGCTGCCCAGGCCACCCCCGACGTACTTGTCGAGAGCGCCCTGCGTGCCCACGCCGGCGCCGTAATACACCACCTGCGGCCGGTGGTCGGCGCCCACCAACGCCAACCCGCGCACCACTTTCAGGACATTGGTGGGCTCGGTCTCGTCGGCCGGCTTGCCATGCACCTTCTGGTCCGGCTCATTCCAGGTTCCGTCGCAGCACACCACCAACCGCTTGTTGCCTTTCTTCACTGGTCCCCCTCCTCGTCGTCACCGCCCCTTCGATACGACTTGCGGGGCCGAAAACACGCCCGCGCCGCCCGCAAGCCGGGTTGGCCCCGGTCGGTCGGACAACCTGACGGCAGTTTCAAGATGCATTCCGGTTGAAGTTCGGGCCGCCCGAATCTCCCTGACCTGCCTCGCAACGGATCCCGTCCCCCGGCCGGGCCGGATGAACAACGCCGTCGCCGGGGTCGGGGCCGCGCAGGAAGTTCGCAAGGAGGGCGGAACCGTGTTCGGAGGCGATGCTCTCGGGGTGGAACTGGACCCCGAACACCGGGTGTTCGCGGTGCGCAAGGCCCATGATGGCGCCGTCGTCGGTTTCCGCCGTAACCCGAAGGCAATCCGGCAGGGTGTCGCGGTCCACAACCAGCGAGTGGTAGCGGGTGGCCCGAAAGTCCGGGGGCAGGTTCGCGAACAGGCCGCTTGCGCAATGGCGGATGGCGCTGAGTTTGCCGTGCATGATGCGGGGGGCGCGAACGATCCGCCCGCCGAACGCCTGACCAACAGTCTGATGGCCCAGGCACACGCCGAGGACCGGCGCCCGGCCTGCGGCTTTCGCCACCAGATCCAGACAGATGCCGGCGCTGTCGGGGTGGCCTGGCCCCGGCGACAGGATGATTGCCCGAGGTTCGAGCGCCAGTACGCCGTCCGCTTCGATTGCGTCATTGCGCAACACCCGCGACTCGAAACCCAGCCCGCCCGCCAGCTGCACCAGGTTGTAGGTAAAGCTGTCGTAGTTGTCGATGATGACCAGCATTTCAGGAATCCAGGGCAGCAAACCGCACCGCTTCCTCGGCCGCACGGATCAGGGCGTTGGCCTTGTTCCGGCTTTCCTCGTACTCCGCCTGCGGGTCGCTGTCGGCCACGATACCGGCGCCCGCCTGCACGTACATGACGCCGTCTTTGACGATGGCGGTGCGCAGGGCGATGCAGGTGTCCATGCTGCCATTGGCCGAAAGATACCCGATGGCGCCGGCGTAAACGCCGCGTTTCTCCGATTCCAGCTCGTCGATAATTTCCATCGCCCGCACCTTGGGCGCGCCGCTGACCGTTCCCGCCGGAAAGGAGCCGCACAACACATCCACGGCGTCGTGGCGCGGGTCGACCTCGCCCTCGACATTGGAAACAATATGCATCACATGCGAGTAGCGCTCGATCACCATCTGCTCGGTCACCTGCACGCTGCCGATCTTCGCCACCCGTCCCACATCGTTGCGCCCGAGGTCAAGCAGCATCAGGTGCTCGGCCCGTTCCTTGGGATCGGCCAGAAGCTCCCGCGCCAGCGCCTCGTCCTCCTGCCGGTCGCGGCCGCGCCGGCGCGTGCCCGCAAGCGGCCGCACGGTTACGGCGCCGTCACGCAAGCGCACAAGGATTTCCGGGCTGGATCCCACGATGGCGAAGCCGTCCAGGTTGAGGAAGTACATGAACGGGGAGGGATTGGTACGGCGCAGCGCGCGGTAGAGCGCGAACGGAGGCAACTCGAAAGGCAGGCTGAAACGCTGTGACAGCACGGCCTGGAAAATTTCTCCGGCGGCGATGTACTCCCGGGCCTTTTCGACCATCCTGCAAAAGGCGGCGCGGCTCATGTTCGACGCCGGCGGCGGCGATGGCGGCGCGCGTTTCCCCTGCTGCTGTGCGTAATGGCGCCCCTTCGCCAGACGCGATACAGCGCCCTCGAGCGTTTCCACAGCCTTCCGGTAAGCCTGCTGCGGTCCGACGCCCGGTTCGGGGCGCACAGGGGTAACCAGGGTCACCACATCCTTGACGGAATCGAAGATGGCCATCACCGCCGGTCGCAGGAACACGCCGTCCGGCAAGCCGAGCGGATCCGGATTGGGTTCCGGCAGGCGCTCCATCAGGCGCACAGTGTCGTAGGCCATGTAGCCAACCAGTCCGGCAGCCATCGGAGGCAACGTTTCGGGCAAGTCGATCCGCGAATCGGCGATCAGGCGGCGCAACGAGGCGAGCGGGTCGCCGGCGCACGGCTCGAAGGAGCCGGAGGCGGCAAGCGGCCTGCGGTTGATCTCGGCCCGGTTTCCCCGGCAGCGCCAGATCAGGTCCGGGTGCAGCCCGATGATGGAATAGCGCCCGCGCGCCTCTCCCCCCTCCACGGACTCCAGCAAAAAGCTGTTGGGCAAACCCTCGGCCAGTTTGAGCAGGGTCGAGACCGGCGTCTCCAGGTCGGCTACCAGAGTTGTCCAAACCACCTGGCTCCGACCCTTGCGGTAACGCGCGGCAAAGCCCTCGGGATCCGGCAGAAACTTCATCGCAAAGAACCGCTATCTCGATTCGGGCGCCATATTCGGGACAAGGAAGGCCATATCCTGGCAGGATCCGGCTGCGCCACCCCGCTGGCCGCATGCAAGATTCGGCCCGCAGCGCAGGCGGTCAGTGCATCTCCTCGCCGCCGGTCACGTTCAGCGCATCGCCATTGATGTAGGCCGCCTGCGCGGAACACAGGAAAGCCACCGCGTTCGCCGTATCGCTCACCTTGCCTTCCCTGCGCATCGGATTGCGGGCGCGTATGTTGTCCAGATATTGTTTCAGGGTCAGGCCGAAGTGCTTCGAGAAGTAGTCGTTCTGGACGGCCCCGAGACCGGTGGTGACATGGTTCGGGCATACGGCATTGACCGTAATGCCGTGCGGACCCAACTCGAGCGCGCAGGTTCGGGTCAGACCCACCAGACCGTGCTTGGAGGCGGTGTAGGCCGCCATGTGAGGAAAGCTCGACTTGGCGGCCTGACTGGCGATGTTGATCACGCGCCCGCCCTCGCCCTGCTTGATCATCTGGCGCGCGGCATGCTTGGTGCACAGGAACGGCCCCTTGAGGTTCACGTCCAGCACAGCGTCCCACTGGTCTTCGGGCAACTCGGTGCAGGCGGCGATCAAATAGCCGATTCCCGCGTTGTTCACCAGAATGTCCAGACGACCGAAGCGCTCCACTGCGCGCGCCACCGCCGCCTCAACCTGCAATTCGTCGCGCACATCCAGCGGCCAGGCTTCCGCGTTGCCGCCGTTGTCGCGAATCCCCCGCACCACGCCCTCCATTGCGCCAGTAACGCCGATATGCCGATCGGGCATGTGCTCGCCGGGCGATTGGCCCAGGTCGGTCACCAATACGCTGCAACCGCACCCGGCCAGCCGCGAGGCAATGCCTTCGCCCAAACCCCGGGGGCGGCCGGCGCCCGTAACGAGCGCCACCTTGCCGCTCAGATCATGACTTTTCATAGGCCCGATTGTAGCCCGGATCGTTCACCAGGCCGGGCTGCGACCTTGCAAGCCCTTGCCTGATCTCATGTTTTTCCCACTGCCTGCAACGACAGACCGGATCGGGCTTGCCCTCGATACCTGCCGATGCCTGCAATAACAATCCCGCGATTGCATCCTTGGCAGCCGCGATAACCAGAAGCAAATCATGCGGCCGCGAACCGCTGCGCCTCGCGGATTCGGGGTGCTCAGGCGTTGACATCAATGACCACGCGCCCCGAGATCTTCCCGTCCAGGATCTCGTGCGCCAGCAACGGAAGGGCCGACATGGGTTCGACCCGCGAAATGCGGGCCAGTTGCCGGCGGTCGACCTGCTTCGCCAGAGCCTCCCAGGCGCGCCGGCGGCGACCCCGGGGGGCCATTACCGAGTCGATGCCGCGCAGGGTTACGCCGCGCAGGATGAACGGCATCACCGTGGACGCCAGCTTGAAGCCGCCGGCGAGTCCCACGGCCGCCACCAGGCCCCAACGGCGCGTTTGCGCCAGTGTGGTGGCCAAGGTCGTTCCTCCCACGGAATCGACCGCCGCAGCCCAGGTTTCGGATTCCAGCGGACGCGACTCGCGGGCCAGCTCCTCGCGCGCCATCGTTTCCGCCGCGCCCAGCGACTTCAGGAAAGCCGCCCCTTCGGGCTTTCCGGTTGCGCCCGTGACCAGATATCCGAGGCGGGACAGCAACAGCACCGAAATGGCGCCTACGCCGCCGGTGGCGCCGGTCACCAGCACGGGGCCGGCATCCGGTCCGATGCCGGCATCCTGTATGGCGTTCACGGCCAGCATGGCCGTATAGCCTGCCGTTCCCAGCGCCATGGCCTGCTCGGCGGAGAAGACATCGGGTATGCGCACCAGCCAGTCGCCCCTCAGGCGCTGCTGTTGCGCATAGCCTCCCCAGTATTTCTCCGACAACTCATAGCCGTTGACCAGTACGCGGTCGCCCGGCCGGAACCGTTCGTCACGCGATTCGCGCACCTCGCCGGCCAGGTCGATCCCGCACACCATGGGCAGGCGCCGGCAGATCCTGCCGCGGCCGCTCACCGCCAGCCCGTCCTTGTAGTTGAGCGCGGAATGGCTGATCCGCACCAGAACATCCTCGTCGGGCAACTCCCGCAGCGCCAGCTGCTCCAAGCGCCCGGCGACTTTCCCGTCCCGTTCGCGCGCCACGATGGCGCTGATGGTGTCGCCCAAGCGCCCGCTCCCTCGCCCCTTCGCGAGCCGGCGACGGGGCACAGTCAATGAGTGGGAAATCAGCCTCCGGCGGAGGCGTTCCAGGCGTCCAGAACCTGCTTGCAACCCACCAGCGCGATGGTGTTGCCGTCGTCGTCCAGGAAGTTCAGCGGCCCCAGAAAGGTCATGTAGAACTCGCTGTCCTCCGGAAACTCGGTGTGATCGTGCTGGGCATTACAGGCTTCGTAGCCGTAGCCCGGCGCCACCGCCGTGTCGCCGCCCTCGGCGCTGCCGCCGCGCACATGCATGCTACCCTTGGTCAGGAAGTATTCGCCGGGACCCATGTGGACATGTCTGGCGAACGAAGAGCCCGCCTTGCAATCGAAGATCGCGGTCCAGGCGCCCGCTTCGGGCGAAACGTGCAGCAACTTCCACTTGATGTCGCCTTGACAAAGGCCTTGCGGGAACGGTACCCAGTCCACGGCATCCATCTGGACATAACTGCCGGTGGGAGAGTTGTCAGCCATTATTTTCCTCCTTGCCCGCCGCCGCACCGAACCCCCCGGCGCACACGGCAGCCTTCAAAAACACAATGTCGTCCATGCTAACCACGATGCCGCAAGGGGTCAACACGGCGTGCGGCTTCACGGGGCAACTGTTCGAAGCGGTCAGTCGCCTGCATGGCGAACACGCCCAAACGCCTGAGCCGCAATAAGCCATGGGAGCAATGAGCGCCCGGTTCGGGCACTGACGCCGGAAGGGCGCGAACACCCGGCAATGCTCGCCCTTACGTATGCGCTCTGGCGGCCCAGGGTTCGAACAACAGCGGCGCGCCGAATGATCGGGGCCGCACGAGACCTGACAGCCAGCGCCGCGCACTGACTGCCCCAGCCTCCCGCGAGGCGTCTTGCCAGCGGGCGCGGAACTCGTGTCGAGGCGGTGGTCGGCCGACTCCAGCAGACCCTCGCGCCGGGCGGCTCGGATCGCCATGACGAGACCGGGCGCGCCCGCCGCCCGGCGCCGGGGCAATGCGCCAGCGCCAGCCGACGCTGCCCGGCGCCCGCGCTGTCCCGGCCTTCCGCGAGGCGCTTTACCAGCGGGCGCGGAACTCGATGTCGAGGCGGTGGTCGGCCGGTTGCAGCACACCTTCGCGCCGCACAGCCCGAACCGCCACACCGACATCCGGCGCGCCCGCCACTGGCGCCGGGGCAAGACGCCAGCCCACGCCCACTTCGCGCGCGCCGGCCGAAACGCCGTAGCTCAACTGCGGCGCGCCCACGAACCGCCCGCGGAAGGCCGGCAAGCCGTAGCCCGCTTCCATCGTCCAGCGACCGCTCTGATCGCTGCCCAAGCGCCGCGACAGCGGATCGTGGGCGAACAGGGCGTCCAGACCGCCGCTGGCCGCAGAACCGAGGTCCTGGCGCAGGGCCAGGGTCAGGCCCAGGGCCGAGTCTGGCCGGGGATCGTAGGCCAGCGAGGCCGAAAAACCCCGATCCCTCATCGCGCCGTCCTCATGGGTCAGCAGCGCCCGCCCCTCAACGTTGAACTCGATGCCGAGGCGCGGATCGCTCCACGCAAGCCCGCCGCCGATCTCCACCCCAAAGCCGGTTTCCGCAGCGCCGCTGTCACGCCGCGCGCCAATCTCCAGCTTCGGCGTCAGATCGCCGCCACCGGGCAGCGCAAACCGCTTGCTGCCCTCCAGACCCAGCCGCAGCCGGCCGACGCCTGCCTCCGCGCCCACCAGACCGTCCGTGCGGGCCGAGGTGGTGCGCGCCCACAGGGCGTCCGACACCAGCGACAGCGAACCGCCGTTCGCAAACGACAACAACTCGCCGCTCGCCCCGGCCGCCGCCATGGTCCAGCCAATCGCCGTCTCCAGGGACTCGGCCGCACCCGGCGCCAGCGTGATGTCGCCACTGCCGTGGCCCACCGCGCCCCACAGCGACAATCGCTCGGAAGGACGCCAGGAAGCATACGGAATCGCTGCTGTCAACGCAGCCTCGATCCCGCCGTCTATCCCCGGGGTCTCCGCCGAGACGCCCGCGCCGCGATAGCCGCCGTCGCTGCGGCTTCGCGACAGCGCCACACCCGCCAGCCAGCGGCCCTTCGCGTAGTCCACGCCCAGCAGCGCCGTGGTCACCTCGCCGTCCAGACCCACTTCGCCCTCGCGACCGTCGAAGCTCGCCTGCGAGCCGCGGCCCCAGAACCCGAGAACGCCGCCGAATGAGTCCTCCCCGCGGGTGTAGGTGAAGCGGCTGCCCGCCAGCAGTCGCCCGAGGCTCCTCTCCGCCGTAACGCCGGAAGATCGTACGGGCGGGCGCGAGAGCACCGAACCGGCGCCGCAGGCGGCCCCGCCGAACCCGGCGGGAGGCGGTTCCCTTCCGCCCCGCCCGGCGACATGGTCTTGTCGTCCTCCGCCACCGTGATCGTGACGCTGTCGATGGTCACCATGTCGTAGCCGCCGCCGCTGGCCGTCAGCGTCAGCGTCACATCCGTGTCGTCCTCCATGTCGGCGTCCTCGCGAACGAACACCCGAACCCATTGCGGAACATTCCAGTTCGCCGTGGTGAACGTAAGTCGGCCCCAGTTGCCCGTGGGGTTCAGGGTGGTGGGGGCGACCTGCCCCTGGGTGGTGAAGGTCACGTCGCCCGAATCACCGCTCACCGTGATCGTCACGTTCGCACTCGGCGCCGCGTCCAGCACCACCAGAAAGCCCGCGCCGCCGCCCTCGGCCGCCGTCAGCGTGGTCGGCACCACCGTCACCCCCTTGGTCGTGCCCGGCGTCGTCGGCGTGCCCGAAGCCGCGTCGTTCAGCGTCCCGTCCGCCGTAACATCGGCGCCCAGCTTGTAGCCGTTGTAGGCGCTGTCGTCCCCCAGGGTGACGGTGTAGGTCTCCGCACCCTCCGAGGTCGCGCTGTCGTTGTTCGTCGGGATCGTCACCGTGCCGGTGGTACCGCCGGTGCTGCCAAAGTCCGCCATCAGCGTCTGAACCAGACCGCCGGGAAGGTCGGCCGCGGCAAAGCCGCTGCTGGCCCGGTCGGCAAAGGTCAGCTTCACCGGAATGGCGCCCACCAGAGCGCGGTCCGAGGTGATCGAAAGACTGATGTCCGCGCCCTCCGTCACCGCCGCCGGATCCGTCGCCAGCGTGGCCGTGGTGTCCACCACCGTTATGGTGACATCGTCCGCCTCCACATCGGCGTAGTTGGCGCCGGGCGCGCTCACCTCGAGTCTGTGCGTGAACTCGTAGCCCCCCCGACTATCGTTGATCGGAATGTATGTCGTTACCGACTGCGGCTCATTCCAGTAGTAGGGCTCGATTGTGACATTGCGCTTGAACTGGTCGTCCCGACCCGGGGCGACAGACGTGACCGAGATCGTGACGATTCCGGTCGGCTTCACTCCCGCCAGCGCCACCGTGTACTGGTTCCCGCCGCCCTCGTTGATGGTGAGCTCCGTCGGCGTCACCACCACCCGCGGGGTGGCGGCCGCAAACGGCGTGGCCGTCACCGTATCGGACCAGGGACCGTTGTTGGCGACCTGAACGGCCCGGATGCGGAAGTCATACGCCGTGCCGGGGGTCAGGCCGGTCACCGCATAGGTCGTGGTAGCGCCGGTTCCCGTGAAGAATGACGTTGTAGCACCCCAGGCAGCACCGCTCGCCTTGCGCTGGAAGCCCCAGCGGGTGATGTTCTGGCCCGGCTGGGCGTCCCAGGTCAGGGTGACTCGACCCACGCCCGCCGTCGCCTTGAAACCGGAGGGCTTCGTCGGGATACTCGTCCAGACGAGGGTGACGGTCTTCTCGTCCGACGCCGTGCCGGCGCCGTTGTTGTTCACCGCCCGCACCCGGAAGGCATAGGCGGTTCCGGTGCTCAGGCCGGTCACCGTGTGGGCCGCGGTGGTGGCGCTCGAACTCGGCACATCCTTCCATGCGCCGTCCTGCGAATACTGCCACCTGATGATGCTGGCGTCGTTCGGGTCGGTCCAGGACAGCATCGCCTGTTGATTCCCACCGGTGACAGTGAAGCCCGCGGGCTTGGCCGGCGCCGAGCTGGCCGCGTTCACCGTCACTGCCACGGCGCCCGCATCCGGTATTGCATCCGCCGTGGCGCCCGTCAGCCGGAAGGCGTGGTTGATCTTCGCCGTGCCCGCCTCCACGCCGGTCACCGTCACCATCTGCGCTGTGCTGTAGTTGGTCGTCGAGAAGGTCAGGGTCGCCGGGTCCACCGTCGCCTTGGCCGTGGCGGAGCTCGTGATCGACAGCGTCCCCGCATAGGCCTGCGTCAACGCCACCGTGTAGCTGGCGGAGGCGCCGGCCTCTACCGTCACCGGCGCCCCGGTGATCGTGAGCGCGGCCGTGTCGTCGTTCTTGAACGTGACCGTGCGGATGTTCGACCAGGGACCATTCACAGTGGCGCTGTTCGTATCAGTTGTGAAGGCCCTCGCCCGAATCCGAACCTCTACCGATGCGCCGCCGGGAAAAGCATCACCTATACGGGCCACCACTTTGCGGACATTGATACCCGGATTGGAAAAGCCGTTGAAGTTGGTCCAGCTACCAGCGCCCTTCAGCCTGTAGGATAACTCCCAGGAGCCGAAACGTGCAGCGCCATTGACGAAGTCGCCGGCACTCGTGCCGGCATGGGTCCAAGTCAGATCGATCCGCGTGCTCGTCGTCGAGGTGGCGGCCGTCAACACCGGCGCCGCCACCGCAGGCGCCGCAGGCGTCGCCGTCACCCAGTCCGTGGCGGCGCCGTCGCCGGAGGCGTTCACGGCACGGATCATGAAACTGTATTCGGCGCCATTGTCCAGGCTCGTTACCGTGAAGGTTCCCGATTTCTGGCCGCCAAAGCCGGAAATGCTCCTGGAAGTGAAGAGATAACGTTCCCCGGCGTGCTTCAGATTGTAAGTGTAGGGATTGAAGCTGCTGACACTGATCGAGATGTCTGTACTCCAGGACAGCGTGACCTGCCCGTCGCCCGCGGTCGCCGTGAGAGTCAGGGCTGCCTGCGCGTCCTGCGGCGCGAGGACAGCGGCGAAGGTCAGCAGAAGTAAGGTGGCAATCCCCGCCTTCAGGCGGCGGGCGGTTCTCCCGGAGGCGCGCGCCGGCTCAGCCCCGCGCCCGGATTTCAACTCATACTGCGGCAGGGGCCAATGACAAAGCGGGCGGGGCCTTGCCGGTAATCGCGCAGAAGCGCTTTCCGAGCGGGCGATAAGGCGGCAACCGCCGGCGAAATCCAGCGCGGGCGCCAAGCGCAGGATCCCGAATCCCGTCCGGTTGCGCCAGTTCGCAGGCATGAAAGTTGCGCCGGGATTGCCCGTATCCCGTGCTCCCGGATGCTACCGCGCTTGCATCCCCCGGACGACGAACCCGGCAGTGCGAAAGTCGTCGATGCATGAACGGTTGAGTCGCTGCAAGCCCCGTATCCGTAAATCGCGTTGCAACATGACGGGCGTAGAATAGCCGAGGAAAGGCAGGCAAAGCGTTCGCCGCACCGGCGAAGGAGGACTGGATGCCAGTTGAGTGCGTTGGCTGAATGGCTTGCCGGTTTTTCGGTCCGGTTTCCCTGGATGGGCAGCTATTCCCGCCAAGCGCGACAATGCTCGAAAACCAGCTCCGATCCAACGCCTGAATGGTCACAAGCCTGGGTATCCGGCCCTGAACAAACGACTCTGCATCGTTAGCGGAAATTGCTGGTGGATGGGTAATCTTTCCCGCTGCTTCCTGGCTCTCTCGCCCCCGCCGCTTCCCCGGCTGGCGCTTTCCGGGCGGCACGCAGCGATGACGCCGGACACGCACCCACCGGCCCGAGCGCGCTGCGCAGCCAGAGCCGCCCCGTGATGGACCCGCCTCTCGTGCTGCTGGCGATTTACTGTCCGGCAGTCTTCGCCGCAGCGATGCTCGGGGGATGGCTGTCCGCCCTCGGCGCCCTCACGCACACGCGCACACAAGTCGTAATGAGTCTGGTGGCCGGCTTCATTCTGGGCATCGCCCTGTATCACCTGCTTCCGCACGGACTGGAGTTGATACCCGGGCCCGAAAGCCTTGAACAGGGCATGCTCGCAACCGCGCTGGGGGTCGTTCTCATGGTTGGCCTGCTGCGGATATTCCAGTTTCACCGGCACGATTTCAGCGGCGAAGCGCAAGCCTTGTACAGGCGCGATGACCCCCCGCATGCGGCGGTCGGCGCGCGAAGCGTGGCGGGAATTGTTTTCGGGATGGCAGTCCACACCATCACCGAGGGCCTCGCGCTCGGGGCCAGCGCCCAGCTGAGCATGCTGCCCGGCGGAATCGGGAAGCTGCCGGGACTCGGCGTCTTTTTGGCAATCCTGCTGCACAAACCCCTGGACGCCTATTCCATTGTCACCATCATGCGCGCAACCGGCTGCGCGCGCAGGTGGTGCAATCTGGTCAACTTCGGGTTTGCGCTGCTCTGCCCGGCGGTGGCGCTCGCGACATTCTGGCTGGGCGCGCAACTCGGGCCCGCACAGGGCGGCGCGCTGGCGGGTTACGCGCTGTGTTTCGCCGCCGGAACTTTCCTTTGTCTGGCGTTGAGCGACCTGCTGCCGGAAATCCACTTTCATGCCCACGACCGCTTCAAGCTGATCGCCGCTTTCCTGGTGGGCGCCGGTCTGGCCTATGTGCTGCACTTCGTGGAAGCCGGTCTGGTTGCAAGCGGCCCGTAACGGCCGCGCCCTCCCGTGCGGCAAGGCGTGACCTTTCCCGCAGCGCCCCACAGACCGGAATGCCGGAGGCGGGAGTTCAGTTGCCGGTGAAGCGGGGCGGACGCTTGGCGAAGAAGGCCGCCAAGGCTTCTTCGTGATCTGCGGTGCGCTGAAGGATGCCTTGCAGGTTCGCCGACATTTCCATGACGGACTCGAAGCGCTCCTGACGGCCGGCGCGCAGCAACTGCTTGGCCATGCGCAGCGCTACCGGCGGCTGTTGGGCGATCTCGCCGGCAAGCTGAAGCGCCCGGGGCAGCAACTTGTCCGGCGGCGTCACCTCGCTGACCAACCCCCAGTCGCATGCGGTCCGGGCATCGATCAACTGGCCCGTCAGCAGCAGTTGCGCGGCGCGCGAATAGCCGATCAGCTGCTGAAGAATCCATGCGCCTCCGTCGCCGGGAATCAGGCACAGCTTCAGGAAGGTCTGCCCGAACAGGGCCTTTTCGGAGGCCAGTCGGATGTCCGCCAGACAGGCCACATCGTTGCCCAGGCCTATGGCCGGGCCGTTGACCGCGGCGATGAGCGGCACATCCAGGCGCCACAGCGCCCTGACCATGCGGTGTATTTCGCCACGGTAGTTGTTGCTCAAGTCGGCCGAAGTGCCGGAAAAGGGAGGGCTGCGGTCGCGCATGGCCTTGACATCGCCGCCGGAGGAGAACGCCGGCCCGGCGCCGGTAAGGATGGCGCAACGGACTGTGACGTCGGCCTGTATGCGCGCGGCGATTTTCTCGAACCACTCGCCGTCGCCGATGCGTCCCAGGAGGTTTCGCTCCTCCGGGCGCTTGATGGTAAGCAGGGCCACAGCCCCTTTCCTCTCGTACAGCAGTGCGTCGCTCATGCCGGTCTGTCCCCCAACTGGAGAGCCGATGGTACGCCCTCCCGTCAGGCGGGCTGGAGGGCGGCGGTCTCGCAAACGGCGGCGCACAGCTGCCGGAGGTCCCGATTGGACATCACGTACGCCGGCATCAGGTAGATCAGCTTGCCGAACGGCCGCGCCCACACGCCGCGCTCCACCAGCCGGCGCTGGGTTTCCGCCACATCCACCGGCTGGCGCATCTCGACCACGCCGATGGCGCCCAGCACCCGCACATCGGCGACCTGGGGCATTTGCCGGCAAGGCGCAAGCCCGCTGCGCATTTCGCGCTCCAACCGCGCCACGCGCTTCTTCCACGGCGACTCGACGAGCAGATCGATACTGGCCGCCGCAACCGCACAAGCCAGCGGATTGGCCATGAAGGTGGGACCGTGCATCAATACGCACGCTGCGCCCGGCCCGGCGGAAATCGTCCCGGCGACATGCCGCCGCGCCAACGTGGCCGCCAGGCTCATGTAGCCCCCGGTGAGCGCCTTGCCCACGCACATGATGTCGGGAACCACGCCGGCGTGCCCGCAGGCGAACAGCTGGCCGCTGCGACCGAAACCGGTAGCGATTTCATCGGCGATCAGCAGCAGGTCGTGGCGGTCGCACAGCTCGCGCGCTCCCTTGAGGTACTCGGGGTGATAGAACGCCATGCCGCCAGCGCCCTGCACAATCGGCTCAAGGATCAACGCGGCGATTTCGTGGCGATGGCGCGCCGCCAGTTCCTCCAGCGAATCGAGGTCCGCGGGGTCCCAGGGTTCGCCGAAGCGCACGCGCGGCGAGCTGGCGAACAACTGTTCGGGAACGACGCCGGAGAACAGGTGATGCATCCCGGCCACCGGATCGCATATCGACATGGCCTGAAAGGTGTCGCCGTGGTAGCCGCCGCGAACGGTCGCAAGTCGCGTCCGGCCTTCAACGCCCCTGGCGCGCCAGTACTGCAGGGCCATCTTGATCGCCACCTCCACGGCCACGGAACCGGAATCGCTGAAAAAAACGCGGTCGATGTCTCCTGGCGCCAGCGCCGTCAGCCGCTGGGCCAGACGGATGGCCGGTTGGTGCGTCAGTCCGCCGAACATCACATGAGCCATGCGGGCCAACTGCCGGCGCACGGCACGGTTCAGCGCAGGGTGGTTGTAGCCGTGGATCGCCGACCACCACGACGCCATGCCGTCGATCAGTTCCCGGCCGTCCTCCAGCACAAGGCGCACTCCGCGCGCCGAGGCCACCGGGTAAACCGGCGCGGGGTTGCGCATGGACTCGTACGGATGCCAGACATGGCGCCGGTCGAAGGCCAGATCGGATGCCGACAAACCGTCGTTCACAGCGCCATCCTGGCGGCATGCGCCCGAACCTGCCTGCGGGACACAGGCCGCGGCAGCGCCGGCAGATCCAGAAGGCACTCCAGACCGGTCATGTCGAGGATCGCCCTGCGGCTTTCGTGGTTGGGTTCGCCGCTGAACACAATCCCGGCCAACGGCAACCCCCTGGCCTCCAGCGCTTCGACCGTGAGCAGGGTGTGGTTGATGCTGCCCAGGTAGTAATTGGCGACCACGATGACCGGCAGCCCCCAGTCCTCCATGAGATCGCCAGTAAGCATATCCCCGGCCAGCGGAACCCGTACGCCGCCCGCCGGCTCCACCACCAGGCTTCCATCCACCTCCGGAAGTTGAAGGCGCGACCGCTTGAGGGTCAGATGCTCCCAGGCGGCGGCGGCATGAGGGGACATGGCGGCCTGCAGCCTATAGGCCTCGGGCAGGAAACGGGCGCGGTCGTTGGTGACCAGACGGCGCACTTCCATGGTGTCGGTATGCGCAAGCCCGCCCGCCTGTACCGGTTTCCAGTAGGCCGCGCCCAGCCGTTCCACGCACAACGCCGACACCAGGGTCTTGCCAACGCCGGTGCCGATGCCCGCAATCGCGTAACGCTGCATTTTCCCCACCCGTACGACGCGGTGCGCGCGGCGGAACCTCCGTGCGCGGCAGGCAATCCCCCCAGGCTGGCGGAGGCGGGCTTAGCGGCCAGCGGAAGAAGAGGCGGCGGCGCGTTTCTCCACGCCCAGCCGCTCGAGCGTGGCGACAATGTCCTCGGCAGCCGTGTCGGCCTTGACCTTCCGGTCCACGTCAAGGATCAGGCCATCGCTGCCGATGTAGAACGTCTCGCGCCTCGGAAAGCCGAAGGCGCCGATCACCTGATAGGCGTTGGCGACTTCCCGGGACTCATCGGACAGGATGGGGAAATCCGCGCTGTACTTGTTGGCGAACGCGGTGTTGTCTTCCGTCGAGTCCACGCTGGCCATGAAGTAACTGACATTGAACTGGCGAATCCGGTCGCCGTTCTCCGTGAGGGATTTGCACTCCCTGGTGCAGCCCGGCGTGTCGGCCTTCGGAAACCAGGCGAGCACCACCGGGCCGTCCGCCAGCAGTTTCGAGAGCGAGTATTCGTTTCCGTCGGAACCGGGAAGGGTCCATTCAGGCGCCGGCGAACCGACTTCCAGCGGGGCGTCGGCGGCACAGGCTGCGCCGGCAAGGGCAAGTGCGCAAACGGCAAGATATCTTTTCATGGGCGGGTACCGTGTGGTGGGCAGGGAAACAGGGTGGATTATACAGAGCACCGGCGCAGGAGCGCCCGGCGCGAGGGTGTCTTTGAAGGTTCGCATTCGCAGGAGCGCCGCAAGCCCGGCCCGCAAGCCTCACAACCCACCGGAAGCGCGCATCGCTTCGTCCACCGCCGCGAACAGCCGGTCGATTTCCTCACCCGTGTTGTGCGCGTGCAGGCACACCCGAATCCGCTCCTGCCCTTCCGGAACCGTGGGAGCGCGAATCGGCAGGACCATCAGGCCCTTGCGGCGCAGCGCCTCGCCCACCCGGCGCACGGCGGCCGCGCCCGGAACCATGAGGCCCTGAATCCACGACTCGCTGGGCAGCCACTCCCGGGACGATGCCGCCGCGCGCCGGCGAAAAAAGGCCACATTGGCCCGCAGCTTGCGGCGCAGGTCGCCAAGCTCGGGCAGCAGGTCGTAGGCCGCCTGCACCCACAGCGCCCATAGCGGCGACGGTCCGGTGGAGAACACGAAGGGCCTGGCGAAATTCACCAGGTAGTCGCGCAGCGCGGCCGGGCACAACACCGCGCCGCCGCAAAGCCCCAGCGCCTTGCCGAAGGTCACCACGCGCGCCAGCACCCTGTGCTCCAGCCCCGCTTCCACGACCGCGCCCCGGCCGCCCGGCCCGACCAGTCCGTTGGCGTGCGCTTCGTCCACCACCAGGCCCGCTCCCCGGGCGTCGGCGAGCGCCACGATTTCTTCCAGCGGCGCAAAATCGCCTTCCATGGAGTAGAGGCTCTCCACCACGACCACTCCCGCCTCGCCGGGCTTCATGCGGTCCAGACCGGCCTCGAGCTCGCCCATGTCGTTGTGGGCGAAAATAATTCGCTCGGCGCCGCTCAAGCGGCAGCCGTCAATCGCGCTGGCATGCAGCAGGCGGTCGCAAAACAGCGTGTTCGCCACGCCGCCCAGGCTTGCCAGCAGCCCCATGTTGGCGGTGAAACCGCTGGGAAACACCAGCGCCGCCTCGGCGCGGTAGAACTCCGCAAGCCGGCTCTCCAGGGCCTCCAGTGCGGGGTGATTGCCGGAAATGAGCCGCGATCCCGTGGCGCCCTGCGGCACGGCGCGGTGGGCGCTGATTTCCGCGATACGCCGGCGCAGGCGAGGGTCGCGGGCCAGGCCCAGGTAGTCGTTGGAGCAGAAATCCACGCCGCGCGGCGCGTCCGGCATGAGCCGCAACAGGTTGGCCTGCTCGCGCTCCCGGAGCGCCTTGTCCAGGGCCCGCCGGACTGCCGCGCTCATGCAGGCAGGCGACTTTCCTCTCGGAGATGCGGCTCGCGAGCGGTCAGGCCGAGGAGTTCCAGCAATTCGCCGTCGCTGTCGGCAGACGGGTTGGGCGTGGTCAGCAGTTTCTCCCCGGTGAAGATGGAATTGGCGCCGGCGAGAAAGCACAGCGCCTGCTGTTCGGCGCTCATGCGCACGCGCCCCGCGGACAGCCGCACCATCGCCTGCGGCATCAGGATCCGGGCGGTGGCGACCATGCGCACCATATCCCAGGTGGACACGGGCGGGCAGTCCTCCAGCGGAGTGCCCGGCACCGGAACCAGCGCGTTCACCGGGACCGATTCGGGCGGGCCGGGCAGCGTCGCCAGGGTATGCAGCAGGTCGATACGCTGATCCGCCGTCTCGCCCATTCCGACAATGCCGCCACAACACACCGACAGCCCGGCCCGGTGCACATTGGCCAGCGTCTCCAGGCGTTCGTCGTAGGTGCGGGTGCCGATGATCTGCGGGTAGAACTCGCGGCTCGCATCCAGGTTGTGGTTGTAGGCGTACAGACCCGCTTCCTTGAGGCGCTGCGCCTGCGATTCGGTCAACATGCCCAGGGTGCAGCACACTTCCAGGCCCAGATCACGCACCGCGGACACCATTTCCAGCACGCGGTCGAAATGGCGGTTGTCGCGCACCTCGCGCCAGGCCGCGGCCATGCAAAAGCGCGTGCTCCCGGCTTCCCGCGCCGCGCGCGCGGCTTCGGTGACGGTTTCGAGATCCAGCAACCCGTGCCGGTCGATGTCGGTGTGGTAGCGCGCCGCCTGCGGGCAATAGGCGCAGTCCTCCGGACAGCCGCCGGTCTTCACCGACAGCAGCGTACACAACTGCACCTCTCCGGGGCGGTGATGCTCGCGGTGCACCGTAGCCGCCCGGAAGATCAGATCCAGCAACGGCGAGTGGTAGATCGCCGCCACCTCGGCCCGTGAAATATCCGGCATGTCCTGTTCTCTCCTCAGGCGCTCCTGCCGCGCGGGCCGGACAGCGCCGGAACCCGCAAGAAAGGGTCTCCGGCAATCGCCGGTCCGTTGTCGAACCTGCCCCCCGAACGGGTCGCGGCATGGAACTCCGGAGACCAGCCCGCCCGCCGGCGCGCCTGTCGGGCGATCCGCGGCGTCAGGCCCGGGATCGGCGCAAGGGCCAGCAGGGAAGCGAAGCCGGGAATCATCACGCGGCCTTGCGAATGCAGTACAGCACTACCAGGTGGCCATCGTGATCGAGTATGCCGATCTCCCGGCCCACCCGGCCGTCGTGCGTGTGCAGGGTTTCCTCCGGGAAGATGTGCAAGCCCTCCGCGCGCGCGCCCTCCACGGCCCCGTCGAAATCATCCACCTCCAGCACCAGCGCATGACTGTGGGGCAGCGAAGCCTCGGGCAGGTCCACGCCGCCCACCTCGGTGAGCGCCAGACTGCGGGCCTGCCCCTTGCTGCTGAGCGCAGCGAACCGGGTCCTGGCCTCCCCGGGAATCCGGAACACCGTGTAGGCGTAGGTCTCTTCGCGCTCCCCCTGTATGAAGTCGAGCCGAAAGCCCAGGATGTCCCGGTACAGGCGAAGCGACCGGTCCAGGTCCGCCACCACGAGATTGGCGCGCTGCACGCGCACCGGAAGTTCGTTCGACATGATTTCAGCGCCCCATCCTGAGCATGGAAAAGTCGGTAAGCGGAATGCTGACCGTCTTCGGTTCGGTGAAGAATTGCAGGCTTCCCCGAGCGCCGTCGCGCCCGATGCCGGACTGCTTGTAGCCGCCGAACGGCGCCCGCAGTTCGCGAAACATGGGCGTGTTCACCCAGACCGTGCCAACGCGCAACTCGCGGGCGGCGCGCATGGTCACGTTCAGGTCCTGCGACCACAGGTAGGCCACCAGGCCGAACTGCGAATCGTTGGCCATCCGCAGGGCCTCATCCAGATCCTCAAATTCGAGGAAGGTTGCAAAAGGGCCGAAAATCTCCTCCTGGCAGATACGGGCGGAATGGTCCCCGGCCAGAACCGCGGTGGGCTGGACGAACCAGCCGCGTTCGAGTTGGGCCGGACGGCCGCCGCCCAGGAGCACCTTCGCCCCTTCTTCGCGCGCAAGCCTTGCGTAACCCAGCACCCGCTGCATGTGCTGCTCGTAGCACAGCGGGCCGATTTCGGTGTCCGCCTGTAGCGGATCGCCGATCCGCAGGGTCCGGGCGCGCTCCACGAAGCGCTCGATGAATTCGCCTGCGATCGACCGCTGCACCAGAATCCGCGAACCCGCCAGACACTGCTGGCCGTTGCTGGAAAAGATGCCCAGCAGGGCGCCGTCGAGCGCACGCTCCATATCGGCGCTTTCGTGAATGATGTTGGCCGACTTGCCGCCCAGTTCCAGCAGCACGGGTTTCAGGGACTTGCCCGCCTCGGACATGATGATCTTGCCGGTCTCCGATCCTCCGGTAAACCCGACCATATCCACCTCGGGGTGGTTGACCAGCGCCGTTCCGGTCACCGCGCCACGCCCGTTGACGAGATTGACCACGCCGGGCGGCAAGCCCGCCTCGTGGAAGATCTCCACCATGCGCTGCATGGAGTGCGGGGTGTACTCCGACGGCTTCAGCACACAAGTATTGCCGAAGGCGATGCAGGTGGCCACGCGCATGGACGCCAGCGGAATCGGCGCGTTCCAGGGCGCCATCATGGCGCCTACGCCCACCGGCTCGCGGGTAACGTAGGTGAGGAAATCGGTGTTCTGCGTATAGACCTCGCCGGAGTCCTGGCTCAGGACTTCGCCGAAGAACTCGAAGTTGTAGGCAGCGCGCGCCACATGCATGGCCCGCACCTGGCTGATCGGCACGCCGGTATTCAGGCTGTCGAGGAACTCCAGCTCCTCGCGATGCTGGTGCAGCGCCGCATGCATGGAGCGGAACACCGCCTTGCGTTCGTCCGCGCCCATGCGGGGCCAGGGGCCGCTTTCGAACGCTTGGCGCGCGGAACGAACGGCGGCGTCCACTTCCGCGGCGTCGGCTTCGCGCAGAACCCCGTTGGGTTCCTCGCTGGCGGGGTTGATGATCGGAAAGTCCGCGCCGCGCCTGCCGGCGGCGACCGGCTCGCCATCAATGATGCTGCCAACGTGTTGGCGTACTGCAAAGCCTGCGTATTCGCTCATGGCCCGCGAGCATAAAGAATAGCCCGCCCCGGCGCAATCGGCGGCCCAAGGCTACCGCCTGGCCCGCAGCAGCACATTGCCACGCTCACTTCGGACTGGAGCACCGCACCGTCCCCCGTCCGCCCCGGTCTCGCCCGGCGAGTGGCCCCGGGCAGGCTCTGTGTCCGGGCGTTCAGCCCATCTTCATGGTTTCGAAGAAGGCCTTGTTTCTGCGCGTGTCGCGCATCTTGTCGATCAGGAATTCGGCGGCCGCCAGCTCGTCCATGGGGTGGAGCAACTTGCGCAGCACCCAGATTTTCTGCATCTCGTCTTCCTCGGTGAGCAGATCCTCGCGCCGCGTGCCCGAGCGGTTGATATTGATGGCGGGGAAGACGCGCTTCTCGGAAATCCGCCGGTCCAGGTGAATCTCCGAGTTGCCTGTGCCCTTGAACTCCTCGTAGATCACCTCGTCCATTTTCGAGCCGGTATCGACCAGCGTGGTGGCCAAGATCGTGAGGCTGCCGCCTTCCTCGATATTGCGGGCCGCGCCGAAGAAGCGTTTCGGGCGTTGCAGCGCGTTGGCCTCCACACCGCCGGACAGCACCCGCCCGGAAGAAGGCGCGACCGTGTTATAGGCGCGCGCCAGACGCGTGATCGAATCCAGCAGGATCACCACATCGCGGCGGTGCTCCGCCAGCCGGCGCGCCTTGTGCAGGACCATCTCGGCCACCTGCACATGGCGGGTGGCCGGCTCGTCGAAAGTACTGGATACGACCTCGCCGCGCACGCTGCGCTGCATTTCCGTTACTTCCTCGGGACGCTCGTCGATCAGCAGCACGATGAGGAAGGTTTCCGGATAGTTGGCCGCGATGGATTGGGCGATGTTCTGCAGCAACATGGTCTTGCCGGCCTTGGGCGGCGACACGATCAGCCCCCGCTGCCCCTTGCCGATGGGCGCGACCATGTCGATGATGCGCGAAGTCAGATCCTCGGTGCTGCCGTTGCCCTGCTCGAGCGTGTAACGCGCCTTGGGGAACAGCGGCGTGAGATTCTCGAACAACACCTTGTCACGGGAATTGGCCGGCGCCTCGTGGTTGATCTGATGCACCTTCAACAGGGCGAAGTAGCGCTCGCTGTCCAGAGGCGGACGCACCAGCGCGGACAGCGTGTCCCCGGTGCGCAGGTTGAACCGGCGTATCTGGCCCGGCGAGACGTAGATGTCATCCGGGCCGGCCAGGTAGGACTCGTCGGCGGAGCGCAGGAAACCGAAACCGTCCTGCAGGATTTCCAGCACTCCCTCGGCGTGGATGGACGCACCCTTGCCGGCGTGCGCCTTCAGCACCGAGAAGATGATGTCCTGCTTTCGCGCCCGGGCAAGGTTTTCCAGGCCGAGCTGGCGACCCTGCTCCAGAACCTTGGCTACCGGAAGCTTCTTGAACTCGCTCAGCTTGAGAATGTGGCCCAGCGCATCAAGTTGTTCGGTGGTGATCGTTTCCTCGACCGTGAAGCCGCCCACATCATCGTGGTGGCTTCGGTCCCGGCGCCGTCCCCGCGGGGCGGCATTGGGAGTTCTGGAACGGGGTGGGCGGCGTGGGCGGCCCGTATTTCCGGCGTAATTTCTCACAGTTTTTCTTCCAGCATCCGCGAAATCTGTTGGCGGGATTGCGCACCCACCGCCTGCATTTCCACCTGCCCGCCCTTGAACAGGATCAGGGTGGGAATGCTGCGAACGTTGTAGCGGAAAGCCGTTTGCTGGGCTTCGTCAACGTTGATTTTCACCACCTGCAAACGTCCTTCGTACTCGTCTGCGACCTGTTCCAGAACGGGCGCAATCATGCGGCAGGGACCACACCACTCCGCCCAGAAATCCACCAGAACCGGCACTTCGCTGCCAAGAACTTCGGACTGGAAGTTTTCTTCCGTAACGTGAGCAACGCTCATATGAGGCTCCCCTTGAGAGAATCAATTGGAGTTGGGATGTATGGGCGAGGCCCCTTGCCTCCCCTTGCAAAAACCGTTGCCCCCTTCGATGGTTGGCGGGCGATCCGATAACGGCTGCGTCGACTGCGAAAGGCCACGCGGCCCCCGGCCGATTCCGGGCATGGACGCCATTCTACATGAAAAAACCGCAAACAGGGGTTGGCCGGCATTGCGTGCTCCAGCATGCGCCTGCGCCGCACAAGCACTACAATACGCAACGGTCAACAAGGCCAAACATTGTCCGAAGACTCAATACGTTTCAATTCCCTTGATTTGCCGCCGCCGGTTCAGGAGGGCATCCGGCGCGCCGGTTTCGAGACGCTGACTCCGATCCAGGCCAAGGCCCTGCCGCTGGCCATGGACGGCCGTGACGTGGCCGGTCAGGCGCAAACCGGCACCGGGAAGACGGCCGCATTTCTGCTGGCGATCTTCAATCGGCTGTTGCGCTGTCCGCCGCCGAAACGTTCCAGCCTGTGCGCGCCGCGCGCCGTGGTGTTGGCGCCAACCAGGGAGCTGGCTCAGCAGATCGAGCGGGACGCGCAGCTTCTGGGCGCGGCTACCGGTTTGAGCATGATGGTGGTGTACGGCGGGGCGGCGTACAAGTCGCAGCGCGAGCGCTTGAGCTCTGGAACCGACTTGCTGATTGGCACTCCCGGCAGGTTGCTGGACTATTACCGGCAGGGCGTATTCACCCTCTCGGCGGTCGAGGTGATTGTCATTGACGAAGCCGACCGCATGTACGACCTGGGCTTCATCCGCGACATCCGCTACGTGATGCGACGGCTGCCGCCGCGCGAGAAGCGCCTGAGCATGCTGTTCTCCGCCACCCTGGGCTATCTGGTCATGGAGTTGGCCACCACGCACCTGAATGATCCGGAGGTGGTGCGCATCGAGCCCGACAAGAAAGTGGTCGACGAGGTGGAGCAATGGCTGTATTACCCCGCCAGCGAAGAGAAGGCGCCGTTGCTGGCGGCGCTGTTGTCACAGCACGGCGTGGAGCGCAGCATGGTCTTCGTGAACACGCGCCGCGAGGCCGACTATCTGGCCCGGCGGCTGGATGGCTGGGGCATGACGGCCCAGGCCATCTCCGGCGATGTGCCGCAAAGCAAACGGATGGACATGCTCAAGCGCTTCCACGACGGCGACCTGCCGGTTCTGGTGGCCACGGATGTGGCCTCGCGCGGACTGCACGTGCCGGACGTGACCCATGTCTTCAACTACGATTTGCCGCAGAACCCGGAAGACTATGTGCATCGCATCGGGCGCACGGCGCGGGCCGGAGAAATGGGGCACGCAGTCAGTTTTGCCTGTGAGCACTACGCCTACTCACTGCCCGAAATCGAGGCCTTCGTCGGCCAGTCGATCCAGCGCCGCTCCATCGATCCGGATCTGCTGGCGCCCTATGCCGGCGAGCCCCCGCCGCGCTCGCAAGGGTCGAGGCGGAACTCCTCGCGGCCGACGCGGCCGAAAGGTCACGCCCGCCGCCGGCCGCCCCGCCGCATCCGCCGATAGCGTCGGATCGATGGGCGCCGGGGCCAGCGGGGACCTGTCCCGCCTGATTGATCCTGCGGTGCGCCTCGCGCAGGAGGCGGGGCGGATCATTCTCACGCTGTTCCGGTCCGAAGCGCTGGGGGTGAACTACAAGGCCGACCGCACGCCGGTCACCGATGCGGATCGGGCGGCGCACCAGCACATCGTTTCGGGGCTGGCGGGCCTGACCCCGGAGATTGCGGTTCTGTCGGAGGAATCCGATGTCGAACAGCATGCCAGCAACCGCTCGGAGTGGGACTGGCACTGGCTGGTGGACCCCCTGGACGGAACCCGGGAGTTCATGGGCGGGGGCGAGGAGTTCACCGTGAATATCGCGCTGATCCATGGAGACCGGCCAGTGTTGGGCGTGGTGTACGCGCCGGCGATGGAGGAAATGTATTTTGCCCGCGAGGGCGGCGGAGCGTTCTTCCTTCAGGCGGGATCGGAGGTCGCCCGGAACATTGCCGTGCGCCAGCCGCTGGAGGCGCCGCTACGGGTTCTGGCCAGCCGTTCGCACGCCGCCTCGGCGGTCGAGCTTTATGTGAGCGCCCTGGGCAGCGCCTTGGGCGCGACGCACCGGCGCGCGGTGGCCAGTTCGCTGAAGTTCTGCCTGATCGCAAGGGGCGAGGCGGATGTCTATCCGCGCATGGGCCCCACATCCGAATGGGACACAGCCGCCGGACAGGCGATCCTGGAATGCGCCGGCGGGGCGGTGATCGACCTTCACGGCCGGCCGTTTCGCTATCGCAAGCCCTCCACGCTCAATCCCCCGTTCATCGCCTGCGGCGACCCCGGCCACGACTGGCTGCAATATCTCTCCTGAGCGAGGGGGCTGTGGATCGCTGGCGATCAACGCACATCGCAGCGTCATTTCTTCAACAGTGAAGCCGCGACCGTAATAACAGCAATCGACAGCGCCAGTCATCCGGGCGCCATCAACGGGTGCTTGCGCTCCTCGCTCATCGACCACGGCAGCCAATACAACAGGAAATCTCCTGCCGAACGGGGAACAAGGCAAATGTTCGCTCGGGCCGTGGGAGTTTCAACGAAATGGATGTTCTCAGTCGCAGCGGCGGGGCAGGTCAGTCAGCAGCACGCCATCGAAGCAGCGCGCTTTCCAGTCCTTCCGCCATCGGTTGAATGTCGCTCCCCAATTTTCCTGCCTCCAACCGCCCGACCAAGCGGGCGATATCCGGTACACGCCGACCCTGAAGAACTTCGGCCAGACTGTGCAACTTGGTCTTGGCAATCCGCGCAGGGGAGTCCGACGCCGAATCGTAGATCGAGTCCAATTGATTCATGCGTGCTGCGAGGGCGTCTGTTCCAAGACTCAGTTCGGCGGCTTCCTCGGTAGAGAATTTTCTCAACGCGCACCATACCCAGACCTCCGGCGCGTCACCGGGAAGGAACAACACCGGAACATCTCCCGCTTGATCGCGCAACCTCGCCTCCGCTGCGCTTCCGTGCTTGTCGCCGTCGAGAACGAAAACAAAGCTGTCGATCTGACCGAACTTGCGAAATGCAGCCGCGTGGGACGGGAACTCTTCCGCCCCTGTGTCACGGCCTATGCGAACCGTTTCCGTCCTGATCCCCTGCTGAACAAGAAGAACATCGAGTACGCCTTGCAGAATGCCCTCGGCCACCTCGTCTTCGCAAAGGAGGTTGAGGGCGTCCCCGGAACGCCCGTAGAGTGCATTCTGGACGATATCTCGATAGGCAGGGCGGACCGTGACCTGACCGTGATCGTCACGTTCGAGGAAGACACGTCCGTTCGCCGGCACCGAATCCAGCACGACCGGACTGTGGGACGTAACAATGATTTGAAGGTCGTTGCGCAGCGCCAATTGTTGCAACTGCAACATGAGGAGCTGTTGCACCCAGGGATGCAACCCTGCTTCTACTTCGTCGATCAGAATCAACGCCCCCTTGAGTTGAGCGATTTCCTGAGAAAGGCGAAGAATGGCCCGCTCGCCAGCGGACATGTGCAGTTCGGAATACGCGGCGCCTCGTTCCTGAGCAGCAAAGAGCAGAGTCTTGGTTCCACTCGACAGATTCACGACTTCGGAATATCGAAACGGAAGCATCCGGTGCGCAAACTCAATCTGCGACGCTGGCAGAACTTTCTCTTGCGGCGCAAGAGTCGAGCGCGACATGCTCAAGACTCCGCGCACTTCGGACGGATTGCTGAGGTTGCTCAGAGTCCTGAGATAGATAGGCCGCTCTGGCTGGCTGGCATTCTTCCGGCCGAGGAAGCTCCGATTCCAGCCCTTGGACCGCCGCCATCGCATGGACCGCCGACCTTCCGGCGTCGCATAGTCAAAATCGATAATGACTTCGTTCTTGTGATCCTCGCGTACCCCGATCTTTGGCCGGTAATCAGGAAACAGCGTGGACGGCACGAAGTCCTTGACGCCGGCTCCGGGAACCCGGTATGCGCAAGCCGCCGCAAACAGCACAGTCGATTTTCCGCTGGCGTTGCCGCCAGCAATGACGCTGACCGGATAGTCAAACACCGTACGCAGGTTGTCGATGCCCCGAATCCCGCACAAGTGAATTTCCGAGAGAAAATGTGGAAGATGCGGCTTCTTGCCCTGCAAATGTTCCCATAATTCCCTGAAACGTCGCTCGATCATGATGGCGCTCTTTCCGTTCGATCAAGACACTTGACCTGCCCCCGCCAACGGGTCCAGTTTCAATGTTAGTGCATTGACGATTTCTCTGCCAACAGCAATTCCGCTAACGATGCAGAGTCTTTCGTTTGGGGCCGAATACTCAAGCTTGTGACCGTTCAGGCGTTGGACCGGAGCTGATTTTCGAGCATTGTCACGCTTGGCGGGAAATGCTGTCTGGCCGCAAAATATGGCGTCAATCAATGATTCCGTACTCATGCGGTAGTGAAGAAGCCTTTTTCCGAACGGGGGGGCTCCAGGATGTCCCCGGCGATGCGCCCGGCAATCCGCGCCGCTGCTTCTTTCCGGGCGGCGGCGCCCTTGCGCTTCGTCATGGTGAGTCTCCGCAGGTAGTCCGTGTGCGCTTTTTCCTTGTCGACGAAATAGAATCTGCAATGGATATGCAGTTGCTTTACGCGCTTCTCATTCACTCTGACGCTCGCCAGTTCGGACTCCTCAAGCATGACCAAAGGCGTACCTGAAACCTCGGTGGTTCCGTCCAGAAACAGGCCTCCTCCAGCAAACCCATCAATAAGATCGAGATTGAATTCCTCACGGACCGGGTTGACGTTCAGCCTGTCGAAGTACGCTCGAAGATAGCGCCGCAAAACCTCCAGTTTCGCCCTGCTATGCGATTCGATAACAGGGGGCGGGTCGTCAAAGCGCCATTGGAAGAGCATGGTCGTCTTTCTCGGTCAGGTACAGGGGAATTGCGTTATGCTCGATTCCCTCCAGCTTGCGGCCTCCGGCCTTCGGTGTATGTCCGCCCCATTGCTTGAAGAAGAATGGCACACCGGCTTGGGCGCAGAGGTCGCGGATATCCCGGACCCACTCCAGCCGCATGGGCCGCGCTTGGGGGCCGCTTTCTCCCCCGACGATGACCCACGACATCCCTTCGAGATCAATGTTTCCGATGGGACCCAAAAGCGGCTCGATCGAAAGGAACCGCACGGCAGCCGGCGCCATTCGCAAATGCTCGATTCTCGTACTTGCCGAACTGTCTTCAACGGACACCCCGCACCAGATGTGATCAGGAGCCAGACCGCCCGCGTACCTGCGCCGCAGATAATTTCTCATGAGCGAACTTCGTTTTGTCAGAATTTGATAGATGTGCCTGTCCACCGTTTCCATCGTTTCGAATACGCTGTCGATAAAGCTGCGCTCCACATTCTTGTGAAACAGGTCGCTCATGGAGTTGACGAAAATCATTCGCGGTTTGCGCCATCGTGCCGGCTGACCGAGTCGAGACGGCCACTGCCGCAGGTCGAATCCCTGTTCGTACGGATGCCCGGAAATGCCGCGCCAGCGCTCTGCAAAGCGCTCGGCGTAACAGTGGTCACAGCCACGGGTGATCTTCGTGCAACCGGTCACCGGATTCCAGGTTGCGTCAGTCCACTCAATTGCAGATTTGGCGCTCACAATCAAACTGCCAGGATTGCTTCATCAACTCTCGCAGGGCCTCGACATCCCGTATGTTTCGTTCGGGGAGGTGAACGGTAACGGTCCCCTGACCAGCGAGTTCATCATAGCCCCCTTGCAGGCTCAGCCAGCAGGCGCGCCGCCGCAGGACGAGTTCCTTCCTCGGTCACGGTCAACCAGCGCGTCTCATCCTCCAGAAGCTCCGGCGCCACGAGCAGGCGAGGCGTCTGTGTCTCAATGCGGAAGTCGTCGTAGTTCTTCATGGACAAGCGAAAAGGCAAGGCGCCGTTTCGCAGCGCGCCAAATCCGGTCGTGGCCTTGAGTTGCAGGTCGAGGGCCGGGCGGCGCGCGCCGCCGGCCTGAACCCGCAGGTCGATGCTGTCCCGGTCCGGCCCCGGCGCCGAGGTCAGGAATCCCGCACTTGTCGCCAGCGCCTTGACGTACGCCAGGGACAACCCCTCCTTCCGGTCGGGAGTGGTGAGCAAGCCGCCGATCATGCGATCTCTCCAACGAGCCGCTCGGAATCGCGAAGGGGGATCTGGCCGGAGATGAGCTTGGGAAGCAGGAGGTCGCGGACTTGTGCGAGCGATTCAGATTCTCTTTCGTTTGCGACAACGCGGTCATACAGAGGGCGCACGGCGCACTCAAAGGCAGAAAGCGCTGACCCAGCCGGGACGAGCACCGGTATAGGGCGAAATACTTTCTTGCTGATCTCGGCGAAGGTCGAGCCGCTTGATATATCCTTGATGTAATCGAGGTTCTTATGGCACCAGAATAGAACAAAAATGTTGGAAAGCCGCTTCTGGCAAACCATAGCGATGAACCCTTGGTTAACGGCGGTTGGCACTTCGGCGATTGCCAGGTAGCCAATCGGAGCACGCGAGGACAAAAGAACGGTGCCGACCGGCAAGAGCCCGGAGCTTATCTTGCTCATCCCGGCGTCGGTAATTTTCCTGTTCGTGCCAAGCAGCGTCGGCGACTTCAGCTTGGAGAGGTCCTTCGGGGTGGCCCAGTGGTGTTTGCCACCATTCCAGTAAGAAGGTTCTCGCGTGCTGGGAGTTCCGCCGCCAATAACTTGGACCTCCTTGCCGATTTCCGAGAATACCCATCCGACTGGCTTCCCCTCGTCGTCGAGCGCATCGGGAAACAGTTTCCATATTTCGGGAGGCAGGTAGGGTTCGCGTCCTTCTGTCTTTGCCCGGACCGGTCCGAAATCGACGAACCAGTCCTTGAAGATGGCTTGCGCCATCGCTTCCAGCGTCTCGTTCATGCGCCGGTTCAGTTCGATCTTGTCGTCCAGCGCGCCGAGGACATGCGCGATGGCGCGTTGCTCGGGGAGAGGCGGGAGCTTGATTGCATATTCGGATGCACATTTCCAATTCGCGCGTGGCATTCGAGTGCCTTCAGATCGTGAATCCACGAAATCGACAAAGTGTTGAGATGCCAAACAGTAATGAACGAACCCCTGGTCAACACCGTTTCTGGGCCTGACGACCCAAATGTCAGTTGAACAGATGCCGTCGAAAGGAGCCCTTGCGACTTTGCGAAAATACGGCCTGAGCTTCCCGAACAGCGTATCTCCCGCTCGGAATCGGTTCTTGGTGCTTTCAACATCGTTTGCAGTGCCTTGGCCTGCCAGATGCAGCGAGCCCTCGCCTATGTGCTCAAGACCAATATAGGGAGAGTCCGGCGGAACATCAGATGGCTGGACCGGATCCCGAACCAGATGGGCACAATTCCCCAAAGTGGTATGCACTGTGTCGCAATTTCGGTTGGTAGTTTTCCGATCATCTATTGCAACCAGCACCACATGCTCGCGCTTAATCTCTTGGTGGAACCGCTCCGGCAGGCGCGCCCAGTCGCGGGCTTCGACCAGGAAGGGGATGTTCGATTCCTGCAATGCCTCCTTGAAGTCCGCCAGATTGCCTGCCGGAATCTCTTTCGACCCTGGCCCGCGCAGCACCAGATCGAGATCGCTGCCGTCATGGCTCCGCCCGTTGACGCGGCTGCCACAGGCCCACACCTCCACATCGGGCAGATGCTCCCGCAACAGCGCCTCCAGCACTTCGCGATGCCGTGGCTCGAGATGCAGCCGGTCAGTCATCCGCCGCTGCTTCGAGCGTGTCCGCCAGAGCCCTGGCGTCGGCGATGAACTCGGGCAGCATCAATTTCGTGGAATCCCAAGGCTCCGGGGTTCATCCTTGCCAGCCGCCATTTGCATCGTTGCTGTCCGCTGGCCGCGCGCGGCCACTTGAACTCCGGCCAGATGTCGCGCGGCGTGGACCCGGCGGCGTCCGATGCGTCCGTGCGCGCGCCCGCATTGAGAAGCACCCGGCCCACCGGCACTCGGCGGCGATGTGCAGGGGCGTTCGCCCGAGAGCATCGCGAGAATTCAGATTGGCGCCCCCGACAACAAGGCGCCTTGCGTTGTCGGCCCTGCCGAGAGTTGCGGCGGTGTGCAGGGCGGGGCGCTGCATCGCCGTTACGGCGGCGTGTCGAACCAGCGACGGGATGGTGCAGGCAAAGGTCAACTCCGTCCCTTGCCGCTGCAGGAAGCCGCGTTCGAGCAGCGCGTCGAACAAGGCCGGCGCGTGGCCGCCGGGTGGCGCTACCTCCTGGATGATGGCCGTTGCGTCTTCCGCCAGAAGAGCCCCCTCGGCGGCCAGAGCCGCCATCGCGCGTCCCGCCCAGCGAACGTTATCCTGAATGAACCCCCGGTAGCGCCCGTTGTAGTAGGTTGCCCGATCAACGGCCGCCACCCGTCGCACGGCGTCGATATCCGCCGCAGCCAGTGAAGCCGGAGCATCGGATGCGGCCAGCGCTCCCGCCAGCATTCGCAAAAACCCGTTGGTGTGCATGGGCCACCCCTGCGAGTCGCGCACCAGCGCATCGAGCCATCCGTCCAACATGCCGGCGGGCGCGGCCACGTTGAAATGACGCAGCCAGCCCTCGAACATGGCTTGGCAATCGGCAGTCGAAAGCCTCCCCAGGGTGTGAATGCATCTGCCTTCGTCCGCATAGCGCGAGATGTTGATGCCCTCTCGCTGCAAATGGCTGTGCAGGTAGCCCAGCCCGGCGAACACCGGCAGGATGGGAATGTCGCCAACACGACCCTCATGCAGGGTTTGCGCGCCCTCGGCGGCGTATTCCGTCAGGGACCGTCTCCGCTCGTCATCGTTCATCCATCGCCCTCCCCCAAGGCTGGATTATTGTAGCGACCGCGGCGAATCGGGGAGGATGCCTTTCCAGGCAAGCGATCGAGAAGGCGGCGGCGCGCTTTTTCCGTTTTTCCCGGCGGCTGCCGGAACCCCTTGCAAGCCACATTTCCCCGCGCCGGGTCGTGAGGCTGGACTACCGCGCCCGACCGCCAGCCAGCGCACCTCCGGTTTCCCCGGAGGCCCGCCAAGGATCGGGAATTTTGTTGGCGCGCGGCGCGCCTAGATGGAGTCGATCAGCGAGAGGAACGCGATGACGGCGCCTGCAACATACACGATGACGGCGCCGCCCGCCGCCGCTCCGGCGCTCCGCATGGGGTCGATCCGTTCGACACGCAGCATGACGATATCGTCGATGAGCACCTCGGCTGCATCGCCTCGCAGCGATTCCCGGTTCACTTCGACAACTTTCATCACGAAGTCGCGGCCGTCGGCGGTTCGCAACGCCACGCGATCGCCCGCCTCGACCAGTTCGCCCGCCCGGATGCGCGCCTGCAACTCCTGACTCGACAGCCCCACATCCTGCAAGGATGTGCAACCGGTCAAGGTCAAGATGGCGACAACCACCACGACTTTCATGCTGTTCTTGCAATCAGGCATTGATCTTCCGGCGTGCGCCACCGGCATCCGTCGCCTCTTGCGACGAACCCGACGGAGCTACATCCGCTCCCGTTGCTTGAGGCTTCAACATGCCGCTCATTGTACCACCCGGCCGGCCATGCGCACCCCGGTCACGCACCACCGGCAGCAATTCCCGCCAAGCTTGATAATGCTCGAAAATCAACTCCGGTTCAACGCCTGAATGGTCACAAGCTTGGGTATTCGGCCCTGAACGAACGACTCTGCACCGTTAGCGGGAATTGCTTCGCCACCGGCAGCAGGAAAGCCAGGGGACCGGGGCGCGTCAGTACACCAGGCCCAGGATGACGGCCACCGCCACGATCGGTCCCCACACGAAGAACAGGCTGCGATACACCAGGGCGACGGCGCCGCGCACGCGGTCGGGACGATCGCCCAGCGCGTGGGCGCCCACAGACCCCAGCACAGCAGCAGTACCGTCGGACAGGTTCGTTTGCTCCTTTGCCGTAATGCCCCGCCAGGCGTTGATGGCGTCGTCGAAATTGCCGGCCAGGGCGAAGCTCGCCGACGCAAGGCGCGCCGGCGCCCATGCAATCACGCCGTGCAGCCTGACCGCGGCGCGGTGCAGGTCTCCGCCCCCCGGCAGGGTCGCCGTGTAGCGGCGCAGGCTGTTGAGCACACGAAAGGCGAAGGCGAAGGCGGGCCCCAGAAACCCTGCTATCAGGAACCAGAAAATCACGCCGAAGATGCGGTTGTTGGCTTCCCGGTAAATCGCCCTTTCCACCGCGGCCGCCTGTTCCTCCGGATCCTCCGGCGCGGCGCCGCCGATCAGGGACTCGGCTTGCGCCTTCGCCGCGTCGCTGTCTCCGGCTTGCGCCTTCTCGTGATAGGCGAGCGCCTCGGCTTTCAGGTCACGCGGCCCGAAGGAAGCCAGCAGCACCACAACCGCAAACACGAACCAGAGGATCTGCAGCGTGTCGTGCCGCAATAGCCAGACCACGACGCCTACCGGCGCCGCGCACAAGAGAACAAGGCCGGCAATCAGCCAGGATGCGGTGCGCCAACCCTGGCTCATGGCCTTTTCCGCCAGCCGGTTCGCCTGTTCTTCGAACGGCCGAAACTCGCGCAAATGCGACCAGCGCGCCAGATAGCGCTCGGCGTAGATACCGATAATCAGGGCAATCAGTTTCATATCAGGTTGTGGTGTTACCCAGCCCTTGCCAAACCTGCCGCCAGCCGCGCCCAATCGAACATCGGTCCCGGATCCCATTTCCGGCCGGGAGCAATATCGCTGTGGCCAACTACCGGCGCCTCTGCAAGGGATGGTACCCCCGTCCGCAGCGCGACGATGGCGGCGCAGACCCGATTGTATTGCCTATCGGTAAACGGCGTGGACTCATCGCCTTCCAGTTCGAGCCCCACCGAGTAATCGTTGCAGTCCGGCTGGCCCTGGAAGGTGGATTCTCCCGCATGCCAGGCGCGATCCGGAAGGCTCACGAATTGCACCAGTTCGCCGTCGCGCCGCACCATAAAGTGTGCGGAAACCCTCAGCCCGGCCAGGCGGCGGAAGCAGGGGTGGGCCGCAGGGTCCAGCCGGCCGTGGAACAGATCCTCTATCGACTGGCCGCCGAACTGGCCCGGCGGCAAGGATATGGCGTGCAACACGATCAGGCGGGCATCGCACCCGGGCGGCCGCTCGTCGCGGTTTGGACACGGGGATTGTCTGGCGCCCTGCATCAGACCGGTATCGGGGTTCAGGATCAGCATGAGGGCATCGCTATTGCGGTCCGGCGCCCTCTTACAATGTTGTCGCAAGTCTTGCCCCCGCTATTTCCCGCCATGAAGACACGCACCCTGGGCGTGGTGATGGATCCGATCGCCACCATCTCTCCGCAGAAGGATAGCACCCTGGCGCTGCTCCGGGCGGCGCGGCGGCGCGGCGTCGCTCTCTTTCACCTGACGCTGGGCGACATCGACATCCGTGACGGACGCGCCTTCGGACAGGCGGCTCCGCTTGTCGTGACCACGGACGACGCCGACTGGTTCCGCCTCGAATCGCCGCAGGATCTGCCGCTGGGCGAACTGGACCTGATCTTCATGCGCAAGGACCCGCCCTTCAACGCGGAATACATCTTCGCCACCTATGTCCTGCAGCGCGCCCAGGCCGAAGGCGCAATTGTGGTGAACGATCCGCAGGCGCTGCGCGACATCAACGAGAAGGCGTTCATCGCCTGGTTCCCGGACCTTGCGCCGCCCACCATCGTGACCCGGTCCATCGTCCGGATGCGCCACTTCCTCGATACGCACGGCGGCATCGTGGTCAAGCCGCTGGACATGATGGGCGGCTGGTCGATCTTCGCCCTGGACCGAACGGACAAGAACCTCGCCGTCATTCTCGAAACCATCACTGCCGGCGAAACCCGCTTTGCAATGGCCCAGCGATACATTCCCGAGGTTGCTGCCGGAGACCGCCGCATCCTGCTGATCGACGGGCGAGCGGTGAACCCGGCGCTCAATCGCGTGCCCCGCGGGGACGACAACCGCGGCAACCTCGTGGCCGGCGCGCGCGCCGAGGTTTGTGAACTCACCCCGCGGGATATCGAGATCTGCGAGCGGGTGGGAGCGGAACTGGCGGTGCGGGACGTGGCGTTTGCCGGAATCGACATCATCGGCGACTACCTCACGGAAGTGAACATCACCAGCCCCACGGGAATTCGCGAGATCCGGAATCTTTCCGGAGTAGACGCGGCAGCCCTGTTGATCGACAGTTTGCTGGAACGCCTGGAGCGTTCGGGCTGATCCGGGCCGCTATAATTCCAACCAGTATCCGGCTTCGATACGTCATGGAAGAAATTCACTCCCTTTCCGGCAAGCTCCTTGTCGCGATGCCGGGAATGCCCGACTCGCGATTCCGCCAGACCGTAACCTACCTGTGCGGCCATAACGCCGACGGCGCGCTGGGCATTGTGATCAACCGGCCTTCGGCGCTGAGGCTCGGCGAAGTGTTCGAGCAACTCTCGCTGGACAGCAAGGATCGGGAGCTCGCCAACCAGAGCATCCTCAAGGGCGGCCCGGTGAGCCGCGAACGCGGCTTCGTGCTGCACGAGACCGGAGGAAAAAGCTGGGATTCCACCATATCGATTTGCGGCAATATCGAGGTGACCACATCACGGGACGTGCTGTCCGCTCTCGCCACCGGCAAGGGTCCGCGCCGCGCCCTCCTGGCCCTGGGTTGCGCAGGCTGGGGCGAAGGCCAGCTCGAACGCGAACTGCTCTCGAATTCCTGGATGGTTGTGGACGCAACCGAAGAAATTCTCTTCGAGACGCCGTTCGAGCGGCGCTGGGCGGCTTCGGCGGCGCTGCTGGGAGTCGATGTGTCGAGTTTGGGGCTGCAGGCGGGCAATGCCTGAGCGGCCATCTCCGTTCGGTCTCGACAAGCAGTGCCGGCGGCGCATCCGGCCCGAGCCGCTGATCGCGCTGGATTTCGGGCTCCGGCGAATCGGCGTGGCCACCTCGACCGGCGGCGTCATCACCGCTCGGGGTTGTTTGCCTGCGCGCGCCGGGCTTCCGCAATGGAGCGAGCTCGACCGTCTGGTGCACGAGTACCGCCCGCAGGTTCTGGTGCTGGGCTGCCCCCCGGATCCGGAAGAGCAATTTCGCATCGCCTTCCGGAATTTTCGCGAGCAAGCGGAGCGCCGCTACAGTCTGGGCGTGGAAGCGGTGGCCGAGCATCTCTCCACTCGCGAGGCGCGCTCGATGCTGCGCGAGGCGCGCTCGTCCGGACGATTGGGACGGCGGGTGCGCAAGGGGGAAGCCGACAGTCTCGCTGCTTGCCTGATTGCCGAAGACTGGCTATGTTCCCCCATGATCCATAATCCGACACAAGATCAAGGCGCTTGACGAAGAAAGCAGGCGGCTCGAAGCCGCGCCGAAAAAACGGAAGCAAGCCGTGACCGAACTCAAGGCGACGCAATCGTCCGCCGCCAAACGCGCCGCGCAAATCTTCGTCGAAGAAGGCGAGGTGCTTTCGCATCGCAAGTTTCCGGGCGAACAGTATCGAATCCGGTTGCATACGCCTCGCTGCGCCGCTGCCGCCCGCCCCGGCAGCTTCGTGCATCTGCGCTGCGGCCTGGAACTTCCGCAACGGCGGCCGCTGTCGATCATGCTTGCGGATGCCGAAGAGGGTTGGGTGGAGCTGCTGTACAAGGTGGGAGGGCCCGGCCTGAAGCGACTGTCGCAGGCCGCGCCGGGCGATGTGCTGAGCGCCATGGGTCCCATCGGCAACGGATTTTCGCCGCATGAGGACCGTCCCATCGTGCTGTTGCTGGGAGGCGGAGTAGGCATACCGCCGGTGTTGTTCCTGGCGGAGCGCCTGGCCGGCAGGGCCAATTGGGAGCCGAGGCTGTTTCTGGGTTCGGAACTGCCCTATCCCTTTGCCCTGGAGCAGGAAAACGGCAACGCCGGGCTGAGTTGCGCCGCCGGGTGGGGCATACCCTCGCATCTGGCGAGCAAGGCGGGTCTGGCCGGTTGTTATCGCGGCCACCTGACCGACATGACCCGAAAATGGCTGGACGGCCTGCCGCCCGAGCGGCTGTGCGAGGTGACCGTCCATGCCTGCGGGCCGGCGCCCATGCTGAAGGCCGCCGCTCGTCTGGCGGCGGATTTCGGGGTGTACGCCGAGTTGTGTCTTGAGGAATACATGGCCTGCGCGGTGGGAGGTTGCGCCGGCTGCGCGGTCGAGGCGCACACGCCTGATGGCCTGGCGATGAAGCGGGTGTGCGTGGACGGCCCGGTGTTCCCGGCGGCCTGGATCTATCCGGGATAGGAAAAAGCTGGTGCGCCCGCTGTTCATCGGCCTGCTGTCCGGAACCAGCATGGACGGCGTGGACGCGGCGCTGGTGGATTGTTCCGCCGCCACGCCGCGGCTTGTCGCCACGCTTTCCTCCGCCTACCCCAAGGACCTTGCGAGACGATTGCGCGCCGCCGCGCAAAGCCAGGGGCGGTGTCCGCTGGAAGAGGCCGCCGCACTGGACGCCCAGGTAGCGTCCGTCTTCGCCCGGGCGGCGCTGGGTTTGCTGGACAAGACCGGGCAGAGCCGCTCTCGCGTGGAAGCCATCGGCAGCCACGGCCAGACAATCTGGCATGCGCCGAACAGCGACTCGCCGCACACCGTGCAGGTTGGATCGCCCGCACGCATCGCGGCGCTTTCGGGTGTGGTCACAGTAGGCGACTTCCGCTCTGCCGACATGGCGCTGGGAGGCCAGGGCGCCCCACTGGCGCCGATGTTTCACGACTGGCTGTTCCGGCGTCCGGGCGAGGATCGGGTGGTGGTGAACATCGGCGGCATCGCCAATCTCAGCGTACTGGCGACCGAAGGCGCGGTGACGGGTTTCGACACCGGCCCGGGCAACACGCTACTCGACGCCTGGGCCTTGGAGCATCTGGGCGCGCCGTTTGACGAGAACGGCGAATGGGCCCGCTCGGGCCGGGTGCAGGCGGCGCTGCTCGAGCGGCTGCTTGCGGACGCCTATTTCAGCGCCCCACCTCCCAAGAGCACCGGCCCCGAACACTTCAATCCCGCATGGCTCAAGGCTGCCGGCGCCGGCGATCAGGCGCCCGAAAACGTTCAGGCAACGCTGGTGGAACTGACTGCGGCCAGCATTGCAGGGGCGGTCAAGGCCTCATGCGCCGGCGCCTCGCTCGCGGTCTGCGGTGGTGGAGCGTCCAATGCCTTCGTGATGGAACGACTGGCGGCGCATTACACCGACTCCCGCCCGGTGACGACCGAACAATGGGGCCTGCATCCGGACTGGGTGGAGGCCGCCGGGTTTGCCTTGCTCGCCAGGGCCCGGTTGCGCGGCGAGCCGGGCAACGCGCCGGCGGCAACAGGGGCCGCCGCCGCCGTGTCGCTGGGCGGCATTTACCTGCCTCCGCCGGGCTGAACCGCCTGTCTTGCCGGCTCGGGGCAAGCCTCGATCCCGGGTGCTTCCTGTGGCATCAGGAGTTCGCCCAGCAGGCGGAATTCCCTTGCGCGCGGCGAGGTCCTGCGCCATGCCAGACCCAGGGTGCGGCCCGGCCCCGGCTGGCGGAAGGGGCGGACGGTCAGGGGCGAAGGCGGGCGCGCCTCCACCTTGAGCGAGATCTGCGGCAGCAGGGTAATGCCGATGCCCCCGGCGACCATCTGCGCCAGGGTGCTCAGGCTACCGGCGCGAAAGTCCCCCAGTTCGCCGGCGCCGGCACGGTCACAAACTCCCAGGGCCTGATCGCGCATGCAGTGTCCGTCCTCCAGCAACAGCACCTCCTCGCCGGCGAGATCCGCTTCCTCGATCCGGTCGCGAACAGCAAGCGGATGTTCCGCGGGAAGGGCCGCCACGAAGGGATCCGCCGCCAGCGGCAGGGTGGCCGCGCCACCGAGGTTCGCTTCCAGGGCCAGCAGCAGCAGATCGAGCTTGCCCTGATTCAACAGAACGAGCAGGCGCGGAGTCAGTTCCTCGCGCAGCAGCAGCTTGAGTTTCGGGTAGCGGCTGCGGATGCCGGGCAGGGCATTGGGCAGCAAATAAGGAGCGATGGTGGGAATGACGCCGAGGCGCAGCTTGCCGCACAAGGGCTGGGTGAGGCTCCTGGCGGCGTCTTCGAAGTCGCCTGCGGCCGTCAACACCTGGCGGGCCAGAGGCAGCAGGGCCGCGCCCGCCGGCGCGAGCAGCACCTTGCGCCGATTGCGCTCGAAAAGTTGCGCCTCCAGCACACGTTCCAGATCCTTGATCTGGGCGCTCAGTCCCGGCTGGCTGACGTAGCAGGCCTCGGCCGCCTTGCTGAAGTTCAGGGATTCGGCTACCGCGACGAAGTATTGAAGCTGTCTGAGTGTTACCTTCATAACAAATTAGTATCAGAAATATAGATATTATCATTTTTACTTTTTATAAAAAGTGGCCTATATTCACTGCGACTCCCGAAATTCACCAAATACAGGGAACCAACAAGGAGAAAACCCCATGTCAACGAAACAACGCCCCCCCGTAATGACCACTACCGCCGGAGCGCCGGTGGCCGACAACCAGAATTCCCTGACTGCCGGTGAGCGCGGGCCGGTCCTGTTGCAGGACTATCAACTGATCGAGAAGCTGGCCCACCAGAACCGTGAGCGCATACCCGAGCGGGTCGTGCACGCCAAGGGCTGGGGCGCCTACGGCAGGTTCACCGTAACCAGCGACATCTCGCGTTACACGCGGGCCCAATGCCTGCAACCGGGCGCCGAATGCGAGGTCCTGGTGCGATTCTCCACGGTGGCCGGCGAATTGGGCGCCGCGGACGCCGAGCGCGATGTGCGCGGTTTTGCGGTCAAGTTCTATACGCCGGAAGGCAACTGGGACCTGGTGGGCAACAACACGCCCGTGTTCTTCATCCGCGATCCGCTGAAGTTCCCCGACTTCATCCGCACGCAAAAGCGTCACCCCAAGACCAACCTGCGCAATCCCGTGGCGATGTGGGACTTCTGGTCGCAGTCTCCGGAATCCCTGCACCAGATCACCATCCTGATGTCGGACCGCGGCTGCCCCACAGCGCCCATGTTCATGAACGGCTACGGTTCGCACACCTTCAGCCTGATCAATGCCGACAACGAGCGCTTCTGGGTGAAGTTCCACTTCAAGACCCGTCAGGGCCACCGGCACTACACCAATGCCGAGAGCGCCGAGGTAATCGGTCGCAGCCGGGAGTCCTGGCAGGAAGCCCTGTTCGGCGCGATCGAGCGCGGCGAATTCCCGCGCTGGGACCTCAAGGTGCAGATCATGCCGGAAGCGGATGCGGAGGATGCGGAGAAGACCCCGCACAACCCCTTCGACCTTACCAAGGTGTGGCCGCACAGCGACTACCCGCTGATTGATGTGGGCGTGATGGAACTGAACCGCAATCCGGAGAACTATTTCGCCGAAATCGAACAGGCTGCGTTCTCGCCCTCGAACATCGTGCCTGGCATCGGTTTTTCGCCGGACAAGATGCTGCAGGCGCGCATCTTCTCGTATGCGGACGCACACCGCTATCGCTTGGGGACGCACTACGAGGCACTGCCGGTCAACGCCCCGAAGCGCCCCGTGCGCCACTACCACAAGGACGGCGCCATGCGCTTTTTCGGAACCCGGCACAGCAACCCGGACGCGTACTACGAGCCGAACAGCTTTGGCGGCCCGGCGCAGAGCGAAGCCCACGCCGAGCCGCCGCTGAACATTTCCGGCGCCGCCAACCGCTACGATCACCGCGAAGGCAACGACGACTACACGCAGGCCGGCGCCCTGTTCCGCCTGTTCGACGAGGCGCAGAAAGCCAGGCTGTTCAGCAACATTGCCGAGGCCATGCAGGGCGTGCCGGCAGGCATCGTCAGCCGGCAACTGGAACATTTCTCCAAGGCGGATCCTGCTTACGCGCAGGGTGTGCGCAGCGCTCTGGAAAAAATGAACGCCGATTCGGGTAATCTGGCGGATGTCATCCCTCTCTCCCTTGAGGAGCAAAGTGCACACCCTGCGCAACCCGAAGCCGCAAGCTGATTCCGCACAACCGGGCATGGACGCTTCGCGCCCGTACAGGGGACGAAGGCCAGCGGCAAGCGCGCCGCGATGACCAGCAACACGCTTCGCGCCCGCACAGGGGCGAAGGCGTCCGGCCCTCTCGCAACGCCGGGTTCCTGCGAGGGCAAGGAAGCCCTCGCAGCAGCCTTTTCCTCGCCACGATGACCCGGCGAGGCCGCGCCGTGGACCCGAATGAAATCGCCGCGCGTCTGGCCGCCATCAGAGAAAGGATCGCCCTTGCCGCCGGGAAAACCTCGGAGGAAATCCGGCTGGTGGCGGTTACCAAGGCCCACGGCAAGGATATGGTACGGGCGGCGACAGCGGCCGGTCTTTCCGACTTCGGCGAGAACTATATCCGGGAGGGCATCGCCAAGATGGAAGCCGCCGGGCCGGGCGCAAACTGGCACTTCATCGGCCGCGTGCAGTCCAACAAGACCCGCGCGGCGGCAACACACTACGACTGGGTTCACACGCTGATACACGAGCGCACGGCCTTGCGGCTCAACGCCCAGCGTCCGCCGGGATTACCGCCTCTCAGTGTCTGCCTGCAGGTGCGCATGCAGGAAGAGGACACCCGCCCTGCGCTTTCTCCCGGCGCGGTTCCCGAGTTGGCGTCGCTGGTCGCCGCGCAGCCCCGGCTGCGACTGCGCGGCCTCATGGGCCTTCCCCTGCCCGGTGCGCCCGCCAAAGCCTACCTTCGCCTGCGCGCCCTCTTCGACGAACTCAACGCGGCCGGCATGAACCTCGACACGCTGTCCATGGGCATGACCGGCGACCTCGAAATCGCTACCGAATGCGGCGCCACGCTGGTGCGGGTAGGCGCCGGACTGTTCGGCCCCCGCCCGCCCCGCTGAAGCAGGCAAGCACGCTCTTTCCCGCTTGCGCTGATATTACGAAGCCCTGGCTGGCTGCCCGCGCCGGGCGCTGATCCGCCGAACGCAACGCCGCCTCCTTGCAGCCAGCCTCCCGGGGTTGTTTTACCAGCGGCCTCGAACCTTGATGTCGAGGCGGTGGTCGGCCGGTTCCTGCAAAGCTTCGCGCCGCACGGCCTCGATCGTCACGTCGAGATCGGGCGCGCCCAACGCCAGCTCCGGCGTGAGGCGCCAGCCCACGCCCACTTCGCGCGCGCCGGCCGAAACGCCGTAGCTCAACTGCGGCGCGCCAACGAACCGCCCCCGGAAGACCGGCAAGCCGTAGCCCGCTTCCATCGTCCAGCGACCGCTCTGATCGCTGCCCAGGCGACGCGACAGCGGATCGTGGGCAAACAAGGCGTCCAGACCGCCGCTGGCCGCAGAGCCGAGGTCCTGGCGCAGCGCCAGGGTCAGGCCCAGGGCCGAGTCCGGCCGGGGATCGTAGGCCAGCGAGGCCGAAAAACCCCGATCCCTCATCGCGCCGTCCTCGTGGGTCAGCAACGCCCGCCCCTCAACGCTGAACTCGATGCCCAGGCGCGGATCGCTCCACGCAAGCCCGCCGCCGATTTCCACCCCAAAGCCGGTTTCCGCAGCGCCGCTGTCACGTCGTGCGCCAATCTCCAGCTTCGGCGTCAAGCCGCCGCCGCCGGGCAGCGCAAACCGCTTGCTGCCTTCCAGGCCCAGCCGCAGCCGGCCGACGCCTGCCTCCGCGCCCACCAGACCGTCCGTGCGGGCCGAGGTGGTGCGCGCCCACAGGGCGTCCGACACCAGCGACAGCGAACCGCCGTTCGCGAACGACAACAACTCGCCGCTCGCCCCGGCCGCCGCCATGGTCCAGCCAATCGCCGTCTCCAGGGACTCGGCCGCACCCGGCGCCAGCGTGATGGCGCCGCTGCCGTGGCCGACCGCGCCCCACAGCGACAGCCGTTCGGAAAGACGCCAGGAAGCATACGGAATCGCCGCCGTCAACGAAGCCTCGATACCGCCGTCCGTCCCCGGCGTGGCTGACGCACCGCGATAGCCGCCGGCGCTGCGGCTTTGCGACAGCGCCACACCCGCCAGCCAGCGGCCCCTCGCGTAGTCCACCCCCAGCAGCGCCGTGGTCACCTCGCCGTCCAGACCCACTTCGCCCTCGCGACCGTCGAAGCTCGACTGCGAGCCGCGCCCCCAGAACCCGAGAACGCCGCCGAACGTGTCCTCCTCGCGGGTGTAGGTAAAGCGGCTGCCCGCCAGCAATTGCCCGAGACCCGTCTCCGATGCGCCGTCCTCGAACCGCCCCGGCTGACCCGGGAACGACGAACCGCCGTCCATACCCGGCTGCGCCGGATACCCCGGGGACGCTCCCGCGCCACCGCCGAAAGTCCCGGAACCCGAAACTCCGCCCATCGTGTAGCTACCGCTCAGGGGGCTGCCAATCGAGTGGCCAGCCATGGCGCCGAACCGATCCGCCAGACAGTCACGCTCCGCTGCTGCACCGGCGCCGGGCAACGCGCTGTCGCCAGTCGCTTCCGCCGCCACCCCGTCGCCCGAACCGCAGGCGCCCGCCGCCGAAACCGGATCGCCGCCGATCGCGTAGCCGCCGAACGTGCCCCGGAAACCCGGCACACGAGCGAACTCACCGGTGCGACCAACGCGCTCGGCAATGCCGTCGAGCGCACCCTCGGCCACCGTGCGACCGAAACGACCGAGCCACGACTGCGGCATCGGGTCGGAGTTGACAATCACGCCGGTCGCCTCGCCGTCCGCAATAACGCCGCCTTCCGCATCCGACAGCAGAATCGCAAAGGTCTCTCGGCCCTCGTCGTGCGAATCGTCCAGGGTCTCGATACGAATCTCCGCACGAACAACGCCCGGCGCAAACCGCGCAACCCCAGAGGCCTGCACAAAGTCCGAGCCGGACTCCGCGCTCCCGTAGTCCCCGCCCGAAGCCGGACGCCAGGACACGCTCACCTCACGCGCCGACGGCGCCGACAGCGTGAGCGCGAATACCAGGGTCTCCCCCTCGTCGGCGGAAGCATCGGCAATGGAAATCTCCGGTGTCCCGAACGGCGTCGCAAACACCCGGGGAGAGCGCTCGCCCGCACCGGAGGCATTCACCGCACGAATCCGGAACCGATACTTCACGCCGTTGTCCAGACCCGTCACCGTGTAACTCGTGGTGGCCGCGCCGGAACCCGCCATATCCGTCCAGGCGCTCCACCTGGCCGTACCACGACGCACCCGCAGCTGCCAGTGAGTGATCGTGGAGTCCCCCGGATCGCTCCACGAAAGCGCCACCTCGCCGTCGCCCGCCTCGGCCTCAAAACCCTGCGGCTGTCCGGGCGCCGACGCAGGCGGCCCCGCCGAACCCGCCGGATCACGACTCCCCTCCGCGCCCCCCGGCGACATGGTCTTGTCGTCCTCGGTCACCGTGATCGTGACGCTGTCAATGCTCACCGAGTCGTAGCCGCCCCCGCTGGCCGTGTGGCTCAGCGTCACCGCCACGTCGTCCTCCATGTCGGCGTCCTCGAGAACCCACACCCGCACCAACTGCGGAATGTCCCAGTTCGACGTGGTGAACACAAGACGACCCCAGTTGCTGCCGTCGGAACCCTGACCCTGGGTGGTGAAGGTCACATCGCCCGATCTCCCCTCCGCAACCACCGTCACATCATCGCTCGGCGCCGCATCCAGCACCACCGTGTAGGTCGCCGTGCCGCCCTCGTCCACCGTCAGCGTCGTCGGCGTCACCGTCACTCCCTTGGGCGTCGTCACCACCGGCGGTGATCCCGATGCGCCGTCGTTGAGCGTACCCTCCGCCACAACATCATCGCCCAGCTTGTAGCCGTTCCAGGCGCTGTTGTCCACCAGCGTGATCGTGTAGCTCTCCGCACCCTCCGAAGCGGCCGTGTCGGAGCTGGTCGGGATCAATACCGTCCCGGTCGTGCCCCCCTCGCTGCCAAAGTCCGCATCGAAGAACTGCGTCAGGTCGCCGGGAATGTCGTCCGCGTCGAAATCGCTCGAACTCCGAGCCGAAAGCGTCAGTTCCACCGGCAACACGCCCGTCACTTCACGATCCGAAGTGACCGTCAGGCTGATGTCCGACCCCTCCGTCACCGCCGCCGGATCGTCCGCCAGCGTCAGCGTCGCCGTGGTGTCCACCACCGTCACGCTGACATCGTCCGCCTCCACATCGGCGTAGTTGGTGCCCGGAGCGCTCACGTCGAGTCGAGTGGTCCAGCCGCGGTCGCCCTCATCGTCACTCACGACGGCATACTCGGTCACCCTCTGCGGCTCATCCCAGTTGTAGGGCTCGAACACCAGCTCGCCTATATCCCGGTCGTCAAGGCCCTCGACCACGGACGTGATCTCCACCGTGACCGTCCCGGTCGGCCTCGCTCCCGCCAGCACCACCGCAAACTTGGCCCCGCTGCCCTCGTTGATCGTCAACTCCGTCGGCGTCACCACCACTCGCGGAGCGTTCGCATCAAGCGGCGTCGCCGTCACTTCCGCCGACTCCGCCCCGTTGTTGGAACCCGCCACCGCACGAATCTGGAAGCGATATTCGCTGCCGTTGTCCAGACTCGACACCGTATGACTCGTGGTACCGGCGCTCGAACCGGAAATGTCGGACCACGAACCCCAGACCACGCCCACCTTGCCGTAACGCAACTGCCACACGGTGATGTTCTCGTTGCCCGGGTCGGTCCACGACAACGTCACCTGCGCATCGCCCGCGCTGGCAGACAAGCCTTCGGGCGCCGGAAGAGTCGGCGACGGCGACGGCTCGGTCACCGTCACTTCGACATCGTCGATGTTCAATGACGGGCCGTAGTTCGTGTCGCTGCTGGCCGATGCGTGCGTCAAGGTCGCGCTGTCGTTGGTCGTGTCCGAGTCGGTAGCCGCATTCACCGTCACCGTCTGCGCGGTCTTCCAGTTCGACGGCGTGAACGTCAACGGCGAACCCGTCACCGTCACATCGCCCGATTCGCCGCCCACTGTCACCGTCACGTCCGACGAGGGCTTCGTGTCCAGCTTCACCGTGTAGGTATTGCTGCCGCCCTCGGCAACCGTCACAGTGCTCGGCGTGATCGTCACCCCCGCCGTGTCGTCGTCGGTGATCGTGCCGGTCGCTTCGAGTCTCGTCCCGCCGCCGGCAAAGACCACGCGATGGTCATTCGTGCGGATGTTGTTCAACCGCAGCGTAAAGGTCTCATTGTCCTCATCCGCCTCATCGCCCAGAACATCCACCCTCACCGTCTGGCTCAGGGACGCGCCGGTCGCATCCGCCGCGAATACCACCTTCCGGTTCGCCTGAAAATGCCTGAAGTCCTTTCCGGGACCCGCCTCGGCCGTGCCCTCCCGGGCAACCGCGTCCACCTGAACCGGGTGACTCGGAGAACCGCTCAGCGTCACCGTGAAGTTCAGGGCCGTCCGCCCCGAGTCCCCTTCGACCACCTCCGCGTCCGCCACCGAAATCTCATGACCGGTCGCCGTGGCGTCATCATCGTCGGTGATCGTGCCGGTCGCTTCGAGTCTCGACTCGCCGCCGGCAAAGACCACGCGACTGTCGGCCGTGCGCAGGTTGTTCAACAGCAGCGTAAAGGTCTCGTTGTCCTCGTCCACCTCATCGCCCAGCACCTGCACCGCCACCGTCTTGCTCAAGGACGCGCCGGTCGCATTCGCCTCGAAGACAATCTTCCGATCCCTGAAACCGATGAAGTCCTGGCCAGGCCCCCAGCCTCCCTTGGCCGCATCGCCCGAATCCTTGGCCCAAGCCGTCGCCTTGATCTCAACCTGATGACTCGGCGAACCGCTCAACGTCACCGTGAAGTTCATGGCCGTCTTGTGAGAGTCGCCCTCCGTGACACTCGCATTCGCCACCGAAATGGTGTGGCCGGTGGAAGTCGTGTCGTCGTCGTCGGTGATCGTACCGGTCGCTTCGAGTCTCGACTCGCCGCCGGCAAAGGCCACGCGACTGTCGGTCGTGCGCAGGACGTTCAACCGCAGCGTAAAGGTCTCGTCGTCCTCTTCGACCTCGTCGCCCAGTATCTTCACCGTCACCGTCTTGCTCAGCGCCGCGCCGGTCGCGTTCGCCGCAAACACCAGTTTCCGTCTCTGGAAACCGATGAAGTCCCGGCCAGCCCCCTTGCCTCCCTTGGCCGTATCGCCCGAGCCCTTGGCCCACGCCGTCGCCTGAATCTCGACCTGATGACTCGGCGAACCGCTCAACGTCACCGTGAAGTTCATGTCCGTCTCGCCGGAGTCGCCCTCCATGACGCTCACGTCCGCCACCGAAATCGTCAGAGCCGCAGCCACGGTCTGCGTCACCGTCAACACCACATCCTTCGTGTCCGTGTTGCCGTTGCCGTCCGACGCCGTCACCGTCATCGTGTACGTGCCCGGCGCCGTCGTAGTGAAGGTGAGCTGCGCCGCATTCAGCGCCGTACCGTTCGGAATCGCCGGCGTCGTCTCGCCCGCCTTGCGCGTCCACGCGTACGTCACCGTGTCCCCGTCGCCGTCCGTCGCCGACGCCGTGATGTCCACATCCTCGCCCACCGTCACCGTCTGGGCCGTCAGCGACGCCAGCACCGGCGAAGCGTCGTCGTCCTCGATCGTGCCACTCGCCGTGGCCGGGTCCGGCAGCGTCGCGCCAACCGCATTGCTCAGCTTCAGCACCACCGTCTCGTCGGTCTCGTCGGACTCGTCGCCGGTCACCGCAACCGTGACGGTCTGCGCCAGGGCCGCCCCGGTGCTGCCCGCGGCAAAGGTCAGCGTACCCGCCGTCAGGGCGGTGAAGTCCGTGCCCGAGGTCGCCGTCGAGGCGCCGCTGTCCACCGCGTAGTCCACCGTCACCTGCCGGCCGCTGGTCGCACCCAGCGTCACCGTGAACACCATGTCCGTGCTGCCCGAATCGCCCTCCGTCACCGCCGCCGGCGCCGCAATCGACAGGGCCGGCGGATCGTCGTTGTCGGTGATCGTGCCCGTTGCGGTGGCGTCGGACAGCGTCACCCCGGACGACGGATCCGACAGCGTCACCGTGAACGTCTCGTCCGGCTCGTCCAGCGCGTCGTCCGTCACCGACACCGTGATCGTCGCGGTCGTCGCACTCGCCGCGATCGTCGCCACCGTCGCCGTCGTCACCGCCGTGAAGTCCGCCCCCGCCGTCGCCGTGTCCCCGCTCGCCGCCGTCACCGTGTACTTGAAGCTGATCCCCGAGGCGGGCGCCGGCGCCGCCGTCACCGTGAACGCGAACGTGCCGTCCTCCGCCGCCGTCACGTCCGCGATGCTCAGAGCCGGCGGTATCGGCGTCGCCTTCACATGGTCCGACCACGAAGACTGCGCGCTGCCCGCACGCGCGAACATCCGGAACGTGTACTCCGTGCCGTTCGTCAGACCCGACACCACCGTGCTCGTCGTGCTGCCCCCCGTCACGGTCTGCGTCGACGTCCAGCTCGTGCCGCCGTCGCTGCTCGACTGGTAGCCCCACGCCGTCACGCCCGAACCCGGCTGCGAAGGCCAGCTCAGCGTCACCTGGCCGTCGCCCGCCGTCGCCGTCACCACCGGCTTCACCAGCACCAGGGGCGTCGCCGTCACCACCGGCGACGGCACACCCAAGCCGCCGCTGTTCTTCGCGCGGATACGGAAACGGTACGTGCTGCCGTTGTCCAGACTCGTCACCGTGTGACTCGTCGTGCTCGCGTCCGAACCCGAGATCGGTGTCCACGAACCCCAGGTCTCACCCTGCTTGCTGTAGCGCAACTGCCAGACGCTGATGCTCGCGTCCTCCGGATCGTCCCACGTCAACTCCACCCGGGCGTTGCCGGGACTCGCACTGAAGTTCGTCGGCGCCGCCGGCGCCGGCGGCTGCGGCGTCGCCTTCACGAAGTCCGACCACGCCGACTGCACGCCCGGACCCACCGCCGCGAACATCCGGAACGTGTACTCCGTGTCGTTCGTCAGACCCGTCACCACCGTGCTCGTCGCGCTCGCGCCCGTCACCGTCTGCGACGCGCTCCACGTCGAACCGCCGTCGCTGCTGTACTGGTACGTCCAGGTCGCGATCGCTATCCCCGGCTGCAACCGCCAGCCCAGCGTCACCTGACCGTCGCCAGCCGTCGCCGTCAGCACCGGCTTCGCAGGATTCGCCTGCGGCGTCGCCGTCACCACCGACGACTGCGCGCCGTCGCCGCTGGGGTTCACCGCGCGGATGCGGAAACTGTACGCGCTGCCGTTCTCCAGACCCGACACCGTGTGGTCCGTCGTCTCCGCGTCCGAATCGGCAATCGCCGTCCACGAACCCCAGGCGTTGCTCCCCTCCTTCTGCTGCAGCTCGTAACCCGTGATCGAAGCGTCCTCCGGATCGTCCCACGACAGAGCCGCCTGGGCGTTCCCTGCCGTCGCCTCGAAACCCGACGGCGCCGACGGCAGCGAATCGTCGTCCGTGATCGTGCCCGCCGCCGCCGCATCGGAAATCGTCACTCCGGTAGACGGCGACGACAGCGTCACCGTGAACGTCTCGGCGCCCTCCACCAGGACATCGTCCGTCAACGACACCGTGATCGTCGCGCTGGTCGCCGACGCCGCGATCGTCGCCTCGGTCGCCGTCGACACCCCGGTGAAGTCCGTACCCGCAGTCGCCGTGTCCCCGCTCTCCGCCGTCACCGTGTACCGGAACGTGATCGGCGAACTCGGCGCCGGAGTCGCCGTCACCGTGAACGACATCGTCCCCGCAGCCTCCGCCGCCGTCGCATCCGCGATGCTCAGCGAAACCGCGGTCGTTGTCGCCGCCGTCGGCGTCGCCGTGATCCCGGCGGCAGCCTTGCCGAACTCACTCAGGGTCTCCGCCCGAACCTGGAACGTGTACTTCGTACCGTTCTTCAGACCCGTCACCGTGTGGGTCGTCGTGCTCGCGTCGCCGGAAACAGCCTGCCAGTTGCCGTACGCGCCGGAGCCCGCTTTCTGACGGTAGTTCCAGCGGCGGATGCGGTCGTCATCCGAACTGTCCCACGACAGCGTCACCCGACCGTCACCCGATGTCGCCGTGAAACCCGTCGGCGCCTCGGGCGGACCCCGTACCGGCGTCGCCGTCACCTCCGACGACGCACCCTTGCCGCCGGCGTTCTCCGCCCGAACCTGGAACGTGTACTCCGTGCCGTTCACAAGACCCGTCACCGTGTGGCTCGTCGTCCCCGCGCCGGAACCGTCGATCGCCGTCCAATCGCCGTATGCGCCCCCATCCGGCTTCAGACGGTACTCCCAGCCGGTGATCGTCCTGTCCCCCTGATCACGCCACCGCAACGCCACCTGACTGTCGCCGTCACTCGTCGCCAGACCCTGCGGAGCCCCGGGCGGCGTCAGCGGCGTCGCCGACACCCGCGACGACCAGTGGCCGCCCACGGTACCGAACGCGCGCACCTGGAAGTGATAGGCGGAACTGTTCGTCAGGCCCGTCACCACCACGCTCGTCGTCTCCGCATCGGAACCGGTCACGTCCGTCGCCGCGCCCCAGGCGCTCGCGCCGGCCAGCTTCCTGCGGTACTGCCACTTCGTGATCGAAGCGTTGCCCGGGTCCGCCCACGACAGCGTCACCCGACCGTTGCCCGCCTTCGCGCCCACCCCCGTCGGCCTCGCGAACGGCTCGACGCTCGGCGTCGCGCTCAGGCCCGTCGAAGCCGGACCCGCGCCCTGGTCGTTCACTGCCCGCACCTGGAACGTGTACGGCGTACCGTTCGTCAGACCGGTGAACACATGACTCGTCGTCTCCGCATCGGAACCCGAGATGTTCGTCCATGCAGCAGGCCAGGCGCCGGCGCTGTCCAGCTTCCGCCGCGACTGCCACTTCGTGACGCTCGGGTCCCCGAGGGCGCGCCAGATCACCCGCACCTGACCGTCGCCCGGCTCGCTGGACGTCAGCTCCGGCTGCAAGGGAACACCCGCTGTCGGCGTCGCCGTCACTGCCGAAGAGGCCGCGCTGGCGGCGCTGCCGCTCCTTGAGCGAATCTGGAACGAGTACTCCGTACCGTTGCTCAACCCCGGCGCCGAGTAGCTGGTCGTGGTCGCCCCGGAACCGCTCATCGCCGTCCACTCGCCGTAGTTCCCGCCGTCAGGCTTCTGACGGTACTCCCAGCCCGTCAGCGTCGGATTCGCCGCGGCCGTCCAGCTCAGCTTCACGTGCCGGTTGCCCGCCGCCGCCTGCAGACCCGCCGGCGGCGCCAGCGGACCGAACCAGATGTGAGCGACCACCGACTCCGGACCCGCCTTCGCCCCGTTGAGCGCGCGCACCCGCACGTTGCGCAATCCCGTCAACGGCGGAAGACCCGGCGGCGACAGGTTGAACGCCCTGAAGACCGTCTGCGGCTGATCGCTGTTGGACAGGGCCAGGTTCCCCAAGGCAACCCAGGACACGTCGCTCCACTCCTGGGCGGCGGTCTTGACCTGCATCTCCGCCTTCGGAACCGGCCCGCAGTTGGCCGGCACGCTCACCGTCAAGAACAGTATTCTCCGATTCCGCTGGCTCAACGACGAAATCGCAATCCTGCACGGCGCCGCGGTCGACGGCGTCGTGTCCGTCACCGTCACCGACACATCCTCGATGCTCAGCGATGAACCGTAGTTCGTGTCCGTGCTCGACGCCGCGTGCGTCAGCGTCGCCGCGTCGTTCGTCGTGTCCGTATCAGACCCGGCGTTCACCGTCACCGTCTGCGCCGTGCCGTAGTTCGACGGCGTGAACGTCAACGGCGAACCCGTAACCGTCACCTCGCCCGACTCGCCGCCCACTGTCACCGTCACGTCCGCCGTCGGCTCCGTGTCCAGCTTCACCGTGTAGCTGCCGTTGCTGCCTTCATTCACCGTCAGCGACGTCGGCGAGACCGTCACGCCCGCCGTGTCGTCGTCCGTGATCGTGCCTGTCGCGGTGGCCGGGTTCGGCAGGGTCGCGCCAACCGCATTGCTCAGCTTCAGCACCACCGTCTCGTCCGCCTCGTCGATCTCGTCGCCGGTCACCGCAACGGTGACGGTCTGCGCCAGGGCGGACCCGGTGCTGCCGGCGGCAAAGGTCAGGGCGCCCGACGCCAGGGCGGTGAAGTCCGTGCCCGAGGTCGCCGTCGAGGCGCCGCTGTCCACCGCGTAGCCCACCGTCACCTGCCGGCCGCTGGTCGCGCCCAGCGTCACCGTGAACACCATGTTCGTGCTGCCCGAATCGCCTTCCGCAACCGCCGCCGGCGCCGCGATCGACAGCGCCGGCGGATCGTCGTTGTCGGTGATCGTGCCCGTCGCCGTCGCATCGGAGATCGTCACACCGGCGGACGGCTCCGACAGCGTCACCGTGAACGTCTCGTCGGCCTCGTCCAGCGCGTCGTCCGTCACCGACACCGTGATCGTCGTGCTGCTCGCGTTCGCCGCGATCGTCGCCGCCGTCGCCGTCGCCACCGCCGTGAAGTCCGTATCCGCCGTCGCCGTGTCGCCGCTCTCCGCCGTCACCGTGTACTTGAACGTCACCTCCGAGGACGGCGCCGGAGCGGCCGTCACGGTGAACGCGAACGTGCCGTCTTCCGCCGCCGTCACGTCCGCGATGCTCAGCGACACCGTGCCCGGCGGCAGTGTGCCGTCACTCAGCGAGCCGGAGGTCACCTTGCGAGCGCCGAGCGCATAGCCGCTCCTGTCGTTCAGGGTGATCGTGAAGGTCTCGGTCTCCTCATCCTCCGAGTCCGCGCTGGTCGGAATCGTCACCGTGCCCGTCGTGCTGGCGGTCTCGCCGAAGGACGCGGTGAAATCCCGTGGACCCAGTGTGCCCGGTATGTCGTCCGTGTCGAAACCGCTCGAACCGGAGGCTGCCAGCGTCAGGCTCACCATCAGATCGCCCGTCAGCGCGCGGTCCGACGTCACCGTCAGACTGATATCCGTCCCCTCCGTCACGTCCGCCGAGGGAGCCAGCAACTGCAACGTCGGCGTCGTGTCCGTCACCGTCACCGAGACATCGTCGATGCCCAGCGACGAGCCGTAGTTCGTGTCGCTGCTGGCCGACGTGTGGGTCAGCGTCGCCATGTCGTCCGTCGTGTCCTCGTCGGCGCCGGCGCTCACCGTCACGGTCTGCGCCGTGCCGAAGTTCAACGGCGTGAACGTCAGCGAAGACGGGTCCACCGTCACCTCGCCCGATTCGCCGCCCGCCGTCACTGTCACGTTCGCCGACGGCGCCGTGTCCAGCTTCACCGTGTACTCGCCGCTGCCGCCTTCGTCGATCCTCAGCCAGGTCGGCGAGATCGTCACGCCGTGGGAACGCGCCTCCGTCACCGTCACTGCAATCGTCCCCGCGGGATCGAGCAGCGCCAGCGCCGGGAAGCGCACGGCGTGCTCGATGGCGGCGCTGCCGGCGGCAACGCCCGTGATCGTCACCGGCTGCGCGGTCCGGGCGTCGGCCCGGGTGAACGTCAGGGAGGACGGGCTTACCTGCACACCGCTGCCGCTCTTCAGCGTCACCTCCGCCGTCCGATCCAGGTAGGGCAGCGCCGCGGCGCTCAGCCTAACGCCATAAGTGATGCTGGCGCCCTGCGCCACGCCGGCGTTGTAGACAACACTGGCGCTGCCCGTCCTCGTGATGCCGCCGCCGCTGAACTCCAGCCCCAGGTTGTCGGTGTTGACGACGCTCACCTCCGCCAGCTCCGACCACGGACCGAAGGTCTCCTCCTCGCCTCCGCCAAACTCCGGCCGGATCGGGACGGTTGTCACCGCCCGGACCTGATACTGACCCACGCCCCCGTGCAACGTGGTCCTCTTGTTCAGGGTGACGGATCGGGTCGACGCCGTGCTGTTCCTGACATCGAACGGGTTCCAGCCGCGCCAGCTTCGCTCCTTGTTCTTGAACCGGTACTGCCACTTGTCGATCTCGGAGTCGGCCCGGGCGGTCCACCGCAGCGTGATCGCGTCCTCCGCCGCCGTGATGCGCAGCGAGGTCGGCCTGGCGATGCCCTCGTCGTCGTCGCCGATCGTTCCGGTCGCGCTGGCGTCCGTGATCGTCACGCCGGACGATGGCTCGGACAGCGTCACCGTGAACGTCTCGTCGCCCTCGACCTCGGTGTCCTGGAGGAGCGACACGATGATCGTCGTGCTCGTCGCGTTCGCCGCGATCGTCGCCGTTGCCGCCGTCGTTACCGCCGTGAAGTCCGAGCCCGCGGTCGCGGTGTCGCCGCTCTCCGCCGTCACCGTGTACTTGAACGTGATCGGCGAGGACGGCGCCGGATCCGCGATCACCGTGAACGACATCGTTTCGCCCTCCGGCGCCGTCTTGTCCTCGACGATCAGCGCGACCGCACCGGTGCCCAGGGCCGGCGTGCCGTCGTTCAGCGTGCCGTCGGCCGTGTTGTTGTCCTCGTCGACCGCGTAGCCGGCGCCCTCGTTCAGGGTGATCCGGTAGGTCTCCTGGCTCTCCTCGCGGTAATCCGTGTGGGTCGGGATCGTCACCGTCCCTGTTGTGCTCGCGATGGCGCCGAAGGACGCAGTGAAGTTGCGCGGACCCAGGGAGCCCCGAATGTCGTCCGCGTCGAAACCGCTCGTGTCACGGTCCTCAAGCGTCAGGCTCACCGCCAGACCGCCCGCCAGCGCCTTGTCGGACGTCACCGTCAGACGGATCGCCGCCCCCTCGGTCACGGCCGCCGGAACGTGAGACAGGGACAGCGTCGGCGTCGTGTCCGTCACCGTCACCGATACGGACGGGGCCGCGCTTACACTGCCGTAGCCGGTCACGGCATGACTCACCGCGACGCTCTCGTCGCCGGTGTCGCCATCCGGCACCGCCGTGACCGTCACCGTCCGGGGCCTGTTCCAGTTGAAGCGGGTAAAGGTCAGCGGATCGGACACCGCCGCCGCTCCGGTGTCGCTGCTGCCCGGCGTGACCGTCACGTCGCCCGCCGGCCGGGAGTTCAGCACCACGGTGTAGTTGGCGGTGCTGCTTTCCGTCACCGTCAGCTCGGAGACGGAAACCGTCACGCCGGGCGCCGGATCGTCGTCGTCCGTGATCGTCCCGCTCGCCGTCGCCGTGCCGATGCTGGCGTTGCTGGCGTTCGACAGCTTCAGCACCACCGTCTCGTCGTCCTCGTCAAGCTCGTCGCCCGTCACCGACACCGTGATCGTCTTGCTGGTGTCGCCCGCCGCGAACGTCAGCGTGCCGGCGCCGCCCGTGAAGTCGGTGCTCGCCGTCGCCGTCGAAGTCGCATCCACCGCGTAGTCCACTGTCACCGCCCGGCCGCTGGCCGCGTCCAGCGTGACCGTGAAGATCATGTCGGTGCTGCCCGAATCGCCCTCCGTCACCGCCGCCGGCGCCGCGATCGACAGGGCCGGCGAGGGGTCGTCGTCCGTGATCGTCACCGTCGTCTCGACGTCGGCCAGCGCGAATCCGGCCGGCAGCGTGGCCGAGGCTGGAGCGATGGACACCGTGAACGTCTCGTTGTCCTCGTCCAGATCGTCGTCCGTGATCGGTACCTCGATGTCCTTCTTCGTCTCGGAGGCCGAGAATGTCACCGAGGTCACCGCGTCGTTGTCGTAGTCGCCCTCCGATGGATCGTTGGCGCCCGTCGCGCTCGTGCCGCCGTATGTCACGTTGAACGTCACCTGTTCGCCGAACGCCTCCGAAACCGAGGCCCGTACCGTCGCGCTGCTGTCAGTTCCCTCCGTCACCGACAGCGTCGAGGGCAACGACACCGTCGCCGCCGCGGACACCGTGATCGTCACGTTCTCGGTGTCCGTGTTGCCGTTGCCGTCCGACGCCGTCACCGTCATCGTGTACGTGCCCACCGCCGGCGGCCTGAACATCAGCCGCGCCACATCCAGATCCGTGCTCTGCTGAATCGCCGGCAAAGTCTCGCCCGCCTTGCGCGTCCACAGGTACGTCACCGTGTCCCCGTCGCCGTCCGTCGCCGACGCCGTGATGTCCACCGTCTGGCCCAGCCTGATCGTCACGTCCACGATCTCCGCCAGCACCGGAGATTCGTCGTCGTCCGTGATCGTCCCCGTCCCCGTCCCCGTCCCCGTAGCAATCGTGGCATTGGTCGCGTTCGACAGCTTCAGCACCACCGTCTCGTTGTCCTCGTCCCGCTCGTCGCCCGTCACCGACACCGTGAGCGTCTTGCTGGTGTCGCCCGCCGCAAAGGCCAATGTGCCCGACAGATCCGCGAAGTCCGTCCCCGCCGTTGCCGTCGAACTCGTATCCACCGCGTAGTCCACCGTCACCTCGCGACCGCTGGCCGCGTCCAGCGCGACCGTGAAGGTCATGTCCGTGCTGCCGCTGTCGCCTTCCGTGACCGCCGCCGACGGCGCCGCGATCGACAGAGCCGGAGGCTCGTCGTTGTCGGTGATCGTGCCCGTTGCGGTGGCGTCAGAGAGCGTCACCCCGGAGGACGGCTCCGACAGCGTCACCGTGAACGTCTCGTCCGATTCGTCGAGGGCGTCGTCCGTCACCGACACCGTGATCGTCGTGCTGCTCGCGTTCGCCGCGATGGTCGCCGCGGTGGCCGTCGTCACCGCCGTGAAGTCCGTGTCCGCCGTCGCCGTGTCGCCGCTCTCCGCGGTCACCTTGTACTTGAACGTCACCTGCGAGGACGGCGCCGGAGCGACCGTCACGGTGAACGTGAAGGTGCCGTTCTCGGCCGCCGTCACGTCCGCGATGCTCAGCGCGGGGGACTGCGGCGGGTCGTTCAGCGTGCCGTCGGCGGTCTTGTCGGCGCCGAGCGCGTAGCCGGCCCCGTCGTTCAGCGTGATCGTGTAGGTCTCCGCGCCCTCCGTATCCGAGTCCGTGCTGGTCGGAATCGTCACCGTGCCGGTCGTGCCGGCGGTGACGCCAAACGAAGCAGTGAAGTTGCGCGGACCGAGCGTGCCCGGGATGTCGTCCGCGTCGAAACCGCTCGATCCCCGATCCGAAAGCGTCAGGCTCACCGGCAGATCGCCCGTCAGCGCGCGGTCCGACGTCACCGACAGGCTGATCGCCGTCCCCTCCGTCACCGCCGCCGGATCCGTCGAAAGCTGCAAGGTCGGCGTCGTGTCGGTCACCGTTACCGTGACGTCGTCGATGCCCAGCGACGAGCCGTAGTTCGTGTCGGTGCTGGACGCCGCATGCGTCAGCGTCGCCGCGTCGTCCGTCGTGTCCTCGTCGCCCCCGGTGGTCACCGTCACCGTCTGGGCCGTACCAAAGCTGGACGGCGTGAACGTCAGCGAAGACGGGTCCACCGTCACCTCGCCCGATTCGCCGCCCACCGTCACCGTCACGTTCGCCGACGGCGCCGTGTCCAGCTTCACCGTGTACTCACCGCTGTCGCCCTCTTCGATCGTCAGCGCAATCGGGGAGATGGTCACGCCCGCCTCGCCGACCGGCGTTGCCGTCACACTGTCCGAAATCGCTCCGTTTCCGACATCGTTCACCGCGCGGATCCTGAACGTGTAAGAGACGTTGTTGGTCAGACCACTCACCGTGTGGCTCGTGGTCGCAGCGCCAGACCCTGGCATGGTTATCCACCCGCCGTAGCCGCCCTCGGCCTTCTGCTGATATTGCCAACTTGTGATGCCGGGGTTGTTCGGGTTGTCCCATGACAACGTCACCTGACCGTCAGCCGGGTCAACGGCGAAACCGGTCGGCTTGACGGGAACAGTTGCGGGATCGTTCAACGCGCCCTCGGCTGTCTTGTGCGCGCCAACCGCATAGCCGGTCCCGTCGTTCAGCGTGATCGTGCAGGTTTCCAGACCCTCCGCATCCATATCGGTGTTCGTCCCGATCAATACCGTGCCCGTGGCGCTCGGGGTCGTGCCGAAGGACGCGGCGAGATTGCGCGGACCCAGCGAGCCAATGATGTCGTCCGCGTCAAAGCCGCTCGCGCCGCGGTCGGCCAGCGTCAGGTTCACCATCAGATCGCCCGTGAGCTGCCGGTCGGACGTCACCGTCAGACTGATGTCCGCCCCCTCCGTCACCGCCGCAGGGTCGGCAAGGAGTGTGAGGATTGGCGTCGTCTCGGTGATCGACACATTCACCGATGCGATCGTCGCCCCATCGTAGCCGCCGCCCGAAGCGCTGTGCGTCAAGGTCACGTCGGGGTCTTCAGTCGTGTCCTCATCGGCAGCAACCACTACCGTTATCGTCTGCGGGACATTGTAGTTCGAGGCGGTAAACCCGATCGGAGGACCCGTCACCGTCACATCGCTTGAAGAGGCGCCGCTCACGGTCAGCGTGACATCGCCGGACGGCTCGGAGGTCAGCGCTACCGTATAGGTGTCGCTACTGCCCTCCGCCACTTCCAGGCGGGTCCTGGAAACAGTGGCGGCATTGGAGACGGTGATCACCACATCTTCGGTGTCCATGTTGCCGTTGCCGTCACTGGCCGTCACTGTCATCGTGTACGTGCCCACAGCCGGCGGCGTGAATGCCAACCGCGCCTGATTCAGCGCCGTGCCGCCCGGCAACGCAGGAGTCGTCTCGCTGGAATCGCGCGCCCAGGCGTAGGTGATCGCGTCCCCGTCCGCGTCCGTCGCCGCAGCCGCGATGTCCACCGTCTGCCCCAGCTTGACGGCGGCAGCGTCAATCGCCCCCAGCACAGGCGAGGCGTCATCGTCCGTGATCGTCACCGTGGTCACGGCATTGCCCAGCTCGGGGTTATCCCCGGACCGGCTTGCACCCGCCAGCGCAATCGTCACCGTGAAGGTCTCATCAGGCTCATCCAGCGCGTCGTCCGTGATCGGAATCACGATATCCACGGTCGTAGCGGCGGTCGGGAAGTCCACGGACGTCACGGCGTCATTGTCATAATCACCGTCCTGCGGTTCCGCAGCGCCCGTCGCCGCGCCGCCATACGTGACATTGAACATCGCCGGGTTGTCGAATGCCCTGGAGGCGGTGATCCGCACCGTCGCACTGCCCGCCCCCTCGGCCACCGTCAGCGCCGCCGGCACCGACACTGTCCTGGTGGACGGCGTCGCCGTCACCTCGTCGGAGGCAGCGCCTTCATCATCGGGATTCACCGCCCTGTTCACTGCGCGCACCTTGAAGGCGTACAAAGAGCCGTTGGTCAGACTCGTCACCACATGACGGGTAGTAGACGCGTCGGAACCGGGAATGGGCGTCCAGTTGCCGTAGTTGCCGCCGCCCGCCTTCTGCTGGTATTCCCATCCGGTGATGCTGGCGTTGTTCGGATTGTTCCAGGACAGCGTGATCTGACTGTCCCCGGCGGTGGCGGTCAGACCCGTCGGTCTGGCGGGGTTCGGAACCGGGGTCGCCGGGACAGTCGCGATGTTTCCCGGGAAACTGCCATCAAACCCGGCAACCTGAAAATCGTATCTCCTGTTGTTCGTCAGACCGGTCACCGTGTGATTCCCGATCGTCTGGCTCGCGGTCCCGGTGGACCCGGAGATGATCTGCCAGTTTCCGTACTGGACCTCCGGAAATCTCCTCCAGCGCACCCTCCAGTTGTCGATGCCCGGGTCCTTCGGGTTCCCCCACGACAGCGTTACCTTGCCGTTGCCCGGCGACGCGCCAAGCCCGGTCGGCGCGGCGGGTTTTCTGGTTGGCTGTCCAGTCACCTCTGCCGCGGGGCCAGCACCGGCGCTGTTCGACGCGCGCACCTGGAAGGTATACGTGGTCCCGTTGGTCAGCCCCGTCACCGCGTGGCGATTCGTTGTCGGGCTGGAGGAAATCAGCGTCCAAGTATCGCTGAATGTACCCGCTCCTGACTTCTGCCGGAACTCCCACCTCGTGATGCTGGGGTTGTTCGGGTCGTTCCAGAGCAGCGTCACTCTCTTGTCGCTGCCCTCTGCCCTGAGACCGGGCGGCGCGGCGGGCCGGCCGAGTCGAGGCGTCGCCGTCACCTCGTCCGATTCCGCTCCGTTGCCGCGGACATTGACTGCCCGGACCTTGAAGGCGTAGGCCGTTCCATTGCTCAGGTTCCCCACCACGTAGCTGGTGGTGGCGGCGCGAGAGTTCGGAATGTCCGTCCAGTCGCCGTAGTTGCCCGCGCCTTCCTTCTGCCGGTACTGCCATGCCGTGATGCCGGGATCGTTCGCATTGTCCCAGGACAGCGTCACCTGCCTGTCCCCCGGCGCGGCGCTGAGACTCATGGGTTGGGCGGGCACGGGAGGTAGCGGCGTCGCGGTCTTCTCGCTCGACTCGCCGCCGGCGCCGATCGGGTTCACCGCCCGGACCTTGAAGGCATGGACCGTACCGTTGGTCAGATTCGTCACCACGTGACTGGTCGTCGCGGCATTGGAACCCGGAATGTCCGTCCAGTTGCCGTAGTTGCCCGTGCCTTCCTTCTGCCGGTACTGCCATGCCGTGATGCCGGGGTTGCCCGGATTGTCCCAGGACAACGTCACCTGCCCGTCCCCTGCCGTCACGGTGAAACCCGTTGGCGGAGCAGGCGGCGCCATCGGCATCGCCGTTGTCTCTGCCGAGGCCGCGCCATCGCCGTTGCCGTTCACCGCGCGGACCTTGAACGCGTAGGTCGTTCCGTTGTCGAGGTTCCCCACCACGTGACTGGTCGTCTCGGCCCTGGAACCCGGAATGTCCGTCCAGTCGCCGTAGTTGCCCGCGCCTTCCTTCTGCTGGTACTGCCATTGCGTGATGCCGGGATCGTTCGCGCTGTCCCAGGACAGCGTCACCTGCCGGTTGCCCGCCGCCGCGCGCAGACCCGTCGGCTGCAGGGGGACGTCGTTCTCCTCCACAACCACGACGACGGAGTCGATCGCCACCGAGCCGTAGTCTCCGCCCGAGGCGCTGTGGGTCAGCGTCACTGCCGGGTCGGCAAGCGGATCGGCGTCCACGCCTGCCGTCACCGTCACCATCTGCCAGTCGCCGAAATTGCTGCCGGTGAAGATCAGGCTGTCCGGGTTCACCGTCACGTCGCCCGATGCGCCACCCACCGTTACCGTGACGTTCGCGGAAGGCCGCGTGTCCAGTCTCACCGAGTAGGTCTCGCTGGCGCCCTCCCCGACGTTCAACCTGGACTCGGAGAGCGTGACCCCGGCAGCATCGTCCTCCGTCACGACGACCACGACATCATCAACGTCGACATGGTCGTAGCCGCCGCCCGAGGCGCTGTGCTTCAGGGTCACCGCGGGGTCCGCGAGCGCGTCGGCATCGTGGTCGGCCGACACGGCCACCGCCTGCGCGACATCGAAGTTGCCGGTCGTGAAGGTCAGGCGCTCCGGATCCACCGTCACGTCACCCGACATGCCCGAGACCGTCACGACCACGCTGGCCGCAGGCCGCGCGTCCAGCGCAACCAGGTAGTCGGAACTACCGCCCTCGGCCACCGTCAGCCTGGACTTGGAGAGCGTTATTCCCGGCGGCATCGCCGTCGGTGTGGCGGTTACCTGGCCAGACCAGGAGCTATCGGTCGGTAGATGGCCGAATCTGGAACGCAACCGGAACGTGTAAGTCGTATTGTTCGAAAGTCCCTCGACTACAGCCGTGACGCTCGCGCCAGGCACATCAACGGCGGCGGACCAGTCGCCACTGGACTTGTACTGATACTGCCAGGACCTGATGCCCCGTCCCGGTTGAGGGTTCCAGCTCAAGGCGACAGAGCCATCTCCGGCGGTCGCGCGCAGACCGGTTGGCGCATTCACCGCGCCAACAAGTATTCGGGTCGCGTCAGATGCCGGACCGACCATCTGGCCGCTGAGCGCCCGAAAGCGCACAAGCAGCGTCCTGGTCGAGACCGGAGGCGCAACACGGAAACGAAGCAGCGCATCGGACAGTGACCGGGTCTCGGGATGGGTGGCAAGAGGAAAGCCGTCCCTGGTGATTGGCGACCACGTCGTCGCGTCATCCCAGGTTTGCTCAAGAGTCCTGGTCTGGAACTGGATTCCGGTAATCCTTCCGCAGTTGGCTGGAATGATCAGATCGGCACTTGCCGAGGTATCTCCGGAGCTGCTGAGGACGCCGCTGCCCAGGGCGCTGCGAATGCGGACCTTGCAGGGCGCCATGGCGACAGGGGTCCCGGTCACTTCACCTGAGGCACTACCATCGCCTATCGGGTTCACTGCGCGGACCTTGAAGGTGTAGGCCGTACCGTTCGTCAGCCCCGTGACCGTGTAGCGGCGGGTCCCGGCATTGGCGCCGGAGATGGGAATCCAGTTGCCATAAGTACCGCCTGCCTTCTGCTGGTATTCCCACCCGGTGATGCTGGCATTGCCCGGATTGTTCCAGGACAGCGTGATCTGCGTGTCGCCTGCCGTCGCGGAAAGGCCCGTCGGCGCGGCAGGAGGCGGGATCGGGGTCGCTGAAACAGTCGCGATACCTTCCGGCTTAGTGCCTCTGGACCCGGCGACCTGAAAATCGTACCTTCTGTTGTTCGTCAGACCCGTTACCGTATGACTTTCGATCGTCTGGCTCGCGGCGCCGCTGGACCCGGGGATGGGCGTCCAGGTTCCGTAGTTGACCTGCGGATGCTGCCTCCACCGCACCCTCCAGTTGTCGAAGCGCGGGTCCTTCGGGTTGCCCCAGGACAGGATGACGCGCCCGTTGCCCGGTGTCGCGGTGAGATTGATCGGTTCCGGATACACGCCGCCTCTGGGCGTCGCCGCCCTCTCATCCGACTGGTAGCCGTTGCGCTCGGAGTCCCGTGCGCGAAGGATGAACGTGTAGACCGTCTCGTTGTCCAGGCCCGTCACTTCATGGCGAGTCGTTGTGGCGTCGGAGTCGGGAATCGGCGTCCACTCGAGGTCCCAGGATGTTGTTCTGGCTCCCCCCAGGCGCCTGGTGAACTTGCGTCGGTACTGCCACTCAACGATGCTGGGATCGTTCGGATTGTCCCAGGACAGCGTCACCCGACCGTCACCGCTTCCAACAGCGCTGAAGCCCGTCGGTTTTGCAGGCAGGGTGATCGTCGTCGCCGCAGCCTCATCGGACTCGGGACTGTAGCTGCCGACGGTCGCCGCACGGATCCTGAACGTGTACCGCGTTCCGTTCCTGAGGCCCGTCACCACATGGCGGGTGGTCGCGGCCCCGGAGTCCGGGATGTTCGTCCAGTCACCGTAGTTCCCCGCGCCTTCCTTCCTTCGCACCTGCCAGCCGGTGATGGCGGGATTCCCCGGATTGTTCCAGGACAACGTGATCCGCGTGCGGCCCGGCCCGGCAGTGAAACCCGTCGGCTTCGAGGGCACTGGCGGCAGCGGCCTTGCCGTCGCTTCGACCGATTCGGCCCCGCCGCCGATACGGTTCACTCCGCGGACCTGGAAAACCCAGGTATCCCCGTTGACCAGGTTCACCACCACGTGACTCGTCGTGAGCGCGCCGGAGATGGACGTCCAGGGGCCATACTCGTCCAAGATCTTCTTCTGTCGGAATTCCCAACTGGTGATACTGGCGTCTTGCGGGTCTTTCCAGGAAAGCGTCACCTGACTGTCCCCTGCCGTCGCGACAAAGCCGGCCGGCGCGGCGGGCAGGGCGAGCGGGGTCACCGTGACTTCGATCGATTCCGCGCCGTTGCCTGTGTCATTCACTGCGCGGATCTTGAAGCTATGGATCGCCCCGTTGGTCAGGTTCTCCACCACATGACTGGTCGTGCGCGCATCGGAATCCGGCATATCGATCCAGAGTCCATAGTCATTGCTATCGACCTTTTGCTGGTACTGCCACATCGTGATGCTGTCGTCGGCCGGGTCGTCCCATGCGAGCGTCGCCCGCCCTTCACCCGCCGTTGCCGTCAGACCCGTCGGCTTGGCCGGAGCGGTTCCGAGGTCGTTCAGCGTGCCGTCGGCCGTCTTGTCGACGCCGAGCGCGTAGCCGGCAGCGTCGTTCAGCGTGATCCGATAGGTCTCCGCGCTCTCCCTGGTCGAATCGGCTCTGGTCGGGATCGTTACCGTGCCCGTCGTGCTGGCACTGTTGCCGAACGACGCGGGGAAGCCCCGCGGACCCAGCGTGCCCGGTATGTCGTCCGCGTCGAAACCGCTCGAACCGCGGTCCGAAAACGTCAGGCTTACCGTCAGATCGCCCGTCAACGCGCGGTCCGAAGACACCGGCAGGCTGATCGCCGCCCCTTCCGTCACCGCTGCCGGATCCGTCAAAAGCTGCAAGGTCGGCGTCGTGTCGGTCACCGTCACCGAGACGTCGTCGATGTCCAGGGAGGCGCCGTAGTTCGTGTCGCTGCTTGATGCCGCATGCGTCAGCGCCGCCGTGTCCTCCGTCGTGTCCTCGTCGGCCCCGGCGTTCACTGTTACCGTCTGTGCCGTGCCGTAGTTCGACGGCGTGAACGTCAACGGCGAACCCATCACCGTCACCTCGCCCGATTCGCCGCCCACAGTCACCGTCACGTTCCCCGTCGGTTCCGTGTCCAGCTTCACCGTGTACTCGCCGCTGCCGCCTTCTTCCACCGTCAGCGACGTTGGCGAGATCGTCACCCCCGCCGTGTCGTCGTCCGTGATCGTCACCGTGGTCGTGGTGTTGCCCAGAACAAAGCCGCCCGGCAGCGTGCTGCCTTCCGCCAGCTCAATCGTTACCGTAAAGGTCTCGTCGGACTCGTCCAGCGTGTCGTCGGTGATCGGAATCGCAATCGTCTTCGACGTGTCGGCGCTGTTGAACGCCACTTCAGTCACCGCATCGTTGTCGTAGTCACCGTCAGCCGGCGTGCTGGCGCCCGTCGCCGAGGAACCGCCGTAGCTGACATCAAAGGTCACCGACCGGCCAAAGGCCGCAGGAGTCGTGATCGTCACCTCGGCGTTGCCCACCCCCTCGCCCACCGTCAGCGCGGTCGGCGTCGAAACCGAAGTCGCCGCACCCACCGTGATCGTCACCGACTCGCTGTCCTCGTTGCCGTTGCCGTCGGAGGCGGTAACGCTCATCACATAGGCGCCTGTCGCCGTCGGCGTGAACGTCAGCGTCTCTCCGCTCAGCGTCACCCCGCGCGGCAGCGACGGCCCGCTGGTCCTGCTCCAGACATAGCTCACCGTATCGCCATCCCCGTCCGTCGCCGACGCCGTGACCGACACCTCCTGGCCCACCTTCCTCGTGACATTGGTCAGCGCCGCCAGCACCGGCGACGCGTCGTCGTCCGTGATCGTCCCGCTCGCCGTCGCCGTGCCGAGGATGGCGTTGCTCTCATTCAACAGCTTCAGCACCACCTTCTCGTCGTCCTCGTCCAACTCGTCGCCCGTCACCGAAACCGTGATCGTCTTGCTCGTCTCGCCGGCCGCAAACGTCAGCGTCCCCGACAGATCGGTGAAGTCCGTCCCCGCCGCCGTCGAAGTCGCATCCACCGCATAGTCCACCGTCACCGACCGACCGCTGGCCGCGTCCAGCGCAACCGTGAACACCATGTCGGTGCTGCCGCTGTCGCCTTCCGTGACCGCCGACGGCGCCGTGATCGACAGCGCCGGCGGATCGTCGTCGTCCGTGATCGTCACCGTCGCCGGCGTAAAACTGTTGCCCTGGAGCGTGCCGCCAATGGTGATCGTCTCGTTCGACTCGTCCGCACTGTCCGTGGTAACTACCAGATCGAAACTCGCCTCGCCCGAGGTCGCGCCCGCGGCAACGGCAAGGTCGAAGTCCGTGACCTCGCTGAAATCCGTCCCCGCCGTCGCCGTGCCGCCGGACACACCGACCGTGACGGTGGTCGGAATGGTGGCCGTCGCTGTCCCACTGCGTGTGGCCGTCACCTTGATCGCAGTGGTCCCGCTCGACTCGGTCACCGAAACCGGATCCGCAGCCAGCGTCCAGGCGGTGGACAGCACATCGTCGTCCGTGATCGTCACCGTGGTCGTGGTGTTGCCCAGAACAAAGCCGCCCGGCAGCGTGCTGCCTTCCGCCAGCTCAATCGTTACCGTAAAGGTCTCGTCGGACTCGTCCAGCGTGTCGTCGGTGATCGGAACCGCAATCGTCTTCGACGTGTCGGCGCTGTTGAACGCCACTTCAGTCACCGCATCGTTGTCGTAGTCACCGTCAGACGGCGCGCTGGCGCCCGTCGCCGAGGAACCGCCGTAGCTGACATCAAAGGTCACCGACCGGCCAAAGGCCGCAGGAGTCGTGATCGTCACCTCGGCGTTGCCCGCACCTTCGCCCACCGTCAGCGCGGTCGGCGTCGAAACCGAAGTCGCCGCACCCACCGTGATCGTCACCGACTCGCTGTCCTCGTTGCCGTTGCCGTCGGAGGCGGTAACGCTCATCACATAGGCGCCTGTCGCCGTCGGCGTGAACGTCAGCGTCTCTCCGCTCAGCGTCACCCCGTCCGGCAGCGACGGCCCGCTGGTCCTGCTCCAGACATAGCTCACCGTATCGCCATCCCCGTCCGTCGCCGACGCCGTGACCGACACCTCCTGGCCCACCTTCCTCGTGACATTGGTCAGCGCCGCCAGCACCGGCGAGGCGTCGTCATCCGTGATCGTGCCGCTCGCCGTCGCCGTGCCGAGGATGGCGTTGCTCTCATTCGACAGCTTCAGCACCACCTTCTCGTCGTCCTCGTCCAACTCGTCGCCCGTCACCGAAACCGTGATCGTCTTGCTCGTCTCGCCGGCCGCAAACGTCAGCGTGCCCGACAGATCGGTGAAGTCCGTGTCCGCCGTCGCCGTCGAAGTCGCATCCACCGCATAGTCCACCGTCACCGACCGACCGCTGGCCGCGTCCAGCGCAACCGTGAACACCATGTCGGTGCTGCCGCTGTCGCCTTCCGTGACCGCCGACGGCGCCGTGATCGACAGCGCCGGCGGATCGTCGTCATCCGTGATCGTCACCGTCGCCGGCGTAAAACTGTTGCCCTGGAGCGTGCCGCCAATGGTGATCGTCTCGTTCGACTCGTCCGCACTGTCCGTGGTAACTACCAGATCGAAACTCGCCTCGCCCGAGGTCGCGCCCGCGGCAACGGCAAGGTCGAAGTCCGTGACCTCGCTGAAATCCGTCCCCGCCGTCGCCGTGCCGCCGGACACACCGACCGTGACGGTGGTCGGAATGGTGGCCGTCGCTGTCCCACTGCGTGTGGCCGTCACCTTGATCGCAGTGGTCCCGCTCGACTCGGTCACCGAAACCGGATCCGCAGCCAGCGTCCAGGCGGTGGACAGCACATCGTCGTCCGTGATCGTCACCGTGGTCGTGGTGTTGCCCAGAACAAAGCCGCCCGGCAGCGCGCTGCCTTCCGCCAGCTCAATCGTTACCGTAAAGGTCTCGTCGGACTCGTCCAGCGTGTCGTCGGTGATCGGAACCGCAATCGTCTTCGACGTGTCAGCGCTGTTGAACGCCACTTCAGTCACCGCATCGTTGTCGTAGTCACCGTCAGCCGGCGCGCTGGCGCCCGTCGCCGAGGAACCGCCGTAGCTGACATCAAAGGTCACCGACCGGCCAAAGGCCGCAGGAGTCGTGATCGTCACCTCGGCGTTGCCCACCCCCTCGCCCACCGTCAGCGCGGTCGGCGTCGAAACCTCGGTCATCTGGATGGGCGTGGCCGAGACCTCACTGGAGGCGCCGCTGGCGCCGCCATTATTGATGGCGCGAACCTGGAAGAAATACTGAGTGTCGTTGGTCAGACCGGTCACGTCATGGCTTGTGGTGGTGTCCCTGGATCCCCGGATTTCGGTCCAGCCACCGTAGCCGCCGGATGGGCCTTCCTTCTGCCGGTACTGCCAGCCCGTGATGCTGTTGTCTTCGGGATCGCTCCAACCCAGGGTGACCCGGGTGTCGCCGGCGGTGGCCGTGACGCCGGTGGGTACAGCGGGTACGGCGACCGGCTTGGCGGTCACCTCGACGGAGGCCTCGCCGGCGCCGGAAGGATTGATGGCCCGAACCCGGAAGAAATACGCTTTGGAGTTGGTCAGGCCCGTCACGGTATGACTGGTAGTGTCGGCATCGGAGTTGGCGATGGGGATCCAGTTGCCATAAGTACCGCTGATGCCTTCCTTCTGCTGGTACTCCCAGCCGGTAATGCTGCCCCAGCCGCTGATTTGACCAGCCCTGGGATCGCTCCAGTTCAGGGTGACTTCGGTATCGCCGCTATCGGCAGTGACGAGGGCGCGGTGGGGCACGGGAATGGGCGCGGCGGAAACCTCGCTGGATTCAGCGCCGTTGCCGGTCAGATTGACGGCCCGAACCTGGAAGAAATACGCCCTGTTGTTGGTGAGGCCCGTCACCGTGTGGGTTGTAGTGCCGGCATCGGAATTGGCCATGGGAATCCAATCACCGAAGGCGCCATTGAGTCCGGTCTTCTGCCGATACTCCCAGCCGGTGATGCTGTCGTCTCCGGGATCGGTCCAGGTGAGAATGACCCGGGTATCTCCGGGGGCGGCGGTCACGGTGGGTGCGGCCGGGGCGGGTGGGGGTGTGGTGGCTGTTACTGCAACCTGACCGACACCGGGCGCCAGCAGATTCGGTATCAGAGGCGAGTCGTACCGAAATGCGTGATTGATGGCAACCTTGCCTTCGGCCGCCGCGGTAATGGTGACTTCTTGCGGAACATTGTAGTTGTCCGAATTGAAGCGCAATAGCGCCGGGCTGACTCGTACCGCGCCCGGATTATCGCTTGCAATCAGGACTTCGCCTTTCCGGTCGCTGGAAAGAGTCACAGCATAGGTTTCGACCCCGCCCGGCGCCGTTATCGCAATCGTGTCCTTGCTGAGTTTCAGCAATGGCGCCTGTTTATCCCTGTAAACTGTTGTCAGGGCATTTGAAAACGCGCCCGGCAAAACCGTGCGGCCCGTACCTTCCGCCCGAATTCCTCCAATCTCAATCAATGTGCCATCAGAAATTCCGGCCAGTGATAACGGAAAACTGAAGCTGCGATCACTGACCGTGCAGGAGGGAGGGCTGCAAGACACACCTGAATAGCGTTGCGGCTGTCCTGTAGAACCTTCCGCTCCCTTGATCCGGTAAATCACCCGCCACATCAGGAAACCGGTCGCGCCAAGGACCAGCTCGCTGGCGCTGGTACCGGCATGGCTCCAGGTCAGAGTGACTGATGATGGGGACGAGACGGTAGCCGAGGTCAAAATTGGCGCCGGGAGTTCCACATCAGGGGTTTCAGCCGCTCCACGCGAAGGACTACTGTTGCCGTTGCCGTTGACCGCGCGAATTCTGAAGCCGTATGGGGTACCGTTATTCAGTCCCGAAATCGTATGTGTGGTCGTGCTTGCTGTCGAACCCGCGATAACCTTCCAGGAGCCGTCCGCTACCCAACTCACCCGGCCCCCTGCCGATATCCTCCGAAGCTGCTGATATTCCCAACGCGTGATACTGGCGTCGCCCGGATTGTCCCAGTGAAGGCGTATCTGGCGACTGCCCGCTATCACCGCCTCCAGGCCCGTTGGCTTGGCAGGTACCGCCAGCATGGTCACTTGCACTGCGCCCGCTTTGGGAACAGAGCCGATTCTTCCGCTGAAGGAGTGATTGACCGTCGCTGTGCCGCCGGCCAGTCCGGTCACGGTGACCTGCTGCGGAACGTCATGGTCGTCCGCAGTGAAGGACAAGCTTGGGGGACTTACCGACAGCTTGGGCGTATCACTCGTGATGCGCAAATCGCCCTCAAAGGCCCGGCTCAGCGCTACCGTGTAAGTCGCGATGCCGCCGGGCGCCCTTATCGTGATGGCAGGCTTGCTGATTTCCAGAAGCGATACGGCGTTGTTCCTGAAAACCACCGTGCGAACATTCGACCACGGACCGGCAACCACAACACCATCGCTGGCAAAGCCAGTCGCCCGAATGCGAACCTCGAACAGTGTGCCGTCGGGGACACCATCCAGACCCACCGAAACGGTTCGGGCTGCGGCCCTGCAGTTCGCGTCGCAATCAGCGCCAAACCCCCCGGCCGAATCGGAAAACCAATCCGTAACGGCGCCGCCTTTCGGTCTCCAGCCTGTCTCCCATGATGCGAAGCGGGTTGCGCCACGGATAAAATCACCGGCGCGGGCGCCCGCGTGAGTCCAGTTCAGCTTGAGATACCCGTCGGGCGATGTGGCGTAGATCAGGACTGGCGCCAACGGTGCGGACGATTCCGGCGTCGCTGTTGCGGTTGTTGAGGCAATGCCGCTGCCGTTGCTGTTTACCGCCCGGACCTTGAAGGTGTATTCAGTGCCGTTATTCAGGCTGGAAACCGTGTATGTCGTCGTGCTCGCCGTCGAACGCGGAATCGTCGTCCAGGAGCCGACCTGACCCGCATCATCTTCCTGCTGATACTGCCATCCGGTAATGCTGGCGTCGTACGGGTTGTCCCAACTCAAGGTTACCTGACGATCGCCCGCTGTCGCCTCAAGGTTCGTTGGCTGGGCAGGCGCCGCCTGCGTGGTTACCTGCACCGTGCCTGCTTCGGGAGCAAAGTCGGCCGAGTGACGGATGGTCGCTGTGCCGCCAGCCAATCCGGTCACAGTGACCGTTTGCGGGTCGCTATAGTTGTCTGGAGTGAAGGACAGACTCAAGGGGCTTACCCCCACCTTGCTGCTATCGCTCCTGAGGTTGAAGGTGACCCTCCCGATCGGTTGGTTCAGCGCTACCGTGTAGGTCGCGGTTTCACCGGGCGCCGGTATGGTGATGGAAGTCTTGCTGAGTTTCAGCAGCGGCAGGGCGGCGTTCCGGTAAACCACTGTTTGAATGTTCGACCACGAACCTCCAACAAGAGTGCCGTCACTTTTTGAACCAATCGCCCGAATTCGGGTCTCGAGCAATACGCCGTTGACAATACGAGTAAAGCCCAGAGCCAACACACGGGTATCCACCGCGCATGAGGTGCAATCATGGGAATTCCAGGTGGTTTCTCCCTTCGCCCTGTAATGCAACTGCCAAGCAATGAAGCTGGTTGCATCCCGGATGAGATCGCCGGCACGGGTACCGGCATGGCTCCAGACCAGAGAGATTTCCCTGTCGGCGGTTGCGGTAACCGAGTTCAGGACCGGCGCCGGCCGGGACGCGGCAGGGGTGGTGGCCGAGACCTCGTTGGAAGGCGCGCCTTCACCAAATGAGTTGACCGCGCGGAGCTTGAAGAAATACTGCGTGTTGTCTGCGAGGCCGGTCCTGGTCCAAGTCCTGGTGGTGAGATTCGAGCCGGGGATCGGTGTCCAGTCGCCGTAGCTGCCGCTGGCGCCGACTTTCATTTGGTACTCCCAGCGCAGGATGCTGGCTTCGCCGTCGTTTGTCGGGTTGGTCGGATTTGTGCCCGACCAACGCAGGATGACTTGCCCTTCTCCGGCTGTTGCGATCAATACAGATGCTGCCGGAGGCGGCAGCCAGTAGGTCAAAACCTCGTTGGATGGCATCCCGTCGCCCGCCGGGGAAACAGCTCTGATCCTGTAGAGAATCGCTATGCCCTGAATAACCGGAAATAATTGACTCCTCTTCGTGGGATCAGCGGAAAAGGGCCTCCAATCAATCCAGTCCCCGTTGCCGATCTTTCGCTGAAATTGCCAGCGTGTGATGCTGTTGTCCGGCGGAATCGTCCAACTCAGCTCGAAGTTCCTGGTAGGAACAGGAATCCCGTTTACAAGTACGGGAGCGATAAGTTGGTTGGTGCTCCTTGCTGACAGTACGGGCGCAACCGGAACCGCAGCAGGGGTGGCCGAGACCTCGCTGGATGCCGCGCCTGCGCCAAACGGGCTGGCGGCGCGGACCTGGAAGAAATACTTCGTGCCGTTGGTCAGACCGGTTACAGTGTGGGTTGTGGTGGCGGCGTCGGAGTTCGGAATTCTGCTCCAGTTGCCATAGCTGCCGCCATCGGTCTTCTGCCGATACTCCCAGTGGGTGATGCTGTCATTTCTCGCATCGGGCCAGGCAAGGATGACCTGTTCACGGCCAGCGGACGCGGTCACGGCGGGCGCGTGGGGAGTGACCGTTGGAGTCGCCGAGACTTCACTGGAGGCGGGGCCGCCGCCGCCCGCATTGGTGGCGCGAACCCGGAAGAAATATTCGGTACCATTCAACAGGCCGTTCGTGGTCCAGGTTCTGGTGATAGCGCCCGCATGATGCATCGGCGCCCATGCGCTGTAACTGCCGCCGGAGCCAACCTTCACCTGATACTCCCAGCCGGTGATGCCCCTGGGATCCGTAATACTCCAGACGAGGGTGACCTGGGCATGGCCTCCCGTGGCGGTGACAGTGGGCGCTACACTGGGTGGGGAGGGAGGAGGCGTGGGCGTCTGCGCCGCCGCAACCTCCAGAGTCAGCAGAAGTACGGCGAGAAGCACTGCGCTCAGGCCGTAGGCGGTTCTCCCGAAGACGCTCACCAGTTCAGCCTCGCGTCCGGATTTTTCAAGCGGAGAAGTGGGGGCAAGCCGGACGCAGGGGGAGGCAGAAACCGGAAACAACAACTGTGCGCATGTTCTCAATGGAGGCCATGATCTCCCCGAACCGATTTCGGCTTGATCCGTCACCGGCCACACCGACACTTTCGCCAGATCGAACCCGGACAAGGCAACCTACATCTCCATCGCCGACCATCATGACCGAATACCTGCTCAATGCCCAGTACACCGTAAACAAGCTGTCAGGCCAGCAATCTGAACGCAACTTTGGAACAGTACTGGCGCAAGCCCCACAAGAAACCCCAAGGCGACTATTATACCCTCCCCTCCATTCAGCCAAATATCGGATAAAGCAGCAATTCCCGCAAGCGTGACAATGCTCGAAAATCAGCTCCGGCCCAACGCCTGAATGGCCACAAGCCTGGGTATCCGGAACTGAACGAACGACTCTGCATCGTTGGCGGGAATTGCTGGCTGGATAACAGTGAGTTGTCCTTGATTTCGTATATCCTCGCGCCATGAAGCCGTCCCGACAGCAATTGCAGGAGTTGCGGCGCGGCGCGGTGGATCTGGTTCGGGAGGAGGAACTGCTCGAACGGTTGCGCGCCGGGCGGCCGTTGCGGGTGAAGTGCGGCTTCGATCCGACGGCGCCGGACCTGCACCTGGGACATGTGGTGATCCTTGCCAAGATGCGCCAGTTTCAGGACTTCGGACACCAGGTGATTTTCCTGATCGGCGATTTCACCGGGAGGATCGGCGATCCTTCGGGGCGCAGCAAGGCGCGGCCCATGCTGACCGGGGAGCAGTTGAGGGAAAATGCGGCCACCTATGCTGCACAGGTGCATCGGGTGCTGGATCCCGACCTTACCCGGGTCGAATTCAACTCCACCTGGATGAACCGTCTCGGC
>OZ220471.1:1880000-2756080 GCA_965115835.1 Gammaproteobacteria bacterium
AACGGACTGGCACCGCATGTGGCCGCCCGGCAGTTCGGCGCCGGTGGGCACAACGTAAGAAGTGCGGCCATGGACCTGCAAGTTGTCATCGGGCTGGAGATCCATGTCCAGCTGGCTACCCGCAGCAAGATGTTTTCCGGCGCCTCGGCGGCCTTCGGCGCGGCGCCCAACACCCAGGCCTGTCTGGTAGACCTGGGCTTCCCCGGAACCCTCCCGGTGGTCAACCGCGAGGCGGTGGCGATGGCCGCGAAGTTCGGCCTGGCGACCGGCGGGCGGATTGCGGAACATTCGGTGTTCGCCCGCAAGAACTATTTTTATCCCGACCTTCCCAAGGGTTACCAGATTTCGCAGCACGAACTGCCGATTGTGAGCGGCGGATCGGTGGAAGTGACCGTGCCGGGAAAGCCGCCACGGACGATCGATCTTACCCGGGCCCACCTCGAAGAAGACGCTGGAAAGTCGCTGCACGACGCCTTTGCCAACGCCACCGGCGTCGATCTCAACCGCGCCGGAGCGCCACTGCTGGAAATCGTCACCGAACCGCAGTTGCGCTCACCGGAGGAAGCCGCCGCCTGCATGCGCGGCGTTCATCAGCTGGTCACCTGGATCGGCATTTCCGACGGAGCGATGCAGGAAGGATCGATGCGATGCGACGCGAATGTTTCGATGAAAAAGCCGGACGATCCACGCCTCGGAACCCGCACCGAAATCAAGAACCTGAACTCCTTTCGTTTCGTGGAGCGCGCCCTCCACTGCGAAATACGCAGACAGGGCGAAGTGCTCCGGGGGGGCGGGACCGTGGCGCAGGAAACCCGTCTGTACGATCCCGGACTCGACGCGACCCGCCCGATGCGCGACAAGGAAGAGGCCAACGATTACCGCTATTTCCCGGATCCCGACCTGCCGCCGCTGGTGCTCGAAACCGGCTTTCTGGAAGCATTGCGCCATAGCCTGCCGGAACTCCCGCAGGCGCGCTGCGAGCGCTTCATGGCCGACTACGGGCTGAGCGCCGGAGAGGCCCGCCGTCTGTGCGAGAGCCGGGCGATGGCCGATTACTTCGAGGAAGCCGGCCGGGCCTGCGGGGACATGGCGCTCGCCGCACGCTGGGTGACCGGCGACCTGGCCGCCGCCCTGAACCGGGACGCGATGGACATGAGCGCCAGCCGGGTCAGCGCCGCCGAACTCGGGGTCTTGCTGGCGCGGTTGCGGGAGGGCGTGCTGTCCGGCAAGCTGGGCAAGGAAGTGTTCCAGGCCATGTGGGCCGGCGAAGGCGGCGCCGACGACATCATCAGCCGCCGCGGCCTTGTGCAAATCTCGGACAGTGGGGCCCTGGAGGGCATTGTCGAAGATGTTGTCAAGCGCCATCCCGATCAGGTGCGCCAGTATCGCGAGGGCAATACGCGCGTTTTCGGGTTTTTCATGGGCCAGGCGATGCGCGCCACCAAAAACCGGGCCAACCCCGCAATCGTCAATGAATTGCTGCGCAAGCGGCTTCAGCAGCCTGCGCCGTAGAAACCGCCTTACCGGAACAACGCTGCGCCAATATCTTCGATTCGGGGCAATATGGGGACAAGAAGCGAGAGCCTGACAGCACCCGGCTGCCCTGCCCTACTGGCCCAATGAAAAAACATCCTGCAGCGCAAGCTCCCGGCAGCCCGCCGGGCATGGCCCCTTGCGCCATTCGCACCCGCGAACTCACGCGAACCTACCGGATGGGGAGCGATACCGTGATGGCCCTTTGCGAGGCGAGCCTGACGGTGAAGCGTAATGAATACGTTGCCGTGAGCGGGCCCTCGGGCTCGGGCAAATCCACGCTGATGAACCTGCTCGGCTGCCTGGAGACGCCCAGTTCCGGCGATTACTGGCTGAACGGCGTGCGCGTCTCACGCATGAATTCGCGCGAACTGGCGCGGGTGCGCAACCGGCAGGTGGGCTTCGTGTTTCAGACCTTCAATCTGCTGGAACGCTGCTCCGCCCTGCAGAATGTCGAAGCGCCCCTGATCTACGCCCGCATGCGACGCCGCCAGCGACTGAAGCGCGCAGCAGGGGCGCTGGAACGGGTGGGGCTGTCGCACCGCCTCGGACACCGCCCCAGCCAGCTTTCCGGCGGGCAAAGGCAGCGAGTGGCGATCGCCCGGGCGCTGGTCACCCGGCCAAGCATCTTGCTGGCCGACGAACCCACGGGTAATCTGGATTCCGCAACCGGAGAAGAAGTCCTCGCCTTGTTCGATTCACTGCACACAGACGGCCACACGCTGATCGTGGTAACGCACGACCGGAGCATTGCGCTGCGAGCCGGCCGCAGGATCGAAATGATGGATGGCCGGATAACCTCCGACAGCGACAGCGGCGAAGCTGCGGGGGACAGCAGCCGGTGACGGCGGGCGATTTCCGGATCCGGGCCGGGGCGGCTCCTGCGCTGGCGCTGCTGGTTGCCGGATGCGGCGGAGAATCGGCGACCGAGCCGCCAGCCTACGAGCAAGCGCCCGTGGAGCTGCGCGACATCCGCGTGTTCGTGGAGGCCGCCGGCGCCGTGGAGCCGCTGCGAACGGTGGAACTGAAATCGAAGGCATCCGGCGAGATCCTCACGATCAACGCCGAGAACGGCGACCGGGTGGAGCAATCCACCCTGCTGGTGCGGATCGACAAACGCATCCCCACCAACAACCTCGCACAGGCGGAGGCGGCCCTGAAAGCGGCGGATTCCCGCCGTTCCATCGCCCGGCTGCAGATGGAGCGCGCCGAAAAGCTGGTGCGCGAAAACACCATCACCGACAGCGAGTACGAGGAAACGGCGCTGGCCCTGTCGGAAGCCGAAGCACAACAGGTGCGGGCGCGCGTGGATGTGGAAAACGCGCGAATCGCGCTGGACGACACGGATGTGCTGGCGCCCATCGACGGCACCATCATCGAGCGCAATGTGGAGCCCGGACAGGTGATCTCGTCGCCCACCCAGGATGTGGGCGGCGGAACGCTGCTGCTGCGGATGGCCGATCTGCGCCGGGTGCTGGTGCGTACCCGGGTGGACGAAACCGACATCGGCAAGATCAGCGCGGGCATGCAGGCAAACGTGAGCGTGGCGGCCTATCCCAGCCTCGAGTTCGCCGGCCGCGTGGAGAAGATCGAGCCGCTGGCCATCGTGGAGCAGAACGTCACCCTGTTCTCGGTGCTCATCCTGCTGGACAATCCCGATTCCCTTCTTCTTCCGGGCATGAATGCCGAGGTGAAAATCAAGATTGCGGAGGAATTGCAGGCGCCGTCCGTGCCCATGGCGGCGCTGCGTACCCTGGATGACATCGCCGCCACCGCCGACATGCTGAACTGGCCGCAGGACACCCTGCGCGACGCGGTAATGAAGGAGCGGGAAAAACTGGGGCCGAGCCGTCCACCGGGCGCCGGGCTGCGGGACCGGAACGCGCTTGCGAACCGCCCGAGACCAGGCGCCGAACAACATCGGGCGAGATGGCGCGCCATGAGCGAAGCAAGGGGCAATCGACCTTCCCGGGCGGGACATCCCCGGACCGGCGGCAGGCAGGCCGTGCGCGCGCCACGTGGCCGCGCGCACACTTCGAGCAATGGTTACGACTTCAGCGCCGACTACTGGGTGCTGGTAATGCGGGACTTCAGGGCCGTGCCGGTGTGGGTGCGCACCGGAATGAGCGATTTCGAGCACTCCGTGGTGCTCGGAGGATTGCAGCAACAAGACAGGGTTCTGCTGCTGCCCAGCAGCGGACTGTACGAATCGCAATCCACCCTGAGAAACTGGATGCGGCGGCGCGCCGGCGGTCTCCCGGGAATAGGATAGCGAGCATCTCCCGGCGGTCGGCAGGCGCCGGATTGCGGGCGAGAGACGCTACGGTCCGGCTTCAGGCGCCCGCGCTTCCAGCCCCCGAATCAACCGATTTCGACAGGATCCACATCCAGCGACCAGGTCACGCGGCGGCGGCGGGGCAACTCGCGCACCCGGGGTATCCATGCGCCAAGAAACGCCTGGAGCCGGGCGCGGCTTGTGGCCCGGGCCAGCAGATGCGCGTGGCGGCGGTCGCGCCGCCGCTCCATGAGCGCTGGCGCCGGACCCAGCAACTGGACTGCGGAGTCTCCCGCCTGCTCGGGAGGAAGGCAAGCCTTGGCCTGTTCCAGAAACTCGCCCACACTCGATGCCTGCGGGGCCTTCGCGCGCAGCACGGCCAGATGCGCGAACGGCGGCCAGCCGCTTCGCTGGCGCAGCTCCAGCGCCGTGTCGGCAAATCCTGCGTACCCCTCGCTGAGCAACTGGCGCAGCAGCGGATGCTCGGGCATGCGGGTCTGAAGCACCAGCAGCCCCGGCGCGCTGCGACGCCCGGCGCGACCCGCCACCTGCACCAGCGTCTGCGCCAGCCGCTCGGGTCCCCTGAACTCCTGGGAGAACAGGCCCTGGTCGGCGTCGATCACCGCCACCAGGGCCAGACTGGGGAAATCATGGCCCTTGGTGAGCATCTGGGTGCCCAGCAGGATACGGTAGTGCCGCTCGTGGATGCCGCTCAGGATGTCCTCGAGCCTGCGGCGTCCGCGAACATTGTCGCGATCCATGCGGACTGCCGGATACTCGGGAAAGCGCGCTGAAATTTCCTCCTCCAGACGCTCGGTGCCGCGGCCTATGGCCTCGAGCGGCGTGCCGCAATCCGCACAGCGGGACGGCGGTCGAAGCATGGCGCCGCAGTGATGACACAGCAACCGGTTACGTTCGCGATAGAAGACCATGCGCGCGTCACAGTGCCGGCATTCCTCGGCCTTGCGACAATTCCGGCACATCAGCACGGGGGCAAAGCCGCGCCGGTTCAGATACAGCAGCACTTGCGCCCCGGACTGAAGCTGCTCGGACATGGCGCGCGCCAGCGGCCTGCTCAGCCCATGTTCCGGGGGATGCCGGTTGAGGTCGATCAGGCGCGCCACCGGCGGCGGCCCTCCCGTCACTTTCGTGGCCAGTCGGTGCCGTGTGTAACGATTCTTGCGGACATTCAGAAGCGACTCCAGAGATGGCGTCGCGGAGCCGAGCAGCACGGGAATGCCGGCCCTGGAGGCGCGCATGACCGCCAGATCGCGGGCCTGATAGCGAAAGCCTTCCTGCTGCTTGTACGAGGGGTCGTGCTCCTCGTCCACCACGATCAAACCAAGCCAGGGGCAGGGCGTGAAAATGGCCGAGCGGGTGCCCACCACCAGCCGCGCGCGCCCCGAACGCGCATCCGCCCAGGCGCGCAGGCGTTCGCTGCCGGTCAGGCCCGAATGAAGCACCGCCGCCTTGACCCGGAAGCGCGCGTTGAGACGGTCGGCAAGCTGCGGGGTCAGCCCGATCTCCGGCGCCAACAGCAGGCACTGGCGTCCCGCCGCAAGCTGGTGTTCGAGCAGATGCAGGTACACCTCGGTCTTGCCGCTGGCGGTCACCCCATCAAGCAGATGACAGACAAAACCCTCCGCCGCCGCCATGGCTTTTACGGCAAGCGCCTGCTCGGCGCTCAATGCAAGCGGAGTCTGGCTGAGCGCATCGGTGTCCGGGGGCGCATCGGCCTCGATCGAATCGGAGAACTTGCGGCCCTGCCGAAGGAGTTGGGGAAGCGCATAGGCCAACACCTGGCCCAGCGGATGGCAGTAGTAGTCGGCCGCCCAGAGCAGCAGCTCGAGGGTGACCGAATCCCAAAGCGGCGCCTCATCCAGAACTGCCGATACCGGACGCAAGCGGTCGGCAGGCAACCGGGAATGGTCCCGCCGCTGCAGTACGATCCCGGTTCGCCGGGTCTTGCCCAGAGGCACGGAAACCCGCGCGCCTACCCACGCTTCCACGCCGTCTTCCGGCGCCAGATAATCCAGCAGAGGAGCCGCGTAACGCGGTCCCACCGCCACTTGCAACACCCGCGCCGGCGAACCTTGAATAGCCAGGGGGCGACGGCCGTCGGACACTATGACACGATGCCCTTGTTCCAGTCGCCGGTGGGCCGCTCAATCAAGTTGATCATCATGCCGTCGGGATCACGGCAGGTCATTTCCAGGTCCGGAACCGATGGGCGTCAGGTTCCGGCGTCCAATCCCTTGCCGATCGGAACTTGCCGGCATTCCGCATGCCGGTAGCAACCGACAAGATGGTCGTTAACCAGTCCGCAAGCCTGCATGTGGGAATACATGATTGTGGAGCCCACGAACTTGAAGCCGCGCGCTTTCAGATCGGCCGCCAGACGATCCGACTCCTTCGAGGTTGCGGGAAGCTGGTCCTGGCGTTGCCAGCGGTTGACAATTGGCGCGCCGCCCACAAACCGCCAGATGTAACGGGCGAACGACCCGAATTCCTCCGCAATATCGAGAAAGGCCGACGCATTGGCGACTGCGGCGCGAATCTTCTGTCGATTGCGCACGATGCCGGGATCGTGGGCCAGGGCCTCGATTTCCCTTTCGCCGTAGCGGGCGACAAGCTGCGGATCAAAGTCGGCGAAAGCCTTCCGATAGCCGCTGCGCTTGTTGAGGACAGTTCGCCAGGACAGCCCCGCCTGGGCGGATTCAAGGACAAGAAACTCGAAATGAGTGGCGTCGTCCGGGGCGGGAACACCCCACTCTTCATCGTGATACGCCTGATATGCGTCGCTCACCCCCAGCGACCAGGGGCACCGGACTTTCATGGCATGGCGGCATCCCGCCCCGGGGCGTCAAGAACCATCATCCGAAAAGCCGGGAAACGCAGGCGGGAAAAGGGCCGGGGATGCAGGCGAACCTCGACCCCGGAAAATTTCCAGTCGAACCGAAAAAACCGCCCGCCGCAGGCTGCGGCAGGAACAGGGCGCAACGACCGGCGAACCCAGTGCTGGATTCGCCAGCCGTCGTCTTGGGAAAGCTGCCCGGGCAGCAGCGATCTCAGCTCTCTTTTTTCTCGCCCTTGTCGTCGCCGCCGCAGCTGCCTTCACCACAGCTGCCTTCACCGCAACTGCCTTCATCGTCGTCGCCCTTGTCGTCGCCGCAGCTGCCTTCGCCGCAACTACCTTCGCCGCAGCTGCCTTCATCGTCGTCGCCATGGCTGTCGAGCACAGTCGGGGCGGCGCTGGCGGCATCAAAGGCGCCAACGCCAGCCGCAGCCAGGGTTCCGGAAGCACCGGCCGCCAAGGCGGCGCCAAGGGCCAGAGCGAGAAGTTTGCGTTCAGGAGTGGTCATGGATATATCTCCGGATTTGTTGCCGTTTCCCTCTTGGGAGGGTCCTGGGATGTAGATGGACTACCTGATCGCGAGCATGCCGCGTATAGCCCAATCGGGAATTTCCCCCGCTGGCGAAGTCTAGCACACAGTTCCCGATACTTCGAGAGCCTGCACAAAACCCCAGCAATTCCCGCCAAGCCATTTTGTGGTGCTGATGGGGTGGCATTCTGGTGCGGATGGCCGGTTGGCGGATCAGTTGGGGAAGGCTACCCCTCCGGCCGGCGCCGGATAAGTGGTTTGGCTACGCTGTTTCCCTGAAGAACCCGCTCGTCGCACACCCGACCACGGCGATGGGGTCAGGAGGTGTCGAAGGGCGCCAGTTCGGTTGGGTGGTGGCCGAAGGCGATGGCCTGATACAGGGCCTCCCAGCCGGTAATGAAGAACTCCAGAAACAAGCGGCGCAACCGTTCCCAGAAGTATTTCGGACGACCCTCCCGCTCCCGTGCCGCCCCAAACAGCGCACAGCAGCGCTGCTGAATCTGGTCGATCAAAAAAGCCAGCATCGTCAAACCGGAAAATACCGTCGCCAGATGCCGCTTGCCGTGGCCAAAGTTATGCTCAAAGCCGTAGCCTTGGTTCTTCAGGGTGTTGAAGGTCTCGTTCTCAATGCGCCAACGCGCCCGACCGGCACGCATCAGCGCTTCCACATTCGATTCCGTGATCTTGATGTCCGTAACCCAACTAAAGTGCCGCTCCCGACCCTTGGGGGTGGTTTCCCAACACTCCAGAAAGTTCACCTCCAGGTCGAAATTCGCGTCGTTGAGCGGCACACCGTTGAGAAAGCGATACCGCCGCCGCACACCGTCCTCGCCTTGGGTCTCGACAACCCGCGTCGCCATCACCGAAGCCACCCAGTGAAACAACTCCGCATGGTCGCCCGGCTTCACCCCCAGCACAAAGCGCAGGTCCAATTCCTGCAACAGCCGGATGTGCGGACCGTTCGAGGCCAACGCATCCTCCACCACCAACAGCTTCAGATGCGGATGCTCGCGCCGCACATCCCGCAGCAGACGCTTGGCCGCGTTGCGCTCGCAGTCGTTCTTGCGCGAACCGTCCGCGCGCAGGATCGGCTCCGGCGCCAGCGGAAACACCTCGCGATGCTCCGGATGCACCAGCACCGCACCCAGCATCTGGTGATAGTAGGTCACACGACCGTCCCGGTGACGCCGCTCGCAACAATGAGCGCAATGCACCTTCTGCGAGGAGAAGTAGCCCGTGCCGTCCACCGACAACAGATAATGATCGTCTAGCCAGGTGAAGTCCCGCAGCCCCCCGCCACGCTGTAACGCCGCAAACACGCGCTTGAAGGCCCGCCGCAGCGAGCGCGGATCCACTTCATCCAGTCGCTCGCGCATGGTTGTATCCGACGGCGCGCGCTCCACCCCATAGAGGCTTCTCAAGTTCGACCGGGTGCGCTCCTCGCCCCGTGCGTCCTGCTCAAAACTCAACAGCGACGAATACTTCAGCCCAAACATCGCCAGCGCCGACATCAGACAGTCCGTCAGGGGCAGGCCACGGCTCGCAACCGGATCCTCAATGCGATCGAAACAACCGCGCACCACCCGGAGCAATCCCGGGGCACTGAGCGTCTTGCGAAACTGGATCTTGGACATGGTTCATCCCCTGTACTCCAACAATCGCTCGAATCATACGGTTTTCGGATGAAAAGTTTGCGAAGAACTTCTTCTCGAACCGCCCAAAACCCCTGAAATCACTCACATGTCAAATTTGGCGGGAATTGCTGACAAAACCCGACGGAACCACGGATGAGGAGAGGAACTGCGGTACCCTGTCGTCGGACTCGCAGCCGCCCCAGAAAACATGCCGGCACTGTACTGCGTCATGGGACATCCGATCGGCCACAGCCGGTCGCCGGAAATTCACCGCCGCTTTGCAGCGCAACTCGGCGTGTCGCTCGAATATCGCCGCATCGAGGTTCGGTCGGGATCGCTGGAGGAGGCGGTCCGTCGTTTCGCGCAAGCGGGGGGGCGCGGATGCAACATCACGCTGCCCCTGAAGGAGGAAGCCGCGGCGCTGAGCCGTTCCCTCGGCCCGGAGGCCGAGCAGGCCGGCGCGGCCAACACTCTGGTCCTTGGCAAGGATGGCGGCATCCATGGCGACAACACCGACGGTCCCGGGCTGCTGCGCCACTTGCGCCGCAACCTTGGCATGGACCTCGAAGGCGCGTCCGTGCTGATGATCGGCGCCGGCGGCGCGGCGCGCGGCGTGATCCCCGCATTGCTCGGCGCAAAGCCCCAAACGCTCACTCTCTTCAACCGTACTCGAAAGCGCGCGGTGGATCTGGCCCGCCGCTTCGAGCCCCTGGGAACCCTCCGCGTGGCCGGTCACCCGGCTGAAGAACTGCCGCCGTTCGACCTGATCGTCAATGCCAGTTCCGCCGGGCTGGCGGGCCAATCGCCCGTGCTGCGCCCGGCGGCGGCGGCAGGAGCGCATTGCGTCGATATGGCTTACGGGCCGGCAGCCGCTCCTTTCCTCTCCTGGGCGCAAGAAGGAAAGGCGCTCTCGGCGCACGACGGATGGGGCCTGCTGGTGGAGCAGGCCGCCGGGAGTTTTGCCATCTGGCACGGCCTGAGGCCGGACACCCGGGAACTTCTGGGTGCGTAGATCAAGACAACGCGCTGTTCAGCGCATGGTAACGAGTTCTTCCGCCGCAGTGGGATGAATGGCCACGGTGTCGTCGAGGTCCGCCTTGCGGGCGCCCATCCTCACCGCCACGGCAAATCCCTGGAGCATTTCGTCCGTCCCCGGACCGGCCAGATGACAACCCACCACCCGCTCCTGATCGCCCACCGTGACCAGCTTCATGCGCGATTTGGGCTTGTGCGCGGCGATGCCGTAGTACAGGGGCGTGAATTCGGAGCGGTAACAGCGAACCGCACCGCCAAAGCGGGCGCGCGCTTCCTCTTCGGCAAGGCCGACGGAACCCAACGGCGGATGCGCAAACACCACCGTGGGTATGTTCCTGTAATCCATCCTGCGCTCGGCCATCCCCCCGAACTGCCGGTCCGCCCAGCGCCGGCCGGCGGCTATCGCCACCGGCGTAAGCTCATGTCGCCCGGTAACGTCCCCCAGCGCGAACACGCCCGGCGTCGAGGTTTCCTGCCATGGATCCACTTCGATGGCGCCGTTCGGCCCGCAGGCCACGCCTGCGGCTTCGAGGTTCAGACCGCGGGTCAGCGGGCGTCTTCCCACAGCCCACAGCAGCGTATCGAAGGGACCGCTGCGCGCGCCCGAAGACGGCAAGAGAAACAGTCCGCCTTCGCTCCGTTCGACGGCAGCGGGCACAAAATCCAAAACGACCTGCACACCGGATTCTGCGAATCCATCCAGACAAGCTTTCTGAAGAATCTCATCGAAGCGGCGCAGGACCGACTTGCGGCGCAAGTGCAGCGTGACCTCCGAGCCGAGTCCTCGCAGAATCCCGGCCAATTCCACGGCAATGTATCCGGCGCCCACAACCGCGGCCCTGCGCGGACGCCTGTCCAGCTCGAAGAAATCATCGGAAGTGATTCCGAGTTCCGCCCCGGGAAGATCCGGAACCACGGGGGCGCCGCCGGCGGCAATCAGAATGCGTTCGGCGCTGCACTCTTCGCCGTTCGTCGTCAGGACACGGGGGCCGGAGAACGCTGCGCGCCCGGCAATGCTCTCCACGCCACGGCGCTTCAGGTTCTGTGCGTACATGTCGTTGAGGCGGCGGATGTAGCGCTCCCGGCGGCGCACCAGTTCGGCCCAGTCGTGGGCGGGCGGCGACAGGCGGAACCCGTACTCTTGCGAATCGGCGATCTGGCGGGCCAGTTCCGCAGCGTGCCACATGATCTTTTTCGGCACGCAGCCGCGGTTGACGCAGGTACCCCCCAAGCGGTCCGCCTCGATCAGCGCCACGCGCGCGCCATGCTCGGCCGCGCGCTGCGCCGCGGCCAGTCCACCGCTGCCGCCGCCCACCACAAGCAGGTCGAACTCTCGCATGGGCGATGAGGATAACGCCTGCGGACTGCGATGGCGATGCCGGTCTCCCCGAGAGTCGGCGTCCGCGTATCTTGACCGGCCCGAAGAAATCCGGGAAAGTGTGCCACCGGGGCCTGATCGTCAGGGCTTGCGGCACCGTGAATGATGAACGAACTGTTTGACTATTACCGTCCCAGCCTGACGGTGCGGGGAATCGGACGGCGCTTTCCGGCGCGCCGGATCTTCTGCGTGGGCTGGAACTACCTGGATCACATCCACGAGATGGACCGGGCGCAGGCGCCGGAGCCTCCGGTATTCATGAAGCCGGCGGACTCGCTGTTGCCGGACGGGGGAGAGATTCCCTTTCCCACCCGCACCCGGGAACTGCATCACGAGGTGGAGCTAGTGGTGGCCATGCAGGGCGGCGGATTGAACATCCCGGTCGAGAATGCGCTTGAACATGTGTACGGCTATGGCGTGGGCATCGACCTGACGCGCCGGGACCTCCAGCAGCAGGCCAGGAAGGCGGGCGACCCCTGGGAAACCAGCAAGAGCTTCGATTATTCCGCTCCCGTCAGCACCTTGCGCAGGGCCGCCAGCACCGGACACCCGGCCAAGGGCCGCATCTGGCTGGCGGTCAACGGCGAGCTCAGGCAGGAAGCGGACATCAGCAGCATGATCCGCAAACCCGGGGAACTGATCGCGCAGATTTCCACGTACTTCGAACTGAAGCCAGGCGACTTGATCTTTACCGGAACGCCGGCGGGAGTGGGCGCCATCAAACCGGGCGACCACATCACCGCCGGGGTGGAGCCGGTAGGCGATATGCACGTCAGGGTTGGCCGGCCGCGCTCCTGATCACCTTCCAGCCGGGCCTGCGGCCATGATGATTGCCAGCTGGAACGTGAACTCCGTGAGGGTGCGCAAGGAACAGATCCTGCACTGGCTCGAGACCCGAACGCCGGATGTGCTGGGCCTTCAGGAACTGAAATGCCGCAACGCGGACTTCCCCACCGGAGACTTCCAGGAATTGGGATACTTCTGCCTCACGCACGGACAACCCGCCTACAACGGAGTCGCCCTGCTGACGCGCCGCCCTGCTTTCCAGCCGCTCACCGGGATCCCGGAAATGGCCGACCCGCAGGCGCGGGCCGTTGCGGCGACAGTGGGCGACACGCGCGTGATCAATGTTTATGTGCCCAATGGCAAGGCGGTGGGCCACCCCCACTACGACTACAAGCTGCGATGGCTCGACGCGCTCGCGGTCTGGCTACGCGAAGAACGGGATCGCTGGCCGCAACTGGTGGTAATGGGCGACTTCAACATCGCGCCCGAGGACCGTGACGTGCACGATCCCGAACAGTGGCGAGACCGGATCCTGTGCAGCCAGCCTGAACGCGACCGGTTGTGCGCCCTCGAAGCCCTGGGGCTGCGCGACAGTTTCCGGCTGTTCCGCCAGCCGGCGAACCGGTTCAGTTGGTGGGACTACCGCGCCGCGGCCTTCCGCCGCAACCAGGGACTCCGGATCGACCTGATCCTGCTGTCGCCTGCGCTGGCGCCGCAGTGCCGCGCATCGAAAATAGACACCGCGCCGCGCAAACTCGAACGACCCTCCGATCACGCGCCCGTCTTCGTCCACCTGGCCTGACCCTTGCGGCCCGGCTCACTCCACCAGGGGGCGACCAGACGAACAATTCAATCGACGGTAACGGATTTCGCGAGGTTGCGGGGCCGGTCCACATTGTTGCCCCGGCGTACCGCAACGTGATAGGCAAGCAGTTGCAGCGGTATCGTGTAGAGCACGGGGGCCTGAAGGTCGGTTGAAGGCGCCGGCAGCCTGATCACGATCATGCCCTCCTCGCGCCCCAGGTTGGCCTGCGGCGCGGACACCACGAACAACTGGCCGCCACGGGCGCGAACCTCCTCCAGGTTCGACCGCAGCTTGTGCAAAAGCCCATCGTCCGGCGCCAGCGCAACCACCATCATGCCGTCGTCCACCAGCGCCAGCGGTCCGTGCTTGAGTTCGCCGGCGGCATAGGCTTCGGCGTGAATATACGAAAGTTCCTTCAGCTTGAGCGCGCCTTCCATGGCCACCGGCCACATCGCCCCGCGGCCCAGGAACAGCACATGCTCCCGGTCCTGGAAATGGGTCGCAAGCGATTCGATCCGGGCATCCATTTGCAGCGTCTGTTCGATCAAGTTCGGCAACTCGGCAACCTGCCGGGCGAGGTGGCGGATTTCCCGGTCCGTCTTGCCGTTCTCGCGGGCCAGCGCCAGGATCACCACAGCCAGCGCCGCCAACTGGGTCAGCAGCGCCTTGGTGGAGGCCACGCCCACCTCCGGGCCGGCCCGCGTCAACAGGCTGTGCTCCACCATGCGCACCAGACTGCTCGTGGCCACGTTGCTCAGGGCCAGCACTCCCATGTAACCCCGCTTGAGCGCAACATGCGTGGCCGCCAGCGTGTCCGCCGTTTCTCCGGATTGGGAAATGGCGAGATACAGGCAGTTCTCCGAACAGGGCGGGGGGCGGTAACGGTATTCGCTGGCGATTTCCACGGTGCATGGCAAACCGGCGTGATCCTGCAACCATTGCCGGGCGACCAGCCCCGCGTTGTAGGCGCTGCCGCAGGCGGCGATATGCACCGCGGCCACATCCCCGAGCCGTGCGCCCAGATCCGGGCCGAACAGCGTCCGCGACGGCAGGCCACTGGAAATCAGCGGCGACAGGGTGTCCCGCACCGCCCCGGCCTGCTCGAAAATCTCCTTTTGCATGTAATGCCGGTAGCGGCCCCGCTCCAGGGACTCGGGACCGAACTCGCTCTCCACCAGGGGGCGGTTCGCCGGCTCGCCGTCGGCCCTGGTAATCTCCACGCCGCGCGCGCGGACCACAGCCAGATCTCCATCCTCCAGAAACCGGTAGCGGCGCGTTACCTTCAGCAGTGCGGCAATATCGGAAGCTGCGTAATTCTCCGAATCGCCCAGGCCCACCACCATGGGAGCGCCCCGATTCGCCGCCACAAAGGCGTGGGGTTCGGCGGCGGCAAGCACCACCACGGAATAGGTGCCGTTCAGACGCGACAGCGCGTCGCGGGTGGCCGCCGCCAGATCCTTGCCGGCCTGCAATTCCAGAGCGATCAGATGGGCGATGCATTCGGTGTCCGTCTCGCTGGAGAAGCTCAGTCCCCTGGCCAGGAGTTCGCTTTTGATCGCCTCGTAGTTCTCGATGATGCCGTTGTGCGCCACCGCCACCTCATTGCCATTGCCCGCAAACAGGGGGTGCGCATTGCGTTCGCTGGGACGACCGTGCGTCGCCCAACGGGTGTGGGCAATGCCCAGCTCGCCCGCCATGGGATTCCGCTCGAAGTCCGCGGTCAGCCGGGAAACGAAACCGGCGCGGCGCAAACGACCCAGCCGCCCGTTCCCCAGCAGCAGGGCAACGCCGGCGGAATCGTACCCGCGGTACTCCAGACGCTGCAGCCCTTCCAGCAGCAAGGGCGCGATATCGCGCCGCGCGGCAACGCCAACGATTCCGCACATGCCGGAGTTCGCCGCCTCAGCGCCTTTTGAGCGGCAGCGACTTCTGCCGGGAGCGGGCCATGGTGAGCTGGTTGGCCGGCGCTGGTTTGGTGATGGTCGAACCGGCGCCGATCAGGGCGCCGGCGCCCACTTCAACCGGCGCGACCAACTCCACGCCCGAGCCGATGAAAGCCCCCTCGCCGATCACGGTACGATGCTTTCTTTGGCCATCGTAATTGCAGGTAATGACGCCAGCGCCGATATTCGCGTTCCTGCCGACTTGCGAATCGCCCACATAGCTCAGGTGCGAAGCCTTGGCGCCTTCGCCCATTTCGCTGTTCTTGACTTCCACGAAGTTGCCTACCCGGGATTCCGGACCCAGCCGGGCCTGCGGCCGGATGCGGGCGAAGGGGCCAATGCGCGCGCCGGCGCCGACATCGGCGCCGTCAACGACGCAGTGGGACTCTATCCGCGCATTCGCAGCCAGACGCGAATTCGAGACCACGCTGTAGGGGCCGATGCGCGCACCGTCCCCAAGCCGGATTTCCCCTTCCAGCACCACGCCCACATCGAGAAACACATCCCGCCCGGCGGTCACCTCGGCGCGAATCTCGATGCGCTGCGGATCGGCAATGCGAACCCCCTGCTCCATCAGGGCTTCGGCGCGGCGGCGACACAAGATCCGCCAAGCGCCGGCCAGCTGCGACGGGCTGTTGACGCCCAGCGCTTCGCCGGCGTCTGGCAAACGCACTGCATGCACCGGCAGGCCCTGGTCGAGAGCCATGGCCACGGTATGGGTAAGGCAGATTTCCTGCTTCACGCCCGCCGGCCGGAGCGCCCGGCAAGCCCCGGCCAGCCACCCGGCGGGCGCGGCCATGGGTCCCACGTTGATCTCGCGAATGCGGAGTTGCCCAAGCGTAGCATCCGCATGCTCCACGATCACCGCCACGGACCCTCCGGGAGCTCTCACGATGCGCCCGTAGCCCGTGGGATCTTCCACACTGGCAGTCAGCAGCGTCACACCCTCGTCCTGGGTGACAAGCCGCTCGAGCGTTTCGTTGCGAACCAGGGGCACATCGCCGTACAGAACCAGCACGCGGGACCCGGGATCGACCCCGGGCAGGGCCTGGAGCACCGCGTGTCCCGAACCCCGTTGCTCCGCCTGCAGGACCCATTCGATACCGGCATCGGGGAAGGCTGCGCGCAGCGACTCGGCGCCGTGCCCGCACACCACGACCACGCGCTCGGCGGCCAGATGGCGGGCGCCGTCGAGAACATGCGCAAGCAGCGGCTTGCCGCCCAGAAGGTGCAATGGCTTGGGCAGCGCCGAGCGCATCCGGGCGCCCTTTCCGGCGGCAAGAATCACGACATTCAACGCACGGCTCATCACCCGGCTCCTGCGGCCATCGGCGCCAGGCCGGTCCATGGGCGCGCGCTTTCCAGTTGCGCCGCCAGTCGCAGCAGCAGGGCCTCGCCACCCTGCGGAGCGGCCAGTTGGACGCCGATGGGCAAGCCTTCCGCGGAACGACCGAGCGGCAGCGACATGGCCGGCATGCCGGCCACGTTGAACAACTGCGTGAAGGCCGTGTAGCGGCTGGTGATCTCCATGTAGCGCTTCGTGTCTTCGCTGTTCACGTCGATCATTCCCAGGCGCGGCGGCGGCGCAGCCAGCGTGGGGGAGAGCAAGAGGTCGTAGCCGCCGCAGAACTCTCCCAGGCGGCGGCCGATGTAATGGATATGCGTCAGCGCCGCCGCATAGTCGCTGGCGCTGGCTTCGGCGCCGAACTGCGCCATTTTCCAGGTTACGTACGAAACATCCTCGCGGCGCAACTTGCGTCCCAGCACACGGCAACGGGCCTCGATTTCGGCATGAACATGCGCCGAGAGAATGAGGGTGGCGCAATTGCGCACCTGCTCCGGAGCCAGGGGAATGCGCGCCTCTTCCACCCGGTGGCCCAGGTCCTCGCACAAATGCGCGGCGCCTTCGAGAACCCCGGTGACCTCGGGATCCACGGGCGCTCCATTGAAGGCATCGCGAACCAGTCCCAGACGAAGCGCGCCCGGCGCCTGATCCAGCACCTTGAACCAGGAAGCTTCGCGGGATGGCGGGTGATAGGGGTCGCCGGGTTCCCCGCCCTCCACGGCGTCGAGAAAGGCCGCGGTGTCCCGGACGCTGCGGGCAAGCACATGGTGCTGCGACATGCCCCCGAAGCCTTCCGCACGGTCGGGACCGGACGGGACTCTTCCGCGGCTGGGTTTCAGCCCCACGAGCCCGCAGGCCGAGGCCGGAATCCGGATCGAACCCCCGGCATCGCTGCCATGCGCCGCCGGAACGATCCCGCCCGCCACCGCCGCGGCAGCGCCGCCGCTGGAACCGCCCGGCGAGTAATGAAGGTTCCAGGGATTGCGCGCGGAACCGCAGCATTCCGACTCGGTGGTAACCGCCAGAGCCAACTCCGGCGTGTTGGTCTTGCCGAACAGGATCAGGCCCGCCTGCCGGTAGCGCTGTACCAGGGTGGTGTCCTTTTCGGCCACGTGATCGGAAAACAGACGGCAGGCATTTCCGGTGGGCTCCCCCGCAAGGTGAGCGCCGGCATCCTTGAGAAGAAACGGCACGCCGCCCAGGACGCCGTTGCCGTCAGCTGCGCCGGCGCGCAACGATTCCCGCGCCCTGTCGTGGAAGGCGTGCACCACTGCGTTGATCGCGGGATTGCGCAATTCGCAGCGTTCGATGGCCGCTTCCAGCAATTCCGCCGCCGTGATCCGGCGCGCTGCCACCAGTTCCGCCAGGCCGACGGCGTCATACGACTCGTATTCGGGAAAGATGCTCACGCCCAGTGCCAAGTGGGGCGGATTCTAGCAGTCGGCCGGGCCTGAGGGGGTTCGCGGGTCGATCACGGAGCACTTGATCTCCGCCGCCCAGCCGAACGGCTGCATCCACATTTTCTGTGGAAAACCTTGTGGGGAAGTGAATCAATCGCGCCCCGAACGCGCGCAGTTGTAACAATTCCTCAAGCTTTGGTGAAAAATTCCCCCGAACCCATCCGCCCCTCTTGCATCAACAGGCCATGAGAACCCAATCGGGAGCGCCCTGAAAACCGACATCGCCCGCAAAGATGTCGATCGCCGCCGCAGTCCAGTTCGCAAGCCTGAAGTTCCGGCATGTTGCAAATCCGTCTATGGCTTTTGAACCCTATTGCTATTTCAGTTTTCTTGATGTCGTGAGCTGATCGGCGCCGGGGAGGCGTCACCTGCCGAAACAAGCGGACTAAAACTGGTACCTGAGACCCGCGCTGATGGTCCAATGCTCAACATCATCCAGCTCCAGATCGCTGGTAAAAGGCGTTGTCCCATCAGCAAGCACGGGGCTGTGGCTGCGTATTTTCGTCCAGAGTCTGTTTTTTCCTGTAAACCCATCAATACGGGTCCAACGCCCCTTGAATACCAGAGAAACTCGTTCGCCAAGGGCATAATCCAGCCCCGCCAGCGCCTGGAATGCAAACTGCGTATCGCTCAGTTCCGTATCGAGGTTGCTGAGAGTGCCGGCAGCAGCCCGACGCCATTCTTCCGGACCCAGTTGCCCCAGGTCGTTGCGGCGCAGGAAGGAGTTTTGGTAATCCATACGTATCCTGCCCATCCCCACACCTGCGCCCAGATAAGGCGTCCAGGCCGAATCGTTCAGGAAATCGTAATACGCATTGAGGAAAAAGTGCTGTCCCCGATAGTCATGGATACCTGACTCGGGCGGCGCATTCCTGTCCCATTCGCTGTCCTTGGTGCCCAGCGCGGCGTTGCCTGCCGACCCGAGATCGATGGGTTTGTCCTGACCGCCCTGATGCCGGTACAGATACTCGGCTTCAACACGAAATGCGCCAAACCGGTAGCCCAGATTGAAACCACCGGCAAACCCCGTGTCGATATCGAACAGGCTTCGATACAGTTCCCTGACGGTATTGTCCGTGCAAGCCGCCTCGCTCGGCGCATTGGCCGGATTGACATAAAGCAGGCTGTCGCAACGGGTGGGATGATTGATGGCCTGGTTGGAAATTTTGATGTCGTTGGACTCGGCCACCCCGGCTTCCACGCCAAGGTAAAACCCAGCCGCCACAGCCTGTGTTGCCGGAACGAGAAAAATCGACAGGCTGATCCCTGTCAACAAAGCCTTGCGTGGCCCAGAAACGTATCTCATCAACTTCATCAGCTTCACCTCTTTTTTTAACAACCCCTTGCTCTGCATTCTAACCCAAAGCTCTCCCGAACCCATCCATTCCTCTTGCATCAACAGGCCAATCGGGAGCGCCCTGAAAACTCCCGGGAACCCGCGCCGCAAAAACTATCGGGAACAGCGCTACACGCATCTCTCGATATGGAAGCAATAATTGGGACAAGCAAGTCCGTATCCCAGCGGAATCCGGCTCGCTACCCCCTCCTGCCTGCATGCAAGATCGCTCTACCCTCTCTGCCAACATGGTTGAGACACTGGCTGCCCCCTGGTGATTGAAGGGCAGCCGAGAGAAGCAATGACAAGTCGAGAAATTCTCATCGAGTTTTCGAGGGGCATGCTCAGGCTCCCTGTGTGTCTTTCGCAGGCTTGTTGGAAACGGTCGGTTCGCGGCTGAGCCGCGCTCTCAAGTCCCGGATCGTTGCAAGGTCGATCCCTGTCGTGGCGGCGGCGGCACGGTCCAGGCCATCGCGCAGGTTGTCGTCCTCCGCGTCTTTCCAGGGTTCTACTTTCATGCCCCTGGTTTGCTCGAACGCTGCGGCAAGCGCACTGGCGCTCGTCGTCCTGAAATCCGGAACGGACAGCGTGGCAAGTTCGGCCTGCGAAAACGACGGGTTCATCAACGTCGCACCTCGCCTCATCATGAAGCCGAGTGCGCCAAGGGTGCTGTTGAACCATGCGCACAAAGCTTTCGCCTGTTCCGTATTCGCGGTCCGGATCGGAACCCACATGGAGCCCAGCGCCGGACTGTCGCTGAAAATGGCGAGAAGCCGACCGGAATTCGTGTTGAACTTCGCCGCCAGAAGAATGTGCCCCGTCTGTTGCCGGTAGCGGTCGGCAAGCGCTGGCTTCCTGTCCGCCACCGCCTGTTCCGGAACCGCCTCCATTGTCGTCCGCAGATCCTTCGATCGCCCCCAGAACACGCGGTAGCTGTCGCCATCCCCATCGACCGGACGAAAGGCATCCCGAATCCTTCGCCCAGCAGGCCCGATCTTGTACCGGCTCCCCAGCGGCACAAGCGCTTTCTGCTGTTCGAGACGCATTGCAGCGCCGACAAGCTGAGGATCCAGAAACTGGCACGGCCGCCAGTCCCCTGCCCGGATGCGCTTCTCCGACTGTTCGTAAACGGTAAGCCACTTTCCCGCAGTACTTGTTTCGATAGCCTCTGCGGCCTCGATCGCTTGCGCAGGCGTCGATGGCATGGCCCGCAGCGCGACGAAGCGCGTGGGCCGAGCCCCCCCCCCAATTCGACGGCGGCATATCAGCAGCGATTCATGGATGGCGGTGTTCTCGCTGAAGTTGGGCCTGCGCGGATCGTGGCTGGTCACAACGGTTTCGATGTGGAAGCGCTCGGCAAGAAAGCGGCGTTCCGCCGTCCCACTCGGGCCAACGCAAGCTGTGGTCGGGATGACCATTGCAAGCGTACCCTTGTCTTCGCTCAGCAACCAGTCGGCAAGTGGAGTGAAAAATGTCCTGATGCTGTTCGCCGTAACGGCAGCGCCCGCCATCGAGTCTCTGTGCGCGAGATGCGTCTTTATGCCGAGTTCGTGGCGCTGCATGGCCTTGCGGCCGTCAACGCCGTACTTCCTGCTGCGGTTCTCGTTTGCGGTAAACGGCGCGTTCATGATCACGGCGTCGAGGTTCCGCAGCGGGAACCGGATCTCAGCGCTTTCGTTGACTTGCGCAGCATCCAGACCCGCAAGCGAGCGGTGCGGCGCAACCATGGATTGCAAATTTGCACGCGAACCTTCCGCCGCCGTCAGTATCTCCAGCGACCCCGCCTTCGGATTCGGCGACCCCTCGGCCTGCGGATCGCGCGGCGCCATCAAGGATTGCAGATTTGCACGCGAACCCTCCTCCGCCGTCAATGCCTCCGGCGATCCCGCCTTCGCCCCCGGCGGCCCCTCGGACTGCGGGCCGTGAGGCATGGTGACCAGATTCATGCGCGCGTAATCGACGGTCGGGGCGCCGAGGGTCATGTTGCACGCGGCGAGCTGGACGCCGTGCTGGTTGATGTCGAGACCGCACAAGACATCCTCCACGAGAAGCTTGTGCAGGGCGTTTCGGTCCTCGTCGCTCCTCTCCCCGGATTCGGCCACGCGAGCCTTGATAGTCTGAAGCGCCGCCATGAGCAGCGTTCCGGTGCCGCAGGCGGGATCGATAACCCGGAGTTTCGCAACGGCCTGCGGGTCCGACCAGTCGGCAAAATCGCGACTGAACGCCAGTCGCGCCAGCATGACCGCCGACAGGTTGTTGGTATAGAACGCCCCGTCGCTCCTCGCCGAGCCGAGAATGCGGTGGTAGAGCGGCCCCGCATGGTCGTAGCCGAGATCGCTCAGGGAGTCGGCGACGCGATTGGCGCATTCGGCAAGCATGCGGATGGCGTCGTCGATGGCCTTGCCTTCGCGCAGGGCTTTGAGCACCGCAAGCGCGGGGCGGAACACCGGCTTGTAGTCCTTTTCGAGGATTGCATCCCACGCAGCTTCGAGAACTTCCCTGGGGCGCTTCGCTCCCGCAACCTTGTCGAGCCGCACGATGGTTTTCATTTCCGGTTCGTCGCGCAGCCGACGTTGTAGCAGGCAGGCGTTGCAGAGCATGAGCGCGGCGACCGTGCAGACTCCCTTCGCTCCGCCGTCATTTTCGGGCGCGAGGTCAAGCGCTTCCGCAAGCGGTTGCTCCATTGATTCTTCCTGGAGCACGGCGCTGGCGCGCCGCACCGCATCGGCGATCTCGTCGGCCACCAATTGCCCGGGCCTGCCGAGCCCCGACACGGCGGCGACATGCGCGTAAATCCCCTGCTCGGCCTCCTTCAGATCCAGTTCGCGCTGTATGTACTCATCCACCTGTTCTCGCACTTCGCCGCCCGAACTTCCCGGAGCCCTTGTTTTTGCTTCGTAGACCTTGACGAAGTTGGCGGGCGACTCCGCAAGGCGTCCGTCGTGGGCCTGGAGCGCCCGCAACACCTTCCCGACCGTCTTGTAGCCCTCGGTGTTTTTCTTGAGCGCGGCGGCAACGTCTTGGCCGGGTTCGACAACAACCGGGATGATAATGTAGCCGAAGCGCTTGCCCGGCGCCTTTCGCATCACCCGTCCGACGGCCTGAACGACATCGATCTGGCTGTCCCGTGGGTCGAGGAAGGCAACGGCGTCGAGCGACGGCACGTCCACCCCCTCGGTGAACAGCCTGACGTTGCATACAATCCGGCACTCCCCTTGCCTGTCGGCGCTCGCCAGCGCCCGCAGTTCCTGGTTGCGCTTGAGCGCGCTGGCCGACGCATCCAGGTGGCGGGCCACGACCTTCATCGCCCGGTCTGTCGTCTGGTCATCCTGCCCGAAGGAGTCAACCGACTGTCCGGGTTCAGTCGCCTGGGGCGGGTTCGGTTGCCCGGGGCGGCTCGGACGCATTTGCCTGATTCGCCGGGTGGTGGCTCTCAGGACCTCGCTTTCCATGAGCGCTTGCGCGTACCACTTCGAGCGGGCGATGCTGTTGGCAAACGCCATGGTGCGCGGGAGCTTGCCGGGCTGCTCCAGCGCCTTGCCTTCGGTGACGCCATTCACCGCCAGCGAGACGCCGAGCACGCGCGTCATGTCGTTGGTGGTCGGCGCCTGCTGCCCCTTCGCTGGCGGACCGATCCCTTCCAGACGCCGCCGCAGGCCAGGCGTGACGCTTCCCTCGCTCACACCGAGGACGATTACCCGGTAGTCGGACAGCATGTCGGCGTTCACGGCCTTCTTGAACGGAAGCCGGTGGAGTTCCGGGCCGTAGACCGCTTGGACGCCCATGTCCACGACCTCGATTTCCCTTTCGGCGAGTCTCGCCCTGGATCGTGCAGTGTAGAGCCGGGGCGTGGCCGTCATGTACAGACGCTTGTGCGCCTGCAGCCGCATGTTGTCGTGGAACTCCTGGAAATCGACCGTGCGGCCATCGCCGGGCCTGCGCCCTTCGAGGACCGCTCCGGTTGTGCGGTGCGCCTCGTCGGCGATGGCCAGATCGAACGCTGGCGCTTCATGCTCCGCCTGGGCATCGGTCACGCGGCCCAGGGAATGGTAGGTGCAGAAAACAACGCGGGTTGCGCCGTGGCCGGCGAGCGAACGCGCGATCTCGCCGGGGTCCGTCGTTACCGGACATTCGAGTTCGGAGATGCGGATATCTCCCTCGTTGCGGCCTCCGGCCGTTGAATCCGAACACACTACGATGCACTCGAGTTTGCGCGTCGTATGACGCAGCCACTCCCGCCGCGCTTGCGAGACCAGCGCGATGGTCGGGGCGGCGAACAGGATCCGCTGCCCTTCCCCGACGGTTCGCTCGGCAATGCGCAGGGAGGCGAACGTCTTGCCGGTGCCGCACGCCATGACAAGGCGTCCCCGATTGTGGTTGGCAAGCCCGCTGATTGCATCCTCGATTGCTTCTGCCTGAAGCGGCCACGGCTCCTGCACCGGGCGCCCGGCATCCCGTTCTTCAACCTGAATGTCGAGATACTGGTTGAAGTCGATCTGTGCGACCTGGGGATGGGCGTTCCGGATCGCGCTCTCCGCGTTCGGTCCCCACCTGCAGGTCGCCACCACCCACCGCAGGCGGAATATCTGCTGTTGCGAGCCGCCGAGAAACTTGTCGATCTCGCCCTTGCCAAGCCTGTGCCAAGCGTCGTAGCACTTGCACTGGATGGCGACCCACTCGCCTGTGGCGCGCCTGGCCACGAGATCGATCCCGATGTCGCGCCCGTCGCGCCCGGTCAGCGCCTCGCGCTCGGGCCACTCCGCCCAGCGCCAGATCCCGTCGATCTCGAACTCCCGTTCCTGAAGCGCGACCCGCATGAACAGCTGCTCGAACCAGCGCCCCTTCTCGACCTCGTCGCGACTCTCGGAGCGGATCCGGTCGAGGATCTGTCTGGCGCTCGGCTTTCCCTTGAGATCGAGTTCGACCTGAGGTTCCGTCATGGCCCCGGGACCCTGATACATCACGATTTCCCGGCTACAGGCGGTTCGAGCAAGCGCACAAGGTCAACCCGGACATCACATTCGTGTCGACCAGCAAGGCCATCGCGCCGCGCTCAGTCGAAGGACGGCGGCTCGCGCCCGTGGTCGCGCGGCGGAAGCTCCAGGTCCACGCCGCCGGGAGGCTCGATGCGGGCGCGAATAACGCTTGCAAAATTTCGGGGGTCTTTCTGCGGTGACTCCCCCGATCTGGCGGCAAGCCAGTCGAGCTTCGAGCAGAGATGGTCGGCAAAGGAAGGGATCGGCACATGCAACATTCCGTTCTCTCCCTTGTGAAAGATGCCCGCGTGGACCATTGCGCGGACGAGGTCCTTTCCCGACACTCCTTCGGGAAGCGCAAGGTCGGGGTCATCTTCTTCGAGGTTCATCCCCGGCCAGTCCAGCGCCAGCCGCTGCACATGTCCCCGGTCGATAGCCGCCCCCAGCCGCATCGTGCTGGGACGACCCGATTCTTTCTTGTGCATATAAGCCACAAGCGCAGCGGCCAGAAAGCGCACCTCGTGAAAGTTGCGTTCAAAGGACGAAATCCTCGCTTCGTAATACTCTTGCCGCCTATCGGCGACGCCTTTCAGCGCCTTTGGCCTGTCGGTCCCTTCCAGAACCCCTCCAGCTTCCGCCAGCGCTTCCGCCAGTCCCTGCAAACCTGCGTGCAGGTGTTGGGGCCAGCCCATGCTTTCCCGGGCGATCGTCTTCGCCCATTCTTCACGCTCCTGCTCGCTGCCAACCACCCGGAATATGCTGAAAAACGCTTGCACAACTTCCTTGCAGTCGCCTTCCGACAATGCCTCCAGGGTGTGGACCCGGCCCCCGGAAAACCGGGAGATGCCCAACTCTCCGAACCGCTCTTTCGTCCACGCCAGACCCCCGAAGACGGGAATGATCGGAAGACCGTGTTCTCCCTTGTGCAGCCATCTCAGCTGGGGACCCGCCCGATCTTCGAGCGCCTGCGCTTCGTCGAACAGCAGCAATAGCGGCGAGGAGCTCTGCGACTTTTCCTTGTTTGCAAAGTCTTCCCAAGTCAGCCCTGCCCGCTGTTCGGACCTGCCTTTCGAGGCGTCTGCCGAGCCTTCCAGTCTGGTTCCGAACCCGGAAACGCCTCCGCCCACCTTCGCGCCCTTGCCCGTTTGCGTTGTATCCGTGCCCACCATCTTTGCGGCGGAGCCGGGGACGAAGGCTTCGGCGATTTTCCTTTTCAGCCGGAAATCATCGTGCAAATCCGCTTCGTCGTCGATCAGGCACACCCGCACGGCTCGCCCGTTGACCTTCAAGTTTTTCAGATGCCTCAGCAGCGCCGTCTTGCCTGCCCCCGGAGCGCCCTGAAAAAGCCAGGTGGCGCCTTCCCAAGCTGGCGGAAATCCCGGGCCTTCCCAGCCTTGCCGTTGCCGGAACCGGGCTTCCAAATCCCGCTTCAAGGCGCCGATCTGCTCCTCCCGCCCCACAAAAGCAACCGGAGTTTCGCGATCCGTGCTTTCCGAAAACTCCCTCAGCCCCCTGAGATCGGGAATTCGGGTTTTGACATCCCTGCCTGTCGGGTTTTTTGCCATGATTTCAGTGTATCAGAATCTCCCCGAAGGCCTCCGCGCGGGGGCAGGGCTTGGAGAACGACAGCCAGACCTTGCGTTCGGGGGATCCGCACACGCGGCTGATAAACGCTCCGGCGCCGCTCGAAGTGGTCGCCGAGCCTCATGCCTGCCGCACTCCCCCGGAAAGCCCGGGGCGGACTCAATCAGGGTTTGTCCGGTTTATCCGAAATCGAAGTCCCCGGCATCTACTTGGGTCACTTCCTCAAGTACGATCACGCCGCCGCCCACATCCGTCAGATCGATGACTGTATCGCTGCCGTCTCTCGTGGTGATCTTGCCCTCGAGATCGCTGAAGTCATCTATGCCGGTGAAGCCGGAAAGCTGGATGGTGTCTCCGTCGCTGAAATCCTCGATTGTGTCGACATCGCCACTGCTTGAGGAGTCGTTGGTGAAAACGAATGTGTCGTTGCCGCCGCCGCCCAACAGGAAGTCGCTGCCGCGCCCGCCATCCAGCGTGTCGTCGCCGGGGCCGCCATACAGGGTGTCACTGAAATCGGTGCCGGTCATCGTGTCGTCGGAGCTCCCGCCGCTGGAGATGGCGCCGATATTGCCCTTTATGGAAAAAAAAGTTGGGGTTGCTTGTGTCCAGGGAGGCCGACGGGATCTTCATCAGTGTGATCGTGTCGCTGTCGCCATAGTGGATGACGGTGTGGAAACCGTCCTGCCTGATATCAGGCGTCTTGTCGTTGCCACCGGAGGTTCTCTCGATACGAATCGTGTCGTTTCCCGTGAGACCAAAGATGCTGTCGTTGCCATCTCCCGCCCGGAACACCAGGGTGTCGTCGCCCTTGCCGCCAAGCAGGACGCCATGCCCGACCAGGGTGTCGTCGCCGCCAAGCAAGGTGTCATCGCCTGAACCGCCATACAGGGTGTCGTTGCCCCCGTCGCCGTCCAGGGTGTCGGCGCCCTTGCCGCCGAGCAGGATGTCGTCGCCGTCGCCGCCATACAATCTGTCGTTGCCCTTGCCCCCCCTCTGGATGCGGCCAGCGCCAGCGCCCTTGCCATCCCAGTCATCGTCGTGGGGAGTCGTCACCTTCTGACTGGCGCCTTGCGCGAGGGGGCTTCCTTGGGCATCGGGAAGGCTTGGGCTGGTCCCATGCAGCTTGTTTGGAGTCTGATTGGGGCCGCCCAGAGGAGTCGCCACCTTTTGGCTGGCGCCTTGCGCGAGGCGACTTTGCTGGGCGCCGGGAAGGCTTGGGCTGGCGTCGGGAAGCAGGAAGTCGCCCGCGCCCAGGGTGTCCGCCGACACGCCCCGCAGGGTGATCGTGTCGCCGTCGCCGTAGTGAACCACGGCATCAGCGCCGTCCTGACGGATATCCAGCCCCTCGAAGCCAACCGAAACCCCGTCGAGACGAATCCGGTCGCCTTCCCCGAAATCGGTAATGGTGTCGCTGCCGTCTCCCGAACGAAACACGAAGGTGTCGGAACCCGCGCCCCCTTCCAGCGTGTCCGCGCCACCTCCGCCGTCCAGGGTGTCCGCGCCCTTGCCGCCGCGCAGCGCGCCCCCGCCGGTGGAATCGTCGTTCGTGGCGCCGCCGTCGTTGTTATTCGGAGTGTCGCCAACAGATGCGCCCTGCGGAGCGCCGTCGCCATCGTTGCCGTTCGGGACATCGCCGTCCGATGCGCCTTGCGCGGGGGAGCTTCCCTGGGCGCCGGGAAGGCCTGGGCTCGCGTCGGGAAGCAAAAAGTCGTCCGCGCCCAGGGAGTCCGCCGATACGCCCCGCAGGGTGACCGTGTCGCCGGCGCCGTAGTGAACCACGGCATCAGCGCCGTCCTGACGGATATCCAGCCCCTCGAAGCCAACCGAAACCCCGTCGAGACGAATCCGGTCGCCTTCCCCAAAATCGGTAATGGTGTCGCTTCCGTCTCCCGACCGGAACACGAAGGTGTCGGAACCCGCGCCGCCTTCCAGCCTGTCGTCTCCCTCGCCGCCGGTCAGGGTGTCGTCGCCGTCGCGGCCCAACAGGGTGTCGTCGCCAATACCGCCACGCAACCCGCCGACATCATGACTGGCGGGCGGCGCGCTTGATGATTTTCATCTCAATCTGCACTTCCAGTTGCCTTGGAAAACTTCAGTTGCCGAAGCATGTTACACCCCCCCCCCCCATTTTTTCAACACGAACAACTGGCCTCGCCAGCCAATCCCGGAGGAAGCTTTCGGGCAAAAAACCGGTCTGGATGCAGCCTTCCATAGGACATAGTTCGGGAATTTCCCGAGACTTGCAAATTGCCCCGCTCCTGAAAAGCAGCCAATCTGACTGCGCGCCCGGCGGCTATTTCTTGCCGCGCAGTTTCTTCAGGGCCCGATGGCGGGCGGCGGCCTCGGCCAGGTCGCGTTGAGCCTTGGCGATGTCCGATTTTTCGGTGGCGCCGGCCAGCGCTTCCTCGGCCTTCCTGCGCGCCTCCCCGGCGGCGTCCACATCGAGCTGGTCCGGCCTCAGCGCGGAGTCGGCAAGCACGATTACGCCGCGCGGCTGAATCTCCAGCAAACCGCCTGTTACGTAAAAAAGCCGCTCTTCCTCGCCTTCGCGTTGCACCCGCACCGGACCGGGCCGCAACTCCGTCAGCAGCGGAGCGTGCCGCGGCGCAATGCCCACATCGCCCTGCGAGGCAGGCGCCACCACGAAATCAGCCTCCCCGGAATAGATCGCGCCCTCGGCGCTGACGATGTCAACCTGAACAGTGGCCATGGCTATTGCAGTTGTTTGGCCTTCTCCTCCACTTCCGCGATCGCGCCAGCCATGTAGAAGGCCTGCTCGGGCAGATGTTCGCATTCGCCCTCCAGGATGGCGCGGAAGCTCCGGATCGTCTCCTTGAGCGGAACGAACTTGCCCGGCGTTCCGGTAAACACCTCGGCCACGAAGAAGGGCTGCGAGAGGAAGCGCTGGATCTTGCGCGCCCGCTGGACCGTGAGCTTGTCCTCTTCCGACAACTCGTCCATCCCAAGGATGGCGATGATGTCCTGCAGCTCCTTGTAGCGCTGCAACACCCGTTGCACGCCGCGGGCGGTGTCGTAGTGCTCGCGACCCACCACCAGCGGGTCGAGTTGCCGCGAAGTGGAATCCAGGGGATCGACGGCCGGATAGATGCCGAGTTCCGCAATCGACCGCGACAACACCACCGTGGCGTCCAGGTGCGCAAAGGTGGTGGCGGGAGACGGGTCGGTAAGGTCGTCGGCAGGCACATAGATGGCCTGCACGGAGGTAATCGAGCCGGTTCGCGTGGAGGTGATCCGCTCCTGCAGGGCGCCCATTTCCTCGGCCAGCGTGGGCTGGTAGCCCACCGCCGAAGGCATGCGGCCGAGCAGCGCCGAACACTCCACGCCCGCCAGCGTGTAGCGGTAGATGTTGTCGATGAACATCAGGATCTCGCGACCCTCGTCACGGAAATACTCGGCAATGGTCAAACCGGTCAGCCCCACCCGCAACCGGTTTCCCGGCGGTTCGTTCATCTGTCCGTACACCAGCGCAACCTTGTCGAGCACATCCGACTCCTTCATTTCGTTGTAGAAGTCGTTGCCTTCGCGGGTGCGCTCACCCACCCCCGCAAATACCGAGTAGCCCGACGCCTCGACCGCGATGTTGCGGATCAGCTCCATCATGTTCACAGTCTTGCCCACGCCAGCGCCGCCGAACAGGCCGATCTTGCCGCCCTTGGCGAAAGGGCAAAGCAGGTCGATGACCTTGATTCCGGTCTCCAGCAATTCCGTGCTGCCGGCCTGATCCTCGAAGCCGGGAGGCGGGCGGTGGATCGGCCAACGCTCGTCTTCGCCGATATCGCCCTTGCCGTCCACCGGATCGCCCAGCACATCCATGATCCTTCCCAGGGTCTTCTGTCCCACGGGCACACTGATCGGTTTGCCGGTATTGCGCACCTGCAATCCGCGCCTCAGGCCCTCGCTGGACCCCATGGCGATGGTGCGCACCACGCCGTCGCCCAGCTGCTGCTGCACTTCCAGGGTAAGCGCCCGGTCGTCCACCACCAGGGCGTCGTACACCCTGGGCATGGATTTGCGCGGGAACTCCACATCGATCACGGCGCCAATGATCTGCACGATGGCGCCGGAGGCGTTAGCGGTCATGCCGTTCTCCTTCGATTGGATGGCGGGCGAAGCCCGCCCGCTGATATTCGTTGTTTCAATGCGTCTTTCCCGACCGTCATACGGCCTCGGCCCCGCCGATGATTTCCGCGATCTCCGCGGTAATCGCCGCCTGTCTGGCCTTGTTGTACTGCAGCTGAAGCGAGTCGATCAGCTTGCCGGCATTGTCGGTGGCCGATTTCATCGCCACCATCTTGGCCGCCATCTCGCAGGCCACATTCTCCATTGCGGCCCGGAACACCTGCGTTTCGATATAGCGTTCCATCACGCCGTCGAGGAGCTCGCCCGCAGACGGTTCGTAGAGGTAGTCCCAGTGCGCCGCCAGGGTGTCATCCCTTTCCAGCGCCACCGGCAGCAGTCGTTCGATCGCCGGCTGCTGGCGCATGGTGTTCACGAACACGTTGCGCGCCAGGTACATCCGGTCGATCTGCTCCTCGCGATAGGCTTCAAGCAAAACCCGCACCGCGCTGACCAGGTCCACGACATGCGGGGTCTCGCCCAGGTGGGTGGCCACCCCGACGATGTTCACATCGATATTGCGGAAGAATTGCACTGCCTTGGCGCCCACAAGCACGATCCGGGTGGGCACGCCGGCGGTGGCCTGACGCTCGAGCTCGCCGAGAAAGTGCCGAAACAGGTTAACGTTCAGCCCTCCGCACAGGCCGCGGTCGGTGGCAATCAGGATGTAGCCGGCCGCTTTTTCCTCGCGTTCGGAAAGATACGGCGGCGTGTAGTCCGGACGGGCGTGGTACAGGTGGCTGGCGATCTTGCGAATGCCGTCGGCATACGGGCGCGCGGCGGTCATCCGCTGCTGGGTGCGGCGGATCTTGCTGGCCGCCACCATTTCCATGGCGCGCGTGATCTTCTGCGTGTTGTTCACGCTGCCGATCTTGCTGCGGATTTCCTTCGCGCCGGCCACCGCTTGCTACCTCGGGTAGTTGCCTTGAGGCGTCCCATGGCCCGGATGCCTCGCCGGATTGCAGAGTTCCAGGCGAGAAACGCCGCGCTTTGGAAAATTCTCTTGGGACAGCACTGTGCAAATATCTCGATTCAGTAGCAATAATTGGGACAAGGAAGCCATATATTGGCGAAATCCGGCTGCGCTATCCCACTGACTGAATGCCAAATCGTCCTGCGGAGCAAGCTGCTAATAGGCGCCGCTGCTCTTGAACTCCTCCACCAGCGTCTTGAGGCTGGCGGCGATTTCGTCGTTGTAGTCCCCGGTCCTGTTGATGCGGTCGAGCAATTCGGCGTGGCGGTCCCGGGCATGCGCGTGCAAGGCCCTTTCAAACGGCAGCAGCTTCTCCACCTCCATGTCGTCCAGGTATCCCTCCTGCACCGCATAAAGCGAAACCGCGATTTCGGCCACCGTCAGCGGTTCGTACTGGTTCTGCTTCATCATCTCGGTGACCCGCTGCCCGCGCTCCAGTTGCCGGCGCGTGGCCGCGTCCAGGTCGGACGCAAACTGGGCGAAAGCGGCCAGATCGCGATATTGGGCCAGGGCCAGACGTATGCCGCCGCCGAGTTTCTTGATGATGGCGGTCTGGGCCGCACCGCCCACCCTCGACACCGAAATACCGGGATCGATGGCCGGCCGGATGCCGGCGTTGAACAGGTCGGTCACCAGATAGATCTGGCCGTCGGTAATGGAAATCACGTTGGTGGGAACGAAGGCCGACACGTCGCCCGCCTGGGTTTCTATGATCGGCAGGGCGGTCAGCGAACCGGTGCGGCCCTTGACCTTGCCGCCGGTCGCCTTCTCCACGTATTCCGCGTTGACCCGCGCCGCGCGTTCCAGCAGGCGCGAATGCAGGTAAAAGACATCGCCCGGATAGGCTTCGCGGCCCGGCGGGCGCCGGAGCAGCAGCGACACCTGCCGGTACGCCCAGGCCTGCTTGGTGAGGTCGTCGTACACCACCAGGGCATCCTCGCCGCGGTCGCGGAAATACTCGCCCATGGCGCAGCCCGAATACGGGGCGATGTATTGCATGGCGGCGGTGTCGGCAGCCGGGGCCGAAACCACAATGGTGTGCTCCATCGCCCCGAACTCCTCAAGCTTGCGCACCACATTGGCCACCGATGAATTCTTCTGGCCGATGGCCACGTAAATGCACTTGATGCCGGTGCCGCGCTGGTTGATGATGGCGTCGAGGGCCACCGCGGTCTTGCCGGTCTGCCGGTCGCCGATAATCAGTTCGCGCTGGCCGCGACCGATGGGGATCATCGAGTCCACCGATTTCAGCCCGGTCTGCACCGGCTCGCCCACCGACTGTCGGGTAATGACGCCGGGCGCCACCTTCTCGACCGGCGAGTACTCCTCCGCTTCCACCGGTCCCTTGCCGTCCAGCGGTTTTCCGAGAGCGTCCACCACGCGGCCCAGCAGCGCCTCGCCCACCGGCACTTCCAGTATGCGCCCCGTGGCCTTGACCTGATCGCCTTCGCCGAGGTGGCGGTAATCGCTCAGGATCACCGCGCCCACCGAGTCCTGCTCCAGGTTCAGCGCCAGACCGAAGGTTTCGCCCGGGAACTCGAGCATTTCGCCGTACTGCGCGCCGGCCAGGCCATGAACCCGACAGATTCCATCGGTCACGGACACAACCGTGCCCACCTCCGCCTGCTCGGCCGCAACATCGAAGTTTTCGATTCGCTGGCGGATCAGGTCGCTGATTTCGTTCGCTTTCAGAGTCATCCTGTCAACCCGTTCGTCCTTATGATTCAATTCGCCGGGCGGGCCAGAGTGGCGGCGAGGCGTTGCAGACCCGCCTGCGCAGAACCGTCCCAAACCTGATCGCCGACCTGGATGCGGGCGCCGCCCAGAAGGCCCTCATCCACCTCGACACGTAAACTCACATCTCGCCCGAGGCGCGCCCTGAGCGCCCGGGCCAGCTCTTCCTGCTGCGCCTCGTCCGCCGGCGCGGCGGCAACCATCACCGCTTCCACCCGGCGAGCGTCCTCAAGGCGCAAGTCCTCGAACGTACGCGCGACCTGCTCCAGGGCATCCAGCCGGCGGTTCTCGCGCATCAGCCGCAGCAGGTTGCGCACGCCCGCACGCTGGGCGCCCGCCGGTTCTTCGACAATCTCGCACAAGAGATCGAGCGCCTGTCCGGTCCATTCGGGCGACGCCAGCGCAGTGCGCATGGCGCCGGCAGCAGCGGCTTGCGCCGCCACGGTCAGGGCCGCCGACCATTCGGCCACCCCGCCGTTCTCCCTGGCGCAAGCGAAAGCCGCCCGCGCATAGGGCTTGGCAATGGCGGCTGGAGAAGCCATCAGATGCGGCTGGCGAAGCGCTCTAGCATTTCGCCGTGGGCGCGGCCGTCGATTTCCCGCTGAAGGATCTTCTCGGCGCCCGCGATCGCCAGCAGCGCTACCTGCTCGCGCAATTCGTCGCGCGCACGGGTGGTCTGGCGTTCGATTTCGGAATGCGCCGCCGCCACCAGACGCTGTCGCTCCAGCTCCCCTTCCCCGCGGGCCTCCTCGACGATGCGCGCCGCGCGGCCATTGGCCTGATCGATGATTTCCGAGGCCCGGCTGCGCGCGCCGCTCATCAGCTTGTCGATCCGTTCCTGAGCGGCATCCAGTTCGCTGCGCCCGCGGGCCGCAGCCTCCAGACCGTCGGCAATTTCCTTGTTCCGCTGGTCGATGGCGTCGATCACCTTCGGCCAGATGAACTTCATCGTGAACCAGACCAGCGCGGCAAATACGAGGATCTGGCCCAGCAGTGTCGCGTTGATGTTCATGCTTCATCCCTGGCCGACGGCGGCGGCGAGCTGGCCCACGAAGGGATTGGCGAAAGTGAACAGCAGGGCCACGCCCACGCCGATCATCGATACCGCATCGAGCAACCCGGCAATGATGAACATGCGTACCAGGAGCATCGGCGCCAGTTCGGGCTGTCTGGCCGTGCTTTCGAGAAAGCGCCCGCCCAGAAGGCCGAAGCCCAGCGCAGTGCCCAGCGCCGCCATTCCGATGATGATCGCGACCGCCAGGGCCGTAACACCCAGCACCTCGGCCTGGGCCGCGGCCATTTGAATCGTTTGCATCATTTCTCCAGCTTGGTTATCCATGAGGTCTCCTGTTGAATGGAATTGCTTTGTGTGGCCAGGTGGCTAGTGCTCCTCGCTCGCCATGCTCAGATAGACGATGGTGAGCATCATGAAGATGAATGCCTGCAGCGTGATCACCAGGATGTGAAACAACGCCCAGGCCAGGCCCAGCGCGAACTGGACCACGAAACCGAAGGCGGCGGCGGAGGTCACCAGGGAAGAAAGCGAATGGCCCAGGGTGAACAGCGCGATCAGGATGAAAATCAGTTCGCCCGCATAAAGATTGCCGAAAAGCCGCAGCGCGAGCGACATCGGCTTGGCCAGTTCCTCGACCACCTTGAGCGTGACATTGAAGGGCAACAGCCACTTGCCGAAGGGCTTGAAGAAGATCTCCCTTCCAAAGCCGCCCAGACCCTTGGCGCGGATGCTGAACACGATGATCAGCAAGAACACGGCGATCGAAAGGCCGAAGGTGATGTTGAGGTCGGTGGTAGGCACTACCTTCATGTACTCGATACCCACCAATTCTCCGATGCGGGGCAACAGGTCCACCGGCACCAGGTCCATGAAGTTCATCAGGAAAACCCAGCAGAAAATGGTGAGCGCCAGCGGCGCCAGAAGCTTCGAGGAGCCGTGGTAGGCGTCCTTCACCTGCGTGTTGACGAAGTCCACAAGGAGCTCGACAAAACACTGCCATCGCCCCGGCACGCCCGCGGTGGCGCGTCGGGCCGCGAAATGGAAGGAGGCTGCAAACAGCGCGCCGAGCAGCGCCGAATAGAACAGGCTGTCGATATGAAAAGTCCAGAAGCCTTCGCCGCCGCGCCAATGAGTCAGGTGATGCGTGATGTATTCCGCGCTGCCGCCCGAGGACGATTCCGAAGCCATGCCGCCTCTCTCCTACCTGCCTGCCGTGATTGCAGGTCGGGCGGCCTCCCCCAGCACTGCGGGAAGCAGGCCCGCCCAATATCCCAGGAGGGTCGCCACGAAACCCGCGAGCAGACCCGGAAAGCCCATGTCGAATTTCACGATGCACAACGCGAAACCGGCGGCCGTGATGGCCAGCTTGGCGGCTTCGCCCACCAGCAACCGGGCCAGCATCTGGCCAGGCGTGGCCCCGTCACGCAGCAGCAGCAACCCCGCAATCATGAACAGGCTTCCCGCCAGCCCTGCTCCGGCCCCGGACAGCGTACTGGCGGCGGCGGCCGACCCGAACAGCCCGCCAGCCAGAGCGCACGCAAGGACACCTGCCGCTGCCTGTATCAACACCAGCCGCATGGCCGACTTTCGCATGGATTCAAACATAAAAACGCCACCTCCCCCTTTCGGGTCGGGGTGGCAACTGCCGGCCAAGCCGGTTCCTTGGTTATGGCCGACTATTGTACCCGGAGTTGCAGGGTTAGCGCGCAACAGTCTGGCCCCGTTTTCACGGGCAGTTCGACGCCTGAGGCTCCATCGGCTTGCGGGCGTCTCCTGTCGGTGCGGACCGGCGGGCGGTCGCCGGGGCAAGGGTGGCGAAGAAGCTCTCGGCCAGCACGCTCGCAATCAATACAGCACCTGCACCCCGCGCTCCTCCAGCGCCGGGATGTGAACGTTCAGGGCGTCCGGGTCCAGCGGGTTCCCCCGCAGGTCCAGGTACTCCAGATCGGGCAGTTCCGCCAGCGCCGCAATATCCGCTACCTGATTCTGGACGAGACTCAGCAACTCCAGCTTGCGCAGCCCGGATAGCGCCGCAACATCCGCAACATCGTTGCCGTCCAGCGTCAGTTGCTCCAGTTCCGCCAACTGCGCCAGCGGCGTCAGATCCGAAACCTCGTTCCTCACCAGAAACAGCTTGGTCAAGCCGGAAAGGGAGGAAAGCGCTGCGACATCCGCAATGTTGTTTTCGTCCAGCACCAGTTGCCTGAGCGCCGGCAACCACGACAGCGGCGTCAGATCGACAACCTCGTTTCTGGCCAGAAACAGCTTGGTCAGGCCGTAGAGAGAAGAAAGCGACGAGACATCCGAAATGCCGTTGCCGTCCAGGAACAGCGTTTCGATTTCCGTCAGATTGGCCAGCGCGCCGATGTCCGCCAGCCCGCAGTCCCTCAGGTACAGGCCGCGAAGTTGCCGGAAGCCGGTGGACGGAAACCCGGCAAGCGCATTGCCGTTGAGATTCAGCGAGGCCAGGCGGGGCAATTCCGCCAGCGCGGCCACATCCGTGATCCGATTGTCGTTGAGCGACAGGCTGCGGAGTTCGGTCAGGCCGGCCAGCGGCGAGACATCCTCGATCCGGTTTGCGCCCAGATGCACAACGGAGAGCTTGAGCAGGGTTTGCAAGGGCGACAGATCGGTAATCCCGTTGCCCGAGAGCGACAATGTGCGCAGTTCGGTGAGCGGGGCAAGCGGGGTGAGGTTCGAAGCGCCGGTACGGTCAAGGCGCAGCGTCTTGAGCATTGTCAATCCCGACAGCGGCTTGAGATCCACAATCCGGCGGTTCGACGACAAGTCCAGATTGCCGAGACGGATCAGCCCGGCCAGCGGGGTGAGGTCCGAAGCGCCGATGCCGTCAAGCCGCAGCGTCCTGAGCATAATCAATCCCGACAGCGGCGACAGGTCCACAATCTGGCGGTTCGACGACAGGCTCAGGGTTCCGAGCCGAATCAGTCCGGCAAGTGGGGTGAGGTCCGAAGCGCCGATACCGTCAAGTCGCAGCGTCTCCAGCAAGGTCAGTCCCGACAGCGGCTTGAGATCCACAATCCGGCGGTTCGACGACAGGTCCAGGGTGTCGAGACGGGTCAGCCCGGCAAGCGGCGTGAGGTCCTCCAGGTTCGGGTTCCCGCTCAATGTCAGCGCCATCAATCCATCGAGCGCGGCCAGCGGCGTAAGGTCTGTAATCCGGTTGCCGCTCAAGTCCAGCGACTTCAGCCCGGAGGCTATTTCCAGTCCGGTAAGGTTCGCCACCCCCGAACGGGCCGCATTCAGCCCTTGCAGCAGCGCCACTTCCGTCTCGCTGCTGCGCGCAAGGTCGGTCGCGCCCAGGGCCCGGCCCACCACTCTTGCGAGGCCGGCGTCCGGGAAAGACACACCGTCGCCATCGACAACTTCGACCACCTTGACGACCTCGATGTCGCCGCCATCGTTGTCAGTGCCGCCATCACCGCTATCGCCGCCATCGCTATTGGCAACATCGGCGCCAACAGCGCCCGGGAGCGGCAGCAACTTGTCGAGATAGGCGGCGCGATGGCTCATGGTGGCCAGCACATGGTTCCTGTGCGCTTCGGTGAGGCGGTTGCTGCTGGCGAGCAGGATATGCGCCGCACAGGACTCGGCAAAATCCTCCCCGTCGTCGGTACGAGCATAATCGCTTACATAATCACCGTCCCGGGCAATCAGGTCACGCCACTCGGCGCTGAGGCTGAGATCGCCCTTTTGATAGTCCAGCACATGGCACATCTCATGGGTCAGAATCTCCTCAAAGGCCCAATCGAGGGTGTTGGCGTCTTCATGCACAAAGAGGGCCGGGAATTCAATCGCATACTTACCCGTTGACGGGTTGTACCCATAAACTATTGCATAAGCGCCCTCGCCCTGATTCACGCCGATGACGATTGGCATGGCAGCCCGGAAAGAGGCTGGCTGGGCCGCCCACGCCCGGGCAACCCGTTCCGCCACCCAATCGGGATTCCGGAAAAACCCGTTATAGATGTGCACTTCGGTTGCGCTGTCGCCTGCGGTAACCGCATAGATGCGACGGAGATTGAACCGGCCGTTCGCCCCGCCCGTCACACGAGCCCCTGCCCCGTCTTCGGCGGTGATCGCCCGGTGCATGCTGCATGCCACAACATCCCATTGCGGTTCGTCGGGACAGCGATAGTCTTGCGCGTATGTTGCCGACGCAATCAGCCACCCTGCGCTCGCAATGACCGCTTTTCCAGACCCAGACATCGACATGGCTTCGCGCCAAATGGCAATCAACGCAAGATTTCTACCACATTCAGCCATATGAAACAATTCGGCGGAAATCGCCGCAAAGCGTCGTGACCGTTTGCAAACAGACGAAGTGGAGGTCAGCGGAGGTAGCTGAGGCGCAGGTAGCCGACACGGCCCGGAAGATCGTGGACAGCGATGCTCATGCCGACCACGCCGCAGGGAAAGCAAAGCGGCGGGTCTTCATCAAGAAGGTTGTTGAACCCCAGGGAAACGGTCCAGCGGTCTTCCATCAGGGCCGGTGTGTAACTGAGCCTGAGGTCGGTATAGAGAACGGAGTCCACCTCGCTGCCGTTCTCCAGTTCCATCTCCCCGATCCAGCGCAGACCGAGCGTCCCGGCCCAACGCTCCTTCATCCACTCGACGCTCGCCACCCAGCGCATTTTCGGGAAGGCTCTCTGAAAGGTCTCGTCCGTGTGCGTCCCGGTACGGTCCACAAGTGTCTGCGTGCCGTCGGCGTTGGCGGTGCGTTCCAGGTACTCGCCGAGAGCCGTTGCGTTGATCACCGCCCGAAAACGCCCGGCGCTCCATTCGGGGCTGTCGAAGGCGATCCGGAAATCCCAGCCGGATGCTTCGATTCCGCCGATGTTCTGCAGCCGGTTGTCGATGACCTCCAGCGTTCCGCCTGCCGCGCGCGGCGCCAGATCGCAGAACAGCGGATCCAGCGTGGCGACGCAGGCGGTGAGCACATCGCCGGGATTACGGCCTTCAACGGCATCGCTGATCTCAAGGCGATAGTAGTCCAGCGAAGCCGTCAGCCCACCGCCGGAACCGCCGAATGACCGGCTCCATACGAACCCCAGGGTCAGGGCGTCGGATTTCTCCGCATCCAGCGCCCGGTTCCCGGCGGAGGTCGCGGAAAGCTGCGGATTGGTCTGCACATAGCCGGCGGGTACGCCCAGGGCAGCGCAGTTGGCGACGATGGACTGCGGCTGCGGCGCGTCCCGTCCTCCATTGGCCGAGCCGAACTGCCCCAGCACATCCGAGCAGGGATCGAGGAAGGTGAAATTCTCGCGCGCCGCGCCCCCGAACAGTTCGCCTATGCCGGGCGCCCGAAAACCGGTCGAGATCGAGCCCCGCAGGGAGATTCCCCCGACCGGCCGCAGCAGCATGCTGACCTTGTAGGTAGCCTCCGTCCCGAAGGTGCTGTAGTCGGACATTCGCGCGGCCAGATTCAGCTCCCAGTAGCGAGCGCCGGCATCCAGCAGCGGCATGCCGAGCTCGGCGTGGTACTCCGCGGCGCTGAACCCGCCCCGTGTCCGCCCGGCGAGATTCCCCGCAGACTCGCCCCGCTCGGCGACCGGGTCCGGGCGGAACCAGCCGGCATGATCCCTCCACTCGATCCCCACTGAAAAGCCGGCTTCCCCGGCAGGCAGCGAAAACGCATCGCCGGTGACGTTGACGGCGATGTTGCGGAGCGTCTGGCGACTGCGGTCGCGCTGCGTATAGCCCACAAAGTCGAGCATTTCCCGGGTAATCGAGCCGTTGCCGTCGGGCCCCTGACCACCGAAGAAATTGAACGGAACGCACCCGGGCGTAACGGCGCACACATCGGGATCGCCCATCGCGACCTGCAGTCTGGCGGCGTTGTGGGAGTTGTATTTCGTTTGGCCACCCTCATTCTCACCGTAGCTGGCGTAGAACTCCCAGAAGAGATTGCGGCCGGCGAACCGAATCTCGCCGTTCAAGCCGGCGGCGCCGAACCAGGTATGAACGCGCTGGTAGAACAGACGCCGCCCCGACTCCAGGGGCCGGCGCCCGAAAAACACCAGCGTCCCGTCCGCCGGAGACAGGTCCACGCCGAAGGGGTTGTACGGATTGCGCGCCGAAATGAAGAAGTTCTCGGTGATCCGGGAGCCACAACCGCTTCCCAGGCACAGCGGTTCGGGCGCCGCCCTGGTAGCCGAGGAGCGCCGTGTGTACGAGGCCGTGGCGAAGAACTCCATGCCGGCGTCCATCTCGCCGCGCGCGCTGGCAAACAGGCTGAAGCGCTCGTTGGGCGTGCGCAGGTAGTTGTAGTCGGCGGCGTTGTAGTTGAAGCGATCCGCGGCCGTAAAGGCATGGAAATCGCCGGAAGCCGGATTGGCGGGATCAAAGCGGGGGAGATTCGCGCCGCCGTCGTTGAGTACGCCGTCGTTCAGCGTGATGCTGGCGCCGGAAGCGAAATTGGGGCCGAACGTGAATCGCCCCTGGGGAGTGAACGAGGAACACAGGGATTGCGGCACATCGCAGCTGGTGGCGTCGGGATTCGGAAACGCCGAACGCTTGCGGCTCGCGGTGTCGACCCCGCCTTCGCGCCGCCAGCTTGCGCTGAACAGAAGGTGCGTGCGCTCGCCGCCGCCCCACTTGAAGTCCACCGCGCGGGATTCGCCATCGCTCTCCCTGAGGTAGCTGCCGGACTGAATGTCCACGCGCAAGCCGTCGAAGTCCCGATCGGTAATGATGTTGACCACGCCGCCTATGGCATCGGAACCGTACACCGCCGAGGCGCCGTCCTGCAGAATCTCGATGCGCCGGATCGCATGGCCCGGAAGCGTGTTGAGATCCACGGCGCCGGGCACGCCCGACGCAGAAGCGCCCGCAATCCAGCGGCGCCCGTCCACCAGCACCAGGGTTCGCTTGGCGCCGATGTTGCGAAGCGCTATCTGCACAGCTCCCGCGCCGATCCCGGAGCCATCCTGGGGAAAGCCCGAGTTGCCCGGCACATTGAACTGCGAGTTGGGGGCTGAGCCGGAAATGGGCAGGTTCTGCAAGATGTCGCCCAGATTCGTCAGGCCGGTCCGATCGAGAGCCTCCCTTTCGATCTCCAGGATCGCAGTGGGTTCGTTGATCGGGTCGCGGCGAATGCGCGAGCCGGTAACCACCACTTCCTCAATCTCGACCGGGGCGCTATCGGCCCTGCCGGAAGATTGGGCGCTTGCCGGGCTGCAAGGCAGAAACGCAAGGGCGCTGCCCATGCACAACAAGCCACGAATTGTCTTCACCGACGTTACCCCCGCAATGATCCGGCCGGCCATTCTATTCGACGGCGTCCCCCAGCCTCAGCCCCTTGCGGAACGCTTCGTCCGCAGCCTGTTTCTCACTCATCTCATTGAGCAGTTCCGCAAGTTCCAGCCAGCCCTGGCGGGTTTCATCAAGGCTCAGGCCCGTTTCCAGGTAGGAGCGCGCCTTCCCCCAGAGTTTGGCCTTGCGGCACAGCCGCCCGAGGGACAGAAGCAGGGCGCCGTCCCGGGCATGTTCGGCCAGCCAGCTCTCCGCATGCCGGATGGCCGCCGGTATGTCGCGCGGCTGAAGATCGCCGTAGGCCGCAGCCAACTCCGAACTCCAGGCCGAGGTCAGGCGCCGGCGAAGACCCTGCTCGGCAAGATCGTGAGCGCCGTGTCGCATCAATGCCCGCGCATGGGCCAGGACCAGCCGATCGCCGGACCGAAACTCCCTGGGGACCTCACTCCAGAGACGCTGAACGCTGCGCGTGTCCCCGGCGGAATCGAGCAACGCCGCGCAGGTCTTGACCGTCCACCGGGGTACTTCCGCAGCGGCCGTTTGGCCGTGCTTGCGCAGGGCCTTCAGCCGCTGGCTGGCCTCGGACCATTCGCCGCGCTGCATGTGCAGCGGAATGACCAGGCGCAACGCCTGCAGATGGCGAGGCTCACGCTCCAGGATTTCCTGCAGGTATCGCAGCGCGGCGGCCTGCTCGCCCGAGCGCCCATGGAGCTCCGCGCGCTCCAGGGATATGGCGTCGCGCGCCTCCGGTTGCGCCTTTTCCGCCAAGGCAAACCAACGGTCGCGGCGCTCGCCGTCTCCGCTGGCATGCGCCAGACGAGCCGCCGCCAGGTACTGCAGGATCGGCGCCGTGCTTCTCCTCGCCGCGCTGGCCAGCAGCCGTTCGGCCCGCGCCGCCTGTCCGGCCGCCAGCGCAACCAGTCCGCGCGCAACGCGCCGCCCGGCCCGTCTGGAGCTTGCCCTGGCCGCGCGTTCCGCCACCCGCCCCGGCGCCTGACGAATGCGCCGCAACAGGCCGGCCACAAGCAGCAGCAATACCAGCAGGGCAAGCAGAACCGGGACGGTCATCTCCACCGCCCAACCCTGGAACCGAAGCAGTACATAGCCGGGGTCTGCCGCCAGGAATTGCGCCGCCACCGCCACAAGCAGCAGCAACAGCACCACGATCAGGCCAGCGCGCATGTCAATCCAGGCGCAGGGCGCGGAAACGCTCCAGCGAAACCGCGATATCCGGCGTTTGCCGCGCCCGCCCCGCCTCCAGCAGTTGGTCGATATCGTCCTGCGTGTCGGCAACATCCGGGTTGTCCGGCGCATACAGGCGCGCAAGACGCCCGCGGGCCGCCAACAGGGCGGCGGAGTAAGCTTGCAAATCGCCCTGGATATAGGCCAGGCGAGCCAGATGCAGCTCCGCCGCCAGGAGACGCCGGAGCGTGTCCGTGTCGGTCTCGCTCAGCAGGGCGCCAGCGCCGCTGTCCGCGCGCCGCACGGTAATCAGCGAGCGCAATGCGCGCCGGGTGCTGGCCACGGCCCGGCCCCATCCCTCTGCCGGCAGCTCCTCCGTTTGGGCAGCCGCGGAAGGCAGCGGGCGCGCAACCGGCTCAAGGCCCTCGACCCTTGAAAGCAGGGCGCCCAAACGCACCACGACTCCCTTGATGTCGCGAGCGGGGATACGCTCCAGAGACCGGGCCTGCTCCTCGAGCGTCGCCCGCAGAGCGCCGTAACGGGGAGCGCCCAACTGTTCCAGCAACTCCAGCGCTTCGCGCACGGCCAGAGCCGCGCCCGCGTAATCCCTGGCAAACCGGTTCTGGCGATCGGCCAGGGCGAGCAGACGGTCGGCAGCATCCAGCATCCAGCCCGCCTCTTGTCCCGCAGGCTGACGGCCAATCGCTTCCAGGGCCCTCTCGGCAGCGCCCAGGCGCGCTTCGAGCGCGTCGCGAACCCGCTCGGCAGCCCGCTGGGCGTCCTGCGCCTCATTCACCAGCAAGGCGGCGTCCTCGGCGCGCTGGCGCTGAAGCTCCTCAAGCTGCACAATCCTTGCTTCGAGGCGGTCGGCTCGCGAAAGATGTTCCTCCAGGTACTGAAGCCCGGCCCAGGCGCCTGCTGCTGCAACCAGGACCGGAAGAATCAGCCACAGCCACCCGTAGCGCTTGCGGCGGACGGGCGCTTCCTCCTGCGCCGGAGCGCTGTTCGCGGCAGCCCTGGCCTGCGCCTTCCCCGTTGCGCCTTTCCTCCCGGACTTGCCGGACTTCCCGGATGCGGCCGGGCCGGCCCGCGAGTCCTTGCCGGCCGGATGGGTCTTCGTTCCCGCCATATGTCCTCCGAATCGTGCGGCTAGTCTATCAAGCCGCGTGAAAGAAAGCGGCAATGCCTGCTTGAGGCAAGGGCGTCCTGCCCTCGTCGGGGCGGGAAGACCGCGGTTCGGCAGAGAAGCCTTCGCGACCGGAGCGGGAGCCGGAACCCGTGGCTCGCGGAGAATTTTGCACGATAAGCGAACAATTGCCCTCTGGACAAAGCGGCGCCGGATAGCGCAACCTTGCCCTCCATGAGCGACGAGTTTGTATCCGATCTGGCCCGGCGTTTGCGCCAGTTGGTCCCGGACACCGCCGCCGGCGCGGCCAGGGACCTGGAGAAGAATTTTCGCGCCCTGCTCGAAGCCGCGCTGGGAAAGGGCGAGTACGTGACTTTCGAGGAATTCGAAGCGCAAAGGCGCGTTCTCGAACGAACCCGGCAAAAGGTGGAAGCGCTCGAGAAGGCGCTGTCCAGGATGGAGCAGAAGAGAGACTGACGCAAAGACAGGCCAGGGACGGCATTGAACCCTTCCACAGTCCACACCCGCGCCCTGCATGGCATCGACGCGCCCAGGGTCATCGTCGAGGTGGGCATCACCAACGGGCTGCCCGGCGCAACCGTGGTGGGCCTGCCGCAAAAGGAAGTGCGAGAGAGCATTTCGCGAGTGCGTCACGCCTTGAGGAGCTGCGGCTTCAAGATGCCGCCGCGTACGGTGACGGTCAATCTTGCGCCGGTGGAATTGCCCAAGAGCGGCGGGCGATACGACCTCGCCATCGCCCTGGGCATCCTCGCAGCCGACGGACAGATCGACGCGGCCACGCTGGCAGGCACGGAGTTTCTGGGCGAACTGGCGCTGACCGGCGCCATCCGGCCAGTCCCCGGAATCCTGCCGTCGCTGCTGGCCGCGGTTCGCGACCGTCAGCTCGTCTACCTGCCGCACGGCAACGCCGGCGAGGCCGCGCTGGTGCGCCACGCCCGGGCTTGCGCGGTACGCGACCTGCGCCAATTGACAGGCTGGCTGTACGCCAGCGACCGGCAGGAATACATTCCCTATCGGGGCGATGAGTCCGAGCGCCCCGAATACGCCAACCTCCGGGATGTGGTAGGCATGCCGCAGGCCAAGCGGGCCCTGGAGATTGCCGCCGCCGGGGCGCACAACCTGCTGATGAGCGGACCGCCGGGCGCCGGCAAGAGCATGCTGGCCAGACGCCTTCCGGGATTGCTGCCGGCAATGAGCGACGAACAGGCCCTGTCCACAGCGGCCCTGCACTCTCTCAAGGGTGTTGCGCTGGATGAGCATTGGCGGCGGCGGCCGTTCCGGTCTCCTCACCACACCGGTTCCAGTGCTGCGCTGGTGGGGGGCGGAGCCCATCCTGCGCCGGGAGAGATTTCCCTGGCCCACAACGGGGTGCTGTTCCTCGACGAACTGCCGCAATTTCGCCGCGATGTGCTGGAGGCTCTCAGGGAACCGCTGGAAACCCGCAATATCGTGGTGTCCCGGGCCCGCTACACCGTCACCTTCCCGGCCCGCTTCCAGTTGCTGGCCGCCATGAATCCCTGTCCGTGCGGATTCGCCGGCGACCCGCAGCGGGAATGCCGGTGCACCCCGGAGGCCGTTCGCCGCTACCAGGGACGAGTTTCGGGGCCGTTCCTCGACCGCATCGACCTCAGGATCCAGGTGGGCCGTCCGGCCCGGCCGATCATGCCGGACACCCTCAGGGACGGGCCTTCCACCGGGGAGGTTCGGATGCGGGTCCTGCAAGCGCGCCAAAAGCAACTGGATCGCGCCGGAAAGTGCAATGCCTGGCTTGAGGACGCCGAACTGGGCGCCCATTGCCGGCCATTGCCGGGCGGACGCGACCTGCTGGAACAGGCCGCCCGGCGATTGGCGCTGTCGCCGCGGGCCTGTTCGCGCATCCTCAAGGTGGCCCGCACCATCGCCGACCTGGAGCCGACCGGGCGCGTGGGCGAGGCGCATGTGGCCGAGGCGCTGGCGCTTCGCGGGCGCGAATTCCACTGAAAGTTGCGGGCTCCAGCGCCAACGCCCGAACTCGCGGGCGAGTTGGCGAGGCAGCGGAGCGCCTGCCCCGAATGGACCCGCTTCGCCATCCGGGCGGCGCAACCCGGGCGGATGCGGCAAGGACGGGAGAGGATGGCGCCGGAGCCGAAAACCTCAGGCGGGACGGTGCGGAACGATGCCGTGGGGTTCGAGCAAACCGAGCCACCAGAACACCACAATCAGGAGGAAAAGGGCAGCCGACAGCCCCACACGCAGGGCCAGCGAGCGTACCATGCGCGCCGGGTCTCCCCTGGCGGCGACCATGTGGTACAAACCCGCCCCCAAGCTGGCGATAATAGCCAGCAGCATCACGATGACCAGTGCCCGAATCATATCCTGCGCCCGGCGCCCAACCGCGGCATGATAACTCCGCCTGCACGGCCTGCGCGGCCTGCACGACAACAAGCCAGCGTGCGCCCGCTACTGCTGATGCTGTTGGGAGTGGCGGTGTTCGGCATGCTGGGAACCTGGCAGCTGAACCGTTCGGGCGAACGAAGCGCAGCGCTCCAGGCCTTCGGGCAAGCCGGCTCGGCGACGCCCGTGGAAGGGCTGGATCGGGTTTCGCCGCAAGGCGATTACCTGCGTGTGAGGCTCTCGGGCCGCTACGCGGGGGACCGGCAGGTGCTGATGGACAACATGACGCACGAGGGCATGCGCGGCTACCACGTGCTCACCCCGCTGCATATGGCTGGCGGCATTGTGCTGGTCAATCGCGGCTTCGCGCCCGCAGGCATGGACCGCTCGCAGTTGCCCGACATTGCGGTAGACAGCGCCGAGCGGGAAGTGACCGGCGTGACGGCGCCGTATTTCCGCTCGGGCCTGCGGCTGGAGGAACCCGAAGGGGAAGGCTCATGGCCGCGCCGCATGACCTATCCTGCCGCCGAACCGTTGCGCGCTCTGATCGATGGGCGATTGCCGGACTATCAAATCCTGCTGGACAGCAACGAACCGGACGGCTTTGTACGCGTCTGGCGGCCCTACGGACTGTCACCCCAGCGGCATCTCGCCTACGCCGTGCAATGGTACGGACTGGGAGCTGCGGCCGTGGGCATCTGGCTTGCAGTCACCTTCAAACGCAGGAGGGCACAGCATGAAAATTGACGCCAGAAAGGCCCAGATCGCCACGATTGCCGCACTCTTCGCAGCCCCCGTGGCAGTGGCCTGGTTCCTGTTCCACCGGCAAGCTCCCGGCGGGGATGTCCCGGGCGCGCACGGCGTATTGGCCACGCCGCCGGTCGCGCTGGGAGAAATGGCGCTGCCCCCGGGAGGCGACGCCGGCGAGGAGGCGCAGCTTGCGGGACGCTGGTCGCTTGTATATCTGCATCGGGGAGCATGCGGGCAGGTGTGCGAAGAGGCGCTGATCCGGATGCGGCAGGTCCGTCTGGCGCTGGGCAAGGACGCTGGCCGGGTCCAGCGGGTGTTTGTCCCGCTGGACTTCGAGGCGGACAGCAGCCGGCTGGCCCGAGCCTTTCCCGGCATGGCCGTGGCGCCGGAAAGCGCCCCGGGCCGTTCCGAACTGGTGGAGCGCGCCGGCGCTCGTCAGCCGGGAGAAGTGCTTCTGGTAGACCCGCTGGGCAACCTGGTCCTGAGCTATCCGGCCAACATCGACGCCGGCGGCCTGTTCCGCGACCTCAAGCATTTGCTCAAGCTGTCGAAGATCGGCTGACGAACCCGCCGGCAACAGGGACGCATGGACGTAACCCACATTCTCGAACCGCTGAACGCCGCCCAGCGGGAAGCCGTAACAGCGGGAGACCAGGCCGTGCTGGTTCTGGCCGGCGCCGGCAGCGGCAAGACCCGCGTCCTCGTGCATCGCGCCGCGTGGCTGGTCGGCGCTCACGGCGCCTCGCCATGGAACCTGTTCGCCGTAACCTTCACCAACAAGGCGGCCAACGAGATGCGCAGCCGCATCGAAACGCTGCTGGACATGCCCGCGCGTCAGTTGTGGATCGGCACCTTCCACGGCCTGGCGCACCGCCTGTTGCGCCTCCACTGGCAGGAGGCGGGGCTGCGCCAGGACTTCCAGATCCTGGATTCCGGCGACCAGCTGCGGCTGATCAAGCGCATGATGAACGACGAGCAGGTGGACGACCGCATGATCCCGCCGAAATCCCTGCAACATTTCATTTCCGGAGCCAAGGAGGCGGGGCTGCGCCCGGAGCGGGTACCGGTGGCCTCCGCGCCCTGGGGCGAAGACAAGAAACGGCTCTACGCGCTCTACCAAATGCGCTGCGAAGCTTACGGGCTGGTCGATTTCGGCGAATTGCTGGTGCGTTCGGCGGAACTCATGCAGGACTATCCCGATTTGCTCGGCCGCTACCGGGAGCGATTCCGCTGGCTGCTGGTGGACGAGTTTCAGGACACCAACGGCGTCCAGTACGACTGGCTGAAGCAGCTGTGCGGAACCACCGGCGTCCCCTTCGCGGTGGGCGACGACGATCAGTCCATCTACCGCTGGCGCGGCTCCCAGGTCGAAAACATCCGCCGCTACACCCGCAATTTCGGGGATGTGCGCATCATTCGCCTGGAGCGCAACTACCGCTCCACGGGGACCATACTCAAGGCGGCCAACGCAGTCATCGCAAATAACGCTTCGCGGTTCAGCAAGCAACTGTGGACGCGCGGCGCGGAGGGTCGGCCCGTGCGCCTGTTCGCCGCCTACAACGAACAGGACGAAGCGCAACGGATCGTGGCGCGGGCGCGCGAACATAGGGAACACGGTGGAGACCTGAACGAGCTGGCCGTCCTGTATCGCTCCAACGCCCAGTCGCGGGTGTTCGAAGATGAGCTGGTGGGGGGTGGAATCCCCTACCGCGTACACGGCGGCCTGCGCTTCTTCGATCGGGCCGAGATAAAGGACGCCCTGGCCTACCTCAGGCTGGTGGCGAACCGCGGCGACGACCCCTCCTTCGAGCGAGCGGCGAACAACCCGCCGCGAGGGATTGGAGAGACCACCCTGAGCGCCCTGCGCGCGCATGCAAGGCGCCGCGACCTCACCTTGTGGGAGGCCGCGGAAAGGTCCGAGACCTTTCTCAAGGCCCGGGCGGCAGGAGTGCTGCGGGAATTTCTCGTTCTGATCGAATCGCTGGCCGAAAACATCGCCAGCCTGGAACTGAAGGAACAGGTTGGGCGCGTGGTGCGAGGCAGCGGCCTGGCGGAACGGCTGAACGCTTCCAGCAGCGAGACAGACCGGAACCGGGCGGAAAATCTGGACGAGCTGGTCAACGCGGCGCAGAGGATCGAAAGGGCCATGGAGGGTCAGCCGGACTCGCCCCTGAATGTCTTTCTCGCCCACGCCGCGCTGGAAAGTGGAGAGGCCCAGGACGACAGCGGAAAGCCCGCCGTCCAGCTCATGACCATGCATGCGGCCAAGGGCCTGGAATTCCCGGTGGTCTTTCTCACCGGCATGGAGGAAGGCCTGTTTCCCCACAGCAGGTCGATACAGGACAAGGAGGAGCTGGAGGAGGAGCGAAGGCTCTGCTACGTGGGCATTACCCGGGCCATGAAGGAGTTGCATCTGAGCTACGCGGAAGCCCGGCGGTGGCGCGGGCAGGAGCAGCGCAATCGTCCATCGCGCTTCCTCTCGGAAATCCCGGAGGAACTGCTCGAAGAGGTTCGCCCCGCGGGGCTCAACGTCAACCTGCCGGTTCGCATGGGCGGTTCGGCCGAGACGCAACCGGACCCGGGCGCGGGTCCCGGACTCGGCCAGCGCGTCTCGCACCCGAAGTTCGGCGAGGGCGTGGTGCTGAACCGCGAAGGGGCCGGCGCGCATGCCCGGGTGCAGGTCCACTTCGAAAAACACGGCCCGAAGTGGCTGGTTGTGTCCTATGCGCGCCTGGAATTGATATAGTGCCGCACTGTATCGGGGCGTGACACCAGCCGATGCGCCTGAAAAAATGAAAATACTGATCCTGGGAGCCGGCGTCGTGGGCTCCACGATCGCCGAGCGGCTCTCCCGCGAACCCGAAAACGAGGTCACTGTGGTTGATCTCGACGCCGGCATCCTGCGCACCATCCATGAGCGCATGGATGTGCGCACCGTTGCCGGGTACGCATCGCATCCCCGGGTGCTCGACCACGCCGGGGCCGGCGAGGCGGATCTGATTGCGGCGCTGACCGGCAACGACGAGGTCAACATGATCGCCTGTCAGGTAGTGCATTCCCGCTACCGCGAATTCGAGCCCGGCGCCCGTACCCGCACCAAGATCGCCCGCCTGAGCTACACCCATTACAACAGCGTGAACGCCCTGTTCGGGGCCGACGGTCTGCCGGTTGACGTGGTCATCACGCCGGAGGACCTGATTACGCGCCATGTGGAACAACTGATTCGCTACCCCGGCGCCACCCGGGTCATGGAGTTCTCCAACGGCAGGGCGCTGCTGCTGAGCGCCAGCGCGCAGGCTGGCTCACAGCTGGTTGGCAATACGCCCGCGGTGCTCGCCGAGAACCATGTGAAAGGAAGGATCGCCGCGGTGTACAGGGACGACCGCCCGCAGACCGTCAACGGCGACACACGGATCCAGGATGGCGACGAAGTGTTCTTCATCGCCGACGCCGACCACATCCGCAAGGCGCTCGGCACGCTGCGGCCGGAACCGCAGGAAGTGCGCAACATCATGATTGCCGGCGGCGGGAACATCGGGCTGAAGGTGGCCGAGCGCTTGCAGAACAGCTTTCAGGTCAAGCTCATCGAACGGTCGGCGGCCCGGGCGCGACAGGTGGCGGAACGGCTCGACCGGGTGATTGTGCTGAACGGAGACGCCACCCACGAGGAACTCCTCATAGAGGAGAACATCGAGCGCATGGATGCTTTCGCGGCCCTGACCAAGGCCGACGAGGCCAACCTGCTGGCCGCCGGTCTGGCCAAGCGGGCCGGCTGCAAGCGTGTGATGGCGCTGGCAAAGCGCCCCGCCTACGCCTCGCTGGCGGGCCAGATGGGAATCGACGTGCCGATTTCCCCCGACCAGATCACCATCAGCGAGCTGCTGCGGCACATGCGCCACGGCGATGTGGTGAAAGTGCACTCGCTGCGCTTCGGGCGCGCCGAAGCGATCGAGGGCGTGGCGCACGGAAACGCCGGGAACGGCCCGCTGGTCGGACGCGCCGTGGGAGAGATCAACCTGCCCCACGGCGCCTCGATAAGCGCCATCGTGCGCTCGGGAGAGCTGCTGCCGATCACTTGCCAGACCACCGTGCGCGACGAGGACCACGTCATCCTGTTCATGACCAATCCGCGCGCCAAGGCGCAGGCCGAAAAACTGTTCGAGATCGGCGCCCGATAGAAGGCAGGCAGGAATCAGGCCATGCAATTTGCGCTGATCGGCAGCGTACTGGGGCGCCTGCTGATGCTCTTCAGCGCTACCATGCTGACGCCCGTGCCTGTGGGCCTCTACTATGGCGACGGGAGCTGGCCGGCATTCGCCTGGAGCTTTGCCGCGGCGCTCGCCGCAGGATGCCTGCTGTGGCTGCCCTTCCGCCAGGCGCGGGGCGAACTCAAGCTGCGCGACGGATTCCTGATCGTGGCGGCCTTCTGGGTGGTGCTGGGCAGTTTCGGGTCGGCCCCGCTGTTGTTCGCCACCGAGCCGGCGCTGACCTTTACCGACGCCATGTTCGAGGCCATTTCCGGGCTGACGACCACGGGCGCCACCGTGCTCTCGGGCCTGGACGAAATGCCGAAGGCGATCCTGTATTACCGCCAGCAACTGCAATGGCTGGGCGGTTTGGGCATCGTCGTGCTGGCGGTGGCGGTGCTCCCCATGCTCGGCGTGGGCGGCATGCAGCTCTACCGCGCCGAAACGCCTGGACCGATGAAGGACAACCGCCTGACTCCGCGTATCAAGGAGACTGCAAAGGCCCTCTGGTATATCTATCTGGCGCTGACCGCCGCCTGTGCGATCGCCTACCGTCTGGCAGGCATGGAACTCTTCGACGCCATATGCCATGCATTCACAACCGTCGCCATCGGGGGGTTTTCCACCCACGACGCCAGTTTCGGCTTCTTCCCGCAAACCGCTGTCCGCCTGATTGCGATCGTGTTCATGTTTCTCGCCGCAATCAACTTTGCGCTGCACTTCGTCGCTTTCAACCGCCGGACTCTGGCGGGATACTTCCAGGACGCCGAGTGCCGGGCCTACGCTGTGTCGCTCCTGGCGCTGTGCGCCCTCGTGGTGGGGGGGCTGCTGATCTGGGGCAACTACGGCGATCCTTCCATGGCGCTGATCGACGGCGTCTTCCAGTCGGTTTCGATCATGACAACCACCGGCTTCACAACAGCCGATTTCTCGCTGTGGCCGGGCCTGCTTCCCATGCTGCTGGTGCTGTCGGCCTTCATGGGCGGCTGCGCCGGGTCCACGGCGGGCGGCATGAAATGCGTGCGGGTGCTGCTGCTGGTCAAGCAGGGGATCCGCGAAGTGCGAAGGCTGGTGCATCCGAGCGCAGAGATACCGGTAACCCTGGGCAACACCCCCCTGCCGAAGCGGGTCATCGATTCCGTGTGGGGCTTTTTCGCCGTCTACGTTGCGGTCTTTCTCGTCATCCTGGTTTTTCTGGAGGGAGTCGGGCTGGATTCCCTCACGGCGTTCTCCGCGGTAGCCGCCACCCTCAACAACCTGGGGCCGGGGCTGGGGGAAGTGGCTTCGGGATACGGCGGCATGGCGCCTGCGGCGAAGTGGGCCTGTATCGTGGCCATGCTGTTGGGGCGGCTGGAAATTTTCACTTTCCTGGTGCTGCTGTCGCCCACCTTCTGGCGCCCATGACGATGTCCGCGAAGGCGGAGCCATGAAGCGCCTGCTCCGCTGGGCCGGCTCGGTCGAACGCCTGATCGTTCGCACCGGCGAGGCCGTCGCCTGGCTGACTTTCGCCATGGCCGTGATTACCTGTCTGGTGGCGCTCCTGCGCTACGGGCTCAGCCTGGGCTGGATCTGGCTACAGGAAACCATCACCTGGATGCACGCTGCCGTCTTTCTGCTCGCCGCCGGCTACACCCTGGCCCAAGACGAGCATGTGCGGGTGGATATCTTCTATCGCGAGTGGTGTCCCAAGCGTCAGGCAATGGTCAACCTCTGCGGCTGCCTGATCTTTCTGCTGCCGCTTTCGGGATGCCTGATTGCAGGAAGTCTGGACTATGTGCGAACCTCCTGGCAGATCCACGAATCATCCCGGGAGGCCGGCGGGCTGATGTTTCCGTTTCCTTCCCTGCTCAAGACCCTGATGCCGCTCGCCGGAGCGCTGCTGGGCCTTGAGGCCTGTGTCCTGTGCATCCGCAGTTCGGCGGTACTGCTGGGGCGGGCGCAACCGGATCCGGCCTCCGACATCGGATCCCGAACGCACAGAAGCGACAGTTCGAAAGCAGGGGGTTAGCTCCCGCCGGGCCTTGTGCGACAGACTGCCGGCGCCGGCCGAACGTGCCCGGCGGTTAACATGCGTATCTTGTTTTCGGCACGGAGAGATCCGGCATGGGCGCGAACAAGACGAGCGCCTCGGAGGAAACCGCCCCTCAAGGGCAGTTTTCCCTGTTGCTTACCCGGCGGTTTTTGCCGTTTTTCATCACCCAGTCACTGGGCGCGTTCAACGACAATGTATACCGCAACGCGGTGATCATACTGATCGTGTTCGGCGCTCCGGCGGCGTTACACGACACAGACACACTGGCGAACCTGGGAGCCGCCCTGTTCATCCTGCCGTTTTTCCTGTTCTCCGCCTGGGCCGGTGAAATCGCCGACCACGGCGACAAGGCCGCCCTGACGCGGCGGATCAAAATTGCCGAAATCGGCATCATGCTTCTGGGCAGTCTGGCAGTGGCCTCCGGGGCGGTGTGGGCGGTGATGGCCGTGCTCTTCCTGATGGGCGCCCAGTCCGCCTTTTTCGGTCCGATCAAGTACTCCATCATCCCGCAGCATCTCCGCCAGTCGGAACTGGTAGGCGCCAACGGACTGGTGCAGATGGGAACCTTCGTGGCGATACCGTTGGGGCTGGTGCTGGGCGGTTTTCTGGCTGCTCCCAAACTGGCTGCCCAGCTTGAAGAACTTGTATTCCGATTCGCGAGGATGCTGGACGATTTTCTGGCCGCCTCCGAACTGCCCCCCCAGCTTGAAGAACTTGTGTTCCGATTCGCGAGGATGCTGGACGATTTTCTGGCCGCCTCCGAACCGGCGGCCTTGCTGATCGGGACTGTCGTGGTGGGTCTGGCGGCGACCGGCTATCTGGCCAGCCGTTTCATTCCGCCGGCGCCGCCGGCTGCGGACGCCGGCAGGATCTCCTGGAACCCGTTGAAGGTGGTGGCCCGCATGGGGCGCGCCGCAGCCGCCAGACGTTCGGTGCTGCTGTCGGTCATGGGCATTTCCTGGTTCTGGCTGCTGGGATCGATGGTGCTCACGCAAATGCCCAATTACGGCAAGGAAATTCTCGACGCCAGCGAGACCGTGACGACCGCGCTGATGGCGACGCTGGCCATCGGTATCGGCGTGGGATCGATGGTATGCGAGTGGCTGTCCGGGCGGCGTGTGGAAATCGGCCTGACTCCCATCGGCAGCCTGGGCTTGAGCGTGTTCGCAGCCCACTTCGCGCTCACGACCATAAGTCCGGTCACACCTGAAACCGGCTTTGCGCAGTTCATGGCCAGCGACGGCTGGAGGCCAGTGCTGGACCTGTTTCTGATCGGCTTCTTCGGCGGCCTGTACGTGGTGCCGATGAACTCGATGATCCAGCAACGCACCGACCCGGAAACGCGCGCCCGCGTCATCGCCTTCAACAATATCGTCAACGCCCTGTTCATGGTGGTCGGCGCGGGTTTGAGCATCCTGGTGCTGGGAGTGTGGGAGTTCGACATTCCCGACCTGTTCCTGATGCTGGCCGGGATCAATCTGGCGGTTGCGATCTTCATTTTCCTGGAAGTGCCCGAGTTCGTGGCGCGGTTCATGGTGTGGTGCCTGATGCGCAGCCTTTACCGATTGCGCTTCGAGAACCTCGACCGAGTGCCCGAACGCGGCGCCGCCGTGCTGGTGTGCAACCACGTGAGTTACGTCGATGCGCTGCTGATCCTGGGCGTGCTGCGACGACCGGTACGCTTCGTGATGATCCGGCGCATCTACGACCTCCCCCTGCTCAACTTCATCTTCCGCAGCGTGGGCGCCGTGCCCATCACCCGCCGCAGCGATGATCCCGACACCTATCGGCGCGCCTTCGAAGCGCTGACCGAGGCGCTGCGAAACCGGGAGTTGGTGTGCATTTTCCCCGAGGGACACCTGACCCGCGACGGAGCGATGCACGAATTCCGTCCCGGCGTGCTCAAGCTGCTTGAACAAGCGCCGGCGCCGGTCATTCCGATGGCATTGCGCGGACTGTGGGGCAGCCTGTTCTCGCATCAGGGCCGCGGCGCCTTCCGCGGCGGGCTGAAGTGGCTGCGCGCACCGGTGCAACTGGTCGTGGGCAAGCCGATGTCGCCGGAAGGCCTGACCACCGGGCAACTGTTCGAAGCGGTCAGCCGCCTGCTTGGCGAACACGCCCCGGCGTCTGCGCCGCAATAAGCCACGGGAGCAATAAGCCCCCGGTTCAGGCGCTGACGCCGGAAGGGCGCGAACACCCGGTAATGCTCGCCCTTACGTATGCGCTCTGGCGGCCCAGGGTTCGAACAACAGCGCCGCGCACTGGATGACCGGGCCGCACGGGGCCTGACATAGCCAGCGCCGCGCACTGACTGTCCCGGCCTTCCGCGAGGCGCTTTACCAGCGGGCGCGGAACTCGATGTCGAGGCGGTGGTCGGCCGGTTGCAGCACGCCTTGGCGCCGCACGGCCCGAACCGCCACACCAAGATCCGGTGCGCCCGCCACTGGCGCCGGGGCAAGACGCCAGCCCACGCCCACTTCGCGCGCGCCGGCCGAAACGCCGTAGCTCAACTGCGGCGCGCCCACGAACCGCCCGCGGAAGGCCGGCAAGCCGTAGCCCGCCTCCATCGTCCAGCGACCGCTCTGATCGCTGCCCAGGCGACGCGACAGCGGATCGTGGGCAAACAGGGCGTCCAGACCGCCGCTGGCCGCAGAGCCGAGGTCCTGGCGCAGCGCCAGGGTCAGGCCCAGGGCCGAGTCCGGCCGGGGATCGTAGGCCAGCGAGGCCGAAAAACCCCGATCCCTCATCGCGCCGTCCTCATGGGTCAGCAACGCCCGCCCCTCCACGTTGAACTCGATGCCCAGGCGCGGATCGCTCCACGCAAGCCCGCCGCCGATCTCCACCCCAAAGCCGGTTTCCGCAGCGCCGCTGTCACGCCGCGCGCCAATCTCCAGCTTCGGCGTCAGACCGCCGCCACCGGGCAGCGCAAACCGCTTGCTGCCCTCCAGACCCAGCCGCAGCCGGCCGACGCCTGCCTCCGCGCCCACCAGACCGTCCGTGCGGGCCGAGGTGGTGCGCGCCCACAGGGCGTCGGACACCAGCGACAGCGAACCGCCGTTCGCAAACGACAACAACTCGCCGCTCGCCCCGGCCGCCGCCAGGGTCCAGCCAATCGCCGTCTCCAGGGACTCGGCCGCACCCGGCGCCAGCGTGATGTCGCCGCTGCCGTGGCCAACCGCGCCCCACAGCGACAATCGCTCGGAAAGACGCCAGGAAGCATACGGAATCGCTGCTGTCAACGAAGCCTCAATGCCGCCGTCTATCCCCGGGGTCTCCGCCGCAACGCCCGCGCCGCGATAGCCGCCGTCGCTGCGGCTTTGCGACAGCGCCACACCCGCCAGCCAGCGGCCCTTCGCGTAGTCCACGCCCAGCAGCGCCGTGGTCACCTCGCCGTCCAGACCCACTTCGCCCTCGCGACCGTCAAAGCTCGACTGCGAGCCGCGGCCCCAGAACCCGAGAACGCCGCCACCGCTGTCCTCGCCGCGGGTGTAGGTGAAGCGGCTGCCCGCCAGCAGTCGCCCGAGGCTCCTCTCCGCCGTAACGCCGGAAGATCGCACGGGCGGGCGCGAGAGCACCGAACCGCCGCCGAAGCCCGGCCACGCCGAATGCCCCGGGGACGATCCCGCGCCAACGCCGAAAGTCCCGGAACCCGGAACTCCGTCCATCGTGTAGCTACCGCTCAGGTGGCTGCCAATCGAGTGGCCAGCCATGGCGCCAAACCGATCCGCCAGACAGTCGCGCTCCGCTGCCGCGCCGTCGCCAGCCGCTTCGGGCGCCGAGCCGTCGCCGGAGCCGCAGCCGTTTGCCGCCAGCCCCGAATCGCCGCCAAGCGCGTAGCCGCCAAACGCGCCACGGAAGCCCGGCGCGCGCGCAGACTCGCCAGCGCTTCCCATCCGCTCGGATATGCCGTCAAGCGCCTGTTCCGCCACCGAACGACCGAAACGACCAAGCCACGAACGCGGCATCGGGTCGGAGTTGACGATCACGCCGGTCGCCTTGCCGTCCGCAATGACGACGCCGCGGGCATCCGAAAGCAGAACCGCAAAGGTCTCCTGGCCCTCGTCGTGCGAATCGTCCAGAGTCTCGATGCGAACCTCCACACGAACCGCGCCCGACGCAAACCGCGCAACGCCCGAACCTTGCACAAAGTCCGAACCGGACTCCGCACTGCCGTGATTGCCACCCGACGCCGTGCGCCAGACCACGCTCACCTCGCCCGCCGCTGGTTCCGACAGCGTGACGCCAAACACCAAAGCCTCCCCCTCGCTGGCGGAAGCATCGGCAATGGAGACCTCCGGCGCGCCCAACGGCGTGGCAAACTTCCGCCGGGACTTGACCCCCGGCCCGGCCGCATTCACCGCCCGCACCCGGAACCGGTATCGCTTGCCGTTGTCCAGCCCCGTGACCGTGTGGCCGTAATCCTTCGGTTTTCGGGTGATCCCTGTTCGGTCAGGGCATGGAGGCGACGATATCAGCGATTGAGTGTTTGTTTCCAGTTTCGCCGGAGCGACCGCAGCCAGATGTCCTTTTTGGGCTTGTCGCGGAGCATGTCGCGGTCGTAGCGTCCCCGGCCCTGGGTGGTTCCGACCCGAGTCCAGCCTGACGCCTTGTAGACGGCGCCGGTGTAGCGGGGCGTCTCTACGAAGGTTTCGATGAGCACGGGCGTGATGTTGTAGCGTTCGCTCCAGTCTCCGGGCAGGCGTTGTCGCACGATGGCGAGGAGGTGCGATCCGAGGTTGGGGATCTTGATCCACGGCAGGATCAAAAAGCGCGGGTTGTCGACCACCAGCGGCAGGTTTTTCTCGCGCTTGTCGGGCGTCCACCCGATGAACTGGTCGCGCGGGGCGAGTTTCCAAGCGGCGGTGGAGAAGCCGAGCATGGCGAGGGGTTCGCCGTTTCGGTCGTGGACGATGTAGCGCATCTGGGCGCCGACCAGGGTCTTGTATCCCAGGTAGTGGTAACGGGCGACGAACTCGTTCCAGAGTTTGCCTTCGCGAGTGCCGCGCACGACGATACGGAAGTCGAGTGGGCGAACCTCGTCGAGATCGGTTGGCGCGGGGAACAGCGGCGGCTCGGTGTCCGGCCCGAAGGCGATAGGCTTGGGTGGGCGATGCGGACTCGTCGGCGGTGGCAAGTGGATCACGCCGTCGCGGTGCATGGCGAGCATGGTCACGCGGGCCATCATGTCCTTGAGTCCGCCGTCGGGCTTGAGCCAGCCGATGCGCCGGCAGAACTCCTTCGACAAGGCATGGCGGTTGAGCGCCGGAGGCCCGGCGATCAACGCACGAAGCAGCGCCATTTCTTCAACCGTGAAGTCGCGACCGTAGTACCGGCACTCGACCGCGCCGGTCATCCGGGCGCCATCAACGAGTGCTTGCGCTCCTCGCTCATCGACCATGGCAGCCAAGATGACAGATCCCTCGGCGCCTTGCCGCCCTGTTGTGCGCACGCGCTCAGCCATGCCTCCAACCAGCGCAGCACATCCATGCCGTTCATCGACAATGTGCCCACCACCGAGTGCATGATCGCGGTGAACTGCGCACCTTTCTCACTGTTGGAGCCGAACGTCAATCGGCGCCCGATGACCGGCCCGCGCAACGCGCGTTCGGCGGCATTGTTCGTTGGAGGCACTTCCGGCGCGTTGGCGAACACGCACAGTCCCTGGCGATGACGGAGCAGCGAGCGCAGCGGCTTGGCCTTGCGGGTCCCATCCGACAGGCCGGCCAGTTCCGCTTCGGCATCGGCGAACAGCCGTGCGAGCGCCGCTCCCAACGCGGCCTGCGCCGCATCAAACTCCGGCGTTTGACATTCGAGGCCGGGGACATGGTGCTTGCGTCGTTGCTCGTGGAGTCGGAAGATCGCCGCGATCCGTTCCATCCATCCCTGACACCAGCGGGTGAGTCGCACATGGCCGGCCGCGCACTCGATGAAGCTGCGCCTTTGATGCGCCCAACACCACTGGAGGATGATCTTGCCGTCGAGTTCGCGCGCCAGCCGCTTGTAGGTGGAGAGGCGATCGCAGACCAGCACCAGGGGGCGGGCGGTATCGCCGAACAGGGTCTTTGCGACCTCGGCGCTGCGCGAAGGATCGATATGGAAGTAGACCGCATCCGAACTGACCGAAGTCCAAAGCCAGGCGCGGCTCGACCGGCCGCGCTCGCAAAACTCCTGCACACGCCAACCGGTCTCGTCGGCATGGCGCACCCCGGTCCGGTTCTGGTGTGCGAGGATGGCCTCGTGAAGCGACCCGAACAGCGGCACAAAGTGCTTGAGCCGGTCGGCCAGCGTTCCCGGCGAGATCGGCAACCCCTGGTGGGCGAACCATGCCGAGACCCGGCTCAGCGGGCGCAGGCAGGCACAGTGCTCGAACAAAAAGCGGGTCCACACGCTGGTTCCGTAGAGCGTGCCGGGGAACAGCCGGGCCGCCGGCGGCGCCGTCACTTCCCGTGGCGAGGACGCACAGCCGCAACCCCTCCGCCAGCGCGTCCGCTCGATCCTGCGGATATGGGCCTTGACCCGGATCTCGATCAGGCTCGTGGAACGCTTGCCGTTGGCGACATAGGGCTTGCCACAGCAGGAACACACCCGCACATCCTTCGGCGGGTTGCGCCGTTGTTTGATCTCCCGCAGTCCGCAGCGAGGGGTGCGGCCATGACCGGGCGCCCCGACTTGCTGTCCGCGCTGGCGTCCCGTGCCCGGTTTGTCCTGTTGTTCGCTGTGGCTCGCAAACAGCGCTTTCGACAACACGCTCCGGGTCGAGCGAAGCTTCTCGATTTGAGCTTGCAGCGCCTCCTCGCGAGAGACCCGCGCAACCCTCCCGGTTCGCAACTTCCGCGCCTTGGTGCGCAGGCGGGCGTTGCGCCGACGCAGCGATGCAATCGTGCCCTTCGCCTGCACAAGGGCCTGACGCAACTGGAAGACTTCCCGACGCAGCGACAGGATCGTGCTGTGCTTGCGAGTATCGACTCCGGCCTCGGAAAGCAACCTCTCCAAGCGCGCTACTTCCGCCTGTGAAATCAGCGCGCCTCTCGCCGCGCGGCGAACCTCCCTGACCTCCTCGAACGCCGCCTCGAGCCGACCCCGGATCTTGTCAAGGTTCCACTTCAACATGCCCGCACGGGAACGGGCGGTCCTCTCCGCACAGCACAACTGTTCACAGCGCGCTTGCGTCGCTTCCGCCCGCGCCCATTCCATCTGGGCTCGAACCAGCGCCTGTTCGTAAAGCGAGCGCCAGTCGCACGGCTCGCCTGCCAGTTCCAACAGGGACGGCGAACCCAGACCGCCGCACGCCTCAACCCGCGTCAAAGTCGCCCCGAAATCCTCGTCGCGCACCGCCATGCGCGCAACCATATACAATTTCTGAACGCGTTACCAGGGGGGCAAAGCGTTGCGAAAAACCCTCAATCAAACCGCTGCCTGCGACCGCTCGAGCAAAACTTGAAGATCAGCTGGAAGGCACCGAAGCCTCCATACATCACCAAAGAACCGAAGGATTACGTGTGGCCGGTGGTGGCGACGCCGGAACCCGTTATATCGGTCCAGGCGCTCCACCCGCCGCGCCGCACCCACACCTGCCAATGGGTGATCGTGGCGTCCCCCGGATCGCTCCACGAAAGCGCCACCTCGCCGTCGCCCGCCTCGGCCTCAAATCCCCGCGGCCTGCGGGGCGCCTCGACAGGCGACCCCGGCGCCGCAGGCGGCGCCGCCGAACCCGGCGGGAGGCGGTTCCCTTCCGCCCCGCCCGGCGACATGGTCTTGTCGTCCTCCGCCACCGTGATCGTGACGCTGTCGATGGTCACCGAGTCGTAGCCGCCGCCGCTGGCCGTCAGCGTCAGCGTCACATCCGTGTCGTCCTCCATGTCGGCGTCCTCGCGAACCCACACCCGAACCCATTGCGGAACGTTCCAGTTCGCCGTGGTGAACGTCAGTTTGCCCCAGTTGCCCGTGGGGTTCATGGTGGTGGGGGCGACCTGCCCCTGGGTAGTGAAGGTCACATCGCCCGAATCACCGGACACCGTGATCGTCACGTTCGCACTCGGCGCCGCGTCCAGCACCACCAGAAAGCCTGCGCCGCCGCCCTCGGCCGCCGTCAGCGTGGTCGGCACCACCGTCACCCCCTTGGTCGTGCCCGGCGTCGTCGGCGTGCCCGTGGCCGCGTCGTTCAGCGTCCCGTCCGCCGTAACATCGGCGCCCAGCTTGTAGCCGTTGCGGGTGCTGTCGTCCCCCAGGGTGACGGTGTAGGTCTCCGCGCCCTCCGAGGTCGCGCTGTCGTTGTTCGTCGGGATCGTCACCGTGCCAGTGGTACCGCCGGTGCTGCCAAACTCCGCCATCAGCGTCTGAACCAGACCGCCGGGAAGGTCGGCCGCGGCAAAGCCGCTGCTGGCCCGGTCGGCAAAAGTCAGCTTCACCGGGATGGCGCCTACCAGAGCGCGGTCCGAGGTGATCGAAAGACTGATGTTCGCGCCCTCCGTCACCGCCGCCGGATCCGTCGCCAGCGTCAGCGTGGCCGTGGTGTCCACCACCGTCACGGTGACATCGTCCGCCTCCACATCGGCGTAGTTGGTGCCGGGCGCGCTCACGTCGAACTCGTTCTTGAACTCGTAGCCCTCCTGATTGTCGATCACCGGAGCGTATATCGTCATCGTCCGCGGATCGTTCCAGTTGTAGGGCTCGAACACAAGCTCGCCCACATCCCGGTCGTCTCGTCCCTGGGCCACGGACTTGATCCCGATCGTGACATTTCCGGTCGGCCTCACTCCCGCCAGCACCACCGTGTACACGTCCCCGCTGCCCTCGTTGATGGTGAGCTCCGTCGGCGTCACCACCACCTGCGGGGCCATCGGCGTCCCCGTCGCCGCGTCCGATTCGGCGCTGTTGCCGGCGGCGTTCACTGCCCGGATGCGGAAGCTGTATTCGCTGCCGTTGTCCAGACTCGTCACCGTGTGGCTCACGGTGTCGCGGCCCGAGCCGCTGATGTTGGTCCAGGCGCCCCAGGCGCCGGTCCCCTTCTTCTGTTGCACCTGATAGCCGCTGATGCTTTGGTCGGTCGAACGGGTCCAGCTCAGCGTTGCCTGCGAGGTGCCTGCCGATACCTTCAGGCCGGTCGGCTTGGCAGGGGCGCTGGCGGCTGTGTCATTGTCCGTGATGGTGAGGGTCAGTGTGTTGCTGTTCTGTGTCCAGCCATCCCGTCTGGCTCCTTCTGCTGGCTCAAGCCTCAGGGTGACGGTTTCCCCGGCCCCCTCATCAATCGTGTCGCCCAGAATGCCGATTTTGAAACTTCCATTCGTTCCCCCGCTTATAGGTGCGTAGGCTTCGCTGAATAATGTTACATAACAGATATCCGCACCGCTGGACGGAGCACTGCATGAAGTGCGGCCACGATTGGTGTTGTCGGTTGCCGTGCTGCTGGCGGCAACAACTCGAACGATAAAGTCAAGGTGAAAGGGCGTGTTCTCCCCGAGAGTGAAGTTGATTGTCACATCTTTCTTCCCGGAATCGCCCTCGGTGATCGTGGTCGACGCGGTTGATATGGCGACGGTCTTGGCGGCGCGGGCGTTTTCGGGCGCGGCGAGCGTCAAAAGCGCGAAGAGGGCGGCGATGAGGCCTGCGTTCAGGCGTAGCGCGGTTCTCCCGGAGGCGCGCACGGGCTCAGCCTCGCGCCCGGATTTTCGGGGGGGGGGGGGGTACAGGCCATAAGGCCGCGCGCGTCGGTTCGGCCCGGATCCCGCCCGAACCGCCACGACAGGCCACTCATCACAGCCGACACGCCGCCGTCACCTTCAAGGTTGTCGCTCATCTTCGTCATGGCCTCATCCTCTCGTCCCGAATATCCTGGTCGGCGCACAGCCGCAGCAAATATTTTACCTCAACCTGTATCTGAACCTGGACACCTGGACAGCCCCGGACATCTGGACATAACAGGCGCTGCCTTGAACTTGTGAGGGGCCTTCCGGTGAGCGCGCACGCGCAGAGGCGCTTTCCGATACGGGCGAGAGGGGGGACCGAATAGCTCCACTGCCAACACAGAGGCCACCGGCCAGCAGCAGAAACAGGGAGGGAAAACAAGGCGGCGCCGGCCAACATCCCGCGCCGCGGAGTCGCCATTTGCCGGCGCCGTCGCTTCGCCCTGCGCCATCAGGAGCATCCACCCGGCGTTCCCGTAAAAACAGGGTGGCTTGATGAAGTCCTGCGCGACCCCAAAGCTCCGGGCAGCGCAGGTTACGGCGTGCTCACCAGTTCACGGTCTCGCCGAAGCGGTTGACGAACTCGCCGGAGCGCGAGGATTCCAGGCTTTCGAAAAGCTGCTGCTGCACGCGCACGCTTTCCACGGGATCGACCGGCGCTTCCGGACCGCCCAGATCGGTTCGGCACCAGCCCGGCGCCATGGCGATCACGGTGATGTCCTTCCACTTGATCGCCATGCCCCTGGTCAGCATGTTGAGCGCGGCCTTGCTGCTCCGGTAGGCGTGAGCGTGGCCGATGGAATTGTTGCCGATGGAGCCCATGTCGCTGGACATGTTTACCAGAAGCGGGCGCGCGGCGGCTTCCAGATGCGGCCTGAAACACACGGCCACCCTGAACGCGGCAATGACGTTGACTTCGAGCATCTCGCGCCACAAATCGTAGTCCATGCTGTCCAGCGACTGGTAATGCATCCCTTCGAACGCCGATTTCGGGCCGTAGGTTCCGGCGTTGTTCAGGAGGATGTCCAGTGACTCACCGGCCAATTTCCCGGCAACCGCCTCGACCTGATCGTGATCGGTAACATCCAGACGTATAGGGCGCAACCGGCCCGTATCCTGCGAAGCCAGGGCCTCGAGGCCGGGGGAAGACGCCGGATCGCGCGCCGTGGCAATCACTTCCCACCCCTTCGCCAGATATTGTCTGGCATGCTCCAGGCCCAATCCGCGCGAGGCTCCGGTAATCAAAACTCGTGGCATGCGAATTCCCTGTTGGCGTGGAAGCATTAGCATAACCGCAATGACGATTTTCCGGGACGTTCAACGCCAACTGGCGCCTGTCTTGCTTCCCTGGCGATGTGTCTTGTGCGCCGGAAGCGCCCCGCCCGGACGCGAGCTGTGCCGGGGCTGCTCATCCGACCTGCCCAGGGTCGCGGAAGCCTGCCCGCGTTGCGCCATGGCGGTTGCTGTTAACGGCGCTTCGGAGCCGTGCGGGCGCTGCGTGACACAGCCGCCCCGGTTTCACCGCGCCATTGCGCCCCTCGCTTACGACTATCCGGTGGATCGCCTGCTGTTGGGCTTGAAATTCGGCAAGCGCATGCATGTGGCCCGCGCACTGGCGCAGGAGGTCGCAGCCCGGGTGCGGGAGGAGCTTGATCGCGGCCTGCTGGACATGCCCGAGGCGCTGGTTCCCGTACCGCTGCACCCCAAACGTCTGGCCGAACGCGGCTTCAATCAGGCCGAGGAAATTGCGCGCTTTATCGGCCGGGAGATCGGAGTACCCGTCCAGGCGCGGCTGTGCCGGCGGGTACGGCGCACGAGAATGCAAAGCCGGCTCAGCGATGAAGAACGCCGCGCAAACGTGGCGCGCGCCTTCGTCTCATCGAAGTCGCCCAAACGTCTGGCCATCGTCGATGACGTGATCACCACTGGCGCCACGGCAGACGCCATGGCGGCCGCGCTTGCCGTTTCGGGGGCGGAGCGCCTGCATGTCTGGGCAGTGGCCCGAGCGTGAACGGTGGCGCAAAAGTAAAATGGTGAAATCGGATACCCTGAAAACTAGAGAAACCAAGAAGAGCACAGCAACGAAATGAGCAGCGCGCTGAATCGTATCGACAACCACAAGTTTGCCGGCGAAATACAACTGACAGGCCAACTGGCCGATGAATTCACACTCGATGAGACCACTCGCCAATCCATCGTGGATCAGGCTGCGGAACTGGTGCGCCGGGTGCGCGCTTCGCCGAAGGGTCCCACCATGCTGGACGCCTTTCTCGGCGAATTCGGGCTGCACAACGACGAAGGCGTGGCGCTCATGTGTCTGGCCGAATCCCTGTTGCGGGTGCCCGACCCGCAAACCGCCGGCGAGTTGATCGCCGACAAGCTGGGCCCGGCGCAGTGGGACGAGCACCTGGGCCACTCGGGCTCGCTGCTGGTAAACGCCTCCACATGGGCGCTGATGCTCACCGGCCGCGCGGTGTCCATGCAGCGCTTCGAGGGGCAGTCCGGCGGCGCCGTGCTGCGGTCGCTGGCGGGACGCCTCGGAGAACCGATCATCCGCGGGGCCGTGCGGCAGGCCATGAACATCCTCGGCCAGGAATTCGTGATGGGCGAGACCATGGAGCAGGCCTCCAGGCGCGCCTGGAGGCTCGACCCCAGCGTGGAGTATTCCTTCGATATTCTGGGCGAAGGCGCACGCACGGCCAAGGTTGCCGAGGACTATTTCCAAGCCTACTGCAAGGCCATTCCGATGGTGGGCGCACGCCAGCCGGGCGGCGGCGAACGACGCTGCGGAATGTCCGTCAAGCTCACCGCGCTGCATCCGCGCTACGAGGCCCGGCAATCGGCAAGAGTGCACCGGGAAATGTATCCGCGACTGCTCAAGCTGTGCGAGCTGGCCCGGAAGCACAACACCCCCCTTTGCGTGGATGCCGAGGAAGCCGACCGGCTGATCCTGTCGCTGGAACTCACCGAACGCCTGTGCGCGGAGCCCTCGCTGCGCGGCTGGAACGGCCTGGGGCTGGCGGTCCAGGCGTACGGCAAGCGCGCCCGGCGGGTAATCCACTGGCTGAGCGAACTGGCGCAGCACACCCGGCGTCAGATTTCCGTCCGGCTGGTGAAAGGCGCCTACTGGGACGCTGAGATCAAGCACGCCCAGATTACCGGCATGCCCGATTACCCGGTGTTCACGGCCAAGGACAACACCGACACATCCTATCTGTCCTGCGCCCAGGCCCTGCTGGCCGAGCGCCCTCACCTGTTCTGCGCCTTCGCCACCCACAATGCCCACACGCTCACCACGGTGCTGGCGCTGGCCCGGGACCGCTCCAACATGGAACTGCAACGCATCCATGGCATGGGGGAACGGCTGCACGAGACCGCGCGCGAAATGTTCGAGAACTTCCCGCCGGTTCGCGTGTACGCGCCGGCGGGACAGCACGAGGACTTGCTCGCCTATCTGGTGCGACGCCTGCTGGAGAACGGGGCCAACTCCAGCTTCGTCAACCGCTTGTACGACGAAGCGCTGCAACCGAAAGCCATCGTTTCCGATCCGGTCCGCGCTGCGCTGGCCCGAACCGCATCGGCCCTGCCTGCGCCCGGCCTGCTGTACGGACCGGAGCGTCCCAACTCGGCGGGACTCGACCTGGCCTCGCAAACCGCCCTGGAGCGCCTGTCGGCGCTGCTTTCAAAACGACTGGAAGCGCCGGAACCGGAAGCTGCGAACCCGGCATCGGAGGCGATCGATCGCTGGATCTCGAGCGCGGCCGAAGCCCAGCCTGCCTGGGACGCCCTGGGCGGCCGCCGCCGCGCCGGCATACTGCGGGCGGCGGCGGCGGCGCTGGAGGAAGAGCGCGAAGGGTTCTTCCGCGTACTGGCGAGCGAAGCGGGCAAGACGGTGGACGACGCGGTGGCGGAAGTGCGCGAGGCAGTGGACTTCATGCGCTACTACGCCTGCCGGGCCGAGAGCGATTTCGAAACGCCCATGCGCCTGGACGGGCCCACGGGAGAATCCAACGAACTGAGCCTGCACGGCCGCGGCGTGTTCGTGTGCATCAGCCCCTGGAACTTCCCCCTGGCTATCTTCTCGGGCCAGGTGTCCGCCGCCCTGCTGGCCGGCAACGCCGTGCTGGCCAAACCCGCCGGGCAGACTCCGCGCGTTGCGAAGATGGCCCTGGACCTGCTCCGCGCCGCCGGCGTGCCTGCGGGGGTGCTGCGACTGGTTGTGGGCGGCGGCAAGGTGGGCGAGGCGCTGGTCAGGCGCCCCGGCATCGCCGGCGTGGCCTTTACCGGGGGCGCCGAGACCGCGGCGCGCATCCAGCAGACACTGGCCGGCAAATCCATGCGTCCCATCGTGCCGTTCATCGCCGAGACGGGCGGTCAGAACGTGATGATCGCGGACTCCTCCGCCCTGATCGAGCAGACCACCGACGACATCATCCGTTCCGCCTTTTTGAGCGCCGGCCAGCGCTGCTCGGCCCTGCGGGTGCTGTGCGCGCAAGAGGAGGTGGCCGTCACACTGCTCGAATCGGTCCGCGGCGCTGCGGCCGAACTGACCATCGGCGATCCGCACGACTATGCAACCGATATCGGGCCGATCATCGACCCGCCTTCCCTGGACCGGATCCGGACGCACATCGAACGCATGCGCTCGCTGGGCTGCGCGGTCTGGACAGGCGGGCGGCTCGACGAATCGCTGGAGGGTCCGTACCTGCGCCCGCACATCATCGAGCTCGAGAGCCTGACGCAGCTCGAAGGCGAATGCTTCGGCCCTGTCCTGCATGTGCTGCGGTTCGACGCCGCCAAGCTGGGCGGCCTGGTGGACTCGATCAATCGCCTGGAGTTCGGCCTCACGCTGGGCATCCAAAGCCGCATCGACACCCGCATCAACGAGGTTGTCAGGCGCGCGCGGGTGGGAAACATATATGTGAACCGGGACATGGTGGGCGCCGTGGTGGGCGTTCAGCCCTTCGGCGGCATGGGCCTGTCCGGGACCGGCCCCAAGGCTGGCGGCCCTCGCTACCTGCATCGCTACGCCGTCGAAAAGACCGTCACCGTCAATACCGCCGCCACGGGCGGCAACGTGGAACTGCTGCGCGCCGCCGCCGCCGAGCCTCCCGCCTGACGCGCCCGGCGGCCAACGGCGACCATGCGCAAGGAACCCGCTTGCCGGCGCGGCGGCAAGCCGGCCGGAACCCGTGCAAGCTCGCGCGGCGCTGCAGGGAACAACTGCGCCAGGAGCGATTCCCGGCATCCGGGGGCGAGCTGCGTGACGCCTACCTGCGGCGGGCGCGCCTGAAGCGATTCCCGGCATTCGGGGAGCCTGTCCGGCAGGCTGGGCGCGGCCCCTCGACGGCGTCCGCGCTCGCAGTCGAAACGATCAGGACAACAGCGAAAGTTGCCGGGCGCTCGCCGCAGGCGCTTTCGACCGGCGGGCAGACGCGCCGGGTGGAGCGGCGGGCGCGCGAAACCGGGTGCTGTCCAATGGGGGACGGCGGCCGCCCTGCAGGCGATAGCGGCGGCAGGCACGGTCGAAGCGCTGGCGCAAAAGTTCGGCGTAGACGCCCTGGCCGCGCATGCGACGACCGAAGGCCGGGTCGTTTTCCTTGCCGCCGCGGATCTGGCGAACGCGGCTCATGACGTGTCCGGCGCGCAGGGGATACTGCTCGTTCAGCCAGTCCTTGAACAGCGGGCGAACCTCGTTGGGCAGGCGCAAAACCGTGTAGCCGGCCCACAGCGCGCCGGACTCGGCGGACGCTTCGAGCACGGCTTCGAGCTCGTGGTCGTTGAGGGCAGGAATGACGGGAGCGAACATCACGCCGGTTGGAATGCCGGCGCGGGTGAGGCGCCGGATCGTCATCAGGCGGCGGCGCGGCGAAGCCGCCCGCGGCTCCATGCGGCGCTTGAGTTCCTCGTCCAGCGTGGTGACGCTCAGGATCACATGGGTCAGATTGCGCCGCGCCAGTTCGGACAGGATATCGAGGTCGCGCTCCACCAGCGCCGACTTGGTCACGACCGCAACCGGATGGCGCGCCTCAAGGAGAATCTCCAAAAGCGCGCGGGTGGTGCGCAGTTGCTTCTCCGCCGGCTGATAGCTATCGGTGTTCACGCCCAGCGCAATGGGCGCGCAGCGGTAGCCGGGACGGGCCAGTTCCCGCTTCAGCAACTCGGCGGCGTTGGGCTTGTGCACGATCTTGGTCTCGAAGTCCAGTCCGGGCGAAAAATCGAGATAGGCGTGCGAGGGCCGGGCATAGCAATAGATGCAGCCGTGCTCGCAGCCCCGGTAGGGGTTGATCGAACGGTCGAAGCCCACATCGGGCGAATTGTTGCGGCTGATGATGGTCTTGCTGCGCTCCGCAAACAGCTCGGTTTCGGGATGCGGAGCCGTTTCGACGACGCCCGGGGCAGGCTCGCGGGTTTGCCTTTCGAACCGCCCCGGAAGGTTGCCCCGCGCCCCGCGGCCCCGGATCGCATGCCCGGCGGCAGGCAGGTTTCGTGAATCCATTTCGCTCACGGCAAGGAACTATAACGCCGGACCAGCGCCTCCGGGCCATGCCCCTTGGCATGAGCCACAACCCGCGCCGCTATACTCACGCACTCATGCGCCCGGGATTGAAATACGGCCTGCTGAGCGTGGCGGGCGTTGTCTTGCTGCTGGCCGCGGCGCGCTGGCTCGCCGGCAAGGACGACGCAATCGAAGTGCGCGTGGCCGAAGTCTCGCGCGGCGAAATCCGCAAGACCGTTCTCAACACGCGGGCGGGCACGGTGGACGCCTGCCGGCGGGCAAGGATGTCGCCTGCCTCTGCAGGACAGATTGCCAATCTTCCCGTGACGGAGGGAGACGCTGTCAGCAAGGGGCAGGTGCTGCTGGAAATCTGGAACGAGGACCTGAAATCGGAAATCGAGCTGTCGGAGCGCAACCTGGTGGCCGAGAGATCCCGCGCGGCGGAAAGCTGCGCCCGGGCCAATCTGGCGGCGCGAGAGGCGGCACGACTGGCCAGACTGCACGAGGACAAGCTGGTGTCGGAGGAGGAGCGCGAACGCGCCGAAGCCGAAGCCGAAGCGCGCGCCGCCTCCTGCAAGGCCGCCCGGGATTCGGCGAGCGCCGCCGAGGCCCGGGTGGAAGTCAATCGTGCGCGGCTGGAGCGCACCTTCCTGCGGGCGCCGTTCGACGGCGTGGTCGCGGAGATCAACGGCGAGCTGGGCGAATTCGTTACCCCGTCTCCGGTGGGCGTGGCTACGCTTCCGACAGTGGACGTGATCGACAACAGCTGCCTGTACATCACGGCGCCCATCGACGAAGTGGACGCGCCCCTGGTGAAGGCGGGACAGCAGGCGCGAATCGTGCTCGACGCGTTTCCCGACCGGTTCTTCCCCGGCGAGGTTCGCCGGGTGGCGCCGTATGTGCTGGACCGCGAGAAACAGGCGCGCACCGTCGAAATCGAAGCGGAGATCAGCAATCCGCAGCAATACGGGCTGATACCGGGATACAGTGCGGATGTGGAGGTGATCGTGGACGCCCGCCCGGATGCGCTGCGCGTGCCGACCGAGGCGGTAGTGGAGAACGAGCGCATCCTGGTGCTCGATAGCGCCGCAGGCCTGATCGAGGAGCGCAAGGTCTCGGTGGGCTTGAGCAACTGGGAGTTCACCGAAATCACATCGGGCGCGGGAGCGGGCGAGAAAGTGGTCCTGAGTCTCGACCGGGCGGGCGTGGAACCCGGCGCCCGGGCGATAGCCATGGCCGACTGAGCCCGCGGCTCCATGCGTTTCAGGAGCTTCGGCTCATGTTAGCCCTTGCCGGCGTGTCTCGTGACTACCCGGTGGGCAATCAGGTGGTCCACGCGCTACGCGATGTCTCGCTGGAAGTGGATGCGGGCGAGTACATATCGATCATGGGGCCGTCCGGCTCGGGAAAATCCACACTGCTGAACATCATCGGGCTTTTGGACTCCCCGGACAGCGGCGTTTACCGGCTGCTCGACGAAGACACCTCACGGATGTCGGACGATCAGCTGGCGCGCACCCGGCGCGAAGTGATCGGCTTCGTGTTTCAGTTCTTTCACCTGGCGCCACGCCTTACAGCGTTCGAGAATGTCGAGCTGCCGCTCACGCTGGCCGGTTGGCGCCGCCGCAAACGCCGCGAGCTGGCAGAGCGGGCGCTGCGCCGGGTGGAGCTTGCCGACCGCATGGAGCACCGCCCCAACCAGCTTTCCGGGGGTCAGTTGCAGCGCGCCGCGATCGCCCGCTCCATCGTCATGTCGCCAAAGCTGCTGCTGGCCGACGAACCCACCGGCAACCTGGATTCGCGCTCCAGCAACGAGATCATCCGGCTTCTGGAGTCGCTCAACGAAGAAGGGCTGACGCTGGTGGTGGTCACTCACGATCCGGACCTCGGCCGCCGCGCCCGGCGAAGGCTGACCATGCTGGACGGCCGCGTAGGCGGCGACGAACGCCTCTGACCCGCCTTCCGCAACCTTATTCTTCCAAAAACAGCATCATGCAGGCGGCTTTTGCGGTTGGGGCGACGAGCCATGCCCGAGACCCCGCCTTGCAAGCCGCATGGCGCCCCAGGCCGGACGGGCGACCGGGCAAGCGCCGTCTTCGCACGCCATGGATGTTCTCTTGTTCATGGAGCTAATGTAGCATTGCCAGGGTGATGAGTTTGCGGTCGCCACGCGCTTAGCCCGATGCGCTTGCACATTGATTATTTCGCGATCCTGCGCGAGCGCGCGGGTCGGGATCGCGAAACCCTCCGCACCGATGCCTCGACGCCGGGCGAGCTGTATCGGGAGCTCGCCAGACGCCACGATTTACCTCCGCAAAAAGGGCTCAGGGTGGCCGTGAACGACGAGTTCCGGGGGTGGGACTGGACGCTGTCCGATGGCGACCGCGTGGTGTTTATTCCGCCGGTGGCGGGAGGATGAGCGATTTCCGCATCAGCCAGGGCGTCATCGATCCCGCCGCGGAGTTCGCCACGCTGGAAGACGCCGGCTGCGGCGCTGCCGTGTCATTTTGCGGGCGTGTGCGCAATCACAACGAGGGGCGCGCGGTGATTCGTCTGGAATACGAGTGCTACAAGGAACTGGCGGTCAGCGAAGGAGCGCGGATTCTCGCTGAAGCCCGGGAGAAATTCGGAGCAAGCCGAGTGCGCTGCGTGCATCGCACCGGCAACCTCGCCATAGGCGAGCCTGCGGTCTGGGTGGGAGTGGCGGCAGCGCATCGCAACGAGGCCTTCTCGGCGGCGAAATACGTGATCGACGAGGTGAAAAAGCGCGTGCCGGTGTGGAAGCGCGAGCACTATCCGGAGGGGCCGGCCGAGTGGATCAATGCGGCGGCGGCCGAATCCCGGTGAGTAGCCGGCGCTCCTGGTTGTTCGTGCCCGGCGACAGCGAGCGCAAGCTCGCCAGGGGGCCTTCCACCGGCGCGGATGTGTTGATTCTCGATGCGGAGGATTCCGTCAGCCCCGCCCGCAAGCCGGTGGCCCGCAAGATGATCCGCGAATACCTGGAATCGGCCGAACGAGGCGGCGCTCCCCTGTGGGTGCGGATCAATGGCCTGCACACCCCGTACTGGGAAGAGGATCTGGCTGCGGCCCTGTCGGGCGGCGCCGAGGGCATCGTGCTTCCCAAGGTGCGGTCGCCTGCCGATGTGTTTGCGCTGGCCGAGTGGATCGACCGCCACGAGGCAGACATGCAGGATGCGCCAGCGCAGATTCTCGCATTGGCTGGCGAAACGGCGCGGGGCCTGATGGCGCTGCACGAATATCGCCCCGGTCTCCCGCGGCTGGCGGCCTTGAGCTGGGGGTCCGAGGACCTGGGCACGGATGTGGGCGCCATGCGCCGCCGCCGCGCCGACGGAAGCCTGCTGCCGCTGTACGAGATCGCCCGCGCCCTGACCCTCGCGGCGGCCACCGTGGCCGAGGTGGACGCCATCGAGGCCGTGTACGCGGATTTCCGCAACCTTGAGGGATTTCGCCGGTTCGTGGAGGAAGCGCTGGAAATGGGCTACGCAGGCGGTGCGGCCATTCATCCGGATCAGGTAGCCATCCTCAACGAAGCGTTCACGCCCAGCGAGGCGCAACTGGCCGAGGCGCGGGAGATCGTGGCTGCCTTCGAGCAGTCCGGCGAGACCGGCGTGATGTCGATTGGCGGGCGGATGGTGGATCAGCCGCACCTTGCGCAGGCCCGCAAGCTGCTTCGCCGCTTCGGCCAGCGCTGACGGCCAGCCCTGAGCGAGACAGGGCCGGAGGCGCGGATCAGCGCTCGGAGAGCTCGCGCTGAATGAGCTCGTCGACGATTTCCAGAAGTTCGGGCATCTCGCGATTCTGGACGCTGCGAACCACGTATTTGCCGTTCACCACCAGCGCCGGCACCGCCAGTATCCGGTAGCGGCGCATCAGGTCCTTGATCCGCCTGAGGTTCGTTTCGAGTCCGAATGAGCGGTACGCGTTGCGATAGTCCTCTGCGGCGACTCCGTAGCGTTTCGCGAAACGCTCCTGTTCGGCCAGCGTCAGCAGCTGGCGCTGTTCGGTGTGGATGGCGCGGAAAATGTCCCGGTGCGCAGCGTCCAGTTGGCCCAGCGCCTGCAAGGCGAGAAACAGCCGCGCATGCGTTTCCATGGAGGTGTCCCACACCGCCGGTATGTGAATGAAGTTCACTTCGTCCGGCAGCTTCTTGCGCCACTCCTCGATATACGCATCCAGCCGATAACAAAACAGACAGCCGTACCAAAGGAACTCCGCCACCTCGATCTTATCCGGAGGGCTGGAAGTACCCTGCGCCGGGAAGAGCCGGTCGTAATCCACGCCCTCGGTGAATTTCCACTGGGGCGTATCCTGCGCCTGATCCTGCGCTTGCACGGATGCGGCCGCCACCGCCAGAACGGCGAACAGCGCCAGCAGATGGAGTCGCTTCTTCATGTCGAGTTCGTTTTTTCGCATCAGCAATTCCCGCCAAGCGTGACAATGCTCGAAAATCAGCTCCGGTCCAACGCCTGAATGGTCACAAGCCTGGGTATTCGGCCCCAAACGAAAGACTCTGCATCGTTAGCGGGAATTGCTGTTTTCGCATAGTGTACCCGCCTGCCCGGAGAAAACCATCGCGAGCCGGCATTGAGGAGCCATGAATGCAGCTTTCCTGACTTCGGCGGCCAGCTGGCGGCAATACCCCGCGGACGAAGGCGCGGAAGTGGCGTTTGCCGGACGATCGAACGCCGGCAAGTCCAGCACCATCAACGCCGTGCTGAACCGCCGGGGACTGGCCCGAGCCAGCAAGACGCCAGGGCGCACCCAGATGCTGCAATTCTTTTCCGTGGGAGACAACCGGCGGGTCGTCGATCTGCCAGGCTACGGTTACTCTGCGGCGCCCCTGCGCGTGCGCGAGCGCTGGGAAGTCATGATGGACGACTACTTCCGGCGCAGGCAATCGCTGCGCGGCGTGTTCGTGGTGATCGACGGACGCCGGGGGTTGGGGCCACTCGACCGGCAGATGCTCAAGGTCTGCGCAATGGCCGGCGCGCCCGTCAGGGTGCTGATGAACAAATGCGACCGGCTCAAACGGGGCGCACTGATTGAGGCCCTGCGCAATACCGAACGCCTGCTGGACGGAGCCGGCGAGGCGCAAGCCTTCTCCGCCCTGCGCGCGGTGGGAATCCAACAGGCCCGCAGCGCGCTGGACGCCTGGCTCGACTGCGGCCTCCCTCGCCCGGAATCCCGCAATCCGGCGAGTGGGCCCGGATCGATCACATGACCGTCGCGCGCGATGGAAATACGCTCAAGCAGTTCAAGGCTACCTGCCCCGTGAGCAAGCAACTGGTCGCGTGGGTGTACTCCCGGGCCACCGCGAACGGCTTCACCAACTGCCCCTGGTCGCTGGCGTTCGACGACACCTGCGCCGAAACAATCATCTGGTTCGCTCCGTCCACCGCCAACTGCGCGTTGTAGCACTGCTGTTACCCTTCCGCAGAAGTCTTGATGATCCGGCTCTCCGGATCCGTGTTGTATCCTGCGCCTTCTCCCCGGGTTCCCCATACGCCCGCTTGTAGCACTTTACGGGTACTCGGGTTTGCAACATCGACGGGCCAGGGGGTTTCGGCTCGATGGAACCGCGCACAAGAGCAATAGACCCCATTGGACCGGTCCCATCGGGTCCATTGGATCGCTTTGCTCAGTGCGCTGATCTGGAAGGCGCCCTTTCCGCCACGGTTGCGAGATGTGTCTGCTGAAGCAGCGAAACCTGTCAACGCTGCTGGAAGCAGCATGAGCGCAGTTTTATACGGTCTGCAGTATGGTTGTTGTCCCCACAAGGCAGTCCGCGCCCAACTGCACTGACCGTTTCCGAGGCTACGGGAAGTACTCGTTGATGATGCTTGATAGTCCTCCAACCCCTCAAACTTCGACGCCTCCGGAAAGACCGGTGCGTTTCACCGCCATGATCTCGTCGATGCGGATGGCAATGCGCCGCGCTTTCGGACCGTCAGCTGCCCGGAACGGTCGGAACCCTATGAAGCGGGCCAGTCATAACCGTAGAAGCTCAGCATTTGGCCGTCGGCGGCAAATCGAGAGCGAATTGCGGGTCTTCGGGTCGCTTGGGAAGAGCATGGCTCGGAATGACTTCAAGCCCGAGCGGTTCTCCCAGCTTGGCTATATCGCCATCGTCCGAATAGACGGTCGTTTCGCCTCGGGTAAGGGCAATTGCAATGATCTGCCGATCAAATTTGAGCTTGGCACGGGTTGCGTCGGTCCCCGCGCGCAGGTCGCCTGCGGCCATGGCATCGTGGGTCATCGCCGCAAGTTCGACTGCGGCCCGCTCGTCGAACGGCTCGATACGGAAACAACGGTTACTGTTCAAGAGCTTCAGATGCGCCGGTACCGCATCGCCGGCGTGCACCAAGACCTCACTAAGCGCGGGCGTCGGTATCACAATGGCCTCGCGCCGCTTTTCCAGAGCTTCCACCAGGAATTCGACGCGCGCGCCCACATCGGCAATGGGGGCGCGCGTTTCGGGATCAAGCGGGGGTTTGGCATCGGGTTCGAGAAACAGCAAAAGCGCCGTGGCGTCGAAGACCGCCATTAACGCTCTCCATCCTGTCCGCGCAGTCGTCGAAGTTCCGTCCAGGGGTCTTCGACAGCTTTCCAGCCGTTACCTTCCACTCCACGCAGCCGTTCGACGACTTCACCGAGAGGCGCGTCGTCGAGCTGCTTGAATTCCCTGATAGTGAAGCGCTTCATCCACCACTGGCCGTCGGCATCGCGCTCCCACCGCCCCTCTCCCTGAACGCGCAGGGTCGGACCGTAAAGATACGGTCCAAGGCGCTTGGCCATGTCACGATTGGCGTTGCAAATATGGATCGTCTCGCCGTCCTGAAAATGCACGGGCACGGTATCGTCCCGCCCGCCGACCCGGATTAACTGACCGTCGAGCACACCCGCCTGATTGAAGCCGCCGGAGGCAGGCAGTGGCCGTTGCTCGCAGCCGGGAAACCGGACCACTTCGCCGCCGCCATCGTGCAAGCTGCCCGTCGTCTCGTCATCGGCCAGACATCGGTTCAACGCGCGAAAAGCCTTCAGCGCATCGCCGGGAGCGCTGCCGTCCGCGAGCGAGCCTATCCGGCTCCGGACTTCTGGCTCGGCCTCGCGTTCGACGCGCTGTACCAGCACCGCGCTTCCGCCCTCAATACGCAGGAAATGCACCTGTTCGGCCCGACCAAGAAGCCGTGCCAGATTGGCCATATACTCTGCCAAGCGCACCATGGGGAGTGTCTCGGGACTATAGGCATTGATGACAAATCGGTATTCGTTGCCGCCTTCCATCGCCTTACCTCCTCGCATAAGCAGTCAGTCACCAGCCTGTCTGCGACTATAATAGACAACTGCAAACCAGCGCCAAGCGCCTCTCCCGGCGCGGTCATCCGCCGGGTGCGTCTGGCGGCGCTGGAGACCGCGGTACCTGACCTGCCCCGTCTTTCCCCCGCCCGAACCGAAAAATCTGCGCCTTGGGCATAATTTGATTTCCCAAAAAATCAAGGGCTTGATGAACACTTAAGCTGACAAGGCATATACGTGCCCGCGATTAAGGGTCGCGCACGGCTCCAAGGATATCTAGATATAGGGATAGGTACGTACGTTAAGTGTCCGGACGTTCGTTTTCACCTTCAACGTCTGTACCGTAGCCAGACTCGATCAATTTCGCTTTGGCAAACTCCACATTGATCTCGGGATCGTCTGCACAACGCTGGGCCTGCGCCAACAATTCCTGTCGCACCGAGTCCTCGTGTGCCGCATCAAACTTGCAAGCCCGCATGGCGTTGATACAACCTACCAAGTCCTCGTGCGGAAGCATGCCTGCGCCTCCGTCCGGGAACATGTGCGTTATCCAGCCGTTGCGGATAACAATTCGATGCGTCTTGCCCTCGTTTTCGCAAACCAAGCGGTCAGCTGGCATAGGCACTGGGCCTTCGTATTGTGATCTGTCATTGGGGGTCTCCTGTATTGGATGGGAAGGGATAGAAGGGATAAAAACGGAAAGGTATCTTGTTGTGGTCGCTTCGCGCCCGGATACTTCATTCGATCAGCGACTGCTGTTTTTCTGCGACCGGCTTGAACTTCTCGATCGCTTGGACGATCTCTTTGAGGTTTCCCTGAACCCATTCGTGCCGGTTCGGGAAGACCACAAACGCCTCGACAGCCCGATGCGCAAATCCGTCTCGCGCAGCAGCAGACCCCCTGCGTTCGAGGTCATCGGACCGCCGTCGAATCGACCGACTATCTAACGTCGACCGGAGGGCTGAAACGAAAGGGATTTCGGGGTACACTGTGTGGCCATTGGGGCCTCCTGTATAGGTCATCTAACACACTGATTATTATACAGTTCAAGGCCCCATCTCTCCCATTCGGTGAAATATGCGGTATAGTGATTAGCCGAGGCGCCAAGGAAAAAGCCATGCCTTTTCCGAAGAAACAAACCCCTGTTCGGGCAGGCGCGAAAACTTTCCCTGTTGCCTCCGATTCCGAAAAAGACAGTGGGATTGGCCCTGATGTTGAGGGCTTGCGGGAGTTTGCCGAAAAGAGCGACCGTCAGGCTCCTCTCGAATTTGTGGGACGCAGCGGCCTGATCGAAAGACTTGCAAAAGACCTGCGTACCCGGGCGAAAGACTGGATGGCGGGGGAATCCGATGCTTGGGAAGGCGCCATCTGGCTGTTTCAGGGCGCTCCGGGCGCGGGCAAGACGGCGCTTTTGAGGCACCTGAAAAAACTGCTGATCAACGGCGAACCCGTGCGAGTCTGCATGCCGGAAAAGATCGCGCTGAACGATTCGGCGGAACTCAAGAAACACATCGCCGAAGCCTTCTCCCTGGCCGGGACTCTCAAGGAAGACTGGCTGAAAAGGATGGAGACGGGGCAGAAGAACGTAGGTGGAAAACTCGATATCGGCATTCCCGGAGTGGCGCAAATCGGCGCAGGGGGTTCCGGCCCGTTCGGAAAAGGCCCGGCGGCCACTTGGAGGGACCTGAGGGAAAAGGCGCGGGGATATCCCCCCATCCTGCTGATGGTGGACGAAGCGCAGGCCATTGATGACGAAGCCAGGCATCCGCTTCTGTGGCTTCACGAGGGAACCCACGGCCTGCCAATTATCCCGGTCTTCGGGGGGCTGGCGTGGACGGTAGGGAGACTCTACGAGCTGGGCATCTCCCGGACTTCGCTGCGCCGCGTCCACACTCTGGAGGCGCTCTCGGAAGCCGAGTGCATGGTCGTGGCGCAGGCGTTCTTCGACAAATACGGGGTGATCGGAAGCGCAAGGGAGCGGGAGGAGTGGGCGAGGACGATCGCCCGCGAATGCATGGGTTGGCCGCAGCATCTCCACGCAGGAATGCAAGGACTGGCGGAAGCGCTTGCGGAAGCTGGAGGAGTTCTGGAACAGACGAACAGGCCAACGGCTCTGAAAGGCGGCGCCGAGAGGCGGCAAGAGTATTACGAGGCGCGGATATCGTCCTTCGAGCATGACTTTCACGATGTGCGCTTTTTGGCGGCCGCGCTTGTGGCGTACATGGAGAAAAAAGAATCAGGTCGCCCCAGCACGATGCGACTGGGGCGAGCAGTTGATTCGGGGCAGATTCGCAACGTAGCGCTAAACTGGCCCGGCATGAATCTTGATGAGGACGACCCCGACCTTGCGCTCCCCGAAGGGACAACGGGGGAAGGCCTCGTAAAGGCAATGATGAACTCCGGAATGCTGCACAAGGGAGAAAACGGGGTGTTGCATGTGCCGATCCCTTCCTTTGCCGACTATCTCAAATCGAAGCTCGACTGGCTTGCTGCCAAGTCGGGGGAGTCACCGCAGCCTGACCCTCCTGAACCCGGGATGTGAAGCGGATTTGCTGTATAAATTGCGCTTGTTGACCCTTTGACAGTCAGAACGGCAATAGACATTGCGTCCCGTCTCATCCCACCCGGAGCATTGCAATGACCGATACCCTGATCGAACGAAACCCGGACATTCTCGGCGGAACCCCCGTGTTTGCGGGCGCCCGCGTTCCGGTGCGCATCCTGATAGAGTATCTCGAAGCAGGGGATCGACTCGACGATTTCCTGATCGACTACCCCACCGTGTCGCGACGTCAGGCGGTGGCGCTGCTGGAACAGGCGAAGGCCATGCTGGCGTCAAGCAGCGATGAAGCTACTGCTGTTCAGGTTCGGACGCCCATGAGACTGTGATTCGGAGTGATGCGGCCGTTGTTTCTCCGGGACAGGGGCTTGACCTGATTTGGACAGTCCGGCTATCGTGGGAACCGTCGGGAGGCGGCAAGGAAACGGTTCCCGCATCTATTCAGGGGTGTCTTCGGGCACCCCATTATTTTATCGGAGGCATCGCCGCCGCTGCCTTTCCCCGGCGCCTGCGGCGCGGGCGGTCAGTGGGCGGCGTCCCAGTTCGGCCCCTGGCCGACATCGACTTTCAGCGGCGCCTTCAGGGAAGCGGCGCCCGCCATCATCTGCGTGACCTTGCCGGCGAGCTCTCCGGCGAAGTCGGCGGCGCATTCGAACACCAGCTCGTCATGCACCTGCATGATCAGCCGCGCCCGGTCGCTGCGCGGCTGAAGCCATTCGTGGATCCGAATCATGGCGCGCTTGATGATGTCGGCAGCCGTGCCCTGCATCGGCGCGTTGATGGCGCTGCGCTCGGCGTAGCTGCGCCGGCGGAAGTCCCCGGAGCGAATGTCCGGCAGGTACAGGCGGCGTCCGAACAGCGTTTCCACCCATCCCTGGTCGTGGGCCTGCTGGCGGGTCCGCTCCATGTACTGCTGCACGCCGGGATAGCGGGCGAAGTAGTGGTTCACGTAGTCCTGCGCCTCGCTGCGGGTAACGCCCAGTTGGCGCGCAAGGCCGAAGGGCGACATGCCGTAGATCAACCCGAAGTTGATTGCCTTCGCCGTGCGGCGCTGGTCCGTGCTGACCGCTTCGAGAGGCGTGGCGAACACCTCCGCCGCAGTGGCCCGATGCACGTCCAAGTCTTCGGAAAAAGCCCTGAGCAGCCCTTCGTCGCCGGACAGCTGGGCCATGATGCGCAATTCGATCTGCGAGTAGTCGGCCGACAGCAGCACATGGCCCTCCGGCGCCACGAAGGCCTGGCGTATGCGCCGGCCTTCCGGCGTGCGCGCCGGGATGTTCTGCAGGTTGGGGTGAGTGGACGAAAGCCTTCCGGTGGCCGCAACGGCCTGCTGGTAGGAGGTGTGCACCCGCCCGGTGCGCGGGTCGATGCAGGCCGGCAGGGCGTCGGTATAGCCGGTCTTGAGCTTGGCGAGGTTGCGGTACTGCAGCACGGTGGCCGGCAGCGGATGCTCGGCGGCCAACTCCTGCAACACCGACTCCGAGGTGGAGGGCTGTCCGGTGGAGGTGCGGCGAACGGGGTTCAGCCCCAGGCGGTTGAAAAGCACATCGGCCAACTGCTTGGGCGAACCCAGATTGAATGCCGTTTCCGCCTGTTCGCAAGCCCGTCGTTCCAGGTCCCGCAACTGGCCGGCCAGCTCCCGGGACTGTTCGTCCAGGGCCAGGGCGTCCACCAGCACTCCGGCGCGCTCCATGTCGGCCAGGATTGGCGACAGGGGCATTTCCATGTCCTTCAGTACGCCATCGAGAGCCTCGGTCTTCGCGATTTCCTGCGAAAGGCACTCGTGAAGGCGCAGTGCGTATTCGGCTTTCCGGGCAGCGTAAGGGGCGATTTTCTCCAGCGGCGCCTGCGCCAGGGAAATGCGCGTACGGCCCTTGCCCAGCACCTCCTCCTCGACGGGGCAATCGAGCTTGAGATAGCGCTGCACCGCCCTGCTGAAATCGTGGGCTATGGCCGTGGAGTTCAGCACGTACGATTCGAGCATGGTGTCGCCGGCGCCTCCCGCCAGTTCGATCCCCTTGTTGGCCAGCACATGGGTGATGAACTTGAGGTCATGGCCCACCTTCGGCGCCCCGGCGTCTTCCAGCCATTCCTTGAGTCCGCCCAGCAACTCCCGCGCGCCGGCGCGTTCCGGCGTCAGGCCGTTCAGGCCGCCGGAAGCCAGGGGAACGTAGGCGGACTCGCTCTCGCCGATGGAAAAGGCCAGTCCGGCAATGCGGTGCTGCATGGGATTGTCTCCCGAGGCTTCCACCCCCAGACCCGTTGCCGGCGCCTTGCGGAGCCGCCCGATCCACTCCTCGAGCTGCGAGAGGCTCAGGATGACTTCGTGATCCGTATGGTCAGGCGGGGCCTCCGCAAACTGCCTCAAACTGCGCAGCAGGCTGTTGAGCTCGAAGGTCCGGCACAGCGGTTCCAGCGCTTCGAGGTCCGGCGGCTTGCGCCGCAAATCTCTCGGAGACACCTCAAGCGGCACATCCTTGCGAATGGTGGCGAGCTCCAGGGACAGGTCCACATCGGCAAAGCTGGCCCTCAGGGTCTCCCCCGCCTTGCCCCGGATCTCGCCGGCGTTCTCCTTCACGCCGTCCAGGCTGCCGTAAGCCTGCAACCATTTCGCGGCGGTCTTGGGTCCCACGCCGCGAACCCCCGGAATGTTGTCCGAGCTGTCCCCGGCCAGCGCCAGATAATCGCGTATCCGCGCGGGCGGAACGCCGAACTTCTCCTCGACCGCGGCACTGTCCGTGACGCGGTTGCTGTTCCAGCCCACCAGCTTGACCCGAGGGCTTACCAGCTGCGCGAAATCCTTGTCGGTGGTGGAAATCAGCGTTTCCAGCCCCTGCTCTTCGGCCTGCGCGGCCAGGGTCCCGATCACGTCGTCCGCCTCCACGCCGGGGACGCGCAGCAACGGCACGCCCATTGCCGCGACCATGTTCACCACCGGTTCGATCTGTTCGCGCAAGTCCTCGGGCATCACGTCGCGGTTGGCCTTGTATTCCGGATACAACTCGTCGCGGAAAGTGGGCCCCGGCGCATCCATGACGAAGGCCAGCAGTTCCGGCGTGTTCTCCCGCAGGAGCCGCTGCACCATGGTCAGCACGCCGTGCAGGGCGCCGGTCGGGCGCCCTTCGGAGGTGGTGAACGCCGGAAGGGCGTAATAGGCGCGGAACAGGCAAGCCGTTCCGTCGACCAGCAGCAACCGGCTCAAGGGGACGAATCCCCGGATTGGCCGGCGGCAACTTCGGGAGCCGGCTGTTCGCCGGGCGCCGGAGGCGGTTCTTCGGGCAGGTAGAGCGGCCCGCTGAACCCGCAGCCGCAAAGAAACAGGGCCAACATCAGGGAGCGGAGCCGCGCCAGCATGCCGGCAAGTGTACCCTTGCACTGGAGTCGCACTGGACGCTGCGCATGAAACGCGCACGAAAGGCGTATTCATGTAGGCTTGCCCGATGAACGAGAAACTCGAAATTACCGCGTACCGCCTGATCGAGCGACCGATGAAACTACGCCGCGCGGCGCGCTCGCGTGAATGGATGGACCAGACGGTCGACCATTTCGCCAACCGCTGCCTGCCGCTTCTGATCGCCAACCAGACCGGCTGGGACGCGTTGTGCCCGGCGCCCTTCAAGGCGCGCTGGAATGGCAAGGCGGCCAAGGAAGGCGTGGAGATCCGGTTCCCGGGAGAGACCTCCGAATTGATCAGCGCCCATTTCGGCAGTGGCGTGCTGACTTTCACGCCCGGCTACCTGTTCCGCACCAGCAAGGGCCACAACCTGTGGTGCAAGGGGCTGGCCAACACGGCCAAGGACGCCATCGCGCCGCTGGAAGGCATTATCGAGACCGACTGGGCGCCATTCACCTTCACCATGAACTGGCGCTTCACCCGCAAGCGCACCTGGGTGACTTTCGAGAAGGACGAGCCGGTGTGCCGGCTGGTGCCGATTCCCCGCCACTACGCCGAACAATTCGACGCCGTCGTCCGCCCGCTTTCCGACGATCGCGAGCTTTACCGCGAGCACGTCGAATGGAACCGGTCGCGCGGCGCTTTCAACAAGGCGCTGGAGCACAGCCATGACCGTCCCTCTTCCGAAAAGTGGCAGGGCCATTACATGCGCGGCGCCCGCCTCGACGGCCGCCGCTTCAGCGATCACCGTATCAAGGTGCCGATGCGCGATTTCCGCAAGCCGGACGCGGACGGGTAGCCCGGATCTCTCGCCGGATTGCGGCATTCCGGGCGAGAGGCGCCCTGGATACCGGCGCACACAGCCTGTCGGGATCGAGATCGACGAGAAACCTGTCGCGGCCAGTCTTCACGCCGGGAAAGGAAGCCGGGAACTTGTCCCTCGCGTGGCCGACCCTGTTGCGTCTGGCCTCGCCATGTAAAGGCCGAAATCCGGACGGCCAGCGCCCCGGCAAGTTCCTGGACGCATCGCATCAAGGGCGACCGGGGAATGGGATACCCATGGGCAAAGCTGCAACTACAGCGGGCAGTGTGATGAACACGAACCGGAAGCCGGCGCAGGAAACGGCGAGTTTGCAGGGAGTACAAGAGGCTTGGGCGATGCCGGCCTGAGCGGTGGCGTCATCAAAGCGCGGTAACATGACACCCCATGTGAAACTCCCGACCTTGCCGGCAATGAAGCGCATGAAACACATCCCTGCCCCCGACATGGGGGTATTGCGCCGGTTTGCGCAGAAGTCGGACCGTCAGGACCCTCCCACTTTCGTGGGACGCAAGGATCTGATGGAGAGGATGGCCGAGGACCTCAAGGAGCGAATCGCCGCCTGGGGGAATCACGACCCCAATGCCTGGACGGGAGCGACCTGGCTGTTCCAGGGAGCGCCGGGGGCCGGCAAGACCGCCTTGTTGTCACGCTTGGGAAGCCTGACAATACGGCCAACCGGGGACGGCGATAACAGCAATGGAGAGCCGGTGGGCGTGAATGTTTGCCTGATTGATGAAGAGGCCGCACTGCACAACCCGGCGAAGCTCAAAAAGAAGATTGCCGAGGCGTTTCTCTCCGGCGCCGCCCGGGAAATGGAGGGAAGGGAGTCTGTCGGGTCATCTCTCCAAAGGCTTTTCGGGCGAGGAATTTGCCGAGGGCATGCTGAAGGCCGGCATTCTGCACGAAGACGGAGACGGATATCTGTCCGTCCCCATCCCTTCTTTTCGCGATTTCCTGATGGAATGGTATCCCGCACTGGACCAGGGCGCAGCTCCCGGAACAGGAAACCTGCCTTCTCCCGCGCCTTGAGATACGCAGGAACAATTGGCTTGCGGCGCCGACAGCGGATCAACAGCAGGAGGGCCGGGAATATCGAAATGCATTCTCCCGCCCCTCGGCGACGGGCATTCCCCGCGACCATACAGGTTCCGGCAGGCGCGGCGATAGAGCACGGAAATCGGGGTTGCATCACGGCGCTTCCGGCAAAGCCGAAACAGCCCAAGCGCAAGATGGGCAATACTACTCAACGATGAACTCGATAGTGGCGATCATAAAGACGCCGCAGGAACAGGAGCGAAACATGAAACGCAGAGATGTGCTTGCCGGACTGGGCGGCGGCGCCGTGGCGCTGGCCGGCTGCGCCGGGGAAACGCCCCGGGACAGCGCCGCCCGGACGGGAGGGGCCGCAAGCTCCGGCGAAACCTTCGACTGGAAGATGGTCACCGCCTGGCCGCCCAACTTTCCCGGCATGGGAACATCCGCCGCCGAGCTTGCGGAAACCATTACCCGGTGCTCCGGCGGGAGGCTCAAGGTGCGCGTGTACGCCGCCGGCGAGCTGGTGCCGGGGGACGAGGTGTTCAACACCGTGTCCGCCGGCAACGCGGAGATGGGCCACGGCGTTTCCTACTACTGGAAGGCGCAGGTGGAAGCCGCCCAGTTCTTCGGCGGCATCCCCTTCGGCATGACCCCCACGGAGTCCTCTGCCTGGCTGCATTTCGGCGGCGGCCTCGAGTTGTGGCGCGAGCTGTACGAACCGTTCGGCGTGACGGTGTTTGCCGGCGGCAACACCGGCGCCCAGATGGGCGGCTGGTTCAATCGCGAAATCAACTCGCCCGAGGACCTGAAGGGCCTGAAGATGCGCATCCCCGGACTCGGGGGCGAAGTCCTGCGGCGCGCCGGCGGCACATCGGTCCTGCTGCTCGGCGGCGACATATACACCGCCATGCAGACTGGCAGCGTGGACGCCACGGAATGGGTGGGTCCTTACAACGATGTGAGCTTCGGGCTGCACGAAGTCGCGCGGTACTACTATTATCCCGGCTGGCACGAACCCGGCGCCGTCCTGGAGGTGTCGATCAACCAGCAGGCTTGGGAAACGCTTCCCGAGGATCTCCAGGGGATCGTGAAGTCGGCCTGCGGCTATGTGGAAAGCCGGATGGGTCCGGAGTACAGCGCGCGAAACGCCCAGTTCCTCCGGCAATTGCGCAACGAAGGCAAGGTCGAAATCCGCCGCTTCCCGGACTCCGTGATCAAGGAGCTGCGCGCCCGCTCCCGGGAAGTCATCGACGAGCTCGTGGCCCGCGACGAAAAGGCCGCCCGCATCCACGCCTCGTACGCCGCCTTCCAGGAGCAGGTGGGCGAGTGGCTGGACATCGGCGAGCGCGCCGCCATCAGGGCGCGCGGCTGAACCCGCACAGCCTCACATGTGGTGAACCGGCAGCAATTCCCGCCAAATTTGACATGTGAGTGATTTCAGGGGTTTTGGGCGGTTCGAGAAGAAGTTCTTCGCAAACTTTTCATCCGAAAACCGTATGATTCGAGCGATTGTTGGAGTACAGGGGATGAACCATGTCCAAGATCCAGTTTCGCAAGACGCTCAGTGCCCCGGGATTGCTCCGGGTGGTGCGCGGTTGTTTCGATCGCATTGAGGATCCGGTTGCGAGCCGTGGCCTGCCCCTGACGGACTGTCTGATGTCGGCGCTGGCGATGTTTGGGCTGAAGTATTCGTCGCTGTTGAGTTTTGAGCAGGACGCACGGGGCGAGGAGCGCACCCGGTCGAACTTGAGAAGCCTCTATGGGGTGGAGCGCGCGCCGTCGGATACAACCATGCGCGAGCGACTGGATGAAGTGGATCCGCGCTCGCTGCGGCGGGCCTTCAAGCGCGTGTTTGCGGCGTTACAGCGTGGCGGGGGGCTGCGGGACTTCACCTGGCTAGACGATCATTATCTGTTGTCGGTGGACGGCACGGGCTACTTCTCCTCGCAGAAGGTGCATTGCGCTCATTGTTGCGAGCGGCGTCACCGGGACGGTCGTGTGACCTACTATCACCAGATGCTGGGTGCGGTGCTGGTGCATCCGGAGCATCGCGAGGTGTTTCCGCTGGCGCCGGAGCCGATCCTGCGCGCGGACGGTTCGCGCAAGAACGACTGCGAGCGCAACGCGGCCAAGCGTCTGCTGCGGGATGTGCGGCGCGAGCATCCGCATCTGAAGCTGTTGGTGGTGGAGGATGCGTTGGCCTCGAACGGTCCGCACATCCGGCTGTTGCAGGAATTGGACCTGCGCTTTGTGCTGGGGGTGAAGCCGGGCGACCATGCGGAGTTGTTTCACTGGGTGGCTTCGGTGATGGCGACGCGGGTTGTCGAGACCCAAGGCGAGGACGGTGTGCGGCGGCGGTATCGCTTTCTCAACGGTGTGCCGCTCAACGACGCGAATTTCGACCTGGAGGTGAACTTTCTGGAGTGTTGGGAAACCACCCCCAAGGGTCGGGAGCGGCACTTTAGTTGGGTTACGGACATCAAGATCACGGAATCGAATGTGGAAGCGCTGATGCGTGCCGGTCGGGCGCGTTGGCGCATTGAGAACGAGACCTTCAACACCCTGAAGAACCAAGGCTACGGCTTTGAGCATAACTTTGGCCACGGCAAGCGGCATCTGGCGACGGTATTTTCCGGTTTGACGATGCTGGCTTTTTTGATCGACCAGATTCAGCAGCGCTGCTGTGCGCTGTTTGGGGCGGCACGGGAGCGGGAGGGTCGTCCGAAATACTTCTGGGAACGGTTGCGCCGCTTGTTTCTGGAGTTCTTCATTACCGGCTGGGAGGCCCTGTATCAGGCCATCGCCTTCGGCCACCACCCAACCGAACTGGCGCCCTTCGACACCTCCTGACCCCATCGCCGTGGTCGGGTGTGCGACGAGCGGGTTCTTCAGGGAAACAGCGTAGCCAAACCACTTATCCGGCGCCGGCCGGAGGGGTAGCCTTCCCCAACTGATCCGCCAACCGGCCATCCGCACCAGAATGCCACCCCATCAGCACCACAAAATGGCTTGGCGGGAATTGCTGTGAACCGGCACAGCACTTGCGATTGCACCCGGAGTTGATGCAAGATACCACCGCAAGGACTTCTCCCACAAGCAGAATCATGGCGCGCATTACCGTAGAAGACTGCCAGCAACGCATCGGGAACATCTTCGATCTCGTGCGCGTGGCGGCGGTGCGTGCGCGCCGCCTGGCCAACGGAGCCGAACCCCTGGTCCCGCGCGATAACGAGAAACCGTCGGTGACCGCGCTGCGGGAAATTGCCGCAGGCGTGGTTACCGAGGAAACCCTCAACGACCACGAAAGGTCCGTGGAAGAAGCGTTCGCCACGCCCGGAGAAGACCGCGGGTATTAAGCCGGACGGCTGGCGCTTGCGCCCGCGCTGATCGGTCCGAGCGTCTGCTGTCCCTCGTCCCGGGAAACGCCGGGAACCACAGATCGGGGTTGATCATGCCGCAGGCAGCTGTAGCCGGCAAACAGCGGATTCGAGCATCCGGTGGCGGAATCCGCAGGCTGCTCGCCGATCTGGAATACCTTTCCGGGGCCGAACGCGATCGCGTGCTGAAGGCCTACGAGTACGGCGCCCGGGCGCACCACGATCAGCGCCGTCGTTCGGGCGAACCCTATATTTCCCACCCGGTCGCGGTTGCAACAATCCTGGCTCAGTTGCGGCTGGACTCCGAGACCATCATCGCGGCGCTGCTCCACGACGTGATCGAAGACACACCCACGCTGAGAGTCAACCTGGAGCAGCACTTCGGCAGCGACGTGGCGGCGATCGTCGATGGAGTCACCAAGCTGACGCGGTTGGGAGAGGCCGGACGCTCGGAGGCCCAGGCCGCCAGTTTCCGCAAGATGATGCTGGCGATGGTGGACGACATCCGCGTGATCCTGGTCAAGCTTGCCGACCGCCTGCACAACATGCGTACGCTGGACGCCCTGGATCGCGAGCGCCAGCGGCGGATTGCCCGCGAGACGCTCGAAATTTATGCGCCGATCGCCAATCGCCTGGGGATACGCACCGTTCGTCGGGAAATGGAAGACCTGGGGTTCCGCCATGCCTGGCCGCGGCGCTACCGGGTGATCAACCGCCACCTGAACCAGAGACCCAAACATCCGCGCTCCGTGCTGCGTCGTGTATCGGACCGCCTGAGGCGCGCGCTCAAGGCGGCCGAACTCAAGGGCAGCATTTCCGCGCGCGCCAAGGCGGCCTACAGCATCTATTGCAAGATGCGCGAGAAGCGGCTGGGATTCAAGGAGATCTCCGACGTATTCGGCCTGCGGATCATCGTGCCGGACATCGACGCCTGTTACCGGTGCCTGGGTATTGCTCATCAGCTTTTCCGGCCGATGCCCGGCCGGTTCAAGGACTACATCGCCATTCCCCGAGTCAACGGCTACCAGTCTCTGCACACCGTCCTGCTGGGTCCGGCGGGGATGCCCCTGGAGCTGCAGATCCGCACCGCGGAAATGGACCGCGTGGCGGAAAGCGGGATCGCCGCCCACTGGCAGTACAAGGCCGAGGACAAGAGCGTACTCCCTGCGCAGTTCCGCACCCAGGAGTGGTTGCGGAGGATCATGGAAATGCAGGCGACGGCGCAGGCGGACGAGTTCTACGACCACGTGAAAGTGGACCTCTTCCCGGACAAGGTCTATGTGTTTACGCCCAAGGGCGAGATCCTCCGGCTGCCGCGAGGCGCTACCTGCCTGGACTTCGCCTACGCGGTGCATACGGATGTGGGCCACCGATGCGTGGCGGCGCGGGTGGACGGGCAGGTCGCGTCCCTGCGCACCCAGTTGAAGAACGGCCAGAATGTGCACATCCTGACCTCGCGCAACGCCTCTCCCAACGCGGGCTGGCTGGAATACGTGGCCACCGCCAAGGCCCGTTCGGCCATCCTCGACTATCTCAAGAACACCCAGACGCGCGAGGCACGGGAAGTGGGAGCGGTGTTGCTCAATCAGGCGCTCTCCGATCGGGGTTCGTCGCTGCGCAAGATGGGGCGAGGACCGGTTGCAGAAGCGTTCAAGGAGCTCGGCGTGCAAAGCCGTCAGGAGCTCTACGAGCAGATCGGCCTGGGCGAGCGTCTGGCCACGCTGGCGGCGGCGGTAATCATGAACCCGGGAAAGAAGCGCTCCGGAGTGGGCGCCGGCAAGCTTACGCCCGTGGATATCGCGGGCGCCGAGGGGATGGTCGTGACCTATGGACGATGCTGTTATCCGATCCCCGGCGATGAGGTGGTGGGCCACACTTCGAGCGGACGCGGATTCGTGATCCACCGCAACACCTGCGGGAATTTCCGCGCCGAGCGCAAGCGCAAGGAACGCTGGATACCGGTGAACTGGAAGCGTCGCATCCGTATGGAATTTCCGGCTGGCCTGCGCATTCACATCGTCCATCGTCCCGGGGTGCTGGCGGAAGTGGCCGCGAGGGTGGCCGAGACCGGTCACAACATCGCCCAGGTCAACATGCAGGATCGCCCGGAAGAGAGCACCGAACTGTTCCTGTCGGTACTGGTGAAGGACCGGAACCGACTGGCCCGCGTGATCCGGGCCATCCGTGCGCTGCCCAGCGTGCATCGCGTGCAGCGTGTCTGATTCCCCGTCTGGCGTATTATTGGCCTTGGAAAAGCTTGGAATCCGGGGTTGTCCATGAAACGGAAGGCGGTACAAAGTTCCCTGGCGCCGGCCGCAATAGGCGCCTACTCGCAAGCCATCGTTACCGGCAATTTGTGCTTTGTTTCGGGGCAGATTCCCCTGGATCCCGCCACGGGCGAACTGATCGACGGCAGCATGACCGCCCAGATCCGGCAGGTGTTCGACAATCTGACGGCTGTGGCCCGGGCGGCGGGCTCGGATCTTTCCCGGGACGCGGTGAAAATCACGGTGTTTCTGGTCGATCTGTCCCACTTCGCGCTAGTCAATCAGGTGATGTCCGAAATGTTTGCCGAGCCCTTTCCGGCCCGGGCGGCGGTCGAGGTGGCGGGGCTGCCCAAGGGCGCCCAAGTGGAAGCGGACGCGGTACTGGTCATCCCTTAGCGGTACTGGTCATCCCTTGACAGAGTAAGGCAATCGCTTGCGCGGACAGCCCGCCGACGCCAGTCCGGATCTGGCCACGCTACCGGGTATCGGCCCCGCCATGGCGGAAAAGCTGGAACGCCTGGGGCTGCGCACGATCCGCGACCTGCTGTTCCTGCTTCCCAATCGCTACGAAGATCGCACACGTTTGCACCGCATAGGGGAGGTCGAGCCTGGCCAGCGAGTGCAGATCGAGGGAGTCGTCAAGCGTGCGAAGGTAATCATGGGCCGCCGCAGGAGTCTGCTGTGCACCTTGCGCGACCCGACCGCCGGGATCACGCTGCGTTTCTTTCACTTCACGCGCCAGCAACAGGCGGGCATGAGGCCCGGCGTCCGGCTCCTGTGCTGCGGGGAGGTGCGCGCAGGCCCGCGGGGCCTGGAGATGGTGCATCCCGAATACCGGCGGCTGGCCGGATCGGAACCTGCGCCGGTGCAGGATCGGCTCACGCCGGTCTATCCCACCACCGAGGGCGTGACCCAGCCCCGGCTTCGCAAGCTCGCCGAGTACGCGTTGGAGAACGCGCTGGACGACCTGCCCGAACTGATCCCCCAACGCCATTTGTCAAGACTGCGGTTGCCCGGACTGCTTGAGGCGCTGCGCACGGTTCACCGGCCGCCCGGCGGCATGCCCCTGGAAGCGCTGCTGTCCGGCCGCCACCCGGCGCGCAAGAGGCTCGCGCTGGAGGAGATACTGGCCTGGCATCTGGGCTTGCGGCGGGTGCGTGAGCAAGGCCAGCGACGCCCTGCGGCGGCGCTCCGTCACCAGGGCGGGCTGCGGCGAAAATTCCTGCGTTCGCTGCCGTTCGAGCTCACGCCCGGCCAGCAGCGCGCCATTGCCGAGATCGACGCCGACTTGAGCCGCAACACGCCCATGATGCGCCTGCTGCAAGGAGATGTGGGTTGCGGCAAGACCGTGGTGATTGCAGCGGCCGTGGTCGCCTCGGTGCAGTCCGGGCAACAGGCGGCCGTGATGGCGCCCACGGAGTTGCTTGCCGAGCAGCACATGCGCACGCTCTCCGGCTGGCTGGAACCGCTGGGGGTGCGTCTGGCATGGCTGGCCAGCGGCATGCCCCGGGCCGAAAGGCGCGCATTCGAGGCGCAACTGGCCGGCGGGGACGCGCAGGTGGGAATCGGCACCCATGCCCTGTTCCAAGAGGCAGTGGAATACCGTTCGCTGGGGCTGGTGGTGGTGGATGAGCAGCATCGCTTCGGGGTGCATCAGCGATTGCGGCTGGTGGAGAAGGGACAGGCGGAAGTCCCGCATCAGCTGGTAACCACGGCCACCCCCATCCCCAGGTCGTTGGCCATGACCTTCTACGCCGGCCTCGACATCTCCGCGATCCACGACATGCCTGCCGGGCGCCGTCCGGTGAATACGGTGCTGGTTTCACAGGAACGCCGGGCCGAGGTGATCGAACGGGTGGCGGCGGCCTGCAGGTCGGGCAGGCAGGCTTACTGGGTGTGTCCGCTGATCGACGAATCGGAGCACATCGAATCGTCGGCTGCGGAGCCCACCTACCGGGAACTGGACCAGGCGCTGCCCGGCATCCGCGTGGGCCTGCTTCATGGCCGCGCCGGGGCGCGCCAGCGCGATCAGGTCATGGCCGAATTTGCCTCCGGGAAGTTGAGCGTCCTGGTGGCCACCACGGTGATCGAAGTCGGAGTGGACATTCCCCGCGCCAGCCTGATGATCGTCGAGAACGCCGAACGCATGGGTCTGGCGCAGCTTCATCAGCTACGAGGCCGCGTGGGCCGCGGGGAGGTGGAAAGCCATTGCGTGCTGATGTACCGGCCGCCGCTGGGCCAGATAGCCCGGGATCGCCTGCACACCCTGCGCAACAGCAACGACGGCTTCGAGATCGCGCGCAAGGATCTCGAATTGCGCGGGGCGGGCGAAATCCTGGGAGTGCGCCAGACCGGCGCCCTGCAGTTCCGGGTGGCGGATCTGGTGCGGGATGGAGCATTGGCCGAACCGGCGCAGCGAATCGCCGACGACATGCTTGCGCACAACCCGGCCGAGGTGGATCGGCTGATCCGCCGCTGGGTAGGCAAAGGCGATCGCTACGCCCAGGTGTAGCCCGGATATCTCACCGGATCAGGGTGTCCTCCCGCTCCCGGCGTTGCGGCGGCCAAGGGCGGCCAAGTCGGGGAAAAGGGGTTCTTGTTCGTTAATTTGGTACAGGGGGAGCGTACTACCGGGAGTCGGTGTACTACCGCCAAGTAGCCGCTGTGCTCACAAACATACGCGAGATCCTGAACGGAATGGCGCCGCGAAACGGTTGCTGGTTCGTTTGTGGTCGGGGCGGCTGGCCAAAACCGAAGCCGCCTCGACCCGCTCGCGCGCCGCGCCGGGAGTTGACCGTTGCACTCGAACCAAGAGGGGGGAACCATGAAGAGTATGGTGAGAACAGCGAAGAGCATTGCGGAAACAGCGGGAACATCCAGGTCATATGCCTGGTCCGGACCGTCCGGGCTTGCGGCGGCGTTGCTGGCGCTGGGCGTGGCCAGCGCTTCGGCGGAGGACGCCGAAGTGCTGTCGCTGGACATCGAGCGACAGCAGGCCGGTTCGGCGCTGATGGAACTGGCGGCCTCGTCCGGCGTCCAGATCCTGGTGTCGGACGAGGCCGCCGCCGAAGTCGAGGTGGAGGGCCTGCAAGGACAGTACCGGTTCGCCGACGCCCTGGCCGCACTGCTGGCGGACACCCGCCTGTCGTACCACTACGCCTCGGAGGATGTGGTGCTGGTCGAAGCTCGGCAAGACGACGAGCTTGAGGAGGTCGAGACGGCCAATAAGGCCGAGCTCGAGGAGCAAGAGCCGCCGGCCGAACTGGCCGCGCAGAGGGTGACGGGTTCGAGGATGGCGCGAGGCGATCCTTCGGCGCGGGTCTACAGCCTGTCGGCCGAGGACATCGCCGCGCGGGGCGTGTCCAGCTTGGAAGAACTGTTTCGCACGCTGCCTTGGGCGTATGCGTCCCTGACTTCGCAGTCGGATCTCGGCGGCGCCGGGATTGCTCCTGATGCGGATGAAATTATATTCGAGTTGGGTCTGGGCACATCCGCGGTGAATCTGCGCGCGATGGGGTCGGCCAACACGCTGGTGCTCGTCAACGGCCGGCGAATGGCGGGAGCGGCCGGGTCCGAGGAGGACTTCGTCAATCTCGTCAACATTCCGCTGTCCGCGATCGAGCGAATCGATATCCAGCTGGACGGGGCGTCGGCAGTATATGGCGCGGACGCCATAGGCGGCATAGTGAACTTCATCACCAAAAGGAACTACACCGGCTTCAGCGCCACCTTCCGGGAGGAGTTCAGCGCCACCGACGCGGACCGCAGAAACATGAGTCTGAAAGGCGGCTACGCCTGGGGAACCGGAAGCGTAACCGCTATCGCGCAGCGCAACGACTCGAAACCCATCAACAACCGCAAGATCTGGACGAGCGGCGACTTCCGCGAGCGGTTCGGCCCGGAATACGACGCTCGAGACCCTTACCACGCCCAGCCCGGCAGGGTATGCGAATGGGATGGCGGCAGCACCCGCCATGGGGCGGAGTGCGACTGGAACGCGCCAGCATTGAGTTTGCCCGCCACGCATGACGGGACCGGCGCCACCGAGGAAGACTTCACCACCACCATCACGCCTGCCGACTATGTGTTCCCCCAAAACGGCGCGGACGCTACGAACGCCTCGGTTTTCCTGCAAATCGAGCAATATCTCACGGACTCGCTGCGGATCCACGCGGATGCGCAGATTTCCAATGCGGAATCGTACCGGAAATCTATAATGCAATTCACCAATTATCTGGTGCCGGCCAGCAACGCCCACAATCCCTTCGGACGCCCTGTGGTGGTGAGCTATTACCCGGTCCACGAACTGGAAAACGGGCTCGTTTCCCCGGCCTGGACGGAGAACGAAGACAAGCAGAGAAACTTCAATGCCGGCCTGTTCTGGCAATTCGGAAACGGCCACGAGTTCGAGCTCGGCGTGACCCGGTCCGAGTCGACAAGTGTCGACAAGCGAGTAAGCCCCGCGCTTTGGCCCCCCAACCGCTTCGACCCCGGCGAGGAGGCCTTCTATGCGGCCTTGGCCAGCTCCGACCCGAATGTGGCGCCGAACCTGTTCGGCAACGGAACCGCCCAGAAATCGACATTTGCGAATCTCCTGGTCATTGCAGAGGGCCCGAACCGCGGTTTTTCCGAAGTCACATCCTGGGATGCCCTGTTGCGAGGCGAAGTATGGGAAGTCCGGGGCGGGCCCATCTCTTACGTCATCGGCGCGGAGTTGCGTGAAACGAAGATATACAGTGACTCATTGCGTTATGCGCAGGGCGGATCCCTCGAACGCGATTCCGGGCAGGAGGATCGTATTGGTGTGGAAAAGCCTGCGCGGGACTCGAGCGCCTGGTTTGCCGAGTTCGCCATTCCGCTGGTCGGCGAGCGCAACGCAAGGCCCGGTCTGCGGGAGTTGGTGTTGAGCTTGCAGGCGCGGCGCGACACCCACAAGTCCCTGGGCGCCAGGGGCGGACGCGAGTATGTTTTCGACCCGACACTTACATCCACATGGCGGGAATACCACCCCGATGACGGTTGGGTGGAGCGCAGCAGTTCCGGCAAATGGGTCTTTCGGGGCGTTGCGCAACTTCGGGAAATCACGAGGAGCGCCACCAGTCCGAGGATCGGCCTGTATTGGAAGCCGGTCGAAAGCCTCAATGTGCGGGCCGCATGGTCGCAATCCTTTGCCCCTCCAGTCTTCGGGCAACTGTTCAATACCGAGAACGATGACACTCTCGACCCTGATCTCACCCCTTGGTATGTGGACCCGCACCATCCCGACGGGGTTACGGCTCCCATCCGGATTCCCATGGTTTCCAACTCTTTCGGCCCAAACCTCAGAAACGAGCATTCCGACAACTACTCGCTCGGCCTCGAGTGGATCTCGGAAGCGATGCCCGGCCTGGTCTGGTCGGTGGATTGGTCGCGCATCGACTTCACCGACAAGATCGAACAAGGCGGTGATGTTGTTCTGGCTCATCCTGAAATCGCCTTCGGGCTTGCGGACCTCGTGAGGCGAGACGAAAACGGCTACGCCATCGAGATTATCGACAAACCGCTCAATCTTGCGGAAAAGATAAGCGAAACGATCGACACCACCATCGAATACACCTTCAGCACCTCCTGGGGCGTGTTCACGCCCCGGCTCAGCTACCACCGGGTGCTGAAGGAGTTCTATCGCATCACCCCGGACACGGATCGCCAACAGCGAGTCGGAACCGCTTGGGGAAGCGACCGGTACAAGCTCACCGGCCACCTCACCTGGACTGCCGGGCAGTTCGCAACGGACCTGTATCTGCGCTACACGCCGGGTTACACCAACAATCGCACCGGCGAGTGCTTCACGGTAGTAGGACGCTGCACCCAGTGGTATGCCCAAAGGCCGCCCCTTGAAATGGACTCCCTGACGACGGTTGACCTGACCGTCGCTTACCGGATGGACAACGGACTGCATATCCGGGCGGGCGGAAGGAACATCCTCAATGCCGACAACCCCACCGTGTGGGAAATCCTGCCCTACGATCCGACGCGATGGGATGCGCGCGCCCGGGTGCTTTATCTGGAGTTGAATTGGGAAATCTGACCGGCGGCGAGCCGGAGCCGGCAAGCTGCCGGTTCTCCCCTGCCCCCGCAATCCGGGAGCCTGCGCTGCGGAAGACTCTCGCGGAATAGCACCGCGCCCAAACGTCTCGACATTGGGTACCATGTGCGGGACGGGGAAGCAAGGTCTGGCGGAACGCGGCCAACGCCCCCACCTGCCGCGTGCAAAATCGTCCTGCAGCGCGACTTCTAACGGCGCGGCCGGGAAGCCAACAGCAGGATCGCCCCTCCCGCGCCCGCCAACCAGGCCAGCCACGAAGGCTCGGCGCCCAGACCCAGCAACAGCGCGCCGGCAATCAACAGGGCGCAACCGGTCCGTTGTCGCCACAGATTGCGGCGCGCCTCCAGTCCGCCGCGATCCGTCCGGACCTGACGGCTCTCAACCCGGTCCAGGAGGCGGTGCGCCGCCCGCGGCAGGCGCTGCAGCGCATAGCGCAGTTCCGGTAAATCGCGGCGCAACTCCCCCAGTACCCGCGCCGGCTCCGAGCGGCGCTGCATCCATTTCTTCAGCAGCGGATAACCGGTCTCCCAGAGGTCCAGATCGGGGTAAAGCTCCCTTCCCAAACCTTCGATGTTGAGCAGCGTCTTGTGAAGCAAGAGCATCTGGGGCTGCAGCTGCATGTCGAACTCCTGGGCGGTGGCGAATATGCGCCCCAGCACGCGGCCAAAACTGCACTCGCTCAAGGGCTTGGCAAAGATCGGCTCGCCAATTACGCGAAAGGCCGCCTCCAGATCCTCCGCGCGCGTGGAAGGCGCCACCCAACCCCAGTACAGATGCAGCCGGGCCATGCGGGCATAGTTCTGTTCGAAAAAGGCCAGCAGGGTCTGGCCCAAGTAATGATGGTCGCGCTCATCAAGGATTCCGACGATCCCGAAATCGACCGCCGCGTAGCGAGGGTTCCCCGGATCGCTGATATCGACGAACACGTTGCCGGGATGCATGTCGGCGTGGAAGAAGCTGTCACGAAATACCTGTGTGAAGAAGATCCTCACCCCGCGCGCCGCCAGTTCCGGAATATCGACCCCCGCTTCCCTGAGCGCCTGCAACTCGCGGATGCGCACGCCGCGAATCCGCTCCATCACCAGCACATCGGGCCGGCAATAATCCCAGTACACGGCCGGAACGTGAATGATGTCGGAGTCCGCGAAGCTGCGCTTCAGACGCGCCGCGTTCGCGCCCTCGCGGATCAGGTCGGTTTCATGCTCCAGCGTGCGTTCGTACTCCTGCACCACTTCCACCAGACGCAAACGGCGCGTGGCGGGCCAGCCAGCGGTCGCCAGCCGAGCCAGGCCGTATAGCAGCTTCACGTCCCGTTTGATCCGCTCCCCGACCCCCGGCCGCAGCAGCTTCACCACCACCTCCTCGCCACCGGGCAGGCGGGCGGCATGGACCTGCGCTATGGAGGCCGCAGCCAGCGCATTGGCCTCGAATTCGGCAAACACCTCTTCCACCGGGCGACCGTAGGTCCGTTCCAGGCGGGTACGCGCCTGTTCGGCGGAAAAAGGCGGGACATCGTCCTGCAGCCGGGCCAGCTCGGAGGCGATATCGTCCGGGAGCAAGTCGGGGCGTGTGGAGATGTTCTGACCAAACTTCACGAAAATCGGCCCCAACTCCTGCAACGCCTCGCGCAGGCGAACGCCCCGCGATGCTCCCTTGCGTCGTCGCCGGGCCAGCAGCATCCAGGCCGGCACTCGCAGCAGCCGGGCCACCCCGGCGTCGCGCAAGAGCCCGTATCGGGTCAGCAGGCGGAAGATTCCCAGGAGTCGCAGGAAGGTATGCATGAGTGGTCCCGAGGCAAACGAGCCCCGGCCCTGATACGGACATCTCGCCGGAGCTTGGGTAGCGCCACTGACCATGCCGGCTCCTTGTCCGATATCTGGCTACTGTACCCGGAATTACAGGGTCGGCGCATAGCAGCGTTGCCCCGTTTTTACGGGCAGTTCGATAGCTTGGCGTTCCATCGGCTTGTGGGCGTCTCCTGTCGGTGCGAACTGGTGGGCGGTCGCCGAGGCGAGGGTGGCGAAGAAGCTCTCGGTCGCCATGTGCTCCCGGCGTTCGGCAGGGTTCCGCTGGCCGCTTGACTTTGATGATCCGTGAACCATATATTTCCCGGTGAGGCGCAAGCTCGTCTTGCCCTCTTTCCGAGGCCCGCGCTCCGGCGCGGGCCTTCGTGTTTCTGACACAGCTGCAAGAAAGGCAACAGCATGGCGAACGATATGGATATTCCGAGCATCCTGCACCATGTTTCCGTCGGCACGGACGATCTGGAGCGAGCCTGCGCGTTCTATGATGTGGTGATGCCGCCTCTGGGCGCGAGCCGGATGATGGAACTGCCCTTCGCAGTGGCCTACGGAAAGCAGTTTCCGGAGCTCTGGGTATGCAAACCGCTCGACAAGGGGAACTCGTCCGCCGGAAACGGCGGCCACATCTGCTTCATCGCGCCGTCTCGCGAAGCGGTGGATGCGTTCCATGCAGCCGGACTCGAAGCGGGTGGAACGGACGAGGGACCTCCCGGCGCCCGGCCTCACTACGGCCCGGGATACTACGGATCTTTCCTGCGAGACCCCTACGGAAACAAGGTCGAGGCCGCAATCATTCCGGACGCTTCCTGACGAATCAGCGTATACGCCTTCCGAGCGAGCGCGGCTTGCGTGGCGTGGAACCGGGCTCTGCCCACACGCCCCCGGTTCGACGAATTCGCAGTTGCGATCCGTGCGGGCTGTTTCGTGGCTGACCTGTAAACGCCGAGCCCCCGATCCTTCTCCAGCCAACTGCCGTAGACGGCCATCGCCTTGCGAACTCCAGGATGGGAGAGCGCGGCTTCAGGCATCTCGGCGTGCTGCCGCTCGCGTCTCGATGTCAGCAATTCCCGCCAAGCGTGACAATGCTCGAAAATCAGCTCCGGTCCAACGCCTGAATAGTCACAAGCTTGGGTATCCGGCCCTGAGCGAACCACTCTGCATCATTAGCGGGAATTGCTGTCTTGATGTTGAGCGCCTGTTCGTGCGTTGCCTCTTCATGTAACCCCTCTCCCTCCATTCCATTGCCGGATTGGTCATCCAGCCTTGTCCTGGCTCTCGAAGGCTGCGCCGAACCTTACGAAGCCAGCGCCTGCGCGAGCGTCTTGGCGTTGTGCCGCATCATGTCGAGGTAGGTCGGAGCCGGGCCGTCCGGGCCCGACAGCGCGCCGGGGTAGAGCGTGCCGCCGATGGCAGCCCCGGTCTCGTTTGCGATCTGCCTGAGCAGGCGCCCATCGGTGATGTTCTCCAGGAAGACAGCCGAGATACCCTCGTCGCGGATGCGCTCAATCAGCCGGGCGACGTCCTGCGCCGACGCCTCGGACTCGGTGCTGAGCCCTTGGGGCGCCAGGAAGGTCAACCCATAGTCGCGGCCGAAATACTGGAACGCATCGTGCGAGGTAACGACGGTGCGGCGGTCGGCCGGCAGACCTGCCACGATCTCGCGGATCTCCGCATCAAGCGCCTCAATCCCGGCAACGTAAGCTGCGCGGTTCCGGTAGAAGCTGGCCGCGTTCGCCGGATCGGCCTGCGCCAGAGCATCGGTGATGTTGTCGACATAGGCTACGACATTGCCGAGGCTCTGCCAGGCGTGCGGGTCGAAAGCGCCATGGTCATGCCCGGCCTCTTCGGCGCGGACATCGAGGCTGCCGCCGCGATTGTGCTTGCCGTCGAACGCGATCGGCTCGATCCCTTCGGTTGCCACCACGCGCATGCCATCGAAATCGGAGGCATCGATCAGACGGTCGAGCCAGCCTTCGAATTGCAATCCGTTGACCACAAGGATCGTCGCTTCGCTGACTGCCCGCGCATCGGCAGGGGTCGGCTGGTAGACATGCGTGTCGCCGTCAGGACCCACGAGCGTCGTGACAGCAATGTGCTCTCCGCCGATCCGCTTCACCATGTCGCCGAGGATCGAGAAGGTGGCGACCACCGGGATCGGACTGTCGGACTGTGCAATGGCGGGAGTGGCGAGCGACAGGGCGAGAGCGGCGGTGGCGGATGTCAGTAACGCTGTGCGAGCGAGCATTGAAACTCCTCTCAGGCTTCGAGATAGCGGCGCGGGAAGGCCCGCCCGGCAAGACCACCCACCGGTCCAAAGACCAGCGACAGCGCGCAGGCGAGACCCGCCACAAGAATGATCGCCGGCCCGGACGGCAGGCTGAAGTGGTAGGAGATGAGAAGGCCGCTGAAGCTCGAGAACATCGCAACCAGGATTGCGACGGCGATCAGCGCGCCGATGCCGACTGCCCAGAACCGCGCGGCGGCGGCGGGAAGGATCATGATACCGACAGCCATCAGCGTGCCGAGCGCGTGAAAGCCGGCCACGAGGTTCAGCACGACGAGGACAAGAAACGTGAAATGCGTCACCGCGCTGAGCCGGCTCACCGAGCGCAGGAACTGCGGGTCCGCGCACTCGAGCACAAGCGGCCGGAACAAAGCCGCGAGCGCGAAGACCGAAACGCTCGCAATGGAACAGAGCAGAGTCAGAGCGTCGTCGTCGAGCGCGAGCACGGTCCCGAAGAGCACGTGCATCAGGTCGACATTGCTGCCTCGGGTGGACACGATCAGCACGCCCACTGCCAGTGAGATCAGGTAAAAGGCCGCCAGGCTCGCATCCTCGCGCAGCGCCGTGACTCGGGTCACAAAGCCCGCGAGGAGCGCCATCGCCATGCCTGCGATCAACCCGCCGACGGTCATCGCCCCGAGCGAGAGGCCCGCGACGAGATAGCCGACGGCCGCCCCCGGCAGGATCGCATGAGCCATCGCGTCGCCCGTCAGGCTCATGCGGCGCAGCATCAGGAACACCCCGACCGGTGTCGCGCCGCCCGAGATCGCAATGCAGCCCACCAGCGCACGCCGCATGAAGCCGAAATCGGCGAACGGCTGGACGAGGAGCTCCCACATCACGCTGCGCTTCGCCCGCAACTGTGCGGGGGGCCGGCGCAGGCCTCGCACATCTGGCGCGCGCGGAACTGGTTCTCGGCCGTCAGCACCTGCGCCGTGGGTCCGTGGGCGACGAGTTCGCGGGCAAGCATCAGCGTGCGAGGGAAGTGAGCTCGCACCGTGTCGAAGTCGTGCAAGACGGCGAGCACCGTGCGGCCTTCGCCGTGCCAGCGCCGCACCACACCGATCAGGTCCGCCACCGTTCTCGCGTCGATTGCAGTGAAGGGCTCGTCAAGCAGGACGAGCCGTGCGTCCTGCAGCAACAGGCGGGCAAAGAGCGCTCGCTGTATCTGCCCGCCCGACAGCGACCCGATCGGCCGCTTCTCGAACCCCTCAAGGCCGACTGCGCAAATCGCCTCGGCGACGCGTGCGCGGTGAACGGCCCGCAAGCCCGCAAAGCCACCGATTTCCCACCAGAGGCCCATCGCCACGAGATCGGCGACCGCGATCGGAAAAGACCGGTCGATGTCCGATTGCTGCGGCAGGTACGCGATCTCGCTCCGCGTGAGCCCGCCGAAGGCGATCCGGCCTTCGAGCGGCCGAAGTGAGCCGGTCACCCCCATCAGCACCGTGGACTTGCCGGCCCCGTTGGGTCCGACGATGGCGGTCAGGCTCCCCTCGGCGATCTCGCCGCGCAGGCGATGCACGGCCGGATGCCGGTCGTAGCCGAGGGTCAGGTCCAGAAACTTGAGGGCGTAGGTCATGGCCCGCCCGGCGTGGACGTTACCCAGAAGAACACGCCCCAGAGCGCGGCAACGATCAGGGCCGCACCGACCAGCCGGGGGACGGCGCCGAGCGGCAGCAGCCGGAGCGAAGGGGTGTTCCGAATCCTCACGCCAACGCTCCCTGCCGAGTGGCGGCGTTCACGTCCAGCCGCCGCAATTGCCCATCCGGACACTGGCTCTCCACGGGTGTAGATCCCTCGTTCCCACCTAAGCCGCGGCGGCTTCCGCGCATTGTGCGCACATGCCCTCGACCTCGACCGTGCGACGTGTCGCGACGAATCCCAGAACGGCGGCGTCCTCGGCAAGCAGTCCCTTGATCCTCGGATCCTCCAGCTCGACCGATGCCCGGCAGCCCTTGCAAATGAAGAACAGGCAGTCGTGGTCACGCTCGGGATGGACGCACGGGATAAAGGCATTCAGGCTTTCGATCCTGGAAACGAAGCCCTGCGCCATCAGGAAGTGAAGCGCCCGGTACACGGTGGGCGGTCCGACCGGACGCGAATCTCCGAGCTTGATCGCTTCGATCAACTGGTAAGCACTCGTCGGCCTGCCGCTTGCCCACAACAGCTCCAGGACACGCCTCCGCAGCGCTGTCATTTGTACGCCGCGCCCCTCGCATATCGATTCCGCCATCACAACCCGTTCGCGCGGCGAGTGTCGCCCGCGGCAATCAGGATCGGTGCAGGGCCGGGGTCGGTTCGACGGTTTCGTCATCTCCCAGTCTCACCTTGCAAAGAGATACGTTACGTTATAACGTTTCGTTCCATATCGCAAGAAGATCGCCGCCAGGGACGGCCCGATATCGATGAAGGGTTGGCATATGGACGCAAGTCGCAAGGTGGCGGCTAACGCGCACAGGTATCCGGCGAGGGCGCGCATGGCGGCGAAGCCGGCGACGGAGGCAGGTCGTGCGCAAGACGCCGAGCGCAAGTGGCTTTCGGAGGCGCCGGTCGGGTGGATCAAGCAGGCGCCGGGATTTCGACGGTTCAGTGTGCGCGGCCTTTACAAGGTGCGCGGCGAGTGGGACCTGGTGTGTCTGGCGTTGAACATCAAGAGGATGCGTGGGTGTTCGGCAGCTGCATGGCCGGGATTCCGCCCCGCCCTGGGGCGGAACGAGGGCCGATTCGGGCCTTCTTGAGCCTCCGGACAGCCATTCCATGGCCCGAAGGCCGACAGCGCTCGCGTAAAGAGGGAGTTGTTGAGGTTCCGGACGATTCGCCAAGCCTCACGTCATCTTGCGGCGCAGGCTCCTAGAGTTCGTGCACCGACCGGATCAGTTCGGCGCACTTGGCCTGCCCGTCGCCGTAGAGCATGCGGGTGCGATCCAGATAGAACAAGGCATTGTCGATGCCGGAAAAACCCGTGCCCTTGCCGCGCTTGATCACGATGGCGTTGGCGGCCTTGTCGGCGTTGAGTATCGGCATGCCGTAGATCGGGCTGGCCGTATCGGTGCGCGCAGCCGTGTTGACCACATCGTTGGCCCCGATGACCAGCGCCACATCGGTCTTGGCGAACTCGGGATTGATTTCGGACTCATCGGAGATCAGGTCGTAGGGCACTCCGGCCTCCGCCAGCAGCACATTCATGTGCCCCGGCATACGTCCGGCCACCGGGTGAATCGCAAACTTCACGCGCACTCCCCGTTTCATCAGCGCCTCGGCCAATTCCCACACCTTGTGCTGGGCCTGCGCCACCGCCATGCCATAACCCGGGATGATGATGACCTGACGGGCAAAACCCAGCATGATCGCCGCGTCGGTCGCCTCGACCGGCTTCATGGCGCCGTCGATCCCGGCGCCGGATGCCGTCTCCCCGAAGCCGCTGAACAGCACATTGCCCAGCGAGCGGTTCATCGCCCTGGCCATCAACTGCGTCAACAGCGTACCGGCCGCGCCGACCACAGTGCCGGCGATAATCATGGCCGCGTTGTCCAGCACCAGCCCCTCCAGGCCCACCGCAAGACCGGTGAGGGCGTTGTAGAGCGAAATGACCACCGGCATGTCGGCGCCGCCGATAGGCAGGGTCAGCGTGATGCCCAACAGCAGCGCCAGAACGAAGAACACGGTCAGCCAGTGACCGCCGGCGCCCATGATGAGCGCGACCGCCGCCGCCGCCGCCACCAGCAAAACGAGCAGATTGAGCAGGTTCTGCCCGGAAAATCGCAGCGAGCGCTTCAGCCAGCCTTCCAGCTTGGCAAACGCCAGCAGGCTGCCGGAGAACGACACCGCGCCGATGAGCGCGCCGGACACTGCCAGCGCCATGACCGTCCAGTCCGGCTCGCCGCCGTGGTGACCGCCCCGCAACAGCTCCACCCAGGCAATCGCCGCCGCCGCGCCGCCACCCATGCCGTTGTACAGCGCGATCATCTGGGGCATGCCGGTCATCGCCACCCGGCGGCCGGTGATCCACGCCGGTACGCCGCCGATCAGAATCGCGGCCAGCATCAGGAGGCGATTCTCCATATCCGGCCAGAGGAAGGTCACCAGCGTGGCCAGCACCATGCCGCCGCCGGCCCACAGGATTCCCCGCCGCGCGCCGGACGGCGAGCTCATTGCTTTCAGCCCCAGGATGAATGCCACCGCGGCCAGGAAGTAGCTGCCGTGGATGAGCGTATTCAGGCTCACCTGTCATCATCCTTGCTGCGCTTGAACATTTCGAGCATGCGCTCGGTAACCACATAGCCGCCCACCGCATTGCCGGCCGCCAGGGCCACCCCTACGAAACCGATCGCTTTCTCGAGGGTGGTGTCCGCCAGGCCCAGAGCCACCATGGCGCCCACCAGGACGATGCCGTGGATGAAGTTGGAGCCCGACATCAGCGGCGTGTGCAAGATCACGGGCACTCTCGAGATGACCTCGTAGCCCACGAAGGCCGCCAGCATGAAAATGTACAGGGCCACGAAACCGTCGATCATTCCCGGGACGCCTCCCTCCGCGCGCCGGCGTGGCGAATCTCTCCCCCGTGAGTCAGCAGGGTGGCCGCGAACACCGGATCCTCGAGATCGAGCTTGAACCTTTCGCCGTCGATTGCCGGGCGAATGAAATTGAACAGGTTGCGCGAGTACATGGCGCTGGCGTGGCGGGCCATCCTCGCCGGAAGTTTCAACGGCGCCATGATGCGAACGCCGTTGTGGTCGATGGTCTCGCCCGGGCGACTCAACTCGCAGTTGCCGCCCCCCTCGGAGGCCAGATCCACGATCACGGAGCCCGCCCGCATCTTCTCCACGGCGGCAGCGCTGACGATGCGGGGCGACGGTCTGCCCGGGACCGCGGCCGTGGTGATCAGCATGTCGGATGCAGCGATGCGCCGATCCAGCGTCTCCTGCTGCATGGCCTTTTCCTCGCTGGTCAACTCCCGGGCGTAACCCCCGTCTCCGGTAGCGCTGACGCCCGAATCCACGAACCGTGCGCCCAAGGATTCAACCTGCTCGCGAGTTTCCTCGCGCACGTCATAGGCTTCCACCACGGCGCCCAGCCGGCGGGCGGTGGCGATGGCCTGCAGCCCGGCCACGCCGGCGCCCAGCACCAGAACCCGGGCGGGGCTGATCGTGCCGGCGGCGGTGGTCAGCATGGGCAGGAACTTCTGCAACTCGTTGGCGGCCATGAGAACGGCCTTGTAGCCCGCTACCGAAGCCTGCGAGGACAGAACGTCCATGGACTGGGCCCGGGAAATTCGCGGCGCCAGTTCCATGGAAAAGGCGGTTACCTCGCGATCCCTCAAGGCATCGGTTGTGGCGGACGGCGTGTAGGCATCCAGCAGGCCCACCACCACGGCGCCCTTTCGGAGCTTGGCAATGCGTTCGAGCTCCGGCGGACCTACACAGAACAGAACTTCCGCCTCGGTCGCCACCCGGTCCGGGGAAGCCTCGATTTCGACGCCCTGGTAATCCGAGTCGGCAAAGCTGGCTGCCCGGCCGGCATCCTTTTCCATGATCACGCGCAAACCCGCCTGACGCATTCGGGCCAGCACTTTCGGCACTACCGCCACACGCTGCTCCCCGGGCGCGGCTTCGCGCAAGACGCCAATCGTTACAGGCATGTGGCAGTGGGGAAAAAGGCGCGGAAGGCGACAAACAACGACGGCGATTGTAGCCGACACGGGCGCGGGATGTCTCCCTTTCGGATGCGGGAAACATTGAATTTTCACAATTTGGCGGTATAAGGCAGTCTGAAAAGGAACATTGCAATGCTGCTCCTGAACGACAATGCCGTGGACCTGTGCCAGTGGGTGCTGCGAACCGATGTGGCCGGGCGACCGCTCGACTGGATCGATTACCGCGATGCCGTTCGCCTGCACCACGCCGGGCAGGTGGCCTACCACTGCGGCCGTCCGCTGTTCCGTATCCGGGGCGGCGTGTGCGCCAAAAGCGGATGCCGCAGTCAGGTGGAAGTCAACACCATCGTTGCCACCCGGGGCGTGTCCACCGGGCTGAACAAGCGTCTCGACAATTACTCCCCGCCGCTGAACAACCACACCCTGTTCCGGCGCGACGGCCAACTGTGCATGTACTGCGGAGGCCGTTTCCCGAGCCGCGCCCTCACCCGCGATCATGTCCGGCCTATCAGCCTGGGCGGCGCCGACACCTGGGCCAATGTTGTGGCGGCCTGCAAGCGCTGCAACAATTTCAAGGGCGGGCGGCTGCCCGAGGATGCGGGCCTGGAGTTGCTGGCGGTGCCTTTCGTTCCAACCTACGCGGAGTACATCTACCTCAAGGGCCGGCAGGTCCTGGCCGACCAGATGGAGTTCCTGATCGCCCACTTCCCGCGCAACAGCCGCCTGCACCGACAGTTCGAAAGGGCGGCCTGACGCGCGGTCTGGCCGCGGGATCCTCGTGTCTGCGGGCGGCATCGAATCAGTCCTGAGCGAAGAGCGCCGGTTTGCGCCGGATCCGGACTTTGCGAGCCGCGCCCTGCTGGACGAGCGCGGACTGGATCGCCTGCGCCGCAAGGGCGCCGAGGATCCGCAGGCCATGTGGGCGGATCTGGCTCGCGAGAACCTCGACTGGCACAAGCCGTTCACCTGTACGCTGGATCGCTCGCGCGCGCCCCACTTTGCATGGTTTACCGACGGCGAGCTCAATGCCAGCGAATGCTGCCTGGGGCGCTGGATCGAAAACACGCCGGAGCGCGCAGCCATTGTTTACGAGAGCGAAGGCGGCGACACGCGCACGCTGAGTTACCGGGCGCTCGGCGAGGCGATTGCCCGTCTGGGCGCCGCCCTGCGCCGGGAAGGCGTGACCAGTGGCGACCGGGTGGTGATCTACATGCCCATGTGCCCGGAGGCCGTTATCGCCATGCATGCCTGCGCGCGCATCGGCGCGGTGCATTCGGTGGTGTTCGGGGGCTTTTCGGCGCGTTCCCTGTACGATCGGGTGGCCGACGCGCGCGCCGAAACCATCATCACCGCCGACGCCGGTCGACGCAGCGGCAAGCCGATCCGCCTCAAGAGCGCTGTCGATCGGGCTCTCGAATCCGGTCCGCACGAGGTTCGCAGGGTGATCGTGTTCCGTCATTCGGGCGACGAAATCGAGTGGCGGCCCGGAAGGGATCTGTGGGCCCACGAAATTGCCGCCGCCTCACCCGCGCATTGCCCGGCAGAGCATGTTCGCGCCGAGCACCCGCTGTTCCTCCTCTATACCTCCGGCTCCACCGGAAAGCCCAAGGGCATCCAGCACTCCACGGCCGGGTATCTGCTGCACGCCAAGCTGACCTGCCGGTGGGTGTTCGACCTGAAGGAAGACGACGTTTTCTGGTGCACCGCCGATGTGGGCTGGATTACCGGGCACAGCTACGTGGCCTACGGGCCGCTGGCCAACGGCGTGACGGTGGTGATCTACGAGGGCGCGCCCACCTGGCCCGACGGGGGGCGGTTCTGGAAGATATGCGAACGCTACGGCGTGACCGTGTTCTACACCGCGCCCACGGCAATCCGCGCGCTGATGAGGCTGGGCGACGAACTGCCGGCGCAGCACGACCTCTCGTCGCTGCGCCTGCTGGGCACCGTGGGCGAGCCGATCAACCCCGAAGCCTGGATGTGGTACCACCGGGTGATCGGCAAGGGCAAATGCCCCATTGTGGACACCTGGTGGCAGACCGAAACCGGCGGCATCATGATTTCACCGGTTCCGGGCGTGACGGCCACCAGGCCCGGTTCCTGCACCCACCCCCTGCCGGGCGTGGACGCAACGATCCTGGACGAAGACGGAACGGAGATCACCGAACCGGATCGCGGCGGATACCTGGTGATTCGCCAGCCCTGGCCGGCCATGCTGCGCGACATCCGGGGCGACAGTCAGCGCTACCGGGACACCTATTTCGGCAAGTTCGGCGACAGTTGCTATATCACCGGAGACAGCGCCCGGCGCGACGCCGACGGCTGTTTCTGGATCATGGGGCGGTTGGACGATGTGGTGAACGTGTCGGGCCACCGCTTGGGAACCATGGAAGTGGAGTCGGCGCTGGTGGCGCACCCGTGGGTGGCCGAGGCCGCCGTGGTGAGCCGCCCTCACGAGATCAAGGGCGAGTCGATCTTCGCTTTCGTGGTGCTCAAGGGCGCGGCGCCCAACCACGGCGCGCAGCCGAAGCGAGCGGAACTGCGCGCGTGGGTGGACGAACAACTCGGCCCCATTGCGCGCCCCGATGATCTGCGGATCGTCGCGGCGCTGCCCAAGACCCGCTCCGGCAAGATCATGCGCCGCCTGCTGCGCGCCATAGCCCGCGGCGAAGAAATCGACCAGGATGTCTCGACGCTCGAAAACGCCGATCTGGTCCGCCAGCTCATGCAGCCCTGAGGGTTTGCCTGCGAATGCAGCGCGGCGGGCGCGGCCCTCCAGGGCGCAACCGCGAATGGCGAGGGTCTTCGCAAGGCCGCATCACGACCTTGCTTCGCGGCCCGCGCCAACACCCTCAAGGAAGCCCCTCAAGGGGCTGCTTTCGTTTTTGCCGCATCCCCGCGGGTGCGCCAGCCCGGTCGTCAAGTCAGGGTGATGGCGGGGAACAGGATCAGCACTCCCAGCAGCAGGGCGTCGCAGGCCAGATAGGGCAGCGCAGCGCGGATCACCTGTCCGAGCGTGGTTCCCCTGGGCGCGACGCTCTGCATCAGGAACAGGAGCAAGCCGAAGGGAGGCGTGGTCAGGCTCATCTCCAGGGCCAGCAACACCACCACCCCGAACCACACGGGATCGAATCCCATCGACGCCGCCAGCGGGAAGAAGACCGGGATCGTGAGCAGGAGAATGGAAATCTGGTCCAGGAACATGCCCAGCACCAGCATCACCACGAACATGAGCAGCAGCTTGGCGTACGGCCCGGCTTCCAGCCCCAGGGACCACTCCACGGCGGCCGTGCTGACGCCGGAGAACGCCATCAGTTGACTGAAGACCGAGGCGCTCAGGATGAGCAGGAACACCATGCCCGAAATTCGCACGGTAGCAATCAGCGCCGCCTTCAGGGACGCAAGGGTCAGCTTGCGCGCCAGCGCCGCCAGCGCCGCCACGCTGAGCGCGCCGAACGCAGCCGCTTCCGAAGGGGTGGCCCATCCCAGCACGATAAAGCCCACCACGCTGAACACCACCAGCCCCAGCGGCAGGATGTTGAACGCCAGCATTCTCAAGCGCTCCCGGACGGCCACCCGTTCGACGCCATAACCCGGGGCGCTGGACGGGTCGATGCGCGCCTGAACGAAGATCACCGTGCCGTAACCCGCGGCCAGGACCAGCCCCGGGATAATCCCGGCGATCAGCAGCGCGCCGATGTCCAGCCCGGCCAGACTGCCGAGCAGGACGCCAAGTGAAGAGGGAGGAATCAGCATGGCCAGCCCCCCGGTGCCGATGATGGGGCCGATGGACATGTGCGACGCATAGCCGCGCCGCGACATCTCGGGGATCATCAGTGACCCCAGCATGGCGGTATTGGCCATGGTGGAGCCGGTCAGCGTGGAGAAGGTGGCGCCGCCGGCCACCGTGATGTAGCTCAGGCGCGCCGGTACCCGACCGAACAGGGTCTCCAGCGCATCGAACACCCGGATTGCCAGACCCGAGTGAAACAGCAGGGCGCCCATGAAAATGAACATGGGAACAGCCACCAGCGTAAAGCCGGTGATGAGGCTGGTGGAATTGTCGACAACCTGCAAGGGGCCAAGCCAGCCTCCCATGATGACCCATGCCCCCACCAGGTTGGCGGCCAGAAAGGCGAACGCAACCGGCACGCCCAGCGCCATGAGGGCAAACACCAGCAAGAAGACGGCAACGCCCGCGCTCATCGGACCAGGTGGCGCACGAGGCAGGGAGCAAGGGCCGGAAGCCTTCGTTGCCGGGCGACCCAACGAGGCGGAAGGGGCATCAGAATGCCTGCTCGGCCTCGGCTTCCGCCATGCTGTCGCCACGCCGCAGGCAGCGCAGGCATTCCACCGCCATCATGGCGAACCCCAGCGCGACCGGGGCCATCAGGGCCCAGCGCGGCATGTCCAGCGAGCGGATCTCCACCTCGCCGCGCAGGGCGCCCTCCACTGCCAGAACGCCAGCCAGTACGGCCACGACCCCGCTCACCGCCGCACACAGGCTGAAGATGACCCGGTCGAGGACGGATCGGGCCGCAGGGGAGGCGCGCCGATACAGCACTTCCACCACGATCCAGGCGCGCTCGCGCACCAGCCAGGGCGCGGCCGCCATGGTCATGTAGAGCAGCGAATACTCGGTGAGCGCCACCGTGTACGCAGGAGGCTGCATCTTCAGGTTGCGCAGGGTGACATCGACGACGATCAGCAGGCAGTCCGCCACGATCAGGGCGCATGCAAACAGCACCAGACCGTTCACCAAACCGTCCCAGAATCGGGTCAGCGCGCTCCGCGACATGCGATCAGCGACCGGATTCCTGTGCTTCAGGGTAGAACAGGGGTTTCAGCGCCTCCACCGATTCGGGGGCGCGCTTGCGCATGCGCTCCCAGACCACCCGATGGGCGACCTCGCGGAAGGCCTGGGGATCGGGCGCTTCAACGCCCTGAAATCCGGCTTCGGCAAGCGCCGCATGTTCCCTGATCCGAAGGTTGCGGAACCACTCCCTGGCCGCTACCGCGTATTTTTCCGCCTCGTCGGTCAGGATATGCCTGACCTCGTCGCTCAGCCCATTCCAGCGATCCAGGTTGATCTGCAGGCAAATGGACAGGTTCAGCACCTCCGGGTCGATGCGGTAGCGCACGAATTCCTCCACGCCGAGGTCGGGCAGACCGACGCTGGTGAACGCCAGCCCATCGACGATGCCTCGCTGCATGGCGGTATAGACCTCGCGCAAGGCGATCTGCACCGGGCGACCACCGAAGGCGTACAGCAATTCCCGGTTGGAAGGAGAGGTGCGGATCTTGAGACCGCGCAGGTCCGGCATGCCTTCCGCCGTGAAGCGTGGCGGCCGGGCAAGGTAGATGCTGATGCCGATGCCGGACTGCATCCAGCCGATCAGGTGGGCGTTCGCGCGTTTCTTCCAGTACGGCTGCAAGGCTTCGAGAGCGCCGCTGGCGCGGGCCTCCATGGGGTCGATGTTGGCGGCGAAAATGGCGTCGCCCTCCGGCAGGAGCCCGAGATAGTAGGTGATTCCACCCAGCGCCATATCGATCACGCCCCGGCGCAGGGCGTAGAACAACTGGCGTTGCGGAACCACTTCCGGGCCGCCGATGAAGTCGATGCGCACCCTGCCGCGGCCGCGCTCGTTGACCGCGTCGATGTACTGCTGCGCATGCTGCGAAAAGTTGATCTGGCGGTTCCAGGAACTGACCAGCACGAGCACATCTTCGGCCGCGCAGGCCGAGGCCGGCCCCCAGGCGGAGAGGACGCAAAGGGCAGCGAATGCCTTATGCCGGCGTCTGGACACGCCTTCTGTCCGGAATCGCGCCGGTCTCTTCCACCTGGCGCAAACCGCGTCGCAGCAATGCAAAACCCACAGCGGCGGAAACCAGATTGCCCAGGGCGCCGCCGAAAAACACGCCCTTGAGGCCAAGGAGCAGGCCGAGCAGCCACGACAGCGGCACATACACCACAAGGGTGCGACATAGCGAGACCGCAGCCGCGGCCAACGGCTTGCCCAGGGCGTTGAGCGAGGTGTTGGCCAGCATGGTCACGCCCAGCAGGCAATAGGTCCAGGGCAGGATGCGCAACTGCGTGACCGCGGCCTCCGTGGCGCCCGGGTCGTCCGTGAACAGGGCCACGATAAACTCCGCGAAGATCGACAGGACGGCGGCCATCCCCAGACCATACACGGCCAGGAAGCGCAGGCACCAGTTGTGCGCCGCCCGCACCCGTTCAAGGCAACCGGCGCCCGCATTCTGACCCACAAAAGGTCCCAGGGCCGCACCCAGGGCCATCAACGGCAACAGCGCCAGGGCTTCGGTGCGGATGCCCACGCCGAATCCGGCCACCGCGGTCTGGCCGAAGCGCGCCACCATGGCCGTCACGAATGCCGAAGTCAAAGGCGCCATGAGTCCGGTCGCGGTAGCCGAAAGGCCCACATGCAGGATGCGCCGCCAGGAATCCAGGATGAGCTTCATGCCCCGCAGGGTCAGGAACTTGTCGCGGCGAATGCCTATGACCAGCATCGCCGCAAAGGCCGCCGCATTGGCCACCACGGTCGCCAGTGCGGCCCCCTTGATTTCCAGGCGGGGAAAGCCGAACCAGCCGAAAATCAGGATTGGATCGAGGATGGCGTTGACCACTGCGGTCATGGCCAGCAGGAACCCGGGCGATTTTGCGTCGCCCAGCGCGCGCAGGATCGCTCCGCCGATGGTGGGTCCCACCACAAAGACCAGGCCGATCAGGTAGATCTGCATGTAGTCGCGCACCAGCGGCATGGTGGTTCGGTCGGCGCCCAGAAGCCCGAAGATCGGTTCCATGAGCAGCCAGCCGGCCGACAGCAGCACAATTCCCAACAGGATGCACAGCAGGAAGGCATGGGTGGCAATCCGGCGCACACGGCGTTTCGCGCCCTGGCCGAGCAGGCGGGCGATGACGGAACTGGTCCCCACGCCGATCCCCATGGCCATGGCGGCCACCACGAACCCCACCGGCAGTGTGTAGCTGACCGCAGCCAGCGGAAGCGCCCCGAGCCGGCTCACGAACCAGGAGTCCACCAGCCCGAAGGACATGATCGCCAGCAGCCCGACCATCATGGGCATCATCAACTCGCGGAGATTTCGGCCCACAGGCCCTTCGGTCAGGCGCGCTCTCACGATGGCCGCATGATACGGGATGCAAGCTCAGCCCGCCGGTCTCGCCGGAGCCCGGAATTGCGGGCGAGAGATACCGCGCTGCGGCACGCCCGGTCGATCAGCCCGCCACAGCAATCGAAACGGCTCGTCTTCATCTTCATCTCCGCCGTCGCCAGCGGGTTCCTGTTCCCGGGCGGGCCAACGATTGCGCGGCCCGGAACGCGGGGTCAGTCAGCGGGGATGTCGAGGGACAGTATGCGGTCCACGCGAAAGTTGCGCTCGTCGTCGCGCAGCAGGCACCAGGCGCGCATGCCCGGAAACTCCTTGCCGGAGTACGAAAATGTCCCCACTTCCAGGGGCCGGATCCGCCGCCGGCTGCGGACATCGTTGGGTTTGAGGTACTCGATGTCCAGTTCGCGGTGGTCGGCAATGGCTTGTTCGATAATCTCCAGCTTGTCTTGCAGCGACAGCCTGTGCTCGGCGTCCCGGTATTGCTCGCCGGTAAGAAAACGCTGCACGCGCCAGTCACAGCGGATCAATCCGGCAGTGAGCGGCCGGGTCAGCGTCATGCCCTCGAGGGAAACGCAGCGACTCAGCGCAACATAGGCCTGGCCGGCGGCGAACACGCGATCGAAGTCGACGATCATGCGCTCGAATGTCTTGCCCTGGCTCTTGTGGATGGTGACCGCCCAGGCGAGCCGGAACGGAAACTGGGTGAAGGTTCCGGCCGGGCTGGCGACTATCGAACCCTTGCGGGCTTCGAACCGCACCAGTTCCCAGGCATGCGGTTCGACCCGCGCAAGCTGGCCGGAGTCGGCCAGACGGACGAGCAGGCACTCCTGGCCGCCGCCCACACGAACTTCCGCGATCACGCCTATGCTGCCGTTCACCCAACGCCCCGCCGTATCGTTGTTCAGCAGCATGATCTGCGCACCCTCCTTGAACCGCAGAGAGGCTTCTGTGGGATAGTAATCGGTGCTGAAATCGCCACGAATCCTGGCCTCGCAAAAGTGTTCTGCTGCGGGCAGTTCCTCAAGCCGCTCCCGGTTGATCGATGCAGCCTGACGATTGGTGCCTGTCAGGGTGATGTAACCCTGGTCCCGCGGAGCGCGGAAATGCGGGTCCACCCGCTTGTTCAGGCGTTCGAGGTCTCCATCGTCCAGCGTGTTCTTGCGGATTCGATTCAGCAGACGCACGAATTCCGCGTCACTCTGGCGAAAGATATGCGTCAGTTCGATGATCTCCAGTTCCAGATCCGCCAGCGCCAGCGCGCAGAAGAAGTGCGGCGAGGCATAGATCTCCCGCAAGGCCTCGCGTTCGAGATTCGTGACGACCGGCGGCAACTGGTACAGATCGCCGATGAACACCATATGTACGCCCCCGAAGGGCTGGCCGGGCCTGGGGCCGTGAAGCTTGAGGAAAACATCCACGCAGTCGAGCAGGTCGGCCCGCAGCATCGAGACCTCGTCGATGATCAGGGTCCGCAGGTTCTTGTAGAGATCCGGGTCGCGAGGCCGTACGGAACGCTTGCGAATCGCCTGCGGCGTGACATCGATGCCGAAACCGAAAAAACGATGGACGGTCTGCCCGCCCACATTCAGGGCCGCGACCCCGGTGGGCGCCAGGACCACCGGATCCCAGGCGACATTGCGGCAGAAATAGCTCAGCAGCGTGGATTTGCCGCTGCCCGCGCTGCCGGTAATGAACAGGGGCCGGTCACCCTGCTCCATGGCCTCAAGAGCCCGGGCGAACTCGCCGGTAATCCGGATTTTCTCGGCAGACGCAGCGGAGCCGATCATTCGTATGACTGCGCCTGCCTACGAGGCCGGGCGCAGGTCCCACCGGGTAATGGCCACCTTCAGCGTGGCGCCGGGGCCGCTGATGAACACCCTTCGGGGAACATTGAGATCGTGCGACCGGGTCAGCGCACCGACCTGGACCTGCCAGCCCGCCTGCCTGAATTCCCGGGCGCCGCCTTGCGGCGGGTAGGTTTCCGTGTAGGGATCGAGGGGGTCTGGCAAACCCCGCAGCCAGAAGGGCAAGCTGCTCAGGGGCGCGCTGCGGCACAACAGCTCCAGTTCGGCCACCGTTGCGCCCGCGCCCGAAGCGCACAGGGAAACCCAGTCGCCATCGCTCCAGAAAAGGACCTCCGCACCCTCGATGAGGACGCGCTCGGCGCCAATGCCCCACGGCCCGCTCAACTCCAGCCGCGCCGTGCGCCCGTCCTGGCGCCACAGCACATTCGCCTGCACCCCCTGGCCGCCGGCATTGAGCGCTACCCGTCCGCGCAACTCCCAGGTGTCCAGAGCCTCGAGCGCAGCCATGTCCAGAGCTCCCACGCCCGGCGCCTGCGGCATCGTGCATCCGGCGATGACCGCGCTCGCCACGGCAAGCATCCCGAAAAGTCCGCTCGCCGGCCTCATCTGGCGTAGCGCTCCTGCACGGCCTCAAGCATTGCCGTGTCCTCGAATCGATCCAGGGATTCGCGCAGCAAATTCCGGGCACGCTCGGTCTGTCCCAGTTCGAACAAAACCTCGCACAAATGCGCGGCCACTTCGGGGTGCGGGAGGCTCGCCAGCGCCTGCTCCAGTAACGGCACGGCTTCCTCCGGCCTTCCCAGGCGATACAGCACCCACCCCATGCTGTCGATGATCGCGGGCGAGTCCGGCGCCAGTTCCAGGGCCAGGAGAATGTGATCGTGCGCTTCCTCAAGACGGATTCCGCGAACGGCCAGCGTGTATCCCAGGGCGTTGAGAACCTCCGAATCGCGCGGGTGATCGACAAGCAGCTCCTCCATGGCCCGAATGGCCCGGCGGTGCTGGCGCAGTTCCGCCAGCAGGTGAGCGCGCGCCATGCGCAACTGTCGACTTTCCGGAAGGTAACGAAGTCCTTCCTCGTAGGCGGCCAGGGCATCCTCACGACGACCGGCGGACTGCATGACATAGGCGACCAGCGGCAGGCTTTCGCAGGCGTGCCGGGGATCACGGCGAACCAGCCCGGTTGCCGCAGCCAGGGCTTCGTCGAACTCTTCCAGTTCCACGAATGCCCGAACCATGCTCCGCGTTGCCGCCAGTGCCAGCGCGTCCGATTCAATGCCCGCATACCACTCGACCGACTCCAGCCATTCCCCGCGCCCGGCGGCAATGCGTCCGAGTTCCTCCCGGACCCGATCAGTCTCGTAGCCCCGGGCAAACAACTCAAGCAGGACCGGCTCCGCCAGGCCCCAGGCGCCCAGCAAACGCAGCATGCGCGCTTCGGCGAGCGCCAGTTCGTGCCGGTCCGGGTTCCGGGCACGCAAGTCGCGAATTCGGCTGATCGCCTCGCGCGGCTGGCGATTCTCAAGCAACAGCATGGCGTAGTGCTGCTCCAGCAGAACGCTGTCGCGCATCGCCAACTGTTCGGTCAAGCGGGCCAGCGCCAGATCCGGGGCGCCCGCGCGCAACTGCGCGGTAGCCGCAAGCATGTGCGCGGTATCGTGCCCGGGATTGCGCGCCAGGATCTCACCGGTATGGCGCAGCGCCTGATCGTGCTGCCCGGCTTCCAGCGCAACGCGGGCAGCGAGGGTCAACACCGCTGGCGAGTCGGGAAACTGTCGCGCGAGCGCGGCGACTACCGGCTCCAGGGGCCGCGAGTTCAGCAACTCGGGGTGAACCCCGGAGAGACGGTCGGCAAACAACTCCACGAAGCGCCCGTCGCCCCCGGAACGAATCAGGCCCTCTCGGGTAACGGCAATTGCACGGTTCGCTTCACCGGCCGCCACACTCAAGGCCGCCACCAGCGCCAGGGCCTCCAGATCCTCCCCTGCGCGCTCGAGCCACAGCTCGGCCGCCTCAAGAGAGATCGAATACAAATCGCGCCGGTAGGCGAACTCGGCCGCCTCACGGGCGGCTTCCACAGCCTGCGGCCCGCCGGCAAGGCCCGAGGCTGCGCTCAGCATGGCGTGCGCCTCGCCGGCGGGAAACGGCGGCCAGTCCGCTTCCTCCAGCCACGCCCTGCCGCCTGCACAGGCAAACAAGCAAACGGCAGACAGACAGGCCACGGCGCCTGCAACGAAAGAACGAAGATTCACAAGGCGATAATAGCCGTTATCGAGGCCAGATCGCTTGGCCGACTTCCGTCGCAGAGCTTTTTTCGCCATGAACCCTGCCCTGCTGGAAAAGCTGCGCACCCTCAAGAATCGCTTCAAGCGGCTGGAAGCCGCCCTGGCCGACCCGCAAGTGCTTTCCGACGCGGCGCGCCGCCGTGATGTCGGGCGCGAGCACGCCCGCTTACAGCCGCTGGCCAGACTGCTGGACCGCTACGAACGCTCGCTCAAGGCGGAGGCCGGCGCCGCCGAAGTGCTGGGCGGCCACGACGAGGAGCTGCGCGAGCTGGCCCGCGAGGAAATCGCCGCGGCGCGCAGCGAACAGCAGGGGCTGGAACTGAGCCTGCGGCGATTTCTGCTCCAGCCCGACCCGCGCGACGCAAGGGATGTGTTTCTGGAAATACGGGCTGGTACCGGCGGCGACGAGGCAGCGCTGTTTGCCGGCGACCTGTTTCGTATGTACGCGCGCTACTCGGAGGCGCGGGGCTGGTCGCAAGACATCCTGAAGGCAAGCGAAAGCGAGCACGGCGGATACAAGGAAGTGATCTGCCGGCTGTCGGGCAAGCGGGTCTTTTCGTACCTGCGCTTCGAGTCCGGCGCCCATCGCGTGCAGCGGATCCCGCAGACCGAGTCCCAGGGCCGCATCCACACCTCGGCCTGCACCGTTGCGGTGCTCCCGGAAGCCGAGGAAAGCGGCGAAATCGAGATCGCCCCAAGCGACTTGCGCGTGGATACGTACCGCGCGTCGGGCGCTGGCGGACAGCATGTCAACAAGACCGACTCCGCGGTGCGCCTGACCCACCTGCCGACGGGTATCGTGGTGGAGTGTCAGGACGAACGCTCGCAGCACCAGAACCGGGCGCGCGCCCAGTCCCTGCTGCGGGCGCACCTGATGGACGCCGAGGAGCGGCGGCGCGAACGCGAACGCGCCGAGGAGCGTCGCTCGCAGGTGGGCAGCGGCGACCGCTCCGAGCGCATCCGCACCTACAACTATCCCCAGGGCCGTGTGACCGACCACCGCATCGGCCTGAGCCTGTACAAACTCCCGCAAATCATGGAAGGCGATCTCGACCCGATCATCGAGCCTCTGCGCCAGCATATGGAAGCCGAGCAAATGGCCGCCCTCGACAGCGCCTGATTGCCGCCGCCCCGAACCCGCCCGGAGGATATCGAGAACGAGAACGGGCGGCTGCGCCGGGCGGCGGCAGAGAAATCGTCAACGCACCAACATTCAAACGGAGTAGTCGGCGGGGGAAGCCAGTTCGCATTGACACTGTAAGGAAATTTCCTTACATTCGATTAATGCACAAAAAGGAGGCCGAACCCATGTCGATCATCCACGAAGTCGCAACGATGACGGCGAAGGGCCAGATCACCCTGCCCAAGATGGTCCGTCAGGCGCTGGGGGTGGATGTCGGCGCCAAGGTGGCATTCGAGCTCCGGGAGAACGGGCAAATCGTCGTCAGTCGCGCCGCAACCGAGCATGAAGATCCGGCAATCGGTTCGTTTCTGGATCTGCTCGCCAGCGATATCCGGGCTGGCCGGCATGTTCGGGCCATTCCCGACGACTTGGCGCGGAGCATGCTCGAACATGGGCAGCGTGAAGCGAAATTGGACGAGGACATCGACGGCGAAGTTGACCTCTGATGCAGCGCCACGGATGGACGCTGCTGTTCCACGATTGCCTCATCGACCAGCTGCGCCAGCTCCACCGCGCAGCCCAACGCGCGCAGCGAAGCAATCCGACAGGGTTCTCCTCCAATGCGAACGTCAAGCTGTTCCGCGCGCTGAGCCGGTTGATGCTGGAAGCCATCCCGCAGGATCCATCCCGGAACGAGTACCGCCAAGGCAGCACACTCGGTGCGCGCTACCGCCATTGGCGGCGGGCAAGGATCGGCAGACGGCTCCGATTGTTCTTCCGCTACGATGCCGGAGCGAAGGTGATCGTCTACGCGTGGGTCAATGACCAATCCACGCTGCGCTCATCGGGAAGCAGGGTCGGTCCGTACACAGTCTTTGCCAGGATGCTGGCACGGGGGAATCCGCCCGACGACTGGGGCTCACTGATGACCGCCTCCAGGCCAGACTGGCAAACAGGTCAATGAGCGGGCCGGGGACGACATGCATGTACTCCGCCTCTGAGCCGCGCGGCGCATCGGCCTCAAGCCTGCGCAAACTCCCGCAAATCATGGAAGCGAGGCGATCTCGACCGGATCATCAAGCCTTGCGCCAGCATATGGAAGCCGGGCAACTGGCCGCACTCGATAGCGCCTGATTGCCGTCGCCCGAAACCCGCTCGAACCCGGGTTTTTCGGGAAATGCATGTGATAGCATCCATGGAATGCGGAACTTCCAATGAGGGCGAAGGGGATCCCTTTTCTGCCATGGACAAGGAACTGGCGTGGCCGCCGCCGGAAAAATCACGCCGCCAAAATCGGGGTTCCAGGCCATGGACGAAGAACAAGGCTGCAAACCTCGCAATAACCATCGCAATTTTTTGCGCAGGCTGGTGGTTGACTGACATCTTTTCGCCAAAAACACAAACGGTATACTTCCATGAAGAGTATGGTAATTGCAGCGTCTTCGAACAAATTGACCCGTCTGCTGATAAGGTGGCATACGTCCTTAGCTGCAGACAACGGGAATTAACTGACAAGACAGTAATTTCGTTTGTAGCTTTTGAGCCCAGCGGCGATTTTGGCGTCTTCCTGTCCAAAGGATTTCGATTCCTGCCAACCGACACCACTGATATTGCGATTGGAGTGGACCAGAGTGAGTTGTACACCGCCAGATGGGATTATGACAGCGAGGACGATTACGCCCAATTGATGAATGATTCTTTGCTCTTCAACGCATTATTGAGGGAGATGTCCGCTGGAGACCGAATCGCAATTCGTGTTGGAAAAGAACAAGGCGACATCGTGATAAGCGGAGCCAATACAGCAATTGCCGACTTTTCCGAACGTGTATCGCATGCAGAATTGCATGCAAACTTGATAGATTTTGAGGTTTTCGGGGGAACAGAAGACAAAGAGCGCCAAGAGCGAGCCCGCCTCCGGCCCATGTTTCGAGCAATCCTGATGGACACCGAGTAGCGACGGCGTTCACAGGTGGGCAGCGGCGACCGCTCCGAGCGCACCCAAACCTGCAACTCTCCCCGGGACCGTGTGACCGACTACCGCATCGGCCTCAAGCCTGCACAAACTCCCGCAAATCACGGCAGAAAGGGTGCCCCTCCCCATCGCCAAATTGTCAGCAATTCCCGCCAAATTTGACATGTGAGTGATTTCAGGGGTTTTGGGCGGTTCGAGAAGAAGTTCTTCGCAAACTTTTCATCCGAAAACCGTATGATTCGAGCGATTGTTGGAGTACAGGGGATGAACCATGTCCAAGATCCAGTTTCGCAAGACGCTCAGTGCCCCGGGATTGCTCCGGGTGGTGCGCGGTTGTTTCGATCGCATTGAGGATCCGGTTGCGAGCCGTGGCCTGCCCCTGACGGACTGTCTGATGTCGGCGCTGGCGATGTTTGGGCTGAAGTATTCGTCGCTGTTGAGTTTTGAGCAGGACGCACGGGGCGAGGAGCGCACCCGGTCGAACTTGAGAAGCCTCTATGGGGTGGAGCGCGCGCCGTCGGATACAACCATGCGCGAGCGACTGGATGAAGTGGATCCGCGCTCGCTGCGGCGGGCCTTCAAGCGCGTGTTTGCGGCGTTACAGCGTGGCGGGGGGCTGCGGGACTTCACCTGGCTAGACGATCATTATCTGTTGTCGGTGGACGGCACGGGCTACTTCTCCTCGCAGAAGGTGCATTGCGCTCATTGTTGCGAGCGGCGTCACCGGGACGGTCGTGTGACCTACTATCACCAGATGCTGGGTGCGGTGCTGGTGCATCCGGAGCATCGCGAGGTGTTTCCGCTGGCGCCGGAGCCGATCCTGCGCGCGGACGGTTCGCGCAAGAACGACTGCGAGCGCAACGCGGCCAAGCGTCTGCTGCGGGATGTGCGGCGCGAGCATCCGCATCTGAAGCTGTTGGTGGTGGAGGATGCGTTGGCCTCGAACGGTCCGCACATCCGGCTGTTGCAGGAATTGGACCTGCGCTTTGTGCTGGGGGTGAAGCCGGGCGACCATGCGGAGTTGTTTCACTGGGTGGCTTCGGTGATGGCGACGCGGGTTGTCGAGACCCAAGGCGAGGACGGTGTGCGGCGGCGGTATCGCTTTCTCAACGGTGTGCCGCTCAACGACGCGAATTTCGACCTGGAGGTGAACTTTCTGGAGTGTTGGGAAACCACCCCCAAGGGTCGGGAGCGGCACTTTAGTTGGGTTACGGACATCAAGATCACGGAATCGAATGTGGAAGCGCTGATGCGTGCCGGTCGGGCGCGTTGGCGCATTGAGAACGAGACCTTCAACACCCTGAAGAACCAAGGCTACGGCTTTGAGCATAACTTTGGCCACGGCAAGCGGCATCTGGCGACGGTATTTTCCGGTTTGACGATGCTGGCTTTTTTGATCGACCAGATTCAGCAGCGCTGCTGTGCGCTGTTTGGGGCGGCACGGGAGCGGGAGGGTCGTCCGAAATACTTCTGGGAACGGTTGCGCCGCTTGTTTCTGGAGTTCTTCATTACCGGCTGGGAGGCCCTGTATCAGGCCATCGCCTTCGGCCACCACCCAACCGAACTGGCGCCCTTCGACACCTCCTGACCCCATCGCCGTGGTCGGGTGTGCGACGAGCGGGTTCTTCAGGGAAACAGCGTAGCCAAACCACTTATCCGGCGCCGGCCGGAGGGGTAGCCTTCCCCAACTGATCCGCCAACCGGCCATCCGCACCAGAATGCCACCCCATCAGCACCACAAAATGGCTTGGCGGGAATTGCTGCTTGCCGGAGTAGATTACTACGTCTATGGCACAGTCACCAATTTCGGCCAGGGACAAAGTGGTGTCAGTGTTGGAACATCGTCCGGCGTTGGGTCGTTGTTCGGCGGACGCGCAAAAAAAGCACTTGGTTCTGGGCTATCCACTGGCAGCGTAGAAGTCCAAATGGGTGTGGATCTTAAAGTCTCGGAAGTGGCGACGGGTCGCATAATTCTTGCTGATACTCTCAATGCTACCGTAGAGACTGGTTCCGCATTCTCGCTCGGTGGCATAGAGCAGGTGCAAGCAAGCGCGGACCCTTTCGCGGATGTTCAGCGAGTGCTTGCCGCAAGAATATCGGAAGCAATCGTAACGACTTTTGTGCCAATCAAAGTAATTCAGGTGCAGGGTGATGGAACACTTATTCTGAATTATGGAAATGTCATGCTTGCGCCGGGAGAACAACTGATTGCCTTTGAGGTTGGGGAAGGCTTTATTGATCCTGATACTGGTGAAGTATTAGGCTCAGAAGAAACCGAAATTGGCAGAGTTGAAATCACTCGCGCGGAAGCAAGGTTTTCTCGCGCTCAAATCGTAGGCGAGGAAACTTTCAATGCTGAAGGAGCTACGCTTAGGCGTGTTGTGGAATAACTGTTTGGCGAGAAGGTCTGAACAACTGCGGTTTCGGCTGGCGTTCGAGCGGTTTCGCTGCACGATGATCGAACGCTTCCAGCACCGAGCCCGCGCCAGTCCTTGCTGCGAGCGCACCCTCCTCACTCGTCAAGCGCCCTCTACGAACCCGTACGGTAAAATTGCGTGTTGCCTCGCTTGACCGAGCGAAGGGAGGGGAATCCATAACGGAAGTCATCTCAGTAGATGATCCGGGCCGTCGGGGCCGGATCGTGGCGGGGCCGCGGGTTCGCAGCGACGGCCAAGTCTATCGCATACGCTGGAATGACGGCTCTTCCGGGTGGACTCCGGAGTATGCCTTTGAGCGTCGAGAGGATGCGGACGATGACGTTTTTACTCTGCTCGCAAAGCAACGCTTCGGGCGACTCAATGATCTGCGGCGCAATCTGACCTCCATTCAACTCGGCGGACGGCTCGCCAATGTCGTCTACAGCATGGACACTACCAAAACGGACTTCCTTCCGTATCAATACAAGCCCGTGCTGGCATTTCTTGAATCCCCCTCGAACGGCATCTTGATCGCCGACGAGGTCGGGCTGGGAAAGACCATTGAGGCTGGCCTCATTTGGACCGAATTGCGCGCGCGCTATGACGCAAGGCGCCTCGTCGTAGTTTGCCCGGCGATGCTGTGTGATAAGTGGGTTCTGGAACTCGATACCAGGTTCGGCATTGACGCCACCAAACTGACAGCTGCGGAACTTGCCAGGGAGCTCAGGCGGAACAAGCATGAGGTAGGAGAAGGTCGGGGCTACGTCTGTAGCCTGCAGGGATTGCGCCCCCCGACCGGTTGGCGCGATACCCGGAAGCGGGACGGCCGGATCGAACTGGCGCATGCCTTGGAGAAACTCACGGCACAGGAACCGGAAATTGACCTGCTCGTGGTCGATGAAGCCCACTACCTCAGGAATCCCGAAACACAAAGCGCATTCGTCGGCCGCCTGCTCCGAGAGGTCAGCGAGCATGTCGTCCTGCTGTCGGCTACACCTGTAAACAATCGCTCTGGCGATCTTTATCAGTTACTGCGCCTCATTGATCCAGACTCGTTCGATGCACCTGAACAGTTTCCCCAAGTCCTCTCTGCGAATGAACCCTTGGTTCGCGCCCGAAATCTGGTGCTCGATCCAGAATCCACAGGCGCCCAGATTCACGCACAGTTGGAAGACGCACAAGAACATCCTCTGCTCCGGGAAAACCGTCAGCTTCAGGGATTGTTGAGCGAGGTTCCTGACGCCGAGTTTCTTGGCGAAACCGCCAACCGTGTTGACCTTGCCAATCGCATCGAACGCATCAATTTGCTCCGACATACGGTCAATCGAACCCGCAAAAGCGAGGTCCACGAGTTGAAGGTCATGCGGGAGGCAAACAGCCATTTTGTCGATCTCGATCCGAATGGACCCGAGCGGCATTTTTATGACAACGTTACCGAAGCTGTCCGCCGCTATGCGCTTCTCCGCGAGGTCAGCGACGGTTTCTTGCTCTGCCAGCCCCAACGACAAATATCAAGCTGCATGTACGCCGCGGCGCGCTCCTGGAGTGACCGAAGTGCCCCCGAGGATGCCGCTTCCCAGCTATATGAAGATTTTGGTGCTATTGAGTCGCCATCAAGGGAAGTGGGGCCGCTGATTCGGTACATCGCGAGCGAGACCCTGACGGATTTCGACATCGAATCGCTACGTACGCATGACACCAAGTTCGAGAGCTTTCGAGATGTCGTTACACGCTACCTCAGCAAGTATCCAGACGAGAAGATGATTGTCTTCTCGTACTTCAAATATACCCTGAATTATCTTCATGAGCGGCTCTCGCTGCTAGGTATTCCCTCCCAAGTGCTGCATGGTGACGTTGCGGAAAACAAGCAGGCCGCGATTGACCGATTTCAGAGGGCAAGGGACACACGCATTCTCTTGACTTCGGAAATCGCAAGCGAGGGTGTCGATCTTCAGTTCTGCAGTCTGCTCGTAAACTACGACCTGCCGTGGAATCCGATGAAAATCGAGCAACGTATCGGCCGTATCGACCGCATCGGCCAGCGGGCGGCGAAGGTTCTCATTTGGAACATGGGTTATGCCGATACGATTGACGAACGAATTTACAAGCGCCTCCTTGACAAGCTCGGCATCTTCGAACGGGCACTCGGTGGTATGGAAGCCATCCTTGGGGAACAGATCAACAAACTTGCCAGCGACCTTCTGAGTCGCAATCTCACGCCCGAGCAGGAGGCGTCGAGAATTGGGCAGACGTACGTCGCTGTAGAAAACGTCAGGAAGCAGCATGACGAGCTCGAGGCCAATGCCGGGCACCTCATCGCGCATGGTGGCTACATCCTGGAACGCGTTCGAGCAGCGCATGAGTTCAGGCGGCGAATCACCGAGCATGACCTCAAAGCGTTCGTCAAGGATTATCTCGACCGCTACGCGACAGGATTCGACTTCCAAGAGGACGACCGCGAGCCGCTCACTGTATCTATCCGGCTTCCTCCCGATCTTGCAACCCGCCTATGTGACTACATGCGTGCAGCCCGACTTCAAGGAAGAAGCCGACTCGCTGGCGGTGAAACCGTTCGTTGTCGATTCCGCAACAAGATCGACCGCATCACTCCCAAGCTGGAGGTCATCAGTCAGTTTCACCCGCTAATCCGTTTCATCAGCAATGATTTGAGGGAACGCTCCGAATCCTTTTATCCGCTAGTCGCGGTCACAGTTCCTGGAACTGCGGAATCGTTCTTGGAGGGGGGAATCTACGCGTTCGCCTCCAAACTGTGGACATTCACGGGGCTGCGAACCGACGAAGCGCTGCGCACCCGTGCAATAAATCTCAACAGTAACGCCCATCTCCTTGATGCCGACGAGTCAGGAGACTTGCTGAATATGGCGAAGTTGAAGGGTTCGGACTGGCTGTCAGCGGCAAGAGAAGTTTCGAGTGAACAGCTGAACCTTGCTTTCGACAAGTGCGATGTGCAACTGCAGGCCGATTTTGATGCCGCAAAGCGCGGTCGGGCCAATGAAAACAACGATCGTGTGAACTTGCAGCAATTGACCGCTAAACGCCACCGTGATCGTTTGTTGGCCGCCCAGCGCAAACTCCTGGAGCGCTATCGGATACAGGATCAGCGGCGGCTGATTCCCATGACCGAGGGCAAAATTCGGGTAATTAAGCGGAGGTTTGCTTTTCGCTTGGAGGAACTGAGCCAAAAGGGCAAGATGTCTTCGTCGGTTTCCGATGTCTGTTACGGCGTTATACGGGTAGACAAGTGAGACATTGCATATGTTGTGGAAGGCCGTTCTAAAGCTACTAAAAGGCAAGCATCAGGATACCGCCAAGAACGGTGCAGGAGAGGTTGTCAGCCGCGATTCACCGACTTTTCCCCGCAAGAACCGCGGCGAGCGGATACAGTTAGTGGTTGGGCTGGATTTCGGAACATCGTTCAGCAAGGTAGTCGTTGGGGAGGCCCGGGTGCGCCGTGCCGTTCCATTCGAAGAGCACGCGTTTGGCGAGAACAAGTTCTTGTTGCCTTCCGCCCTCTGTATCCTGCCCGAAATGGGCAAGTGCGAACTTGGCGCCAAGGAGAAAGCTGGCAGGTTGTACGACAATCTCAAGATGCCCCTTATTGAGCGGAATTTCTCCGATGAAGTCCAATCACGCGCCGCCGCGTTCCTGGCTCTGGTGTTCCGGCACACCCGCCATTGGTTCTTCGACAAGCACGGCTCCACCTACGAGTACAGGAAGATTGAGTGGTTTGTCAATGTCGGACTGCCGACCGACAGCTACGAGGACGAAGAACTGACCTCGGCCTATCTGAGAATTGTCCGAAGCGCGTGGCGTACAAGCATGATGCCGGGCGATATTACCCTCCAAGCCGCACGTGATTCGCTGGAGCGAGACGATACCTCTGGCGAAGGCGCCCAGGAGGGGATTGTGGGGCCTTTGTTGCCGGACGACAGGATTCATGCCTTTCCGGAATTCGTCGCCCAGCTCGCTGGCTACGTTCGCTCCTCCCGTCGGCGCGACGGGCTTCATGTGACGGTGGATATTGGTGGAGGAACGCTTGATGTGACTGTGTTCAACGTTCATCAGAACAACGACGGCGAGGATATCTATCCGATTTTCGCCCGTAAAGTTGCACCGCTGGGTGTGCGATATTTGTTCAACGCCCGATCTCGGGGGCAGCATGAAAAAATTAGCGAGACGCTTTCCCCATTCGAAGATCTCCCATCTGATGCTGACTTCAGGAAGATGTTTCAGATTACCAAAGACGAACTGAGGCAGGTGGACCAACAGTTTCGGAAAGAAGTGGAAAGTGTCGTTTCAAAACCAATCTTGCACACCAAGCAGCACCGCAACCCTCTCGCACGACAGTGGTGCCGTGGGTCGGATGGCTACGGCGAGCCATTGCCAAGCTTTTTTTGCGGGGGAGGAGCTATGTCCGACTTCTATGCTGATCTATTAAAAAAATTCGAGAGGAAAGACCCGCCATTCAAATTGCGCCCATCGCCGTTGCCGCCTCCCAACGAGCTCGAACCACACGAGATGATAGAAAGAGATTACGCGCGCTTGGCTGTCGCGTACGGACTTTCGCTCGACCCTTATGACATCGGCAGAGTCAAGCGCATGAACGAGATTGAGAATGTTCATGCCGAAACGTCCAACTCGACATACGAGGAGGAGCGCTACATCACCAAGGAACAAATGTGAAGAACGCCGGGTTCCCCCAAACGGATCGGGTCCGGTGCTGGGCTGGAAGGGCAGCAGTGAGGACGATGCACGTTTTTGATGATCGAAGGCGTTTCGGGCGGTGGCGCAGCCTTTCTCCTGCACCGTCGGCGAACCTTTGCCTCCGGGGTTTCTACGCGCGCCTCAATCTCGTGAGCTACAGCGCAAGCCGGACTATGCCCTCCCTTCCCAAACGCGCAACTTGAGCTTTCTCATATTGACCAACGGGACTTTTACCTGATTATCGCTACAAACCCAGGAGTGCCGGACGGCGCCCGCGCCGGGGCCGATAGGACGGCGCGGGGCGGTCAGCCCGGTTTGCGGTTCGCGATGATGCGCTCGAAGAACGACGGGCCTTCGTCGTGCTCGGGAGACTGCTCGAATACCGGGGAGATGGCCCGCGCGCGCTTCAGGTAGCCGGGGTGCAGGTCCTCGAAGGACGGCGCCTTCACCGCGTCGAAGTGCCAGATGACGTGTCCGGGCAGGATGCCCATCCCGTTGTAGGGCCGGCGTGTGGCGGAGAAGATATTCCAGCCTGCGGCGGTGGCGGGCGGCTGGGCCGGCTCGTCGCCCAGGATTTCGTGGGTCGCGGCGAACAGGGACGCGTATTCCAGCGACGGCTGCGGCAGGATGGGCGGGAAACGCGAGCCTTCCTGGATACGCAGAATCCCGTTGTCGTGCGCCCAGTCCAGATGCAGCGGCTTCTCCGCGTAGTAGTCCGGGAACACGCGCTTCATGCTGCCGAACCACTGGCCCACAAGCGTGTAGTACTGCCCTTCCTTGTGACGAATGACGCTGGGCGGCAGCGTAATCCTGGCGCCGTTGAAAGGGCTGGTGTACTCCTCGATGAACTCGCCGGTCTCCAGATCGGTATACAGGGAAAGCGTGGACGGGTAGCGGATCCAGACATGCTCATCCACCTGCTCCCACCAGCCCGTTTCGCTGCCGGTGAAACCGTAGAGCGGATACACCCCGTCCTCGCGCACTGCGAACACCTTGCCGCGACTCTTCCACACGCAAGGCTTCGAGCCATCATCCGCCCCAGGCCAGCACGTCGGGGATGTAGCGGCGGGCTTCCGACATGTAAGCCGGGGTCAGTTCGTGAAAACCGCGCGTCTTGCGGCCCACGGCGTGCCACACGGCGTGTCCCGGCTGGTCGGGCATGTCGAGAAACCGTTGCCAGGGCGCCAGGTACACGGAGGAAAACACGGCTTCCAGGCGCCCGGGGCCATCATCGTTCAAGGCGGCAATGTCCACCACCGTGGAGCCGTACTCCGCCAGAGGTATGGGGCGCTGCTCGGGGTAGTCCCGCGAGCCGGTCATCAGCACCTTGTCGCCGCTGCGCACCCAGCTCAAGTCCAGCACGACCGTTTCGCCCCCCGCGGCCGGCGTCTCCGAAATGCGACCCTCGCCATCGGGCTGAAGAATCACGTGCGATCCGATCACGTTGGGCTCGACCCGGTTCAGTTCGCCCGTGAAGGGATTGCGGTACTGCTTGCCGTTGACGATTGCGCCCGTATCCGGGTCCTTGAACACCGTCATCACCTTCGACCAGACTTCGTAGCGGTCTTCCGCCAGACGCACGAAGCGCTTGGTTTCGCATCCCTCGGCGGCGAACAGGACCTGCGGATTCCGGTCCGGGGTAACAGCCACGTACACGCCGCTCCACCACCAGGGCGCTATGCCGCCTTCCCGGTGGCAACGCATCCGAACGAAGTTGCGGAAGAGGCGCTCGGGCGTCCCGGCCCAGGCGTCGCTCAGGTCTCTGGCGGCGCGACCGTCCCGGGGTACGCCCGAATCGGGCGCACCTTCCGTATCGGCTGTATCGAAGAGCCTGCCGGCAGGAGTGCAGGCCGCCAGGGCTGATCCGGCAAGCGCCAGGGCCGATCCTCCGAGCCATTGGCGCCGGCTCAGTGCTTGGTGGGTCCCGGGCATGGTCGTTTCCTCAAAGTGCGAGGGACGCTTATAGTAGCGCCTCATGCATGAACGCGCCCCATTCCACATCAAGGCGCTGCACGGGGTCACCGGTTCGGTGGGGAACCTGGTGTTCGTGGCGTTCGAACTGTTCGTGATCTTCTTCTACCAGCGCGTGGTGGGTCTGGACGGACGGCTGGTCGGACTGGCCGTTCTCATCAGCCTTCTGGTGGACGCCCTGAGCGACCCCGTCATCGGCGATTGGTCCGACCGCCTGCGAGCGAGGTTCGGGCGCAGGCACACGATGATGTTCGGCTCCGTGCTGCCGATGGGCCTGTTCTTCTTCCTGCTGTTCGCCCCGCCGGCCGGCCTTGCACAGCAGGGCCTGTTCCTCTGGCTGCTGGTCATGTCGGTGGGCGCGCGCGTGACGCTGACCTTCTTCGACGCTCCGGCGGCTGCGGTTACTGCGGAAGTGGCGGTGCGTTCCGCCGACCGGGCGGAAATGGGCATTTACCGCCAGGTGGCGGGATTGCTGGCCTACCTGGGCATCATCTACCTTGCCTTCAGCGTCTTCTTCGAGGCAACCGAAGCTTTTCCCAAGGGGCAGGAGAATCCCGCCGCGTACGCGCCCTTCGGCGCGGTTGCCGCCCTCGCGCTGATGGTTTTCATGACGGTGGCTGCGGCCGGAACCTACCGCCACATACGTCGCCTCGAAAACAGCCTGCCGCCTCCCTCCGCAACCGGCTTCGACTGGATGAAGACCTTGCGGGCGTGGGGCGATCTGATCGTCAGGGTGCGCAATACCCGAGCGCTGTTCTTCGGCCTGTTGCTGGCCGGGATCATGGGCTCGTGCTTTCGTTCGCTGAACCTGCATTTCGGGCCGTATCTGTGGGGGCTGACCACGGAGCAAATGGAGTCCTGGCAGCTGGCCGTTCCCCTGGGAATGCTGCCGGCCGCCGTGGCCGCCCGGTTTGTCGTTACGCGCACCGAGCCGAAATATGTCTATCTGGCCGGCTACACGGTCCTGCTCACCGCCTATGTGGCGCCGTTGTTCCTCACCCTTGCGGGATGGCTTCCGGAGTTCGCCAGCGGCGCGCTCGGCAATATCCTGTTCGGCTTTCAGATGGCCGCCGGGCTGGGTGCGGGCCTGCTGATGATCTGCTCGCTGATCATGTTCTCCGAGACCACCGACGAGTACCGGTTCGCGCGCAAGGCGTCGCGCACCGCCCTGATCCTGGGGCTGATCACGTTCGGCAGCAAACTCGCCAGCGGCGCGGGGAAGATGGTCTCGGGATGGCTGCTCGAGTGGGTGGACTTCCCGGACATCAAGTCCGAAGCGGCAGTGAGCCCCGAGGTGGCGCGCAATCTGGCGCTGTACGCCGGCGTGTTTTGCGCCGCCGCCGGTCTGGCCGGCCTGGCGGTGTTGTCCACCTTCCGCCTGACGCGCGCGCGCCATGCCGAAATCGTCGCCGGGCTGCGCGAACGCGACAAGGCGTTGCAGGCCGGTAGCGCGCCGGGATAGCAGGCCATGCCGGTGCTGACGCCCGAACAAGTCCGGCGCGCCGCGAAGCGTCTCGATCAGGCCGAAAGAACGCGGCGGCAGATGCGCCCGCTCACCTTCGATTACCCGGACATGGACATGGCGGACGCGCACGCGGTGCAGGACGCCTGGATTCGCCTCAAGGCAGCTCGTGGAGCGCGGATCCGCGGCCGCAAGGTCGGCCTGACTTCCAGGGCAATGCAGCGCGCCATGAGCATCGGCGAACCGGATTACGGGACCCTTCTCGACGACATGTTCTTCGAGAGCGGGGCGCGAATCGAAGCGGCCCGCTTCCTGGATCCACGGGTGGAAGTGGAGATTGCCTTCGTGCTCGGCAAACCGCTTGCGGGCAAGAACGTCACGGTGGAGGAAGCGCTGGCCGCCACCGAGACCGTGTATCCGTCGCTGGAACTGATTGCGGCGCGCAGCTACCGCGTGGACCCCGAGACCGGCCGCACCCGCACGGTAATCGACACCATTGCCGACAACGCGGCTTCGGCGGGGGTGGTGCTGGCCGCCGGGGGGTTCGACCCGGGCGAAATCGACCTGCCCTGGGCCGGGGGCATCCTGTACCGCAACGGCGTGGTGGAGGAAACCGGACTGGCGGCCGGGGTCATGGGGCATCCCGCCAACGGCGTGTGCTGGCTCGCGCGGCGGTTCGCGGCGCATGACATCGCCCTGAAGCAGGGCGACGTGATCTTGAGCGGTTCGTTCACGTCGCCGGTAATGGCGCGCGCAGGCGATAATTTCCTGGCGGATTTCGGCCCACTGGGCAAGATCGAGTGCAGGTTTACCTGAAAGGGGATGACATGAAAATACCGGAGAACATATTCAAGCGCAGGCTCAAGGAAAATGGCGTGCAGTACGGCCTGTGGCTTGGCCTGGGTTCTCCGGTCGCCGCCGAACTCTGCGCGGTCGCGGGATTCGACTGGCTGCTGATCGATGCCGAACATGCGCCCAACGACCTTCGTTCGGTCCTGTGGCAGCTTCAGGCCATCGAGGGCACGGGTACGCAGGCCATCGCAAGGGTGGCGGACGACAGCCCGGTGCGAATCAAGCGCTATCTGGACGCAGGCGTTCAGTCCCTGCTGGCGCCGATGGTGGACACTGTCGAACAGGCCGAGGCGCTGGTGGCCTCCGTTCGCTATCCCCCCCGGGGCGTGCGCGGTCTCGCCACTTCGATCACTCGCGCCTCGCGCTGGGCGCAGATCGAAAATTACGCCAGCGAGGCCGAAGCGCAGATTTGCCTGATTGTGCAGGCCGAGACTGTCACCGCGCTGGACAACATCAAGGCCATTGCCGCGGTGGACGGCGTGGATTCGGTGTTCGTGGGCCCCTCGGACCTTTCCGCGTCCATGGGGTATCTGGGTCAGCCAGGCCACCCGGAGGTGCAGGCGGCCATTGCTCAGGCGCTGCGGGACATTGCCGCATCCGGCAAGGCGCCGGGCACTCTGGCCGGAACGCTGCAGGCGGTTCGCACGCATGCGTCCAACGGCGCCAGATTCCTGGGCATAGGCAGCGATACCGCCTTGCTGGCCAGAGGCTCCAGGAACCTGCTGAAGTCAGTCGGGGACTGAAAGAAACAGCCGGAACAGAACCCGGATTTCGTCCAGCGCTTCGGTCAGGGAGTGGCCGGCGCGCAGAAGATGCAAGCGCGAATGGTTGGCGCGCGCGAAATCGATGCTCCAGCCAGGGGGCACTACATCGTCCTCCCAGCCGTGGACCACGAAGGTTGGCGCACCGACGCTTTCACCCAGAGGGGGCCAGCCCGGAACCGCCAGCGCCGGCGCCATGAGGAACAGTCCGGCCGCCGGGCGTTGCTGCGCCGCCGCAACCGCCACGTAGCCGCCCATGCTGCTGCCCGCCAGGAGGACTTCGTTCTCGCAATCCCGCATTCTCGCCACGAGCTTCTTCGCCCTCTCGGCGGGATCGGACATTCCGCGATAGTCGATAGAGTCCGCCTCCAGGCCCGCGTTTTTGGCATCCTCCGCCAGCGCCGTGATCTTGGCGCCCCACGGGCCGCTTTCCTGGCCGTGGGAGAACAGGACGATGCGCCGGGCGCTTCCGGCAGGCGGTCGCGCGGGAAAAACCCCGCTCACCGGGCATCCATCGGTGCGTTGGCGTCCACCACCCGGGCGGCGGGTCCCACAAGCAGCGCGTCCGGCCCGGTGACCACCTCCGCGTCCTTGTCCGGATAGGGCAGCTTCATCAGGAAATGCTGAAGGCAGGCGATGCGCGCGCGCTTCTTGTCGTCGGACTTGATCACGGTCCAGGGCGCATCGGCCGTATCCGTATAGAAGAACATCGCTTCCTTGGCCATCGTGTAGTTGTCCCACTTGTCCATGGATGCGATGTCGATGGGCGAAATTTTCCATTGCTTCAAGGGGTCGGTTCGGCGGCTGTCGAACCGCTGCGCCTGTTCTTCCCTCGATACCGAGAAGTAGTACTTCAAAAGGTGAATGCCGCTGTTGACCAGCATGCGTTCCAGTTCCGGGCACTGGCGCATGAACTCCAGATATTCCGCCCGGGTGCAAAAGCCCATTACCCGCTCGACGCCCGCGCGGTTGTACCAGGAGCGGTCGAACAACACGATTTCCCCGGCGGCCGGGAAATGTTCGATGTAGCGCTGGAAGTACCACTGGCTGCGCTCCTTCTCGCTGGGCTTCTCGAGCGCCACCACGCGAGCGCCGCGAGGATTGAGGTGCTCCATGAAACGCTTGATGGTTCCACCCTTGCCCGCTGCGTCGCGTCCCTCGAAGAGAACCAGCACCCTGGCGCCCGACTCCTTGATCCAGCGCTGCGCCTTGAGCAGTTCGGACTGCAGCGATGCCTTCAGGAGTTCATAGGTCTTGCGCTGCATCTTGTCCTCGTACGGATAGACGCCTTCCTGAAACACGCGGCGGATGACATCCGGGGAGTGCGACGGCTTGCGGCGCGTTTCGTCACGCAGACCAGCTTGCGGGTCAGCGCCCGCGCCGGCTCGCGCCAGCGGCGTCACCCGCGATGCGGTGTCGGCCTGCTCTCGCCCGATACGCTTTGCGCCCGCCTTCTCACTCATGACCTCTCTCCCCCGAGGAGGGCCGCCCGATTATACAAAAAACCCCGCCAGCCAAGCGGCAAGGCGTCGATGCCGCACACGCGGCGGGTCACGCGACCGGGGCGTTGCGGTATGATCGTTGGCCTTTTTTGACCTTCCGAACCTGGGGCCATGACGGAAACAGACAAGCTGCTGAGCAACAATGCACGGTACGCAAAACGTTTCGACAAGAGTGATTTGCCGCTTGCTCCCGCGCGCAAGCTGGCGGTCGTGGCCTGCATGGATGCCCGGGTGGATATCCGCAGGATCCTGGGCCTGGAAGACGGCGACGCACACGTCATCCGCAATGCTGGCGGCGTTGTGACCGACGATGTCTTGCGCTCGCTGGTGATTTCCCAGCGCCTGCTGGGTACCGGTGAAATCATGCTGATCCACCACACCGGCTGCGGAATGCTGACCTTCCGCGACGACGACCTCAAGGACGCGATCGAAGACGAGACTGGCCTGCGACCGGCATTCGCGCTGGAATCGTTCCGTGATCTGGAACAGAATGTGCGTCAATCGATCGCCCGGATCAAGGCCTGCCCCTTCATCCCTCGCAAGGACCGGGTGCGGGGCTTTGTGTACGACTGCGCCACTGGCCGGCTCGCCGAGGTGGCGGCCGATTGAGCACGAACCGGAAGACGTGCCGGATGCGGACAATGCGTGCCGGGGCGCCTGTCGCCATCATGGCGCTCGCGGCAAGCGGTCGCCAGGACCGATGAACGCTGGCGGCGAGCAGGGCCTCAGGCCCTTGTGCGGCGCGAGGCGCACCTGCTCATCCGGATCCCGGAGCGTCCGGTTGCCGTGATATTCGCGCCGCGTTTGCGGGTCTGGTGGCTGGGCGTGGCGCTGGCGGTGGCGGTGGCGGTGGGCGCCAGCTATTCAGCATCATGGATCGGCGAGTCGCTCCTGGGGTTCGAGAAGAGCCCCGTAAGCGCGATCATGCTGGCCATCGTTTTCGGCATGGTCCTGTGCAATCTGGTGAACCTTGCGCCGCACGCGGGCGCGGGGTTGAAATTCTGTTCCACCGCGGTGTTGCGCACCGGCATCATGCTGCTCGGCTTTCGCCTGAGCCTCCTCGGCGCAGGAAAATTCACTCTCGTGGCGCTGCCCTTCGTGGTGGTGGCGGCCGGTTCCGCCCTGGCCGTTGTGGGCGGAGCTAGCAGGCGGCTGGGCTTGTCGCGGAGTCTGGGCGGCCTGATCGCGGTGGGGACCAGCATTTGCGGCGCGACGGCCATCGTGGCCACGGCGCCACTGATTCGAGCGCGCGAATCGGAGGTGAGCTATGCGATTGCCTGCATCACGGTGTTCGGGATTGCGGCGATGTTTCTCTACCCGATTCTGGCGCACGAATTCTTTCCGGACCGCCCCGAGCTGGCGGGGTTGTTCCTGGGCGCTTCGATCCATGAGACCGCCCAGGTTGCCGGGGCGGGGATGATGTACCAGGAACAATACGGCGCGCCAGTGGCGCTGGACATCGCCACGGTCACAAAGCTGGTCCGCAACCTCTTGATGATCGCGATCATTCCCCTGGCCGGAATTGTGTTTGCCGCCGAGCGCAAGCCGGGAGAAACGCGCGGATGGCGCAACTACCTGGAAATGGCGCCCTGGTTCGTGGTGGGCTTCGCGCTGTGCTCGGCGCTCCGGACACTGGGAGATGCGGGAGAACAAGCCTTCGGCCTGATGGAGCCGGGCACCTGGTCGCAAGTAGTGGAATATCTGCGCTCGGCGGCCGGCATCTGCCTGCTGATCGCCATGGCGGCGGTGGGCCTGAACTCCAGTTTTGCCGGCATCCGCCGGATCGGCCGGCGCCCCTTCGTGCTGGGGCTGCTGGCGGCCGCCGTCACCGGCGGGGTGAGTTTCGTGGCGATCTCCGTGGCTGCCCCGCCGCTGCTTGGCCTGCTGGGGCCTTGAAACGCCTGCGCCGGCCCGGCGGCGAACAGTCTCCGGCCGCAGGCCAGAGTTCAGGCGTTCAGGTCGGGTATCTGCTCGCTTTCCAGACGCTCGATCATGTCCTTGAGGCGCAGCTTGCGTTTCTTCATGCGTTTCAGCATGAATTGGTCCGCGTGCGTGTTTCTTGACATTTCCGCGATGGCGCGATCAAGGTCCCTGTGTTCGTCCCGGAGTTGCTTGACTTTCTCCCGATTGGCAAAAGTCTGTTTTTCGATGTTCGAGTTCATCTGCCCTTGCGCAAGGTGTACGCAGGCGCCCCGGAAACCGTGATGGGCCGTCTGCCTGCGTAACCCGCATTGTAGCCCGACGCCGCCCGCTTGCAACGATCCCTGCCGGCTTCCCGGCTGGCAGGGTAAACTCGCCAGACCATGCGGGGCTTGTTGACGGCGCACGAGCAACTGAAGGCGGCGCGTAATTCAATCGCCGCCGCTTCGGTTTTCGCGGCCGTGATGGCGGTGGCGCCGGCCAGCGCGCAAGCGGATACGCTCTCGGATGTGCTGGAGCGCGGCATGCTGCGTTGCGCCGTTATCGAATCCAGCCCCGGCTTCAGTTCCATCGATGCCAGCGGCCGCAGATACGGGTTCGACATCGACAACTGCCGGACTGTGGCCGCTGCCGTGCTGGGCGACGCCGAAGCGATCGAGTACGTGCCGATCAATCCCAACACCGCTTTCACCACCCTGCAGTCCGGGGGCGTGGATGTGTTTCCCGGGGGGGCAACCTGGACCTTCCTCCGGGATACGTCGCTGGGGCTGGATTACACCGGCGCCTATCTCTATGCGGGACAGGGCTTTGTGGTGCGTCGCGCGTCCGGCGTGTCGCGCGTCGCCGATCTCGAAGGAGCCACCGTTTGCGTCGCCCAGGGAACCACCAACGAGCAGAATCTGGCGGACTACTTCAGGGCCCGGGGCATGCAGTATTCCATCGTGACCTTTGCCGATGTGGAGCGCGGCCTGAACGCCTATCTTTCGGACCGTTGCGACGCCTTCACCACCGAGGTGTTTTCCCTGGCGGGCCGCATAGTGGCCCTGCGCAACCCTGATGAGCATGTGATCCTTGGCGAGGTCATTTCCAAAGAGCCTTTCTCCGGTCTGGTTCGCCAGGGCGATCCGCGCTGGCGCGACATCGTTTTCTGGGCGTTCAATTCACGCGTGGCCGCCGAAGAATTCGGTCTGACCATGGCCAACGTGGCGGAGGCCCGGGCAACGACCGGAGAAGCCAAAATCCGCCGCTTCCTTGGGGTTGAGGGGGACTTCGGCGAAAAACTGGGGCTGCGCAACGACTGGGCCTATCAGATCGTGGCCCAGGTGGGCAATTACGGCGAAGTGTTCGCCCGGCATTTCGAGCCCCTGGGGTTGCAGCGCGGCCTCAATGCGCTGTGGAGCGATGGCGGCCTCATGATCGCCATGCCATACCGCTAGAAGCCTGCGCCGCAGAAAATTCTCCCGGGACAGCACTATGCAAATACCTCGATTCATTGGCAATAATTGGGGCACGGAAGCCATATATTGGCGAAATCCGGCCGCTCTATCCCACTGGCTGAATGCCAAATCGTCCTGCGGGGCAAGCTCCTAGCCTTCGGGGGCCTCAAGCGCTCCCGGCCATCCGTGCGCAACAACTCCGCTTTCTGGCTGCAAGGCCTGCTGGCGCTGGCGCTGGTGGCGCTGGTGGTTCTGGTGTTTCGCACCACTCAGGCGAACCTTGAACTTCTGGGCGTGCAAACCGGCTTCGACTTCCTGTCGAACAAGGCCGGTTTCTCCATTTCCCAGCACCTGATTCCCTACAGCGAGGATTCATCGATCCTCACGGCCCTGGGCGTAGCCATTCTCAATACCTTGTTGTTGGCGGTGTCTTGTGTGGCGCTGGCCAGCATCATCGGGATGTTCGTGGGCGTGGGGCGGCTGTCTTCCAACTGGCTGGCGTCGCGGCTGTCCCTGGGCTATCTCGAGCTGTTTCGCAACATTCCCGTGTTGCTGCAGGTTTTCTTCTGGTACTACGTTGTCCTGCGCGCGCTGCCGTCCTTTCAGTCCAGCATTTTCATCACGGATTACCTGGTGCTGAACAACCGCGGCCTGTACTTTCCATTTGTCGAGTTCAGCGAAGGCCTTTCCATCCGGCCTCCCGTCATGGGCCGCTTTGCCTACGAGGGCGGCTTCTACCTGATGCCGGAGTTTCTTGCCTTGTGGGTGGGCCTGTCGCTCTACAACGCCAGCTATATCTCGGAAATCGTGCGTTCGGGCTTCGGGTCGGTTCCGCGCGGCCAGTGGGAGGCGGGCGCGGCGCTGGGGCTCGGATCGCGCACGGTGCTGCGCCGGATCGTGTTTCCACAGGCGCTTCGGGCCATCCTGCCGCCGCTCACCACGGTGTACATGAACATGTTCAAGGCGACTTCCCTGGCGGCCGCGATTGCCTATCCGGAAATCGTCTCGGTGTTCGTGGGCACGGTCAACAACCTGGTGGGCAGGCCCGTGGAAGTGATGGCCGTCACGCTGGCGTTTTATGCCGGCGTGAGTTTTCTGGTGGCGTGGCTGATGGCTCGCTGGAACAAACGGGTCATGCGCCGTGGGCAATAGGCCGGCAACGGCGGACTCGCGGCAAGGCGGCGCGCTGGCGTGGCTGAGGCGCAACCTGTTTTCCTCCTGGCTCAACAGCATGGTCAGCGTGGCGCTGCTCGGTGTTCTGGGATGGCTGGCGATCCAGCTGGTCCAGTGGTTGATCCTGGATGCGCAATGGTCGGGCAGCGGCCCGGGCGCCTGCGTCGACGCGCGAGCCCTTTGCTGGCCGTTCGTGCGGGCGCGCTGGCCACAGTTTCTCTACGGCCTTTATCCCGCAGCGGAAGTCTGGAGGGTCAACCTGGGCCTGGGGCTGGGGGCGCTGCTCGGCGCGACCCTGGCGATTCGCCGGATGCCGGGGCGCCGACTCGTCGCCGCCTTCTTGTTGCTGGCCTACCCACCGCTGGCCTGGCTGCTGTTCCGCGGCGGAGTGGGGGGGCTTATGCCGGTCGAGACATCGCTTTGGGGCGGTTTCTTCCTGACGCTGGTGGTAACCGGTTCGGTTTTCTGGGTTTCCCTGGCTGCCGGATTGCTGCTGGCCTTGGGAAGGCACAGCCGCCTGCTCCTGCTGCGTCAGGCCTGCACCGTGTGGATTGAATTCTGGCGCGCAGTTCCGGTTCTGGTGCTGCTGTTCGTGGTCATCATCATGCTGCCGCTGTTTCTGCCCGCAAATATCGAAATCGACAAGCTCGGCCGGGCGATGATCGCCTTCGCCATACTGATGTCCACGTACCTGGCCGAGGCGGTGCGCGGTGGATTGCAGAGCCTGCCTGCGGGGCAGTACGAAGCGGCCCGCGCGCTGGGGCTGAGCTGGGCGCAGTCGCGGCTGCATGTGGTGTTGCCCCAGGCGCTGGTAGTGGCGCTGCCGCAGATCACCGGCAACTTCATCGGCTTGTTCAAGGAGACCACCGTTTTGCTCGTGATCGGCCTTTTCGACCTTCTCGGAGAGGTGCAAAGAGCCGCGAGCGACCCGCAGTGGCTGGGCACGGGCACTACGGCAGCCGGCTACCTGTTCGTGGCGGCTTTCTTCTGGACAGCCTGCTTTTGCCTGTCGCGCGCAAGCGCACGAATCGAGCGCCGCATGACGCGCTATCGAGCCAGGGCGGCTCGCCCATGAACGAATACCGCCTGACGCATCCGTCACACCGCCTGTTGCCGCGCCCGCGCCACACACAAGCATCCGCAACAGTGTGCCGGACAAGCCCCGACAAGCGGTTTCCGAAACACTCGAACGATGACGCCAGCGAGTTTGCCGGAAAGGGCGCCATCCGGGAACCGGACACGCAGGCGCAAATAACCGGCGCCTGCCCGCCGGATGGCGGGGAGGGTTGGAGGGAGGGATTCCTTCTCGCCGGGGTTTCGATCAGGTGCGGAGTTGGCCCAGGAAGGTCCGCAGGCGGTCGGATCGGGGGTGTTCGAAGAACTGCCCGGGGGGCGCCTGCTCCAGGATTTCGCCGCCGTCCATGAACACGACGCGGTCGGCCACCTGGCGGGCGAAGGCCATCTCATGGCTTACGCACAACATGGTCATCCCATCGTGTGCGAGTTCCACCATCACTTCCAGCACCTCCTGGACCATCTCCGGGTCCAGGGCCGAAGTGGGTTCGTCGAACAGCATGATTTCCGGCTGCATGCACAAGGCGCGCGCGATCGCCACACGCTGCTGCTGCCCCCCGGAGAGCTGGCCGGGAAACTTGCCCTGCTGTTCGGCCAACCCCATGCGCTGCAGCAGTTCCATGGCCCGTTGCTCGGCTTCTTCGCGCCGGATCTTGCGAACCCGCGCCGGCGCAAGACAAAGGTTGTCCATGACCGACAAGTGGGGGAAAAGATTGAACTGCTGGAAAACCATTCCCACCCTGAGCCGCACGCGGGTGCGAGCCGCGTCCGAGTCCAGCAGGAATCCCGCCACCTCCATGGAGCCTTCCTGAAATTCCTCCAGCCCGTTCATGCAGCGGATCAGCGTGGATTTGCCCGATCCGGACGGACCGCAAATCACGATCCGTTCGCCGGAGCCGACCTTCAGGCTCACCTTCTTCAAGGCCTGGAAGCCGCCGAACCACTTGCTCACGTTCTCGGCCCGGATAACCGTTGCGCCGGTGGATTCGGCGCTCATTTTCGCTCTTCGCCGCGGACCCACCAGCGCGCGCCGCTGGCGTCCAGCGCCACCTCCTCGCCGCGCTCGCCGGTGTCGATGTCAAGACGCCTGAAGACCCGCTCCGCCACCGGGCCTACCGGAAAGCGCAGCGACGGCGGCGGCGACGCAATCACGCCGGCAAGAATTGTGGCCGCATTTTCCGGCGGCTCGCCCTGCCGGGGGCGTTCCAGCAGCGCGCTGTGCAAGTCCGCATAGGCTCCGGCGCCTGCAGAGGTTGCTGGCCGATTGCCTGAGCGCGCGCCGTGATGGAGCATATCGGTGTCATAGGGCCCCGGATGCAGAAGGGTAACCCGAATCCCGAAGCGGCGCACTTCCAGAGACAGCGATTCGGCCATGCCCTCCAGCGCGAACTTGCTGGCTGCATACTGGCCGTCGCCGGGCAATCCAACCTTGCCGGACAGCGACGAAACCATGAGGACATGGCCGCTGCCGCGCGATCGCATGTGGGGCAGAACGGCTCGCGTGAGCCGCCAGGCGCCCAGCAGGTTGACTTCCAGCAGCTCGCGGAAACGCTCCTCATTGGCGCACTCCAGCACACCGAACGCATGCAATCCCGCATTGTTGACCAGCACATCCACCCCGCCGGCCGCGTCGATCACCTTGCGCACCGCCTGCTCCACCGAAGAATTCGAAGTGACGTCGAGCAGAACTTCCCGCGCCCCTGTATCCGGGGGCAAAGCGCCCTGCCTGCGTACGCCGGCGAAAACCCGGTGGCCGCGCGACGCCAGTTTGCGGGCGGTGGCCAGCCCCAGGCCGCGGGAAGCTCCGCTGATCAGCACGGTGTCAGGCATGGTCTTGTGTTCGTTGCGGTGTGGCGGCCCTCGCAGCCCCAGGCCCAGGGGCTCAGGTGTGCCGGACGATCAACGTCAGATAATGATCGACCAAAAGCAGCGCGAACAACGCAAAGAGGTAAACCATGGAATAGCCGAAGGTAGGCATGGCCAGAGAATCGTCCTTGCGCCAGTACATCCTCGCCGCAAGCCACAGGAAACGCCCTCCCAGCGCTACTGCCCCGAGGAGATACAAGGGCCCGCTCATTCCGGTCAGATACGGGAGCAGCCCGAAGAGGAACAGCAATACCGTGTACAGCAGGATGTGCAGCCGGGTGAAAGCTACGCCGTGGGTGACAGGCAGCATGGGGATATCGACCTTCGCGTAATCGTCCCGCCGGTGTATGGCCAGGGCCCAGAAATGCGGCGGCGTCCACACGAACACGATCGAAAACAGGATGGCTGCCCCGGGATCCAACTGGCCGGTCACGGCAATCCATCCGAGCAGGGGCGGGGCGGCCCCGGCGGCCCCGCCAATAACGATGTTCTGCGGAGTTGCCCGCTTGAGGAACATCGTATAGATGACCGCGTAGCCCAGCAGCGAGGCCAGGGTCAGAACCGTACACAGCAGGTTGGTAAAGCCCAGCAACAGCCAGACGCCGGTTCCGGCCAGCACGGCGGCAAACACCAATACTCCCCGGCCGCCCAACTGGCCGCGCGGCAGCGGGCGGTTGCGGGTTCTTGCCATCTCGGCGTCTGTATGCCTTTCCACCAACTGGTTGATGGCCGCAGCGCTCGCCGACACCAATCCGATGCCTGCGGACCCGAACAGCAAGACAGTCCAGTCAGGAATCGTGGGCGTTGCCAGCAGCATGCCCACGATGGCGGTAAAGGTGAGCAGGGCCACCACTTTCGGCTTGGTAACTTCCAGGTAGTCCCGCCAGCCTGGAGCGCGGAGGGCGGGCGCAGTCATGTCGTATTCGCGCATGGCGCAGGAGCGAGTCCGTGGCCCAGCGTGATCAGGGCCAGAATCAGCAGGGCGGCGCAGGCGTTATGGGCCACCGCGGTGGAAATCGGAAGATAGAGCAGCACGTTGGCAATCCCCAGGCTCAACTGCGCCAGCAACAGGACGGCCACAGCCGCGCCCGCAATGCGAACGGAGCGATTGGCGGCGCACAAGGCGCGCACGGCCAGCCCGCCCACCACCAGCGCCACGACGAGCGCCCCCATCCGGTGGGTCATGTGGATGGCTGTCCTCGCGGCGCTGTCCAGCACGCCGAACTCGTAGTTCACGCCCAGGCCGCGCCACATCACGAATGCCTCGGCGAAATCCATCTCCGGCCACCACTGTCGCTGGCAAGTCGGGAAATCCGCACAGGCCAGGGCCGCGTAGTTGGCGCTGGTCCAGCCGCCAAGCGCCACCTGGACAATCACGACAGCCAGCGCCGCCAGGGTCCAGCCGTAAAGACGGCTTCCGCTGCCTGCGGCCCAGACTCCGGAGGGAGAGCTTTCGCGCAGGATCAGCCACCAGAGCAGAGCCAGCGTGGCGAAACCGCCCAGCAGGTGCGCCATCACCACCACCGGCTTGAGCTGCAAGGTTACTGTCCACATTCCCAGCAGCCCCTGGAAAAGAACCAGACCGACCAGGGACAGCGCAGGTCCCAGCGCGGAGTTCGGCTGACGCCGGCGGCGCCAGGCCACAAGGCCGATGGCGAGGATCAAAAGCCCCAACGCCGCGGCCGCATAGCGGTGCGCCATCTCTTTCCATGCCTTGGCCATATCCACCGGTCGCTCCGGGAATGCGGCGTTGGCCTCGGCAATCTCCGCGGCATCCCGGGGGACATCGATCATCCCGTAGCAGCCCGGCCAGTCCGGACAGCCCAGGCCCGCGTCGGAAAGCCGCACATAGGCGCCGAGCACCACCACCAGCAAGGCCAGCGGGGTTGCGAACAGCGCCAGTTTGCGGATATCCCATGCCATGGATTCGCGGGAACGCGGGAATCAGGCCCGGCAGACGGTCAACGCAACCGATACTGGACCGAAACGCCACAGGTCCTTGGCGGACCGTAGTGCGCCCAGCTGGCGCCGGCAAAACTGATGCGCTGGTCCGCGTACAAGGTGTCGTCCAGATTCTTGCCCCATGCCATGACCCTCCACCGGTCGCCGGGCAGGGTCCAGGTGAGCGAGGCATTGACCACGCCGTAGGCTTTCTGGAACGAGGCCTGCCGCTCGAAGCGCCCCGGCGCGTTGTCGCTGCTGGCGTACGAGCGATGCTTCCACCCGTAATCGACGCCAAGGTCCACGCTGCCCCTGTCGCCCAGATCCAGACCGTAACTTCCGGCAAGGTGGAACGAGTGCCGGGGGGCGTGCGGAATCCGGTTGCCGTCGCGGCGAATGTCGATGCCCTGTATGGTTCCCGCCAGGAATTCGTTGAACCGCGCATCCAGGTAGCCGTAGGAGAGACTGAACAGCAATCGGTCGGCGGGCATCCAGGCCACTTCCAGCTCGCCGCCGCTGATTTCGGCGCGGGCGGCGTTTTTGACCCTCAGGCCGTCGAAAACGCCGGACACCTCGTCGAACAGCAGGGTCGCCCGTTGCAGATCGCGGAAACCGGTGTGGAATACCGCTGCGTTCACCTGCAGGGACTCGTTCAGCCAGCGGCTCTTGAAGCCCAGTTCGTAGCTGGTGGCGGTCTCCTCCCGGATGGGTCGGCCCGCTTCGGACCCGCGGCTCACCTTGCTGTCGAAGCCGCCGGACTTGAAGCCTTCCGACCAGCTCGCATAGGCCATCAGGTCATGTCCGGCGAGAGGGCGCCACTCCAGCACCACTCTGGGCGTGAAGGCGTCGAACGACGCTTCGGCGACCACATCGTAGTTCTCGAATATGATCTGGAAGGGAATGCCGGGAACCGCGTCGTCGGTCAGTGTGCCGATGGTGCGGTTTTCCTTGTCGTCGCGCGTATAGCGCAGGCCCGCCCGCACCGTGAGCGCCGGACGGACCTGCCAGGATGCATCGGCGAACGCGGCCCACCCGGAGGTATGAGACATGCCCAGCCAGTCGCCGCGACTGCCATTGAGCACGCCGTCCTGATCCACCACGATGTCTTCGTATTCCAGCCGGTCGACATCCTCGCGGATGTAGTACAAGCCGCTTACCACGCTCCAGCTGGAGGCGGGGTCGAACGCATGGCGAACCTCCAGGCTGAATTGCTGCGCGTCTTCGTCCTGACCGAACAGGTCGTCGAATCCCTGCCCGGAGACCAGCCCGCGGCCGCCGAATTGATCGACGGTCGCGGAGACAATGTCGCGATAGGCCGCGATCACGGTCAGGTCGGCTTCGCCCAGCGCCTGTTCGAGACGTGCCGACACCCCCCACTGCCGGGCGCTGTACCTGATCGGGAGTCCATGCTCGGAGAACCGCGGGCGACCGGTCGAGGCCGAGGGCGGGAAGCGGTCCCATCGGGTCACGCTGCGGGTTTGGCTGCCATTGTCCTCGCGGCTGTAATCGGCGCTGAACAAAAGGTCCCGATCCTCGTTGCCGGCCACTCGCAGTTGCGCGCGCAGGGCCAGCAGATCCTCGTCGTCGGACTGCGCGCCGCTGACAAGGTCCATGCCGTAGCCGTCCCGGGTCTTGCGCAGCAGGGAAATCTTGCCTGCGGCAGTCGTCGCCAGCGGCCCGGAAAACAACCCTTTCAGTTCGGTTGCGTCATATGAACCGTGCCCGGCCAGGATCCGGGCCTCCGCGGCATCGAGGCGGGGAGCCCGGGTAGTCAGGCTGACCACGCCAGCCACCACGTTCTTGCCGAACAGCACACCCTGCGGGCCGCGAAGGATCGACGCCCGCTCGAGGTCGAAGAGCTCGAAGAAATACGATGTGGAGCGCGCGATATACACATCGTCCACAAACAGGATGACCGAGTTCTCCAGGGCGCTGCGGGTGGCGCCGCTGTTGCCGATTCCGCGCACCGTCAGCTCCGGGCGGCCGCTGCTGAAGGTGGAATGGGAAAGATTCGGAACGCGAAGGGCCAGTTCGCCAATCTTTTCCACCCGTCCCGCTTCCAGCGCCCCGCCATCCAGCGTGCTGATGGACATGGGCACATCCTGCAGGTTTTCGCTTCGCTTCTGGGCCGTAACCACAACCTCCTCCAGTACGCCGTCGGCGCGCGCCGCAAGGCAGGCGGCGGCGCATGCGATCCAGGGCGCGAACTTGCGGATTGGGCGGTAGCGAACCGGCTTGCAGGCGGCAATCACATCAGGAATTCGGAAAAAACCTTGCTCTCGGGCGTACTGTAACCCAATGCGCCGCCGCCACGATGACCATACGCCTGGCGCGGGTCTCTACAGGCAGGTCGTGCGTTGCCGGACCGTGAAGCGAACCCCCGGCTAATGGCAGGCCTTTCCGTACTTCTTCAGCCGCCAGTAGTTATAGGGCCAGGCGGCCAGCATTCCTGCCAGCAGCGCAGGCGGCACACTCCACCACATGACGAACGGGCCGCCGGTCATCCCGAGGTCGGTGAAATTCATCGCCAGTTCCATGAGGATCATGGAGGCCAGACTCATGCCCACTGCGGTACGGAACGCATCCCCGAACTCCATGCTTCGCAACAGGATGATGGTCTCGAGGATGATGCTGGTGATGATGCCGCACAACATGGCGACAGGCATCCAGATCCACACGGGCGCGTCGGGCCAGTAGGCGCCAAACCAGGCGATGGCGCCGAAGTCTCCGATCGAGCAACCGATCAGGCACCACATCGTGTTGTAGGCCGAACGGCGCCATGTGTGCTTGCAGCGCCAGTGAAAGGCGATTGCGGAAGCGGCAATTTCAGCCATTGGCCCGACCCTCCCCTGCTCGAATATATGGGGGCGCCGCGCCCGGTTTTCCAGATCGTGCTGTCGAGGGGCAAGGCCGGGATGTTTCCCGGCTTCGCATCGAATCCGGGTGCGTTAGAATGGGAACGGTCAGATCCATGATGCAGGTTCGAGCAAACAGATACCGTGAACAGGGAACGCAAGGGTGAGAACGCGATGAAACACTTTGGCAGACGTATTGGCAAGTTCGGTGCGCCCGGCTCGGCAGGAGTCACGCATCGTGGCGCCTGAAGCTCCTGCCGCGACGGCGCCGCTGGCCCATGTCGATTTCGTTTTCGGGCTGGGCGAGCCTGTCGACCTGCTTCGGGAGCAGGTTTCGCGCTTCGCCTCCGAGCACATCGCGCCCCGGGCCGCGGCGCTGGACGCCGGCAACCGGTTTCCCCGCGATCTGTGGCCGCAACTGGGGGCGCTGGGCCTGCACGGCATCAGCGTGGAACCGGAGTACGGCGGCGCGGGGCTGGGCTATCTCGCCCATGTGGTGGCCATGGAGGAAATCAGCCGATCCTCGGCCTCGGTGGGTCTCTCCTATGGAGCGCACTCCAATCTGGCGATCAACCAGATCCGGCTGTGGGGCAACGAGGAGCAGAAACGCCGCCTGCTGCCCGGCCTGATCTCGGGCGAGCAGGTGGGCGCGCTGGCCATGAGCGAGGCGGAAGCGGGATCGGACGTTCTGGGTATGCGCACCGTCGCCGCCCCCGACGGCGACGGCTATGTGCTCAACGGCGCGAAGATGTGGATTACCAACGGGCCTCAGGCCGAGACGCTGGTCGTCTACGCGAAGGTTCCGGCCGAGTCGGAGCCCGGCAGCGATGCCGGAAAGTGTGCGCCGATCCGGGGCTTCATCGTCGAGAAGGGCATGCCGGGGTATTCGGCGCAACCCGGGCTGGACAAGCTGGGCATGCGCGGGTCGGACACCTCGGGCCTCGTCTTCGACGGATGTCGGGTACCGAAGGAGAATGTTCTGGCCGGCGACGGCAGGCGAATCCTGATGTCCGGGCTGGACTACGAGCGCGTGGTGCTGGCAGGAGGCCCCCTGGGCATCATGCGCGCTGCCCTGGACATGGCGTTGCCTTACGTGCACGAACGCAAACAGTTCGGGCGTCCCATCGGCACTTTCGAATTGATGCAGGGCAACATTGCCGACATGTACACGCGCATGAATTCGGCCCGGGCTTACGTGTATGCCGTGGCGCGGGCCTGCGACGAGGGCCGGGTCACTCGTTTCGATGCGGCGGCGGCAATCCTGTATGCCTCCGAGAGCGCCACCTGGGTGGCTGGCGAGGCGCTGCGCGCGCTGGGTGGGAACGGTTACATCAACGAATATCCTGCCGGACGCTTGTGGCGCGACGCCAAGCTGTACGAAATCGGCGCAGGCACCAGCGAGATTCGCCGCATGCTGATCGGTCGCGAGCTCTTCAACGCCACCGCGGCCAGCTGAAAATGGGCTCCTTCAAGACCCGGATCGACCCGCAGTCCGAAGAATTTGCGCTGAATGCAGCGGCGAACCGGCAGTACGCCGAAGAGCTTCGCGAGTTGAAGGCCCGAATTGGCGAAGGCGGCTCCGAGCAGGCCCGGTCAAGGCATCTCGAGCGGGGCAAGATGCTGGCCCGGGATCGCGTTGCCGCCCTGATCGATGCGGGCGCCCCGTTTCTGGAAATCGGCCAGCTGGCGGCCCACGGCGTTTACGATCATCCGGTTCCTTCGGCAGGACTGATCTGCGGGATCGGGCGCATTCACGGCGGTGAATGCATGATTGTCGCCAACGACGCCACGGTGAAGGGCGGAACCTACTACCCCCTGACGGTCAAGAAACACCTCAGGGCGCAGGAGATCGCACTCCAAAATCACCTGCCCTGCATCTACCTTGCCGACTCCGGCGGCGCCTATCTGCCGATGCAAGACGAGGTATTCCCGGACCGCGACCATTTCGGCCGCATCTTCTACAATCAGGCCCGGCTTTCGGCGCGCAACATTCCCCAGGTGGCGGTGGTGATGGGCTCCTGCACCGCCGGCGGCGCCTATGTCCCGGCGATGTGCGACGAAACCATCATGGTGAAAGACCAGGGCGCCATCTTTCTCGGCGGCCCTCCGCTGGTCAAGGCGGCCACCGGGGAGGAGGTGGACGGGGAAACCCTGGGCGGCGGCGACATGCACACCCGCGTGTCGGGCGTTGCCGACTATCTGGCCAACAACGACGCGCACGCGCTGAGCCTGACCCGCGATGTGGTGGCGCATCTCTGCCGGCGCGAGCGACGGGACGCCGCTGTGGCGGATGCCCGGGAGCCCAGGTACCCGGCCGAGGAGCTCTACGGCATTGTGCCGCGCGGGTTGCGCCACATCTACAATGTGCGCGAAGTCGTCGCCCGCATCGTGGACGCATCCGAGTTCGACGAGTTCAAGCCGCGCTATGGAACCACGCTGGTGTGCGCATTCGCCCGGCTGGCGGGCTACCCGGTGGGAATACTGGCCAACAACGGCGTCCTTTTCTCGGAATCCGCCCTGAAAGGGGCGCACTTCATACAGCTATGCAACCGGCGCGGCATTCCCCTGCTGTTTCTGCAGAACATCGCCGGTTTCATGGTGGGCAAGGACTTCGAGCGGCGCGGCATCGCCAAGGACGGCGCCAAGCTGATCACCGCCGTGGCCTGCGCCCGGGCGCCGAAAATCACGGTGATCATCGGCGGGTCGTTCGGCGCCGGCAACTACGGGATGTGCGGGCGCGCCTACGGACCTCGAATGCTGTGGATGTGGCCCAACGCGCGAATATCGGTCATGGGCGCGGAGCAGGCCGCCATGGTCCTGAGCCAGGTGCGCAGCAAGCACAGCGAAGAAGAGGATACGGCGCTCCGGGAGCGGATCCGCGCCCAGTACGAGCGTCAGGGTCATCCGTTCTACGCCAGCGCCAGGCTGTGGGACGATGGCGTCATCGATCCGGCGGAAACCCGCCAGGTGCTGGCCATGAGCCTGACGGCGGCAATGAACGCCCCCATGCCCGAGGAGACTCCCTATGGCGTCTTTCGCATGTAACTCACCCGCAAGCAAGGGCATGGCCCCGCCGGCCGGCAACGGCTGGCGCTGGCGGCGCCTGCGGTTTCCCCGGAAACCCGCCTGATGTCCGGGCGCTACTTCGAGGAGCTCGAGGTGGGCGAGGTAATCAGCCATTCGCTGCGGCGCACGGTAACTGAGGCGGACAACCTGCTGTTCTCCGCCTTGACGCACAACTCCTCGCCGCTCCATCTGGACGAGGAGCACATGCGAAAGACCGAGTTCGGCCAGAGGATCATCAACAGCTGCTTCACCCTGGGCCTGATGACCGGCGTTTCCGTGGGCGACACCACGGCCGGGACGGCAATCGCCAACCTGGGCTGGGAAGACGCCAGGTTTCCCGAACCGGTATTCCCGGGCGACACCCTGAGATTCGAGACCGAAATCGGCGCGGCCAGGGAAAGCCGCTCGCGGCCCAACGCAGGCGTGGTGACTTTTGTTCACCGCGCCTATAACCAGCACGACAAACTCGTCGCAATCTGCCGCCGGGTGGCGCTGATGAACAAGCGCCCCTGAAACAAGGGCGCTTGCATTGCGGTTTCACCGGCCCGGAAACCGGGAACCCGCGTCGCCATACAGCGTGTAGTCGTCCGAACCGCCAGTCAGGGTGTCGTCGCCGTCACCCCCGTACAGGGTGTCGGTACCGGCGCCGCCCGCCATTATTCCTCCCCCTGTGAAGTGGAACACCTCGCTGGTGAGTCCGGCGTCGCGCAGCAGCGAATTCCTCCCCCGTCAGTGGAACAAACCATATCCGATGAATTCCGCCATCCGCATGGACAGGCCGATTATGGGGCAAACGACTTCAGCGCCTGGATCCGGGCGGCCAGCGGCGGGTGCGACGCGAACAGGCGCCGGATCCCGGAGCGGGCGGAGGCGGAAATTCCGAACGCCGCCATCGATTCGGGTATGGATTGCCCCCGGCCGTAACCGCGCTTCAGCGCCTCCAGGGCGCCGATCATCGAGCCGCGCCCGGCGAGCCGTGCGCCAGCCGCATCGGCGCGAAACTCGCGCCGGCGCGAATACCACATGACTATGGCGCTGGCCAGAATGCCGAACACGATCTGGGCGGCGATGGTCACGGCGAAGTAGCCGATGCCAACGCCGCGCTCGTTGCGAAACACTACCCGGTCGACCACATGGCCCACGATCCGGGAGAAGAAGATGACGAAGGTGTTGAGAATTCCCTGAAGCAGCGTCAGGGTCACCATGTCGCCGTTCGCGACATGGCCGATTTCGTGGCCCAGCACGGCTCGCACCTCGTCGCGACGCATATGCCGGAGCAGCCCTTCGCTCACCGCGATCAGCGCCTTGTTGCGGTTTGCGCCAGTGGCGAATGCATTGGGCTCCGGGGCCGGGAAGACGCCCACCTGGGGCATGCCGATTCCGGCGCTGCGGGCCAGTTGCCGGGTGGTGTCCAACAACCACCTTTCCGCCTCGTTGGCGGGCGCGTCGATAATGCGTGTGCGGGTTGCGCGTTTGGCCATCCACTTGGACATGAGCAGGGAGACGAACGCTCCCCCGAAGCCGAAAATCGCGCTGAACAGGAACAATCCGGTGTAATTCAGTGCGTATCCCCCGCAGCATCCAGCACCATCCGGTCGATGCCCAGCAGGTTCAGAACCACGCCGGCCACCGCCAGAACCGCAAGGTTGGTCAGGATGAACAGGGCAATGCGAGTGAACATGGCGAAAAGCTCCAGTGTTTCGGGTTTTTGAAAGCTACAAGTATATCGGGGCGGGCGTGCCGGATCTGCAATGCCGGGCGCCGCTTGCCGCAGGGCTCGCTCGCCGCCTACACTTGCGGCCTGATGGCGGATTTCGACGTGATCGTGATTGGCGGCGGGGTAAACGGTCTGGCGTGCGCCGCAACCCTGGCGCGCGAGGGGCTGGGTTGCTGCGTACTGGAGCGCAACAGCCATGTGGGCGGCGGCGCCGTGACGCGCGAAGTGACCTTGCCCGGCTTCCGGCACGACCTGTACGGTTCTTCACACGTGTGGATCCATTGCAACGCCGATTTCAAGGCGATTCAGCCCGAACTCGAGCGTTTCGGGCTGAAGTACATCGAACCCGAGGACCACATCACCGGCCATCCAGACCAGGGCGGCGGTCCCGGGATCGTGGTGTACAAGGATGTGGAGCGAACCTGCGAGTCCATTGCCTCCTATTCTTCCGCGGACGCTCGCCGTTATGCCGCCGTCTGCGCCGATTTCGAGCAGGTTCGCGAGGGCTTCATCAAGGCCTTTTTCTCGCCGCCCAAGCCGCCGAGCACGCTGCCGCGCGCCCTGGAGCAGAGCGTGGCAGGCTTGCGGCGGCTGCGGGAGTTCTCGATGTCGGCGCGAGCCTGGGTGGAGGCCAATTTCGAGAACGATTTCGTCCAGGCGATGATGCTGAACTGGGCGCTGGCGCCCCAGATCCTTCCGGACCAGGAAGGCGCGGGGCAATCCTTCTACATCATGATCCCCGCCATCCATCATTACGGTCAGGCGATCCCCGAGGGAGGCAGCCAGCAGTTGCCGGAAGCCATGGCGGCCTTCCTGGAAGGCCGCGGCAGCCGGGTCATGACTTCCTCTCCGGTGGATCGGATCCTGGTGGAGAATGGCCGGGCGCGCGGCGCGCGCCTGGAGTCCGGCCAGACCCTGCGCGCCCGGCGCGCGGTGGTGTCCGCGCTGGAACCGCGCCAGACCTTCCTGCGCATGCTCGATGACAGCGTGCTGGAAGACGACTTTCTGGAAATGGTGCGCGGCTACTCCTTCGGCAGGATCTCGGTTTGCCGGGCGCATCTGGCGCTGAAACAACCGCCGCAGTTCGCCAACGGCGAGGCCATGAGCAACTGCGCATTCCACCGCATGACCGACAGCATGCCGCAGTTGCTGAAGTTCTACGGCGAGCTGGCCATGGGCCTGCCGCCGTCGGATCCATTCCTGTGGTCGGCCTGCTGGACCCTGCTCGATCCCACGCGCGCGCCCCACGGCCAGCACACGCTGATCTGCGACACCTTCGTGTCCAACCGGCTGGCCGACGGGCGCCGTTGGGGCGAGATCGGCAAGGAATATGCAAGCGAAGTGCTGCTGCCGAAGCTTCGCCAGTACGCGCCCAATATCGGCGACGACAACATTCTGGGGCAGCATGTGGAAACCGGGGAGGACCTGGAGAGCGCCAATCCCTCGTTCGTGGACGGCGCCACCAACGGCGGCGAGCGGATCGCATCGCAGCTTGGTTATTTCCGCCCCTTCCCCGGCTATGCTCACTACCGCTCGCCGGTCCCGGACCTGTACATGACCGGCCCGCATTGCCATCCGGGCGGAGGAATTTCCGCCATGGGCACGATCACCGCGCGGGTCATGCTGGATGATTTCGGAATTCGGGAGGCGGATTTCCGGTAGACGACAAACCGTACCCTTCCCCGCGGGGAAGCGGACCTGGAGGATGAAAAGATGAACAGGATCGAGAAATACACCGGCATGGTGATTCAGCCGCACGTAACGGTGGCCGAGGATCGCGACGACATCCAGCGCAACCTCGACCGGGTGCTGAACATGATCGACTTCGGCGTGGGCTATTTCTGGGAACTTCCGGTGAAGCTGGTGGTACTGCCCGAGTATTTCCTGCAGGGAGTCACCACCCCGGGCAAAGGCGAGCACGGCATCGAGAGCTTCATGAAGAAGGCGATCACCTTCGACGGTCCGGAGATGCGCGCGCTCGGCGACAAGGCCCGCGAATACGGCCTTCATGTGGCCGGCGGCGGAGTGGTGGAGCAGCTGCCGGAATTTCCGGACCGCTGGTTCAACGCCGCCTTCGTGATCGGCCCCTCCGGCAAGGTGATCCTGCGCTATCACAAGTGGCACATCCCCGCGAATATCGGGCTGGGGACCAGTCCGCACGACCTGCTCGACGCCTACCGCAAGGTGTTCGGCGCCGATCTCGCCGACCTGTTCCCGGTGGTGGACACCGAGATCGGCAAGCTCGGCGCCATGACTTGCCACGACGGCTGCACGCCGGAGGTCTCGCGCGCGCTCGGCTACAACGGCTGCGAGGTGCTTTGCCACCCCACGGCGCTGCAGGAAATCGAGGGCGTGAGCGAGCCCTGGGACTTCTGGACCTTCACCCGCCGCACGCGCGCGCACGACAACATGTGCTACCTGCTGGGCTCGAACTGGGGTACGGTGGACTACGACTACTACCCCAAGGCCTTTTGTCCCGGGGGTTCCTTCATCATCGACTACACCGGCATGATCCTGCGCCACGCCAACTATCCGCAGGAGCAGGTGATCGGCGCCACCATCGATATCGAAGCCTTGCGCGAGCATCGCTCCCGCTGCGGGCACAACTGCTGGGTGGATTTGCGAACCGAGGGCTTCAAGCAGATCTACGAGAATCCGATCTACCCGCCGAACCAGTTCCCGCCCGGCAAGCCGCCGCGCACCCTGGCCGACAAGATGGCGCCGCTCGATACGGTGTTTCGGGATCTCTATGGCCGCGGACAGTTCATGCCTCCGGCCGGAATGACGGCGGAAGACATGCCGAAGCGGCACCGCGAGCGCGTGCGCGCCGCCCAGGCGCGCGGCACGCTCAAGAGAGCGACTGATGTTGCGCCACACCCGCTTCCTTCCCTTCGCGAGCCTGCCTCGCCCCATGACCGGAGAGCGGCGGCGAGCCAGGAACGGAGGCGATGCCCTGCGGGCGAGGCGCGGGAGGCCTTCGTCATGCGTGTAAGCAGCGAGCTTGCGGAGCTCGAAATCCGCCTGGGACGCATAGTGCGCGAAGGCAACGCGCTGGTGGTGGAAAGCGCTCCGGGCAGCAGCCTGAACACCCGCATTCGCATCGACCCGGAGGATGCGAAGAGCATTCTGGGCAAGCTGCTGGGTTCCGGCGCAGTTTGGTCCTTCCTGTTGCGCTTGCCGTTCGCCGGTCGCACGGGAACGGGGCGGCGAGCCGGAATGTCGGGAAGCCGAACACAAGGCGCCAACGACAACCCGGCCTGGCGCGCGCGCCGCGAGAGCACGGGATTGAACAAGCCCTGGTAGGCCAGGCCGGCAGCGGATTTCAGGGAGAAAGGCATATGGCGAAAGTCCTGGGATTCGGCGAGGTCATGCTGCGTCTGGCCACACCGCGCGGCCAGCTGTTCGACGGCGCGCAAGCTCTGGGAGTGGATTTCGGGGGCGCCGAAGCCAATACCATCGTGGCCCTGGCGCACCTGGGCCACGACACGGCCTTTCTGACCTGCCAGCCGGATAACGACTGGGGCTGGCGCAGCGCCGCAATGCTGGCCGCCGCCGGGGTGCGCGCCGAAAACCTCCACATGAAAGACGCGCGCATCGGAACCTATTTCCTGGAGAGCGGTGCGGGCTCGAGGGGCGGAAGAATTATCTACGACCGCAGGAACTCCGCGTTCGCCCGTCAGGATTGGTCCAACATGGCCTGGTCCGATCGGGTCGCGGGCAAGGACTGGCTGCATTTGAGCGGCATCACGCTGGCGCTTTCGGAATCCGCCGCCGGCGCTTGCGAGGCCGCGGCCCGCGCCGCCCGTCAGGCCGGTTGCGGAGTCTCGTTCGATGCCAACTACCGCAGCGCGCTGTGGGCCAGCACAAGTGAATTCGGCGCCGCCTGCCGGCGGATCGTGGAGCTGGCGGATGTGGTGTTCTGCGGATGCCGCGAGATTCGCTGGATCATCGACTTGCCGCGCCCCGACGCACTTTCGCCCGATCCCGCCCACGGCTTTCATCTCCTCAAGCCGGTAGCGCCGCACATGAACTGGCTGGCCGGCACGCTCCACGATCAGGGCGCCGGCGGAGCGCCGACGCTGGGCGGGTTCGCCACCAACGGCCAGGAGTCCTCCAGGCTTCAGCCGCAGGGCCTGGGTCAGGTCATCGACCCCGTGGGCGCCGGCGACGCCTTCGCCGCCGGCGTGCTGCACGGTCTGGCGGAGGGCTGGCCGGTGCGGCAAACCGTCGAGTTCGCGCGCGCCGCCGCCTCCCTCAAGCACACCATCTTGGGCGACACGCTGCGCGTCTCCGCCACCGAAGTGCAACGCCATATCGCCCGCGGGGCCGCCATGTCCCGCTGACTGCGGCCTGCGGTTGCGTTGGAGCAGGCGCTCGGCGAAGCGCGCCCCGGGGGGCTGGAAAAAGACGCTACCAGTTCCAGAGGGTGCCGTCTTCGAGGCGGTTTACGGGCAGCGAGGCCGGACGATAGGGATATTTCGCGGCCCGCTTCTCATCGATGTCCACGCCGTGGCCGGGCGCCTCGCCGGGATGCAGAAAGCCGTCTTCGAAGCGCCACGCCCCGGGAAAAACAGCGTCGGTTTCTTCGCTGTGGCGCATGTATTCCTGGATGCCGAAGTTCGGCGCGGACAAGTCGAAGTGGAGCGCGGCGCCCATGCTTACCGGGGACAGGTCGGTGGCGCCGTGACAGCCGGTGCGCACCTGGTAGAGCGCCGCCAGCGCGGCGATCTGGCGCAGGTGGGTGATGCCGCCGGCGTGACTGACGGTGCAGCGGATGTAGTCGACAAGCTGGTTTTCGATCAGGTACTTGCAATCGAAGATCGTATTGAATACCTCGCCCACCGCCAGCGGCGTGGTGGTGTGCGAGCGGATCAGCCGGAAGGATTCCTGGTTCTCGGCCGGCGTGGGGTCTTCCATCCAGAACAGCGCATGGGGTTCCAGCGCCTTGCCCAGGCGCCCGGCCTCGATGGGCGTAAGGCGGTGGTGAACATCGTGCAGCAGGTGGGGCGTGAAACCGTATCGCTCGCGCAACGCGGCAAACAGTTTCGGAACGAAGTGAAGATACGGCTCCGAAGACCAGGTGTTCTCTGCCGGCAGGGCCGACGAGGCGGGCTCGTAGTACATCCTGTCCTTGCTCACGCCGTAGACGCCGTCCAGACCGGGCACGGCGCACTGGACGCGCACGGCCTTGTAGCCGAGTTCCAGGTAGCGGCCCACTTCGTCGATCGCGCCCGCCACATCTTCGCCGCTGGCGTGACCGTAGCAAAGCACGCGGTCGCGGCTGCGTCCGCCCAGCAACTGGTAAAGAGGCATGCCGGCCGCCTTGGCCTTGAGGTCCCACAAGGCGGTGTCCACGGCGCCGATGGCGGTCATGGTGACTGGCCCGCGCCGCCAGTAGGCGCCCCGGTAGAGGTATTGCCAGGTGTCCTCGATGCGGTCTGCGTGGCGGCCGATCAGGGCGGGAATCACATGGTCTTCGAGGTAGCTCGCCACCGCCAACTCACGACCGTTCAGCGTGGCGTCGCCCAGGCCGTGAACGCCGTCCTCGGTCACGACCTTCAGCGTGACGAAGTTGCGCCCGGGACAGGTCACGATCACGCGGGCTTCGGCAATCCGCGGCATCAATCCATCCTCGCCATGATCGACTTGGTTTCCATATAGATCTTCAGGCCCTCCAGGCCATGCTCGCGGCCCCAGCCCGACTGTTTGTATCCGCCAATCGGCATGGCCAACTCGGGAATGCCGTGCGAGTTGATCCAGACGATACCGGACTCCAGGCGTTCGGCAATCTCGTGGCCGCGCGCCAGATCGCGGGTCCAGACGCTGGCGGCCAGACCGTAGCGGCTGCGGTTCGCCTGACGGATGGCGTCGTCCACCGTGTCGAAGGGCGTTACCGTGACCACCGGCCCGAACACTTCCTCGCGGGTAATGCGCATGTCTTCGCCAGCCCCTGCGAACACGGTGGGCGCATAGAAAAAGCCGTTGCCGGGAAGCGGCCGCCCGCCGGTGACAAGCTGTGCGCCTTCGCCGAGGGCCGACTCCACCAGGGCGTGCACCGACGCGCGATGCGGGGCGCTGATCAACGGCCCCATCCGGGAGTCCGGATCGAGGCCGGGGCCGAGCTTCAGCCCGCGCGCGGCCTCCGTCAGGCCGTCAAGAACATCTTGGTAAACACTGCTTTGAGCGTATACCCGCGAGCCGGCTACGCAGGTCTGCCCGGCGTTGGCGAAGATCGCCCCGGCAGCGGCCGCAATCGCGCGCGGCAGGCTGGCGTCCGCCAGGATCAGAACCGGCGATTTGCCGCCAAGCTCCAGCGACAGGCGCTTCAGGTTCCCGCGCGCGGCGGCAAGGAGCTGCTTGCCCACCTCGGTGGAACCGGTGAAGGCGACCTTGTTGACCTGCGGGTGCCGGGCCAGATGTTGCCCCAGCTTGCCGCCCGACCCCGGAAGGATGCTGACCACGCCCTCGGGCGCCCCGGCCTCCAGCAACAGTCTGCCGAGATACAGCGCCGTAAGCGGCGTCAGTTCCGCGGGCTTCAGTACGCAACTGCAGCCCGCCGCCAGCGCCGGCGCCAGTTTCCATGCGGCCATCACCAGCGGCCCATTCCAGGGCGCGATCAGCGCCGACACGCCCACCGGCTCGTTGCGGATCAGCCCCTGGAAGCGCTGTCCCGGCACCGAGGGATCAAAAGTGGCGCCCGGCAATTTGGTGCACCAGCCGGCGTAGTAGCGAAAGGTCTCGGCCGCATGGGCCACTTCGCCATGCAACGCGGCCACATAGAGCTTCCCGCCGTTAAGCGTTTCCAGCTCTGCCAGCGTACGCGCGTCGCGTTCGATCAACTCCGCCACGCGCAGCAGCACCCGCTGTTTCTGCGCCGGCGTTTGCCCTCTCCAGCGCCGGTCGAGAAACGCCGCCCGCGCCGCCGCCACCGCCGTGTCCGCCTGTCCGATGGAGGCCGGCGCAACCCGCGCAATCTCGCAGCCTCCGGCAGGATCCAGGATCGGCTCGGGTTCGCCGCCCTCTCCGGGCAACCAGCTTCCACCTGCCAGGATCCGGTGTTCGAGGCCGAGGAAGTCTTGCGCCGCTTGCGAAACCTCATGCCAGTTGCCCCTTTCGGGTTCTCCCAAAGGAGTCCGGGAAGCGGATGCGGGCGGATGCATTGTGCAAGTTCGGGCGCGATTCGCCCCAACGGGTCAAGGGTTGTGCGAGAGAGTCAGTCCCTGGGCAGCCAGTTCATCATCTTGCGGAGGTTGGCGCCAACGGCCTCGATGGGGTGAGCCGCGGTTTTGGCCCGCAGTTGGCGCAGGCGCGGTTCGCCATTCTCGAACTCTTCGATCCATTCGCGCGCGAAGGCGCCGGACTGGATGTCCGCCAGCACTTCCTTCATTGCCTTGCGGGCCGCTTCGCCCACCACCCTGGGACCGCGGGTGTAGTTGCCATACTCGGCGGTGTCGCTCACCGAATAGTTCATGCGCTTCAAGCCACCCTCATAGTACAGGTCCACGATCAGCTTGAGTTCGTGCAGCACCTCGAAGTAGGCCAGTTCGGGCGGATAGCCGGCTTCGACCAGGGTCTCGAAGCCGGCCTTGATCAGCTCCTCGGAACCCCCGCACAGCACCGCCTGTTCGCCGAACAGGTCGGTCTCGGTCTCGTCCTTGATGCTGGTCTCGATGACGCCGGCGCGAATGCCGCCGATGCCGCCGGCGTAGCTCAGCGCCAGATCGAGCGCGCCGCCGGTGGCGTCCTGGTGCACGGCGGCCAGACAGGGCACGCCCGCGCCCTCGAGATACATGCGCCGCAGCAGATGGCCGGGGCTCTTGGGCGCCACCATGAACACATCCACATCCGCCGGGGGCTTCACCTGTCCGTACAGGATGCTGAAGCCGTGACCCACGGCAAGCGCCTGACCAGCCTGGAGGTGGCGCGCCACGGCCGACTCGTACACGCGCCGGTGGTGCTGGTCAGGCGCCAGGAGCATCACCACATCGCCCCAGGCTGCGGCCGCGCCCATGTCCAGGACGCTCAGGCCCTTCGAGGCCGCCTGTTCGCGCGACGATGAACCCTCGCGCAGGCCCACCGCCACCTGCACGCCGCTTTCCTTCAGGTTCAGGGCGTGCGCGTGTCCCTGGCTTCCGTATCCCAGCACCGCCACCTTGCGGTCGCGAATGATGGACAGGTCGGCTTGGTAATGAATCTTCATGGTTCGGTTCCCTGACTGTCGAATGCCGTGCGGGTTACTCGTCGGCTTGCGGCTGCGGCGCCCGCAGCATGGCCACGCGCCCCGAGCGCGCGATTTCATCGATCCCGTGCCGCTTCATCAGGTTGACGAAGGCATCCACCTTCTTGGTGGGGCCGACAATCTCCAGCGCGAGGATGTCCGGCGTGACATCCACCACGCGGCCGCGGAAGATCTCGTTGACCTGCAGGATCTCCGCGCGCTCGTTCCCGTGGCAGCGCACCTTGATGATGCACAGTTCGCGTTCGACAAAATCGGCGCCGGTCACGTCGTCCACCCGGATGGTGTCCACCAGCCGGTTGAGCTGGCGCAGGATCTGCGAAATTACCCGGGCGTTGCCGCGCGTGACGATGCACAGGCGCGAGACCGCGGGATCGTCGGTCACGCCCACCGTGACGCTGTCGAGATTGAAGCCCCGCGCAGAGAACATGTTGACCACCCGGATCAGCGCGCCCATGGAGTTCTCCAGCAGCACATTGATGATGTGCTGCTGGATGTCCGGCGGCGCGTCGGGCTCCACCGGTTCGCCGGCCGCCCGCTTGCGTATGAGCTGCTGCGGCGTAAGGGTGATGGCTTCGTCTGTCACACGAAGGTCTCCGGCGCATGCCGGGAGGTGATCATCTCGTCGGACGGTTTCCCGGCCGGAACCATGGGGAACACCATTTCCTCCTTCACCACCCGGAACTCCATCACTGCCGGGCGGTCGTCGACCGCCCAGGCCCTGGCGATCACGTCCTCGACCTGATCCGGACGCTCCGCCCGGAAGGCCGCGCAACGGCTGGCGCGCGCAAGCTGCACAAAGTCCGGATTGGTGTCGGTGAGGTCGGTATGGCTGAAGCGGTTCTCATGGAACAACTCCTGCCACTGGCGCACCATTCCCAGGAAGTTGTTGTTCATGATCACGATTTTCAGAGGGACTCGGTGCGCGGCGGCCACCGCCAGTTCCTGTGCATTCATCATGAAGCCCCCGTCACCGTTGATGGAGATCACCGGCTTGTCGACGCCATAAGCGCGCAATCCCAGCCCCGCGCCCAGCGCGGCCGGCAGCGAGAAACCCATGGTGCCCAGGCCGCCGGAGGTGATGTGCGAGCGTGGCTGGATATATTTCAGGTACTGCGCCGCCCACATCTGGTTCTGGCCCACATCCGTCACCACCACCGCATTGCCGCCGGTTCTGGCCCTCAGCCGCTGAAGCACGAACTGCGGGCGCAACTCCCCGTCGTCGGCATAGGTGAGCGGGCACTCGTCGCGCCAGCCCTGGATCCTGTTCAACCAGCGCTTGCCCTTCCGGGGGCGCACCAGCGGGCGCAGCCTCTCCAGCACGGCCTTCGCATCGGCGTTGAAGGCGAGATCGGCATAGATGTTCTTGGAGATGCAGGACTTGTCGATCTCGACGTGGATGATCGCCGCGTGTGGCGCCCAGCGGTCCACCATCCCGGTGACGCGGTCGTCGAAACGCGCGCCCACGGCGATGATCAGATCGGCGTGCTGCACCGCCTGATTGGCCCACCACGTGCCGTGCATGCCCAGCATGCCCAGCGACAGGCGATCGTCTTCCGGAAAGGCGCCCAGGCCATGCAGGCTGGTAGTGACCGGAATGTCGAGATAGCGGGCGAATTCCGCCAGCACTTCGCAGGCGTTGGAGTTGATGGCGCCGCCGCCCACGTACAGCAACGGCCTCCGCGCCGATTCGATCATCCGCACCGCCCGGCGCAAACGCACCTCGTCGCATTCGTCGGGAACCGAGTAGCCGCGCATGCGGATCGCTTCGTCGAACTGGAAAACCCCCCTGGCCATGAGCACGTCCTTGGGCAGATCCACCACCACCGGACCGGGCCTGCCGGTGCGGGCCAGGTGATAGGCCTCATGCACGATGCGGGGAATGTCGTCCGGCGAGCGCGCCAGATAGTTGTGCTTGGTAATGCTGCGGGTCACGCCCAGCGTATCGGTTTCCTGAAAGGCGTCGTTGCCGATCAGCGGCAACGGGACCTGACCGGTAAACACCACGATGGGCACCGAATCCATGAAGGCGTCGGCGATGCCCGTGACGGTATTGGTGGCGCCCGGGCCGCTGGTCACCAGAACCGTGCCCACCTCGCCGGTAGCCTTGGCATACCCCTCCGCGGCATGGGCGCCGCCTTGCTCGTGGCGCACCAGCACATGCTTGAACTTCGGCTGGACCCGCGCCATCTCGTCGTATACGTGAATGACCGCGCCTCCGGGATGCCCGAAGACCACCCGCGCATCCTCCGCCTCCAGCGCGTGGAGCAAAATCTCCGCGCCCGACATCTTCTTGCCGATGTACTGCTGCACGGCGGCCCTGCCGCGCGGCCGCTGCGGCATTTCCGCCACCGCTGCGGTGCTGGCGCTAGGCATGAGTCAGTTCCTCTTGTGGCTTGTTGGCGAACCGGCCTGCCTGATTCTCTCCGGGACCGGGCACGCGCAGTATGGCGCCGGTGGAAGCGCTGGTCACGAAATGCGTGTAGCGCTCCAGCCAGCCGCCCTTGATCCTGGGGCGAAACGGCTTCAAACGCTGGCGGCGCCGTTCGAGTTCTTTCGGGTCCACCTCCATGTCCACGCGCCGCGCCTTGAGGTCGATCACGATGCGGTCGCCCGGCTCAAGCAGGGCGATCGGCCCTCCGGCCGCCGCTTCGGGCGAAACGTGGCCGATCGACAGCCCGCGCGTGGCGCCCGAGAAACGCCCGTCGGTGAGCAGGGCCGCGGACGTATCCAGGCCCATTCCGGCGATCGCCGAGGTGGGCTGAAGCATTTCGGGCATGCCGGGTCCGCCACGCGGACCCTCGTGGCGGATCACCACCACATCGCCCTCGCGCACCTCGCCGGCGAGGATTCCGGCAACCGCCTCATCCTGCGACTCGTAGATGCGCGCGCGGCCCGCGAAGCGCTGCAATTCCGGCGGCAGCGCGCCCACCTTGATGATCGCGCCTTCCGGCGCCAGACTGCCGAACAACACGCTCAGGCCGCCGGTGCTGCGAAAGGCCGTGCCACAGTCGCGGATCACCGCCCGGTTGCGCACCTCGGCGCCCTCGAGCTGTTCGCGCAGGGTCCCCGCCACCGTGGGGCGATCCACATTCAGCACGCCCGCCGTGTGCAGCTCCTTGAGAATGGCCTGCACCCCGCCGGCCTGTTCCACGTCTTCCATGTGGACATCCGGCGTGGCTGGCGACACCTTGCAGATATACGGCACGCGGTCGGACATCCTGTTGATCCTGTCCAGGTCGTACGGAACATCGGCCTCGTGGGTGGCGGCCAGCAGATGCAACACCGTGTTGGTGGAGCCGCCCATGGCCATGTCCAGCGCGAATCCGTCATCGAAGGCATCCACGGTCACGATGTCGCGGGGCTTCAAGCCTTCTTCGACCAGCTCGACAATGCGCTTGCCGGCGCTCTTCACCAGTTGCTCGCGCCGCGGGTCGACCGCCAGGATAGAGCCGTTGCCGGGCAGCGCCAGCCCCAGCGCCTCCACCAGACAGTTCATGGAGTTGGCGGTGAACATGCCGGAGCAGGATCCGCAGGTGGGGCAGCTCAGCTGCTCGAGCTGCGCCAGTTCGTCATCGCTCATTTCGCCCGTCTGGTGACGCCCCACAGCCTCGAACACGCTCGCCAGATCCACCTTGTCGCCACCCGGAAGCTTGCCGGCCTTCATCGGACCGCCGGATACGAACACTGTGGGAATGTTGATTCTCAGCGCGCCCATCAGCATTCCGGGCACGATCTTGTCGCAGTTGGACAGGCACACCAGACCGTCCAGCCAGTGCGCCTGCGCCATGGTCTCGACCGCATCCGCGATCAGTTCGCGCGACGGCAGCGAATAGCGCATGCCGATGTGGCCCATGGCAATGCCATCGTCCACGCCGATGGTGTTGAACTCGAAGGGTAGTCCTCCCGCCTCGCGCACCGCCTCGCGCGCAATCGCGCCCAGCTTCTGCAGGTGTACATGCCCGGGAATCAGTTCCACGAAGGAGTTGCAGATGCCGATGAAGGGGCGCTCGAAGTCCCCGTCGGAGCGCACCACGCCAGTGGCGCGCAACAAGGATCGGTGAGGCGCCCGTTCGACGCCACGCTTGACGGTGTCGCTTCTCATGGTTCCAGGCCCGGATTTACCTGCGCCGACGCAAGCGCCAGCCGAGGATGGCATCTTACATCAGATACGGTTTCGGCCTGATGGCGGCTGACGACTTCGCGGCAGCCGGCGCGGGGTGATGGGCTATTGGGCCGCCAGCGCTGCGACCGGATCCATGCGGGCGGCCCTCCGGGCAGGCGCAAAGCCGAAGACCAATCCCGTCAAGGTGGCGCAGGACAGTCCGATCAACAGGATCCAGGGCGTGAACACCACGATCGAGGAGCCAACCTCCGTGGCCGCCAGACTGTTCGCCAAGGCGCCCAGGCCCAGGACGCCGATCAGTCCCACGGCGCCGCCCAGGCCCGCTACTATCACTGCCTCGCAGATGAACTGCAGCAGGATGTCGCGCTGGCGAGCGCCGGTGGCCATGCGCAGACCGACCTCGCGGGTGCGCTCGGCCACCGAGGCCAGCATGATGTTCATCACGCCAACGCCGGCCACCACCAGCGCAATGCCGCCGATGGCGCCGAACAGCAACGTCAGGATGCGTCCCGCGGTTTCCTGCGCCTCCATCATCTCCGCCTGATTCACGATCCGGAACGGGGCTCCGCCATGCCGCTGTCTCAGCAGCGCCTCAATGGCTTTCTGGGCCGTCTCGACCTGTTGCATGTCTGCGGTGACCACCTGAATCGAGTCCAGGTTGTCCCGCCCGAACAATCGCTTCGCACCCGTCAGCAGCGGCACGTAGGCGGACTGCGCCTGCGGATCGAATGCCGCCAGTCGGCCCTCGCTTCGCTTGAGCACGCCCGTAATCTGGTAAGGCGCGCCTTTCAGCAGGACATACTCGCCCACCGCGTCGGCCTGCTCGCCAAAAAGGTTGGCTGCCAGAACTCCGCCCAGAATCAACACCGGGGCATAGGTATCGCTGTGCGCATCGTCGAAGAACGCCCCTTGAGCCAGGGTCATCTTGCGTTCCTGCATCGCCTGCCCGGTAGTGGCCAGAATCCTTGCGTAGGCGTTTTTTCCCCCCGCAAGCAGCGGCGCGGCGCCCTGCATTTCAGGCGCCACCGAAAGCAGGTTGGGAACCTGCGCGCGGATCGCGTCCGCGTCGCCCAGGGTGAGAGATTCCGAATTTTCCCCGAACCCGGACTCGATGGAGATGCTGGCCCCGCCCAGTTGCCGAAAGGTGTCCATGATTCCGCTTCGCACGGCCTCGGCCACGCCCAGCATGGCGGTAACCGAAAACACTCCGATGACGATGCCCAGCAGCGTCAGCGCGGTGCGCGACTTGTTCCCGCGCAAGGCGCGCAGCGCCGTTCGGGCGCTCTCCGCCAGCGAGGTCACCGGCGCCTGTATGCGCCGCGAGCGGATGCGGCCTGCGCCAGCGCCGGCGGAAACGTCCCACTGCCCGGCGGCGCCCGTGTCGCTCACCATGCGCCCGTCCAGCAACTCGATACGCCGGTGCGCATAGTCCGCCACGGCAGGGTCGTGGGTAATGAGGATCACGGTACGCCCCTGTTCGGACAGGGCGGTCAACTGCGCCATGATCTCCTTGCCGTTGCGCGAATCCACCGAGCCGGTGGGCTCGTCCGCCAGCACGGCTTCCGCGCCGTTCATCAACGCCCGCGCAATCGCCACCCGCTGCTGCTCGCCGCCGGACATTTCCCCCGGATGATGGCCGGTGCGGTGCGACAGGCCAAGCGCCGCCAGCAGTTCCGCAGACCGGTCCCAGCGAACGCGCTTGCGTATTCCAGCGTAGATGGCCGGCATCTCGACGTTTTCCTGGGCCGTGGCCATGCCCAACAGGTTGTAGTTCTGGAACACGAACCCGAACGCTTCGCGCCGCAGGCGGGCCCGTTCGTCGGCGCCGGCTGCGTGAACCGCATGGCCCTTGTAGAAGTACTCGCCGCCGCTCGGCCGGTCGAGGCAACCTATAAGGTTCATCAGCGTGGTCTTGCCGGAGCCGGACGGCCCCATCACCGCCACGAACTCGCCGGCGCGGATGTCCAGCGTCACGCCTTCGAGCGCGACCACTTCCGCGCCGCTGGCGCGATACCGCCGGCTGGCGTTCCTGAGCGCAATCAGCGGCGGGCCAGCGTGCTCCATCAGAAGCCGGGGCCGCCGAAGGGCGGCATGGCGGGCATCGGCGGTTGCGACACTCCGACCACAACCTGCTCGCCTCCCGACAGGCCCGACAGCACCTCTACCTCCACATCGCTGGCGGCGCCCACGCGCACGGTTCGCAATTGCCGTTCTCCCCCGGGACCCATGACCTGAACTGTGGCGGGCCGCCCAGGCGCCCGCAGCGGGGGGCCGCTCCCTGGCGCATCGTTCGTCGCTCCCCCCGGAGGCTGGACCGGCCTTGCGGGGGCATCCGCAGCGCGGCCCGGGCTCGCGGTGATTTCCAGGATCTGCTGGGCATACTGACCGGCGGCGCTCATCGGTCCGCCGGAAAACGTGACCGCGCCTCGCGGAACCTTGAGCACGTCACGCGCCGCATCGACCACGAAGAACACCTTGGCGGTCATTCCCGGAAGCAGCGCACCGTCGGGATTTTCCACTTCCACGATCGCATCGAACAACGCCAGCCCGCCCGCTCCGCCCGGTCCCCGGGGGATGGGCGAGATCTCCTTCAGTTGTCCCCGCCAGCGCCGCTCGCCGTCGGCAGGCGTAGTGAAGTAGGCCTCCATGCCCGCCTTCAGGAGCCGCACATCCGCCTCCGACACGCTGGCGCTGACCGTGACGGTGCGCAGGTCCCCGATCCGCAGGATGACTGGCGCTTGTTGAGCCGCGTTGAGCGTTTGCCCTTCCTGCGCGAAGATGTTCACGACCGTGCCGTCGGAAGGCGCCGTGATGCGGGTGTAGTCCAGCATTGCCCTGGCTTCCTCCACGCTGGCCTTCGCCTGTTCGATTTGCAGCCGGTGGCGCGTCAGGTTGGCTTCCGCCTGTGTCAGGTTCACCGCCGCACGGTCATACTCCACCTCGGTGGTGGCCTGCGCCTTCATCAGGCGTTCCTGGCGCTTGAGGTCTCCGTGCGCCAGCGACAGGCTGGCCTCCTGCGAGGACGAAGACGCCTGCAGACTCTCGAGGTTGGCCTGCGCGGAAGTCACCCGGCTTTGCTGGATGAAATCGTCGATCTCCGCCAGCATGTCGCCTTCCGACACCAGGTCTCCAAGGCGTACATGCAGCTTCTCGAGCTGCCCCGAAACCTGCGCGCCCACATCCACCACCTTGCCCGCCGCCAGCGTTCCGGCGGCGGCGACAAGCTGTTCGATATCGCCGCGCACCACCGGCGCGGTAACCGGAGGAGGCGGGGGCTCCGCGCCCTCGGGCCACAAGAACCAGGCAACCACGACCGCGACCACGATCAGCGCGACCGCCTTGGCGCGATTGCGCCGCAGCCACCCCGCAGTTCTCCCGGCGCCGCGTGTCACGCCAAAAGCGGCCTCGCCCGCCGGGGCCAACCGCGCAACCGCGCGGCTCCGAACGGATTCGTCAGGCCCCATGTCATCCTGCACCACAGACCCTCCCGGTGTTTCGATTCTGCCTCCATTCCTCCTAATCTTACCGGAGGGAAAAGTGCCTGATGATCTTCCCACATAAAACGGGTTCGCCTTCAGGTTATGGAAAAAGAGGAGGATCGCTACGGCCTTGCCCGGCCCAAGGTTTGCGTATCTCAAGACGCGGGAGAAGGCAGGCCTCCCGTTCCGGGAGCTGCGCCTCGATCCGGTGCGGGATACCGTTCCATCAGGAAATCGCGAAACGAAGGGATGGGAATGCTCAGATACCCGTCTCCGTCTTCGTGCAGGATTCCTGACCTGATCATCCCATGCACATAGCCGGCAGGGGTCATTCCTTCGGGGAGCGCAAAATCGTCATACGCTCCGGCGCCGCCCGCCCTGTCGGAAACTTCCCGGATCGCTCCGGCCATGGTTGCGCGGGTCACGCGATCTTCCCCGGAACGCAGGCAGGACACGGCAACGGACGAAAGATGACGATTGCCTTTCAGGTTGTGACTGTCGAGACGATCCTGATAGTAGGCAATGCGTCTTGAAGCTCCGCCTTCGAGCGCCGCTTTTTCGTCCATTGTTTCCAGGTCTCCTTTCGACCGGACCAGCGCTTCCGCCAACCCCTGGAGGCCAACATGAAGATGTTGCGGCCAACCCATGCATTCGCGGGCCACAAGCCGCTCCCATTTCTCCTCCGCACCGGAAACGCCGGCGACCCGGTATTTGTCCAGAAACGCCCGCACCGCTTCCCGGCACTCGCTGTCCGACAGCGCCTCCAGGGTGTGAACGCGGTTGAGGGACAGCCGGGATACGCCCAGCTCTCCAAAGCGCTTTTTGGTCCACGCCAGTCCTCCGAACACCGGAACGATGGGCAGTCCGTGTGCGCCCTTGTGCAGCCATCTCAATTGGGGGGCCGCTTCGGCTCCCAGCGCCTGCGCCTCGTCCAGCATCAGCAGCAACGGCGGGTGCAGGGCGGGCTCCCCCTGCACTTCTCTTGCCACCTCCTCCCAGATCCGCAGCGGTTGATCCGTGCTCCTGTGCGCCTGCGCTCCCGCCCTTGCCACCTTGAGGTCGATTCCTGCTTCGCCGCTTTCTCCGACAGACTCCCTTCCCTCCATTTCCCGGGCGGCGCCGGGGACAAAAGCCTCGGCAATCTTCTTTTCGAGCCTTGTCGGGTTGTGAAAGACGGCCTCTTCGTCAATCAGGCAGACATTCAAGCCCACCGGTTCTCCGTTGCCGTTATCGCCGTCCCCGGTTGGCTGTATTGTCAGACTTCCCAAACGTGACAACAAGGCGGTCTTGCCGGCCCCCGGCGCCCCCTGGAACAGCCAAGTCGCTCCCGCCCAGGCATCGGGGTCGTGATTCCCCCAAGCGGCGATTCTCTCCTTGAGATCCTCGGCCATCCTCTCCATCAAGTCCTTGCGTCCCACGAAAGTGGGAGGGTCCTGACGGTCCGACTTCTGCGCAAACCGGCGCAATCCCTCAATGTCGGGAGCAGAGATGTGTTTCATGCGCTTCATTGCCGGCAAGGTGGAGGTTTTCACATGGTTGTCATGTTACCGCGCTTCATGACGCCACCGCCCGGGCCTGCATCGCCCAAGCCTCTTGCACTCCTTGCAAACTCGCCGTTTCCTGCGCCGGCTTCCCGCTCGGCGCAATTCAATCTCTATCCGGCTTTCTTGTAACCCTTGAGCATTTCCTCGCGGAGCCTGAGTGCTTTTGCAACCTCCTTATCAGCGTGACCTGCCCCCCCCCGTGAGAGGGAAGGGGGTTCGGTGATCTTCTGTCGTCAGCCCCGCCCAGCGGATTGGAGCTTACTCGGCTGTTGCTTCTTCGGCTTCCTTGCCAGTTTTTAGCAGCCCTTCTTCTTCGCGCCGCTTGATTTCTGCGGCAACTGCGTTGTCAAAGATTCCGTCTTTGATCATTTTCGATTTGGCGAATGAGTATCCGCCCTGGAAGCCAAGTATGACTCCTATGGTTGCAATGATTAAGTCTGAGACTGAGAGGTATTCGAACATGTGTTTATCCTCTTACGGTTATGCCACAAACTGTGTTTTGCCACTTCCATTTTTCGTGCCAAGTTAACAAGGTTGCTCCGGCGGCGGTTGTGGTTATTCTGGCTACTACTCTACCCGCTATTTTGATGATGTACCAGCAATTCCCGCCAAGCCATTTTGTGGTGCTGATGGGGTGGCATTCTGGTGCGGATGGCCGGTTGGCGGATCAGTTGGGGAAGGCTACCCCTCCGGCCGGCGCCGGATAAGTGGTTTGGCTACGCTGTTTCCCTGAAGAACCCGCTCGTCGCACACCCGACCACGGCGATGGGGTCAGGAGGTGTCGAAGGGCGCCAGTTCGGTTGGGTGGTGGCCGAAGGCGATGGCCTGATACAGGGCCTCCCAGCCGGTAATGAAGAACTCCAGAAACAAGCGGCGCAACCGTTCCCAGAAGTATTTCGGACGACCCTCCCGCTCCCGTGCCGCCCCAAACAGCGCACAGCAGCGCTGCTGAATCTGGTCGATCAAAAAAGCCAGCATCGTCAAACCGGAAAATACCGTCGCCAGATGCCGCTTGCCGTGGCCAAAGTTATGCTCAAAGCCGTAGCCTTGGTTCTTCAGGGTGTTGAAGGTCTCGTTCTCAATGCGCCAACGCGCCCGACCGGCACGCATCAGCGCTTCCACATTCGATTCCGTGATCTTGATGTCCGTAACCCAACTAAAGTGCCGCTCCCGACCCTTGGGGGTGGTTTCCCAACACTCCAGAAAGTTCACCTCCAGGTCGAAATTCGCGTCGTTGAGCGGCACACCGTTGAGAAAGCGATACCGCCGCCGCACACCGTCCTCGCCTTGGGTCTCGACAACCCGCGTCGCCATCACCGAAGCCACCCAGTGAAACAACTCCGCATGGTCGCCCGGCTTCACCCCCAGCACAAAGCGCAGGTCCAATTCCTGCAACAGCCGGATGTGCGGACCGTTCGAGGCCAACGCATCCTCCACCACCAACAGCTTCAGATGCGGATGCTCGCGCCGCACATCCCGCAGCAGACGCTTGGCCGCGTTGCGCTCGCAGTCGTTCTTGCGCGAACCGTCCGCGCGCAGGATCGGCTCCGGCGCCAGCGGAAACACCTCGCGATGCTCCGGATGCACCAGCACCGCACCCAGCATCTGGTGATAGTAGGTCACACGACCGTCCCGGTGACGCCGCTCGCAACAATGAGCGCAATGCACCTTCTGCGAGGAGAAGTAGCCCGTGCCGTCCACCGACAACAGATAATGATCGTCTAGCCAGGTGAAGTCCCGCAGCCCCCCGCCACGCTGTAACGCCGCAAACACGCGCTTGAAGGCCCGCCGCAGCGAGCGCGGATCCACTTCATCCAGTCGCTCGCGCATGGTTGTATCCGACGGCGCGCGCTCCACCCCATAGAGGCTTCTCAAGTTCGACCGGGTGCGCTCCTCGCCCCGTGCGTCCTGCTCAAAACTCAACAGCGACGAATACTTCAGCCCAAACATCGCCAGCGCCGACATCAGACAGTCCGTCAGGGGCAGGCCACGGCTCGCAACCGGATCCTCAATGCGATCGAAACAACCGCGCACCACCCGGAGCAATCCCGGGGCACTGAGCGTCTTGCGAAACTGGATCTTGGACATGGTTCATCCCCTGTACTCCAACAATCGCTCGAATCATACGGTTTTCGGATGAAAAGTTTGCGAAGAACTTCTTCTCGAACCGCCCAAAACCCCTGAAATCACTCACATGTCAAATTTGGCGGGAATTGCTGATGATGTACCCGGTGGCTAGGTACGTTAGCCGTAGGCTGTAGTACACTGCCCATGGAAATCCCGCATAGTAGGTTCTTCCTTTCGGTCCTCCTGCTTCTTGGATTGAGTATTTTTCGACTTTGTAGTTTCTGCTTACCCAGTCTCTGCAATCTTGCCAATCTTGTCGCGCTGCGCCTTCGAGTCCGCCCCATGTGCGTGCTACTATACCCATTGGTAAGGGTGTCCATCTGCTTTCTGCGTTATGGCATTGTTTCTCACTTCCGATGCCTGTGCTATAAGTTCTAGCGCTCATTCCTCCTTCTCGGTATGCGCCCAGCGCGCTTGTGTGTGTGTCTGTGATCCGGCTCCGCTGCAATCACGCGATTCATAGGTTTGCCATGGTCCGTCTTTTGCGCTTTGGCTGTGGCGTGCTTCCCATGTTGAGAATACGGCTCTTGCGTCTTGTGCTTTTGCCGACATTGGTATAGTAAACATCACCGCCCCAATTATCGTCCATGACATCAGCGCGATAGCGCTTCCCTCAAGCCATTTCTTGAGCCTCTTCATTTTTCTCCCCTCGAGTTTTGAGTTTTTGCAAAATTCCGGCGCAAGCGCCGGGCCACGCAAGCAACTCGAAGGGAGATTTGCTCCGCTTATTCGCCTTGGGAAACGGTGATCAGCCGCTGCCCTCTGATACAGGCTGTTTTATTTGGCGGACAACCCGACAGGGCCACCCTCGAATTGCTTGCGCTGTCGACTATACACGAAATTTCTTCGACGTGTGTGTACGGGTTCGCCACACAGGAAACTGTGGAGATTAAGCTGTCCTGTGCTCGCGAAGCGGCTCCCCACAGGTGCTTTCAGGGCGCTGCTACCGCTTTCTGCCGGTGCCAGAACGAGAGAGAGAGCGGCTGCGGCCGGATTCCTTGCAAGGGGGATAGTATGAAAGCCGTTGTTCTCCGGTTCGGAAAGCCCGGTTGATGAGCAAGGACATGAAAGGCGTGGCTTGTGAGCTGTCGGCGCGCAGGCCCCGGTTCCGGGGCATGGGCTGGCAGGCCCTCTCGCGCGCCTGACCCAACCGGCGTGCCGGAACTTCCGGAAGTCGAAACGACGCGCCGCGGGATTGCGCCGTTTCTTGCCGGCGCACGGGTGCGCCGGGTGGTCGTTCGCGAGCGGCGCCTGCGCTGGCCGATCCCTGCTTCGGCGGAGCGCAATTTTTCCGGCGCCCGGGTTCTGGATGTGCGCCGCCGGGCCAAGTACCTGCTGTTCGACCTCGAGAGCGGCAGCGCAATCGCCCACCTCGGCATGTCGGGCAGTTTCTCCGTGGTGGCCGCCCGCCAGCGGCCGGGCCCGCACGATCACTACGATCTCGTGCTCGAAGGTGGAAACACGCTGCGCTACAACGATCCGCGCAAATTCGGCTGTCTGCTGTGGGGCGGCAGGGAGCCGCTGGGCCACAAGCTGCTTGCCGGGCTGGGACCGGAACCGCTGGGCGGCGATTTCGACGGCGAGTGGCTCAAGGCGCGCTCGCACGGGCGGAAGGTTGCCGTCAAGTCCTTCCTGATGAACCCCTCGGTGGTAGCCGGCGTGGGCAACATCTATGCCAGCGAGGCGCTGTGGCGCGCCGGCATTCATCCCTGCCGCGCAGCCGGGCGCATTGCCCTGAAAAGGTATCGCGGTCTGGCCCGGGCCACCCGCGAAGTGCTCGGCGAGGCGATCCGCGACGGCGGTACCACCTTGCGCGACTTCGCCGACGCCCGGGGGCGCCCCGGCTATTTTGCGCAGAGACTGGACATGTACAGCCGCGCGGGCCAGGAATGCCGCCGGTGCAAGGCGGAAATCCGCAACCGCACAATCGGCCAGCGGGCCAGTTACTACTGTCCCGGGTGCCAGACTTGAGCGGAGGTTCTACTCGCGCACATCGGCGCCGCCGCTGCGACGCGGATCGCTTGCCGCCGCAACGGTTCCGGCGGCGAAGTCGTGGGTAACAGCCTGCATGTTGCCCCAGGGGCGGGACGCTTCCCGGAGACTGTGCCCCATCCCGGCGAGGGCCGCCTGAAGATCGGATTCCAGCGCGTCCGCCTCGAAGGAAATCGAGTCGGGAAGGTACTGGTGATGAATGCGCGGCGCACTCACGATGCCAAACGCATCGCCTCCGTCCACCCAGCGGAGCGCGCCGAGCAGGACCATCGTCACTATGCGGCTGCCTCCCGGCGTGCCGAGTATTGCCAGACCGCGGTCGGACACCAGGAAGGTGGGCGTCATGCTGGACAGCATGCGCTTGCCCGGCTCGATGCCGTTGGCATGCGAGTGGACCAGCCCGAAGACATTGGGCGAACCGGACTTGACCGAGAAGTCGTCCATCTCGTTGTTGAGAATCACGCCCGAGCCGGCCGGCATGAAACCGGAGCCGAAGGACGTATTGATGGTTTGCGTAACCGCAGCGCGGTTGCCGTCCTTGTCCATGACCGAGAAATGGCTTGTGTCCGCGCCGAGCGGCCCCTGGCTGACCGGCCCCGGCAGCGTGTCGCTCGCCGTGGCGCGGTCCATCCGCACGCTGGCCAGCAGCCCGTTGGCGTACCAGGGATGAATCAGGCGCTCCACGGGGATGGAAACGAAATCCGGGTCGCCCAGGTATTCAGCCCGGTCCCGATAGGCGCGCCGCATCGCTTCCACCAGCAGGTGGGTGCGAACCGGCTCCCCGAGCCGGGCGTATCCGGCCTGCGCAAGCATGTTGAAAATCTGCGCCAGCGCCACTCCGCCGGCCGAGGGCGGGGGCGCCGTGGTCACCTGCACGCCACCGTAGCGAAAGCGGATCGGTTCCCGTTCCACAACCCGGTAGGCGGCAAGGTCCTCCACGCGCCAGATTCCGCCCGCGCGCCGCACTTCCTTCACCATCCGTTCCGCAGCAGGGCCGGTATAGAAACTTGCAGGCCCCTGTTCGGCGAGGCGCTGGAGGGTGTCGGCCAGATCCGGCTGGCGCATCCGGTCGCCAACAGGAAGCGGTTCCCCGGAAGGCAGGAACACATCGCGAAACGCCCCGGAGGGCGACCCTCTTGATGCGGCGTACCTCTCAAGCCGCCGGACCATTGCCTCATCCACCTCAAGGCCCTCCCGGGCCAGCCGTATCGCCGGCATCAGGCTTTGGGCAAGCGGCAGGCGACCGTATTTCCCGGCGATGTGGGCCAGACCCGCGGGCAGGCCCGGGATGCCGGCCGCCAGCGCTCCGTAAAGCGATGCCCGGCGAACGGGTTGGCCGTTCCTGTCCAGGTACATGTCGCGCGTGGCCTCGCCGGGAGCGGTTTCGCGCGCGTCCACGAATACCTCATGTCCGTCGGCGGCGCGGTGCAGCAGGAAAAATCCTCCGCCGCCGATCCCGGAACTGTAGGGCTCCGCAACCGACAGGGCGGCGCTCACCGCCACGGCGGCGTCGAAGGCGTTGCCTCCCAAGGCGAGGATCTCGAACCCCGCCTCGGTGGCGGCGGGATGCGCGCTGGCGATCGCGGCCCGATCAGGCGCAGGCGCAGCGGGCGGCTCCGCAGCCAGCGCCGCGCAAACCGCAAGGAAGACGCCGGACAGGCAGCACAGAGCCGCTGGCGCCCGTGCCGGGCGGGCTTCTCTTGCCGCGGGATTCACTGCCGGAGCTCCTTGAGCGCGGATACCGCGGACGGGTGCAGGAAACTCGAAACATCGCCGCCCATGCCGGCAATTTCCCGCACCAGTGATGAGGAGACATGGGCGTTTTCTTCCGAGGGCGTCAGGTAAACGGTCTCGACTTCCGGGGCCAGACGCCGGTTCATGCCCGCCAGTTGCCATTCGTGCTCGAAGTCGCTGGCCACGCGAAGGCCCCGGAGGATGGCATGCAACCCGTGGGCGCGGGCATATTCCACGGTCAGCCCGCGATAGCCCTCCACCCGCGCCCCGGACTGGCCGACCAGTGCTTCCCGCGCCAGACGCACCCGGGTATCAAGATCGAGAAGCGGCGACTTCGCAGGGCTGGCGGCCACAGCCACCACAACTTCGTCGAACAGGTTCGCGGCGCGGCGCACCAGATCGCAATGCCCGTTGGTGATCGGATCGAAGGTGCCGGGGTACAGGATCCTGCGCGGTTCGCTCATGCTGCCGGACTCCGCCCGACCAGTTCCATGCGTACGTCTCCCACCACGGTTTCGCGCAAGATCCGCCACTGTGCGGGCAGTTCGGTCGAAAGATCCCGTTTGTGCGTTTCCAAGTACACGCGGCCATTCCCTGCAAGCCACCCATTGGCGGCAAGCAGTGTACAGCAGCGCGCCGCCAGACCGCTTCCGAAAGGAGGGTCCATGAACACGATGTCCATGCCGGCGTGACCAGCGGCGCGGGGCCGCTTGAGCCATTCGACCGCATCGGCCCTGGTCACGCGGCCCGCAACCCCCCAATCGGCCAACACCCGTTGCAGTATCCGCACCGGCTCGCGCCCCGCTTCCACGAACAGGCACTCGGCGGCGCCGCGCGAAAGCGCCTCCAGGCCCAGCGCTCCGGCGCCGGCGAAGAGATCCAGGCAGCGCGCGCCGGCCACCCGCCATGCAAGCCAGTCGAACAGGGTTTCGCGCGCCCGGGCCGGTGTGGGACGGACGCCTTCGGGTACGCTCAGCAGACGCCCCCCGAGGTTTCCGCCGGCGATCCTGATCCTCCCCCTTGCCTTCTTTTGCGGCATGCCCGGAGAGTATCATCTTGCGCGCCTCAATGATTCGCCTGCAGCAAGTCACCATGCGTTACCGGGGCGGCGCGGAAGCGTTGTCGCAGGTCAGTCTTTCCGTGGAGCCGGGCGAGTTCACTTACCTCACCGGACCATCGGGCGCAGGGAAGACAACGCTGATCAAGCTGCTGGCCGCCATCGAGAGGCCCACGCGCGGCCAGGTCTTCGTTCTCGGCCGTAACGTCGGACGCCTGAGCCGCCGGGCTGTGTGCGAACACCGGCGCAACATCGGCATTGTCTATCAGAACCACCTGCTGCTGGAAGATCGAAGCGCCTACGAGAACGTGGCCCTGCCGCTGCATATTTCGGGGCTCGGCCCGAGAGAGGTCCGGCGCAGGACCGATGCGGCGCTGGATTCGGTGGGATTGCTGCGCAGCGCCCGGAAATCACCCCGGCTCCTGTCGCAGGGCGAGCAACAGCGCCTGGGTATCGCGAGGGCGGTGGTGAACCGCCCCGAGCTGCTGATCGCCGACGAGCCCACCGGCAATCTGGATCCGGAACTGTCGCGCGAGGTCATGGAGCTGTTTCGCCGCATGGCCGGTTACGGCGTAACGGCGCTGGTGGCGACCCATGACGTCGGCCTGATCGAGGCCTTGCCGGCACGGCGGATCCGCCTTTCCGAAGGACAGCTCGACTCCGACACGGCCAGCGCATGAACCCTCTGCGCTTCTTCCGGCGTCACCTGAGTTGTTGCCGCGCGGAGGCCGTGCGGATGATCCGGAATCCTGCCGGCAGCCTCATGACGGTGGGCGCCATAGGGTTGGCGCTGGCGCTGCCGGCCGGCCTCAACGCGGCCCTGCGGAACGCCGGGGACCTGGCCGCGGCCTGGGGTGAGGCGCGATCGTTCTCGGTGTATCTCAAGCCGGGCGCCAGCATCGCCGTTGCCGAGCAATTGGCCGGGAACCTGGAGCGCAATCCCGCTGTCGGGACCGTGCGCCGGATCAGCCCCCGGGAGGCTCTGGCCATCATGGAGGGCCGGAGCGAATTCTCCGGCGCGGCGGAAACGCTCCCCGACAATCCCTTGCCCTGGACGTTGGTGGTGACACCGGCCCCCGAAGCGGGCGATACGGAATTCCTGGGCCTGAAGGCGACCGTGGCGACACTGGACGAAGTGGAGGAGGTGCTGGCCGACACCCAGTGGCTGGAGCGCCTGGGCGCCCTGCTGGCGCTCGCGGGGCAGGCGATACTGCTGGTGCTGGTCATGGTGCTGGTGGCCTTGATCGTGATTATCGGCAACACGATCCGGCTGGAGATCCAAAAGCAGGGCGATGCGCTGGAAGTCCTTGCCCTGTTGGGCGCCAGCCGCGGCTATATGCGCCGGCCCTTCCTGTACCAGGGATTCTGGTACGGCCTCGGGGGCGGACTGGTTGCGATCGGTCTGGTGCGGCTGGGTCTTTGGACACTGGGGAGTTCCTTTTCCAACCTGATGGCCCTCTACGACAGCGAAAGGGTTCTGAGCCAGGCCACCTGGCGTCAGGAACTGCTGATCCTGGGCGTGAGCGCCCTGACGGGCTGGCTGGGCGCCTGGCGGGCGGTCGCAGGGCAATTGCGCAAGATCGACTGACGCGCCGTCACACTGCTTCGGGCAGGCGGAACCGGGGGTGACGCCGCCTGCAAGCCGATATCCGAACCGGAGGCTGGAGCCAAAAATGGGGTAGCATTCCATTTTCAGGCGCGGGGCCGGGCCGCCTCCTTTCGGGAATTTCTGTCATACTCTCCTTGATGGTCCGCCCCGCGCCGCCTTGTTTCCGAAAGGCTTGCGGACCAGCAACTCCCGCTAACGATGCAGAGTCGTTCGTTTGGGGCCGAATATCCAGGCTGGTGACCATTCAGGCGTTGGGCCGGAGTTGATTTTCGAGCATTGTCACGCTTCGCGGGAATTGCTGCTGGCGGGCGGAATGCCCTGGCTGCGCGGCTACTCTTCGGGGAGTGCGGGCAGGTCCGGCATCGTCAACCGTACGAACAGCTCTTCCAGACGATTGGTCTTGTGGCGGATGCTGGCAACCTGAATGCCGGCGGAACCGAGCCGCTCGAAGAACTCGTTGAGACTGCGCGAAGCGGGCACTTCCACCTCCAGTTCATGGCGGCTGCGCCAGTGCACCTGGAAGCCCTTGAACCGGATGCCGGGTTGGGCGGCCGACTTCAGTGAAATCACGAAGTGCTGCTCCGGCAATTGCCTGAGCACCTGCTCCATTCGGTCCTCGACCACGATTTTGCCGCGATCCAGGATTGCCACACGACGGCACAGCTGCTCGGCCTCCTCCAGGTAGTGGGTGGTAAGGATGATGGTCACGCCCCGCTGGTTGATTTCCCGAAGCAGATCCCACATCGACCGGCGGATTTCGATGTCCACACCTGCGGTCGGCTCGTCGAGTATGAGCAACCTGGGGTCGTGGACCATCGCGCGGGCGATCATGAGCCGGCGCTTCATGCCGCCGGACAGGGTGCGCGCAAGCCTGTTGCGCTGGTCCCACAGCCGAACCGCCTTCAGGCATTTCTCCGCATTGCGCCGGGCCTGCCTGGGAGCAAGGCCGAAATAGCCGGCCTGTTGCATGAGCGTTGGCATCAGCTTCTCGAACAGGTTCAGGTTGACTTCCTGCGGAGCGACGCCAATACATTTCTTGACGGCCTGCTGGTCGTGGTCCAGGTCATGGCCGTACACCCGGACCTTGCCGCCGGTCTTGTTGACCAGCGTGGTGATGATGCCGATGGCGGTGGTCTTGCCGGCGCCGTTCGGCCCCAGCAAGGCGTAGAATTCCCCCTCGCGCACCGTAAGGTCGATGCCCTTGAGGGCCTGCACGCCGTTGGGATAGACCTTGGTAAGGCCCTCGAGAGAGAGTGCGTCCACAACCGGGGAATTGTGCAGCGCCCGGCGCGCAAAGGAAAGCGACCCGGCGCCCGACGCGTCCCCGCTGCGGCCGCTGTGTGCGCTCAAGCACATGGTTGTCGGGGCCTTTTCGCAACCTGATCCGTGCGCCGCTGCGCGCGCGCCGGGACACATGACGGAACGAGTATTGACAGGACATTTTCCCAACGCATAATATGCAAATTATTTTGTCTGTATTAGCATGTTATGCAAAACGGCGCCAACCGGACAGCCTTCCGCCACGAGTGCATTGCGAACCTCATTCGCAAGCACGGCGTGGGCAGCCAGGCCGAATTGGGCGAACTGCTGGCGGAGCGCGGCATCCGCGTCAGCCAATCGTGCATAAGTCGTGATCTGGCGCGGCTGGGCGCAGTAAAGCAGGGCCGCAGGTATACGCTGGCCCACGGCGACATATCCCCCGACGACAGCCGGACGCTGGCGGCGTACGGACGCGGCGTGACCCAGGCGGGGCCGAACCTCGCCATTGTGCGCACTGCAATCGGGGCGGCCCAGCGCATCGCGGTATTTCTGGACCGCAGCGGCTGGCGCGAGGTCGTGGCGACCCTGGCGGGAGACGACACCATCTTCGTGGCGACCCGCAGCCAGACCGAGCAGCGCATCCTGCTGGCCCGCTTGCGCCGCGAGATGTCGCCGGCATCCTCCCGGGATTCGATCCAATCCTTGTCGAGAATGGAACCATGAATAATTCGCCCATCGTGCTGGCTTTTTCCGGCGGACTGGACACATCGTTTTGCGTGCCCTGGCTCGGCGAGCGCTACCGGCGTCCGGTAGTGACATTGACGGTCAATACCGGCGGCATGGATCCGGAGCAGTCGGCCGCGCTCGAGCAACGCGCCCTTGAGCTGGGCGCCGAGCGGCACCTGCTCGTGGAGGCGCGCAAGCCGTTCTTCGATCAGGTCATTCGCTATCTGATTGCGGGCAATGTGCGCCGGGGACACAGCTACCCCCTGTGCGTGGGCGCCGAGCGCGGCATCCAGGCCCAGGTTCTGGCCCGGGTCGCGCGCGAGCTGGGCAGCGATACGGTGGCGCATGGCTGCACCGCAGCAGGCAACGATCAATTCCGGTTCGAGATGGCTCTGCGAGCGCTGGCGCCGGAAGTCGCCATCCTGGCGCCAGTCCGCGACGAGTCGCTCCAGCGCGCCGCGCAACTCGAGTACTTGAGGCAGCGGAATGCTCCGGATATCCCGGCCGGCGGCGATTATTCGATCAATCGCGGCCTGTGGGGCGCAACCATCGGCGGCCGGGAAACCCTGACCTCGGCGGATTCGATCCCGGAGTCGGTCTGGGTGCTGTCCGCGGGCGCGCTCGAAAAACCGATGGACGAACAGCCGCACAAACTGGATTTCGAGGCGGGCGTGCCGGTGCGCTGGGACGGCCAAGCGCTGTCGCCGGTGGAGTTGATCGAAGCGGTGGAACAGTCCGCTTCGCGCTTCGGTATCGGCAGGGGCATCCACCTGGGCGATACCATCCTGGGCGCCAAGGGCCGGGTAGCATACGAGGCGCCGGCGGCGGAGGTCATCCTGACGGCCCACCGCGAGCTGGAAAAGCTCACGCTGGGCGCCGAACAGCTGCGGGTAAAGGACACCCTCGCCGCCGTCTACGGCGATCTGGTGCACGAAGGCAAGCACCTCGATCCGGCATGTCGCGACATCGAGGCCTTTTTCGACAGTTCCCAGCGCTTCGTGAGCGGCTGCGTTCATCTGGCGCTCCGGCCCGCAAGCGTGTGGGTCCGGGGCGTGGAGTCGGCCTGCTCGCTGCTCGCGGCCACCCGGGGCGTATACGGCGAAACCGCCGGAGAATGGACGCCCCGCGACGCACTGGGCGCGGCCCGGGTGCTTTCCCTGCCCGGCATGCTCCACAGCCGGGTGGCGGCGGCGGCGAAAGACGACGGCCGTGGCGGCGGCGGCGATCATGCGTAGCGTGATCGTGGACAAGCTCGCCTCGGTGGCGTCCGGGCTGGGCCTCGGTCGCGAGATCCGGGTAGGCGACCACATTCCCAGCGAGGAAGGCGTGCTCGTTGCGGTGGAAATTCTCAACGACAAGTCGTCCTACAACCGGCTGGAACTGGCCAGCGGCCGCATGGCCCGGGTACGCAGCGGCGATGTGGTTGTGGGCGCCCTGGGGCACAGGAAGGCCTTGTTCGGATATGCGGGACATGTGCCGGACTCGGTAACGCCCGGCGAAGTGTTGCAGTTGCTCAACATCGGCGGCGTGCTCGGCGTGTGCGATTCGGTAAACGCCGCAATGGGCCGGCCCTTCGATGCCCGGGTGCTGGGCGTGGTGCTGGAATTTCCCTACCTGGGCGAGCGTGTGGGCGTCCCGGCACGGGTGGGCGACGAACCGCTGCCGGATGGCGACTCCGGGCCCATGGACCTCGGCGGCGTGCCGGTTGTGGCCCTGGCGGGCACCACCATGAACTCCGGGAAGACAGCGGCCGCCTGCGCAATTATCGGCCGCTTGCGCCATCACGGCCATGTAGTGGACGCCTTCAAGGCCACCGGCGTGTCCCTGCGCCGCGACATCCTGGCGATGGAAGACGCGGGCGCGCGAAACACCGCGATATTCACCGATTTCGGGGTCGTGAGCACCGCCCCGGACAACGCCCCCGGCCTGGTGCGGGCCATGCTGCGCCGGATGGCGGCCGCCGGTCCCGACATGATCCTCTTCGAGTTGGGCGACGGCATACTCGGGGCCTACGGCGTGGAGGCCATCCTGGCGGACGAAGGGATACTTTCCTCCATCAATTGCCTGCTGCTTTGCGCCAGCGACCCCGTTGCGGCATGGGGCGGCGTGTCCCTGCTGAAGAAGCAGTACGGTATCGAGGTGGCCGCCGTAACCGGCCCTGCCACGGACAATCAGGTAGGGCTGGATATCTTGCGGCAGCGCGTCGGGGCGCCCGGATACAACGCGATTACCCATGGCGCGGAGTTGGGCGAGTTCGTGGCCCGCAGTCTGGGGCTGGAAGCGGCATGAGCATTCCTGCCGTAGTCCTGGGCGCCTCGGGCTATGTGGCCGGAGAATTGCTGCGCATTCTCGCAGGCCACCCCGAGTTCCGGATTGCGGCGGCAATGTCGCAGGGCAACGCAGGCGCCGCGGTGGAATCCGTCTTTCCCAACCTGACCGGACTGTGGACCGGGTTTCGCTTCCGCCCCCTGGCCGAACTCGAGGAAGTACTCACGCAGCCCTGCGCCGTATTCTCCTGCGCGCCGCACTGCGCCAGCGCCAGCCTGGTGGCCTCGGTCCTGGAGTTGGCCGGGAAGCGCCGGCTGGAGGTTCGGGTTGTGGACGTGTCGGCCGACTTCCGCTTTGCCTCCGCCGCTGACTGCGAACAGGTGTACGGCGCGCCGCACGGCGCGCCCGAACTGCTGTCGATGTTCTCCTGCGCCTTGCCGGAGCATCTTGCGCAGGCGCACACCCCGCACATCGCCCACCCGGGATGCTTCGCCAGCGCCCTGCTGCTTGCGGCCGTGCCCCTGATGCGCTTCGCCTTCGCCGCCACGCCGCTTTTTGCCTGCGGCGTGACCGGCAGCACCGGCGCCGGCAAGCAACCGCTGGCGACCACCCATCACCCCCTGCGACATTCCAACATGTTTGCCTACCGGCCCTTGCGGCACCGCCATGCGCCGGAGGTCGAAGCGATCTGCGAAGCGGTAAGCGGCGCTCGCCCGCAATTGCGCTTCGTGCCGCATTCGGGGCCGTTCGCGCGCGGCATCCACCTGACGATGCAAGCCGGGCTCAAGCCGCCGGTGGACGAGCGGCAGGTAAGGGACGCCTTCGAGGAAAGCTACGGCGACGCGCCGTTCGTGCATCTCGTGGACGACCCGCCGCGGTTGAAGAATGTGGTTGGCGGCAACCATGCGCACCTTTCGGTGTGCGTCGAAGGGGGTTCCGTGGCGGTTTTCGCGGTGCTCGACAACCTTGTGAAGGGCGCCGCCGGCGGCGCGGTGCAATGGGCCAATCGCCTGTACGGACTCGACGAAACCGCCGGCCTGAGCGCGCCCGGACCGGCATGGACATGACCGTGCAAGCGGCAGCGCGCCCGTTCGGCGAAGCAGGCCATCCCGAAAGCGCGCATCTGGCGCCGGTCTATGCCCAGCTGCCCTTCGAGATCGTGGCCGGCGAGGGCGCCTGGCTGATCTGCGCAAACGGACGCCGGCTGCTCGATCTTTATGGGGGGCACGCGGTGTGCGCTCTGGGCTATGGCCATCCGCGCCTGCTGGAGGCCCTCGAACGGCAGGCGAGCCAGTTGATTTTCGCCAGCAACGCGCTGGCGCTGCGGGTGCGGGCGCGGGCCGCCGAAAAACTGGCGGAGTTTGCTCCTGCCGGATTGAATCGGGTGTTCTTCGTGAATTCGGGCGCGGAGGCCAACGAGAACGCCCTGCGTCTGGCGTGCCGGCTTACCGGTCGATCCCGGGTCGTTGCCTTCGAGCATGCATTTCATGGCCGCACGGCCGCCGCCGCGGCGGTCAGTTGGGGGGCTCGGGACCGCTGGTACGGCTTCCCCCGAACCCCCTTCGATGTGGTATTCGCGCCGCGCGACGATGCGGCCGCCGTGGCCGCCCTCATCGACAGGGAAACGGCCGCCGTCATTCTGGAGCCAATCCAGGGCGTGGCGGGCGCCTACCCTTTCCGGGCGGAAGTCCTGGCCGCAGTGCGGGCGGCTTGCGACGCACAGGGCGCCTTGTTCATCGCCGACGAAGTGCAATGCGGGATGGGCCGCAGCGGCATGCCGTTTGCCGTGTCGCACTCCGCCGTGGCGCCCGACATGCTCACCGCGGCCAAGTCCCTGGGCGCCGGTTTTCCCTGCGCAGCGCTGCTGATGCGCGAGGATTGCGCCGCACAGCTCTCCACGGGCGATCTCGGCAGCACCTTTGGAGGCGGCCCTCTGGCATGCGCCGCAATCGAAGCCGTGCTGGACGTGATGCAGTCGGAACAGCTTCCCGAAATGGCTGCGGCGCGCGAGCGGCAAATACGCGCCACTTGCGTTCGGGGGCCGGTAGAGGCGATCCAGGGGCGGGGTTTGCTGCTGGGCCTCAAGTGCCGGGGCGGCGCCGGCGCGGTCCGGGAGCGGCTGCTCGAAGCCGACATCCTCACCGGCGCCAGCGCGTTGCCGGAATGGCTGCGCCTCATGCCGCCGCTGAACCTGCGCGAGAGCGAGGCCGCCGTGCTGGCCGCCTCTCTCGACCCACTTGCCGCCCGGCAGGAGCCGTCCCATGAGTGACTTTCGACAATTCGACGATCTGGCCGATTTCGCGGCGGAAGAAATCGCGGCATTGCTGGCGCTGTCGACCCGCCTCGAACGGCAACCGGAGCCCGAGGCCCTGAAGGGCAAGGTGCTGTCGCTGCTGTTTCTCAATCCCTCGCTGCGAACCCTGGCGTCGTTTCAGGCATCCATGGCCCGGCTGGGCGGCGGGGCCTTCGTGATCTCGCCGGAGATGTCGATTCACGGGCTGGAGACCCGCCCGGGAATCGTCATGGACGGCGCCGCCGCGGAGCATGTCCGGGAGGCGGTCCCGGTCATCGCGTCGTACGGCGACGCATTGGGACTGCGCGCCTTCGCGGAGCGCCGCAACCTCGTGGAGGATCTGGAGGATCGGGAGTATCGAAACCTGGCGGAGCTGATCTCGACGCCGTTGATCAACATGGAGTCGGCAATCAAGCATCCCTGCCAGAGCCTGGCGGACTGGAAGACGCTGGACGATCTCGGCGTTCCCGCAACCGGGGGCAGGTTCGTGCTGAGCTGGGCCTATCATCCGCTGGCATTGCCGCTGGCGGTACCGGCCTCCACGGTTCAGATGGCGGCCATGCGGGGCATGGACGTGACCGTGCTGCGACCGCAGGGCTTCGAGTTGCCGCCAATGGTCATGGACAAGGCCAGGGCGCTCGCCGGGCGCTCGGGGGGCTCGCTTGAGGAAACGGACGACCGGGCCGCCGCCCTGGAGGGCGCTCATGTGCTGTACGCCAAATCCTGGAGCTCGACCCGCCACTACGGCGACAAGCATGCAGACTATCAATTGCGCAACCGGCACGAGGACTGGTGCGTGGACGAAGACTGGTTCCGGCCGGCCGAACCCGACTGCCGGTTCATGCACTGCCTGCCGGTGCGCCGCAACGTGGTGGTGAGCGAGGCGGTGCTGGACGGACCGCGCAGCGTGGTGGTGGCCGAAGCGCGCAATCGCATGTGGGTGCAGATGGCCGTGCTCCATGCGATCCTGGGGCCGGGGTTGTGAACCGCAAGCTGCCGGCCGGCACGGGCCTGGGTGCGCTGCGGGCCGCCGCGCCGTACTTGCGCCTGTACCGCAAGCGCGTGTTCGTAATCAAGCTGGGCGGCGAAGTCCTGAGCCGGCCCAGCCGGGTCGAGGCGCTGGCGGAGCAGGCGGGGGTGCTGCAGGCGATGGGGATACGCATCGTCATCGTGCATGGCGGCGGACCCCAGTCCACCGAGTTGACCACCCGCCTCAAGCACGAGGTGCGCATGGTGGCGGGCCGCCGTGTGACCGGCGCGGAGGATCTGAAGGTGGCCGCCTGGGTGCTGAACGGCGAGGTGAATACGCAGTTGCTTTCCGCCTGCCGGGCCTGCGGGATTCCGGCCGTGGGCCTGTCCGGGGTGGACGCGGGCCTGATCGTGGCCCGCCGCCGGGCGCCGGTAAAAATGCCGGACGCCGGCGAGGAGCCGGTGGACTTCGGTTTCGTGGGCGATATCGAAAAAGTGGATCCGGCGGTGCTGGAGATATTGCTCAAGAAGCGCTTTCTTCCCATCGTCAGTCCGCTGTCCGCCGACCCCGAAGGCGGCCTTCTCAACATCAATGCCGATACCGTGGCCGCCGCCGTGGCAGTGGCCACCAAGGCCGAGAAACTGGTGCTCACCATGGCCGCGCCGGGCATCCTGTCGGATCGCGCCAACCCTCTCACGCTGCTGTCGTATCTCGATCTTGCCGGCTTGCGCCGGCTGCGTGCGCAAGGCGCCCTGGCGGACGGCATGCTGCCCAAGGCGGCAGCCATCGAGGCCGCGATCACGGGAGGCGTGCCGCGTGTTCACCTGGTTTCCGGAAGCACCCGTGACGCCCTGCTCCGGGAGGTGTTCACCAACGAGGGCTGCGGCACCATGGTGGTGCGCAGTATCGATGTGCTGTCGGCCGCCGAGCAGGAAGCGGGCCAGCAATGACGCGCCTTTGGGACAAGGGCGGAGAACTGGACGAGACCGTTCTGCGCTACACCGCCGGCGAGGACCACCGCCTCGACAATCGCCTGGTGACGTATGACGCGCGAGCCTCGATTGCGCACGCCGGGATGCTGCGCTCGGCAGGCTACCTGTCGGCCCCGGATCACGCCGGCATCGTGAGCGGCCTCGAGGCATTGGCCGAAGCGCATGCCGCCGGGGAATGGACGATCGCCCTGGAGGAGGAAGACGCGCATACCGCGCTGGAGCGGCGCCTGACGGCGCGCATCGGCGAGGCCGGCAAGCGTGTGCATCTGGGACGCTCCCGCAACGATCAGGTGCTGGCGGCGCTGCGTCTGTACCTCAAGGATGCGTCACAGGACCTCGAGGCCACCGCCGGGGCAGCGGCCGACGAGCTGGACCGTCTGGACGAGCGCCAGGGTAGTTTGCCCTTGCCCGGCTACACTCACATGCAGCAGGCCATGCCCAGCAGCGTGGGGCTGTGGGCGCGCGGTTTTGCCGGGGAGCTGCGCGACGACGCAGCGGGTCTGGCCGGCGCCGTGCGGCGCATGGACCGCAATCCGCTCGGCAGCGGCGCGGGCTTCGGCGCCCCGGGGCTGGACATCGACCGGGAATCCACGCGCGCGAGCCTGGGTTTCGCCGCGGTGCAGGAACCGGTAAGCTCGGTGCAACTTTCGCGGGGCAAGGCGGAGGCGGGCCTGTTGTTCGAATGCGCCTTGCTGATGCAGGACCTTGGCCGTCTGGCCGCCGACCTGCTGCTGTTCTGCACTGCGGAGTTCTCCCTGGTCCGCCTGGCCGACGAGGTCACGACCGGCTCCTCCATCATGCCCCAGAAGCGCAATCCGGATGCGCTGGAACTGGTTCGCGGCGCGGGCGCGACCGTGCGCGCCTGCCTGTTCGAGGTGCTGGGCATTCCGGCGTCCCTGCCGTCCGGCTATCAGCGGGACATGCAACGCATCAAGGCGCCGCTGTTCCGGGCCATCGACCTGACGGGGGAGAGCGGCACGGTCGTATGCCGTATAGTGCGTGCCTTGCGCTTTGACCCGAAACGCTGCAAGGAACTGACTTCGGCGCCAGGCCTGCAGGCTGCGGCGCGAGCCAATCGACTGGTTGTGGAGCAGGGCCTGAGCTTTCGTGAAGCGTACCGGAAGGTTGCGGAGCAAGAGGAGTAGTGTCCGGGCGGATCTGGCATCCCGAAGCGTTCGACCGCCCGGAGCAGTTGAACGCCCTGGAAAAGAACCGGATGCTGGGGCATCTGGGAGTGGAAATCGTCGAAATCGGAGACGATTTCCTGCGCGCCCGCATGCCGGTGGACTGCCGCACCCAGCAGCCCTTCGGCCTGCTGCACGGAGGCGCATCGGCGGTGCTGGCGGAATCCGTGGGCAGTTGGTCTTCGTACCTGTGTACGCCGCCGGGGAAATGTCAGGTTCTGGGCCTGGAGATCAACGTCAGCCACTTGCGGGCTGCCCGTTCGGGCCATGTGTACGGCACCGCCCGCCCGCTGCGTCTCGGCAGCACGGTGCATATCTGGGACATCCGCGTGACGGACGAGGAAGGGGCCCTGCTGAGCGTGTCCCACCTGACCACACTGGTTCGCCCCCTCGGCCCACCGCGCTGAGCCGCGTGCTATTCTTGCGCCCGTCTCGGGGAGGTATTGACTGTGAAGAAACTGCTGATTATCGGGCTGGCCCTTGCAGCGAGCGCTTGCGGCATCCAGGAGTCCGCGCTTCGCCCCACGGCGGCCCAAGCGCCGCAAGCCGCCGCCGTGGCGGCGGAAGATCGAGCCGCCGAGCGCCGGGAAAAGCGGCGCCAGAAGAATCAGGGCTACTCTTCCACATTGGAGCGGAAGGACATGACCGGTTCGCGCATCAACCGGGTGCGGCGCCAGGGCGAACCGGACGAGGACAGCACCGCAGGTCAGCGAATCGAAACAATTTCCCGGGAGCAAATCGAGGAAGCGGAGGTGCGCGGCTACGACAGCCTGAGCAAGGTGTTGCCGCCCGGCGGATAGCCGCCCGGCAAACGTTCGTTCGAGCCGTGGAATCGACTGAGCTGCGGGCGGGAGCGGATGCGCGTGGCCACTCGACTTGCCGGGGCAGCAGTACCTTCCCGCCTTTCCAGCCCCGGAGTTCCACGGCTCGCCCGAAGGCTTGCATGGCCCGGATGGCCGGTCAGCCCAAAGCGTCCTCGTTGGCCGAACGCTTCTTGACCACCAGACGCGCCATGAGGATGCCGACCTCGTAAAGCAAAAATAGCGGAACCGCCAGAAGCGTTTGCGAGATCATGTCGGGCGGCGTCAGAAGCATACCCAGGGTGAAGGCCCCCAAAAGGACATAGGGGCGTTTCCTGCCCAGCGATTCGGGACTGACGATCCCCGCGCCCACCATGAGCAGGATGGCGATGGGCACCTCGAAAGCGAGCCCGAAGGTAAAGAACAGCACCAGCACGAAATCCAGGTATTCGCCAATATCGGTCATCATTGCAACGCCTTCCGGGGTGGCCGCCGTAAAGAATCCGAACATCAGCGGGAACACCACGTAGAAGGCAAACGCCGCGCCCGAATAGAACAACACGATGCTGGACAACACCAGCGGCAACGCTATCTTCTTCTCGCGCTTGTAAAGACCCGGCGCGACGAAGGCCCAGGCCTGGTAGATGACAACCGGCATGGCGGCGAAGACCGCCACCCAGAAGGCGGTCTTGAAGGGCGTCAGGAAAGGGGAAGCCACCTTGGTGGCAATCATCGTGGCGCCTTCCGGCAACTGGCTCATCAGCGGCTGCGCCACCAGGGTGAACACCTTCCGGGCGAAGGGCGCGAGGCCGAGGAAAATCACCAGCACCGCGGCGGCGGCCTTCATCAGCCGCGACCGCAGTTCCACCAGATGCGACAACAGGCTGGACTCTTCCAGTTCCTCCTGCTCTCCTTGCTGCGGCTCCTTCGCCTTGCTATTCACTGGATCAGGCTTCGCCGGGGGCATCGGATTCCTTGCTTTTGGCTTCCCGGTCGCTGGCCCGTGCGCCGGTCTGAGCGCCTTCCCGGTCGCTGGTCCGAGCGCCGGTCCGGGCGCCGGTCTGAGCGCCTTCCCGGGCGCTGGCCCGTGCGCCGGTCTGAGCGCCTTCCCGGGCGCTGGCCCGTGCGCCGGTCTGAGCGCTGGTCCGAGCGCCTTCCCGGGCGCCTTCGGACATCGAAGGCCCGCGGCTTGCAAACGGCCCGGGATCGTCCAGATTCACTTCCTGGCGCAGCTGATACATCAATGTGCGCGACATTCGCCGCGCCTGACCTACCCAGCGCCCCAGTTGCGCCGCCACCCTCGGCAGGCGCTGGGGGCCCAGGACAATCAGCCCCAGGCCCGCAAGAAGGATGAGTTCCGCAAACCCGATGTCAAACATGGAGGGCGCGCCTCCACTCAGGCGCCGGGCCGCAAATCAGTCCCTGGAAGATTCCTTCTTCCCGGTTTCTTCGTCCGCCTCGGCGTCACTGAATTTGGCGTCTGCGCGGGTCAGCTTTTCCGGGTCGTGCTTGTCCGGGTCGGACACGGCCTTGCGAAAGCCCTTGATTGCCGAGCCCAGGTCGCTGCCGAGGTTGCGGATGCGCGAGGTGCCGAATATCACCAATGCGAGCAGCAGCACGATAAGAAGCTGCCAGCCGCTGATTCCTCCAAACATTATGGTTTCCAGTCCTTACGTTGCGCCTTTCCGGTTTCCGCCGGGCATCACGAATAGTGCGCCAACCGCCGCGGCAATCCACCGGCAAGGCCAATCATACCCCCTCATGGCTTCGCACGGACCTGGAGGAGGAAGGTCACGGGGCCGGAATTGACGAGTTCCACATCCATGTCCGCGCCATACACGCCAGTGCGAACGCCAATGTCCTGCGCTTCGGCTTCGGCAACCAGCCGCTCGAAAAGCCGCCGGCCTTCCCCGGGAGGCGCAGCCTTCGAAAATCCGGGCCGGGTTCCCTTGCCGGTATCGGCGGCCAGCGTGAATTGCGGCGCCAGCAGCAATTCGCCTCCGATCTGCTTCAGGCTCAGGTTCATGCGCCCTTCGCCGTCGGGGAAGACCCGGTAGTTCACGATCCGTTCGGCCAGACGCCTTGCCTGGGCGCCGGTGTCGCCTCTTTCGACTGCGGCCAGCACCAGCAAGCCCCGGCCGATCTCTCCCCTTGCCTCGCCGTCCACGGTGATCCGGGCGCGGCGGACCCGCTGCAGCAGGCCAATCACGAACCGGTCCCGCGCCCGTGCATCTTCACCGGGCAGAAGGGCATTCCACCCCCGGAGCCGCCGCCGGCGCGCATACTCCCGAGGCCCGCTCGCCGCGGCTTCGACCGTCGGAATGGCCGCCACGGCGCCGCGCGGTTGCAAGGCGTCCCATCGGTGACCGCGCCGGTATAGTATTCGCCCAGTTCATCGAAGGGGAGATTCTCATGCCGCAATTGACCGTCAAGGCGATAGTAACCGGAGTGCTGCTGTCGATCGTGCTCTCGGGAGCCAACGCATATATCGGGCTGTTCGCGGGTCTGACGGTTTCGGCGTCGATTCCGGCCGCGGTGCTTTCCATGGCCGTGCTGAGCCTGTTCAAGCGCAGCAGCATTCTCGAACACAACATCGTGCAGACTGCGGCCTCGGCGGGCGAATCGCTGGCGGCGGGCGTGATCTTCACGCTGCCCGCGCTGTTGATGCTGAACTACTGGAACGTTTTCGATTACTGGTGGGTAAGCGTGATCGCCCTGGTCGGCGGCTTGCTCGGAGTGCTGTACACCGTCGGGTTCAGGCACTCGCTGATTGTGTCCGAAAACCTGGCGTTCCCCGAAGGTCAGGCAACCGCGCAGGTGCTCAAGGCCGGGCAGGAGCAAGGCGGCGAGGTTCGCTTCCTGCTGCTGGGCGCCGCACTCGGCGCCGCTGCCAAGTTGTGCGATACCGGCCTCAGGATATGGGACCAGAGCGCCCAGTGGGCCGCGCGCGTGAGCGGCGACAGCATTGCCTACATCGGGTCGAGCCTCTCTCCGGCCCTGGTTGGCGTGGGCTACATCGTGGGCATCAATATCGCCAGCCTGGTGCTGCTGGGAGGACTGTTTTCCTGGAACGTGGCCCTGCCGGTGTTCGGAGCCTGGCAGCTGGAGAACCACCCGGAACTGGCGGCCGCCGTGGCCGATATGTCCGCAGCGGACGCAGCGTTCACCATATGGAGCACCCAGATTCGATTCCTCGGTGTGGGCGCAATGATCGTGGGGGGTCTCTGGGCGCTGATATCGTTGCGCGGATCGCTGGTGGATGCGTTCCGGCGCGGGTTCGGCAAGACCACAACAGTCGCGGCCGAGACCGACAGGGACACCCCGATGCGGATTGTGGCGATCGGAGTGGGCTGCATGGCGCTGCTCATGTGGGCGATCTATTACAACGTGGTGGGCAGCGCGGGCGTTTCGCTGGCCATGATGCTGCTGATGGTCACCACCGGTTTCCTGTTCTCCGCGGTGGCTGCGTACATGGCGGGTCTGGTGGGTTCCTCCAACAACCCGGTGTCCGGCGTCACCATCGCCACGATCCTGTTTTCCTCGCTGCTGATGCTGTGGATGGTTGGCGCCGGGGACGCGACCGCGCCGGCGGCGGTCATCATGATCGGCGCGGTGGTCTGTTGCGCCGCGGCCATCGGCGGCGACAACATGCAGGATCTCAAGGCCGGCCGGATGGTAGGGGCAACGCCCTGGAAGCAACAGATCATGCAGGTGGTGGGCGTGGTGTCCGCCACCTTCTTGCTGGCTCCCATTCTCAATATCCTGCTGGACGCCTACGGGATCGGGCCGCGCACCCCGGAGAATCCCGATTCCCTGCTGGCGCCGCAGGCCACCTTGATGGCCTCGGTGGCGCAAGGCGTGCTGGGCGTGGGCGAGGATCTGCCCTGGAACATGATCTACGCCGGCCTTGCCGTGGGCGCATTGATTATCGTCTGCGACGAAGTGCTGCGGGTGCGCAAGGCCGCATTCCGCATGCCGGTGCTGGCCGTTGCGGTGGGCATTTACCTGCCCGTCGAACTGGCGGTTCCGATTTTCCTGGGCGGGCTGGTTTCGTTTCTCGTCGGGCGCGCCCGGGGCGGCGAGGGCGCCAGACCGGGCTCGCTCTATGCGGCGGGCCTGATCACCGGCTGGGCATTGATGGGCATCGTGATTGCCGCTTTCATCGTGGCGACGCGCGACAAGGACGTGCTGTCGCTGCCATTCTCGGCGGGCGTCTGGCCCGGAATACTGGTGCTTGCGGTGATCGTGGCCCTGCTGTACCGTGCCGGGGCGAGCAAGGGCGCTACCCGCTGAGCTTGCGTTTCGACCGCTTTCCCGTGCATCAAGGCAAGGAGGATTACTCGACCATGGCCCACTATATGGTTGCGGTGTGCAACATCACGAACTTCAACGAGAACATGAAGAAATACGCGCAACGCTCCGCCGAGCTTGTGGCCAGCAACGGCGGCGAATACATCATCCGCGGTCCGGCCGAAGAGAATGCCGAGGGTGACCTGCTGAGCGGCCGCTACCTGATCGTGAGCCGCTTCCCCACCCGCGAACAGCTGGACGCGTTCTGGAAGGGTGACGAATACCGCAACAAGGTTCGCCCGCTGCGCGAGGGCACCGGAACCTACGACATCGCGATCTATTCGTCCGCCTGAACCGGTCGCCCGCCCCTTCGGTCGATTCTCCCGGAAGGGCGGCGCCTCGCAAGTCGAAGACGCGGCTTTTTCCATCCGGGGGCAGCGGTTTCACTCCTTGCCATAGCGTCGCTGGACGGGGGGGGGGGGGCGGGCGCACGGTATTCACCGCAGCGCCGGAGAGATCGCAGAGCAGGGTGCGGAAGCTGCGGGCCGACCGTGATCTTCGACCGGCAGCGCCGGACGGACGCCTTCAGTGCCGGGGTTCAGGCCAGACCCGCTGGCTGCCGCCGGGCGTCATGAAGCGCGCCCGGGCGGTGGCGGCGAGAGCGCCGTTGTCGTCTCGAAACGCCCTCCCTTCCATCTCGATCATCCGGCCCCGCCGGCGAACCAGACGGCCTTCCAGCTTCAGCCTCACGCCTGTGGGCACTGCGTCCCGGTAGCGCACCTCGCAGCGGGCCGTATGCACGCGCAGGTTCTGCAGGAAGCCCCAGTTGGCCATCACGTCGTCCAGCAGGGCGTAGAGAATCCCGCCGTGCAGCATGTCGCTGTAGCCCACATGCGTGGGTCCCGGGGTGAACTCCGCGCGGCAGACCCGCTCGCCGTCGCTTTCTTCCAGACGGAAACGCACCCCCAGCCCCCCGGGATTGCCCGGGCCGCAAACGAAGCAACGATTGGCGGAATCCCGGAGGCCGCCGGCGTTCTTTTCCATGGGCTTTTGTGGTGGGCGCGGCGCTGCGTCAGGAAACGCCGCACTTCGGGCATGATATAGGCCAAGGTGGAATGATACGCGGGCTTGAAACATGACTTACGATCCGGGAAACATCTTTGCGCGCATCCTTGCCGGCGAGGCGAGATACCATGGCGCCTACGAGGACGAGCATGTTCTGGCGATCATGGATGTCATGCCCCGGGCCGACGGCCACACGCTGGTGCTGCCGAAGACGCCGGCCGAGGATTTCCTGGAGCTGCCGAGCGCGGCCGTTCCCGGCGTGTTTGCGGCAACGCAGCGGCTGGCGAAAGCGGCAAGGAAGGCGTTCGCAGCGGATGGCGTTATGGTGAAAATCCACAATGGCGCCGCCGCAGGCCAGGTGATCTTTCACATGCATGTCCACGTGATTCCCTGCCATCAGGGCCAGCAGATGAAGCCGCCAGGCCATGCGCTCGCAGACGACCGGGTGCTCGCGGAGCACGCGCGCCTGATTCGCGAGGCGCTGGCGCGGCAAGTCGCCGGGTAAGGGGCCGGGCGGTGCTCCCCGGCCACCTCGATTGGCCGTTCTTCGAGGCGCGCCACCGTGACCGCGAGCGTGCCCTCGACGAGTGGTGCCGCGAGCAGTCCTGGGCGCACGAACCGCCGGACAACTACCTGGACGCCCGTTGCAGGGACATCGCCGCCCGTCTTGGCGAGGCTGGGTTCCTGAAAATTGCGGTTCCCAGGCCCTTTGGCGAGGATGTGGAACCTGACGCCCGCAGCCTGTGCCTGATGCGGGAAACCCTGGCGCGCCACGAGCCGCTGGCGGATTTCGTCTATGCGATGCAGGTGCTCGGCAGCGCTCCGATCAGTCTGTTCGGCAACCGCAAGCAGAAGGACACCTGGCTTGCGGGCGTTGCGAACGGGCAATCGATTGCCGCCTTCGCACTGTCCGAAACAGAAGCCGGCTCCGATGTTGCCGCCATGACCACGCGCGCGGAGCTGCAAACCGGCAGTTACGTGCTCAATGGCGGCAAGGCGTGGATTTCGAACGCCGGGGTGGCGGACTTCTACGTGGTGTTTGCCCGCACCGGCGAAGGCAAGCGGGGGATCAGCGCCTTCATCGTTCCAGCGCAAACACCCGGCCTTGCAGTGAGCGAGCGCACTCCGGTGATCGCGGCCCATCCGCTGGGCAGCCTCGAGTTCGCCAACTGCCGTACGCCGGCGGACTCCATGCTCGGCGAGCCGGGCGACGGGCTGCGAATCGCCCTGGGCACACTGGACCTGTGCCGCTCGACGGTGGGCGCAGCAGCGTTGGGCATGGCGCGCCGCGCCTACGCCGAAGCCCTTGCGAGAGCCCGCAGCCGCCGGCTGTTCGGCGGCGCCCTTTCGGACCTGCAAATGACCCGGGCGGCCCTGGCGGACATGGCCACCGCCCTGGATGCTTCGACGCTGTTGATTTACCGGGCGGCATGGTTGCGGGACTCGGGGCGGCAGCGAGTGACGCGCGAGGCGTCCATGGCCAAGCTGTTCGCCACCGAACAGGCGCAAGAGATCATCGACCGGGCGGTGCAGTTGTTCGGCGGGGACGGGGTGCGCTCCGGCTCGGTAGTCGAGCGCTTGTACCGTGAAATCCGGGCGCTTCGGATTTACGAGGGCGCGAGTGAAATCCAGAAATTGCTTATAGCGCGCCACGAACTCCGCGAATGAAGGACGGGCGTTTACGGATAACTGGAAATATGCGGGCTATCCGTCCTGCCGGGTCTGGCCGGCCTGATCGGCGTTCAGGGCGCAGCGAAATCCCAGATTGTTGAGTCCGGAATCGGGCGGCGCCATACTTCTCGCCGCCAGACGATAGCCCCGGCAGTAGTTCTCGCTGCATAGCCAACTGCCGCCGCGCAGGACCTTTTGCATTCCGGTGTCCGGTCCGCGCGGGTTGTTTGCGGGAGACCGGGCGAAGTAATCGGGTGCGTACCAGTCCTGAACCCATTCCCACACATTGCCGGTCATGTCGTGGAGCCCGAAGCCGTTGGGCGCGAATCGCCCCACCGGCGCGAGTCCCGTGTAACCGTCAAGCCCCCGGTCCTCCAGGGGGAATTCGCCCTGCCAGAGATTTGCCCGGTGCGCGCCCCGGGGAGTCAGTTCGTTTCCCCAGGCATAGCGTGTGTTCCCGAGCCCTCCGCGGGCAGCGTATTCGAACTCGGCCTCGGTGGGCAGCCGGGCGCCTCTCCAGGCGCAATAGGAAACGGCATCGTTCCAGGACAGGTGCACGACGGGAAAGTTCTCCATGCCCTGGTGCGAGGAGTGCGGGCCGTTCGGGCGGCGCCAGTCGGCGCCATCGCTCTTCGTCCACCGGCCGAGTTCGGGATCGAACACGCCGGACCATCCCAGCCGTTCGGATTCGGTGACGTAGCCGGTTGCGCCGACAAACCGGGCGAACCCGGCGTTGGTGACCTCGTGGGCGTCGATATGAAAGGAATCCACGAAAACCCGGTGGGCCGGACCCTCGTGCGGCAGCCCCTGGTCCGTGCCCATGGTGAATTCCCCTCCCGCGATCAGCAGCATTTCCCGGGTATCGGGCCGCTCACCGGAATCGCAACCCGAACCGAATACGGCCCAGATTGCCCATGTCGCCGCCGCCATCTTGCGCTGCTGTCCTGTCATGGGAAGCGAGCAGCCCGCTCGTTCTTCCGGGCCGACGTGGCGGGCCTGCCCGAAAACCGGAAAGGGCTTGCGCGATACTTGCGCGTCATTGCAGGAACCGGGAAAAACATGGACTTGCTCAAGGCAAGACATTGTAAGGACAGGGGCCGGGCTGGCGAGACAGGCGCCCCCGCCATCCGGTCCATGCGAACCGCCCTGCTCATTGCGCTCTCGCTGCTCGTGGCGGCCCCGGCGCTCGCACAGGCTCAACCCGCCCTCTCCGGGGCGGACGACGCACGGGAGCGAAACGCCAACCGGGCGCCGCTGGAGGAAATCGTGGTGACGGCCCGGCGCAGGCCAACGGCCACCCGCAACATTGCACGCAGCCTCACCGCGCTCGGATCGGAACACAGCGGCTGGAACCTCGGTCAGACGCATGTGCAGGAAGTGCTGGCGCGAGCGCCGGGCGTGAACCTGCAAAGAGGCAGCGGCCAGGAATATCTGCCCGCCTTGCGGTCCCCCGTCCTGACGGGCGCCGGCGCCTGCGGCGCCTTGCTGGCGGCGGAAGACGGCATACCGCTCACTTCTCCAGGATTCTGCAACGTCAACGAACTGTTTTTCGCCCACCACGAAGCCGCCTCGCGGGTCGAGATCCTGCGAGGACCCGGCGCCGCGGTTCACGGCGGCAACGCCTTGCACGGGGTGGTCAACATCATCACGGCCATTGCGGAACCTTCGTCCATGGCGGGAGTGGAACTCGGGGCGCAAGGCCTGCGGCGGCTCCGGCTGGTCCTCCCGGGCGAATCCAACTCCGGCCTGAGGCTCACGGGAACCCGCGCCGGCGGTTTTCGCAACGGCGCCAGCTACCGCCAACTCAAGTTCAACGGTTTCAGGGCGGGCGGCAGGGCCTCGTGGAAATGGACCGCGGCCGTGGCCGCGAGCGGCCTTGATCAGGATACGGCTGGTTACGTCACCGGCCTGAACAGCTACCGGGACCGGGAAGCGGCCTCGTCCAACCCGGATCCCGAGGCGTTTCGCAGGGCTGTGAACCTTCGCGCGTACTTGCGCCTCGAGTACAGCCGCGGAGAAGCGCTGACCCTGGTTGTGACGCCCTATGCGCGCTACTCGCGCATGCGTTTCCGAATGCACTTTCTGCCGGGCGACCCCTTCGAAAGCAATCGCCATGGCGGCGCAGGCATGCAATCGGCCGTCCATGTGGCCACGGCTGCAGGAGCGCTCGTCGCCGGCCTCGATGTGGAATACACGAAGGGCGAATTGAAGCAATGGCAGGAGGGCGAGGCGGCGGGCAGTGCGCTGGTGCGCGAAGTCTTTCCGCCCGGCGAGCATTACGACTACCGGGCAGGGGCGTTGTGGATGGCGCCGTTTGCCCAGTTCGACCTCCGCCTGGGAGAGCGGTGGACCGTCAGTGCGGGCGCTCGCTACGAGCGGGTGCGGTACGACTATCGGACCCGCCTGCCTGCCGGGCGCGCTCGCGACGACTCGAGTGTCTGCGGCTTTGGCGGTTGCCGCTACAGTCGGCCTGCGGATCGCACGGACCGTTTCGGAACGTTCTCGCCCAAACTGAGCCTCATGTGGCGTCCGGCGCCCCGGCAGCGCCTCTGGCTCAGCCTTGCGCACGGGTTCCGCATGCCGCAGGCCACCGAGCTGTACCGCCTGCAGGGAGCGCAGGCTATGGCCGAACTGCGCCCCGAGAATATGCGCGCCGCGGAGATGGGGGTCGCCTTGCGCGCCGGCAAGCTAGCCGCGCAACTGGTCGTGTATCGCATGCGCAAGAGGGATGTGCTGTTTCGCGACGCGGAACTGTTCAACCGCGCAGGCGGCGGTACGCGGCACGAAGGGCTGGAAGCCGAGCTCGGCTGGCCGCTGGGCAGCGCGCTGACGCTGGAACTGAACGCCAGCTTCGCAAGGCATCGTTACGACCGCGGCTTCCTGCCGGCAGGAATCAACCTCGAGGGGCTGGATGTGGATACCGCGCCGCGACGGTTCGGGGGCGCTCGCCTGCGCTGGCGGGATGGCGAAGGGCCAACGGTGGAGCTGGAGTGCCTGTGGACCGGAGGCTACTACCTGGAGCCGCAGAATCTCCATCGCTACCCGGGACACGAGCTGTTCAATGTACGGGTCCGCGCCGCCCTTGGCGCGCGGCTGACCGCCTATCTGAGAGTGCTGAATCTCACCAATCGCGCCTACGCGAACCGGGCCGACTACACGGCATTCGGCGGCGAACGCTATTTCCCCGGCGCGCCGCGTTCCCTGTACCTGGGGCTTGGATGGCGCTGGTAAGAAGGCAGCGCAGGCACGGCGGCTATTCCGCCTGTTCCGCCTGTTCCGCTCCTTCCGCTACCCATTCGCCCCCCAGGAATCCGCAGCCGATCTCGAGCGCGAAGGCGTCGCCGGTGTAGTAGTGGAGCTTCGAGTCGCCCAAATCGCAAGTTCCCACGATATCCCGCTCGGTGTCGCATTGTTCGCCTTCGGCAAACGACGCATCGTGGTTGTCGTCGGTTTCGCCCATCTCGGTACACTGGGCTTCCGTCAACGGCGCCTGACAGACATCGAACGGCCCGGCGAACATGTTTTCCTGAACATAAGTGCAGGCGCCGGTAGCCTCCCCGTCCTCGTCGCCCATTGCAGCGTTCGCCAGGACAAGCATCAGGCCCGGCAGCAAGCGAGTGGTCTTCATGCAAGACAGCCCCCTTTCAGAAACGTGGAAATGATAAACCACTGCCCCGAGAGGTGAGCGCCTGGGCCGGGCGGGCGGCGCTGGCGCAAGCCGAATGCCGGCAGCAGCCGCTTCGACCGGTTTTCATGGCGGACTCGCCGCTTGCGACGTCAACTCGAACGTCACGTCGGTCATCCAGCGCTTGAAGCCTTCGTTGTCCATGAACTGCTTGAAAAGCTGGTTGTCGTCCCTGATCAGCGAAGTCATCACCTGCCGGAGAGCCTTGTCGAACTCGATTCGGGCGTTGTCCGCGTCCGAGTTCCGCCGGGCGTTGCAGTACGCCTCGTTGGCGGCCACCCGCCCGGGAATCGTGCGCGTAATCAACTGTTCCACGCGATCCTGATCTTCCCACCGAATGCCGCCGAACCGGTCGTTGAACTGCTTTACGATACTGGACAGCCGGTCCATGTCGGGGTCGGGACGGTGGCCGCCGCCGCTTGGCGGCAGGGGTTCGATAGCTGTGTCTTCGTCCCGAAGCCCGATCTTTTGCACCGCCTGCTTCTCGACCCGGTAGCTGTCCATGTCGATGGCTGCCAGGATCCCCTTGGACAGGTCGTCCTCGCGAGGAGATGGCAGCTTGGGGATCAGAAAGCGGAAGAAGATCGACCGCTTTTCCCAGTCGGCGTTGGCGTAGGGCAGGACGCAGGAGAGAAAACCGCAGGTTCGCACGAACGCCCCGGCCTTGCCCTTGAAATCGACCTGACCGTCCTCGTCGAGCGCGCTCCGATAGACCGCAACGCATTCGTCGAGGATCGGATCGAGCCGCTCGCGCCCGTCGCCTTCGAGGTAGCGCCGCACGAAATCATCGACCTGTTGGGGCGTGTAGACCTGCGCGTCGTCCAGGTCCGCCTGCAGGTCATGCAGCCTGTCGGGGTCGGTCCCGTCGGACAGGATGGTTGTGCGGTAGTAGTCCGCGAACGCATCGCGAATGGTCCCGGCTTCGTTCAGGAAGTCCAGCACGAAGACATCGTGTTTCTTCGGATGCGCACGGTTGAGGCGCGAGAGCGTCTGCACCGCCCGAATGCCGGACAGCGCCTTGTCCACGTATGTATTATTCTTTTGCAAAATATTGTTATAAAAAGAATTTTAAGAGATTGCTCTTTTACCGCAAGCGATTCGTAAGCGGATTGGATAAAATGGCCGCGTACTCTTGAGCAGCTTTGGCAACAGGAAATCTCCTGCCAAACCAAGAATAAGGTAAACGTTCGCTCAGGCCATGAGAGGTTCAACGAAATGGATGTTCTCAATTGCAGCAGATGTCTCTTGATTTCGCCCGTCGATGTCACCCCTCTCTGTCGGGCAAATGGAACGTTTACGACCTAATCCCGTTGGAATACGAACAGACTGCAAGACGGCCGACATTTCAAGCTGCGTACTCTTTCAGTCTTTGGTAGCGGGGGTCGTTTTGCATGTCCGGCAGCGCCTGCGACATGGCGGTCAGGCACTGCCCCAATTCAGATGGTTTCCATGGCTGATTCCCGATGACAGCATCCAGTACGCGCAGTGCTGCATCCGGGAATCTCGCACAAAAACCGTTCTCTTGCAGCCGGCTGACAACACGATGGGGATATTCAACAGGGCGGAGCCAATTGTGGATCAAATCCACTGCATCCGGGAACTTCTCTCCGGCAGAGATGCTCATCAATGCAAGTGACTCCGGGATACCGTCGGAAAGCAGATCAAGTGACTGTGGCCAGAGGTTTTTCCAGAAAGGCCGGATGCGATTCGTCCAGCAGTCCTTCCGTTGTTTGCCTGCGCTCTTGAGCACCTGCGAGAGAGTCCTTGCTGCTTCTTGCAATCCATCTGGTGGCAGAACCCTGAACGCCGACCGATAACTGTCTAGATCATCTCCATCCAAGCGTTCCAGCGCCGCGTAGGTCAGGAGCATGGCATATTGTCGACCGTGCTCGCACAAGTTGTTGTAGTAGCTTGCCGTTTCAAGCAGCTGCGGCTTGAAGGCCGCCAGCAGAGGCTTGTAAATGCGCCAAGACCATAGGAAACCTTCCCACACCATTGGAGCCTCCGCCGGATTGTCGGCCCACCGGAAGAACGGCAACAGGTGCTGCTCGGTCCAAGGGCGATCGACGCGAAACAGCGCGACCAATTTTGAGGCCAGCAGCACTTTACCGTGGCGGAACCGTTCTTCCTGCGTTTCACACATTTGCGTGAAGAGAGGCTCAATATCGGCAGGCAGGCGGTCGTTGTCATTCGGCTTGCGCCTGAACCAAAGGTTCAGTAGCGATTTGGTAACAAGGCCGACCGGATGGTTGATCGCATCAGTGACAGGACTCTGGATCGGTTTGCCATTCCAAGTCTTGATCATGCCGGAGTCAGGCTCAAGGGGTAAATTCAGAATACGCTGACACAAATCAAGCAGTATTTCCTCGTAACCCCCGGCGGATTTGGATGTAGCTTCCAGCCACCATGCAACGCCACGTGCGATCTCCTGCAAGGTTGCATCGGGTATGTCTCGCACCACCGGGGCCGCATCACGCCATGATTGCTGCACCAGATTTTCCTCGCTCCATACCTGCAATGCCTCCTGCCAGCGGTCTGCTGGCCAAGTCCGCTCTTTGGCCAAATCCCTTTCTGCCAACATTGTTGAGACACCGGCTACCCTTGCAATTATTGAAGGGCGGTAGAGAGGAGCAATGATGAAAGCAGACGACAGGGATTCAATGATGGTGATAACCTGCTCCCGTCGACGGGTCCAGTTTGAATTTAGTGCATCGACGGTTTCTGCTGGCCGTCCGGCACCGTGCCTTGACTACTCTCCGACCTCCCGAAGGTTGTTTTACCAGCGGCCTCGAACCTTGATGTCGAGGCGGTGGTCGGCCGGTTCCTGCAAAGCTTCGCGCCGCACGGCCTCGATCGTCACGTCGAGATCGGGCGCGCCCAACGCCAACTCCGGCGTGAGACGCCAGCCCACGCCCACCTCGCGCGCGCCGGCCGAAACGCCGTAGCTCAGCTGCGGCGCGCCAACGAACCGCCCGCGAAAGGCCGGCAAGCCGTAGCCCGCTTCCATCGTCCAGCGACCGCCCTGATCGCTGCCCAGACGACGCGACAGCGGATCGTGGGCAAACAAGGCGTCCAGACCGCCGCTGGCCGCAGAACCGAGGTCCTGGCGCAGGGCCAGGGTCAGGCCCAGGGCCGAGTCCGACCGGGGATCGTAGGCCAGCGAGGCCGAAAAGCCCCGGTCCCTCATCGCGCCGTCCTCGTGGGTCAGCAGCGCGCGTCCCTCCACGCTGAACTCGATGCCGAGGCGCGGATCGCTCCACGCAAGCCCACCGCCGATCTCCACCCCAAAGCCGGTTTCCGCAGCGCCGCTGTCACGCCGCGCGCCAATCTCCAGCTTCGGCGTCAGACCGCCGCCACCGGGCAGCGCAAACCGCTTGCTGCCCTCCAGACCCAGCCGCAGCCGGCCGACGCCTGCCTCCGTGCCTACCAGACCGTCCGTGCGGGCCGAGGTGGTGCGCGCCCACAGGGCGTCGGACACCAGCGACAGCGAACCGCCGTTCGCGAACGACAACAACTCGCCGCTCGCCCCGGTCGCCGCCATGGTCCAGCCAATCGCCGTCTCCAGGGATTCGGCCGCACCCGGCGCCAGCGTGATGGCGCCGCTGCCGTGGCCAACCGCGCCCCACAGCGACAGCCGTTCGGAAAGACGCCAGGAAGCATACGGAATCGCCGCCGTCAACGAAGCCTCGATACCGCCGTCCGTCCCCGGCGTGGCTGACGCTCCGCGATAGCCGCCGGCGCTGCGGCTTTGCGATAGCGCCACACCCGCCAGCCAGCGGCCCTTCGCGTAGTCCACGCCCAGCAGCGCCGTGGTCACCTCGCCGTCCAGACCCACTTCGTCCTCGCGACCGTCGAAGCTCGACTGCGAGCCGCGGCCCCAGAACCCGAGAACGCCGCCGAACGTGTCCTCCCCGCGGGTGTAGGTAAAGCGACTGCCCGCCAGCAGTTGCCCGAGACCCGTCTCCGATGCGCCGTCCTCGAACCGCCCCGGCTGACCCGGGAACGACGAACCGCCGCCCATACCCGGCTGCGCCGGATACCCCGGGGACACTCCCGCGCCACCGCCGAAAGTCCCGGAACCTGAAACTCCGCCCATCGTGTAGCTACCGCTCAGGGGGCTGCCGATCGAGTGGCCAGCCATGGCGCCGAACCGATCCGCCAGACAATCACGCTCCGCTGCTGCACCGGCGCCGGGCAACGCGCTGTCGCCAGCCGCTTCCGCCGCCGCCCCGTCGCCCGAACCGCAGGCGCCCGCCGCCGAAACCGGATCGCCGCCGATCGCGTAGCCGCCAAACGTGCCCCGGAAACCCGGCACACGCGCAAACTCACCGGTGCGACCAACGCGCTCGGCAATGCCGTCGAGCGCACCCTCGGCCACCGTGCGACCGAAACGACCGAGCCACGACTGCGGCATCGGGTCGGAGTTGACAATCACGCCGGTCGCCTCGCCGTCCGCAATAACGCCGCCTTCCGCATCCGACAGCAGAATCGCAAAGGTCTCTCGGCCCTCGTCGTGCGAATCGTCCAGGGTCTCGATACGAATCTCCGCACGAACAACGCCCGGCGCAAACCGCGCAACCCCAGAGGCCTGCACAAAGTCCGAGCCGGACTCCGCGCTCCCGTAGTCCCCGCCCGAAGCCGGACGCCAGGACACGCTCACCTCACGCGCCGACGGCGCCGACAGCGTGAGCGCGAATACCAGGGTCTCCCCCTCGTCGGCGGAAGCATCGGCAATGGAAATCTCCGGCGGCCCGAACGGCGTCGCAAACACCCGGGGAGAGCGCTCGCCCGCACCGGAGGCATTCACCGCACGAATCCGGAACCGATACTTCACGCCGTTGTCCAGACCCGTCACCGTGTAACTCGTGGTGGCCGCGCCGGAACCCGCCATATCCGTCCAGGCGCTCCACCTGGCCGTACCACGACGCACCCGCAGCTGCCAGTGAGTGATCGTGGAGTCCCCCGGATCGCTCCACGAAAGCGCCACCTCGCCGTCGCCCGCCTCGGCCTCAAAACCCTGCGGCTGTCCGGGCGCCGACGCAGGCGGCCCCGCCGAACCCGCCGGATCACGACTCCCCTCCGCGCCCCCCGGCGACATGGTCTTGTCGTCCTCGGTCACCGTGATCGTGACGCTGTCAATGCTCACCGAGTCGTAGCCGCCCCCGCTGGCCGTGTGGCTCAGCGTCACCGCCACATCGTCCTCCATGTCGGCGTCCTCGAGAACCCACACCCGCACCAACTGCGGAATGTCCCAGTTCGACGTGGTGAACACAAGACGACCCCAGTTGCTGCCGTCGGAACCCTGACCCTGGGTGGTGAAGGTCACATCGCCCGATCTCCCCTCCGCAACCACCGTCACATCATCGCTCGGCGCCGCATCCAGCACCACCGTGTAGGTCGCCGTGCCGCCCTCGTCCACCGTCAGCGTCGTCGGCGTCACCGTCACTCCCTTGGGCGTCGTCACCACCGGCGGCGATCCCGATGCGCCGTCGTTGAGCGTACCCTCCGCCACAACATCATCGCCCAGCTTGTAGCCGTTCCAGGCGCTGTTGTCCACCAGCGTGATCGTGTAGCTCTCCGCACCCTCCGAAGCGGCCGTGTCGGAGCTGGTCGGGATCAATACCGTCCCGGTCGTGCCCCCCTCGCTGCCAAAGTCCGCATCGAAGAACTGCGTCAGGTCGCCGGGAATGTCGGCCGCGTCGAAATCGCTCGAACTCCGAGCCGAAAGCGTCAGTTCCACCGGCAACACGCCCGTCACCTCACGATCCGAAGTGATCGTCAGGCTGATGTCCGCGCCCTCCGTCACCGCCGCCGGATCGTCCGCCAGCGTCAGCGTCGCCGTGGTGTCCACCACCGTCACGGTGACATCGTCCGCCTCCACATCGGCGTAGTTGGTGCCCGGAGCGCTCACGTCGAGTCGAGTGGTCCAGCCGCGGTCGCCCTCATCGTCACTCACGACGGCATACTCGGTCACCCTCTGCGGCTCATCCCAGTTGTAGGGCTCGAACACCAGCTCGCCTATATCCCGGTCGTCAAGGCCCTCGACCACGGACGTGATCTCCACCGTGACCGTCCCGGTCGGCCTCGCTCCCGCCAGCACCACCGCAAACTTGGCCCCGCTGCCCTCGTTGATCGTCAACTCCGTCGGCGTCACCACCACTCGCGGAGCGTTCGCATCAAACGGCGTCGCCGTCACTGCCGCCGACTCCGCCCCGTTGTTGGAACCCGCCACCGCACGAATCTGGAAGCGATACTCGCTGCCGTTGTCCAGACTCGACACCGTATGACTCGTGGTACCGGCGCTCGAACCGGAAATGTCGGACCACGAACCCCAGACCGCGCCCACCTTGCCGTAACGCAACTGCCACACGGTGATGTTCTCGTTGCCCAGGTCGGTCCACGACAACGTCACCTGCGCATCGCCCGCGCTGGCAGACAAGCCTTCGGGCGCCGGAAGAGACGGCAACACGTCGTTGTCCGTGATCGTGCCCGTGGCCGTCGCGTCGGAGATCGTCACCCCGGCGGACGGATCCGACAGCGTCACCGTGAATGTCTCGTCCGATTCCACCACATTGTCGTCGAACAGCGTCACCGAGATCGTCGCGGTCGTCGCACTCGCCGCAATCGTCGCCGCCGTCGCCATCGTCACCGCCGTGAAGTCCGTCCCCGCCGTCGCCGTGTCGCCGGTCTCCGATGTCACCGTGTACTTGAAGCTGATCCCCGAAGACGGCGCCGGAGTCGCCGTAACCGTGAACGACATCGTCCCCGTGTTCTCCGCCGCCGTCGCGTCCGCGATGCTCAGCGAAACCGTGCCGTCGTTCAGCGCGCCGTCGGCCGTGTCGTCACTGCCCACCACATAGCCGGTCCCGGCGTTCAGCGTGATCCGGTAGGTCTCCGCGTTCTCCGCCACCGAGTCCACGCTGGTCGGGATCGTCACCGTGCCCGTGGTGCTGGCGCTGTCCCCGCCGAACACCGCGTCAAAGTTCCTCGGGCCGAGCGAACCCGGGATGTCCGCCGCCGTGAAACCGCTCGAACCCCGATCCGAAAGCGTCAGGCTTACCGCAACCGTGCCCGTCAGCGCACGGTCCGAGGTCACCGACAGACGGATCGCCGTACCCTCCGTCACCGCCGCCGGATCCGTCGACAACTGCAATGTCGGCGACGGCGCCGGCTCGGTCACCGTCACTTCGACATCGTCGATGCTCAATGACGGGCCGTAGTTCGTGTCGCTGCTGGCCGATGCGTGCGTCAAGGTCGCGCTGTCGTTGGTCGTGTCCGAGTCGGTAGCCGCATTCACCGTCACCGTCTGCGCGGTCTTCCAGTTCGAGGGCGTGAACGTCAACGGCGAACCCGTCACCGTCACATCGCCCGATTCGCCGCCCACTGTCACCGTCACGTCCGACGAGGGCTTCGTGTCCAGCTTCACCGTGTAGGTATTGCTGCCGCCCTCGGCAACCGTCACAGTGCTCGGCGTGATCGTCACCCCCGCCGTGTCGTCGTCGGTGATCGTGCCGGTCGCTTCGAGTCTCGTCCCGCCGCCGGCAAAGACCACGCGATGGTCATTCGTGCGGATGTTGTTCAGCCGCAGCGTAAAGGTCTCGTTGTCCTCATCCGCCTCATCGCCCAGAACATCCACCCTCACCGTCTGGCTCAGGGACGCGCCGGTCGCATCCGCCGCGAATACCACCTTCCGGTTCGCCTGAAAATGCCTGAAGTCCTTTCCGGGACCCGCCTCGGCCGTGCCCTCCCGGGCAACCGCGTCCACCTGAACCGGGTGACTCGGAGAACCGCTCAGCGTCACCGTGAAGTTCAGGGCCGTCCGCCCCGAGTCCCCTTCGACCACCTCCGCGTCCGCCACCGAAATCTCATGACCGGTCGCCGTGGCGTCATCATCGTCGGTGATCGTGCCGGTCGCTTCGAGTCTCGACTCGCCGCCGGCAAAGACCACGCGACTGTCGGCCGTGCGCAGGTTGTTCAACAGCAGCGTAAAGGTCTCGTTGTCCTCGTCCACCTCATCGCCCAGCACCTGCACCGCCACCGTCTTGCTCAAGGACGCGCCGGTCGCATTCGCCTCGAAGACAATCTTCCGATCCCTGAAACCGATGAAGTCCTGGCCAGGCCCCCAGCCTCCCTTGGCCGCATCGCCCGAATCCTTGGCCCAAGCCGTCGCCTTGATCTCAACCTGATGACTCGGCGAACCGCTCAACGTCACCGTGAAGTTCATGGCCGTCTTGTGAGAGTCGCCCTCCGTGACACTCGCATTCGCCACCGAAATGGTGTGGCCGGTGGAAGTCGTGTCGTCGTCGTCGGTGATCGTACCGGTCGCTTCGAGTCTCGACTCGCCGCCGGCAAAGGCCACGCGACTGTCGGTCGTGCGCAGGACGTTCAACCGCAGCGTAAAGGTCTCGTCGTCCTCTTCGACCTCGTCGCCCAGTATCTTCACCGTCACCGTCTTGCTCAGCGCCGCGCCGGTCGCGTTCGCCGCAAACACCAGTTTCCGTCTCTGGAAACCGATGAAGTCCCGGCCAGCCCCCTTGCCTCCCTTGGCCGTATCGCCCGAGCCCTTGGCCCACGCCGTCGCCTGAATCTCGACCTGATGACTCGGCGAACCGCTCAACGTCACCGTGAAGTTCATGTCCGTCTCGCCGGAGTCGCCCTCCATGACGCTCACGTCCGCCACCGAAATCGTCAGAGCCGCAGCCACGGTCTGCGTCACCGTCAACACCACATCCTTCGTGTCCGTGTTGCCGTTGCCGTCCGACGCCGTCACCGTCATCGTGTACGTGCCCGGCGCCGTCGTAGTGAAGGTGAGCTGCGCCGCATTCAGCGCCGTACCGTTCGGAATCGCCGGCGTCGTCTCGCCCGCCTTGCGCGTCCACGAGTACGTCACCGTGTCCCCGTCGCCGTCCGTCGCCGACGCCGTGATGTCCACATCCTCGCCCACCGTCACCGTCTGGGCCGTCAGCGACGCCAGCACCGGCGAAGCGTCGTCGTCCTCGATCGTGCCACTCGCCGTGGCCGGGTCCGGCAGCGTCGCGCCGACCGCATCGCTCAGCTTCAGCACCACCGTCTCGTCGGTCTCGTCGGACTCGTCGCCGGTCACCGCAACCGTCACCGTCTTTGCCAGGGCCGCCCCGGTGCTGCCGGCGGCAAAGGTCAGAGTGCCAGCCGCCAGGGCGGTGAAATCCGTCCCCGAGGTCGCCGTCGAGGCGCCGTCCACCGCGTAACCCACCGTCACCTGCCGGCCGCTGGTCGCGCCCAGCGTCACCGTGAACACCATGTCCGCGCTGCCCGAATCACCCTCCGTCACCGCCGCCGGCGCCGCGATCGACAGGGCCGGCGGATCGTCGTTGTCGGTGATCGTGCCCGTCGCCGTCGCGTCGCCGAGCGTCACCCCGGAAGACGGCTCCGACAGCGTCACCGTGAACGTCTCGTCCGGCTCGTCCAGCGCGTCGTCCGTCACCGACACCGTGATCGTCGTGCTGCTCGCGTTCGCCGCGATCGTCGCTGCGGTCGCCGTCGTCACCGCCGTGAAGTCCGCGCCCGCCGTCGCCGTGTCACCGCTCGCCGCCTTCACCGTGTACTTGAACGTCACCTCCGAGGAAGACACCGGAGCGGCCGTCACCGTGAACGTGAACGTGCCGTCCTCCGCCGCCGTCACATCCGCGATGCTCAGCGCAGTGGACTGCGGCGGATCATTCAGTGTGCCGTCGGCGGTCTTGTCGACGCCGAGCGCGTAGCCGGTCCCGTCGTTCAGCGTGACCCGGTAGGTCTCCGCGCCCTCCGCGTCCGAGTCCGTGCTGGTGGGGATCGTCACCGTCCCCGTCGTGCTGGCACTGTTACCGAACGACGCAGTGAAGTTCCGCGGACCCAGCGTGCCCGGGATGTCGTCCGCGTCGAAACCGCTCGAACCATGGTCCGAAAGCGTCAGGCTCACCGTCAGATCGCCCGTCAACGCACGGTCCGAAGACACCGGCAGACTGATCGCCGTCCCCTCCGTCACCGCCGCCGGATTCGTCGAGAGCTGCAATGTCGGCGTCGTCTCCGTGATCGAAACCGTCACCGAGTCGATCGACACCGAACCGTAGCCGCCGCCGGAAGCAGAGTGCGTCAGCGTCACCGTGGCGTCCGTCGTCGTGTCTTCGTCCGACGCCGCGCTCACCGTCACCATCTGCGCCGTGCTCCAGCTTGATGACGTGAACGTCAGGCTGTCCGGATTCACCGTCACGTCGCCCGATTCGCCGGACACCGTCACCGTCACGTCCGCCGTCGGCTCCGTGTCCAGCTTCACCGTGTAGCTGCCGCTGCTACCTTCGTCCACCGTCAGCGCGGTCTGCGAGATCGTCACCCCCGCCGTATCGTCGTCCGTGATCGTCCCTGTCGCCGTGGCCGTGCCAATCGTGGCGTTGGTCGGGCTCGAGAGCGTGAGCGCCACCTTCTCGTCCGCCTCGTCCACTTCGTCGCCCTTGACCGTGACGGCAATCGACTTCTGCGTCTCGCCAGCAGCGAACGTCAGCGTGCCGGCGCCGCCGGTGAAGTCGGTGTCCGCGGTCGCCGTCGAGGCGGCGGCGACCGCATGGGTCACCGTCACCTCGCGGCCGCTGGCCGCGTCCAGCGTGACGGTGAAGGTCATCGCGGTGTCACCGCTGTCGCCTTCCGCGACCGCCGCCGGCGCCGCGATCGACAGGGCCGGCAGATCGTCGTTGTCGGTGATCGTGCCCGTTGCGGTCGCGTCGCCGAGCGTCACCCCGGAAGACGGATCCGACAGCGTCACCGTGAACGTCTCGTCGGACTCGTCCAGCGTGTCGTCCGTCACCGCAACCGTGATCGTCGTGCTGCTCGCGTTCGCCGCGATCGTCCCCGCCGTCGCCGTCGTCACTGCCGTGAAGTCCGTATCCGCTGTCGCCGTGTCGCCGCTCTCCGCGGTCACCGTGTACTTGAAGCTGATCCCCGACGCAGTCGCCGGCGCCGCCGTCACCGTGAACGCGAACGTGCCGTCCTCCGCCGCTGTCACGTCCGCAATGCTCAGCGACGACACCGTGCCGTCGTTCAGTGTGCCGTCGGCCGTCTTGTCGGTACCGAGCGCGTAGCCGGCCCCGTCGTTCAGCGTGATCCGGTAGGTCTCCGCGCCCTCCGCATCCGAGTCGGCACTGGTCGGGATCGTCACTGTGCCCGTCGTGCTGGCGGTGTTGCCGAACGACACGGTGAAGTTCCGCGGACCCAGCGAGCCCGGAATGTCGTCCGCGTCGAAACCGCTCGAACCAACGTCCGAAAGCGTCAGGCTCACCGTCAGATCGCCCGTCAGCGCGCGGTCCGACGTCACCGTCAGACTGATATCCGTCCCCTCCGTCACATCCGCCGAGGGAGCCAGCAGCTGCAGCGTCGGCGTCGTGTCCGTCACCGTCACCGAGACATCGTCGATGCCCAGCGACGAGCCGTAGTTCGTGTCGCTGCTGGCCGACGTGTGGGTCAGCGTCGCCATGTCGTCCGTCGTGTCCTCGTCGGCGCCGGCGCTCACCGTCACGGTCTGCGCCGTGCCGAAGTTCGACGGCGTGAACGTCAGCGAAGACGGGTCCACCGTCACCTCGCCCGATTCGCCGCCCGCCGTCACCGTCACGTTCGCCGACGGCGCCGTGTCCAGCTTCACCGTGTACTCGCCGCTGCCGCCTTCGTCGATCCTCAGCCAGGTCGGCGAGATCGTCACGCCGTGGGAACGCGCCTCCGTTACCGTCACCGCAATCGTCCCCGCGGGATCAAGCAGCGCCAGCGCCGGGAAGCGGACCGTGTGCTCAATGGCGGCGCTGCCGGCGGCAACCCCCGTGATCGTCACCGGCTGCGCGATCCGGGCATCGGCCCGGGTGAACGTCAGCGAGGACGGGCTTACCTGCACACCGCTGCCGCTCGTCAGCGTCACTTCCGCCGTCCGATCCAGATATGGCAGCGCCGCGGCGCTCAGCCTCACGCCGTAGGTGATGCCGGCGCCCTGCGCCACGCCGGCGTTGTAGACAACACTGGCGCTTCCCGTCCTCGTGATGCCGCCGCCGCTGAACTCCAGACCCAGGTTGTCGGTGTTGACGACGCTCACCTCCACCAACTCCGACCACGGACCGGGCACGTCCTTCCTGTTGACGATATCCACCGCCCGGACCTGATACTGGCCCACGCCTCCGTGCAAGGTAGCGCTCTTGTTCAGGGTGGCGGATCGGGTCGATGCTGTGCTGTTCCTGATATCGAACGGATACCAGCCGCGCCAGCTCCGCTCCTTGTTCTTGAACCGGTACTGCCACTTGTCGACGGCCGAATCGGTCCGGGCGGTCCACCTCAGCGTGATCGCGTTCTCGACCGCCGTGATGCGCAGCGACGTCGGCCTGGCGATGCCCTCGTCGTCGTCGCCGATCGTTCCAGTCGCGGTGGCGTCCGTGATCGTCACGCCCGAAGACGGCTCCGACAGCGTCACCGTGAACGTCTCGTCGGCCTCGACCTCGGTGTCGTCGGTGAGCGACACACTGATCGTCGTGGTCGTCGCGTTCGCCGCGATCGTCGCCGTTGCCGCCGTCGTTACCGCCATGAAGTCCGAGCCGGCGGTCGCGGTGTCGCCGCTCTCCGCCGTCACCGTGTACTTGAACGTGATCGGCGAGGACGGCGCCGGAGCCGCGGTCACCGTGAACGACATCGTTTCGTCCTCCGGCGCCGTCGCGTCCGCGATGCTCAGCGCGATCGCACCGATACCCAGAGCCGGGGTGCCGTCGTTCAGCGTGCCGTCGGCCGTGTTGTTGTCCTCGTCGACCGCATAGCCGGCACCCTCGTTCAGGGTGATCCGGTAGGTTTCCACGCTTTCCACGACGTTGTCCGTGCGGGTCGGGATCGTCACCGTGCCTGTCGTGCTCGTGGTGGCGCCGAAGGACGCAGTGAAGTTGCGCGGACCCAGGGCGCCCTGAATGTCGGCTGCGTCGAAACCGCTCGTGTCACGGTCCGCCAGCGTCAGGCTCACCGCCAGACCGCCCGCCAGCGCCTTGTCCGACGTCACTGTCAGACGGATCGCCGCCCCCTCGGTCACGGTCGCCGGAACGTGAGTCAGGGACAGCGTCGGCGTCGTGTCCGTCACCATCACCGATACGGAGGGGGCCGCGCTCACACTGCCGTAGCCGGTCACGGCATGACTCACCGTGACGCTCTCGTCATCCGTATCGCCATCCGGCGGCGCCGTGACCGTCACGGCCTGAGCCCTGTCCCAGTTGGCGCGGGTGAAGGTCAGCGGGCCGGACACCGTCGCTCCGGCGTCGTCGCTGCCCGGCGTGACCGTCACATCGCCCGCTGGCTGCGTGTTCAGCACCACGGTGTAGTTGGCGGTGCTGCTTTCCGTCACCGTCAGCTCGGAGACGGAGACCGTCACGCCCGGGGTGGCGGGCGCCTGATCGTCGTCGTCCGTGATCGTCCCCGTCGCCATCGCGGTAGCGATGCTGGCGTTGGTCGCGTTCGACAGCTTCAGCACCACCGTCTCGTCGTCCTCGTCCAGCTCGTCGCCCGTCACCGAAACCGTGATCGTCTTGCTGGTCTCGCCCGCCGCAAACGTCAGCGTCCCTGACAGATCGGTGAAGTCCGTCCCCGCCGCCGTCGAACTCGTATCCACCGCATAGTCCACCGTCACCGACCGACCGCTGGCCGCGTCCAGCGCAACCGTGAACACCATGTCGGTGCTGCCGCTGTCGCCTTCCGCAACCGCCGCCGGCGCCGCAATCGACAACGCCGGCGGATCGTCGTCGTCCGTGATCGTCACCGTGGTCGTGGTGTTGCCCAGAACAAAGCCGCCCGGCAGCGTGCTGCCTTCCGCCAGCTCAATCGTTACCGTAAAGGTCTCGTTGGACTCATCCAGCGTGTCGTCGGTGATCGGAACCGCAATCGTCTTCGACGTGTCAGCGCTGTTGAACGCCACTTCAGTCACCGCATCGTTGTCGTAGTCACCGTCAGCCGGCGCGCTGGCGCCCGTCGCCGAAGCTCCGCCGTAGCTGACATCAAAGGTCACCGACCGGCCAAAGGCCGCAGGAGTCATGATCGTCACCTCGGCGTTGCCCACCCCCTCGCCCACCGTCAGCGTGGACGGCGTCGAAACCGAAGTCGCCGCACCCACCGTGATCGTCACCGACTCGCTGTCCTCGTTGCCGTTGCCGTCGGAGGCGGTAACGCTCATCACATAGGCGCCTGTCGCCGTCGGCGTGAACGTCAGCGTCTCTCCGCTCAGCGTCGCTCCGCGCGGCAGCGACGGCCCGCTGGTCTTGCTCCAGACATAGCTCACCGTATCGCCATCCCCGTCCGTCGCCGACGCCGTAACCGACACCTCCTGGCCCACCTTCCTCATGACATTGGTCAGCGCCGCCAGCACCGGCGACGCGTCGTCATCCGTGATCGTCCCGCTCGCCGTCGCCGTGCCGAGGCTGGCGTTGCTCTCATTCAACAGCTTCAGCACCACCTTCTCGTCGTCCTCGTCCAACTCGTCGCCCGTCACCGAAACCGTGATCGGCTTGCTCGTCTCGCCGGCCGCAAACGTCAGCGTGCCCGACAGATCGGTGAAGTCCGTGTCCGCCGTCGCCGTCGAAGTCGCATCCACCGCATAGTCCGCCGTCACCGACCGACCGCTGGCCGCATCCAGCGCAACCGTGAAGATCATGTCCGTGCTGCCGCTGTCGCCTTCCGTCACCGCCGACGGCGCCGCGATCGACAGCGCCGGCGGATCGTCGTCATCCGTGATCGTCACCGTCGCCGGCGTAAAACTGTTGCCTTGGAGCGTGCCGCCAATGGTGATCGTCTCGTTCGACTCGTCCGCACTGTCCGTGGTAACTACCAGATCGAAACTCGCCTCGCCCGAGGTCGCGCCCGCGGCAACGGCAAGGTCGAAGTCCGTGACCTCGCTGAAATCCGTCCCCGCCGTCGCCGTGCCGCCGGACACACCGACCGTGACGGTGGTCGGAATGGTGGCCGTCGCTGTCCCACTGCGTGTGGCCGTCACCTTGATCGCAGTGGTCCCGCTCGACTCGGTCACCGAAACCGGATCCGCAGCCAGCGTCCAGGCGGTGGACAGCACATCGTCGTCCGTGATCGTCACCGTGGTCGTGGTGTTGCCCAGAACAAAGCCGCCCGGCAGCGCGCTGCCTTCCGCCAGCTCAATCGTTACCGTAAAGGTCTCGTCGGACTCGTCCAGCGTGTCGTCGGTGATCGGAACCGCAATCGTCTTCGACGTGTCGGCGCTGTTGAACGCCACTTCAGTCACCGCATCGTTGTCGTAGTCACCGTCAGACGGCGAGCTGGCGCCCGTAGCCGAAGCTCCGCCGTAGCTGACATCAAAGGTCACCGACCGGCCAAAGGCCGCAGGAGTCGTGATCGTCACCTCGGCGTTGCCCGCACCTTCGCCCACCGTCAGCGCGGTCGGCGTCGAAACCGAAGTCGCCGCACCCACCGTGATCGTCACCGACTCGCTGTCCTCGTTGCCGTTGCCGTCGGAGGCGGTAACGCTCATCACATAGGCGCCCGCCTCGGTCGGCGTGAACGTCAGCGTCTCTCCGCTCAGCGTCACCCCGCGCGGCAGCGACGGCCCGCTGGTCCTGCTCCAGACATAGCTCACCGTATCGCCATCCCCGTCCGTCGCCGTCGCCGTGACCGACACCTCCTGGCCCACCTTCCTCGTGACATTGGTCAGCGCCGCCAGCACCGGCGAGGCGTCGTCATCCGTGATCGTGCCGCTCGCCGTCGCCGTGCCGAGGATGGCGTTGCTCTCATTCGACAGCTTCAGCACCACCTTCTCGTCGTCCTCGTCCAACTCGTCGCCCGTCACCGAAACCGTGATCGTCTTGCTCGTCTCGCCGGCCGCAAACGTCAGCGTCCCCGACAGATCGGTGAAGTCCGTCCCCGCCGCCGTCGAAGTCGCATCCACCGCATAGTCCACCGTCACCGACCGACCGCTGGCCGCGTCCAGCGCAACCGTGAACACCATGTCGGTGCTGGCGCTGTCGCCTTCCGTGACCGCCGACGGCGCCGTGATCGACAGCGCCGGCGGATCGTCGTCATCCGTGATCGTCACCGTCGCCGGCGTAAAACTGTTGCCCTGGAGCGTGCCGCCAATGGTGATCGTCTCGTTCGACTCGTCCGCACTGTCCGTGGTAACTACCAGATCGAAACTCGCCTCGCCCGAGGTCGCGCCCGCGGCAACGGCAAGGTCGAAGTCCGTGACCTCGCTGAAATCCGTCCCCGCCGTCGCCGTGCCGCCGGACACACCGACCGTGACGGTGGTCGGAATGGTGGCCGTCGCTGTCCCACTGCGTGTGGCCGTCACCTTGATCGCAGTGGTCCCGCTCGACTCGGTCACCGAAACCGGATCCGCAGCCAGCGTCCAGGCGGTGGACAGCACATCGTCGTCCGTGATCGTCACCGTGGTCGTGGTGTTGCCCAGAACAAAGCCGCCCGGCAGCGCGCTGCCTTCCGCCAGCTCAATCGTTACCGTAAAGGTCTCATCGGACTCGTCCAGCGTGTCGTCGGTGATCGGAACCGCAATCGTCTTCGACGTGTCGGCGCTGTTGAACGCCACTTCAGTCACCGCATCGTTGTCGTAGTCGCCGTCAGCCGGCGCGCTGGCGCCCGTCGCCGAAGCTCCGCCGTAGCTGACATCAAAGGTCACCGACCGGCCAAAGGCCGCAGGAGTCGTGATCGTCACCTCGGCGTTGCCCGCACCTTCGCCCACCGTCAGCGCGGTCGGCGTCGAAACCGAAGTCGCCGCACCCACCGTGATCGTCACCGACTCGCTGTCCTCGTTGCCGTTGCCGTCGGAGGCGGTAACGCTCATCACATAGGCGCCTGTCGCCGTCGGCGTGAACGTCAGCGTCTCTCCGCTCAGCGTCACCCCGTCCGGCAGCGACGGCCCGCTGGTCCTGCTCCAGACATAGCTCACCGTATCGCCATCCCCGTCCGTCGCCGACGCCGTGACCGACACCTCCTGGCCCACCTTCCTCGTGACATTGGTCAGCGCCGCCAGCACCGGCGAGGCGTCGTCATCCGTGATCGTGCCGCTCGCCGTCGCCGTGCCGAGGATGGCGTTGCTCTCATTCAACAGCTTCAGCACCACCTTCTCGTCGTCCTCGTCCAACTCGTCGCCCGTCACCGAAACCGTGATCGTCTTGCTCGTCTCGCCGGCCGCAAACGTCAGCGTCCCCGACAGATCGGTGAAGTCCGTCCCCGCCGCCGTCGAAGTCGCATCCACCGCATAGTCCACCGTCACCGACCGACCGCTGGCCGCGTCCAGCGCAACCGTGAACACCATGTCGCTGCTGCCGCTGTCGCCTTCCGTGACCGCCGACGGCGCCGTGATCGACAGCGCCGGCGGATCGTCGTCGTCCGTGATCGTCACCGTCGCCGGCGTAAAACTGTTGCCCTGGAGCGTGCCGCCAATGGTGATCGTCTCGTTCGACTCGTCCGCACTGTCCGTGGTAACTACCAGATCGAAACTCGCCTCGCCCGAGGTCGCGCCCGCGGCAACGGCAAGGTCGAAGTCCGTGACCTCGCTGAAATCCGTCCCCGCCGTCGCCGTGCCGCCGGACACACCGACCGTGACGGTGGTCGGAATGGTGGCCGTCGCTGTCCCACTGCGTGTGGCCGTCACCTTGATCGCAGTGGTCCCGCTCGACTCGGTCACCGAAACCGGATCCGCAGCCAGCGTCCAGGCGGTGGACAGCACATCGTCGTCCGTGATCGTCACCGTGGTCGTGGTGTTGCCCAGAACAAAGCCGCCCGGCAGCACGCTGCCTTCCGCCAGCTCAATCGTTACCGTAAAGGTCTCGTCGGACTCGTCCAGCGTGTCGTCGGTGATCGGAACCGCAATCGTCTTCGACGTGTCAGCGCTGTTGAACGCCACTTCAGTCACCGCATCGTTGTCGTAGTCACCGTCAGCCGGCGCGCCGGCGCCCGTCGCCGAGGAACCGCCGTAGCTGACATCAAAGGTCACCGACCGGCCAAAGGCCGCAGGAGTCGTGATCGTCACCTCGGCGTTGCCCACCCCCTCGCCCACCGTCAGCGCGGTCGGCGTCGAAACCGAAGTCGCCGCACCCACCGTGATCGTCACCGACTCGCTGTCCTCGTTGCCGTTGCCGTCGGAGGCGGTAACGCTCATCACATAGGCGCCTGCCTCGGTCGGCGTGAACGTCAGCGTCGATCCGCTCAGCGTCACCCCGCGCGGCAGCGACGGCCCGCTGGTCCTGCTCCAGACATAGCTCACCGTATCGCCATCCCCGTCCGTCGCCGACGCCGTGACCGACACCTCCTGGCCCACCTTCCTCGTGACATTGGTCAGCGCCGCCAGCACCGGCGACGCGTCGTCGTCCGTGATCGTCCCGCTCGCCGTCGCCGTGCCGAGGCTGGCGTTGCTCTCATTCAACAGCTTCAGCACCACCTTCTCGTCGTCCTCGTCCAACTCGTCGCCCGTCACCGAAACCGTGATCGTCTTGCTCGTCTCGCCGGCCGCAAACGTCAGCGTCCCCGACAGATCGGTGAAGTCCGTCCCCGCCGCCGTCGAAGTCGCATCCACCGCATAGTCCACCGTCACCGACCGACCGCTGGCCGCGTCCAGCGCAACCGTGAACACCATGTCGGTGCTGCCGCTGTCGCCTTCCGCAACCGCCGACGGCGCCGTGATCGACAGCGCCGGCGGATCGTCGTCGTCCGTGATCGTCACCGTCGCCGGCGTAAAACTGTTGCCCTGGAGCGTGCCGCCAATGGTGATCGTCTCGTTCGACTCGTCCGCACTGTCCGTGGTAACTACCAGATCGAAACTCGCCTCGCCCGAGGTCGCGCCCGCGGCAACGGCAAGGTCGAAGTCCGTGACCTCGCTGAAATCCGTCCCCGCCGTCGCCGTGCCGCCGGACACACCGACCGTGACGGTGGTCGGAATGGTGGCCGTCGCTGTCCCACTGCGTGTGGCCGTCACCTTGATCGCAGTGGTCCCGCTCGACTCGGTCACCGAAACCGGATCCGCAGCCAGCGTCCAGGCGGTGGACAGCACATCGTCGTCCGTGATCGTCACCGTGGTCGTGGTGTTGCCCAGAACAAAGCCGCCCGGCAGCACGCTGCCTTCCGCCAGCTCAATCGTTACCGTAAAGGTCTCGTCGGACTCGTCCAGCGTGTCGTCGGTGATCGGAACCGCAATCGTCTTCGACGTGTCGGCGCTGTTGAACGCCACTTCAGTCACCGCATCGTTGTCGTAGTCACCGTCAGCCGGCGCGCTGGCGCCCGTCGCCGAGGAACCGCCGTAGCTGACATCAAAGGTCACCGACCGGCCAAAGGCCGCAGGAGTCGTGATCGTCACCTCGGCGTTGCCCACCCCCTCGCCCACCGTCAGCGCGGTCGGCGTCGAAACCGAAGTCGCCGCACCCACCGTGATCGTCACCGACTCGCTGTCCTCGTTGCCGTTGCCGTCGGAGGCGGTAACGCTCATCACATAGGCGCCTGTCGCCGTCGGCGTGAACGTCAGCGTCTCTCCGCTCAGCGTCACACCGCCCGGCAGTGACGGCCCGCTGGTCCTGCTCCAGACATAGCTCACCGTATCGCCATCCCCGTCCGTCGCCGACGCCGTGACCGACACCTCCTGGCCCACCTTCCTCGTGACATTGGTCAGCGCCGCCAGCACCGGCGACGCGTCGTCGTCCGTGATCGTCCCGCTCGCCGTCGCCGTGCCGAGGCTGGCGTTGCTCTCATTCAACAGCTTCAGCACCACCTTCTCGTCGTCCTCGTCCAACTCGTCGCCCGTCACCGAAACCGTGATCGTCTTGCTCGTCTCGCCGGCCGCAAACGTCAGCGTGCCCGACAGATCGGTGAAGTCCGTGTCCGCCGTCGCCGTCGAAGTCGCATCCACCGCATAGTCCACCGTCACCGACCGACCGCTGGCCGCGTCCAGCGCAACCGTGAACACCATGTCGGTGCTGCCGCTGTCGCCTTCCGTGACCGCCGACGGCGCCGTGATCGACAGCGCCGGCGGATCGTCGTCATCCGTGATCGTCACCGTCGCCGGCGTAAAACTGTTGCCCTGGAGCGTGCCGCCAATGGTGATCGTCTCGTTCGACTCGTCCGCACTGTCCGTGGTAACTACCAGATCGAAACTCGCCTCGCCCGAGGTCGCGCCCGCGGCAACGGCAAGGTCGAAGTCCGCGACCTCGCTGAAATCCGTCCCCGCCGTCGCCGTGCCGCCCGCCACACCGACCGTGACGGTGGTCGGAATGGTGGCCGTCGCTGTCCCACTGCGTGTGGCCGTGACCGTCACCTCGGTCGTGCCGCTGCCCTCGGTCACCGAAACCGGATCCGCAGCCAGCGTCCAGGCGGTGGACAGCGTGTCGTCATCGGTGATCGTCACCGTGGTCGTGGTGTTGCCCAGAACAAAGCCGCCGGGCAGCGCGCTGCCTTCCGCCAGCTCAATCGTTACCGTAAAGGTCTCGTTGGACTCGTCCAGCGTGTCGTCGGTGATCGGAATCGCAATCGTCTTCGACGTGTCGGCGCTGTTGAACGCCACTTCAGTCACCGCATCGTTGTCGTAGTCGCCGTCAGACGGCGCGCTGGCGCCCGTCGCCGAGGAACCGCCGTAGGTGACATCAAAGGTCACCGACCGGCCAAAGGCCGCAGGAGTCGTGATCGTCACCTCGGCGTTGCCCGCCCCTTCGCCCACCGTCAGCGCGGTCGGCGTCGAAACCGAAGTCGCCGCACCCACCGTGATCGTCACCGACTCGCTGTCCTCGTTGCCCTTGCCGTCGGAAGCCGTCACCGTCATCGTGTACGTGCCCGGAGCCGTCGTCGTAAACGTCAGTCGATCCTCGTTCAGCACCGTGCCCGGCGGAAGCGCCGGCGACGTCTCGCCCGCCTTGCGCCGCGTCCAGTAGTAGGTCACCGTGTCCCCGTCACCGTCCGTTGCCGACGCCGTGATGTCCACATCCTCGCCGACCGTCACCGTCTGGGCCGTCAGCGACGCCAGCACCGGCGAGGCGTCGTCGTCCGTGATCGTGCCGATCGCCGTCGCAATGATCGTGCCGAGGCTGGCGCCCAATGGCTGGGACAGCTTCAGCACTACCGTCTCGTCGTCCTCGTCCCACTCGTCGCCCGTCACCGAAACCGTGATCGTCTTGCGGGTCTCGCCCGCGGCAAAGATCAGTACGCCCGACAGGTCGATGAAGTCCGTGTCCGCCGTCGCCGTCGATGTCGTATCCACCCCGTAGAGCACCAGCACCTCACTGCCGCTGGCCGCATCCAGCGCCACAGTGAAGTCCATGTCGGTGCTGCCGATGTCGCCCTCCGCAACCGCCGCCGGCGCAGCGATGGATAACAACGGAAGATCGTCGTTGTCGACGATCGTGCCCGTCGCGGTGGCGTCGGAAAGCCCCACGCCGGAGGACGGCTCCGACAGCGTCACCGTGAACGTCTCGTTCAACTCGTACAAGGCGTCGTCCGCCACCGCCACCGTGATCGTCGTGCCGCTCGCGTTCGCCGCGATCGTCGCCGCCTTCGGCGTCGTCACCGCCGTGAAGTCCTTGCCAGCCGTCGCTGTGTCGCCGCTCTCCGCCGTCACCGTGTACTTGAACATCACCTCCGAGGACGATGCCGGAGCCGCTGTCACCGTGAACGTGAACGTCCCGTCCTCCTCCGCCGACACGTCCGCGATGCTCAGCGAAACGGACGGCTTCGGCGTCGCCCGCACTACCGCAGACTGCGCGCCGTTGCCCGCGTCGTTCACCGCCCGGATGCGGAAGCGGTACTCGGCGCCGTTGGTCAGACCCGACACCGTGTGGCTCACGGTGTCGGCGTCCGAACTGGTGATGTCGGTCCACTTGCCCCATCTCTTGCTTCCTTCGCGCTGTTGCACCTGATACCTGGTGATCGAATCGTTGTCCGGGTCGTCCCACGACAGCGCCACCTGGGCATTGCCCGGGGTGGCCGTCAGGCCCGTCGGCGCCGCGGGCTTGGCGGCGGCCACCGTGATCGTCACCTCCTCGGTGTCCGTGTTGCCCTTGCCGTCCGAGGCCGTCACCGTCATCGTGTACGTGCCGACCGCAGGCGGCGTGAACGTCAGGCGCGCCGCGTCCAGCATCGTACCGTCCGGAATTGCCGGCGTCTCGTCCACCTTGCGCGTCCAGGCGTACGTCACTGTGTCCCCGTCCTCGTCCGTGGCGGACGCCATGATGTCGATGTCCTGACCCGGCCTGACCGTCTGGTTCGCAATCTCCGCCAGCACCGGCGAGGCGTCGTCGTCCGTGATCGTGCCGATCGCCGTCCTCGTGCCGAGGCTGGCGCCCAATGGCCGGGACAGCTTCAGCACCACCGTCTCGTCGTCCTCGTCCAACTCGTCGGCCGCCACCGAAAACGTGAGCGTCTTGCTCGTCTCGCCCACCGCAAACCACAGCCACCCCAAACTGGAGTATCGATCGGGTCCGAAATCGCCGTACCACATCGCCGTCGAACGCGCAGCCACCGCAACGCTCACCGCCACCTCCCGGCCGCTGGCGGCGTCCAGCGTGACCGTGAACACCATGTCGGTGCTGCCGATGTCGCCTTCCGTAACCGCCGCAGGCGCCGCAATCGACAGCGACGGCGAATCGTCGTCATCCGTGATCGTGCCGCTCGCCGTCGCAATGATCGTGCCGAGGCTGGCGCCCAATGGCTGGGACAGCTTCAGCACCACCGTCTCGTTTGACTCGTCCAGCTCGTCGCCCATCACTGAAACCGTGATCGTCTTGCCCGTCTCGCCGGGCGCAAAGATCAACACGCCCGACAGATCGGTGAAGTCCGTCCCCGCCGTCGCCGTGGAACTCGTATCCACCCCGTAGAGCACCAGCACCTCACTGCCGCTGGCCGCGTCCAGCGCCACCGTGAAGGTCATGTCGGTGCTGCCAATGTCACCCTCCGCAACCGCCGGCGGCGCGGCGATGGATAGCAACGGCAGATCATCGTTGTCGGTGATCGTGCCCGTCGCGGTGGCGTCGGAAAGACCCACGCCGGAGGACGGCTCCGACAGCGTCACCGTGAACGTCTCGTTCAACTCGTACAAGGCGTCGTCCGCCACCGCCACCGTGATCGTCGCGCTGCTCGCGTTCGCCGCGATCGTCGCCGCCTTCGGCGTCGTCACCGCCGTGAAGTCCTTGCCAGCCGTCGCTGTGTCGCCGCTCTCCGCCGTCACCGTGTACTTGAACGTCACCTCCGAGGACGATGCCGGAGCCGCTGTCACCGTGAACGTGAACGTCCCGGACTCCGACGCCGTCACGTCCGCGATGCTCAGCGACACCGCCGATGTCGCCGCCGTCACCGTGATCGTCACGGTCCCGTTGTCCTCGTTGCCCTTGCCGTCCGAGGCCGTCACCGTCATCGTGTACGTGCCGACCGCAGGCGGCGTGAACGTCAGGCGCGCCGCGTCCAGCGTCGTACCGTCCGGAATTGCCGGCGGCTCGTCCACCTTGCGCGTCCAGTAGTAGGTCACCGTGTCCCCGTCACCGTCCATTGCCGACGCCGTGATGTCCACATCCTCGCCGACCGTCACCGTCTGGGCCGTCAGCGACGCCAGCACCGGCGATGAGTCGTCGTCCGTGATCGTGCCGCTCGCCGTCGCCGTGCCGAGGCTGGCGCCCAATGGCTGGGACAGCTTCAGCACCACCGTCTCGTCGTCCTCGTCTCGCTCGTCGCCCGTCACCGAAACCTTGATCGTCTTGCTCGTCTCGCCCGCCGCAAAGGTCAGGGTGCCGGCACCCCCGGTGAAGTCGGTGTCCGCCGTCGCCGTCGATGTCGTATCCACCCCGTAGAGCACCAGCACCTCACTGCCGCTGGCCGCGTCCAGCGCCACCGTGAAGGTCATGTCGGTGCTGCCAATGTCACCCTCCGCAACCGCCGCCGTGCGCGCCGCGATGAACAAGGCCGGCAGATCATCGTTGTCGGTGATCGTGCCCGTCGCGGTGGCGTCGGAAAGACCCACGCCGGAGGACGGCTCCGACAGCGTCACCGTGAACGTCTCGTTCAACTCGTACAAGGCATCGTCCGCCACCGCCACCGTGATCGTCGCGCTGCTCGCGTTCGCCGCGATCGTCGCCGCCTTCGGCGTCGTCACCGCCGTGAAGTCCTTGCCAGCCGTCGCTGTGTCGCCGCTCTCCGCCGTCACCGTGTACTTGAACGTCACCTCCGAGGACGATGCCGGAGCCGCTGTCACCGTGAACGTGAACGTCCCGGACTCCGACGCCGTCACGTCCGCGATGCTCAGCGACACCGCCGATGTCGCCGCCGTCACCGTGATCGTCACGGTCCCGTTGTCCTCGTTGCCCTTGCCGTCGGAAGCCGTCACCGTCATCGTGTACGTGCCCGGAGCCGTCGTCGTAAACGTCAGTCGATCCTCGTTCAGCACCGTGCCCGGCGGAAGCGCCGGCGACGTCTCGCCCGCCTTGCGCCGCGTCCAGTAGTAGGTCACCGTGTCCCCGTCACCGTCCGTTGCCGACGCCGTGATGTCCACATCCTCGCCGACCGTCACCGTCTGGGCCGTCAGCGACGCCAGCACCGGCGAGGCGTCGTCGTCCGTGATCGTGCCGATCGCCGTCGCAATGATCGTGCCGAGGCTGGCGCCCAATGGCTGGGACAGCTTCAGCACTACCGTCTCGTCGTCCTCGTCCCACTCGTCGCCCGTCACCGAAACCGTGATCGTCTTGCGGGTCTCGCCCGCGGCAAAGGTCAGGGTGCCGGCACCCCCGGTGAAGTCCGTTCCCGCCGTCGCCGTCGAACTCGCATCCACCGCATAGTCCACCGTCACCGCCCGACCGCTGGCCACGTCCAGCGCCACAGTGAAGTCCATGTCGGTGCTGCCGATGTCGCCTTCCGTAACCGCCGCTGGCGCCGCAATCGACAGCGACGGCGGATCGTCGTCATCCGTGATCGTCACCGTGGCCGGCGTGAAACTGTTGCCTTGGAGCGTGCCGCCAACAGTGACCGTCTCGTCCGCCTCGGCCACGCTGTCCGCGGTGACCGCCAGATTGAAACTCGCCTCGCCCGAGGTCACACCCGCAGCAACGGTGAGGTCGAAGTCCGTGACCTCGCTGAAATCCGTCCCCGCTGTCGCCGTGCCGCCGGACACACTGACCGCGACGGTGGTCGGACGGGTGGCCGTCGCTGTCCCACTGCGTGTGGCCGTCACCTTGATCGCGGTAGTCCCGCTGCCCTCGGTCACCGAACCCAGATCCGCAGCCAGCGTCCAGACGGTGGACAGCGTGTCGTCATCCGTGATCGTCACCGTCGTCGTGGTGTTGCCCAGCACAAAATTATCCGGCAATGTGCTGCCGTTCGCCAGCGCAATCGTTACCGTGAAGGTCTCGTCGGACTCGTCCAACGTGTCGTCCGTAATCGGAACTGAAATCGTCTTCGCCGTGTCGCCGGTGCCGAACGTGACCGATGCGACCGCATCGTTGTCGTAGTCGCCGTCAGACGGCGCGCTGGCGCCCGTCGCCGAAGCCCCGCCGTAGCTGACATCAAAGGTCACCGACCGGCCAAAGGCCGCAGGAGTCGTGATCGTCACCTCGGCGTTGCCCGCACCTTCGCCCACCGTCAGCGCGGTCGGCGTCGAAACCGAAGTCGCCGCACCCACCGTGATCGTCACCGACTCGCTGTCCTCGTTGCCGTTGCCGTCGGAGGCGGTAACGCTCATCACATAGGCGCCTGTCGCCGTCGGCGTGAACGTCAGCGTCTCTCCGCTCAGCGTCACACCGCCCGGCAGCGACGGCCCGCTGGTCTTGCTCCAGACATAGCTCACCGTATCGCCATCCCCGTCCGTCGCCGACGCCGTGACCGACACCTCCTGGCCCACCTTCCTCGTGACATTGGTCAGCGCCGCCAGCACCGGCGACGCGTCGTCGTCTGTGATCGTCCCGCTCGCCGTCGCCGTGCCGAGGCTGGCGTTGCTCTCATTCGACAGCTTCAGCACCACCCTCTCGTCGTCCTCGTCCAACTCGTCGCCCGTCACCGAAACCGTGATCTGCTTGCTCGTCTCGCCGGCCGCAAACGTCAGCGTGCCCGACAGATCGGTGAAGTCCGTGTCCGCCGTCGCCGTCGAAGTCGCATCTACTGCATAATCAACCGTCACCTCCCGGCCGCTGGCGGCGTCCAGCGTGACCGTGAAGGTCATGCCGGCGCTGCTGCTGTCGCCTTCCGCAACCGCCGACGGCGCCGTGATCGACAGCGCCGGCGGATCGTCGGCGTCGATGATCGTGACCGTCGCGTGGGCGTCGGAGGCGAGCATCACGCCGGCGGATGGATCGAACAGCATCACCGTGAATGTCTCGTCGTCCTCGTCCAGCCCGTCGCCTCTCACCCACACCTCGATATTCGTGCTTCTCGATCCCGCCGGGATCGTCGCCGTCAACGGCGTCGTCACCGCAAGGAAGTCATAGTCAGCCGGCAACGGCGTCGTCACCGGATTGCTAGCCGTCGCGGTCACCGGATTGCCAGCCGTCGCGGTGTCGCCGCTCTCCGCCGTCACTGTGTACTTGAAGCTGATCTCCGAGGCAGATGCCGAAGACGCTATAACCTTTACTGCATATCCTGCTGTCCTAGGAGGGAGCGGCGGCCGCCTATAGATGTTATTAGGGAACCGAATTCCAGTTCCGGGCGGACTAATTATTCCGGGCGGACTAATCAACAGCCTGCTCCCACTAGTTCTGGTCGACAGCCTGCCCCCCTTGGGCTCCGTCTGCGCCCCATCCACGGCTCTCAGCACCACCGTGCCCTCTGGCACCGCGCCGTCTTTCAGTGTGCCGTATACCCTATTTGACACTCTATGATCTGGATAGTAGTCGTAGCCGCGGAGGGGTAAAAGTACGATGAAGTATCTTTCCGAGCCTTCCACCAGAAAGTCCGTTCTGGTCGGGATCCTCACCGTGCCCCTCCGACTGGGGGTCTCGCCAAAGGACGCGGTGAAGAGCCCAGACATCTTGCCCTGAATGTCGTTCTCGTCGAAACCGCTCAGAGAGGCCGGCTGCAGCCTCAGATTCACCTTCAGATCGCCTGTCCGTGCCAAGTAGGGCGAGGTGATCCAAAGGATGATGTCCTCGCCCTCCGTTACCGGCGCCGGAGGTGTCCAAAGACTCAATATCGAGGCCCTGTCCGGCACCGTCACGCTGACATCGTCGATGTCGAGCGACGAGCCGTAGTTCGCGTCGCTGCTTGATGCCGCATGCGTCAGCGTCGCCGTGTCGTGCGTCGTGTCCGTGTCGGACCCGGCGCTCACCGTCACCGTCTGCGCCATGCCGTAGTCCGAAGGCGTGAACGTCAGCGAAGATGGATTCACCATCACATCGCCCGAGGCGCCGCCCACCGTCACCGTCACGTTCGCTGACGGCTTCGTGTCCAGCTTCACTGTATAGCTGCCGCTGCTGCCTTCTACTATTCTCAACTCGGAAGCGGAAAGCGTCACGCCGGGAACGTGGACCGCGCCAACCGTCACGGATACCGTCGCCGCGGGATCATACAGACGTACGAGCCCATTAAAAAGTGGTACGCGGCTGGCGTGATTGATGGTGGCCTTACTGCCGGCAGTAAGGCCCGTTACCGTCACCGTCTGCGCGGTCCGGGCGGTGGCACTGGTGAACGTTAGCGAGGACGGGCTCACCCGCACCCCGCTGCTGCTCGTCAGCGTCACCGTCATCGGCTTAGTTGAGGATAGAAAGCCGTAAGCACTGGGGCTCAGCCTCACGCTATAGGTAATTCTGGCGCCGCCCGGCCCCACACTGGCGTTGTAGGCCACGAGACTGCTTCCCGCCCTCGTGATCCCGCCACCGCTGAACTCCAGCAACGGAAGGTCGGTGTTGATGATGCTCACCTCCGCCAGATCCGACCACGGACCGGGCACATCTTCCCAGTTGACGACATCCACCGCCCGGACCTGATACTGAAGCAACTCACCGTGCCAGTAAAACTCGGCGTCCAGTGTCGCGGATCGGGTCAACGCCGTGCTGTTTGTGACAACGACCGGGTCGAACCAGTTTCCTGTTGGTGATGCCTTGTTCCTGGACCGGAACTGCCACTTGTCGATCCTGGGGTCGGGCGTGGCACCCCACCCCCACCTCAGCGTAATCTTTCCCTCCACCGCGGTGATGCTCAAGGATGTCGGCTTGGCAATGCCGTTGTTGGCGATCGTTCCAGATGACGCCACAGGCGCAAACATCGCAAACGCAAGCATCACGGACGCAAGGGCCGCTTTCGCTTTTACGGTTTCACGGATTTTCCTGCGGGAACTGGATTTTGATATGGGGGGGGGGGGGGGGGGGGGGGGGGGGGGCAGAGCGTAGCGACGAGGCCTGCAATTCAGCGCAGCGCACCTTGGATCCAGAGGTCATCGGGAAGGCAAGCTGACCCGGCTCCGTTTCACCGCCGAGCCTTGGCTGCGGATCGTCGAAGAGGCGGATTACTGTGCGAAAACCAGGCAAGACCGGACGGCCGTTACGCCACGAGGAGCTATAACAATTCACAATCTGTCGGTGTGGGCGCAAGGCCCGTCGCCGGAGTGTACTTGCAGGGGCATGGCGCCGCGCGAGCGCAGCAACATGCAATGAAGGGTTTTGTCACTAATGACATCACCTACCCCTGAATTAACTTCCCCGCAGATAAAGCCACAACCAGACTTAAGGCTGAGACTACCCGACCTCGGCACGTTAGTTTACCCTATATCGTGCAACCTTCAGTGGTTGGGTCAGGCGGGTTGATCCAGACCTGTTCGGGGAGCGCCTGAAGCTTGGGGCTCCCGCGCACGAATCGTTCCGTCCGGGTTCCAGGCTTGGCGCAGGGTGCGTTCGCATTTCTCAAGCCTGCGGCAAGCTGGGGCCCCGTGCCGGAGCGGCCCGACGATTATCAGCCAAGGAATGGAACGCTGCCATGTGTACGGGTTCACGACATGTGATGCCGGGCAAAAAACCGGGGCGTGGTTTTCACACCCTTCTCACGGTCCACAGCACCTTTCCGACGATATGCACATCGTGCGCCGGGACGGTGTAGTCGGCGTAGTCCGGGCTGGTTGATTTGAGTTGCAGTCCGGGTTCGTCCCCGGCGACCTGCTCGACGCGCTTGACCACCAGTCCGTTGCCGTCCCACAGCACGAACATCTCGCCGGTGGCGGGCGTCCGGCGGGAGGTGTCCACGAGCAGCCGGTCGCCTTCGGACAATTCCGGCTCCATCGACACGCCGCGCACCCGCAGCACCCGGACGGCCTCGGGCAAGGCGCCGCCTTCGTGGCGGATCATCCCTTCGGGCAGGAACCAGCGGGCCTTTTCGTCCACGAACTCGGCGGCCAGCGCTCCCGCACCTGCTGAGGCCTCCACTTCCACCTCCGGGATGCCGGCGAGCCGCGCAGGCGAACCGGCCGGCGCGCGCGTACGGCGCGACTTCGGCCCGCTTCGCCTGCGCCGGGGCGGGCGCTCGGCATGGCGCAGGTCCCCGATGTCGCAGCCGAGCACTCCGGCGAGCTTCTCCGCATCGCTGTGACCGAGCACCCTGGGGCTCCCGCGCTCCAGGAAACCGTGCATGTAGCTCACGTTGCGGCCGATGGCCAGCGACGCCTCGCGCATGTTGAGCCCCCGTTTCCATAGCAGGTCGCGGACTTTTTTTCGTACCGGGTCGTTTGGCATTGCAGGTCCTCGCACGGCTGTCCCGGGGGATAGCATATCGACTAACGGAAGCTATTGCAAACGATATTTACCGCCCGTAAGGTAGCCCGCCATGAGCGATCCCGCCCTACAGTTCCGCAACGCCATACAGGTCTGGCTCAAGCGCACCGGCATCCCGCCGTCGCGACTCGGCGCCGCCGCCCTGGGCGATCCGTCGTTCGTACTGCGGCTGATGCGCGGGCGCATTCCGCGCCTGGGCACGGCGGACCGGCTGCTCGCCTTCATCGGCGAGGAACCGGTCGGTCCCGTCTTCCGTGCCGAGGTCGAGGCGTTCATCGGGATCGTGCGCGCCAAGCCGTATCTGCTCGGGCTGGCGGCGACGGGCGATCCGTCGTTCGTCGCGCGGCTGCGCCGGGGCGTCTCGCCCCGACTGGACACCGTGGCGCGGGTGCGCGCCTGGATGGCGGAGCACTGCAGCCCGGCCGCGCGCGATGCGATCCGCGCTGCGGTGGCCGCCGCAACGGCGGGAGCCGCTCCATCCGGCGCCGACCGCAACCACAGCACCCCAACTACCACTGTCAACAACAACAAAGGAGACGCTTCCATGAACGGGCAACCGATGCAATATCTGGGCACGCGCGAGGCCGCGGCATTTCTGGGGCTTTCGCCCCGCACGCTGGATCGCTACCGGGTGACCGGCGAGGGACCGGCGTTTCACAAGTTCGGGGCGCGCATTCGCTATGCGCAAGCCGACCTCGACGACTGGGCGTCGGCGCGTCGCATGACCTCGACCTCCGACGATCGCCTGAGCCGCGTCCCCGGACGCATCCGGAGGGTGTCGTGATACGCCGCGCACGGAGAAACAGGATCATTGTGGCCGTCCCTGAGAACATCCGCACGGCGGCGGCCCTGACCGTTCCGGCTCTGACCGTTTCGATTCTGGCGCTGCTCTTCGGCGCCGATACGGCGGTGGCCTCGTCGGACACGACGTTTCAGGGGCCGCTGAACACGGTGAAGAACATCGTCGGGGGCACCGGCGGGCAGCTTGCGGCGGCCCTTGCGGTGGGCGCGGCGCTGGTCGGCTCGGTGATGCGCTTCAACACCCAGCAGTTGCTCGGCGCGGTCGGCGTCGGCATCGCGGCGGGCGCCGGCGTGGCCATCGTCACCGGTCTGGTCGGCACGGCGATCGTCTGATGACGGCGAACGACACCGCGCGGTACGCCATTCCCCGGCGTCTCGACGATCCCGAGCGCTGGCTGTTCTGGACCGCGGACGAAGCCGCGGCGCTGCTGGGTCCGGCGTTGCTCGGTCTGGCCGCCAACGCCTTCGTCGCGGGTCTCGTGGCTGGCGTCGGAGGCTGGCTGCTGCTGCGCCGGATCAAGCGCGGGGGCGGCGCCGATGTCGTGCGCTGCGCGCTGTACTGGTTCCTGCCGGACTTTGCGCTGCGGCTGGCCGCCATGCCGCCGAGCCATGTCCGCCGCTACCTGGGCTGAACGCCATGCGCCGGGACGTTCGGGACGCCGAGAACCGCAGGACCCGCGATGCGCGGCTGGCGCTGGCGATTCTGCTGGTGCTGTCGCTGCTCGCCAATCTGGCGCTGTCGGTGGGCCTTGCCGGTCGCGAGGCGGTGACGGTGCTGGTGCCGGCGGTGTCCGGGCCGGTGTGGGAGGTGGGCGGCAGCTGGGCGGGCCGGCGCTACCTGGAGGACGCGGCGCGCACGGCGGCGGTGACGCTGCTGACGCTGACGCCGGAGAACGCCGGGCATGTGCGCGAGGCGGCGGCGCGGATGAGCGCAGCCGAAGCGCGGGGCGCCATCGGCGCCTGGGTAGCGGCGGAGGCCGGGCGCATGGCCCGGAGGGATCTGTCGAGCGCGTTCTATCCGCTGCGCATCGACGCCGACCCCGGGACACTGACGGTCGAGGTGCGGGGCGAACTCGCCACCTGGATCGGGCGCGAGGAGTCCGCTCGCCAGCGCAAGGCTTACCGACTGGTCTTTCGTGTCGACGGCGGGCGTTTGGGATTGCTGCGGTTCGAGGATCTGGAGGACGAACGATGACGACGATGCCACCAGGGCGGCGGCGTGGCTGTGCGCTGGCCGTCGCCTTTCTGTTGAAGCTGTATGCGGGCCTTGCGGCGGGCGAACCGGCGGCGGGCGCGCGGATCCTGGAGGCTGCCGACCACGCCGAACTGACCGCCGCGATGTCGGCGGACGGGGTGGTTCGGGTGGCGCTGCTGGACGACCGGATTGTGCGGGTGATCCGCGCGCCGGGCGGGTTCGCGGTGGAACACGATCCGGATGCGGGCGATCTGTATCTGAGTCGCCTGCCGGAGCCTGCCGCCCCCCGAGGGTCTGACAACCCTCAGGGGTCTACCGTCCCTCAGGAGTCTGTTGCCGCTCAGGGGTTTGCCGCCCCTCAGGGGTTTGCCGTCCCTCAGGGACCTGCGTCGCAGGCGGCGCTGTTTATCGGTTCCGAGAAAGGCCGGACCTATCGTCTGACGCTGACCCCCGTTGCGGGCGGTCCGGCGCAGATCCTGATCCGCAACGCGGGCGTACAAAACGAGGATCCGGCGCCGCCCGTGCCCGAGGCAGACCGCATGGCGGCCATCGCCGGGCTGATCCGGGCGGTGGCGGGCGGAGAACCCTCTGAAGGCCATGCGGTCGAACCGGCTGTTCTCGATCCTGCCGCCAACGGCGCCATCGTTCCGCTTTCGGTCTGGCGCGGGCCGCGTTACGAGGCGGTAGTGCTCACGCTGGCCGCCGGCGCTCCGTCGAGCGCTCCAGAGCTGGCCGCGCAGTTGGGGCCGGATGTCGCGGCGGTATGGATCGTGCCTGCGAGCGACGGGGCGGCGGCCGGCAGTCCGTCAAGAAGCCGCTTCGCTGCCGGCCGCGACGCAGCAGACCGCGTGGCGGTGGTCGTGCGCGAGGCGGGCGAGCGATGAAGCGCGAGAAGCCCGATCCGACCCGCCTGCGCCCCCGCCCGGCGGGGTCCGATGCGCCGGACGGCGGCGCCCGGCAGGTGCGCAGCCGCCAGATCCTGCTGTTCTCGGCAGTGGCGGCGGCGGCGCTGGTCGCGATTGCGGCCTGGCTGTTCAGTTCCGGGGACAAGGCGCCTGTGTCCGGCGCGCGCATTGCCGCGGAAGTGGCGGGCCCCGACACGGCGGAGGACACCTGGACGCGGCGTTCGGAGGGGCGGATCGGCACGCTGGAGGCGGATCTGCGCGAGTTGCGTCAGGCCAACCGCAGCCTCGCCGAAGAGAACCGCAGGCTGCTCGAAAAGATCGACAGCAACGCCGGCGAGGCGAAGGTCGTCATCGACCGTCTCACGGCGGCGCTCGGCGACCGTCTGGCGGCGGAGCTGCTGGAGCCGGACGCGCCCGCGCCATTCGCCGATGTGTTTGCGCCGGAGGGCGCTTCGCGCGGCGCTGTATCCCGCCCGAACGGCGACGCCGGCGATCCCGCTGCTGGCGGTCCTGCCACTGGTGGTTCCGCCACTGGTGGTCCCGCCGCAGCGCGGTCGCTCCTGATCGAGCGCTTTTCGCTCGACGAACCGGCCTTCCGGGAACTAGAGAAGGCACACGCCCGTCCGCTGTCGGTCTGGTTGCCCGCCGGCAGTCACGCCGAAGCGGTAGTGATCGCCGGTGTGGACGCGTCCGCCGGGGTGGCCTCGCAGGGCGATCCGCGCCCGGTGCTGTTGCGGATTACCGGTCCTGCATGGACCGCGGCGGAGGACGGCGCGGCGCAGACGGTCGATCTCGACGGCTGCACGGTCACCGGCGCGGCCTACGGCGATCTGTCCTCGGAGAAGGTCTACGCGCGGCTGCGCACGCTCACCTGCTCGGGGGACGAGCCCGGCACGGTGGTGGAGACCGGAGTCGCGGGGTTCGTCGCCGGCGCCGGCAAGGTCGGCGTTCGCGGCCCCGTCGTGAGCCGCGAGGGCGCGCTGGTGGAGAAGGCGTTCTTCGCGGGTCTGGTCTCGGGCGTCGGCCAGGGCGTGGCGGGCGCGTTCGCGCCCCGTGCGGTGGCAGGTTCCGGCGACGAGACGGTCGCCAACACCGGTATTGACGAGATCGGTCGCGCCGGCATCGGCGCCGGGGCGTCTTCGGCGGGCCGGCGGGTCTCCGACTACCTGATCCGGCGCGCCGAGCAGTACCAGCCGGTGATCCAGCTGATGGCTGGCACGGCGGTAACCGTGGTGTTTCTTGAGGGCACGCGGCTTGATGGCCGGCCCGACACACAAGGCCCGGAGGAGGAAAAACGATGACGGTTGGAGACCTGAACACGACCCGGTGCGCACTGGCGCCGGCGATGGCGGCTGCGTTGACGCTTGCGGGCTGCACTGCGACCCATATCGGCGAGGACTGGCAGTGTCCGCTCGCCCAGGGCGCGCACTGCGCGAGCGTCGCCGCGGCGGATCCCATGGCGAGGCGCCCTGCGACGGACGGGGACCGGACGGCGGAGCATGGCGAGACAAGGGCGGTTCTTCCGGCTTCCGTATCCCTGCTTCCCGCCACGCCTGACATACCCACGGAGGCGGTCCGTGACGGCGGCGGAAGCGGTTGCAGCACGCCGAACGATTCTGTGCCGACAAACGATGCGCCGCCCCCCGCTGCGGGCGTTCCGGCTGCCGGCGAGCAAGCGGACGGGGGCGCTCCTTCCTGCGCCGCAGGCGAACCGCTCCCCGACGCCAGCCTGCGCCGTCCCGAGACGATTGCGCGTGTGTGGATCGCGCCGCATGTGGACGCCGACGGCGTCTACCGCGAGGCGTCGTGGGTGCGCATCGTGGTCGCGCCTGCGGCCTGGAGGACGCGGTAATGCCGGGGCGGCTGGCAGGCCTGTTCGAGGGGCCGGCGGGGCTTGAGCCCTGGACGCCGCCGGAGGTTCCCGCGGCGCTGCATGCGCTGTTGCCCTGGCGCGCGTTCGACGAGGCCACGGAGTTGTATGTCAACGCATCAAGCGTCGGGTTCGTGATCGAAGTCCCGCCGTTTGCGGGGATCGACGCCGAGACCCTGGGCGCGCTCTCGGGCACGCTGGCGGACGCGGCGCCGGAACGCTGCGCGCTACAGATCATCCACTGGGCGAGTCCGAGGTTCGGTGCGGCGCTCGAAGCCTGGGGCGCGCCGCGGCGCAGCGCCGGGCCGGTACAGGCCGCGATGCACGAGCGCCGCGAGCGACTGCTGGCGGGCGCCGGCTGGCGCCCGCTGCATCCGGGCGGGCCGCCCTTCACGCTGAGGGACTACCGGGTGTTCGTCTGTGCAGCGCTGGCCGGATCGCCGGGGCCGGCGTCCGAGACCGCGCTGGGCGGGTTCCGGCGCGCGCTCGAGGGCATACTGGCCTCCGCCGGCGCGACAGCGAGGCGGCTGGACCCCGACGGCCTGCTCTCGCTCGCCGCCGAACTCGTCGCGCCCGAGATAGCCGGAAGCCGGGACAACGGACTGTCTCCGGACCGCGGGTTGTCCCGCCCGCTGCGGCGCTGGTCGCCCCGCGATCCGCTGCATCGCCAGTGCGCCGCCCCCGGACGGGCGCTCACCGTCGCACCGACGGGACTGGCGTTCCACCATCCCGACGGGGTCGATGTGGCGGTGCGGGTGCTCACCGCAACGGCCTTCCCGGAAGTCTGGCCGGGCTGGCGCGGCAACGCGCTCATCGGCGACTTCCACCGCGAGTTCCTGCAGCCGGGCTGCCCGGCGCTGAGCTGCCTGACAGTCGTGACCGGCGACGAGGCCGCTGGCGAGCGCGCCTTTCTGAAGGCCGCGCGCGCGACCCAGCAGGCCGGCACCGGCATCGCCCGCTATCTGCCGGGGTTGCCGGAGAAGGCCCGCGACTGGCGGTTCGTGACCGAACGGCTCAAGGACGGCGAGCGTCTGATGCGCGCCTGTTACACGGTGGCGGTCTACGCCCCGCTCGACGCCATCGACGAGGCCGAACAGGCGGTGCGCGCGATCTACCACGGCCAGGGCTGGCGAATGGCCGCCGAACGCTACCTGCAACTGCCTCTGTGGCTTGCCGGGCTGCCGATGGTTCCGGCGGGCGGCCTGACCGGGGACCTTGAGCGCATGGGCCGCATGAAGACCCTGCTCACGTCCTCGGCGATCAATCTCGCGCCGTGGCACGGCGAGTGGCGCGGCCAGCCGGTCTCGCCCGATACGCCCCCGGCGCTGCTGCTGATCGGGCGGCGCGGCCAGCCCGCCGGCTGGTCGCCGTTCGCCAACGAAGCCGGCAACTACAACGTCGCGGTCACCGGCAAGTCCGGCTCGGGCAAGTCGGTGCTGATGCAGGAACTGGTGGCCGGCATCGTCGGCGCCGGCGGCGAGGCCGTGGTCATCGACGACGGTCGCTCGTTCCAGCATACCGCCGAGGCGCTGGGCGGGACGTTCATCGCGTTCGGCCGGGACGCGGCGCGGCTGAACCCCTTCGCCATGATCGACGCGGAGACCGCGAGCCGCGACGGCGACTATCGCGAGGAGTGCTTTGCGATGCTCGCCGGCGTGCTCTCGCGCATGTGTCGGCGGCGCGGGTCCATCGACGACATCGAGGCGGCGCTCATCCACGAGGCCATCGCCGCCGCATGGGACGAGGCCGCAAGCAGCGCATCCGCCAGCGGCAAAGCTGGCCACACCGCCGATCTGGCGGCGGTGCGCCGGCATCTCGAAGCGCGCGGGGATCGGCGCGCCAGCGACCTCGCCACGGCGCTCGGCCCCTGGTGTCCGGGCGGGGCGATGGGCCGGCTGTTCGAGGGCGGGACCGTCCCGGACCTGGACCGCTCGGTCACCGTGTTCGAGCTGGCCGAACTCAAGGGCCGGGGCGACCTGCAGGCAGTGGTGCTGATGCTGGTGGTGTTCCTTGCCACCCAGCGCATGTATCACGGCGAGCGCACGCGCGCCAAAGCGATCGTCATCGACGAGGCCTGGGACCTGCTCTCGGGCGAGGACAGCCGGGCCTTTCTGGAAGGCGCGGCGCGGCGGGCGCGCAAGTATCGCGGCGCGCTGGTCACCGGCACGCAGTCGGTCAACGACTACTACGCGAACCCGGCGGCGCGTGCCGCCTGGGAGAACTCCGACTGGGTGATCTTCCTGGCGCAGAAGGACGAGTCGGTGGAACTGCTCAAGTCCGAAAAGCGGATTCACTGCGATCCGGGCATGGAGCAGGCGCTGAAGAGCCTGACCACTTCCGGCGGGCGGTTCGCGGAACTGGTGCTGCACGGTCCGGACGGCTGGCGGGTGGCGCGTCTGGCGCTCGATCCGTGGTCGGTGGCGCTGTATTCCTCGCGCGGTCCGGCGTTCGCCGAAGTCGAGCGGCTCAAGGCCGGGGGACTTTCGACCGTCGAGGCCATCGACCGCCTCGCCGGTGCGGACCGGCCCACGATCGAAGAGGCGCCGGGCGATGCCGAACCCGCGAGTGTCGGAAACCCGGTGGATGGAATCGCATCGCAACGCAACAACGGACAGGGAGAACGCCAATGAACGCATCCGGAACCGGACGCGCCTGCAGCAGAACCGGGCCGGACAGGCAATCCGCACAGCGGCGGCTGACCTGGCCGGGCGATCCCGCCACGCGGGCGGGCGCCGGGCTGACGGCTGAAGATGTCGATTTCGAGGCGCTGGCCCTTGTGCTGGCGAACACCTGCCGCTGGGGCGGGCGCACACGCCGGTTCTGGTCCGTTGCGCAGCGCGCCGTGGTGGCGAGCGAAGCCGTCGAGGCGCTCGCCGGCCCGGCGCCGGAAGAGCGCCGCACCCTGGCGCTGGAGGCGCTGCTCGCTGGCGCGAGGGTCGCCTGGACGGGCGCGCAGGACACGGCCGGTCCTGCTTCGGCAAAAGCCGTCGCGCGCGCGAAACGCGACGGCGCGGCCATCGACCGCGCCGTGCGCGAAGCGGCCGGACTCGAAGGCGAGCCCACATCCGAACAGGCCGACCTGCTGCGCTTCGTCGCGCGCATGACCGACGCCGCCGAGCGGCGCGACTTCCCGGACGCCGGGATCGATCCCGCCGCCGGCGTCGCGTTCCCGCCGCTGAAGCGCCGCCTCCGCCCGGTCGGGCCGGACCGCGCCGCGCAGCTGTGGCTGAAACGCTGGCGCGAACTCACCGGGCTGCCCGCCGGCGCGGAACCGCCCGCGGGCGCAAACCCTTCCACACCCCTTGCCGAACAGGAGGACTGCGATGTCGCGCACCTGGCGAAGAACCCACCGGAGTAACTGCAACCGAACCCGAGCCCGGGGAACGAAGAACGCTCGCTGGCGGGGCAACCCCACACGGCGTGGCCGGCGTCGCGCCCCGAAGCTGCGAGTGGCCTGCGATGCCAGCGCCGTGTTCCGCGCGGCCATCGCCGCCGGGCTGCTGTCCGCCGAGCGCTCCGATCCCCGCTGGGCCGGCCACTACTTCTACATGTTCCACGACGGGGACGGCGCGGCCTGGTTCAAGCACCGGGACACCCGCGCTCATGTCGTGATGTCCGCGTGCCGGCAAGCCGGTGTGGGCTACCGCTTCGGGGAGCGCGGGACGTGAGCGAACTGCGACTGCTCGGTTGCGCTGTGCTCCTCAACCTGGGGGTGACGGCGGTGGTCGGCGCCGTGATCGCACGGCACATCCCCGGAGCCTCTCCGGGGATCGCGAGCGTCCGTCTGACAGAACTGGTGGCCGGGCACGCCGGGAGCGCAGCCAGCGGCGGCGGAAGCGCGCAAGTTGCGGCAGAGGAGACGCGCGCCTGGGCCCGGGCGCTGGAGGATGCGCTGGGGCGGGTTGCAGACCGCCATGGCGCGGTGTTGCTGCCGGCGCGCAGCGTGGCCGCCGGCGCCCCCGATCGGACTGCGGAGGTCCGCGCCGAGATGGCCCGAACCCTGACGCACCGCGAAACGGCATACCGCGAGGCAGCACACCGCGAGACGGCAGACTCCGGCAAGCGGGCCGCGGAAACCCGGCGGTGACAGGGCGCATGACCCCGCCTATCCCCGGCAGCTACCCAGGCGGGCCGATCCCGGTCATGCTGGTCTGGACGATGATCCTGACCGGCGCGTGGTGGTTCGCCCTCTCGCACGTATACGTCAACGCGGGCTGGTCGGACGACGCCTGGGGCTATTTTCGGCTGCCGCTGACCGGCGATCCGCGCCCGGGCGAGAAGGTATTTTGCGATCCGCCCGCAGCGGCGGGTTCGACGATTCCGTATCTGAAGACCGTGCGGGGCCTGCCGGGCGCTGTAATCGCCGTGGACGAAGACGGCACGGTGCGCATCGACGGCGTCGCCGCGGGCCGCGCCAAGCCGCGCGCGCTCGACGGACGGCTGCTGACTCCGATCGCTCCGGGAACGATCCCGGCGGATCGTTACTACCTGCACGCGGATCACCCCGACAGCCACGACAGCCGCTATGCGGAGATCGGACTCGTGCCGCGCTCGCGCATTCGCGCGCGCGCCATTCCCCTGCCGGACATCCCCTGGCTGGGGCTCGAAGGACCGCTGACCGGGCCGGAAGACATCCGCGAGAACGCCGGCGCAGAGCACGGGACCGACACCGGGGAGGCCAGACGATGAAACGCCTGGTCCTGTCCGCCCTCGCCGCCGCCCTGCTTGCGCCCGCCTTTCCTGCCGCCGCCCGCGACCTCGGCGTACGCGGCACGATCTGGCCGGTTGCCGAGCCGGACCTGCTCGCGCAGATCGGGGCGCGGCTTGCGGACATGGAACGATCCGGCGAACGGGCGCGTCTCGGGGACGAGGCGCGGGAGCGCGCGCGGCGCGCGCTGGAGGAACCCGAACCCGTGCCCGGCATCGTCCCGGCGACGGAACTGCGCGCCCGCCGGTTCGATCCGGCGATCGTGGCAGCCGAAGACATCCTCAACCCGAACGGCGAAGTAATCGCCGTGGCGGGTACGCGCGTCGATCCGCTCAGACACACTGCGCTGACGGCCGAGGTGCTGTTCATCGACGGGCGGCGCGAGGCCGAGGTCGCCTGGGCGCTGGCCCGCGAAGGGCCTGCGAAGATCGTGCTGCTCGCCGGGCGCCCGCTCGACCTGATGCGCCGCCATGGGCGGGCCTTCTACTTCGACCTCGGCGGACGACTCGCCGGGCGGTTCGCGATCCGCGCCACGCCCACGGTGCTGTCACACGACGGCGGGTATGCCCGTGACGGGACGCCATTCCGCGACAGGTCGTACCTGCTCCTGACTGAATTTCCGGTCGAAGACCCGTCACAGACGGAGACGTCACAGACGAACCCGTCACGGACGGAGCCATCACGGACGGAGACGCCACAGACAGACCCGTCGCGGGCGGACCCGTCACGGGCGAACCCGTCACAGACGGATCGGCTCCCGGAGAACTTGGCTCCGGTGAGCCTGTTCTCTGGAGAACCCACTTTCGCCGGGGCCAGTCCCGGCATCCCCGGCTGCCTTCCAACCCACCGATCAAGGAGAGAACCCCCATGCTGAATATCAACCGGATCACGCTGCTCGGCCACGCCGGGCGCGACCCCGAAGTCCGTACGCTGAACAACGGCAGCAAGGTCGCTTCGTTCGCGCTGGCCACGACCGAGCGCTGGAAGAACCGCGACGGTCAGCCCGCCGGGAGCACGCAGTGGCATCACATCGTGGCCTGGGGCGCTGCGGCGGAGGCGGCCGAAAAGCAATTGCGCAAGGGCGACGTCGTGCTGGTCGAGGGCCGGCTGGCCACGCGCGAGTATCGCGGCCGCGACGGCGGCCTGCGAACCGTCGCCGAGGTCGTCGTCGCCGGACCGCAGGGCGTCGTGAACGTGCTCGCCGGACGCCATGCCCCTGGTGGGGAGCAGACCTCCGGCGGGCAGTCGACTCCCGGCGGGAACACAACACCCGTCGGATCGGAGGGTACCTGCGCATGAAGCGCCGGCTGCTCCACGCCGCACTCGCCGCCGCGCTGGCGTCCCTGCTGTGGGTCGCGCCCGTTTCGGCGCAGACCTGCACGGGGCGCTTCGTCAACCCGATTGCGGACATATGCTGGGAGTGCCTGTTCCCGATCTCGATCGGGCCGGTGACCATCGGCGGCGTGTCGGGCGTCCCGGACACGAACAACCCCTCCTCGCCGATCTGCTTTTGCGGCTCGCCCATTCCCCGCATCGGGCTCTCGCTCGGAGTATGGGAGCCGGCAAGGCTGGTGGATGTCACCCGTACGCCCTGGTGCTTCCCCAACCTCGGCGGTCTCGACCTCGACCCGGGCCTGCCCGCAGCGCGCGGACGTACGGCCTCTTCGGGCGGCGACGGCGCCTCGGGCTCCGTGTGGCACGCCCACTACTACGTCTATCCGTTGTTGTCGTGGATCGGCGCGCTGCTCGATATCGGTTGTCTGGAGGGCGGAAGCCTCGACATCGCCTGGGTCTCGGAACTCGATCCGGCGTGGCTCGACGACGAGTTGTCGTTCCTGCTGAACCCGGAGGCGGCTTTGTTCGCGAACCTGCCGGCGCAGGCGGCGTGCGCGGCGGACTGCGCCGCGGCCTCGACGGGGCTGCCGCTCGACGGGCTGTTCTGGTGCGCCGGCTGTCAGGGCGGGATGTATCCGCTGACCGGCAATGTCGCCGCGCATGTCGGCGGGGTGCAGGCCTCGCTGCTCGCCGCCGGGCGGCTGGTCTACCGGCTGCACCGCGCCGGTCTCGCCCAAGGCACTTCGGGACCGGCAGCGCTGTGCGGGCGCTACCCGATGCCGGTGATGCAAAAGAGCCAGTATCGCTGGCAGATGACGCAGCCCGTTCCGGCCACGGGCCCGGCGACCGGTTGCAACCCCACGGGTCGCAGTTCAGTGCTGTGGGAACCGCTTCGCGAACTGCCCGTTTCGGGCGAGAGCTTCGGCTATCTGCTGTGGAGGAAACGCAATTGCTGCCTCCTGTAACCCATAGCGCCGGACAGCGCGCCGGAGCCCTCGCCCGAAACGGGCGTCGCGCATGGCGGGCAAGAGTATCGGGTATCGCCGCCACGCTGGCGCTGTGCGCAAGCACGGTGACGCCCCAGGATCCGCCGCCTGCGGCGGAGGATCGGGCGCGGGCGGCTGTCGAGACAGGCCGCGCCCCTCGCGACGCGGTCGCCGATGTCCGCGCACTGGCGAACGAAGCGCTCGCCGGGGCAGACGAGTCGCCCGGGGCCGGAGCACTCGAAGGCTGGGCGCGTTCGGTGATCGCCGGCGCTCTCGAGCGCGCCGGGGCGGCGGCGGAGACATCCGGGGCGCCTGTAACCGGCGAGACCGATCCGCTTCCGGCCGGGCGCCATGCGGCGCAGGTCGCAAGCGGCCCGACCGTTCGCAGGGGTACGGCCGAGGTGCTGGTGTTCATGAGCCTCGCGATTCCGCAGGCGAGCTGGACGCAATGGGCCGCGCAAGCCGCCCGGACCGGCGCGCCGCTGGTGCTGCGCGGAGTCGCGCCCGAAGGCCTGCGGGCGACGGCGATGAGGGTCGGACGGCGTCTCGGCGGGCACGAAGCAGGCGTGGCCATCGATCCCCGGCTGTTCCGCCTGTTCGGGATCGAGCGGGTTCCGGCGGTGGTCGCCGCGCCGGGCGGCGTCCCGGCCTGCATAAGCCGCGGCTGCGCGGACGACGCCCCGCCGCCGTTCGACGCGGTGAGCGGGAACATCGGCCTGGCGGCGGCGCTCGAAGCCATCGCTGCGGAGGGCGATGCCGCGCGGGAGACCGCCCGCCGGCATCTCGAACGCCTCGGGAGGCGGCCGTGAGAAGCGCGGCTGTCACCGGCAACGCGGCGCGCCTCGCGCCGCTGCTCGCCTGGACGACGACGGCGGTCGGATACGGCCTGATGCTCTGGGCGCTGTCCGCCCCGGCCTGGGGCGATCCCGCCCAGGTCGATGACCCGAAAGCTGCGGCCCGGGAGATCGGGCGGGCGGGCGCGGCGACAGCCGGCGCACTGGCCCGCGACGCAGCGAAGGCGCAGACCGTGCCCGGCTTCGCCGGGACAGACCGGCCCGAGCGCCGTCTCACCGCGGATGGCATGGCGGACGCCGCACGGGCGCGGCTGGCCGATCCCGCCGACCCCGGAGGCTCGGCCGGGCGCGCAGTGATCGCGGGCGCCGCATCGCGGCCCTCTGTTCCGCTCCCGCCCGACGACTCCGCGCTGGCGCGCGCAAGGGCGGTGCAGGCCGCGCCCGAAGACGCCGCCCACCGCGCCGGCGACCTCGCCTCGGGCGACTCGAAGGATTGCGATGCCGGCGTCGCCGACGCCGGACGAACCGGCGCCTGCGGCAGCGTCTCGTACTGTGTCGGCGCCGGATGCGAGACCGTCGAGGCAAAAGGCAACGCCGGGTTCGTCCGCTCGGCCGCCATGCTCAACATGGTGCTGGAGATGGGCGGCGAGGAGTTCGACCGCGCGAACTTGCGATTCTTCGCCGGCGAGCGGCGCGCCTGCGCCATCCGCTACGGCGGACTCGCCAACTGCTGCCGGGACACCGGGCTGCTGGTGGGACTGGCGAACTGTTCGGCCGAAGAAAAGACGCTTGCGGAGGAGCGCCACGCCGGCAACACCCACTATCTGGGCCGGCGCTGCGCGAAGCGAGTACTCGGCGTGTGCGTGAAGCGCGAGCGGGTCTGGTGCGTGTTCGGCTCGAAGCTCGGGCGCATCCTGCACCAGCAGGCGCGCCCGCAACTCGGCATCGGCTGGAACAGCTGCCGCGGGTTCACGGTGGCCGAGATCGAACGCATCGACTTCGACCGGCTGGACCTGGCCGGGTTCGCCGGGAACCTCAAAGACGGCGCGCTCGAACCCGCCATCGCCCTGCCGGACCCGTCTGGCACACAGGCGGACATGGCCGATCGCGTACGGGACTTGCGCGGGAGCGGTCCGTGACGGCCCGGCGCCCGGACCTCCCGGCGTCCTGCGTTGTCATGGCGGCGCTCCTGTTGTCCGCCGCCGCGCCAGCAGCTGTGGCGGACAATGCAACGGAGTGGCGCGCCCGGTGCGGCCAGCCCGGCGCCGCAGCGCGGCTCGGCTGGCACTTCTACTGCGACCGGGACGAAGACGACATCAAAGACGCGCCGGCGCCGTTCGCGGTCAATCCGGAGGCTCAGCCGGACGCGACCCGACGAATCGCGGCGATTCGCCGGGCGCTGGAGGAGTCCCGCGCCGCCGCGATCCTCGACCCCTCGCCAGTGAAGGTCGCTGCATACCTCCGCCTGCAGCGGGAGACGCTGGAGCGCGCCGCGGCGTTCTCCGACGCGTTCCGCCGCACCGTGTGGGCGACGCCCGAACTCGACTACACGCTGATCCGGCCGGTGGGCGCGCTGGCCCGGCAGGTTTGGGCCGACGCCCGGCGCGAGGAGCGCGAAGCGGCGCTCAAAAGCCTGAGCAAACGCTACGGGCTGATCTATCTCGGCCATCCGGCCTGCGCCGACTGCCGGGTGTTCGGGCCGCTGCTGCGCGCGTTCGCACTGCGCCACGGCCTCGATGTGCTGGCCGTGTCGCGCACCGGCGGCCCCCTGGAAGGCTGGCCCGAGGCCGTGCCCGACAACGGGCAGGCCGCGAAGCTCGGCCTCGACGGCGCGCCGCCGCCAGCCGTCGCGCTGTTCGACACCGCTACCCGAAAGGTCCTGCCGGTCGGGTTCGGGGTGCTCGCCGAAGACCAGCTGGCCGAGCGCATCTTTGTCCTCACCCGGCGGGAGACCGGCCGTGACTACTGACCGGTTCCGGCAAGCGGGGATCGCTTCAGGACGCAGTGCGCCGCGCAAGCCCGTGCCGCTTGCAGTCATACGGCCCGCCGTCCTGTTGGCCGCCGGGCTGTTCGCCGCGGCGCCCGCGCAGGCCGATGTGCTCTCGGAGATGGAGTCGTTCTGGCAGGGCGCGGCGGTCAACGCCACCGGCCCCGGCGCGTTCCGGGGTCAGGCTTCCGGTCACTGGACGCTCGGCAACCTGTATCTCCGCGCGCCGGTGCGCACCGAACCGATCGCCACCCTGAGCCTGCCGTCCTTCCGCGCCGGTTGCGGCGGCATCGACGCCTTCGCCGGCGCGTTCTCGTTCATCGACTCCGATCAGCTCGTCGCCTTCGGGCGCGCAGTCGCCCAGAACGCCGCCGGGTTCGCGTTCGAACTCGCGCTGGAGACCGTCTCGCCGGTGATCGCCGAGACGATGTCCAAGCTCCGGGCGCTGTCGCAGTGGGTCAACAGCCAGAACCTCAACTCCTGCGAGAGCGCCCAGGCGCTGGTCGGCGCCGTGTGGGCGAAGCACGACCGCGCAAGCGAGGCCATCTGCGCCGCCATCGGCGCATCGCAGGGGATCTTCTCCGACTACGCCGCCGCGAAGCACGGCTGCGGCGCGGGCGGCAAGAGAAACTCCACGCTCGCCTCGGCTACCGGAGCGATGGCCGATCAGGCGCCGGTGAACGTCAACTACGCCTGGCGGGCCGTGCAGGCCTCGCCCCTGTTCTCGGCGGACGCCGGACTCGCCGGGTTCGCCATGTCGGTCTCCGGCACGGTGATCGTCACCGCGCCGGTCTCGGACGGCGACGCCTCCGGGCCGCAGGTGCATGTCCTGCAGCCGCTCGCGCTCGACCGGCGGGTGACGGAGGCGTTGATGGAGGGCGGCGCCGACCTGCCGGTCTACCGCTGCGACGAGACCGCCGACTGCCTGAACCCGACGCTCAGCCAGGTGAGCATCCCGGCCGGACAGGGGTTCCGGGCGCGGGTTGCGGACCTGCTGCGGCGTCTTGCGGAATCCGTGCGCACCGACACCGCCCCGCCGGCGGACGCACTCGGGCTGGTCAACCTCACCACGATCCCGGTCTATCGGGTCATCAACGCAGCGGCGGCCTACCGCGGCGCGGTGATCGACAGCGAGATCGACGCGCTCGCCGAGGCGGTGGCGCTCGACCTGCTCGCGGTCTGGATCGCCGACCTGCACGGCGCGGTCGAGGCGCGCGCCGGTGCGCTGGACATCGCCGACGGCGAGCAACTGAGGCGCTGGCGCGAGGGGCTGCGGGCGAACCGCGCGGCGCTGGCGCAGCGCCGCAACGAGGGTCTGGCGCGGCTCAACACCGCGCTTGCGGTGGTCGAGAGGCTCCGGCTGATCGAGACCGAACTCGCCGGCGCGCTCTCGGCGGACCTCCGCGCCGCGCTCGCATTCGCACGCGGGGGCGGAGGCGTGGCCTCCCGCTAGCGCGGCAAGCCACGGCAGCGTCGCATGTACGAACTCTTCACCCTGGGTGGCGGAACCTATCTGGTCGACCTGCTCAACGCGGTCGCCGCCATCACCGGCGGGGACGCCTACGTCACGCTCGCGCAACTCGCGGGCGTGACCGGGCTCGCATGGATCCTGTTCCGCACCGCTTTTGGAGGTTCCTGGAAGGACAATGCGAAGTGGATCCTGATGTTCGTCGCCGTGTGGGGCGCACTGATCGTGCCGAAGGCGACGGTGCGGGTGGTGGACCGGCTCGATCCGGCGCTTGCCCCTGCCGTGGTCGCCAACGTTCCCGTGGGGCTGGCGCTGTTCGCCTCGCTGACTTCCCGGGTGGGCGACGGACTCACGCGCTTGACCGAGCAGGCGTTCGCGCTGCCCAGCGACCTTGCCTACCGCCGCCACGGAATGATCTTCGGCTCGCGGCTCGCCGCCGCCACAACCCGGCTCGAAGTGACCGATGCGGTGTTCGCCCGCAACCTGCGCGCCTATGCGCGCCAGTGCGTGTTCCATGCGCTGTTGCTCGGCCATGTATCCGCCGACGAACTGCGCGAGTCCACGGATCTCTGGACGCTGGTGACATCCACCGCCCGCTCCCCTTCTGCGGGCGCATCGCCCGCGCGAATGGTGGAGTTCGCCGAACGCAATGCGACAGGCGTCGTTGATCGCTCGATCATGACCTGTGCGGACGCAGCAGCACGGCTCGACGCGCAGTGGGGCGCCGAGGTCCGGCGCGCCGGCGGGGTGTTCGGGCGGCGGCTGTTCCCGGGCGCCGCCACCGACGCGCTGGCCCGCGCCGAACTGATGGCCGCGCTGCCGGCTGCGCACGACTTTTTGATCGGCGCCTCGCGCTCGGCCGCCGAGATCATGCGCCAGCAGATGACGCTCAACGCAATCCATGGCGCCGGCGAGCAGTGGGCCGCCGAGACCGGCAACGCCGCAGCGCTGCGCGCCTGGACCGAAGCCCGCGCCGAGGCCCAGACCGTGGCGGCCTACCGGGCGATCGGCCGGCAGGCCGAGACCTGGGTGCCGATGCTCCGGATCGTGTTCGAGTGCCTGTATGTCGGCGCATTCCCGATGGCCGTGCTGCTGATGCTCACCCCCGCAGGCGCGGGGATCTTCCGCTCGTATGTGGCGGGCCTGGTCTGGCTCCAGTCCTGGGGGCCGCTCTACGCGATCCTGCATCGCATCGCCATGGGCGAGGCGGCCGAGCGCATGGGCGCAGCCGCGCTGATGCCGGGCGGCGACGCCGGCGTCTCGCTGGTCGCCCAGGCCGGCGTCCGGGCGGTGGCGGCGGATGTCGCGGTGATGTCGGGCTATCTCTCGATGTCCGTCCCGTTCCTCGCCGCCGCGCTGGCTTACGGACTGTCGAAGACCACCGCGCTTGCGACCTCGGTGCTGGCGGTCGGCCAGGAAGCGGCCGGTTCCGCTGCGCGCGAGGGAACCACCGGCAACCTCTCGCTGGGCAACACGAGCGCCGACACCCACCGGTTCGCGACACTGGAGGGCCGTCAGATCCGCACTTCGGCGCATGTCGACGACCAGCGCCGCACGGGGTTCGCGCCCGGCGGCGCGGCGGTCACCGTGACCGGCGACGGCTCGGTCGTTGCCGATGCGGGAGCAGCCACCAGCCGCATCCCGGCGGCCGGCGTACGGCTGTCGGAGTCGCTTGCGGCCAGTCACGAGAACCGCGCAACGCAGGCCCGCGCCCTGTCGCGGCAGTTCGCAGCGGAAGCAGAAGCCGCGAGAAGCGCTGCGGTCAGCGACGCCGTACGGCTTGCCGAGCGCTACGCCCGCGACGTCTCGACCGGCGAGGCCTACGCCCGCAGCGTCACCGAGAGCGAGAGCGCGCAGGCGCAGGCGCTCGAGTCCCATGTCGAGCGGATGTCGCAGTCCTCGGGGATCTCGAAAAACGAGATGGCGGCGCTGGTCGGCGCAGCGCACATCGGCGGCGGCTGGGACTTCGTGGTGAAGTTCGGCGCCGACGGCTCGGCGTCGTGGCGCGGCCAGACCGTCGGCAAGGCGTCCTGGGACCGGCTGAAGGATCATGCCGAACAGCACCGGATGCTGGATCTCTGGTCGCAGGTCTCGGAGGCGTCGCGACGCTACTCGGCGAGCACCGGCGAGAGCGAGCATGCGGGTCTCGAGGAGAGCCTCGCGGCCCACCTCACCCGGATGCAGAGCTTCCGGGAGCGCGCCGCGCTCAGCCGGCAGGAGTCGGAGAGCTGGTCCGAACAGGCCGCGCGGGTGCGCAGCGAGTCGCAGTCGATCGACCGCGAACTCGGCCAGCCGTTCTTCGTGTGGCTGTCGGAGCGCGAGGGGGCGGACGGCAGGCCCATCGGCGCGGCCGGCGCGATCCATATCGCCTCGCCGCAGACGCCCGAGGACGCGGAGGCGCTGCGCGAGTACGCCGCGGCGTTCGTTGCGGAACGCTTCCCGGAACCTGACGGACCCGATCCTGCCCGTGTCGGAGGAGAAGCGGAGTACAAGGCGGCGCGGGACACGCTGGCGGAGGCCGGGGTGCGCGGGACCGCCGCTGCCCATGACGACTGGTCCGAAGGCGTACGTGATCGCGCGCAGGCCGCCGGCGCGCCGCAGCCGGGCGAGGCCGGAGCGAAGGCGAGCGGCGAGCGGGCGGAGATCGTCACGGACATGACGGCGAGGCAGGGCGCGCGCGAGACGCGGCGCACGGCCGGGCGGGAAGAGATCCGCGCGGGCCGCGCGGAGACCGAAGCCGAGGTGGAGAAGCCGTTCGGGCGTCACGTCGCGGAGAGCGCGCCGTTCGCCGGAAACGGGCTGGCCGGCAAACTGTTCGGTACGGCGAGGAACGCCGCGCCCGACGGGGCGGAGAAGGCGCCGACCGGAGAAGGTCACCAGGGTGTGAGCGGGAGAGAAGAGCCGTCGCATCCCTCGCCCGAAGACCGCAGGCGGTGGCGTCATGGGCGCTGAAGTGCGGTCAGACCAGGCCATCTTCGTCACGCAGACGATCATCGTCGCGCAGCCGGTCTTCCATCTCGCCGAACCAGACGTAGCGCCCGGTGCGCGAGGCCCACTCGTCGAGCTCGCCGTCTTCCTCCGGCGACCGGAGCCCGTGACCTCTGCGAAAGGCCGAAAAGCCGCCGCTGCGAACGCCATACGCCAGTGCGCCCGCGAGGCTCGCGAGCGCGGCCCATGCCAGGGCCGCCGCCCACAGCGGGGCGCAAGGCCCGGCGCCCGCGACGGCCGCCAGCGCGACGCCGGCAAGCGGGCCGGACACGATGAGGCGCGCGCGCCAGGAACGGCGCAGAAGATCGCCCGAAGGCGGCAGCGGATTGCGATTGCGGGGCATGGCGGCGGTCTCCGGATAACGGGAAGGATCGGCGGCGCGCCCGTTCCCTCCGGTCGCGGCCGCCTCGCCCGCGGCTCCGCCGGACTCTCCCTCGCGGCGGCGCAACGCCGCTCGGCCGCCGACACCGGCAGGCACTCCGGACATTCGCATCCGGACGCAACGGGAAACCCCGCAGCATGAGCATGAGAACCGTCGGATCGAGCACCCTCCGGGGCGGCCAGACCGTCTTTCACGGACTGCGCATGTGGGCCCAGTTGATCCGCGCCGGGTTCTTCCTCGCCGCCTTCTCAATACTGGCGGCGCCTGCATGGCTGGTGTGGGAGCGCACCACCGGCTACGAGTGGTACGCCGCCGCCATGGTCACCGTCGCCGAGGCCAAGCTCGGCATCGGCTATGAGCGCGCCTCGCGCCAGGAAGTCCGCCAGCCCGACGGCGGCGCCGTCGTGCTCACGCTGCCGGAGATCGCCGCCTCCCCGAAGGCGCTCGCCATGCGCGAGAAGGTCAAAAAAGAACTGTTCGCCGGCGCCGCGCTCGGGGCGAAGGCGTCCGCGGTCGCGATGGCGCTGTTGCTTGCGCTGTTCTGGCTGCGGGGACGGCAGATCAATGCGCGACGACGCATCCGGGGCGCGGAGACCGCCACGCCGCGCCAATTGCGACGGCGCATCCGCCCCTTGCGACGCCGCGTGCTCGACCTCACTCGCGCTACTCCGAAACTCCCGCCCTGCACCGTCGCCGGCGTGCCGTATCCCGAACGCGCCGAGACCCAGCACACCATCGTCTCGGGCACCACCGGCTCCGGCAAGACCGTGCTGATCTCCGATCTCGTGGCCCAGATCCGCAAACGCGGCGAGCGCTGCGTCCTCTACGACAAGATGGGGAGCTACACCCGCGCGTTCCTCGATCCGAAGCGCGATGTGCTGCTCAACCCGCTCGATGCGCGCAGTCCCCGCTGGTCGCCCTTCTTCGAGGCGCGCAGCCTCCGCGACTTCGACACCATGGCCGCTGCGCTGATCCCGCAGCAGAAGGACACCGTCGACCCGTTCTGGGTCACCGCCGCAAGGCAGTTGTTCGCCAATGGAGCGGGCGTGCTGTGGAAGAAGGGCGTGCGCGAGAACCGCGTGCTGGTCGAGCACCTGCTCAAGACCGACCTCAGCCGACTGGCCGAGGCGATGGAAGGCACGGTCGCGCAGTCGATCGTCGATCCGGGCAACCCGAAGACCGCGCTCAGTGTGCGCGCCATGCTCACCGCCAACATCGGGGCGCTGGAGTATCTGCCCGATACCGGCGCGCCGTTCTCGATCCGCGACTGGATCGCCGGGGAGGATCGCGGCGGATGCCTGTTCCTCACCTCGCGCGGCGACCAGCACGCGTCCCTGCGCGGGCTGATCTCCACCTGGCTGGAGGTCGCGGTCAACGCCATGCTGTCGCTGGAACAGAACGACAGCCGCCGTATCTGGATCGTGCTCGACGAGTTGCCGACCCTGCATCAGGTGCCGTCGCTCCAGCCGGGGCTGGCCGAGTCGCGTCAGTTCGGCGGCTGCTTCGTGCTCGGCATCCAGGTGATCTCGGCGCTCAGGGACCTGTACGGGCGCAACGGCGCCGAGACCCTCTCGGGGTTGTGCGGCGCCCGCGTGGTGCTGGCGGCGCCGGATCGCGACACCGCGCAGTGGTCGGCCGAAAGCCTGGGGCGCGCCGAGGTCGAGGAGGTTGCCGAGGGGTTCAGCTACGGCGCCAACACCATCCGCGACGGCGTCTCACTGACGCCGAAACGCGAATTGCGCCCGCTCGCGCTGGCCTCGGAGATCATGCGGCTGGAGAGTCTCAACGGCTGGCTCCGCTTCCCCGGGGCGCTGCCGGCCGCCCGGATCCGACTGAAGTACGTAAAGCGCCGGAAAGCCGCCGAGCGGTTCGTCCCGCGGCTATCGGATGCGGGCGCGGCGGAGGACCGGAAACCGGATGCGCCTGTAACGGAAGAGCAGGAAACACAAGTGCCGAAATCCGCAACGCCTCCGTCGCAGCCGCCGGATGCCGAGGACGATGCGCCAGTGCCGCCCGGCGACCTTCTGCTGCTTCCGCCGCTGGAACCGGACGACGGCTCGGGGCCGCCCAGCGAAACCCAAAGGCCAGGAAACGCCGCATCGGGCCCGAACAGGCCAGCCCGCCATGCCAACACATCGGCGGAATCCCGCTCCGGCCCCCCGCTTGATGAACGAAACCGACAAGCATCGAACCAACACAGCCCCCGAAATGTCGGCCAAGAGCACAAGCCACCGGCAGTCTTGAAGCCAGCCAGCTGCAGCAGCTCGTACCCGGACTTCGAGGAACACGAAAGCGTACCCGTGAGGGAACCGGCCGATGTTCTGGCGGAGAACGAAATCGGCGCAGGCAGGGACGACCAAGCGCTTTCCGGGCGGAAGAAACGCCGCAGAAAGAGGCAGGGCTGCGACGCTTCGAGGGAAGGCGCGCTGTGCGCGAAACGCAGAGGCAAGGCCAGCGAGGGCAAACAAGGGCGCAGGAGAGAGCTTTACTGATGGTCGTCTCGATCGGCGCCGTCGCCTCGCCCGCCCAAGGCGTGTCCTACTATGAACGCGACGGCTATTATGCAAAGGACGATCCCGCGCACAGGGAAGCCAGCGTCTGGCTCGGAGGGGGCGCCGAGGCGCTCGGCCTCAAAGGGCCGGTCGATCCGGATCTGTTCAAGTCGGTGCTTGAAGGCGAAGTGCCGGACGGGTCTGGCCGCAAGCTGGGACGCATGGACCGAGACGGAAACCGTGTCCATCGGCCAGGCCGCGACCTGACGTTCTCCGCCCCCAAGTCCGTGTCGCTCGCGGCGCTGGTCGGCGGAGACAAGCGCGTGGTGGACGCACACGACCGGGCGGTCCGCCGGGCGGTCGGATGGCTCGAGAAGAACGTTGCCGAGACGCGGGTGATGGACCCCAAGGCCAGTCGTCTGATTCGCGTGGGCGGACAAAGAACGGTGATCGCGGGTTTCCGTCACGACACCTCCCGCAACCTCGATCCCCAACTGCATACCCACGCAGTGATTGCCAACATGGTGCAAAGCGCAGAGGACGCGAGGTGGCGCACCATGTCGAACGAGAAAATCTACACCTCGAAGATGCTGATCGGGGCGCTCTACCGGAGCGAACTTGCGAGCGAACTCCGCCGTCTCGGCTACTCCATTGAGAAGACCCATGCCGACGGGCGGTTCGAGATCGCGGGGACGCCAAGGAAGATCGTGGAAGCATTCTCCACAAGGCGCGCGGCGATCGAGACCGCGATGGCGGAGCGCAGCCTGGGCGATCCCGGCGCAAACCCGCGTCTTGCCGAACGCGCGGCGCTGATGACGCGAGCGTACAAACGCGATGTGGACAAGGACGCGCTCACGGCGGTCTGGGAGAAGCAAGCCGCGGAGCTCGGGTTCGATGCAAGAGCGCTGGTTGCCGAAGCTCTATCAAAAACAACCAGCAAGGACATCGAACGGGAATCCGCACAGATCAAGCTCCCGCTGTCCGGCCACGAAAAGGACGGACCCGAGGCGCCGCCATCGGACACGGCCCGCGCGGCCGTCGAATGGGCAGTAGCGCATCTGGCCGAGCGCGAGGCCGTGTTCTCCCGCGCCGATCTGCTCGCTGCCGCGATCGCTCGGCAACCCGGAGCGGTAGCGATCAGTGAGGCCGAAAGCGTGGTGGCCCGCATGGAACGCGATGGCGCTCTCCATGCCGCCAACCTGCCCGTTCCGGGCGAGTCGCTTACCACCGACAAGGCGCTCGCCGACGAGAGAGAGACGATTGCGCTGATGGAGCGAGGTCAGAAAAAGTCGCGCCCCGTCATGCGGAGCTGGATGGCCACCCCTTTTCTGCATCGGGGGCGCCTCAATATCGGCCAGCGCGAGGCGGTGAGGACGATCCTCGCCTCGCGTGACCAGGTGATCGGCGTACAGGGCTATGCCGGCACCGGCAAGACCACCATGCTCGGCCGCGCCCGAGGGCTGGCGGAGAAAACCGGGTACCGCATGATCGGGCTTGCGCCGTCGGCATCTGCGGCGCGTACGCTCGGGGAAGAGGCGGGCATCGAGTCGGAAACCCTGCAACGTTTCCTCGCGCGCTACAGCGGGGTGGCTGAAGGTCGTCTCGGCCGCAAGGGCAAGCGCGAACTCCGGGCTGCTTTCAGGAAGACCGTGCTGGTGGTCGACGAGGGCTCTCTCGCTTCGACCCTTCAGACCCGGAATCTGTTGCGGATCGTCAACACGTTGCGCATTCCTCGCGTGGTGCTGGTAGGCGACGAGAAGCAACTCGACGCGGTGGACGCCGGCAAGCCCTTCGCGCAGCTGCAGCGGGCGGGCATGACGACAGCGGTGATGGACGAGATCCTGCGTCAAAAGGACGCGGAGCTCCGCAAGGCCGTCGAGGCGAGCCTCGCAGGCGACATCAAGAGCGCCTTCGAGAAGCTCGGAGAGCGGGTCGCGGAGGTCAATCCCGACAACCTCGCCGGCGCTGCTGCAGCGCGCTGGCTGAAGCTGTCCGAGCGCGAGCGGGAGAACACCGGCTTGATGGCCCCAAGCCATGCGCTGCGCCGGGAGATCAACGGCCACATCCGCGAGCGTCTCGCACGCGACGGCGTGATCCGCGGCCCCGCGCACCAAGGCGAGAGGCTGGTGAGCCTCGGCTACACCAACGCCGAAAAGACGGTCGCCGCCAACTACGCCCCCGGCGACACCGTGGCATTCCATCGCAACTACAGGAGTCTCGGCGTCGAGAAGGGCGAAGAACGCCGGGTTGCACGCGTGGACTCCGAAGTCGGCACGGTGTTCCTGGAAGCGCCAAAGGGTGATGAAGTCCCGTGGCGACCTCGTATGGTTGGAGCGAAGCGCGGCGCGGTCGAGGTCTACCGTTCCGAGGGCATAGAACTACGCGCTGGTGACCGCATCCGCTGGACACGTAACGATGTGGGCCTCAGGCTGGTGAACAGCGGCACAGCCGAGGTAGCCTCCGTGCGGGGCAGCCGCGTCTCATTTCGGCTGGAAGACGGACGAACGCTTGATCTCTGGAAGCACGATCCCCAACTCCGCCATCTCGATCACGCCTGGGCCGCGACTGTGCATGGATTCCAGGGGCGCACCGTCGACAACGTGATCGCGGTGATGGAGGCGAGCCATCCCCACCTGACGACCCGCAAGAGCTTCTACGTCGAGATCAGCCGCGCTCGCCATAGGGCAGAGTTGGTTACCGACGATGCCAGGGCGCTGAGCGAGGAGTTGGAGGCGGTCACCGGCGAGCGGGTCGCAGCACTGGAAGCTGTCGAGCCCGCGATGGATCAATCGGAGGTCCAGCACGACGGCAAACATAAGGATGCGGCGCTCGACATCGAGCCGACGCCCGACACGCCCGACATCGACTCAGGCCGTAGCGCCGCCAAGGAAGCCCCGGAGCCGTCGCAGCGGGAACCAGAACCAGTACAGGAGAAAGTCCGCGATTTCGAGATGGAGATGTAGAGGCGAGTAGACCTCTTTTACCCCATTAATCCGGGAAGTTTCACATGTATCTGAGCTTGGAAAATAAACTTGAGAAACACCAGCTAAAACTTTGCGTACATTTCCCAAATATTTCCTGCGTAATCCCATCGAATCCATCGAAATTTGTGGAAATTTTGGTGTCTCAGGGTTAATATATATGTAGTGTGCAACCTCGCACCCAAGACATGAGAATGAAAGAATGACCACGGGAACTGAAAAACTTAACGGAAGCATTGAACTGCTTGCGAAAGCTATGCACGATGTCTTCAGGGAGAGCATTGAGGCCGGTCTGGCTCCCATGCAGAAAAACATGGAGGACATGGAAAACCGGCTCTCCGAGAAGATCGGGACCACAAACGAGAGTCTTGAGACTCGGCTTACCAAGCAAATTAATACCACGAACGAGAATGTGCAGGCGCAACTTGCTCAGCATCGCAAGGATATTGCGATGGATATCAGAAAGCAGCTGGCCAAGAGATAGGCGATCAGTTCGAGCGTGTCACAATCCCACCGGTTGCGACTGCCGGAAAGCCCTCCTGCTTGGCGCTGCAGACATCAATTAGAGCGCGGGAGAGATGCCCGATCTTGTCTGCGGTGCTGCGTAAAGAATTCCGCGTACAAGTTCGGGATTCTCGGAGCAGTGATGGGTGTGCTGCCGGGTGCATAACGAATCGAGTTCGAGTACCGGATCATTAGCGACCTGAGGATTGGCTCAGTCGGTTAGTCAAGGCGCTGCGTCACTAAGGCCCGCATGATGGCTACGTCGCGCTCGGAATGCATCAGGAAGAGTTTCTATCCGCCTGCGCCTGTTCCCTCTTCCATTGCTGATATTTCATCCACATTCTCACCAAGGTCACCAACGTTCCCGCCAACCCAAACGGGATGGAAACGTACGTGCCGGATCCGCCACTGAACAAGGCGGCAGCGGCAATTGCAAGAAGCCCGAAACCCAGCCAACCGCCGGTCCGAATTCGCATCCTGTCCGCTTGAGCAGCGAGTTGCTGTCCTTCCCGGCGGATCGCCTGCTCGTTTTCCGCCATCGAAAGTATTCTGTCTGCCGCGCCGGGGCACGTGTCATCATAAGCCTTGAATGCTGCAGGCTCAGGCAGAGGCCCGGAATGAAATGTCGCAGTCGTAACCGCGCTCTCCTGCCCCAGTTGCTGGAGAATCCGAACTCGATCCTCTTCCGGCAGTTCGGCTATCCTTTGCTTCAACTCCTCCAGGTCGGCGTTCTTTGGAAGAACCGAAACTTCCTTGTTTTCTTCATCCGGCATCAATCAGTCAGCCTTGTCCAATGCGCTTTTCGCAATTGCCAAATCAACCGAATTCTTCATGTGAAGCAAATCCGACATCCGCCCCTCTAATCCAGTGGGCGCGGGCGGCGTCAGTTCAATTTCTTCTGGGGGCGTCCAGCTGTCGCAAATGGCATCCATCAACGAACGCGCCCGGTACGTTTGTTTTCGGACGGCAAATACTCCCTGCGTAGTAATCACGAAACCAACATCGTTACTCGGAGCTTTCATATTTCCCGCCTCTCAGTTCCGACCAGCGGTACCGCCGATACAGTACGAACAGCCATGATTAGCCCGTAGACTGTCGCCAGCGCACAGGAATTTCAGCATAGCACATCTTGCCGGGACATGATGCGGCATGGCGTAATCCCTCGGTAGTTGGGGGTGACGGATGGTCGGGTGGCCCGACATAGAAGGGCGTCCTCGTTGCGGTAGCTGACGAGAATGTATGCCGGTGCGCTGCATTTCATCATCGCGCTTGCGCACTTCAGATCAGTCGGACCTGCGAAGCATCAGCCTGAGACCCGTCCAGTTCATCCGATCAATCAGACGGGTTCCTTCCGGGTCGCCGTCAGGGACAAAGATGTGGACGGTAAACGGATCGGTCATCGTTGCCTCGCAACGAGCGATGCCGACGGGGCGTCGTATCGGTACCGGGTAATGGTTCCCTCCCGGATCTTCTCGACTGCGTCGTCGATGACATCAAGAGGCGCCAGAAACCACTCGCGTGGAACAACAGGGTTGCCGAAGCGATCCTCGATTTCGATGTCGAGACGCGCCGGGGCGAACACCCGGTGGATCAGCTTCTCCAGTTTGGCGCGGTCGATGTTGTAGAGCTTGTACGAGGCGACGATCTCGACATCGGCCATCAGAAATGTCGGCTCCAGCCGTGCGCCGGCGATGCGCGTCCCCAACTTCGAGGTGGTGACGCCGATCTTGTGAACGAGATTACGATTCTCGGCAACGAACGGAATGTTCGCCTTGCTCCGCAACACGTACATCGTGTGCAGCAGCGGCTCGTCGTAGCCGGTCTGGAACTTGTCGGCGCACACGAGAAATCTGTAAGGATGCTCTTGAATTTTTTCGGCGATCCGGTTGGCCGGGAAACCGTTCAGCGAAGCCTCGCTGACCGTTGCGCCGCCGGATTCGCGCTCGCCGGAGAAAGCCACGATGGCGCGGTATGGGCTCTTGCGCTCCTTCAGGTAGTTGCCGATGGCGTGAAAATACCGGATGGCGCGCTCGACTCCGTTGGCGACGACCATCGCCCGCGCCTCGCCGCCGACCCTGTTGTGGGCAAGCACCTGCTCGCGAAAGTGGTCCACCATGATCTCGGCCTTGAGGCGGATGGCGTGATCGTGGCCCTCCACGAAGCGCCGCAGCTTGCTCTGCGCCTTGTTCGCGTCGAACTTCGGATCGTCCTCAATGGTCTTGGCGAGCCTGTAGTAGCTCCGAACCGGCGTGTAATGCGCCAGCACATCCAGGATGAAGCCTTCCTGGATCGCCTGCTTCATGGTGTAGCTGTGGAAGGCGCGACGTTCGACCGCGCCGTCGGGTTGCGGGTCCGGGTTGCCGAACAACTCCAGCGTCTTGTTCTTGGGCGTGGCCGTGAAGGCGAAGTAGCTGGCGTTCGGCAGCAGCCTGCGCGATTCCATCAGCCGGTTGATCCTGTCCTCGAAAGTGTCGTCCTCGTCCTCCGCGCCGGCTTCGGAGAGCGCCTGGCCGACCGCTGCGCTGGCGCGCCCGCCCTGGCTGGAATGCGCCTCGTCGATGACGATGGCGAAGCGCCGGGCGCGCTGCTCGTTGCCAATCTCGTCGAGAATGAAAGGGAACTTCTGCACCGTCGAGATGACGATCTTCTTGCCCGACTCGATAAAGCGCCGCAGGTCGCCGGAGCGCTCGGCATGGCCGACGGTGGCGCCGATGTGGGCGTATCGCCGGATGGCGTCGTTGATCTGCCGGTCGAGGATGAGCCGGTCGGTGACCACGATGACGGAATCGAAGAGCGCGGCGCCGTCCCGGGACAGGCCGACCAGCTGGTGCGTCAGCCAGGCAATGGAGTTGCTCTTGCCGCTGCCGGCGGAGTGCTGGATCAGATAGCGCCGGCCCGCGCCGTGCCCGGCCGCATCGGCAAGCAGGCGGCGCACGGCGTCGAGCTGGTGGTAGCGAGGCCAAATCTGATCGCGGGATTTGCGGCCTGTTTTTTCGTTTTTGGTCTCCACGATCTGGGCGTAGTTTTCGAGGATGTCGGTCAAACTCTTGCGGGCCAGCACTTCGCGCCACAGGTAATCGGCCTTCAGCCCGTTCGGGTTGGGCGGATTGCCGGCGCCGTCGTTCCAGCCGCGATTGAAGGGCAGGAACCACGACGCCTTGCCCTTGAGATGGGTGCAGAAGCGCGCCTCGGATTCGTCCACGGCGAAGTGCGCAATGCAGCGCCCGAGTTCGAACAGCTTCTCGCGCGGGTTGCGGTCCTTTTTGTATTGCTCGACGGCGTCCTGCGCGGTCTGCTTGGTGAGGTTGTTCTTGAGTTCGAAGGTGATGACCGGAAGGCCGTTGATGAACAGCGCAATGTCCAGCGCCCGCTGCGTCTCGTCGCGGCTGTAGCGAAGCTGGCGGGTGACGGTGAAGCGGTTCTGCTCGAACCGCTCCTGCGCCTGTGTGTTGCCGGGCGACGGAGCGCCGTAGAAAAGCGCACACTCGTGCGGGCCGTGCCGGATGCCGGAGCGGAGCACATCGACCGTGCCGCGCTTCGCAATTTGGCCCTGCAGTCGCGCGAGGAATTTGCGCCGGGTTGGCCCGTCCTCGTCGAGGGTCAGAGCCTCGGCCGTTTCGGGCTGCGTGGCGCGCAGAAACGCTGCGAGTTGAATCCGATCCACGCAGTATTCGCGGTCGTAGTTCCGGTAGCTGCCGCAACTCCAGCCGGCGCCGCCGTAGCCCGCCGCCGGTTCGCGAACCTCGCCTGCTGCGGGTGGATCGCAGGCATCGCCGGTGAGCACGGTGCAGATCAGGCTTTCGAGGCCTTGTTCGCTGGTGTCGGTAGTCATGTCATTCGAGCGAGATGGACGCTTCAGCGCCCCTGCCGGGTCGGCTTGGCGACGACCTCCGGGTTTTTCGCTCCGCCCACGGCTTGTTCCGTTTATCCCTGCGTATCTCAAGGCGCGGGAGAAGGCGGATTTCCCGTTCCGGGAGCTGCGCCCCGATCCGGTGCAGGATACCGTTCTATCAGGAAATCGCGAAACGAAGGGATGGGAACGGACAGATAGCCGTCTGAGTCTTCGTGCAGGATGCCTGACTTCATCATGCCGTCCACAAAGTCCGCAGCGTCCATGCCCTTCGGCAGGGCCAGATCGTTGTGTGCCCCGGCGCCGCCTGCGCGATCGGATATTTCCTGCACAGCTCCGGCCATGCGAGAAAGGGTGGCGCCTTGCGGGAACTCATCAAGACGGGCGACAGCGACGGCGGCCAGATGGCGCTTGCTTTTCAGGTATCCGCTGCCGAGACGATCCCGATAGTAGCGCTTGCGTCTCTCCGCTTCGCCCTGGAGAACCGCTTCCTCGTCTGCCTGCTTCAGGTCTCCATCGACACCCTCCTTTACAAGCCCTCGGGCCAGCGCCTGCAAACCTGCATGCAGATGCTGGGGCCAGCCCTGACTGCGCTGAGCAATCAGGTCTTTCCACCTCTCGCCCTCTTCGTCCACGCCCGCAACATCGAATTTCCCGAAAAACGCCTTTACGACTTCCCGGCAGTCGTCCTCCGACAACGCCTCCAGGGTGTGAACGCGCCCACCGGAAAACCGGGAGATACCCAACTCGCCAAACCGTTCTTTCGTCCATGCCAGACCCCCGAACACTGGAACGATCGGCAGGCCGTCGTTACCCTGATGAAGCCACAGCACCTGCTTTTCTGCTGCATCGTCGAGTTTTTGCGCCTCGTCCACCATAAGCAGCAGGGGCGGATATTCCCCGGGCTTGCCAAGCACCTTCTTCAACACATCGCCCCAGGACATCAGCGGCCTGTCGGTCTTCCTCCCGCCCCTGATGACCTTCAGGTCCGCTCCCAATTCCAGAAGCTGGCGGGTTTCGAGGTCCTTTTCGACTTCGGGAACCCAAACCGCGGCGATCTTCTTTTTCAGTTCCCATGGATCGCTCAGTACATGCTGGTCGGTTATCGAGCACGCCCGCACCGGAACACCCCCGCTGGCGGCGCCATCGCCGGCAGGGGCTTGTATCTTCAGATTTTGCAGATGCCTCAGCAGAGCGGTTTTTCCCGCTCCGGGCGCACCCTGAAAAAGCCAGGTGGCGCCTTCCCACTTCGGCGGATCGCCAAATCCTTTCCAGCTGCCCCTTTGCCGCACCCTCCTTTCCAGATCGCGGGCCAGGGCGCCGATTTGCTCCTCCCGCCCCACAAAAGCAACCGGGGTTTCGCGATCCGTGCTTTCCGCAAACTCCTTCAGCGCCCTGATGTCGGGAATCCGGTCGTTGGCATCCCTGTTCTTTGGGCTGTCTGCCATGATTTCAGTGTATCAGGAACTCCCGAACCGAACGGCAAGCAAGCCAGGCGCGCCTTTCGTCACCGTTCAGCGTCTCTCCAGACCTGTTGGCAGGTCAGCTGCCTCGATGATGTTGACAGGTTCGGTTCATCCGCCACACGGGTTGCGCTTCCTTGTTTTTCGCCAGCAATTCCCGCCAAATTTGACATGTGAGTGATTTCAGGGGTTTTGGGCGGTTCGAGAAGAAGTTCTTCGCAAACTTTTCATCCGAAAACCGTATGATTCGAGCGATTGTTGGAGTACAGGGGATGAACCATGTCCAAGATCCAGTTTCGCAAGACGCTCAGTGCCCCGGGATTGCTCCGGGTGGTGCGCGGTTGTTTCGATCGCATTGAGGATCCGGTTGCGAGCCGTGGCCTGCCCCTGACGGACTGTCTGATGTCGGCGCTGGCGATGTTTGGGCTGAAGTATTCGTCGCTGTTGAGTTTTGAGCAGGACGCACGGGGCGAGGAGCGCACCCGGTCGAACTTGAGAAGCCTCTATGGGGTGGAGCGCGCGCCGTCGGATACAACCATGCGCGAGCGACTGGATGAAGTGGATCCGCGCTCGCTGCGGCGGGCCTTCAAGCGCGTGTTTGCGGCGTTACAGCGTGGCGGGGGGCTGCGGGACTTCACCTGGCTAGACGATCATTATCTGTTGTCGGTGGACGGCACGGGCTACTTCTCCTCGCAGAAGGTGCATTGCGCTCATTGTTGCGAGCGGCGTCACCGGGACGGTCGTGTGACCTACTATCACCAGATGCTGGGTGCGGTGCTGGTGCATCCGGAGCATCGCGAGGTGTTTCCGCTGGCGCCGGAGCCGATCCTGCGCGCGGACGGTTCGCGCAAGAACGACTGCGAGCGCAACGCGGCCAAGCGTCTGCTGCGGGATGTGCGGCGCGAGCATCCGCATCTGAAGCTGTTGGTGGTGGAGGATGCGTTGGCCTCGAACGGTCCGCACATCCGGCTGTTGCAGGAATTGGACCTGCGCTTTGTGCTGGGGGTGAAGCCGGGCGACCATGCGGAGTTGTTTCACTGGGTGGCTTCGGTGATGGCGACGCGGGTTGTCGAGACCCAAGGCGAGGACGGTGTGCGGCGGCGGTATCGCTTTCTCAACGGTGTGCCGCTCAACGACGCGAATTTCGACCTGGAGGTGAACTTTCTGGAGTGTTGGGAAACCACCCCCAAGGGTCGGGAGCGGCACTTTAGTTGGGTTACGGACATCAAGATCACGGAATCGAATGTGGAAGCGCTGATGCGTGCCGGTCGGGCGCGTTGGCGCATTGAGAACGAGACCTTCAACACCCTGAAGAACCAAGGCTACGGCTTTGAGCATAACTTTGGCCACGGCAAGCGGCATCTGGCGACGGTATTTTCCGGTTTGACGATGCTGGCTTTTTTGATCGACCAGATTCAGCAGCGCTGCTGTGCGCTGTTTGGGGCGGCACGGGAGCGGGAGGGTCGTCCGAAATACTTCTGGGAACGGTTGCGCCGCTTGTTTCTGGAGTTCTTCATTACCGGCTGGGAGGCCCTGTATCAGGCCATCGCCTTCGGCCACCACCCAACCGAACTGGCGCCCTTCGACACCTCCTGACCCCATCGCCGTGGTCGGGTGTGCGACGAGCGGGTTCTTCAGGGAAACAGCGTAGCCAAACCACTTATCCGGCGCCGGCCGGAGGGGTAGCCTTCCCCAACTGATCCGCCAACCGGCCATCCGCACCAGAATGCCACCCCATCAGCACCACAAAATGGCTTGGCGGGAATTGCTGGTTTTTCGCTCCGCCCATGGCTTGTTCCGTTTATCCCTGCGTATTTCAAGGCGCAGGAGAAGGCGGATTTCCCGTCCCAAGGGCTGCGCTCTGATCCGGCGCCAGCTCCGTCAGAAAATCGCGGAACGACGGGATCGGAACGCTCAGACATCCGTCTCCGTCTTCGTGCAGGATTCCTGCGTAGACCATCGATCTGACGAACCTTGCTGACGAATACCCGTCCGGCAATTGCAACCTGCTCGGATTTTTTGCAGCAACCGTTTCGCCATGAATTCCTGCAACGATATCCGCCAGATCGTCCGCCACCATTTCCGATCCCTCAGGCATGCGGGCGACAGCGGCGGCGGCCAGATGGCGCTTGCTTTTCAGGAATGCGCTGCCGAGGCGATCCTGATAGTAGCGCTTGCGTCTTTCCGCTTCGTCCTGGAGAACCGCTTTCCCGTCCAGCCGCTCCAGGTCTCCATCGACGCCTTCCTTCACAAGCCCTCCGGCCAGCGCCTGCAAGCCTGCATGCAGGTGCTGGGGCCAGCCCTGACTGCGCCTGACAATCAGGTCTTCCCACTTCTCGCCTTCTTCGTCCACGCCCGCAACATCGAATTTCCCGAAAAACGCTTTTGCGACTTCCCGGCAGTCGTCCTCCGACAACGCCTCCAGGGTGTGAACGCGCCCACTGGAAAACCGGGAGATACCCAACTCCCCAAACCGTTCTTTCGTCCATGCCAGACCCCCGAACACCGGAATGATCGGCAGCCCGTCGTTACCCTGATGAAGCCACAGCACCTGCTTTTCTGCTGCATCGTCGAGTTTCTGCGCCTCGTCCACCATAAGCAGCAGGGGCGGATATTCCCCGGGCTTGCCAAGCACCTTCTTCACCACATCGCCCCAGGACATCAGCGGCCCGTCGGTCTTCCTCCCGCCCCTGATGACCTTGAGGTCCGCTCCCAGTTCCAGAAGCCGGCGGGTTTCGAGGTCTTTTTCGGCCTCGGGAACCCATACCGCGGCGATCTTCTTTCTCAGTTCCCATGGATCGCTCAGTACATGCTGGTCGGTTATCGAGCACGCCCGCACCGGAACACCCCCGCTGGCGGCGCCATCGCCGGAAGGGGCTTGTATCTTCAGGTTTTGCAGATGCCTCAGCAGAGCGGTTTTTCCCGCTCCGGGCGCACCCTGAAAAAGCCAGGTGGCGCCTTCCCAAGCGTCGGATTTCCCCGCCATCGAGTCTTTCGTCCGGGTGCGCAGGTCTTTGGCAAGCCCTTCGATCTGGTCCTTGCGCCCCGCGAAGGCGGGAGGATCCTGACGATCGCTCTTTTGGGCGAACTCCTTCAGCCCCCTGAGGTCAGGAATCCGGGCGTTGGCATCCCTGTTTTTTGGGCTATCTGCCATGATTTCAGTGTATCAGGAACTCCCGACCCGAACGGCAAGCAAGCCAGGTGCGCCTTTCGTCACCGTTCAGTGTCTCTCCGGACCTGTTGGCAGGTCAGCTGCCTCGATGATGCTGACAGGTTCGGTTCATCCGCCACACGACACACGAGTTGCGTTCCCTTGTGTCTCAACAATGTTGGCAGAAAGGGGTCCTCGACCTCGGAAAATATCGCACGGTTGCAGCGATCATTGCCGGGCGGCAACACCAATGTCGGCAACCCAGCCCTTCTCGGTCAGCACACCGGCCGCCAATTCGATCTGCTGGGGAAAGAACCTCCTCTTGCGCTCATTCCAGGCATAGGTCGCTTCGATAAGCTTTTCTGGCGACGCGGGCGCGTCGTGTTCGAGAACCCAATGCACCGTCGATAGCAACTCCAGACCGAAGGCCGATTCAAAGCCACCGACCAGATCGGCCACGCGCTCGAAACGCTCACGGGTCCTGGGGAAGCGGTTCAAGACCTCGCCTGCGTCCTTGACCGCACCGGGCACGATCTCCAGCGCCTTGTCGGGGCTGTCGCCGTATCCGGATATGAAGTGCCCCTCCACTTCGTTGAGGACATGGCGCAGGTTCTCGGCGTACGGTCCGTAAAGGCTCTTCACGTAGCGGAGCCTTAGCCGCTGACCCGCAACCTGCATGAAATACATCAGCTTGTGGACTTCCAGCAGGGTGATGGAAGGATCAAGGAGGCCGTTCAGATAGCGGTTCATCAGCCCGACCAGCGCGGCGCGACCCGTTGTCATCTTCGGCGCCTGGCAGTTTGGCACCATCCTCTCCGCCTCCGGCGCACCGCCGGGCTCGAAGACGACGGAATCCAGATTGTCGAAGCCGCACAATGCCTCCTTGATGCGCGGCCGTACCTGGCGCCAATTCAGCCCGCCAAGCCCGCTGCCGAGCGGCGGCACCGCGATTGAGCGAATTTCGCGCTCGCGGATCACCCTTGCAAGATCGACCAATCCGGCATCAATATCCTTGATACGGCTGTTGCCGCGCCAGTGGCGCTTGGTGGGGAAATTGACGATTAGGCGCGGATTGGCGAGTTCGCCTGTCTCGAAGACGAACATGCGGCCGGGTTGAACCTCCCCGCGCGCGCACGCCTCGGCATAAGCGCGGAAGTTTTCGGGAAACGCCTTCTTGAACTGAAGCGCGATCCCGCGTCCCATCACCCCGACACAGTTGACGGTGTTGACCAGAACCTCGGCATCCTCGGCGAGTATGTCACCCGTCTTGAAGCGGATCATCACTGCCCCCTTGCAGCGTCAATAATACCAATCCCGCTCTACCGTGACCGCAGGCCGGTGAGCGACGGAGCGCATAGCCTTCCTCGCACGGTCGCGGGTCTCGGGCGTACGCGCGCCGACACGCTGAACCAGCGCCCAAGAGAATGACCGCTCGACAAGGAACTCCGCCTGCTTGCCCTCCTTGCAATCACGCCAATCCCGCGCTGGAACAGCATCCCAGTCGATTTCGTCGAGTTGTGCCAAATCGCACCGATCCTGGAAGTACCCGGAGCCCGCGTTGGAAAGAGTGAAAGCCCATCGCCGCCGATTCCGCTCGGCCCAGTCGACCGTTTCGCGCAGGTCAGCCTCCAAGTGCACAATGTGATCCTGGCCGCCGTGATAGTCGAGTCCTGGATGATTCTTCTTGTAGATCGTGTAGAGCATGACGGAGCGCGGGCAAAAATAGAACGGTACGCAATCGCCTACGTTAAGTCCGGGATGGCATTTCACCGGCCTGGTCAGTCGCTGCTGCATGATCGCATTCATACCGATGGATGTCCCCGGCCGCGCCTGCTGTCGAAGCGCCGCATCGCACCAGAGGAAGCCGTCGGCAATGACCGATGCAAGCCGGTCCACATGGAGTATGTGATAGATCTTCGGCGCATCAGGCGGCATCACGATCAGCCCGCGACATCCGCCGACCCGACCGCGGAACGGGATGCGGGCGCATCGCAGGCATCGGGGAGATCGTCGGTCCGATCAGCGGCGGCGAGAGGATCAAACTGGGGCAGTTTGGCAGCCGCCTCGCGCACATCGAGCTTGCCGGTGACGACATCGGCGATCAGCTTTGTGCGGTATTCGCGGAGCAAGTCGATCTCGCCTTGCGCTTGAGCAACGCCTTCCCGAATCTTCCCGATTTTCTGGTCGAGAAAGCGGGCGATGGCGGTTTGTTCGGGAAGGGGTGGAAGGCATCCGTAGATCATTTTGAAATGCTCGGGCCGAAGACCCCACATGTCGGAGGTAATGCCGTAAGAGTATCGCTGCGCTTCTTTCGCAAACGCAGGAGTCCGCAGCAAATGATGCAGATAGCGCGGGTGCGCCCCAACTCTTGGACGTTGCACCACATAGGCCGGACTAATGATGCCCCTGTATTTCGATACTCCGATTGCTCCTTGCCACGCCCGCATCTTGTTGTAAGCGACATCACCGGGCTCGACGAGCTTGTATTCGGTCTTGTCTATTCTTGAGCCATCCTTCTTCGATGGGTCTTTCAGCAGTTCTTCTTGTCGAACGACTCCCGCGGAGATCGTTACGGATAGCATCTGCTCTTGCGGATGCTCTCGATCCTCCACCTCGGAAAATATCGCACGGTTCGGGATTACCTCCCAATGCGCTGGCACTTCCCCCAGCCACTTGATGCCGGAGGGCTTGTAGGCCGGATAGGATTTGCCGGTGCGCACATCGAACCGGCCCGTCACGGCGTCGCTGGCCAGAACCTGCCGGTACTCCTCCAGCAGCGCAATCAGCTTCTCCTTCGCGCCGATGCGGCGGGAGATGCGCCGGTCGATGCGGTCGAGAAAGCGAGCGATGGCGGCTTGTTCGGGGAGTGGCGGGCGAGTGATTGGCATTCTTCCGATGAATTGCCAGTCTGCGCGGGGCATCCTCGCCCCGAATGTCGAGCGGTTCACCGCATCAATAATCGGTTGAGAGCGAAGAAGATGCTCGACATAAGCCCCCATGACGTTCCCACAGCGGGGGCGAAGAACCAGGAACTCTCCAACGCAAAGGCCGTCAGTCGCCAAGCGAGCAACCTTCGCCAGATAAGGACGAAGTTTGCCAAACAGCACATCGCCGGCCCGAAAACGCTTCAGCTGGCTGTCGAATGAAGAATCTGAATTGATGCGCCTGATGCGACCGGTCCAGCTCTCCACGTTTTCCATGGCGACAACAAAGCCCGCCCGCTGCATCCCGGCCCCGGCCGTCTGCTCCACAACATTGCGCGCCAAGGACTTGAGCCTTTCGACCTCCCAATGCGCAGGCGCCTTCCCCAGCCATTCGACGCCGGAGGGCTTGTAGCGCGGATAGGGCTTGAGTTCGGCGGGCGTCACATCAACCGAAAAGGGCGTCGCGCACTGTCTGCTTGGGCAAATCGTGGAATGCCCGCCACACCGGCAATTATCGCGTTCAGGGTTCCGGTCCGCATGTCCCGGTGTCGCCTGGGCGCAACACGGCTGTGCGCTCGTTCCGCCGGTGGTCTCCCACCCGCAGGCCCCGCCGCCAGCGTCACGGTCATGTGGCTGCCCCGGCGCCGGGCCGAACGATAACCGTAGTGACGCGCAAGCCGCTCATCCAGTCTGGGAGACACCGGGGCGTCCAGGCTCCGGCCGGGCGAACCCGGCGCCCGAGAGGTCGCGGGGCGACTTCATACCGCAATGGCCTCTTCGCGAACGAGATGCAGCGGGATCAGGCACGACGCCCCTGCCGCTTTCGAGCCAATCGGAGCGCTGTATGCGTGGGTTGGGGTTGAACGGCGGGTTGGCCGCAAATCAGATCAACGCTTTCGTTGTTCATGCCCCGCATGACGCCCGGATTATCGCCGGTCCGTATCGTCCGCTGGCGAAATCCGATTCGGGCATCAAGCGCGGGATCCCGAATCCCGTCCGGTTGCGCCAGTTCGCGGGCATAAAAATTGCGCCGGGATTGCCCGTATCCCAAGCATCCCGGCATGCTACCGGCGCTCGCATCCGCCAGACGAGTCGCACTTCCTTATTTCCCGCGCCGCCCACGGCTTGTTCCGTTTATCCCTGCGTATCTCAAGACGCAGAAGAAGGCGAATTTCCCGTCCCAAGCGCTGCGCCCCGATCCGGTGCAGGATACCGCTCTATCAGGAAATCGCGAAACGAAGGGATCGGAACGCTCAAATACCCGTCTCCGTCTTCGTGCAGGATGCCTGACTTCATCATGCCGTCCACAAAGCCCGCAGCGTCCATGCCCTTCGGCAGGGCCAGATCGTTGTGCGCCCCGGCGCCGCCTGCGCGATCGGATATTTTCTGCACGGCTCCGGCCATGCGAGAACGGGTGGCGCCTTCCGGGAACTCATCAAGACAGGCAACGGCGGCGGCAGCCAGATAGCGCTTGCTTTTCAGGAATGCGCTGCCGAGGCGATCCTGATAGTAGCGCTTGCGTCTTTCCGCTTCGTCCTGAAGAACCGCTTTCCCGCCTGTCTGCTTCAGGTCCCCATCGACTTCCTCCTTTACAAGCCCTCTGGCCAGCGCCTGCAAGCCCACATGCAGATGCTGGGGCCAGCCCTGACTGCGCCTGGCAATCAGGCCTTCCCACTTTTCGCCCTCTTCGGCGACCCCCGCCACCCGGAATTTCCTGAAAAACGCCCGCACGGCTTCCCGGCACTCATCTTCCGACAACGCCTCCAGGATGTGAACGCGCCCCCCGGAAAGCCGGGAAATACCCAACTCGCCAAGCCTGTCTTTCGTCCATGCCAGCCCGCCGAACACCGGGACGATCGGCAAACCGTGGGTTCCTTCGTGCAGCCACATCAAACTCTCTCTTGCCCTGTCGCCGAGCGCCTGCGCCTCGTCCACCAGCAGCAGCACGCAAGTATGCATACGCCGGTTACGCTTGATTTCCTCGGCCACATCCTCCCACACCATTGAGGGTTTGTCCTGAGACTTGCCTGCCGACACTCCGAAATGGACAGGTCCAATGGAAAAACTCCATCGTCCGCCCTTTCGAGACGATTCCCGCCCCGCCAGTTCCTTGTCCTTCTCGTCTTCCGGAAAGAACGCCCGGGCGATCTTCCTTTTCAGGCTTTCCGGGTCTTTCAGATCGCCCTCTTCGGGGAGGCAAGCCCCAACCCGCACATCCCCGCTGACGGCGCCGTCTCCCACGGGAACTCTTGCCTTCAGGCTTTTCAGCTGCCTCAGCAGCGCCGTCTTGCCCGCTCCCGGAGCGCCCTGAAAAAGCCAGGTGGCGCCTTCCCAGGCCGACGGAAATCCCGGGCCTTCCCAGCCTTGCCATTGCCGAAACCGGGTTTCCAAATCCCGCTTCAAGGCTCCGATCTGCTCCTCCCGCCCCACAAAAGCAACCGGGGCTTCGCGGTCCGTGCTCTCCGAAAACTCTCTCAACCCCCTGAGGTCGGGAATCCGGGCTTTGGCATCCCTGTTCGTTGGGCTGTCCACCATGATTTCAGTGTATCAGGCAGGAACTCCCGAAAGGCAAGCAAGGCAGGCGCGCCTTTCGTCACCGATCAGCGTCCAAACGCTCGAACCCTTGAAAGAAGCAATGGCCAACTTCCTTGCCGCCAATGTTGAGGAGCCATACGATTCGTTGCGAAAATTCCTGTTCATGTGCCTTGCGGCAGATCGGCTTGCATTGCCTTGACAAGAAACAGGCGAGATACCTGTCGCAGCAAATCCGCTTCACATCCCGGGTTCGGGAGGGTCGGGCTGCGGCGACTCCCCCGACTTGCCGGCAAGCCAGTCGAGCTTCGCCTTGAGGTGATCGACAAAGGAAGGGATCGGTACATGCAACACCCCATTTACTCCCTTGTGCAGCATCCCGGAATCAATCATCGCCTGGACGATATCCGTTCCCATTACGCCTTGGGGAAGTGTCAGGTCGGGGTCGTCCTCTTCGAGGTTCATTCCAGGCCACTCCAGCGCCAACTTCCTTACATGTCCCCGGTCTATCGCTCGCCCCAGTCGCGCCGCGCCGAGCAGTCCCGATCGGTCCCTGTCCATATAGGCAACGGCGGCGGCGGCGAGATAAGGCAGGTTGCGAAAATCGCGCCCGAAGGACGCAATCCTTTCCTCGTAGTACTCTTGCCGCCTATCGGCGCCGCCTTTCAGCGCCGTTGACCTGTCGATCTCTTTCAGAACCCCTCCAGCTTCCACCAGCGCTTCCGCCAGTCCCTGCATTCCTGCATGCAGGTGTTGGGGCCAGCCCCTGCATTCCTGGGTGATCGTCTCCGCCCATTCTTCCCGCTGCTGCAGGCTTCCGACCACCCGAAACTTTTTGAAGAACGCCCGCACGACTTCCCGGCACTCGTCTTTCGACAACGCCTCCAGGGTGTGGACGCGGCCTGCAGAAAACCGGGAGATGCCCAACTCCCCGAACCGCTCCTTCGTCCACGCCAGACCCCCGAAGACGGGAATGATCGGAAGACCGTGTTCTCCCTTGTGCAGCCATCTCAGCTGGGGACCCGCCTGATCTTCGAGCGCCTGCGCTTCGTCGAACAGCAGCAGTAGCGGCGAGGAGCTCTGCGACTTTTCCTTGTTTGCAAAGTTTTCCCAAGTCAGCCCTGCCCGCTGTTCGGACTTGCCTTTCGAGGCGTCTGCCGAGCCTTCCAACCTGGCTCCGAACCCGGAAACGCCTCCGCCCACTTTCGCGCCCTTGCCCGTTTGCGTTGTATCCGTGCCCAGCATCTTTGCGACGGCGCCGGGGATGAAGGCTTCGGCGATTTTCCTTTTCAGCCGGAAATCGTCGTGCAAATCGACTTCATCGTCCATTGCGCAAACCCGCGCCCGCAGCTCTCCGTTGATGCCTCCGTCACCTCCGGGAACCTGCATGGCCAAACTTTTCAGGCGGGAAAGCAGCGCCGTCTTGCCGGCGCCCGGCGCGCCCTGGAAAAGCCAGGTCGCCCCTTTCCAGGCATCGTCGCTGCCGGAACGCCAGGCATTCATCCGATCCTGCAGGTCTTCCGCAAGCCCGTTGATCTGCTCTTTCCTTCCGGCGAAGGCGGGAGGGTCCTGACGATCCCCGCGCCGGGCAAACTCCTTCAGCCCCCCGAGGTCGGGACTCCGGGCTTTGGCGTCCCTGTTTATTGGGCTGTCCGCCATGATTTCAGTGTATCAGGAACTCCCGAAGGGCAAGCAAGACGGGCGCACACTTCGTTACTCCGTTTTATGACGCCAACGCCCAAGCCTCTTGTGCTCCCTGCAAACTCGCCGGTTCCTGCGCCGGCCTTTCCGCCAACATTGTTGAGACACCGGCTACCCTTGCAATTATTGAAGGGGCGGCAGAGAGGAATAATTATGAAAGCCGACGACAGGGATTCAATGATAGTGATGGGTGCGAACGCGCAAGCGCCTCTCCCAGCCCCTCGACGCCGGAGGGCTTGTGGCGCGGATACGGTTCGAGATTGCCTGTCTGCCGCAATCACCCCGCTTGCGTCTCTTCGCTGAGTATCGAGAGGTAGCGATCGTAGGCGAATAGCCGGGAACGGCGTTTTCCGGTGATTTCCCGCGCGATCCCGAGCCCGACCAGCGCGTTCATCACCGCCGAGACGGTGGGAAAGGACAGTTTGGCGCGGTTACAAGCTTCGGACAGCGAAAGGATCGGTCGCGCTCTCAAGGCATCATGTACGCGCAGGGCCGAAGCGGCGCGGCGGCCTTGCTGTTCGATGCGGGTCTGGTCCGAGGCGAACAGGTCCAGCAGGCGGGCCGATGTGCGAAGCTCGTCTTCGGCGGTGACCCTCACCCCTTCGAGAAAGAAGGCCAGCCACGCTTCCCAGTCGCCGGAGCGGCGAACGTAATCGAGCAGGCCGTAGTAGCCGCTCCTGTGCTGCTTGAAGTACAGGCTCGGATACAGGAACGGTTCCCGAAGCACGCCGGCTTGATGCAGCATCAACGCGATGAGCAGTCTTCCCACACGCCCGTTGCCGTCGAGAAAGGGGTGAATGGTCTCGAACTGCACATGCGCCAGCCCCACCCGGATCAGTATGGGAATCCCGTCCTCCCCGGCATGAAGAAAGCGTTCCAGCGCGGCCATGCAGTCGGGCACGGCGGTATGCGGCGGCGGCACGAACACCGCATTGTTGGGCCGGGCGCCGCCGATCCAGTTCTGGGAGCGGCGGAACTCGCCGGGGGTTTTGCTTCGGCCCCGCTCGCCCGACATGAGTACCTCGTGGACCTCGCGGATCAGCCGGTTCGACAGCGGGAAATCCTCGTCCAGGCGGCGCATGCCGTGCTCCAGCGCCGCCACATGGTTCGAGACCTCGACCACATCGTCGAGCGGCGTTCCGGGCGCTTCTCCCAGCTCGAACAGCAGCAAGTCGGACAGCGACGACTGCGTGCCCTCGATCCGGGAGGAAAGCACCGCCTCCTTGCGCACATAGGCATACAGAAAGTGCGCCCGGTCCGGCAGCAGCGCCGAGACGCCATCAAGGCGGCCGAGGACCAGTACCGCCGCTTCGAGCGCCTGCTGTAGCCCGTCTTCGAGGGCCAGGGCAGGGACCGGCGGCAGCGGGTTCGGGATGAAGGCGGGAACCCGCTCGCCCGAAGCGCTGATAACTGTGTGGTTGCCGGTCTTTCCCCGTTGCATCGGGCGCTCCCTTATTCATGAAATATGAATAGCGCAGGGCGTTATTCATTTTTCGGCGCTAAATATAAATAACAGCCCTTGTCGTGGCAAGGAATAGCCAGCAATTCCCGCCAAGTGTGACAATGCTCGAAAATCAGCGCCGGTCCAACGCTTGAATGGTCACAAGCTTGGGTATCCGGCCCTGAACGAACGACTCTGCATCGTTAGCGGGAATTGCCGAGGAATAGCGATCATTCCTGCCCGGCGGGTTGCCTGACCCCCGGCAGCCATGACGGCGGCCGAGCGCGCGCGACTCCGGAAGGAACAGGCCGGCAGCGCAAGGCAGCGAAAGCGGCGGCCGGCCGAGCGCGCGACTCCAGCTTGCCGCTGAACACGTTGAAGCCGTGCAGATAGCCTTGCAGGTCACCGACCATCAGGTGGGCTGCAAACAGGGCAGGCCGCGAGAGGTCGCGATACGAAAGCAAGTCTGTCGTCCGAAGCGGGGCGCCGCCGGCAATCCCCGCTGGCCACACCCGCAATCTGGCCGATGGTACCGGTCATGCATTGCTCGCTTCAGTTCGCGCTCACGCTTGTCTTCCCGTTGCCAAGACCGGCTCAACATGGCCGTCATGCAACTCAGGCGCCGTCCCGTTCAGTATCGAAGTGATGCCCCTTGTTCGTGTAATCTCTCAATACCCGGGGCGCCTCCCCCAGCCGCTCGATGCCCGAGTTCTTTATCGCAGGATGGGCATCAAGGCGCCCGGTCATTGTCCACCCGCTTGCTCGAACCAGAGGATGGATGCCTCTCCATCCTTGCGCGTAATCTGGTCAACGCTGCGGCTGTGGCGAATCGCATTGCGAAGATCTGCAAGTTGTCCGAAGCGTGTTCCGAGCATTTCCTTGTTCATATAGAGTCCCTTGAAATACTGCCAGAGCCCCTTGTTCGTGATCGTGTCCTGCAGTTCGCGCAAATCCGCGTACTCGAGTTTGCCTGAAAGTGTCTCGTAGTGGTCGCTGTCCAGGGCGGCGTTCTTTTTCGCAGCCGCCCGCAATCGCTCTTCGATCTTCTGGCGCACGTGAGTCGGGAGCTTGGCTGGGTCGCCGCCCAATGCTGTATCAATGCCTTGACGCAGGGTTAACTCGACCGTTTCTATCCGAATGTCCAGCTCGCGGAGTTGTGGCGACAGGTCCAGCCGTTCCTTTATCAGAAGACCCTCGATCGCTTCCTGAAGCGCACGCTGCCTTTCGGCGAGAAAGGCTTCGAATTCACCCGTTGTGAAGGGGTTCCGCAACAGAATCTCGAACGCACTCGGGGATATTAAATGCTTCTCCAGGGTGGCCCGAACACAGGCTTCACCGCTCTCTCTGATCAGCTCGGGCAGATACTCGTTCGGCAAACGATTACGGATGACTTTGCGGTTGGTATTGGCAGTGAGCGGGGTACGGTTCAGAATGGTATCGATGGCGCGGCGGCGGAGGCCGGCCTCTTTCCCCCAACTCTTGGGAACGATATGGTGGTCGTCAAGATCGTCGTCCTGGGGGACGGTGTCAGTCATCCAGTCGCGGGCGCCATTCAACACCAGCAGGTTGAAGATGCCGTTGTAGACCGAGGTTCCACGCCTGGTTTCTTGGCGAAGTTCGAGGTTCCTGAAGCGCGCCCGGAACTCGGCAATCAGACCCGGCTCCGCATCGTCGTCGAACCAGGCTTTTACATCGAGGTAATCACGAGCGCTGGTCGACTCGACGGAGCCGGAGTAGCGATTGGTGAAGACGCTGGCCCAATACCAGAGACGCAGCTTGCGTCGTGCAGCGCGTTGGCGCGAGTCAGGGAGCGCGCGCACGGCGGTCTCAAGCGCGGCGAAGGCAGGAAGAATGGAGGCATAGGGAAGATATTGGTACGAGATGGCGCCGAACTCCTGCGGATGGCGCAGCAGCTTGATTGAATTCTCGACCGCCTCGACCGCCTCGTTCCAGCGCCGCTCGAAGTCCGCAACGTCAGGAACCAGAGTCTCCTTGCGCAGCGACCCGTCCGACTCGCGCACCTTCTTCTCCTGACGGGGAAGCAAGTAGTAAAGGTACTTGGGCGAACAATAGGCCTGACAAAGAATGGACATTACCTGCAGCAGATAAACGTTCGTCCGTTTCGTCTCGACGAACTCGAGCCTTTGGGCTGCTTCACGCCAAAGACGCTTGAGTCGAAGGCCCTTGGGTTTCAACATTGCGTTAAGCAGATCAAAGGCATCGAGGCGAATCCCGCGGCTGTTGATCTGGGTGAAGATGTCGCAAACCTTGTCGATCGCGAGGTCGCGGTCCAACTCGATATAGGAGATCTGATACTGTGTGGTGAGGCTCTGGAGATGTTTCCCAAAGGCGCGGGCATGACATGCGCGCCGGTCTGCTGCCCGCGCTGCGTCGTCGTCGCGTTTCTCCCGCGCGTCTGTCTCTTTCTGCCGCCAGTACTTCTCGTAGTCTTGGAGCCAGTTCGGGAGTGCGAAATTATCCTTAGCAATGATCGAGACGGGGAAGTGGTGAGTCTCGAACTGCAAGTTTTGATCCTGGAGCAGTTTTTTTGCTCTGATCGTCCAGTCGTATGTGAACGCCTCGTCATAGGCCTCCTTCATGAACCGGTCGACGCGAATGAAGTAGAAGTAGCGATTCTTACGATTCGGGAGCGGCACATCCGGCGAGAGGAAGACATAGTGCATCGCGGTCAGGCGCTGCTGGCCGTCCAGGACGATATGCTCCGGGTAACCTTTGCCACGATAGCCGTAGATCGGCTCGCAGGCGAGCGCCTCGAAGTTCTCGGACTTTCCCTTCCATAGCAGCAGACTACCGATGTAGTAGTCCAGAAAGATGGAGCGTACAAGCTCCCGAATGTCCCAAGGCTCCCACTCGAACTCGCGCTGAAAGTCGGGAATGACGAAGCGCCCCTCCCCAAGGCGCGTGACGAGCGTCGTCAGGCTTATGTGGTCGGGTTTTTGCGCATCTTTCATCGGATATTTCCTCCTGTGATCTCGTCAAGCAGGCCCTCGGTTTGCTTCTCGACCGCCAGGATGTCGGCGCGAATCTCGGCCAGCGGTCGCAGCGGCTGCGGCCTGTAGAAGTAGCGGTTGAAGCTGATCTCGTAGCCGATCCTGACGCTGCCGGGCTTGTACCAGGAATCGGGCGCCCAGGGCAACACCTCGCGACGCAGGAAGGCTTCGATGCCGCCTTCTTCCTGTAGCGGAATCTGCTCGGTGTCGCGCAGGTCGCTGTCCGGTTCGTACTCCACAACGGCGGGCTTGCTGTCGATCGTCGCCGCGAACAGGCCGCGCAACGGGTCGGCCTCCGTGCCGCGCTTGTGAATCCGCCGGATCACGGGCGGCGCGTCCTCGCTCCGGACGCCGTGCTCCCTGAGCCGCTTGATCTCGGCAGCCTTCAAGGCGCGGTTCGGGTCCGCCCCTGCGATGCGCAGCGGCCGTTCGACTGTCACCTTGTAGTAGCCGAAGGCGGCGTTGTCGAAAATCCGGCTCTGTTCGGTCTCCTCGAAGGCAAGGAAGACGTCGCAGACGCGCTGGATGTCGTCCTCGCCCAGCTCGCAGTTCTTCTTGCCGAGGTTCTTGCGCAAGGGGCGATGCCAGCCGGAGGCGTCGATCAACTGCACCTTGCCGCGCCGGCGCTCCGGCTTGCGGTTGGTCAGCACCCAAACATAGGTGGCGATGCCGGTGTTGTAGAACAGGTTCAGCGGCAGGGCGACGATCGCTTCGAGCCAGTCGTTCTCGATGATCCAGCGGCGGATGTTGCTTTCGCCCTGGCCGGCGTCGCCGGTGAACAGCGAACTGCCGTTATGCACTTCGGCAATGCGGCTGCCAAGCGGTGTGCGGCGCTTCATCTTGGAGAGCTTGTTGGCGAGAAACAGCATCTGTCCGTCGCTCACTCTCGTGACCAGCGAATACTCCGGGTCGCCGCCGTGTTCGATCATGAAACGCGGGTCGCGCATCCCCTTTCTGCCCCCCATGCGTTCGAGATCGGTCTTCCAGCTCTTGCCGTAGGGCGGATTGGACAGCATGAAGTCGAACTCGCGGGACGGAAAGGCGTCGCTGGCGAGCGTGGAATGCTCCGGGCCGCCCGCGATGTTGTCGGCGGCCTCGCCTTCGCCCTTCAGCAGCAGATCGGCCTTGCAGATGGCGTAGGTCTCGGCGTTGATCTCCTGGCCGTAGAGATGCGTGGAAACCCGCTTGCCGCGCTCGGCGGCGAGCTCCTGCAAGGTCTCCTCGGCCACGGTCAGCATGCCGCCGGTGCCGCAGGCGCCGTCGTAGAGCAGGTAGGCGCCGGACTCGATCCGCTCGGCGACGGGCAGGAACACCAGCTTCGCCATCAGGCGCACGGCGTCCCTGGGGGTCCAGTGCTCGCCGGCTTCCTCGTTGTTCTCCTCGTTGAAGCGGCGCACCAGTTCCTCGAAGATCGTGCCCATGCCGTGGTTGTCGAGGCCGGGGCGGCGCACGGCGCCGTCGTTGTTCCTGACCGGATCGGGGCTCAGGTTGATGTCCGGAGAGGTGAGCTTCTCGATCAATGCCCCGAGCGCGTCGGCCCTCGCAAGCCGCGGGATCTGGTTGCGGAACTCGAAGCTGTCGAGGATGTCCTGCACATTGGGCGAGAAGCCGTCGAGCCAGGCCTCGAAATCGGCCCTGAGCTGCTGCGGATTGGAGCGGGCGCGCAGATCGCGCAGGGTGAACGGCGAGGTGTTCCAGAAAGCCTGCCCCGCGGCCCGGCGCAGGGCGGCGTCCTGCTCGACCACGCCGGCGTCATCGAGCAAAGCCTTCATGTCGAGGACCGCCTGCTTGCCGTCTTCCAGCACCGCATCGAGACGGCGCAGCACCGTCATCGGCAGGATCACGTCGCGATACTTGCCGCGCACGTAGAGGTCGCGCAGCACATCGTCCGCGATGCTCCAGATGTAGTTCGCAATCCAGTTGAGATCGGCGTTGTTCAAGCCATCCTCCAGCAAGAATGTCGTTCAGCCGGCGACTACCTCGCGTAGATGCTGGTGCTGCGGAAACCGCCGTACATCTCCCACTGCATCAGGTCGTGCTCGTCTTCCATTTCCACCCGGAATACCACTTCGTCTCCGGCGTATTCCACGAGCCGCCCCCCATAGGCGAGCTCGTCGACCGATTGCATGGATTGATCCATCACGTCCTGGGTCACACCCTCTTTCAACGGTGTGCAAAACGCGAACACAACCAGTCGATTATCGGTTTCGGGAAGCCGCCAGGCATCGCTCATGGCGTAGGAGAAACAGGGATCGTCCCCTTGCTCGTCACCGCTGGTCCAGGTTTGCCGCACCGTCATGTTTTGTTCGTCGATGTCATACTCGACCGCCCGGCTGAACATCGTCTGCAGGGGAGGAACTTCTTCGAACGGCCGGGTCCCTCCGTGGGCTCGATTGTCGAAAAGAATCACTGTGCCCGCGTGAGTCATCCGGGGGTTGTGCTGATAACCTGGCCACATGAGCTCGCCTTCCGGCTGCAGCAATCTGGACTGCAGGCGTTCCGGCCAGCCGTCGTGCCGCCCCAGGATCCACTTGATCTCACCGGTGGGCTTGTCGATTTTCAGTATGGCGCTTTGATTTCGCAGCGACACGAGGATGGAGTCGTCCGATTCGTCATGATCCAGCCCGTTGGCGTGGGTCCAGTCCCTGTGCTGGTCAAAACCCCTGACCCACCAATAGCTCCAGAAGGTGTCATAGCCAATTCGGTAGGGGTCGAGATGGTCCATGGTATTCCATGACCAAACGATTTCCCCGTCAGGAGTAAGCTCAACCACCGTGTCGGCCATGACCATCTGATCGGCAACTGGCGCGTCAGGATCGGTTTCGCTGGTCGGATAGTCCTCGATCCGATAACCGTTGGCGGAAAAGGCCAGGAAGTTGCCGTTGGACATTTCGTGCGGTTGGTGGTGCAGTGTTTGCATGCCCCTTATCGGCACTGCCTTTGCCTCGCTGGGCGGCGGATAGGGCCGGTCTTCCGCATACAACTGCCGCACGATGTTGCCCATGAGGTCAATCTCGGTGGTGGCCGAGTCTGCCCGATGCATCAATATATTGCCGTTGCGCAGACGCGCGATCCCCGAGGTTCGGGTGTCGGACTTGTAGTACCAAATCACCTCGCCCGCTGAATCCAGGGCCACAAGCAGGCCCCAATTCACGCTGAAGTCCCTTTGCCTGGGCGTCATCTGGTGAGCGCGACGGGGCGCGCGACGGCGAATGCTCAGGAAGGTCACTCCCGGCTCCATTCGTTCCGGATTGGACGCGATTACCCGAAAGGGCGGAAATTCCCGAGGGCTCGCCGGCAGCGGCGGCGTTGTGTGGGTGAACCGCCCGGAATGGGAATTACCCTCCTGGTCCTCCACGGTCACCTGTATCCGGTGCTCGCGCCCCGGTCGCATCCCGACCACCGGAATCACCGCCCCGTCGTTCCCGGCTTCCACGGCGAAAGTGCGGGACCACTGGTTGGCGCCGTCGCTCACTTCCAGCAGGACGGAAGCGCGGGTATTGGTGTTGAGATGGATTGCGGCGGCCAGAGGCGCCCGTTGCGATGGATTGGGAACAAACTCGAGCGTTGCGTTGAAGGTGTCGTTGGCGCAAGCCGCCAGACCAAGCAGGCAGATAGTCGGAAACAATGCCGGAGCATGACGCCCCATCGATGCTGGGGCCTTGCCGGGCCTATGCGTGGTTGTTGTCATGAGCTCGCCGGGGGTTGGTCGTCCTGCAAAAATGGTAACCAAAAAATAGGCGCGCAAACCTTCCAACCGGCGATAAAATCGCAAAAATCATGGGTATTCGAGTAACACGGCATGATGAAAGGCTTGAGAATAGCCGCCAAAAATAGCGTTTGGCCTGTTGTTTTCGGGGTGTTTCTCTTCGGGTGCGACAACGCCAGCGATACGAACAGGGAGTTGGGCGTTCAGGCCCAACAACCGCCAAACATACTGATTATCCTCGCGGATGACCTGGGATACTCGGATATAGGGGCCTTTGGCAGCGAGATAAGAACCCCCTCGCTGGACTCGATGGCTTCCGAAGGCGTGGTCATGACCCGGTTTCGGGTCCACACGATGTGTACGCCTACGCGGGCCATGATGATGACCGGGCGCAACAACCATGAAGTCGGGCACGGCACAATGACGGCGGAATACACGGATGAAACCCGGGGGCAGCCTGGCTACGAGGCGAAGATGCGCCTGGATGTCGAGCTTCTTCCGGAGATGCTTCGGAAGGAAGGATATGAAACCTTCATGGTGGGCAAGTGGGATCTCGGCGGGCGAGGCGATGTTGCGCGGTGGCCCGTAAACCGTGGCTTCGATCGGTCGTTTGCGCTGATCGAGGGGAGTGGGTCGCACTTCACGAAGCGCGCGGCGCTCGAAGAACTGCCGTCGGTGACGTACGTCGAAGACGGGCAGGAGGTCGATCTGCCGGACGATTTTTTCTCTTCGAACGCCTACGCCGACAAGCTGATCGAGTACCTGGACAGCCGGGCGGACGCCAGCAAGCCGTTCTTTGCCTATCTCTCCCTTACCGCGCCGCATTATCCCCTGCAGGCGCCCGATGACTACATCGATCGATACGCCGGAAGGTATGACGATGGATACGAACCGGTTCGTGAACGTCGCATTCAAAAACAGAAAGCCCTTGGAGTGATCGCGAAGGAAGCGCAACCGGCTCCGCGGCACGAGGTGTGGCCAGCGTGGGAAGAGCTCTCGCCCGAAACAAGAGCGCTGGAAGTCCGGCGAATGGAAATCTATGCGGCGATGGTCGAGAACATGGACATGAACATTGGCCGGGTGATCGATCAGTTGAAAAGCTCGGGGCAATGGGAAAATACGGTTGTTCTGTTCTTCTCGGACAACGGACCCGAGGGAGGCAATCCCCTGGACTGGGGCGGCAAGCCCTGGTTTGACTGGGCAGAGCGATCCCACGACATGAGCCTGGAAAACATGGGCAGGCGGAACTCCTATGTCTGGACCGGTCCGGGCTGGGCTTATGTGAGCGCGGCTCCTTTCCGCTACGCAAAGGGCTTCACCACCGAAGGCGGGATTCGATCGCCCCTGATTGTTGCGGGTCCCGGCAGGGTGAGAGAAGGAAGCGTGGCTCATGCGGCCACACACATTCTTGACCTGATGCCCACCGTGTTGAATCTGGCGGGTGTCGAGAATCCGCCGGCGGACCTGCCGGGTCGTTCCATGGCGCCGGTGTTCAATGGCGAACGTGAGGAGATCCGGCGCCCCGGAGACCAGTTCGGTCTGGAGCTGCTGGGCAGAAGAGCGCTGCTCAGGGACAACTGGAAAATCACATGGAACAACGCTCCGTGGGGGCTGGACGGTCAATGGTCGCTTTACGACCTGGAGTCCGACCCAACGGAGCTGTCGGATGTGGCCGGCAGCAACCCGGAAGTTCTCGAGCAAATGATTCGAGACTGGGACCAATGGGCTGCGGACCATGGCGTAATTCCGATTCCGGTATATCCAATGGGCATCTACAACAGCTTTACCCACTACAAATGGCTTCCTGACAACGGCGCGACGCCGTAGTGTGAACCGCATCTCCGCTTGAAATGGCGGCCAAAAGTTGGAAATGAAAGCGCATTACGGCAGAAACGGCATTTTTGTTGACCAAAAAAGAATCCGGCGCTAGGATTACTTCGCCTCGTTGTATACAGCATGGCGCACAGCCAATGAAAAGGGGATGCAAACATGGCAATCACAGCCGAATTTACTCGTTGGAAGCCGAAGAGTCTCGCGACGCTATCGATTGTCGCGCTTGTGGGCTCAGCGCCCGCTCATGCGGAAATCGAAGAAGTCGTTGTGACGGCCACGAAGAGATCCGAATCCCTGCAAGATGTCGGCATAGCGGTTTCTGCGCTCGCCGGAGAGGATCTCAGATCCGGACATGTGGTAACGCCCCGGGACCTGTTTCAGAAGATGCCCAACGTTGCCGTTCAATCGAACTCGACTGCGGGTCAGTTGCAATTGGCAATTCGTGGCGTGAGCTTTGCGACGTTTTCCCCCATTGGCGTGCAGCCTGCAATCGTCTTCCAGGATGAAGTCGCGCAGAGTTCGCCACAAACAGCAGGTCTGTTCATCTTCGACTCCGAACGAATCGAGGTGTTGCGCGGACCACAGAACATACTGTACGGACGGAACACCACCGCCGGCGCGGTGAACTTCATTTCCCGCAAACCTGAAATCGGCGGCGGCGCTTCCGGCTATGCGGAGCTCTCGGCAGGTAATTACGGCGTCATCGATTTCAACGCCGCCATGGGCACGGAGCTCGGTCAGGACTCCGCGCTTCGAATCGCGGTCCAGTCGCTGAACAATGAGGGCTATTGGGACAATCTGAACATTCCCGGCGACAAGATGGGCGAGCGCAATCAGCACCTGTTTCGCGCCCAATTGGCAGTAAACGCCAGCGATCGGGCAAGCTGGCTATTCAATTTGCATGGCGGCGCGAGCAAGGGCGGACAACGTCCCATCAAGGCGCATGGCCTGTATGTGGCGGGCGATCCCGGCGGCGCCACCTGCAACGATCTGGACATCGACGATCATTCGTCGAGCTGTGTTGGCTTGTTCGGCACTGGGACCAACCCGAACACCGACGAGACCTGGAGCGAACTTCGAGACGACCGGGACAATATCGAAGCGTTCGGGGGCTCCGCCCGGCTTGATTGGGACTTCGACAACTTCACCTTGATGTCTCTGACGGCCTACGAAGAAAATGCATACGACCATTGGGAAGAGAATGACGGACTTGAGGACATCGCGTTTGTCCTGTTCCGACAAAAGGCGGATACGGAGCAATGGTCTCAGGAAGTCCGGCTGACATCTTCCGATGATGCAAATGTGCGATGGATTGCCGGTCTGTACATGCTGACCGAGGATGTCACATTCCGCACTTCAGTTCCGATTTTGCTCGAATTTGCCGAGAACGGTCTTGTCAATCAGAAAACAGACATGTTCTCCGGATTTGGTCAGGTCGAGTTCGACATTTCAGATGCCCTCACATTCACTGGCGGGCTCCGCTGGGTCAGGGAAGAAAAGAGCGGCGACGCCATAGCGCAGTTCTCCGACTTGACGCTCGACACGGACGGGACGCTTGATCCTGATAATGGCGACCTGTTCCTGTTCGAGAGTCTGGCGCGGTTTCGCTCAGGACCCACATCGGGCGGCCCCTTCGGTGAAACATGGAACCAGTGGGGCGGCCAACTCGGATTGGAGTACAAGACAGGCAATGACGCGCTTTGGTATGGCCACATTACCCGTGGCGAGAAAGGCGGCCAGTTTACCGACGCCCCGGACGCGATCATTCAGGGAACATTCAGCACGCCTGTCGAGCCCGAAGAGGTGATTTCCTGGGAGGCCGGATACAAGACCACCTGGGCAAACGGAACGGTGCAAACAAACCTTGCTGTTTTCTACAACGACTACACCAACCAGCATGCCCAGATAACCATTCCGGTCCCTGGCGGTGTCGCTTCCACGGTTGTCAATGCCGCCGAGTCCGAAATCATGGGTTTCGAGGCGGAAGTGTTGGTTGCGCCCGGAAACGGCTGGTATCTCGATCTGGCCCTTGGATTGCTGGACACGGAGATCACCAGGGATTCGGTGAGAGACATAACTGACGGCGCGGTTGTCATCGAAGAGGGACGCAAGCTCACCAATGCGCCGGAAAGGACTGTCAACTTTGGCGCTACCAGGGAAGTTCAGCTGGACAACGGCGGGCTGATTACCGCAAACGTTAACGGCCGATATGTCTCGGAGCGCGAATACAACCTGGTGGACACCGCCGAGGTTCGCGACTTCACCACAGACCCTGCCTTTCTCCTGCTGAATGGGCACGTTGAGTACCTGTTCGGCGCGGAACAGCAATTTCGCGTTTCGGTCTGGGGCAAGAACCTGACGGATGAGCTGTACTTCAATCACATTCAGGAGTTTGGAATTGGAAGTACGATTGGCTACATGTCCAACCCCCGTCAGTTCGGGGTTACCTTCGGAGCCGATTTTTAGGGGAATGAAGTTGCGGGGTTACGGCCCTGCCCGGTCCGCCCCGGCCGCCAAGACAGGCGGGCTTGGATGCAGGGCTTTTGGCTGCGCCGTTTCATGACGGTGCGATCTTCAGGGAGATAGTCCCCACACCGTCTATCCCCCCTTCCACCACATCGCCGCCAGATACAGGGCCTACCCCTTCCGGGGTGCCGGTGAAGACGAGGTCTCCCGGCTCGAGGCGATAGAACCGGGAAAGATGCGCCAGCACTTCCGGCACGGACCATATGAGATTGGCCAGATCGGAGTCTTGCCTGATTTCGTTGTTCACCGAAAGCCAGATGCGCCCCGAGGCTGGATGGCCGATGGCGGTTGCGGGTTGAATGGCTGCAACCACTGCGCCATTTTCGAGGTCCTTGCCCAAACACCACGGTCGGCCCTTGTCTCGCGCAGCCAGCTGCAGATCGCGTCTTGTCATGTCCAATCCGCAGGCGTAACCGAAGATGTATGAGGTTGCGTCATCTACGGCGATCTCGAAGCCACCCTTGCCCATTGCGATCACCAGTTCCATTTCATGATGGAAATTCTTCGTCCCTGGCGGGTAGGGAATCGTGGTTCCGCCGGGAATTACCGAACGGGTCGATTTGGTGAAGTAGAAAGGCTCTTCCCTGTCCGGGTCGAATCCCATCTCCCGCACATGTGCTGCGTAGTTCCTGCCAACACAAAAAACACGATGCACCGGGAATCGATCTTCGGCGCCTGCCACCTCTATCGAGACGGGCTCGGGTGGGGTAAAAACAAAATGGGTCAAGGTTCATTCTCCGTGTGTAAATTCCCGATAAAACCGCAATTTGCGCTGAAGAGGCGCATCGTCAACAACAAACAGGAACGCAGGCCTGGTTGACGAGGAGTTGCGGATCTGCGCGTCAGCCCATGTCGGGAGCGCTGTTATATCGTGGGTTTCCCAATTCAGGGTGTGTCCGTCCACATGGCTCTCGCCGGCGCCTTCGATGACATGAATGACAGAGGAGGCTGTGCGTCTGGCGAGCTTCCCTGTTTCCCCGGGCCGCAACATGATTGCCGAGCAACCCAGAACCGGGAGGCACTCCATCCCTGTGAGGGGATTGACGTAGGCAAGATGAACCAGTTCGTTCCTGGTTTTTCTTCGAGCGAGATCGGTGAGTGCGGAGCGCACATCCTTCCAGGGAAAACGCATCATCGGATACGGATCCCGGCGCTGCAAGTGATCGTAGGGGATCAATCCGGAGCGGGTGTAGTACGACTGTGAGGCGTCGGGGAGATCGGGCGCATTCTGGAGAGGCGCCTCCTCGGCGCACGAACTCTCGAGGTAGTAGAGCAACGGCAGATCGAGAGCATCCATCCAGATGACGGGTTCGCTGCCTTCGTGTCCGTGTTCGTGCCACAGCCCAGCAGGCGTGAGCACCAGGTCGCCCGGCTCCATCGGCAACTTCTCTCCGGATACGGTGGTGTAGCCGCCGCCGCCTTCCACGATCAGGCGCAGCGCGCTGGGAGAATGCCTGTGATTTGGCGCTTCCTCACCGGGAAGAATGAGTTGCAGCCCGATATAGATGGATGGCGTTGCTTGCAGATTCTCCAGGGGATAGCCGGAGTTGCACATCACAAGCACTCGGCGCTCCGCCTTCTCGATGGGTGTGAGATCGCCCGCTTTCATCAATAGCGGGCGGACTTCGCCATATCGCCAGTGCGCTACCTGTGCGATCCGTTGCGGCTCGCCATACGGCAGAAGCGCCCTCAGTTGCGGCCAGAGGGGCGCGACGTTCAGACCGGCCAGCTCTTGCACATAATCCGACGGGAGATCGTCCAGGGTCGCCAGCTCTGTCATGTGTTCCTCCGATAACTGCGAGTCTGTGAGAGATAGGGCCCGAAACCCATTCAGATCAGGGGCACTGTAAGGGGATCGTAGCTGTACAGCCATTGGGCCCGGTCGGCGCCCAGGTCCCTCCCTGCAAACGCCTTGTGGAATTCCTCTGCCGATGAGAGATGATACAGACGCCCGTGTTCGGTGGATCGAATGACAATTTCGCGGGTTCGGTCCTTGCGGTTGTCCTGGTACAAAACGAGGGCGCTTTCGGCGTCCTGTTCCTGTTGCAGGCATCGTGTGAGGACGGCGGCGTCTTCTATCGCCATGGCGGCCCCTTGCGCCATGTAGGGCAAGGTTGGGTGAACCGCATCGCCCAGAAGCGTGACGCGCCCCGACGACCAATTGTCGATTGGCGTTCGACTGTTGAGCGCCCACTTGTAGCACTCATCCCTGTCGGTTGCGTCCAGAAGGCGTTGTACGTCATCGTGCCAACCTGCGAAGGCTTCCTTCAGCTCGGACCAGGGGGCCTTGAGGGTCCAGGATTCTTCTACCCAATCGCCTTCCTCGCAGCACGCGATGTAGTTGATCGTGCGACCGCCGCTGATGTAGTAGACGACCAGATGCTTGCCGGGGCCGGCCCATATGTTCACGATTCGATCCATGAAATCCGGTCCGAGCGCTTCCGCCGGCGCCGTGCACCGCCAGGCGATATCCCCCGTAAATGTCGCTTCGGCATCGCCTATCAGCTGTGAGCGCACGGCGGATTTGATGCCATCTGCGCCAATCAGCAAGTTCCCCCTCGCTTGCCCGCCTCCATCAAGATTCAGTGTGACGGAGTCGGATTCCCGGGAAAATCCCGTCACCGCCGAATCCAGGGTCAGAGCGGAAGGATCCAGTTGCTGGACGCAGCGAGCAAGGATGCCATGCAATTCCGCCCTGTGGAACAGATAGTAGGGGGCGCCAAATCGGGCCTCGTGCGACTCGGCCAGATCAAACTCGTTGAGCGTTTCGTTGGTGCTGAAGAGCGAAACCCTGTAGCTTTTGGGTTTGACTCCAAACTCCGCCATTTCCGATGCAAGCCCGAGGTCGCGCAGGACCCTGGAGGCGTTGGCGCTCACCTGAATGCCTGCGCCCACTTCTCCCAGCGCCGGCGCTTGTTCATGCACCCTGACGCTGTAGCCTGCCTTGATGAGACACGCAGCCGCCGTCAAGCCGCCGAGACCTGCTCCGGCGATCAATATGTCCGCATCCTTGCCCATGCCGGCTATTCGGCGTCCGGTTGCTGTTCGGGGGCTGCCGCCACAAATGCCGGGTGGAACTCGAGGTGTTCGGCAATACTGTTGATGGTGGGGTAGGCCGAGAGGTCACAGCCAAAGCGACGGGCGTTGTACACCTGGGGCACAAGGCAAATGTCGGCCAGGGAGATACTCTCTCCACAGGAAAAGCGGCCGTCGCTCGTTTGCGAAACCAACCCCTCGAAGCCCTCGAACCCGAGCGCCACCCAGTGCTGCACCCACGCCTTGACGCCGGCGTCATCCTGCCCGAATTGCTCTCTCAGGTAGTTCAGCACCCTGAGGTTGTTGATGGGATGAATGTCGCAAGCGATGACTTGCGCCATGGCCTGCACCCGCGCCCGTTCGGCGGGATCGTCCGGGATGAGTTCGGGATCGGGGAAGACACTGTCCAGATATTCGATGATGGCAAGCGATTGGGTGATCCGCAGCTCGCCGTGTGTCAGCGCCGGCACCAACCCCTGGGGGTTGATTGCCAGATATTCCGGCTGGCGATGTTCGCCGCCGTTGCGTCGAAAATGCCTTGGGATTGCCGTGAAGTCCACTTTCTTCAACGCAAGCGCAATGCGGACCCGAAAAGCGGCGGAACTGCGAAAGAACGTGTAGAGCTCCAATTTTCCTCCTCGGACCGCAGGGGGTTCCATACACCCTCTACCTGAATCAAGTTGCATGAATGTTAACCAAAAAAAGATTGGGCGCAAAATGAGAGTTGCTTTTGTATTGGCTATTACTCATGGTGTTATAAAGGCGTCAGCTTACTTTTTGGTCAACAAATGTTGAAAGCGGGGGAAAATTGGTGTACAAATTGTTACACCATGATGAACAGTCCGCTCAAGCGGGGGGATCCAATGAAATCAAACAAGTGGAGCGTGGCGACCGCGATCCTGTTGCTTCCGGTAACCGGGTTTGGCCAGAGCGTGGTTGAAGAAGTGGTCGTTACCGCAACCAAGCGATCCGAGTCGATTCAGGATGTGGGGCTTTCCATGAGCGCGTTCGATTCCGATGCGCTTCGGAACGGCGCCCTTGTTGATGTCACGGAAGTAATGCAGCGCGTTCCCAATCTGGAGTTCCAGCTGAATGGCGCAGCAGCCGGCGCCAACATCTTTCTGCGTGGCATGGGAACCAGCGGCCCCGCATTCAACCAGCTCAGCGGCGTCGGAATCTATGCCGACGAAGTGTCGTTGAACTCGCCCATTGTCAACATTGCCCAACTGTACGATCTGGAGCGGGTAGAGGTATTGCGAGGGCCGCAAAACACGCTGTACGGTCGAAATACGACAGGTGGCGCGGTCAATCTTGTAAGCCGCAAGCCTGCCCCGCGCGAAGGAACCAACGCAACGTTTTCCGCCACCTGGGGGAGCTACAATCGACTGGGTCTCGAAGGGGCTTTTGGCACAGCCATTGGGGCCGACTCGGCGATACGCGGCGCTTTCCAATATCAAGGACGGGACGGGTACAACGACAATCGCACGACAGGGAGGAAAGACACCGAGACAGGAAAGCTCGCGGCCCGGGTCATGGCGCTTTTCCAGCCAACGGACACGCTCGAGGTTCTGCTCCGCGCTCATGGGGAGCAAATCGACGGGACCAACGTGATGTGGAAAAACATTGGCGTCCGCGATCCGGCCAACCCCTCAGGCCCGAACACAAGCACTTCGGTTATCGTCGGTTATTCCTGCATGAACCGGATCGATTTGGGCGGAAATTGCGTGGATGGGAACGGGTTTCGCGATACCAGGGACAATACCGAGAACTTCGCCAACCTGGACGAGCCGATTGAAAAGGTGGATGCCCTTGGGGCATCCGCGCACATCACCTGGGATTCGGAATCGTTCACGCTGACTTCGATCACCGCGTATGAAACGAACGAATTCGAGCGTCAGGAGGATGCCGACGCTTCTCCGGCAACCAACTTCCACTTCAATCAGGACAGCGAAGCGGACCAGTATTCCCAGGAGTTTCGTCTGGCCTCGCCCGATGACGGATCGTTCCGCTGGATCGCGGGCGCCTATGGCTTTTGGGAAGACACCCGGGGGGATACCGGTCCCATTCAAGCGCAAGGCGCAATGGCGATGGTCAACATGACCCGCCTGGAAATGGAATCGGAGGTGTATTCGGCCTACGGCGAAATCGAACAGGACTTCAACGATCGGGTCACCGGTATTCTGGGCTTGCGTTACACCTACGATGACCGGTCGGGCCGCAACCAAACGATCACTCGATTCTGCACTCAGGTCTGTGCCGGCCTCACCCCGGAAGACGGACAGGACACGATGACGTTCGACAAGCTTCACGCAATACCTGCGACGATGGGGCTGAACATTGACGATGCCCTTGGCGAGTCCTGGAACCAATGGGGCGGCAAGATCGGGCTGGAGGTGGCGGCCAGTGAGGACACGCTCGTCTACGGCCACTACAGCCGCGGCTTCAAGGGCGGCAACTTCAGTGCGGCGCCGCTCCAGGCGATTGCCGGCGCCATATCCGGAGACGACGCGCATACCAAACCCGTGAATCCGGAATATGTGAACGCGTACGAGGTCGGGGTGAAATCGACGCTGCTGGACGGTGCGATGACCGCAAATCTTGCTCTTTTCTACAATGACTACACCAATCAACAAGTGCTCAGACTCACAAACAGCCCCGGCTTCGGGCTTGCGGCTGCGCTGGTAAATATCGAAGGCTCCGAAATTTTCGGCATTGAGTTCGACAGCCAGATCGCCATGGGAAATGGCTGGCGCATCGATACCAATGTCGGGTTTATGGATACCGAGGTGCAGAATTTCATTGATGACGACGGCAACGACTTTGCCGGGAACCAGCTGACCAACGCACCGAGAGTTACGGGTAATTTGCGTTTGCGCAAAGAGTTCCTACTGGCGGATGGAAGCATCCTCTCGCTGGCTGCGGACACGCAATACGCATCGGAGCGTCAGTTCGACTTGTCCAACGATCCCTTGCTCTCCGACGATGCGTATACGTTGATCAACTTCCAGGCCGGCTACGAGTTTGGACTGGAAAACAGGTACCGCGTCCTCGCTTGGGGGAAGAACATCACCGACGAGCTGTACTTTCAAAACAAGAGCGACTTCAGTTCGCGGGGATTTATCCAGGCCATTGTGAACCAGCCGCCGACTTATGGGCTGACGTTCACTGCCAACTTTGACTGACTGAAGAGCACAGGCGCCTGAAAACGACTCTCTCGGGATGAGGAGTCGTTTTCAGCCAGCCCTTTCGTCAGGCTTGGCCCGCATATCCCGGCGGAGCAAGGAGTTCCGGACGAGAAACGCCTTGAGATACCGGCGCGCGCCCGCAAGGGTGAGCATGGCCGGATCCGTGATGGAGCAAGCATGAATGTGCCGGGCGTGGCAGAATCGTCCGGAAACCGCAAGGGACAAGTCCGATGCAGGCTGTCGTTGCAGGTAGCGGGAAAAACATGAGATCAGGCAAGAGGTTGCAAGGCCCCGGCCCGGCCCGGTGAGAGATCCGGTCTGGCCGCAGCGTGAATATCCGCTTCCTCGCCGTCTCGGCCTGTTTCGTTCTGTCGGGCCTTGCAGCGCTTTTGTATCAAACTGCCTGGACGAGGCAGTTTGCCGTTGTCTTCGGAACTTCCCATCTGGCTGTCGCCACTGTGCTGGCGGCGTACATGGCGGGTCTTGCCGCCGGCGCGTACTGGATATCCAGGCTGGCGCACCTTGTCCGCAGGCCCATTCTCGCGTATGGCGTACTTGAGGCAGGCGTAGCCATATCGGCGCTGCTCGTGCCATTGGCGCTGGATGCGGCTCGCCTTCTCCAAACGATGACCATCGGCGGGCAAGACCTGCCGCCGTCGGGCGGAGGATTGGAGCATGCCTTCTTCTATACATGCGTGGCGTTTGTTGTGCTGATGCTCCCCACTGCGTGCATGGGCGCCACCCTGCCCTTGCTGGCGCGCTACGTTGTAACTCGCGATTCACAAGTAGGTCCGCGCGTGGGTTGGTTGTATGCAGTCAATACGGGTGGCGCGGTTGCCGGTGCTGTGCTGGCCGGTTTCTGGCTGGTCCCGAAGCTCGGATTATTGGGAACGATCCTTGTTGGCGCCGCAGCGAATCTGGTTGTCTTCCTGCTCGCGGTCGCCATTGAAAGGGCTTCCGGGCTGCCCGATTTCGAGGCGGCCAAACCTGCGGCGCGAAGAACCCGCCGCGACAGGCGCGCGCGCTGGACGCTGTTTGTAATCTGTGTGTCGGGCGCCAATTCCTTTTTCCTGGAAGTGCAGTGGACCCGGTTGCTGAACCACACTTTCGGCGGCACATTGACCGCTTTCTCAACCATGCTGGCAACCTTCCTGGCGGGTATAGCCATAGGCGGTGCGATTGGCGGGCGAGCGGCAAGAAACCGCGATCGCGCATCGCTGACAATGGTATTTGTCCTGATCGCGGTCAGCTCGCTGGTCACCTACCAGTTCCTGGATCAGCTCGCGCCAGGCGATCAGAGTCTTGCGGGCAATGTCCTGTTCGCCTGTGCGGCAATGCTCCCGTCCACAATTCTGATTGGCGTGACCTTCCCGATTGCCGTTCGGCTGGTTGCGCAGGATGAGAAGGAAACCATGCACGCGACTGCGAGCGCCTATGCATGGAACACGCTGGGTGCGATAGTGGGTTCATTGTCGGCGGGATTTCTGCTGATTCCCGCTCTTGGTTTTTCGCTCAGTGCGAAGCTGGCAGGCCTGGTGAGCCTTTCGCTTGCCGTGGTTTGCGCATTGGCGATCGATCGGAAGCCGGGGATTGCGGCAGTCACAGGCGCTCTGCTGGTGTGGGTCGCCGTCTTCCATGATGCGCCACGACCTGTGCAGCTCTTGCAGGCGCTTGCCGGCGACAGGGAGAAACAAGGCGCCGAGATTTTCTACGGCGTAGGCAAGTCTGCAACCATATTGGTGCGCGATGTGGATGGCGCGTACCAAATGCGCAGCAATGGCTTGCCGGAGTCAACGATCTATCGGCGTGGCGCGCCGCCCTCGAAACACTCTCAGTACTGGCTCACCGCGCTGCCGGCTATCGCGCGTCCCGAGGCATCGGACCTTCTCATGATTGGCATGGGCGGGGGGGTTGCGCTGGAAGCGGTACCGCCACACATACATTCGATTGATGTGGTCGAGCTGGAGGATGAGGTCATCGAGGCCAACCGCCGCCTGTCGGCCTTGCGCAACGTGGATCCGTTGAGCGATCCCAGGCTCCGTCTCGTTGTGAACGACGCGAGAAGCGCCCTGGCGCTGACGAACAAGGACTACGACCTGATCGTGTCCCAGCCTTCACACCCCTGGACGGCTGGCGCTTCTCATCTCTATACGCTCGAGTTTCTTGAGCTTGCGCGCAGTCGTCTGGCAAATGACGGGGTTTTCCTCCAGTGGATCAATGCGCAATACGTCGATGAAATGTTGCTGCGTTCCCTCACTGCCACAGTCAATCGGGTATTCGAGAACGTGAGGGTTTATCAACCGCTTCCCAATGTGCTTCTGTTTCTGGCCTCGGATGGCTCCATCGATGTGGAGGAGCGAATACTGGCAACGGGAGAGCCTTTCAGGAGTTACGGCGCGCATTACCGGCGTATCGGCATAGGCGCGGTAGAAGACCTTGTGGCCGCATTCACATTGGACGAAAAGGCGGTAGACCGGATTGCGCTGGGCGCTGTTCCAAATTCCGACGATTACAACCTGCTCGCCACCCATAGCCGCTACAAGGGAGACGGTTTCACTGCGGAAACCCTGCATGAGTTTCTTCGTGAACTGGATGTGTTGGCCGGTGGAATATCCCGCTGGCCCGACCTCTGGAACGAGCGCATCGATTTTGCCTATGTGACCACACAGCTTGTGCTGGCGCGGTTTGAACGAAGAGCTTTCGAGCTTGCGCGCAGCCATCCGGACGCCGCCATGCGCCACACCATGGATGGAATCGGGTTCAATGGCTTTGGCCAATCCAAAGACGCCGGACGCGCCCTCGCAAGGGCGGTCGAACTCGATCCGGACATCGCAGCGGCGTCATTCCTGTTGGTCAGACCTTACCTGAGCGTAGTTGGGTCCGCTGACAGTCCCAAACGAATTGAGCGGGCTGTCCGGCGCCTGCCCGCATCCGCCAAAACAGTCCTTTCTGCGTGGAAAAAAGGGCGGGCAGGCGACTGGGCCGGTATCCAGGCCCTGGACGCGCAGCTTGCCGCAGTGGCGCCAACGGCTCAGTGGTATCCCGTGGGAATCAAGCTTCGAGTCGATTGGAGGCTGGCCGCGGCGCATGGTTCCGGAAATCCACAGTATGCGACAGAAGCGCTGGACCTGTTGGACGCCACGCTGGCTTTTTACTGGAATTTCGACTTGTATGTGCAACGCGCTGCGGCGGCCTTTATCGCGGGTCGTGCAAAAGAGTTTGTTGAATCGGTGTGGTGGGCTGCCCGGTTGGTCGATTCCAAGATCGAACTCGCGCAAGGTAATGGCTATCAATTCAGCCGGGGCGAGCACGAGGTTTTTTCACGGCGACTTGCGGGGCTGTCGCGAGAGCTCGAGCGGAGCCTCGGGCTCGAAAGCCATGCCCGGGCACAGTCCGTGCGGAACTATCTGGATGATGTTCGCAAACGGCTCGATCCTGTTGGTCGTTGATTCCAGCGAGGGAAAGCGATGTACGGCTTGACTGGGCTGTGGGGCGAGGGTATGCAGGCATTGCTCGACACAACGCACATCATTCGGGAGGGTGAATCTTGAGTACCCGGGCGCAAGCGGCGGTCGTCAGGGTTCCTGACGGAGACTTCGTTCTCGAAGAGGTGGCGCTTGACGAGCCCCGGCCCGACGAAGCTCTGGTTGAGGTCCATGCGTGTGGAATTTGCCACATGGACATTGAAGCCACAGGGATGATGGAGCTCCCGTGCATCATGGGCCATGAAGGCGCCGGTATCGTCCGGAGAGTGGGGTCCGAGGTCGCCAGCGTACAACCCGGGGATCGAGTAATCATGGGATATGGTCATTGCGGCGCCTGTGAACCCTGCCAACGCAATGAACCCTATTTTTGCGATGAGAGTTGGGGGCTTGCCTTTTCCGGGAAAAGACGGGACGGCAGTGGCAGCGCAACCTTCCCCGATGGGCAGGAGCTGTCGGCCGCCTTCTTTCAGCAGTCTTCCTTCGCCAGCCATGCGATTACCCCTGCCCGAAGCCTGGTGAAAATGGCCGGCGATGTTCCCTGGCCCGTAGCCGCTGCGATTCCGTGCGGCTTGTTGACAGGAGTGGGAACAGCGCTCAACATCCTGAATGTTGGCGCGGAATCGAGCTTGCTGGTCAGAGGCGTGGGCGCTGTAGGAATGGGAGCGGTCGTCGGCGCAAGGATGCGGGGCTGCAAGGTCATTGTCGCGTCGGATGTAAACAAGGCCCGGCTCGAACTTGCCGGGGAGCTCGGCGCTACTGCAACGGTCGATGCGTCCGGATGCGATGTGGATGACTGGCGCAAGGAGCATCTACCCCGAGGCTTCAGTAACATTCTCGACACGACGGGTAATGCAGCGGTGTTCACGAATAGTGTCGATTGTCTGGCTACCGGCGGAAATTTTGCGTACGCAATACTCCCGGCGCCGATGGAAGAGTTTTCCTTTCGGCCGTTCGGGCTGTTTGAAAAATGCGCAACGCTTTCCGCGGTTTCCTTCGGTTCGGCGGCGCCGAACGAGCTGCTTCCCGAAATGCTCGATTGGTGGCGGCAGGGAGAGTTCCCCGTGGAAAGGTTGATAACGACCTTTCCATTCGTGTGTATTGGCGAGGCTATCGAGGCGGCCAGGGCAGGTTCGGTGCTCAAACCAGTGCTGGTGATGGAATAGCCTTGCGATTCCCGGCTTTGATATGCTGGAAAGAAACCGGTAAAACAGGAGATTGAAGGGTGCCAACCGCACAGCAGGCTGCATATTCCAAAATTCGGCATGCCATTCTGACGGGCGTGTTTCGGCCGGGAGTGCAGTTGCGTCAGGAAGAGCTGGCCGAAGAGTTCGACATGTCGCGCACCGCGGTGCGTTTTGCAATCCAGGCCCTGGCCGACGATGGAATTGTCGAAATAAGCGACACGCGGCGGAGCTTCGTGGCCGATGTCACGGAGACGCACGCGGAGGAGACCTTCGACATTCTGGCGATGCTTGAGCCCTACAGCGCTGCCCTCGCATCCGATCGAGCCAGTGACGAGGACATACAAGAGCTTCGCAGTCTGATCGAAGAGATGGGAAAGGTAATCGAAGACGATGTTGCTTTTCTGGAGCTGAATTCCCGGTTTCATCGAAAGATCCACAGCCTGTCCGGGAATCGAGCCTTGCGCGAACTTATTGAACGAATCGTGGACTTTCCTACGACGCTTTATCTCAAACTGGGCCAGTCCACGGAAAGCATGGGCGCGCACGATGACCATCAAAGGATCCTGGCGGCGTTCGAGAAGCGGGACAGCGAGCTGGTCGCCATGGAAATGAAAGCTCATGTTGAATATCGGCGACGCGAATTTCGCGAACAGTGGGTTGAGTACAACGGCGAGTAATCCAACCCGAATGGTCAAACAAAATCGAACCAAAAACGAAAAATCAATAACTTGCGGGCCTTCCCCTCCAAATTTATTGACCAAAAAGGCCGTGTGTAGTAGTTTGGCGATACTTGGGAGGTAATGCGAAGCGCCCCGGAGCCGGCGCGGCCAACCTGCCCAACAAGGGCTTGTCCCTGATCGTCGCGAATGCGCCGCATTTGGCGCTGTCCAGTTAACGGGGAAAATCGATGCAGGCTGCCAGTGAAGCCAACGTTGCAGGTTACGACCTGAACTCGTTCAAGGGTCTTTTTGCGCTGCTGCTTGTTCACACGATCGGCCCGCAGACCATTGTCATCCTGCCTGCGCTGGTCCAGGGCTATGTCGGGCAACTGGGGATGAGCGAACGAGACGCAGGCTTCCTGGCGTCAATGGAAACATGGGGCATGTTCGTTGCGGCCCTTGCGATGATGGTTCTGATGTCGCGGGTCAACTGGCGCACCCTCATACGTGTGAGCCTGATCGCCATGGTCGCGGCGAATCTCCTGTCGATTTTTACCGGGAACGCCGTTGCGCTGTCCGTGCTTCGCTTTGCAGCCGGCTTGGGGGGTGGCGCAATCGTCGCCCTGAGCTACGCGATGATCGGCCTCACATCAGCCAGGAATCGCAATTTTGGCTGGGCAGTGTTCTTCGTTCTGCTTTACGGCGCGATCGTCTTCCCGGTCCTGCCGGTCATCTATACGCAGTTCGGGCTGGCAGGCGCCTTTTTCTTTTTCGCCGTATTTTCCTCGTTGGGCTTGCCCTTTGTCGGCGGGCTCCCCAAACGAGGGTCGGCGCCCCCGGAAGGCGAAGCGGATGCGGTGAACCTCTCCGGGGCAATGAAGGGTCTGGCTGTGCTGACCATGCTTCTGTACTTCATCGCGCAAATTGGCGTGTGGTCGTATTTCTACCGATTTGGAATTCGCTACGGCATCTCGGAGCAGGATGTGGGTTCGGCCCTTTCCCTTTCGCAATTTTTTGGTCTGGCGGGCGCGTTTTTTGTCGTCCTCCTTGCGCGTATCGCAAGAAAGGATCTGGCGCTGCTTGCAGGCATCGGCTTGTCCATAGTGTCTGTGGCGTTTCTTTTCGGTACGCACGCATTCCTTGCCTTTGTCCTGATATCCGGGGCGTATCAATTTCTCTGGAACATGACGCACCCCTATCTTCTCGGCGCCCTGGCGGCGTTTGATCCGTCGGGCCGGGTGGTTGTCCAGGGCGCCGCCATGCAGTTTCTGGGGATTGCAGCAGGTCCTGCCATAGCGGCATTGCTCGTTACGGATGCGTCGCTATCCAACGTGCTTTGGATGGGAATGGGGTTCATGGCGGCAGCTCTGGCGTGTGTCCTGCCTCCTGTCATTACCGAGCGCAGGATGCGGGCAGCAGGCGCCAACAGGCAGCCGGCCAACGACATGGCTTAGGAGGCTGCGATGAGCGAACTGAAAGAAAGAAGCCCGGGGCTACAGAAGTACCTTTCGGAACCGCGCAAGCTCTTTATCGGTGGCGAATGGACGCCATCGATTGACGGCTCGTTGGCGGCGGTCGAAAACCCGGCGACAGGAAACAGGATAGCGGAAGTCTACGAAGCAAACGAGAAAGATGTGGCCCGAGCGGTCGAGGCCGCGCGAAAAGCCCTTGAAAGCAGAAACTGGCGTCATGGAAGCCCCTCGGAACGGGCAAAGCTCATGTGGAAGCTGGCGGATCTGCTCGAAGAAAACGCAGACGAGCTCGCCGAAATGGAGGCGCTGAATCAGGGCAAGCCCATCAATGTGGCCAAACACCTCGATGTGGAGGGGTCGGCCGAAACGCTTCGTTACTACTCGGGCTGGTGTACCAAGATCGAAGGAACGACGGTACCGCTATCCTGGCCCGACGAACGGGGAGACGGAGCAGTTGGGCCTGCGTTTCACGCCTACAGCGTGAAGGAGCCTGTCGGCGTGGTTGCAGCCATCGTGCCCTGGAACGTGCCGTTGATCATGGCGACCGCAAAGATGGCGCCGGCGCTGGCGGCGGGTTGCACCCTCATCATCAAGCCAGCCGAAGAGACGCCGCTCACAACGCTTCGATACGCGGAGCTCATCGAGGAGGCGGGTTTCCCTCCCGGGGTCGTTAACGTGGTAACCGGACTTGGCCATGTCACGGGAGCGGCGCTCGCCCGGCACCCCGGCGTAGACAAGGTTGCCTTTACGGGTTCCACGGAAACAGGAAAGCGGATCGTCGAGATGGCGGCGGGCAACCTGAAAAAGGTGTCCCTGGAGCTTGGGGGAAAATCGCCCGTGATCATCCTGGGCGACGCAGATATTGAGACTGCGGCGGCCAGCGCGGCCGAAATCGTGATGTTGAACTCCGGGCAGATGTGCTTTGCGGGGACGCGCCTGTTCGCGCACAAGAAGGTGTTTGACGAAGTGGTTGGCCGTCTCGCGCAAGCCGCTCGCAGCGTCAGGATCGGTCCCGGACTGGATCCGGAATCGGAGCTCGGACCTCTCGTATCCGCCAGACAGCTGGAGCGCGTCACCGCCTGTGTTGACCGTGGCCGGAGCGAAGGGGCGGACATTGTCACCGGTGGCGGCCGGCATGGGGATTCGGGCTACTTTTATGAGCCGACCATCGCGATAACGCCAGATGCCGATATACAACTTGTACGTGAAGAAGTTTTCGGCCCTGTTCTGGCCGTGACGGAAATCCACGACGCGAGCGATGTCGCCCGGATAGCGGCGATGGCGAACGATACCGACTATGGACTGGCAGCCACCGTCTGGACCCGGGATGTTGGTCGGGCGCATGCGCTTGCGGCGGAAATCAAGGCCGGGATTGTCTGGGTCAATACACCGATCGTACTGGATGAGGCGCTCCCTTTCGGAGGTTACAAACAGTCGGGCTGGGGGCGTGAGGGCAGTCGCCTGGGGGTCGAGGAATACATGGAAACGAAGTCGGTCGTGGTTGCCCTGTGATGAACGAGACAACCGGCAACATACAGGTTCTGACCATTCCCAAATGGGGTTTGTCCATGGAGGAGGGCACGATTGTCGAATGGCTCATCAACGAAGGGGATGACTTCGTCGAAGGCCAGGAAGTATGTGAGATCGAAACCAGCAAGATCGCAAATGCCCTGGAGGCGCCGTTTTCCGGAACCTTGCGCAAGATCCTCGCGCACCCCGGGGAAACATTGCCTGTTCAGGCGCCGATTGCCGTGTCGGCGCCGCAAGAGGTCCCGGATGAGGAGATTGAAGCGTTTGTTGCGACATTGGATATTCCGGCAGCGACTGAACAAGCGGCAAGTCAAACCCGGATTGACTCCGGCGAGTCCCGGCAGGCTTCATCCGGAGAGCGCAATCGAACGAAGTCGCAATCCGGTAGTCCCCGGACGCTCCCGGCAGCGGGCCAGATCGCCATACCCGCGCCACTCAAGACCGGCGAAGATGACTCTGCCGTGCATGCAACCCCGCGCGCGCGCGCGCTCGCCAGCAAGCATGGCGTCAATCTCAATCAGGTTGACGGCAGCGGCCGAAATGGCCGTATCTCGATTGCCGACATTCGACGGTCCGTGTCGGATGCAGGCGGGGAGTTTCCGGCAGCCACCCCGCACGTCACCGAAAACGCAGGCGCACCACAAAATATCGGGAATGATTCCAGGATACCGGCCACTCCCGCGGCAAGGCGGGTTGCGGTTTCACTGGGAGTGAACCTCGAGGATTGCAAGGCCACGGGCCGCAATGGGCGAATCTCGCGACAAGATGTAGAAAACGCTCACAGGCTGACTCATGGGCCGGCGGTCGAGGAGGGTGCGCCTGATCTCCCCGGGATCGACCCGCTGCCGGACAGCAATCACAAATTCGATGATGCGCCCCTGACCGGAATGCGCAAGGTCATCGCCACGCGAATGGCTCAGTCCAAGCGTACGGCGCCACACTTTCGATTGACCATTGATTGTCGCATGAATTCGTTGCTGGCGCTGCGCAAACAGATAAATTCCGAAAATCCGGCCGCCAGGGTCTCGATCAACGACTTTGTGGTGAAGGCCGCGGCAATGGCGTTGATGGAGGTTCCCGGATGCAATATCCAGTTCAACGGAGAAACGATACGAACCTTCGAGGATGCGCACATCTCGGTAGCCGTGGCATTGGAGGCGGGATTGATAACCCCGATAGTTTCGTCTGCAAACCGGAAAGGCCTGATGGAAATTTCCAATGAAATCCGATCGCTCGCTACCAGGGCCAGGGCCGGCGCCCTCAAGGCCGAGGAGATCCGGGGGGGCGCCTTCACGGTTTCGAACCTTGGCATGTTTGGCATCCGGCACTTCGACGCGATCATCAACCCCCCGCAGGCAGCGGTCTTGGCGGTCGGCGCCGGGACTCCACGGGTTGTGGTGTCTGACGGGAAGCAGGAAACAGGCACGGTGGTCACGAATACCCTCTGTTGCGATCACCGTGTAATCGACGGCGCATTGGGCGCGCGCTGGCTTGCAGCGTTCAGGGAATTCATCGAGAAACCCGCAAGGTTGCTGTCGTGACGAAATCCTGTTTTCCTCATCCGGCGATTTCCGGGGCCATGCACGAAGCTGTGCTGGCGGCGGACCGGAAGGCCATACACAGCCAGGACTGATTGATGTCATTGAGTAAATCCAAGCTACTCGAAGCGTACCGGGTGATGCGAACCATCCGGGAGTTCGAGTTACGCATCGCCAGGGAGTTTGCGCTCGGCACGGTTCCCGGAATGACCCACCTGTATGTGGGTCAGGAAGCGGTGGCCGCGGGCGTCTGCGCAGACCTCACCGAGATGGACTACATCGCCTCCACTCACCGTGGCCACGGACACTGCATTGCAAAGGGATGCGATATCAGAGGCATGGCCATGGAGTTGTTTCGCAAGGCCGAAGGATTGTGCAAGGGCAAGGGCGGTTCCATGCATATCGCCGATGTTTCCAGGGGTATGCTGGGAGCGAATGCGATTGTTGGCGGCGCCTCCCCGCTTGCTTGCGGCGCCGCGTTGTCTGCGAAAACACTGGGGCGCAAGAACGTGGGGGTTGCATTCGTGGGCGACGGCGCATCGAACCAGGGCACGACGCTGGAGTCCATGAACTACGCCGTTGTGCTCGAACTGCCCGTAATTTTTGCGGTTGAGAACAACGGTTACGGAGAACACACCGGGATTGATTACGCGGTTGGCGCGGACATGGCGAAACGCGCGTCCTCGTTTGGCATGGCGGCGGTCAAGGTGGACGGCACGGACTTTTTTGCGGTCCATGAGGCGATGAGCGAAGCACTCGAACGGGCGCACAATGGCAATGGACCGACGACGATAGAGTGCGTGGCAAAAAGGTGGCGCGGACATTTCGAGGGTGATCCACAGCTCTATCGCCCGAAGGGCGAGGTGGAGACCCTTGCCGAGACCAGTGACCCGATAAGGAAATTTCGTGAGCATGCTGTTGTCGGCGAAGTGCTTGCCGCGAAAGAGCTCGATCGCGTGGATGACGAGATCACGGCCAGGGTGCATGAAGCCATCGACGAGGCGCTGGAAGCGCCGCCGCCGGATCCGAAAGAGCTGTTGACCGACGTTTACGTGTCTTACTGAGAAGTCAGTCATGCCGATCAGAAGCTTTCGGGAAGCGATCAACGAAGCCATGCTTCAGGAAATGAAGCGCGACGCTTCCGTGATCTTGCTGGGCGAAGATGTCGCGGGCGGGAACGGCGGCGCCCCGGGGGCTGCGGGTAGCTCCGGCGGGGTCCTGGGTGTCACCAGGGGACTTTACGAGGAATTTGGTCCGGGACGGGTAATCGACACGCCGATCTCCGAGAGCGCGATTGTGGGGTCTGCCGCGGGCGCTGCCCTGACCGGGCTGCGTCCGGTAGCAGAACTGATGTTCATGGATTTCTTCGGTGTTTGCTTCGATCAGATCTACAACCAGGCCGCAAAGTTTCGCTACATGTTTGGCGGGGCTGCACGGACGCCCCTGGTAGTGAGAGGAATGATTGGCGCCGGGTTTGGCTCGGCAGCGCAACACTCACAAGCCTTGTACCCGGTTTTTACTCATATTCCGGGGCTCAAGGTAGTTCTACCATCCTCTCCCCATGATGCGAAAGGTCTGCTGATTCAGGCGATTCGCGATGATGACCCGGTGATGTTCCTGGAGCACAAGGTTCTCTATGACACGCAAGGCGAGGTGCCGGAAGAGCCTTACGCAATTCCATTTGGCGAGGCGAACGTTACTCGCCAGGGAGACGACGTTACGGTCGTCGCCATGGGACGGATGGTCCTGTTTGCCAATGAAGTGGCGGACAAGCTCGCCGGGGAGATTTCAGTAGATGTGATCGATCCGCGTACCACCTCGCCGTTGGATATGGAATTGATCGTCGAAAGTGTGGAGCACACGGGCCGACTGGTTGTTGTCGATGAGTCGAATCCCATGTGCAACGTGGCTTCGGAAATCATCTGCGAGGTGGCGCGCAAGTCCCTGAATAGCCTGAGAGTAGCGCCCAGGAAGATATCGGCGCCGCACACACCGGTCCCGGCGGCTCCAAACCTGGAGCAACTGTACATCCCTCAACCGGAAACCATCGAAGAGGCCATTCTCGAGGTAATGCGCTCGTGACGGTAGCAAGGCTTCATCACCCGGGTATCGTCGTTCCCGATCTCGAGCGCGCCATCGAATTCTACTGCGCGGTGCTGGGATACGAGCTCTTTGGCCAATCGTCATTCAGCGCCGAAGACGCGCAATTCAATCAGATCGTTGGATTGGAGGGCGCCGCGGCAAGATTCTGCATGCTGCGCGGCGCGAACACCTACATCGAAATCTTCGAGTACGAGGATTCCACCCCGAAAACCAGCGAGATGAGCGTTGCCTGTGAGGAAGGAATAAGGCATCTGGCGTTTGTGGTTGACGATGTCCATGCGCTGGTCGAGCTATGCGAGCGCAACGGCGGCGCCCGAATCAACGATCCGGTTTCTGTTCCCGGCGGCGCAACCGCGGCCTACTGCCGGGATCCGTTTGGAAACTTGCTGGAGTTTGTTGCGCCGGGAGGCAGATTTCCGCCACTGGAGGCCAACTGAAAAACATCGAGAGGATGCCGCATGAACAGCGACACGGGAAATGAACAAAAAGGCCTGAATGGCTCGCGCACCGATGAGTGGATTCGCAGGGCATCCCGAGTCATGTCCAGCCGGCAAAGCAATGTTCGGGCGCTTCCGGAGCCTTCCATCTTTGTTGAACGAGGCCAGGGCCAGAGAGTTCTGGATGTTGACGGCAAGGAGTTTCTGGACTTTGCCATCGCGATGGGCCCCGGAATCTGGGGGCATGGAAACAGGGAATATCTGGACGCTGTTCACAGCCAACTGGATAAACTGCTCTATGTCCAATCGGGCGCCTGTCAAAGCTCCCTCGAGGTAGAGCTGGCCGAGTCGGTAGTGCGGCATGTGCCAGGCGCCGAGCGCGTGAGATTCCATCTTTCCGGCTCGGAAGCCGTTCAAATGACTTTCCGGCTTGCTCGCGCCTTCACGGACCGCCCGTGGTTTGTGCGGTTCGGCGGGCACTACCACGGTTGGATGGACAACGTGATGGGCGGCGCTCTCGAGGAATCAGGCGAAGTGGTTCCTCACGCCAGGGATGTCGATGAAGATCCTTTTTTTACTGCGGGAAGGCACGAAAACGCAATGTCCGAATCGTTGATGATTCGGTGGAACGACATCGAGGCGCTCGAACAAACACTGGAGCTGTACGGCGACAACATTGCGGTTGTTGTAATGGAGATATTTTGCAGCAACGGCGGCTGCGCTCAGCCAAAGCCGGGATATCTGGAAGCGGTGCGAGAACTTTGCGACCAGTACGGCGTGCTGCTTTGTTTCGACGAAATCATCACGGGTTTTCGCACAGCCTTGGGCGGCGCTCAATCGATTGTTGGCGTGACGCCCGACCTGACGATTTTCGGCAAGGCAATTGCTGGCGGAATGCCCCTGGCGGCCATCGCGGGCCGTCGTGATATTTTCGATCAGTTCAAAACGAACAAGGTCATTGGAGCGGGAACTTTCAACGCATTTCCCGTTTCGATGGCCGCAGCGCTCAAGACAATGCAGATGCTGGAGCGCGACAACTGCGCAGTGTACAAACGTCGAGCGAAGGTTCAGGACAAGTTGCAGGCCGGCATACAGCAGGCTGCCGAACAGACAGGCCACGACTTGTTGATTCTCGGCATGCCCGGAAACTTCTGCACTCATTTCACGGCTGAAACAAGCCTGTGGACAGCTGAGGAAATCGCCGCGGCGAGCGACATGGAGAAGTCGATGCGGTTTCGGCGATTGCTCCGCGAGGAAGGCGTCATCCAGGGGCTGGGCAACCGGTGGTTTGTATCGTTTGCGCTGACGGATGACGATGTCGAGGAGACGGTCTCCAGAGCTACGCGCGCTTTTCAGAAACTGCAAGTCGGCGGGTTCCATGAGCGAACAGGCTGACAACGCTTCCTGTACCGCAAGTTGGGCCGGTCGGGCAGACGCCGTTCTGGCAGGCAAGAACAGTAACGTGCGCCGTGGCGCGCAGGGTGTCCCGCTTTTTTTTGAAAGGTCCGAAGGCGCCCGCTATCGGGATGTGGATGGACACGACTATATCGATTACGTCGCAGGCATGGGACCGGCGATATGGGGTCACAGCAATCCGGAATATCTCGACGCCATAAAGGCGCAGGTGGACCGACTTTTCTCGATTGGGTCCACGGTTGCGCAAACTACGCTGGAGGTCGAGCTGGCGGAGAAAATTGTCCGGCTCGTGCCCTGTGCCGAGTGGGTGAGATTTGGAGTCTCCGGTTCCGAGGCCAACCAATTGGCCATTCGAGTCGCTCGCGGGTATTCGGGCAAACCCTATGTGCTTCGCTTCGAGTCTCACTATCACGGATGGATGGACAGTGTTTATGGGGGGAAGGCGCCCGATGGCCTGAATGCCGAACCACACCCTCGACCGGCCGCCAGCGACACGGGTGGATTGGGTCCTGGCGTGCAAGACGGCTCCCTGATGATTGCGTGGAACAACCCGGAAGCGCTGGAACGCGTGCTGGAACGCTACGCCGACAAAATCGCTGTCGTGCTCATGGAGCCGGTCATGCTCAACTTTGGTTGTTGCCCTCCGCGTCCCGGGTATCTCGAGCGCGTCCGTGAGTTGTGTGATCGCTACGACGCGCTCCTGTGCTTCGACGAAGTTTTTACCGGATTCAGAGTTGCGCTGGGCGGCGCTCAGGAACTCTATCGGGTGACTCCCGATATGGCTGTGCTGGCAAAAGCCCTGGCCGGCGGGCTGCCGCTTGCAGCCGTGGTTGGCCGCAAGGAGATTCTTCGGGTTCTGAGGGACGACACCGTACTGGCAGGCGGCACTTTCAACTCGTTTCCGCTCGCAGTGGCGGCGGGGGTGAAAAACCTGGACATGCTGGCTCGTGATGACGGGGCGGTTTATCGGCGAATTGCAGACAGTCAGGCTCAGCTGACAAGTGGAATCAGGGAAATTGCGAACAGATACGGCCACCCAATGCTGTTGCAAGGGCCTTGCGGCGTATTCCATTTCAACTTTATCGACCGGGATGTGGCGTACGCGCCGAGCGACCTGGCCTCGGCCGACTGGAGCAAGCTGCACAGATTCAACAAGTTTCTGCTTGAGGAGCGGGTCATTGTTGGCGGCGGGAGCCGCTTTGTGGTGACGGATGGCCTGGAGCAACGAGATATTGACGACACGTTGCTACGTGTGGAACGCGCAATGCGGAGGCTTTGAGAAAAACATGCGCGGAACAGCTTGGGCGAGGTCCTGCAGTGTCTCTTCGGCCACGGTCGCAATGCCGCAGGCGCCTGACTCAATCCGGTTGGTGACAGGCAGGAACACAAGCTTCACCATCGGGCACACGGTGGCCCCGGGGGCCAGCGCTCACCTGCTTCCTCTTTGAAGTGGCGGGCCAGCTCCTTGAAGGTCGTGCCCACGCCGTGGTTTTCGAGGCCAGGGCGGTTGCCTTGACAAGAAACTGGCGAGGTCCCTGCTTACAGAAAATCCGCTTTACATCTCGGGTTCGGGAGGGTCGGGCAGCGGTGACTCTCCCGACTTGCCTGCAAGCCAGTCGAGCCTCGATTTGAGGTAGTCGGCAAAGGATGGAATCGGCACATGCAACACCCCGTTTACCCCCTCGTGAATCATCCCCGCGTCAATCATTGCCTCAACAGCATCTACCCCTGTTACGCCCCTGGGAAGCATCAGTTCGGGATCGTCCTCTTCAAGGTTCATCTTCGGCCAGGAAAGCGCCAACCGCTTCACATGCCCCCGATCAACAGCCCTGCCCAATCGCGCTGTGCTGAGCAGCCCCGACCGGTCCCTGTCCAGATACGCAATGGCGGCGGCGGCGAGATAGGGCAACTTGCGAAATCTGCGCCCGAAGGACGCAAGTCTTGCCTCGTAGTACTCTTTCCGCCTGTCGAAACCGCCTTTCAGCGCCTTTTCCCGGTCGGTTTTTCCGAGGTCGCCTCCGGCTTCCGCCAGCGCTTCCGCCAGTCCCTGCAGGCTTGCCTGGATGTGCTGCGGCCAGCATTGGCTTTCACGGGCGATGGTTTCCGCCCACTCTTCCCGTTCCTGCGAACTTCCGAGCACCCCGTATTTATCGAAGAACGCTTGCGCGACAACCTTGCAATCGTCTTCCGAGAGCGCCTCCAGGGTGTGGACGCGGCGCAACGCGGTACGGGAGATGCCCAGATCGTAGAATCGGCCTGCCGTCCACGCCAGTCCTCCGAAGACGGGAATGATCGGAAGACCGTGTTCTCCCTTGTGCAGCCATCTCAGCTGGGGACCCGCCTGATCTTCGAGCGCCTGTGCTTCGTCGAACAGCAGCAATAGCGGCGAGGAGCTCTGCGACTTTTCCTTGTTTACGAAGTCTTCCCAGGTCAGCCCTGCACGCTGTTCGGACTTTCCTTTCGAGGCGTCTGCCGAGCCTTCCAGTCTGGCTCCGAACCCGGAAACGCCTCCGCCCACCTTCGCGCCCTTGCCCGTTTGCGTTGTATCCGTGCCCACCATCTTTGCGGCAGAGCCGGGGACAAAGGCTTCGGCGATTTTCCTTTTCAGCCGGAAATCATTGTGCAAATCCGCTTCGTCGTCGATCAGGCATACCCGCACGGCTCGCCCGTTGATCTTCAGGCCTTCCAGACATTCGAGAAGCGCGGTTTTCCCCGCTCCCGGAGCCCCCTGAAAAAGCCAGGTAGCTCCCTTCCATTTGGGCGGGTCGCCCCGGCCTTCCCAGCCTTGCCATTGCCGGAATCGGGCTTCCAAATCCCGCTTCAAGGCGCCTGTCTGCTCCTCCCGCCCCACAAAAGCAACCGGAGTTTCGCGATCCGTGCTCTCCGAAAACTCCTTCAGCCCCCTGAGATCGGGAATTCGGGTTTTCGCACCCCTGCTTTTTGGGCTGTTGGCCATGATTTCAGTGTATCAGGAACTCCCTGCCAGATATGAATATCGAGGGCCTGCACGGCGCTGTTGCGCTGTGTCAAGGCTCTTGGCGGCCCTGGCGAGATCGCGTAGACTGGCCGCCGTATCATGATCGTCGGCCTGCCTGAAGCAGCAGGCAGCGGCGGCGCGAAGCGGGCGTAGTTCAAAGGCAGAACCTCAGCTTCCCAAGCTGATGATATGGGTTCGATTCCCATCGTCCGCTCCACTTCCTTGCATTGCGCGAAGGACGCCAGCCAGCCCGGAACCCCGGAGGCGCACATCCGGAAGCGGGCCGGTTTTCGGGCTTTTCGTCCGCTTGGGCGCGGCGGACGAAAAACTCGCGGTACGCCCGGGATTTTGCGGTTTCCCCGGCTGCCGGACGGGCTCATTCTTCTGACCGCAGCGGCGCAAGGGTTGCGCTGCGCTATTCAACGCATACAAGGAGGTTGATTCATGCGAGCATTACTGGAAAACGAATGGGCGGTCGTCGCGGGCGGCCAAGATACCGAAAGGACCGAGTGCCTGGAAAGGATGAAGTCGTACTTCATCGTGATCGGCGGCGCCGCAGGAGGTCTGAGCGCCGGCCCGCCAGGCCTCTTGGTGGGTGCTACGGCTGGCTCTCTCGCGGCGGATGTTCTGGCGCCTTATTCCTGCCAACCACCGGAAGAACAGGAAGAAGATGACGAGAAAGCGCCAAGCGAGGAAGAACTCCACGCCCAACTGATGAGTAACCCTATCCGGCCTTTCCCGAAGGTTGACCCGGACACGGGCAAGGTTACTGACCTGGGCCCCCAACAACTCTACGTCGACACCCGCTACGGTTACTAGTCGCGAACAACGCCGACTTGCGCCACGTTTCGAGTCGCGGCAGGCGACTCGCCTTGCACCGAAACCCACACTGAGGAAATGGACATGAGAGAATTGACGCCACAGGAAGTCCGCCGGCCAACCGGCGGGCGTTCCCGGGATTTCTACACGATTGTGCGGCACGACATCCCGCGCTGGACGACACCGCCCAACGCCGGGACCACGAGGCGGGAGCGACGCCGGGAAGCGGCGCCCACCCCGATTCCATTGCGCTGGCTGCCGCCCAACGAAGAATGGCCGGGAGCGTTTTAGCACCGAAAAAACGACAAAACTGGAGGCTGGCCCGGTGGGTAATCATCCTGCAAGGCGTTCCACGGACACCCCGGACCTGTTCCGCGAAGGCGTTCTGGCAAGGCAACGACAGCGCTTTCTCGGCAAGGTCATGCTGGCCGGGCCGGCCTCCACCCCCCTTGCGGTGTCGATTGCGTGCGGATGCCTCACGGCGCTGACCGCGCTGGCTTTCGTGATACAGGTGCCCACCCGGCTGCACGCGCCAGGCGTGCTCCTGCCCGTTGGCGGCCTCACCACCATAGCGGCCGAACAGGACGGAGTCATCGAAGAAGTGCTGGCGAGGCCGGGCGCCACGGTCGCGGCCGGAAGCACGCTGATGACGCTGGCCGTCGACCGCCCGCTGGCCGACGGCGCCGGAAGTTACGAAACGCGATCGGTATCGGCAGCGCAGCAACGGCATTTGTTGAAACGGCGCAGAGACAAGGAACGCAACGCCTTCAATGCCCGCATGCGAGCCATGCAACTCCAGCAGGCGGCGCTGAAGTCCACGCTCGACCTGCTGGAGGCGCGGATGCAGAACGCAGTGCGCCAGACGGAACTCGCGGAAGCCGATTATCGGCGGCTGATAACGCTGGCGGATCAAGGACATGTGGCAAAGCGTGAGGTGGAGCCTGCCGAACTGCGGGTGCTGCAAGCCGTGGCGGTGCGGGATCAACTTCGTTCGGAGCAAGTGGAGGCGGGGACCTCCGCCCGGCGCCTGTCCCAGCAAATGGTTGCCGAACGCGAATCCTTCCAGGCCCTGGACTTGAACCTGGAGATCGAATCGGAGCGGCTCGCGGAACGCGCCGTGGAACTGGACGGCCTGTCGCGACAGGCGATTATCGCACCCATGCGCGGGCAGTTGGCCGATGTGCTGGTCAGCGCCGGCAAGCCCGTCGATGCCGGCGACGCGGTGGCCACCATTCATCCGCCCGGCGCGGAAATGGAGGCCCGGTTGTACTTCTCCTCGGCGGCGGCCGGGCGCGCCGAACACGGTCAGGAGGCAGTGCTGAAACTTCCGGCCTTCCCGGCCCGGCAGTTCGGCGTGTTGCGGGGCACGGTGGTGGAAATGACCTCCAGTCCGCTCGAGGCGCACGCCATTCGTCTGGTGCCGAACCTGCTGGCTCCCGCCTACGAGGCGCGGGTGAGGCTCAAGCAGCAGTACATGCACGCCATGGGGCGCCGCTGGCCGCTGCGCCCCGGGCTGGGGGTGGACGCCACCATCATCGAAACCAGACGCACACTGATCCGCTGGCTTCTGGATCCGATTACGCGGGGCGCCGGCGACGCCTCTGCCCATGTGGAGGACGGTGCGCTTGCGAACGTTCCAGCAGGCATTTGACACTGCCATCGGCCGCGCGCGGCGGCTGCGACATATTCCCCAGAGCCAGCAGTCCGAGTGCGGGCTGGCTTGCCTGGCAATGATCGCGGACTTTCACGGACTGCGTCTGGACCTCATGGCGACTCGCGCCAGAACCGGGAACGCAGGGCGCGGACACACGCTGCGGGCCTTGATGGAGGCCGCCGAGAAGCTCGGCATGACCGGACGGGCATTGAGGCTGGAGATGGAAGAACTCGGACAGCTCAAGGTTCCCTGTGTCCTCCACTGGGATCTGGACCACTATGTGGTGCTGGAAAAGGTCCGCAAGCGCCGCGCCCTTGTACTGGACCCGGCGGGCGAGCGCCGCTGGTGGCGTTTCGCGCAACTCGACCCCCACTTCACGGGCGTCGCGCTGGAACTCGCGCCGCGAGTCGATTTCCAGTCCGAAGACCTGCGCGGCGTGCTTCCGCTGAAGCCCATCGCCCGTTCGTTCGACCGTCTGGCGCGCACCCTGGCCGGCCTCACAACGATTGCGCTGGCGATGCAAATGATCGCGCTTGCGCCACCCATACTTTCGCAGATCCTGATCGACGAGGTAAGCGCTTCACAGGATTCCGAACTGTTGCGCTCCATGCTGCTTGCCATGGCGCTGCTGGCGGCGGTTGCGATTCCGCTGCGGCTGCTCCAGGGCTGGATTGGAATCTGGCTGTCCACCTCGATCTCGCTGCAAACCTCCCGCAATCTCACCCGGCGTCTGTTCAGCTTGCCGGCGCGCTTTTTCCGGGAGCGGCATGTCGGCGATGTGGTATCGCGCATGCAATCACTGTCGCCCATCGTCGAGTTTGCGACCGGTTCGGTGATCACAGGCGTAATCAACCTGCTCAAGGTAAGCATTGCCGGCGTGGCCATGCTGATCTACAGCCCCGTTCTGATGCTGATCAGCCTGGGCGGGCTGGCGCTTCGCACCGGGCTGGTGTGGAGCGTACTCCCCGCGCAGCGGCGCCTGGCCCGGGACGGTTTGGTAGCCGGAGCGAAACAGAGTTCGGCAATGCTGGAATCGTTGCGCGGAAGCGAAACAGTCAAGGCGCTGGCCGGCGAGACCGAACGGCTGACCGTCTGGCAAACCCATCTGGTCGACAAGCTGAACCTGGATGTGCGCGGCGCGCGCATAGGCATGTATTCCGGCGCCGGCCTGAGCGCTCTGGGAGAGGCCGAACAGATTGCGTTTCTGGGAGTGGGAGTGCTGGCCCTGTTCAACGGCCAGATCACGCTTGGCGCGCTGTTTGCCTTCATGACCTTGCGCAATCGGTTCAGCGCAGCCCTGGGCGCGCTCATCGCACTGTTCCAGCAGGCCTACATGCTGCGCCTGCATGCCGAGCGCCTGGGGGATATCGTGGAACACGAGGCCGAACCGGAGGACGGCTTGCCGGTGCGGCGGCTCAGTGGCGCGTTCGAGGCGCAGGATCTGGGATTCGCATACAGCCGTAACGAAGGATTCGTGCTGCGCGGATTTTCCTGCTGTATCGAGCCGGGCCAACTGGTAGTGCTCACAGGACCATCCGGCAGCGGGAAAAGCACCTTTCTCAAGCTTCTGGCGGGCCTGGAAACGCCCACGGAAGGGCAGCTCCTGGCCGATGGAACGCAAGTGGAGCGCCTCCATCGCCGCGACTATCGCCAGCAACTGGGCTTCGTGCTTCAGGGCGATATTCTCTTTCGCGGCAGCATTGCCGAAAACATCAGTTTCTTCGATCCGGTTCCGGACACCGGGTTGATCGATGAAGTGGCGCGTTTGACGACCGTGGACAGCGATATTCGAAAATTCCCGATGGGTATGGCCAGTCAGATCGGAGACATGGGCTCCAATCTCTCCGGCGGTCAGGCACAACGGATCCTGCTGGCCAGGGCTCTCTATCGGCGCCCCCGGGCGCTGATTCTCGACGAGGCCACCAGCCACCTGGATCCCGAAACCGAGGAGCGGGTGGTGCAGATGCTGAAGGGTCTCGGCGTGACCACTGTCTGCGCCGCCCACCGGCCCGCCATACTGCGCTATGCCGATCAGGTGCTGCAGCTGCAACCTGCGGCGGGTGATCGTCCGACCTACAATCCGGCGCATGATCGCCCCACAACTCCTCACCTGGTGGGATAGGCACGGACGCAGGGATCTCCCCTGGCAAAGGCAGCGCAGCCCGTACTGCGTGTGGGTTTCGGAGATCATGCTGCAGCAAACCCGGGTGGCGACTGTGCGGCCCTACTACCAGCGTTTCATGCAAGCCTTCCCGGACGTTTCGGCATTGGCGCAGGCCGACGAGGATGCCGTGCTGTCCATCTGGTCCGGCCTTGGCTATTATTCCCGCGCCCACAATCTGATGAAGGCCGCACGGATCGTTGTGCAAAGGCACGGCGGCGAGTTGCCGCAGGAACAGGGCCAGCTCATGGAGCTGCCGGGAATCGGGCGATCGACGGCAGGAGCCATTCTGGCCCTGGCGCATGGCCAGCGGCGCGCCATCCTGGATGGGAACGCGCGCCGCGTTCTGGCCCGGTTCCACGCAGTCGAAGGCTGGCCGGGCCACTCCGCAACCAACAGGTTTCTCTGGAAACTGGCGGAATCCAACACACCCGCCGAGAGAGTGCGGGACTACACGCAGGCCATCATGGACCTGGGCGCCACCGTGTGCCGACGGCGCAAACCGCATTGCGCATCCTGCCCCCTGACCGGCGCCTGTCAGGCGCAGTTGCTCGGAAAGACAGCCGAAATACCCGCCTCGCGACCGGGCCGGCGACGCCCGCTGAGACACTGCTCCATGGCCCTGGTTCAGCGCCCGGACGGGGCAGTGCTGCTCGAGCGCCGGCCGCCCACCGGCATCTGGGCGGGATTGTGGAGCCTGCCCACGCTGAACGAAGAAGAGGAAGCGACCGCCTGGTCCGCCAGGGTGCTGAACGGACGGGCGGAAGTTCGCCGCGAGCTGCTCCCGATGCGGCACGGTTTCAGCCACTTCGAGCTGGAAATCCGGCCCGTCCATATGACGCTGACCGGTCCCGTCCACGAGATCCGCGAACCCGGAATCTGGCTGTGGTACGACGGGACCCGGCCGGTGGGAATGCCGGCGCCGATCCGCCGGCTACTGGACAACATTCCCGGCAAGCAATCGCCGGCGCGTTGACCGCCCGGCTCGCCTCTTGCACAATCCTCAAGACCATGACCCGAATGGTGCAATGCGTGATGCTGGGAACCGAGGCCGAGGGCCTGCCGCGCCCTCCCTACCCGGGCGATCTGGGCCAGCGCGTTTTCGAGAATGTCTCGCGCCAGGCGTGGCGGCAGTGGCTATCCCACCAGACCATGCTGATCAATGAATACCGGCTTGTTCCCATCGAGCCGGAAGCGCGCAAGTTTCTCGAAGAGCAGATGGAGGCCTTCTTCTTCGGCAAGGGCTCCCGCAAACCCGAAGGCTTCAAGCCTCCCTCCGGGTGAGGGCCGCACTCACTGCCGGGAGGCCGTGCAGGGTTCGAATACATGTGAGTGGGCCTGGCCCGGGCATACCCTGAAAAGCGCAGGCCGGTTGGTTGCCCTCCCGGTGCGCCGTTCCATTGGGTTGGCATGGCCCGGGAGCGCTCGAAAACGCGGGCGGCGCCTCGGGAACTGCACAGGGTGTTCCGCCAACCCGTACGCTGATGTCTTGTTAAGCTCCTCAGGCTGTGCTTCACGTCGAAAGCCCGATTTTCTGCCGGATCAGATCTGCCAAACTCCTGAAATCGCGATAGGCGCCCGAAACGGCCGCGGCGTGGCCGCCGATTGCGCCGTCGGCAGCGGTAAGGCGAAAAACAGGCTTTCGGGCCTCCTGCGCCATCGGAATCAGGCTCCGATAGTGCCGAACAGTCGCCAGGCAGTGCTCGTCGTCGGCCGGCTTGCCGGGATAAGGGCTGCTGTCGCACTTCAACAGGTACCGGTGGTAGGCCTCGGGCATGCGGTTGACCCACTTGTCATAGGCCTTTACGGGTCGTTTCAGACGCACGCCATGCTGCTGGACGATGTACCCCATCGGTTTCATGGCGCCCCTGGGCAAAGGGAAGACGGGCGGGTTCCAGTTGTCCAAGCGTTTCGACCATTCGTCTGTCCAGCGCGCCAGCGTCGGACCCAGATTCCTCAAGCCCTGGAGGGAAAACAGATCCGCCCCCAGCGGAGCGATGACGTGATCGGTCGCGATCAGCGCCGAGCGGTTCAGCGCGCCCAGATTGGGGCCCACATCCACGAGCACGACCGTCGCGTTGATGGCCGCGGCGGCGCTCTGCATGATCTGCCAGAATGCGGTGAGGATGCGGAACGGGCGGTACAGGTTGGACCCCCCCAAGGCATTGGGCCACTCGCTCGACAGGTTCTCCTCGAAGCTGGAAAGCGCCAGATCGCCGGGAATCAGTCCCAGCGTTTCGGAGACCGGGTAAACCCGAGGCTCCCGCCAATCCCCTACCGCCGTCAAGGGCTGGACGCACTGGTAGATGGTGCGGTCCTGCGCGTCGTCCTCCCAGAGCGACTCCAGCTCGCTTTCGCCGAGGAAAGTCGAAGTGAGGTTCGCTTGCGGGTCGAGATCGCAAACCAACACGCGCTCGCCAATCCCGGACAGCATCCAGGCGAGGTGGTAGACCAGAGATGTCTTGCCAACGCCCCCCTTGTTGTTGAAGAAAGTCAGGACCGGCGCGGCCATCATCCAGCCTCCGCAACTCCGGGAACGGCTCTCGCCGTGGCGAGCAGGTGCGTCGGCTCGGCCTCGAACTCGAGCTCCGGGTGCCCCGCCTCGCGCAACAGGCGTTGCGCAGTGGGGATTCCAACGCCGAACCTCTGGACATATCCCAGCACCTTCATCGACTCCGCCAGATTCGGATTGCGATAGTCCGTAATCCCGGGGCGGGCGAAGTTCGCCGCTGTAACCGACCCGAACGGTCCGCCCGGGTTCTGGATTTCGATCCTGTCGTCGAACCAGGTAACGCGAACGGGAGCGTTCGTGGTCTCGTAGTCGCGGTGAATGACCGCGTTCCGAGCGAGCTCCTGCAGGGCGGCCAGGGGGTAGCTGTCGGTGCGGCGTTCGATGTCCTGATTGACGATGTCGATCCGGCGAAGGTTGTGCGAGCGCAGCTTGTCGTCGAGACGCGACAACATAGCGGGAATCGTTCCGTCGATTGCCCCCTCGTCCAGGATCGGATCCGACAGTTCGTTTCCTCCGACGCGCAGGAACTGCACGTACGCACCCGGGATGAAGTCCCGCGGGCGGATCCCCAGCACCAGTAGTCCAAGAATCGTCGCTCGCTCGTCGTCGACGGAAGCAATCATCTTGGTTGCGGCCAGACGTTCCTCCAAGCTTCGATCGTTGGCCTGCAGAAGCTCGCGATCGACCGCATTGGGCAGATATTCGTCCTCGAACTGGCGGCGACCGAGATCGGCGAGACCGGTACCCGGCACCGGAGAAATATCGAAGGGACGGTCTCCGTAGCGCCGCCGTTCGTTCAGTATCCGCTCCTCCTGGGCCGTCGCCACGCCCCGGCGCGGCCCGTTGCGAATGTGGATCGCGCCCTTGTAGCGCACCGGGGGCGAGTCGGAAGGGAAGACGGTTGCCACGGCAATTTCTTGTCCTCGATACAAGCGTTTTTCGGACAGGAGCGTCGGCGGCGGCACGATGTTTCCGTCGCTGCGCATATCGGCCAACGCGCGCAGCAGCTCGTCGGTAACGACAGTGCCGGCGGGGGCGCCGTCGTCCCGCAGCCCGACAACTGCAATGCCTGATCGTCCTGAACCCGGAAGATCATTGGCGAATGCACAAATTGCTTCCCGAAGTCGCTCCGACGCATTGCCCCCAAGCGTCTCCTTGAACTCGACCCGCGTACTTTCCGCACCTTCGATCAGGCGCGCCAACTTGTCATCGTCCAGTCTCAGGACTTCTTCGTTCATGGCCTCGTTTCGGCGCTTTCCTCAATCGCCGGCGCGGGGACCGCCTGCAAAACCGTGCTCCGGTCCGAAAATCCGCGCCGTGTCGGCAACGCAGGGTGGCCAGCGAACACACCCAGCTTGAACCTCCTGATTCTAGTGTACATGTCCAAGCGCCCACATTGATTGCGTTCGCGAAAACAGGTTAACCGAAGGCGCGCGCGGTCCCGGATGGCGGGGACCCTTGCGTGACGGCGGCGTTGCTGGCCGCGACGCTATAATTTGCGCACCTTTTTCCGAGGCCAGGTAGCTCAGTTGGTAGAGCAGCGGACTGAAAATCCGCGTGTCGGCAGTTCGATTCTGCCCCTGGCCACCGTGATTGAGTGATATAACTGGATCAAGCACGGCAAGCGCAGGGTGATTACACCGCCCGCGCAATAACGGAGAAATTCAATGAAGTCTTGCTCTTGCATCTTCCCGGCGCTGGCGGCGCTGGCCCTGGGCGCCTGCGGCGTCGCCTCCATGCCGGCGCTCGACACCGATGTGCCGCCGGACTGGGGCGACGCGGCGGTCGGCGAGTGGCCGGGCGAAGAGTGGTGGGAGGCCTTCGGCAGTGAGGAACTGAACGCCATCATGCAGCTTGTCGAGGAGCGGAACCTCGACCTGCAGAACGCCGATCGCACCTTCCGCCAGGCGCAACTGGCGCTGACTGATGCGGGCTTCGACCTGTACCCCACGCCGATCATGGACTTCAACGCCGGGGTCAACTACAGCGGCGCCGAAGCGTCCGGAGGCGAATTTTCCGATGGGCACACAGAATCGGCCCGGCTGGGCCTGGGCGTGAGCTACGCCGACATACTCAGCAAACCTTACCGTTTCGAGGTTGCCGAAGCGTCCTATGAGTCGGCCGCCGCCCAACTCGCCAGCACCCGTCTGAGCATCCGGGTCCTGGCAGCCTCCACGTACTTTCGGATTCTCTTCACACGCGACCGGATCGAGGCTGCCAAGCGCAACCTCGAAACCGCCGAGTTCATTGAAAGGATCACGCAGGCGCGCGTGGAAGCCGGAGTCCTTACGCCAATCGATGCGCTCCAGCAACAGATCGCCGTGCAGCGGCAGCGTAACGCCGTAGCCCAGCTTCGCCAGGAAGAATACGCAGCGCGTGCGGCCCTCGCGATCCTGGTGGCGGAGCCGGTTCGCAACTTCGACGTCAAGGAAAGCACGCTGGAAGTCCTGACGGCCCCGCGCGTCGCGCCCGGCCTGCCCTCCGGGTTGCTGGTGCGCCGCCCGGACATCGTCCAGGCGGAACTGTCCTTGCGCCAGGCGCGCGCCAATGTCGGGATCGCTCGCAACGCGCTCCTGCCCAGCATTTCACTGACCGGATCGACCAATACCGCAAGCGACTCGCTGCGCGAACTGACCTCGGGCAACAGTTTCTCGGTCGGCCTGGGAGCCTCCCTGGCGCAGAACGTTTTCGATTTCGGCAGGCGGGGGCGAGCGAGGGAAAGCGCCAGACTGCGGATGGAATCTTCGCTGGCGAGTTACCGCCAGACCGTCATCCGGGCGTTCAACGACATCGAAATCTCCCTGGGCAATATCGAATTGCTGGACGCCCTGGATCAGGTCGCGCTGGAGGATCTCAAGCGCGCCGAGGAATCGCTGCGCATCGCCCAGGTTCGCTACAGCGAAGGCGTCATCGATTACCAGCGGGTCCTGACCGCCCAGGACTTCCTGTACAACGCCCGCAACAATGTGCTCAGCAACAAGGGCGCCTACCTCAACGCCATCCTCAACCTCTACCGTGACCTCGGCGGTGGCTGGTCCCGCGATTCCTGAAGGGTCACGGTGCAGCAATTCCCGCTAACGATGCAGAGTCGCTCGTTTGGGGCCGAATACCCAAGCTTGTGACCATTCAGGCGTTGGACCGGGGCTGATTTTCGAGCATTGTCACGCTTGGCGGGAATTGCTGGTCCCGTGGCCGGCGCCTTGCCACCTTCCCGGAGAACGAGGAGCTCCGGTCGCCGCAAGGAAGAAAACGCTCAGGAATTTTCGCCGCGGCTGCCCCGGTCTCGAAGACCCGCCGAAATCCGGGTAACGCCGGGCGAGCGGGCGGTCGAGGCCCAGCCACAGGCCGGACGGCCACCACAGAAACACAATGGTGAGGAGGAAAAACGGAATCAGCGAGGCGTCGTAATAGCCGCCGGCGGCAAATCCGCACAGGATGAACAGGCTGACGCCGGCGGCCAGGCGAGTCGTGAACCCCAACAACAGGCCCAGCGCCGAATAAATCTCGCCCCATGTAATGAACCACGCCACCGGAACATGAAGCGGCAACGCAAACTCCATGAGGAAAAGCGAAGCGAAGGCGTCGGGCGGCATCTCGGAGAGGCGATCGAGAAATATGTCCCTGAGGATATCGCTGCTCAGCCAGCCCTTCACCACCTTGTTGATTCCGGCAGCCAGCCAGAAGATGGCGAACAGGGTCCTGAAGAGCAGGTGCAGCTGTATGCCGCCGAACCGCGCCGGGTGGGTCTTTATCCAGTTCCATTTCCAGACCCGCTCGAATTCCCGGATAGCAAGGCTCACTGTTCGCCTCCGGGCGCGTTCGCCTCGATGCTTTCAAGCGCTTCCCACAGCGGCAGCCGTGTGCAATAGCCCACGGCCTCGCCAGTGTCGGCGCGCAGCCAGGCACGGCTCACACGGTCGATGTTTCGCGCCCCGAACTCAAGCAGGCCCGGTTCCAGGATCAGCCGGCCCTCGACTACTTCCCTGGCGGACCAGTCGCCCCCGATAACGGAGTAAACGTGTACTGGGCGCGTGTGGCCGCGCCGGGCCAGATCGTCCGCGGTGAAATTGGCGACAAACCATTCCCGGATCGTGGACATCTGCGACCAGAAGGTGCGGGTTTGCAGGTGATAAAGCGTGAAGTCGCCGCCCTCCGGAACGGCCTGTATATCAAGGGGTTCGCTGCTCTCCCTGCACAGCACAACCACCTCGCACATGGTGCAGACCTCGCCGAAGCGGCCCACCAGGAAGTAATCGCGGTAGGCGTCGATGTTCACCTGCGCGCCGGCGGGAGCCCACACGATGAGGGCCGCAAGCACAACCGCCCGCTTCACGGCTCGTGCACGAATCAACGCAATTCTCGACATGCCCCCTGTCCTCTCGCACCCGCATTATGGCAGAGCGCAATTTGACAGCCGCCCGCAGGCGGCAAGACAATGCGCTTCCTGGCGCATTGGGGCGTAGCCAAGCGGTAAGGCAACGGGTTTTGATCCCGTGATTCGCAGGTTCGAATCCTGCCGCCCCAGCCAGCCCGGCGCCCTACCGCAAGGTTTCCCATGACCGAAGCTCGCAGCTACGACTTGCCCAAGATCGAGATTCTGGCCGGCAACGCCACGCCCGCTCTTGCGGCGCACATCGCACGAACCCTGGGTGTGCGCCTGGGGCGGGCGCAGGTGGATCGTTTCAGCGACGGCGAGATCAACGTGGAGGTGCTCGACAACATCCGCGGCCGGGACTTGTTTATCGTGCAATCCACCTGCCCGCCGGTCAACGACAACCTGATGGAGCTGGTCCTGCTGGCGGACGCCTGCCGCCGGGCCTCGGCGCATCGCATCACCGCGGTGGTTCCGTATTTCGGCTATTCCCGGCAGGATCGCCGGTCGCGCGCCGAGCGCGGCCCCATTTCCGCCAAGGCGGTCGCGCAGATGATCGGCGCCTCGGGCATCGACCACCTGGTGACGGTGGATTTGCACGCAGACCAGATCCAGGGCTTCTTCTCGATTCCGGTCGATAACGTGTACGCCTCGCCGGTGTTGCTGGCCGACGCCTGGAAGCGCCTGCACCAGGAAGTGGTGGTGGTGTCCCCCGATGTGGGCGGGGTGGTGAGGGCCAGGGCGCTGGCTCGCCGCCTGGACAACACGGACCTCGCGATCATCGACAAGCGCCGCCCCAAGCCCAATGTGGCCGAGGCCATGAACGTCATCGGCGAAGTTCGCGGCAAGGTGTGCGTACTGATCGACGACATGATCGACACGGCCGGCACCCTCTGTCAGGCGGCCAGCAGCCTTCTGGACGAGGGTGCGAAGGAAGTGGTTGCCTATATCACACACCCCGTACTCAGCGGCAAGGCGCTGGAGCGGATCGACCGGTCCGACCTTTCGGAGCTGGTGGTTACCGACACCATCCCGCTGTCGGAAGAAGCGGCTGCCTGCGCCAGGATACGCCAGCTCAGCGTAGCGGAGTTGCTGGCCGAGACCTTGCGAAGAATCAGTCTGGACGAGTCGGTCAGCTCCCTCTATCTCGACTAGAAACGCGCGCCGCAGAAAATTTCTCGTGGGACAGCGCCACATCCATGACCCGACCCGGGCGCCGTATTCGGGGCGAAGGAAGCAAGATCGGGGTTCAGCGCGGCCCATCAACCCTGCCTGCTGCGCGCAAGATCGACCTGCGACGCAGACTCCCGGAAAGCTTTCCCCGGGCGGCATGAAGCAACCGTATTCCGGCAACCGGGAGTAAGGCGCGTGCCGCTTACGCGATCCGAACGCAACCTGATGGTGGTGCTGGCGCTCATCACCATGAGCGGACCCATGTCGCTGACCATCCTTTTCCCCGCCCTTCCGGCGCTGGAACAGGAGTTCTCGATTTCCCGCGAGCTGGCCCAGTTCACAACCTCCCTGGCCACCCTGATCCTGGCGCCGGGCGTGTTGATATATGGGCCGCTGGCTGACCGCTTCGGACGCCGGCCACCGCTGCTGGCCGCCCTGCTGCTGCTGTGCAGCGGCAGCGCGCTGTGCATTTTTTCTCCCGATATCGCAACGCTGATCGCCGGCCGCTGCCTGCAGGGCCTGGGCGCTGCAGGCTGCATCACGCTGGCGCGGGTCATGCTGAGGGACGCTTTCGGCCAGAAACGGCTGCCGCGAATGCTGGCCATACTGACGATGGCGATGATGGTGGGCCCCATGGCGGCGCCGGCCTTGAGCGGATACCTGACCGATAACTTCGGCTGGCGCAGTATCTTCATGTTCCTGACAGCGTTTTTCGTTGTGCTGCTTGCCCTGTTTCTGCGGATCAAGGAAACCTTCGGCCGCAAAAAATCCGGTGGCCGCCGGGCGTTCCGCGCGCTGCTCGCCAACCCGCGTTTTCTGCGCTACGCGTTCGCCACGGGAATGATCGTGGGCGGCTACTACTGTTTTGGCGCCGGAGCGCCGCATGTGGTGGAAACCATGCTCGGACACAGCCCCACAACCTATGGACTGTGGACGATGGCCCTGAGTTCCTTTTACTTCTTCGGCACCATGAGTTCCATCTGGCTCGGCCCGCGGCTGGGCGTCAACGGCTCGATGATGCTGGGGATGGTGTTGACCACCGCATCCGCCCTCGCACTGCTTGCCTTGCTCTACTTCTGGAAATGGAGCCTTGTGGCGCTCTTCGTCGGCATGGCGCCCTGGGCATTCGCCTCCGGAATTTTCATGCCGAATGCGCAGGCCGGCTCGCTCACCAGCGCCGGACCGCACGCCGGCGCCGCCTCGGCCATAACGGCGTTCCTGCAGCATGTGTTCGGCGCAATCGGCATGCAACTGGTCGGAACCGTGCTCACCGACACTCCCTACCCAATGGTGTACTGCGTGCTGCTGTTCTCCACGCTCACGCTGGCGTGCACAGCCAGCCGCGCCGGCAGCCTGCGCCGGGCCGTCCGGCGCAGCGGCGCCCTGTCGCGCAAGCAGGCAGGCTCCTAATTCCGGATCAACTGCTCCAGCGTGGGCGCGCCTTCGCCGCGCTCCATGCGGCCGCTGGCAAACCTTCGGATGTATTCCTTGTAGGCGCGCATCGCCTGCCAGCCGAACAGCCACATGATGGGCATGTTGACCACCAGCATGAAACCGGTTCCCAGCGTCGTTACCGTGTCGAGTTCGGCATCCGTGCGCAGCCACCCGAGCGTGGCCACCAGCGCCAGCAGGCAATAGACTAGCTTGTAGATGATCAGCCCCGTCTTTCGGGCGCCCAGAAACCACACTGCCTGCTCGGCGTAATAGCTCCAGGAAATGATTGAGGAAAAGGCGAACATCCAAACGGCCAGAGTCACCAGCCATTTGCCAAGGCCCGGTATCGTCGAGTCCAGTGCGCGGGCGGTCAGGGTGGCGCCTTCGTACGACTCGTAGAGCGCGCCGCTGTTTACCACCGGCTCGGCCACGCTGCGAAAACTCCGCCACTGGATCGCGGCCCGCCCGTCGTCGCCGAGCGCCACCCGGCCTTCCATCTTGTGCAGCCTGTTGCCCGTGGCGGGGTTGAGGTCGCCCGTGGCCACCAGGAATACAGCCTCTCCGCCAGCCCATTCTCCGTCGAAACGCTCGGGCGCCGAACTGTCCTCGATGGTCCAGGCGCCGTCGCCATCCGTCACGACCTGCGGAACGGCCGCGAATTCCGCCTCGGGACCGCGCCGCCACTCACCGGTGCTCAGGATCACCAGCGCCGTGAGCGTACACACTACCAGCGTGTCGATAAAGGGCTCCAGCGCCGCCACGATGCCCTCCCGCACAGGTTCGTCGGTACGCGCCGCGGAATGTGCAATCGGCGAAGACCCCTGCCCGGCCTCGCTCGAAAAAAGCGCCCGTTTCATGCCGAAGATAAAGGCGGAGCCCGCCGTTCCTCCCAGGAAAGCCCCGGTGCTGTCCGTCGAAGAGAACGCGCCACGAAAAATCAGGGCAAGCGATTCCGGAATCTGCTCGTGGCTCAAAACAAGCACCACCAGACAGCCCAGGAAGTACAGGACAACCATGAACGGCACCAGGCGGGAGGCCACCTGGCCGATACGCAGAATGCCGCCGATAATCACCAGGCCAACGCCCACAGCCAGCGCAAGCCCGCACATCCACGAGGGGATTCCGAAGTAGCTCTCGGTGATATCGCCTACATTCCAGGCTTGGAAGAGGTTGCCGCCCGTCATCGCGGAAATGATCACCGAAATGCTGAAAATCACCGCGAACACTCTCCCTGCAGGGCGGAGCTTCGGCCAGCGGGCGGGCAGGCCCTGATCCACCACCATCATCGGCCCTCCATGGGGATTCTGCGGGTCTTCCGTGTTGCGGTACAGCATGGTGAGCGTGACTTCCGTCAGCTTGACCGCCATGCCGAAAAGACCAACGACCCACATCCAGAACACGGCGCCGGGGCCGCCCAGACTGATCGCCAGGGCCACTCCGCCGATATTGCCGAGACCGACCGTGGCGGACAGTGCGGCGGAAAGGGCCTGGAAATGGGAAATGGCGCCCGGATCGTTCTTGTCGTCGTACTTTCCACGAACGATGGTCACGCCATGGGTCAGCGCCCGGTATTGGCAGAAGCCGCTCCGGATCGTGAACAGCACGCCGGTGGCCAGCACGGCGTACAGCATCCAGTTGTGCCAAATCACGGCGTTCAGCGCATTGAAAAAATCCATTACATCCACGGCGGATACCCCTCTGCTCTCCGCCGGCATGATATACGAGCGAAATCCACAGCGGCCTTGCCGCCGGTATAATTCGACATCAGCGCCTCGGGACGCATTGCACAGGGGTTTTTCCGCGCCTCGCGGAAGCTGTCGAATCAAGGCGCCGATACATGCAGTGCGCGTGCCCAGGCTCTTGTGAGGAACCCGGAAATGCCAGGCAAGCGCGCCTCCGCCAGCCGCCTGTTGTACAGCCCTGCCGGCGAGCGGGACAGCTGCGGCTTTGGACTGATCGCCCAGTTGAGCGACGAATCCGGAAACGACCTTGTGCGCAGGTCGCTGGACGCGCTGAAGCGGCTTACCCACCGGGGCGCCCTCGCTGCCGACGGCAAGACGGGAGATGGCTGCGGGATCCTGATTCGCAGACCCGAAAAGTTCCTGCGGGCAGTGGCCCGCGAAGAAGGGTTCCGGCTCGCCCGAAGGTTTGCCGCCGGGATGCTGTTTCTGGACCGGAGTGAGGAAAACGCCGCACAGCAGCGCCGGATTCTGGAGGATCGCCTTGCCGCCGGGAACCTCACGATAGCGGGATTCCGGACGGTCCCGACCCATTCCGAAACCTGCGGTCCCAGCGCCCTTGCGTCGCTGCCGCGGATCGAACAGGTGTTCGTGAACGCACCCACGGGCCTGCAAGCCGCCGAATTCGGCCGGCGTCTGTTCGTGGCCCGCAGACGTGCGGAACAGGAGCTCGACGAGGCCAGCTTCCATGTGGCAAGCCTGTCGCCGGACGCCATTTGCTACAAGGCAATGGTCATGCCGCCGGTCTTCGACCGCTTTTATCCCGATCTCGCCCGCTCCGACCTCGAAAGTTCGGCCTGCCTGTTCCACCAGCGGTTTTCTACCAACACCGCCCCGCAGTGGCGGCTGGCCCAACCGTTCCGTCTTCTGGCCCACAACGGAGAGATCAACACCATCCAGGGAAACCGCAACTGGGCCAAGGCGCGCCGCCTGGCAAGCCAGTCGCCCGTGTTGCCCGAGCTGCCCGAGTTCTTCCCGCCCGTCTCGGAAACCGGCTCGGACTCCTGCGCGCTGGACAACATGCTGGAACTGCTGCTGGCAGGTGGCCTGGACCTGTTGCACGCCGTTCGCATCCTGATTCCGCCAGCTTGGCAGAACGACTTCAGCATGCATCCGGATGCGCGAGCCTTCTACGACTTCTTCTCGTTGCACATGGAGCCCTGGGACGGCCCTGCCGGAATCGTCATGGCGGACGGGCGCTACGCGGCCTGCTCGCTGGACCGCAATGGCTTGCGTCCGGCGCGCTACCTTCTCACGCAGCACGGACGGCTGGTGGTGGCGTCGGAGACCGGAGTCTACGACTGCGCTGCGAGCGAAATCGTGGAGAAGGGGCGCCTGGGGCCCGGGCAGATGATCGCCGCCGACCTGAAAACGGGAAAGCTGCTGCGCACCGCGGATATCGATCGCGAACTCATGGGGCGTTTCCCCTGCAAGATCTGGCTCAAGGACGGGCTCCGGTTTCTCGACTCCGAGCTGGTGGAACTGTCCATCGCCGCCGAACCCATGGACAAGGACACCCTGGATTCCTACGAGAAGATGTTCAACATCACGGCGGAAGAGAAGAATTCGGTAATCCGCGTGCTGGCCGAGACCCAGGTCGAGGCCGTGGGCTCCATGGGCGACGACACCCCCATGCCCCCCCTGTCGCGTCAGGTCCGACCGCTCTTCGACTACTTCCGCCAGCAGTTCGCACAGGTCACGAACCCCCCGATCGACTCGCTGCGCGAGCATTGCGTGATGTCCCTGCAAACCGCCATCGGCGGGGTCGAAGCCAACGTGTTCAAGCCTTCGGCGGAGCAGGCGCAGTGCATTTCCATCAGTTCGCCGGTGCTGTCGCAGCGCAAGCTCAGACAGATCATGCAAGGCAGTCAGTTCGACATCCGCAGCGAGCTGATCGACCTGAACTATCCCCGGAACACGAGCCTCCCCGCCGCGCTCGCCGACCTTTGCGAGCGGGCCGCAGCCGCAGTCCGGGACGGCGTCCATGTGCTGCTGCTCAGCGACCGTTATCTCGAGCGCGACAAATTGCCGGTGCATGCCCTGCTGGCCACCGGAGCCGTACACCAGCATCTCGTCGGAGAAGGGCTGAGATGCCGCTGCAGCCTGCTGGTGGAAACAGGATGCGCGCGCGACCCCCATCACTTCGCCTGCCTGGTGGGATACGGCGCCACCGCCGTATATCCCTACATGGTCTACCAGATTCTCTCGAGGATGAGCCGCAGCGGAGCGCTCGCCGCCGGCGGCACCCCCATGGAGCTCGGCCGGGCATTTCGCCGGGGCATACGCAAGGGCCTTTTCAAGATCATGTCCAAGATGGGCATCGCCACGGTGTCCAGTTTCCGCGGGGCGCAGCTGTTCGAGATTGTGGGGCTGCATGAGGAGGTGGTCCAGCGGTGCTTTGCAGGAACTGCCAGCCGGGTACAAGGCGCCAATTTCGCCGACCTTCAGGAAGACCAGCAACGGCTTGGGCAGGCGGCCTGGAACCATCAGGAAAAGCCGGCGCAGGGAGGCCTTCTGAAGTACGTGCACGGTGGCGAATATCACTGCTTCAATCCCGATGTGGTGGCCAGCTTGCAGGCCGCGGTCCGTTCCGGCGACTTCGCGGCGTACCAGCGTTTCGCCGAACTCGTCAACGGGCGTCCGGTGGCAGTGATGCGCGACCTCATGGAACTGGCGCCGCAAGGCGACCCCCTGCCGCTTGAGGAAGTCGAGCCGATCGAGGACATACTGCCGCGCTTCGATACCGCCGGCATGTCCCTGGGCGCCCTGTCGCCGGAGGCCCATGAGGCGCTGGCCATCGCCATGAACCGGCTGGGAGGGCGCTCGAATTCCGGCGAAGGCGGTGAGAGCGAGGCGCGCAATGGCACCGAGCGGCGCTCGAAGATCCGCCAGATCGCCTCCGGCCGATTCGGGGTTACCGCGGAATACCTCGTCAACGCGGAAGTCATACAGATCAAGATCGCCCAAGGCGCCAAACCCGGCGAAGGCGGCCAGCTGCCCGGCCACAAGGTCAACAAAACAATCGCCCAGCTGCGCTACGCCAACCCCGGAGTGGGGCTGATTTCGCCGCCGCCGCACCACGACATCTATTCCATCGAGGATCTCGCGCAACTCATCTTCGATCTCAAGCAGGTCAACCCGGATGCCCTGGTTTCGGTAAAGCTGGTTGCGGAGCCGGGTGTGGGAACGATTGCGGCCGGGGTAACCAAGGCCTATGCGGACCTGATTACCATTTCCGGATACGACGGCGGCACGGGCGCCAGCCCGCTCACCTCGGTTCGCTACGCCGGCAGCCCCATGGAACTGGGCGTGGCCGAAACCCAGCAGGCCCTGCGCGCCAACAACCTGCGCGGCCGGGTCCGGCTCCAGGCCGACGGTGGCCTGAAGACCGGACTGGATGTGGTCAAGGCGGCAATCCTGGGGGCCGAGAGCTTCGGTTTCGGCACCGCGCCGATGGTGGCCCTGGGCTGCAAATACTTGAGGGTATGCCACCTCAATAACTGCGCCACAGGCATCGCAACCCAAAACGATGTGCTGCGCGCCCGGCATTTCACCGGACTGCCGGACATGGTCATCAACTACTTTCGCTTCGTCGCCGAGGAAACCCGCATGATTCTGGCCTCCCTCGGGGTGAAGAGAATGGCGGACCTTGTGGGCAGAACCGGGTACCTGCGGGTCTTGCCGGGGCAAACGCCCCGACAGGCCCGGCTGGACCTGTCCAGGGTGGTGGCCGACGACGGACTGGGCGATGCGGTGGACCGCCACTGCACCGGCGAGCGCAACCCGCCGTTCGACACCGGCCGTCTGGCCACCCGCATCCTCAACGAAGTCGGTCCCGGCGTGCGCGCGATGAGCGGCGGGGAATTCAACTATCGCATCCACAATTCCGACCGCGCCATCGGCGCCCGGTTGTCGGGAGAAATCGCCCGGCTTCACGGCAACCAGGGCATGCGCAACGCACCCATACAACTGAACTTCACGGGCTCGGCGGGCCAGAGTTTCGGTTGCTGGAATGTCGGAGGCCTCAAGCTGAAGCTGACCGGCGACGGAAACGACTATGTCGGCAAGGGAATGACCGGCGGGGAGATCGTGCTGCGCCCGCCCAAGGGCAGCCAGTTCATCGCCCGCCACACGCCGATCATGGGCAATACCTGTCTGTACGGCGCAACAGGGGGCTCGCTGTTTGCCGCCGGCACGGCGGGTGAGCGCTTTGCGGTGCGCAATTCCGGGGCGGTCGCCGTCGTGGAGGGCGCGGGCGATCATTGCTGCGAATACATGACCGGCGGCGTAGTCGTGGCGCTGGGGCGAACCGGCGTCAATTTCGGCGCCGGCTTCACGGGCGGCTTCGCCTATGTGCTGGACCTGGACCGGAACTTCGTGGACCGGTATAACCACGAACTGATCGACATCCACCACATCACGCCCGAGACCATGGAAGCGCATCTGCATCATCTGCGGGACCTGATCACGCATCACCGGCAACGGACCGGGAGTGTGTGGGCGCGCGAGATCCTGCAGGAGTTCCGCAATCTGCTCGCGAAGTTCTGGCTGGTAAAGCCCAAGGCCGCCGAACTGGGACGCCTGATCGACTCGCTGCGGGCCGCGGCGTAGCGGAGCAGGCAGCGCAATGGGCAAGAACCCCCTGCAATTCATCGATGTGCCCCGGCGTTCCCCGGTCAAGGAGGGCGCGGCGCAACGGATCGGCCATTTCCGCGAAATCTACGGTCATTACCCTTCCGACGAGGCCGCGCTGCAGGCCGGTCGATGCATCGACTGCGGCAACCCCTACTGCGAGTGGAAATGCCCGGTGCACAACTACATTCCCCACTGGCTGAAACTGGTGGAGGAAGGCCGGCTGTTCGAAGCGGCGGAGCTCTCGCACCAGACCAATTCGCTGCCGGAAATCTGCGGGCGCATCTGCCCGCAGGATCGTTTGTGCGAGGGCGCCTGCACCTTGAACGACGGGCTGGGCGCCGTGGCCATCGGCAGCATCGAGAAGTACATCACCGACGAAGCCCTGAACCAGGGCTGGCGGCCGGACCTCTCCGCCGTGAAGCCCACGGGCAAGAGCGCGGGAATCGTGGGCGCAGGCCCCGCCGGGCTGGCCTGTGCGGATGTGCTGGCGCGCGCCGGAGTGCATCCTGTGGTATACGACAGCTACGACGAGGCGGGGGGGTTGCTGATCTACGGCATTCCGCCTTTCAAGCTCGAAAAGGAAGTCGTGCTGCGGCGCCGCAGGCTGCTGGAGGAGATGGGCGTTGAATTCGTGCTCGGCGTCACCGTCGGTGCGGATATCTCGCTTGCAGAGCTGCTCGAACAACACGATACGGTCTTTTTGGGCATGGGCGCGCCAGCCCCCGTGAGCGGAGGGTTCGATCCCGATGCAATGAAGGGCGTCCATCGCGCCCTTCCTTTCCTGATCGACAGCACCCGAATCGACATGGGGCTGAAGCGCGACGCATCGTCGGGGCTGGATGTGCGGGGCAAGCATGTGGTTGTGCTCGGCGGCGGCGACACCGCCATGGACTGCAACCGAACGGCAATCCGTCAGGGCGCGGCCAGCGTCACCTGCGCCTACCGCCGCGATGAGGAAAACATGCCGGGCTCGCGACGCGAAGTGCGCAACAGCCGCCAAGAGGGCGTGCGCTTTCTGTTCAACCGCCAACCCGCGCAGTTGCTGGGCAACGGCAGCCTACAGGGCGTGAAGCTATTGGAAACCCGCCTGGGCGAACGCGACGCCAGCGGGCGGCGGAGAGCCGAGACCGTGCCCGGATCGGAAAAGGTGCTGCCAGCGGACAGGGTGCTGATCGCTTTCGGCTTCCGCCCCGCTCCGCCCCGCTGGCTGAACGAGCACGGCGTGGACCTGCACGCGGACGGACGGGTGCGGGTGCGGCGCACCGGGCCTACAGCGCACCAGACTACTCATCCCCGCATCTTTGCCGGCGGCGACATGGCGCGCGGCGCCGATCTGGTGGTGACTGCGGTGTTCGAAGGCCGTCAGGCGGCCCGGGGCATGCTCGCGCAGATGGGCGTCTCAAGTCCCCATCAGGAACCTTCGCACCCGGCGACATGAAGACATGAGGAGAGGGCATCCGGCCCCCACGCGGGCGGGGCAAATCCTGCTGGCCCGCCATGAGGGCGGCGAGCCCCCGGTCGTTACAGCGCGGTAATCGCCGTGCCCAGTTGCTTCAGCGCAAGATTCTCGATTTGCCGGATTCTTTCGGCGGAAACGCCGTAGCGGCCGGCCAGTTCGTGCAGCGTGGCCTTCTTTTCCGCCAACCGGCGAGCGGCGATGATGTCCCGCGAACGTTTGTCCAGACTTTCCAGAGCCTCGGACAATTGCTCGCGCGCGCGCTCCATGGCGTCCGCTTCTTCCAGTTCGGCGGCGGGGTCCGGGTCCGCGCTGGGCAGGTACTGCGAAGGCGCAAAGGTCTCCTCGTCATCATCGGACCCCGGCGGATCGAAAGCAACATCCTGGCCGGCGAGGCGCAACTCCATTTCCGCCACCTCCTCGGTCTTGACGCCGAGGTACTCGGCCACCGCCTGCTGCTCGTCCGGCGACATCCACCCCAGCCTCTTCCTGAGCTTGCGCAGGTTGAAGAACAGCTTGCGCTGGGCCTTGGTGGTGGCCACCTTGACCAGCCGCCAGTTGCGCAGGATGAACTCGTGGATTTCGGCGCGAATCCAGTGCACCGCAAAGGTGACCAGACGCACGCCCACCGACGGGTCGAAGCGCTTGACGGCCTTCATCAGGCCCACATTGCCTTCCTGAATGAGATCGGCCATCGGCAGGCCGTAACCCTGGTAGCCGCTGGCGACATGCACCACAAACCGAAGATGCGCCATGACCAACTCGCGCGCGGCATCCAGATCCTCTCCCTCGCGCAGGCGCACGGCCAGCTCGCGCTCTTCCTCCTCGCTGAGGGTGGGCACCGAACCCACTGCCTGTATGTACGCGTCCAGACTGCCCAGCGGACCCGCCAGGATCAGGTCGCGTTTGGTCGCGGCAATCGCAGTGTTCATCGCAGCATCTCTCACCGTCGCGGGGCGTATTCTACCATACGCCGGGGATGCAAGGTTCGCCTTGTACGGGCAGCTATTCCCGCCAAGTGTGACAATGCTCGAAAATCATCTCCGGTCCAACGCCTGAATGGTTACAAGCTTGGGTATTCGGCCCTGAACGAACGACTCTGCATCGTTAGCGGGAATTGCTGTTGCACGGGCTCGCTGCGCGCAAACCTTGAAAGAGGGGCCTGATGCCCTGTTTTCGCAATATAACGTATTCCACCGTATGGTGTTTCCCGGTCCAGGGCGCAGTGAAGGCGGCTTGCGGTCATCGGGACGGGTCGAAGCCGAATGAACGACAGGGCTGAGAGACGGGCCGCTCCCCGCAGTTACGTGCGCAGGTCGGGGCGGATCACCCGGGCGCAGAAGCGCGCGCTGGAAGAGTTGTGGCCGCAGTACGGCGTGGATGAGCAGGCCGTTCCCCTCTCGCTTGAGGCGCTTTTCGGCCGCAAGGCGCCAACAGTCCTCGAAATCGGCTTCGGGAACGGAGATGCGCTGGTGCGGGCCGCAGCGGAATCCCCGCAATGCAATTTTCTGGGCGTGGAGGTCCATCTGCCGGGACTGGGCCGTTGCCTGCTGCAGGCAGAGAGCGCCAGCCTTTCCAACCTGCGTCTTTTCAATGCCGACGCCATGGAGATATTGCGCCAGCAGCTGCCGCCGGCTTCGCTGGCGATGGTGTGCCTGTATTTCCCCGATCCCTGGCCGCGCAAGCGGCGCCACAAGCGCCGGCTGGTGCAGCCCGCTTTCGTCGGGTTGCTGGCGCGCGTTCTGGAACCGGGAGGCGTGTTCCATGTGGCCACGGACTGGGCTCCGTACGCCGAACACATCGAAGCCGTCATGAACTCCAGCGCCGCGTTCGAACTTCTGGCCAGCGTGCCTGCGCGCCACGCCACGCGGTTCGAGTTGCGCGGCCGCGCGCTGGGCCACGAAATCCGCGAAGCCGCCTATCGTCTCGGGCCGTCCTTATGAACCGGGCGCGCTGCCCTGCCGGACCTGCCCGGTTCCCGGGGCGCGCCCGGAGACTTTCAGCCCGGTAACCCAAACAGCCAGCAGGATCGCGGGAACGCCGGCCAAGCAAACCAGAATGTAGAAATTCACCCAGCCCAGTTGCAGCGAGAGGAAGCCGGACCCGCCGGCCAGGAGCTTGCCGGGCAGGGCCATGAGCGAACTCAGCAGCGCATACTGGGTGGCGGTGTGCTTGCGCGAGGTCAGGCCGGACAGGAAAGCGATAAAAGCGGTGCCTGAACAACCGGCGCTGAAGTTGTCGCCGGTGATAACGGCGGCAAGGAGCCAGAGATCGGGTTCGCCCGCCGAGGCAACAGCCGCGAAGGCCAGATTGGTGGCGGCAAGCAGAATGGCCGAAGCAATCAGGGGCAAGCGCAATCCGAATCGACCCACCGCCAGACCGCCGACCAGAATGCCTGCCAGCGTTGCGACCGTTCCGTACAGCTTGGCGACCGCGGCAATCTCGGCCAGGCTGTATCCCATGTCCAGGTAGAAGGGGTTGGCCATGACGCCCATCAGGTAATCGCTGACCCGAAACAGCGCCACGAAGGCAAGGATCGCAAGGGCATGCCTCTTGTGGCGGCGGAAAAAGTCACCCCAAGGCTCCAGGATATGAGAGCGTATCCACTCTGCGGCGCTTCCTTCGTGTCGATAAAGGGCTCCAGCGCCGCCATTTTCCCGCGCCCTCTCGTGATGCTGCGGCTCGGCGATCAGCAGCACGGTCAGCACACCCACGCCCATGCAGGCGGCCATCAACAGGTAAACCAGCCGCCAGTCGAATGTGGCCGCAAGGAAAAGCGCGCCCGCACCGGAAACCAGCATGGCCAGACGATAACCGTACTGGTAGCTGGCCGACATGGCCGCCTGACGCTCCACCTCCACCGCTTCGATTCGCCAGGCGTCCAGGGCTATGTCCTGCGTAGCCGAAGAGAAGGAAGCCAGCAGCGCAAAAACCGCAAGGGGAAGTACGCTCTCCAGCGGGTTCGTCGTGCTTAGCAGCACCAGTCCGGCGATAACGCCGAGTTGGGCCAGGAGCATCCACGAACGACGCCTGCCGAGCAGGCGGTGCAGCACCGGCAGCCGCACTCCGTCCACCAGCGGCGCCCAAAGAAGCTTCAGCGGGTACATGAGGCTGACCCAGCCCAGCAGGCCAATGGTTCCACGGTTTACGCCCACATCCGCCAGCCATGCGGTCAATGTGCCGAATACGAGGAGGAACGGCAGGCCCGCCGAAAAACCCAGAAACAACATCGCCAGTACCCGGCGATGCAGGAACGCGCCAAAGCCACCGTATCGGTCCGTGCGAATCGTCATGCGCGGGAGCCTTCCGGAGAATGAACCCGGGTCACTGGCGGTCGCCGCGTTCAGTCCGCATATGCATAGTCGAGGATCAGCGGCGCGTGGTCCGAGAAGCGCTTGCGCTTGTAGATGGAAGCGGATATGGCGCGTTCCGCCAACCCCGGCGTGGCCACCTGATAGTCGATGCGCCAGCCGACGTTTTTCGCCCAGGCCTGACCGCGGTTCGACCACCAGGTGTACTGGTCGGGATCGGGGTTGAGCCGCCGGAAGCAATCGACGAAACCGAGCTCTCCGAACAATCGGTCCATCCACGCGCGCTCTTCGGGCAGGAAGCCGGAATTCTTCTGGTTGCCGCGCCAGTTCCTGAGGTCGATCCGGCGATGGGCGATGTTGAAGTCGCCGCACAGAAGGTATTGCCGGCCGCTATCGCGGGCCGCGGCGAGCAGGGGCGTGAATTCTTCGAGAAAGCGGTACTTGGCTGCCTGACGCTTCTCCGAGGACGATCCCGAGGGCAGGTACAGGGAAACCACGCTCAATGACCCGAAGCGGGCTTCGAGATAACGGCCCTCGGAGTCGAACTCCGTCGAGCCGAAGCCGCGCAACACCTCGTCGGGTTGCCGGCGCGAATAAAGGCCCACCCCTGAATACCCCTTGCGTTCGGCGCATTCGTAAAAGCAGCGCCAATTGCGCGGCCAGAACCCGGAGCCCTGCAGTTGGTCTTCCTGGGCCTTGAGCTCCTGCAGGCACGCCAGGTCGGCTTTCTGGCGCCGCAGCCAGTCGAAGAAACCCTTGCGCGCCGCAGCGCGAATCCCGTTGGCGTTAAGCGTGATGACCCGCATGCGGATGGCGGTTGCTTGCGGGGCAGGGCGCGGCCGACCTTACCAGCGCAGGCCTCCGTCGAGATCGATCACGCGCCCGGAGATGTAGTCGTTCTCCAGGATGAACTGTGCGGTGTGCGCCACTTCGTCCGGCTCCCCCAGACGCTTCGCCGGAACCATGGCCGCGAGACGCTCGCGGGCTTCGGGTTTCATCGCCGCCACCATCTCGGTATTCATCAGCCCCGGGGCAATGGCCGCCGTGCGAATGCCGTGGCGTGCCAGTTCGCGCGCCCACAAGACAGTCAGGGCGGCCACACCGGCCTTGGTGGCGGAATAGTTCGACTGGCCGAAATTGCCCGCGCGCGACAGGCTGGAAATGTTGATAATCACGCCCCCGGCGCCGAAGCGCGCCATGTGCGCCGCCGCCTCGCGCGCACACAGGAAAGTGCCGGTGAGGTTGACGTCGATAACCGCCTGCCAGTCCTCCAGCGACATCTTGCCCAGCAACTCGCCGTCCTTGAACTTGACCATCAGGCCGTCGCGGGTAATGCCGGCATTGTTGATCAGCACATCCAGCGCGCCGCAGTCGGAGGCCACCGCGTCCATGAAGGCGATGACATCCGCTTCCCTAGCGACGTTAGCGCCGTAACAGCGCACTTCGGCGCCCGCCTGACGGCATCGGGCGGCCGTGTCGGCCAGATTTTCCCGCTTCAGATCGCACAAGGCCAGAAGCGCGCCGACGCTCGCCAGCCGGTGCGCCATGGCGGCGCCCAGCCCGCGCGCCGCTCCCGTAATGACTATGGTCCTGCCCTTGATCTCCACTCGAACTGCTCCCCCGGGAAATCGCTCAATCCTACTCGATTACGCTGGCGGTTTCTTCCGCCGGCCGGTTCCCGGCCACCGCCCAGCCCATCAGCGCCTCGCCGCGGTAAATCAACGGGAACCAGCCCTCAATTGCTATGCCCGCCGAGCGCAGGCAGTCCAGCAAGCGGTCGAACTGTTCGGCGCTGGGGGTGGCGGCGAGCAGGTCCTCCATGCGCCTGCGGTAGGCTGCGCAAGATTCGCGCAGCAGCTGTATGGCGGCCCGCCTCTGCGAGGGGTTCAAGTCGGGCGCGAAAACGCCGCTCAGACCGTGCAGCACCAATCCGATTCCGTTGCCCGGATCCCGGTATCGCGCGGCGTGTTGCCGCACCCTCTCCACCGAGGCGTTCAGCTTCCGCCGGAGATGCTCGGCCTTGCCGTCCTGCCGCAACAGGCGCCGCTCGAAGCGGCTGGACGCGCCGCTCATGGCCTCGACCACCTGCCCGGCCTTTTCGAGCAGCCGCTCCCGATCCAGGCAAAAGCGATGTTGCTCCAGCCCCTCCCGCGCTTCGCGCACCACCACCGAGTTGACGTGATGAGTAACGAGCGCGATGCGTCCGCCGGGCTTGAGGATGCGCATGGCCTCCCGGGCGCTGGCCGCCGGCTCGCCGTACTCGAATCCATATTGCGAAGTCAACAGGTCCACGCTCCGGCTATCCACCGAAGTGCGCTCGTTCGGCGCGTTGCCGCGGAAATGCACCTGATTCAGCCATTGTCTGGCCGCATCGCCCCCTCCCCCTTTCAAATCCCGCCGGGGCGCGATGGCCGCCTTGTCCAGCGCCTCGATCTCGAACTGCATGCCACGCCTTGAGGAATACTCCGCCGCCAGCAACGCAACTGCCCCGTTGCCGGTAGCAAGGTCCACCACCCGCGAGCCGGGCGACAAGGCGGCAAACTGGCGTTCCCAGAATTGCCTAATCTCGCCGTCGTAATTGGGATTGCCGCGCCGCTCGAAGGTTGTGACGCTGCCGTGGCGCCAGAACTGCAGCCACTCGTTGTCGTCGAGCTTTCTGCGGGATCGGCCCTTTTGCCCGGTGCTGCCCATCGCGGCGCGAGCAGGCTAGGCGCCCGTGAAGCGTGGCGACCTTTTCTCCAGGAAAGCGGCTATGCCTTCGGCTGCATCCGCCGTGGCGTTGCAGGCCTGCTGGGCCTCGGCTTCGGCCATGAACATGTCATCGAAAGACAGCGTTCCCGCCTTGCGGATCAGCCTCTTGGTGGCCGCCAGCGCCAGCGGCGCCTTCAGCGCCAGTTGCGCCGCCCAGTCCTCGGCCGCCTGCAGGGCTTCGCCTGACGGGACCAGCCGGTTGACCAGATTCAGTTCCCTGGCGCGCGCCGCGGCCATGCGCTCGCCGCCGATCGCGAATTCGAACGCCGCGCGCTGGCCCAGCGCCTGGGTGAGCGTCCAGGTGGAGCCGCCGTCGGGAATGAGGCCGATGCCGGAGAAGGGGCAGAGCAAAAAGGCGCTTTCCTCCATGACCACAAGGTCGCAGGCCATCGCAAGAGACATGCCGATGCCCGCGGCGCCGCCCTGGATGGCGGCAATCACGGGCTGCGGCGCCTGCGTGATCGCGTCGAAAACCGGCTTGTATTCCTCAACGAGCACATCGCGTATCGATTCCGTCCTGGCGGCAGCGGCCTGCTTCAGGTTTGCGCCGGCGCTGAAGAACCTTCCGCTGCCTCCCAGGACGATAACCCGCACCGCCGGATCCCGGCACTCGGCCGCAAGCGTGGCGGCCAACTGTTTCCTCAACTCCGGCGTGAAACTGTTGAGACTGCCGGGTTGGTCCATCAGGACCGTGGCGACCGCGCCGCACCGGCGCGCCAGAACAACCGTGTCCTGCGCTCCGGTTTCCGCGCTACCCACCTAGGCCGCGCCTCGAGAGCGGGCGTAGGCCGGACGTCCGGTGCAGGTCTTGATCCACTTTTCGACGTGCGGCCATGGCTCGAGGCCGACACCGAGCATGACCAGCATGTCGAGCACCGATACGCAGATCAGGTCCGCCGCCGTGAACTGGTCGCCAACCAGGAAAGACCGCTTGGCCAGTTTCTTCTCCAGCGTGCTCAGGGGATCCTCGAGAGCGTCCCGCGCCGCCCGGGCGGCGGCCTCATTGTGGTCGTCGCCGGTGTGTACGAATTTCTGCATGAACAGGATCACGATATGCGGCTCCAGCTCCGTCACCGCAAAGAAGGCCCACTGCAGCACATAGGCGCGTTCCGCCTGCACAGCCTGATCGTTCCGCCCCCCATCGCCGGCGCCTCGCCGGGAGGCAGGCCAGAGCTCCCCTTCGGGATCCCTGGAGGCCAGGTACAGGTTGATGGCGGTTGACTCGAACAGCTTGATCGCCCCGTCCTCCATCGCCGGCGCCTTGCCGGTAAGCGTGACCTTGCCGATCGCCTTCCTGCGCTCCTCCCGCGACAGGTCTTCCATGGGAACATGTTCGTAAGGGATGCCCAATTCCTCCAGCATCCACAGGCAGCGTGCTGCCCGGGAATTGAGCGGGCCATACAAGCGAATCATCACATGCTCTCCTCGAAAAGTTGCTGCCAACCGTCTTTTTTCACTGCTACGGGCCGAATACCGTGCCCGAGAACGCGGCCACAATCGTCATGGCGTAGATAAACAATACCCATCCGTACACGGGTTGCAACTGCTTGCGGTACTTCTGCTCCCGTTCCGGCGTGGAGCCCGATTGCACGATGGCTGCAAAAGTGGCCTGCGCGGGGGCGAAACCGCGGTCCAGCGGCGCCACCGAGAAGCCGATCATCGCCACCGCCGCCAGCTTCACCGCAAGCCACCATGGCGCTTCGAGCGCCGCTGTGGTTTGCGTTGCTATAGCGAAGGCCAGCGCGCCCGCGCCAAGCAACAGGCTGAACGGCATGTTGGTCCTCTCGAACCATTTCTCGGCCGAGGCGCCGGGGTTGAGGAATCCGCGCCACATGATCACGACCCAGGCCAGGCCGAGCAGCCACACCGCCGCCAGCACCCAGGCGGGAATGCGGATCAGTTCCAGACCGGCGATCAGTTGCAGGCCGCTGGGGAAGATCAATGCGTTGCAGGTGCGCGGCAACCGGTCCAGCACCATGCCCAGGCGCAGCACGCTGGCCCGGGTTGCGGCGCCGAGCGAGGCGTTTTCCGACATCCTTGCGGCAAGGAGTACGCCCAGGTCCGTGCCCAACCAGAACACCCACAATGAAATGTGGAAGAAAACCAGTATCTTGTAGGAGTAGGCGAACATCATCGGCGCCCGTCTTCTCCCATTTCCTCGAACGGGGCCAGCACCTTGCGGATCAGCTCGCCGTTGGCGGCCGCCCAGGCTTCGGCCTGGGCGGCGTCCGGTTCGAAATGGTCGATTTCCTCCCGACTCACCAGACCCTTGCGCAGAACCAGCGTCTCCAGGCTCATCAGCCGTTCCCGGACCACCCAGTGTTCGGCCATCAGGTTGAGCAGACTGGCCAGCAAGGCGTCGGTTGCAGGATCCTGGAAGAAATACTTCCGCCCGCCCCGCACACGGCGGCTCAGTCGCTCCCCCCCTGTGGCGCTCATGTCAGTCCTGCTTGACGGAGCCGAAACCGTACCAGAAGATCACGTCGGACAAACGTCCGGTGTCCTCGCCGAACTCCGGTTCGGCCCTGGCCATCGCGAGGAACTCGTCTCTGGCGGTGCAGGTGTAGCGCGGCATTACGCCCTCGAAGTACGCGGCGGCGGGGAAGCCTGCCGCGGTCGTGAGCGCCTTCGGGTCCTGATCGCGGAAGTCCTTGTAGAAGGGCTCGTTGTTGTAGTAGCTGTCCCAGTCCAGATAGAACTGGTCGTAGGCGGCCATCCGGTCGTTGGGCGGCAGCTCCATGTTCAGGAGCACTCCTCCGGGGCGCAGCACGCGGTACGCCTCGGCCAGGTACTTGCGGATCGCCTTGTTGGGCAGTTCGTGCAGGAACATGGAACTGAACACCACATCCATCGAGTTGTCCGGAAAACGGATGTTCTCGGCGCTCTGCTGATGGAAGTGGGCCTCGACTCCCATGGCTTCGGCGCGAGCGTGCGCATAGCGCAGACAGGGGGCGGCCACATCGATCCCGTGTACCTCGGCCTCGGGAAACACCTGCTTCCAGGGCAGGGTGTTATGCCCGATAGTGCAGCCTGCGTCGAGTATGCGCTTCGGCTTGCGATTCCTGAATCGCACCTTGTAGAAATTCGCCATCGACCAGCCGATATCGTCCAGGTCCTTGCCCATGGCGCCGAAGGCGAACACGTTCAGGCCCTGGTCGTAAATCGCGCCGGCGGCCAGATCTTCGCCGCCGTATTCGCGGTGATAGCACCCGGGCATCAGATGCACATCGACCGCCTCCACGTACCGTGGAACCCGAAGCGCCGGGTCGAGCGCCAGCGAGCCGCCCGCGCCGGCCTTGTCCATCAGGCCCTTGCCCCTGGCGTTCAGTTGCGTACGCTGCTGCTCCACGCTGTCCATGACGACATTCCACACCATCTGCTGAGCCGTGCATCGCGCAGAGGAATAGGCCTTGAAGATACCGCGCTTGCGCATGGCGCGATGCACATCGGCGCCGTCGGGCGGCTCGGAGGCGTCTTTCGCCAGACGACCGGCCACGCCGGATTCGAAATCCTTGCGCATGGCGCCGGCAAGGTCGTTGAGAACGTACCCGCGCAGCCCGGATACGAACCTTTCCCGCGCCCGGGAGTCCCGGTTGCGATCTATCGCAAGGGCGTGAGTAATGGGTTGTGTCATGGTCGAGCCTCCCCTTGTGCCCAAGGGAGATTGTTGCGGATTCGGGGAGAAAATGCAAAACGCATACAATCCCGCACTGTGCTGGAATACAGGGTCCGCTGCATGAGGAATCGTCCTTGACGTTCGGCGCGCTGGACGGTGTGCGCATACTGGAGCTCACCACCGTGGTGGCCGGTCCCTGGGCCTGCCAGTTGCTGGCGGACATGGGCGCCGATGTCATCAAGGTGGAGCCGCCGTACGGGGATTCGAACCGTGCCCTGGGGGCCTCCCGCAACCCCGGCATGGCGGCGCTCTATCTCACCTGCAACCGCAACAAGCGCGGGATCGTGCTGGATCTCAAGAAGGAGGCCGGCCGCGAGGCGCTGTTGCGTCTGGCGCGCGACGCGGATGTGCTGATACACAACAACAGACCGGGCGTGATGGCGCGGCTCGGCCTCGAGTACGAAGACCTGCGGGCAGTCAATCCGCGGATCATCTATTGCGGCGCTTACGGCTATTCCAGCAACGGCCCCTATGGCGAGCGCGGCGCCCTGGACGACTCCATACAATCGGTCAGCGGATTCGCCATGCTGCACGAGATGGTGCAGGGAGAACCGCGCTATGCGCCTACCGTTGTGGCGGACAAGACCACATCGATAACCGTGGTCTATGCCGTTCTGGCGGCGCTGTTCCATCGCGAGCGCACCGGCGTGGGACAGTCCGTGGAAGTTCCCATGTTCGAGACCATGGTCTCGTTCATCATGGCGGAGCACCAGTGGGGAAGGGTATTCGATCCGGCAATCGGAACGCCCGGCTACAAGCGGCTGATGAGCAAGCATCGCAAGCCTTACCGGACCCTGGACGGGTATATCGCCGTGCTGCCGTACCTCGACCGGCATTGGGAACAGTTCTGCACCCTTGCCGAACGCCCCGACCTGCTTGAGGACGAGAGGTTCCTGACGCTGTCCGACCGGATTGGCAACATCGACGAAACCTATTCCGAGACGGGGCGTATCCTTGCCACGCGCACCACTGCCGAATGGCTGGACCTGTTCGCCGGCGCCAGCGTGCCGGTCAACGCGGTAAACACGCTCGAGGACCTGTACCATGACGAGCACCTCGAGGCGGTCGGATTCTGGAGCGGGATGGACCATCCCACCGAGGGCAAGCTGAGGATGCCCGCTTTTCCGGTGAACTTTTCCGCCAGCCCCGCGAGCATTCGCCGCCACCCGCCCAGGCTTGGCGAGCACAGCGTGGAGGTGCTCCGGGAAGCCGGCTACTCGGCAGGGCAGATCGAGGATTTGCTGGCCGCAGGCGTCACCCTCGCTGCCGAACAGAATGGGCAGGAAAGCCCCGCCACGCGGTAACGTGGCGGAATCGCCCGGAAACCGTAAAGGACAAGCCCGATACAGGCTGCCGGCGCAGGCGCCGGAACCAACCTGAGATCAGGCAAGAGGTCCTGTCTGCGGCGGCCCGGTTCGGTGAGCCATGCGGGCGTGGGGCTTGGTCGTTCCCGCGCGAGACGGAATCGCAGCGCCATGGCTCCGGTGAGCCATGCGGGGCGAGTTTAGAAATCCTTGCGGAAATTCACGGCCCAGGTGCGCGGGTCCTGCAGGTAGAGCCCCACGAAGAAGGATGTGCCCTGCTCGCGGTCCGAGCAGTTCTGACACTCTGCGCTGATCGACCAGTCCGCATCGAGATTGCGCAGGGTAACGGAAGCGGTGAGGACCGAATACCCGTCGCTCAGCGCAGTCGGCGCGCCGCTCGAACCGATGCTGTGCTTGCCGACTTTGTAGACGAAGGCGCTCGGGCGCAGTTCCCACCCCGAGGCAATGGCGATGTCCCAAGCCGCCCCGGCGGTTAGCGTGTAATCCGGCGCCCGAACCGGATCCGCAATTTCTCCCAGGTGGTTGACCACGCCGGCGGCGCAGAAAGGACTGGTCGAAGCAGCAATGCCCGCCGCCAGATCCTTCTGGCACAAGCCCTGTTGGTCGATGATCGAAGGATTGAGTTCGGCATACTCCGCATCCTGGGTTCCGAAGTTCACGAACACCGTCAGGCCATCAATCAAGACCGCGGTAAGCTCAAGCTCCAGGCCCTGATTCTCGAGCGACGCGTAATTGCGCGTGTTGAAAGTGGGCGCGCCCGTAACGGGATCGTAGACCGCCGACGGCAGCTGGAAGTCGGTAACATCCGTGCGGAAGACGGTGGCGTTGAGGCGCAGCCGTCCGTCCAGCCAGTCGGAGCGTACGCCTCCTTCATACGACCAGACTTTCTCGGGGCCGAACACCTCGATGGCGGCCGGGTTGGTGCCGCGGGCGTTCCAGCCGCCGGACTTGAAGCCGCGGGTAGCCGACGCATAGAGCATCAGGTCGTCGTTGAGCGAGTACTCCAGCGCGATTCGCGGCGTGGTGATCTTGGCGTTCTGTTCCAGCGGATAGCCCAGCGCGGCGATTTCGGTGGAACTGAAACCGCCAGGCCAGGTAGGATTCGGCGTATAGCTTGCGTCCTTGGTTTCGTCGGTCCAGCGCGCCCCGCCGGTGAGGGTGAGTTGTTCGCCAAGGTGATAATCCACCTGCAGGTAGACCGCCAGCGCGTCGGTGTCGTTCTCCAGGACCCGGTCGGCAAGCAACAGGGGCTGGAAACCGTTGAATGCGCCGCCAACGCCCAGAAGGTCGGCGAAGTCCGTGGTGTTTTCTTCCTGGATGTAGAAGATGCCCGCCACGTAGTCCAGCACACCGTTATCGGTGGAGCCGGTCAGCTTCACTTCCTGGGTGAACTGATCGTGCTCTCCCGTATTGGCGATGGTGAATCCGCCGTAAGGCCGCGCAAGGTTCAGGAAGTCCAGCGTGAAGTCCTGGTCGAGATAGCGCTGGCCGGTAATGATGTTGACAGCGCCCCAAGCGGTATCCCATTCGATGTTCGAGTATAGCGAAAGCGAGTTGACCCAGTTGCCGAGCGGCCTGCTTGCCTTGGCGCCATGAATCGGAACAGGCCAGGGCGGGGGCTGGTCGGAACGCAGGCCGGTAAGGGTGTAACGCTCGTCCTTGTCCGGATCGTTGAGGTTGAGCAGGTTGGCGTGTTCGTTATCCACATACGCCACGGCCGCATCCCAGATGACGCTTGCGCCCAGCCAGCGAACGGCGGCGCGCAGGCCGACATTCTTTTCGTGGTTGATGCCGTCTTCGCCCGTGGTGCGGTTCTTGACGAATCCATCGTCATCGATGGCGTATGCCGAGAGTTTCAACAGCAGGTTGTCCTGGATGGGAAGGTCCACGCTGCCCCGAGCGCGCACCTGACTGAAACGACCGAAGCCCAGTTCCACATAGCCGCCCATCTCTTCGGCGGGTTTCTTCAGGATGACGTTCACGGCGCCGCCGGTGGTGTTGCGTCCGAACAGTGTGCCCTGTGGGCCGCGCAACACCTCGATGCGGTCGATATCGAACAGCGCGAAGTTGTTGGCGTTCTGGCGGCTGATGAAGATATCGTCCACATAGCTGCCCACGGGAGGGTCGAAGGTGGGGATCGATTCGGTGTTGTTGAAGGCGCGAAGCGAATACACGTTTGCCGAGCCCAGCCCAGTGTTGTTGCTGCCGATCAGATTGGGCACCAGCCGGGTCATGTCCAGCAACTCCGTGACTTGCAGTTCGCGAAGCTGCAGGTCCGAGTAGGCTGTTACCGCAATCGGCACATCCTGCACGCTTTCCGCGCGGCGCTGGGCGGTGACGATGACCTCCTCGATCATCCCGCTTTCGTCCTGCGCCAGGACAGGCGCAATCAAGGCGGCGCCGAGGAGCGCAAAGGCGAATTTGCAAATGGATTTCATCAGGAAACTTCCTCTCTGGTTTTCAAAACATGCAGACACGCATTCAGGCGCTAACATCCCCCTGCCTTCCACCCGAACCTGCGCGGTCTGCAACGAACCGGGCGGGCATTATACAAGCATGCCGCACTGCGCTTGGCCAGCGCCGCGCCTGCAAGCGGCCTTCATCGTGTCCGCCGGCAGCCATTCGGCGGAGCGGATCCGGCGTTCGATCCCGCTTCAATGAGGCGAACAGGGGATGTTGATGCGCCTTGCGGTGGAAGTCGGGGTGCAGGAAGAGAACGGCTGCCCTGCCGGTCGCCGGCGCCCATGCGAACCGCCCTTGGGCGAAGTGGAAGTGCTGGCCACAGATTCCCTGTCGCCGGCGCCCATACGGACCGCCCCGCAAAGTCCGTTTGCCAGTAATTCCCTCCAAACGTGACAATGCTCGAAAATCAGCTCCAATCCAACGCCTGAATGGTCGATTTGCTTGGGTATCCGGCTCTGAACGAACAACTTTGCATCGTTGGCGGGAATTGCTGTCCGTTTGCATTGACCGTGCCTTTGTGCCAGTATCCTGCGCCAGTTTGCGACAAGCCGCCTGTTGGCGCTTTCGCGAGCCGTGGCTGCCACGACAGTTGAACCGGCGAGCTGCTCGCCGGTATGTCATGGGAAATCAAGGGAGGCCGTATAAAGTGGCGAAATTCATCGAGCATGAGAGGTCTGCGGAAGCGGACCAGTGGATTCGGGACGAAGGCGCGCAGCAGGAGGAGCGCTACAGGAAGATCGTCAAGGAAATGGACGATCTGTCCGATGAGCGCGATGAGTGGGTCGAAAAATTCTTCGAACGCATCCGGACGCGCGGGTTCAACGTGCACTACAACAATCGGCGCGCCATACCGGCGGAAGAACTTCCCACCCGCCCGGACCGGAAATTCAAGGTCGTGTTTTAGATTGAGGAGAGCAAGCTGATGAGCCGTCCACATATCGAACCCTATGTAGAAACCCAGGTTCCTTTCCGGCGCATGACGCTGCCGGGTTTCGGCAAGGGCATGCACTACAAGGTGCTGAGCCTGGATAACGACACAGGCGCCTGCTCGCTGGTGGTCAAATTCGAGCAGGGATACTCGCTGCCTCCGGGCATGAGCTATACCGAACTGGAGCTTTTCGTGGTTTCCGGCAGCCTGCAATATGGCGACCGCACCTTCGAGCGCGGCCACTATCTGTGGCTGCCCGCCGGCGTTTCCATGCCGGCCATGACCTCCCCGGGCGGGGCGCGCTGCCTGATGTTCTACAACTACGGCGAGCCGAGTTTCGTGGAGTCGGAGGAGGATCACCCGCGCGCCGAACGCCACAAGCTGGTGAGCGTCAACGCGCTGGAAGATGTGGTCTGGAGGCCGGCGGATGTGATGCCTGCCGTGGCGCCGGGCTGCATGGTCAAGATCCTGCGCTACGATCCCCTCACTCACGCCTTCAGCTTCCTCTACTGCATGACGCCCAATTTCTGGCAGGACAACATTTCTTACCACGATTGCATGGAAGAGGGCTATCACATCTGGGGCACCTCCTGGATGATGCAATTCGGTTATCTGCCCACGGGCGGGTATTTCTGGCGGCCCCCGTGGATCAACCACGGCGCCTTTCAAAGCGACTACGGCTGTCTCGCTATCGGGCGCACCGATTCCCAGTTGCACAACTACTTCCACTTCAATCCGTGGACCACGCCGGAGGAGAATCAGGAGCGTGCTGCGGCCCAGTTGTATCGCCAGAAACCGAACCTGTACCAGTGGGTCAAGGCGCAGGACGGACACAACCACCCGCACGATTTCGAGCATCCCCATTACCACGAAGACGATCATCGCCACGAGCACGACTGATTCCGCGTAAAGTCGGCAGCCGTGTGCTGCAGGCCGGGGCGCCGCCCGGCAAACAGCGCGGTTGGGGTCATGCGCACAGGAGCGCGAACCTGCGCCCGGCAGCCTGCGGCTGAATCGCAATTTCGGGGACGCTGAGCGACGCAGGAGCAGGCCCCCTTCGCCAGAATTTCAGGCTGATTCAAAATTGCATATTGATTTAGCCTTGAATACCGCTATCCCTGGATGCGATTATGATCCCGCGCGATATCGCCACAAAGCTGACAGAGGCGGCGCAGACTTGGCCATCCATCACGCTCACCGGACCCCGGCAGAGCGGAAAGACAACGTTGTGCCGCGCCCTGTTCCCACAGCATCCGTACGAGACGCTGGAAGCCCCCGACGTACGAGCCTTTGCCGCTGAAGACCCCCGAGCCTTCCTGGCCCGGTTTCCGGAGGGCGCGGTTCTCGACGAGATCCAGAGAGCGCCCGACCTGCTCTCCTACCTGCAAGGCGTAATCGACGCAGACCCGGCGCCCGGTCGCTGGATTCTCACGGGCTCGCAAAACCTCTCGCTGCTCGAATCGGTCAGCCAGTCGCTGGCGAGACGGACGGCAGTGCACAATCTCCTTCCGCTGGCGAGAAGCGAGACGATACGTTTCCCCCGGCGCCCCGAGACTCTCGACGAGACTCTTTTCACCGGTTCTTACCCGCGCATATTCGATGAAGGGCACAAGGCCTCGGACTGGCTCGGTTCCTATGTGGCCACCTACATCGAGCGCGATGTGCGGACGATCCGCAACGTGGGCAATCTCGCCGCCTTTCAGCGTTTCGTGACACTTTGCGCGGGCCGGACAGCGCAATTGCTCAACTACTCGTCGCTCGCAGGGGATTGCGGCATCTCGCAACCGACGGCGAAAGCCTGGCTCAGTATCCTCGAGACCAGCTTTATCGTCTTCCTTCTCCCGTCCCTTCACACAAACCTTCGCAAGCGTCTGGTGAAAATGCCCAGGCTGCATTTCCACGATACCGGGATCGTCTGCTGGTTGCTGGGAATCCGCACCCCCGAACAACTTCGCGCACATCCGCTGCGCGGCGCGATCTTCGAAAGCTGGGTGGTCTCGGAGATCGCCAAACGCCGGGCCAACCAGGGCGAAGCGAATGGAATCTCGTTTTACCGCGACCAGAACGGCGCGGAGGCCAACCTGATAGTCGATAGCCCGGTCGGCGCCACGATCGTCGAAGCGAAGTCCTCGGAGACAGCGTCGGCCAGCCTGTTCGAAAGTTCCGGACGTGTCCGAAGACACCTTGCCCCATCAACCCGCCGCTGCCCTGTCGTGGTGGTCTACGGCGGCGATCAATCCCAGCGCCGGACAGCGGGCCGCCTGATCCCATGGAGGAAATTGCACGAGTTCGACTTTGGCCAGGAGGCACTGGCGCAATATCGTCAGGCGTGAGGAACGTCCATATGCTATTTTTTGTAAGGCGTCTTGAGGCAGCGCTTCGTTGACTACCGCAACCACTGGCAGCGTGAAGCACAAGCCCCGGCCGTTGCTGGCGCAACGGGCGATCGCGCTGGCGGCGCCACTTGCGCTGGCGCTGGCGCCCGCTGGCGCAACGGAACACGCGCATGAAAATTCCGCTCCCACCCATTGCGTCGTCCTGTTGCACGGTGTCGGAGGCTTCGGCCTGATCCTGAAATCGCTGGAGCGGGGCCTTGAGAGGGAGGGTTATGTGGTTGCGAACGTGAGCTATCCCTCCCTGGCGGAGCCGATCGAGGAGCTTGCAGTGGTGGCCGTGGAGAAAGGCCTGGACCGCTGCCAAGCCGAAAGACTGTCGAGAATCCACTTTGTTACCCACTCCATGGGCGGGATTCTGGTGCGGCAGTATCTCTCGACGCGGGAAATCCGGGGACTGGAGAGAGTGGTGATGCTGGCGCCGCCCAACCAGGGCAGCCAATTGGCGGACTATGTGGGCGCAAGCCCCCTGAAGAAGGTGTATGAGCCGGAAGTGCTAGCGCAGCTGGGCACGGGCGAGGAATCGGTCCCGCGCCGCCTTGGACCGCCGGACTTCGAACTGGGCGTGATTGCGGGCACCCGAAACCGGCGGAAGTTGCTGCCCGGCACTCCCGACGAACCGAGTGACGGCGTGGTGGCGGTAAAAGAGACTCAACTGCCCTCGATGAAGGATTTCCTGGAGATTCCGGTAACTCACACGACCATAGTGTGGAACGACGAGGTCCGGCGCCAGACGGTCCACTTCCTGCGCAACGGCCGCTTCGACCATCGGGCCGAGGAGGATTGACAGCCGGAAGCCGGGCCGTTTGCCGGCGGCCCGGCCGAAAGCAGGCGACTACCCGATAGGCGAGAGCAGTTCCGGCGCCGTGACCAGTTGCCGCACACCGTGCGACTTCGTTTCCTTGAACACATTGCCCTGCTCGGCCCAACGATGCAGCGAGTTGATGTCGAGTCGGGCGCATTGCGGCCGCACACTCCAGGTTACCCGAACGGGCGAGCAGCGGCTCTGGTTGTAGGACGGCCCGGTCGTTGAACCGCGAAACACCACCGGCTCGCCGGTGTTCGCCGGGATCATCTTCGCCTGATGGAGGCCATCGGCGCCGGCGCCGCCGTGGCCCATGGCCGTGAAATCAAGCGCCCCGGGATCGTTGACGACGAGGAACACCTGCGCTTCTACGCGCAGCAGCGGGTTGTCGCAGCCTTCCGGAACGCAGGCGCCAAGCCCCTCGCCGGGTGTCGCCATGCACGAGGTATGCACCCAATGCGCCTCGATGGTATCGCCGGGCTCGACGCCCTTGTAGGCGCCCTCGGCCGGCGCCAGATCCGCCGCCTCGAGTTGTGCGGTTTCGTTGCAGGCGTATCCGCCATCGTCCGCAGCGCCCACGAATACGCCAAAGCCCGGACCCTTGTGTTCCGCCTGAGTGTGCGTGTGGATGTTGCAGAGGTTCATCCGGTTCGCCGGGGGCGCCAGAGGGAAGGCTTCCAGGTTCAGGCCGAAGGTGTTGCTGATGTCGCGAGGCGTTTGCGGCCCCATATTCACGCACAGCTCCTCGCCTGCTTCCGCCCCGGAGCCGCCGTCCGGCAAGCCCCCGGCCTCCTGACTCGCGCCGGGGCCGGTCCCGCCAATCAACAGTGCGCCCGCCAAGACAAAACGCAAGGTCCCGTTCATGCCGATGTCTCCTCGAAGGTTGCTCTATCCAGATACAGTATAGGCCGCTGCACGCTTGAGGTAGCCCGCTCCCGGCGCCGTGCGTTTCACTGCCGCGGGGCGTTCCTCGCTGCGGAATCGTTGCACACGAGCGGCCGGCCGGCGGGGGGGCCGCACAAGCGCCCGCCGCTGAAAACCATGGATCCGTTGACCCAGGTCGTATCGACCCGGGCGGCGAAGCGATGCCCCTCAAGCGGCGACCACCCGCACTTGTAACGCAGGCTGTCCCGGGTCACATCCTCACCGCCATGGGGATCCACCAGCACGCAGTCGGCGAAATACCCCTCGCGCAGAAATCCACGCTCGGCAATGCCGTAGAGGCGAGCAGGCGCGTGACAAGCCGCCGCTACCGCGCGCTCCACCGAGAAATGGCCGTCCCGCGCGAGATCCAGCAGCATCAGCAACGAATGCTGGACCAGCGGCAGGCCGGCCGGCGCGCCCTCGTAGGGCGCGGATTTTTCCTCGATGGTGTGCGGCGCATGGTCGGTGGCGATCACGCTGATGCGACCGTCGCGCACCGCCTCGCGCAGCGCCTTGCGGTCGATTCCCGACTTGATCGACGGATTGCACTTGATCCGGTTTCCCAGGCGGGCGTAGTCCGCATCCTCGAACCAGAGGTGATGCACACAGGCCTCCGCCGTTATGCTGTGGCGGGCGCCGAGGTTCTCCACAGGAGCGAACAGGTCCAGTTCCCGCTCGCTGGTCAGATGAAGCACATGCAGCTTCGCGCCGTGTTTCCGGGCCAGCCCCACCGCCATGCTGCTGGAGCGGTAGCAGCATTCCGCGTCGCGAATTTGCGCGTGCGCGCCCGGGGAAATGTCCTGCCCGTACATGCGCTTCGCTCGGGCCAGATTGCGTTCTATGCGCAAGCGATCCTCGCAGTGGGTTGCGATCAGGAGCGGACATTCGGCGAAGATGCGCTCCAGCGCGTCCGCCGCCTCCACCAGCAGATCCCCCGTGGAGGGGCCCATGAACACCTTGACCCCGCAGGCGTCGCCGCCTTCGAGAGCCTTGATCTCTTCCAGGTTGTTTTCGGTGGCGCCAAGGTAGAAGGCAAAGTTGCCGTGGGCGCGATTGGAGGCGGCCGCATATTTCGCCGCCAACCTCTCGCGGGTCACGGTTGCCGGCGACACGTTGGGCATGTCCATGAAACTGGTGACGCCGCCGGCCACGGCGGCCGCCGATTCCGTTGCGATGTCTCCCTTGTGCGCCGATCCCGGTTCGCGGAAATGGACCTGATCGTCGATCAGCCCCGGCAGCAGCCATTTGCCGCCAGCGTCGATTTCGACCGCGCCCGCACGCGCTGCGGGCGCGCCGCCGATTTGCTCCAGGCGCTCGCCGCGGATGAGCACATCCTGCTCGCAACGCCGGCCGTCGCTGATCAGGGTGGCGTCGCGGATGAGCGTGTCGCCGCCCCCATGCGCGGCAGCCGCGGTCACAGCACACCTTCCCTGGCGAGGCGCTCCATATCCTGCTCGAGCCGGGCGCGAAACTCGGCCCTTTCGGGAACGCGGACCCGGCCCTTCCCGTCCAGCAACGGCCTGCCGGAATGCATTACCTTATCGGCATAGGTCGAAGCGAACGCCTGCATGGGCACGCGGGCCAGCGTGTTGGTCATGCCCGCCATGCGTCTGCGGGCGCGCAGCCGCGCCAGATCCACGCTGGCGTTGGCAGCCATGCTCTCGCCGCCGGGGGCCGCCTCGGCTAGCACCTGACCCTCGAAATCGACGACCTTCGACATGCCTGTGCAGGAATGCGATGGAATCGGGATGTCCCTGAGCCACGCCGAGTTGGCGCTCACGACATAGGCGATGTTCTCGACCGCCCTGGAGCGACGAGCGATCTCCTTGCCTGTTGCCCGATTGCTTCCCGCTTCGCTGGTGGAATGCACGAAGATCTCCGCGCCCCTCACCGCATGTGCGCGGGCGATTTCCGGGTACAGGATTTCCTCCGATGCAATCGCCGCGAGCCGACCGATCGGGGTGTCCGCCACCGGAAACACGCCGTCGATTCCATAGCGGTCCAGGTACGCCTCCCACACATCGAAGGGCGTGGGGGCGCTGAGCGAGATCATCCTGCGATAGCGGAGGATCACATCTCCGCACGGGCCAACAACAAAGCAGGTTTGAAAGAACAGCTCGGCAAAGCCGGGATCGATCTCGTAGCAGTTGCCGGCAAGGTAAACGCCGTGGCGCTGGGCAATTGCGCACAGTTGGTCGTATTCCGGGCCGTCTTGTTCCAGCGCTGCAAGCTCCCGCCACTGATCCACGGTGGAGCCCATGGGAAACCCGGTCAGAAAGTACTCGGGAAGCACGATCAGCCCGGGGCTTTCCCCGGAGTACTGCTGCAAGAACCCGCAGCCGCCCGCCACGGCGCCTGCCGCCCGCTCGAGGTTTTCGCGCATCCGTTCGCGCGCCTCCTCCCGGCTGCCGCAGAAGCTGACGCAATGGGCGCCGATCTGAAGGGCAAGCGCGATGTATCGATCCCTGCTGGCCACGGGCGATCATTATGGACGCTGCCGGGTCACGGCGAAACCCTGCGAAGCGTGGCGCGCCGTCCGGTTTGCCGGGCAACTTGTATAATTCGGATCTTCCCGGGATCCGGCCGCCTTTTCTGGCGGGGCTTGCATGCAGCCCACCGATATACGCAACCCAGACTTTTTCCATCGCGTTGTCGATTGCCAGTGGGCTTGTCCCGCTCACACCGACATTCCCGAGTACATCCGGCTCATCGCCCAGGGGCGATACGCGGACGCCTACATGCTCAATCGCCAGTCCAACGTATTTCCGGCAATCCTGGGTCGGGTCTGCGACCGCCCCTGCGAACCCGCCTGCAGGCGCGGCCGGGTGGAGGAGAAGCCGGTGGCGATCTGCCGGCTCAAACGGGTGGCCGCGGACCTGCGCGGGAACATCGACCACCGTCTGCCGCAAGCGCCCGAACAGAAGAACGGCAAGCGCGTAGCGCTGATCGGCGCCGGCTGCGCGTCGCTGACCGTGGCCAACGATCTGGCGCCCCTCGGCTACGAGCTGGTCATGTACGAATTGCTGGACCGGCCCGGCGGCTTGATGCGAACCAATATCCCGGCGTTTCGCCTGCCCGCCGAAGTCCTCGAAGAAGAGATGGACCAGATCCTGCGCATGGGCGTCGACCTGCGGCTGGGGCAGGGGATCGAGAGCATGAAGGAGCTGCTGGACAACGGCGGTTACGACGCCGTGTTCGTGGGCACCGGGGCGCCCAGGGGCAAGGAGCTCGACCTGCCGGGACGACACGACAGCAAGTCCGTCCATATCGGTATCGATTGGCTGGAAAGCGTGGCGTTCGGCCACCTCGATTCGATTGGCGAGCGCGTCCTGATCATCGGCGTGGGCAACACGGCCATGGACTGCTGCCGCACCTCGCTGCGGCTGGGAGCAAAAGACGTCAAGGTGATGGCCCGCAAGCCCCGGGGTTTCTTCAAGGCTTCCGACTGGGAGCTGGAAGACGCCGAGGAGGAACGCGTGGAAATCGTGGTGAACCACTCGCCCCGGGAATTCGTGGTGAACAACGGGCGGCTGGCGGGAATGATCTTCGAGCTGATGGAATACGACCTCGACGAAGCCGGAAGGATCGCCGGCAGCCGGGTGACCGGCGAGAAGTTCATCCCCTGCGACGAAGTGATCCTGGCGATCGGCCAGGAAACCGCGTTTCCCTGGGTGGAAAGGGACATCGGCATCGAGTTCGATCGCTGGGAGGCGCCGGTAGTGGACCGGACGACCTACCAGTCCACGCGAGAAGGCGTGTTCTTCGGCGGCGACGCCGCCTTCGGTCCCGAGAACATCATCTGGGCCGTGGAGCATGGCCACCAGGCGGCCATTTCGATTCACAAGCACTGCCACGGGGAACCGATCACCGAACGCATGCCTCCCGGCATGAACCTGCTGGCGGCCAAGATGGGCATTCACGAGTGGAGTTACTCCAACGATTACGAGACCGCTCCGCGGCGGGCAATGCAGCATATGAGCCTGGAGAAGCGGTTCCGCAAGCTGGATATCGAGGTGGAACTGGGATTTACGCCGGAACAGGCCGCCCGCGAGGCGGAGCGCTGCCTGAACTGCGACATCCAGACGGTTTTCGAGGCGCCGCAATGCATCGAGTGCGATGCCTGTGTGGACATCTGTCCGGTCCACTGTCTCACGATCGCGCCCAACGGCGAGGAGGCGGAGCTGCGCGAGCGTCTGACCGCGCCGGCCCGCAACCTCGATCAGCCCTTGTACGTGTCCGCGGAACTGCCCCAGACCGGGCGGGTCATGGTCAAGGACGAAGACCTGTGCGTGCATTGCGGACTGTGCGCGGAACGCTGTCCCACGGCGGCCTGGGACATGCAGAAATTCGAGCTGCTCACACCCTACGCGCACCACGAGGCCGCGGGCCGCCCGCCAGCCGGATCGGCAGTCTTGCCCCGCCCGGCGCCGGGCGGGGAAAAGGCGCAGGCGCGCTCGGCCGCCTGATTGCGGCGCCGGGACCCGGGACCATGCCGGCAGACAACGATTTCACGATTCGCATCGCCAACGTAAACGGCACCGGTTCGGCCAGCGCCAACTCGTTGCTGATGAAAACGCTGTTCCGAATGGGCATCCCCGTGGCGGGCAAGAACTTCTTCCCCTCGAACATCCAGGGCCTGCCCACCTGGTACGAGATTCGCGTCAGTCACCGAGGCTATCTGGCGAGGTCGGGCAGCGTGGATATTGCGGTGGCCATGAACGCGGAAACGTACCGGCGGGATCTCCGGGAACTCGCATCGGGCGGATACCTGCTGTACGACTCCACCTGGCCGCGCCGCGAGGTTCTGCGCAGGGAGGACGCGAACATACTCGGCGTGCCGCTTGCGCGCATGTGCAACGAGAGTTTCGACAACGCCCGCGCCCGCATCCTGATGAAGAACATCGCCTATGTGGGCGTTCTGGCGGCGTTGCTGGAACTGGATATCGACATCATTCGCGAGCTGCTGCGGGAGACCTTTGCGCGCAAGAAACCGCTGCTCGAGGCCAACCAGATCGCCATCGGCCTGGGCTACGAATACGCCCGGGAGAATCTGATTTGCCCGTTGCCGTTCGTGGCCCGTTCCATGGGCAGTCCGGGGTCGAGGATCATCATCGACGGCAATACCGCCGCCGCGCTGGGTTGCGTGTACGCAGGCGCCACCTTCGGCGCCTGGTACCCGATCACGCCTTCCACCTCGTTGATGGACGCCTTCCGCAGCTTCTGCGCGCGCTATCGCACGGCCGCAGACGGCAGCCGCGACTATTGCGTGATCCAGGCCGAGGACGAGCTGGCGGCGATCGGCATGGTGCTGGGCGCCGGCTGGAACGGCGCCCGGGCCTTTACGCCCACCTCGGGGCCGGGCATCTCGCTGATGTCGGAATTCCTGGGCTACGGCTACTACGCCGAAATTCCGGCCGTGCTGTTCGATGTGCAGCGCGTGGGGCCCTCCACGGGAATGCCCACCCGCACCCAGCAGGGCGACATCCTGTCGTGCGCCTTCGCCTCGCATGGCGATACCCGCCATGTGCTCTTGTTTCCCTCCAGCCCCGGGGAGTGCTTCGAGCTCGCTGTGGCCTCATTCGATCTGGCCGAGAGGTTGCAAACCCCGGTGATCGTGCTCTCGGACCTGGATCTGGGCATGAACGACTGGGTGAGCGATGAACTCACCTGGGACGAAAGTTACAAGCCGGACCGCGGCAAGGTGCTGCGCGCCGAAGCGCTTGAGAACGGGGATGCGTTCCACCGCTACATGGATGTGGACGGCGATGGCGTGCCGTACCGCACGCTGCCCGGCGATCATCCCGCAGGCGCCTTCTTTACACGCGGGTCGGGCCACAACCTGTACGGCGGCTACACCGAGAACGCCGGCGAGTACCAGGAGGTTGTGGACCGGTTGCTGCGAAAATGGGACTATGCCGCCACCATCGTGCCGGCGCCCGAAACACGCGCCACCGCAGGCGCGCAGGCGGGCATGATAACGGTGGGCACGGGTGACCCCGCCTGCCAGGAGGCGGTGGACATTCTGGCCAGGCGCGGCGTGCTGCTGGATTACATGCGGATTCGCGCCTTCCCCTTCACCCGCGAGGTGCGGACTTTCCTGGACAAGCATCCGCGCATCTATGTGGTCGAGCAGAATCGGGACGCCCAGTTGCGCACCCTGTTGATCAACGAAGCCGGAGGCCGCGCGGAACAGCTGGTGGAAGTGCTCCACTACAACGGCATGCCGATTCCCGCGACCGCCGTGGTGAGCGCCATCGAGGCGGACATGACGGGAGTGCGGGCCGCATGAGCTATATCGCCCGTCCCAGGGTCAGCCATCCGGCGCTGGCGCGCAACGAGCTCGGTCTGACGATGCGCGACTACGAAGGCGGAATGTCCACGCTGTGCGCGGGATGCGGGCACGATTCGATCACCGGCGCCCTGATCCAGGCCGCATTCGAGCTGGCGATTCCGCCTCATCGGATGGCAAAGCTCAGCGGGATCGGCTGTTCCTCGAAGACGCCCGCCTACTTTGCTTCCTCGTCGCACGGATTCAATTCGGTGCATGGACGCATGCCCTCCGTTAGCACCGGGGCCGCGGCAGTGAACGGCCGACTGCAATATATCGGCATTTCGGGCGACGGCGATTCGCTGTCCATAGGCATCGGCCAGTTCGTGCACGCCATGCGCCGCAACCTCGACATGCTGTACCTGATCGAGGACAACGGCGTGTACGGTCTTACCAAGGGACAGTTCTCGGCATCGGCGGACGCTGGCAGCACGGCCAAGCGAGGCGAGGTGAACGAGCAACCGGCCATTGATCCCTGCCTGCTGGCCATTGCCGCGGGATGCCGTTTCGTGGCTCGCGGTTTCTCCGGCGACCGCGCCCAACTGACGCCGCTGCTCAAGGCGGGCCTGTCGCATCGCGGGTTCGCGATGATCGACGTGATCTCGCCGTGCGTCACCTTCAACGACCACGAGGGCTCCACGAAGAGTTATCGCTTTACCCGCGAAAATGCGTTTCCCATAGGCCACACGGACTTCATTCCCCCGGAGGTGGAAATAAGGGCCGAGGTCGATCCCGGGGAAGCGCAACGCGTCGAATTGCATGGAGGCGGCAACATCCTGCTTCGCAAGCTGGATCGGGAATACGATGTTGGCGACCGCGGCGCGGCATACCGCTATCTCGACGCGCGCCAGCGCAAGGGCGAGGTCGTGACCGGCCTGTTGTTCGTCCAGGAGGGGGGCGCCGACATGCACGAAGTCAGCCGGCTTGGCGAGACGCCGCTTGCGAACCTGCCGCACGACCGTCTCTGTCCGGGGGCTGACGCCCTGGCCGAACTGCAAGAGCGATTGCGCTGACCTGCCCGCATATCCCGGCGGCTTCCGGGCGAGAGCGGCGGCAGTCCGGCGCTGGTCGCCAGACCTTCAGGAGTCTTCGGGCCGATCCTCCGCGGCGGGCGGACAAACCACCCAGGCGTCCAGCGCGACGGAATCGTGGGCGGTCGTCTGTTTCCCCGCCGCATTGCGGCATACCAGCACGCCCTGCCCGGTAAACTTCGACTTGAGGCGCACAAGCTGTCGTTTGGCGCCGGCGGGACGGGGACAGAACAACTCGGGCCTCAAGCCCTGCAACTGCTTGCCGGGCACCGAAAGCGTCAGCATTCGGCGCCGCACATTCTCCTCCGCAGAAAATTCCGCGCGCGCCATGGTGTCCGAGATCGACACCTGCACAAGCCCGCCTACCGTGTCCGGGGGGCACTCGAAACGGGCGCTGACGCGAAAAACATGAACATCGGCCGTCTGGCCGGCAACCCAAACGGGCGCATCCGCCGGCGCTTCGCCAGGCGGAGCCGGATCGTGGGGACCTTGCGCGAGCGTCAACAGGACGCTGGCCAGCAGCCTTGTCATCGGTTCGGTTCGGGCGCTCCGGAAACCCGGCCCGGATATCCCGGACGGATTGCGGAGTTCAGGGCGGGACAGGTTCCGGGGGAACCGCGCAGTTGCCAGCCCAGGGGACTCAGGCCGAGAAGCTCGACCCGCAGCCGCAGGTGCTTTGCGCGTTGGGGTTGCGAATCACGAACCGCGCGCCGCTCAGGTCGTCTCTGAAATCGATCTCGGCGCCCTCGAGATACTGCAGGCTGGTTGGATCCACCAGCAGCGTCACGCCCAATTGCCTGACTTCCGCGTCGCCCTCTTCCCTCTTTTCGTCAAAGGTGAAGCCGTACTGAAAGCCCGAGCATCCCCCGCCCGAGATGTACACCCGCAGCATCAGCGCGGGGTTGTCCTCCGCCTTGAGCAACTCCCCCACCTTGCGGGCCGCGGCCTCCGTGAAGACGAGCGGAGCGCTGTCGGGTTGCGCTGCGTCGTATTGCGGTTCCATCACCGACTGCCGATCAGCCCGCTGCCGCCCGGACCGGCTTTCCGTGCTCCGGTTCGGCGGCGGGAACGGCGGCAACCGGGGCGTTCTCCGCCTCCTTCTCCGCCTTTCGGTTCAGGCTGCCGGTCACGACAGCCCCCTTTTCTACTTCGATGTGTCCGTATTCGATGGACCCCTCCACCCGCGCGGAGGCAGACAGGGAAACGGTGCCGCTGCAGCACAGATCCCCCACCACGGTGCCCTGGATCTGCATGCCGGCCGCGCGCGCATTGCCCTCGATCCTCGCGTCCGACGCCACGGTAAGCTGGTTGTTCCCGTCGCCTGCCGCCAGCACATCGCCCTGCACCAGGCCGGCCACATGACAGCCGCGCCCGAAAATCAGGTTGCCCGTGATCCTTGCGTCGGACCCCACCAGCGTGGTAACGGCGTTATTCAGTCGAGTCTTCATGTTTTTGCGGCCAGCGGCGCCCAGGGGAACTCGCGCTCGAATTCGTGCTGCTCGTCCGGCTCGGGCGTTACGCGTACCCGGATTGTGCTGGGTTCGAAAAGGTATGGCAAGGTCATGTCGGCCTGCAGAACCGTATTCCTGCGGAAGTTGAACTCGATGCGGCCCACCTTCCGCTTGCTGATTTCTTCCAGCGTCAGATTCGCGCCGTTACCGTCGAGCACACCTTCCAGCAACAGCGTCACATGCCCGCGCGCGCGCGCCGACCGGGCCAACAGCGCCTGGGTAAGCTCCACGCTCAACCGGTAGTCCTGCTCTTGCTGGCCAGGCTCGACGCTGACCGAATGGATCCTCAAGCCGGCTCGCGCCTCCTGGGGCGTGATAATCTCCTGGAGCCCGTAGATGGTCATCCTCTGGTTCATCACCTGACCCTGCAGGTCGTGCACCTGCGAGCGCAGCGCCGCCACGGTCTCTTCGTCGATCATCCGGCTGAGTTCCAGGTTGCGCAACTCCAGGCTTTCGATGCGCGCCTGCATGCCGGCGATCCTGTCATGCAGCATATCGCCCTGCAGCAACCAGCCGGCAATTCCGCCGCCCGCGAACGTCGAAAGCGGCAACAGGATCAGCGCGACGGAATAGCGACCGCGCCAAACCAGAATCTTGTTTCGGCCAAGCAAACGCGAAATCCCGATAAGGCAAGGTTCGTGCGACAGGCTCCCGGCCCGCAGCAGGATGAACTTCCCCCTACTTTAACGCATGTTGGCCGTGGCCCGCAGACCGATCCGCTGTTCGAATTCGGCCAGCACTTCCCTGTACACGGCGCGCTTGAAGGATACGACCTTTTCTGCCGGAAGCCAGTAATCCACCCACTTCCAGCCATCGAACTCGGGATCCTCGGCGAGTTCCGGGCGAACCGCCTCGTCGCCGGATTCCAGCCGCAGCAGCCACCACAGCTGCTTTTGCCCGATACAGCGCGCCCCCCCCGAGCGCCGGCAAGACGCCGGCAAGCGGTAACGGGCCCAGCGGCGCATACGCGCCATTTCCCGAACCTGCGACGCCTCCAGGCCGAGCTCTTCCTTCAGCTCGCGATACATGGCGGCGCGAGGCGCTTCGCCCGGACGGACGCCGCCCTGCGGAAACTGCCAGCCCCGACGGTCGCGGCGCCGGGCCAGCAGCACCTGGTCGCGGCCGTCGGAAATGACCATTCCCACTCCGCGCCGATAACCCTCGTGATCGATAATGTCCTGATCCGCCACCGGATTCCCGATTCTCAAGCTTGCCAAGGGCGCAAGAATACCCGCGAATCCGCATTCGCCGGGCCTTGCGGCGCACGCAGCCGCAGGACCGATGGTTTACGATTCGGCCAGGTGGCCGGCGCCGGGCGAAAATGCGCCATGCGAGCGACCGGCAGCGCAGCCGCGGGGACAGGCGAACTTACAAGGACAGGCAAAACATGAATCATTCCGTTCGCCGCCACCTCCGCCTGGAAATCGATACTTATGACCGGTCCATAAGAACATTCATTCCGGCCTACGAAGAGGCGCTGAGACGGGCTGCCGAGACGGTGTCGTCGGTCAATCCGCAAACGGTGCTGGATCTCGGCGCGGGAACGGGGGCGCTGGCGGAAGCCATTCTCATGCGTTCGGATACGGCCGTGGTGGAATTGCTGGATGTCGATGCGGAGATGCTTGCCGTGGCCAGGACCCGCCTGAAGCGTTTCGGCAAACGCGCGCGTTTCAGGCAGGAATCGTTTCTCGACCCGCTTCCCTGCTGCGATGCGGCGGCCGCGTCGCTGGCGCTGCATCATGTGCCGCGGATGGCCGACAAGACCCGCCTGTACGGGCGGATCCGTCAGACGCTGCCCCCCGGCGGCGTGCTGGTCAACGCCGATGTCACAATGCCTGCCGCCGACCCGCAGCGCAGCGCCGATTACGCCCGATGGGCCGCCCACCTGGTGGCCTGCGGCATTGATGAGGCGCGCGCCCACGAGCACTTCGACGAGTGGGCGGGCGAGGACACCTACTTTCCCCTGGAAGATGAACTTCGAGCCATGGAAAGCGCGGGCCTCGAAGCCCGGTGCGCTTGGCGCGACATACCCAACACCCTGCTGGTGGGACGCAAGCCCCCGGCGCCGGGTTGAGCCGCGCTCGACGCCGCAGCCGCTGGCGCTGCCCATCCGCCCCCGGGCGCCGGCGCGTAACGCGCATCTCGCCGACGCTTCCAGGGAATCCCGCGAGACATGCGGGCTACTCCCCGTACGCGTGGGGCTGGGGGCGCTGGGCGGCCTTCGCCAATCCCGCGAGACATGCGGGCTATTCCTCCCCGGGTGCGGCCTCCTCATCGAGCCGGGTCCTGATGTTGTGCATGAGGTCGCGATCCGCCAGATTCCCGCTCTCCGGCGGCGCGTAGCTCTCGATGCGCGACGGAACAATCCGCCGCGGGTAGTAGTTGTTCTCCACATCGGCGTCCGCGGTTTCCATAAGGGGATCCACCACGAAAGCGCGGATTTTCCGGTCGGTCACAAGCAGTTTTCTGAAGCCGCGAGGGGTGCGCCGCCAGATTTCCGCGGGCATGCGAATTTCCTCCCTTGCGCCGTTTTCATGCTCCACCCGGAGAATGACAGGCATGACCAGACCGCCGAGGTTGGAGAACTCCAGGATGTAGTAGTTGCGGTCTTCTTCCACCGCGCGTTCCAGGGCGGCGCGCTGCGAGGCATCCAGCTCTTCCAGGAATTGCCGGTAGCGATTGCGCTCCACATTGGTGACGGTGTACTCGTCGTGCTGATCGTGGAAGTCGCGCACCTCGGGGTTCTTCTCCACCCAACTGCGCTTCCCTTCCGCAAGGTTCCGTTCCACGAAGACCGAGGGCGGCTCGGCCTGCATGATCTCGCGCAGTCGGGCGAAATCGATGTCCGGGTCCTCCGTGTCCAGGCGCATTTCGTGTACCCGGTCCAGCGATATATCCACATGGTCGGTGGTGAAAAACCAGCCCCGCCAGAACCAGTCGAGGTCCACTCCCGAAGCCTCCTCCATGGTGCGGAAGAAATCCGCAGGGGTGGGACGCCTGAACTTCCAGCGGCGAGCGTACTCCCGGAACGCGAAGTCGAAGAGCTCGCGGCCCAGGATGGTTTCGCGCAGGATGTTCAACGCCGCAGTGGGCTTGCGATAGGCGTTGGCGGAGAATTGGAGCACGCTGTCCGACTGGGTCATGACCGGCGTCTGGTCCTCCGAGAGCATGTAGCCGGTGATGTCTCGAGGCTCCACCTTCCAGGGCATTTGCGGATCCCACTCCCGCACGGCGACTGCGTCGAGGTAGCTGTTCAGACCCTCGTCCATCCAGGTCCACTGGCGTTCGTCGGAATTGACAATCATGGGGAAGAAGAAATGGCCGATCTCGTGGATGATCACGCGGATCAGGAACTTCTTCTCGGAAAGCGAATAGGTTCGGGCGCCGTCTTCCTGCAACGTGGTGCGCGGCCCGTTGAAGGTAATCATGGGGTATTCCATTCCGCCCAGGAATCCTGTGCTGACCGACTGCGCCGTGGGATAGGGATAAGGGAAGGTGAAGCGGCTGTACACCTCGAGCGCGTGAATCACGACCTCGGTGGAGTAGTCCGACCAGAGCGTTCCACCCTCCCTGGGATAGAAGGACATGGCCATGACCTGCTCCTGTTCCGCCCCCGGCTGGCGCCAACCCCTGGCGTCCCAGATGAACTTGCGCGAGGAGGCCCAGGCGAAGTCGCGCACATTGCGCGCGGAAAAGCGCCAGGTGGCCGTGTCCGCAGCGCCGCGGCGCTCGTTTTCGCGAGCCTCGTCGGGCGTCACGATGAATACGGGACGCTCCGCCGTTGCCGCCTGCTCAAGGCGCGCGAGCTGCTCGGGAGTCAGCACTTCGGCGGCGTTCTGCAACTCGCCCGTGGCGGCGACGATGTGATCGGCCGGCACGGTGATGGCCACGTCGTAGTCGCCGAACTCCAGCGTGAACTCGCCCGCGCCGAGAAATTCCTTGTTGGTCCAGCCGTCGTAGTCGGTGTAGGCGGCCAGCCGGGGAAACCACTGGGAAATGGCGAAAATGTGGTTGCCGCCGGGGCGCGCGTCGTCCGGGAAGCGCTCGAACCCACCCCGCGCGCGCACCATGTCGCCGTTCACGAGGTTGTATGCGTAGTCCACCGAGAAGACGGTGCGGCTGCCCGATTGCAGCGCCACAGGCAGGTCCACGCGCATCAGCGTCCCGACCACAGCGTAGTCCAGGGGCGCGCCCGCAGCATCGCGGACGGAACGGATCTCGAAGCCGAGTTCCGCGTCTTGCATGTACTGCAGCCTGCGGAGACTGTCGAGGCTGATGCTGGCGGCGGCGTCCCGGTCTTCCTGATCGGGCGCCGCGTCCTCGAAGGTGCGGGTCATTTCCGCGATCGAATCCCGCCGGAAACGGTTCTGGTCCAGTTGCAGCCACAAATAGGCCAGCGTGTCGGGCGAGTTGTTGTGATAGGTGACGGTCGCTTCGCCGGCAATGCGCTGCCGGTCCTCGTCAAGGCGCACATCGATCGAGTAATCGACCTGTTGCTGCCAGTAGGCGGGCCCCGGCTGCCCGGCTGCGTTGCGATATGCATTGGGCGTGGGCAGCAGCTCGCCGAGTTGCCGGAACTTGTCCTCGAACGGCGTCTTTTCATGGGCGGCCGCCGGCGCCGCCGCTGCCGCAACGCAGGCCAGCAACAGCGCCGCCCCGGGCGAGACGAACCGCCAGTCCGCCCCTGACCCGCCGATGTCCCCAGCCTGTTCGGTCCCCGGCGGCGTGCTGTGGGTCATCGTGTTTCCTCGTCGCTTGCGGCAGCCGACACCTCGTCCAGCGGCGCTTCCCAGTCCGGGAGACGCCCAAGTCCGAGAACGGCGGCCAGGGTGGGAGCGACATGACGCGGCGTGACCGGCGTGTCCACCACTGCGGCCTCGAGCCCACGACCGTAAAAGATGATCGGCACGCGCCTGTCGGGCAAATGCGGCGACCCGTGACTGGCCGCGTATACCGGCGGTTCGGCGCTGAAGAAGCTGTTTTCGCCCGCCGCCAGGTACACTTCGCCGCTGCGGCCCGGAAAACTGCTGTTGCGAATCAGTTCGCACAGCTCGTCCCGGCCGCAGGAATCCAGCCGTGAGGCGGGGAGCGCCCGCACGATTCCGGGACGGGCCTCCAGCCATTGCGCAGCTTGCTCGCCAACCCGATCGACCGCAAGGCCGGCCCGCGCGATCCCTTCAAGGTCCAGGTAGAGCCAGGGCGATACGATGCGAAGGACCATATCCTGCTCTACCCCCAGGGCCAGACGAAGCGCACGGTCCAGTTTTCGGGCCAGCGCGCGGGGGAAGATGCGCGAGGCCTGCGGATCCGCGCCGGGAACCGTTTCCGGAATGGGACGCATGCCGTGGTCGGAGGTCAATACCAGCTGGAACCGCTCGCGTCCCAGGCGGCCTTCCAGGTAGGCCAGCATGTCCGCCAGCAACCGGTCCAGCCGATGCAGGTTGTCTTCGGCCTCGCGGCTGTTGTGGCCGAATGCGTGCCCGATCCGGTCGGTGGCGGAAAGGCTGATCGCAAGCAGATCCGGATATTGATCCTCGCCCAGCGATTCCGCCTCGATAACCGCCCTGGCCAGCCCGGCGGTGATTTCGTCGCCCTGGGGCGCATAACGGAGCTGATCGAAATAAAGCGAGGTTCCCGCCGCCGCAAAACGGTGCGGGAAGCCCCGCGTCCAGCCTTGCGGCGGCCGCTCCCAAACCCGCTCGTCACGGTACTCGTATGCGCCTTCGGGAAGCATCAGTTCCCAACTCTCCGCCAGACCCTGGTGCGCCCGGGCGTTATAGGCGGCGAGCCAATCGGGAATGTTGCCTGCCGGGTAGTAGTAGGCGCTGGTGATGAATGTTCCCGTTTTCTTCGAGTACCAGAACGCCTTGCCTTGCTTGCCCGCCAGGAAGACAGCGCCCCGGTCCTTGATGGACACGGCAAAAATTTTGCCGCGGCCCTCCAATTGGGCGTACAGCACATCCGCCAGCGCCGGGGCATCCAGCTGCAGGGGCGAGACCCCCGGCCCCCCGGCGCCGAGCAGGAAATGGTTGTGGTCGCGGACACTGGCCATGGCTCGCCCCGACACCCGATCGAACCAGGAGTTGGAGATTACGCCGTGCGTGGACGGCTGCACACCCGTGGCGATCGTCGCATGGCCCGGCGCCGTGCTGCTGGTGGCGTGATCGAAGGCGGCGTTTGCGTACACCACGCCCTCCCGCCACAACCGCCGGAAACCGGTGCTCGAGGGCTTGTGCGCCCATTCCCGCGCGCGGTCCGCGGTGAGCTGGTCCACGATCACGATCACCGCCAAACCGGGCGCTTCGCCAACCGGTATTTCCCCGGCGGCGAGGGGCCGCGCCGCGATGAACGCCAGCACTGCCGCCAGCAACACCATGCAGCGCAATGTCTTCATGGAAGCCCTCCACCAGCCAGATTCTGTGCAATGTACCGCAAACCGCGGCTCGCCACGACTCCCCCAGCGCTCTGTGTAACGCAAACATTTCATATCTGCAACATTTCCTTCGTATCCATACTCGACAATGCCGGGGCATTGTTCCTTCAAGGATTGCAGCAACTTCAGGAGGTTCAAGCCATGTCGCCAGTATCCCCCTTGACCCGCCCCGCGACAGTCGCGGGACTCTTGTTACTCCTGTCCTCTGGCGCGCTGCTTGCCCAGGGGGCGCTGGAAGGCCGCGTGAGCGATCAATCCGGGGAAGTGTACTTCGAGGGGGCGATAGTGAGTCTGGCGGAGCTTGGCGTCGAGCGCGTGAGCGACGCGGCCGGGCGGTTCCGGTTCCGGAACCTTCCCGCCGGCGACTACCGCCTGGAGGTCAGCTACGTGGGCGCGGAACCGGTTTCCGTGGCCGTTTCGGTGCGCGATGGCCAGACCGAACAAGCCCAGGTGAAGATCGGTTCCGCAGTGGACATCATGGAGAACATCATCGTGGTGGGACAGGCTGCCGGCGCCTACGGCGCGATCAACCGGATGCGTTCGGCCGACAACCTTGTGGCCGTCGTCACCAGCGATTCCATCGGCCAGTTTCCCGACGAGAACGCCAGCGAGGCATTGCAGCGGATCGACGGGGTGTTCATTGAACGCGACCAGGGCGAGGGCCGTTTCGTGGGCGTGCGCGGCATCGACCCGCAACTGAACGTGGCCAGCATCAACGGGCTGAACGTGCCGGCCCCGGAGAGCGACCGCCGCAACGTGGCGCTGGACGTGATTCCCTCGGACCTGATCGAGAGCCTGGAGGTCACCAAGACGCTCACCCCCGACCAGGACGCCAGCGCCATCGGCGGCACGATCAATATCAAGAGCCTGAGCGCCTTCGACCGCGAGGGGATGAGCTACAAGCTCAAGGGCCAATCGTTCTACAACGCATTGCAGCGCAGCCGCGGGCACAAGTTCTCCGGCGCCTTCACCCGCGCGTTCGAGTTCGCGGGCGGAGAGTTCGGGATGGCGCTGAGCCTGTCCACCAACAAGCGCGAGTTCGGCACTGATAACCTGGAGGCCGACGGGGGCTGGAAGAACGACGGCAGGGTGCGCTATCACGAGGAACTGGAGATGCGCAACTACGAGATCGTCCGCGAACGCGACGGCCTTGCGCTCAATCTGGATTTCCGGGCCAGCGATACCTCGAGCTACTACCTGCGCACGCTGTACAGCGACTTCGCCGATCAGGAGCTCCGCAACCGCATCGAGTTCAAGCTCGACCAGGGCGATGTGACGTACGACAGTAACAGCCTTGCGGCCACCGATACCGAATTGCAGCGCGAACTCAAGGACCGCCACGAGGCCCAGCAGATTCTTTCGCTGCTCCTCGGGGGCGAGAACCTGATCGGCGACTGGACATTCGAGTACAGCGCCGGCTATTCGGAGGCCAGCGAGGATGAGTCGGGCCGCATCGATTCGCAGTTCAAATACAGCGGGCTGGGCGTCGCCCGTTATGAAAGCCTTGACCGGGTTCCGGCGCTGTCGTACAGCGAAGACGGCGCAATTGCGGAGAACTTCGAGCTGGACGAAATCGCGGTCGAGGACAACTACACCAACGATGACGAGACAGCGCTGAAGATCGACATTACCCGCGAACTGACCTGGGCCGGGCGTCCGGGATACCTCCGCTTCGGCGCCAAGTACCGCGCACGCGACAAGAGCCGCGACTCGGGATTGCGGGTGTTCGAGAAATTCGACGATGCGTTCAGTACTCCCCCCACCCTGGGACAGTTCGTTTCCGGTGGCGGCAACTACCTGCTGGGCGCCTACGGGCCGCACATCGACGCCGGTCTCCAGCGGTCGTTCGTGTGGGGGCATATCGGCGGCGTTGGGGCCTGCCGCTTCGAGAGCTACAACGAGGACGGCTGTCCCTTCATCATGGACGAGGACGCCTCGAGGATCGGTTCCGCGGCCGATTACGACATCGAGGAAAACGTTGCCGCGCTGTACCTCATGCAGCGGATCGACATCGATGATGTCCGCGTGGTGTATGGACTGCGCTACGAAGGCACGGACTTCAGCGCCAGGGGCGCCTATGTGCGCGAGGTCGATGTCAAGGGCGAGGACGATGTGCAGGTTGCCGAATCGCTTTTCGAGAACGACTACGGCAACCTGCTGCCCAGCATCAACCTGCGCTACAAGCCTTCGAAGAACCTGATTCTGCGCGCCGCCTACACGCACTCTCTCGCCAGACCGTCTTTCGGAGACCTGAATCCCACCCCGGACGCCATAGAAATCGAGCAGGATGACGACGAGATCTCCCTGGCCGTGGAGGCGGGAAATCCCCAATTGCGGCCCTACAAGTCGAAGAACCTGGATGTGGCCATGGAGTACTACCCGGGCAACATGGGCCTTTTCCGAACCGCGGCCTTCTACAAGCGGATCGACGACTTCGTATTCGATGCCGACGTCAGCTCGGTTGCCGACCCGCGCGAATTTGCCGGGAATATCGCCGTCACGGACGTTGAAATCCTCAAACCGCTGAATGGGCGATCCGCCAATCTGTACGGCCTGGAGGCGGGATGGACCCGTCAGTTCGCCGATCTTCCGGGGATATTGAGCGGGCTGGTCCTGATGGCCAACGCCACCTTCACCGACAGCGACGCCGACCTGGGCCTGGGGCCGGACGCGGGCCGCAGCACGGAATCCCGGCTGCCCCTGCAGGCCGACATGGTGGCCAACTTCGTGGTCGGCTACGAGAATTACGGCTGGAGCATACGCCTGTCGTCGGCCTATATCGGCAAGCGAGTGGCCGAGATCAACCTCGAGGATCAGAGCAACGATTTGTACGAGGACGGCCATCACCAGATAGACCTCACCGTAAAGTACGATTTCAACGAGCATTTACAGGTATATTTCAACGCCATGAACCTGCGCGAGGAGCCCAATTACCGCTACTACGGCCGGCCACGCTACAACGCCCAGTACGACGAAATCGGCCGCTCTTTCGTGCTCGGCATTGCCTACCGCAGCTTCTGACCCGTGCTGCGAACAGCCCGCCAGGAACGCAGCCCTTCAGGCGCCGACTCCATGAACGCAGCCCTTCCCCGGCGCCCCTGGCGGCGATCAATGAACGCATCACGCCCATACCCTCTGGCTGTCGCCGCCGCGCTCTGCCTGGGCGCGTACCCCGGCATGCAGACGGCGGATGGCGCGGCCCGCAAGGAAGCACCGTTGCCGGCCGTATATGCGGTGGCGGAGACCGAACCGGTGCGCAGCCGGGGCGACGCCGCCGACGATCCGGCGATATGGATTCACCCTTCCGACGCCACGCACAGCCTGATTCTGGGCACCGACAAGCGCAAGGGACTGGCGGTCTATGACCTGACGGGACGCGAAGTGCAGTTCCTGGCGCGGGGGCGGCTGAACAATGTGGACCTGCGCCAGGAAATTCTGCTGGACGGGGGCGCAGTCACGCTGGCGGTGGCCACGAACCGCACCGAACACACCATGGATGTGTTCGGAATCTCGGCGCAGGGTGAGGTGAACCTGCTGCGGGCGCAGCCTCTCGATATCGACGATCCCTACGGCGTCTGCATACATCGGGACAGCCACGGCAACGCGCATGCTTTCGTGAACGGCAGCGACGGCGCGTACGAAATGTGGCGATTGACCGCCGGCGGAGCATGGTCTGTCGAGCGCACAGACCGCTTCCGGGTTGCCAGCAAGCCCGAGGGCTGCGTGGTGGACGACACCGCCGGCATCGCCTATATCGGGGAAGAGGAGCGGGGGATCTGGAAGATGCCGGCGCGCCCCGGCGGCTTTGCCGAAGCCACGCTGCTCGACTCCGTGGAGAACGGCCGGCTTGTCGCCGATGTCGAGGGCCTGGACATCTACAGACCGGCCCGCGGCAACGCCTTGCTGGTGGCGTCCAGTCAGGGAGACGACACGTTCGCCTTTTACGACCTTGGCAACGATAGCTACCTGGGCTCCATACGCGTTGCGGACAATCCGGGCGGCGGCATCGACGGCGCCGAAGATACGGACGGTCTGGCGGCAAGCAGCGTGAACCTGGGACCCGGATTCGAGGCGGGCTTGCTGGTGGTGCAGGATGGCCATAACCGCCGCCCGAGGGCACGGCAGAACTTCAAGCTGATTCCCTGGAGTTCGGTGGCCCGGGCGCTCAATCTGCCTGCCGTCGAACGCACCGAGTAACGCGGGCGTTCAGGGCTGCCGGCGCAGGCCCGTACAATGCGCGCCTTGCTGACGGAAGCGCGAATTCATGCCAGACCTCGAAAGCCTCAGAAAGCAGTTGGGCGCCATCGACCGGCAAATTATCGATTTGCTGGCCCGCCGCCAGGAAATCTCTTCGGAAGTGGGCCGCCACAAGCACGAGGCGGGCATCCCCACCCGCGATTTCGCCCAGGAAGTGCGGGTGGTGGGGCGCGCGCGCGAACAGGCCGAAAAGGCGGGCCTGCCCGGCGACCTTGCCGAGGGCATCGTGCGTTTGCTGATCGATGCCTCGCTGTCCCGGCAGGAGCGCGTTCGCCTTCAGGCCCGCGGTCGGGGGAAGGGCCACGAGGCGCTGGTGGTGGGAGGCGGCGGCATGATGGGCCGCTGGTTCTGCGAGTTCCTGAGCTCGCAGGGTTATGCGGTAACCGTGGCCGATCCGGTGGCAAGGCCGCGCAAGCTGCCCCATGTCAAGAATTGGAAGGAGGCGTCCCGCCGCTTCGAGCTCACCGTGGTTGCGGCTCCGGTTGCGGCCAGCGCAAGCATCCTTGCAGACATGGAGCAGGTTCGTCATCCGGGCCTGATTTTCGATATTGCCTCGATCAAGGATCCGGTAAAGGGTGTCCTGAAGCGCATGGCCTCGGCCGGGATGAAGGTGGCTTCCATTCACCCGATGTTCGGACCCGACACCGACCTGTTGTCCGGCTGCCATATCCTGCTGATGGATGTGGGCGCGCCGGATGCGGCGGCGGCCGCGGCCGAGGTGTTCGCGGGAACGATGGTGGATATCCTGCGCGTGCCGGTAGACGAACACGACCGGCTGATCGCCTGGGTACTGGGCGTGTCCCACGCCATCAATGTGGCCTTCATTCACGCACTCGAGGAAAGCGGCCAACAGGCGCCGACCCTGGCGCGCATGTCGAGCACCACCTTCGACGCCCAGCTTGAGGTGGCCAGGGCCGTGGCGGGAGACAATCCCCGCCTGTATTTTGAAATCCAGCGGCTCAACCCGCACGGCGCCGAGGTGCTGGGCGAACTGGTCGCCAAGGTGGAGAAACTCGCCCGCTTCGTGCGCGAAGGCAACGAGCGGGAGTTCGTGCAGATGATGGAAAGCGGGCGGCGCTATCTGGCGGGCCGCGGATAATCCTTGCAGTTCTTGGGCGCCCGCGCGCTCGCAATCAATACAGCACCTGCACCCCGCGCTCTTCCAGCGCCGGGATGTGAATGCTCAGGGCGTCCGGGTCCAGCGGGTTATCGCGCAAGTCCAGGTACTCCAGAGCAGGCAATTTCGCCAGCGCCGCAATGTCCGCTACCTGATTCTGGCCGAGACTCAGCAACTCCAGCTTGCGCAGCCCGGATAGCGCCGACACATCCACAACATCGTTGCCGCCCAGCGTCAGCTGCTCCAGTTCCGCCAACCGCGACAGCGGCGTCAGATCCGAAACCTCGTTGCGGGTCAGAAACAGCTTGGTCAGACCGGAGAGAGAAGAAAGCGCTGAAACATCCGAAATGTCGTTGTCGTCCAGCACCAGTTGCCGGAGCGCCGCCAACTGCGACAGCGGCGTCAGGTCGGAAATGGCGTTCCTCGCCAGAAACAGCTTGGTCAGGCCGGAGAGGGAAGAAAGCGGCGTCAGGTCCCCAATGCCGTTGCCGTCCAGGAACAACGTTTCGATTTGCGCCAGATGGGCCAGCGCGCCAATGTCCGCCACACCGCAGTCCCTCAGATACAAGCCGCGAAGTTGCCGGAAGCCGGTGGACGGGAACCCGGAGAGCGGATTGCCGTTGAGATTCAGCGAGGCCAGGCGGGGCAATGCCGCCAGCGCGGTCACATCCGTGATCCGATTGTCGTTCAGCGACAGGCTGCGGAGCGCAGTCAGATCCGCCAGCGGCGATACTTCCTCAATCTGGTTGGCGCCCAGATGCAAGGCGGAGAGCTTGACCAGCGCCTGCAGGGGCGACAGGTCGGTGATCCCGTTGCCCGAGAGCGACAGCGTGCGCAATTCGGTGAACGCCGAAAGCAGGCTGAAGTCCGAAGCGCCGGTGTGGTCAAGGCGCAGCGTCCTGAGCATTGTCAGTCCCGAAAGCGCCGACAGGTCCACAATCTGGCGGTTCGACGACAGGGTCAGGGTTTCGAGACGGGTCAACCCGGCAAGCGGGGCGAGGTCCGAAGCGCCGATGCCGTCAAGACGCAGCGTCTCCAGCAGGATCAGCCCCGACAGCGGCGACAAGTCCACAATCTGGCGATTCCACGACAAGTTCAGGGTTTTGAGACGGACCAGACCGGCAAGCGGAGTGAGGTCCGAAACGCCGGTGCGATCAAGCCGCAGCGTCTCCAGTAGCGCCAATCCCGAAAGCGGCGTGAGGTCCGTAATCCGGCGGTTCGACGACAAGTCCAGATGGCCGAGAAGAGGCAGCCCGGCAAGCGGGGCGAGGTTCTCCAGGTTCGGGTTCCCGCTCAATATCAGCGTCGTCAATCCATCGAGCGCGGCAAGCGGCGTCAAGTCCGTGATCCGGTTGCCGCCCAGGTCCAGCGATTTCAGCCCGGAAGCTATTTCCAGCCCGGCAAGGTCCGCCACGCCCGAACGGGCCGCATTCAGCACTCGCAACAGCGCCACTTCCGGCTCGTTGCGACGCGCAAGATCGGTCGCGCCCAAAGCCCGGGCCACTACCCCGGCAAGACCGGCGTCCTGGAAGAACACGCCATCGCCATCGACTACCTCCACAACCTTCTCGACCACCTCAACATCGCCGCTTTCGCCATCGTCGCCGTCGCCATCATCGGCGGGGTCGGAGGAGGGCGGCGTCGTGTCCGTCACCGTCACGGCAACCTCGTCGATGTTCAGCGACGAGCCATAGTTGCTGTCGCTGCTGGCCGATGTGTGCGTCAGGGTCGCGGTATCGTCAGTACTGTCGTCATCGGTTCCGGCGTTGACCGTCACCGTCTGCGCCGTGTCGTAGTTGCCCGGCGTGAACGTCAGCGGCGAACCGGTCACCGTCACCTCGCCCGACTCGCCCCCCACCGTCACCGTCACGTTCGCCGACGGCGCCGTGTTCAGCTTCACGGTGTACGTGCCGCTGCGGCCTTCCTCAATCGTCAGCGCGGTCGGCGTCACCACCACGCGGGGAGTGCCCGCCGCAAACGGCGTCGCCGTCACCACATCCGACCAGGGACCGTCGTTGCCGCTGCCCTGGCTGGCCTGGATGCGAAACTCATACGCCGTGCCGGCAGTCAGGCCGGTGACCGTCCGGGTCGCGGTGGCGCCGGTTCCCGCAACGAATGTCGCCGTGGCGGGCCAGGCGCCGCCGCTCGCTCTGCGCTGGTGGCCCCAGCGGGAAATGCGCTGGTTCGGCTGGGCGTCCCAACTCAGGGTAACCTGCTCCACGCCCGCCTCCGCCCTCAGCCCCGACGGCTTCGCCGGAACACCCGTCCACGCGGGGGTGACGGTGGCCTCGTCCGAGGCCGCACCGGCCCCGTTGACGTTCACCGCACGCACCTTGAAGGCATAGGCCGTCCCGGTGCTCAAGCCCGTCACCGTGTAGGTCGTGGTGGAAGCGCTCGAACCCGGCACATCCTTCCAGACGCCGTCCTGCGAATACTGCCACTTGGTGATGCTGGCGTCGTTCGGGTCGCTCCAGGACAGCATCGCCTGTTCGTTGCCGCTGCCCTGAACGGCAGTGAAGCCCGCCGGCTTGGCGGGCGCCCCATTGACCGTCACCGTCACCGTGCCCGCGTCCGGGATCGCATCCGCCATGGCGCCTGTCAGCCTAAAAGCGTGGTTGATCGTCGCCGTGCCCTCCGCCACGCCGGTCACCGTCACCGTCTGCGCCGTGTTGTAGTTGCCCGCCGTGAACGTCAGGCTCGGCGGACTCACCGTCGCCTTGCCCGTGTCGCCGCTCGTAATCGACAGGGTTCCCGCAAGCGCCTTGGTCAGCGCCACCGTGTAGGTGGCGGCGGTGGAACCAGCCGTCACCGTCACCGGCGAACCGGTGATCGTCAGGGCGGGAATGTCCTTGGTATCGTCGACAAGGGTCACCGTGCGGATATTGGACCAGAGGCCAGCCTGATCGGGCCTCTCTCCCCCCCGCCCACGGATCCTCACCTCCAGCACCGCGCCCTCCGGAAATCTGAACCCCGTACCCCATTTAATCGTCCGCCTGGAAAGTTGGGACGCCCCGCCCGTGCGATCGCCTGCTACCCAACTGCTGGCGCCCTTCAGGCGGTAATCTATTTGCCAATACCACCAGCCGACGCCACTGGGGAGAAGCTGACCGGAATGGGTCCATGTCAGCGTGATCGCGATGACCCCCTGATTAAAGCCGGTGGCGCCGGACGTGATACTGGTCAGCACCGGCGCCGCCAGCGCATACGGCGTCGCCTTCACCTCGTCCGACCACACCGACTGCACCCCCGGACTGACCGCCGCAAACAGCCGGAACGTATACTCCGTGCCGCCTGTCAGACCCGTCACCGTCGCGCTCGTCGTGCTCCCGCCCGTGACCGCCGTGGTCGTGCTCCAGCCGCCCGAACTCTTGTACTGGTAGCCCCAGCTCGTTATCGGAATGCCCGACAGCGCGCTCCAGCTCAGGGTGACCGAACGGTCGCCCGCTGCCGCCGTCAGCACCGGCTTGGGAACCGTATTCGTCGGCGTCGCCTTCACCTCGTCCGACCACACCGATTGCACCCCGAGACTGACCGCCGCGAACAGGCGAAACGTGTATTCCGTGCCGATCGTCAGACCCGTCACCGTGACGCTCGTCGCGCTGCCGTCCGAAACCGTCGTGGTCGAGCTCCAGCTGCCGCCCGCGCTCTTGTACTCATAGCCCCAGCTCGCAACCGTCACCCCCGACAGCGCGCTCCAGCTCAGGGTGACCCTGGCGTAGCCCGCTTCCGCGCTCAAAACCGGCTTGGGAACCGCCGCCGACGCCGCCGGCGTCGCCTCCACCACCGCCGACGGCGCGCTGTTGCCGCCGCTGTTCCGCGCCCGGATGCGGAAGCGATACGCCACATCGTTGTCCAGACCCGTCACCGTGTGGCTCGTGGTGTCCGCGTCCGAACCGGAAATCGCGGTCCAGCCGCCCCAGGCGGCGCTACCCTTCTTCTGGCGCAACTGATACCGCGTGATCGAATCGTCGTCCGGATCAGTCCACGTCAGCTTCACCTGCGCGTTGCCCGCCTCCGCCGACAGGCCCGTCGGGGCAGCGGGTTTGGCGACGGTGGCGCCGGTCGTGCCGGTGGCTTTTACACGGAAGCCTGGAGGACAGACCGCAGAAGGATTATAAGTAGAATGGGTCGCTGTAAGACTGATCTCATATTCGGTGTTGGCGTCCAGGCCGGTCAGCGTGCGGCTGGTCGCGGCGGCATTCGAGATGGTGACAGAGGTCGAACTTTCCCCGGTCTTGCCGTAAGACAACGTCCAGCCGTTGCGGAATACATCGGTCGGCGCCGTCCAGGTGACGACAAACCCGTCCGAACGCGGCGCGAGGCTCAGGTTCGTCGGGCTGAGCACGGAAGGGCAGCTGTCCATAGGCGTCGCCGTCACCCAGCCCGTGGCGGCGCCGTCGCCGGAGGCGTTCACGGCGCGGATCATGAAACTGTATTCGGCGTCGTCTTCCAGCCCCGTTACCATATGCCTCACGGTGTTCGCGCCCGAACCCGCCATGGCGGCCCAGGTGGCGCTGCCCTTTGCCGGCGTCTTGGCGTAGCGCAGCTTGTAGCCGGTGATCGTGCCGGCCGGCTTGGTCCACGTCAGCAACACCTGTGTGGTGCCGGCCCCCGTCGCCGTCAGGTTCGTCGGGGCGGCGGGAACGGTCGTGGTCGTGGCCGCCGTCGGCGTGGCTGACGCCCCGTTCGAGTACCCTCCCCCACTAGCGAAGACGGAAAAGTTAAGACCGGTACCTTCCGCCCTTGCCACCTGGAAGGTATAGGAGGTGCCGGCGGTCAACCCTGTGACCGTGTGGGTTCTGATGGTGGCGCCGCCCGGTATATCGATCCAGTCGCCGTAACCTCCTCCGGTGACCCCCTGTCGGTAAACCCAATATCCAAATCCAGTGTTGCCGGTACGAGTCCAGTTGAGCGTGACACTGCCGACACCCGCGGTTGCCGTAAGCGCCGGCTTTTCCTGCGCCCGCGCGTCCTGTGGCGCGAGGGCGGCGACGAAGGTCAGCAGAAGAGCAGCAGCGAGTACCGCCTTCAGGCAGCGGGCGGTTCTCCCGAGGGCGCCCACCGGCTCAGCCCCGCGCCCGGATTTTCGGGGGGGGGGGGGTGGAGTAACAGGCAAGGCGCGGGGCAGCGCGGTCGCGCGCATACGTGAGGCGAGCAAATCCCGCCCGAACCGCCGCAACAGATCGTTCATCGCAACCGACCCGACACTTTCGCCTTCAAGGCTGTCGCCTATCCTCGCCATGACCTCACCTTCCAGTCTTTTCCCGAATATCCAGCCAGCGTACAGCTTAAAGCCAGTATCCTACCGCAACTTGGGCAAAGCTTCACATGTAATCCGAATCTGGACAGACAATCGCAAAGGGCAAGCCCAACCTGGGCGGTTGTTGCAGAAAACCGAAAAGCAACATGAAATCAGGCAAGAAACCGCAAAGCTTCGGCCCGCTCCGGCAAGCCGCCAGACGGGTCAGGAGAGTGCGGGTCGCACCGGGAGCGGTCAGACGCCCGCCCGGCAAGGCGCGATGGGGGAGCCTGACAGATCTTGTGCGAGCGGATAGCAACCACACCGGACGAAATGCATGGCGGGTCGAATGCAGTGCGGATTTCGCCACGGACCGCGGGTAGCCAATGGGATCCGGGCCGCGAGTGCTTCTGAGCCGTCGCTGGCCGGCGCGGGTCGAGTCGCTGCTGGCGAAGGACTACAAGTTGCTGCGCAATGCGCCGGACCAGCCAATGAGCGCCACCGCCATGCGCGAGGCCCTGCGTCAGGTTGACGCTTTCTGTCCCACGGTGACCGACCGCATGGACGCGAGTGTGCTGGGAACGCCATCCTGCCGAACCCGCATACTGGCCAATTACGGCGTGGGCTTCGAGCACATCGACCTGACCGCGGCGCGGCGCGCCGGCATTGTGGTAACCAACACCCCGGATGTCCTCACCGACTGCACCGCCGACCTCACCCTGGCGCTGATCCTGGCGGCGGCCAGGGGCGTGGCGCGCGGCGACCGTCTGGTCAGGGCGGGGGAATGGGCCGGATGGTCGCCCGCGTCCATTTTCGGCAACCGGGTGAGCGGCAAGGCGCTGGGTCTGGTGGGATTCGGCCGGATCGGAAGGGCTGTGGCGCATCGCGCGCGGCACGGTTTCGGAATGCAGGTGTTCGTTTACACGCCCCGCCCTCCGGACGCCGAACAGGCGCGTTCCCTGGATGTGGCGATTTGCCGCGACCTGAACGAAGTGCTTGCCCGCAGCGATTTCGTGTCGCTGCATTGCCCGGCCACGCCCGCCACGGACAACATGATCGGCCAGACACAACTTGCCCGCATGCGGTGCGGCGCAATCCTGATCAACACGGCGCGCGGCGCGCTGGTGGACGAGCAGGCCCTGGCGGAAGCGCTGCGGTGCGGGCATCTGGCCGCCGCCGGCCTCGATGTCTATGCGCGCGAACCCGAGGTTCCCGAGACGCTCAGGCAAATGGAGCAGGTGGTGCTGCTTCCGCATCTCGGCAGCGCAACCGCCGAAACCCGACAAGCCATGGGGCTGCGGGTGAAAGAGAACCTCGACTGTTTCTTCGCCGGCCAGGAGCCTCCCGACCGCGTCGCCTGACTTCGGGGCCGAGCCTGGAAACTGGAAACTGGATTTCGCGGCCGGACTTCAGAGCCGAACCTGGAAGCTGGACTTCGGAGCCGGACTTCAGGGCCAAACACCGGAAGCCGGACTTCAGGGCTGAACCTGCGGAAATGCCCCTTACAATTCCGGGACCATCGAAGGCCCACCGGGGGAAAGCGCAATGAAATCGCGTGCAGCCGTAGCCTGGGGCGCAGGCAAGCCCCTGGAGATCGAAACCGTGGATGTGGAGGGTCCGCGCGAAGGAGAAGCGCTGGTGCGCATTGTGGCCACCGGCGTTTGCCATACCGACGCCTACACCCTGTCGGGCGCCGATCCCGAGGGACTTTTCCCTGCGATACTCGGCCATGAGGGCGGCGGCATTGTGGAGGACATCGGCCCCGGCGTACGCAGCGTCAAGCCCGGCGACCATGTCATTCCCTTGTACACGCCCGAATGCCGGGAATGCCGGTTCTGCAAGTCCGGTCGAACCAACCTGTGCCAGGCCATCCGTGAAACGCAGGGACAGGGACTCATGCCCGACGGCAGCAGCCGGTTCTCCAGCGGCGGGAAGACTGTCTTCCACTACATGGGCACCTCCACCTTCTCGGAGTACACAGTGGCGCCGGAAATCGCGCTGGCCAGGGTCAACCCGGCCGCGCCGCTGGACAAGGTGTGCCTTTTGGGCTGCGGCATCACCACAGGCATCGGCGCGGTGCTCAACACGGCCAGGGTGCGCGCGGGTTCGACGGTGGCGGTGTTCGGCCTGGGCGGCATCGGCCTGAGCGTGATCCAGGGCGCGGTCATGGCCGGCGCGGGGCGCATTATCGGCATCGACGTGAACCCGGCCAAGTTCGAGATGGCCGGGCAACTGGGGGCCACGGATTTCGTGAACCCCGAAGACCACGACGCGCCGATTCAGGAAGTGATCGTGGAACTCACCGGCGGCGGCGCCGACTACTCCTTCGAGTGCGTGGGGAATGTGGAACTGATGCGCGCGGCCCTGGAGTGCTGCCACAAGGGCTGGGGAGAAAGCATCATCATTGGCGTGGCCGGCGCTGGCCAGGAAATCAGCACCCGGCCGTTCCAGCTGGTGACCGGCCGCGTCTGGCGGGGCACGGCCTTTGGCGGGGTGCGCGGGCGCAGCGACCTGCCGGGCATGGTGGATCAGTACCTGGCCGGCGAGATCGAGGTGGATCGGATGATTACGCACACCATGACTCTGGAAAGGATCAACGAGGCTTTCGATCTCATGCACGAGGGGCAGAGCATCCGCTCCGTGGTCCACTTCCGGGAGGCGGCGTGAAGAGCATGAAGATCATTGCCGAGAGCCGGCTCTTCGAAGGCCGGCAACTGACGGTGGAGCACTCGTCCAGCGCCTGCAACTGCCCGATGCGCTTCGCGATTTTCCTGCCGCCGGGGCTTGAGGGAGGCGGCAAGGCGCCCGCCTTGTATTTTCTGTCGGGGCTGACCTGCACCGAGGAGAATTTCACCGTGAAGGCCGGCGCCCAGCGGTTCGCCGCCGAATGCGGGCTGGCGCTGGTGGTTCCCGACACCAGCCCCCGGAACGTGGGCATTCCCGGCGAGGACGAGCAGGATTTCATCGGTTCCGGAGCGGGTTTCTACATCAACGCCACGCGGGCGCCCTGGTCGGCCCACTACCGGATGTTCGACTATGTGAGCCACGAACTGCCCGAGCTCGTGGAAGCGTCTTTTCCCGTCGACACGGCGCGGCGCGGCATTTCCGGGCACTCCATGGGCGGCCACGGCGCGCTGGTCGTTGCGCTGCGCAATCCGGGCCGCTACGAATCGGTTTCCGCATTCGCGCCAATCAGCAATCCCTCGGCTTCGCCCTGGGGCCGCGCCGCCCTCGCCGCCTATCTCGGCGACGAAGGGCCGGATTGGTTGCGCTACGACGCCAGCCGGCTGGTGCTCGAACAGCAACTGGACCTTGAAATCGTGATCGACCTGGGAAGCGCCGACCCGTTCCGCGAGGAGGAGCTCAAGGTGGAGCAGTTCGTCGCAGCCTGCCGCGCGTCCGGCCAGCAGGTGAGCTTTCGCCTGCGCGGCGGCTACGACCACGGCTACTTCTTCGCAAGCACGTTCATCGAGGCGCATATACGCCATCACGCCGCAGCCCTGGCGCCTGCAAGTGGCTGATCCCGGCGGGGGGCTGCCGGCCAATCCGCTGCCCGTTTTCAGGCAATGGCTGGACCGGGCGGCGGCGCTCGAAGACCGCCCCAATCCCCATTCGCTGGTCTTGTCCACCACCGGCGCCGGGGGGCGCCCCGACGCGCGAGTGGTGCTCCTCAAGCACTTCGAGGAGCAGGCCGGATGGCTGGTGTTCTACACCAACTACCGCTCGGCCAAGGGGCGGCAGCTGGCGGCCTTGTCCGAGGCTTGCGCCGTTTTCCATTGGGACCGGCTGGGCCTGCAGGCGCGCATTCGCGGCCCGGTGCTGGCCTCGCCAGCCGAGGAGAGCGACGCGTACTTCGCCACCCGCGGCTGGCAGAGTCAGCTTGCCGCGTGGGCCAGCGACCAGAGCAGCCTGCTTGCCTCCCGCGACGAAATCGATGCGCGCATGAACGAAACGGCGGCGCGCTTCGGCGGCAGTCGCAACGACTGGAGCCGAAGCGCACCGTCCGAGGCCGTGACCCGCCCCCCATTCTGGGGCGGCTACCGCCTGTTCGCGCGCACCGTGGAGCTATGGACGCAGGGCCAGTCGCGCCTGCACAACCGCGTCCTGTGGTCCCGCGAACTCAACGCCCACGGCGAGCACGAGTTCCGCGGCGGCCCCTGGACCGCCAAACGCCTCCAGCCCTGAGCGCCGCGCCAGAGGACGGCCGCCTTCGCCTTCCTCTTCGGCATCCCGAAGGCGAGTTCCCCCAAACATGGGCTTCGCGTGTGCGGGGGAACCTCGTCGAGCCGCGTGTGGATTGCGCGGCGCGCCCCCCTATCCCCGCGTGTGCGGGGGAACCATTCTCGGATGCACTCCGCGATGCACTCCCGGCACCCCTATCCCCGCGTGTGCGGGGGAACCATGCTGGCTGTCCGGCTCCGCCGCCAAAGCGCGGGTGTCTCAACAATGTTGGCAGAAAGGGGAGCACCAGCAATTCCCGCCAAGCGTGACAATGCTCGAAAATCAGCTCCGGTCCAACGCCTGAACGGTCACAAGCTTGGGTATTCGGCCCCAAACGAACGACTCTACATCGTTAGCGGGAATTGCTGGGGGAGCCCGCACAGGCTACAACTTGATATGCTATATTGCGAAACAAAGGACTGGGCATACTCGGTCGACAAAGGGGTTCCAGACATTCTGGGGCTCCTTTGTTTTTTGGCCTTCACGGGTGTTCAGGGAAATACTTTACCTTTGCCAGCTTGGGGCGGATGATCTCGAATGCGCGGTTCTCTTGTTTGGGCCGCAGGCGATTCACGCCGATAGGTCGTGCGGCCAGATCGGCAAGCTGCAGACCGGAGGAATTTACAGCCTTCGGGATAAACACAGGCTTGAAGACAAAGTGCCTGAAGTCGGTGCGGAGGTTGCGGTAGCCCAAGTGACCCTTGTTCTCTGCGATGTCGAGAAACTCGCGCTCGAGATCGTTGTCCTCCTTGCTCCCCCGGCTTTCGAAGACGATATGCACAGTCTTCCCTTCTTGCTTCTCTTCCAACAGCATGTTGTTCAGCTGCTCCATGCAGAAACCCAAGGCAATTTTGTACGGGTTGCGAGGAGTTGAGTATTTCTCCTTGAGCTTTTTCTTGTCGATGACGGAGGCAAAAATTGTCATCGAGGCATCCCGGATCAGCGTGTTCAGATCCATGAAAAACCGATCACGCAATTTGCTCCCGGTGCGCAGAAGGCTAAAAGCGTCCCGGCTTCTGCGGATATCGTATCCGCGTAAAACGATTGCGTCGTGGCCCCAGAACCCAAACTTGAACTTTTGCATGGCGGGCACGATCTTGTCAGCATAATCGTCCTTGCGCATGGCGCAGAAGGCCAGCACAAAGACGGGATAATCCTGATCGATTGCAACCATCCCGTGATCGCCGCTTTCGTCAGCGTATACGATGAAGTCCGAGAAGTCAGTCAACAGACTCCTCCAGCTTTACCCTTCACTCGCCTAACAACAGCAATGCCAAGAAAAACCGCAGAATTTCCTCGAGTTCATCCTTGCGTCCAGACGCGAGGAGGTCAAATCGGAGAACTTGGATGGCAACCAGCATCGTCTTTCGCACTTGAACGCCTTGGGCATCCACATTTCAGCGGCGGCGGCGCGCGGGGTTCAGATGCTGCCTTGATATTCCTTGTCAAATTGCCACAGCGCCCGATCCAGTGTCCGCATGGACACTCCAATTTTTTTCGCCTCGGTACGGCAAAATTTGGCGTAGGGTAACCAACAGCGATAGCTCTTGATGTGCGCTGGACCGCCCACGGTCCGAACCGCTCGTACATCAAGAATCGGATAGCAACCCGGCAGCCCGAAATGCAGGAACACACTGGCTACCGGGAAGCCCACGCCGCGGAGTTGGCGAAGCCAATGCATTCGCTCGCGGTCCGAGCCGCCAGCCAACACCGTGCCCGTTACTTGCTTGAGTTTCTCCCGGCTGTTTTTCCGAAGATGATGGAGAATTCGCCTTTCGGCCTTCCATTCCCCCATCACCATCAGTTCGCGAGGAAGCATATATCCCCGTTTTCGAACTTCCTTGAATATGTCTTTTAATTCCCTGTCTCTTTTGGCCCACTGACCCGCGGCCAGATACCGCCCAGCGTATTCCTTGATGCGCTTTCGGCCTCGCAATTCAACCGGCATCTTCATGTCGTTCATAAGAGCTTGCAACCGGGCAGCAGGAAGGATTTCATGAGCGAGGCAAAGCCTGACAATCTCGTTGAGACATCAAGGGCATCACTTACTCTGCAACCTGCGGTGTGGTGGCTTTGTCCGGCAGGTTGATCCGAACCGGTTGGGGAAGCGCCTAGGCTCTGGACTTCGGACTCCCACGCCCAAATCGTTCCGGGCGCCAGCTCCAAGCTTGGCGCAGGGTGCATTCGCGTTTCTCAAGCTTACCCCGAGCGCCGCCACGATAACACATACATCTCGCCGTCGTGGCGCACCCCCCGAAAACGCCAACTTCTTATTACCCCTCTTGGGGATAGGTAGCCACGGGCGCAAATCAGTGCATACTGATGTCGTTGGCAGGCGAGTATGTGCGGATGTTGCCATTCGTAGCGAAATCCTGGAGAGAAGCAGGAATCTTATGAAGCCGCCGGGTGGTAGTCCCCGAGAATATCGGTGGTGATGCTGTCGGAGACGCGGATAGCGGACCCTCGCACCGAGTCCCGCGCCAGATGTGCGTATCTCGCGGTCGTCTCCACTTGGGTGTGACCGAGCAGCTTGCCAATCATCGGCAGTCCTTCGCCAAGCGCCAACGCCCGGGACGCGAACGAATGTCGGCAATCGTGATGTCGCGCATCCTTGATCTTCGCCCGTTTGCAGATCAGCCACCATGGGTCGTTAGGGTTGCGCATGTGCGTCCCCGCCTTCTTCCCCGCACAGCAGCTTGGAATACCCGTCCCCCGGCCCCGGAAACAATCATCACGCCATGCTGGCTGTCCGGCGGAGCGGAGCCGGACAGCCAGCATGGCAGAGAAATCGTCAATGTACTAACATGAAACCAAACCCGTCGACGGGGGCAGGTCACCAAAATTCTGGCGATACGAGAGAACCTGTGCGATCACATCTGCTGCTCACCGTGCTCGGGACGAATCCGAGATGCGCCCGCTACAAACTTGAGGATCGAGAAGTCGAAGCCTCGCTTGCGCCGATAGCTCTGATGGAACTGCTACCCGAACAAGCCCGTCCCGAGAGAGTTCTGGCGCTTTGCACCCCCCAAGCGGCGGGCGACAGCCTGCCGTTGCTTGAAAAGGCCCTGAGCGGTCGGTACCCGGTCTGTTCGGTTTGTGTGCCGGGAGGCGATGAGCAAAAGGATGTCGATAAGTTTCTGAGGCAGGCGGTTGGCAAAATCGAGCAGGGCGCCGAGCTTACCGTCGACGTAACGCATGGGTATCGGCATTTTTCGTTTCTCATGTATGCCGCCGTTCTCTATCTGGTCGCTCTTCGCGGGGTAACGGTCCGCGGCGCGTACTACGGAAAGCTGAATCCGAACAGTCCGAGTCCCTTCCTTGACCTGCGGCCGCTCCTGGAGCTGCCCCGCTGGGTGTACGCGTTGGAAGTCCTGAGTGACACGGGAAGCACCTTGCCTATGGCGAAGAACCTACGCCATGGCCGGGATAATCAGAAGGCCAGGGACATTGCCCGCGACCTGAAGCGATTATCCGGAGCGTATCTCTCCGCCTTGCCCCTGGAGTTCGGATGGCAGGCAAGAGAGCTCGCTCAGCGACGCAAACCGCTCCGCAAGCTTCTCGGCAAGAACCATCATCTACCGCTCGCAGAAGAGTTGATCGAAAGGCTTGTGAACATCCTGAAATCGCATGAGATCCATGAGACTGCATCCGGCGATGGATGGAAAGGAAAAGTTCCACTGAACCGGAACGAGCTGAGTCGCCAAGCCCAAATGATCGACGATTTGCTTGACCACGAGAATTTTGCAACCGCCTTTCGGCTGATGCGCGAGTGGCTCGTCTCGTGGGCCGTCCACCAGCAATCTCCCGATGGTGATTGGTTGGACCGCAAGGTGCGTCAGAAGGCGGAAAGGACTCTTCATGCGATCAGGGCGATATGCGAGGATCCGGCCCTCTGCGACATTCTTACCGAGGAGAAGCAACAATTGGGTGCGTTCTGGAAGGATCTGACCGAGACGCGTAATGCGTACGCGCATCACGGCATGCGCAGAGGCGATCTGGTCCGGGATCCGCAGGCCGAAGCCACCCGCAATCGCGTAGTGAAATGCTGGAAGCAAACCCCGCGCTCGCGGCTGGACATTTCCCTGTCAATTGGCGAGTCGCCCGGTGGCCGTGTGCTGGTAAGCCCCATCGGCCAGCGCCCCGGGGTTCTGTTCAGCGCGGTGCAGGCAGTGCGCACGCAACATGGGGAACCGACACTTTGCCTCGTCATCGCCTCACAAGAAACCGAAGGGATGATCGCGCAGGCGCTCGGAAGTGCAGGATTCTCGGGGCAGTACGAATCGTTGGTCCTGGAAGACGCATTTGCCGGCGGAGCCGCCGAGATCGAACGGATCGCCAAGGCGGCGCGCAAGCACCTCGTCGGCGCAGCCGAGGTGTTCGTGAACGTCACGGGCGGGACGACGCTCATGGGCCTCGGCGCCGAAAGGCTGGCAGCCGAGGCTCGTTCCCTCGCATGCCCGGTTCGCCGCTTCGGTCTGATCGACCGTCGACCGACGCAACGGCAGGACGCCGACCCATATCAGGCAGGTGAACCGTTCTGGCTCGACACTTTTGAGGATCGCGATGGCGACCGAGATTGAAGCCACCTACCGCGTTGTCACTCCGATGTTCTGCGGTGGGGCCGATCCTGAGCGACATGCCGAGCTTCGCCTGACGAGCTTCAAGGGAGTGCTGCGTTTCTGGTGGCGAGCGCTGGCATGGTCGAGGTACGCCGGAGACCTTCAAAGAATCCGGGAACAGGAGGCCAAGCTGTTCGGAAGCGCGAGCTCCGGGCAGTCGCGTGTACTCATGCGCCTTGCGCAAACAGACCAAAATCTGAGGGGCTGCGAACCGGGTTCGGTACTGACAGTGGGTCATGGTAACCAGCAACCTGTCGGGGATGGAGCCCGCTATCTGGGATATGGTGTCATGGAGGCGTTCGGCAGCCGAAGGCGAAATACGACGGCAGGTCAACTGACGCGCGGTTGCCTGCGCGCTCCGTTCGAGTTCACCGCCCAACTGCACTGTCGCGATCTGAGCGAGATGGACCTCACGCTGCTTCAGGAGGCGCTGATCGCGTTAGGGACTCTCGGTGGAATGGGCGCGAAAAGCCGCAAGGGATATGGTTCGCTGGCGCTTGAATCGCTTCTTGCAAACAACGAGGAATGCTGGAGCGCGCCGAAGTCCATGGACGATCTGAAAGCAAAAATCGGGCATCTGCGAGGCGACTGGAAGACGAAAGGCTCTCCTGAATACACAGCTTTTTCATCCGGTACCCGTCACATTCTTCTGTCGGGCGGGGACAGGAATCCGCTTCCGCTGAAACTGCTCGATTGGGTGGGCCGGGAGATGGTGCGATACCGAAGTTGGGGGCGGAACGGAAAAGTCTTGGATGGAATCACGGCAGAAAAAAACTTCAAGGAAGACCACGATCTGATGAAGGGCGGCGGCCGACCAACGAAACATCCATGCCGCATTGCCTTCGGTCTGCCGCACAACAGCAGGGAGGTAAAAGTTGGGCCTTTCGCCAGTGGTCTCGACCGGCGCGCGAGCCCGCTGTTCATCCATATCCACGAATGCGGCAGGATGCCCATTGCGGTTGTGTCGTTCCTGCCGTCCCGGTTTCTGCCGCAAAAGAAGTCAGCGATTTCAGTGGGCACAAGGAGGGTTCAATTGGCAAGAAAGGAGGAACTGTATCGTCCAGTCAACGCATTCCTCGGCCGCCTTCTCGACAAGGACAGGCGCAAGGAACCGTTCGGCAAGGTCGAGGAGGTCAAGTGACCGTTCGTTTGGATATTTCCATCGGTCCCGTCCAGGGCTTCGTCACTCAATCGCGCCGCACACGCGATCTCTGGGGCAGTTCCTACCTCTTGGCGTTTCTGTCCGCGCATGCCATGCATGGCGGCGTCGAAGCGGGCGGACGGCTCGTCGTGCCGGCTGCGGAGGCTGTGGAACAGGACTGGCTCTACCAATGGGTCCGAGGCCACCATGAGGGTGAGCCACCCCGGATCGGGTCGCTTCCGAACCACTTCGTCATTGAAGTGGAGGGAAACGGGTCCGATGTCGCACAGGCCGGAATCCGTTCGCTACGGACTGCGTGGAAGCAGGTGTGCGGCGCCGTGTGGAGCAGGTTCGTCGAACCCGCATGTCCCATTGGCAATGGCGCCGAGGAAATCTGGAATCGACAGATCGAATCGTTCTGGGAAATCATGTGGACTATCGGCAATGCCGCCGCCAATCGAACCGCAGGCGCTGCCGAGGCCCGCCTGGGGTTACTCGCTCGCCGCAAGCACTGGCGCAGCCATCATCCCCCCGAGGAACCGGGTGACAAGTGCACGGTGATGCATACCCTGCAGGAGCTTTCAGGGTTCGTGCGTGCACGAGACAGAGCACGGCAGGATGAGTTCTGGCATCGGGTCCGGAACAAATCCGGAGGCGGGCTCGGATTGCTGGATCTGCGCGACAACGAGCGGCTCTGCGCGATTGCGCTTGTGAAGCGGATGTTTGCCAAGGTTGCTCCCGAGGCATTGGGTTGGGAAGTGGATGCCTCGCACTGGCCATCGACGGTGTACGTTGGCGCGGTGCCATGGATGCGCCGCGTCATGTCCGGCGTGCCGAAGAAGGCGGCGAAATACGCGGATACCGTCATGCAAAGCGCGGGCATGGAATCCTTCCCGATGCGGCAGCCACCTTTCGGGGCGGATGCAGACATATCAGACGCCGGCGACTTCCCGAAACTCGACGCGAATTTTCTGCACCGCGAGTTCGTGAAGGATGAGCGGCGGTGCCCTCTCGGCGGCGAAGCGTCGCCCGCCCTGCGCAAGAATTTGGTGGAACAGCTCCAGCGCCTTTACGACGCCAAGGACAAGCAGGGTCGCCAGTTGGGCTCCCCGCCCGCGTTCCATGCGCTGCTCCTCGCCGATGGCGACCGTCTGGGAGCGCTCGCTGACCAACTCGGAGGCAAGTCGGTCAGCGAAGCGTTGGCGGTGTTCACCAGGAAAGCGCCCGAGATCGTCCGCAAGCACGACGGGGTGACGGTCTACGCCGGCGGAGACGATGTGCTCGCCATGCTTCCGATACCGAAGGCGCTGGCCTGTGCAGAAACTCTGTCGAACGCCTACCGGGAAGCCTTCTCGGCTACTGACGCTGGTGCAGCAGCAACCCTCTCCGCCGCGGTCGTCTTCGCTCATGTTCGATTGCCGCTCAACCATGCGCTCGGCGAGGCACACCGGTTGCTCGATGATGTTGCCAAGGACAGCAACGGGCGGGACTCGATGGCGGCAGCCGTGCTGAAGCCCGGCGGTCCGTACTGCGAGTGGGTGACCAAATGGGTCCGCTGCAGCCCGGATGGCGAAACCGACGCTGTCGGTCTGGTTGAAACGCTGGCAAGGCAACTCGAATCGGGGAGGGATTCGGCCACGCCGGGACTGTCGTCAGCGCTGGTCTACCGGATACGGGATCTGCTCGTTCGGATCTGCGGCTGGGAGCGGTGGCAGCCCGGGAGTTGGGGCGATGTTCTGGAAGGCCTCGATCTTCGCGCGTTCTTGCGTGCGGAGATTGCCCACAGCCTGGAAACGCGCATGGCTGGAGGCGCAGCGGCAAGCGCTGAACATCTCACGGCCGGCGTCTGGAACCTTCTTTCGCCCGCGCGCAACCCGCAAGGCGGCGGCGCCGGCAACGCGGCAGCCAGCGACGGTAGCGCATCACCCTCCCCTCAAGCCGAAGGTCGCCGACTCGATGGTGGCGCCTCCACTACGGCGGGAGTTGGCAGCTCCCGCGTCTCGCAGGCTGGCGTCGACGGATTGCTGCTCGCTCGATTTCTGGCCGATCCCGAGGCGCAGGAGTTCAGACGATGATCGGTGCTCAACTGCAACCGGTGGACACCTGGTTCTTTCGCGACGGCGCCCCGTTCACCATGGGTAGTACACCGCAGGAGAATGTCGAAAGCCTGTTCCCTCCCCATCCGCCCACGGTAGCCGGAGCGCTTCGGGCGGCATTGGCCTCGGGCAAGGGCTGGAACGGTCACGGGAGGTGGCCGGCCCCTATCTGCAAGGTGCTCGGCAATGGCCCCGAGGACCTCGGTGCCCTTTCCCTGGACGGTCCGTTTCTGCTTCGAGACGGACAGCCATTGTTCCGCATGCCCCGGCATGTCCTTGGTGTCTCCAACGAAACGCACTGGAAGCCGGACGCCTTCCTTCGCCCTGGAGACCCGGTGGTCTGCGATCTTGGCGATGCGGTCCGGCTTCCGAAGGTGGTCATTCCGCCGGATGCCGACAAGGCCGGCGGAACCACCGACGATTCCTCTTCGGCCGCTCCTCGCTTGAAGCCCGGCAATGGCTTCCGGCTTACGCTGAAAGGGCTTTGCGAAGTCCTTGACGGACGGCTTCCGGATCATTCGGATCTGGTCCCGGAAAAATATCTCTGGTCGGTCGAATCGCGAATCGGGCTGGAGCGTGACAGCGGAACCCGCACCGCCAGGGAGGGGATGCTCTACAGCACCCGACATGTCCGTCCCGCGCGCGGCGTCTCCCTCGGGATCCGGATTGGCGGACTGCCAGAGGGATGGACGCCGCCCTTCGGTGGGTTGCTGACGCTGGGCGGAGAAGGACGGCTGGCCGAATGCCGGGAATGGGAAGCCTGCCGAAAATGGGAAGCCGAACTGGCGCTTGAGGCGCGTCTGACCAAGGTCGTGAACACCCGCCGGGTGGCGCTTGTCGCGCTGACGCCCCTGGATCTTCCCCGTGACATCTGCGCCGGCAACCGGACGCTGGAATCCCTTGGAAACGCCCGCATCGTCTCCGCCTGCCTGGATCGCCCGCAGCAGGTCGGCGGCTGGAATTCACTGGAGCGGCGCCCGTTGCATCTTCGCTCGGTACTGCCGCCCGGCAGTACGCTTTTCTGCGAGCTCGGCGAGCCGGAACGCTTCAGGGAGATCGTGTCGGTGGGGGACGGACTGGTCCGCATCGGACTACGCCGGAAGTGGGGCTTCGGGCTTGTGGCGCCCGGGGTCTGGCCTGACGCAAAGGAGAACAATTGATGAATACAGCCATGCTCGGTCTGCTGGCCGAGACTCCTATACATCCCGGAGCCGGGCGCGGCATGGGGGTGGTGGATCTTCCGGTGGCGCGCGAAGCGGCAACGGACTACCCCGTGCTCGTGGGATCGAGCCTGAAGGGCGCACTGAAAGACAAGATGGACGCAGCAACGGAGGAAGAAAGGAACGCACTGTTCGGAGTGCGGGACAGGGCCGGCGACCTGCTGGTGGCCGACGCCCGGCTGCTTCTGCTACCCGTGCGCAGCCTCACCGGTTCGTATCGTTGGGCTACTTGCCCGCACCTCGTCGAGCGCTATTGTCGAGACCTCGAACGGGCCGGATTGCAGCCTCGTCCGAAATTCCCGGACGTGAAATGCGGTTCGGTGCTGACCACCGGCGCCGCCGGCAGTAGCGATCTGTTTCTTGAAGAACGTCAGTTCACCATCAACGGCGAGCCGCCGGACGATCTGGTGAAAGCCGTGCAACCTCTCTTTCTCCATGAAGAGACAAGAGATCGCCTGCCCCAACAGCTTGCCGTTCTCCATGACGACGATTTTGCCTGGTTCGCCCGATACGGTCTCGCCATACAGGCGCGCAATGTCCTGGAAAGCGGCACGAAGAAGAGCAAGAACCTGTGGTACGAAGAGACGCTGCCCCCGGACACAGTCATGTATGCCCTGGTGGCGGGCCGCAGCAACCAGTCGATCGACTCCCTCAATGTGCTCTTTCCCGAGGGGGGTCAGTACCTGCAGGCCGGCGGCAACGAGACGGTGGGGCAGGGCTGGTTCGCGGTGACTGTTCGTCGATCCGATACGGAGGGGGTGCAGTGAGGATGATCGAGCAGAAACGAGCCGCGAACGCGCTGCATCGTGTCAACGAACTGAGCAGCCAGCCTGCCGACTTCAGGGCGCGGTACCGCGCCTACGTGGACCGCTTGGGACCGACCATCGTCATGAACGGTCTCGGACAGGCGCTCGCGACCGAGCTGGCCGCCGCCGGCGCGAAGCCGAAGAAGGAGAAGAAGGAAGACGAGAAGGCACACCACGAACTCTACCGGAGCCTGCAACAGTGGCTCTGTCGGGACGAGGGAGGCGTGTATCCGTCGGATAGGGATCTTCTGGACGCGATTATGGAGAATAACGAGGCACACTATCTTCGCGCCCAGATCGAAGCGTTGGCCTGGCTCGAATGGCACAAGAAATGCTGCCGGGCTTCCTTCCCCAAGAGCGAAGGAGACGGCGAGTGAGCCGACCGCTCCATAAAGGCGCTTCTCACGACCCTGTCCAACGACCGCCCGGCGGACAGGCCGGCCTGTGGTTCGACAAGTTCTGCAACCAGTGGAACGTCCAAGGTTCCTCATGGACCATGGAGAGCGGGAAGCACTACGACAAAGGTCGCTCGCAGCGCAAGAAGGACAACCACAAGAGAAACCCAAAGCTTGAGTGGATCCGCACCGTCACAGGCGAGGAATCAGGCACAAGGAACCAAATCGATGAGCTTGCGCGCCGGGCAGCGAGGCTGGTCGAACGGCGCGGGGGCCGGTTCTTCGTGTTCACCTCCGAATCACGCTTCGTGACCGGTCTTGGCCGAAGCCATCCCGTCGAGAACGGCTTTGCCTGGCATCCGACACTGGGAACGCCCTATCTACCCGGCAGCTCGATCAAGGGAGCAGTGCGCGCCTGGATAAAAGCAGATTCGAGCTCGCCGATTCCTGAGGAAACCATCCGGCGTCTGTTCGGCGACCTCGGGAGTGCGGGCAGCATCTGCTTTCTGGACGCCGTCCCGGTCGCACCCGTGCTGCTCGAATCGGACGTGATGACGCCTCACTATGCCGGCTGGACCGAGAAGGATAATAATCTTCCCGGCGACTGGCGCTCTCCCGTGCCTGTGCCTTTCCTGGTTACCGCCTCCGGCACTTCGCTGCTCTTCGGCATTGTTCCGTGTGGAGACGTTACCGGAGACGACCTGGAAACCGTGATGTCCTGGCTGCGCTCGGCGCTTGTCTGGTCCGGGAGCGGCGCAAAGACCGCTGTCGGCTACGGACGCTTTCGGATGGACGACGCAGGAACGGACGGCTTGAAGCAGCGCCTGCGAGAGCAGGAACTCAAGCATGAAAAACAAATTCGGGCAGAGCGAGAGGCGGCGGAACGCGAGGCAAGGCGAGCGGCGATGGACCCGATCGAGCGTGAGATCGAGGAGATTATCGAAGGTCGTCCAAACAAGCACGAGCCAGCGGTCACCACCATCATACGGAATGTCAAGGAGGAACGCTGGAGCGGCTCCGAACGAACCGAGGTCGCGAGGTGGTTGGAGCGCCAAATGAAAGCCGATAAGCAGTGGAAGGAAAAAAGCGCTGCCAAGAATCCTCTCAAGGACAAGGATTATCAGCAGACATTGCTCATCAAGAACTGGCTGGACGAAGGACAGGCATAGCGGACCGTCGCAAACCCGGATCACACCTCACGCGCAATGCCCGTTCGCGCACACCCTGCTCGACCAACGCCGACAATCCGGGTGCAGCAAATACACCCAACTCGTAACTTGAAGATCGAAAGGGTGGTCGCACTCGATTCTTGGCCTGAATGAAAAGGTGACAGGCCGTGTTGCTATAAGTTCGTTCATAGGGCAATAATCGGCACATGTGTTCGGCACGTAAAGGAAGGCGACAGGATTTCGGCAATTCGTTGGTTGGAAGGGCTTGAGAAAGCGAGGCCAAGTGTGGTTCCTGGCGACGCTGGCCTGCAAGGGCAAGCGATTGAACAACATTGAGATCGGATTGGGCCGATAGAGGTTCCGACTTGTTCGGCAACCAAGACAAAGGCTGCTCCATCGCATAGTATGGGCGGAGTTGTGCTCTACCGGATTGCTCTCGGCCAGAACATCCAGCCAGACTTGTGGCAGCAAGCCCTGATGGATGAGGAGTGGCCGCAGGTTCTGATTGCGCCTACAGGTTCGGGGAAGACCGCGGCTGTCACGCTTGGGTGGGCAGCGCACCGGCAGCGATCGCCTGACACGACTCCGCGCCGTCTGGTGTGGTGTCTTCCGATGCGAACACTGGTCGAGCAGACCGCAAACGCCGTCAGAGGCTGGTTCACAAGGCTGGCGGAGAAGGCGCCAATGAGCGCGTCCAAGCTACCGGGTCCAGAGGATGTTCATGTCCTTATGGGCGGCGTCGAGGCGGGCGACTGGGTTGCGAAACCCGAGCGGCCAGCGGTGCTCATCGGCACCCAGGACATGCTCCTCAGCCGTGCGCTCATGCGCGGCTACGCTGCCTCTCGGGCCAACTGGCCGATGGAGTTTGCGCTGCTTCACGACGACATCCAGTGGGTCTTCGACGAAGTCCAGCTCATGGGGGCGGGCCGCGCCACTTCGGCACAACTCGAAGCCTTTCGCCGGCGCGAGGCCGGGTGTGCAGATCGCCCGAACGGTCGTCCCGCCCGCAGCCTCTGGATTTCCGCCACCCTTGATCCGGTCTGGCTCAAGACTGTGGACCATGCCGAACCGCCGCAACGATCCGTGATGCGAGTCGATCCGAAAGCAGTGGCAGACGGCCGGCTCGCACATCTCGCGAAGGCAAGGAAGATGCTGTGTCGTTCCAACATTGCGCCGATGTCTGCGAAGTCCGATGACTTCAAGGGCTATATCGCGGAGCTCGCGGAATCGATCCTGGCCGCGCACCGCGCCGGACACATGACCCTCGCGATCGTCAACCAGGTGGCGCGGGCACAGGCCCTCCATGCGGCGGTTGAGCGATTGCTGCGAAATCGACAATCTCCGCCGCCAGCGCTCGCTCTCGTTCACTCGCGCTTTCGCCCGGCCGAGCGGGAGCGCGAGATGAACAAGGTGTTCGGCGGCGAGTCGAAGAACATCATCGTGGTTGCCACGCAGGCTATCGAAGCCGGTATCGACATTTCCGCCGCCGTCCTGTTCACCGAACTGGCGCCCTGGCCATCTCTGGTTCAGCGCTTCGGTCGGGCGAATCGGTACGCGGAGCTTGATGGCGGCGCCGAGATTCACTGGATCGACCTGCTCGGCGAAGTAAACGAAGAGAGGGTTGAAAACGAATTGGCGCTGCCCTACAAAGCCGAGGAGCTGCGAGCGGCGCGAGAAAAACTCGCGAAACTGAACGATGCGGCCCCCGCGAATCTCCCGCCGCCGGGTGATGTAGACCCGCCATTGCGCGTTATCCGCAGGAAAGATATGGACGATCTCTTCGATACAGACCCGGATATGACCGGCTTCGATGTCGATGTCTCTCCCTATATCCGCGATGCGGACGATACCGATATCCGCATTTTCTGGCGTACGCTGAACGATGGGTCCGAGGCCATCCAGAAGCCACCCCGGCCCCATGCGGGCGAACTGTGCGCTGCTCCCATCGGCCAGGCCAGAGACTGGCTGAAGAAGGTGCGTAGATCACGCGGTAACAATCTCGTCTTCGTGCGCGATCCGCAGTGGCGTAGGCAGATGGCGGAGGGACCGGCCGGCAAGGCGCCGCACGGATGGAAGCTCTTTCGGGATGACCCGTGGCCGGGAATGACCCTGCTCGTCGACACGGAGGCCGGTGGGTACGATCAGTCCATCGGGTTCACGGGTAACCCCAAGCATGTTCCGGCGCCGGTCGACGGCTCACCGAATCTTCACTCCGCTTCATCTTCGGACACGGATGAGGAGGGGCACGACGAAGATCCGCGAAGCATGATCGGCGCGAAGGTACGGCTCACCGATCATCTCGATCATGTCGCCAAGGAGGCTGCAGCTCTCTGCTGCACACTTGATGTCGAAGCCGAGACCCGTGAGTCCATCATTCGGGCGGCGCGCTGGCACGATCTGGGCAAGGCGCACGATGTCTTCCAGGACACCATGCGTCGAGGGCTTCCCGACTCCGACAACGGCGCGGGCGAGCTTCTCGCAAAGACGGTCGCCCCGAATCTGCGTCATGGCCGCGCCTTCTTCAGGCACGAGCTTGCGTCCTCGCTCGCGTTTCTCCATCACGAGCGCTGGTCGCGCGATGCCGACCTCGTGGCCTATCTGATCGCCGCCCATCACGGAAAGGTTCGAATGAATCTCCGCGCCTTGCCACGCGAACGGGAACCGACAGGCGAACAAGCGGGCGCTCGCTTTGCCCGCGGGGTATGGGAAGGCGACGAGCTTCCGAAGATCGACTTGGGCGGCGGCGAATGCTGGGACGGCGGCCCTCTCAACCTGTCGATCATGGAGCTTGGCTGGGACGAAACGACGAGAGAGAGCTGGACCGAGCGCACGCGCGATCTGCTGGAACGGTTCGGCCCCTTCCGGCTCGCCTGGATGGAGACCATTGTCCGAATCGCCGACTGGCGAGCGTCGGCAAAGGAACGGAAGGGCAGTGATGGCAATGCCTGAGCCGATGGCGCTCGACGGATGCGCCCCCAAACCACTGGCTTCCTACCTGAAGGCGCTCGGTGTCCTGCGCCTGCTCTCGTCGCCGATCAACAATGTCACCGGCGAGGCCGCCGACCCGCATGTGCGGGGCTGGTGGGAGAACGAGCGCTTTCATTTGAGGACGAGACTCACTCGCGACGATGTGCTTCGCTTCTTCCTGGAGGACTACGCACCAAGCCCGATCATCGCGCCGTGGAATGGAGGCAGCGGGTTCTACCCGAAGGACAACAAGGACGGCTTCGCACCTATGGTCGACAGGGCGATTGGACGAAGATTCAACCTTATCTCGTCCTCTATTCGATGCGCCGCCAAGATTGTGGATCGCCTCGGGCTGAAGGAACGCCCGCAGGGCCAAGCCAAGTTCGAGCTCGTGTCCTCGCTCAGGTCCGAGTTGCCCGATCCCGCCCTTGCCTGGCTGGACGCCGCACTCGCGTTGTCCGGTCAAGGCCCCACCTACCCTCCGCTGCTCGGCACCGGCGGGAACGACGGCCGACTCGATTTCACGAACAACTTCCTGCGTCGTCTTGTTTCCAAGAACAAGAAAAACCCCATCGGTATCTTCGATGCGGCGGACGGGGCGCCGGTCGGAGACGCTCGCCCACTTCTCCTTGGCGCGTTGTTCTCTACGACTCTGTCGGATCTGCACTCCGCAAGTATCGGGCAGTTCTCACCTGGAGCTGCCGGCGGGCCAAACGGAACCACTGGGTACGAGGCCGATAGCAAAGTGAACCCTTGGGAGTTTGTCCTGATGCTTGAGGGGGCGGCGGCATTTGCAGGAACCGCAAGCCGCCGTCACCAATGCATTGCCGGATCGGGAGCGAGCTTTCCGTTTACAGTACGAACGGTAGGGGCCGGTTGGGGCGGGATCGAAGCTGCTGACGAGAACGATGCTCGCGCAGAATTCTGGGCACCGCTATGGGCGCGACCGTCCCGTTCTTGCGAACTTGACAGCCTCTTCGGCGAAGGGCGCGCAGTCCTGAACGGACGGACGGCGCGCGACGGTGTCGAGTTCGCCAGGGCCGCCAAGAGCCTTGGCGTCAGCCGAGGCGTTTCCCATTTCGAGCGCTTCGGTTTCCTCATGCGCTCTGGAAAGGCGTACCTCGCCACACCAATCGGGCGTTGCGCAGCGATTGCGTCTCCAAGCGCTCGTCTTGTCGCCGATCTGGATACAGGTGGATGGCTTGAACGTGCAAGACGAGCTGGCCGCGAGGATGGGAGGCCAAACGCTGCCAGACAGGTCATCAAGCAGTTTGAAGATGCGATCTTCGGTCTGCTACAGCCCGCGCTGACCTCGAACTGTGTACGAACTGCGATTGTCGCGCTTGGGAAGTGTGTCGAGTGGCTTGCGATAAGTGCGGATGGTCGCCAATCCATGGGTTCACCACCGCCGCTGCTGTCTTCAATCTGGATTCGGCAGGCGGATGATGGTACGCCTGAATTTCGGGTCGCAGTCGCTCTCGCCAGCCTCGGACTCTCGCCAATGGGGCCTTCCGGAAGGTCCGCATCTGTGCCGGCGAATGGCGCCTCGGCAGTGGATCCAGCGCCCACATCGCATGATGAGACGCAGGCAGAGACCCCCCGATCGCTTGTTGTGCCCGCGCTGCCGATGGCGGCTCACTTTGCCCCAATCGACGAGAAACGCTTTTTCAATGGAACGTACCTCAGCAAACGCAGGGGATGGCACCCTATCGATTCCCCACCCACTGTTGTCTGGGGGTCCGGAAGCCTCGTCTCGAACATGATCGCGATCCTGGAGCGGCGGATGGTCGAAGCGACGATGCGCGGGTTGCCCGACAAACCGCTCGCGGGCGCTGCCTTCGCAAGGGCCGCGGATGTGGCTGCGTTCATTGAAGGCGACTTCGACGACGCAAGATGCGCGGCGCTTCTTGCCGGCTTGGTATGGGCGGCGCCGGCGCGGTTGAGTCGCCCAAAATCACCTGATGGCGCACCTGCCATGAGACCGCCCTTCGCCTATGCTGCTTTGAAGCCGCTCTTCTCCCCGGATGCAGCCCTCCGGCGCACCGGAGCGCTCGACAGCGAGTCTCGCCTGCCATTACCGCCCGGGTTGCTGGCTCGCTTGCGCGCGGGCGGCAGTAGCCGGGACGGACGTACGATTGATGAGGCGATCCGTACTGCACTGGCCCGCGCTCGCGCGTCGGGCCTCGCCTCCCCTTTCGATCCGGCGGGCTCGTACGGCCACGCCGCCAGTCGGATCGGCGCTGGCATCCGGGCCGACCGGCTGGCCGCCTCGCTTCTGATCCCTATTGGAGAATACGGCCTGAAGGCGCTGCTCGCTCGCGTCAGTCCCGAGTCGCTACCCCATGACAACTTTCCAACGGAGGAAACAACCGATGCCGCTTGACCTGACCCTACTTGATGACGCGCCGCGCCTTCTCATAGAAGCAACACTGAAGCCTGTCCAAGGCAGTCGATTCCAGCCCACGGGGTTCCCCAATCTCGGCCACGCCGTCTATGAGTCGCCGGATGGGCAGGGGCGGATCGTGCTGGTCGAGAGTGCGCAGTCCATGGCGAACCGCCTGGAAGCGGTGTGCTGGGACGAGAATGCCGACGACTGGGTCGCGCCACTCAAGGGGCTTCCAGTCGTGAAAGTGGTGGATGAGAAGGGCAAACCGCTCACCAATTCACTGCTTGAAGCGCATCGGATCAATTCGCCGTACATCTTGGAAGGCAAGGACAAATCGGTCGTGGAAGTGCTGAAGCAACGCCTCGCTTCGATGGAGGTCGGGCGCGTCGATCTGCGAGAGCTTGCGCGGGTGCTGCTGGAACTCGACACCAACGCCTTGCTTCACGGCGTTTTCCTTGCCAAGAAGGAGCTCGCCGGAGGCCGGTTGCGTCTTCCGAGGTCTCTCTCCGCCTTCATCGAAGCCACAAATGCGAATGTGGCGGCAAGTGGTGGCGTCAAGAACGATAGCGTCAACCCGAGTGGAGACACAGCCAAGGGCTTCGGCAATGTCCCCTTCGCACGGGACGAGTGGGTCGCGGAGCGAATCACGGCCTTCTTCAACCTCGATCTGCGTCAGATTCGAGCGTTCGGCTTGTGCGATTCGGTCGAACGGTTGCTCATTGCGATAGCTCTTTTCAAAATTCGGCGCTTCTTCGTCGAGGGTCTACGGTTGCGCACTGCCTGCGACCTTGATGTTCACGAAATCGTGGTTACGCGCCCTGATCGCTTCAACCTTCCGGAACTTGCCGACCTGGAAGCCGAGCTTCCCGCCCTGATCGAAAAAGTCGGGGGAAAAGGACTCTTCGGAGAACCCCGCGAGCTGACCGTCACTTATCGGAAGTAGGGGATGTTCGCTCTGACCTTCCGCTTTCCCGCCGGTCGCTATCACGCGACGCCGTGGGGCCGCAACGTCAACGAGGGGGATGTCGCATGGCCACCTGAACCTTGGCGGCTGTTGCGCGCGATTATCGCCGCTTGGTGGCGCAAGGGCAACCACAAATGCTGGTCGCAGGACGATCTCGCCGCCCTCATCGACGCGCTGGCCGAGGCGCCGCCCGTCTACCATCTGCCCGAAGGTGCGATCCACGCCCACACCCGCCACTACATGCCGCAGGGGAAGTTGAACAAGGAGAGAGAGAGGACGGCGCTCGTCTTCGACGGGTTTATCCACCTGCCAAAAGGAACGGAAATCGTCGCTGTTTGGCCCGAACTGACCTTGGACGGGGAACTGTTCAAGCTGGTGGCCGACCTTGCCGAATCAATCGGCTATCTCGGCCGCGCGGAGAGTTGGACGGAATGCCAGGCTGCGGATGACTGGAACGGCAAAGTGAACTGCCAACTCTCGGGAGCCGAGGGTACCGGAACTCCGGTGCGAGTACTTGCGCCTCGTTCTCCCGCAGCATACGCGGACGAACGAAAGCGCCTGATTGAGGACGCCGGGCGGGAAGCGAACGGCACGGCGCCCCAACCAAAGCGTCGGTCAAAGGCCCGTAGCAAGGTGACCATTGCGGACACACTGCCGGAACGACTCGTCGATGCGCTAACCCTCGACACCGCCGATTATCAGAATCACGGGTGGAGCCGTCCGCCAGCAGCACACGAAGTCGTCTACATGTGTGCTGCGGATGCGAGCCCTGGCGTCATCCCTCGCAGCTTCGCCGGGCGTCGTCGCGCCTTTCAGGGTGAAGAAAAACCTACAATCGCCCGCTTTCTGGTAGCCGGACGGCCTCTTCCACGCATTGAAGATGCCGTCAAAATTGGCGAACTCATGCGCCGCGCCGCACTCGCACGATTCGGCTGGAGCAAGGACGAGGCAACAGGGCGCTCGATTCCACGCGCACCGTGGCAAATCTCGGGACGAGGCCCCGATGGCCGACCCTTGGCGGATACAACACACCCCCACGCTTTTTGGCTACCGGAGGATGCGGATTCGGACGGCTGGATTGACCATATCTCGGTTTACATCGAGAGTGGCATCGACAACGATGTTCGTGTGCGGCTCGACCGGATTACCCGTCTCTGGCTCGCGGCGAGACACCAATCAAGCGCCGACAAATCTGAGTCCGAACCACTGAAAGAATGGCGGCTCGCGCTGGAGGGCTTCGGCCGCCCGGCCGACTTTGCCGGAAGCGCACGGATCTTTGGCGTAGCGACCCGGTGGCGAAGCGTGACGCCGTTTCTGGCCTCCGGTCACCTCAAGACATCCCGCTATCTGGGCGAGATTCGCCGCCTGCTCAAACGCCGCGACCTGGATGCAGACGGAGTGGAGGTCGATGAATTAGAAAGCATCGCCGTAGGCGGAACCGAGCGCCGCTCTCTCCATTTTCACCGATTCCGTTCCCGAGGCGGCGAGAAGCAACCCGACACTGCTGGCGCCTTCTTGCGAATCACCTTTCCGAAACCATTCACCGGGCCGCTCGCGATTGGATTCGGAAGTCACTTCGGCCTTGGGCTTTTCGTGCCGGACGAATGAGAAAGCAGATCAGCGCACTCGGAGAAGTGAGAGGAACTTCAAACAAGGTCGAGCATATTCCAATTGGGAGATGAGAGCCTATGCGCAGGCCTCGGGGAGGAATGAGGGAGGCACAGTGGCGCTTGGCGCCAAGTGGCGTTCTCCACGGTGTGTTCCCGGGCGTGTTTCCTGCGCACGATGGAGTGCCAGTGGACATCCTGCTCTGGCGGCCGCCAATCAGCCTCGCCGAACATACGGGCGTTGCTGGACGCCCAAGCTTGGGGGGCCGTCACACTCGGGCCGCACGCGGTGTTTTCGAGGTATGGCAGCGGCGGCGGATCTTTACCGGGATCATGAATTTCAAAGCAGCGAAGCCGGAGTCCGCCCTGTGAGTTTTCAACAACTCGAACTCCATCTTCCCGCGCCGCCGGCGACTGGCGAGGATCCGCTGGTTCCGGCGCGGATGGTGAACGAGTTCGTCTACTGTCCGCGGCTCGCCTATCTCATGTGGGGGCAGGCCGAGTGGGCGGAGACCGGCGACACGGTGGATGGGCGGCGCGTACACAAGCGGGTCGATCGCGCCGGCAAGCCGTTGCCCGATCCCGAAGCCCTGGAGGCCGACGATGCCCGGGTGATCAGCCGATCGCTGACTCTCTCGTCGGAGCGGCTCGGCGTGATCGCGAAGATCGATGTGGCCGAGGCAGAGGACGGCGTGGTCACGCCGGTCGACTACAAACGCGGCAAGCGGCCCCATGTGGCCAAGGGCGCCTACGAGCCGGAGCGCATCCAGGTTTGCCTTCAGGCGCTGCTGCTCGAAGAGCATGGCTACCGGGTCGAGGAAGGCGCCATCTGGTACGCCGAGAGCCGCGAGCGCGTCCGGGTTGTGCTCGACGACGAGTTGCGCCTGGATGCCCGGGAGGCGGTGAGTCGTCTGCGCCTGACGGTTGCCCATGAGCGAATCCCGCCGCCATTGCGCGACAGCCCGAAATGCCCGCGCTGCGCCCTCGTTTCCATCTGCCTTCCCGACGAGATGCGCTCGCTTGGGGGTTCGAATCTGGCGCCCCGTCCAATCGCCGTGGGAACGGACGAAGCCTTGCCGCTGATCGTCCAGTCGCAGCGGGCGCGGATCACCAAGGAAGGCGAGACACTCAAGGTTGCCGACGAGAAGCAGGGCGACACCAAGGTGCGGTTGAACGATGTGTCCGATGTGGCGCTGTTCGGGAATGTTTCGATCACCACGCCCGCAATCAGCACGCTGATGGACCGCGGGATTCCGATTGCCTTCCACAGCCACGGCGGCTGGTTTCGAGGCATTGCCCATGGCCTCGGCCACCGCAATGTCGAAGTCCGCACGGCGCAGTACCGGCGCAGCTTCGACGCGAGCTATTGCTTGGGCTTTGCCCGCGATCTGGTTGCCGCCAAGATCGTGAACCAGAGAACCATTGTGCGCCGCAACTGGCGCGGCGACCGCGACCAGCGCAAGGTAGCGCTGAATCGATTCAACGCTGCCCGAAGGTCGACGAAGACCGCTTCCTCGAAAAGCGCATTGCTGGGGGTCGAAGGAGACTCGGCAGCAACATATTTCCGGGCGTTCGCCGAACTGCTGGCGCCGCCCGGAAGCAAGGAATCGACCGAAGAGACGGAGGGCTTCTCGCCCTTCCGTTTCGACGCACGCAACCGCCGCCCTCCGACCGATCCCGTGAACGCCATGCTGTCACTCGCCTACGCCATGCTGACGCGCCACTTGACCGTCGCACTGGCCACTGTGGGGCTTGATCCCTATCGAGGCCTTTTTCATGCCCCCCGTTACGGCAAGCCCGCGCTGGCCCTCGACATCATGGAGCCGTTTCGTCCGATCATCGCGGACTCGGTGGTCCTGTCGGTGGTCAACACCGGAGAAATTTCGCCAGACGACTTTGTGAGTGCGTCCACCGGTACGTCGCTGACCCCTGCCGGACGGCGGCGTTTCGTGGGTGCGTTCGAGCGACGGCTTTCGCAGGAGACCACGCACCCGCTTTTCGGCTACCGGCTCAGCATGCGCCGTCTCCTGCTGCTCCAGGCGCGTTTGTTGTGCCGCCATCTTCTGGGCGAACTGCCCAGCTACCCGCACTACCTTCCCCGATGACGGGCGGCCTTCCATGAGCGACGAGCGCACCTACATCGTTACCTACGACATCTCCGACACCCGGCGCTGGCGGCGCGTCTTCAAGACCATGCACGGATTCGGGGAATGGCTACAGCTATCCGTGTTCCAGTGCCGCCTGTCGCGCCGGCGCCGCGCCGAACTGGAAACCAGGCTGCGGGAACTCATCAAGGCGGGCGATGACCATGTCCTGGTGATCGACGTCGGCCCGGCGGACAAGACCGATATCGCCGTCATGAGCATTGGCAAGACCTTTTCGGCAATCGAGCGTCACGCGGTCGTTGTATGATGCTGGAGTCGAGGCTGGGGGGTTCCCGGATACCAATGCTTGGCTTCGGAAATGATGGGCGACACTCCCGCCGAGGCGGTTCGAGCGGCGAGGGAACGCAGGACTCCCGAGAACCGCTCGAAGCTTCACAGCATATTGATCTTTCAGAATTTTATTTCCATACCCGCGCCATGCCGGGCGCCAGTTGGGCGCTTGGGGCAAGGATTTTTGCCGACTGCTCGCAATCGCCTGGAATTTGTCTTGCCCCGCAAGGAGTTGTATAGTGACTGCATCCGGGGCATGCATGCCCCGGCCTCATTGAAGCATTGTCCAGCTCGTGATGTTATTTGCGGCGTCGGTGCATCCGGGGCATGCATGCCCCGGCCTCATTGAAGCCTGCGATGTAGAGATTTGGCGCCACCGCGAAGACACGGCATCCGGGGCATGCATGCCCCGGCCTCATTGAAGCCGCGCCGTCGAAAACATCACGCTCGGCGCCGGCGACAGCATCCGGGGCATGCATGCCCCGGCCTCATTGAAGCGGCGGTTATGCAGCTTTTGGCGCCGCCTCGCGAGCCGGCATCCGGGGCATGCATGCCCCGGCCTCATTGAAGCGCCGGGCTTGGCGCGGATCGGCACGGCGAGGCAAGGCAGCATCCGGGGCATGCATGCCCCGGCCTCATTGAAGCGATTGATCGCTCATTTGTCCTTTTTCTCCATGTCGAGCAGCATCCGGGGCATGCATGCCCCGGCCTCATTGAAGCAATCGTCGCCGCCAGCGAGCCGTTGCCGCGCGCGGCGGCATCCGGGGCATGCATGCCCCGGCCTCATTGAAGCGCGCAGGGCACCGATCCCCGGCGGACAGATGGAACTTTGCATCCGGGGCATGCATGCCCCGGCCTCATTGAAGCGCCTAACAGCTTGAGAAATCGCGCTACTTCTTGAATCGCATCCGGGGCATGCATGCCCCGGCCTCATTGAAGCGGGGCAATTTATCTTGCGGAACGCCGGGTTGTATTGGCGGAGCATCCGGGGCATGCATGCCCCGGCCTCATTGAAGCCGGTAATAAAATGTCCTCCGATTTCCCCGCAAGTAGAGGCATCCGGGGCATGCATGCCCCGGCCTCATTGAAGCTCTCGACGCACCGCTACCAGAGCCATCGCAGTCGCGGCATCCGGGGCATGCATGCCCCGGCCTCATTGAAGCCTGGCGGCGCGCCATCAACAGCATCCCTCGCAGCATGCATCCGGGGCATGCATGCCCCGGCCTCATTGAAGCCACGTGCGGCCCCGGCGTATCGCTGGGCAGCAGGCCAGCATCCGGGGCATGCATGCCCCGGCCTCATTGAAGCAGCACGACGAGCTGTCGTCGTGGGACGAGCAGATGTGGCATCCGGGGCATGCATGCCCCGGCCTCATTGAAGCCAGACGGGCGATAAATCTGGATCGTTGACGAAGCATCCGCGCATCCGGGGCATGCATGCCCCGGCCTCATTGAAGCCCTTGATGCGCCAACGCAACGACCTTGTACTCGCCCGGCATCCGGGGCATGCATGCCCCGGCCTCATTGAAGCTTGCTTCACAGCAAGGGGGAATGACCACGGATCAACAGGCATCCGGGGCATGCATGCCCCGGCCTCATTGAAGCTCGCCTAGTCCGGGGCGGCTCACCAGCGGGCGGTTTGCATCCGGGGCATGCATGCCCCGGCCTCATTGAAGCCCGCCTACCCCATTCCTCCCGTAACCCTTTTGAAAGAGCATCCGGGGCATGCATGCCCCGGCCTCATTGAAGCGCTTCGCCGGGCCGCTGGACGCGCAGGCCGGACTACGCATCCGGGGCATGCATGCCCCGGCCTCATTGAAGCTCGAATATCGCCGCCTCGAAAACTTCGGGCAGCGAGGCATCCGGGGCATGCATGCCCCGGCCTCATTGAAGCGTCGTGTCGACGGTCGGAAAATCGGTGGCCTTGTTCGGCATCCGGGGCATGCATGCCCCGGCCTCATTGAAGCGCGGCGACCGGAAACGCCGTGCGCACGTCCTGGGTGGGGCATCCGGGGCATGCATGCCCCGGCCTCATTGAAGCAGGAGCGCCGCCGCCCGGCGCGCACCGCCGCCGACGGGGCATCCGGGGCATGCATGCCCCGGCCTCATTGAAGCATGTCGAAATCCGCCCAATATCCCCATGTGCTCCATGCATCCGGGGCATGCATGCCCCGGCCTCATTGAAGCCTCGGATTCCAACATGGCGCATCTGGCGCGCCACGGGCATCCGGGGCATGCATGCCCCGGCCTCATTGAAGCGCGCCACGTGGTGCTCCATTCTCGCCACGGTCGAGCCGGCATCCGGGGCATGCATGCCCCGGCCTCATTGAAGCGCCCAGGCCAGGAGACGCGCTATAGCAGCCCTGGCCAAGCATCCGGGGCATGCATGCCCCGGCCTCATTGAAGCGCCGCCGACACTTTCGTCGGCGCGCTCACCACCGACATCGCATCCGGGGCATGCATGCCCCGGCCTCATTGAAGCCGATTTCTTTACGTGCCTGCCGGGACATGCAAAGTTTGCATCCGGGGCATGCATGCCCCGGCCTCATTGAAGCAGATATTCGATGTTCATTGTGTTCCTCCTTCCTCGAAGGCATCCGGGGCATGCATGCCCCGGCCTCATTGAAGCGTCGGGGATCGGCAGATCGAGGCTCCATGCGTCTGCGTCGCATCCGGGGCATGCATGCCCCGGCCTCATTGAAGCCCGCCGCAAATCGACGATCTCGAGCCGCGCCGACTCGCATCCGGGGCATGCATGCCCCGGCCTCATTGAAGCAACGTCACCGCAGCGCCCAGCGTCACCGCGCCGCCGACGCATCCGGGGCATGCATGCCCCGGCCTCATTGAAGCCGATGGGGTGTCGGATTTCGGGTGGGACGGCCTCATGAGCATCCGGGGCATGCATGCCCCGGCCTCATTGAAGCCCGCGAAATTTTTCACGCTCGCCGACCTCAAGCAGCGGCGCATCCGGGGCATGCATGCCCCGGCCTCATTGAAGCGAGCTCGCCGATGTATTCCTCCTGGCTCGCCCGCTCGGCATCCGGGGCATGCATGCCCCGGCCTCATTGAAGCGGGCGCTTGAGCTGGCGGCGTGGCGGGGGCGTGAGGGCATCCGGGGCATGCATGCCCCGGCCTCATTGAAGCCGGCTGCGTCTCGCCTATCGCGTCGCGCAGCTCGGCGCATCCGGGGCATGCATGCCCCGGCCTCATTGAAGCTACGCCACGCGCACCGCCGGCGCCTGAATCCACGCCACGCATCCGGGGCATGCATGCCCCGGCCTCATTGAAGCGGCGGCGAGGTGGAGGGCAAAAAGCGGGTGTTCACGCGGCATCCGGGGCATGCATGCCCCGGCCTCATTGAAGCTCGCCCGGCTCCGTCAGCACCTGCGCGGCGGCGCCAGTGCATCCGGGGCATGCATGCCCCGGCCTCATTGAAGCCCGAAATACTGCGCATCGTGCCGGAAAGAGCTGCAGAGCATCCGGGGCATGCATGCCCCGGCCTCATTGAAGCGGCGGTCGGGCGGATGCCTTGAGCGGCGAGTATGTCGTGCATCCGGGGCATGCAGGCCGCGGCGATGGGGTCGCCGGGTTCCTTTCCCCGCCAGCCATGCGAGAGCGGTGTTTCCACTCTCGTTTTCAGAGAATCTGGCCATCAAGCCGCGACTCTACTCATTCCCAAGACAAATCTCGCGCGCTCCCTGCGAAGCATTTCATAGGGATTCATGCAGCGGATGTCGAGGCCGATGCAGGCGTTCGGAATCTTGATCTTGCTGGCGGTGTCGGCTGGAACCTCGTGCGTGACGACGATGCACTCGTGAGCCAATGCGTGGGCAATGAGCCAGTAGTCGGCGACCTGTAGGAAAGTCGCGAAGGCGGCTGGCTGGTATCCGTGCCCGCTCGCCCAATCGCTCACGGTGCGAAGCGCCGGCAACACGGCGTCATCCGGCGGCAGAAAGAACTCGCCGCCCCGAGCAGCAGCCCACTCCGCCAGCTCATCGCCTCCGGCGTACAGTTCGTCCGCAATCTTCTGGATGCTTGCTACGGTGCCCGCGTCGTTCTGCTAAACCAGCCAATCCCAGAAGGCAGGGCAGAAATCGAAGCCGTAGTGCAGATTCTTGGCTTGAATGAAGACGTTCGAATCGATGAGATAGGCGCTCATCCCATCACCCCGACTTCGCGTCCGAGATTGCTGAAAGTCTCGGCCTTTCTGACGCCCAGCATCCGGAATGCATCCCGATAGAGCGTCTGGCCTTCGAGTGTGCTCGCGACCAGTGCGCGTGCGAACCGGCACCCGACCCGCGAGACCGTTGTGCGTTGGAAGTGGCCGGACGGACGGCGCGCCCGAACGAGCGTCCGCAGGCGTTCGTTCTCTTGCACTCAGGCGGCATCGAAGCGCTCGCGAGTCAACCATCCTGCGTCGAGCAGGCGGCGCAGGATGACCAACGTGCTGACCTTGAAGGTGCGCGCCAATCGGGACAGCGCGTCCGACAACGGTTCGTTGCGGCGCAGATCGGATCGCAGGGCTTCCAGAGGTACCAGAAACTCCGCCGCCACCGCATTGCACCACACTTCTTCGCGCCGGAAACCCGCCGCCGGCGCGGCGCCGAGGTTCGACAAGGCGGAAGCGCCAAGCCAGACATGCGCGAGTTCGTGGGCAAGTGTGAACATCTGCGCCGCCTTCGTGTCCTTGCCGTTGATGAAGACCAGCGGAGCGAGCGGATCGCACAGGGCGAAACCGCGAAACTCGGCGGGGTCGAGAGGGCGGCGGTTGTTGCTCCTCACGACACCGCTCATCATGGCAAGGACTCCGGCCTCGTCGGCCTGACAGATGAACAAGCGCAGCGCATCGGTCCAGGTGGGACACTCCCGGCGGGCGGTCAGATCGAAACCCAGGGTCTCCCGCATCCGGGCCGCAACCTTCTCAGGGGATGCCTCGACCGATGTGCTGCCGACAAAATCGAGCGCCGACTCGCCGGCGATGCGCGCGAAATCCCTGTACCAGCCTTGCCGCTCCTAGCAGGCGTAGATCGTGTCCAGAAGGTTGGGGCTGGGCCGCGTAACCGCGCGGCCAGCGAAAGTGCGGAAGTCGGGGATGGGCACGGCCTCCTCCGGCGGCTCCGAAAGGAACAGATAGCCAACAGGCGCATGCACGGCGCGAGCGAACGCCTCCACCTGCTTCAGCGTGGGCTGCTCTTGGCCGGCTTCCCATAGAGGTAGCTTCTTGAAATTAACCTTGGCTGCCAAGTATTCCTGTGTAGTCCCGGCGCGCTCGCGCGCCCAGCGGAGGAGATCGGGATTGACGGAAACGCGGGTCATGCTACAGCCCCGTCTTCCTTTTCAGCATCCTGACAGCAATTCCCGCTAACGATACAGAGTCGTTCGTTCAGGTTCGGATAACCAGGCTTGTTACCATTCAGGCGTTGGATCGGAGCTGATTGTCGAGCATCGTCGCGCTTGGCGGGAATTGCTGGCATCCTGAAGGCGGATTTTGCCGAACACGAGCTTCGGGAGTAGGATGTGGTGGGTTTGCGCGAGCGGCCTGTCGGGCTTTGCGATGTCCGATTTTCTATAATTGGCGCTGTGCGATTAGCCAAGTGACAGAGATGGCAAAGTTTGGCGAGCGCCCCCAATTGTATCTGCTTCCTCCAGACAAGCGCGATTGGGCGGCTCTGGACGATTGGCCAAGCCCCATGTCATCTTGCAACGCCGGCTCTTGAGCCTTGAGGAAACGGACCGGGGCATGCTGGAGACGCTGGCTACTTCCCTTGCCTCCGTTCTGAACCGGAACCTGGAGGCTTCGCTCACTGCGCGACACGCCGCCGCTGCAATAGAGGGCCGGTGCATGGATGTGGGTCTGGCCGGCGCCCGGCCGGTGCTGCGCATGGCTGTGCAGGGCGGGCGGCTGATGATTCTCAAGCCCGACCAATCTGCGGCCGATATCAGCCTGGGGGGAAGTCCGAGCAGGCTGGCTGCGCTGCTGGGGGGCGATCACGCGGGACCGGGGCTGGACTTGAAGGGCGACCCTGCGGTGGCGGAAGGATTCGCAAGGCTGCTGAAGCATTGTCGGCCCAGCCCCGAAGAGGAATTGGCGCGGCTCACCGGGGATGTGTTCGCGCACCAGGCCAGCGACGCGCTGCGCGCTGCAACGCAATGGGCCGAGGGAGGGGCGGGTTCACTGAGGCGCAGCATGCGGGATTTCGTGCAGGAGGAGGCGCGGTTGGCGCCCACCCGGGTCGAGTTCGATGACTTTGCCGAGCAGGTTGAACAACTGCGCGACACGGTCGCCCGGCTTGCGGCGCGGGCAGGGGCGCTCGAGAACGGTTCGCACACATAGTCTGCCTCTCTCCCAAAACCGCTGCTTTTGTCAGGTTTTTTCAGGATATACAAACTGGCTTGCGGAATGATCGTGCAGGAAAACTCTCGAGCGGAACAGGCTCATATCAGCCCGAGCAAACCAAGTTGGCATTCGACAATTGAGTCAGCGCTTTCTCTATCAATTCCACAGACTGCTCAACATCCTCATCAGTTGTACCGAAGCCCAAGCTAAAACGAACGGATGCTTTTGCATCATCGCTATTGAGACCAATTGCCCGCAAGACATGCGATGGTTCCGGAATACCCGATGTGCAGGCCGAGCCAGTGGAAGCTGCAACATGAGGTTGCAGCGTCCCTAGTATCTCGTGCGCCGAAAACCCATGGAAACAGAGGCTTGCATTACCCGGGTGTCGTGCCTTGCCTTTGGGGCCATTGATCGAAACCGGCCAGCTCAATCCTGTCACGCGGCGCACGAACGCATCGCGGCGGCGGCGTAACGCATCTCGCTTTTCTTCGACTGCATCGTCGATTAGCCATTGGGCAGCCGCACCCATACCCACGCAAAGCGGCACGGGTAGTGTGCCTGAGCGAAGTCCGTTCTGCTGGCCTCCTCCGTATATCAACGGTTCAATCCGATTCTGCAAGGTGCGGGCGATAAAGATAATTCCGACCCCTTTGGGGCCGTACATCTTGTGCCCAGAAAGGCTCATGATATCTGCATGCGTTCCCATCAAGGCCATCGACTTTGCAAGTGGCGCTTGCGCCGCATCGCAATGAAAAATGGCTCCATAGCCATGAACGTTATTGGATATCTTCGCGATATCCTGAATGGTCCCGACTTCGTTGTTTACAGCCATGACCGACACGGCGAGAACATCTTCGTCTAGCATGTCGTCAAGGGCTGCGAATTCCACGCGGCCTTGTCGGTCCACCGGGATCTGCTCCACAGTGAACCCGTACTGTTCTGCGAGCACACGAGCCGATGCGAGCACACACTTGTGCTCGATAGCACTCACAAGGATACGCCGACGGTCACCCTCGGCAGCCCGGCGGCCGAGTCCCAACAAGGCCATGTTGTTGGATTCGGTTGCGCCGGAAGTGAAGATGATTTCATCGGCGTCCGCTCCGATCAATTGTGCGGTTTGTGCGACAGCCACTTCGATGGCGCGCGCAGACTCCCAACCGAGGCTGTGATCCGAGGAATGCGGATTACCGAACGCTTCGCCATGGTAGGGAGCCATTTCAGCCACTACCCGCCGATCCAGGGGCGTAGTCGCCTGATGATCGAGATAGATCTTTCTTCCGATCTTCAATTTATTTCAATGAGTTATAAGAAAAACACCTTGTGCAGAGCCGGGCCTCGACCGATGCAGCGCCTCTAGCGGTAGTCTCCATCTTTCATTGACCGTAGCATACCCTGTGCGGTAAGGTCGAGTTACTGGAGGTAGTGTCCAGAAGGCAAGGGGCGAATGGTGCGTGGGCGTGGGCCACTCTTTCAGCAAACCTACAAGCCGCAATTTTCCGGGCATGAAACATTCCCGCTCCGTTATGGTTGGCTAAAGAAGGCGTTTGACCGAGTCGCGGAGACCGAGGGCCAACCCGAAAACCGGACGGATTGTTGGGGCAACGATGCCATAGCGCGCTTCGGCGTCGGGAAAAACATGGTCGCGTCCATGCGACATTGGGCGAAGGCGGCTCGTGTGGTCAAGGAGCACACGAGCTGTTCGATTCGGACGACCGAGTTCGGCCGCCTTATATTTGGCCCGACAGGGATTGACCCGTACATGGAAGACCCGAAAACGCTTTGGCTTATCCATTGGCAACTGGCATCCCACAAAGAAAAGACAACGTGGTTCTGGGCGTTCAGCCACTATACCGCTGTCACCTTCGAACGGGGGTTGTTGATCAAAAGACTTGATCGTCTTGCCAGGGATCGCCACTGGTCTCGCGTATCCAACACAACAATCAGGAACGATGTCGCCTGCTTTATTCGCACCTATGTTGCGCGCCGGCCGTCAGACAAGACCGGTCACGACGATGTACTTGAGTCGCCACTGACCGAATTGGGTCTCATCAAAGCTGTTGGTACGAAGGACAGTTTCCGTTTTGTGCGCGGACCCAAGACGACTTTGGAAGATGCTGTGTTCGTCTATGCGCTCCTGGATTTCTGGGCGCGCCATTCCGATGCTGCCGCTACCGCCACTCTGTCATTCGAAGCTATTGCTCATGCGCCAGGCGGACCCGGCCGTGTGTTTCTTCTTGATGAAAATGATGTTGCTGATCGTCTCGCCACTCTCGACGAGCTAACGAACGGTAATTTAAGGTGGTCTGAAACTGCTGGCCTGAAACAGGTCGTGCGCAACATCAATATCGATGATCGCTCGGCGCTATCCTGGATTCGGGGTGATTGCGGTGTGCTTGCCAGAAAGAAGGCCGCTTGATGACTCTTCGTCATCGTGTCCGTATCGCTCGCCGTTTCCATAGGTCAATCCGAATTGACTCCGACTTCGGCGACATCGCCAGCCTGGAAGGTTTCGTCTGCCCTCAATCCTCAGCCGAAGTTCTCATGACGATGGCCCGACATGTTTCTGAAACGGGACAGGGCGCATATACATGGACCGGCCCTTACGGCAGCGGCAAATCGAGCTTGGTTATTGGCCTTGGCGCCTTGCTAAACGGCAACGCAGAATTGCAGAGTGAAGCGGCCAAAGTCTTCGGGGGAGATCTGACGGCAACGATTCGGGATGCATTGCCAACCGGCACAAAGGGATGGCGCATCCTTCCCGTCGTTGCGCGGCGTGACGATCCCGTCGCGGTCATCGGTGAATCTGCGAAGCGGATTGGGCTTGTATCCCGCCGACCGCGCGGTGGTTGGACCGAAACCAACGTGATCACCACGCTGACCAACGCAGCTGCCGAGAAGCCCAGCACTCATGGTGGACTCGTCCTCTTCATCGACGAAATGGGCAAGTTTCTCGAAGCCGCTGCTCAGGACGGCTCCGATATATACCTCTTTCAGCAATTAGCTGAGGCGGCGTCTCGGAGCAATGGGCGCTTTCTTCTTGTCGGGGTGTTACATCAGGCCTTCGAGGAATATGCCCACTGCCTGCCGCACGAAACGCGCGATGAATGGACAAAGATTCAGGGCCGCTTCATTGATCTGATCGTCGACACCGCAGGCGAGGAACAGATTGACCTGATCTCCCGTGCGATCGAGAATGATCACCGTTCCAGGAAATCTTGTGCGCTGGCTTCCGCTGTCGCAGAGTTCACCCGCCGCGGTCGTAGTGGGGACGCGGAGAGGCTAGGCGTCATGCTGAAAGCGTGCTGGCCACTACACCCGGTCGTGGCATGCCTGTTGGGACCGATATCCAGGCGGCGTTTCGGGCAGAACCAGCGCAGCCTATTTGGCTTCCTCAATTCCTCCGAGCCACACGGCTTTCAAGATTTCCTCAACCATGCGTCAGGCGAGGAAATGTACGGTCCGGATCGGCTCTGGGACTATTTGCGCGTCAATCTGGAGCCGTCTATCCTGGCTTCGCCCGATGGACACCGGTGGGCGCTCGCCGCGGAAGCGCTGGAGCGATGCGAAGCTATCGGAGGAGACGCCCTTCATGTGCGCCTGCTGAAGACGATCGCAGTTATCGACCTGTTCAAGGAACGCTCGGGTCTTGTTGCGCATTCCGAGCTTCTACGGACCTGCTTTCCAGAATCATCCGACAGTGTGTTTGATAAGGCGCTGGCGCAACTGGACGCATGGTCGTTCACGATCTTCAAGAAGTTCCTCGGCGCCCGCGCGATATTCGCGGGCAGCGACTTCGACATTGACCGGGCCGTCCGCGCAGCACTTGATGAGATTAACGAAGTTGACTTCCGGGAGATCAATTCGCTGGCAGGAATTCAGCCGGTCCTCGCCAAACACCACTATCACGACACTGGTGCATTTAGGTGGTTTGATGTGAACATTGTTCCCGTTAAAAGCCTTGACGACTTTGTAGTCGATCATGAGCCGGAGAACGGCGCAATCGGCCAGTTCCTACTTGGCATTCCGACCGACAATGAAAACGAAAAATACGCCGAAAGCATGTGCCGCAAAGCAGCGCGCCACAGCAATGAATGGGACACGGTAGTCGGAATTTCGAAACGATCCTGGTCGATCATGCCGTTAGCGCGCGAACTGTACGCTCTCGAACGTGTCAGCAACGATCATCCGGAACTCGCCGGCGACCCCGTCGCTCGGCGAGAAGTCTCCGCACGGCTTATGGCCTTGCAAACTCTTCTGGAAATAGAAATCCGAAAGGCCTTCGACGACGCGTTGTGGTTTCGCAAGCACCGCCAGCTAAAGCGCCTTGGGCAGGCCAATCTCAACAAAATCGCCTCCAAGCAAGCAGATCAAAGCTTCGGGAAATCGCCGCGCTTGCACAACGAACTTCTGAACCGACAGAAGCCGTCCAGCAACGCCATCGCGGCCCAAAACATCCTCCTGCGGCGCATGGTCTTGCACGAGGGCGAACCGCGTCTCGGCATCCAGGGATTTCCTGCCGAACTCGGTTTGTTCGTCTCCATACTGGATAGCACAGGGCTTTATGTGCAGCATGGAAAGAACTGGCGTTTCGTTTCACCCACGAGAGCCAGTGGCGACCCCTATCGCTTGACTCCGATGTGGAAGCGAGCAATCGATTACATGAGAGAACACACCAATCGTACGGTTGCTATCTCCGAATTGTTCGAAGAGTGGCGGAAACCGCCCTTCGGTGTAAAGGATGGGCTAATGCCGATCCTTGCTGTCGCGTTCGTCCTGTCGCAACGCAACAAGCTCGCTGTCTACCGGGACGGGATTTTCCGGGCGAAATTCGATGATGTGGATGTGGACTACCTCGCGAAAGATGCCGCATCCATTCAGTTGCGCTGGATGGATCTCACTGATGTTGCCCGGCGTCTGCTGTCCGACATGGCGCAGATAGTACGGGATCTGGACAAGACGAATGAGCTTTTGCATCTGGAACCCATCAATGTCGGGCGCGGCCTCGTTGCAATATACGACCGGTTACCGAAATGGACAGAGCGAACAATGCGATTGTCTTCAAACGCCGTGAATATCCGTGATCTGTTCAAACGGGCGCACGACCCCAACCAGTTCCTGTTCGATGACATTCCCGCGCAATTAGGCAAAGATGTTTCGATTGCTGAAGAGGACGATTTGGCTCGTATCGTTGGCAGTGTTCGCGAAGGGTTGGAAGAGTTGGTACAGGCGTATCCCTCGATGTTGCACCGCTTGCGCGACATCATGTTGGTAGAGTTGCAGGTGCCGAACATCTCGCCGCAGGCCCTTGCGGAACTGCGAGAGCGTGCCGAGAACATCAAGCAGCTCGCTGGCGACTTCCGTCTTGATGCCTTCGTTGGACGGTTATCACGGTTCGACGGCTCGAATGAGAATTTCGAAGGCATCGCAAGTCTCGCTGCGAATAAACCGTCCCGCGACTGGATCGATCCCGACCTTGACCGCGCTGTGATCGAGCTTGCCGACATGGCCCAGAGATTCCTTCGCGCGGAGACCTTTGCGCGCGTCAAGGGCCGTCCAGACAAGCGGCAAGCAATGGCTGTCGTCATTGGTATCGACGGGCGACCGACTCCCCTGCTAGAGGAGTTCGACATCGCGGACTCCGATCGTGCTGCCGTTAACGATCTCACCGAGTATGTTGCCACTGCGGTGGAAAAGGCCGGGGCTGATCGCCGCAACATTGTTTTGGCAGCTCTGGCAGAACTCAGCAAGCGCTACATGCAAAGTTCCCTGACTGGAGAAAAGGAAGAGCCAAATAAAGTCGCATCATGACGAACAACTCCGCAAAACACGTGCTTGGCCTGTCTGGCGGACGTGATAGCGCGGCCCTTGCGGTTTACATGCGGCAGCATCATCCCGAATTAGACATTGAGTATTTCTTCACGGACACCGGCAAGGAATTGCCCGAGGTGTACGAATACCTCGGGAGATTGGAAGGATTTCTCGGGCAACCGATAAGGCGACTGAACCCCGACCGCGACTTCGACTTCTGGCTCAGGCAATACAATGATTTTCTTCCCTCGCCACAGACGCGCTGGTGTACGCGACAACTCAAACTTCGGCCGTTCGAGCATTGGCTTCGGCCGATGCTCGCCGCCGGAACCACCGTATACAGCTATGTTGCAATCCGCAGCGACGAGGAATATCGCGAGGGTTACTCATCGAAGCAGGACCGCCTCATCATCAAGTTGCCGTTGAAAGAGGCCGGGATTGACAAAGCAGGCGTACTCGAAGTCCTCGAAAGCGCCGGGCTGGGCCTACCCAAGTACTATGCTTGGCGCACACGCAGCGGCTGCACCTTCTGCTTTTTCCAGCAGAAAATCGAATGGGTGCGGCTCAAGGAACAGCACCCCGCTGCATTCGCGGAAGCCAAAGCCTACGAGAAAAACGCCGTCGAACATGGCTCACCGTTTACGTGGAGCCAGGGAGAGTCGCTCGACGAGTTGGAACGACCGGAGCGCATTGCACAAATCAGACAGGATCACGACAAGCGGCTTTCTCGGATGCGTTCGCGTGTGAAACTGAATCCGCTGCGGCCTGACAGCGAACCTCTCGACATCGACGACTTGTACGGCAAAGCAAAAGTCTGTCTGGCATGTCACAAGTAACTAATTCTTGAGCCAAGGCCACAAATAATCCCATGTAAGTTCAGCAGTGTTGCGCGCTCGTGCCTCAATAACATCCCGGTTCCATTCTTCTACATCTCGCAAAGGCTGCAACAAGGCGAGCCTCTCTCCATCTTGCAACAGTTGCGTCGTATAGTCGGAAAACTGCATTCCCAATGCAGTTGCTTCTTCGATCCGCTGTTGCTGTTGGCCGCTTGTCTCTTCAGTAAGGGCAGCGTAGAACACTTTCTTTCGTTTCCAGCTATCTTTGCCGATCGCTCCGTTCTCTTTCTTCGGAAGCAATACTAAATTGCCAAGCGAGTGGCGCAAAATCGTGTTCTTATAAATTTCATCATCCCAGCCGTTTTTCGGCTCGCTCTCTGGCGCTATATGTTCCACTGTTTCATACAGTTCGCTATTCCAAGTCTCAAAAGTAAGGAAGTTGTTGATGTGTGAACTGCTCTTGACACCCTCCTTCTCCCAACACCCTGGCGTTTTTTCGGAAGCTCTTGATTGATGAGCCGCGGCAAGAAGCATGAAACGGACAATTGTCCTCGCTTGCTGATATAGGGGGTTGTCCATAACCTGATTCACCCACTTGTCCTTCTGAGCAATCTTGAACTTGCCACTGGAAAGTAACTTTCTGAATGCGACTTTCAGGTCCGCTATGCTAAGCCTTTGGTTGCGATGCTCTATTCCCGCGCACAGTCCGAATTTTTTGCTGGATCCATTCTTGGGCGCCATCACTGCGCGAAAATCGCTGTCAATTCCTGCGGTTCCACCCGACGCCGCTCTTCTCAGTATCAGAAAGGCCGTCGTGGCTTTCAGAGCCTCCAGGAACTCATCATCCCCTCGGCTCTTGAGATCGGGAGTCCAGTAACGCCCCAAGATTGGCAGGGCGAGTTTAGATTGCATGTCCTTGAGGAAGGACACCAAAAGCTGCACTTGCCCCAGATTGGTGCTGGAATGAAACCGTGCAAGTTCTTCAATGCCCTTACTTGTCCAATAGTACCTCCTGAACTCGGCCATATCGGCAAGCAAGGAAACGAAGCGCTGAGCGTTCTCACGGGATATCGCTTTCGACCGGTTGTATCCCGTTCGTAAGAAATTCCGTTGTGCCGCAAGGTGCTCCGGCGTAATCCTTCGGTTTTCGGGTGATCCCTGTTTGTTCAGGGCATGGAGGCGACGATATCAGCGATTGAGTGTTTGTTTCCAGTTTCGCCGGAGCGACCGCAGCCAGATGTCCTTTTTGGGCTTGTCGCGGAGCATGTTTCGGTCATAGCGTCCCCGGCCCTGGGTGGTTCCGACGCGAGTCCAGCCTGACGCCTTGTAGACGGCGCCGGTGTAGCGGGGCGTTTCGACGAAGGTTTCGATGAGCACGGGCGTGATGTTGTAGCGTTCGCTCCAGTCTCCGGGCAGGCGTCGTCGCACAATGGCGAGGATGTGCGATCCGAGGTTGGGGATCTCGATCCACGGCAGGATCAAAAAGCGCGGGTTGTCGACCACCAGCGGCAGGTTTTTCTCGCGCTTGTCGGGCGTCCACCCGATGAACCGGTCGCGCGGGGCGAGTTTCCAAGCGGCGGTGGAGAAGCCGAGCATGGCGAGGGGTTCGCCGTTTCGGTCGTGGACGATGTAGCGCATCTGGGCGCCGACCAGGGTCTTGTATCCCAAGTAGTGGTAACGGGCGACGAACTCGTTCCAGAGTTTGCCTTCGCGAGCGCCGCGCACGACGATGCGGAAGTCGAGCGGGCGAACCTCGTCGAGGCCGGTTGGCGCGGGGAACAGCGGCGGCTCGGTGTCCGGCCCGAAGGCGATAGGCTTGGGCGGGCGATGCGGACTCGTCGGCGGTGGCAAGTGGATCACGCCGTCGCGGTGCATGGCGAGCATGGTCACGCGGGCCATCATGTCCTTGAGTCCGCCGTCGGGCTTGAGCCAGCCGATGCGCCGGCAGAACTCCTTCGACAGGGCATGGCGGTTGAGCGCCGGAGGCCCGGCGATCAACGCGCGCAGCAGCGCCATTTCTTCAACCGTGAAGTCGCGACCGTAGTACCGGCACTCGACCGCGCCGGTCATCCGGGCGCCATCAACGAGTGCTTGCGCTCCTCGCTCATCGACCATGGCAGCCAAGATGACAGATCCCGCGGCGCCTTGCCGCCCTGTTGTGCGCACACGCTCAACCATGCCTCCAGCCAGCGCAGCACATCCACGCCGTTCATCGACAGTGTGCCCACCACCGAGTGCATGATCGCGGTGAACTGCGCACCTTTCTCACTATTGGAGCCGAACGTCAATCGGCGCCCGATGACCGGCCCGCGCAACGCGCGTTCGGCGGCATTGTTCGTTGAAGGCACTTCCGGCGCGTTGGCGAACACGCACAGTCCTTGGCGATGGCGGAGCAGCGAGCGCAGCGGCTTGGCCTTGCGGGTCCGATCCGACAGGCCGGCCAGTTCCGCTTCGGCATCGGCGAACAGCCGTGCGAGCGCCGCTCCCAACGCGGCCTGCGCCGCATCAAACTCCGGCGTCTGGCGTTCCAGACCGGGGACATGGTGCTTGCGTCGTTGCTCGTGGAGTCGGAAGATCGTCGCGATCCGTTCCATCCATCCCTGACACCAGCGGGTGAGCCGCACATGGCCAGCCGCGCACTCGATGAAGCTGCGCCTTTGATGCGCCCAACACCACTGGAGCATGATCTTGCCGTCGAGTTCGCGCGCCAGCCGCTTGTAGGTGGAGAGGCGGTCGCAGACCAGCACCAGGGGGCAGGCGGTATCGCCGAACAGGGTCTTTGCCACCTCGGCGCTGCGCGAAGGATCGATATGGAAGTAGACCGCATCCGAACTGACCGAAGTCCAAAGCCAGGCGCGGCTCGATCGGCCGCGCTCGCAAAACTCCTGCACACGCCAACCGGTCTCGTCGGCATGGCGCACCCCGGTTCGGTTCTGGTGTGCGAGGATGGCCTCGTGAAGCGGCCCGAACAGCGGCACAAAGTGCTTGAGCCGGTCGGCCAGCGTTCCCGGCGAGATCGGCAACCCCTGGTGGGCGAACCACGCCGAGACCCGGCTCAGCGGGCGCAGGCAGGCACAGTGCTCGAACAAAAAGCGGGCCCATACGCTGGTTCCGTAGAGCGTGCCGGGGAACAGCCGGGGCGCCGGCGGCGCCGTCACTTCCCGTGGCGAGGACGCACAGCTGCAACCTCTCCGCCAGCGCGTCCGCTCGATCCTGCGGATATGGGCCTTGACCCGGATCTCGACAAGACTCGTGGAACGCTTGCCGTTGGCGACATAGGGCTTGCTACAGCGGGAACATACCCGCGCATCCTTCGGCGGGTTGCGCCGTTGCTTGATCTCCCGCAGTCCGCAGCGAGGGGTGCGGCCATGACCGGGCGCCCCGACTTGCTGTCCGCGCTGGCGTCCCGTGCCCGGTTTGTCCTGTTGTTCGCTGTGGCTCGCAAACAGCGCTTTCGACAACACGCTCCGGGTCGAGCGAAGCTTCTCGATTTGGGCTTGCAGCGCCTCCTCGCGCGAGACCCGCGCAACCCTCCCGGTTTGCAACTTCCGCGCCTTGGTGCGCAGGCGGGCGTTGCGCCGACGCAGCGATGCGATCGTGCCCTTCGCCTGCACAAGGGCCTGACGCAACTGGAAGACTTCCCGACGCAGCGACAGGATCGTGCTGTGCTTGCGAGTATCGACTCCGGCCTCGGAAAGCAACCTCTCCAAGCGCGCTACTTCCGCCTGTGAAATCAGCGCGCCCCTCGCCGCGCGGCGAACCTTCCTGACCTCCTCGAACGCCGCCTCGAGTTGGCCCCGACTCTTGTCAAGGTTCCACTTCAGCATGCCCGCACGGGAACGGGCAGTCCTCTCCGCACAGCGCAACTGTTGACAGCGCGCTTGCGCCGCCTCCGCCCGCGCCCATTCCATATGGGCTCGAACCAGCGCCTGTTCGTAAAGCGAGCGCCAGTCGTACGGCTCGCCTGCCAGTTCCAACAGGGACGGCGAACCCAGACCGCCGCCCGCTTCAACCCGTGTCAAAGTCGCCCCGAAATCCTCGTCGCGCATCACCATGCGCGCAACCATATACAATTTCTGAACGCGTTACCAGGGGGCAAAGCGTTGCCAAAAGCCCTCAATCAAACCGCTGCCGCCGACCGCTCAAGCAAAACTTGAAGATCAACTGGAAGTCACCGAAGCCTCCATACATCACCTGAAAACCGAAGGATTACGCTCCGGCTGCTTTTTTCCTTCCATGTACAAAGCGAAGCTAACCAATAACTCCTTGGTTTCCTTTTGTTTTTTGGTAGTGTCGGCATACCAATTGTCCAAGTGTTCCTTGAGTCGCCCAAATGCTATATCTGATTCCGTTCCGTCGAATCTTCCTTCTGAAATTTCGAACTGGATCACTATCGGTTTCAATGTTTCCAAGGCGGTCAGTGGCTCGCCCGTCGTGTTAAGTGCATCGAAGATATCAAATGCTGCGCTTTCGTCATCAGTTGTGACACGTGTAAGGACTATGCACCGGCAGAAATAAGCCGCAAACAGGAGGGTTCGGAGCAAGCCATGCGCTGCTTCACATTTTTGCAAATCTGCAATGGCCCGATTCTGATCGTCTCTGCTTTCTATAACATCCGCGCGACGATCCAGCAGGCTTCTATACCCGGAGCGATCAAGGTCGTTGATCGAGACTTGGTCGCATTCTGCCTCTTCGTACCATTCCGAATTGTTGAGTTTCTCAGCAATTCCCGCCAAATTTGACATGTGAGTGATTTCAGGGGTTTTGGGCGGTTCGAGAAGAAGTTCTTCGCAAACTTTTCATCCGAAAACCGTATGATTCGAGCGATTGTTGGAGTACAGGGGATGAACCATGTCCAAGATCCAGTTTCGCAAGACGCTCAGTGCCCCGGGATTGCTCCGGGTGGTGCGCGGTTGTTTCGATCGCATTGAGGATCCGGTTGCGAGCCGTGGCCTGCCCCTGACGGACTGTCTGATGTCGGCGCTGGCGATGTTTGGGCTGAAGTATTCGTCGCTGTTGAGTTTTGAGCAGGACGCACGGGGCGAGGAGCGCACCCGGTCGAACTTGAGAAGCCTCTATGGGGTGGAGCGCGCGCCGTCGGATACAACCATGCGCGAGCGACTGGATGAAGTGGATCCGCGCTCGCTGCGGCGGGCCTTCAAGCGCGTGTTTGCGGCGTTACAGCGTGGCGGGGGGCTGCGGGACTTCACCTGGCTAGACGATCATTATCTGTTGTCGGTGGACGGCACGGGCTACTTCTCCTCGCAGAAGGTGCATTGCGCTCATTGTTGCGAGCGGCGTCACCGGGACGGTCGTGTGACCTACTATCACCAGATGCTGGGTGCGGTGCTGGTGCATCCGGAGCATCGCGAGGTGTTTCCGCTGGCGCCGGAGCCGATCCTGCGCGCGGACGGTTCGCGCAAGAACGACTGCGAGCGCAACGCGGCCAAGCGTCTGCTGCGGGATGTGCGGCGCGAGCATCCGCATCTGAAGCTGTTGGTGGTGGAGGATGCGTTGGCCTCGAACGGTCCGCACATCCGGCTGTTGCAGGAATTGGACCTGCGCTTTGTGCTGGGGGTGAAGCCGGGCGACCATGCGGAGTTGTTTCACTGGGTGGCTTCGGTGATGGCGACGCGGGTTGTCGAGACCCAAGGCGAGGACGGTGTGCGGCGGCGGTATCGCTTTCTCAACGGTGTGCCGCTCAACGACGCGAATTTCGACCTGGAGGTGAACTTTCTGGAGTGTTGGGAAACCACCCCCAAGGGTCGGGAGCGGCACTTTAGTTGGGTTACGGACATCAAGATCACGGAATCGAATGTGGAAGCGCTGATGCGTGCCGGTCGGGCGCGTTGGCGCATTGAGAACGAGACCTTCAACACCCTGAAGAACCAAGGCTACGGCTTTGAGCATAACTTTGGCCACGGCAAGCGGCATCTGGCGACGGTATTTTCCGGTTTGACGATGCTGGCTTTTTTGATCGACCAGATTCAGCAGCGCTGCTGTGCGCTGTTTGGGGCGGCACGGGAGCGGGAGGGTCGTCCGAAATACTTCTGGGAACGGTTGCGCCGCTTGTTTCTGGAGTTCTTCATTACCGGCTGGGAGGCCCTGTATCAGGCCATCGCCTTCGGCCACCACCCAACCGAACTGGCGCCCTTCGACACCTCCTGACCCCATCGCCGTGGTCGGGTGTGCGACGAGCGGGTTCTTCAGGGAAACAGCGTAGCCAAACCACTTATCCGGCGCCGGCCGGAGGGGTAGCCTTCCCCAACTGATCCGCCAACCGGCCATCCGCACCAGAATGCCACCCCATCAGCACCACAAAATGGCTTGGCGGGAATTGCTGTGAGTTTCTCAAGTAGGCATCTGACCAGTTGATAGTTTTTACCCAACTTCTGTGCATCGGTTCCGCTTCCAAGAGATGGGGGAACAAACTCACCGGCATCATCGGCGCTGGCGTATTTTGCAAACGCATCAAGAAAAATTGCCAAGGCCGAACGATATTCGGATGTCATCGACGAGCGGCCCCTTTTGTCTTTAGTCCGTATGATTCTCGGATACGGATAGAACTTGTTCCCCCTTAATTTCTGCGCCCCGGAGGCGCATTCGGAAAGATCTTTCAGACGATCCTCAATCTCAACTTTGATCCATTGCTTGATGCTCTCCTTGAGTGTCAATGACTCAAGCGTATCAAGCAGCGCAGCATTGAGGATCTCATACAAACCACAGGCAAGAAGCGTGAGTGTAGTGAGGCGTTGCTGTCCATCTACGATAGCCACGGAAGTTCCACCGAAGTCTTCCTCTCTTTTCTTCTCTTCTACAAGGACCAACGTTCCGAGAAATGTAAAGGCGTCGGCATTGGGACTGGTGGCGAGGCGATGAAAACCGCCAAGGCAGTCACTATACAAGCGAGTTATGTTTTCTTTGGACCAATCATATTCGCGCTGATACTCGGGAATGCGGAAGCCGACAGCCCCGTTGTAAAGCATTGCTGTTTCAGAAGGACTGGATGCCTCCGCCTCAAAAAGCTCTTTGATTTTTTTCATGCAAGGTATCCCTTTCTGCCAACATTGATAATTTTCTTCAACATCGACTGTGCGTGGTCACGGTGCTCTGATGATTTCATGCAATTTTGTGCTTCCCAAGTATTTTCGCGATCGCATCCGACAAGTTCCAGATCGGTTCCGAATCGCCTTCTTTGAGCATTTCGATCACCTTCGGCAACCCTGCTACAGCAAGGCCGTTGACCAGCGTCATCATCTTACGAGGTTCGGACACGATCTGAACGTCACCTGTCTTGCCCACAGCGACCAGCATCAGCACATGCACACGCCAAGGATCGCTGCTAAAGATGGAGCCCTCCATGATTTTTCGTATATTGTGCTTTGCGATGTCGGCTTGCTTGAGCTCAAGCCGAGCTGCGACACAGATGGACAAGAACCAAAGGTCCACCATGCGCGGAAACGGACTTTGGTCTATGACTGCGTTCGCGCCTCGCTGGCAGTACCTGGTAAATGTCTCATGGAATTCGACCGGCACGTTGATGTCGATCGCCTGAAAGGGATTGAAGTAGCGGTCTGTCATCGTCGCTCCCTATGACGCCATCTTCATACCTGCACATCGGAATGACGATGACAAAGCGGGCATTCCTTTCTGTGGTCGCATTCGCAGCGGAGCACCTTGCGTTCCTCTACATCGGGATCATTTACCAAGATCGTCGGAAAGTGCGCCGGATTGGTCAACGTGAATACTACACCGGCGGTCTGGTCGATAATCTCTTCGCAACCAAAAATTTCATCGTGCGTCAGAAACAGGATAAGCTGTTTACTTTCGCGAACAGCCGTTCGCAGAATGGATCGCTTTACAAAGCCGCTCGTCATCCCGAGCGGTGTATCAATCACGTTCGGAGCCTCTACTTCACTGACCGTTGTTAGCGCGAGAATGAATGCGATCGTCAGCGCCCGCCGTGACGCTCCGTTCAGACTGCGATCCGGGTCAAGCTTTCTGCCGTTTGGTCCGTGAACGATAATGTCGAACTCTCTGCTGATTTCGGCATGCTGAATGATTGCCCCTTGTTCTGGATCGGCACCGATCATTTCAAGAAATATGCTGTTCATCCGATCACTGACTTTCTCCAATTCTTCCTTCGTGATCTGATCATAGGCACCTTTCAGAATTTTCATCACGTCCTGCGTGACTTCCAGTTCGGCGAGAATCTGCGCTCCCTTTTTCTGTTCGCGCAGCAGCCTGTCACGGTTCGCTTCTAATTTCTCTCGGTCCTGTCCCAGCCTATCGAGCTGTGTCTGCAAACTCGATTGCTTGGCCAAATAGCGATCTCTCATGTCCTTGTGCTGGCGGCGCGTGTCGCGAAGCCCTTTAATATCCATGTCGGGAATGGAATCTAACTGCAGCTCCAATGCCCGGAGCTTGCGGCCCGCTTCATCGTGCAGGTTTTGAAGATCGTCACGCCGCTCCGTGACTTTCTTGTAACCCTCAAGCCATCCACTCGCAGTAATATCGTCGCGTATCTGTATTTGCTTGGCACCGTAGTATAGGTTGGTAATAATCTTCTGGATTTCATCGGCCCGCTCGCTGTCTTCAATCAATTTCTGAATATATGCGCGACGCTCTTCGCCAGCCGGATCACCTACTTCCAGCGTTTCGCCACAGATGCAGATTTCCGCCTCAAGCCGATCCTGCAAAACTGGCGTAGTTGTGTTGGGGATTTTGCCTTGGTCATGTAATTTATCCAGCTTCCCAAATGCTTGACTCAGCACCGGTGCTAGCAGGTCGGTCGCTACCGACTCGCTGCGGAACAGCGCCGAGTGTTCCTTGTTCGCAAACGTGAGTTGTGTATCAAGACGCCTTATTTCATTTTTAGCGGCCTCGAGATCCTTGCGAAGTTTCTCCTTATCGCCTTTTTGCAGCGCCGCTGCGATCTTCCGGTCCATGTCATCGACACTTTTATCGAGCGCCGCAAACTGCCGCCTGGCATCTTCCAACTCGGTTTCGAGCTTCTTCTGAGTGCTTTCCACATCTTCAAGGGTTGAGGCAACTTTATTCAGCTCGCCGCTAGTGCTTATACGCTTCGCCTTCCTGTTTGCCTCTGCCTTCGTTTTTTCTACATGCCGAATCGCGTCGTTGATAACGCCAAGCCCCAAAAGTGATCGGATGGCGCGCCGCACACGCTCGCGCTTCGTTGATTGGGCAACGTTTGCTTCAATGAAACTCAGTGCTCGGTCGCCATCCGTGAAAAAGACTTCCCGTAATTCCGGCGGCAACTCGTCGTTAATCATTGCTTCCGGTGAATTTATAGGGCTTGCGCCAGAGTCGTTCAACGCAAATAATTTCACCGTTGAAGCTGGGCGACGCGCCTGACTGTCTACTTCCTCGAACGCTGATCGCACCAAGCGAAAACGTCGCCGAGTATCGCGTATCTCCCTACCGACCTTTCGATGTGTTGTCAGCTCGAAGTCAACGGTGGCTGTGATTGGTACACGCTTGCCCTCGCTTGTATCCCAGTCAATAGGATACAGACGAAATCCCTCGCCCTTTCCAGGTAGTGCCGCATCTCCGTAGAGTGCCCACTGAAGGCCATGCAGTATTGTTGTTTTCCCGGACTCGTTCGCGGCCCGAATCACTGTTAGATTCATATCCGAATCACTGGAAAAATCAAGCTCCAGTTCGCGAAGTAGCCGGAAATTCTGGAACTCGGCACGGAGCAGCTTCATGTCCCCCACTCCCCCATTGCTGTGTCTTGGCCGCGGCACTTGACGAGGAACCGCGCGGTCGCATTGCACTTTTCGTTGATCTTCTTCTGGATATTCGTCGCCGCAACGCGATGGCCCCACTCATATTTCAGAATTTCGGTAATCACCTCGATGATCTCTTCTTGGTAGCCGTTGCACCGATCTTCTATTCCCCCACATTGCTCAAGGAGAATCGAGATTATCTTGTTATTGTTAAATGGCACGGGCAATCTCCCGATTGTTATAGGTATGCAGCATCAACCATTCTGCCGATCATCGCCAATGGCCCATCCGGTCGACCGGCATTTCGCGCAAGCCTTGCAAATGCCTGCACCCGGCGCAGTTCCGAGCGAACGAGCGAACGAGCGTCTGGATCGAGCCCGTCGTCCATGCCTGGCGGCAAGGTCAGCAGGTCGTGAACTACGCTTTGGGTCTTACCGATGGCGTTGCATGTGCGCAGCAAACGCCCACGGCGCTGCACCCATTGTCGCTCGACGGTCGTGCTCGCGAGAATGAACGCCTTGCATATCTCTGGGATATTCACACCTTCGTCGAGTACACGCTTAGCGGTCAGCATCTGGATTTCACCATCCTGGAAGGACTTGATGATCCGCTTCGTCTTACCCCTGTTTGATGTTTCTTCATCCGTGAGTTGGTGGAAAAGAATGTTTTTGCCTCGCAGCATTTTATTCACTTGTTTGAGCTGGCCCGGCTCCTTGTCAGATGTATATATCAAGGTGTGTCGCAGGCTGCCGATATCCTCAGCCTTCAGAAGAGCATTCAAGGTGGCAACCTTGCCGGACGCTGTTTCCAACAAAACACGTCGATCGCGGAGCAACTTGGCGAGATAATCGTCCGGCTTCCCGCCCTCGCTACGCCAAGCGTTTTGCTTGATTGCGCCCGTGAGGTCAAACCATTTGTCCATCTCAACATGCGTGAGGTAAACGGCATGGACGTAATAGTCGTATTCGACAAGACAGCGGTTTATGGCTTCTTCGAGTGTAAATCGGAACACGACGGGCCCGAAGAACCCAAACAGGGATTCTGTTCCCTTCTCGTCATACTGGCGTATCGGTGTTGCAGACAGACCAAGACGATATTCAAAGAATTCTGGCGGATCATCAATGAAAGATGGCCGTCCGAGGTTGTGCGCCTCATCAGCGACCAGCAGCCGCACACAATCAAACGCCTTGACAACAGTATGGAACTCCGAGGTGCATAACGTATCGTGACTAACCACAACCGCCTCGATATCCGACAGCCCCATACGCAGCCGGCGTTTCAATTTCTCCATCTGCCTTGCGCGGTTCGTAGCGCCTCCTACTGTTGTGAGGTTGGCAGGTCTTAGCCCGAACAAGGAAATTTCATCGCACCACTGTTCAATTAGTGGCACATAGGGCGCTGCAACGACGATAAGCATTGGCGCATTCTTTTCATGAAGACGGTGTGCGCCAATCATCGCCGTGATTGTCTTTCCCGAGCCAGTCGCCATTTCCAAAACGCCGCGATATCCGGCGGTGCGCCATGCCGCGACAGCTTTTCCCTGATGTTCGAACGGACCGCTTTTGTATTCGAGACGTTCGGGTATTGTGAAACGGTCAGGTTGCGGAGGTGTCGCCACAACAAGCTTTGATTCTTCGGGAAAGGCGGCGCGTTCGTATAGCGCCCTGAGATCATCCTCTGATGGAGGCGCTGTCGAGCTGTATGTTTGAAGGATGTGCTGTCGAACTGCTTCGGGGATACCTATGACGATACAGTCGTCTTCCTTGTCGTCCCATAGGCTATCGAATTGGTAGCGTAGCTTATCCGTGATGTAGCGTTGGTTAGGGTCTTGCCACGATTTCGAGATCGCGACCTGCTCAATATTCTTCTGTATACCTGCATATGTCACGTTGCTTGAGCCGTGCGCTGCAACGACATCACTGCTATTTGCGAAAAGCCAGACCTTGGGATGAAAAAGCGCACCCTTCATCAAGGCCACCTTGATCTCAATCCTGCGATGGCGGAGTAACCAAGACAAGCATTTCAGCGTATGACGTTGGAGCAAATCTTCAGTCACAATCAACTTTTCGAATATGCTGCCGATAACCTCTTCCGCGGAATCAAGCCCCTGCTCGATAGCGGCTTGGTCCTCCGCCCGGATCAAGGGGCTAATGATGAGCCTGAAACTGTTTTCGGAATTCGCAATGTAGGTTGCGAGGCCGGGCGCGAGCGAGGCAAGTACGTCGCTTGAGAAAAACCCTACCATGCAATCGACAGATTCAGCAATCTGAAAACCGGGAATTAGAATTTCCTCACCGAGCGGATCACTCGGTAGCATGTAGAGTGGGCGGGCATCTTCCAGCAACCGCAACGTTCGTGCCCCTGCCAAGGTTGCTTGATTGTCCGGGGCCGCCGGGCTACATTCCATACGATGATCTGCTCGCTGACGCGGCCTGCTTCCGGCTCCGAACGCCACCGCTTACTGTCTGTATCTCCGACCCCATCAAGTTGTATCGTATCAGTCTTGTCGACGATGGGAACGTATAGTCGCTGGTTCCCAGACAAGGCTGGCGTCGAGGATCCGGGCAAACTCGTATGCTGCGGGCGGGGCTGGCAATGTTGCCAGTAAGCATTCAATCTCTTCGCAATTGCACGATACTTCCCCGTCCGCTGGAAGCCGGGAGAGACTTCATCGTCCTGCGGCTTACCGGTTTTTGAAGGTGGGCGATGTCAGGCCGTTCGGCGGATTATCCGGGCTTGCCGCAGGGGCTTCCGCCAGCAGACTGACCCAGCGGCGTACTCGGGGCGAGTTCTTCTTCGGTCAGAAGGTCAGAGGCGCGTGATGGTGTCGGACCAGCGCCAGACGCGCAGTTGCCCGATCAGTTCGCGGCCGATCAGGTCCATCTTGCGCAACTGTTCGAGCCGGGGCAAGACGGCTTCCAGCTTGCTCTCGCCGAACACGGTTTTCAGCAGCCCGCAGGCGTCGGCGATGCAGATCAGGGCGATGTCCCGCGGGTGGGGGATGTCGCCGGAGAACAGTACGCCTGTGACGCGCTGTCTGGCTTCGCGCTGCAGCTTGCCGTCGATCATCGGGTAGCGGCGCGAACGGAACACCCACAGCACCTTGTCCTCTCTTTGTTCCACCACGCCGCGGTCGATCAGGCTTTCCAGCGCCTGCTGCTGTATGGATGCTCCCAGTTCGGCGGACAGGGTTTCCATCCATTCGGCGGTAGGTCGTGTTTCCCCGCTGCCGGCAATCCTCTTGAGCACGCCGTCCAGCATGGGATTTCCGGTGGGCCTAGGGTCGATCATTATCAGTTTTTCGGGGTCCGTGTCGATCCGGCCGGCGAATGACAGATCCAGCAGCACGGCGCCCACCAGTGCGAGCGACAGGGCGTACCTGCCGATGGGCAGGAAGGCGCCTGACTCGTCGTCGAGCAGAAGAATCAGGGTTTCCTCGGCAAATGTGATCACGGGCGGGTTCCCTTGCTCCCGGATGCTATTTCCGCAGCTTCCCCGGCGCTTGCCGATGCCCCCGGACTGCCACGCCACCCGGAGGAGGCGCCGGACCGGGGCGCTGCCGCAGCTTCCGCAACCTCCCCGGCGCTTGTCGATGCTCCCGGGCGCAACACCTCGCCGGTGGCGGCGTCGCGAATTTCGGTGGGGCCTTCGAGGGGGCCGCATTGCCCGTCCAGCACCCAATCGATGCTGTCGCCGAAATAATCGCGGGCTGCCTTCGCGCTGCGAGCCGGCGGCTTGCCGTGCGGGTTGCAGCTTGTGGAGACCAGCGGTGAGTTCGCGGCGCGGCTCAGGGCGCAGGCCAGCGGATGCAGGCTGCGGCGAATGGCTATGGTTGGCCGCGCTCCGGTGATCCAGTCCGGAACCCCGGGAGCGGCGGTCACTACCCAGGTGACGCCCCGGCTGCGAAGCAGCTCGCGGCCCCTGGGCATCGCCTCCAACTCCCCGGCCCCCCGCCGGGGTGTCGAAGGAGGAATCCGGCCTCCGCGCGCGCTGCCCCTGGGCATCGCCTTCAGTTCCCCGGCCCAGCCATCGAATTGCGCCCATTCCGCGGCAATCAGGATCACGCCCATGGACCGCGGCCGCCCTTTCAGCGCAAGGATGCGCTCGACCGCGTCTTTCCTGTCCGGCAGACAGCCCAGGCCGTAAACCGACTCGTTGGGGTAAGCGATTACCCCGCCGTCGCGCAGAACGCGCAGGATGCGCGAAATACGCGGAATGCGCGCACCCCCCGCGATTCGCGTGTCAGCCCCGTCCGGCCCGTCGCCGGGAGCGTTTCCGGGGAGCGTCATGTAACAGTTCCCGACACTGTTGCAGACTGAGACTGGCCGGGTCCTGCGAGCGCGGCACCGACACGCTTTGTTGTCCGTCCGTGACGTAGGGGCCATAACGACCTTTCAGCACCCGGATCGGTTCCCCCTCGAATTGCTTGATCGCCGGCGGCGGCGCCGGCTTGACAGCGAGGGCTTCCTCCAGCGTTATGGTGAACACCGAAAGCGACTCCGGCAGCCGCACGTATCTGGGCCGCGTTTTCCCGCCTCGCTCTCCAATCTGCACGTAAGGCCCCTTCGCGCCGCAGCCGGCGAAAACGGGCCGGCCATCCTTGGGGTGCTTTCCCAGCTTGCGCGGGAGACGCAGCAAGGCCACCGCCTCGTCGAGGGTAACGGTATGCGGAGAAATCTCCGGCGGCAGGGATGCGTATTTCGGCTTTTCGTCGCCGCGCTCTCCCTGCTGCACGAACGGCCCCCAGCGGCCACGGCCCGCAAGGACCGGTTGGCCGGTCTCCGGATGTTCCCCCAGCGCGCGCGGTAAGGACAGCAGCTTGAGAGCCTGATCCAGCGTTACGGTCTCATCGGTCAGCCCATCCGTCAGCGAGGCGTAGCGCGGCTTGTTCTCCCCGTCCTTGTCTCCCTGCTGCACGAACGGCCCGTGCCTTCCGTGTCCGGCGTAAACAGGCAGGTCGGTGGCCGGATCCCTGCCCAGGAGCCTCGGCCCCCGCAACAGTTCGAGCGCCTGCTCCAGGGTGATGTCCTCATACTTCAGGCCGTCGCGCAGGGCGGCAACCCGCGGTCGATGCTCCTCGGTGCGCTCGCCCTGCTGCACGAAATAGCCGAACGGGCCCAGCCGCGCATACACGGGCTCGCCCGTTTCCGGGTGCTCGCCGAGCAATCGGCTCGGTCGTTCCTCGGTCCCCTTGAGGGTGCGCTTTTTTTCGGAAAGCTGCTCGGAATAATGGCTCCAGAACTCGGTCATCAGTGGAATCCACCTCCTCTTCCCGCTGGCGACGGCATCCAGCGATTCCTCCATGTCCGCGGTAAAGTCGTAATCCACATAATCGCTGAAGTGGCGGCCCAGAAAGTTCGACACCAGCTTGCCCTTCTGTGTGGGAATGAAGGCCCGCTTGTCCATTATGGCGTATTCGCGATCCCGCAGCTTGCGAAGCGTCTCGGCGTATGTGGAGGGCCGCCCGATGCCGTGATCTTCGAGCGCCTTGACCAGGCTGGCCTCCGTATAGCGGGGCGGGGGTTCGGTGAAGTGTTGCTCGGACGCCAGTTCCCGCACCTCGAGTTCCTCGCCCGTGGCCATGGCCGGCAGGGTCTTGTCCTGCTTGTCCGCCGCGCGCTGCAGGATCATGAGAAAACCCGGATGGGCCAGCGTGTTGCCGGTGGCCCGGAAACGGCCGGCAGGTTGCTCCTGCGAGGGTGCGCTGCCCTTCGCGCCCGGAACCAGATTGACGGCGACGCGGTCGAACAGGGCGTCGCTCATCTGGCTGGCAACGGCGCGCCGCCAGATCAGGTCGTACAGCCGGAGCTGGTCGGCGTCCAGGTAGCGCTTCAGTGCGTCTGGCGGGCGCTCCATGCTGGTGGGCCGGATGGCCTCGTGCGCCTCCTGCGCGTTACGGGTTTGGGTGCGGTAGCGACGCGCGGTTCCGGGAAGGTAGTCGTCGCCCAGGCTGTTCTTGATGTAGTCGCGGATTTCGCGAACCGCTTGCGCGGCCATCTGCACGGAATCGGTGCGCATGTAGGTGATGAGTCCCACTGCGCCATTGCCGGCGTCCACCCCTTCGTACAGGGCCTGCGCCACGCGCATGGTTCTTTGCGTTTGCATTCCCAGCAGCCGGGAGGCTGCCTGTTGCAGCGTGGAGGTCTTGAACGGCGGAGGCGGGCGGCGCTTCACCCGTGTTTCGGAAATCTCCTCGACGGTCAGCCAGCCGTGTCCATCCCCGCCGGCGATTTCCCCCATGGCCGCCAGCAGCGTTTCACTGGCCCGTTGGGTCTTGGCGGCGTCCTTGAGGGAAAACTTGCCCAGCTTCCTGCCTTCGAGTTCCACCAGCGCCGCCTCGAAAGCTGCCCCCGCCTTCTTCAGATGGGCGGTGATCGTCCAGTACTCGCGCGGCTTGAACTCTTCGATTTCCTTTTCGCGCTCCACGATCAGCTTCAGGGCCGGACTCTGCACCCGCCCCGCAGAGAGCCCGCGCGTGATGATCCGCGAGAGCAGCGGCGAAAGCGTAAATCCCAGCAGGCGGTCCATGCAGCGGCGCGCCTTTTGCGCTTCCACCAGAGGCATGGAAACTTCCCGCGGCGCCTGAACCGCCCGGGTTACCGCCTGACGTGTGATCTGGTTGAAGGCCACCCGATGCACCTGCTTGCCCTTGAGCGCGCCTCTCTCGCCCAAAAGCTCCAGCAGATGCCAGGCAATCGCCTCGCCCTCCCGGTCCGGATCGGTGGCCAGATAAAGCACCGGCGTCTTCGCCAGGGCAGAGCGAATTTTGCGAACCGCGGCGCTGGAGCTTTCCAGCGGCTCGAACTCCATCGCGAAGTCGTTGCGGGTGTCGATGGAAAGCCCTCCCTGCTTGAGGTCGCGAACGTGACCGTTGCAGGCCAGCACCCGGTAGCCCTTGCCCAGGTAGCGCTCCAGCGTGCGCGCCTTGGCGGGAGACTCGACCACCATGAGGCCTCCCGCCTCCCCGCCGGGTCGGCTGGCGCTCATATGTGGTTTGCCTGGGTTGCGATGTGGATCGAAAGAGAAATCATTTTGTCTTGCCAGTAGTAAACACCAGGCATCGGTGAAAAACAAGCGAGATGCCGGCGCCTTTCAGCGGCTGTGTTGAAAGCGCCCGTCCGGCAACGGTTCCACGCGGCCCTGGAGTTCGAGCCGGGCGAGCTCGGCGGCCACCTCGGGCGCGCCGAGACCGGTTTGCCTGACCAGATCGTCAACGCCCTGCGGCGCCTGATGCAGGAGCCGGCCGAACAGCGGCAGCTCCTCCAGGCCGGGAACCGGCGATGCGCCTTCGCCGGCGTCCTGGCCGATGGCCTGCAGCAATGGCGGCAATTCCTCCAGTATGTCTCCGGGTCGTTCAACCAGCTTGGCCCCGCTGCGGATCAGCGCATGGCACCCTCTGGAAGCGGGGCTGTAGATCGAGCCGGGCACAGCAAACACTTCCCGCCCCTGGTCGGCGGCGGCGCGGGCCGTTATGTTGGCGCCGGAGCGCCGGGCGGCCTCCACCACCAGCACCCCCGCCGAGACCCCGCTGATGATGCGATTACGGCGCGGGAACATCCACGGCTGCAAGACCGTGCCGGGCGGATTCTCCGAAACCAGCGCGCCCCGTGCAGCAATGCGCTGCGCCAGCTCCTCGTGATGACGCGGATACATCCGGTCCAGCCCGTTGGCGCATACGCCCAGCGTGCGACCGCCGCAGCCCAGGGCAGCTTCGTGGGCGGCCGCATCAATCCCCTCGGCCAGTCCGCTGGCTATGCAAAGGCCGCGCCGGGACAGCGCGCGAGCGAAGTCGGCTGCGGTCGAGCGCCCCAGGGGCGTTGCGGAGCGGCTGCCCACAATCGCGATCTGCGCTTGCGCAAGCGTCTTCAGCTGCCCTTGCGCGAACAAGGCCGCGGGCGGGTCGTGGATTTCGCGCAGCAGGGCGGGATACGAGGGATGAGTGATCGGAACCAGATGGGCGCCTTCGCCTGCAAGCCACTCCAGGCACCGCCGCATCACGGTTGCAGGAGGCCGCGCGAGCGATTCGAGGGCCTGCTGGCCCACGCCGGCCATGCGCAACTCGGCCGGCGGCGCCTGGATCAGCCGGGCGGCGTCGCCGTAGCGCCGGAGCAACCGCTGCCGCAACAGCGCCGGCAATCCGGGGCACAAGTGAAGGGCAATCCACGATTCCGCATCCATGCCGGAAATTTCCTTCGAGGAGAGTGTGGGAAAATACCATAGGCGCAACGCTCCTCAAATAGCGAATCCATGGCCGAACTCCCGATTCTCAGGTTTCCCGACCGCCGCCTGCGGCTCAAGGCCCGGCCGGTGGCGGCGACCAGCGATCGTTTTCGGCGTCTGGCGGACGACATGCTCGAAACCATGTACGCCGCCCAGGGGGTGGGTCTGGCGGCCACGCAGGTCAATGTGCAAAAGCGGCTGCTGGTCATGGACACCTCGCCGGAGCGCGATTCTCCGCGATGCCTGGCCAACCCGGAGATCGTTGCCGCCGAGGGCGAGGTCGCCAGCCTGGAAGGATGCCTTTCGGTGCCGGACTTCACTGCGGAAGTCCCACGCGCCAAGCGGGTTTCCGTACGCGCCTGGTCGGTGGACATGGAGCCGCTGGAGATGGAGCTTGACGGGCTGGCCGCCATCTGTATTCAACACGAAATCGATCACCTGAACGGCAAGCTGTTCATCGACTATCTGTCGCCACTGAAACGCCGAATGTTGCGCAAGCGCCTGGAGAAGGCCGAACGCGCAGGCAAGCCCGCGGCGATGGAACTGTAGCGTCAACCTCGCCGCCACGCCGGCATGACTCCGCCTGCGAAGATCGTTTTTGCGGGCACGCCCGCCTTTGCGCTGGAAGCCTTGCGGACCGTGCATGGCGCAGGCTACGCAATTGCGGCCGTGATTACGCAACCGGACCGGGGCTCGGGACGCGGGCGCAGGCGGAAGGCCTCGCCGGTCAAGCAATGGGCTCGGCAGGCCGGCCTGCATCTGATCCAGCCATTGCACTGGAAGGACGACGCGCTGCTGCGGCAATTGCGCGCAATCGGGGCGGAACTGATGGTGGTGGCGGCGTACGGCGTCATTCTTCCCGCAGCCGCGCTGGACGTGTGCCGTTTGGGCGCGGTCAACATTCACGCATCCCTGTTGCCCCGGTGGCGGGGGGCGTCGCCGGTGGCGGCGGCAATCCTGGCCGGTGACGAGCGCACCGGCGTTACGCTCATGCGCATGGAGGCGGGCCTGGATAGCGGGCCGTTGCTGGCCCGAAGCGAAACACCCATCCGGCCGCATGAAACCGCCGGCGAACTGGAAGCCCGCCTGGCGCGCCTGGGCGCCGAGCTGCTGCTCGAGAGTCTGCCGGGGGTTCTTGCCGGTCGGCTCAAGGCGGTTGGCCAGAAAGAAGGACAAGCCTGCTACGCGCCGCGAATCACCAAGGAACAGGCGCGGATCGATTGGTCCCTGTCCGCCCGGGAGCTGGCCCGCAGAGTGCGCGCCTACGATCCCTGGCCCGTGTCGCATGCTCTGTGGCGCAACCGGATCGTGCGTTTTTGGGGCGCTCGCGCCATTGAGGGCAACGCCGCCAGTCCCGGCAGTGTGGTGGGTATAGGACCGGAAGGCATAGATGTGGCCACCGGCGGCGGCGTGTTGCGGATTCGGGAGATCCAGTTTCCGGGGCGGCGGCGGATGCCGGCGGCGGACGCAGCGCGAGGCGCGCCACTGGCCGGAGCCGTATTCGCGTGACCGGCGCCGACGCCCGCCTGGTCAGCGCAAGGGCCGTGCATGCGGTCCTGCAGGGGCGCAGCTATGGCCGGGCGCTCAGGGACGCCGGCCATTCCAGGCTGCCCCGGCCGAGGCAGCCCCTGGCTTCGGAATTGATCCAGGGCGCCCTTCGCTGGCAGCATCGTCACGCGGAGTTGATGCGCTGCCTCATGGATCGTCCGCGCCCCACCGGTCGGCTCGGTGCGCTCCTCTCCCTGGGTTTGTTCCAGTTGAGCCGCATGCGGATTCCGGACCACGCGGCAGTGCATGCGTGCGTCGCCGCCGCCAGGAACTTCCTGCCGACCGCCCAGGCGGGGGTGGTCAATGCCGTCCTGCGACGCTATCTGCGCGAGCGCTCCCGGCTCGAAGCCGCAGCAGACCGCACGCCTGAGGGACGGTTCTCCCATCCTGACTGGATCATTCGACGTCTGGCGGCGGCCTGGCCCGGCCACTGGGAGAACATTCTGCATGCGGGCAACCGCAAGCCGCCGCTTTGGCTGCGGGTCAATCGCAGCAGAACCAGCCGCGAATCGTACCGCGCAAGCATGCTCGATTCCGGAAAATGGAAGTGCGGCCTGCCGCAGGGCCTGCACGCCGGGCTGCAAATCGATCCGCCGCAGCCTGTTTCGCTCATTCCGGGCTTTTCCGCCGGGCTGGTCTCGGTGCAGGATGCGGGCGCGCAACTGGCCGCCCACCTGCTCGAACCCCGGCCAGGCATGCGGGTTCTGGACGCCTGCGCGGCGCCCGGCGGCAAGACCGCGCACTTGCTCGAGACGGGCCCGGGGATCAGGGAGCTGGTGGCGCTGGATTCGGACGCCGAACGGCTCGAACGGCTCAGGGAAAACCTCGATCGCCTGGGGTTGGGCGCAACAGTGCGTCAGGGCGACGCCTTGCGGCCGGGCGACTGGTGGGACGGGCAACCCTTCGACCGCATACTGGTGGACGCCCCCTGCTCGGCAACGGGCGTTATTCGCCGGCGCCCGGATATCAAGCACTTGCGCCGCGAAACCGACATCCCGGCTTTCGCCCGGCTGCAAGCAGGACTTCTTGCGAGCCTGTGGCCGCTGCTCAAGCCCGGCGGACGTTTGCTGTACAGCGTATGCTCCGTGCTTCCCGAGGAAACGGCGAGCGTGGTCGCGGGATTCATGGTGAAAAACAGGATGGCGCGCGAGGTGAGGGGTTCGGAGCGGTCGCCCGGAGGCTGGGCGCTGCCCTTGTCGGAACACGGCTATCAGGCATTGCCGGGGCGGCGTTGTGTGGACGGACATTTCAATGCGCTGTTGGAGAAAACGGCAAATGCGTCCTGAATCCTCGCGCTGGCGCCGGTGCATGGTTACGCCGGGCCTTCTGCTCGGCCTTCTGCTGGCGCCGCTGCTCGCGCCGGCTTCCGAAGTGGACGTGCGCCTTGCCTATGCGCGCGCCAGCGAGGGCCAGTGGCTGGTCACCACGAGGGTGGACTTCGAGCTGGATGCGGAAGCCGAGCAGCGGGTGAGGCAGGGATTGCGGCTGAAGGTGGAAGTGGAATTCGCCGTGTCGCAGCCGCGGCCAGTCATTACCTCGAAGAAATTGGCGAGTTTTGTCCGCACGCTGCGCCTGGAGTACGACGCCGAGTCGGACCGGTTCGTGGTGACCACTCCGCCTGCCGATACGCGAGCCGAATTCGCAACCCTGTTCTCGGCCTTGCGCAAGATCGGCTACCTGACCGACCAGCCGGTAATTGCAGTGTCCGCGCTCCAGCCGGGACGGCCTTACGTATTTTCCGTAAAGGCGCGCATGGGCCCCGAGGAAGCAAGTTGGTGGAGCCGCAATGTCACCGGGCGCCTGGGCTTCGGGCTGAGCCTGAGCAGCGAAACCTACGTCTGGTCGCTAACCCCTTGACAGCAGGCTGATCGCCATGGCCGCCACAGCGGCCACGAAGACCGCCCGGATCAGGCCCTCGCCACGGGACAGGGTCATGCGAGCGCCCAGCCAGCCGCCCGCGCCGTTCCCCACGGCCAGCGCCAGACCCGCCAGCCACAGAATGTGCGTTTGCCAGGCAAAAATCGCCAGCGCCAGGATCGTGCAGGGCAGCACGATGACCACCTTGTACATGTTGACCCGCACCAGATCCATCCCAAAGCTGCGGTGCAGCACCGGCATCAACAGGAACCCCACGCCAACCTGAATGAAACCGGCCCAGGCGCCCGACAGGAGCAGCGCCGCATAGCCCAGCCTCCGTCTGGCCGGGGACACGTTGACTGGTTGCAGCGCCTTGCCCGGCTTGCGCCGCAGCATCGCCAACAGCGCCAGGACCAGGGTCAGCACCACGATGCGGTTGAACCAGGGTCCGGCGACCCGCACCCCGATCAGGGCGCCGCCCGCAGCGCCGATACAGGCGAACAACGACAGCCACAGGGCCTTCTTCACCTCTCCGAAGCCATGCCTGCGAAACGTGGCGATGGCCGCCAGACTCTGCACGATGATGGGCACCCGCAGCGTGCCGTTGGCCACCGGCGCCGGCAGCCCGGCCAGCAACAGTACCGGCAGGCTCAGCAGCGACCCGCCGCCGGCCATCACATTCATGAACCCCGAAGCGCAGCCGACCAGGATCAGCAGCGCCAGGAATTCCGGCGGCAGCGATTCGGGCACGCCGACGATCACGCCGCCGCCGGCAGGCTCCGTTGCAGTACCTCGGGAAGTTCCTCGCGCCGCAGGGACGGCAAATCTCCGGGGGCAGGTCGCGAGTTGTAGGTGTTCCAGAACAGCACATCCAGGTCCTTGAAGCGCCCCTTGCGACCGTCATGGAGCAATGCCGCCGCGGCTTTTCCGGAATACGTGTACTCCAGTTTGGCGCCGGCCCTGCTGCGCATCAGTTCGATCGCTTCCAGCGCCGCTTCGGACGGGAGCGCATACCCGTCCCCGCAGAATTCCTCGCGGAACTCCACGCGCCCGAGCGGCTCGCCGGGCGGTGGCGGACACACGCCGTCCAGCAACGTTCGCAGCTTGCGGGCCAGCGTCCTCGTTCGGTCCATCGAGGTCATCTGGTCGGTCACCACACGGGCGGCCACGATACGGGTCGCAAGTCCGCCCAGCGCCAGACCGCAGTCGAGGCCCACGGTGCTGCCCGAGGACCCGCAGGGAAGATAGATCAGGTGGGGCGCCGGACAATGACCGGCCCGAACCTGTTCGGCCAGTTCCAGTGCGCCAAGGACATAGCCGAGGCTGCCGAGCGGCGAGGAGCCGCCCAGCGGAATTTCGTACCAGGCGCCTTTCTCCGCAAGAATCCGCGACCGGATCGCAGCGGTTTTCTCGGGAGAATCCGCCGGCTCCAGACGAGTTCCCAAAAGCCGGTGATGGCGAAGGGTTGCCTCCACATACGGGGTTGGCGGCTGAGGTCGAACGATGCCGATGCACGCCAGCCCCAGCTTGCGGGCGTACAGCGAAGTGGAAAGGATGTGGTTGGACCCCGTCGCGCCGTAGGTCAGCACGCCCCGGCGCCCCTGTTCGAGGGCGTCGGCGAGCAGGAATTCGAGCTTGCGCAGCTTGTTGCCACCGTGCTCCGTCCCGCTGATATCGTCGCGCTTGATCCAGGCCGAGCGGGCGCCCAGTTCCCTGGCCAGCGCATCATGCCGGTCCACAGGTGTGGGCGTTTCCGCAAGGGCCCGCCACGGGAAACCCGCCTTGATGGCCTCGCGGTATGCCTGGGTCGGGGGTTTCACGAGCAGTCCGCCTGTGTGGCCGGATCGGCCCCCGGCCTTGCCATGTCTTGCCCGATCCCATGCGCCTTTTGGCCGCTGCAACGGCAGTCCGCAGCGCGCCTGCCCCTTCCGAATCCCGGATGTTCCGCCATGCCTGGGCGCGCCTGTGCCGGCGGCGCCCCGCAGGCGCGCCCCCGCAGGCGGCGAGCGCTATTCTCCGAAACAGGGAGGAGTTGAGCCGAGCTCGGACTCCATGTTTCGGCAACCGATGCGGCAGGCGTACGCTTCAATGCTATTCCGCCAATCGAATCCGGAAGTAGTGGATGCGATGCTCCTGCAGCCGCGCCCGGTTGGCGTTGAGCCGCTCGAGATCGCTGGTCGGTCGGGTCCGGACGCGGTAAATGACCTGCTGGTTCTTTCGTACCGGCCGAACGGTAGCGTCTATGCCAACAAGCGCCAGACGAGCCCTCAGGGCCTCGGCATCGCGTTGGCGCGTGAACGCCCCCATTTGCAGCAAGTAGGTGCCGGGGGTTGCCACCAGGCCGGAAGCCTGCGGGTCAGGCCCGGAAGCCGCCGGTGCTCCGGGCGAGGGTTGCTCGCTCGCCCCGGCCGGAGGCTCATTGGCCGCCTGGGCCGGGGTTTCCGGGGTTTCGGTCGGGAGCGCCGGCGCTTCCTCCACCAACTCCTCGCCACGCTCGAGAATGTCGTAAAAATCGAACCTGGGGCTTGCGAAAGGATCGTTGGCTACCGCCTGGGAATGCGGTTCGCTCCACCATTGCGTGAGCATGGGATACACCCACAGCGCCAGCACCAGACCCAGGACCAGACCGGCCAGGAATTCGCCGCGCGACCCGCCCTTGCCGCCCTTTCCCTTGCTGCGCCTTGCCATGCCCCTACATGCTCCTCGGGGCCGAAACCCCCAGCATTCCCAATCCGTTCCGCAAAACCTGCCCGGCCGATTGCGCCAGCAACAACCGCGCCGCGCGCAGGTTCGCTTCAGCGTCCAGCACCTTGCAATGGTTGTACCAGCCGTGAAAGGTCTGGGCAAGGCCAATCAGGTAGTGGGCCACCACCTGCGGCGCTCTCTGCAGGGCCGCCTGCTCCACCGTTTCGGGCCACCTCGCCAGAGCCAGCATCAGGTCGATTTCCCGCGCATGGGTGAGCGACCCCGCATGCGCCCGCGCCTCGCCAGGCCCGAAAGAAAGGCCGCGCGCCCGCAATCGCTCGAACAGGCTGGCGATACGCGCGTGGGCGTACTGCACATAGTAGACGGGATTGTCGCTGGAACGACGCTTGGCCAGATCAAGGTCGAAATCAAGGTGCTGTTCTCCCGCCCTCGCCACATAAAAGAAACGCGCCGCGTCCACGCCTACCTCTTCGCGCAGATTCCGCAAGGTCTCGAACTCGCCCTCGCGCGTGGACATGGCCACGCGCTTTCCTTCGCGAAACAGCGCAACAAACTGAACAAGCCTTGCCTCAAGGCAGGAAGGCGGCTCGCCCAGCGCCTCCAGACCGGCGCGGACCCGGCCGACATAGCCGTGATGATCGGCCCCCAGCACATCGAGCAACTGATCCGCGCCCCGCCTGCGCTTGGCGTAATGATAGGCGATATCGGAGGCGAAATAGGTGCTGCGACCGTCCGCCCGGACCACAACACGGTCCTTCTCGTCCCCGTAGCGGGTGGCCGGGAACCATAATGCGCCGTCCTTTCGATAGGTAACTTCTTCGAGTCGTTTCAGGCACTCGTCGAGCTCGCCGCCAGCCACCAAATCCCGCTCCGACTGCCAGCGGTCGAAGCGTACGCCGAACTCCCGGAGGTCGTCGCGGATGTCCTCAAGCACCCATTCCCCGGCGGTCCGGCCGATAGCGGAGAACAGTTCCTCCCCCAGGCGCTGGCGGGCGGCCTCGATGAACCGATCCACATAGCGGTCCTTCTTCCCGCTCTTCCCGTTGTCGGCTTCGACCGGTTGCGGCCAGACCATGCCCCGCTGCGCCGCCCCGGCGGCTTCGGGAAGTTCCGCCGCCATGCGCGCCGCCAGATCGCGAACATATCCGCCTCGATAGACCCCCTCGGGGAACGCCTCCTCACCCGTGGCCTGTTCCAGCATGCGCAGCCACACGGAAAGCCCCAGAACGGCCAGTTGCCGCCCGGCGTCATTGACGTAGTACTCGCGCTCAACCTCGTGCCCGGTGGCCTCCAGCAGCCGCGCCAGACTGTCGCCGATTGCGGCGTGACGGCCATGCCCCACATGCAAGGGCCCCGTGGGATTGGCCGACACGAATTCCACCAGCACGCTCCGCCCCTTGCCGGTGTCGCTGGAGCCGTACGCCTCGCCTCGACGGACGATGTGCGCAAGCCGGGACTGCAACGCGCCGGGCGCCAGCCAGATATTGATGAAACCGGGGCTGGCAATTTCGACCTGCCCGATCAGCGCGTTCTCCGGCAGGCTGGCCACGATGTCGCGGGCGATATCCGCCGGGCGGCGCTTGAGCTTGCCGGCCAGTTGCATTGCCGCGCTCGAGGCGTAGTGCCCGTTGCGCGGGTCGCGCGACTGTTCCAGCCCGGCGTGCCGAATGCCGGCGGAATGCTCGCCGGCAACGGAGCGCAGGGCTTGCGCGATCAGGGCGCCGAGTGCCTTTTTCATTGCCGGGTTGTTGCGCTCGGCGGGCCACCCGGTACGAGGGTATTCCGTGGAATGTCGCTCATGTCCGGTCGGGATTCTGGACACCCCCGAATGCGTTTGCAAGCCGCTGCCGCCGTTCTGCCAGATTTGTCGTGTTCATCCGGGCGACCTCGCTTGCGCCTTCGTGAGCCGGCCTTATTCAGGCTGGCGCTGCGGGGGCAGAAAAACAGGAGATCAGGCAGGAGACTGCAAGACGGCGGCCCGGTCACGGCAAAGAGTTTTGCGCCACGCCACAAACTCACCACACCGGATCAAGCTCCTGCCGGCAAGCGGCCCGGTCACGGCAAGGGATTTTGCGCCACGGGCCGGAGTTCCCGTTGCCCACGCTCCAGAAGGGCCTGCAATTCGGCCCACTTGTCCGGGCGGCGGTCGGCGACACTGTAACGTTCGCCCGGATCCTTGCGCAGGTCGAACAAGAGACGTATGTCGTGATCCGGGAGCCGCCGCTCGACATTCCGGTAGTCGGCCCGGATCACGATTCTCCAGTTCTGGGTGCGCACGGCGGCGAAGCGCTCGTGATTGAAGAAATACAGCGCTTCGTGAGGGGTCTGCCCCGTGCTGCCTGTGAGAATGGGCAGGATATTGCGGCCGTCGAGCGCCAGACCCGGGGGCGGCGTTGCGCCCGCAATGGTTGCAATGGTGGGGAACAGGTCGATATTCATGGACATGGCGCCAGCCACCTGCCCCGGCTCGATACGTCCCGGCCACAGGGCGACGAAAGGCATGCGATAGCCGCCCTCCCAGGAGGCGCCCTTGCCGCCGCGCCAATCGCCCGGGCTGCCTTCGGGAAAGGGCCCGTTGTCGCTGGTGAAGAAGATGGCCGTGTTGTCCGCGATGCCTTCCTGCTCGATCGTGTCCAGCAATTGCCCCACGCTCCAGTCCAGTTCCTGCACCACATCCCCGTACGTTCCGGCTTCGGAAGAGCCGGCGAAGGCAGGAGACGCAACCAGCGGGATATGCGGCGCCGTGTGCGAAAGGAACAGGAAGAAGGATTGACCGCCGGTGCGCCGGATGAAGCGAATCGCCTCCTCCGTGAAGCGCCGGGTCAAGGCGCCCTGCAACAAGGGCTCCGTGCTGGCGCGGCCGTTGCGGTACAGCGGCTGCTCCACATCGTTGGGGTGCAACAGACCGTAGAAGAAGTCGAAACCGTTCGCATTGGGCCGCTGCGCTTCGGTGTGATGGCCCAGATGCCACTTTCCGATCAGCGCCGTCCGATATCCGCGCTTCCGCAACAGGGCGGCGACCGTGACCGTGCCGGCCGGCAAGCCTCGTTCATCGTTGACCGTGATCGTGCCTTTCGCCAGGCCCGACCGGATGGCGTAACGTCCCGTAAGCAGGCCGGCGCGCGAGGGCGTGCATACGTTGCCGCTGGCGTGAAAATCCGTCAGCCGGACACCCTCCGCCGCCATGCGGTCGATGCGCGGGGTGCGGATCAGGGTTGCGCCATAGGCGCCGATGTCGCCGTACCCAAGGTCATCCGCAAGGATCAGGACGATATTCGGAGGAGTCTCCTGCGCGCCCGAGGCAGGTGCGCCGAGCAACGCCACAATGCCGATAACCGATGCGCGAACAAGCCGTTTCATCGTGCCGGAACTCCGCATCCGCATGAGGCGCCGAGGCTATCTGGACGGATCCAGAGGAGCCGGATCGTCTTTATCCGGCACGCCGTCGTTGTCGTCGTCGGGATCGGCGTTGTCGCCCGTCCCGTCACCGTCCGTATCGACCGTTTCGCCGGAGTCGAACGGGAAGGCATCGGCATTGTCGCCCACGCCATCATCGTCGCTGTCGGCCCATTCGGCAGATTCAAGCGGGAAGGCGTCGTTCGCATCGGCAACGCCGTCGTTGTCGTCGTCGGGATCGATAATGTTGCGGACGCCATCGCCATCGGTGTCGCCCGCAACGTTATGAAGGGCGATGGTTCGGTCGGCAATACCGTCGGCCCCGTCAAGCGCCGCGAGGTCTGCGGCAAGCACGAGGTGGACCGAGGGGTTGGCGTACTTCCCGTTCGCGGGCTTTCCACTCCGCGCGTCGTAGCCGCGAACGCCGAACAGCAGGTCTGCAAGGCCGTCGCCTTCCACATCCTCGGCCGTGGAAGGCGCATCGGCAAACAAATCGCCTCTGGCTCCCGTGAACTTCCAGACGCGGGGCAGTTCGTCGAGATTGTAGTAGCGGAAGCTTTCCCCCGAAACCGGCAATTCATCCAGATCTGCGCCATGAACCAGATAGAAGGCCCCACGATAGTTGTTGTCGAACAGCACATCCCCTTTGCCGTCGCCGTCCACATCCCCGGCGGGAGCGGCATCAAGCCAGTCCGCTGCCCACAACAACGAAGGCGGCGAGGCGATCTGCAGGTCGATTACGCCATCGACTGCCCCGTCGGCGCTGTCCGCGGCGTTCAGATCAGCGCCGGATACGATCCGGGCGCTGTACCCCCCAACGATCAAATCAGCGACATTGTCGCCGTTCAGGTCGCTTGCCGGCGAAACGTTTCTGCCGAAACGTTCCCAATCGGATCCGGGGTAGACAAGCTTCCAGTTGCCGGGCAGCGCTGCCGCCTGCTCCAGTTCGACCGCGCCATCCGCCTTGCCATCGGCGGCATCCGCCTGCGCCAGATTCCCCCCGGACAGCAGATAAACGGCTCCATCGTTATTTGCACTGGCGTCGTGATGCGGAGCGCCCACCAGCAATTCCGCAAGCCCGTCGCCGTCCAGATCGGCCGTCGATGCGACACTGGAGCCTGCGCCGTCTCCTTCTTCGCCAAGCAACTTCCAGGAATTCCGAGCCCTTCCGCGAGGGGTTTCTTCTCCGTGAGGAAGCGGCGAGTGGTTGAGATCGATGACGCCATCTGCAAGGCCGTCGGCGGCGTCCGCAGCCTGGAGGTCGCCGCTGGCCACGACATGAACGGCGCCGGCGTATTTCAACTCTGCGTCATCTTCGCCCCGGTCGTATCCTGGAGCACCAATGGCCACTTCCGGGCGCCCGTCGCCGTCCAGATCGGCGATGGGGGCCACACTCACGCCGGCTTCCTCATACAAGCCGCCAACGATTCTCCACGAACCTGGAAATCGCGCTGTCCAGCCGAGGCCAACGATGCCATCCGCCCGGCCGTCGGCGGCATCCGCCGCTGCGAGATCCGCACTGGCCACCAGGTACACGGCGCCGTCGTGGCTCCATCCGCGCAGATCGAGTCTGGCGCCGACGATGAGGTCCGTCCTGCCGTCGTTGTCCAGATCGGCCGCGGCCAGACTGATGCCCGCGCCGTCCCCCTGGTCCTCGCCGACCAGTTTCCACGAGTTCGGCGCGGAAGCGACATGGCGCAATCGGATGACCTGATCCACGCTGCCGTCGGCGGCATCGAGCGCAAGCAGGTCGGCGGCGGCAATCAGGTACACGGCGCCGCTCTCCTCATGGTGTTGCGGCGCGCCGATTGCGATGTCGCTGTGTCCATCGCCGTCGAAATCACCTGACGTCACAGGCCCCAACGAATCGCCTTGCGGGTTGGCCTGCGAACTCTCGCCAACGATCCTGTACGAAGCGGTGATGTCGCTTGCAGAAGGATCCAGCGGCAGGAGATCCCATCTGTCGCCTACCCCGTCGCCATCCCTATCGGCCGTTTCTCTCGGATTGAGCGGGAAGGCGTCGGCATAGTCCGCAACGCCGTCGTTGTCATCGTCGGGATCGGTATTGTTGCCCACCCCGTCCCTGTCAGTGTCGATCGTTTCATTGGGATCAAGCGGAAAGGCATCCGCGTTGTCGCCGATCCCGTCACCGTCTGTATCAGCCGTTTCGTTCGGATCAAGCGGGAAGGCGTCGGCATTGTCGCCGGTCCCGTCGCCATCCGTGTCTGCCGTTTCGTTCGGATCACTCGGAAAGGCGTCTTCATTGTCCGCCACGCCGTCGTTATCGATGTCGGTATCGATCACTGTTGGCCTGAATCGAGCCGCCTGGAAACGCACAGCATTGATGGCCGCCACGGCATCGGCGCCGTCGAGCGCGTTGCGGTCCTTCCCGCACGGCCGCCCGCCACAGTACTTGCCCGGATCGGAAAATTCATCCTTGAATCTCCAGCCATAGCTCATGACCGTTCCGGTCTTTGCCCTCGAATCGACATAGTGGCCTCGCGCCCATCGGAACGTGCCTTGCTCTTTCTGTGCAAACGAGTGCCCCAAGCCCAGGTTGTGCCCGATTTCGTGGGCGGCGGTAGAGCCGCTGCAATCACCGAAGACGATCGAGTAGGCGGCGTAATCGTTCTTCTTCCGCATATAACCCCGCAAGCGAAGCGAACCGTAGAATCCGCCGGTGTAGGCCCGACCGCAAGTATTCACATCCGGCTCCTTCGGGCTGAACGCCATCACCAGATCCGCGCCGTATGCGTCGCGCTGTCGAGCAACTGCTTGCGATTCCCATACATTGGCAAGCGAGGTGCTTTGTGACACGCCTTCGACCTGAACGTCATCTGGAGCCGCAACGATGCCGACAAGCCTCAGACGCACCCCGGTGTCGCTGTCTTGATAGATGCCGTCCGCCACCGTTATCACGTGCTCGATGCGTGTGGCGGGGTCGCCGTCGTACAGTTTCGCAAACCCCGGGCTGTAGAAGGCCAGCACATCAAGGGTGGAAGGCCCCGGTGCGGATCCGGGATCGCCAGGGTCCGTGCCCTCCAGAACCTCGTTGTAATCCGCAACGCCATCGCCGTCGGTATCGGCGAGCAAGTCAATATCCGCAATGTCGAACGGCCGGGCCGGATCGACCGGCGGATTCATCAGGACCAAGTCCAGGAGCGAAGCAATGCCCGGGATCTCTCCGTCAGCATTCAATTCCATATCTTCCGCCAATGCGATCCCCAGGATGCGCTTGTCGCCGCCAGACCAAGCCCTGCGCTGCCACTCGAAGGTGCGGCGCACAAGGCGCAGCGTGGTGTTGCCGGCCACCGTATCCTCCAGCGAGACTTCGGCTATTGGTTCGGCGTAGTAGCGCAGCGTGTCGGGATCGAACGCAATGATGTACAGCGCCAGCTTGCCGCTCCCGGCTTCCCCGAAATTCCGGACGCCTGCGGTTATCGAGGCGGAGGCGCCTGGCCCCTGCGACTCGATACGGCACGGGCAAACGATGTCGATGTCATCGCGCGCCTTTTGCGCCTGCGCCTCTCCGGGCCAGCCAAGGCCCTGCGCCGCCAGCATCAGGCCAGCCTGGATGTATGCAGCCAGCGCAGGGACGGCGGCGCTTCGTTTCAGCATGGAGTCACAGCCACTCGGCAAGCAGCTTCCGAGCGCTGTGTGCGGCACGGCGGTTTTGTGCTCGCCATCCAGTCACAGCCCCTCACTGAGTGGCCTCTGCATGCGGATATGCGAAGCCCCTTTCAGCGCTCGAGAGCGGGCGGCGGATCGGGAAGGATGTAGTCCGGCTCGCTGTAGTCCACATGCCGGTCCATGTGGACTGCGGGCATGAGCCAGCCCAGTTCGCCTGTCGCCACCAACTCGTAAACGCCATGCGGGGTGGACAGGTGCGCAAACGTGTTGCGCGGCCCTGTCGTGATCGTGAAGCGGTGGGCGCGGCCAGCGTCCTCGATCAGCGTGCCGATATAAGAGCGCGTGCCGGAGAAACCGCGCCTGATGCGCTCGATGACCGGCGTGTAGATTTCGTTCAGTTGGGGGATGGGAACGGCGATGCGCTGGCCTGCCTGCCAATCGCCCGCGATATCCAGAACCCGGACCAGCGCACGATCCTGCACGACTTCCTTGTAGGCGGGCAGTTCCGCCACAGACGCCTCGTCGATGGGCCGCCACAGCGCGACAGGGTTCGTTGCCGCTCGCGCTTCCTTTATATTTTTGTCAGTCGGAGGCGGTGGTGCGAGTGCGCCGGGTATCCCGGCCGTCGCATCGGGTGGGCCGCCAGACGTGGCTTCCTGGGCGGGAGGCCGTACGAAGAGCCAGTAGAGCAGCGCTGCGAGCAGCAACGCCGCCGCGCCCGCCACCCAGGGCGCGCCTCTCCTGGCACGCCGTTCGGGTCTCACTGGACTTCCCTCGATAAGCTCGTTCTCATGTCTGCAATGTCCTGCCGGCGCATGGGCGAGGCAGGCATCCTACCGCAAGACGGCCAACTTCCTTGCCGCCAATGTTGAGGAGCCGTACGCTTCGTTGCGGAAATTCCTGTTCATGTTCCTTGCAGCAGGTCGGCTTGCATCGCTTTCCCGGTATAGGGGTCGGCCATTGCCGGAAGCCGGGGCGCCACGCCCCGCAGGTATTCTTCCGTGGACCAGAGCTGCAGGCGGGGCCAAGAGCTGGCGCCCATCTTGAATGCTCCCGTTGCCTTCGCCTCCGCCATGGCGTTTCTCGAAGTAACGCGCTCCAGGGTAATGAAAATTCCTGCGCTTGCCTTTTCCCTGTCCATCACGTGTTTGAAGTCGCGCATCGCGGATGCCGTATAGCCGCCGCCTTTCACCTGGGCCAGAATCATCCCGCTTTCGCCCTCCGGCGCCGTGAACATCTTGCCGCGGCCATCGATTCCCCGATCCCCTGTTTGTATCCTGTTCGCCGCCATGCCGTCTATCGATGTAACCATCCATGTTTCGAAATCGAGCGCGTTTTTCTTCAACAGCAAGCGCGCGCCCTCCATGTCTTTGGGGATCCCGTAAATCGGAATCGACGGGTCCTTGAGCCTCTTGTCCCTTGCAAGGCGAGCGGCGAACGGAGAGATGTCGATGCCTGCCCACTTGCGACCCAGGCGTTCCGCCGCAACCAGCGTTGTTCCGCATCCGCAGAAGGGGTCGATGACCAGATCGTCCTTGTCGGAACTTGCCTCGATGATTCGTTCAAGCAAGGCAAGAGGCTTTTGCGTTGGATATCCGAAGCCCCGTCCGGCGCAGCCCACGCTGGTGAGGAAAGCGCAAGCGCTCGCGCCGTCTGCCCGGCGCAGCGCAGCGGCTCCGTGGCGCCATATACGAGCCTAAGCCAGATTGGGCGTCAGCCACATCCGCGCTTCATCCAGGGGAATTTGCTTGCGCGCGGCGTAGTCGGCCAACTGATCCTCGCCGATCAGCCCGATGTTGAGATAGCGAGCCTGCGGATGGGCGAAGTAATACCCCGAAACGGTGGCGGCCGGCCACATGGCGAAGGACTCGGTCAGCCGCGCCGAGGTGCGCTTCTCGACTTCCAGCATGCGCCAGATCAAGGCCTTCTCGCTGTGGTCGGGACAGCCCGGATATCCGGGCGCGGGCCGAATGCCGCGGTAACGCTCCGCGATCAGGTCCTCGTTGCCGAGGGATTCGTCGGGCGCGTAAGCCCACAGTTCCTTGCGCACTTTCTCATGCAGATACTCGGCGAACGCTTCCGCGGCGCGGTCGGCCAGCGCCCGAAGCTGGATTCCGGCATGATCGTCTGGTCCACCGGCCTTGCCACCCATTTTGGCAAGGGTTTCCCGGGGATCTCCGCCGGCGGTGACCGCAAACATGCCGACCCAGTCCGGCGCGATGTCCCGCGGCGCCACGAAATCGGCAAGGCAGCCGTTGGGTTTTCCGGGCGGCTTGCGGCGCTGCTCCCGGAGGCAGTGGATGCGCAAGCTCGGCTCTTCTCCCCCCGAACCCGAACACAGAAGAATGTCGTCGCCGCTGGCGCATGCCGGGAAGATGCCGGCCACGCCGGCGATCCTGAACTCGAACTCGCCGGCCCGGATCGGATCAATGAAGGTTTCGTGCAGATCGTCCCACAGGTCCCTGGCGACCTTTCCCTTCTTTGCATCGTCAAGCAATTGGGGAAACTTGCCGCGCAAGCCCCAGGCTGCGAAGTACGGCTGCCAGTCGATATAGGAGTACAGCACATCCAGACCCGGCGCCGCCTCCTCGATGGTCCCTGCGCGTGCCGGCACGGCCGGCGGTTGGGCTTTCCAGTCGATTTTCAGGCGGTTGGCGCGCGCCTCCCCAAGTTCCAGCAGATCTTCACGGCGGCGGGGCGACGCTGGCTGTTGCCGGCGGCGCTCCAGATCGGCCGCCACCCGCTTCAGGTATCGCTCGCGCTGCGAACCGCTCAGGTTGCCCAGCACGCCCACGGCGCGGGAGGCGTCCTTCACATGCACCACCGCCCCGCTCCGGTAGGCCGGGTCGATTTTCAGGGCCGTATGCCGGGGTGAAGTGGTGGCGCCGCCGATCAAAAGCGGCAGGGTGAAGCCGCGCCGCTGCATCTCTCCGGCCACATGCGCCATCTCGTTGAGCGAGGGCGTGATGAGGCCCGACAGCCCGATGTAATCGGCATTCTCGCTGACCGCGGCGTCGAGAATCTTCTCGCAGGGCGCCATCACGCCGAGATCGATCACCTCGTAGCCGTTGCACTGCAACACCACGCCCACGATGTTCTTGCCGATATCGTGGACATCGCCCTTGACCGTGGCCATTACCAGGCGACCCCGGCTGGACATCCCGGAGCCTTCCTGTTCGATGAAAGGCGTCAGATGCGCCACCGCCTTCTTCATCACGCGGGCGGACTTGACCACCTGCGGCAGGAACATCCTGCCGGTGGCGAACAGATCGCCCACCGTTTTCATGCCGTCCATCAGCGGGCCTTCGATCACATCCAGCGCCCGATCGCTGGCCTTCCGGGCCGCCTCGGTGTCTTCCACCACGAAGCCGTCCAGGCCATGGACCAGCGCATGCCGCAAGCGCTCGGCCAGCGGCAGGGATCGCCACTGTTCTTCGTCACGCCGAGTCGGCTCCGCCTGTCCCTGGTATTCCCGCGCCAGCTCCAGCAGCCGTTCGCCGGCGCCGGGACGGCGGTTCAGGATCACCTCCTCGACCGTGTTGCGCAGCCGCTCGGGAATGTCGTCGTACACGCCCAGTTGCCCGGCATTGACGATCCCGAAGTCCATGCCCGCGGCGATGGCGTGATACAGGAACACCGAATGCATGGCTTCGCGCACGGCGTTGTTGCCGCGGAAGGAGAACGACAGGTTGCTGACCCCGCCGCTGGCGTGCACGCCCGGCAGGCGCCTGCGAACCTCGCGCACGGCCTCGATAAAGCTGCGGGCGTAGTCGTTGTGCTCCTCCATGCCGGTGGCCACCGCAAAGATGTTCAGGTCCAGGATGATGTCTTCGGGAGGAAACCCCACAGCGTCCACCAGCAACCGGTAGCTGCGCTCCGCCACCGCAAGGCGCTGCGCCACGGTTTCCGCCTGTCCCTGTTCATCGAAGGCCATCACAACCACCGCTGCGCCCAGGCGGCGGATCTCGCGGGCCTGCTCCAGGAACTCTTCCTCGCCGTTCTTGAGGCTGATGGAGTTGGCCACGCCCTTGCCCTGCAGGCATTTCAGGCCTGCGACCAACACTTCCCAGCGCGATGAATCCACCATGACGGGCACGCGGCAGATATCCGGTTCCGCCGCCAGCAGGTTCAGATAGCGGCGCATGGCGGCCTCGGAATCCAGCAGGCCCTCGTCCATGTTCACGTCCAGCAGGTTGGCGCCCGCCTCGACCTGCTGGCGGGCCACCTGCACCGCGGCGGTGTAGTCGTCCGCCTCAATCAGCCGCCGGAAGACCGCTGAACCGGTCACATTGGTGCGTTCGCCCACATGGACGAAACCGGTGCTGCTCTCAATGTTCAGCGGTTCCAGCCCGCTCAGCCTCGTACGCCCCGGATGCGGTGGCGGAACCCGGGGGCTGATGCCTTCCAGGGCCTCGCGTATCGCCCGAATGTGCTCCGGCCCGGCGCCGCAGCAACCCCCGGCCAGGTTGATCAGCCCTTCCCGGGCCATGGTCCGGAGGGTGGCCGCCATCTCCTCCGGGGACTCGGTGTATTCTCCGAGTTCGTTCGGCAGCCCGGCATTGGGATGCACGCTCACGGGCAGTTCGGCAACCCGCGCCAGCTCGCGCACATGAGGGTACAGCTCCGCGGCGCCGAGGGCACAGTTGAGCCCGATGGCGATGAGCGGCGCGTGCCGGATGGAGTTGTAGAAAGCCTCCACGGTCTGCCCGGAAAGGGTCCGTCCCGAGGCGTCGGTGATCGTCGCCGATACGATCAGGGGTATCGGACGGCCCAGCGCTTCGTTCAGCTGCGCAACGGCATAGGCGGCGGCCTTGGCGTTGAGCGTGTCGAACACCGTTTCCACCAGCAGCAGGTCGGCGCCGCCTTCCGCCAGCGCCCGGCCGGCCGTCTCGTAGGTGGCGGCCAGCGCGTCGAAGTCGATGGCGCGAAAGCCGGGGTCCTCCACCTGCGGAGAAATCGAGGCAGTGCGCGTGGTAGGCCCCAAACTGCCGGCCACGAAGCGCGGCCGGCCGTCTCGCCGCTCTGCTTCATCGGCAGCCGCGCGCGCAATGCGCGCCGCCTCGCGGTTGATCTCCGCCACGCAGTCTTCGAGTCCGTAGTCCGCCTGCGAGGGCGCATTGGCAGTGAAGCTGTTGGCAGTCACGATGTCCGCGCCGGCTTCGAGGTAGGCGGCGTGAATACCGCGCACGAACCCGGGCCGCGTCAGGCACAGGAGGTCGTGATTGCCCTTGAGCGACTGCGGCCAGTCGGCAAAGCGGGCGCCGCGGTAGTCCTCCTCCGTCAGGTCGGAGGTTTGGGCCAGCGTTCCGATTGCGCCATCGAAGAACAGGATTCGCTTGCGGATCAGCCTGGCGAGCGGATCCGCGCTGGCGGCCTCTGCGCTCATCACGGCAGCCGCCGTGCGGCGGTTCGCCCCAGGGCCTCGAAAATCGCCGCAGTCAGCGGGGCCCGGTTCATCGTGTAGATGTGAAACCGCTCGACACCATGCGCCGCCAGATCCGCCACCTGATCCACCGAGAACCGCTCCGCGGCCCGGCGGGCGGCGCCGGCGTCAGCGGCGACCCCGGCGAAACGGCTCCGCAGCGCCTCCGGCACTTCCACATGGGTCTTGCCGGCAAACGAGAACACATCCCTGGCGCTGTACAAGGGCATGATGCCCGGCGCCAGTCGGTCGGCAATACCTGCGGCTGCGAAGCTGTCGCGCAACCGGTAAAACCTGCTGTTTTCCAGAAAGAACTGGGTGATGGCCAGATCGGCCCCGGCGTCGAGTTTTCGCTTGACAAACTCCACATGCCGGCGCAAGGCCGCCGGGTCGCCGCCGGAGTGTTCCGGGTGAGCGCCCACCATGACCTCGCGAACCCCGAGCGCCTTGACATCCGCGATCAACTCCAGGGTCGATGCGTAGCCCTGTTCGCGGGCCGCCCGAGGCACGCCGCCCGCGGGAATGTCGCCGCGCAGCGCAACGATCCGCCCGACGCCCTCGGCCAGATATTGCGCCACAATCTCCCGCACTTCTTCGCGCGTGTGCGTAATGTGCGTGAGATGCGGCGCGCAATCCACTCCGTAATCGCTGCGAATCCGCTGTACCCATTTCGCGGTTCCCTCGCGCGTCGAACCTCCGGCCCCGTACGACACGGTGCAGAACAGGGGGCCGTACGGAATCAGGACCTCGAGTGTCTCCTCCAGGCGCTGCGCCATCTCTTCCGAGCGCGGCGGAAAATACTCCAGCGAAATTTCAGGGTGTCGGTTCATGGCAATCCGGGCTGTCCGGGGCGTGGACATTTCACGCAGCGCGCATCATACTCACTGGCCCGCCAACCGGAGCCGGCGGCATCCCCTTGCAGCCCCGTCCGGGGTGTGACGGCCGCCGAAAGGCCGACTGCCCGCCATGTCCACATCCGCATTGTCCACGCCCGCCTATCGCCGCTTTCTGATCGGCAGCACGGTAACCACGCACGGCCTCTGGATCCTGCGTCTGGCCTTGTCCTGGCAAGCGTGGCTGTTGACGGAGTCGGAGCTGTTCGTGGCCGCGGTGGCGTTTGCGGCCTATTTTCCGGTGGCCTTGCTCGGACCGGTCTTCGGCGCCTTCGCGGACCGCTGGGACCGGCGGCGGGCCGCGCAGGTTTTCAATCTTCTCAATATCGCGATCACGGGCGGCCTGTGCCTGCTGTCGGCCCTGGACCGGATGACGCCCCCCGCACTGTTCGCGCTGGCCTTGTGCTTCGGAATCTGCAGCAGCGGCTACACGCCCATGCGTCTGGCGATACTGGCGAATCTGGTTCCATCCATGCAGTTGGCCAGCGCCGTGGGACTGGGCGCGGTCACCTTCAATGTCGCCCGGGTGATCGGTCCCATGCTGGGCGGCTACATCATCAAGCTGTTCGGGCTGGCGACGGCGTTCGGCATCAGTTCGGCCACATTCCTGGGAATGGGCTGGGTGCTCTGGGGACTGAAGCTGCAGCCGGTCGCCCGCGTCCTGGAGCGCGAGATCGGACTGGCGCGAATGTTGCGCGATGGCGTGCGCTATACATTGCGGAATCCGGCGATCCTGTTCTGTTTTTTCCTGGTGCTGATCGGCGCCACCTTCGGCCGCGCCCTGTTCGAACTGATGGCGCCCTATGCCGACGAAGTGTTCGAGCGCGGCAGCGACGGCATGTCCCAACTCATTGCCGCCTTCGGCGTGGGCGCGGTGGCCGGCGGATTCTGGGTGGCCCGAATCAAGGACATGCAACTCTTGCGGCGCGCGGCGGCCATATGCACCGCCCTTACGGGCCTGCTCATCATTTCGTTCGGGCTTGCCGGGAGCTTCCAGGTGGCCATGCTGCAACTGCCGGTGCTCGGCTGCGTGCTCACCATTTGCGGCGTGGGTTCGCAAACGCTGGCCCAGGCGGCTGTGGAAGAGAATTACAGGGGCCGGGTAATGAGCCTGTGGAGCACGATCGCTTTCGGCGGCGTAGCCCTCGGAAGCGCCGCCCTGGGGGCTTGGGCGGATTCGGTCGGGCTGACCACCGCCACAGTGTACTGGGGTCTGGTCGCCATGGGGCTGGGGCTGCTTGTGCTGCTGTCGCTCAGACGGGCGGCGGTGGCGGAGACGGCCGGAAACGCCTGACAGGCGCCGCCGCACAGGCCGGGAGCGGTCGCGGCCGCCCGCGTGCGGCAACCCGCACGCCATCGGAAATCGGTTATTCGTGGCGGAGCGCTTCGATGGGGTCGAGGGTGGCGGCGCGGCGAGCGGGCCAGAGGCCGAAGACGATTCCGATCGCGAGGCTGCATCCCAGACCGAACAGCACCGCTTCGGCGGCCACCACGGTCTGCCAGTTCAATAATCGGGCCAGCAGTTCCGACGCCCCCCAGCCGGCGGCCAAACCCAATAGCCCGCCCAACAGGCACAGCAGGGACGATTCCACCAGAAACTGCGACATGATGGCGCCGCGGGTGGCGCCGATGGCGCGGCGCACGCCGATTTCACGGGTGCGTTCGGCCACGGTCACCAACATGATGTTCATGATGCCGATCCCGCCCACCACCAGGCTTACGCCGGCGATCGCGGGAAGCAGCAGCGCGAAGATGCGCGCCGTTTCCTCGCGAACTTCCAGGAACTGTCTGCGGTCGATGACTCCGAAGTCGTTGTCCTCGCCCGGCCGGATGCGATGTTCGCGGCGCAGGATCCGCTCGATGTCCACCAGCGCCTGCTCTACCGAGGAACCCTGCCGGATCTGGACATCCATGCCCTCAAGCCGGTCGCTGCCAGTCACGCGATACTGTGCGGTGGTCACGGGAATCAGGACATCGTCGTTGGGGTTTTGCATTCCCACCGAGCCGGTTTCCTCCAGCACGCCGATCACCTCGAACGAGACGCCAGCCAGTTGCACATTCTGGCCCAGCAAGGCGCCCGCCGTGGTGTCCAGACTCTGGGGCACAGCACTGCCCAGAACTACCACGCGCAGCCTTGCTTCCTCTTCGGCGGGAACGAACATGCGCCCCAGCGCCAACCGGTAACGGTGCAGGCCGGGATAATCCGCAGTGCAGCCCACCATCTCCACCCGCGTGTTCCGGTTGCCGAACTCCAGTTGCAGGCGCTGGGTAATTTTGGGAACCACCACGCTCAGGTGGCGGGCATCCTTGCCGAGCGCCACCGCATCGTCCGAACCGAGGCTGCTGTGCTCCAGCGCCACACCCCAGAACCTGCGCTGCGAATTGGTGATCGCCAGCATGTCCGCGCCCAGCGCTTCCATCTGTTCTTCCACCGCGCGCTGCGCACCCGTGCCCAGCGACACCATGGTGACCACCGCCGCCACGCCAATAATCATGCCCAGCGTGGTCAGAAGGGCGCGAAACAGGCTGGCGCCGATCGACTCCATGGCCTGCCGCAGCACATCGAGAAAGAACACCGCGCTCCTTGTCCGGTAGCCACTTCCAAGGATTCAAGGATAGCTTATCGTGGCGCCGCCCCGGCCCCCGCCGTTGCCTGCTACGCCGCCGGAAAGAGGCCGTGAGCCGCCTGGACCGTCACGCCGCCATGCATCGTGACCTGCGAGAAATCGGTGTGGGTCTGGTTCAGGATCACGTTCCATTCGTGCGGCGACACCAGCGACGGTACCCATAAAACCGCCGATTCCCCGCGCTCGTGCCAGGGATCGCCCAGCTCGCGGCAGCGCGAGTAATCGCCCACGCCGGAAGCGAGAAGCGCCGAACGCTGAATTCGTTCCTGGCGGATATCGGGCGGGATTTCCAGGACAACGCAAAGCAGGCCCGCCGGCAGCTCGCTTCCCTGCCAGTGCACGAGGTTCTCCAGAACGGCCAGCGAGTAGGTGGCGGCCGCATGCACGGCGCGCCGGCGCGGGCTGATCCAGCGGCTTCCCCAGCGGTAGACGCCCAGGCCTCCGGCCTCCAGGTAATCGGGGCTGACGATGCGATAGGCGTTCATCGAGCGAGGCGCGCTACGCGGGAAAACCATGCAGTCCGCGCTCGATCACTTCCTCGACGATTCGACCGCCGATTTCGGTCAGCGCCACTTCGAGGGGGACTCGTCCGCCCAACTCCGGGTGCGGGCCGGACAGAAAGCGGGTGGCGGCCTGCGCGTCTCCGAACGCGGCCAGAGTGATCGTGTACAGACGCGCCAGACGCTCGACAGTCTCGCTGGCCTGTCGGTTCAGGCGATCGACCCGGTTATAGGTGGCGCGCGGGACGATGCCGTTGCGCAGTCGTATCGCGAATTCCCCGCGACCGGTTGTTTTCAGCCGCTCGATGAATGCGATCAATGCGGCCTTGGGCAAGCCTTCGCGCACCGCATCGTCCAGATCATTGAGGGTGCGGATGCGGCGGCCGAGAACCTCCCGCCCCCCCAACAACTTGCCTATCTGCTTGGGAGAAACAATCATATGAAACAATCATACGGCTTGTTCAATTCATATCAAGTCATATTTGTAGTATATAAAGAGACAATTAAAAGTCTATTATGAGGCTATATATTTCGCGAACGCCTATCTTACAGGGAAAAGAGATCATAATTTCAGATGAAATATCCATTTCCCCAAAGGGAACAAAGATCATTTCCCTTGTTTTTCATGTTACGATCCTGTTACTTCCTCAAGCGCGGGGCTTGTAGAAGAAGCTTGGAGGACAAAGCCATGCAAACCATCAATTACTTGCCACACTCGATACTGGCGCTTCATCGGGGCGAGCCCGGCAGCGTAAACGGCCACGCCCGCCTTTCTTTCGATACGATCCAGGGGAGTCCCGGCCGCCGTTACCGGCGCGTGTCCTCCCGCTCGATGATTACGCTATGCGCCGCGGCGCTGTTCGCGCAGGCTGCCGCAGGCGGCGGCAACACCGGGACCACGGTCGCGCCAAGCGATGTTCTCACCGATGCGCTCGGCTCCGGAGGAAGCGGACCGGAAATGGTGGTGATTCCCCAGGGCCGCTTCCGGATGGGCTGCGTTTCGGGGCGGGACTGCCAGGACCGCGAACTGCCTGTTCGCGAGATTGCGATCGAGCGTCCGTTTGCGCTGTCGAGGCTTGAAGTCACGCGAGCGGATTACGCGCGCTTCGTCGAAGCCACCGGACATGACGCGACGAACGGCGCCTGCCTGTCCCGCGACGACGGACAATACCGCAGCCGTGACGCCCGTGGATGGAAAGACCCGGGTTTTCGGCAAACGGATATTCATCCGGTCACCTGTGTCAGCTGGAACGACGCCGCGGCCTATGCGGCATGGCTATCGTCCGAAACAGGGCGGGAATACCGCCTCCCCAGCGAAGCGGAGTGGGAATACGCCGCCCGCGCGGGTTCGTCGAGCAGCTACAGCTGGGGCAACAATGTGGGCCGCAAGCGCGCCAATTGCGCAACCTGCGACAGTCGCTGGGGGGGCGACAAGACCGCGCCGGCGGGTTCTTTCGCCGCCAACGCCTTCGGGCTGCACGACATGCACGGCAATGTGTGGGAGTGGGTTCAGGACTGCCCCAGCGAAAGCTACGCGGACGGGTCCGGGAACAGCCGCGGCCATGGTACGGAAGCCTGCGGCGCGCGGGTCCTGCGAGGCGGATCCTGGAGCAACCTGCCGGAGCGGATGCGTTCGGCCAACCGGAATTGGCTGGTGTCCGATAGCCGCAGCTTCAACCTCGGCTTTCGCGTAGCCCGCGATATTTCACCGGCGAGGCTGATGGGAGGCTTGAACCCGGAGTAGCCGCGCGACGTTTGCACAAAACCTTGAAGATTACGCCGGTCCGGGCTTGCTGCCCGGACCGGCGTAATCCGTTTGGCGAGCCGCTCCCCATGATCGCGCATCTGCCGGGGCGCCGCGAGACCGAGGCCACGGCACACCATGCCCACCTCGACCGCGCCTCTACCCACGAAACAGCAGCCCGGACTGCCGGGCGCATCGCCGAGGGCCGAGGCCATCCGCTTCATATCCCGGGTTCGGGAGGGTCGGGCGGCGGCGACTCCCCCGACTTGCCGGCAAGCCAGTCGAGTTTCGAGCAGAGATAGTCGGCAAAGGAAGGGATCGGCACATGCAACACCCCGTTTACCCCCTTGTGCAGCATCCCGGCGTCTATCATTGCCCTGACGAGCTCCTTGCCCGCCACCCCTTCGGGGAGCATGAGCCTGGGGTCGGCCTCTTCCAGATTCATCTTCGGCCAATCCAGCGCCAAACGCCGCACATGCCCCCGGTCGATGGCGCTGCCGAGCAACACCGAGTCCAGCTGCCCCGAGCTATCCCTGTTCATATAGGCAACAGAGGCGGCCGCCAAAAAGCGCACCTCGTGAAAGCCACTCTCGAAGGACGATATCCGCGCCTCGTAATACTCTTGCCGCCTGTCGGCGCCGCCTTTCAGCGCCGTTGGCCTGTCGGTCTTTTCCAGAACCCCTCCAGCTTCCACCAGCGCTTCCGCCAGCCCCTGCATTCCTGCATGCAGGTGTTGGGGCCAGCCCCTGCATTCCCGGGCGATCGTCTCCGCCCATTCTTCCCGCTGCTGCGGGCTTCCGACCACCCGGAACTTTTCGAAGAACGCCCGCACGACTTCCTTGCAGTCGTCTTCCGCCAATGCCTCCAGGGTGTGGACGCGGCCCCCGGAAAACCGGGAGATGCCCAACTCTCCGAACCGCTCTTTCGTCCACGCCAGACCCCCGAAGACGGGAATGATCGGAAGACCGTGTTCTCCCTTGTGCAGCCATCTCAGCTGGGGACCCGCCTGATCTTCGGGCGCCTGCGCTTCGTCGAACAGCAGCAGTAGCGGCGAGGAGCTCTGCGACTTTTCCTTGTTTGCAAAGTTTTCCCAAGTCAGCCCTGCCCGCTGTTCGGACTTGCCTTTCGAGGCGTCTGCCGAGCCTTCCAACCTGGCTCCGAACCCGGAAACGCCTCCGCCCACTTTCGCGCCCTTGCCCGTTTGCGTTGTATCCGTGCCCAGCATCTTTGCGGCGGAGCCGGGGACGAAGGCTTCGGCGATTTTCCTTTTCATCCGGAAATCATTGTATAAATCCGCTTCGTCGTCGATCAGGCACACCCGCACGGCTCGCCCGTTGACCTTCAGGTTTTTCAGGCGCCTCAGCAGCGCCGTCTTGCCTGCCCCCGGAGCGCCCTGAAAAAGCCAGGTAGCGCCTTCCCAAGCCGGCGGAAATCCCGGGCCTTCCCAGCCTTGCCGTTGCCGGAACCGGGCTTCCAAATCCCGCTTCAAGGCGCCGATCTGCTCCTCCCGCCCCACAAAAGCAACCGGAGTTTCGCGATCCGTGCTCTCCGAAAACTCCTTCAGCCCCCCGAGGTCGGGAATTTGGGCTTTCGCATCCCTGCTTGTTGAGCTTTTTGCCATGATTTCAGTGTATCAGAATCTCCCCGAGGGCCTCCGCACGGGGGCAGGACTCGGAGAACGAAAGCCAGACCTTGCGCGTGGTGACCCGCACACGCGCAGCAAGCTTCAACCATTGCAACCGGAGGGTTGAAACGAAAGGGATTTCGGGTGATGGAGTACCTGGGGTTTGTCCGGTTTACCCGAAATCGAAGTCCCCGGCATCCAAATCCGCCCAAGTCACGTCTTCAAGCACGATCAGGCCGCCGCCCACATCCGTCAGATCAATGAATGTGGAAATTCCGCCACTGTATGTCGTGGCGATTCTGCCCTTGAGATCGCTGTAGTCATCTATGCCGGTGAAGCCGGAAAGTTGGATGGTGTCCCCGTCGCTGAAATCCTGGATCGTGTCGACATCGTTACTGCTTGAGGAGTCGTTGGTGAAAACGAATGTATCGTCGCCCCGGCCGCCGGTCAGGTCGTCGTTGCCGCCACCGCCCGCCAGGGTATCGTTGCCCCAACCACCTTCCAGAATATCGTTGCCGCCGCCGCCCGTGAGCGTGTCGTTGCCCGAACCGCCAACCAGGGTGTCGTCACCGGCGCCGCCAGTGCGGGAAATGTCTTGCGTCATTATTTTGTCTCCCTTGTAGAGCTTTGTATTGAGGAAAAGACCGCCGGTTCGCGGCACTCAGGGATCAGCAAGGGACTATCGTGTTGCTGATCCCAACCCAGTTGTAAATGTTCCATCGGCCAAGGTGTCCGTATCGTCACCAACACCGCCACGCAACCCGCCGACATCATGACTGGCGGGCGGCGCGCTTGATGATTTTCATCTCAATCTGCACTTCCAGCTGCCTTGGAAAACTCCAGTTGCCCAAGCATGTTACCCGCCCCCCCCCCCCCATTTTTTCAACACGGACACTTGGCCTTCAGCAATTCCCGCCAAGCCATTTTGTGGTGCTGATGGGGTGGCATTCTGGCGCGGATGGCCGGTTGACGGATTGGTTGGGGAAGGCTACCCCTCCGGTTGGCGCCGGATGAGTGGTCTGGCTACGCTGTTTCCCCGAAGAACCCGCTCGTCGCACACCCGACCACGGCGATAGGGTCAGGAGGTGTCGAAGGGCGCCAGTTCGGTTGGGTGGTGGCCGAAGGCGATGGCCCGATACAGGGCCTCCCAGCCCGGAGCAAGAGATAGCATTGAATATACCTTGAATAACAATGCTTTAACAAATAGCTTCTTGCTGTCGTAAGCAATCCGCAAGCAGATTCATTCCAAACGAGGCGCACTCAAGCAGAGGTGTGTCGCCCGAATGTTCATCGTAATTGCTTGCTCGTAGTAATGGTTCCGGGATGGCGACAGGCGAACATGGCAGTGCACTGCATCAGCCGAAAGCTCCCGGTTCCCAGCATTGACGATGCCGAAAGGGGGCAAACAACCGGCGATGCTTGCTCCTGTGCGTTCTGGTGACCCCAAGGTTTCGAACAACAGCGGCACATTGAAGGACCGGGGCACATAGGGCCGGAGCAGTCAGCGCCGCGCCCTGACTGCCCCGGCCTCCCGCGAGGCGTTTTACCAGCGGGCGCGGAACTCGATGTCGAAGCGGTGGTCGGCCGGTTCCAGCAAGCCTTCGCGCCGCACAGCCCGAACCGCCACACCAAGATCCGGCGCGCCTGCCGCCGGCGCAAGACGCCAGCCCACGCCCACTTCGCGCGCGCCGGCCGAAACGCCGTAGCTCAACTGCGGCGCGCCAACGAACCGCCCGCGGAAGGCCGACAGGCCGTAGCCCACTTCCATCGTCCAGCGACCGTCCTGATCGCTGCCCAGACGACGCGACAGCGGATCGTGGGCAAACAGGGCGTCCAGACCGCCGCTGGCCGCAGAGCCGAGGTCCTGGCGCAGCGCCAAGGTCAGGCCCAGGGCCGAGTCCGGCCGGGGATCGTAGGCCAGCGAGGCCGAAAAACCCCGATCCCTCATCGCGCCGTCCTCATGGGTCAGCAGCGCCCGCCCTTCAACGTTGAACTCGATGCCGAGGCGCGGATCGCTCCACGCAAGACCGCCGCCGATCTCCACCCCAAAGCCGGTTTCCGCAGCGCCGCTGTCACGCCGCGCGCCAATCTCCAGCTTCGGCGTCAGACCGCCGCCACCGGGCAGCGCAAACCGCTTGCTGCCCTCCAGACCCAGCCGCAGTCGACCGACGCCCGCCGTCGCGCCCACCAGACCGTCCGTGCGGGCCGAGGTGGTGCGCGCCCACAGGGCGTCCGACACCAGCGACAGCGAACCGCCGCCCGCAAACGACAACAACTCGCCGCTCGCCCCGGCCGCCGCCATGGTCCAGCCAATCGCCGTCTCCAGGGACTCGGCCGCACCCGGCGCCAGCGTGATGGCGCCGCTGCCGTGGCCGACCGCGCCCCACAGCGACAGCCGCTCGGAAGGACGCCAGGAAGCATACGGAATCGCTGCTGTCAACGAAGCCTCGATCCCACCGTCCGTCGCCGGGGTCTTCGCCGCGCCACCCGCCCCGCGATAGCCGCCGTCGCTGCGGCTTTGCGACAGCGCCACACCCGCCAGCCAGCGGCCCTTCGCGTAGTCCACGCCCAGCAGCGCCGTGGTCACCTCGCCGTCCAGACCCACTTCGCCCTCGCGACCGTCAAAGCTCGACTGCGAGCCGCGGCCCCAGAACCCGAGAACGCCGCCACCGCTGTCCTCGCCGCGGGTGTAGGTGAAGCGACTGCCCGCCAGCAGTCGCCCGAGGCTCCTCTCCGCCGTAACGCCGGAAGATCGCACGGGCGGGCGCGAGAGCACCGAACCGCCGCCGAAGCCCGGCCACGCCGAATGCCCCGGGGACGATCCCGCGCCAACGCCGAAAGTCCCGGAACCCGAAACTCCGTCCATCGTGTGACCGCCGCTCAGCTGGCCGGCCATGAAGCCAAACCGATCCGCCAGACAGTCACGCTCCGCTGCCGCGCCGTCGCCAACCGCTTCGGGCGCCGCGCCGTCACCGGAGCCGCAGCCGTTTGCCGCCAGCCCCGAATCGCCGCCAAGCGCGTAGCCGCCGAACGCGCCACGGAAGCCCGGCGCGCGCGCAGACTCGCCAGCGCTTCCCATCCGCTCGGATATGCCGTCAAGCGCCTGTTCCGCCACCGAACGACCGAAACGACCAAGCCATGAACGCGGCATCGGGTCGGAGTTGACGATCATGCCGGTCGCCTCGCCGTGCGCAATGACAACGCCTCGGGCATCCGAAAGCAGAACCGCAAAGGTCTCACGGCCCTCGTCGTGCGAATCGTCCAGAGTCTCGATGCGAACCTCCGCACGAACCGCGCCCGACGCAAACCGCGCAACGCCCGAACCTTGCACAAAGTCCGAACCGGACTCCGCACTGCCGTGATTGCCGCCCGACGCCGTGCGCCAGGCCACGCTCACCTCGCCCGCCGCCGGTTCCGACAGCGTGACGCCAAACACCAAAGCCTCCCCCTCGCTGGCGGAAGCATCGGCAATGGAGACCTCCGGCGCGCCCAACGGCGTGGCAAACTTCCGCCGGGACTTGACCCCCGGCCCGGCCGCATTCACCGCCCGCACCCGGAACCGGTATCGCTTGCCGTTGTCCAGCCCCGTGACCGTGTGGCCGGTGGTGGCGACGCCGGAACCCGCTATATCGGTCCAGGCGCTCCACCCGCCGCGCCGCACCCACACCTGCCAATGGGTGATCGTGGCGTCCCCCGGATCGCTCCACGAAAGCGCCACCTCGCCGTCGCCCGCCTCGGCCTCAAATCCCCGCGGCCTGCGGGGCGCCTCGACAGGCGACCCCGGCGCCGCAGGCGGCCCCGCCGAACCCGGCGGGAGGCGGTTCCCTTCCGCCCCGCCCGGCGACATGGTCTTGTCGTCCTCCGCCACCGTGATCGTGACGCTGTCGATGGTCACCATGTCGTAGCCGCCGCCGCTGGCCGTCAGCGTCAGCGTCACATCCGTGTCGTCCTCCATGTCGGCGTCCTCGCGAACCCACACCCGAACCCATTGCGGAACATTCCAGTTCGACGTGGTGAACGTAAGCCGGCCCCAGTTGCTGCCGTCGGAACCCTGCCCCTGGGTGGTGAAGGTCACGTCGCCCGAATCACCGCTCACCGTGATCGTCACGTTCGCACTCGGCGCCGCGTCCAGCACCACCAGAAAGCCCGCGCCGCCGCCCTCGGCCGCCGTCAGCGTGGTCGGCACCACCGTCACCCCCTTGGTCGTGCCCGGCGCCGTCGGCGTGCCCGAAGCCGCATCGTTCAGCGTCCCGTCCGCCGTAACATCGGCGCCCAGCTTGTAGCCGTTGCGGGTGCTGTCGTCCCCCAGGGTGACGGTGTAGGTCTCCGCGCCCTCCGAGGTCGCGCTGTCGTTGTTCGTCGGGATCGTCACCGTGCCAGTGGTACCGCCGGTGCTGCCAAACTCCGCCATCAGCGTCTGAACCAGACCGCCGGGAAGGTCGGCCGCGGCAAAGCCGCTGCTGGCCCGGTCGGCAAAGGTCAGCTTCACCGGAATGGCGCCCACCAGAGCGTGGTCCGAGGTGATCGAAAGACTGATGTTCGCGCCCTCCGTCACCGCCGCCGGATCGTCCGCCAGCGTCAGCGTGGCCGTGGTGTCCACCACCGTTATGGTGACATCGTCCGCCTCCACATCGGCGTAGTTGGTGCCAGGCGCGCTCACGTCGAACTCGTTCTTGAACTCGTAGCCTTCCTGATTGTCGATCACCGGAGCGTATACCGTCATCGTCCGCGGATCGTTCCAGTTGTAGGGCTCGAACACAAGCTCGCCCACATCCCGGTCGTCTCGTCCCTGGGCCACGGACTTGATCCCGATCGTGACATTTCCGGTCGGCCTCACTCCCGCCAGCACCACCGTGTACACGTCCCCGCTGCCCTCGTTGATGGTGAGCTCCGTCGGCGTCACCACCACCTGCGGGGCCATCGGCGTCCCCGTCGCCGCGTCCGATTCGGCGCTGTTGCCGGCGGCGTTCACTGCCCGGATGCGGAAGCTGTATTCGCTGCCGTTGTCCAGCCCCGTGACCGTGTGGCTCACGGTGTCGCGGCCCGAACCGCTGATGTTGGTCCAGGCGCTCCAGGCGCCGGCCCCCTTCTTCTGTTGCACCTGATAGCCGCTGATGCTTTGGTCGGTCGAACGGGTCCAGCTCAGCGTTGCCTGCGAGGTGCCTGCCGATACCTTCAGGCCCGTCGGCTTGGCAGGGGCGCTGGCGGCAGTATCATCGTCCTGGATGGTGAGAATGAGCGTGTTGCTGTTCTGCGTCCAGCCATTCTGCTTGGCTGGTTCCGTGGGCTCAAGCCTCAGAGCGAGAGTTTCCCCGCTCCCCTCGTCAATCATGTCGCCCAAGATGCCGATTTTGAAACTTCCGCTCGTCCCCCGATCTATATCTGCGTATGCATTTACGTAACAGATGTCCGCATTGCTGGACGGATCGCTGCATGAAGTCCGATTGGTGTTGTCGGTTGCCGTGCTGCTGGCGGCAACAACTCGAACGTCAAATACAGTATAAAAGAGTGCGAACTCCCCGAGAATGAAGTTGATTGTCACATCTTTCTTCCCGGAATCGCCCTCGGTGATCGTGGTCGATGCGGTCGATATAGTGACGGTCTTGGCAGCTTGGGCGGCTTCCGGTGCGACGAGCACTGCAAGGGAGAAGATACCGGCGATAAAGCCTGCGTTCAGGCGTTGGGCGATTTTCCCGGAGGCGCGCACCGGCTCAGCCTTGCGCCCGGATTTTCGGGGGGGGGGGGGGGGGGTACCGTCAGAGCCGCAAGGCCGCGCGCGCATGAGGCGGCCCGATTCCGCTCGAACCGCCGCGGCAGGCCACCTATCGCAGCCGACACAACGCCGTTGTCTTCAAGGTTGTCGCTCATCTTCGTCATGGTCTCATCCTCTCGTCCCGAATATCCTGGTCGGCGCACAGCCGCAGCAAATATCTTACCTCAACCTGTATCTGAACCTGGACACCCGGGCAGCAATTCACGCCAAGCGTGGCAATGCTCGAAAATCAGCTCCGGTCCAACGCCCGAATGGTCACAAGCTTGGGTATTCGGCCCCAAACGAAAGACTCTGCATAGTTAGCGGGAATTGCTGACACCCGGGCACCCGGGCAAACACAACAACAGGTGCGCCTTGAACGTTCGCGCGACCTTGTCGGCAGTTACGCACAGTTACGCAGGGGCGCTTTGACGCTGTCCCGAGAGGCAAAAGACGGTAACAAGCAGCAACCATTCCAATAAGCATGGTCGGGGCCGAGCATCCGCCGCGCCAGTCGGTATCCGTATAGCCGTGGCAAAAGCTGTCGTTCGCCTGCGCCGCCACACCGCCTTGCGCCATCAAGAGGCGGAGTCTGGCCGGGAGGGGACGGCGGTCGCGCTCCCGAGGAAGTCGCAGCCGCCGTTTCCTTTCACCCGATCATGAGGAGCACGACACGATGCACGCGGCACTCGCACCGCGCGGCGGCGCGCGCACCTTTCTCACCCACTTCACAGGCAGCGGACTCGACGACGACCGCTACGTCATTCAGCGCTACCTGTCCCGGGCGGACGGCGACATCGTTCCCGTCGAGGCCGGTGTCGGCCTCGGGGACAGGCCGGAATAGCTATGCCGGGCGGTAGTCGCCGGGAATATCGGCGGCGCTGCTGTCCGAGACGCGGATAGCGGACCCTCGCACCGAGTGACGCGCCAGATGTGCGTATCTCGCTGTCGTCTCTACCTGGGTGTGGCCGGGCAACTTGCCGATCATCGGCATATTCTTGCTACTCCTTGCTCCGGCGATAGGCGGGCCACGCTGACCCGCTCCCTGCCCGCCAGATCGCAATGACTGCGCGGCCCCGCCAGGCCTGCCTCCGCCATCATCGCCCGCACGGCCTCACCCTGGTTGGCGCCGTGCTCCACCGCCAGCATTCCGCCCGGCTTGAGATGGGGCGGGGCGCCGTAAATCACGGCTCGCAAATGGCGCAGCCCGTCCGCCCCGCCGTCCAGCGCCTGACCGGGTTCGAAACACAGCGGCCGCAGCCGGCAGAGCTGTGATTCCACGTAGGGGGGGTTGGCGGCGATAGCGTCGAAGCGGATGTTGCGGCCAACCGCTTCGTACCAGGAACCCCGGACGAACCGGATCCTTCCGGGCGCCAGTCTCGCGGCGTTGCGGCGCGCCACATGGAGCGCCGCCTCCGAAACTTCCGTGGCGATCATGCGGCTTTCGGGCAGCAGGCGGGCCAGCGCAATGCCCACGGCGCCGCAGCCCGTCCCCAGGTCCATGCAGTCCGCGTCCCGGACGGCCGCGCCCGGGTGGCCCGCCACCAACTCGACCAGCAACTCGGTTTCCGGACGCGGCACAAGCACCTCCTCCGTAATCTCGAAATCCAGCGAGAAAAATTCCTTGCGCCCCGTGATCTGCGCTATCGGCCGGCCGGCTGCGCGTTCTTCGAGCAGGTCGCGCATCCGGTTGCAACACACGGCATCCAGAGCTTCCGAAGCGCGCGCGTACAGACTGGCTCGGCCAACGCCCAGCGCATGGGCCAGCAGCAGCTCGCAGTCCAGTCCGGGGGTGTCGCTCACGGCCCGCAGGCGCTCGGCGCCCCGGCGCAGCATTTCTCCCGGCAGGATGCGTTTCTCGCGGCCGGCAGGCTCCGGAACGTGCGAAGGGGACATGGCGCTATTGTTGCGCATATCGGCATAATGCGGCTTCGAGGAAACGCATCATGGCCAGACCGCAAGGAAATTCAACGCGCTGCGTACATGCCGGCAGCACCCACGACGCCGCCACCGGAGGCGTAATGCCGGCCATCCACCAAAGCAGCACCTTCGCCTACCCGGCCATGCGGGAGGCGCCGCAACACATCTACACGCGCATCTCCAATCCCACCAGGGACGCCTTCGAGAGGGCCGTAACGGAATTGGAAGGCGGCGCCCGCACCTTCGCCTTCGCCTCGGGAATGGCCGCCAGTTCGGCAGTGCTGGAACTGCTGGCCCCCGGCGATCACATCATCGGCCCCGCGAATGTGTATGGTGGCAGTTTCAACATGCTGCGGGCCGCAGGCGAGGCGCGTTTCGAGGTCAGCTACGTACACCAGAACGAGGGACCGCAGGCGATCGAGGCGGCCTGGCGCGACAACACCCGTTTGGTATGGCTGGAAACGCCTTCCAACCCGCTGATGCATGTCACCGACCTTGAGGCCGCTTCCGCGCTGTGCGCGGCGAAGGGGGCCCTGAGCTGCGTGGACAGCACCCTGGCCACTCCCCTGGCGACTCGCCCCCTGGCGCTGGGCTGCGACATTTCCATGCATTCCATCACCAAGTACATAGCCGGGCATTCGGATGTCCTGGGCGGAACCCTGACGGTGTCGGACGAAGACCTTGCGGTCCGCCTGCGGCACGTACGCAACCGGACCGGCGGCGTGCTGGCGCCGCTGGATTCGTACCTGGCGTTGCGCGGGCTGAAGACCATGGCGCTCAGGGTGCGCCGGCAGTTCGCCAATGCCGCGCAAGTGGCCGGCGCCTTGCAGGGCCACGACAAGGTGGCGCAGGTCCACTATCCGGGCCTTGCGGACCATCCGAAACACAATCTGGCGGCACGGCAGATGGACGGTTTCGGAGCGGTGGTGACATTGCGTCTGAAAGGGGATCAGGGCGCCCCCGAGCGGATGCTCAACGCCCTTGAGTTGTTCACCATTGCCGAAAGCCTGGGGGGCGTCGAAAGTCTGGCGGGCCACCCGCCACGGATGAGCCACTCGGCCATGACGGAGGAAGCGCGGAAAGCAGCCGGCATTACCGGTAATCTGGTGCGCCTGTCCATGGGCATCGAGGATACCGATGACATCCTGGCTGATCTCGGGAGGGCGCTGGAGAACGTATGAAGGCGCTGCTTGCGATTGCGGGGCTGGCGTTCGCCGCGCTGTTGCTGACCTTTCTCGGACTGACCCGCTGGTCGAAGATCTCGCGCGAGGCGCTGGTGGAGCAATACCGGCTGGAATCGGCGGCTTGATCCATCGGGAAAGCGAAGACTGTGCCGCCGGAGGGCGAAGCGAGCTCCGCAGCGCAGCGGGTCAGGGCATCTGCCTGCGCCATTGCGCCGGGCGCCGGGCGCGCCGCCAGGCCGCTGCCCGCAACGCGGCGTTGTGACTCAAGGCCGCATGGAACAGCGCGATGTCGTAATAGTGGTAGTTCGCCCCCGGCAGGACCAGGGCATCGAAGGGCGCGGGAGGCGTCCGGTCCAGCCGCAGCAGTCCCTGGTCGCACCAGGCGCCGGTCACGCCCGGCACGCTTGCCCGCCGGACCTGACCGGGGAGCGCCGGCGCCACCGAACCCCGATTGGCCGCGGCCGGCGTGCGGACATCCGGCGCCGACCAGTTCAGCGGGTTGTTGCATTGCAAGTCCAGCCCGCCATCCTCGCGCCGGTATTGCGGGTAGCGCAGTGCGGTGGCGAATTGCGCCGCCTGGGCGTTTCCCGTGGGGCCGTAGGTGCGCCAGGAAACGATGCAACCGCTGTCGTCGGCTTGCCGGCACGGAGCAAATCCGGCCAGCTCGTCTCCGTAGGAACGCAGCGGGACGGGAACGCCCGCCATGTAGGTCACGGCCATGCGTTCCCTGAGCGCTTCGTCCCCGGCGATCACGTTGCCGAGCAGGCGGCTGGCGTGCAATGCGCCCTGACTGTGTCCCAACAGCACGATGGGGCGGTTGCCGGTTCTCTCGGCGACATGCCAAAAGGCGCGCGCGATATCGGTGAAAGCCAGCTCGTAGGCTGGCTCACGGTTACCCTCCCGATCGAAGACGGCGGCCGAAGCGGCCTGGCGATAGCGCGGCGCGTACACTGCGCAGCAGGCGTCCAGCACACTCGCTTGCGACGTCACCACGGCATCCACGGCAGAGCGTGCCGCGCCATCGGGCACGGTGGCGTTCCATTCGTCTCCCGGCCAGGTGGTGGGATGAACGTAAAAGCCCGCAGCGTGCTCCGGCGCGAGCGCCTGTTCGTCATTCGGATAACGCGCCCAGTTGTCGCGCCGCGCGTAATCGGGCGGATCCGGCGCCGGGCGCTCCCCGAAGGCGTGGTCCGGAGCATTGAGGCTCGGGGCTGCGGGCGCCTGGGGCTTCAGGGCTTCGATCAGGCCGTTGACCATCCTTGCGTCGTCCCAGTCCAGACGATCCTCGCCGAAGCGGACCACGACCAGACCCAGCGACCCGACCACATACACCCGTTGCGAGAAATGGCCCTCCATGTACCAGGCATCCGGCGCGGCCAGCGCCGCGCCCCGCGGCGCTTCCAGGCGTGGCAACGACATCCGCAGCCGGGTGGGCGAGTACGGTTCGTTGAGCCAGATCTGCATGCCGAAGCCGGGATTGGTACGAGCCCCTTCGGTCATCCGGCCTACCCAGCCTTCCGGCAGCAGGCGGCGTCCGTCCACCGTTCCGCCTGCGGCCATCAGTTCGCCCAGCCGAAGCCAGTTGCGGGCGTTGGACACGAGACAGCAGAAGGACTGTGCGTTGCCGCCCGGCCGGTCCAGTTGAACCCAGGCCTCGCCGCCGCCGATCGGCTCCCACAGCCAGTCCCGCAGCAGTTGCGCCCAGGGTTGGCCGGCGGCCCGCTCGAGCGCGATGGACAGCGCCTGAACGCTGGCGTTCGACCAGATGTACTCCTCGCCCGGCGCTGTCGCCAGCGGTGTGCCGAGCGCCTCTCGCGCCAGATGGCCGGTGAGAAACAGCCGCGCTCCCGGCGCGAACGGACTGCGCGCGAAACGCCCGCGCTCCAGACCGCTCTCCATGTAGGCAAGCTGGGCCAGCGTGATGGCGGAGCGTTGCGGATCGTCCGCCCACTCCTCCAGCCAGTACGACGCCGGCTGGTTCTCGGACTCGATGACGCCGTTGTGGATGGCGGCGCCCAGCATCATCGCGGTCACGCTCTTGTGCAGCGATTGCGACTGAAAGAGAGTGCGGGCGCTGGCGCCGTGGGCGTAGCGCTCGAAGACCAATTCGCCATCCACCGAAACCAGCAGCGCATAGGTGCGCTGGCTGTTCGCGTACTCCCAGGCCGCCACGAGAGCATCTGCCGGGAGGACCGCAGATGCCCCGGCGGCCGGCGGCCGGCCTGCACCGTGACCGATCGGTTCGAGCGGCGCGAACCAGACGGCGTTTTCCGGGTTGGAGGCATCCCGGGGCCAGACGAAGAACCGCAGCCACAGCCGGTAATCGGCTGCTGCCCAGGCCAGCAGCAGCAATACGATCAGACCCGCCAGACTGCCCGCTCCGAGCCATGCGTACTTGCCTTTCATCGCGCGCATCATACCGGTTCGCGCCAGCGGCAGCGCCTCCGGCTCTACCGACCGGGCAGCCCGGACGCGAAACGGCGCCCCTGTACGAGCCGGGCGGCCGTTTCGCCGGCCAGACGGCCAAGGGTGGTGGCGGTCAGCAGGCCGTTGCCGGCGATGTAGCCCCAGCAGGACGGGCCGGATATTCCGCGCGCCGCGCCGCCCCCGGCAAACAGGTTGGGGAAGGGCCGACCGTCTTCGCGCAGGACCCGGGCCGTCGCGTCCACCTTGAGCCCGCCCTGGGTGTGGAACAAGGCGCCGGTGACGCGCACCGCGCGCCAGGGCGCGGCGAGTTCCGGCCTGCCGGTGAAATCGCGTCCGAAGGGATCGCTCCTGTCGCCCCGTGTCATGGCCGCGGTATCGGCCAGGGTCCGCTCCAGGATCCGCGGCGGAAGGCCGAAAGCCCGCGCCAGTTCGCCTGGCGTTGCGGCGGTCCGCACCGCGCCGGCGCCAATGGCTTCGCGATAATCGTTGAATTCCAGCATCAGTTGGTGCAGGCGCTGGTCGTAAACGGTGATCGCAACATGCTCCGGCTGGGCCAGCACCTCGACCGCCTGCTCGGAATAGCCGAGCGATTCGTCGGAGAAGCGCACTCCGGCGAGGTTCACCTGAATCCCGCCTTCCAGGATGACAGGCCACAGGATGGGCACGCCATACCCCTTGGCCAGCCCTCCGTGGCCCTGGTAGGCGCCGAGGTCGTCAATCGCCGCGCCGAGGTCGCGTCCCCACCGGATCGCGTCGCCCTGATTGCCGGGGTGGCCGAAGAACTCGGCATGCCGCAATTCCGGGAGGTGTTCCCCAACCATGCCCCGGTTGCCCGCAAAACCGCAGCACGCCAGGATCAGAGCGCCGCAACCCAGGTCTTCGCAGCTGCCGTCCGGGCGCACGCAGCGCAGGCCCGCAATGCGCCCGTCGCCGCCGGCGAACAGGTTGCTCACGCGGGCCTCGGTCAGGAGGTCCACGCCTGTTGCGGTGCAGGCGTCGAGCAGGCTGCCCATCAACTCCGCCCCGGTGCGGTTGGGACTGCCGTGCATGCGCTTGGCGCTGTGCCCGGAATACAGGAAGCTGTCCACCAGCGAGAGCGACACGCCGCATTCGTCCGCCAGCCACTCCACGGTAGGTGCGGATTCGCTCGCCAAGGCCAGCACCACATCGCCATCGGTCTGCTGTCTGGCCTTGGCCAGCACATCGGCCGCGAACAACCCGGGAGAATCCTCGATCCCCCTTTCCTTCTGCATGCGGGTGCCGGCCCCCGGAATCAGGCCGGTGGACATGCCGGTGGTTCCCATGGGCGCCGCGTCGCGCTCCAGCACCAGGACATCGACGCCGGACTGCCGCACCGCCAGTCCCGCGCACAAACCGCAGCCGCCCGCGCCCATCACGGCCACCGGGACCGTATATTCGAAACGCGCGGCTTCGATCGGCAATACGCTCACTGTCTTTCCACGCAAGGACGAGTCCGCATGACCTTGAGACAAGGCGAATCGTACGCCGAACCAGGAACAAATGCAGCCTGTTCGGATTGTGACGATGAGTTTCCGGCAGGAATCGGGGTGTTGCGGCCTGACCTGAACCGGGCGGGAATGGCTGGCGGACGCAAGGCTGTTCGCCATGCAGCGCCCGCAAGACGTGATAGGATTGCAAGGCATATTTGCTGTCCTGCAAACGGGAGGAATGAAGTTATGGCAACAAGAATCATCTACACCCTTGCAATCCTGGCTGCGGTGGTTGAAGGCTTGGCCGGGAACATGCTTCCCGCTGGTCTTTTCCCTGCGATCATGGTGATTCTGGGGGCGGCTTACGCGCTGATGAACATCGACGCCGCCCAGCCGCATGCCTTCCTGACCACCGCCCTGGTAGTCGCAGCCGCCGGCTGGCTCAACGTGCTCTCGGAGAACTTGCCGATGATCGGCGGCTACCTCGACGCGATTGTGGATGAAGTCGCCGTTGTGTACCTGTCCGGCGGCGTGGCCATCCTGGGCATGCGGGCCTGGAACCTCATCACCAAGGGAAGCCTCTGATCGAATTGCCGGGGTGCGCTGCCCCGTCCGGGGAGCGCGCCCCGCAACGCTGCCGACTGGCGGATCGCTTTGCGAGCCGACTTCGCTAGCGGTTGCCGGCAATCGCCGGGGTTTTGTCCTTGCTCCGGTTTTTCGCCCAGTATATGAAGGGCGTGTCGATCACGGCGATACAGAACTTGAACACGTACTTCGCCGCGGCCAATTGCAACGCGGTAACGAAGTCCACGATCCCCCACCACACCACCACACCGTAGATCAGCGTGTCGATCACCTGCGAAAGCAAGGTGGAGACAGTGTTGCGCAACCACAGGTGCTTCGCGCCGGTGGCGTTGCGGATGCGGTGGAACACCCACACATCGAAACTCTGGCTGAGCAGGTAGGCCAGCAGCGAACCGAAAACGAAGCGGGGCGTATAGTCGAACAAGGCCGCCATGGCCTCGTGCATGCGCAACGCATAAGCTGCGGTTTCCGGGTTCGGCGTGGGCCGATACAAAAGCCCAACCTGGGTCAGCGCCACCAGCATCACGCTCACGGTGAAGCCCAGCAGCACCGCGCGCTGCGCTTCGCGGCGCCCGTATTTCTCGCTCAGCAGGTCGGTGGCGAAGAAGATGCTGGAGTAGAGGATAACGCCCATGCTGGTTTGCAGCCCCAGGATCACGGTCAGCTTCGGCCCCTGGATGTTCGCCAGCAACAGGCTGAAGACGATGACGCCGTACAACCCGTAGCGCCCGAACAGGCGGAACATGAGCACGGCAAAGCCGAGATCCAGCAGGACGGTGGCCACCCACAGCAAGGCCTGATGGTCCAGCAGGAATTGTGCGAGTTCGGCAAACATGGGCGCTGGCCAGTGTCGGACGAAAAACGGCTACTGTAACCGCCCCGCATCCCGAAACAACATTGAGGCACAATTCAGACGCCGATGAAATTCAGCGACCTGTTGTTGATGGCCACCCGCGCCATGTTCCGCCACCGGCTGCGAACGGCCATGATGATACTGGCCACTTCCATCGGCGTTGTGTCGGTGATGCTGCTGACGGCGCTGGGCGAAGCGGGACGCCTGTTCGTTACCGGCGAGTTCCGGGTGCTGGGAACGGAGCTCATCATCGTGCAGCCCGGAAATCCCGGCGCCTCCGGCTCCAACCCTTTCGGATTCATGGGCGAAACGCCCCGCGACCTTGTTTTTCGGGATGTGGAGGTGGTGCGCCGCGTCCCCGGAGTGGCGAGAGCGGCGCCCATCATGATGGGCCGGCTTCCGGTTTCCCACGGCGGGCGCGAACGTCAGGCGCTGGTTGTGGGCGCCGACCGCAATTACGCCCAAATCCGCAAGCTGGATTTGAAGGCGGGCGCCTTCTTCCCGCAAATGGACATGGATCGTATTTCGCCGGTGTGCGTGATGGGCGAGAAAATCGCAAGCGAGCTGTATCGTTCCACAGCGGCCATGGGTACCTGGTTGCGGCTCGGCGAATCGCGCTGCCGGGTTGTGGGCATCATCGCCGACAGCGGGCAAAGCATCGGCATCAACACCGGCGAGATCGTGGTGGCGCCGGTGGGATTCATGGCAACGGTATACAACACCGAGGCGCTGACCAATATCCTGGTGGAGGCCCGCTCGCGGGAGGCGGTTCCCGGAGTGATCGACGAACTGACCCGCAGGCTCATCGAACAGCACTACGGCATGCATGACTTCGTGACCATTACCCAGGACGCCGTCCTGTCGGTGTTCGACGGCATCTTCAACGCCATCACCGCCGCGCTCGGAGGAATTGCCGGAATCAGCCTGATCGTGGCCGGCATCCTGATCATGAACGTCATGCTGGTGGCCGTGAGCCAGCGGACGCCGGAAATCGGACTCCACATGGCCATCGGCGCGTCCCGCCGGCAGATCATGCGCCTGTTTGCCAGCGAGGCGGTCATCCTGGCGGCAATGGGTTCGCTGTGCGGCCTGATGATTGGCTACATGCTGATCTGGGCGGCACAACAGGCCTTCCCCAACCTGGAGATCCGGCCTCCCTGGTGGGCGGTGACGGCGGCCCTTGCGACCGCCCTGGGAAGCGGCGTCGTCTTCGGCGCCCTTCCCGCCCGAAAGGCGGCGCGGATGGATCCGGTGCAGGCGCTCAGGGAAAGGATGTAGCCGCCGTGAACGGGTTCGATCTCATGCGTCTGGCGTTGCGGGCGCTTGCCATGCATCGCCTCCGCACGCTGCTGACTGCGGTCGGCGTCGGCGTGGGTGTGGCCGCCGTGGTGCTTCTGACCTCGATCGGCGAGGGAATGTACGACTTCATCGAGCACGAGGCCACCCGTTTCGGCACCCACTTCCTGGTGGTCACGCCCGGCAAGGACGAAACTTTCGGCGGTCCGCCAGGCATGCGGACCAACACCGTGCGGCCGCTTACCCTCGACGATGCGCTGGCGATCGGGCAACTCGATTCCGTGGTGGCCGTGGCGCCGGCGGTGACCGGACTGGCCGAAGTCGAACAGGAGGGGATAAAGCGCAACGTCATGGCGCTGGGGACCGGGCCGGAACTGCCCGAAATTTTCTCGTTCGAGGTGGCGTACGGCCGCTTCCTGCCAAACGAGGACTGGCTGGCGGCGCGACCGCTGGCGGTGCTGGGCAGCCAGCTCAAGAGTGAATTGTTCGGCGCGAACAGCGCCCTGGGCGCCTACATCCGGGTTTCCGGACAGCGCTTCCGCGTGATCGGCGTGCTGGCGGATGCGGGCGCCACGGTGGGCTTCGATCTCAACAACATCGTGTACATCCCGGTGAAGCACGCCATGGAAATCTACAATGTCCTGGGCGTGCAGGAGATCGATGTGCGCTACCGCAAAGACCGGCCTGCCGCCGAGGTCAACAGCGCGATCACCCGGCTTCTCCGAACCCGGCACGGCACGGAGGACTTCTCGATCACCACCCAGGATCAGATGCTCAGCACCATGCGGGTGATCCTGAGCACGATTACTGCCGCGGTTGCCGCCCTGGGCGGGATATCGCTCGTGGTGGGGGGCGTCGGGATCTTTACAATCATGACCATTTCCATTCAGGAGCGCATCTTCGAAATCGGATTGCTGCGCTCGCTCGGCGCCCGCCGGCGGGAGGTGCGGCGCATGTTTCTGGCGGAGGCGCTGGCGCTGGGCGGAGCGGGAGGACTGCTGGGCCTGATTCTGGGACAATTGGCTGTCTGGCTGTTGTCGGCGCTGGCGCCGGGAATTCCGGTAAGCGTTTCGGTTGCCTATACGGCGGCCGCCATGACGGTCGCGGTGGTCATCGGCCTGCTGGCAGGCGTGGCGCCCGCAGTGCGGGCGGCGCGCATGAACCCGGTGCTGGCGCTGCGCGCCGAATAGCCCGGATTTTTCACATTCGCACTTGGAGAAACACCTTGATTGATCTTTACTACTGGCCCACACCCAACGGGTTCAAAATTGCCATCATGCTGGAAGAGTGCGGCCTGCCGTACAAGCTGATCCCGGTGAACATCGGCCAGGGCGATCAGTTCGCCCCGGAGTTCCTGGCGCTCAACCCGAACCATCGGATGCCGGTGATCGTGGACCGGGACGCGCCGGACGGCCCGCTTTCGGTGTTCGAGTCCGGGGCCATCCTGGTGTACCTGGCCGAGAAGACCGGACGCTTCCTGCCCACCGGCGTCCACAAGCGTTTCGATGTGCTGCAATGGCTGTTCTGGCAGATGGCGGGGCTGGGGCCGATGGCCGGCCAGGCGGGTCATTTCCGGATCTACCAGGAAGGCAAACACGCCTACGCCACCGAGCGTTACACCAACGAGTACGGCCGCCTGCTGGCGGTGATGGAGCGGCGCCTGCGCGACCGGGACTACCTGGCCGGCGAATACTCGATTGCGGACATGGCCTGCCTGCCCTGGACGACGCCCGGAGAGAAGCTGGGCCAGAGCCTCGACGAACTGCCGGGGGTGGCCGCCTGGACCGAAAGGCTCAAGGCGCGTCCCGCCGTGCAGCGCGGGCTGGAAGTGGGCGCGGACCTGCGTTCGGACGAGCCGCTCACCGAGGAGCAACGCAAGATGCTCTACGGACAGACTGCCGGAAAAACCCTTCGCCAACTTGCCGGGGAATAGCCGCCATGAAGCTCCACGACTACGCTCACGCCCCCAATCCCAAGCGCGTACACATGTTTCTGGCCGAGAAAGGCCTGGACATGGAACGGGTGGAGATTGATCTCGCGAAGCAGGAACAGCTGAGCGAGGCTTTCCGGAAAATCAACCCGCTTTGCCAGGTTCCGGTGCTGGAAACCGACGACGGCGCGCGAATCAGCGAGTGCATCGCCATCTGCCATTACCTGGAAGCGCTCCACCCCGAGCCGAACCTGTGTGGATCGAACCCCATCGAGCAGGCAAAGGTGCTGATGTGGAACCACATCGTCGAGCAGGAAGGTATGGCGGGGCTGGCCGAGGCATTGCGCAACCGCATCGACCTGTTCAGGAATCATGCCTTGCCGGGGCCCGTGGAGTACGCCCGGATCCCCGAACTGGTGGAACGCGGTTGCAAGCGGGCGAAGCACTTCCTGGATTTCATGGACCGGCGGCTTGCAAACCGCGACTATCTGGCGCTGGACCGCTTCACCCTGGCCGATATCACGCTGTGGGCCTCGGTGGACATGGCCACACGGATGGCCCGCAAGTTCGAGCTCGAAGTGCTGGAGGGGCGCACCGCGCTCGCCGCCTGGCGCCAACGCCTGTCGGAGCGGCCCGGCGTGCGCAGCGCTGCATGAGCGCCAGCCCCGCAAGGCATTCCGGCAAGGCGACAGGGCCTGCACGGAACCGGGGGCATCCAACCCTCGCCGAAAACCGCGGCAGCGCCCCGCCCCCAAAAAGAGCGCCCTGCCATGCTTGAGCTCGGCCTTGCGCTGGTGTTCGCCTACCTGATCGGCTCCGTCAACTTCAGCCTGATTCTGGGCCGGTTGCGCAATCTCGATGTGCGCGAAGTGGGCAGCGGCAACGCCGGCGCCACCAACGCGCTGCGCGCCGCAGGTTTCCGGTTCGCCCTCGCCGTGATGGCCGGCGACCTGGGAAAGGCCATTGTGGCGGTGGGGCCGCTGGCAACGCTGGCGCACTCCCTGGGCGGGGAAGACGGGTTCTCGCTGGCATGGCTGCGGGTTGCCGCCGCCGCTTCCGTGACGGTGGCGCACTGCTATCCGCTGTGGCACGAGTTTCGGGGGGGCAAGGGATTTGCCTCGCTGCTGGGTTCCTACCTGCTGCTGCACCCTCCGCTGGCCGGCGCAGCGACGGGCGTATGGATTCTGGCGCTGGTTTCAACCGGCTATGTGGGAGTGGCCACCCTGCTCGCTGCGATGTCGGCGCCCGTGTTCCTGGCCCTTGCGACAAGCAAGACGGGGCCGGAGCTGCTGTGGCTGGGCATCGGCGGCGCCCTGTTCATGGCGTGGACCCACCGCAGCAATATCCGCAACCTGCTAGGCGGCGCGGAACAGCGCTTCGACCGGGTGCGCATCGGTCATTGGTTCCGAAAGGACGGCTGAACCCTGTACGACCGCGGCGTACTGCTTGCAGCACTGGATCCCGGCGTACGACAGCGGGTGGGAAGCCTGGAAGTACACGAGTCGCTGGCGTCCACCAGCAAACGACTGCTCGACGCGCCTGCGCCCCCGCCGGCAGGCAGCCTTGCCGTCTGCCTCGCCAACCATCAGACCGCAGGCCGGGGGCGCGGCGAAAAGAAATGGCGTTCGCCGCCGGGCGCCGGTCTGCTGCTCAGCGTCAGCCGGTTGGCGTTGCGCCCGCCGGACGGTTCGCTGGCGCTGGCGCTGGGCGTCGCGGTGGCCGAAGCGCTGGAGAACTTCGTGGCCGTCGATGTCGATCTCAAGTGGCCGAACGACCTGCTGGCAGGCGGGCGAAAGCTGGGCGGCATTCTGGTGGAGAGCACCGTGCGCCCGCGCGACCGGACCCTGACCGTAGTCGGCTTGGGCGTGAACTTTCGCGTAACGGACCGGCAGCGGCGGCAGATTGCCGCAGAAGGCGGCATGGCCCCGGAGGGTCTGAAAGGATTGCCGGCAAGAACGCCGCTGGAGCGCCACAGGCTGGCCGCCGCCATGATTGCCGCGCTTGCCGGAGTCCTGAGCAGGCATCCTGAAGAGGGATTCGGACCGTGGGAGGAAGGGTGGCGCCGGCGGGACTGGCTTTCGGGACGGAGCATCGAGGCCCGTTGCGGCCCGGAGGCCCACCGGGGCACGGCCGGCGGCGTGGATTCTTCCGGCGCCTTGCTGCTCAGGCAGCCGGCGGGCAAGCGGCGCATTCTCTCGGCGGAGATTCGAGCATGAGCCGCGCAGGCAGGCTGCTGCTGATCGATGTGGGCAACACCCGGGTGAAGTGGGCCTGGCAATCGGGCAAGAGCAAAGAGCTGCACGGACAGGGCGCGCAGGCGCTCGGCGACGGTCTGGTGAGCCTGCCGTTTCTCCGCCAGACAGGCGAGGTGGCCGGCGTGCTGGCCTGCAACGTCGGGGGGCAGCAACGGGAGAGGGAGCTGGCCGCTGCGGTTCGCGCACGACTGGGCGCCGAACTGACGATCGCGCAGCCCCGAAGAACAGCCTGTGGCGTTACCGCAGCCTACGCCAGGGTTGCGAATCTGGGCGCGGATCGCTGGGCCGCGCTACTCGGCGCGCATGCGCTCGGCCCGCACGCCTGCTGCATCGTGGACGCGGGCAGCGCGATCACCATGGACTTCCTGCTGCCCGACGGTCGCCATCTGGGAGGCTACATCGCTCCGGGCCGGGACATGAGCCTCGGGGCCATCGCGCAAGGCGCGGCGGAACTGGGGCCGAGGCTCCGGCGCGATTTCAGCGCGCCGCAGGACATCGCCCCCGGCACGGACAGCGCGGAGGCGGTCGCCAAGGGAGTGCTGGCCTCGCAAATTGGCCTGATCCGCCTGGGCGTGGAAATGCTGGAAGAAAGGGCAAGGACCCCGGCGCATCTGGTGCTGACAGGCGGCGGCGCGGAAACCCTGATCGCCACGGCAAGGTTGCCACAGGCGCAATGGGCGCCGGATCTGGTGCTGCGCGGACTGGCCGCGCTCGCGGTAGAATTGCAGTTCTGGCCGGAATAGCTCAACCGGTAGAGCATCCGCCTTGTAAGCGGGAGGTTGCGGGTTCGAGTCCCTCTTCCGGCACCATGTGGTGATGTAGCTCAGCTGGTTAGAGCGGCGGACTCATAACCCGCAGGTCGGTGGTTCAAGCCCACCCATCACCACCACCTTCCCTTTCCGGTTCCTGACAGCTGACAAGGCGGCAAGGCTTGCGCAGCCGCCTCTCGCAGCCCCGCAAGCATCCCTTGTATCCCTGCGTGCGGTCGCGATCGCCCGTCGCACTTTCTTCCCGCGCCATCAAGGGTCCCGGCGCCGGGCCTCCCCGCTTGCGCGCCTATTTCATGGGGTTGTTTTCATCCATGAACGCGCCGTCGATCCGCGTGACCCCCTTCTCCTTCGCCTTCGCAATCATGGCCTTGAGCGCCATGCTGCGGACAAAGCCGGGGATCTTCGAGATCAACGGCACACACTCGGAAGTGAATTTCACCTCCTCGTCGATCCCGTTGGCTTCCGCCAGAATTGCTTCGTCATCGGACATGCGGGCACCCTCCCGGAGCAAATTTCAGTAGTATCGCGCCCGGCTTGGCAAGGCGCTCCAGTCCTGCCGGCCCGGGCGGCGCGCCTCTTCTAAGGCGTTGCGCTTTCGGCGCAACTATAGGCCAATAAGCCGTCTGCGAGCTTGGGCTCGAACCAGGTGGACTTCGGCGGCATGATCTTTCCGGCGCCAGCCACCTCCAGCAGCGCCTGCATGGGCGTCGGATAAAGCGCGATGCCCAGCGAGGCGGCGCCGCTGTTCACGCGCTGCTCGAGCGCCTCGAGCCCTCGCGCGCCGCCCACAAAGTCGATTCGCGGATCGGTGCGCGAGTCCTCGATCCCCAGCACCGGCGCCAGCAGGTGTTTCTCCAGGAGGCTGACATCCAGGCTGCCCACCGGATCCTTCTCCGGCGCCAGTCCGGGCCGCAAGCGGGCCCGGCGCCAGCCTCCGCTCAAATACAAGCCGTATTCTCCCGCGCGCCCGGGTCGCGCTGGCCCGGGTGAGGGCGCAACGTCGAAGCTGACCTCAAGCGCTTCGAGAAAGGCCGGGGGGCTGTGGCCGTTGAGGCCGGACACCACGCGGTTGTAATCGAGAATCCGCAGCTCCTCTGCGGGAAAGGTGGCGCCCAGCAGCCATTGCGCGCCCGGGCGGGCGGGAAAAGCCGCGGCGGCCCGATTGCCCGCCGCCACGCGGTGATGTCCGTCGGCGATGAATAACTCTCCCAGTTCCGCGCAGGCCCGGGTAATTCGTGCGACTGCCTCCGATTCCCGAACTGTCCATACGCTATGATCGGTGGCCGCGTCCCCTTCGCCGAGCCGCGCCCGGAAATCGGGCGCGGCGTGGGCCGCCTCCTCGATCACGGCGGCCAGACCGGCATGCCGGCGATGCGCCAGCATCACCAGCCCGGTCTGCGCTTCCAGCGCCTGGATGAGCAGCGCCCGGTCGGTCTCCTTGTCCGGCCGGGTGAGTTCGTGCCGGCGCAGCGTGCCGGCGCGATAGCAGTCCACCGACACCAGCAGCGCCACGCCGGTCTGGACATGCGAAGCGCTTGCCACCCGGTACACGTAGTAGGCCGGCTGGGCATCCCGGGCGATCACTCCGCGCGCGAGCAAGGCGTCCAGCGAACGGCGGGCCGCAGCGTAGCGCTCCCCGGCGCTCGGGCGGGCCCCCGGCGCCATGGCGGCTTCGGGAAGCGACAGGCGCAGGAAATCGTGCGGGCGGGCGGCAACGCGCGCCCGGGCCTCGCCGGGACTGACCACATCGTAGGGCGGCGCGATCGTCTCCGCCGCCCTGCCGGCGGCCGGACGCAGCGCGGCGAAGGGGGCTACGCGAAACCCGGAGGATGGCCCGGCGGCCATTTCGGATGCCTGCTTCAGGTCGTCGCGGGCGCGGCGGCGCTTGTCGGGGGCAGGAGGCCCTCCATGCTGCGAGGTTCTGTCCATGCGGGCTCCCGGTCTAGAGCCGGTCGAGCACTTCGAGGGCCACGCGGTCGCCCGACTCCAGCGCGCCCTCCATGCCGCGATTGGCCGGCGCCGTGTGTTCGCCGCAAAAATGCACCCGCCCGTGCGGGCGGCCGACCTGCGCGGCGAATTGCGTCACCTGCCCCGGCCGCCACACCGCCCAGTCGCCCGCCGCATGCGGATCGTTATACCAGGAGTGATAGGCCGCCACCTCGAGTTGGCCCCTGGCCGCCGGGCGCAACCGCTCGATATCGGCCACGATGCGCGCCGCCGCCTCTTCGTCGGTAAGCCGGTCCATGGCCACCGCCAGCGGGCCGCGCGTCCAGGACGTGAGGCTGGTCACTTCTTCGGGGGAATCGCCCTTGCGCTCGGCAACGATCATGCCGGCCAGGGAATCGGTCCACATGCCGGGCGACAAGCCGTCGTCTTCCCAAAACGGGCGTTTCGCGATCAGGTGCAACTGGTTCAGGACCTGCGAATCCACGCTGCGCACGGCTTCGGCCTGAACGCCTTCGAGGGCGGGCTCGATGGCCAGATTGCGCACCAGGGAGCAGGGCAGGGAGCACACCACGCGATCGGCCCGATGCAGGCTGCCGTCCTCGCATTGCGCCTCGACGCCGTTCCCGGTATCGCGAATGCCGGTCACGCGCTGTTCGAACCGGACTTCGGAAAGCAAGGACCCGGCCATGGCTTCGGGAACCGACTGGTTGCCGTTCGCCGCGGTATACATGGAGCCGCCATCCGGCCCCGTAAAGCCCTGCTGGGCCTTTGCGAAGCGCATGGCGAACAGCACCATGGCCGCGGACACCTCGTCGGCGTTGTTGCCCCAGCCCGGGTTGTTGTTGTAGCAGAGATCCACCACCGCATCGGTTTCGCCCTGGCCGGTCAGGTACTCGCGCACGGACACATCCAGGTGCGCGTACTCCGGCGACAACCAGTCCGTGGTGGTGGGGTAGGGATTGTTCATCATCATCTTCACCGGAAGATAGCCCCAGGGCATCTGCTGGCGGGCCGCCGCCGGCAGCACGTTGAGCGCATGCTCCGGCCACCCGGAGGCGGGGATGATCTGCCCCTGAAGCGCCAGTTCGCGCTGGTAGAAGAATTTGCGGATCGGATCCAGGTTCATCAGGCCCACGCCCAGCTCCTGCGCCACCTGCATCATGCGCGCGTAACCGGCGCCGAAACTCGTGCCTCCCGCCTCGGGAGAGCCGGGAATATGCCGGTAGGAAAGCACTCGCCCACCCACCCGGTCGCGCGACTCCAGGACCGTTACCCGAAGACCTTCGCCTTCGAGCATCCGCGCCGCCTGCAGGCCGGACAGGCCGGCGCCCACCACGATCACGTCACTCCGGGTTGCGGCCCGCCTCCCGCAACCGGTCAGAACGGCCGCCGCCGCGCCTATGCCCTTGAGCGCCTCGCGCCGATTCAGTTGCGCCACTCTCTCCCGCCTCCGCTGTTGCGAGTGAAGGCATGAGTATAAGCGCGCGGGCGCCATGAGCCGTGAACGCGGATAAACTGGGCGCATGCGGATATTGATAGCGGGCGGCGGCCCCACCGGGCTGTACCTGGCCATTTCCATGTTGCGGCGCTCGCCGAGCCACCGCATCACTGTCCTCGAACGCAACCGGCCGGGCGACACCTTCGGCTGGGGCGTGGTGTTCTCCGACGCCACGCTGGACAATCTCGCCGAGAACGACCCCCCGACCGCCCGGCAGATTTCCCGGAAGTTCACCCACTGGGACGACATCGAGGTGCATTTCCGCGGCCGCAAGCTGGTGTCGGGAGGACACGGCTTTTGCGGCATCGGGCGCAAGCGGCTGCTGCGCATACTGCAGCAGCGCGCCGCCGAGCTGGGCGCGGAACTCCGGTTCGAGACCGAAGCCGAGCCGAATCTCGACCTGTACCGGAATTTCAATCTGGTCATCGCCGCCGACGGAGCCAACAGCCGCTTCCGCCAGGCGTACGCAGCGCACTTCGATGTGGAGGTCCAAACCCGGGCCAACCGCTTCCAGTGGCTGGGAACCCGCCGCTGTTTCGAGGCCTTCAATTTCATCTTCAAGGCGCTCGACGAAGGATGGATCTGGGCGCACGCCTACCGCTTCGAGGGCGGCTTTTCCACCTTCATCCCGGAGTGCGGGCCGGACACCTGGGAACGGCTGGGATTCGCCGAAATGGGTCAGGAAGAAAGCTGCCGGGCGCTGGAGAGAATCTTCGCCGACCATCTCCACGGGCGCCGCCTGATGAGCAACGCCACGCACCTCAAGGGCAACGCCTGGTTGAACTTCCGCCGGGTGCATTGCGGGAAGTGGCGCTACCGCAACCTGATCCTGACGGGCGACGCCGCTCATACGGCCCATTTCTCGATCGGTTCGGGAACCAAGCTGGGGCTGGAGGATGCGATCGAACTGGCCGACGCGCTCAACAGCGGCGGCGCAACCGACGAAGCGCTGGAAGAATACGAGGAAAAGCGGCGGCTCGAGGTCATCAAGCTGCAATCCGCGGCGCGCAACTCCACCGAGTGGTTCGAGAACATGCCCCGCTATGCGCGCTTCGCGCCCCAGCAGTTCAAATACGCGCTGCTGACCCGCAGCCAGCGGGTCAGCCATGAGGACCTGAGGCGGCGCGACCGGAAGTGGCTCACGCGCATGGAGCGCTGGTACAGCCGCCGGGCGACCGGCAGCGCCCGGGCGGTGGCGCCCATGTTCGTGCCGTTTTCCATCAAGGGTCTGGAACTGCCCAATCGCGTGGTGGTGGCGCCAATGGACATGTACAGCGCCGTGGACGGCGCCGTGGGCGACTTTCATCTGGTGCACCTGGGCTCCCGCGCACAGGGCGGAGCGGGGCTGGTGTTCACCGAGATGAGTTGCGTGTCGCCGGAAGGCCGCATCACCCCGGGATGCGCAGGCGTGTACCGCGAAGATCACGCGCAGGCCTACCGGCGCATCGTGGAGTTCATCCATGCCCACAGTCAGGCGCGGGTGGCGCTGCAAATCGGACATTCGGGACCCAAGGGGTCCACCCGGCTGATGTGGGAAGGAATGGACCAACCGCTAGATTCCGGCAACTGGGAAGTCATGGGGCCGTCCGCGCGCCGCTATCGCAGGGGCGGACAGGTTCCGCGGCCGATGACGCGGGCGGACATGGACGCAGTCATCGAGCAGTTCCGCCGCGCGACCCGCCTGGGGGTGAAAGCGGGCTTCGACTGGCTGGAGCTGCACTGCGCGCACGGCTACCTGCTGTCGTCATTCATCTCGCCGCTGTCCAACCGAAGGCGCGACGCCTACGGCGGGTCGCTGCGCAACCGGCTCCGGTTTCCGCTGGAAGTGCTGGCGGCGGTGCGGGAAAGCTGGCCGGAGGAGCGCCCGCTGTCCGTGCGCATATCCGCAACCGACTGGGTGGCGAGCGGAGTCACTCCCGAAGACTCGGTGGAGATCGCCCGCGCGATGACGGCAGGCGGAGCGGACATCATCCATGTGTCCGCAGGCCAGACCTCCTCGCGGGCGCGGCCGGTGTATGGCCGCATGTTCCAGACGCCGTTCTCCGACCGGATCCGCAATGAAGCCGGGGCGCCCACCATTGCGGTCGGCAACATATACGAGCCCGACCACGTCAACAGCATCCTGGCGGCCGGGCGCGCCGATTTGTGCGCCCTGGCCCGTCCCCATCTGAGCGATCCCTACTGGACCTTGCACGCCTCCACGGCGCTGGGCCACAACAGGCAGCACTGGCCGCTACAATACCTGTCCGGCAAGGAGCAGGCAGAACGCTTGGCGGCGCGCGCGGCAGCCTTGCAGGAAGCAGACACATGATCCAGCACCCGGAGCATTTCCTCATGGCGCTGCGCGGACGCACGGCCGTCATCACCCTGAACCGGCCGGAGCGCAAGAATCCGCTCACCTTCGACTCGTACGCGGAGTTGCGGGACACCTTCAACGCGTTCGACCGCAACAGCGAGCCGGGCGCGGTCGTGATCCACGGCGCCGGAAACAACTTCTGCTCGGGCGGCGATGTGCATGAGATTATCGGCCCGCTGCTGGAAATGGACGGCGTGTCGCTGCTGCGTTTCACCCGCATGACCGGAGATCTGGTCAGGGCCATTCGCCACTGCCCGCTGCCGGTCGTGGCGGCCGTCGACGGGGTTTGCGCGGGGGCCGGAGCCGCCATCGCCATGGCGGCGGACTTGCGGGTGGGCACGGCGCGCAGTCGCACCGCGTTCCTGTTCGCGCGCGTGGGGCTGGCCGGCTGCGACATGGGCGCCTGCGCCCTGCTGCCTCGCATCGTCGGTCAGGGGCGGGCCACCGAGCTGCTGCTTACCGGCCGCTCGATGGAGGGCAAGGAGGCCCATTCGGCCGGCTTTTTCAATCGGCTGGAGGAGCCGGCCGAGCTTCTGGAAGCGAGTCTGACGCTGGCGGAGCAACTCGCGGCAGGTCCCGGCTTCGCCCACGCCATGACCAAAAATCAGCTCAACCGGGAATGGGCCATGCCGCTGGAATCGGCGCTGGAGGCCGAAGCGCAGGCTCAGGCCATCTGCATGCGCACACAGGACTTCCGGCGCGCGTACACAGCCTTCGTCAATCGCGAAAAGCCCCGATTCGAGGGAAACTGACGATTGATGAGCGTGCCAGCAATTCCTGCTAACGATGCAGAGTCGTTCGTTCAGGGCCGAATACTCAAGCTTGTGACCATTCCAAGCGTTGGACCGGAGCTGATTTTCGAGCATTGTCACGCTTGGCGGGAATTGCTGTGAGCGTGCTGCGGCCCAGCCAGGAGGACCTGCTGCGTTTCGCCCTGGACAAGGGCGCCTTGCTGTTCGGCGACTTCGTCACCAAGGCGGGCCGCCAAACCCCCTATTTCTTCAACTCCTCGAAGCTGTCCACGGGGCACGGCGCATGGGTGGTCGGCCAGGCTCTGGCGGAGGCGGCCATTGCCGCCGGGCCGAGATTCGACATGCTGTTCGGGGCGGCCTACAAGGGCATCCCACTGGCTGCGATCACCGCCCTGGCGCTCCAGCAGGGGTATGGCCTGGACCTCAAGTTCGCCTACAACCGCAAGCAGATCAAGGAACACGGCGAAGGCGGCGCGGTGGTGGGGGACAAGCTGGAAGGCAGGGTGCTGATCGTGGACGATGTGCTGACCGCCGGCACTTCGGCAAGGCAGGCCATCCGGCTGGTCAAGGACGAGGGAGCGGATCCGGTGGGCTTGTTGCTGCTTCTGGATCGCCAGGAGCGCGGCACGGGCCAGCGCAGCGCCGCCAGGGAACTGGCCGACCAGTACGGAATCGCCGTATGCTGCGTCTTCGGTCTGGACAGCCTGCTCAAGGCCATGCGCATGACCGGCCTGGACCACGAGGCGCTCAAGCAGGTGGAGAACTACCGCAAGAAATACGGCGCCTTGTGATCCGATGCGCGAACCCGGGCCGGCGGGCGGATGCGTCAGCCGTTGCCCGTGTGTCCGAAGCCCCCCGCGCCACGCCGTGAAGCGTTGAATTCCTCCACCGCCTCGAAGCGCGCCTGCGCGACCGGCAGCACTACCAGCTGCGCCACCCGCATGCCGTCTTCCAAAACGAACGGCGCATCGCTCCGGTTCCAGCAGGACATCATGATCTCGCCCTGGTAGTCCGAGTCGATCAGACCCACGAGGTTGCCCAGGACCACGCCGTGCTTGTGGCCGAGCCCGGAACGCGGCAGGATCACGGCCGCCAGGCCGGGGTCGGCGAGATGCAGCGCGATGCCGGTGGGAATCAGCCGGGTTTCGCCGGGCTGCAAGGTCAGGGGGGCGTCCAGGCAGGCGCGGAGATCCATGCCGGCAGAGCCCTCCGTGGCGTAGCGGGGCGGACGGGCCTTCTCGTTGAGAATGCGCAGTTGTACCGAACGGCCGGACGGCCTCGCCGGCTGCGGCTTCACTGTGCCGAGCTCCCGGCGCGCAGCGGCGCAACCTTGCCCGGGGCGCGGCGCTCCGCGATCAGGCGCACCAGCCGCCGCGCCAGCTGCGTCTTCGTGCACCGGTCGATGCGGGCGTGCCCACCCTTCCACACCACCCACGCCGATGTTTCCACATTGCCGAAACCGCGACCGTCGCCGACCCGGTTCCCCACGATCATGTCCGCGCCCTTGGACTTGAGCTTGCTCCGCGCATGCGCTTGCACATCCTCTGTTTCAGCGGCGAAACCGACCAGAAACGGCGGGTTGCGCCGTTTCGCGACGGCGGCGAGGATATCGGGGGCGGGCTTGAGTTCCAGCCGTTCGGGAAAGTGCGACCGTTTCTGCTTGCTGCGGCTGTAGCGCGCAGGCAAGTAGTCGGCAACCGCCGCACAGGCCATGAAGATGTCGCACGCCGGCACGCGCTTCATCACCTCCGCCTCCATTTCTGCGGCGGTTACCACATCGACCCGCTCCACCCGGGGCGGCGTGACCGCCGCGGTGGGGCCGGCCACCAGCTCCACGGTCGCGCCCGCCCGCGCCGCAGCGGCGGCCAGGGCAAAGCCCATGACGCCGGTGCTGTGATTGGAGAGGTAGCGCACCGGATCGATGGGCTCGCGCGTGGGACCCGCCGTTATCAGCACACGCTGCCCCGCCAACTGGCTCGAACGATCCACGGCCTGCGCCACGGCGCAAGCGATGTCGGACACGCTGCTCAGGCGCCCCTCGCCCACATCGCCACAGGCCTGCTCGCCGTGGTCGGGGCCTATCAGGGCAACTCCGCGCCCCCGCAGCCGGGCGCAGTTCTCCTGCGTGGCCGCATGGCTCCACATGTTGCGGTTCATGGCCGGCGCCACCAGCAGGGGCGCCTCGCTGGCCAGGCAAACCGTGCTCAGCAGATCGCAGGCTTCGCCGCGCGCGAGGCGGGCAATCACGTTGGCGGTGGCCGGCGCCATGACGATGCAGTCGGCCCAGCGCGCCAGTTCGATATGGCTCATGGCCGCCTCGGCCGCTTCGTCCCACAGCCCGGCGCGGACCGGACTTCCGGTTACCGCCTGGAGCAGGAGCGGCGATATGAGTCTGGCGGCGCTTTCGGTGAGCAGGGCGCGCACCTCCGCGCCCTGCTCACCGAGCCGCCGCGCCAGTTCCGGGGCTCGATAGGCCGCAACGCTACCGCTGACGCACAGCAGGATCCTCTTTTTCGCCAGGGACTTCATGGCTGCGGTCCATTATCCTCCGCTAAATTCCGCAAACACGGCGGCATTCGGTCTTTGCCGTCCCGTACCGGCACGGCACACTCGGCCCATGGGCGGTTCAAGGATCAACCAATGGCCCAGCAGCCAGCGGCCCCGCGAAAGGATGCTCACTGCCGGGGCGGATAGCCTGTCGGACGCCGACCTGCTGTGCCTGCTCCTTGGCTCGGGCGCCGGCGGCCTCTCGGCGCTGGAACTGGCGCAGGATCTGCTGCTGCGTTTCGGCGGGTTGCGGGGCATCTTCGCCGCCACGCCCGGAGAGCTCGGCAAGGTGCGGGGAATCGGCACGGCCAAGGCGGCCACGCTGGCGGCGGCCCGCGAGTGCTGCACGCGGGCGCTGAAGGAAAAGATCGCCACGGGGCGGCGCCTGTGCAATTCGGAAGACAGCGAGCGCTTCCTGCTGGCGCGCTTGCGGGACCGGCGCTACGAAACCTTCTGCTGCCTGTTTCTCGATTGCCGCAACCGGGTCCTGGCCTTCGAGGAAATTTTCCACGGCACCCTCGACAGCGCCATGGTGTATCCCCGCGAGATCGTTCGCCGGTCGATGGAAAGAAACGCGGCCGCCGTGATTCTCGCCCACAACCATCCGTCGGGCGTGGCCGAACCCAGTCAGGCCGACCACCTGATTACGCAGCGCATCCGCAAGGCCCTGGAACTGATTGACGTGCGCGTGCTCGACCACCTCGTCGTGGGGCACAACGCCTGCGCCTCGCTGGCGAGGCTGGGGGCGCTGTAAACCAGACACACGCAGCCGCCAAACCCGAACCCTGGCGATGCCGTGGCAGGCTTCAAGCGCGCAGAAACGCGCCAGACGCTGTCGCTCCCCGCCCGCTGCCAGACCCGCTACTTGATCTTGCCTTCCTTGTAGAGCACATGCTTGCGGGCGCGCGGGTCATATTTCCTGACCTCCATCTTTTCCGGATGCTTCCTGCGGTTCTTGGTGGTCGTGTAGAAATGGCCGGTGCCGGCGCTGGACACCAGCCTGATCTTCTCTCTCATCGTCCTCGCTCCCCCAACCCGGCTAGACGCGCTGTCCCGCCGCGCGAAGGTCGGCCAGTACGCTGTCGATGCCGTCTCGATCAATGATCTTCAGGCCCTTGCGCGAAATCCTGAGCTTCACGTAGCGCTTCTCGCTATCCACCCAGAAGCGATGGGTGTGCAGATTGGGCAGAAAACGGCGGCGGCGCTTGTTGTGCGCATGCGAAACGGTGTTCCCCGACATGGGCCGCTTCCCGGTTATCTGGCATACGCGTGACATGGCTTGCTCCCCGGCGCTGGCCGAGCGAAGGCTCGATTCTACCGCAAGCGCAGGGAAAAGGCGGTGCGGCGGCGGGCGGCGTGAATCCGGGCGCAGCGTTCTCCCGGGGCGGCTGGCCAAGGCTGCGCCACGGGCGGGGCGGCGTCAGCGGGCGCTTCGCGAACCGCAGGTGGCGATAGCCATCGTCAGGATCAGGGGAAGCAGCCGCTCGGCCCAGTCCCCGGGCGTGTTTTCCTGCCAGTTCAAGAGCACGGTGAAGACGAACCCGCACAGCAGTACCGCCAGGGCGAAGGAGGGCCGCACCCTGCGCCCGAGCACGGCCATCGCCACCAGCGGGGCAAACGAGGCGCCGAGCGCGTGCCAGGCGAACAGCACCCGCGAGAAGATGGCTTCGGGCGCATACAGGGCAATGAGAGTGGCGCCTGCGGTGATGGCCGTAACCACCAGATAGGTGGACTTCAGGCCCGTTCTGCGGCGCTCGAACTCCAGCCGCCAATCGCGCGACGCCGCCGCGGCGCCAGCCAGAAGCTGGCTGTCCGCCGTGGACATGATGGCGCTCAGCACAGCCGCAATCACCAGGCCCGACAGCACCGGCGGCAGGAGCCCGTCCGCCACCTCGAACAGCACATTCTCCGCATTGTCCAGATCGGCAAACAGGGTCCGTCCGACAATGCCCAGCACCGTCATGCCGGAAAGCACCAGCACGATCCACACCATCGCAATGACCCGCCCCTGGCGAATGGCGCGCTGGTCGCGGGCCGCCATGAAGCGGTTCACCACATGCGGCTGCCCGGGCTGGGCCAGACCGACCGACATACAGCCGACCACGAAGCCCAGCGCCGCGATGCCGCCGTTGGCGGGAGTGAGGCTGAAAGCCGCGCCGGGCGAAGCCAGTGGCTGCGCCAGCCCCTCCGCCTGACCCAGCGCAAGCAACGCAACCGCCGGAAGAAGCACGGCCACCAGCGCCATGAGCAGGCCCTGAAGCGTGTCGGTCACACTGACCGCCAAAAAGCCGCCCAGCAGCGTGTAGCCGAGAATGACCGTGGCGCCGAGAACAATGCTCATGTCCGCCTCCAGCCCCAGCGCCTGACTGAAGGCGTTGCCCGCGGCCTGAAACTGGGCGGCGACGTAAAACACGAAAGAAACCAGGATAATGAGCGAAGCCGCCTTGCGGGAGATGCGCCGCAGGCGGTCATTGCCCTCGCCCAAAAGCAATTCCGTGAGTGTCAACGCGCCGCTGCGTTCGGCCATCTCGCGCAGCCGCGGACCGGCCCAGAACCAGTTGATCAGATAGCCCAGAATCACCCCACCGCACAACCATACGGCGGGAGGGCCTTCAAGAAACGCAAAACCGCTCACGCCCAGCAGGGTCCACGCGGAAGCGGCGCTGGCCGAGGAACTGATCGACGTGACCCAGGCGCCGATGCGCCTGCCGCCCAGGAAGTACTCGCTTTGGTCGCGCGAGCGCCGGCAAGCCCAAAGGCCGATCCCGAGCAGGACCACCTTGTAGGCGATCAAGGTTGCAATGACGGTGGCGTCGCTGGTCCGCATGATCTCTACCGCATTGCGGAGCGCCGGGCGAGAAAAGCCGCCAGCCGCGCGCTCGCCAGCGCCGGTCCGGTCAGGCCCATGGCGGAGCGGGCGGGCGGGCGCCGGATCAAGGCGGAGTCGCCCGCAAACCGGATCGGGCCGACACGATGTCCAGCGGTCCTGGCGGGAACCAGGGAAAACCCGGGCTTCGAGGCAAGATGCTGCAAGGCGGCGGGCCGCTATCGCCCGGTGGATACGAGGAGCACGGTCACGAGCGGGAGGGCATTCTACGTGATCCGGCAATCGCGATGCCGAGAGTCAGGATCATTGGCAAAAGGCGCTCCGCCCAATCTCCGGGCGTGTCTGGCTGCCAGTGCAGCAGCGCCGTAAGGAGGAACCCGCACAACAAGACGGCGAGGGCGCAAGCGGGCTTGACCTGTCGTCCCAGCACCGCCATATATACCAGCGGAGCAAACGAAGCGCCCAGCGCATGCCAGGCGAACAGCACCCTGAGAAAAACGGACTGTGGCACATACAGGGCGAGCAGGGTGGCGCCTGCGGCCATCGCGGTCACTGCGACATGGATGGACTTGAGCCCTGCCGCCCGCCGGGCCTTCTCCAGGCTCCAGTCGCGCGATATTGCCGCCGCTCCGGCCAGAAGCTGACTGTCCGCCGTGGACATGATGGCGCTCAACACGGCCGCGATCACAATCCCGGACAGCACCGGAGGCAGCAAGCGTTCGGTCACCACGAAAAACAGGCTTTCGGAATTGCCGATATCCGAATACAGGACCCGGCCGGCCAAACCCAGCATGCCCATGCCCGCAAACACCAGCACAACCCACACCAGAGCGATGATCCGCCCCTGGCGCACCGCCCGTTGATCGCGAGCCGCCATGAAGCGGTTGGCCACATGCGGCTGGCCCGGCTGTCCCAGACCCACGCACAACGAGCCTACAAGAAACCCGACCGCCCCCAATCCGACCTGCGGCGGCGTCAGGCTGAACGGTCCGCCCGTCACGCTGAACACATGGCCGGGGCCGGACAGGGCAATGACCACGAACACCACCACCACGGGCAGCAGCAACGAGACCAGCAGCATCAGCAGGCCCTGCAGGCTGTCGGTCAGGCTCACCGCCAGAAAGCCCCCCAGCAGCGTGTACGCCAGTATGACGCCGGCCCCAAGCAGGATTCCGGACCGTACCGAAATGCCCAGCGATTCTTCGAAAGCGTTGGCGGCAGCCTGAAACTGCGAGGCCACATAGAGCATGAAGCACACCACAATGATGACCGAAGCCACGCGCCGGGCGAGGCGCGCGCAAGCGTCGTCTCCTCCAAGCAGCAACTCTGTCAGCGTGAGCGCGCCTGTACGCTCCGCCGCACGGTTCAGGCGCGGCGCCACCCAGCACCAGTTCAGCACATAGCCGGACACGGCGCCCAACATCAGCCACAGCCCCGGAGGACCGATGGCATAGACAAAACCGCTGGTTCCCAGCAACGTCCAGGCCGAGGTGGTGCTGGCCGAAGCGCTCAGCGATGTGACCCAGGCGCCCATGCGCCTGCCTCCCAGCAGGAAGTCCCCCTGGTCGCGGGTGCGGCGGCGCGCCCACAAACCCGTCCCCAACAGCACGAGCTGGTAGGCAACCAGGATTACGATAACGGCGGCAGCGCTATTCATCCGCGTCCGGCAAAACGGACAGCCCTCCTCTTTTCGGCGGCCAACTATAGCCTGCGCATCCCGGCGGAACGCCCCGGCGCTTTCCCGCATCCTGCCCGTCCCCCGTTCCCCCGGCTCCTGCCGCGACGCCCGGGCGGCGCGGCTTGTCCTTTCCGGTTTGCGGCGATTCCGCCACGCCTGGACGCGCGCCTGTCCGTCCGTCGTTTTCTCTGCTGCCTGCAACGACAACCCGATACCAAGCTCATCCTTTCCGGTTTGCATGCGATTTCACCCCGCCCGGGCACGCGCCTGTCCGCTCCGCCACAAGGCCCGGCGCTGGCTTGTCCTCACGAGCGAACAACAATGTCTCAAGGCGTCTCTTGCGCGGAGTTCCGCAATCCGCCGGGAGAGCCGGGGAAAACCCCGCTGGAACGCATCGCGCGACGTACAATCCCGCACATGCCCGGATGGCGGTTCTGGATCGATCGCGGCGGAACATTCACCGACGTGGTGGCCCGCACTCCCCAGGGACAGTTGGAGGTGCGCAAGGTGCTTTCCGAGGATCCGGCCCGCTATTCCGATGCGGCGGTGCACGCCATCAGCGGGCTGCTGGCCGAAAGGGGCGGCTCTACCGCGATCCGGGATCTCAGGATGGGCGCCACGGTGGCCACCAACGCGCTGCTCGAACGGCGCGGCGAGCCGGTCCTGCTGGTGGTGACCCGGGGCTACGCGGACGCCCTGCTCATCGGCTACCAGAACCGGCCGGAGTTGTTCGAGCTGGGGATCCGGCGCCCAAGCCCCTTGTATAGCGAAGTGCTGGAAGCCGAAGAGCGCGTCAACGCCGCCGGCGAAGTGCTCGCTGCGCTGGACGCCGGCGCGCTCCTCAACGCTCTTCGCGCAGCCCGACAAGGGGGGCTGAAGGCCGTGGCGGTGTGTTTCATGCATGCGTGGCGCAACCCGGAGCACGAAAGGCGGGCGGGCGAGCTGGCCGTGCAGGCGGGCTTCGAGCAGGTGTCGCTTTCGCACCAGGTGTCGCCCCTGATCAAGCTGATCAGCCGCGGCGACACCACGCTGGTCGATGCCTATCTCTCGCCAGTCCTGCGCCGTTACGTCCGGGGCCTGCGCGACGGGTTGCAGAGCCGGCGCCTGACGCCGGACAACCTCGCCTTCATGCAAAGCAACGGAGGGCTGGTGGACGCCGACCGGTTCCGCGGCAAGTCCGCCATCCTCTCGGGGCCGGCCGCCGGCGTGGTGGGCGCCGCGCGCACCGCCAGACAGGCGGGTTTCGAGAAGCTGATCTGCTTCGACATGGGAGGCACTTCCACGGATGTGACCCTGTATGCCGGCCGTTACGAATACGCGACGCACAACGAGATTGCCGGCGTGAGGCTGCGGGCGCCGATGCTCAAGGTCCACACCGTCGCCGCCGGCGGCGGCTCCATCCTCCGGTTTCACTCCGGCCGGTTCGTTTCCGGGCCGGAGTCGGCCGGCGCCAACCCGGGGCCTGCCTGCTACCGGAAAGGCGGCCCCTTGACCGTGACCGACGCCAATCTGTTGCTGGGCCGCATACACCCGGACCTGTTCCCGAAGGTCTTCGGCCCCGACGGCAGGCAGGGCCTGGATGTGGAGGCGTCTCGCAGGGGTTTCGAACGGCTGGCCAGGGATGTCGAGGCGGACGGCGGACCCGCCATGAGCGCCGAGCAGGTTGCGGAAGGGTTCCTGCGCGTGACCATGGACCAGATCGCCGCGGCGATCGAGAAGATATCCGTGCAGCGGGGCGAGAACCCGGGCGAGTTCGCTCTGTACTCCCTCGGCGGCGCCGGCGGCCAGCATGCCAGCGCGGTCGCCGAGGCGCTCGGCATGGACACCGTGCTGCTGCACCCGCTCGCCGGCGTGCTGTCCGCCCTGGGGCTGGGGCTGGCGCCGCTGCGCGCGTACCGCCAGGAAGCCGTGGAGGAAGTCCTGGACGCGAAACGGGTCGAGATTCTCGGGAAGCGTTTCCCGGAGCTGGAGGACGAATGCCGCAGGGAATTGCTCGCTGCGGGCATCGCGCCGGAAAACGTGTCCTTCGAGCGGATCGTGGAAATCCGGGCGATGGGCGCCGACAGCACGCTGCCTGTTCCCTTTTGTCCCCGGCAATCGAGCCTGCGGTCGATACGCGATCGATTTGCCGAAGCCCACCGGGCGCGCTTCGGCATCGAGCCCCCCGGGGCGGAACGGATCGTGGAAGCCATACGCCTGCAAGCCGACGGCGAGACCGGTGAGGAATACCGGTTCGAGAACCACGAGGAAGCCGCAGGAACACGGGAGCCGGTGGCCGAGTTCGAGACCCGCGCCGTGTTCGACGGCAAGCGCCGCAATACTCCCGTCTTCCGGCGCGCGCGAATCCCCACCGGCGCGGCGCTCGCAGGCCCGGCCATCGTCGCCGAGGACCACGCCACCACGGTAATCCCTCCGGGCTGGCGGGCCGTGGCGCGGCCAACCGGCCACCTCGTGCTCACCCGCCTTGCCCGGCGCCGGCGCGTGGAGGCCGGCCACCGGCGGCCGGACCCCGTGCTCCTGGAGGTGTTCAACAACCGCTTCATGCACATCGCCGAGCAGATGGGCGTGGTGCTGAAAAACACCGCGCATTCGGTCAACATCAAGGAGCGTCTCGATTTCTCCTGCGCCCTGTTCGACTCCGGGGGCGAACTGGTGGCCAACGCCCCGCACATGCCCGTTCACCTGGGGTCCATGGACGCCAGCGTGCAGGCGACAAGGAGCGCAAACGGCCATGGCCCGCGGCGCGGCGAAGCGTACCTGGTCAATGCGCCCTACAACGGCGGCACCCACCTTCCCGATCTCACCGTGGTTTCGCCGGTGTTCTTCGGCGAGGACGAGCAGCCCCGGTTCTTCGTTGCGTCGCGGGCCCACCACGCCGATATCGGAGGCGTCACGCCGGGCTCCATGCCCCCCGACAGCCGCCATATCGAGGAAGAGGGCGTGCTGTTCGACAGCTTCCTGCTGGTTTCCGGCGGACGCCTCCGGGAAGACCGGCTGCTGGCGGCGCTGCGGGGCGGACCGTGGCCGGCGCGCGACCCCGCCCGCAATCTGGCGGACCTCAAGGCGCAACTGGCCGCCAACGCCAGGGGGGCGCGCGAGCTCGAGACGCTGGTGGAGCACTACGGGCACGAAACCGTGCGCGCCTACATGGCGCATGTTCGCGACAACGCCGAGGAGTCGGTCCGGCGCGTCGTCGGCCAGCTGGAAGACGGCAGCTTCCGCTGCGAGATGGATGGCGGCGAACGCATTTCAGTCGCCCTGCGCATCGACCGGGAGGCGCGCGAGGCGGTGATTGATTTCAGCGCTTCCAGCGAACAAACCGAAGGCAACTTCAACGCCCCCTCACCCGTCACCCGGGCCTGCGTGTTGTATGTGTTCCGCACCCTGGTGGGCGCGGGCATTCCCATGAACTCGGGATGCATGAAACCCCTGCGCCTGATCCTCCCGGAAGGCAGCCTGCTCAACCCGCGCTGGCCTGCGGCGGTGGCGGCCGGTAACGTGGAAACTTCGCAGTGCGTGGTGGATGCGCTGTACGGCGCCTTGCGCGTCCTGGCGGCGTCCCAGGGAACCATGAACAACATAACCTTCGGCAACGAACGCTATCAGTACTATGAAACCGTGTGCGGAGGAAGCGGGGCGGGCCGCAACTTCGATGGCGCGTCCGCGGTGCATACGCACATGACCAATTCGCGCCTTACCGACCCGGAGGTGCTGGAATTGCGCTACCCGGTGTTGCTGCGCGAGTTCCGGCGGCGGCCCGGAAGCGGCGGCGCGGGACGGCGCAAGGGCGGCGACGGAGCGGTGCGGCGCATCGAGTTTCTCGAACCCATGGAACTGGCGCTGCTGGCCAACCGCAGGCGGACCGCGCCCTTCGGCCTGGAGGGAGGAGGAGATGCGGCCCCGGGCGCGGCGCGGGTGGTTCGCGCCGGCGGCCGCATCGTCCGGCTGGGGGCGTGCGACCGAACCCGGGTTGGCGCCGGCGACATGCTGGTGATCGAGACTCCCGGAGGCGGGGGCTACGGGGCGCCGCGGGATGCAGCGCGAGGGGCCGGCTGATGTTCGACATCGCGCTGGTCATCACAATCCTGGTGATCGCGCTGGTCCTGTTCGTGACTGAGGCGCTGCGCATGGACATCGTGGCGCTGCTGGTGGTGGGCGCGCTCACCGTCACCGGGCTGGTCACCCCCGGGGAGGCGGTGGCCGGCTTCAGCAACGAGGCCGTCATTACGCTCTGGGCCATGTTCATCATCAGCGAAGGATTGCTGCGAACCGGCGTAGGCGAACTGATCGGGCGCTACGTGCTGCGTCTGGCCGGCCGCAACGAAGCGGCGCTGGTGGCGGTCATCATGCTCGCCTCGGGGGGGCTGTCCGCCTTCATGAACAACATCGGCGTGGCGGTCCTGATGCTGCCCGTGGTGATGGGGCTGTCCCGCAGCGCACGCGTGCCTGCGTCCCGGCTGCTCATGCCCCTGTCCTTCGGCTGTCTTCTGGGCGGGCTGACCACCCAGATCGGCACCCCTCCCAACCTGCTGGTATCCGCCGCCCTGGCGGAAGGGGGGGAACACAGTTTCAGGCTGTTCGATTTTCTGCCGGTGGGCGGCGGGGCGTTGTTGGCCGGCGTGCTGTTCTTCGTGCTGTTCAGCCGCCGGCTTCTGCCGGCGCGCGAAGCGGGCGAGTTCAGCCGCGCGCCCAGCCAGCGCAACCTGCGCGCGCTTTACGGCCTGAGCGAGTTCATGTTCACGGTGTCCCTCAATCAGGGCTCCAAGCTCGCCGGCCGGAGTCTGGCCGAGAGCCGCATCGCAGCGCTGGGCCTGGTGATCATCGCAATCGAACGGGGTCGCCGGATCATCCAGTTGCCCCCCCGCCGGACGGTCCTGAAGGCCGGCGACCGACTGCTGGTGCAGGGCAGACGGGATCATATCGAGGAGTTGCGCGCCTGGCAGGCGGTGATCGACAAGGGCGAATCGGTAGCGGCCAACCTGCCGAAGACAGAGCACCTGCGCATGGTCGAGGCGCGCGTCGCCCACGGGTCGCCGCTGATCCAGAACCCGATCAACCGCCAGGAGTTGCAAATCAAGACGCGCGGACTGGCCATCGCCTTGCGCCGCGGCGGCCGGGTGCGGCGCTCCGGTCTGGATCGCTTCCCGTTGCGCGCCGGCGACTACCTGCTGCTGCAAGGTCTGGTCGATACCGCCGATCTGGCGCGTCGCCTCGAAGATTTCGATGAAGTGGCGGAGCTCGACGAGGCCACCTTGGAGCAACTGTACCGATCCGACGAACGGGTCATCAGCCTGCGCATTCCGGCCGGCTCGCCGCTGGTTGGAGCGGCCTATGCGCGTACGCGTCTGGCGGAAGCGCTCGAATTCAGGCTGCTGGCGATCCATCGCGGCGAGGAGGTGCGCTTCATCCCGGACCCCGATGAAGTGTTCCGGGAGGACGACCGGCTGCTGCTGCATGCGCGCAGCGAGGATCTGGAAACGCTGCGCGCGGTGCAGGAGCTTCGAATCGAGGAGGAAATGACGCCGGCTTTGAATCTCTACGCTTCCGACCGGCTGGCGACCGAAGAGGTGACGCTGGCCCCGCTGTCCCGTCTGGCAGGCCGCACCGCCGCGGAAATGGGCTTCAACGAGAAATTCGGGCTGGAGCTGGTGGCCATCCGGCGGTCAGGAGAAACGCTGCACACCGACCTGCAGACCGAGCGGCTCAATTTCGGCGATGCCCTGCTGCTGGTGGGACCCCGCAACAACCTGAGGCGACTGGCCAACGATCCTTCGTTCATCGAGGTCACTCCCTTCGTTCCCCGACGCCCCCGGAAGCGCTACGCCGGACTGGTCCTGATCGGGGTTGTGGGCGCCGTCCTTTCCGGCTGGCTGCCGATCTCCATCGCGGCCCTGATCGGGGCCACCCTGATGGTGCTCATTCGCTGCCTCAGCATGGAAGACGCCTACCGCGCCATCGACTGGCGGGCAGTGTTTCTCATCGCCGGCATGCTGCCGCTGGGCACTGCCCTGGACCACACCGGCGCCGCCCGCCTGCTGGCCAGCACCGCAGTCGATCTGCTCGGCAACCTGGGGCCCTGGTACGTGATCGGCGGCCTCTATCTGGTTACCGCGCTGGCGACCATGATCGTCCCCACCGCCGCGCTGGTGGTGCTGATGTCTCCGGTGGTGCTGTCGGCCAGCGCCTCGCTCGGCATTGCGCCCACCACGGCGATGATGGCCATGGCCATGGCGGCGTCCGCAAGCTTCACCAGCCCCATTTCGCACCCGGCCAACATCCTGATCATGGGCCCGGGCAATTACCGCTTCCGCGATTACATCTGCGCCGGCGCGCCGCTCACCCTGCTGGTGTTCGTGGTGGTGATGCTGGCGCTGCCGGTGTTCTGGCCGCTGCATCCGGCCGGCCCGGGATAATCCGGTTGTGGCAAGGTGTATTCGGTCATGAAAGAGTCCGTCTTGATCGTTGGCGGCGGCCAGGCAGCGGCGCAGTTGATCGTGTCGCTGCGCGCCGGGGGCCATGAGGGACGCATTCGGCTGGTCGGCGAAGAACACCAGCACCCTTACCAGCGCCCGCCGCTGTCCAAGCAGTACCTGGCGGGAAAAATCGAACGACAGCGGCTGCTGCTGCGAAGAGCGGAGTATTACGAATCCCGAAGCGTCGAGTTGCTGCTCGGTCAGCGCGTGGCGTCCATTGACCGGCAGCGCAAGCAGGCGGCGCTCGACAGCGGCGAGGAACTGCGTTACGACCGTCTGGTGCTGGCCACCGGCAGCCGCTTGCGGCGTCTGTCAATCCCCGGCGCGGACCTGCCCGGCATTCATTACCTGCAATCGCTGCCGGACGCCGACCGCCTGCGCGATGCGTTGGCTCCGGATCGCCGGATCGTGATTGTGGGCGGCGGCTATATCGGCCTGGAGGTGGCGGCCGCCGCCGCCCAGGCTGGTGCGAAGGTTACCGTGCTGGAAGCCCAGTCCCGCGTGATGAACCGTGTGGTAAGCGCCGAGGTGGCGGATTGGCTGACCGAACTGCACCGCAAATCCGGGGTGCGCGTGCATACCCGCACACAGGCCCTCGGTTTTGTCGGAAGTACCTGCGTCGAAGGCGTGGAGACCCGCCGCGGATGCATCGCCGCCGACGCCGTGGTAGTGGGCATCGGGGTGCAGCCCGCCTCGGCGCTGGCCCGGGAGTGCGGCCTGCCGGAAGACGACGGGATATGCGCCGACAAGCACTGTCGCACCGAGGATGAGTCCATTCTCGCTGCCGGCGACTGCGCGCGCGCCGTAAACACGCTCCTTGGAAAGGCTGTGCGCCTGGAATCGGTGCAAAACGCCGTGGACCAGGGTCAGGTGGCGGCCTCCGTGATCCTGGGCCGCCCGAAGGCGTACTCGAGCACGCCTTGGTTCTGGTCGGATCAGTACCAGGCAAAGCTGCAAATCGCGGGGCTGGCGGATCCGGGCGACGCAACCGTGCTGCGGGGCCATCCCGGCTCCGGCGCCTTTGCAGCCTTTCGCCTGCGCGAAGGCCGGCTGAGCGCGGTCGAGGCGGTTTCCAGTCCCGGGGATTTCCTGATCGCCAAGAAGCTGATCGCCTCGCAGGTCGAGCCGGACCCCGCCCTTCTCGCCGATAAAACCTTCAAGCTGAAGGACCTGCTGCCCCGCCGCCAGTGACATATGCGCTATGATCCCGGCCATCCGCAACAATATGGGGGGTTTGGGAGGTGGACGTGTTCGAACAGGCCGGTAGCGATTTCGAGCGCGCCTGTAGCGAGGCTGAAAGGATCGCAGAGGCTGCGCGGAAGTCCGCCAGCAGAGTGGTTTCGCAGGCCCGCGCGCTGGAGAAAGCGGCCCGCACCGGCGCCGTTGCCGGCAAGACCGGCGTCAAGGCGTGTCAGGAGAAGTTGAACGAAGCGCTGGCGGCGCTCCGCCAGCGGGTCGCGGAGGCCAATTCCTGCTGGCCGTTCTCCGAAGAGCAGGAGCAGGAGTGGTTCGCCACTCATTACGCCGCCGCGCTCCAGGCCGCCGCCGCCGCCAAGGGGCTGAAGGTTCACGAACGAGACGGGCTGTTGATCTCGTACCCGTCGATCGTGCGAATACTCCCGGCCGAACGTGCGGTGAGGGTGGACAGAAAGAAGGTATCCACCGCAAGACCCTCCTACCTTGTCGACCTGCTGCTGGCGAACCAGAAGAAAACCAGCGGCTTCTCGTCGCAACGGTTCCTCGAATCCCTGTATGCCGTCTACACCGACATTGCAGGGGGCGCCGCTGCGGATCTCATGCCGGCCAGCGGGCGCGTTGTGCCTCTGGCCAGAATCTACAAGCTGATGACGTCCCTGCCCGGCAGCGCCCGCGATTACGGCCGCAGCGACTTTGCCCGCGACCTGTACATGCTCGAATCGAACGGCCCGCGCCACACCCGGAGCGGCGCAACGGTGTCGTTTCCTTCTTCTACTGGCGCCCGCAGGCGCTTGCGCGATCTTTTTTCCTTCGTCGGGCCGGACGGCAACAGCGCGGAGTATTACGGAATCCGATTCGGCAAGGACGGCGGATGAGCAACACCATTGCGGTAGCCGATTGGCTGGACCATATGGACCGCGAGTACCTGTCCACGTTCATAAAGGACGGCGGCGCTGCGGTGAAGTTCGCGGTGGCCGCCGGGGAGGAGCGTCAGGCGCTTGCAGAGGGGCTGCGGGCGCGTTGCGAACAACGGCAGTTTCTCTTCGTGGCGCTGGACGCGGTCACAAGCCGTGTGCACATGCCCCAGGATGTCTTTTTCGGGCTGGCGGCGAAGATCGACTGGCGGCGGCTGGCGGGTCGGGTAGTCTTGCGGCTGCTCGCGGAGGAAGCCTATCGCGTCGAGGGCATCGAGGCGGACGGTGCGGTCAACGTCATCGATGCGGTCGCGCAAGCCAATGGCATCGCATCGGAGTCCGTTCTGCTCGCATTGCGCCCGGCGCTGGAGCGCAAGGTTACCCACAACACGCACATGGCCAGCAGGGCCTTCCGGGTGGCCATGACGCATCTCTGCCATTTCGAGCGGGAAGGCGCAGACTTGGCGGATCCGGAGGAATACGCCGGCCAGCCGCTGCTCGACTGGCTCACGGGCGTCAACCCGCGAATCAGCAACGTCCGTTCGTTCGGGATTCACACGCCGGTCAATCGCACAACGGCGCGGTATTTCATCGAATCGGCCCTGTACTGGGTGCGACGGGCGGGATATTCGGGCACGGTGCTTCTGCTGGACAATACCCGCGTGACCCTGGCGCGCAATCCCCGGGACGGGAAGCGTTTCTACACGCGGCCCATGACCATGGATCACTACGAGTTGCTGCGGGAACTGATCGACGATGCGGACCGGTTGCCGGGATCGCTGCTGGTTACGCTGACCAACCACGCTTTCGTCGACGAACAGGCGCCGAGAGGTTGGGCCATCTATCAGGCGCTCCGCACCCGGGTGATGGACGATGTGCGGGACCGGAACATCGCCAACCCGGTGGCGGCTCTGGTGCGGCTTTCATAGCAGGCGCATCGCATGGCGTATGACGCAAACGGAAAGCTGGCGGCGCGGCGGGCCGTGGAGGCCTTGCGCAACGGCGTGCCAGCCAGGGATGCAGTGCGGGAACTGGGGTGCAAGCAACCGCAGGCCGAACAGCGGTTTGCCCGCATGCTGCGCGAGGCGACAGGAACCGGCAACCGGTCGGATAGCCATCCCGGAATGCTGGTTGCGGGGGATTTCGGCTCGGGAAAGTCGCATTTGCTGGCGCACTTCGAGCATCTCGCGCTCGCCGAGAACTTCGTTTGCAGCCGGGTTGCAATCAGCAAGGAAACCCCACTCTACGACTTGGGGAAAGTGTTTGCCTCGGCCATGGAAAGCGGGCGAACGCCCGAACGGCGCGGGCGGTTCATCGAGGAAATCGTGCGTTCCCTGCGACCCGGTTCGGAAGAGTACGCGAACTTCGCCCTGTGGGCCGATACTGCCGCCTCGGAGGGCGATCTGAGCCCGATGTTCCCTGCCAGCCGGATCGTGCACGAACGTTCGGGAGACACGGAACGGCAAGGCGAGATCGAATCCTTCTGGGCGGGCGACCGCATCCTGATTTCCAGGATTAGCCAGGGGCTGAAACAAATCGGTGAGGCGAAAAACTACAGGTTCCGTGCGCCGAAAGCCGCCGACCTGCCGCCGCAGCGGTTGCGGTTTGCCGTCGAATTGATCAAGAGCGCCGGCTACAGGGGCTGGGTCGTGCTGCTGGATGAAATCGAACTGATCAACTCCTATTCGATATTGCAGCGCGGTCGGTCGTACGCGGAGATAGCCCGCTGGATGGGACGCGCGCAAGGAGAGAGTTATCCCGGCCTGATCGTGGTCGGCGCCGTTACCGAGGATTTTGCGTCCGCGATCATCAGCCCCGACGGACAGAGAAAAGACGGCGACAACGTTCCGCCGAAACTGCGGCAGAGCGCCAGATACAACGCGCTCGCGACTCGCGCCGAGACCGGCATGGAGCTCCTGGAGCGGAACTGTCTGGTGCTGGAGCCGCCCGGCGACGAAGACGTGAAGGCAACGGTGGAAACCCTGCGCAGCTTGTACAGCAAGGCTTACGGGTGGGAGCCTCCGGCCCTCGAAACCACGGCAAGGGGAGCGTCGTTCCAGGGACGAATGCGCTACAAGGTGCGCAAGGCGATCAACGAATGGGATCTGCGACGGCTAGATCCGGACTACCAGCCCGACACCGAGATCGAAGACTTTGCCGCTTCGTATGAAGAGAACACAGACCTGGAACGCGACGCCGGAGACGGCCCCGGGTAAGGTTCCCGCCGCAGGAACCCGGGCGGAGTTTCCGCCTGCCCCTTCCCCGGAAAGCGCGAGCGACGGCGAAGAAGCCGCAGCGATCGGGTGGCTGCGGTTTGTGAGAACATGGGACGGGCAGGGCATTCACGCCGGACTGCTGGAGACTTCGGTGCACAGCGAGCCTCTGGGTTTCCGATTCGTCCGTGGAAACCTGCAGGGCTCCGGAGACGAATGCGAAGTGCCGTTGCTGGCCGAAGCCTTGTTGCGATCGTGTGCGTCGCCGCCCGCATTGCTGCTCGGTCTCGCAGAGGAGATCACTTCCCGGCAGCTCCGGGCCTTCAGCACCGAAGCGCCCGTGGGCTGCGTGGTTCGGACATCCGGGGGGCGTCGCGCAGGAGAATCATGGGCCGGCGCTGCTCAGCGGGTGCTCTGGGCGCACGGGCCACCCCGGCCGCAATCGGCTGCGCGCGGGATTTTCGACCGGATCATGCAATGGACAGACCCGTTCGAGCCGGCGGAGCGGGTGGCCCGCGCCCTGGCCGTAGCGTTCGCCGACTCCCGGGTGCGGTCGTTGATGGAGATACGCGGGCTCAAGACCGTGATTTCACTGCTTCCCCGCGCCAGCAAGACCGCACCGCAGATGAGCGATGACGACGTATCCCTCAATCTTGATGCTGCGCCTGAGGGCGAGGAGCAGGACCCGCCGGAAATCGACCTCGACGCGCGGCTGTGGGCGCTGCTGGCGGCGCCCCGAACCCGAAGACTCTCCGACCCACCGGACCCGCGTCTGGAATGGCCCGCCGAACTCATGCCGTTCCAGCGCGAAGGCGTCCAGGCCCTGATCAAGATGGGCCGGTTGCTGCTGTCGGACGACATGGGCCTGGGCAAGACGGTGCAGACCGTCGCCGCCCTGCGGATACTCAAGGCGCAGGGAGAGCTCGATTCCGCCCTTGTGGTGGCCCCGGCCAGCGTGCTCGATCAATGGCGACGGGAGCTGGCGCGATGGGCGCCGGAGCTCGGCGCGATCATCGTTCGCGGGCGCGCGGACGACCGAAGCTGGCAGTGGCAGGCCGGCAAGGACATTACCTTGGCCAGCTACGATGTCCTGCGCCAGGATGCGGAGTACCTGGCGGGCCTCCGCGCCGCCGGAAACGCCTGGGATGTGGTGGTGCTCGACGAGGCCCAGAAAATCAAGAACCGCAACGAAACCAGCGAGGCGGCCAAGAACCTTCCGAGGCTGCGGTCCTGGGCGTTGACCGGCACGCCCATCGAGAACGACGAGAGCGAACTGGCTTCGATCATGGAGTTCGTCGATCACGACCAGGAAGAGCCGCGCAAACGCTACAGTCCGGGCGCGGCGCTGCGACACCGGCATCGCGCCTTGCAGCTCCGGCGCAAGAAGAACGAGGTGCTGCAGGATCTCCCGCCCAAGCTGGAGACCCGGCTGACGGTTCCCCTGCACCGCGATCAGCGGGAAAGCTACGACCGGGCCGAACACGAGGGAATCGTGTATTTGAGGTCTCTGGGCGCCGAAGTGGATATACGGCATGTGCTGGAACTGATCACCCGTCTGAAGCAAATCTGCAACGCCGATCCCAAAACGGGAGCCTCCAGCAAGCTGGACGACATCGGCGGCCGCTTGCAGACCCTGGCGGACCAAGGCCACAAGGCGCTGATCTTTTCCCAGTACACGAAAGGCGCCTCGGGCGTCGCGGCCGCCGCCAACCACCTGCGGGCATTCAACCCGCTGGTCCTGACCGGCGAGACCCCGGTGGACCGGCGCACGGAGCTCATCGACCGGTTCAGGACCGGCGATGCCCACAAGGCGCTGATCGTTTCATTGCGCGCGGGCGGCCTGGGCCTGAACCTGCAGGAAGCCTCCTACGTGTTCCATCTCGACCGGTGGTGGAACCCGGCCGTGGAGCGACAGGCCGAAGACCGGAGCCATCGGCTGGGCCAGACGGTCAAGGTGAACGTGATCAAGTACACCTGCGAGGATACGATCGAAGAGCGCATCGACCGGATCCTGCGACGAAAACAGGAGTTGTTCGATCAACTGATCGACGATGTGTCGATGGAACTCTCCTCACGCATGAGCCGCAAGGAGCTCCTGAACCTGTTCGGCCTGGGGTAGCGCGGATATTCTCTCTGGATCGGGCCGAGGCCTTGCAAGCTCTTGCTTGAGTCTCATCCTTGTTTCACCGGCATCTGCAACTCTTGAATTACTACTGTTTCCGCGGGGCTTCGCAGGTGTCGATCAGTGCTCTGTGGTATCGCGGGATAGATCGCAGTGGATCTCGACCAACGAGTGTTCGCGAGGGTTGCTCAGCGCTCGCCTGGCGAATACCGGCACGTTGGTCCCACCTGGCTTGCGTACCGATGGGGTCAGCAGGCCGTCCAGGTTCTCGCGAACGGCCTCAGCCCCCAAACGAATGCAGAACGTGTAGTCGTTCTCGTGCGTCAAGTCGGGCCACCTTGTTTGCATGGGGCGCAGATCCTTCGTATCGCCCCGGAAATCGCAAGTGAATCGCGAATACCATGCAATTCGGTCGCCGCTCGGTTTGCCGGCGAAATTTTTGCGGAACCAATGGCGAGCTTCTGCTTCTGCCGTCTCCGGCTCAAGGGAAAAGTAGCCAACAGGGAAGGAGCCGTCGGAAAAACGCGACTCGGGGTAACCGGATTTGAAGAGCCGCCGCTTCGGCTCGAATGGCGCGCCAACAAGTTTTTCGAGGGAATCGGACATCCCGCGCGAATTCAGGAATTCCTTCATCTCGTCGACCTGCCCCGGACTCATTTCCTGTTCGCTCATAAACTCTTCGTCTGTTCGATGGCTTGCAAATCGAACCAGGATCGCCTCGCTGTATCGGCTGGCAATCTCCCCCAGCACACTCAACGCCCCGCCGCCGCTTCGACGTACTCCTTCACAAGCAGCAGATTTTCCATCGACCCGTCCAGCATCAGTTCCAAGGGCGAGCGCTCGTCCAGCATTGCGTGCGGCTCCCGAAGCCACTGATTCTCGACGGTTTCGTCCCGAAACAGCGCCGACAGTATCTTGCGAATCCGGTACAGATGCGCAATCCGGTCCTTGGCGTCCCGTCCCTTGAGAGGAACCCGCCCGGCCAGCAAGACCCTCACGAACGGCCAATCATCCGGGTCCATTCCGAGCAGCGCGGTCGCGCCCGTCGAGTCCAGCTTCCACGTGTCGAGAAGCTTCTTGAAAAATTGAACCGGCCCCGTCAGGTGCGCCCGCTGTTGCAAAACACCTGTGGCAAACCTTGGACCGATGATGTCGGCATGCCTCTGTTGAGGGAAGGCATCAGAATGAAGCCATCCTCCCGCGCTCTTGTGCGTTACCCACGCCTTCTTCCGCGATAGCTCCTGGAGATACAAGGCGGCTCGAGCGTGTCCGATACCACCTGCTTTCATAGTCAGCCGTTCACCCCGTAGCTGCCCCTCAATTACATCGTTCGCCTGCGAGATCTGCTTGGCCCCCAGCCCGAAGCCACCAAGCAGCCCGGAAGACGATTCCCAACTCGTCCGCGCACCCTGAACAGCGCCGAAGTTCATGACGTCACCATGTTGGTGGGAATGGGCGCCATCTCTATATCCAACCCCTGGAGCAATGTTTCGAGAAGTCGCCGCAGGCGGTCGAGGTACTCCTCATGCGAATGTGCCTCGGGAGGGTCCGGGTACGCCACCCGGCATGAAGCAAAAATTGATGAATTCTCTGTCGCACTGTCGTATGCGTGCAAGACTGCCTGCCAACCTTCATCTTCGTTGCGGACTGCAAGGTTGATGCACGGGTACAGCGCGGCGTTTCCCAAGCCGGTCAAATCCATGTCGATACCCGGTTTCACTATCCGTCGCAGGAAATCGCGCGCATCGACGCTCCCATCGCCGAGCCGGAGCGCTTGCGTGAGCTGGACCGTAACCATCGCAATCACGGTTTCCGGGAGCGCTCTTTTCAGCCCCTGCTCCGCCAGCGCCAAGCACTCGTTGCATATGGCAAGGTTTTGTTCGCTGCCCAAGCCGTTGAAACGTATCGACAGCTTCTCCGGCGTCACTTCGATCGTTCCATTCCCTCCAAACATCGTCACGCGTACGCGCACCTCCGAAAGTGCGCTCCCGCCGAGTGCGTGCATGTCTGCCGTTCGAAGAGGAAATCGAGGATGGATAAGCTGGTGCAATGCCTTCAAAAGCTCCGTGTTGCGCCCCGGCAGATCGAACAGAGGGCTGGAGAACTCCGCCTCGTACGTCAACTCCATCCATTCGAGGCTACCCTTCACCGGAGCGTCTCCCGGGACAAGCCGATACTCGGCCCGTCACCGCGCAAGATCCCTCTCGGGAATCTTGCGTTGCGAAGCGCATTCGCCCCGCCGTAGCCGTGCCCTCTTCCCGTCTTGGCATCACCCTGTCTCCGATCCCTGCGATCCGCCATGGTTGTCCCCGAAAGACGCAACGGCCACCCGCCCGGATTACGGCAAACTCGCCATCCTGCTGCGTAGTCGGGTTGGCCTGCTGTCCCCGAAAACTCGATACAAAGATACACTACGCCACTGGTCGTGTGTAAGATCGCCCCGAGGCGCAGGCTCCTGGAATGGCGCAATCAACCTTGTCCGAACAAAAGCTCCTGGAGAGGTTCCTGGAGATCAGCGAGATTCTGCAGCATCTCGTGGATGCCGTGACATTCAATGGAGGGCTTGCAATGTCGATTGCTCGCCAAGCGGGCGTAAAACTGCCTTACGGGATAGAGGCAATCAGTGATCAGCAAAACGAACTTAGTTCTGAAATCGGAGCACTGATTGACTCTATTCTTGATCCTGATAAAGACATGGCTCCTGAAAAAGACGCAACCGTTTGTTCGGGCAGTGGAACAGCCTCCTTGATTCTTCGGTCGGACCGCGAAGCCGAACGCACCGAAACCGGCCTTGAGGTCGAGACGGCGCTTGGCGAAGTCCTCGCCCATGCGCAGGAAGTCCTCGCCGCACATGTGCGGAGTGAAACAGCGCTGCTGGGTCGGATCGTGGACGATCCCGCCGCCGGTCGGGTCGCCGCGCTGCGCAAGCGCATGAAGCTGAGTCGGCGAAAGTTTGCGGATCGTTTCGGGCTGGATGCGCGCGCGGTTCAGGATTGGGAACAGGGTCGTCGGGTTCCCGACCGGGCGGCGCGTGTGTTGCTGACGGTGATCGACCACAACCCGGAGGCAGTCGAGCGCGCGCTTGCGCCGCCAGAAGATTGATTCATGAGGGTCACGACGAACCTGCTTGCAGGCGCAAACGTTCGGTCGGGCCGTGGAGGTTCAGAAAAATGGATGTTCTGGACCGCTGCAACGGTAGGAAGTTTCTCGATATCGCCCTCTGTCAGGACAAACTCATGGCCCGACCGAACGGTTACCAATCTTGATTCAAAGGACCACAACGAAACGAACCTGCTTGCAGGGTGCTCGCGATTGGTAGCGGGCATGCCCGAGAGCGGTTGCCTTGCGCAGATAGACCGACGGCCCTTCGAGCAGGATCAGCGCCGGCCCAGCGTCGGCGCAGTCATTACTCGCTCGCCGCGGGCCTGCTGGCGGCAACCGGCCTCACCGTGTTGGCGTCCGTCCAGCGATCGACCACGGCCTTGCGGAACCGCCACGAACCGCCAACCTTGAAGCCCGGCATGTCGCCGCTGGCGACCAGCCGATAGATCGTGCGCTCCTTGACTTTCAGGTAACCCGCCACTTCACGCACTGTCATGACATCGTCTGTGCTCATCGTTTCTCCTCTCCGGCCTTGTTACTCATCTCTTGCGAATGCAAACCAGCGCGAAAAATACAGCAAAATAGGCAAATTTGTCCAGTCGCCGCCCGTTCCGAATGGAACGCGGTCGTCCCGGCAGGTTATGCGCCAGCGCAAGCCCGAACCTGCTCGGACGGTTCGGGGCAAACCCGGCCTGGAGCCCGGAGTCGGAATCCGCCGCGCCCAGCGCCCCGGTCATCGATCCGGGGAGCGGTTCGCCGGATCGGTTCGCGAAGCGGCCCCGGCACCGGCCTCGCTCTCGCCGTCCAGTTCGCCCCGCAATACGCGGGCCGTCAGCCGGGCAATCACGACGAGCAGCGCGGCGGTCGCCACCAGCCCCGCGATGAACAGCGGTTGCGGAATCGCCGGAGCGGCAAGCGGCTCCGGGGATGCAAGGCTGCCGGCCATTGAGCCGAGGTACACGTACAGGAAAATGGCCGGCAGCATGCCAGCGAAGGTGCCGAAGAGATACGCTCCGAAGCTCACCCGGGTCAGCCCCAGGGCGTAGTTAAGCAGGTTGTACGGGAGCAGCAACGAAAGCCGCGCCAACAGCACGATCAGCCATCCCTTGCGGGCCACGGCCCGGTCGAGCGCGCGAAAACGCGGCATGCCCTGCAACCGCGCCTCGACCCAGCCGCGCGCCAGGAACCTTCCGGCCAGAAACGCGCAGGCCGCCCCGAGGGTGCTCGCCAGGCAAACGAGAGGCACGCCGAGCGCAACTCCGAACAGCGCCCCCGCCGCCAGATTCGGAATGGAGCCCGGAACCATGAGCACGGCCGCCAGAATGTAAGCGAGAATGAAGCTGACCCAGGCGCTGCGCGGATGCGCCTGCGCCCAAGCCATCATCTGGATCAGCCACTCGCGCACCGGCAGGAACAGGAAGGCGGCCAGCAGCGCCGCAAGGAACAGCGCAAACAGCAGTGCGCGCCGCTTCATTCGCCCGCCGCCTGTTGGGAAGCGCTCGGGCAAGCCGCGGAATCGACTGGCCTGCGGGCGAGCAGCCTGCGCGCAAGCGCTCGACTTGCCGGGGCAGCGGTCATTTCCCGTCCCTCCAACACTGAAGCTCCGCGGCTCGCTCGAAGACTCACGCCGAGTGGCGCGCAACCTGACGGTAGGCCGCAGCGCAGAAGCCGAAAACGACCGCCGCCAGCGGCAGGGTACACAGGGCCATGGTCGCCAGCGCCAGCGGCAGCCGGTCCGGCGACCCGAACACGCGCTCCGCCAGCAGCGCAACGCCCACCGGACCCAGCGACAGACCGGTCAGGTTGATGCAGAACAGATACACGGCGATGATTCGCGCCCGGAACCGATTGGGCGTTACCTCGTTGAGCGCTCCCGGCGAAATGCCGAACGGCATGCTGATCAGGCACTGCGTGACGCCGATGAGGGTCAGCGCCAGCGCTGCGTTGGGCGCGAACGGAAAGCCTGCGGCGAAGGGCAGGGCGACCACGGCGACCGCCGCCGCCACCCGGATTTCGGCGTCCCGCGGCCAGCGTTCGCGCAGCTTCTGCGCCGCCACGCTGCCCAGATAGACGCCCAGGGGCGCCGTGGCCAGCGTAACCGCGCCGAGAGCCAGCCCCGTTCGGGCCTGAGTCCAGCCAAATTCGCGGATCAGGAACGATGGCGTCCAGGAGCCGAAGCTGTACGAATAGGTAACCTGGAAGGAAAAGCCCAGCAAATGCGTCAGGTACAAGCTGCGCCGGGTCCCGTTGAGGAACCGCACGAAAGCCCTCGCGCCCGCGCCAACCACAGCGCCAGCTTCCGGGGCTTCGTCGAATCGGGCGGTCTCGCGTATCGAGGCCAGCGCGAGCGCGCCCAGCAGCACGCCCGGCAGGCCAACCACCACAAACACGACCTGCCAGCCCCCGAGGGCGCCGAGAAACGGCAGCTGGGCGCTCCCGCCGCCCGCCACCCAATTGATGACCAGCCCTCCGGTGAGGCTGGCCAGCCCGATTCCCAGATACAGGCCCATGGTGTAGGTGGCGGTGGCCCGCAACCTTGCCTGCTGCGGAAAATAATCGGCGATGAGCGAATAGGCGGCAGGCGACAGGGCCGCCTGGCCCACGCCCACCAGCATTCGGGCCACGAACAGCTGCCGGAAATTGGCTGCCAGTCCGCAGGCGGCGGTGGCCAGACTCCACAGGACGACGCCGGCGGCGATGATCGCCGGGCGATTCCACAAGTCGGCCATGCCGGCTGCGAAAAGGCCCAGCGTGGTGTAGAAGGCGGCGAACGCCAGACCGTACAGCAGCCCGATTTCCACATCGCTCAGGCCGAGGTCGAGCTTCAGCGGCTCGACCAGCAGGGTGATGATGTTGCGGTCGAGAAACGAACACAGGTACAGGACCGTCAGCAGGACCACGACGTACCAGGCATAGCCGCGCCGGGGCCATCGGGGCGCCGCGTTCGCGCCGGTCACGCCCTGGATTCCGGCGCACTCGCAGCCATGTGGATAACTGTGTGGACAACGGTTCCCCGATGCCTTGGTTTTATTGGCCTGCGCTGCCCTGCGCCTTTGGGGAAGATTTCCTCTATTCGATAAATAAAAAACAATATCAACATGTTATGGCAAATTGACGAAGAGGCTATGCGATAGTGGCCGCAACGTGAACTGCACAGTAGCGTTTTTCGCCGAATGTGAATAACTGCCTGGACTGCGCATGTTATCCCATCGAGGAGCGGCGTCTGGCGAGCAGCCGTATCAGGGCGCGCGCAGCCGCGCCCCGGTGGCTGCGGGCGCCCTTTTCCGCGGTGCTCATCAGCGCCGCGCTCCTGCCGCTGCGTCGGTCCACAAAGACGGGGTCGTAACCGAACCCTTGCCGTCCTTGTGGCCGTTCGGCGATCCGCCCCTCCCACACGCCCTCGGCAATTGCGGGCGGCTGCGGGTCTGCGGGCGTGACCAGCGCCAGCACGCAGCGAAAGCGCGCGCTGCGGCGCCCGGCCGGCACGTCCCGAAGCTCCTGCAGCAGTTTGCGAATGTTGTCGCTGGCCTTCCCCTCCGCCCCGGCGTAACGCGCCGAGTACACGCCCGGCGCCCCATCCAGCGCATCCACTTCGAGGCCGGAGTCGTCGCCGAGCGCCGCAAGGCCGGATTGCTCCGCCGCGCCGCGAGCCTTGAGAAGGGCATTCTCCCTGAAGCTTGAACCGGTCTCCTCCACGGCGGCAAGGCCCAGCTCACGCATCGCAATCAGGCGCATGCGCCCTTCAAGCAGTTCCCCGAGTTCGCGCAGTTTGCCGGGGTTGCCGGACGCCAGCACGACTTCGGGGAGAGCAGGCATTGCAATGAGGCAAAGGGATCGTGCTCACCCCCATAACGCCGGCATGAGGCAAATGCCGGCGGCGAAGGACTTTCGCATCTGCACAATGCCTGCGGCAGGAGTTGGCGGCAATTCTTTCGTCTCTACGACGAAGCCCCAGGATCTGCCGGACGAGCTCAAGGTTGCCTCTTATTCCGCCCCGTCCAGGGCCGCCAGGGCCGCATTTTGCGCCGCCAGCACATGACCGATTCCGCCGGCTGCGAGATCCAGCATGCGGTCGAATTCCTCGCGCAGGAACGCATGCGATTCGGCGGTGCCCTGCACTTCGATGAGGCCGCCCGCCTCGTTCATCACCACGTTGATGTCCGCCTCGGCTTCCGAATCCTCCGCATAGTCGAGATCCAGCACCGGCGCGCCGCGGTACAGTCCTGCGGAAACTGCGGCCACCTGACCGTGCAGCGGATAGCGCGAGAATTTCCTCCGCCAGGCGGGCCGCCGGCAGGCCCGGGTCAGCGCCAGCCAGCCGCCGCACACCGCTGCGGTGCGGGTGCCTCCGTCGGCCTGCAGCACATCGCAATCGATCGTGACCGTGCGCTCGCCCAGGGCCTCGAAGTCCACGCAGGCTCGAAGCGACCGCCCGATAAGGCGCTGGATTTCCATGCTGCGTCCTGTCTGGCGCCCGCCCACTGCTTCGCGACGGCTGCGCGTGTGGGTGGCGCCGGGCAGCATGCCGTATTCCGCCGTGACCCAGCCGCGGCCCTTCCCCCGCAGGAAGAAGGGAACGGAAGCCTCGATGCTCGCGGTGCAAAGCACGCGGGTGTCGCCAAAGCAAGCCAGCACCGACCCTTCCGCGCGCCGGGTGTAGCCGACCTCGAAGCCCACCGGCCGCAACTCGTCGGGCGCTCGGCCGCTGGGACGGCGCCACGGGATGTTTTTTCCTGCCATGCGAGGCCTATGTTATCGCTGCCGGGCCTTGACCCGTCCTCGCGCGCATTTCGCCGCACGCACAGGCCGCACAGGCGGCTAGAATGGCGCTGCGGCAAGCTTCAGGCGGACAAGACGAGGCGGGACATGATTCGAAGCATGACGGGCTACGCGACGGCGGAACACCGCAGTGAGCACGGCTGGTTGCAGTGGGAAGTGGGTTCGGTCAATCACCGGCATCTGGATGTGGACCTCTGCGTGCCTGCCGCCTTCCGGGAACTGGAATCGGAATTCCGCAGCCTCCTGGCGGACCGGATTGGCCGGGGCCATGTGGATGCGCGGCTGGCCTGGCGACCGGCGGAACAATACACGGACCGTATCACAGTCAATACGGGGCTGGCGGTGCGCCTGATCGGCTATGCGCGGGTTCTGGCCGAAAGGATGCGCCGTCCCGCGGCCATAAGCCCCCTGGACATCATGCGCTGGCCGGGGGTTATCGAGGAGCAGAGCGCCGATCAGAGCCACATGTCCGGCGAGGTTCGCAAGCTCCTGCACAAGGCGCTGGAAGAATTGCACAAGGCCCAGACCAGCGAGGGCCGGAAAATCAAGAGCGTCATCAAGAGTCGCTGCTCGAAAATGGAGCAATTGCTCCAGCAGTTTCGCCTGCGCATACCCGAGCTGCGCCAGCGGACCCTGGAAAGAATGCAAGGGCGGCTGGAGGCGATGCAGGTGCGGGTGGACTCGGAGCGCCTCGAGAAGGAAGTGGCGCTGCTGCTCATGCGCCACGATGTCAGCGAAGAGCTGGATCGTCTGGACGCGCACCTGTCGGAGTTGAGGTCCGCGCTCGAAACCGCCGAGCCCGTTGGCGTACGCATCAGTTTTCTACTCCAGGAGGTCGGCCGCGAAGCCCACACGCTGGCGGCAAAGTCGAACGATGTGCGGGGAACTCACGAAGCCCTGGACATGCGGGTTCTTGTGGAGCAGATGCGGGAGCAGGCCCAGAACATCCTGTGACGTCCCTTTTGTTCGTCGTTTCCGCGCCCTCGGGCGCCGGCAAGACCACGATCGTCCGGCGTCTGGTCGAGAGCAATCCCCGCATCCGCGTGGCGGTTTCGCACACCACGCGAACCGCGCGCAAACATGAACGGCACGGGCGGGACTATTTCTTCGTCGAGGACAAGGAGTTCGACGCAATCCGGGACAGCGGCGGTTTTCTCGAACACGCCGAAGTCTTTGGCAACCGCTATGGCACCAGTCGGAGGGAAGTCGACGAAAAGCAGGCCAGCGGGCGCCCGGTCATTCTCGAAATCGACTGGCAAGGCGCCGGGCAGGTGCGCCGCGCGATGCCCGAGGCGCAAACCGTTTTCCTGCTGCCGCCATCGCGCGAGGAGCTGGTGAAGCGCCTCGAGGGCCGCAACAGCGACCGGGCGGCCGTGGTGGCGCGCCGGCTCGCCGAAGCACGTGACGACATCGGACAGTGGCGGGACTTTCATTACGTGCTGATCAACGACGATCTCGACAGAACCTGCCGGCAGATGGCTCTCGTTCTCGAGGGGCGGGGCGAGGAGTATTCGGTGACCGACCCGCGTCGCCGGGCTTGTGTGGCGGAGCTCATTGCCTCGGGGGGATGGGAAGAGGAAGCGCCGCAACCCTGGCGTGGTATCCCGGATCCTGGATGATGCTGCGGGCGCCGCCATACCGCCATGCAGAACTGGCAGCGTGGACGCTGCGCAAGGGCCGGGGCCTTGCTGACCAGGGCGGGCGAGTGGCTGGACATCTGCGAGCGCGCCGCCATCAGGGCGCGCGGCCGATTCCGGGGCGCGGCGGCGGCGCCCCGGCGGCAAACCGTCCGGCCCGGTTCCCGGGGCGCCCGGGCCGCTCGCACGGGGGATGCTCGCTGCGGCCGTGTTGCGGCCTCCCGGGCAGCCCGCATATACAATGAAGTTCTCTTGTTGCCATTGAAGGTCCGGGAGCGGAGTGATCGGGCGAAGGCTAATCTGGGTCGTCTCGGGCGTCCTGTTCCTGGCGCTGACCGTTTGGGTCCACCGTGAAGTCAAGGGAAGGATGGCGGCCGATATCGCCGCGGAAATCGGCGGCGCGGTGGAGCAAGCGGGCAACCTGACAGTGGGGGAGGAAATCCCCGATTTCGCGGCGACCGATCTGGACGGCGAGAGCGTCGCCCTTGCGGATTTCCGGGGGCGCGAGGTGGTGGTGCTGGACTTCTGGGCCACCTGGTGCATGCCGTGCATCCGGAGCATGCCGTCCCTGGAGAGCCTGAACGATGAATTTGCAGGACGGGGCGCGGCCTTTCTCGCCGTCAATGTGGGCGAGGAACCGGAACCGGTGCATGAGTTTGTGAAAACAATGGATTTCGGCGTGCGCGTGGTCATGGATGAGGACGAGGACATCGCCAGCGCCTACGGATTGCCGGCGCTCCCCCAACTGGTCATCGTGGGCAAAGACGGCCGCGTGGAGCACATCGAGCGGGGCTACCCGTGGTTGCCGCAGCCTGTCGCACAGCGCAACCGGAGGCTGCGGGCCAAGCTGGAAGACCTGATCGGCATGTCCGAATGGGCCGCCCCGGATGCGCCGCAATGACCCGCCGCCCATGAGCGTCATTCGCACCGAGGCCCTGGCCAAGACCTACAAGGGCGGCACGGTGGCGCTCAAGGCCCTGGATCTCGAGGTGCAAGCCGCCGAGGTGTTCGGCTTCATCGGGCCGAACGGCGCCGGCAAGTCCACCACCATTCAGCTGTTGCTGGATTTCATTCGCCCGGACAGGGGCAGCGCCTTCCTGTTCGGGCAACCGGCCGGCGGCGCACGCCACCGCGCCCGCCTGGGTTATCTCCCGGAAAGCGTCAACCTGCACACCTATTACACCGGGAGGAAGCTTCTGGAGTTCTACGCGGGGCTGTGCGGCGTGCCGGCGGCGGAGCGCAAGGCCCGCGCCGAAAAGCTCCTGGACCTTGTCAGCCTCAAGGACGCCGCCGACCGCAAGGTGTCCAGGTACTCGAAGGGCATGGTGCAGCGTCTGGGGCTGGCGCAGGCGCTGGTCAACGACCCCGAGTTGCTGATCCTGGACGAACCCACATCCAATCTCGATCCCGTGGGGCGGCGGGATTTTCGCGATCTCATCCTGCAATTGAAGAGCCGGGGGAAGACCGTGTTCATCTCTTCGCACATTCTGGCGGAAGTGGGGTCGGTGTGCGACCGCGTGGCCATCCTGCATGAAGGCGAACTGAAGAGGCTGGAGGACCTGCGGCGACTGGGACGAGGTAGCACCCAGGCGCTGGAAGAACTCTTCTTCAAGACAATCGACGGAGGCGCGGCGACATGAAAAACGTGCTGCTGGTGGCCGCCGACAGCATTCGCGCGCTTTTGCATCGCCGCCTGTTGCTGGCGCTGATGCTGGTTGTGCTGATCTTTGCGGTGCTCTTTGCCGTGGCCATAACGCAGATGACGCAGGCAAACAGGGAGCTTGCACAGGCGATGGCCGAGGCCCCCGCGCCGAAGCCCGGAGAGTCGCTCGTGGATCCCTCGCCGGAGGCGCAGGCCATGCGGGAGGGCATGGAAGAGGCGCTGGCGGACAGCGACGAAGAGCAGCGCGAGGAGCTACAACGCGCCATGATGCAGGAAACCGCCTCGCAGATGCTCACTTCCTTTTACGGACTCACATTGTTTGGAGGCGTCCTGGTGGCGCTTTTCATTGGCGCCACTGCGCTTTCGGGCGATGTGCGCAGTGGCGCCATCGCCATGGTTCTGTCCAAGCCGGTGGCGCGCTGGCAATTCCTGCTGGGCAAGCATTTCGGGGCGATGGCGGTTCTGTTGGCCTACGCGGCCGTAATCGGGGGGGTCATGGCGGTCTTTACGCAGATCTCCCAACTCGACGACATGCCTGCGGTTCGCCACGCCCCATGGCTGATGTTCTGCCAGATGCTGATCTACTGCTCCCTGGCCCTGTTGTTTTCCACGCTGACGCATCCGGCGGTTGCGGGCGTACTGGCGTTCTTCGCTCCTATAATCGACGAGGCGTTCGCCTCGCTCTTCGGGCCGGACAACCCTTTTTGGCGCTACCTCCTGAAGTGGCTGTTCCCGGCGGCCCGTCGTCCGTTCGATGTGTCCTCGCAATTCATGGACAGCGCAAAATTGCTGGACTGGAGCGAAATCGGAACCCTGACCCTCTACGCGCTGAACCTGATGGCGATCTACCTGTTGCTGGCCATGTGGCGCTTCCGCTCCAAGGCGGTTGCCTGAGTCTCAGCCGCGCAGGGCGGCCGGAAGCCAGGTGGCGATCCCCGGCCATAGCGCCAGGAGCGCCAGGGCGAGAAGCTGAATTGCGATAAACGGCGCCACGCCTCGGTACATGGCGCTGGTGGGCACTTCCGGCGGCGCCACGCCGCGCAGGTAGAACAGCGCAAAGCCGAACGGCGGCGTAAGGAACGAGGTTTGCAGGTTGATGGCGATCATCACGCCCAGCCACACCGGATCCAGGCCCATGGCCAGCAGTACGGGGCCGACGATGGGCACCACCACGAAGGTGATCTCGATGAAGTCCAGCACGAAGCCCAGCAGGAACATGACCAGCATGACCAGCGCCACGGCCCCGAACACGCCGCCGGGAAGCGACTCCAGGAATTCGCGCACCGCTTCGTCGCCGCCGTAGCCGCGAAACACGAGGGAGAACAGCGAAGCGCCCACCAGAATGAGAAACACCATGCTGCTTACCCGCGCGGTAGCGCGGGCGATCTCGCGCAGCCGCGCCCGGTCCAGCTTGCGCCTCAGGGCGGCCATGACCATGGCGCCCACCGCGCCCACCCCGCCCGCTTCGGTGGGCGTGGCGACGCCGGCGATGATGGAGCCGAGAACCGCCGCCATCAGCGCCAGGGGCGGCGCCAGCAACCGCAGCAGATGGCCGGCTCGCAACGCAGCCTGCCCTGCCGCGCCGTCCGGCGGCCCCACCGGAACGGAGGACGGCCGGAACACGGCAATGAGGATCATCCAGAGCGCGTACAGCGCCACCAGAATCAGGCCGGGAAGGAGCGCGCCCATGAACAGGTCGCCCACCGACACAGTGCGGGGAGCGAAGAGGCCTTGGGCAAGCTGAGCCTCCTGGTAGGCGGAGGACAGCACATCGCCCAGCAGCACCAGCACGATGGACGGCGGGATAATCTGTCCCAGGGTGCCCGAGGCGCTGATCACGCCGGTCGCCACCGCCGGGTCGTAGCCGCGCCCGAGCATCGTGGGAAGCGCCAGAAGACCCATAGTGATGACGGTTGCGCCGACAATGCCGGTGCTGGCGGCGAGCAACATCCCCACCACGATTACCGCAATGCCCAGTCCGCCTCGCAGTCCGCCGAACAGTCGGCCCAGCGCATCCAGCAGGTCTTCGGCAATGCGCGCCCGCTCCAGGGTCACGCCCATGAACACGAAAAGCGGCACCGCCACCAGGGTCTGGTTGTTCATGATGCCGAACAACCGGCTGGGCATGGCGCCCAGAAAAGACACGTCGAACACGCCCGCCAAGGCGCCGCCGACCGCAAACAGCAGCGCCGCGCCGCCCAGCGTGAAGGCCACCGGGAAGCCCGCGAGCAACAGCAGGACCACGCAGACGAAAAGCGCGAACGCCGGCCAGTACGTCATTCGCTCAGTCCGAAGCGCTCACCGGATTGCGGAGCGCCAAGCGAGAGGCGCCGGCAAGCCCGCTTGCTCTCGCGAGCACGAGCAGGGCCGGCTCCGGGGCGGAGCAGGCGCGGGAGCGCGGGATCAAGGCCGAATCGCCCGCAAACCGCAAGGAACCAGCCGCAATTGCCCGGGCATCGTTGCGCAAGCCGGCGAAAACACGAAAGCGGACGAGACGCTGCAAGCCGGCGGGGCGGGCCGATGAAACCGGCGGGCTAATACCGGAAACCGACATGCAGGGCCACGATGCCCCCGGACAGGTTGTGCCAGCGCACATCCTCGAACCCGGCCTCGCGCATCATCCCGGCCAGCGCTTCCTGGTCGGGATGCACACGGATCGACTCCACGAGGTAGCGGTAGCTGTCGGCATCCCCGGCCACCCGCCGGCCGAGCGCCGGGATCACGGCAAACGAATACTGGTCGTAGGCCCAGCGGACGAAGCTCGACGGCGGCCGCGAGAACTCCAGCACCAGCAGCCTGCCGCCCGGCTTGAGCGCGCGCGCCATGCTGCGGAGCGCCGCCGGCTTGCCGGTCACGTTTCGCAACCCGAAGCCAATGCTGACGCAATCGAAGGTCGAGGGCGCCACCGGCAGGGCCGTGGCGTCGGCGCATACCGCCCGGCAATTGGCGTGGCAGCCGGAGTCCACAATCCGCTTGCGCCCCAGGCGCAGCATGGAAGGATTGTTGTCGATCAGCAGGATGCTGCCCGCTCGCCCCACCTGACGGCTCATGCCAACCGCCAGATCGCCCGTGCCGCCCGCCACATCCAGCGCCGTGGCGCCGGGGCGCAACCCGGTGCGCGCCAGGGCGAACTTCTTCCACAGACGGTGCGCGCCCAGCGACATCAGGTCGTTCATCAGGTCGTAGCGCTCCGCCACAGCATCGAAAACCCCGCGCACGCGCCGGGTTTTCTCCGCCGGGCTCACCCGGCGAAAACCGAAGCGCTCGCTGCCGCGGGCGCCGGGGTCAGCGCCCGGCATTGCCCGGGTCCGCCGCGGCCAGCTGCTTGAGATAGCGCTCCTGATACTCCTGGCGATTCCGGCCCAGTTCCCGCAAACAGGACCAGGAATAAAGCCCGGAGTCGTGCCCGTCGTCGAACACGAGCCGGACCGCGTACTGGCCGACCGGCTGGATGTCCACGATGCGCACATCGCCTTTCCCGGTTGGCAACGAGCCGCCGCGCCGGCCGTGGCCGCGAACTTCCGCCGACGGCGAGTGCACCCGCAGGAACTCCGCGCCAAGCTCGAACGTTTCGCCGCCGGCAAAGCTCACGCGCAAGGTTCGGCGCTTGCCGAGCAAACGCAACTCGACGGGAGGGGGGCAGGGGTCCATGCCTTGCAAGGCGGCGGGCCGATCCGGCGAGCTCGCCCGGCTACAGGATGTAGCGGCGAAAATCCTCGTCCTCCGCCAACGCCCCGAGGTGTTCCTCCACATAGGCCGCGTCGATCTTCAGACTCTGGTCGCCCCGGTCGGCGGCCTCGAAGGAAATCGATTCCAGCAGGCGTTCCAGCACCGTCTGCAGGCGGCGCGCGCCGATGTTCTCCGTGCTCTCGTTGACCGAGCAGGCGATCTCGGCGATTCGATGCACGGCGTCCGCGCCGAAGCTCAAAGACACGCGCTCGGTGCCCAAAAGGGCCGTGTACTGCTCGGTCAGCGAAGCGTCCGGTTCGGTGAGGATGCGCTCGAACTCCCCAATGCCCAGCGCGCCCAATTCGACCCGGATGGGGAACCGGCCCTGGAGCTCCGGGATCAGGTCCGAGGGCTTGACCGCCTGGAACGCCCCGGACGCAATGAACAGGATATGGTCGGTGCGCACCACCCCGTACTTGGTGGTCACGGCGCATCCCTCCACCAGCGGCAGGAGGTCGCGCTGTACGCCTTCGCGCGACACATCCGCGCCGAACGCCTCGGCGCGCCGGCACACCTTGTCGATTTCGTCGATGAACACGATCCCGTTCTGTTCCACCGCTTCGAGCGCCTGCGACTTCAGTTCCTCCTGATCGAGCATGGAGGACGCCGCTTCCTCGGTCAGAATGCGCATCGCGTCCTTGACCTTGAGCTTGCGTGTGCGGGTGCGCTGGTTGCCCAGGGACTGAAACATGCTCTGCAGCTGGCTGGTCATTTCCTCCATGCCGGGCGGCGCCATGATTTCCACGCCCACCGGCGCCACCTGCAGTTCCATTTCCACTTCCTCGCGATCCAGGTCGCCGCGGCGCAGGGCCTCCCGCATGGCGCGCTCGTCCATGCTCCACGGCGTTCCGGCCCCCGGCCCCGCAGTGGCGGCGCGCCGCATCAGCGCATCCATGACCCTGCGCTCGGCGTTCTCCCAGGCGCGATGCCTCACCCGACCCATCGCCACTTCCCGGATCATCTTCACGGCGGTGTCCACAAGGTCCCGCACGATGCTGTCCACCTCGCGGCCGACATAGCCCACCTCGGTGAACTTCGTGGCTTCCACCTTGATGAAAGGGGCGTGCGCCAGCCGCGCCAGCCGGCGGGCAATTTCCGTCTTGCCCACGCCGGTGGGACCCATCATCAGGATGTTCTTCGGCGTGATTTCCTGGCGAAGTTGCTCGTCGAGCTGCATCCGCCGCCAGCGGTTGCGCAAGGCGATGGCCACCGCGCGCTTGGCTGCGTCCTGGCCGATCACGTGCTTGTCGAGTTCCTCGACGATTTCCCGGGGGGTCATTTGCGTCATGGCTTCCTCAAGACTCGCTGGCAAGCGTGTCGGTCACGATGGCGGCATTGGTGTACACGCAGATTTCCGCGGCGATTTCCAGCGACCGGCGCACCACCGCCTCGGCGTCGAGCCCGCTCTCCGCCAGCAAGGCGCGCGCCGCCGCGCGGGCGTAACCGCCGCCGGAACCCAGCGCCAGCACGCCGTCTTCCGGCTCCACCACATCGCCGGACCCCGACACCAGCAGGGTCTTGGCGCCGTCGGCAACGCACAGCATGGCCTCCAGGCGGCGCAGGCGGCGGTCGCTGCGCCAGTCCTTCGCCAGTTCCACCGCGGCGCGGGTCAGATTGCCGTACTGGTCGAGCTTGCGCTCGAACAGCTCGAACAGGGTGAAGGCGTCGGCCGTGCCGCCCGCGAAACCGGCCAGCACCTTGCCGTTGGCCAGCCGCCGGATCTTGCGGGCATTGCCCTTCAGCACCGTATCGCCCAGGCTCACCTGCCCGTCGCCCCCCATGGCGAGGGTATCCCCCCTGCGCACGCAGAGGATGGTGGTGGAACGCACCCTTTCCGGGGGGCGCGCCGGCGAAGCCTGATTGTGAGCGTTCATGGCGCGTGGTCCTTGTCATTGCGGCGGGCTCGGGGATGGGCGCGATCGTACACCCTGGCCAGATGCTGGAAGTCCAGGTGGGTGTAGACCTGGGTAGTGGAAATGTCCGCATGCCCCAGCAGTTCCTGCACAGCGCGCAGATCGCCGGAGGACTCCAGCATGTGGGTAGCGAAGCTGTGGCGCAGCATATGCGGATGCACAGGTCCCGGCAAGCCGGCGCTGCGCGCCCAGTGGGCGATCCGGGCCTGAACGGTGCTGGCGGCAATCCTGCGCCCCCGGACTCCCACAAAAAGCGCCGTCTCTTCGGGGGCCGCCAGTTCCGCACGGCGCTTCAGCCAGCGCTGCACGGCTTCGACCGCCTTGCCTCCCACCGGCAGGATGCGCGTCTTGCGCCCCTTGCCGGTCACCCGCACCAGACCCTGGCGCAAGTCGATTCCGCCCACGTCCAGCGCCGTCAGTTCGGCCAGCCGCAGCCCCGAGGAATACATCAGTTCCAGCAGCGCACGGTCGCGGCAGGCCGCCGGATCGCCCCCGGGAATGTCCAGCAGGCGCGCAATCTGGTCCAGGTCGAGCGTCCGCGGCAGGTCGCGGGGCGGGCGGGGCGGGCGGATTCCGCGCGCGGGGTTCGCGGCCAGTTGGCCCTCGCGCTCCAGGAACGCGAAGAAGCTGCGGGCGCCGGCCAGCCGCCTGCGAACCGTCCGGGGGGCCAGTCCGCTACGGTGCGCCGCGGCGGCAAAGCGCCGCAGGTCGCTGACGCCCAGCGACGCCCAGGAAGCGAGGCCGCGCTTGGCGCAATAGTCCCCGAGCACTGCCAGATCCCGGCGATAGGCATCCACCGTGCTCCGGGACAGTCCGCGCTCGAAACGTATGTGGTGCAGAAACGCGCTCACCTGGCGCCCGGACTTGGCCTGCATCAGGACGGGTCCGGCGATATGGCCACCGCAACGATGGCGCTCACGCGGCCCAGAAACTCCGTGCTCTTGCCGCGATGGTAGTGATCGGGGTCGCGGCTGCCCAGGGCCAGCAGACCCAGCTTGCCGCGAGGCCCCAACGGCGCCAGGGCCACCGACGCCACCTCGGGAGCCTGTTCGCCGAACAGGAACGCGCGTTGTTCTGAGCTGTATTGCCCGCACCTGGGGCTGTTTGCCTTGAGAACCGCGCTCAGGCCCGCCGCCATGAGGTCCTCGCGCGGCGTTGCCGGCAGCCCTCCGGCCCGGGCGCCCGGGCCAGGCGAGGCGTCGAACAGCAACAGGCGCACGAAGTCCAGCGCGAATATGTCTTTCAGTTGCCCCGGCAGCCCCCGCAGCCTTTCGTCGGGCTGCGGGCAGGACAGAAGTCCCGTGACCAGCCGGTTGAGCTTGCGGGCCAGCTCGTCGCTGGATCGCGCATTGTCGATGTACTCCTCGAGGGTGTGGCGCAATTCAGCGTTGCGGCGGCGCAGCAGTTCCAGTTGCCGCTCCACCAGGGACACCGCCCCCGCGCCGTCGCCGTGCGGAATCCGCAGTTCCAGCAGCAACTCCGCGTTGCGTTCGAAAAAGTCCGGATTCTCCCGCAGAAAGCGGGCCACCTCGTCGGGCGCAAGCCGTTCCGCGGAAGGGTCGCCGCTCGCGCTCACAGGGGCACGCTGCCTTCGAACACGCTGTTAACCGATCCGGTCAGCCACACCGGCCGCGCGCCGCCGTCCCAGGCCACGGCGAGACTGCCGCCGGCCATTTCCACCTGCACCGGGGAACGAACGCGCCCCCGGCGTATCCCCGCCACCGCAGCGGCGCAGGCGCCGGTGCCGCAGGCCGGCGTTTCGCCCACGCCGCGTTCGTAAACCCGCAGCCTGAGGCGCTGGCCGTCGACCGTTTCGGCAAAACCCACATTGCAGCCCTGCGGGAACCGCGCATGCGCCGAGATGCTTGCGCCCAGTTCCGCCACCTGCGTCGCGGCGGCGGCGCGCACGGGAAGCACCGCATGCGGATTGCCCAGCGAAAGCGCCTCGATCTCCAGGGGGCCGCCCTCCGTCTCCAGGGTATACGCCGCCGCCGGCTGGCTCGCCACGAAGGGAATCCGCTGCGGGCGCCACTCGGGCCGCCCCAGCGAACAGCTTACGGAATTGCCGCCGGTGACGCGCGCCTGCACTTCGCCTCCCGGGGCCTTGAGCCGCATCCGCGACCCGCGCAAGCGGTGTTCCGCCGCCAGGGCGGCAATGCACAAGGCGCCGTTGCCGCACTGCTCCGCCTCGGCGCCATCCGCATTGAACACGCGGTAATGCACGGGAGCGTCGCCGCCGCCAGGCGCCTCCACCCAGAGCAGCTGATCGAAGCCCACGCCCCGGCGCCGGTCCGCCCAGGCGCGGATCCGCGTCCGTTCCGGCGCCGGCAGGGAGCGGCCCACCACAACCATGAAATCGTTGCCGGCGGCCTGCATCTTGGTAAAGGCGAGGGTCATCGAAGCATGAGGCCAAGAACAATCAAGCGCAAAAATTATAGTCCTGCGGCGGTTTCTCCCCTCAAGAAGCGCCCGCGCATTGGGCCGCATGGTCCAAAATGGGGCCAACGGCGCGGCGGCGCTGCTTCGCGCACGCTCCACGCAATTTCCGGTCGAACAGGATTCAAGGAGACAGACCATGCCCCGCAACCACAGAGCCCTGCCACTGGCGGGGCTGGTTTTCGCCCTCCCGGCAACAAGCGCCACCGAAATCGAACGCTTCAACCCGGCAGGGCTCTCGCAGCCCGACGGCTACTCCCAGGTGGTGGTAGCAAAAAACCCGGGCCGTTTCATCTACCTGGGCGGCAAGGCCGGCATCCGGCCCGACCACAGCTTCCCCGAAACGCTGGCCGAACAGTCGCGCCTGACCTTCGCCAATATCGACCGGGCGCTCAAGGCGGCCGGCGCCCGGCGCGAGGATGTGGTGGAAATCGCCATCTACATCGTCGATCTGGGGAACGTGGACCCGAGTCCCGTCTACGAGGAGGTGCGCAAATTCTTCCCCGCCGGCCACAAGCCGGCCTCGATGGTGATCGGAGTGTCCGCCCTGGCCTGGCCGGGGCTGCTGGTGGAGGTCAACGTGCGCGCCGTGACCGACTGACCCGCAGGGATCGGCCTGGCGCTGGAACCGGCGAGTTTGCAGGGAGCACAAGAGACTTGGGCATAAAGCGCGGTGGCGAAAGGCGCTCCCGTCATGGCTTGCCTTTCGGGAGTTCCTGATACACTGAAATCATGGCCAACAGCCCAAAGAACAGGGATGCGAAAGCCCGAATTCCCGACCTCGGGGGGCTGAGGGAGTTTTCGGAGAGCACGGATCGCGAAACTCCGGTTGCTTTTGTGGGGCGGGAGGAGCAGATCGGCGCCTTGAAGCGGGATTTGGAAGCCCGGTTCCGGCAACGGCAAGGCTGGGAAGGCCCGGGATTTCCGCCGGCTTGGGAAGGCGCTACCTGGCTTTTTCAGGGCGCTCCGGGGGCAGGCAAGACGGCGCTGCTGAGGCGCCTGAAAAACCTGAAGGTCAACGGGCGAGCCGTGCGGGTGTGCCTGATCGACGACGAAGCGGATTTATACAATGATTTCCGGATGAAAAGGAAAATCGCCGAAGCCTTTGTCTCCGGCTCTGCCGCAAAGATGGTGGGCACGGATACAACGCAAACGGGCAAGGGCGCGAAGGTGGGCGGAGGCGTTTCCGGGTTCGGAGCCAGACTGGAAGGCTCGGCAGACGCCTCGAAAGGCAAGTCCGAACAGCGTGCAGGGCTGACCTGGGAAGACTGCGTAAACAAGGAAAAGTCGCAGAGTTCCTCGCCGCTATTGCTGCTGTTCGACGAAGCGCAGGCGCTCGAAAATCAGGCGGGGCCCCAGCTGAGATGGCTGCACAAGGGAGAACACGGTCTTCCGATCGTTCCCGTCTTCGGGGGGCTGGCGTGGACGAAAGAGCGGTTCGGAGAGTTGGGCATCTCCCGGTTTTCCGCAGGCCGCGTCCACACCCTGGAAGCGTTGTCGAAAGACGAGCGCCGGGAAGTCGTGCGGGCGTTCTTCGAAAAGTTCCGGGTGGCGGGAGTGAAAGAGGCAGGCAAGAAGTGGGAGAGACGGATTGCGGATGTTTGTCAGGGCTGGCCCCAGCACCTGCATGCGGGTCTGCAGGCGCTGGCCGGAGGGCTTGTAAAGGGAGGCGTCGATGGCGACCTGCGTTGCGTAGACGGGAAGTCGGTTCTCGAAAAGGAGGCGGCAAGACGCAAGGCTTACTATCAGGATCGTTTGGGCAGCGCACAGCTCAAGGCCAAGCGGCATCTGGTTGCCGCCTCTGTTGTCCGCATGCCTGAGGGCGCGAAAATGGCGGCGGACGATCTGGCGGATATCATCGCGGGGATTCACAGCGAAACGGTTGCCGCCAGGGCTCCGAGTCGCTTGCAATTGCCGGAAGGGCATTCGCCCGCAAAATTTGTCAGGGCGATAATCCGCGCAGGGATCCTGCACGAGGACGGCGACGGATATCTGAGCGTTCCCATCCCTTCGTTTCGCGATTTCCTGGAGGGGTTGGCGCCCGGAACGGAAACCCTGCCGTCTCCTGCGCCCTGAGGACACAAGGTTCAAGGAAGAACGACTGCGAGCGCAACGCGGCCCGGCGTCTGCTCCGGGATGTGCGGCGCGAGCATCCGCGCCAGAATGCCGCCCCGGTCAGCGCCGCAAGATGGCTTGGCGGGAATGGCTGGCGCACCCGCGCCGTCCGGTTGACGCGGGTTGGCGCTACCGGTATAGTCGGCCGTTCTTATTCTTTTGGAATAACTTGGGGACAATCAAAAGAGGGGACCATGACGAATGAGAACAAGGCTCTGCAAAGAGCAATACGGTCGGTGCTCTATACTGGCGCCATTTCCGCTTCAGTCGCTGCGCCTGCGGCCCTGGCGCAGCAAGAGGGCGACGACGAGGACGCAGTAGAGCTCGGAAGGCAAGTAGTTACCGGCTCGCGCATCAAGCGCATGGATCTCGAGGGGGCGCGACCAGTAGTGGTCATCACCCGCGAGGAGATCGAACTGAGCGGGCAGGCGTCGGTGGCGGATGTGCTGCGCAACAGCCCCGTCAACACTTTCGGCTCTTCGCGCGAGGTGTCCGGCAACAACTGGCTGGGGCAAGCATCCATCAGCCTTCACGGCCTCGGCGCCACCCGCAGTCTGTTGCTGCTGGACGGACGCCGCTCGCCGCGCTCGCCGGTCGCCACCAACCAGTTCAACGACCTCAACATCATCCCGCTGGCTGCGGTGGAGCGCATCGAAATCCTTACCGACAGCGCTTCGGCCATTTACGGCTCCGACGCCATCGGCGGCGTGATCAACATCATTCTCCGCAAGGACTACGAGGGCATGGAGGCCGTCGCCTCGCTGCAACGGCCCACGCAGGAGGGAGCGGATGCCGATGCCGGAATGATCACGCTCGGCGGCAACACCGGGCGAGGCCGTTTCCTGTTTGCGGCGGACTTCCGCAACAAGTACCACATTGCATCGGCGGATCGCTTCTACTCCAAGGGCAACACGGGATACGACGCCGGTGCAGTGGACTATCCCGACGCGCCCTTCAGCGCCACCTGGTACGCTTGGGAGAACACCGACAACGTCAGTTCCTGGGGCAACACGATCTGGCCCGCCTACCTCGCCCCGTCGAACTGCGAGCAGGTGGTAAACCCGGACACCGGCGAGCGCCTGCTGGCGGGCCCCTACCTCGCCCGCAACGGGCAGGAGCGCTGCGGGTTCGATTACACCGCGTTTGCCTGGGAAACGGCGGACATCAAGCGCTCCAGCGCGTTCTTTCATGCGGACTACGAAATCAACCCGGATCACGCGCTGCGCTTCCAGTCGATGTTCAGCACCGTGGACAACCACGGTCGCTATGCGCCGGCAGTAGGCTTTTTCAGGGTGCCCGCGGGCGCAGCCGAAGGGCTGAAGCAGGGATTCAATTACGACATCCCCTATCCCGAGCGGCTCCCGTATTTCCTGGGCCATCGTTTCGTGGGCCTCGGCAACCGGGACTTCGAGGCCACCAACACCATGTTTGAAAACGCCATTCTGGCGTACGGCACGGTGGGCCGCTTCGATTACGAGTTCGAGGCGCGACACACGCGCTACGGCGCCAAAGAGGACAGTTGCTGCTACGCCAAGGAATTCACCACATCCGAGTACGTATCCCGGGGCCTCTACAACCCGTTCGATCCCCTGAGTGCCGGCAACGCAGACGCATACGGCGCGATCAAATCGAACGCCACCCGGGATATCCGTTCGGACTATCGCAGCTACAGCGGCAACGTGAGCTTCCAGATGTTCGAACTGCCCGAGGGGCCGGTCAGTTGGGCCTTCGGCTTCGACTATGCCGACGAGCGGTTCTACGACATCTACGATCCCTTGAGCGAGGGTGGCGACCTGATCGGCAGCGCCGGTAACAGCAGTGAGGGCGAGCGGGTGGTCGAGGCGGGCTTCGGCGAGGCCCTGTTCCCGGTGTTAAACAATCTGGAAGTCAGCGCGGCGGCACGCTACGACTCCTACGACGATTCCGCCGGCAGCGAGCTCAGCCTCTATCTGTCGGCGCGCTACCAGCCCACCGAGTGGCTGCTGTTGCGCGCCTCGTGGGGCGAGGGCTTCCGCGCCGCCAACATGTTCAACCTGTACGGCGCGCGCTCGTTCAGTGCGGAAGGCGGCACAGACCTGGTGCAATGCCAGCGCACCGGCGTCTCGGAGGAGGATTGCGTGGAAGAACAATACGCCACGTTCACCGGCGGCAATCCGCAACTGGTGCCGGAACTCTCCGACAGCTACAACATCGGCTTCGTGATCGACTACGAGCCCTACTACGCTCGCGTGGACTATTGGAGCCGGCAGATCAAAGAGGGCATCGGCTTGACCACGCTACAGGGGCTGATTAATGCGGAGCTGAAAAACCAGTGCGCCAACACCGGTACCATAGTGAACACGATCGACACGGGGGTGCCGGCTGAAATCATCGCATGCTCGCCGGGCAATGTGCTCAAGCGCGACCCGGATACGGGGGCGTTGATCGAGGCCGAAGCCGGCTGGAGCAACACCTTGAAGCAAGAATATGCCGGTGTGGATGTGCAGTTCAGCTACGAGCTCGAGACGGCCACGGCAGGCGACTTCACCTTCTCCTTGCTGGGTACCCGGGTGCTGCGCACCCGCCAACGTTCCGTTACGGCCACCGAATGGAGTTCCAGCCTCGGCGAAGGCGTGGGCGACAGCGCCCGACCCAAATACTCGGCGCAGGCTGCGGTGCGCTGGAGCTACACCGACCATACGCTCTCCGTTTACGCCCGGCACACCGCGGGCTATGTGCGGCCGGACGCCAATTTCTCGGCGCCTTCGCACACGGAATACGACCTTACCTATCTCTGGGAATTGCCGTGGTGGGATGGTCGCGTCTCGGTGGGTGTGCTCAACCTCACCGACGAGGATCCAGAGCTCGACAGCTTCGCCTCCCCCAGGCCGGCGGTCTACGACCTCTACAGTCTGGACGGGCGGGTCCCCTACCTGAGCTACCGCCACTTCTTCTGATCTGAGGCAAACCGGGTCGGCCACCGCCTTGCCCTGCAGGGCGTTGCCGGTCCGGTTCCATTTCCGGGCCGCTGCTGGCACCCCCCGCGCCGGCAGCGGCCTTTTTCTCTCTGCCGAGTTTCGGGCGGCACGAGAGAGGGAGGGAGGGTCGCCCGAAATACTTCTAGGAACAGTTGCGCCGCTTGCTTTTGAAGTTCTTCATCCCGGGCTGGAAGCCCTGTATCGGGCCATCGCCTTCGGCTACCACCAAACTGAACTGGCGCCTTTCGACACCTCCTGACCCCATCGCCGTGGTTGGGGGTGTGCGACGAGCGGTTTCTTCAGGGAAACAAAGTAGCCAAGCCACTCATTCGGCACCGGCCGGAGGGGAAGCCTTCCCCAACCCCAACCGATCCCCCAATCGGCCATCCGCACCAGATACCGCCCCATCAGCGCCACAAAATGACTTGGCAGGAATGGCTACACATGTCATGTTATGTTACAAATGCAAAAAGACTAGTGATTGGGGGCACTGGTTTAGCTACCGAAGCCTTGGGTAGATAGGCGGGATTCCTGTCCCTCGGGCTTGGTTGGACGATCAGGCGCTATAGCGCCTGAGGCATTGAGAAACAACCTGAGGAGGAAAAGAAATGAGGAAACTACCACTAACCCGTAAAATTGCCTCGGCGGCCATTCTTGCGGTGGCTGCAATAGCAACAACGGGCTGTAAGGGGTCATGGAACTTTGGTTGTAAGGTCGGCAGTTCCGGGTGGTCATGCAATATCGACATCGGAGGCGCTTTTATTGCTGAAGGAAATATCCCCACCGACCGAGACCGCGGGTTGTCCGAATCAACGGCTCGCAAACTCACAAGAAGTCATATTGAAGACACCATGGCTATTCATGCGAATCCGCTTGTTTCAGGGTTTGTTGATTGGAGCTCTTTGCAAACTTCCGTTAATGGAAACTCTGTGGATTATTCCGTTAACGCACATATGTCAGGGTCGAAAGCGGCGCTACAGGCCAGCTTCGCGGTCGCCTCACTTTATCACGACGTAAATGGTACTTGGGATAGAAGCAAAGACGAAATAGAAATCCACAATAACCTGCAGTGACGCACACAATTACTAGAACGAGAAGTGAGGATATATATGAGAATATCCAGCCACCTGTTGCTTGTTGCTTCTGCGTTCCTATTCGCAGGATGCGCAATGCATAGCGACAGTACCAAGATTGCTTGGACCCAAGATGGCATCTATATGGAGGGATCCAACAAGCTTGCTTCTGGGGAAGATCATCCTATTCTCCAAGCAGTGAAGAAAGTATACGAGCAATGCGGCGGTGAGGTTGGCGAGAAGAAGACCCGCGTATCTTGGCGTACTGAAAACCCTTATCCTGTTTGGACGGAAGAGGATGGATGGCATTTCGAGGGTGTGAAATGCTCCCCTCCCCCGGAGGATGGCGCAGAGGCGTAGAAAGGAAGGGCGTTCCTGTTTACCTGACTGGCGGATGGCTTTACCCGGACGCCCCGGAGCACCCTGAGTAGCAGAACGCTCCCTCCCTCGGAACAGCGCTGCCCCATATTCCGGTTTCGTAGCCGTATGCGGTTCCGCACCCTATCTGTCGCGTCGTCGGATCCGGTTCGATTCCCGGGAAGCGCTGCGAATAGCCCGGTAGCGACGGCGTCCGGCAGCGAAGCTGGCAAGCAGGTTCGTTTCGCGGCGCGGTGGCATCCGATCCCGGCCTGACCTTTCCGCCGGATTTTGGCGTTAGAATCGCAGGAAAACAAAAGGCGGCATCGCGATACCGCCTTTACCCAAAAACGAAAAAACGGGAGGTGTTCAATGAAACGATCGCACGGTCTACGTTACGGCGTGGCGCTGGCGGCTGTGCTGGTTGCCTGGCAGGCTCACGCGGAAGGAACCCGACAATACTCCGTTGGCGACTTTTTCAGGAATCCCGAGTTCGCGGCGTTGCAGCTGTCGCCGAACGGCGAGTGGCTGGCGGCAATCGGGCCGTACGGCGAGCGCCGCAACCTCTTTTCCATGCGGTTGTCCGACCGGAAGGCCCAGCGACTGACGAGCCTGCAAAGCGCGGGCCGGGAACAGGACAACAAGGACATCGCCTATTTCATGTGGGTGAATAACGAACGGCTGATCTTCGGCCTGGACGCGGACGGCAACGAGTCGTTCTCGCTGTACGCCGTGAATCGCGACGGCACCGATTTCCGGGAACTGTTCAAGGGCAACAAGGGCATCCTGTTGCGCCCCCTGAACACCTTCCCGCTGGACCGGCTGCGCGACGATCCCGAGCACATCCTGGTCACCAACAACGAACGCAACCAAAGCTATCCCGATGTGTTCAGGATGAATGTGTACACCGGAAAGATGACCCGCGTGGAGACCAATCCGGGCTACATCACAGGATGGCTCACGGACTGGGACGGCAACATCCGCCTTGCCCTGGGGCATCCCGACAGCCGGGGGCGGGCGCCCGGGGCCGACGAGCTGCTGCGCCAGGTGGCCTGGTATCGCCCGGCGCAGGACGCCGAATGGCAGGTGGCGCACAGCACCCATACTTTCGACGGCCCGCGGTTTCAGCCCCTGGCCTTCGCCGCCGACAACCAGTCGATGTATGTGGCCACCAACGAGGGGCGCGACACCGCGGCCATTCATGTCTTCGACCCGGAAACCGGCCAGTTGGGCGAATTGATCCTGGCCGACGATCGCGCCGATTTGGGCGCGGGGCTGGCGCTCTCTCCCCGGGACCGCCGCCCGCTTTGGATCTCCTGGCAGCATGAAAAGCCGGAAATCGCCATGCTGGATGAGGAATTCGCCGCGCTGCAGGCCACCATCGACAGCGCGCTTCCCGATAACGTGAACCGCATCACCAGCATCAGCAGGGACGAAAACCGCATGCTGATCCTCTCGTACAGCGACCGCGACCCCGGAACCTACTACCTGTACGACAAGGCCACCGGAACCATCGAGTTTCTGGCCCGGGTCGCGCCCTGGATCGACCCGAAAGACATGAGCGCCATGAGGCCGATCCGCTACCAAGCGCGCGACGGCGAGAAAATTCATGGCTACCTCACGACGCCGGCGGGCGCCGAGGCCCGGAATCTGCCGCTGATCGTCAACCCGCACGGCGGACCGTACGGCGTACGGGATTCCTGGGGCTACAACGCGGAAACCCAGTTCCTGGCCAACCGGGGCTATGCCGTCATGCAGATCAACTACCGGGGCTCCGGCGGGTACGGCCAGCGCTTCATGGATATCGCCTGGCGGAAATGGGGCCTGGAAATGCAGGACGACATCACCGACGCGGTGCTGTGGGCAATCGAAGAAGGCATCGCCGACCCCAACCGCATCTGCATCTACGGCGCCAGCTACGGCGGCTACGCCACCATGGCCGGCATCACCAAGACGCCGGAACTGTACCGCTGCGCGGTGAACTATGTGGGTGTGGTGGACTTGATGGCGCTGCTCAATTACCACCGCAGGTCCGCCAACAGCGACTATATCGAGGCTTGGGGGAAGCGCGCCATCGGCGACCGCAGGAAGGACCGCGAACGGCTGCGGGCGACCTCCCCCATCAACCATCTGGACAAGATCAAGGTACCTCTCTATGTGGTGCACGGCAAGCGCGACCCCAGGGTTCCGCACGACAGCCAGTTCATCCCTCTGGTGCGCAAGCTGCGGGGCACGGAAATCGACTACAAGACCATGGTGAAGAACAAGGAAGGCCACGGCTTTCGAAAGGAGGGGAACCGGATCGAGCTCTATTCGGAGCTGGAGCGGTTCTTCGCCGAACACATCGGCGGGCAGCGCTCGTCGCTGGCGAGCCGCAGCAGCCCCGCAAGCGGCGCAACGGCCGGCGCAATGGACGCCAGTCCTTAAAGGGCGCGTTCCTCTCTGGGCGGGGGATCCGAGCCAGCCTGTGGAACTGTGGACGCGCACAAGCTACAGCGGCTGCGCGAGCGGTACGCGCAAGCGGACGGCGACCTGAAGGCGGACGCGCCCTTTCGGGAGGCGCTCGAACAAATCGCCGGCAGCGACCTGCACCAGAAAAAACCGTACGCGGACCTTCCAACGCTGCTGGACCTGCCCTACCGGGAGGATTGGGAGGGGCTGGACACCGTCCTGGTTGGCGTGCCCATGGATCTGGGCGTCACCAACCGTCCGGGGGCGCGCTTCGGGCCGCGCGCCCTGCGCGCCATCGAGCGGGTGGGGCCGTACCACCCCACCCACAACGTCATTCCCGCCAGGGTGCTGCGATGCGCCGATATTGGCGATGTGCCGTTCCGCTCGCGCTTCAGCCTGGAGAAAAGCATCGAGGACATCGAAGCCTTCTACCGCAGGATCGCCGCTGCGAACCTGACGCCGGTGTCGGCCGGCGGCGACCACTCCATTACCTATCCCATCATGAAGGCCCTGGGCGCTGAAACCCCCCTGGGGATGGTGCATATCGACGCCCACTGCGACACTGCGGGACCCTACGACGACGAGAAGTTCCATCACGGCGGGCCGTTCCGTCTGGCCGTGCTGGCCGGGGTGCTGGATCCGGAGCGCTGCGTGCAGATAGGGATTCGGGGCAGCGCCGAGCTGGCTTGGGCGTTCAGTTACGACTCGGGCATGACCGTGATTCACATGGAGGAGTTTCACGAGCGGGGCGTGGCCGATGTCGTGGCGCTTTGTCGCGAGAAGGTCGGCGGCGGGCCGCTGTACGTGAGCGTCGACGTGGACGGCATGGACCCGGCCTATGCGCCGGGCACCGGCACGCCCGAGATTGGGGGCCTGACGCCGCTGGAAGTGCAGACCCTGCTTCGGGGGCTGGCCGGGCTGCCGGTGGCGGGCGGCGATGTGGTGGAAGTGGCCCCGCAATACGACCCCTCGACCAACACGGCCCTTGTGGGCGCAGGCATGATGTTCGAGATCCTCGGCCTGCTCGCCCATCAGGCGGCAGCCCGGCAGCGGAGAGCAACCCCCGCCCGGTAGCGCCAGCGCGATTGCCACGGGCGATGAGCGTCTTGCCGCCCGGTTGATCGCGCCGTCCCTGCTTTGGCGGCGCGCGCCCGGTCACTTGAAGCGGGTCAAAAGGCTTTCGAGCTCGTCCAGGTTCCGGTAGCGCACTTCGAGCCGTCCGCCGCGCGCGCCATGGCGGATGCGCACAGGCGCCCCCCAGCGTTCGCTCAGGTCCTGTTCGAGGCGAACCACATTGGGGTCGGGCGGCGGGCGGGAAGCGGGAGCGCGCGATTCGGCCCGGACCAGACGCTCGGCCTCGCGCACGCTCAGCTGGCGCCGGACGATACGCTGCGCCAGCGCCGCCTGACGAGCCGGGTTGCCAACAGCAAGCAAGGCGCGCGCATGACCCATGTGCAGCTTGCGCTCCGCCAGCAGGCGCCGGGCGGTGTCGCCCAGTTCCAGCAGCCTGAGGCAGTTGGTGACCGCCGCGCGCGACAGGCCGATCGCCTCGGCCACTTGCCTGTGCGTGTTGCCCGACATGTCCAGAATGCGGCGCAAGGCTTCGGCAAGCTCGATGGCGCTCAGGTCCTCGCGCTGTACGTTCTCCACCAGCGCCGCCATGGCCGCCTCCCGGTCCGTGAGGCTGCGGACCAGCGCAGGAACCCGCTCCAGCCCCGCGTGCTGGGCGGCGCGCCAGCGACGTTCGCCGGTAACAATTTCATATTGCGCCTCGCCAGCGCTGCCGCCGGAGCTCTCCAGCGGGCGAACCAAAAGCGGCTGCACCAGACCCTGGACGCGAATGGATTCGGCCAGCTCGGCGATACGATCCGCGTCAATCGTCCGCCGCGGCTGGAAGCGGCCCGCCTGCAACCGATCCAGGGGCAGTTCCTGAAATTCGCGCGACGAAAGGTCGGAATCGGGTTCGCGGCGGGGCCCTAGCAGGGCCTCCAACCCCCGTCCCAGTCCGCGGTTGGGCGAGGCCACGGCGGCGCTTACTCGCTCAGGCCCCGACGGACCAACTCTCCGGCCAGCGCCGCATAGGCCAGCGCGCCGCTGGCGAGAGGGTCGTGCTGCAGGATGGGCACGCCAAACCCCGGAGCTTCGGCCAGGCGCACATTACGCGGAATGATGGTGCGAAAAAGCTCGTCGGGAAAATGCTTCTGCAATTGTGCGGATACGTCGCGGGCCAGACGGTTGCGGCCATCGTGCATGGTGCGGATTATGCCGCTTATCTCCAGGTCGGGGTTGGAGCGCGCGCAAAGCTGCTCCACCACGCCAACCAGCGACGAAAGCCCTTCCAGGGCGAAGTACTCGCACTGAATCGGCACCAGAACGCCTTCCGCCGCAACCAGCGCGTTGAGGGTCAGAACGCTCAGGCTGGGCGGACAGTCGAACAGGATAGTCTGGTAGTTCGACGAAACCTCCGCAAGCGCATCGCGCAGCCTCAGTTCCCGGCCGCGTTCCAGGTCGAGAAGCTCCACTTCGGCGGCCGTGAGGCCGGCCGTTGCCGGCAGCAGGTCGAAACCCGCCGACTCGATACGAACCCGGGTCTCGGACGCGGAGGCCTTTCCGGTGAGGAGATCGTAGGTCGATGCGCCAACCGCGTCGCGGCCCACGCCGCAGCCAGTGGTGGCGTTGGCCTGGGGGTCGAGATCGACCAGCAGGATCCTGCGGCCCATCTGCGCAAGACAAGCCGCAAGGTTGATGGCCGTGGTGGTCTTGCCCACTCCGCCCTTGCGGTTGGCGATAGCGAACGAACGTTTCAAGCGGTCGCCTCCCCGGCTTCCATTGCACGATCCCGCACGCCCCAGACGCGGCGCTCCCGCATGGCTCGCCGGATCATGCCCGGAAAGGCGCGATGTCTTCCGCCCGGTGGCAGGCAACCATGCCGCGCTCCAGGCTGCGGAGCGCCGGCGTCTCCTGCCGGCAACGATCGATGACGAACGGGCAGCGGGCCGAAAACGCGCAACCGGGAGGGACATTCAGGGGCGAAGGCGGCTCGCCTTGCAGCGGCTCGCGCTTGCGTGAGCGCTCCACCTGCGGGTCGGGTATCGGAGCGGCTTCGATCAGCGCCCGGGTGTAGGGATGCATGGGCCTGCTGTACAAATGTTCGCTGCGGGCGACTTCCATCATGCGGCCGAGGTACATCACCACGACCCGGTGGCTGATCTGCCGCACCACCGCAAGGTCGTGGGCGATGAACACCAGCGCCAGGCCCAGCTCGTCCTGAAGCTCCATGAGCAGGCCCACGATCTGCGCGCGGATGGACACATCCAGGGCGCTGACCGCTTCGTCGCAAATCACCACGGCAGGGTCCGGCGCGAGCGCCCGCGCGATGCCGATACGCTGGCACTGCCCCCCGGAAAACTCGTGCGGATAGCGCTCCAGCTGACCGTCTCTCAGACCCACCCGCTCAAGCATCCCAACCACCCGCTTTTCGCGTTCGCCGCGCGACAGGTCCCGGCGACAGGCGTTCAGCGGTTCGGCGACGATCTGGCGAGCCGTCATCCTCGGATTGAGCGATGCGAGCGGATCCTGAAACACCATCTGCATGTTGCGGCGCACATCCTTCCACGCCCTCTTGTCGGCTTGTTCAAGGTTCCGCCCCAGCAGCGTGATCCGTCCGGCGCGGGCAGGAACCAGTCCGATCACGGCGCGGGCCAGGGAAGACTTGCCGCAACCGGACTCGCCCACCACACCCAGCGTTTCTCCCCGCGAGATGGCGAACGCGCCCGAGTTGACTGCCGTAAGCGAGGGAACGGGCGCCAGCCACCCGGAGCGCTTCAGCGAATACACCACGTCCAGGCCATCCACCTCCAGAGCGGGCGCGCCCGTGTCTCGCCCGGAGGGGCGCGGGCGGGCGTCGCGATCCAGCCGGGGGACCGCCGCAAGCAGACGCCGGGTGTAGGGGTGCGAGGGCTTTGCGTACACCGCCTCGACTGCGCCTCGCTCCACGCATTCGCCGTTCTGCATGACCAGCACCTCGTCGCAAAAGCCGGCCACGATGCCAAGATCATGGGTGATGAAAATGATCGCAGCGTTGAGGTCGCGCCGCAACTCCCGCATCAGCATGAGAATCTGCGCCTGCACCGTAACGTCCAGCGCCGTGGTGGGCTCGTCGGCAATCAGCAGGGACGGCTTGCACAGGAGCGCCGTGGCTATGGTGACGCGCTGGCGCATGCCGCCGGACAACTCATGCGGCCAGGCGTCGAGACGCTTCCCGGCATCAGGGATCCGCACCGCTTCCAGAAGCGCTTCGCAGCGCCCGAGCGCCTGGCGGCGGCTCATGCCCTCGTGTCGTTCCAGGACCTGCGCCATCTGCGCGCCGATTTTCAGATAGGGGTTCAGCGAGGTCATCGGATCCTGGAAAATCATGGCGATGCGATTCCCCCGAATGCCGCGCAACTCCCGGTCCGGCATCCCGATCAACTCACGGCCCTCGAAGCGCGCGCTGCCCGTTGCGCGCCCGTTGTCGGCCAGCAACCCCATCAGACCCAGCACCGTCTGGCTCTTGCCGGAGCCGGACTCGCCCACAACCCCCAGCGTCCTGCCCGCCTGAAGGTCGAACCCGATCCCCCGGACCGCCTGCACTCCGCCGCCGGGAGTGCGGAAGTCGACGCTGAGGTCGCGTACCGAAATGAGCGGCATGTCAGCCGCTCCGATCGCGCGGGTCCAGCGCGTCACGCAGCCCGTCGCCGATGAAGTTGCAGCAGAACAGGGTGGCGGCCAAAAAGCCGGCGGGAAAGATCAGCGTCCACGGAGCGTTTTCGAGCTCCTTGGCGCCCTCGTTGACCAGCGCGCCCCAGGAGGTCATGGGTTCCTGCACCCCCAGCCCCAGGAAACTCAAAAACGACTCCACCAGGATCACCTGCGGAATGGTGAGCGTGACGTACACCACAACCACGCCAAACAGATTGGGAACGATATGCCGGCGGATAATCCCGGGCGTGGAGGCGCCGGCGACCCGGGCGGCCTCCACGAATTCCCGGCGCTTGATGCTGAGCGTCTGGCCGCGCACGATGCGCGCCATGTCCAGCCAGTTGATCGCGCCGATGGCCACGAAGATCAGCGCGATGTTGCGACCGAAAAGGACCATCAGCAGGATCACCAGAAACATGAAGGGCATGGCGTAGAGGATATCGACAATGCGCATCATCACCTGGTCCGCCCGCCCTCCCAGATAGCCGGCGAGCGCGCCGTAGCCGACGCCGATGAGCAGGCTCACCGCGGTCGCCACAAGCCCCACCATCAGGGAGATCCGTCCTCCCGTGAGGGTGCGCACGAACAGGTCCCGGCCCAGATCGTCGGTGCCGAAGAAATGCCAGCCCTCGAGCGAGGGCGGAACGGACACGCGATCCCAATCCAGATAATCGAACTCCACGGGGGTCAGCAGCGGACCGAACACACACAGGACGGCGACCGCAGTCAGGATGGCGGCGGCGGTCATGGCCGCCCGGTTGCGGCGCAGCGCCCGCCACGCATCGCTCCACAGGCCGTGGCCGGCGTCAGCTGCCTGCCGGATCGCCGCGCGGTTCCTGCCGGTCTTTCTCACGGCGGCAAAACGGCGCTCAGGCGCGCTGGCGGACCCTGGGGTCCAGCAGGCCGTAGCAGATGTCCACCAGGAAGTTGAACAGCATGATCAGCACTCCGTAGAAAACCACAACGCCCATCACCAGCGTGTAATCGCGGTTCAGCGCCCCCTGCACGAAGTAGCGCCCCAGACCGGGCACGCCGAATATCTGCTCGATCACCACCGAGCCCGTGATAACCGCTGCGGTGGCTGGCCCCAGATAGGAAAGCACGGGCAGCAGGCCGGGCTTGAGCGCGTGCCGCAGCAGGATGACGGACGGCGCCAGACCCTGTGCCCGCGCCGTCCGTATGAAATTGCTGCGCAGCACCTCGATGAGGCTGCCCCGCGCAAGCCGGGCAATGTAGGCGATCTGCGGCAAGGCCAGGGCAATCACCGGCATCGCCATGTTCGGCAATCGCTGCAACAGCCCCCCCGCAGGCCAGCCGCCGGCCGGCAACCAGTCCAGATGCACCGCGAACACCAGGATCAGGAGCGGCCCGACCACGAAATTGGGTATGGAGATTCCGGTCATGCTGGCGGCCATCACCGCGTGGTCGGAAAAGCGGTTCTGGCGCAGGGCGGCCCAGGCGCCGGCGGTCACGCCCACAATCAGGGCCAGCAGCATGGCGCAGGCGCCGAGTTGCAGCGAGACCGGGAAACCGCCCCGGATCAGTTCGGTAACTGTGCGGTCGGTGTACTGAAAGGAGGGCCCGAAGTCGCCCTGCGCCAGACTCCAGAGATAGCGGCCCAGTTGCTGGACCAGCGGTTCGTCGAGATGATAGGCCGCGCGGATCTTGGCCTCGATTTCCGGGTGCAGGTTCTTTTCGGAGTCGAACGGGCCGCCAGGCGCGGCGCGAATCATGAAGAACGTAAGCGCGATCAGGATCAGCAGCGTGGGAATCGCCGCCAGCACGCGCTTTGCCGCATAGCGAAACATGGGTGGCATCATAACCGCGAGCGTCGCGCCCCGGCGGGTTCGCCCGAAGGCTTCAGTCGCCGACCTCCGACCAGCGCAGCCGCCGGCTGAGGCGCGCCGGCAGGATCCGCTCCATGCCCGTCAGGATCGACGCCAGCGCCACAAACGTCACGATCATCCGTTGCGGGCTGGCGTAGACAAGCGGCGCAAACGCGACGATCAGGACGCCAAGCGCCCCCAGGCCGAGCGATATCAAGAACAAGAACACTCCCTCACGCCTCGAGTTGGGAGGAACCGTAAAGGGCAGTTGCGGACGCGCATACTGCGAAATCTGCAGGGCCAGGACGCCCGCACCGCCCAGCAGGGCCGCATGGACCAGTCCGTGCCAGACCTCCTCGAACAGCCACACGAAGACGGCCCCCGCCAGAATCAGGCAGGGAACGAAGAACAACAGCGTGATGAAGCGGCGGGCATCGGCGGCCAGGGCGGCCCGGTCCACGGGGCCGGCGAAGAAGATCCAGCCGGCCCGCCAGGAATCGCTGGAGTACAGTTGCGCGAACACAATCGAGGGCAAGAGCAGCAAGCCCAGGTGAATCCCCAACAGCGACCATGGGCGCGCGCCAGACACGAAGGGATCCGCCGGCCCCCGCAGCCACAAAAGCGGGGGGACGGCATAAAAGGCGAACAGCGGAAGAAGGGTGAGCACACCCATCCGGAAGCGCAGGTCGTGGCGAAACTGCCCGCGTATCAATGCGCCCGCCACACCGAGCCTTGGCCTCGCCGCCGCCAGTCCGGCGCGCTTACTCCTGCCGGCGTCCTTCCGCTCCCGGGTCTTGAGGGCGGCGCCGAGATTCTGTGCAGAGGCTAAAGACAACTTGTCGCGCGCAAGCCACGCGGTTGCGCAACAGCAGGCGAGCACCCCGAAAAGGCCGATCCACTCCGCAGGCCCTGTTTGGCCCGAAATCAGGCTGGCGAACCCGGCGAACCCGACAAGGGGCACGGCCAGCACCCAGCCCTCCGGCGCCAGATCGGCGACTCCCTCGAGAAACGAACCGGAACCGCCCGACAGAAACCCGAAAGAGAAGAAAGCGACGGCCAGCAGAAGCTGCAAACCGGTCAACAGGCGATACAAGCCCCGGCCGCCCACCTTGCTGACCAGGGCGCCATAGACGCCGATCAAGCCCAGCACGATGCTCGCAACCAGCAAGGCGGCCGCCAGGGCCAGACCGGCGGCCGCAAGCCAGCCGAAGCGAACGCCGCAGACCAGCACGCTGGGCAAGGCAAGCAGCGCGCCCACAAGTCCCTGGTGAGCCAGGGTGACGGTCAGCCGGGCCACCAGATAGGTTCTGGAGTTCACGGGCCGGTGCCCCATGACCTCGTAATCCACAGAAGAGACCGCAACGGCCTGGAAGTTCATGAGCAGCAGGAAGAAAACGGCGAGCCCGGTCACCGAGAGCGCAATCAGGCAGGCATGAAAGGGAGTGGTCTGGGACAGGGTGAAAAACCCCGTCAGGAGGCCGAACACGCCCAGTGCAACCCGCATGATCCATGACAAGAGCCGCGGGTTCCTGCCCTGCCGGGTAATCTGCTCGGTGTTCTGGGCGGTTCGGAAGCCCACCTTGATCAGCGGGCGGACCAGCCCGCGCCACTGACCGTAGTCCCCGCCCGCCGCCACGATCACCGCGCGCATGGCGTTCATTGCAGCGCCACCAGAAGTTCGCGCGCCACGGTCTCGCTGTCGCGCACGCCGGTGAGCTGCACAAAGGCCTCCTCGAGCGTCCCGGCGCCGTGACGGGCGGCAATCTGCTCTGGAGCGCCCTCGGCCACCAGCCGACCCTTGTGAATGATGACGACCCGGGTGCAGACGCGCTCGATGACATCCAGGATATGCGAGCAGAACAGGATCGCGCGACCCTGCCCGGCAAGCTCGCGAAGCAGGGTCTTGACCACCAGTGCGGCGTTGGGGTCCAGGCCGTCGAGGGGTTCGTCCAGAAACAGCGCCTGCGGGTTGCCGAGCAGCGCGGAGGTGATCAAAACCTTCTGCTTCATCCCTTTCGAGAAACCGCTGAGCAATCGGTCTTTGGCGTCGAGGATGCCGAACAGCTCCAGGAAGCGCTTGATCCGCCGGTCGGTGTCCGCGGGCGGGATGCCGTGGATACTGCCGATCATGCGCAGGAACTCCGCGGCGGTGAGCGATTCGTAGAGCGCCCCGGCCTCGGGCACGTAGCCCAGGCAGCGCTTGGCGGCAAGGGGATCGTCCGCCAGATCGATACCGCAAATGCTGGCCGCCCCGGACGCCGGCCGGATCATGCCCGTGAGCATCTTGACGGTGGTGGTCTTGCCGGCGCCGTTCGGCCCGAGAAAGCCCAGGATTTCCCCCGGCGCCACGGTCAGGTCCAGCCGGTCCACGGCGACCAGCTCGCCGAACCGCTTCGTCAGCCCTCTCGCTTCAATTTTTCCAGCCAAGCCACAGCCTCCCTCTCATTGCTGCACGCACGGCAATCCCTTTTGGTTGTTGTTGGCGCGCTAATGCTTCAGGACGCTCAAGTGCCTGGTGTGTATATGGTCCATGATATTGCCTTGGTAGCCTCGTACCCAGGGCTTCACCAACCGCTTGGTCACGTAGAAATACAGCGGCAGCAAGGGTTGGTCGTCCAGCAGCAGGCGTTCGGCCTGCTGGAGGTATTCGGCCCGCCGCTGCACGTCCGGCTCCGCCGAGGCAGCGGCCAGCAGGGCGTCGTAGCGCGGGTTGTCGTAGCCGAAATCGTTTTGCTCGTTGGTCGATTCCAGCAGCTGCGCGAAGGTGTACGCGTCCTCGTAATCGCCAATCCATCCGGCGCGGTAGATCTGCGTGTCCTCCTTTCTCTTGCGGGTCTCGAGATACACCTTCCATTCCTGGTTCGCCAGCGTGACCTCCACGCCCAGCACCTCCTTCCACATGGACGCCAGGGCAATCGCGATCCGTTTGTGGTTATCGGAGGTGTTGTAGAGAATCTCGACCTCAAGCGGGTTGTCCGGCGAATATCCCGCCTCGGCGTACAGGCGCCGGGCCTCGGCCTCCCGCTGCGGCTGCGTCCACCCGGCTTCCTCCGGGACCTGCTGGACATAGCCGCGCACCGGCGGAACCCAACTGTAGGCCACCGGTTCGCCCGCGCCGCTGACCACCCCGGTGATGATGTCGCGATCCACCGCCAGCGACATCGCCTTTCGGAGCGCCCGGTTGCCGGCGAACGGGGGCCGGGTCACGTTGTAGCCGAAGTAGTAGGTGCCCAGGTAGGGGGTGATCCGCAATTCCTCGCCCAGGTTCTGCTGGATCCACCGGAGCTGCTTTTGGGGAATCGTGCTGGTGATGTCGAGTTCGCCGGCCCGATAGCGCTTCAGCTCGGCGTCCTGATTCTCGATGGCGTAATAGTAGACCTCGTTGACGGTGGTGCGGGCGTCGTCCCAGTAGTGCGGGTTGCGCCGCAGATGAATGTGCGACTGCATCACCCACGCCTGGAGCGCGTAGGCCCCGTTGCCGACATGGGTCTCCTCGCGCGACCAGTCCGCGCCATGGCTCTCGACGACCCCGCGATGGACCGCATAGCAGGTGGAGTGGGTCAGCAGGCCCAGCAGGTAGGGCGTGGGCGCTTCAAGCCGGATCACCAGGGTGCGCTCGTCCACCGCCTCCACCCCCAGTTCTTCCGGGGGCAGGTCGCCTGCGATCACCGCGCGCGCATTGCGGATGGGGGCCAGAACGCTGGAGTAGCGCGACAGCGTTTCGGGATCCACGCTGCGCCTCAGGCCGTATTCGAAATCCCTGGCGGTGACCGGATCGCCGTTGCTCCAGCGCCCGTCGGGGCGCATCGTGAACGTGTAGCTGAGACCGTCTTCGGAGATCTCCCACGACTCCGCAGCGCCGGGAATCAGTTCGCCGTCGGGCGCCTCGGCCACCAGCCCCTCGAACAGGTCCCGCAAGATGTTGGACGAGGGCACGCCCTCGGCCCGGTGGGGATCCAGGCTCTGCGGTTCGGCCCCGTTGCTCCGGCGCAGCACCTGTTCCGCAGCGAGTTCTTCGCCGGTTTCGCCGCCAGGCGGAGCTTGGCGGGACGGGTCGGACGGCAGGTTCTCCGGCCCGCTTCCGCCGCAGGCGCACAACGCCAGGGCGCCAATGCCTAGCAGGGGCTTCAGGCGCATCGCAATGCCTGCTTCTTCAGATGAACCAGCAACTGCGACACCGCCGCCGGCGTCATGCCGGGGATACGCTCGGCCTGGCCGACGGTGGCGGGGCGCGACCGGGCCAGATTCTCGCGCGCCTCGTTCGACAAGCCGCGCACCGCGCCATAGTCCATTTCCGCCGGCAGGGCCGTCCCGCGCATACGCCGGTTGCGCTCGATTTCCGTCTTCTGCCGGGCCAGATAGCCCGCGTAGCGCGTCTCGATTTCCACCGCGCATTCGATCTGCTCGCCCAGTTCCGGCCACTCCCCGGCCGGCGCCTCGCGATGGCCCACTTCCGGCAGCTCCGCCACCCGGCGATAGTCCCAATCCGGGCGGCGCAACAGTTCCAGAGCCGCACACGGGCGAGCCTCCCCGGCGGCGGACACGGTCAGGCTCCCCAGCCGGTCCCGCTCCGCGGCCACGGCCTCCTGCTTGCGGCAGAACGCCGCCCAACGCCGGTCGTCAACCAGCCCCAGTTCGCGCCCCCCGGGGGTCAGGCGGGCGTCGGCGTTGTCTTCCCGCAAGCGCAGCCGGTACTCGGCGCGGCTGGTGAACATCCGGTAGGGTTCGGTCACGCCGCGGGTGAGAAGGTCGTCCGCCAGCACTCCCAGATAGGCGTCCTCCCGCCCCGGCGACCAGGGCGCACGGCCGCGCACGGCCAGCACCGCGTTGACCCCGGCGAGCAGGCCTTGCGCGGAGGCTTCCTCGTAGCCGGTGGTGCCGTTGATCTGCCCTGCGAAGTAAAGGCCCTCGATGGCCCCCACCGCGAGACCCTGGCGCAATGCTCGCGGGTCGAAATAGTCGTACTCAATGGCATAGCCGGGGCGGGTCATCCGGGCGCGCTCGAATCCCGGGATGGTGGCCAGAAAATCAAGCTGCACCTCGGCGGGAAGGCTGGTGGAAATCCCGTTCGGATAGACCTCGGCGGACGCCAGACCTTCCGGTTCCACGAAAATCTGGTGCGAATCGCGTTCGGCAAACCGCACCACCTTGTCCTCCAGCGACGGGCAGTAGCGCGGCCCCGCGCCTTCGATGGCGCCGCTGTGCGCGGGAGAGCGCTTCAGGTTGGCGCGAACGATCTCGTGGGTGGCCGGCGTGGTTCGGGTGATGTGGCATTCCACCTGCCGGGGGTGGTCTTCGCGCCGCCCCATGAACGAGAACACCGGCCGCGGGCGGTCTCCCGGCTGGCGGCGCATTACCGAGAAATCGATGGTGTTCCGGTCCAGCCGCGGCGGCGTCCCCGTCTTCAGGCGGCCGACCGGCAAGCGCAGTTCGCGCAGGCGCCGCGCCAGCCGGTTGGCGGGCGGATCCCCGGCCCGGCCGGCGGCGTGGCGGCTGGCGCCCATGTGGATCCTGCCGCCCAGAAACGTGCCCGCCGCGAGCACCACGGCCGGCGCGGAAAAATCGAGCCCCGAGCGGGCGCGCACCCCCCGGATCCGGCCGCTGGCCAAAATGAGGTCGTCCACGCTGTCCTGAAACACGGTGAGCCCCCCGGCGGTCTCCAGGGCGCGGCGCACGGCGGCCTTGTACAGCGCCCGGTCGGTTTGGGCGCGAGTGGCGCGAACCGCAGGGCCCTTGCTGGAATTGAGGCGGCGGAAGTGGATGCCGGCCCGGTCGGCGGCCTGCGCCATGATCCCGCCCAGCGCATCGACCTCCCGGGCCAGATGCCCCTTCCCGACGCCCCCGATGGCGGGGTTGCAGCTCATCTGGCCGAGCGTGTCCAGACTGTGCGTGATCAGGAGCGCCTGCGCGCCCATGCGCGCCGCCGCCAGCGCGGCCTCCGTGCCGGCGTGGCCGCCGCCCACGATGATCACGTCGAATCGCCTTGCCTTCATTTGCGCGCTTGCGAACCTGTGCGTTTCCGGAGAACTGCTCCCGGATGGGGAGATTCTACTTGCCAATGCAGAACTGCGAGAAGATCTCGCCCAGCAGGTCGTCACTGCTTGCCGCGCCCGTAATCTCGCTCAAGGATTCCTGGGCGAGCCGCAACTCCTCGGCGACCAGTTCCGCCGGCTGGCGGCGCTCGAACAACGCGGCCGCTTCCCTGCACCTCCGCCTCCCTTTCGTCAGGCTGTCGAGGTGTCGGGCGCGCGCCGAAAACGCGCCCTCGGGCGCGCCGCCGGCCCTCTCGGCGAGGACTTCGCGCAGGGCTTCCAAGCCTGCGCCGGTCCTGGCGCTGACGTTCAGCGAATCCGGGCCCGTTCGTCCCGCCCGCTCCCCGGTCAGGTCCACCTTGTTGCGCACGAGCACGGTGCGCGCCGCCGGCGCCGGCTTCAGCCCCCCGGCGGCCGCGTCCCACACGCGCAGGATCAGATCCGCCTGCTCCCCGGCGGCCTGCGCCCGGCGTACGCCCTCGCGCTCCACGCCACGCGCGGCGGGGCGGACGCCGGCAGTGTCGATCAACTCCACCGGAATGCCCACAACGGTTGTCTGCAGGCGCACGAGGTCGCGGGTGGTTCCCGGCTCGGCGGCCACGATCGCCACCGGCTCGCCTGCGAGCGCGTTCAGCAGCGAAGACTTGCCCGCGTTGGGTTCGCCGGACAGCACCACATTCAGCCCGTCCCGCAGGATGCGGCCCCGTTCGGCGGCTTCCGCCACCGTCGAAAACGCAGCGTCCAGTTCGCGAAAAGCGCGCTTCAGGGCCTGATCCTGAAGCGGATCGACTTCCTCGTCCGGAAAATCCAGCGTGGCCTCCAGATGCGCCCGCAGGCGCACAAGGCGGGCCGCCAGCGCTTCGACCGCGCGGGAGAAGGCGCCCTGCATGCTGCGCGCCGCCGCCCGCGCCGCCGATGCTCCGGCGGCGTCGATCAGGTCCGCCACGGCCTCGGCCTGGGACAGGTCCATGCGGTCGTTGAGGAAAGCCCGCCGGGAGAACTCGCCCGGGCCGGCCGGGCGCGCGCCCAGTTCGCAAAGCCTGGCGATCAGCAGATCGCACACCACCGGGCTGCCGTGCACCTGAAGCTCCAGAACATCCTCGCCCGTGAATGAAGCCGGCGCAGGGAAGAACAACGCCAGCCCGCGGTCCAGCAATTCGCCGCCGGATTCCGCCAGCGACACCAGTTGCGCCCGGCGCGGCGGCGGCAACTCCCCCAGCAGGCTCCTGCCCAGGGCGCGAACCGCCTCGCCGGAAACGCGAATCACCGCCACCCCCCCGCGACCGGGCGGAGTAGCGCAGGCGACTATTGTGTCGCCCGGCCCCCGGACGCCTTTTCGGTACGGCGATTGATCCGCCATTGCTGCAGGGTGGAGAAAACGGAATTGGTAAGCCAGTACAACACCAACCCGGAGGGGAAGAACATGAAGAACACGGTGAAGATCACCGGCATGGCCGTCATGATCCGGGCCTGCATGGGATCCGGCGGCTTGGGGTTGAGTTTCTGCTGCCAGAACATGGCCGCGCCCATGAGCGCAGGCAGCACGAAAACGGGATCCCGGGAAGAAAGGTCGTTGATCCACAGCAAGAACGGCGCCTGGCGGATTTCCACACTCTCCACCAGCACCCAGTAGAACGCGACGAAGAAAGGCAACTGGATGAAGATCGGCAGACAGCCCGCTGCGGGATTGACCTTTTCGCTCTTGTACAGCTCCATCATGGCCCGATTGCGGCCCTGCGGATCGTCCTTGAATCGCTCCTGGATGGACTTGAGCCGCGGCTGCAGCTTGCGCATGCGAGCCATGGAACGGCCGCTGGCCTCGGTAAGCGGGAACAGAACGGACTTGATGATCAGCGTGGCAAGGATGATCGCCCAGCCCCAGTTGCCCACCCAGGCGAACAGCGTCTTCAGCAGCCAGAACAGCGGCTGGGCAAACAGCGTGAAGATGCCGTAGTCCACGGTGAGAACCAGACCCGGGGCGGCCTCGCGCAACTGGGCCTGCAGCTTGGGCCCCACGAAGAACTGCGCCGAAAAGCGCTGTTCGCCGCCCGGCGGCGCGGTCTTCAGCGGCCCGATAGCGCTCAGGCGATAGGCGCCGGCGGAGAATCGCCCGTCGTATCGATAGGATTCCGAGCCCTCGGGTATCGCGGCGCCCACAAAATGGTGCTGTATGGACCCCACCCATCCTCCGATGGCGGTTTCGCCGAGGGGTTCGTCCACCATATCCTCCGGGTCCATCCGGTCGTAACTGTCGCCGTTGTAGTACACGGGGCCGGTGAAGGAGTAGGTGTCCACATCGAACATGGAGCGTTTCTGCGGCCTGTGGGCGCGCCGCACCAGCACATAGGGCGCGACTTCATAGTTCGCGCCGCTGTCGTTGCGAATCGCCTGTTCCACCCCGACGTAGTACTTGCCCCGGCGAAAGCGATACTGCTTGGTAACTTCAACGCCCCCCGCACTCCAGGTCAGGGGCACAACCAGTTCGTCCGCGCCCTCCTTGAGGCGATACTCGCCGCGCGCGCTCGAAAAGCGCTCGCGGTGGTTGGCCTCCGGGCGACCGCCAGCCGCTCGCAGGCCCGCGCTCAGAATGTATTCCGCGCCCGCCGCCGGGCTCAGGAGGCGCACCTTCACCGCATCGTTCTTCTTGTCTTTCGCGTAACCGAGCAGCTCCGCCTCGACCAGATCGCCCCCGCGGGTGCTGATCGACAGCGCCAGAACGTCGGTGTACACCTTTACGACCGGTTCGGAGCGGGAGGAGGCCGGCAGCTCGGCGAGAACGCCGTTCGTTTCGCCTTCGTCTTCCGCTGCCGGCAACGCCGGCAAGTCCCGGTCCTCGACGGAAGGCAGCGTCCCGGCGGCGGTTTCGAGCGGCGGCTCCACAGCCGTTTCCCGAATGCGATCCCGGTTCCACGCCTGCCAGGTGAACAGCAGCATGGCGCCGAACAACGCCCAGAGAGGAAACCTCAGCCGTTCCACTTGCCGCGCGCCCTGGCCTCTCGCGCCACCGCGCCCCACAGCCGCGGCAACATCCGCCACAGGTTCTCCCCTTCGCGCCCGTCGAGCGGGCGGGGCAAGCTGACCACGACATCCAGGCCCGCCAGCTGGTGCTGATGCAGTCGGAAGCTCTCACGCACCTGCCGTCGAATCCGGTTGCGGGGCGCCGCGCCGCCGGCCGCCTTGAGGCCGACGGCCATACCCAGCCGTCCATGATCTCTTCCGTTGGGCATCATCCGGGCCCGTAACGCCCCGGCCCCGGCGCGGCCGCCACGGCGATGTACCCGGCGAAACTGGGCCTCGGCAAGCAGCCGGAGCTCGCGCGGAAAGGTGAAGCGGCGCGCCGTCACTTCAACCCGAAGCTCTCGCCGAATTGCTGTTGCGGAACTCCGGCGTGAGAAGCGCTGGAGATACTCGCGGGGAACGAAGCACAGCCGGGCCTTGGGGTGGAGCGAACATGCGCGTGCGCCAGCGTGGCGGAACCGTCCGCAAGGGGCAAGCCCGATACAGGCGGCGGCGATCAGTGGGTCAGCCGCGCCCGGCCCTTTTTTCGCCGCCGCTTCAGGATCTGCCGGCCGGCGCGAGTCGCCATGCGTGCGCGAAAGCCATGGGTGCGCTTGCGTTTGATTCGGCTGGGCTGGTAGGTGCGTTTCATGGCTGCTTGCAAACAAAAAACTCAAAAAAGCGAGCGTCCGGGCTGCCGCAAAGAGGGTGGCCAGCATAGCCGCTGCCGGGCGTGAAGTCAATGAAAGCAAGGGGGTTTGATTCCGGGGGCCAGTTGTGGAATAAAGCGTTCCGGTTCCCTTGCCGATAAGGTCCCTTTCCAACCCGCAGCCATGTCCGGCGTTATTCCCCGAAAAGGCGACCTCTGGCAGAGTGTTTGCCGCGAACTGAAGCCGCATCTTGCGGAGGAAAGCTACAACACCTATATCCAGCCGCTCGAGGCCCAGTTCCGCAACGGAAGGCTGCGGCTGATCGTCCCCAATCGCTTCGTCCGGGGCTGGATCGAGTCCAACTGTCTGGACCTGCTCCACGAAGCCTGCGAACGAAGCGGGGCGGATGCCGATGTCGAGCTGCTGGACCGGCCCATCCCGCGGCCGGCGCCGTCCCCCCCGCCGGGCCAGACGCTCCCGCCCCTGCCCGGCTCGCGGCTGAACCCTCAATTTACCTTCGACGCCTTCGTGACCGGTCCGGCCAACCAGGTGGCCTGCGACGCCGCGCGCCATGTGGCCCGGCATCGCGCCTACAACCCCTTGCTGATATACGGGGGCGTGGGGCTGGGCAAGACGCATCTGATGCACGCCATCGGCCATCAGTTGCTGGCCGGCGAACAGCAACTCCGGGTGGCCTATGTGCATTCCGACACCTTCATCAACGACTACCTGAGCGCGCTGCGCAAGGTGCGCGCTTCGTACGGCCGTTCGGGCTCCGAGGCGCTGATGGAACAGTTCAAGCGATCGTACCGCTCGGTGGACACGCTGCTGCTCGACGATGTGCAGTTTCTGGCCGGCAAGGAGAGCTCGCAAGAGCAGTTCTATCACACCCTCAACGCCCTTTTGCAGGACGGCCGGCAGATTGTGCTGACCTGCGACAAGCTGCCGCGCGAGATCACCGGTCTGGAAAGGCGTGTGCTTTCGCGCCTCGGGTCCGGGTTGATGGTGAACATCGAGCCGCCGGAACTGGAAACGCGCGCGGCGATTGTCCTGGCCAAGGCGGAAGCGGCCAGGGTGGACTGCCCGGGAGAGGTGGCGATGTTCATCGCCCAGCACATCTTTTCCAGCGTTCGCGAGCTGGAAGGCGCCTATCGAACCGTGGAAGCCCTGTCCCGCTTCCGCGGGCTGCCGATAGACCTTCCCCTGGCCAAGCAGGCATTGAACAACCATGTGGCGTCGGTGGCCCGGCGGATCACGCTGGAAGAGATCCAGAAACTGGTGGCCAGATACTTCCAGATGCGGCCTTCCGACCTCCGCTCACCGAGCCGCAAGCGCGCCATCGTGCGGCCCCGGCAGCTGGCGATGGCGCTGGCTCGCGAATACACCGACCTGAGCCTGCCCGATATCGGAGAGGGTTTCGGCGGTCGCGACCACACCACGGTGATCAACGCGGTGCGCCGCATCCAGGAATTGCGGGGATCAGACCCCAATTTGGATCAGCAATTCAAGAGTCTGGCGAGTATCCTTGCACAGTAAATGGCGAAAGGGAGAAGCTTGGGGAAACAGCCGGTGCAACTTGTGGACCGATTGTTGAACAAGCTGCCGCCGGCATGCAATCCACAGATGCGATACCCGAAACCCACAAGTCCACCCACAGGCAGATTGAAAGTAGCTCCTTGATATCAAAGAACATTAATGGGTTACTCGGCTATCCACAGGCCTTATCATCATCACCTTTCCCTATACCTGATAGAGAAGGTTGCGCCAAGGAGAACCCATGAAACTGAGCATTCCCCAAGAGAGCCTGCATAGCCTGCTTCAGTCGGTTACGGGCGCCGCGCAAGCGCAAGCGGACACGATGGCCATACTGCGCAATACGCTGCTGGAGGCGGCGGAGGGCATCCTCACCGCAACCTGCACCAACCTCGAACTGACGCTTGTGGACCAGTGCGAGTTGATCGACCTGAGCGAGGAGGGCGCAGTCACGGTTCCCGCAAAGCTGCTTCAGGGAATCAGCGCTTCGCTGAGAGGCGGAAGCCTGATCGAACTGGAGCTTGGGGAAGACCGGCTTTCGGTGAAGTCGGGACGCTACTCGGGCCTTCTGGACACCTTGCCAACCAAGGATTTCCCACGCCTCGACCCCGACAACGAAGCCGGGGGGACGGTGGTGAAGATGAAGGCTGCGCTGTTGGCGAAAATGCTCTCCGAGACGCATTTTGCCATGGCGCAAGCGGACCCTCGTTACTACCTCAATGGCATGCTGATTGAAATATCGCAGGAAGGTCTGCGGCTGGTGGCCACGGACGGGCACCGCCTGTCCTGCTCCGAGACCGACGAACACGTCCTGCCCGAGGCGCGAAGGGGAATCGTGCCCCGCAACAGCATCAACGCCCTGCGAGCCTGGCTGCCTTCCGCCGAAGACGAAGAGATGGAATTGTTGTTGGGGGACAACCAGATCCGCGTGAGCCTGGGGGATCGACAGATGACCTCCAAACTTATCGAGGGGCGCTATCCCGAGTACCGCCGGGTAATACCCCAGCGACAGGAGAAACCCCTGGTGGCAAACCGCGCCGCTTTGGAAACGGCTCTTGGCCGGGTGGCCCTGGTGGCCCGGGACAGCCGGGGCGTGCGCGACCAACGCATCCCCCTGGTGTCCATGCACGCCAGGGAAAACAGCCTGGCCATCAGCACCGAGGGGGGGCAGGGCGCTCGGGCGGCCGATGAGGTCGAAGCCGAGTATCGCGGTCCCGAGGTCAAGGCCGGTTTCAACGCTTCCTACCTTACGGATGTGCTCCGATGTCTGAAGTCCGAGGATGTGGAGATTCATGTGCGGGCCGGCAACAGCAGCGTGTTGATCTGCGCTCCGGACAAGACGGGCGGCCAGCACATCGTGATGCCGATGAGGTTGTAGCGCTCGCGCTGCAGGCCGCGGAAAACGAGGCCGCGCGCGACAGTTGACGTGGCTTGTCTGACGCAACTGGGGATTCGCAACTTCCGGACGCTGAAGGCCGTGGATCTGGCGCCCGACCGGCACGCGAACCTAATCAGCGGCCACAACGGGGCTGGCAAGACCAGCCTGCTGGAAACCATTTTTCTGCTGTCGCGTGGCCGCAGCTTCCGGGGCAGCGATGTTCGCCAACTCGTTGCAAGGGATGCCGACAGCGCCAACCTGCGTGCGGTCGTGGCAGCGGACGCAGGCGGTGCGCGCGAGTTGGGTGTTGCGCTCCAGGGGCGGACACTTCGCCCTCGTCTGGATGGCAAGGCTGGCGTCCCCCGGGCGGAACTCGCGCGTTCCCTGCCGGTGTTGAATCTGGACGCAAGCGTCGTGGACCTGGTGAACCAGGGTCCCGAACGCCGTCGATTGATGTTGAACTGGGTGACGTTTCACGTGGAACCCCGCTTTCATTCGGCCTGGAAAGGCTTCAGAAGGAGCCTGAAGCAGCGCAACGCCAGCCTTCGCGAGGGCGCGGGCGCGCGGCAGGTAACCGCTTGGGATGCTCCGTTCTGCCGGGCGGTCGAAGCCATGGAGGAGCAACGCCGGGCGGTAGCGGAAAGTCTGCGCCTCCGGTTTCGGCAAACCGCCGAACAATTGCTCGGCATACGGGCCGATTGGGACTATTACCCGGGTTGGCCCCGCGGCAAGACCCTGGCGGAGGCGTTGGGCGAGGCCCTGGATGGCGACCGGAAGCTCGGTTTGACGCGGTTCGGTCCCCAGCGCAGCGACCTCGCGCTCCGTCTTCAGGCGGGCCGCGCCCGGCATGTCGCCTCAAGGGGCCAACAGAAGCTGCTGGCCGCGTCACTCATGCTTGCGGCCGCGAAGCTGTTGGCCGAAACGGGCGTGGGCAAGCCGGTCCTTCTGGCGGACGAGCCGCTGGTGGAACTGGATGCGAATCACGCCGGGCGCTTGCTGGGCGCGATGTCCGAACTCCGGATGCAACTGTTCATCACCGCTGTCGACACCGCCCCTTTCGGCAAGGATTTCAGGCGCAGGGAATTTCGCCTGAACGAGGGCCGGCTGGTATAATTTGCGGCGGTCTGAAAGGGTTGTCACCCTGAAAGGGGCGCAGGTCGCGCCGGTTTCGCTTCCGGGAGGCTTTGGGGAGAAAAATGAAGTTGTCAGCACCGGGAATGCGAGATCAGGCAGGATGCCGAAAGGCAGCGGCCCGGTCCGGTGAGACCTGCGGCTCAAGGGTCCGGGGTTGTGTCGGTCCTGACCGGCTTTCGGCTTCGCGATAGCGCCCCGCTTCCCGCTTCCGTCTTCTGAGACGAGTTTCCATGCAACAAACCGACGAACACCCCGGCCAGCTCGGAGAGCGCGCTGCTCAGGCCAAGGCCTCCGAGGCTTATGGCGCGGACCAGATCGAAGTGCTGGAGGACAGGGAGTCCGTGCGCAAGCTTCCGGGCATGTACATTGGCGACACGGACGACGGCACGGGACTTCATCACCTGATCTACGAGGTGGTGGACAATTCGGTGGACGAAGCCCTGGCGGGGCATTGCGACCGGATCGAAGTTCGATTGCTGGCCGATGGCGGCGCGCGGATCACCGACAACGGCCGGGGGATTCCCGTGGACATTCACGCCAAGACCGGACGCTCCGCCGCCGAGTTGATCATGACCACCCTGCATGCCGGGGGAAAGTTCGACGAAAGCGCATACAAGGTTTCCGGGGGGCTCCACGGCGTGGGCGTGTCCGTGGTGAATTTCCTGTCCTCGGAGCTGGAGCTGCTGGTGCATCGGGGCGGCAGAAAATACCGCCAGTGTTATGCCACGGGAATTCCGGCGGGCGCCCTGACGGATGCGGGGGCCAGCGACCGCAGCGGAACGGAAATCCGGTTCCGGCCGGATCCGGATATTTTTGCTCCCAGCCTTGATTTCGATGCCGGGATACTCACCGCCAGACTGAGGGAACTGGCGTTCCTCAACAGCGGCATCACCATCGATTTTGTGGATGAGCGGGAAGGCGGCGACCCTGTCACTCTTCATGCCGAGGGCGGCATTCGCGAGTTCGTGCAGTGGCTGAACCGGTCTCGCGAGCCGTTGCATTCGCAGGTGTTTCACGTGAAACGCCAGCAATCCTTCGAGGTTGCGCGCAAGGATGACGGCGAGGGCAACGGCGAAAGCAAGAGGGTTGTGGTGGACCTGGAGGTCGAGGTGGCCATGCAGTGGAACGCCGGATACCACGAGCACAGCGCTTTCTTTACCAACAACATTCCGCAGAGCCATGGAGGGACCCACCAGGAGGGCTTTCGGACGGCGCTTACCCGCACACTGAACAGCTATATCGAGCAGCATGGCGGCGCCCGCGCCAAAAACCTGAGCCTGCGCGGCGAAGATGTGCGCGAAGGACTCACGGCCGTTGTGTCCGTGAAGATGCGAGACCCCAAGTTTTCTTCGCAGACCAAGGAACGGCTTGTTTCCTCGGAGGCCAAGTCGGCCGTGGAGCGCACCGTGGCGGAAGGGCTGCGGGAATTCCTGCTCGAATACCCGAAGCAGGCTCGCACGATCACCGAGAAAATCGTCGATGCGGCGACGGCCCGGGAAGCAGCGCGCAAGGCGCGCGATATTGCGCGCCGCAAGAGCGATGTGGGGGGGCTTCCCGGCAAACTCGCGGATTGCCAGGAAAAGGACGCGCGCAAGCGGGAGATCTTCCTGGTGGAGGGCGATTCGGCGGGAGGTTCGGCGAAGCAGGCGCGGGATCGCAGGACCCAGGCCGTTCTGCCCCTGCGGGGAAAGATACTGAACGTGGAAAAGGCCCGCCTCGACAAGATGCTCTCTTCGGACGAGGTGGCGACGCTGATTGCCGCCCTGGGCTGCGGGGTGGGGCGCGAAGAGGACAGTTTCGACGCCGACAAGCTGCGGTATCAACGGGTCATCATCATGACCGACGCGGATGTGGACGGTTCACATATCCGCACGCTGCTTCTGACCTTTTTCTTCCGCTACATGCCGGCGCTGATCGAGCAGGGCCATGTGTATATCGCCCAGCCGCCGCTGTACAAGGTGACGCGCGGGCGCAAGGAGGAATACCTCAAGGACGATCAGGAGTTGCGGGACTGGCTCCTCGAGGCGGCGCTCAGGGACGCAAGCCTGACGCCCGCAGGCCGGCCGGATGCGGTTGACGGCAGGGAATTGCGCCGGCTGGCGGAACGGATGCTGAAGGCCCGCAATTCCCTGGAGGGTTTGCGGACCCGGGTCCACGACAGTGTGCTGGCCTGTCTGCCGGAACTTGCGCCGGTCGGCCCGGATCGATGGAACGACCCGCAGTACATGGCTGAATGGGGCGCCGGGTTGCAGGATTGTCTGGCCCAGCTTGCCCCCGAAGCGCAGTGGAAGGTGTCCGTCCGCAGTCAGGATGTCACGATCCCTTCGTTTTCGGTCATGCGCACGGAAAATGAAGTGGGCGAGGAAAGCTCCCTTCCGTTCTCGCTGTTCGAAACGCCGGAGTACCAGTCCGTTTGCGGTCTGGCCGGACAGATCAGCGAATTGATGAGTTCGGGCGTCCAGGTGCGCCGGGGGACGGCGCACTGCAGTCCCGGCCTGTTCGGGCAGGCTTTGGATTGGCTCATGGATCAGGGGCGCCGGGGCGTGACGTTGCAGCGCTACAAGGGTCTTGGCGAGATGAACGCCGCCCAGCTCTGGGAAACTACCGTCAATCCCGAAACGCGCCGTCTGATGCAGGTGGAAGTGGCAAGCGAGTACGAAACCAGCGCCACCAGCAAGTTGTTTGCGACCCTCATGGGCGAGAAGGTGGAGCCCCGCCGGACGTTCATTGAAGACAACGCCCTGAATGTCGTCAACCTGGATATCTGACCCGGCGGTCCCACCCGGACGTACAGCCGCTTTCCAACATCCTGTCCGATCTCGCGTTTTTCTGGCGCCCCGACAACAACAATCCGTATCGAACAGCAATTCCCACTAACGATGCAGAGTCGTTCGTTTGGGGCCGAATGCCCGAGCTTGTGACCATTCAGGCGATGGACCGGAGCTGATTTTCGAGCATTGTCACGCTTGGCGGGAATTGCTGCGTATCGAACTTGCCCCCTTGCGGTTTGCGGATAAGGGGGACGAGGATACTTATGTTTGCCCGCCAGCTCTCATGTTTCTCACTTCCGCCTCGATCCAGGCTTTCGCGTTTCGGGTCAGCTTGCGGGCCGGAACTCCCCGGGCGTCCAGCGGCGGGCCGATCGTGATGCGGATCGTCCCTGGGTTTTTCCGGGCGCTGCGCCGGGGCCAGTGATCGCCGGCATTGTGGGCGACCGGCACTACGGGACAGCGTGCCGCCGAGGCGATCATGGCGCCGCCCGGGGCGTAGGATCCCGTTTCGCCCGGCGCCACGCGAGTGCCTTCCGGGAACACCATTACCCAAAGGCCCTGGTCGATACGAGCCTTGCAGGCTCGCACCACCGCCCGGACGGCGCTTCCCCCCCGGGCGCGGTTCACGCCAACGCAGCCCAGGCTCGCCAGGGCCCATCCGAAAACGGGGACGAACAGCAATTCCCGCTTCAGCAGCCAGACTTGCCGTGGGAACAGCGCTGCCTGGATGATGATGTCGAACGCCGAGGAGTGTTTCATCAGCACCACGCCGGGTTCGGTCGGCAGACGACTCAAGCCTCGAACCTCCCAGCCCACGCCGCAGATCGTTCGCAGCAGCCACAGGTTGGCCTCGGCCCAGCAGCGCACGGCGAGGAAATGGCGGATCCGGTAGGGAAGGGGCCACAGCACAAGGGCCCAAAAGCTGCCGGCGATGGTGTTGAGCACCAGAAACCCGGTAAACAGCCATCCCCTGAGATCAGCCCGCATGTTTCACCGAATCCGGCCGCCGCCTGACGACGTTTTGTCGATTCGGGGTTTTTCCCGGTCTTCGCAATGCAACCTCGTGGCGCGCTTGCCCCTTGCGGTTTTCGGGCCATTCGGTTGCGTCGGGTGCGCACAGGCTCCCCGGCCGCTTGCCTGATTCTTGCGCTCGCGCGCCGGCCCGAGGCTCTTCGCGCCCACAGTTCCGCAGCCCGGCGAGATATTCGGACAAGCCATCATCGAGCTGCGAGCAACCAGCCCACAAATGCCGCCAGATCGTCAAAAACCGCTACTTCGTCCTCTATGGAGAGCTCCCGCTCGGTGATCCGCCCGAAACCGGTGCGCACCAGCACCGGCAGCGCGCCTGCTGCGCGAGCCGCCTTCAGGTCGCGCAGGGAGTCGCCCACCATGTACTCGCCTGCCACCGCCAGCCCCAGCGCCGCTTCGACCTGCTCCAGCAGCCCGGGCAAGGGCTTTCGGCACCGGCACCGGTCGAGCGGAGTGTGCGGGCAAAAGAAAATTCCCTCCAGAGCGCCGCCAGCCTCGTGTACCTCCCGGCGCATGCGATCGTGAATGGCCTCGAGCGCGTCCAGGCTCATCAGTCCCCGGCCCACGCCGGACTGGTTGGTGGCCACGGCCACGGCAATACCCGCCCGGTGAAGTTTCGCCATGGCCTCGAGGCTGCCCGGCAGCGGTCGCCACTGGTCCTCGGAGCGAACGAAATTTTCCCGCTCTTCGTTGATCACCCCGTCGCGGTCGAGGATGACCAGCCGTCGCTTGGTTCGGGCGCGGGCCTGCATGCCCGTGAAGAGAATGGCCGGGCCGGAGCTACTTCCGGCCCGGAAGCAGCGAAAGGTCGGCAATTTTCAGCAGCATGTCCTGGATGCCCGCAAGCAGCGCGAGTCGGTTGTGGCGCAAACGGTCGTCTTCGCTCATCACCAGCACGCGGTCGAAGAAGTTGCCGAGCGGGCCTTGCAGGGAAGCCAGCCGTTCCAGCGCCCCGGCGTAGTCCCGCTCGTTCAGGCGCTGCCGGTATTGCGGCAGCATCCGAACGAAGGCGGCATGCAGAGTCTGTTCCTCCGCTTCTCGCAGCAGCCCTTCGTCCATGGCGCCCGGGGCGGGGGTCGCCGAGCGCAAGATGTTGCCGATGCGCTTGTTGGAGGTGGTCAGGTCGTCTGCGACCGGCCCCTTGAGAAAGCCGTGGAGCGCGTGGAGGCGCCGGTGGAAATCCAGCGGAGAAGCGGGGTTGCGGGCGCGGACTGCGGCAAACTGTTCCGGCGTGACAGCGAAATCGGCCGACCCGGGATGCAGGCCGTCGAGATACCAGGCCTTGAGCCGTTCCATGATGAAGGAATACAACGTTTCCGCGCTGTCCGGCGGTGTGGGGGCCTCCGGAGGCTGCCGGGAGAGGGCGCAGTCCAGGGAAGCCGGAAGGTCCAGTTCGACCGCGCCTTCGATGCAGATGCGAAGCACGGCCAGGGCCGCGCGACGCAGTCCGAACGGGTCGCTTGCCCCCCTGGGCTGCCGGCCAATGGAAAACAGCCCGGCCAGACTGTCCAGCCGGTCGGCGAGCGCCACCGCTTGCCCTGCGGGACTGGCCGGAATGGCGTCGCCTGCCTGCCGCGGGGAATAGTGCTCGCCGATGGCCACGCACACCTCGGCGCTTTCGCCGTCCTTGTTGGCGTAGTGCGCCCCCATTACGCCCTGAAGGCGCGGGAACTCGCCCACGATTCCGGTTAGCAGGTCGGCCTTGCAAAGCAGGCCCGCGCGTTGCGCAGCGGCGGGGTCCGCACCGGTTGCCGGAGCCAGTTCCCCGGCAAGGGCAGCCAGCCGTGCGGCCCGCTCGCCCAGGGAGCCGAGACGGTCCTGATAGCGCACCGCGTCCAGTCCCGGCGCCCGGGCCGCGAGGGTGTCGGAGCAATCGCGCCGGTAGAAGAAGTCGGCGTCGTTGAGCCGTGCGCGCACGACCCGCTCGGCGCCCGCGATGATGGAAGCGGGCTGCGGGCTTTCGATGTTGCTGATCAACACGAATCCCGCCAGCAGGCCCCCCGAAGGCCCCCGCACCGGGAAAAAGCGCAGGTGCTCCTTCAAGGTTGCGGTGATGGCGGCTTCCGGCAGCTCGAGAAAACGTTTCTCGAACGTGCCGCAAAGAGCCACCGGCCATTCCACCAGCCCGGTGATTTCGTCTTCCAGCTGGGGGTTGCTCGCCAGTTGGCCCCCAAGCCGGGTCGCCTGCCGCTTCGCCAGGTCCAGGATGGTCTCGCGACGCTCGTCGAAACTCGCGATTACCCGGCCCTTGTCACGCAGTGTCCCGGCGTAGTCTTCCGCCGCCTCGAGCTTCAGGCGCCGTTCCCCCATGAACCGATGGCCCCGGCTGACGCGCCCCGCGCGCCGGCCCAGGACCGTTGCCGGCGCCACCTTCCTGCCGTGCAGCATGACCACCCAGTGCACCGGGCGAATGAATTCCTCCTCGCCCGATCCCCAGCGCATCGCCCGCGGGATCGGCAGGCGTTCGAGCGCGCCAGCGACAATTCCCGGCAAAAGGGACGAGGCGGAGCGTCCGGGCCGTTTTTCACGAAAGGCCAGCCATTCTCCCTTCGGGGTACGCAGGGTGTGCAGCTGCTCGGGCGCGCAGCCGCATGAACGCGCGAAGGCCTCGGCGGCGCGCCCCCAGCGGCCGTCGCTGTCGCGCGCCATCGCCAGCGGCGGCCCGCGTTTCTCGAAGACCCGGGTTGGCTGTTTCATGGCCAGCTTGCGGGCCACCAGAGCCAGACGGCGCGGCGACGCATAGGATTCCACCTCGCTGCAAGCCAGCTCCGCCTGCTCCAGGCCGCTGCAAAAGGCCGAGCGGAAGTGGCGCTCGAAGAGGGACAGGTCCTTCGGCGGCAGTTCCTCCACGCCGATTTCCACCAGGAAGTCGCAAGCCTGCATCCGCAACTACCGCCCGGATTCCTGCAGAAGCGGAAAGCCCAGCGCCTCGCGCGAGGCCACATGGCTCCGCGCCACGGCGGCGGCCATGTCGCGCACGCGGAGAAGGTAGCGTTGCCGCTCGCTTGTGGATATGGCGCGTCTGGCGTCCAGCAGGTTGAAGGTGTGCGAGGCATCCAGAACCTGCTCGTACGCAGGCAGCGGGAGTTCTTCGGCGGTCAGGCGGGCGCACTGGCGTTCGCAGTCGTCGAAGCGTCGAAACAGGAGTTCCGTATCCGCCAGCTCGAAGTTGAACCTGGACATTTGCACTTCGTTTTGATGGCTGAGCTCCCGATAGCGCACGGCCCCGCCCCGGCTCGACCACAACAGGTCGAAGACGCTGTCGGTTTCCTGCAGGTACATGGCCAGCCGTTCCAGGCCATAGGTGATCTCGCCGGTCACAGGCCGGCAGTCCAGCCCGCCCACCTGCTGAAAATAGGTGAACTGGGTAATCTCCATACCGTTCAGCCACACTTCCCAGCCGAGGCCCCAGGCGCCCAGGGTGGGCGATTCCCAGTTGTCTTCCACGAAACGCACGTCCTCGCTTTCGAGGTCGATCCCGAGGTGGCGCAAGGAGTCCAGGTACCAGTCCTGGAACCGTTCCGGGGAAGGTTTCATCACCACCTGAAACTGGTAGTAACGCTGTAGCCGAAAGGGATTGTCGCCGTAGCGGCCATCGGTGGGCCGGCGGCTGGGCTGCACATAGGCGCTGTTCCAGGGCTCCGGCCCGAGGGCGCGCAAAAAGGTGGCGGGATGAAAGGTGCCCGCGCCCACCGGCAGGTCCAACGGCGGAACGAGCACGCAGCCGCGCCGCGCCCAGAAAGCCTCCAGGCGTTGGATCAGCTGCTGGAAGTCCGCGGGTCGATTGCGCTTCCCGGACACGGTGCGAGCCGCTGCGCCGCGGGGCTCAGCCGTCTCTGCCGAACACTGCCACGCTGACCACGCAGCGCGCCGGCTCGCCCCCCAGGTTGTGGGTGAGCCCCAGGGAGGGCGACGGCAGTTGCCGGTCGCCGGCCCGGCCCAGCAGTTGCAGGTACACCTCGTAGGCCATGCGCAGCCCCGAAGCCCCGATGGGATGTCCGAAACACTTCAGGCCTCCGTCAATCTGACACGGAATTGCGCCGTCCCGATCGAAGGCGCCGTCCAGGACCGCCTTCCAGCCCTCACCCTCGTTGGCGAAGCCCAGATCCTCCATGGTCACCAGCTCGGTAATCGAGAAACAATCGTGAGCCTCGACCAGATCGATGTCTTCCCGAGCGCTGCGCAGCCCCGCTTCGGCCAGAGCGCGCTGGCCGGCGAGCCGGCTGCAATGGATGTAGCTGCCGTCCCAACCGGAATGGCCTGCCTCCGAGCCGTTGCTGACGGCAAGCTGCAGGGCCTTGACGACAACCCTCTCCGTCTTGCCCAGCTCCCGGGCGATTTCCGGACGGGTGACGATGGCGCATGCGGCGCCGTCGCTTACCCCGCAGCAATCGAACAGCCCCAGTGGTTCGGCCACCATGGGCGCGCCAATGATGGTATCGATATCCACCGCCTTTCGCAGATGCGCCTTGGGGTTGATGGCGCCGTTGTCATGGCTCTTCCAGGACACATGAGCCATGGCCCGCTTGAGGTCGCCTTCCTTGACCCGGTGTCGGGCCCGGTAGGCCGAGGCCAACTGGGCAAAGGATCCGGGCGAGCTGGTGTTGGGCCGCCACTGCTCGGTAAAGGAGCCCGGCGTGCCCACCGGCAGGCCGCCGTAGCCGGTGTCCTTGAGTTTCTCCACCCCGAGCGCCAGGGCAATGTCGCAGGCGCCGGCCGCCACCGCGTAGGCGGCCCCGCGCAGGGCTTCGGTGCCGGTTGCGCACATGTTCTCCACCCGCGTGACCGGAATGTTCTTCAAGCGGAGCGCATTGGCCAGGGGCAGCGCGGACTTGCCCACGCTGGCGTCGTCGAAATAGCAGCCGAACCAGGCCGCGTCGAGGTCTTCCGTTTCCAGCCTCGCGTCTTGGGAGGCTTCCCGAAACGCTTCCAGCATCAGGTCCTCGGCATCGCAGTCCCAGCGCTCGCCGAACCGCGAGCAACCCATTCCCACAATCGCCACCTTGTCGCATATGCCCGTCATCAGGTTGTCTCCTCATTCGGGGGCTGGCGCGCCCTTCCAGAAATACCTCCGGTAGCCTCTGTGCGAGTCTAGCGCGTGAATGCGGAAAACGAAGCGCAACTTCATCCCTACCCGCATCTTGTCCAGCGGACATTCGGTAAACTCCATCAGCACCCGGGCCCCGTTCGCCGTGGCGGCCAGCCCATATTGCAACGGCGGGTGGGGCGTATAGGCGAGCCAGTCCTGGGTGAAGGACGAAACCTCGCCGGCCTGTTCCGCCAGCAACACCACTTCCTGTTCGGCCTCGGCGTTGCAATCGGGGTTGACGCAGCGGCTGCTGCGCGGGAACTGCACGGCGCCGCAGACGGGGCAGCGCCCGCCGGCAAAACCCGTCAGTTCGGCGCGGTGGCGGTCGAAGCTGCTCAGGTGAGTTCTGGTGTCCGCTTCGGCGCGCATGCCGAAATCCATCGGCAGCAGGCCGCTGAAGCTCAAGTGCTTGGTATAGGCGTTCTCGGGCCGGGGAGGGGACAGCGCCGCCCGTTGCGCATTGCGCTGTTGCCATGCGGGCAGCTTCCCGGTGGTCTTCAGGAGCAGGCCGATTCCGCCCTGGGCGAAGCCCACAACCAGAATCAACTCTCCCGGATCGGCCTGAGCCAACGCGTCGACGGCCAGCAACAGGGGATGCGGAGCGCCGGTGTCGCCCACATCGGCGAGGCGGCCGTCCTGGACCGCCTCGATCGAAAGCCCCAGGCCCCTGGCCAGCGACGCCGTCATCCGCGGCGGCGCGGCAGGAAGCACGGCGCGATCCAGTTGCCCCGGCGCCACTCCGGCCTGTTCCAGTACGCCCCGAACCAGCATCGGGAGGATGGCGCGGTAGCCGCGGTCGCGGATCCAGCGTTCTTCCCAGCGGTAATCGAACGCCTCGCCACTCCCGCGAAACTGATCCACGAAATCCTGCGAAAGCCGGAACTCGGCCACCACATCCGCAATCGTGTCCTCGCTCCCCAGCAGCACGGCCGCCGCCCCGTGGCCGTACTGCAGTTCCTGAATGCTGGCCGGTTTGGCGCGGCGCGCGTCCGCGGCCACCACCAGCGCCTGACTTTGGCCCTGTCTGGCCTCGCACAGGGCCTGCAGTCCGGCGTTGCGGGAGTTGGCCAGGTCCAGCGCCCCCAGGTTCCCGGAGAGATTCAGCGCTTCGCCTGCGATTGCAGCACACTGGCGGTCGGCGAACGGAGAAGTGGTGGATGCGAAATACAGCCGTCGCACGCTTTCCCTGTTGTGGCCGGCCAGACAGCGCCGCGCAGCCTCCACGCCCATGGTGACGCTGTCCTCGTCCCAGTTGCACATGCTGCGCGCGCCCTGGGCCAAGCCCTTGAGGGCCGGGTTGGCCCAGGCGTTGGCGGCGAAAATGGCCTTGCGGGCCAGCCGCATGGCCGGCACATAGGCGGCCGCATCGACGATGCCGAGCGGGGTCACGGGCATTCCTGCGGGATTTTTCCTCTCAAGGCCCCGCCGGGTCGAAGCTGTTGGGGTTGGCCGTCAGCTTTCCGGGGAACAGGCGCTCGGCCCGTTCCCGGTAGGCCCCGGACACCTCGTCCACCGACTTCAGCTTGCAGCCCGAAGAGTGCCAGATGAGATGGCCCGGGCGTTCGCCCATTCCCATCCAGCGCAGCCACGGCGAGAAGTAGGTCGACGAAAAGCTGCTGCGCAGGCTTGTGATGGATGGATCCGCAAGGTCATCGGTCAGGCAGAACATGGTGGAGGCTTCCAGCCACGGTTGTGGCATGTGAGTCAGCCCGCGGCTGCTCATCAGCCAGACATGCCGCCCCGAGTGGGTCCACTGCCAGTTCCAGCGGCGCAGTTCGCCAGCGGGGTCGATCCGCCTGGCAAACGCCATGCCCTCGCCGGTATAGCGGGCGCTGTCCGGTCCGCCGAGGATATTGGGTTGCACCGGCGTGCTCTCGCCGGTGTACGGGTTGACGAACTCATCCAGCATCTCGCCGGTCATCGGGTCCTTGAAGAAGGTGAGCGTGCGGCTGCTGATGGAGAACTCTCCGCCTCCCAGCGGGCGGGGCCAGTAGATTTCCGTGCCTTCCAGATCCAGGATGTGCCTGGGCTGCGCCTCGCCCACCTGGGCATAAATGCGCCCCTTGTACCACCAGGGAGAGTCCTGCTCCTGAAGGCTGGACTGCATCCGCATCCAGAGCTTAAGCCACGCCTGCTTGTCGCCGGGGTCGGGAAAGACGCCACCGCTGGCGGCGGAAACTGCCCTGGCGTCCAGCGCGCCCAGCCCCAGTGCGCCCAGCCCCAGCCCGCCGAGCACGGCGCGGCGCGAGATGTCATGGGTCATGCGATCCTCCGTCAGCCGATGCAGCAGGCCGCAAGGCTGCCAATGATATAGGCAGGCGCGGGCGCAGCCGTCCTTCCCCGGCGTAATGGTTCGGGCAAGCCGTGGAGATTCAAGCGAAACGGATGTTCCGGAGCGCTGCAATCGAGGAGATTTCCCGATGTCGCCCCCTTTGTCGGACCCATTCGCGGGCCGCCTGCGCGGTTACTTCCCGGCCAGCAATTCCCGCTAACGATGCAAAGTCGTTCGTTCAGGGCCGAATACCCAAGCTTGTGACCATTCAGGCGTTGGACCGTGGCTGATTTTCGAGCATTGTCACGCTTGGCGGGAATTGCTGCTCCCCGGCAGACGAACGAGGCGATTGATCGTTTTCGCACATCATCCGCCCTGCAGGACGGGGAAGTAATGCAGGGCCTCAAGCCCCAACAGCAAAAGCACGAGCACAAAGGTCAGGTACACCATCGTTTTCGGAATGGATTTGCGGATGGCCCGCCCTTCTTCCCCAAGTTGCCGTTCGGCCTTTTTCTGCGCCTCTGCGATCATGTCAGTCGTTTTGCCGATTGCCTGCGTGACGCCTTGCTGCACGCTTTCGAGGCGCTCTTCGCTGCTTTCCGCGGCCTTTTTCTGTGCTTCTGCGGTCCTGTCGGCCGCCTTGCCGATTGCCTGCGTGATCCCTTGCTCCATGCTTTCGAGCCGCCGTTCGACTCTTTCCACGGCCTCTGTCGTGCGGGTGGGGTCCGAACGCCGCAGGATCTCGACCGCTTCCCGAAACGCGGCAAGGACGCCCTCAAGAGATTCGATTACAGCCCTGGTCGAGGACGCCAGTTGCCGCATTTCCTCGTTGGCCTGACTGATGCCGTTCCCGGCTTGCGCCAGGGATTCCTCCAGTTCGCCGTGCGCTTCCAAACGCCGGACCAGGGCGCCGATCCGCTTTTCGGTGTCAGTCAACTGCTGTTCCAATACCGACATTACGCTCATTTTTTATTCTCCTTGACCGAGCGCCTGCAACACGCTCCTGGTTTTGTGCTGGCCATTCAGGCGAGACACTGCAATCTCCAGTTGATCTGTCATTTTGCGCATTCGGTAATTCGCAATCGCGGTCAATGCGCGGTCGTCATCGAACTTCTCCGCTCTCGCCAGTCCCAGGCCGATGGCAAAGGAAAACTCGGGACCGGAATCGTCAAGACCGAGCAGCGCCACCAGGAGAGATACTCCGAGACCACGCGCTCGCGTGAGCGCCAGATCGAACAGACGTTCCAGAACGGCCTCCACTTCGGCTTGTGAAAGCTCGTAGTCGGCGATGCTGCCTCGAATGGCTGCGCCTATGCCCTGCGAACTGACTCCGTCGTCGTGGTCGGAGCACATGGCCTCGGAAACCGCACGGGAGAGCAGCAGGCCGGGGTGGTCGGGGTAGGTTTCCAGGGCGCGAATGCACAGCCCCCGGAGCTCTCCTGCGTCCATCGGCGTCTGGCACTTGTCAACCAGTGCGTACCAGTCCAACAGCGAGATTTCGGGTTCGTCCAGAAGCTGGCTTATCTTCTCGGTACCCAGCCCTTCCTGAAGATAGTCGAGCAACCGCGTCCTGACATCTCCGTCGTTCTGCGCCCTTCGCGCAAGAAGCACGGACTCCTGAATCATGCGCCGGCGAGAACGCTCGATCACATCGTAGATGAATTCAACGAGGGCGCGAGCAAGCGCCATGGCGCCATGGCGCGGGCTTTCAGGACGTATCGCCCCCAGCTGGCGCGCAAGCAGCGCGCTCTTTGCGGGCTGTGCGGCGTGAATATAGTCGAGGAGGCGACCCTTGCAACGCTCGAAATCGAAAGGCTCCACGGTGGCAACGAACTTTCCCGAGCCGAAGTTCACCTCGTAATCGGAGAGGACGCCAATTCCGAGAAGCCGGTAAAGGGCCTGCTCCTTTTTCTTTCTCTCGCCGTCTGTCCCGGCCGGCAACTCTACTGTTTTTCGGGAGGACAAGCTTCCCAGCTCGTCAAGCCGTTGTTCGATCGCTTCGGTTTCCTCCTCTGCTCCGCGGAATCCCTGCAGATGAAACCACAGCGCCCGGGTTATGTCGTCACCCGTCGTTCGGTCGCGATTTGCCGAATTGAAGCGCTTGCGCAACTCCGGCAGATTCAGGTTGGGATCGAGAAGAGCGTCCGACCGATCCGGATCGAACTCGGAAAACACGACGACGCAATGCGCCTGCTTTCGATCCCGTCCCGCTCGTCCGGCTTCCTGATAAAAGCTCTCGAGGGCGCCCGGCATCCCGAAGTGTATCGTGAAGCGGATGTTGGGCTTGTCGATTCCCATGCCGAAGGCTTTCGTGGCAACGAGTATCGGCACATGGTTGCGCTTGAAATCATTGGCGTTTGTTCTCTTCTCCGAGTCCCAGTTGCGGGCTTCCACGGCCTTCGGAGGGCCGCCGGAATACGTCGTGACGCTCGCGCGCGTCGCATTTCGCACGGTGGCGCGGGCATCCAGCAAGCCGTAGGTGCGAGCGTTGACCGTTGGCACAAATACGATACCGGAGGCGGTGTCGCGCCCCGACGGTTGATACAGCTCGGTGCGTGGCAGCCCGAATTTGGAAGGCAAGCCGTTCAACACGCCACGCAGTGCAGCATTCGGATCCTCGGGCGGACGGGTTCGCACCACTTCGAATCGAAGTTCGGGCCGGTCGAACGACTCGGGCCGAATGAGCGCATCCGATCGATTCCGGTCGATGTCCAGATCGACGAGCATGTCCCTCAGTACCGCTCGCGATGCCGTTCCGGTCAGCGCGAGCAGGGGCGGTGGGGCGCCGCTGCGGGCCGCGCCGAAGCGACGCAGGTTGTTGCCGAGGTTCAAATATGCGGGCCGAAAATCGTGCCCCCACTCCGAAACGCAATGCGCTTCGTCAATGACGGCGAGATTGACCAGGGTGGTCTCGGCCAGCGCCCGGAGCGTGTTTCGGAACTGCGGCGATTGCAGTCGCTCCGGTGCGACCAGCACGAAGTGATACTCCCCGCGTTCCACGCGCCACAGAAGGTGCTTGCGTTCGCGGGGCGAGGCGATACTGCTCGCGACAGGCGCGGCCCGGTCAATGCCATAGGATTGCAGGCCCTCGACTTGATCTTCGATGAGGGCAACCAGCGGATCGACGACGATCGTGACACCCGGCATCAACAGGCCGGCAAGCTGGTAAATCAAACTCTTGCCGGCGCCCGTCGGCAGCAGAACCACGCAGTCCTTTTGGCGAAGCGTGTTGTGAATGGCCTCGCCTTGCATCGGCCGGAACTGGCGCTTGCGGAAAATCGTCTGGAGGAAGAACGTGAGCACGGAGCTTTCCCTGAGGTACCGGGCCGGGGCAATGGCTTGCCGGCCAGGATGGGCGGGCTGCTCGGCCGCGAAATCCACGGGAAGGAAAGCGGGGCGCACAACGATGTCGGATTGCCGCTGAGGGCTCAGGTCATGATACGGGCTGGTGCGCGATTCAACAGTCAGGCGCACGCTCTCGTCTCCGGGCTCCGGTGGGGTCGTCTCCTGCCAATTGCCATCGCCATCCCTGCGCCACGCAACCGAAAGCCCGCCGTCGCCATGAACGGCGCAACACTTCGGTGCGCAACTGCCGCCATAGAGGACATCGAAGGCAGACAGCAGTCGCAACAGGTCCGAGACAGCGGCGGCAGAGACCGTGTTCGAGCCCGCGAGGTGGAGGGTCCATTGCCGGCCGGCGGTCAGCCATCCCCATCCGATAGCGCGGGCAATGGCGAATTGCACTTTTGCGGCATTGGAGCAATCGATCAGGAAACGGGCGATCCTGTCGTCGGCGTCAGAGCGCTTCAGGGCGGACAAGACCTTCCCGCACCTGCTTTTCAAGCGATTGAGGGCCGCTCCCTGTTGTTGTTCGACTTCGCGATGAGTGACCCGAAGCACATCAATGCCCACTTGCTCCAACGATTGATCCCGCTCGTGATCGACAAGGCCCGCCTGGATGTGCTCTTCTCCGTCGATTTCGATTCCGAGCGGACGCCCGCCCGGATGACAAAAGAGAAAGTCGATCCTTCGGGCGCCGGAAGCCTCGATGCCGCCCGCTTCCAGCAAGGTGTCGAGCGGGGCCTGGGGGGTAAACCAATGAGCCGCCGAGGGCCCGAGAGCATCGGGAACCCATTGGTTGATGAACCAGGCCTCTTCGGGGCTTTGCAGCAGGGCATGCGAGCCTGCGTCAATGGAAAATTCCGGATCGAGCGAAAATGGACATCGCGCGGCGATTGCCGCCAGGACGCCCCCGGCGCTCACGCGCGTCGTCACTGCATCTTGTAGTTCCCAGCCTATCTCGATGCCGTCGGCCGAGAGATCGTGTGCCCGTTCCAGGAATCCGTGCAAGCGCAGCGCCTCGCGTTCAACCTCGAGGGTCGGGAGCGGGGTGCGGCCTCGCTGAAGAATCTTCCCGAGGAGTGCGCTGACCAGCCGGGCGTGTGGCGTGGCGTCCTGACGAGATCGGCCCCGGCGGGAAAGGAAATGGCATTGGGTCAGCAATTTCTCAAGCGCGGGATGCTTGCCCAACCGGTCGCGCAGGACACCGGGCATTGCTCCCACGGAGACGTACTCGGGGATGAAGCCGGATCGCCTTGCGCCTTCGACCCAGGCAACCGGCAGTTGCAAGGCGGAAGAACGACGGGGTTCGAGCGGGTTCGGAACATCGAGGTGTGTCGAAGTGCTGCGCGAGTCTGTTTGCGGACCAGCAGGACGGGCGCCCTTGCAACCCGGAAACCTTGCGCAGCCCCAAAACTGTTTTCCGGCGTTGGGCCCTCTCGCCGCAGTGCGCAGCACCATCGGCGTGTCGCACTCGGGGCACGAGGGCGCACGCGAACGGGATGGATGGCCCTCGCGGCTCACGATCTGCAAGGAGTCGGAGTGATTGGGTATGGTTGTTTTCCGACAGTCTCCCCCTGCGGGGTGGGCGCCGATCCGATCCATTCGGCAAGAATCTGGCTCGCCGACTATCGAGGCGCCCCCGGCGACAGATAGTAGCAGGCGCAAGCTTGCCTGGCGGCCATTCTCGTTTTGTCGGCAGAACCGAGACGACCGACGGGAGTTGCCGGTGGGCACTGTGTATCGCTGCCAGTTACCCGACGATGTAGGGTACCCTCAAAGAAGGCGCGGGAGGGAAAAGTGCCGAACAGCAACCCCGACATCGAAACCCCGGGCGAGTGTGCCGAGCTTGCGGACGCAACGCTCCACCATCGCGCGTTGCGGCGCGTCAACTTTGCCCTGGCGCAGAACGATGTCGGGATCATTGAGGAAGTCAGTGTCGGGAACCCAACGGATACAGCGCTCACCGACGTAAAGGTCACCCTTCGGGCTTACCCGCCCATCATCCGTGAAAAGACCTGGATCATCGACCGGATCGCGCCGCAATCTCACCATGCGCTGCGCGACCTCTCCACTCCACTCGACATGGAACGGCTGAGGGGCCTCAACGAGGCGGAGATTGGCGAGCTCGAATTTCGTGTCGAGGCGCAGGGGCTTCGGACGATTGTCGAGAAACGCCGGATCGATTTGCTGGCCCGCGATCAATGGGGCGGCGTGGGAGACATGGCTCAGATTCTCGCAGCCTTCGTTTCTCCGAACGATCCTGCCGTAGCCCGTGTCCTTAAGGAAGCCGCAAGTCTGTTGGAGCGCGCCGGCCACAACGGTTCGATGAACGGCTACCAGTCGGGCGATCCACTTCGTGCTTACATGCTCGCCGGCGGAATCTGGTCGGCGGTTACCGGCCTCTCGCTGACCTATGCCGAGCCACCGGCGTCCTTCGAAGAGGAAGGCCAAAAGATCAGGGGGCCTGATCGCATCATCCACGAGGGTCTTGCCACCTGCCTGGACACGACGCTCTTCCTTGCTGCGGCCTTCGAGGCGGCGGGGCTTAACCCTGTCGTTTTCTTTTCGCAGGGCCATGCGTGGGTGGGGGTCTGGATCGTCAGGAAGGATTTCGGCAATGTGACGGAACCCGATGTGGTCGCCGTTCGCAAGGCCGTGCAGGCCCATGAGCTCGTGTCTATCGAGACTACTTTGCTTACCCGACGCCCCTCCGTCTCGTTCCATCAGGCGGAGGATGAGGGCTGTCGCCGTCTCGCCGAGAACCGCGACCCCGAGTTCCTGATGGCTGTGGATATCGCCCGGTCCCGCGCTGCGCGCATTCGTCCTCTCGCAAGCCACCGGGATGTGGATGCCTCCCGACCCGGCGAGATCGACGAGGCAGCCCCCGCGCCGCTGCCGCCAATGCCGGACTTTGGATTGCTGCCGGGCGAGATCGGCGAAGAGCAACCCGGGACGCCCCAGGATCGCATTGAGCGATGGCAACGCAAGCTGCTCGACCTTTCGCTCCGGAACCGTCTTCTCAATTACCGCGATACCAGGCAAACGCTTCCCCTTCAATGTCCGGATGTGGCCGCTCTCGAAGACGAACTCGCCGGCGGAAAAGAGTTTCAAGGGTTCCCCCTGCAGGACAACGATCCGATTCACGACCGGACCGTTTCCCCGGAGGATGCGCAGCGAATCGCGGAGGAAGTCGTCTGCGACGCCTTCGAGCGCAGGCAAGTCGTCGTGCCACTTACCCGCCAGGAGATGAACCGCCGTTTTCTGGCGCTCTACCGCCGCGCACGGAGCGACATGCAGGAAGGCGGCGCCAACACGCTTTTTCTCGCCGCGGGGTTTCTTCGATGGAAGAAGACCGAAGGCGACGCCCGTTCCTATCGCGCGCCCCTTCTGCTCATTCCGGTGAAGCTGAAGCGCCGCTCGGCGCAAGCTCCGTTTCGCATTGCGCACCATGAGGACGATGTCCGGATCAACTCGACCCTGCTCGAGTTTCTGAAACGCGACTTCGACCTCCGCGTCCGGGAGCTCGAGGGCGAACTGCCAAGGGACGAAAGCGGGATTGATGTCCCGCAAATACTCGGAATCATGCGCCGGAAGGTGCGTGATGTCGCAGGCTTCGAGGTGGTCGAGGAACTCGCGCTCTCGACCTTTTCGTTCGCCAAGCACCTCATGTGGAAAGATCTGGTCGACCGTTCCGATCAGCTTCGGCAGAACCGGCTGGTGAGACACCTCATGGATGGGGCGGCGGAGACGTACGGAAACATGGGCGCCATTGCGCCGGAGGAGATCGATCGACGGCTTGCGCCCCGGGATTTGCTGACCCCATTGTCCGCGGACAGCTCGCAACTCGCAGCTGTGCTGGCGGCCCGGGAAGGTCGTGACTTTGTGCTGGTCGGTCCTCCGGGAACCGGGAAAAGCCAGACCATCACGAACATCATCGCGCAGTGTCTGGGCGAGGGCAAAACCGTGCTTTTCGTTGCTGAAAAGGCGGCAGCGCTTGATGTGGTTCACCGCCGCCTCGTGAGAACGGGGCTCGGCGACGCCGTGCTGGAACTTCACTCGAACAAGACGGACCGAAAGTCCGTTCTTGCGCAACTCGGACGAGGATGGGATCGGGCTGCGGGCGGTTCGGAGCAGCAATGGACCGGCGTGACCAGGCGTCTGAGGCTTTCCCGGGACCAGTTGAACGCCTATGTCGAGGCGCTTCACGCCAAGGGAAGTCAGGGATTCAGCGCGTTTGAGGCGGTTGCTCTGATCGCCCGGGACGCGCCGCCCTCCTTCAGAATTTCCTTCGCGTCCAGGGATGCACACGACGAGCAAAGCTACGAACGACTGGCGCAGCTTGCGGCCGACCTTGGACGGACGCATGAGGTGGCCAGAGCCGGCCCCCCTCTCGGGCTGGTTGAACGTGAGGAGTTTTCCTTCCGATGGCAAGGGGAGTTTCTGCAAGCCACCGTGTCTCTCCGAGCGGCGCTCGACGAACTGAGGCAAGCAGAGCGTACGCTGGCTGGCGAGCTCGGGCTTTGTGCGGACCCCGAGCTTCAAGCAGCGCGCCGTGTGCGGCTCAAGGCGCTCGCTCCTCGCGCCGAGAGCGGAGTGCTTGACCTCTCGTCCGTCCCGGAGATGCCGGCCGACCGCTTGACCGCCCTGGCCCAGTCGCTGACAACGGATGTCAGGGAACGGGCCGCCGCAAGCGCCCGAACCGTTGCCGCGTATCCGCTTGCCACGGTGCGCCGCATGCCGCTTGGGCAACTGGATTCCGGCTGGCGCGAAGCCCGGGCGAAGATGTGGCCCGCCTCCGTTTTTGCGAAGAGGAAGGTTCGCAAGCTCTTGCAAACCTGGGCCGAGACCGGTGCGGCTGAACCCGATACGGACCTGAGGGCGCTCTTCGCAATCCGCGAGCGCGATGCGGCAATCCGCAAAAACCCTGTGGCGGCCGTCGCGGATACCGGCGGGGAAACGGACGCCAACCGTTCGACCGAAGCCGTTCGTCAGGCAATCGCACTTCGCGCCGCTCTGGCGGCTCTGGGTGTGGATGTCGAAGATGCAGTCCGTTTCGAGGCGGCCACTTCAGCCCTTGTTGCCGGATCGGGCGAGACGATCTTGAAAGCGCTTCAAGCCTATCTGTCGGCAGAGAAAGCGGTTGACGAAAGCACCCGCGAGTTTGTGCGTAACAATGGCATATGCCCCGATGAGTCGAGCGTTGCCGACCTCGTGGCCGCCCTTGACACGGTGGTAGCGGAACAAGCGCGTCTGCCGGACTGGATCCGATGGATAAAACGGAAAAACGAGGGTTCGGCCGCCGGCCTTGGCAACCTCGTCGAAGCTCTCGAAGAAGGACGAATCGAGGGGGATGCCGAGAACGCGTTCAAACGAGCGTATGCCGCTTGGTGGCTCCCCCTTGCAATGGATGCGCGCGACGAGCTGCGGCGCTTCACGCATCGGGAGCACGAGCACCTCATGGAGACCTTCCGCAATCTCGACGAAGAGGCGTTGCAACGGGCGCCGGTCGAGGTGATGCGACGTATCGTGCATGAGTTGCCCGCGAGGGAGAATGCGCCGCGAAATTCCGAACTCGGAAGGCTCCGCCACCAGTTGGGCCTCCAACGCCCCTCCCGGCCGATTCGGCAGCTTCTGGCGGGCCTCCCTGAAACGTTCGGGAAACTCGCGCCGTGTGTTCTGATGTCTCCGCTCTCGATAGCTCAATATCTGCCGGCCGATCAGGCCCGCTTCGATGTGGTTATCTTCGACGAAGCCTCGCAGATCACGACTTGGGATGCGATTGGCGCGATAGCCCGAGGCCGTCAGACGATCGTTGTGGGCGATCCCAGGCAGTTGCCTCCCACCAACTTCTTCGGGCGCGCCAATGACGATGAAGAAGACCTGCCGGAAGTCGAGCGCGACCTGCCCTCGATCCTCGATGAAGTCTCTGCGGCTGGCGTGCCTCATCGTAATCTCGATTGGCACTATCGCAGCCGCGACGAGGCGCTGATCGCCTTTTCCAACCACCGCTATTACGGCGACCGGCTCGTGACGTTCCCGGCTCCCCGCGCCGATTCCGACGCGATCCGGTTCCACCGGGTGAACGGCAGGTACGCACGAGGGCAGGGTCGCATGAACCAGGGTGAGGCCAAGGCCGTCGCCGAGGCGGTGAAGCAGCGCCTCACGGCCTGGCTCGCGGTTCCGGAAGAGAAACGCCAGACGCTCGGGGTTATTACCTTCAACGCCCAGCAGCAGTCGCTCATCCTGGATCTGCTCGACGAAATTCGCCGTGACAATGGCGCGCTCGAGTGGTTTTTCGCCGACGAGCGCGAAGAGCCGGTTATCGTCAAGAACCTCGAGAATATCCAGGGGGACGAACGCGACGTGATGATGTTTTCGGTAACGTTCGGACCCGATCTCTCCGGCAAGCTCACGATGAATTTCGGGCCGATCAATGGCGCTGGCGGAGAGAGGCGCCTCAATGTTGCGATTACCCGCGCCCGGCGAGAGTTTCATGTGTTTTCCTCAATCCGCGCCGAGCAGATCGATCTGGAGCGCACCCGTGCTGTCGGGGTGCGCGACCTGAAGGCGTTTCTCGATTATGCCGAGCGCGGTCCCATTGCGCTTCCTGCGAGCGACGGGGAGTCGCTCGGCCCGGCCGAGAGCCCCTTCGAGGAAGCCGTGGCGGACGCCTTCCGCGCCAGGGGGTGGGAGGTTCGAACCCAAATTGGAGTCTCCGGTTTCCGCGTGGACCTTGGCATCGTGCATCCCGACTATGCCGGCAGCTACCTTGCCGGCATCGAGTGCGATGGGGCCAGCTACCACTCCTCGGCGACTGCCCGTGATCGCGACAAGATTCGGCAAGCCGTGATGGAGGGCTTGGGTTGGACGATTCTCCGGGTCTGGTCAACCGACTGGTTTCGCAATTCATCGCATGTTGGGGACCGCATCCACGCCGAACTCCAGCGTTGTCTTGAAAAAGACCAGCAGGCTCGGGCGACGGGTGGCGCCGAAACGGACAAACAAACCACGCAAGCCGAATTGACCGGGGACTCTCGCGATGATGCGGAGATAGTCCTGAATACGCGGGCCGAGCCCGAGCGCGGTCCGATGGCGGAGAAAAAGGAAGAGACAGGCGCCCAAAGGGAGGCGCCCTCGCGTCTCATCCCCGACCTTGATGCAGGCTCAGGCATGGCGCCGTCGTTCGATTCGGAAGCCGGCAGCGGCGAAAACGCCATGCCCATTGCTGCCGCGCCAATTTCTCGGGCAGCGCCTGACGCCGCGCCGGGAGCCGTCTTCTCAAGAGAGGAGGCGGGCGCGCATCAGGACGACGCCACTGCCGATCCCGATCGGTTCTTCGACTTGGCGTATGCCCCGGTTCTGCGGCGGCTCATCCACCAAATCGTTGATCGCGAGGGGCCGATCACGCTGCGCCGACTGGCCCGTCGGGTAGCGCAGGCACACGGATGGCAACGAACCGGCAAGCGAATTCATGCACAGGTTCAGAAGAACCTTGGAGATATCGAAAGCCACCCGGAGTTCGAGACAGTCTTTGTATGGGCGTCCGGAAGTCACTCCGACCGGACTCCGTTTCAGGGGTTGAACGGTCGCCCAATTCGAGAGATATCCCGGACAGAGATCGGGTCGCTGATCGATGTCCACGTACGCGACTTGGCGAACGAAGAAGATTCGATTCTGGCGCTGGCGCGACTTCTCGGCATTCGCCGGCTTGCCAAGGACGCGCGCGCCTATCTGTCCGCTTGCACACAATGGAGGGAGGAGAATATTGCCGAGTGAATCCAGGTTCGCCAAGCCTTTGTGAGCGCCCGAAATGTAGTGCCTTTTTCAAGGGTGTTGCCTTTTATATCAAAGGCTTGCAATCAAAAATGTCTGAACTCAAGACTTGGTTGCGGGGGAACTTCAGCTTAATGCGGCCTTTCTCTCGCCGGCATCATGATCAGGTCATATAGCCGGTCCCAATTCACATCGCCGTGAGTTGTTACTCCTGCACGTTGCAAGTAATCAACGACTGATTCACGGGCTGTAGCAATTACTTCTGTGAGCCCGTTGGCCGCATGACGCTCGACAATTCGCAAGACAGCGCGCCCCGTATCGGGCCAGCCGCTGAGGTCTTGCCAGAATGCATTGCCTACAAGTCGGACATGCGACCCGTAATCCTTCGATCCGCTTGGGCCGTAGCAGATTCCCTCAATGCATCGGACTTGGATACCTTTGCCTTGCCGCAAGGTTCTCACGGCCGATTGGAAATCAGACACCAGCTTCTTGCGCTGGCTGGAGTTCCCCCAATTTGTTCCTGACTTGATCTGCATGATTGTTCTGAGGCCGTCTTCGTCATACTCAAGGTCGATTCCGTCCGCGCTGGATTTCCACCCGCCTTTTGCTTCCCGGCAGATAGCCATGGCCGTCGTTTCCAGGATGTCACCGAATCGGGTTTCCTCGCTGGAGGACAGGAAGGCGTCAATCAATCGCACGGCCAGTTGTTCGGCGCTCTCAGGCGCACGGGCGCGAAACAGGTAGGGGTTCTTGATGATCAGTTGGTAGGGTTTGATCGTGGCGACCTTGTTTTGCATCCATTGGGCAAAGGCGCCAATGGCTGCGTGGATGTCAGGCTCGGCCTGCTTCCACCAGTCAGGATACAGCAGCACGAATGGCGCTCCGCATGGCCTCGCAGTATTCCTCTTGAGTGTCAATCCCTATGGCCTTGCGTCCCATTTCAAGGGCGGCAATCAATGTGGTTCCGCTTCCGGCAAACGGGTCCAGCACGGTGTCGCCTTCGTCGGTGAATAGCCGGATAAACCATTCCGGCAGCGCCTTTGGAAATGTTGCCGGATGCCCCTTGTGGCCGCACTCTGTGGCCATATGCAACACATTGGAGGGATAAGCCTTTTCCCTTCCAACCCAATTCTCTACCCGCTTGCCAAAACCGTTCTCATGCCTGGATTCGTCTCTTTCCTTGTCCGTGTCCGACAGATTCGCAAGGCGTTTGTTCTTCCAGTCTCCCATTGGCACCATGACTTCTTCCTGCCGCATCTTGAACGCAGGGCTGACCGTGAAATGAAACAGGCGCTCCCATGAGTCCCGGAATCGGTTGGGCCACTTTCCGGGGTAGCAGTTTTTCTTGTGCCAGCAGTATTCGTCCACCAGGCGCCAGCCCTGCTCCCGGCGCAAGGCAAGGACAAGATCGTAGACGTATGGATGCTTCTCGCCGCCTACCGCCTTCTCTTTGATGTTCAGGACGAACGACGCGTCTGGCGCAAGGCATTTCTTGAACGCTTCGGCTTTGGGCAAGAACCATTCCACATACCGGTCCGGATGAATCCCGCCATAGTTGCCGTTCCGCTGGTCGGCATACGGAGGCGAAGTAACGATCAGATTGACGGACTGTGCGGGAATCTTGCTGGCGATCACCTGCGCACAATCGCCTTGGTGAATTTCCGTCACGGCCTTGCTCCGTCATCCAGCCCGGTGTCTGCCATGGGGTCCGCATGGGCGCAGCCTCTTGTGCGCCATGCCCTCGCCCACGTTCGGGGTTTGGGCGGGTCTTCGCGCCAGCCTGCGTCTGATTGCCTGAAAAGCTCCGCAAGGAGTCGCAGTTGTGTTCTCTGCAATCTTTGCCGCCACATGGCGTGTTGCCCGCTCCCTTGCTTCCGCACCCGCCGTCTTTTCGGCAAGCGCGCGCTCTTCAAGCGCCTTGGGCTTGAGATTGTGGGGGCTCCTGTGCTTGCCCCCTGCGCAGTGTTCATCCGCTTCAATCCGGCCGCAGAACAGGCCGACTTCCATCTCCGCAGCGTTGAGGAACTGTTGCCGCATGAACCATGCTGCTTTCTGTGCAATCTCCAATTCCCGACGAAGGCGCATATGCAGATAATAAACTCTTGATGGTTGATTATGAACAGTAGACGCCGATGACCGTGGGCGATGGTTGGGCTTCCTGCTTTTCATGGCGCTGCCCGCGTGTGCGACGAGCGGGTTCTTCGGGGAAACAGCGTAGCCAAACCACTCATCCGGCGCCAACCGGAGGGGTAGCCTTCCCCAACCGGCCGTCAGTACCACAAAACGGCTTGGCGCAAGGTCTCAGGGCCGCCACCCCGTTAAATTACGATATAATTCCTGACCGCAGCTTTGAGAATGTGGATAAGCGCATCATCAAGGCATTGCCACGCAGCTACCAGCCAACCAAGTGCGGAAACGCTGGAGGAAATCAAGATCGACACCGCGCCTGAACAATTGGCGAAGTTTCCTCTGAAACCTGTGGGCATCAAGGGGCGTGGCGTGACTGAATACCGTGCCCGCAAAAGGCCAGATAGCGCAATGTTCGCAAAGCAGGGAAGAGCAATCAATCGCAAGCCGTCGCTTGCAGCCATTTTGCATGGCATGGCTGCAACTGGGTTGCTCTACAACCTGCCGCCAATTTCGCCTGTCAAGTACGAACGTCCACTCAATGCTGATTTGGTAAACATTGGCGGTGATATGTGGAGAGCCGTGAAAATATATGATGAAGAGCAGGCCAGCGAGTAAGCGTAGGCGGACGACCAACCCCAAGTCCAAATCAGGAGCCAGGCCCCAAGGCGGAATCAGGCTCACTTCCGGCTGAAGTGTTGGAGGGTGTGCCAAATGTAACGCGCACGGCCTACGTGGAATCGATTTCCTTCAAGGGGCCGCTACCACCACCCACACTTTTCCAGGAGTACGACAAAACGCTGCCCGGCGCCGCAGAAAGGATCATGCTTCTTGCAGAACGTGAACAAGCCCATCGGCAAGGATGGGAAATGTCCGTTTTGGATGCGCAGCGTTCAGATAGTCGGCGCGGGCAATGGCTGGGATTTGCCATAGCCGCCATGAGCATAACCGCCGCAATAGTTTGCGCCCTTTACGGAAAGCCCATTGTTGCGATTGCTTCCCTTGCTGCAGTTGTGGCGGGAATTCTCTCGTCCGTTTTTACCCGCAACCCGTCAAAATCAGAATAGGACAAACTGCCCGCCCGGAATGCGCCAGACACGTCCGGGTTCGGATACAATAGCGGGCGGTGCAGCGGAAGGGAGTTTCCGCCGCCGCTCGGTCTGTTCCCTCGCTTGTTCCCGGCGCGATGCAGCGCGCGATGTTCGGGTGTGGGCGCAACCGGATGGCGCGTGACTGCCGTTCGCTGCCGCTCAAGAAACCCATCAACCGGCGTATGAGGGCCCCTACCCCAATGAATGTATCCGAAGTGCTCAGCCTGATCGAGGAAAAGGGCGTGAGGTTTGTTGATCTCCGCTTTACCGACACCCGCGGCAAGGAACAGCATGTCAGCGTGCCGTCACAGTTCGTCGACGAGGCGTTCTTCGCTTCGGGGAAAATGTTCGACGGTTCTTCCATTTCCGGCTGGCGCGGGATTGACGAATCGGACATGGTGTTGATGCCCGAGCCCGAAAGCGCCGTGCTGGACGTGTTCGCCGAGGACTCCACGCTGCTGTTGCGCTGCGATGTGTACGAACCGGTCACCATGCAGGCCTACGCGCGCTGTCCCAGGCTTACTTCCAAGCGGGCGCTGGAATACCTGCGCTCCACCGGCATCGGCGACGACGCCAATTTCGGCCCGGAGAACGAGTTCTTCATCTTTGACGATGTGCGTTTTGGCAGTTCCCTGGAGAGCGCCTCGTACCATGTGGATTCGGTCGAAGGCGCCTGGAACTCCGCACGCGAGCTCGAGGAAGGCAACAGCGGCCATCGGCCTGCGGTCAAGGGCGGCTACTTCCCGGTTCCGCCGGTGGACTCGCTGCAGGACATCCGCTCGACGATCTGTCTGGCGCTCATGGATCTCGGGTTGCTGGTGGAAGTACACCACCACGAGGTGGCTACCGCGGGTCAGGGCGAGATCGGCGTGCGCTTCAACAGCCTCACCCGCAAGGCCGACGAGGTGCAGATTCTCAAGTACGCCGTAATGCAGACCGCACATCAGTTCGGCAAGACCGCCACCTTCATGCCCAAGCCCCTGGTGGGCGACAACGGCAACGGCATGCATGTGCATCAGTCCGTGCTCAAGGACGGCAACAACATCTTTTCCGGCGATGGCTACGGCGGCCTTTCCGAGGCCGGCATGTACTACATCGGCGGCATCCTCAAGCATGCGCGGGCGCTGAACGCCTTCGCCAACCCGGCCACCAACAGCTACAAGCGGCTGGTCAAGGGTTTCGAGGCGCCCACCCTGCTGGCCTATTCGGCGCGCAACCGCTCGGCGGCCGTGCGCATTCCTTTCGTTTCGGATTCCCGGGCGCGGCGTATCGAGGTGCGCTTCCCCGACAGCATGGCCAATCCCTATCTGGCTTTTTCGGCCATGTTGATGGCGGGCATCGACGGCATCCAGAACAAGATCCACCCCGGCGATCCGGTGGACAAGGACCTCTACGATCTGCCTCCGGAGGAAGAGGCCGGGTTGCCCACCGTGGCGTTTTCGCTGGAAGAAGCGCTTGCGGCGCTGCGCGCCGACAACGCTTTCCTCAGGGCGGGCGATGTCTTCACCGACGATCTTCTGGAAGGCTACATGGAACTGAAGGAAGCGGAGTGCACGCGCCTGCGCGCTAGCACGCACCCGGTCGAGTTCGAGATGTACTACAGCCTGTAGTCCTGATCGCAAGTCGAACGGCTCCGGCGCAGCAATTCCCGCCAAGCGTGACAATGCTCGAAAATCAGCTCCGGTCCAACGCCTGAATGGTCACAAGCTTGGGTATTTGGCCCTGAACGAACAGCTCTGCATCGTTAGCGGGAATTGCTGGCTCCGGCGCTTCAATCCGGGAGGAACGATGACGAGGGCGTGGGGCTTGCTCGCGATCCTGTTCGCCCTGATGCCTCACGCGTACGGGCAGGAAATCTGGCGGCATGTCGATGCCCGGGGGCAGAGCCGCTATGCGGATCGGCCTTTTCCCGGCGCGATTCGCATGGAACTGCCGGATGCGGCGCGCTGGCATGGGCAGCGAGAAGCTTCGGCAAGGCAGCGGCAGCCATCGCAGGGTGAAACGCCTGCTTTCGCGGCAGCGGCGCCCTCCCCACCCACCCTGGAGATCGCCCGTCCGAAGTCTGGCGAAACCGTGTGGGGCGTTGGCGGCGAACTGGAGGTTCGGCTGACCGTCGGCGGGAACCGGGAGGACGGCGACCGCCTTTCGCTCCGGCTGGACGGCGCGGAAGCGTCCTGGCGCGGCGAACCGCCAGTCCTGCGTCTTGCCGGGGTGTGGCGCGGAGAGCATCGCCTGCAGGCCCGGCTGCTGGATCCCGGGGGCAGGGAGCGGGCGGCAAGTAAAGAGATCCTGTTCTTCAAGCGCGAGCCTGCGGTATCTCCAACGCCGGCGCGCTGATTCGAAGGCTATCCTGGCGGTAATGCTTCGGCCGGATCGGGGGAAATGCTGGCCCGGCGGCAAGCCCGGAATTTTTCGGCCACCGGATTTCCGGCCATTGCCTCTCTGCTTCCCGTCTCCATCCGCCCGGACACTCCACGGCTCGAACGAAGGCGTTACTTCCTGGCGTTGGCGGGAAACGCCCGTCTGACGGCGGCGGGCGGGCCGCTCAGCCGCAGGCCGGGCTGTTTTCCAGTTCGGGGTCGATCTGCAAGGCGCCGGTCAGGTCGCTCACTCGATTGATCCCGTGTTCCGTCAGGTAATCGGCGATGCCGGCGTTGATCTTCTTGCACACCAGCGGATCGTAGAAGAGCGCCGTTCCCACGCCCACGGCAGTCGCCCCGGCCAGCAGAAACTCGATTGCGTCGGTTGCGTTCATGATGCCGCCCTGGCCGATGATCGGCGCGCCGTATTTCCGCGCTACCCGGTAGGTCTGGTGCACCTTCAGAAGCGCCAGCGGCTTGATGGCCGGCCCCGAAAGGCCGCCTTGCACATTGCCGATGACGGGGCGGCGGCTTTGCGCATCGATTGCCATGCCCATCAGCGTGTTGATTACCGCCAGCCCGTCCGCTCCCGCTTCCAGACAACGCCGCGCATTTTCGGCAATATCGGTCTGATTGGGCGAGAGCTTCGCGATCAATGGCTTGGCGGTGGACGCGCGGCAGGCCTCCACAACGCGCGCGGACATGTCCGGGTCGTTGCCGAAAGCAACCCCGCCCTCGCGCACATTGGGGCATGAGATATTGATCTCCATGCCCTGCAGGGGCGTGTCGTCGAAGCGCCGGGTCACTTCCGCGTATTCCTCCACCGTGCTCCCGCAGATATTGGCGAACCAGAAAGTCCGGGAGTAATCGAGCTTCGGCGCCATGTCGCGCGCCACAGCCTCGACGCCGGGGTTCTGCAGGCCGATGGCATTGAGCATTCCACCCGCCGTCTCCCAAAGCCGGTGCCCCCGGTTGCCCAGCCTCGGCTCCAGGGTGGTACCCTTGCATACGATCGCACCGGCGTCGGCATTCGAGAACCCTTCCACCCGGGTGTACTCGTCGCCGAAGCCCACGCAGCCGGAAAGCAGGACGATGGGCGAGCGGAGCTTCAGGCCGCAGAAATCCACGGCCAGGGGCGACCCGGTCATGGCGCCGCCGCCGGCACGGCGTCCTCGGACTTCAGCGGCCGGTTCAGCAGCTCGGCCAACACCTGGCCCGGGTCACGCCTGCGGTGGAGTACGCGGTACACCTGCTCGGATATCGGCAGGTCCAGGCCCAGGCGCCCCGAGAGAAGATGGATGGCCTTTGCGGCGTAAAAGCCTTCGGCCACCTGCCCGAGCCCCCTCATGGCTTCCTCCACGGAGGTCCCGCGCGCCACGGCCAGACCCAGACGCCGGTTGCGGGACTGATCGTCCGAGCAGGTCAGCGCCAGATCGCCAAGCCCGGCCAGCCCCATGAAACTGGCTGGGCGCGCCCCCAGCGTCACGCCCAGACGCACAATCTCGGCCAGCCCGCGACACAAGAGCGCGGCTCGTGCATTGGCGCCGTATCCCAGGCCGTCGGCAAGTCCGGCGGCAATGGCGATCACGTTCTTGGTGGCTCCGCCCACCTGCACGCCGATCAGATCGTCCGATACATAGGCGCGCAGCGCGCCCGAGTTGACCCGTTTGGCCAGCCATCGGGCCAATTCCGGACTGCGGGACGCCACCGTGATCGCAGCCGGAAGGCCGGCCGCCACCTCCGCTGCGAAAGTCGGGCCGGACAGCAACGCAAGCGGCACATCTTCGCCGAGTTCCTGCTCCGCCACCTCGTGCGTCAACAAGCCGCTTTCCACTTCCAGGCCCTTGGAAGCACAGCAAAGGCGAACGCTCCCCACAAGCAGGGGCTTGATCCGCCGGAACGTATCGCGCAAGGCCGAGCTGGGCGTGACCACAACAATGCAATCGGCGCCGCGGGCGGCCGCCTCGAGTTCCTCCACCGGCTGCACCGCATGGGGCAGGGGCACGCCCGGCAGATAGCGCTTGTTCTCGCGGTCGCGGACAAGGTTGTGCAGATGGCGGCGGTCGATATCCCAGAGCTTCGCCGGCCATCCGCCCCTGGCCAGATGCACAGCCAGCGCGGTGCCCCAGGCGCCGGCGCCGATTACCGCGAACATGAATCCCTGCGGCCCAGCCCCGTACGGCAAGGGTTAACTGCGACGATTTCGTCCACTCACCACGGGCAGGTTGTCGCGCTGCCAGGCGGACAGCCCGCCCTTGAGGCTGAAAACCTGCCCGGATCCCTTCTTGCGCAGGTCCTGCGCCAGACGCATGCTGGCCGCGCCGTTTTCGCACACCAGCACAACCGCCTTTCCCGACTTGATCTTCGGCGCCTCGGGGACATCCACGACACGGATGTTGCGGGCGCTGGGAATGTGCCCCTGGCCGAAGACCTTGGGCTCCCGCAGGTCGAACACCGCCGCGCCCTTGTTGATGGCCTGCACTGCAACGGCGGGCGCCAGCGCGCTCACGGCCAGCGCCCGCAGGCGCACTTCGTTGAACACGGCCGCAAGAAGACTGCCGATCAGCCCGAGACTCAGCCAGGGATGCGCGGCTGCGAAATCGACAAGAGTTTCCATATCGGCCGAGGGCGTTGTGTTCTGAAATGGCTCCGGTAGCTTGCCTGCCGCCGTGTGCGCCGCCGGGGAAGCCTGCGCGCCTCACCTGCCGCGAGCGTGCTGCAAGGCATTATATCGGGCATCGTTATAATGCCGCCGCTTCCGCCGACAGTCCCCGAATCAGGAGCGCACCCACGATTACGAGTATGGAAAAGCCTGAGCGAGGCCTGATGGCGTGCCTTGCGTTGTTTCCCGTTCTTGCCGGCGGGCAGCAGGCCGCGCAGGGCAACGAACTCGAGGATTTGCTGGGCCGCATTGCAGCGGTCGAGTTGCGGCTCGAACGCGATCTGCAGGCGCGCCACCAGGTGGCGGCGGCGCTGCGCGAGGCCGAAACACAGATTACGAGCTTGCGCGAGGCGGCCCGCGACATGCAGCGGCAACTGGAGAGGAGCGTCAAGGATCGCGCGCGGCTTGCGGACGCCCTGGAGGACAAGGTCCGGGCGCACCGGCAAACTCGCCAGGCGCTTGCAACGGCCATGTGGCTCGCCTGGCGTTCCGGGCGCCAGGGCCGTTTCAGAGCCCTGCTTGCGGGCCGCAGCGCCGGAGACATAAGCAGGCGCATGGCGTGGGCGGGAATCCTGGCGCGCTCCCGGGACGAGGAGGCGCGCGCGTCCCTCCGGGCCGCCGCCGAGATGCAGGACATCCGGGGCGAAGCCAACCGCGTCGAGGAGCAGCTGGCGAAACTCCAGGCGCGGCAGGCGGAACAGATCCGCAACATGGAGCAGGCTGTGGCCGCCCGCCGGGAAACGCTGCAGGCGCTCGGACAGCGTATTGGCGCCGCCGGCGAGGAAATCGAACGCCTCAGGATCCGGGCGGCCACGCTCACTTCGCTGGTCGAAGACCTGGGCCGGATTGTGGAGGACCATCCCTCCGCGCCCCTGTCATCGATTACGGCGGCCCGGGGGCGCCTGGGCTGGCCGGTGCGGGGCCGTGTTCTCAGGCCTTTCGGAGGCGGCGCGGGCGGCGGTCAGGCGAACTGGGACGGGATTCTCCTCCAGGCGGAAGAGGGAGCAAAGGTGCGGGCTCCGCACCCGGGGCGCGTGGTGTTTGCCGATTGGGTGCGCGGGCTGGGTTTTCTCATGGTGCTGGATCATGGAGAGAACGTGCTGAGCCTGTACGCATACAATGAGCGCCTGTTGGGAAGGAAGGGTGAAATGGTGAGCAAGGGACAGGTCATCGCCCTTGCGGGAAGCACCGGCGGGCGGCTTGAGCCCGGCCTTTATTTTGAAATACGCCGCAACGGCAAGCCGGTGGATCCGGTCCCATGGCTGAGCCGGTAGTCGGGGGCGGCTTGACCGGCCTCGAAAAGGCTGTGGGCCTGTACACGATCGTGCTCAAGGAAGCACGGCGCATCGTGCGTATCTGGGTGCAGACCATCGTGCCGCCGGCCGTCACCATGGCCCTGTATTTCATCATTTTCGGACAACTGCGCGAGCGCATCGGCTCCATGTCCGGCCATGACTACACGCAGTACATCGCGCCGGGGCTGATCCTGATGTCGGTGATCACCAATTCCTACGGCAACGTTGTTTCGTCCTTCTTCGGCGCCAAGTTCCAGCGGCACCTCGAAGAGATGCTGGTTTCGCCGTTGCCGAACTACATCATCGTGCTGGGGCACGCTGCCGGCGGTGTGCTGCGCGGACTGATCGTGGGGCTGATCGTGACCCTGGTAGCAATGGCGTTCACCGACCTGGAAATCCGCCACCCCCTGATCGTGGCGTTCACGCTCTTGTGCACCGCAGTCACCTTTTCACTGGGAGGCATGATAAACGCCATCTTCGCCAGGAAGTTCGACGATGTCTCGCTGATCCCCGCTTTCGTTCTCACGCCGCTGACCTACCTGGGCGGCGTCTTCTATTCGGTGGACCTGCTTCCGGGCGTGTGGCGCACGCTGAGCCTGTTCAATCCGATCCTGTACATGATCAATGCCTTCCGTTACGGGATGATCGGCGCCACCGACGTTCCCCTGGTCACAGCGTACGTGATGATGGGTGTGTTCGTGTGCGCGCTGTTCGGCGTGTGCGCCTTCCTGATCCACCGGGGCGTGGGGATTCGCGAATAGCCCTTCGTGCGGATGCGCGCCCCTGCCGCGCCCGGACCGCCCTGTGCGTTCTTCTCCCAACCTCCACTGGCCTGCGCAGGCGCGCAGGCTCTCATCCCGGTTCCTGCGGCGCAGGCGCCCGGACCGCCTTGCTGAAAGCATCGAGCGCCCGCGCGCGCGCCATCTTGTGGTCCACGATGGGCCGGGGCCATGTTTCCCCCAGCTTCACCCCGGCCTTTGCAAGGACATGCTCCGGTGCTTCCCAGGGAGCGTGTATCCAGCGGTCCGGTAGTTGCCGTAATTCCGGCAGCCACCTGCGGAGATAGTCGCCCCCGGCATCGAAGCGCCGCGACTGCGCAACCGGGCTGAAGATGCGGAAATACGGCGCGGCGTCCGCACCGCTGCCTGCGACCCACTGCCAGCCGGCGCTGTTGTTGGCGAGGTCCGCGTCCACGAGCGTGTCGATAAACCACTCGGCGCCGCGCCGCCAGTCGATCAGCAGGTGTTTGGTGAGAAAGGATGCCGCGATCATCCGCGCCCGGTTATGCATCCAGCCCGTTGTCCAGAGTTCGCGCATCCCGGCATCCACCAGCGGATAGCCCGTCCGTCCGCGCCGCCATGCCCGCAAGTCCCCGGCGTCGTTGCGCCAGGGCATACGGTCAAATCCGCGCCGGAGATTGACCGTGTCCATGCCGGGATTGTGGTACAGCAGGTGGTAGCTGAACTCACGCCAGCCGAGCTGGCGGAGAAAGGCGAAGGCGTCGCTCCCGGGCGCGCCCGGGCCGATTGCGGCGGCGACCTGCCGGGGGCCGATCTCGCCAAAATGCAGGTGCGGCGACAGCCTGCCCGTTCCCTGACCTGCCGGAAACTCGCGACCTTCCGTATAGCCGCAGACGCCATGCCTGCGAAAGCGTTCGAGCCGCTCTTGTGCGCCTGCCTCGCCCGGTTGCCAGACCTCCCGGAGGCCGCAGGCCCAGTCCGGAGCGGTCGGGCGAAGGCGCCAACCGGCCAAGTCCTCGCCTGCGGGCCATGCGGCTGGCGGCGCGAGACGCCGCACAGCGCCCTGCGCTGGCGAAAGCCCCCGGTTCAGGCATTGGCGCCAAAAGGGCGTGAACACCCGGTAATGGCCGCCGTCATGCGTTTTGACGGCCCAGGGTTCGAACAGCAGCGCCGAGTTGAATGAGCGGGGCGCAAGGCCGGCTTGCCGGCGCCGCGCCTTGACCGCCGTGTCCCGCTCGACAAGCGCCGGTTCGTAGAGTCGGTTCCAGGCGATGTCCGTGGCGCCGCACTCCCGCGCCAGCGCGGCGATCGTGTCGCCAGCGGACCCGCGGCGCAGCACCAGCCGACTGCCGATGCGCGCCAGAGCGTCGCTCAGGGCATTCAGGCTTCCATGCAGCCACCAACGCGCCGCGCCTCCTCTCCGGCATTCTGCGTCATCGAGCACGAAGAAGGGAATGACAGGCCGGCCGGTCTCCGCGGCCCACAATAGCGCGGCATTGTCGGTCAATCGCAGGTCGCGCCGGAACCACACAAGCACCGGCCCCTTGCCGGCTCCGGGGCGAGCCTTCGAAGCCGCGCCATGCGCGCCCTGATCTCTCACCGGCCCGGCCCGCAGATTTGCAAGCTCCTGGCTGATCTCGTGTTTTTTCCGCTCCCTGCAACGACCGCCGGTATCGAGCCTCCCCCTGGCGGCTTGCGAACGATTCTGCCGCGCTTGCCCGTGCGCCTGCTCGCTCTGCCCCAGGTCCGGCCCCGGCTGATCCTCGCGAGCGCGCGCCGGTATTTCAAGGCGTCCCCCGGCCCGGAATTCCACAATAAGGTTATCGGCATTTCCCAACCTCAGCCTGCCTGCATGGGTATTATCTTCATTCCGTTTCTGCGGCGCGGGCTCCCGGGGTGGACGGGCGGCGAATCCGCGAACGCACCCCGCCCCGAACACCCGTTTCATGGGAATAGTGGAAAATAGCCCCGGATGCGACGCAAGACCCTCCCGCTGCTGATCCTTCTTGCCACGGCAGGAATTGTGGCCTTGCTGGTGCTTACGCGCCCCAGCATGGCGCCGGTGGAACAAGCGGAAATCGAATGGCCCGTGAGGGTCGTCACCGCGCGCTTCCAGAACCTGCGGCCGGTCCTGAAGCTCTACGGCGAAATCGTGGCCGGTCGCGAGAGCGAGCTCCGGGCTCTCACTCCCGGCCCTATCGTGGAGGTGGGGGACAACTTTCGCGAGGGAGGCACGGTAAGCCGGGGCGAATTGCTGCTCAGGGTCGATCCCTTCGATTATGAAATCGCATTGGCCGAGCAGCGCGCCGCCGCCGTCGAGGCCGAGGCCCAGTTGCGGCTCAGACAACAGGACCTGCAACGGATCGAGGCCCTGTTTGCAGCAGGCAATGTATCCGCCCAGCAGCGGGACACGGCGCTTCTGGAGCTGGAAATGGCGCGCGCCGCGCTGGAGCGCAGCCAGGCCAGCACCCGGCGCGCCAAACGCGATCTGGCCGACACGCGCCTGTTGGCGCCCTACGATGGCGTCCTGGTGGATGTGGCCGCCAACCTGGGACGGCAGTTGTCCACCACCGACCGGGTGGCGCGGATCGTGGATCCGGCTTCGCTGGAGGTGGGTTTCCCGCTCTCCAACGAGCAGTACGGACGCCTGATGCCCGAAGGAAGCCTGACCGGCCGCACCGCCCTCATCTTCTGGGAGATCGGCGACACCGAACTGGAGTACGAGGCGAGAATCGAACGCGTCGGCGGCGAGATTGCCGCCGCCAGCGGCGGTATCCGCGTATTCGCCGAACTGCTGGGCACATCGGTGGACACGCCCCTGCGGCCGGGAGCGTTCGTGCGCATCGAGCTTGAGGACCGTTTGTACTCCCGGGTGGCGCCCGTGCCGGACACGGCCCTGTATGGGGAAAACCGGGTGTTCGTGGTTCGGGACGGGCGGCTGCTCACCCGCCATGTGGAGCGGCTCGGCTACGATGGCGAGATGACGCTGCTGGGCGCGGCGCCGGAGAATGCCCTGAGAGACGGAGAGCAGGTGGTGATCACGCAACTCCGCGAAGCCGGCGAAAACGCCCGCGCCCTGATCGTGGAATAAGCGGCAATGGCGGCCAATCGCATTCTGGTGTTTTTCGCCCGTCACCGGGTGGCCGGCAACCTGATTCTGGCGCTGATGATCCTGTTCGGCCTGCTGGGGCTCGGGCAGCTCAACCGCCAGTTGATGCCCGACTTCACGCTGGAGCAGATCCAGATCGACATCACCTGGGCGGGGGCCAGCCCGCAGGATATTCAGACGAACGTGATCGAGCCGCTGGAGCGCGAACTGGTGCTGCTGGACAATGTGGACAAGCTGGATGCCACGGCCTTCGAGGGCCGGGCGGTGTTGCAGGCGGAGTTCGATTTCGGCAGCAACATGGCCAAGGCGCTGACCGATGTGCAGTCGGCGGTGGCCCGCGTGGCCACCTTTCCACAGGAGATGGAGCGCCCCGTGGTCCGGCTGATCCAGCCCAGTGAAATCATCTGCAATATCGAGATCTCGGGGCCGTTCAGCGAAAGCACGCTCAAGTCCTACGCCTGGGAAATCCGCAACGACCTGCTGCAGCGCGGGATCAGTTCGGTGCGCATGAGGGGTTTGCGCAAGAGTGAGTTGCGCGTGGAGGTGCCGGCCGCCACCCTGCGGCGCCTCGATCTCACGCTGGACGATGTTGCTCAGAGGATTGCTCGCTCCAGCCTGGATCTGCCGGGCGGTACTCTGGATACGGAGCGCATATCGCGGCAGATCCGCAGCGAGCGCCGTGCTCGGACTGCCGCGGAACTGGGCGAAGTGGAAGTGCTGGCCACGGATTCCGGCGAACGGCTGCGCCTCAAGGACATCGCCCGGATTCACGAGACTGCCGCCCAGGGCGAGGTGGCGCGCAAGGTGGGCGAACATCCTTCGATCAACCTGAATGTTCGGCGCAGCCGCGGCGTGGACTCCATGATTGCCCAGCAGATGGTCGAGAGCTATCTTGAGGAGTTCAAGGCAAGGGCGCCAGGCAGCCTCAGGGTGGATTTGTACGATGTCTTCGCCGATCAGGTCACGCAACGTGTCAACATGCTTCTGGCCAACGGTTTCGGCGGGCTGATCCTGGTTCTCGCCGTTCTCTATCTGTTTCTGGGCGGGCGACCGGCCTTCTGGGTGGCGATAGGCATACCCGTTTCCTTCCTGGCGGCGATGGCGGGCATGGCGGCGGTGGGGTTGAGCCTGAACATGATCAGCATGTTCGCGCTGATCATGGGCATAGGGATCATTGTCGACGACGCCATCGTGGTGTCGGAGCACGCCGGCAAGTTGCATGCTTCGGGAGTGCCCGGAGGCGAAGCGGCCGAACGCGCTTCGCGAGTCATGTTTCCGCCGGTCATGGCGGCTTCCCTGACCACCCTGGCGGCCTTCCTGCCCATCCTCATGATCGAGGAGGAGGTGGGCAGCGTAATCAAGGAATTGCCCATTACCCTGGGGCTGGTCATTCTCGCCAGCCTCGTGGAGTGCTTTCTGGTTCTGCCGATGCATCTGCGTTCCGCGCTGGCCCGGCAGCGGCCTCCGGCGCGGTGGCGCGAGCGATTCGAGACGGGATTTGCGCGCTTTCGCGACGGCCTGTTCAGCCGCCTTCTCGAGCGCGCCCTGCGCCAGCGCTACGCCAGCGTCACCACTGCCTTGTGCCTGTTCCTTCTGTCCATTGCCCTGATGGGGACCGGGCGCGTCGGCTTCGACTTCTTCCCCGCCCCGGAGTCGGACTTGGTGTACGCAAACTTTTCCCTGGCGCCGGGTGCGCCGCGGCGGGATTCGGAGGAGATGGTGGCGGAACTGGGTCGGGCCGCGCGCGTGGCGGAGCGCCAGCTTGGCGCCGCTCCGGGCGAGCTGATAGCCTTCGGAGTCGGGTCCGTGGCCACCCGGGATCCGGGCGTGGGCAACGCCCCGCTGGAGGTGAGCGGCGATCACCTGGGCGTGTACACCCTGGAGTTGGCGCCCGGGGATACCCGCTCAATCCGCAACGAGGCGTTCCTGGAGGCCTGGAAACGGGAGACCGAGCGGGGCGCGGGCGTGGAGAAGCTGATCTTCTTTTCCCGCCAGGTAGCGGGGCCGCCGGGCAGCGATGTGGACCTGAGCCTGTCCGGCGGCAGCCTGGAAGACCTCAAGGCGGCGGCTGGCCTTGTGGCCCGTTGGCTGGCGGCGGCGCCCGGCGTGGATTCCGTCGACGACGATCTGCCCCGCGGGAAGCAGGAAGTGCTACTGGAGATCACTCCGGCCGGCGAAGCAATGGGCTTCAGCGCCGCAGAGGTGGCGCGGCAGGTGCGCAACGCCTACGAGGGCGCCCTGGCGGACCGGGTTCCCCGCGACGAAGAGGAACTGAAGGTGCTGGTGAAGCTGCCGGAGGCAGGCCCGGGGCAGGCGGGGTTGCGCAATTTGTACCTGCGGTCGCGCAGCGGCGAGGAAGTGCCGCTCACGGAGGTGGTCAACCTGCGCCAGAGGGTAGGATTTGCCCAGATTCGGCGAATCGACGGATTAACGCAGGTGAGCGTGTCGGCGGACCTGAATCCGGCCCTGACCACCAGTGGACAGATAGTCCGTGCGCTGGAAGAACAGGGGGTTATCCGCGCCGTGCGGGAGCAATACGGCGTGTCCGTCGATTTCAAGGGGCGGACCGAGCAGCAGAGCGCGGCGCTGGCGGATTTCCGCATGGCCGGGATCGTGGCGCTGGGCAGCATCTACATCGTGCTGGCCTGGGTGTTTGCGCGCTATGGAACGCCGCTGGTGGTAATGAGCGTGATTCCCTTCGGACTGGTGGGGGCGATCCTGGGACACATGGTTTTCGGGTTCAATCTCAGCATGTTCAGCCTGGTGGCGCTGTTGGGGCTGGCGGGCGTTCTGGTGAACGACTCGATCATCCTGGTGTCGGCGGTGCAACGGCGCCGGGACGACGGCGATTCCCTCATGGAAGCGCTGCGGCACGGCGCCCGGGAACGGCTGCGGCCGGTGCTGATGACCAGCCTCACGACCATCGTGGGAGTAACGCCGATCCTGTTCGAGGGCAGCCTGCAGGCGCAACTGGTTCAGCCCCTGGCGATCACCCTGGTGTTCGGGCTGATGCTGGCGCCGCCGCTGGTGCTGATCTATGTGCCCTGCATGATGGCGATCAGCTCGGATGCGCGCCACTGGTTCAAGGCGCGCCGAACTGCTGAAGCTCCGGCGCCCGGGCCCGCTTCGCTTGCCGGCTGAAGCCAGACGCGCTCCCCGGGCAGCCCGGGCGGGCGCTCCGGCCCCGTCATGACCCTCCTGTCGGACGCTGCTGTGGTTCAGCCCCCGACAGCCTGCAGGGGTTGCGCGGTGGGCTGAGGCTCGACCAGCGGCACGGGATCCAGCACCCAGGCCTTGGACTTGCGCCGCGCCGGCGAGGGAATCGCATAAACCACGTTGCGTTTCGCGCGCATGCGCTTCAGCTCGTCGGTGTCGATGCGCCAGCCCTTGTCGTCCCACTGCTGGAGACGCTCGCGGTAGAGCCAGATCACCTTGTCCGCCGGCACCAGCAGTTCGCGGGTGCTGCGGTCGGCCGGCGTACACACCGGGTCGAGCTTCTCGATCACCACACGATCCTGCTCCGCGATGGCGAAATTGCGCTTGTCCATCTGCCGGTCGAATACCTTCAGGAGCCGCTTGTTCTTGGGAATCAAGCAGTTGCGCATGGACACCAGGAAGGTATGCAGGAGGTGCTCGTCCACCGGGGTTTCATAGACGTATTGATGGAACCACTTGGTGGGAGTGAGGTGGATGTAGGTGTACAGGCCGTTGGGGCCATGATGGCCCGACCCGGCGTCCAGCGGACCGTCGTAGTTGCGGAGCTTCTTCATCAACCAGTTTTTCAGCGGCGGCGACTGGAAGGTGTGCATGAAGCTGAAGCCGTGTTCGTCCTGCTTGATGCGCAACTCGTTGACCTTGTATCCCTCGCGCTCGCCGGAATAGCCGTGAGTGGGATGCACGAACTCGTTGTGGGCCGGGTCGAGACCGTTCTCCACGGCGCGCTCGTAGTTGGCGTCCCAGTGATAGTCCAGCGTGCCGGCTCGCCAGCCCTTCTCGTTCCACTCGGGAATGGGCATGATGGGCGGGCGTTCCTCCTCGGACAGGTCGCCCAGAAACACGAAGATCAGGCCATAGCGCTCTTCGGTGGGATAGCCGTCCACCTGGCCGCGCGGCGGCACTTTCCTGCGCCCCTCGGGGCCGAGCGAGGGAATGTTCACGCAACGGCCGCTGCCGTTGTACTGCCAGCCGTGATAGGGACACTGCACGCAATCGCCCTTGATCTTGCCGCCGGACAGGGCCGCGCCCCGGTGGATACAGGTGTCGCTGAGGCAATGCGCCTTGCCTTTGGAATCGCGGAACAACACGAAGTTGTGGCTGAGCATCCGCACCCGGATGGGAGCGTCGCCCGTGAGCTTCTCGGAGCGCTCCGCGGCGTACCAGAAATTGATATACATTGCGTACCTCCACAAGACGAAGGGCGGGCGTTCGATTGTAGCGCAACCCTGCGTGCGGGCGATTCGGCCGCCGGGCGCCGTTCGGATTCAGCGCTGGCGGCGCCGGTCGGCCTGTGTGCTCAGGAGTGCCCGGCGAGCAGGAGGATCAGTTCGCCCAGCTTGCGGGCAACCGGCAGGATGAGCGCCTCAAAGATGCTCCAGTTCCGGCCGATTTGCTTGCCCAGCCAGGGCAGCACGAAAAACAGGGCCAGCAGCACGGCGAAACCATGCCGCTCCAGGCGGGCCAGGGGCTGGGCCAGCGAGTCCGGAAGCAGGCCCACGGCCACGCGGCCTCCGTCCAGCGGCGGCAGCGGCAGCATGTTGAACACGGCCAGCAGCAGGTTGAAATAAATCGCCATTTCCAGCACCTTCGCAAGCCAGACCTCCGGCCCGGACAGGGGCGCACTGAGAACATGCAGCAGCAGCGCGGCGACCCAAGCCTGCAGGAGGTTGCACAAGGGGCCGGCCGCGGCCACCTTGACCATGTCGATGCGCGGATTCCGCAACCGATGGAAGGCCACCGGCACTGGCTTTGCATAGCCGAACATGAAGCTGCCGCCGGAGAGCAGCAGCAACAGGATGGGCATTGCGACCGTACCGATGGGGTCGATATGCCGCAGTGGGTTGATGGAAATGCGGCCCAGTCGCCAGGCGGTATCGTCGCCCAGCCGCAGCGCCGCGTAGCCGTGCGCCGCCTCGTGCAGGGTAATGGCCAGCAGCAGGGGGACTATCCACACGGACAGTCCGTACACGGTTTCTGTCAGGGTTCCCATGCGATCAGGTGTTGCCGAATCCAGCCGGAGGCTGTGCCGGGTTCTTCGGTAGCGCCAGAGCGCCTACTCGCCCTTGAGCAGATCGTCCATGGTCCTGAACCATTGATCGCTCTTGTATCGGGGCAGTTCGTAGGCCCATCCGCCCAGTCTGGCATTGAGTTCCGCGGCGCGCTCCTCCGGTTGCTGCGCCGGCTCGTCGGAACCGGCGTCGTCGCCGGCTTGTGCGACTTCCGGCGGATCGAGCGCGGCGGCCGAGAACATCGCCCAGTAGCGGGGATCGTCCCCGTCATCGACGCTGTCCTCCGCCGCAACCGGCGCCGGCGCTTCTTCGCGCACATCCAGCCGCAGCTCGAGGCCAGCGAAGGTCTCGTAGCGCGCCAGCACGGCGCGGGGCAGCTCCTCCACGGCCGCCACAGGGCGGACATCGTTGGCCTCGACATTGGCCAGCGCGCCAGCGATGCTGTTGGCGACGCTGCCATATTCGAGTTCGCGGCCCTCGGGTATGTTCAGGGGGGTGAAATTGATGTCGCCGGGATCGCCCTTGGCGATCTCCAGCATATCGCCAGCGCCACGGTCCAGCACCACGCGCCGCACTTCGCCGGAAGCGAGGTTGATGACATCGCGGTCCAGCCAGTCGCGGGTGCGGCCGGAAAGGTCGAAATCGGCGCTCACCATCCAGCTTTGCGTCTCGCCGGCGGTGCGGACATAAGCCATGCCGGCGCCGGCCCGCCGGCCGACAATGTAGCCCTCGGCCGGATGCTTGTCGCGGTACTCCAGTTCCAGCAGATAGCCGTCCGTGTCGGGGGAATCCGGCCCTTCGACGCCCAGCCGCGAATAGAACTCCGGCAGCGCCGTCTTCTTCTCCACCCGGCGGGCCTGCGCCAGGGCCTGCAGGTTGCTGCGCAGGCGCTCGAAGTCGGCGCGATGCCCGTCCCTTTCGGCCACTACCCAGCCCTGCTCGCCACGCTCGATGGTGGCCACGACCTCGTTGTCGGCCTGCACCACACGCAGCGACTCCAGATCGCCCATGCGCTCCGCAAACCCTCGCGCATGCAGTCCGTGCTGATCCTTTCCGCGATCGAAATCGACGCGGGCAACAAGCAGGATAGCCGCCAGCCCAACCCCCAGGGCAGCCAGGATGAAGACGGCCCGGCGGTTCATGGGCGGCGCCGGCCACGGCGGCGGATGAGGGTCACGGCCAGCCCGCCCAAGCCGATCAGCAGCGGGATCAGCCCGATGTTGACGACCTTGACCACCGCGCCCAGCTGCTGGATACTGGCATCCAGGTTGCGGCGCACCTCGCGCAGTTCCTTGCGGATGCGCAAGCGCTCCCCGGTGAATTTTTCCAGCTCCGCTTCCTGTTCCGGGGTGAGGCTGAGCGCGTAGACATCGTCGCGGGATTGCTGCAATTCGGCCAGCCGGCTCTCGGTGTTGGCCAGCTCCTGCTGAAGCCGATCCTCGGTGCGGCGGAACTGCGCCTCGGCTTCCACACGCAGCTCGTCCACCCGCTTGAACGGTCGCGAGAACGCGGCTCGCCCGCGCAGGCTCATGAGGTCGGAGCTGCCGGCCAGCTGCTCCAGAGCGTTGATCACGAAATCGCCGTTGCTGGCGAATGCGGAAATGAGTCGCTGGCCGAACAGGCTTTGCGCCTGCGCCCACATCCGGTCGGACAAGAGGTCGGTGTCCGCCACCACAATCAGCTGCACCTCGCCTTCTGCCAAGTGCTCCGGGGGCGCGGACTCTTCCTGCTCCCCCAAGGCTTCGGCGCGGGGGAGCGAATTGGCGGCGCTGTCGTCTTCATCCCCGGAACCGGACGCGGTTTCGGCTGGCCGGCCGCCGGGAAACGCACTGTCTGCCCTTCCGCTCAGCCGCGCCGCGAGAGTCAGCGGTTCACCGCGCGGGCTGAAGTCCGACCACAGGCTGTCGATGTCCGGTGTAAACGCCAGCATGCCGGGGTCCAGGAAGCCCGAATCGGCGCTGCTTCGGACCAGCGGGGTGATCTCCAGGGTCGCGTCTTCCAGCGGCCTGAGATAACCGGAAAAAGCCAGATTGAGCGTGTCCAGCTCGGCGGTCACGACTTCGCCGGAACCGGCCTGCTGCAGGTCTACCCCGATGTAGGCCGGGTGCCGCACCAGCGCGCCGTTCGCCTCGCCCACCCGCAGCGCATTGCGGGCATCGCCCACCACCGTCTCCGGGGGCATCTCCAGGCCCCAGTGCGAGAGCAGGGGCTCCAGATTCGAGGAGCGGTCGGCGGGCAATCCCGCCATGGCGCCGGCCGGGGGGTTGGCGGGGTCGGCCTCGGCGAGCGGGTCGATGAAAACCAGCGCCCGGCCCCCGCGAAACAGGAATTGCTCCAGCGCGTACAACTGGCTGGGAGTGGATCCCCTGGGATGCACGAGCAGCAGGATGTCCGCCTCCTCGTCTGGCAAATCCTCGACGGTTTCCAGGTTCCTGAGATCGAACAGCTCGCTGATCTGCGAGGTGACAATCCAGGGTTCCGTCATGCGGGTCGTGGCCGGGTCGAAGCCGCCGGTGAGGGGCAGGCTGCTGATCAGGCCCACAACCGGTTCCTCCGGGTGCGAAAGCGTGTACGCCAGCTTCGCCAGATCGTACTCCAGAAACTGCTCGCGCTGCGGATCCATGAAGGCGATGAACTCTTCGTCGCCGATCGAATTGGAGCCCGCCACGCCGAAATACAGCGGTTCGTCGCTGATCTGCAGGCGCACCGCCTGCAGCCCGAAGGCGGCGGCGCGATCCTCGTCTTCCGAGAACGGCGCCGGATCGATCACGCTGACCTCGAGCCGCCCGGCGGCGTTGGCCTCGAACTCGTCCAGCATGTCCTCCACCCGGTCGGCCCAGGACTTGAGACCGGGGCTGCCGGACAAGCCCGAGCGGGACACGAAGAAATACAGGCGGATGGGTTCGGGGATCGCCTCCAGCACCCGCCGGGTACCGTCCGACAGGGTATACAGGCCGGCTTCGGTGAGGTCGAGCCGCACGCCCCGAAACGTCAGGTTGACCAGCCCCACCGCCGCCAGGAACACCAGGGCCAGCGCCCCCAGCCCCAGGCGCCCGTAGCGCGAACGACCGCCGCCCACGCTAGTTCCCCCGCCCCAGGTCGAGGACGATGGCGTTGGCGTACAGGAAGGCCGCGATCACCAAAAGGAAATACAGGATATCCCGGGCATCCAGCACGCCCTTGCTGATGGCGTTGAAATGGGTCAGAAAGCCCAGCGAAGCGACGATGTCCACCAGCACTTGCGGCGCCCAGCCGGCGAAGGCGTCGAGCACCAGCGGAAAGCCGGCCAGCAGGAAGACGAAGCACACCACCACGGTGGTCACGAAAGCCACGACCTGACTCCGGCAGGCGGCGGAGATCGAGGCGCCGATGGCCAGATAGGCGCCTGCCATCAACAGGCTGCCACAATAGGCGGCAAGGATCACGCCGTTGTCCGGATTGCCCAGGTAGTTGGCGGTAATCCAGGTGGGAAAGGTCAGCGCCAGCGCGGCGCCGATAAAACACCAGGCGGCCAGGAACTTGCCCACCACCGCCTGCCAGGCGGCGACCGGCAGGCACATCAGCAGCTCCACGCTTCCCGACTGGCGCTCCTCGGCCCACAGGCGCATGGAAACGGCCGGCGCCAGCACCAGATGCAGCCAAGGGTGAAAGCCGAAGAAGGGCGTGAGATCGGCCTGTTCCCTCTCGTAGAAGTTCCCGAGGTAAAACGTGAACACTCCGCTGAGCGCCACGAAAATCACGATGAACACGTAAGCGACCGGCGTTGCGAAATAGGCGCGCAACTCCCGGCGGGCAATGGTCCAGACGTGCCGCATCATTGCTCCCGCCCGGTGGTGATGCGCCGGAATACGCGATCCAGCCGTCCCGAGTCGGAACGGGAGGCCAGCGCCGCGGGCGTGTCGTCGGCCACGATTCGGCCGGCGGCGACGATGATGGCGCGGCTGCACACGGACTCCACTTCCTCCAGGATGTGAGTGGAAATCACCACGATCTTGTCGCTGGACATACCGCGAATGAGTTGCCTTACTTCGTGTTTCTGGTTGGGGTCCAGGCCGTCCGTGGGTTCGTCCAGCAGCAGCACCGGCGGATCGTGGAGAATGGCCTGCGCCAGGCCCACCCGGCGCCTGTAGCCCTTGGACAGGGTCTCGATGCGCTGATCGATAACGGAGTGCAATTGCAACAGCCCGGCAACCTCGGCGATGCGTTCGTCGCGCTGCGCGCCATGAAGTTCCCGGATGTCGGCGATGAAGTCCAGGAAGGTCCGCGGGCTCATCTCCCCCCAAAGCGGCGCCCCTTCCGGCAGATAGCCGAAAGTCTTGCGCGCCGCCAGGGTTTGGGTTTGCAGGTCGAAGCCATGCACTTCGACACGTCCGGAGGTGGGCGCCAGATAGCCGGCGCACATGCGCATGGTGGTGGTCTTGCCGGCGCCGTTGGGACCGAGCAGGCCCACGATCTCCCCCGGCTCGATGTCGAAGGAGATTCCGTCCACCGCCCTTATGGCGCCATAGTGTTTGCTCAGCGAGTCGGCGCGAATCATGGCGGCACTATTCTAATGAGTGCGCGCCGCGCGGCAAGGAGCGAGTTCAGGCTTCGGGCTTGCGGAAGCGCAGCGTGTAGCGGTCACTCTCTCCGATGGCCAGGTATTTCTCCCGGTCCTCGTCCCCAAGGCTCAGTCTGGGCGGAAGAGTCCATACGCCCTCCGGGTGATCGCGGGTGTCCCTGGGGTTGGCATTGATCTCGGAGCTCGCGTCCAGCACGAACCCCGCTTTCTCCGCCAGCGCGATCGTGTAGGCCTCGGTCACGTACCCGGATTGCGCCTCGGGATCCTGCTCCTTGTGCGGGTCGCCGCGATGCTCCACGATGCCGAGGACGCCGCCGGGCTTGAGAACATCGTAAAAGGCCTGAAACGCCTCATCGACGAAGCCGCGGCCCATCCAGTTGTGCAGGTTGCGGAAACTCAGCACCAGGTCCACAGGCTCGGGCGCCAGCGCCATCTTGCCCGGGTACATCACCGTGACTTGCGCGTCGCCATACGTTTCGGGGTCTGCCGCCAGCCTGGCCTTGTACCTCTCCAAGCCCCTGCGGTAGCGCTCGTTGTCGTGGTCCGCAGGAATATGGGCGCCGTAGAACTGGCCCCGTGCGGCCACGAAAGGTGCGATGATTTCGGTGTACCAGCCGCCGGAGGGCCAGATTTCGACCACCTTCGAATCCGGCTTGAGGCCGAAGAACTTGAGGGTGCCCGCCGGATTCCGGGCGCTGTCGCGCGCACGGTTGGGCGTACCGCCACGGCTTTCGCCCCGGTGCTCTCCGGCCAGGACGGCCGCCATGGCTTCATCCCAGGCCGTCTCGGTATCGGCCCCGGCGACAGGCGCAAGGACCTCGAGGAACAAGGCGGCCGCCGCAGCGACCATGACGGATCGGTTCATAGCCTGACTCCACAATTCATTTCGTCAATCCATCGCGCCGTCCGGTAACGGCGCGCCCCACGCACACAACCCCACCGGTCCAGAACCGGTGGGCGCCCCGACATTCGGGAACACGCACAACGCACGAACAGCAAGCCACCCGTGCGGCGCGGCTCCCGGTCAGCCTGCTTCGGACCCGTCGCCCCCGGCGCCGCTTTCATCGCCGCCGCCATGAGCATCGCCTTCGTCGCCCGTAGCCGCTTCGCCTGCCTCGTCATGGTCCATGCCATGATCCATGTCATCGCTCATGCCAGGGGTCATGTCGTCGCTCATGCCATGATCCATGTCATCGCTCATGGCAGGGGTCGCTTCCTCGGCGGGCATGCCCTGCGCAGCAGTCGGTTCATCGGCCGCCTCGCTCTCATCCCCCGGCGGGCCGCCGCATGCGGACAGCGCAAAAGCTGCGGACAAGATAACCACATTCAAACGCACCATGGTGTTCCTCCCGGATCGTGCTTCAAGAAAAATCAAGACCGCGCATTCCCACGCGGCAGCAACAAGCCTACCAGAACCAGACCGGAAAGAAACCCGCCCACATGGGCAAAAAACGCGATTCCGCCCTGTCCGGGCTGAATCGAGGCGCTGGACACCAGTTGCAACAGGAACCACAGGCCCAGAACCACCCAGGCGGGAAGGCGCAGGGTGTAGAAGACGATCAGCAGGGGAACCAGCACCCGCACCTGGGCGTTGGGATACAGCCTCAGGTACGCGCCCAGCACGCCCGAAATCGCCCCGCTGGCGCCGATCATGGGAACTATCGAAGCCGTCTCCTGGAGTGTATGCGCCATCGCCGCGGCGATTCCGCACAGGAGATAGAAGACGACGAATCGGCCCCGACCCAGCGCGTCCTCGACATTGTCGCCGAAAATCCACAGGTAGAGGAGATTGCCCGCAAGGTGCAACCATCCGCCATGCAGGAACATGGAGGTGAACACGGTGGCCCAGGCCGGGGCCAATTCGAGTTGCGGCGGCAGCGCGGCGCCTTGCGTCAGCCTTGCGGGAATCAGCCCGAAGGCGTAAATCGCGGCGTTTCCCGCCCGAAGCTGCCAGAGAAAGGCGAGGACGACAGCGCCCATGAGGGCGTATCCGACCACCGGCGTCCGCCGAGCCCGCGTATCGTCGCCGATCGGAATCATTCGCCGGACAGATCCCGGCGGCGCTTCTCGGTCCGTTCTTCCTCAAGCTCGGCTTGCTTGCGGCTGATCTCCTCAAGCATCACGCGCAGCCATTCGGTCTCGCCGGCAGGCTGCGCAGGGGTTCGCTTCTTTCCCTTAGGGGTTTTGTTGCCCTGGCTGCTCTTCGACTGGTCGTTCACTCACACACCGGCCGGATGCCGCGCGCCAAAGCCGCGTTGTAGCGGTCGAGCGCGTCGCTCATGCCCGCAATCAGCTTGTCCATGCGGTCTTCCGGGGCCGGGTGGGTGGACAAGAATTGCGGGGGGCGGCCGCTGCCCGACTGATCTTCCATGTTCTTCCAGAGCGTGATGCTGGCGCGCGGATCGAAGCCCGCGTCCGCCATGTAGATCAGGCCCACTTCGTCCGCCTCGCTTTCGTGCTTGCGGCTGAATGGCAGGGTCAAGCCGATATGCGCCAGGGCCACGGCTTCCTGCTGCATGCCCACGCTTGCTCCGAGCACGGCCGCCGCTCCCTGGGTCACCACGCCGCGGTTTGCCTGGGCTATCGGGTGCTCGCGCGTGACGTGCGCAATTTCGTGACCGATCACGGCGGCAAGCTGGTGCTGATCCCGGGCCACATCCAAAAGCCCCGAATAAACGCCGATCTTGCCGCCGGGCATGGCGAACGCATTGGCCTCCGGCAGGTCGAATACCTCGATTTCCCAGGGACGGCTGGCATAGGGCTCTTCCACCACCCGCAACACCGACTGCGCAACACAGAAGATGTAGGCGCGCTGCGCCAGATTGCCGGAAACCGGCAATTCCCGGCGCATCTGCTCGAATTGCTGATCGGCCTCCACCCGCATGGCGGACTCGCTGGTGCAGCCCGCTGTGGCGAGAACCATTGCGACAACGATCCACTTTTTCATTTCTACCTCCTTGGGAACTGCGGTTCAGGAACAGGAAAGCGCGGTTGCGACAGGCGCACCGCCCGGAACGTTGGCGGGGACCAGTTCCACGCCGGCGTTGTTGCCCATCAGGGCCCGCTCGGCGCGATAGCTCGAGCGGACCAGCGGGCCTGCAACCACTTCCGCAAAGCCTGCCTTGAGCCCCACTTGCCGCCATTCGGCGAACTCCTCGGGCGGAATGAAGCGCTCCACCGGCAGATGGTGCGGCGTGGGACGCAGGTACTGCCCCAGGGTAAGCAGGGACACCCCGCGCGCGCGCAGGTCTCGCATGGCCTGGCGTATTTCTTCGTGGCGCTCTCCCAAGCCCAGCATGATGCTGGATTTGGTGAGGATTCCTTCGCTGTGGCGGGCCGCGATCCCGAGGACCTTGAGGGACTGATCGTAGCCGGCCCGCGGGTCGCGTACGCGCGGGGTCAGCCGGCGAACCGTCTCGATATTGTGCGCGAACACGGCGGGCGCGGAGGCCAGCACGGCGCGCACGGCCTCTTCGCTGCCGCGGAAGTCCGGCGCAAGCACCTCGACCGCTGTCTTCGGGCTTTGGCGGCGGATCGCCCGAACGCAGCTTGCAAAATGCGCAGCTCCCCCGTCGGCCAGATCGTCGCGATCCACCGAAGTGAGCACCACGTAACCCAGGTCCATCCGGCGCACGGTCGCGGCAGCGTTGTGCGGCTCCCGGGGATCCAGCCACCCGGCCGGATTGCCCGTGTCCACCGCACAGAAGCGGCAGGCCCGGGTGCATACGCCACCCATGACCATCAGGGTTGCAGTACCCGCGCTCCAGCACTCGCCGATGTTGGGACAATGCGATTCCTCGCACACCGTGGCCAGCCGATGGCCGCGCATCAACTGCTTCAACTGCAGGTAGCGTTCGCCCGAGGGCAGTTTCGCCCTGAGCCACGGCGGTTTGCGTCCGGCTCTATCGGCCATTGGCGGCGCAGCGCGGCGCTTCTGGCCGTTGCGAATGGCGCTGAATCCCTGCGCGGTGCGATATTTTGCGCCGCTGACCACCGGGATGGCGTCCAGGGCGGTCGGCGCCTGATTGCCGGGCCGCGTCATGCCGCCTTCACCCCCTCGGCGGCCAGCAGGCGCTGCTTGCGCGGCAGCCCGCCGCCATAGCCGCACAGCGCGCCATCGCCGGCAACGATGCGATGGCAGGGCACCAGCCAGGCGACGGGATTGGCGTTCAGCGCGCCGCCCACCGCGCGCGACGCGCCGGGTCTGCGCGTGCGCCTGGCGAGTTCGCCGTACGATTCGGTGCGCCCGGCGGCCACGCCCAGCAGGGCCTGCCAGACATCGAGCTGAAACGCCGTGCCGCGCAGAACCACTTCGACAGTGTCTCTGCCGCCTGAAAAAAGACGCGCCGCCCTTTCACGCGCCCAATCGTCGTCGCGTTCCAGCTCTGCCCCGCGCCAGCGGCGCGCCAGCTGTCGCCACATGCTGTCTTGTGGGCGGTCCGCGTAGGCGAAGCGACACAAGACGCCATCGGCTTGCGCCAGCATCAACTCGCCCAGGGGACTGGACGCAAACCCTGCAATCACGCGGCGGCCTTGCGCGGGAATCCGGTCACGGTCTTCGAAGCGGGCGCGCACGGCGGGAGGAATCAGGCTGAAGGTGGTCATGCTACTGGTATAAAGATGCGACAGTCAGGCCAAGTGTAGCAGTCTTGCAGCAGGCTCCGTGGCCGCCGGGGAAGCGCAGGCGGAAGCGCGCGCCGTGGACAAGGGGTGGCGGCGGCGCTTGGCCCTTGCGGTTTGCGGATGGTTCTGCCGCGCTTGTGTGCGTCCAGGTTCGCTCCATGGGCCCGGCCCTGGCTGATCCTCGCGGGCGCCCGCAATTCCTCCAGGGCTCCGGCGAAACAGGCGGGCGGGTTGGCCGTCATGGTTTCGGCCTCGGGGCCGAACGGACACAGGCTTCCGATTGTAGCGGGTACATTTGCGGCATGGATTCAAGGATGTTGGCGCTGGCCGCCCTCATGCTGTTGTGGCAGCCAGCCGGCGGCCAGGATCTGAGCTCGCTTGCGCAGGCCCGGGGAGTGCTCGAGGCGTCCGGAGGCGCGTGCGTGCTGCTGGATTTCTGGCTGGCGGAAACCCCGGCCCAGCAGCGCCGCGGCCTCATGCATGTGCGTGACCTGCCCGAGAACCGGGGCATGCTGTTCGTTTACCGTCGCGAGCAGCCCATCAGCATGTGGATGAAGAACACCTACGTTTCGCTGGACATGCTGTTCATCCGTGCCGACGGGACCGTGGCCCGTATCGCCGCCGGTACCCGCCCCCTGAGCCTGGACAGCATTCCGTCCGGTGAGCCGGTCAACCGGATTCTGGAACTGAAGGCCGGCGCCGTGGAGCGCTGGGGCATTCAGCCGGGCGATCGGCTCCTCGCGCCATAGCCCGGGCGCAAGAGCCGCCGCGAGGCAACGGCGGATGGGACCGGCTTCAGTCCTCGCCAGGCCGGAAGGCGTCTTCGAGCCCCTTCTGGATGAGGGGCGGCGCCGTGGCATAGTGGTCGAACTCCATGGTGAAGGCGCCTTCGCCGCCGGTGAGCGACTTCAGGCGGGTCTGGAAATCGCCCAGTTCGCCAATGGGCGCTTCGGCGGCAATGATCACCTGGTTTCCCGGCAGGGAATGGTTGCCGCTGATCCGGCCGCGCGCGCCGGACAGATGGCCGGCAATGTCGCCCATGTATTGCCCCGGAGTAGTCACTTCGATCCTTGCGATGGGCTCGAGCACAATGGGTCTGGCCTTGCCGACCGCATCGAGGAACGCCTTCCTTCCGGCGGCCACAAAGGCCACTTCCTTGGAGTCCACCGGGTGGTGCTTGCCGTCATGCACGGTCACGCGCATGTCCTGCAAGGGGTAGCCGGCCACCGCGCCTTCCGCCAGCACCTGACGCACGCCCTTCTCGACCGCCGGCATGAACTGCGAGGGAATCACGCCGCCCACCACCTTGTCGACAAACTCGAAGCCACCTCCCCGCGGCAGCGGCTCGACGTTCAGGAACACCTCGCCGAATTGCCCGGCGCCGCCGGTCTGTTTCTTGTGCCGGTGATGGCCCTCCGCCTTGCGGGTGATGGTCTCGCGGTAGGCAATGCGCGGCTGGCGGGTTTCGACCTCCAGATTGAACTCCTCGCGCATGCGGTCCAGGACCATCCGCAGGTGCAGTTCGCCCATGCCCCGCAGCACGGTTTCCCTGGCCTGCGCGTCGAACTCCAGCCGCAGGCTGGGATCCTCGGTCGTCAGCTTGGCAAGCGCATCGGAGAGCTTTTTCTCGTCGCCCCTTCGGGTCAGTTCCAGCACCACGCCGTGCATCGGCGCCGGCATCGGGGCGGGCTTGAAACGCAGGCGATCGTGCGCATGGCTGGCATGCAGAACGCCGCTGTAGCGCAACTCGTTGATCTTGGACAGCGCGGCGATGCCGCCGGCCCCCACCGACTGTACTTCCTCGGCCGCGGCGCCCTGCACCGCGTACAGGTGCGCCGCCCTGATCGCCTTGCGCTGGTCGTCCAGATACAGCGAATCGCCCACGGCCACCTTCCCCTGGAACACCCGAAACAGGCCCATCTTGCCCACATAGGGATCGACATTGATCTTGAACAGGAGCGCCACGGCGTCCTGGTCCGGGTCGACCTTCAGGACAACGGCGTCATCGTCGAGAGTGCATTCCGGCGGGCTGCCCTCGCACGGTGACGGCGCCAGCCGCTCCATGATGCCGAGCAGTTGATTGAGGCCCGCGCCGCTGGCCGACGAAACGAAGCACACGGGAACCAGATGCCCCTGGCGCAGGGCGCGTTCGAAGGCGCCGTGCAGCTGCTCCGGATTCATGTCCTCGCCCTGCTCGAGGTACTGCTCCATCAAGTCGTCGTCCAGTTCCACGACCTGATCCACGATGATGGTGCGCGCCTCGGCGGTGGACCCGAAGTCGGTGGCGCGATCCTCCGGGCTGAAATAGCAATCGGCCACGCTGGTCGCCCCGTCAGCCGGCAGGTTGAGCGGAATGCACTCGCGACCGAAGGTTTCCCGGATCTGCGCCATGAGTCCGGCAAGGTCGGCGGTGTCGCTGTCGATATGCGTAATGACGATGAACCGCGCCAGCCCCATCTGTTCGGCGGCCGCCATTGTGCGCCGGGTCATCAGTTCGATGCCTGCGGCCGCATTGATCGCGATCATGGCGGTTTCGACCGCCGGCAGCACACTCAGCGCGCGCCCCGCGAAGTCGGCGGAACCCGGGGTGTCGATCAGGTTGATGTGGGCGCCTCCGTGTTCAAGATGGCATACCGCCACATCGGCGGAGTACTGCAGGCGCTTCTCTTCAGGTCGGTGGTCGCATACGGTGCTGCCGCGCTCAATGCTGCCGGGCGTCTTGATTGCTCCGGCGGCCGCCAGCAGGTTCTCTGCCAGCATGGTCTTGCCGGCGCCGGAGTGTCCGAGGAGAACGATATTGCGAAGGGAGGCAGTGGATGGATGGGTCATGCTCGAAAAATCTCGGCCTTGTTCTTTCGGACGCACCATGCGGCCTGACCCGGCGGCGGAATTCCGGGCGGCAGGGTGCGGGAATTTACCACAGGCCCGCCGAGCGCAAGCGCTCCTGTCTTCCCTGACGCCTTGAGATCGTGTGCCCGAACACGAGCGCTCGCGCGGGCTACCGGTCTTCGGCCCGGAACTCCCGGTGGCAGTTCCGGCAGGCGTCCGCCAGCCTCTTCAGCGATTGCGCCATGAACTCCCTGTCGCCCGACTCGGCCGCGGCTGCGAGATTGCGGCCTTCGCGTTCGGCCGCCTCGGCCCGGGCCAGAAACTGCTCCGGACGCTGCCAGATTCCGGGCAGCGCGGCGGTCTCTCCGGTCTCCGAACCGGGCGGGAAAAGCGAGCTGACCAACTGCGCATTCAGTCCCAGGGACATCGCCTGGGTCTGGAGATGACGCTCGTCGAACTCGATATCCCCCGCAAGCAATTCGGTCAATGCGGAAAGGTGAGTCGCCATGCCCAGCATCACGTCCTTGCGGTATTCGATCACGTCTTGCATGTCTGACGCCGCCGCACCGAGAAAGAGGGCAGCGCCAACCGCGGCCGCGAGCGGCCCGCTCAGGTGCTGCGCCCGCATGGTTTGAACATCGCGCCGAACCCGCCGGCCGGCAACTACAGCTCGCGCAGGGCCACGGTGACCCGCGCATTCGCCGCCCGGACAGCAGGGAAGGCCCCCCCCACCAGGCCCACGATCAACGCTGCCGCCATTCCCCGGGCAAGGAGGTCGGGCGTGACCGCGAAGTTGAACACCACCTGACTGAAACTGACTCCCAGCGTGGATGCCTGGAAGCCGTTGAGCGCCAACCAGACGGTCGCACAACCGAACACCCCTCCCAGGAAGGCGAGGACCACGGACTCCAGCAGGGTCGCCAGGGCCGTGGGGAAGGAACCGAAGCCGAGCGCCCGCAAGGTGGCCAGTTCGCGCGCCCGGGCGGCGATGGACGCATACATGGCGTTCAGGGCGGCGAACAGGGCGCCTATGGCCATCAGCACCGAAACCGGAATACCGATCTGGCGAATCAGACTGGCTGTGTTTTCGGCCTGTTTGGCATAGAACTCCCTTTCGCTCCACACATCCACGCTCAGCCTCTGCTCCCTGGCCAGCGCCTCTTCCAGTTGTTCACGGCCCCCCGGGCCGTCCACCCGGGCGCGCACCACCTGAAAGCCGTTGCCCAGTTGGTACGCCGATTGAAGCACGTTGACATCGCACCACAACTCCGACTCGAACACCGATCCGCCGGCCTCGAACACCCCGGTCACCAACCATTCGGTCTTGCCGAATCGGACGGTCTGCCCCGGCTCCAGGCCCGCGAACTGATTGCGGGCGCCGCGCCCGGCGATCAGCTCGAATCGCCCGGGCGTGAACTCGCGCCCTTCCGCCAGCCGATAGTCCTTGCGCAAGGCAAAGCCACCGGGCTGGATGCCGCGCAGCGCAACATTGGCCTCGGCGCCGGAGGATTTGCCCACGGCATTGACGATCCAGAACAGTTCCGATGAAACCTCCGGCTCGCCTGCCGCGTCCCGGGCGATGCCGGGCGCATAGCGCACGATGTCCGCCTGTTCATCCGAGAAGCGGCTGTTGAGTTCCGCAGTCGAGCCGTTGCGCAACACCAGCGCCACATCGTCCCGTCCGCTGCCCACCATGGTCTTCTCGAAGCCCGAGGCCATGGACAGCACGCCTGCGAACACGCCGGTCAGCGCGGCGATACCGGACATGGCCACTGCGGCCGTGCCGGGCCTGCGCGGCAGGCTGCGCACATTGAGCGTTGCGAGCGCCAGCGTTTGCCCAAGCCACCCGAACATGGTCGCGAGCCTCTCAGGTAGTGCGCAAGAGCGCGACGATGTCCAGCCTGAGCGCCCGGATCACCGGCGGCAGGACCGAACCCAGGCTGATCGCCAGCATCAGGCCGAGGCCCAGCAACACGGAAGCCGTGTCGAGATGCAGGCCGGCGAGGAACATGGTTCCCATATTCTCGGCCACCCAGGACAGGGCGACCCAGCCCAGCACCATCGCAAGGCCGCCCACGGGCAAGACGAGCAGCAATCCCTCCAGCACCGCCAGCCGGAACAAGCTGCCCGAACTGAAGCCGAGGGTCTTGAGCACGCCCATTTCATGGATTCGCTCGCGCACCGACTGCGCCATGGTGTGTCCGGTCACGAGCAGGATCATGAACACCACCGCGCTCAGGATCAGGGTCACGATCAGGCCGATATTGCCGAACTGTCTGGCGTACTCCTGCGCGAAGGCCGCCTCGGTGCTGGTCTTGGTCTCGGCTGGCGAATTCGCGAATTCCGCGTCGATCGTCGCCATCAACTCCTCGACCGGCGCCGTGCCGTCGCCCCTGGAGACATACCAGCCCACGGTGCCCTTGCCGAAGGCGCGCGCCTCCTCGAAATAGTCGTGATGAAACAGCAGCACCGTCGCATGCATGCCGGAGGCCGTGTCGTCGAAAACGCCTTCGATCTCGAATTCCCAGGTTTTGCTGCCGTTGCTCCGCTCCCATATGCTGGATACGAGCGGCACCCGTTGGCCCACCTGCCAGCCGTACTGTTTGGCCAGCCCACGTCCCACGATCGCTCCCCCGCGATTATCCAGCCAGGCCTGTTTGGCCTCACCGGACAGCTTGATCTCCGGATAGAGCGCCAGGTACTCCTCGGCCCGAACCGGATGCTGGGCGAACTCCGGATCGTCCTGATAGCGGGCGCCGAACCAGGTGGCGTGCGAGACTGCCCCAATGCCCGGCAGCCGCTCGATTCGCGACTGGTAGGCTTCCGGGAGCATCATGATCAGCGACACGTTGTGCGCGGTCAGCAGCCGCTGTTGGGATTCCGCGCCCACATCACTCAGGGAAAGGGCGGCCTTCAGGCCCTCCAGGACGGTGAACAGGAAGAACACCACCAGCACCGCCAGCATGGTGAAGACGGTGCGCACGGGCTTGCGCCACAGGTTGCGCCAGATGAGTGTGAAACGGTTCATGGGGCGGTGCGGGCTTGACGCGGATCTCTCACCGGATCAGGAAATTCCGGGCGTGGTCGAATCGCCCGGAAACCGGAAAGGGCAAGCCCGACACGGGAGGTCGTTGCAGGCGGCGGAAAAACGCGGGATCAGGCATGGTGTTGCAAGGCTGCGTCCGGGTCCGGTGAGAGCTCCGGGATCGAAGGGCCGGGCTACGGCGCTCCATCCAGCTCCCCCTTGTCGAGATGCAGCACGCGGTGCGCAAACGACGCGGCGCGAGGATCGTGGGTCACCATGACGATGGTCTTGCCGTAGTCGCGGTTCAACTGCTGCAGCAGAATCATGATTTCGTCGGCGGTGAGGCGGTCCAGGTCGCCGGTGGGCTCGTCGCACAGCAGGATGGGGGGATCCGACACGATGGCGCGGGCAATCGCCACGCGCTGCTCCTGTCCTCCCGACAGCTCGCGGGGGTAATGTGAAGCGCGTTCGGACAGACCCACCAGGCGCAGGGCCGTGTTGACATGCTGCTGGCGCCGGGAGGCCGGCAGGGACTTGTTGAGCAGCAGTGGCAGGGCGACGTTGCGGGCGGCGGTGAGAACCGGCAGCAGGTTGTAGAACTGGAACACGAAGCCGATGTTTTGCGAGCGCCATTTCGCCAGTGCGCCCGGCGACAGCTTGCTGATGACCTTGCCGTCCACCTCGACTACGCCCCCGGACGGCTTGTCGAGACCGCCCAGCAGGTTCAGAAGCGTGGTCTTGCCGGAACCCGAAGGACCCATCAGCCCCACGAAGTCGCCCTTGTCGATGGTCAGGCTGATGCCGCCGAGCACGCGAACGAACTCGCGTCCCTTGCGGTAATTCTTGCTGACATCCGCCAGCCGGATGAGTGGTTCCGCCATGTTGTTCCAATGCAGTGTTCCGAGTGAAGGCCCTTTTCTGTCTCAAGGATAGTGGATTTCGGAGCCGTCGGACAGCCCGCCGGGGGGATCGAGGATCACTCGTTCTCCCGGCGTCAGGCCGGACACGATCGCCACGCGCGGCCCGTCGCGTTCGCCTGCCACTACGGCGCGCCGCCGCGCCCGGTTGCCTTCGGCCACGTACACCCATTGATTACCGGCGCTGCCCATGAGCGCCGAGGACTCGACGCGGATCATGTCCTGCCCCGGCGCCAGCGGGGCTTCTCCCGGCCCGATGAACGACACCTTGGCGCCCATGTCCGGCAGGATGCGCGGGTCCGGTTCGAGGATACCCACTCGTACGCGCACGGTGGCCTTCTCGCGGTTGGCCGCCGGCACGATGGCGATCACCTCCGCCGGAATCCGCCACTCGGGATAGGCGTCCAGTCTGGCTGTTACCGCGCCCCCCGGACGAACCCGCTGCAGGTAGGCCTCGTTCACATCCACCTCGATCTCCAGCGATTCCATGTCCACCAGCGTGCAGACGCCGGTGCGGGTGAAGCCGCCCCCGGCCGATACCGGAGAGATCATTTCGCCGGGCTGGGCGTTCTTGTCGATGACCACGCCGGCGAAGGGAGCGCGCACCACGGTCTCGCTGTGCGCCTGACGCTGAACCGCCAGGGCCCGCTCGGCCACCGTCACCCCGGCGCGATCCGACTCCAGGCGCGCACTCAGCCGGTCCCGCGCCGCTGCGGCCGAGTCCAGCTCGGCTTCGCTGGCCAGCCCCTGGCCGTGCAATCCGGACAAGCGCTGGTGCGAGCGCTCTGCCTCGCGGAGTTGCGCTCTGGTCTCGCCCACGGCGCTGCGTGCGGAAGCAAGTTGCGCCTCGGCCAGACGCAGTTGCGCAAGTTCCTCCGCATCGTCCAGTACCGCCACCACCTGACCTTCCTCGACGGCCATGCCCTCTTCCACCAGCACCGAGCGGATCCGGCCAGTGCGCTTGGAAGACACCGTGGCGCTGCGCCGCGCAGTCACGTAGCCACTGGCGTCGAGAATGCTTGCGCCGTCGCCTGCCGGCGGCCTTCGAACGGTCTCCACACGCACTTCGGTGGTGGCGGCCGGCCAGAAATATGTCGCCAGAACGGCCAGCGCGGCCCCGGCGCAGAGCGTGGCGATGGACGGCCAGAGGAAACGCCTCAAGGCGCCGGGTTGGGGCGGGTCGTCCCGGGGGATGCGCAGTCCCTCGAGACCCGGGTGGGCGCCGGTGTCGCTCATTGCGCGCCGGATCCGGCGTTGCGGGACCGAAGCGGGCGCGGCTCGCCCTCCGCGAAGGCGGGGACGCTGCCAGCGCCGGCGTCCGGGGCGGGAAGTTCCGGCTCCCCGGAAGGCGCGTTTTCACCCCTGAACGGTTCCGAGAACGTGAAGCCGGCGGATCGGCCCGGCGCGGCTCCCGCCGGGCTCGGGCTGCCCGGATGCTGTGACAGCACGGAGTCCATGGCCTGGAAAAAGGCCTCGACGATGGGCCCCCGGTAGCGGCCCACCGGCAAGCCGTTATAGATGACCCGCGTTCCGTCCTGCACGTATTCCCGCACCAGGGGCTGGTTCCAGTCCGGATAGTCGATGGGGTCGTACAAGCTGTAATCGTCGAATCCATGGAAGTTGACCATGGCGTGCCCGAAGGCGCTGTCGGTGTTCTCGGCAAAGAACGAGAGGGGCACGTTGACGACATGGTCGAAACCGTCGCGGATCCCGTCCCAGTACGCTTCGTTGGTGGACAGGTGATTGTTGTGCGGATCGTTGACGGGATCGGCAAAGTTTTCCTGGCTTGTCACCAGCTCGTGGCGGGCGAAACCGTAACCCTCCAGCAGTCTGCGCATATCGGTCTTGATCGCCTTCAGATAAGGCGGCCCCAGTTCCAGCCAGGCCTCGTGCGGAACCCGGTCCCAGGGCATGCCGTGCGTCGATACGACCACCTTGACGGAGTCGTCGGGCGAGAACGTGTCCAGACGGTCGGCCAGCATGCGGAGATAGGCGGTGCGCAGGACCGGCTGGTCTCCGAGTTGCGGGGTGATGATTACCTTGATGTGCTTGTTGTTCCGCTCCTCCCACTCGTGGATGTAGTGCATGGCGTGCTTGATGCTGCCGTTGAATTCCTCATGGTGCGAATAGATCGGTCGCGGTGCGGCCAGCATTACCGTGTCTACCCCGGTTTCCAGAAGGTTGTACATGGCCCTCCTGGCCCTGCCGAAGTTGTCGGCGGACACCCAGGCCCAGGGAAGGTCGCCGTATTTCCGATGCACCCGCTGCATGGCCTCCCGGACGATGATTCGATTGCCGGCCTCGTGAGGGATGCGGCCGTCCATGAAGGCCTTGCCGGGCGCATAGTAAAACACCCGGCACTTGGTAATCAGCCTGGCTGCCGAAGCGGGCATGCCCGCCTTGCGGCCGGGGAGCAGGAAGTATCCCGGCGCCAGATAGCTGTTCGGTGACGGCGGCGTCCACACCACTTCGCCGGTCAGGTACTTGTCCGCATAGGGCACCCCGTCGTAATCGATGTCGCGCCCCAGGTGGTCGATCAGGCGGGTGGGTGTGAATTCCTCGAATTCGTAATAGCGCTGCGCATCCATGAGCAGCACCCCCCGGTCGCGATTGACAAAATGACGGATCGGCCAGGGGATGTACTGCAGGGTTTTTTGCGTCAGCGCATAGTAATCCTCGACGCGCAGCTCTTCCGGCTGGATCAGATGGGAAATGAAGATGCCCACCCGTCCTTCCGGTTGGGTGTCCTGGCTCTTGTAGTACGCGAAGTAGTTCGGCTCCACCAATTGCGGAGGCGTGCGGTTGTTGTACTGAAAGACGCCGAATCCGATCACGCCCAGAGCGAGTACGGCGATTCCGCACGCCATGACCGCCCTGAGCAGCTTTCTCATCATTCCGGCAGCCCCTCCACTGGCAGTGTGTTTGCGGCCTCGGCGAAGGGCACGCGATCCAGCCAGTCGCGCGCACCGGTGGCGGTTTCGCGCGGCGCCTCCTGTATCGCCATATGTCCGACGCCAGGATAAATGATAGTCGCAACCGAAGGCGCACTCTTCAGCAGCCGCGCCAGCTCGCCGGCCAGTTCCACGCGGACCTGCGGATTCTCCTCGCCCCACTGGATCAGTACCGGTGCGCGCACCCGGGCGATCAGGGCCTCGATGTCGCCGGATACGTACTGGCGAAGACGCTCAAGCTGCGCCACCCGCTGGCCTTCGAGCCGCCACAGGTTGTGCCAGCGGTCCACCAGCTCGGGGGCTACCCTGGCGGGATTGCCGAAACCGCTCTTCAGCATGAACTCGGGCAATGCGCGCGGGGTGATCCAGCGCACCAGCAAGGCCAGCGGCGACAGGCGCTGCGGGGCCTGCCGGCCGCGTACGCCGGGCTCCAGGGAACCCGGCGAGATCAGCACCAGACCGGCCGTGCGGCCGGGGTTGCGGACGGCGTAATGAATGGCGACGGTGCCGCCCAGGGAGGCGCCCACGATGACCGCGCGCCCCACTTCGAGACGGTCGAGAAGGCGCTCCATCAGTTGTACCGTGCGCGGCAGGCCGTAGTCGCCGGTGGGATCGGCGCCGCTCAGTCCGTGGCTGGTCATGTCGAAACGCACCACCCGATAGCGGTCCTTGAGGATCTGCACCCACGGGTCCCAGCCGATCAGGCTGGCAAAATTGGCGTGGACGAGCACCACCGCGGGGCCGGATCCTTCATCCCGGTAATGGATGCGAGCCCCGTCGATTCGGGCGAATTGCGACGCCGGAGTGGCGTAACGAGCCTCGAGCCTTTCTGCAGGGATATCGCGCCACACCCAGGCGGCCACGGCAAGGGCGGCGAGCGCAAGGACCGACAGGCCGCCGGCGGTCCAGGCCAGGGCCAGCAGCATGCGCCGCAGGAATTTCACAGGGTTTGGTTCGGACGCGGTCCTGCAGCGGCGACCAGTAGCAGCGGCCCGTCGGAAACCACCACCCCGCCCGGCTGTTCCAGCGTTACAGCAAAGGCAACCGGTTTCTCCACGGGCAGCCTGGCCTGCACCGTCACCACGAACTCCCCGGTTGCCGGGGCGTCGAACACCCCGCCATCGACGGGATGATTGCCGCCGCGGTCCGGATCCACGATCCAGAGTTGGTACTGCGCCTGCGAAGGATCGTTTGCGGGCAGGCCGGAGAAGCGCATTTCGCCCGCCTGCAACGCATCGCTCCAGGCAATCTGGCCCTGCACTGCCTCATAACCTTCCACTTTGGGGCGCCATGAGAAGCTGACCCTGTCTGCGGCTGCCCGGATCGCCCCGGAGTCCACGGCAGGCTGAGGGCTTTGCAGCAATACCGCAGTGGCAAGCCACACCACCATCATGGCCGCCGCAGCCGCCCATCCCCAGCCGGCGCGCAGGTTCGCCCTGCCGCCGCGCGGCGCCCGACTCACCGAACGCGCACGGCTCATCTTCAACAAGCGCGCTTTGAGGTCATCGGGCATACGGCGGCAGCCGGAGGGGTCCTGAGCCAGGAACGCCGCCTGCGCAAGGGCGGCCGCTTCCTGCATGCGATCCCGCTCCATGCGGCGCGATTCGGGCGGCATCGAATCGAGCAGGCTCTCAAGCTCGAGCCACTCGGCGTCGCCAAGCCGTTCCCCGGCGGCCTCGCCCGCCAGCAATTCCCTCAATCGGTCAGCGGGCGCCACGATCATCCCTCTCTCCGCTCGCCTCAAGCCCCCGGCGCAGTCGGATCAAACTGCGCCTGATTCGAGTCTTGACGGTACCCACGGGCATTTCGAGGCGTCTTGCAATTTCACTGTGCGAATATCCTTCGTATAGAGAAAGCGAAAGGATTTCCCTTTCGTTGTCGGACAACTCGGCAAGCAGCGGGCGGATACGCAGGAAATCGAGCAGCGTCGCCAGCTGCCGCTCGCCGTCCAGCGCCTGATCCGTCTCGTCGCCCACCAATGGAACGCTGCCGGAAAATCTCGCCTCGTAGCGGATCTGGTCCACCATGCGCCGGCGCGCCACGGTCAGCACAAAGGTCAATTCGCTGCCCCGGTTGGGGGAGAAGCGGCCGGCGCTGGACCACAGCGACAGGAACGCTTCCTGCACGGATTCCTGCGCCAGCGGAGAACTGCCGAAATAACGCCGCGCCAACGACCAGACCAGATCGCCATAGGTGTTGACGAGGTCGGTCATGGCCTGCGGATCGCCCTCTGCAACCCGCTGGAGGATCGGAGTATCCGCCGCGCCGGCCAAAGAGGCGTCTTGCGGCGCGGTCCGTGCTTGCACTCGATCGTCCAATTAAGCTACCTCGGATCTCTCACGGGATCGGGTTGCTGTTTTGCAACATCTTGCCTGATTTCATGTTTCTTTCGCTGCCTGCAACGACAGCCTGTGTCGGGCTTGCCCTTTGCGTTTTGCGGACGATTCCGCCACGCCTTGCGCCGGCGCCTGCTCGCTCCCCAAGATCGTGGCGCCCTGCGCCGAACTATGCCGCAAACTCGCTTGTACTTGCTTGCTCCCCCTGAGGGCGCGCGGCCTTGGCTTGATTCTCAAAACGAGCCCGCGCGCCGGTATCTTGCGGTATCTCTCGCCCGAAATCTCGCAATCCGACGAAAGCTTCGTGCAGCGCCATCAACCGGAAGCGGGATTGTATGCCCACCCGGCCCGAAATTCCGCAAGATCGTTCGGGCGGCAGCAATTCCCGCTAACGACGCAGAGCCGTTCGTTTGGGGCCGAATGCCTGAGCTTGTGACCATTCAGGCGTTGGACCGGAGCTGATTTTCGAGCATTGTCACGCTTGGCAGAAAGGGGAATTGCTGTTCGGGCGGCCCCGTAGTTCATGCTCTCTTGTCCGGGCTTCGCCCGCGGCGCCGCGATTCGCCGGCGCGCATGCAAGCGCCCGGCCTTCCGCAAACAGGCGGTGTTGCTCCGCTGCCATTCCCTGTATGGTAGTTGCAGCAATGACCTTGCCGGAGCGCGAGGAGGGTGTGGATTCCATGCAGACGAGAACCGGAACCGGGAACACCGGGTCGATGGCGGGAAACGCAACGATCCGATGAATCGTCTCGGCAACCAGACCAGCCCGTACCTGCTGCAGCACGCGGACAACCCGGTGCACTGGCATCCCTGGGACGAACAGGCCCTGCGCGCCGCATGCGAATCGGAGCGGCCCATCCTGCTGTCTGTGGGCTACTCGGCCTGTCACTGGTGCCACGTGATGGCCCACGAGTCGTTCGAGGACGAGGCCACGGCGGCGGTCATGAACGAACTGTTCGTCAATATCAAGGTGGACCGCGAAGAACGGCCCGACATCGATCGCGTGTACCAGACCAGCCACCAGTTGCTCACGCGCAGGGCCGGTGGTTGGCCGCTCACGGTATTCTTGACCCATGACGAACGGCTGCCGTTTTTCGCCGGCGCCTACTTCCCCGGGACGCCCCGCTTCGGCATGCCGGCCTTTGTCGACCTGTTGCGCAACGTGGCTACCCACTACGCAGGGCGTCTCGAGGAGGCGCGCGGCAACGGCCGGGCGGTTCGGGAAACGCTGGATCGTATTGCGGACCCGGGCGCGCAGTTTGCCGGAGAGCTCGACCAACGCCCGCTTGAAAGCGCCGTCGAACAGATGCGATCGTCCTTCGACCCCGTGCACGGCGGAACGGCGGGCGCGCCGAAGTTCCCGCGGCCGGCCGACATGGAGCTGCTGCTTCGTTGCGCCCCATTGCCGGACGGCGAAGCACCGCGGGAAATGCTGGAAACCACGCTGGACAAGATGGCCGCCGGCGGGTTGAACGACCACCTGGGCGGTGGATTCTTCCGCTACTCGGTGGACGCCCACTGGGAAATTCCGCACTTCGAGAAGATGCTTTACGACAACGGGGCGCTGCTGGCGGCGTATGCGCTGGCCTTTCAATTTACCGGGAAGCAGCGCTACGCGGAAGTGGCGAGCGCTACTGCGGACTGGCTGCTGCGCGACATGCGCCATGAGGGCGGCGCCTTCTTCGCCGCCCTGGACGCGGACTCCGAGGGCCACGAAGGCCGCTACTATCTCTGGACGCCAGACGAGGCAAGGGGGTTGCTGTCGAGGGAAGCATACGACTGTTTCGCGGCGCGCTACGGGCTGAATCGCGAACCCAATTTCGAAGGCAGCCACTGGCATCTGGCCGAGCAGTCCGGCGGCGACGAGGCGCTGCTCAAGGCCGCCCGGATGCAATTGCTCAAGGCGCGCGCTCGGCGCCAGCGGCCGTTTCGCGACGAGAAGCTGCTGACCTCGTGGAACGCCATGACGGTGCGCGGTCTGGCGATCGCCGGGCGTTGCCTGGAACGTCCCGACCTCCTGGACGCTGCTGTGCAGGCTGTGGATTTCATTGCCTGCAACCTGGTGAGCGAGGGCCGGCTGGCGGCCTGCTGGACATCGGGGCAGGCGGGCGGCGAGGGTTTTCTCGACGACTACGCCTTCATGATCGACGCGCTGGCGGAAATCGGGGGCGAGTGGTTGGAACTGGCCGAAGCCCTGGCGCAAAGAATGCTGGACAGTTTCGAGGATCGCGAGCACGGCGGCTTCTTCTTCACCTCTCCGAACCACGAACAGCTGATCCATCGCCCCCGTTCCCTGTCGGACGACGCGCTTCCCTCCGGGGCCGCGGTGGCGGCGCGGGCGCTGCTCGGGCTGTCGCGCGCCCTGCCTGGCCCGCGCTACGCAAGGGCCGCGGAACAGACCCTGAGGGTGGGCTGGGAGCACATGAACCGCCATCCGCTGTCGCATATCGCGCTGTGTCTGGCGCTGGACGACTGGTTGCGCCCGGCAGCCTGCCGCCTGGACGGCGCCTGCTGAGAGTCTGCTCCGCAGGAACTTCTCTCGGGACAGCGGGACAGCGCTGCATCAACATCTCGACTTGAGAGCAATTTTCGGGGCTAATGGAAGCGCTATTTCGGCGAAATTTGTCGGCTCTACCCTGCTGGACAAATGAAGAACATCCTGCGATCCAGACTCCCGGAAAGCGTTGCGCACATCTCGGTTCAGGAGCAATTTGCGGGACAAGGCCGTGTATTTCGGCGAAATCCGGCCACGCTGTCCCCACAGGCCGTGGCCGCGGCAAAATCGCCCTGAAGAGCAAGCTCCTGGCGGCAGCCGCTCACCAGGGCAGTATGCCGCCTGCCATCGACGCCGGGCGCGCGAGCCGGGGGCCGTTTTCCTGAAGGCGTGATATAAACGTTCGCATCTTGGCAAGGCCCACGGAGAAAATGCATGAAATCGAAATCGGCGGCGCGCATCCGCAACATCGTCAAGCGCACCACGCTCATCGTCCGGGACATGGAAAAAAGCCGCCGCTGGTACGAATACGTGCTGGGCATGTCCACCTGGATCGACATGCCCTACACGCTGTCCGGCCAGGGAATCGCGCCGGCCAAGAAGGGCGACGTGACCCATCTGGTAATCATGAAGTGCGACGACCCCCGCATTGGAATGATCGGCCTTCTGCAATGGGTGGACCCGCCGCTGCCGGCGCCGGAAATTCCCACTTCCGTGGGTTACGGAACGCCGGTATTCGTGGTGGATACGGAAGACGCAGCCGAAGTCGCGCGGCGCGCGGCGGAGTTGGGCACGCGGGTGCATACGCCGGAGCGCACCTTCACCGTGCGGGGTTCGCGCGGCGAATTGCGCCACCTGCTGGGCAGCGCGATCTTCGACCCCGACGGGTACTTCTACGAGTGCAATCAGGTGCTTCGCATCGACGAGCCGGAAGACTCCGCGCAGTAGGGGGGCGCGCCTGCGCAATCGTTTCGTTTTCGAGAACGGCTCCGCGACCGAATGTCCGAGAGGTGAGAAGGGGATCGGATGCTCACCAGGCTTATCGTTCATAACTTCAAGCGCTTCGGCGAGATCGAGATCGAACTGGGCAACCCTGTCGTTTTCATCGGGCCGAACAATTCCGGCAAGACTTCGGCCATGCAGGCGCTGGCTTTATGGGATGTCGGCGTCAAGCGCTGGAACGAGAAACGCGGCGGCAAGAGTACGCCGGAGAGGCGGCCCGGGGTCACGGTCAATCGCCGGGACTTGCTCGCTATCCCTCACCCTACAGCCGCGCTCCTTTGGCGCGACCTGCATGTGCGCGATGTTCGCAAGGTCGAGGGCAAACAGCGCACGGATAATGTGCGAATCGACCTCATCGTTGAAGGGGTAGACAAGGACAAGGCGTGGAGTTGCGGTCTTGAGTTCGACTATGCCAACGAGGAGTCGTTCTATTGTCGTCCGCTGCGACTTGAGGAGGGCAAGCGGCCCAGGCGGATGCCGATCCCGCGCGAAGCAGGTTCGGTGCGGATCGCCTTTCTCCCTCCCATATCCGGCCTCGCCGCCACCGAAACAAGGCTCGACCAGGGTGCGGTGAATGTCAGGATTGGCGAGGGCCGTACCGCCGAGGTTCTCCGCAATCTGTGCTTTCGCATCCTGGAGCGAAGCCCGGATCGTTGGGAATCGCTGGCGGAACGGATCGAGGCGCTTTTCGCAGTAGAGATCGAGAAGCCGCGCTATATCGAGGAGCGGGGAGAGATCGCCATGGGATATCGGGAGCGCGGTTCGGTTCTCGACCTCTCGTCGAGCGGACGGGGATTGCAGCAGACGCTTCTGATCCTCGCCTACATGTACGACAATCCCGGCGCTGTCATTCTGCTGGACGAACCCGACGCCCATCTGGAAATCCTCCGCCAGCGTCAAATCTACAGACTCATAACGGATGTGGCTTCGGAGAACGGCAGCCAGATCATTGCGGCAAGCCATTCCGAGGTGCTGCTGAACGAAGCGGCCGACAAGGATATGGTGATCGCCTTCGTGGGCAAGCCGCACCGGATCGGCCAGGGGGGAAGCCAAGTGCGCAAGGCTTTGTCCGAGATCGGCTTCGATCAGTATTATCAGGCTGAACAGACCGGCTGGGTGCTGTATCTCGAAGGCTCCACCGACTTGGCGATACTGCAGGCCTTCGCCCGGCGTTTGAGCAAGGGCGAGGCGGTTCGGGCGCTGGAAAGGCCGTTCGTCTTCTATGTCGGGAACAGCCCGCCTGCCGCCGCGCGCCACTTTCACGGTTTGAGGGAAGCGATCCCCGGCCTCAAGGGAGTGGCCCTCTTCGATCGTCTCGAAAAGGGCGCGCCGGAAGATCCGTATCTTGGGCATCTGGTCTGGGAACGGCGGGAGATCGAGAACTATCTGTGTTCCGAAGCGACTCTCGAAGCCTATGCGCGCGCCTCCGCAATGGAGAGCGAACCGATGCCTCTCTTTGCTCCATCGGAAGTCGACCGGAGATTGAAGGCCATGCGGGAGGCGATTGCGGAGATCAGCGGGGCCCTGGGCCTGTTGAGCAAGAAGTCGCCCTGGGACAAGGACACCAAGGTGAGCGACGAATTCCTGACGCCGCTATTCGAGAACTACTTCCGGAGGATCGATATCCCCAACCTCATGAAGAAGGGGAGTTTCCATGAACTCGTCGATTACGTTTCCGAGGGCGAGATTGCTCCCGAAATCGGGGAAAAGCTGGACGCCATTGCCGCTGTGGCGAAAAGCGCCGCGCCTGCGGCCCTCGAATAGCCGCTTGCGTTATTCCTGTCCGCTCCGCGCCGTCTTCTTCGAAGCAGACCATGATCCGCTTCGCCGAATCGGAAGTCGAAGCAACTGCCCTCAAGACGGCGATTTCACCCGCCGCCGTGCTGATCTCCCCGCCGCCCGAGACCTACGACTACGTTCTTGCCAATCCGCCTTTCGGGAAGAAGAGTTCGATGAGCTTCGCCAACGCCGACGGCGAGCAACACTTGAGTGTAATCCTTCGGTTCTTTGGTGATGTATGGAGGCTTCGGTGCCTTCCAGCTGATCTTCAAGTTTTGCTCGAGCGGTCGCAGGCAGCGGTTTGATTGAGGGTTTTTCGCAACGCTTTGCCCCCCTGGTAACGCGTTCAGAAATTGTATATGGTTGCGCGCATGGCGGTGCGCGACGAGGATTTCGGGGCGACTTTGACGCGGGTTGAGGCGTGCGGCGGTCTGGGTTCGCCGTCCCTGTTGGAACTGGCAGGCGAGCCGTGCGACTGGCGCTCGCTTTACGAACAGGCGCTGGTTCGAGCCCAGATGGAATGGGCGCGGGCGGAAGCGACGCAAGCGCGCTGTGAACAGTTGTGCTGTGCGGAGAGGACCGCCCGTTCCCGTGCGGGCATGTTGAAGTGGAACCTTGACAAGATCCGGGGTCGGCTCGAGGCGGCGTTCGAGGAGGTCAGGGAGGTTCGCCGCGCGGCGAGAGGCGCGCTGATTTCACAGGCGGAAGTAGCGCGCTTGGAGAGGTTGCTTTCCGAGGCCGGAGTCGATACTCGCAAGCACAGCACGATCCTGTCGCTGCGTCGGGAAGTCTTCCAGTTGCGTCAGGCCCTTGTGCAGGCGAAGGGCACGATTGCATCGCTGCGTCGGCGCAACGCCCGCCTGCGCACCAAGGCGCGGAAGTTGCGAACCGGGAGGGTTGCGCGGGTCTCTCGCGAGGAGGCGCTGCAAGCTCAAATCGAGAAGCTTCGCTCGACCCGGAGCGTGTTGTCGAAAGCGCTGTTTGCGAGCCACAGCGAACAACAGGACAAACCGGGCACGGGACGCCAGCGCGGACAGCAAGTCGGGGCGCCCGGTCATGGCCGCACCCCTCGCTGCGGACTGCGGGAGATCAAACAACGGCGCAACCCGCCGAAGGATGTGCGGGTGTGTTCCTGCTGTGGCAAGCCCTATGTCGCCAACGGCAAGCGTTCCACGAGCCTGATCGAGATCCGGGTCAAGGCCCATATCCGCAGGATCGAGCGGACGCGCTGGCGGAGGGGTTGCGGCTGTGCGTCCTCGCCACGGGAAGTGACGGCGCCGCCGGCGGCCCGGCTGTTCCCCGGCACGCTCTACGGAACCAGCGTGTGGACCCGCTTTTTGTTCGAGCACTGTGCCTGCCTGCGCCCGCTGAGCCGGGTCTCGGCATGGTTCGCCCACCAGGGGTTGCCGATCTCGCCGGGAACGCTGGCCGACCGGCTCAAGCACTTTGTGCCGCTGTTCGGGTCGCTTCACGAGGCCATCCTCGCACACCAGAACCGGACCGGGGTGCGCCATGCCGACGAGACCGGTTGGCGTGTGCAGGAGTTTTGCGAGCGCGGCCGGTCGAGCCGCGCCTGGCTTTGGACTTCGGTCAGTTCGGATGCGGTCTACTTCCATATCGATCCTTCGCGCAGCGCCGAGGTCGCAAAGACCCTGTTCGGCGATACCGCCCGCCCCCTGGTGCTGGTCTGCGATCGCCTCTCCACCTACAAGCGGCTGGCGCGCGAACTCGACGGCAAGATCATCCTCCAGTGGTGTTGGGCGCATCAAAGGCGCAGCTTCATCGAGTGCGCGGCCGGCCATGTGCGACTCACCCGCTGGTGTCAGGGATGGATGGAACGGATCGCGGCGATCTTCCGACTCCACGAGCAACGACGCAAGCACCATGTCCCCGGCCTCGAATGTCAAACGCCGGAGTTTGATGCGGCGCAGGCCGCGTTGGGAGCGGCGCTCGCACGGCTGTTCGCCGATGCCGAAGCGGAACTGGCCGGCCTGTCGGATGGGACCCGCAAGGCCAAGCCGCTGCGCTCGCTGCTCCGTCATCGCCAGGGACTGTGCGTGTTCGCCAACGCGCCGGAAGTGCCTCCAACGAACAATGCCGCCGAACGCGCGTTGCGCGGGCCGGTCATCGGGCGCCGATTGACGTTCGGCTCCAACAGTGAGAAAGGTGCGCAGTTCACCGCGATCATGCACTCGGTGGTGGGCACATTGTCGATGAACGGCATGGATGTGCTGCGCTGGTTGGAGGCATGGCTGAGCGCGTGCGCACAACAGGGCGGCAAGGCGCCGAGGGATCTGTCATCTTGGCTGCCATGGTCGATGAGCGAGGAGCGCAAGCACTCGTTGATGGCGCCCGGATGACCGGCGCGGTCGAGTGCCGGTACTACGGTCGCGACTTCACGGTTGAAGAAATGGCGCTGCTTCGTGCGTTGATCGCCGGGCCTCCGGCGCTCAACCGCCATGCCTTGTCGAAGGAGTTCTGCCGGCGCATCGGCTGGCTCAAGCCCGACGGCGGACTCAAGGACATGATGGCCCGCGTGACCATGCTCGCCATGCACCGCGACGGCGTGATCCACTTGCCACCGCCGACGAGTCCGCATCGCCCACCCAAGCCTATCGCCTTCGGGCCGGACACCGAGCCGCCGCTGTTCCCCGCGCCAACCGATCTCGACGAGGTTCGCCCACTCGACTTCCGTATCGTCGTGCGCGGCACTCGCGAAGGCAAACTCTGGAACGAGTTCGTCGCCCGTTACCACTACCTGGGATACAAGACCCTGGTCGGCGCCCAGATGCGCTACATCGTCCACGACCGAAACGGCGAACCCCTCGCCATGCTCGGCTTCTCCACCGCCGCTTGGAAACTCGCCCCGCGCGACCAGTTCATCGGGTGGACGCCCGACAAGCGCGAGAAAAACCTGCCGCTGGTGGTCGACAACCCGCGCTTTTTGATCCTGCCGTGGATCAAGATCCCCAACCTCGGATCGCACCTCCTCGCCATCGTGCGACAACGCCTGCCCGGAGACTGGAGCGAACGCTACAACATCACGCCCGTGCTCATCGAAACCTTCGTAGAGACGCCCCGCTACACCGGCGCCGTCTACAAGGCGTCAGGCTGGACTCGGGTCGGAACCACCCAGGGCCGGGGACGCTACGACCGCGACATGCTCCGCGACAAGCCCAAAAAGGACATCTGGCTGCGGTCGCTCCGGCGAAACTGGAAACAAACACTCAATCGCTGATATCGTCGCCTCCATGCCCTGACCGAACAGGGATCACCCGAAAACCGAAGGATTACACTTGAGTTCAGACATTTTTGTTTGCAAGTTATTGATATAAAAGGAACAGCTTCTGAAAAAGGGCGCTACATTGCCCGCGTGCGCAGAGCGTAGGGAATGAACGCCGAGACCGGACTGCCATGAACCTGTCACGCAGCCGCCTCAAAGGCGCAAGTCTTTCGCGAACCGTAGCCGGAATCGTTGTTGGGCTGGCCTTGGCGATTGCTTTGGCCCTTTTGCTCTGGCGCCTCGGCGGTTCTCGGGGGGCATTGGCGCCGGGAAACGCCCTTGAGGGTGCCGGGCCGATGGAGTTCGCTTCTTCTGCCCCGGGGGAAGGAGCTGGCCCCGCCCCCGCCCTGGAAGAGCGTTCGGAACGGGCGGAGTTGAAGCCTGGAGAGGTGATAGACAAGCAGGGCTTTGATTGTGGCATGGCGAGGGGCAAGGGAGCCGCTGCCGGTTTGGCCGTGGTAACCGTTACGGAACCTCTTGGCATTATGGATATTTTGACCCCGTTTTTAGAGAGAGCCTCGTCAAGATTCTCGGTGCTGGATCAGACGGGTGCGTTGCATACAGGGGAGTTGCCTTTTGTCCCTTACCAACGCAAGCTGGGGAAAAGTCCGTCCGGCTCAGTGATTGCGGGATTTGGCGGCATCGCCTTGCAACCCTGGCTCACTCCGCTTCCCGCCGAGGGAGAACTCTTGCGGATATTCGCAGGCAAAACGATGATCTACAAAAATGAGCATGCATGGCTATTTGACATCGCCAACGACGGCTCCTCTTACTTTGTCATCGAGTCTCTGGGAACCGATTTTTCATCAAGGCTTGTAATCTCGAACCTGGAGCAGGGCACGGAAATGCACCACGACCTGGGAACGATGCTTTCAGGTCCTGAGGGCGAACTGGCGTACCTGGCTTCGTATACTGCTGGCGGCAAAGAAGTGCATTTGCGGCCGGTGTCATCATCCAGTGTCATGAAGGAGGATGTGGGGATGCATTACTTCTTCAAGACGGAAGCCAACGCTCCGCCGCGCCCAATTGAAATTCCAGACAGGGGGCTATATGACCGAGTCCTTTTCACCTCTTCGGAAGAGGGCTTTATTTTCTATGAGGCTGCAAGTGACGACGAAAAGCTTCAAATTGTGAAGGCGAGGTTTGACTGGTCTTCCGGTGTTTCCAAAGCTGTATGGCGTAAAGAAGGCCCGGCTGGCGTAAAGGCAGGCTCAGTGTCGATAACTCCTGATGGGGCGTGGTTGCTGTTCGGTACAGGCCAATGGAGCAAAGCCAAGAGGAGGTTGAGGGATAGCGACCTGATGATATATGTCATGGATGCGAAGAGCGGAGAGACCCGATTTCGGTTGTTTACAGACAGCTTCAGCGCCAAGGCGCGGCAGCTTGCCAGTGTGCTGCCTCCCCAACCCACGAAAGATGATGTGGGGCGGTTCAACGGAGCGTTTTTTGTCGGCAACGACAAGCTTGTGTTACGCCACTTTCCGAGGGAGGGAGGTAAGATCGTTGAAACTGAAAGGTTTTACGATGTTTTTGATTTGAACTCGATTACTGTGGACGCGCAACCGGAATACCGCTTGAGGGGTAACGAGCACATATTCAATCCGTGCGCCTCCAGAGGCTTTCCCGGCGCACTGGGCGTTGCAGAGAACGGCAGGCTCGCCTACACCGCGCTACAGTAATTGGGGTTATCGGAATCCTTGCGGCCTCCCCGCTACACCAGCCTCGCGTACAGCGAACCCGCAAGATTATTTGCCAAGCTTGGCGCGATTTTGTAAGCTTGAAGCTCTTGCTTGCAAGGCAGTATGCCCATCACGCCTGAGCAGTGCCGCATGGACCGAGCGTGTTTGCGTTGGAGCCAAGCCGAGTTGTTGCGTCGGCTGGGCGCTGCTTCCGTAAGCGTGGCGGCTTTCGAAAGCGGCCTACGTGCAACCTGTCCGAGAACGATCAGGGATCCGGAAGCGGCGCTTGAGACGATTGGCGTCGAGTTCGTCGATGGTGGCGCCTGCGCTCACGGGGATCGCAATCCATGAGTAGCAAACCCGGATCAGCCAACCCTGTACCCTTGGAGAAGGTCGTTGCCGTTCCGGTGGAACGGCTTGCGCTGGACCCTCGTAATCCTCGCCTGATAACCGCCGATGGCGATTCCTCCGACGAAGAAATCATCGCCCAACTTTATCGTGCGGAAGACCTTGGCGAGTTGTTACAGTCCATTGCCGCCAACGGCTATCTGGACATCGAACCCCTGATCGTTCTCGCAGACCGGGAACGCCTTGTGGTGCTGGAAGGCAATCGACGGCTGGCCGCCATTCGCCTGTTTCGCGAACCTGGACTCGCGGCCCGGATCAAGGAACGGAAACGACTTCGGATCGCCCTTCTGGAAATGCCGGAAGGGCATCGCGCCACGCTCGATCAGGTTTCCGTGTACCGGGTCGCCAGCCGGGAGGATGCGCGTTCATTCATCGGTTTCAAGCACATCAATGGCGCGGCGAAATGGAATTCCTACGCCAAGGCGAAGTTCGCGGCTGACTGGTATCGCGACGGAGGAATACCGCTCTCGGACATCGCCAGCCGCATCGGCGACAAGCATGACACCGTCAAACGCATGGTCAATGCGATCTACGTGCTTGAACAGGCGCAGTCTAGGGACATCTTTCACATTGATGACTGTGCAAGCCCACGATTCAATTTCTCTCACCTCTATACGGCCCTGTCTCGCGCGCCTTACATGAATTTTCTCGGACTCGACGCTGCCTGGTCCCGGTTTGACCCAAGGCCTGACCCTATTCCAGAGGATAAGGAGCGCCGATTGTCGGAAGTTTTGAGGTGGATATACGGCTCACGGAAAGAAGACATAATGGCTGTTGTCCAGTCCCAGAACCCGGACATCAAACGCTTGGGCGAAGTTATCGAAAACGCCGAGGGACTGGAGGTTTTGAGAGCGACCGGATCCCTTTCCGACTCCCATGCGAGCACGCAGCCGGCGGATCGCAAGTTTTCGGAGGCCTTGATTCGGGCGCGCCAAGAGATTCGCAAGGCGTCCAACAGCTTGCGGGGATTCGATGGCCGGGAAGGAACCCTGATTGGCATCGCGGAAGACATCTGCGAGGCGGCCCAGACGATCCGTGACCGGATGAAGAAGAAAGCAAGGGAGGCCGCCATGGATAGCGAGTGATGCCCGCTCCCTATCTTCCACCCGACGCATTCGCTTCTGGCCCGCCGGATCTGGACCTTGCCGCCGATTATCTCGAATTGAAGGCTGTCTTCTCGCCCCGGAGACAATCTTTCAGCGGGGACATCGTAGATGCCCTGGAGCTTGCTGCCGCAGCGGAGTTCCCCGATGTAGACGCCGAAATGAAATCGCGGGAGGAGGTGGCTGGCGGAGCCATTTCGCGGATGGCATCCCGAAAGCGAGTGCTGGAGGGTGCATACCCATTCGAGCTGGACCGGCATGGCGATGTTATCGAGTTCATTGCCATCGAACCTGATCTTGCGCAGAGCGCTTATCTGGTGTCGCTCCTTCTCTCCAATCTCCGCGCCTTGTCACCCGTACTCGACGAGTCGGGCTTCCATCCTTCCGACGCGGAGGTCCGCCAATTGCGCCAGTACTTCCAGTACTTCGCAACAGCAGCCATCGCAGCGGAGATCCAGGGGCCTGCATGGTCCTTCGGTTTTCCCCGACCGGATCGTAAGGGATTTATCCAAAAGCTGACGGCAATCTGGTCCGTGCTCAAGGATGGAGTAGTTGGAGCCGATCCCACAGCGCCTTCAGCACCGAAAGATGATCAGGTGGACATCTTTGCATGGCGCGAGCAACCGGACGGGCTTCCCGGATTTCTCCTCGTTGCGGCACAGGTGGCGACCGGCAAGGATTGGAAGGACAAGTCAATCAAGTCGCATATGGCGGATGTGTTTCCGGCGCGCTGGTTCGAGAAACAGCAATTCCCGCCAAATTTGACATGTGAGTGATTTCAGGGGTTTTGGGCGGTTCGAGAAGAAGTTCTTCGCAAACTTTTCATCCGAAAACCGTATGATTCGAGCGATTGTTGGAGTACAGGGGATGAACCATGTCCAAGATCCAGTTTCGCAAGACGCTCAGTGCCCCGGGATTGCTCCGGGTGGTGCGCGGTTGTTTCGATCGCATTGAGGATCCGGTTGCGAGCCGTGGCCTGCCCCTGACGGACTGTCTGATGTCGGCGCTGGCGATGTTTGGGCTGAAGTATTCGTCGCTGTTGAGTTTTGAGCAGGACGCACGGGGCGAGGAGCGCACCCGGTCGAACTTGAGAAGCCTCTATGGGGTGGAGCGCGCGCCGTCGGATACAACCATGCGCGAGCGACTGGATGAAGTGGATCCGCGCTCGCTGCGGCGGGCCTTCAAGCGCGTGTTTGCGGCGTTACAGCGTGGCGGGGGGCTGCGGGACTTCACCTGGCTAGACGATCATTATCTGTTGTCGGTGGACGGCACGGGCTACTTCTCCTCGCAGAAGGTGCATTGCGCTCATTGTTGCGAGCGGCGTCACCGGGACGGTCGTGTGACCTACTATCACCAGATGCTGGGTGCGGTGCTGGTGCATCCGGAGCATCGCGAGGTGTTTCCGCTGGCGCCGGAGCCGATCCTGCGCGCGGACGGTTCGCGCAAGAACGACTGCGAGCGCAACGCGGCCAAGCGTCTGCTGCGGGATGTGCGGCGCGAGCATCCGCATCTGAAGCTGTTGGTGGTGGAGGATGCGTTGGCCTCGAACGGTCCGCACATCCGGCTGTTGCAGGAATTGGACCTGCGCTTTGTGCTGGGGGTGAAGCCGGGCGACCATGCGGAGTTGTTTCACTGGGTGGCTTCGGTGATGGCGACGCGGGTTGTCGAGACCCAAGGCGAGGACGGTGTGCGGCGGCGGTATCGCTTTCTCAACGGTGTGCCGCTCAACGACGCGAATTTCGACCTGGAGGTGAACTTTCTGGAGTGTTGGGAAACCACCCCCAAGGGTCGGGAGCGGCACTTTAGTTGGGTTACGGACATCAAGATCACGGAATCGAATGTGGAAGCGCTGATGCGTGCCGGTCGGGCGCGTTGGCGCATTGAGAACGAGACCTTCAACACCCTGAAGAACCAAGGCTACGGCTTTGAGCATAACTTTGGCCACGGCAAGCGGCATCTGGCGACGGTATTTTCCGGTTTGACGATGCTGGCTTTTTTGATCGACCAGATTCAGCAGCGCTGCTGTGCGCTGTTTGGGGCGGCACGGGAGCGGGAGGGTCGTCCGAAATACTTCTGGGAACGGTTGCGCCGCTTGTTTCTGGAGTTCTTCATTACCGGCTGGGAGGCCCTGTATCAGGCCATCGCCTTCGGCCACCACCCAACCGAACTGGCGCCCTTCGACACCTCCTGACCCCATCGCCGTGGTCGGGTGTGCGACGAGCGGGTTCTTCAGGGAAACAGCGTAGCCAAACCACTTATCCGGCGCCGGCCGGAGGGGTAGCCTTCCCCAACTGATCCGCCAACCGGCCATCCGCACCAGAATGCCACCCCATCAGCACCACAAAATGGCTTGGCGGGAATTGCTGTTCGAGAAAAGCCCTGCTACCAAAATGGTCGTATACCATGTAATACCTTTCGCGCGTTTGGCAGATCAGTTTCGTGACGATGTTCTGGTCCTGGGCAATGTGTTGCATCGCTTGCGTGTGCCGCGTCGCGTCTCCGAAGCGCCCGATCTTGCAGGCAGGGGGATAGCGATTGAGGCATTCGACCAATTGGGCGACGCTTCGCGCTGGCTGAATGCATACATACGTGGTGCGGGCGGGATTGCATGAGACACCGTTTTCACTCGATTTGCCCGTATTTTGCGATGTTTCCCGAAAGCTTCGTGGAAAAGCATCTCGCGGCAACGAAGTTCAATGGAGTAGTCTTCGACCCATTTTGTGGTCGCGGCACCACAATTTTCGAGAGTCTGGTCCACAGCCGCCGCGCCGCCGGCTGCGATGTGCATCCTGTTGCCGTTTGCGTTGCCGGAGCCAAAAGCGATCCGCCCACTCGCCAAGATGTGGCCGAACGGCTTGCGCGGCTGGAAGAAGGAGTTGCCGACTTCAATCCCGGAGGCGGCGAGGGCGAGATGTCGGAATTTTTTGCCCTTTGCTTTGAGGCGACGACATATCGCCAAATTTGCTACCTCAGGGAGCATCTGGATTGGAGGGGGGATCGGACCGACCGGTTTATTGCTGCGTTGTGCCTCGGAGCCTTGCATGGCGAGTCACATCGCAGCCCCAATTATTTCAGCAACAGAATGCCGCGCACCATCAGCACGAAACCTCGATATTCGATTCAATGGTGGAGGAAGAACGGGTGCCTGCCACCGGCCAGAGATGTCTTCGAGATTCTCCGCCGCATGAACGATTTTCGGTTCAGAACACCACCGCCCGAGGGGCGCGGGAAGATTGTGATGTCCGATGCCAGGAGTGCGGCGCGTGCTTTTCCTGATTTTCTGGAGGAAGTTTCGGACATCATCACTTCTCCGCCCTACCTGGACACCACCAATTATCGGGAAGATCAGTGGTTGCGCCTGTGGTTCCTGGGCGAAAAGGCTGTGGTCGATTGTGCAGGCGGAGACAGTCGGCATTCCAGTGCCGCCAAGTACTGGCAGTTCCTGACTGAAGCGTGGACGGGAGTATCGCCGCTCCTGGCGCGGAAGGCGCGAATCGTCATCAGGATTGGCGGCCGCAAACTGACCCGAGACGAGATCAGGAAAAAGCTGAAACAGTCGCTCGAAGTCGGGCTCGGCAGGAACATGCGACTCGTGGATGATGGCATTTCCTCCACAGCAGGGAATACACAGGCAAATACGTTCAGGGGCTCCAGGGCAAAGCCTGCCGTCGAATACGATTTCTGTTTTTTGGCAGAGTGAGGCGAGGCCGCCTCATCCTTCGCCAGCCTGCGCCTTGAAGAACCGCAAATCAGGTTGGGCGCGAACTACCGATATCCCACCAGGGAGCAGCAATTCCCGCTGACGATGCAGAGTCGTTCGTTCAGGGCCGAATACCCAGGCTTGTGACCATTCAGGCGATGGTCCGAAGCTGATTTGCGAGCATTGTCACGCTTGGCGGGAATTGCTGACCACGGAGAAAGGCGGCCTGACGGAACCCGACCTTGCGCGAAGCTATTCCTGACTCGCTGTCTCGAAGCGGCTCACTGCCGAGCGAAGGTTCTCGACGATCTCGGCGGCCAGCACATCCGGCTCCGGCAGATTGTCGAGATCGGTCATGGAGGCGTCCTTGAGCCAGAACACATCGAGGCTTGCCTTGTCGCGCTGAAGAAGCTCGTCGCGAGGGTAGGCGCGCCACCGGCCGTCCCGGGGCTTTTCGCTCCAGCTTGCCTCCCGGAGATGGCGGTTCTGCGGGTTGTAGCAGGCAACGAAGTCCTCAAGATGGGCGTTGGTCAGCGGCTTCTGCTTGAGCGTGTGATGCACGTTGGTGCGGTAGTCGTAGTACCAGACTTCCGATGTTTGCGGGTCGGGACTCGCGGGGCGATTGTCGAAGAAGAGGACGTTGGCCTTGACGCCCTGGGCGTAGAAGATGCCCGTGGGCAGTCGCAGGATCGTGTGCAGGTCGGTGGTGTGCAGCAGCTTCCGCCGGATTGTCTCGCCGGCCCCGCCCTCGAACAGCACGTTGTCGGGCACCACAACGGCCGCGCGCCCGGTCGTCTTGAGCATGGTCCGAATGTGCTGGACGAAATTCAGTTGCTTGTTCGATGTCGTCACCCAGAAGTCCTGCCGGTTGTAGGTGAGGCCCTCGGTCTGTTGCTCGCCATCGGCGTTGGTGAAACTCATCGAGCTCTTCTTGCCGAAAGGCGGATTGGCAAGAACGTAGTCGTAGGTCTCGGGGGGCGGGGAGATCAGCGCATCCGCCGGCGAGACCGCCGTCTCGCCGGTCATCTCTCCGATCCCGTGCAGCAACATGTTCATCAGGCAGAGTCGGCGTGTGCCCGCCACGATCTCGTTGCCATGGAAGGTTGCTGCTTTCAGGAATTCCTTCTGTTCCCGGTCGAGCGCCCAATTCCGGGAATCGGTCAGGAAGTCGTGGGCGGCAAGGAAGAACCCGCCCGTTCCGCAGGCCGGGTCGGCGATGGTCCTGCCCGGTTCCGGGCGCACGCACGCCACCATCGCGCGGATCAGGGCGCGGGGCGTGAAGTACTGGCCCGCGCCGGACTTGGTGTCGGCGGCGTTCCGTTCCAGCAGTCCCTCGTAGATGTCGCCTTTCACATCCGCCCCGAGCACCACCCAGTCGGTACCGTTCACCATGTCGATCAGGCGAGACAGCTTGGCCGGGTCGGCGATCTTGTTCTGGGCCTTGGCGAAGATCTGGCCCAGCATGCCTCTCTGCTCGCCGAGCCTGCGCAGCAGCGCCACGTAATGCGCTTCAAGGTCCGCGCCGCGACGATGGGTCAGGCTGGTCCAGTCGTGGCCTTCGGGAATGCCGACATCGCGCTTCCAGGGCGGCTTGGCGTATTCGTCCGCCATCTTGAGGAAGATCAGGTAGGTCAACTGTTCCAGGTAGTCGCCATAGCTCACGCCGTCGTCGCGCAGCGTGGTGCAGAAGCTCCAGACCTTCGAGATGATCGGAGCGGTGTTCATGCGCGAGCCTCGTGGAGAATCGGTCCGTTATCGTTGGGTTTCTGGAACTCGACATCCAGCAGGACCACGCAGGGTTGCGCCCGCACGAAGCAGCTCAACATGCTTTCGCTCCACTTCGTGCGGCCTGGATTCGCGCCAGCAGGGCGGTGGCTGGCTCGTCGTTCGGATCTTGGGGGACGAATTGGCCAGCGAAGGCTTTTTTCAGGATGGACTGGCGGAGCGCCTCAGCGCGGGCGAGGTTGGCCTCAATATCCTGACCCAGCGTATCGGCAGCCCCAAGGCGAGCATCGAGAATCCGGGCGATTTCAGCCTGTTCTTTATTGGGTGGCAAGCCGATTACATGTGCTTCGAGAACGGAAGCTGGAACCCGCTTTTGACCCACAGCGCCAGTCATTTTGTGTTTGGCGTAAAAGCGGAATGCATGGCTTGATACGACGTAATAGATGAAACGTGTATTGGTGCCCTTATTTGGTCTAATCACGTGAAATTCCGTCGATCCAAAGCCATATGGGCTCGGTAATTCAGGAACGATTGCCATCTTGCCGTTTTCCATGCACGGCGTAATTTTGGCGAAGAGAATATCACCTTCGAGAAAAGGCTTATAGCCTTTCCGAACAGTCTCGAATGAGCGGGTTTCGCTGATGTTGATCTTGCCGGTTCCTGCCTCGACGGCTGACATCGGCACAAAAGACACCACGCTATCAAGATCAAGCGCAGTCTTGTCAACTCGTGGGTTTATAGCGCAAATCTCAGAAAGTCGTGCTCTGACCCACTCTGGAGGGAGAGTTCCCATCATGCTGGCCAAAAGGGAATCGGGCTTGCCGGAGCGATTGGGGGAAACGTCAAGGGCTTTCAACTCTAGCGCTGGCTTTGGCTTCGCCGGCTTCCTGCCCTTCTCGCCGGCTTTCTTCCATTTGGCGATGGCTCGTTCCCAATTGCCGAGATCGCTTTTGTATCGTTTTTTGCGCTCCGAACGAATGCGGGCGAGGAGGGCATCGGGGTTTTCCAACTTGTCGGCGTTTTGGGCGCGCCATTCGGCGGTGAGGCGACCCTCGAAGGCGGATTGGAGAAGCGATTGGCGGTAGAGGCCGAGCGTCTTTTTCGCCGCCTGAAGGCTCTCGATACCTTGATCGATCTCGGCGAACAGCACATCTACCCTCTCGACGATGCGGCGTTGCTCGTTGAGTGGGGGAACCACAACGGGCAGTTCTCCGAAGCGTGAATGAGTCAGGTTCAGACCACTGTCACTGATCCCGGTCTTCATGGCGTCAATGCGCAGTTGAGTGTCATGGAGCCGGATGAAATGTGAGAGATATCGGGCATCCAACACATTCGGATGTGGTCGAAAACGATACATTTTTCCCGACATCATGAGCCGAGGCCTTGTGTATTCAACAAGGCACGCAACACCGCATCGGCTACGCGGTCCTGCACAGGTCATAAGGACATCGCCCTGTCTGATCTCAATCTGTGGGCGCGGATTGAGTGTACCAGGCAGCGCCTTGTTTTCGTGAGGCCAAAACTTGCCGTGTTGAATGGCAGTGGTCTTTACCACTCCCCATTCTTCTTCACCCGCTTGGCGCACCTCGCACTGCGGGCTCCAACCTTGTTGAAATGGCTTCCCGTTTTCCTGAACTTCTACGAGTTCCACGATTTTTGCAGTGATCCAGTTACTCGGCAAATCCGTCATGCCGCGAGCGCCTCGCTTACTTCGGACATGATGTCGTCCATTCGGTCGCCGAACAGGGCGTGCATCCGCCCGAGGCCCCCTTGCATGTTGAAGGGAGCCAGGTCCAGGTCGTCGCGCTCGATCGTGAAGGAAGTGGCGAGATGGTCACGGATCATGTGCAGCCAGTCCATCTGTTCCTCGGAGAATTTCTCGCCCGACCCGGCGTGGCGCCTCATGATCCAGTTCTGGAAATTCCGCCGCACCTGTTCGGAACGCTCAGTCAGCGTTGCATCCAGACCGCAGACGCGCCGGATCAGGGCGACCAGCGCGGTAAGCTCCCCGGCCGGATTGTCGCCCTTGTAGTCGTCGAGATGCGCGTAGGCGCGCCAGACGGTCAGGGGAGCGAGGCGCGGGCGGTCTTCCCGGAGTCTTGCCAGCAGATGCTTGACCATGGCGTGGGTCACCTCGGCCCGGCGGGCGGGCTGCGTGAAATAGATGGCCAGCGCCTCGATCTCGTCGCGATGCTCTTCGAGATAGTCCTTGAACTCCTGTGCGATTTGCCGTGCGTTGTCGGTTGCGTCGCCGGCCCACTCGGCGCGCTGGAGCGTGTCGAGGTTGTCATGGTCGATAGTCTGCTCGTTGTCGCGGCGGATCGTGTCCATGAGATGGATAAGCGATCCGGTGAAGACATTGGCGGCCTTCCTGATACGCTCCTCGCGCGCGGCCTGCATGGCGGAGTCGTCGGGTTCGGGATGACCCGCCGCCTTGGCGTCGGCCTCCACCTTGTCCGGGTCGATGGCGTCGAACAACTCGCGGACGATGGCGGCGAGCGGCTTGCCGGCGGCCTGTTCGATCTTCGCCTGATCGTTGGCCTCGATGCTGTTGTCGAGGCGCGAGAGGCGCGCGGCCAGCGAGCTCGTCGTCTCCTCGGACCGGTCGCCCATCATCAGGCCCATGGCGAGATCCTTGAACGGGACCGAAGGCTTGGTGTCGAGCGGCTGGCTCGAGGTCTTGAGCGACTTGGTAACGCCGACTGCATCGACGATGACGTAGTGAGTCTTGGCGCGGGCGGACGGCGTAACCTTTCGCAGGTCGTCCGGCGTGAGGACGCGGGCGCCGCGGCCCTTCATCTGCTCGAAGTAGTTGCGTGACTTCACATCGCGCATGAACAGCAGACATTCCAGCGGCCTCACGTCCGTGCCCGTGGCGATCATGTCCACGGTAACGGCGATGCGTGGGTTGTAGTCGTTGCGAAACGCCGCAAGGGAGGATTTCGGGTTCCTGGCGCCGTTGGTGATCTTGCGGCAGAAATCGTTGCCCTGGCCGAACTCCTGCCGGACGATATCAATGATGTCGCCGGCGTGGCTGTCGGTCTTGGCGAAGATCAGGGTCTTGGGCAGTTCCCTGCGGCCGGGAAAGATCGCCGGCCAGTTGTCGCGGAAGGCGCGGATGACGGTTCGTATCTGGTCGCTGTTCACCACCAAGCGGTCGAGTTGGGGAGGTGTGTACTCCTCCCGTTCTTCCTGCACCTCCCAGCGCCGCGCGCGGGTTTGCCGCTCGCGCCTCTCCACCAGCTGCTGGGGTTTGAGCGTTTCGCCGCCTGCGGTGATCCGGGTTTCGATCAGATAGACCTCGTGGCCGACATTGACCCTGTCGGCCACCGCCTGCTCGTGGCTGTACTCGCTGACCACATTCTTCTCGAAGAACCCGTAGGTGCGGTTGTCCGGCGTGGCGGTGAGACCGATGAGATAGGCGTCGAAATACTCGATCACCTGACGCCACAGGTTGTAGATCGAGCGGTGGCACTCGTCGATCACGACCACATCGAAACTCTCGGGCGGCAGCTGGGCGTTGTAGACGACCGGAAGCGGCTCCTTGGGTCGCCATATCCGTTCCCCGGGGTGTTCCTCCTCCGCGCCCTCGGGCAGTTCCTCGCCCTTCAGGGTTGCATACATGCGCTGGATCGTGGAGATGACGACCTGAGTGTCGCCGGCGATGGCGGGCGAGGTCAGGCGCTGAACGTTGTAGAGTTCGGTGAACTTGCGGTTGTCGTCGTTGGGGATAAAGGCCATGAACTCCTGTTCGGCCTGCTCGCCCAGATTCCGGGTATCGACCAGAAACAGAACGCGGCGGGCGGCGGCATGCTTCAGCAGGCGGTAGACCTGCGTGATTGCGGTGAAGGTTTTGCCGGCCCCGGTAGCCATCTGGATGAGCGCGCGCGGCTTGTCGCCTTTCAGCGAGTCTTCGAGATCGGTGATCGCCCTGCTCTGGCACTCGCGCAGACCAGCATGGTTCAGCGGCGGCAGCGCGGCGATGCCCGAGCGAAAGGATCGCGGGGCGAGCATCCAGGTGTTCAGGGTCTCCGGGCGGTGGAAGGTAAAGACCTCCCGGGAGCGCGGCCTGGGGGCGCGCCCGTTGGTGAACCGCGTGATCTGCCCGGTGCTCTCGTAGAGAAAGGGCAAGGGTTCGGCGTTCGATATCCACTTGAGCTTGGCATTGGCATAACCCTCGGACTGCTCTTCGACTGTCGTGAGTCTGGCTCCCCAACTGTTCGGCTTGGCCTCGATCACGCCAGCGGCCCGCCGGTCGCCGAAAAGAACATAGTCGGCGGGTCCGATGTCGGTTTGGTATTCGCGCGCCGCGATGCCGAGCCCCGCGTTGAAGTCGAGCTTTTTCGAGTCCTGCACCTGCCAGCCTGCCGCCCGCAGTCGGCGGTCGATCCGGTCGCGGGCGACTTCCTCCGGGGTCTGGTTGACCTCATGCGGCATGCGACCGCTCACGCCTTTGCGTTGCTACGGCAATGCACAGTCCCTGCCGGAGAACGACAGCAATTTGTGGCCGCAATGCGCCAGAGCCGATCGATGTGCCCGAAATTGGTAATGGTGTCGTTCCCTTCTCCCGCCTGAAACACGAAGGTATCGTCGCCAGCACTGCTACGCCACCCGCCGCCGCCATGGCTGGCGCGCTTGATGATTTTCATCTCGATCTGCACTTCCGGCTTGCCCTGGAAAACTTCAGCCATCCACGATGTTATCCCTCATTTTTATCAACCCGGACACCTGGTCTTGCCAGCGATCCTGCAGAACGCCTTCCCAACGGGCGGAAGGCCGTTCTGGATGCAACCTTCCATATGGCGTGACTCGGGGCGAGCGTCTGCCGCGCCAGTCAGCATCCGTATAGCCGTCGCAGGAGCCGCTCTTCGCCTGCGCCGCCACACCGCCTTGCGCCATCAAGAGGCAGAATCTGGCCGTGAGCGGGACGGCGGTCGCGCTCCCGGAGAAGTCGCAGCCGCCGTCCCCATTCACCCGATCATGAGGAGCGCGGCACGATGCAGGCGGCGCTCGCCCCGCGCGGCGGCGACGCGCGCACCATTCTCACCCACTTCGCCGGCAGCAGCCTCGACGACCACCGCTACGTCGCGCCAACATTCAGACTGAACCCGTCAACGGGGCTAAGTCAAGGCCGCCGCAGCGCTCCGGCCGACAAGCAAGCGCCCTGCTCGCCAGCAGGGTCCAATGTGGCTTTCGCTGTCCCCATTCAGAAGTGCGAGCGGAACCCAAAGACCAGATTGCGTCCCGGCAGCGGCACCGTGTCCTTGACCAGCGAGCTGTGCCGGCGCGCGTCTTCGTCGCCCAGGTTGTGTCCGTGCACGAACAGATCGAAGGTGGTTCCGCCCGAAGTTTCGATGGTCCAGGTGAAGTCCGCGTTGATCATCGTGTAGCCTTCCGTCGATGTTTCGAGGGCGGCGACACGGTCCTGATCGTCGTTCACCGTCACCTCCAGCCCGGCGAGGAACCGTTCGTTGTGGAACTGGATGCGCGAACCGTAACGCAACGGCGGGATCCTCGGGAGATAGGCGCCGTTGGCGAGTTTGCCCCTGACGTAATCGGCAAACAAGCGGATGTCCAGTTCCGTTTCGCCGACCATGAAGAGAGGTGTGAAGAATTCCGCCTCGACCCCTGTAAAGTCCGCGTCCCGCTGCACGAAATTGAAGATCGGGAACTCTCCGTGGTCATCGAACTCGCCCGAATCCTCGGGATAGATGAAACCGGCAAAGTCGGTGAGGAATGCCGTAACGCTCCAGTTCATGTCACCTTGCGACCTGCGAAGGCCGATGTCCATGTGTCGTGAGGTTTCCACGCCGAGATCGGAATTGCCGATCTCGATAGTACGGGTTCCCACATGCAGCCCGTCCGCATAGAGCTCCTCGCCTGCCGGCAAGCGCTCCGCGAGCGCCGCGTTGATCGCAAACGAATAGCCATCGCCGAAGTTGCGGATTCCCTCCAGCGAAAGGCTGGTGGCGCTGCCGCTGACCTCCGGTGAGTTGCCTGACGGCTTCTGCTTCTGGTATTCCAGCCGACCGCCCACCGACACATGCCAATCGGCGAAGGTGCGCTGTTCGACGACGAATGCGCCGTAACTCGATGTCTCGAACGGCGGAAGAAAGGCTTCGGGGCCGCTGACCGTCAACTTCCGGCGACCGAACTGCACTCCGAACGCTCCGTCCCAGTTGCCGAGAGGCGTGTGCATGAACTCGAGCCGCCCGTCCCAGATATCGCTCTCGAATTGGGCGCCAACCTCGTCGCCTTCGCCTTCCAGATGCTCGTAGTCGCTGACTCCGAGCCCAACGTTGATCGCATCAATAACGCCGGAAAGGCCAACCCGGCCTCCCTTGAGATCGAAGCGGGTCTGCTTCATGTCGGTACGGGCGGCTTCATGCCCATGCTCGTCTTCGTGGTCTTCATCCTCGTCCTCGTGACCCTCTTCTTCTTCGTGGTGGTGATGACCCGGAAGACCGTATTTGGTGTTGAAACCACTCACGGACACGCCGAAGAAGCCGTTATCGCGCAGCCAGCTTCCGCCAAGCGAAAACGTGTTGCCGTCCAGATCGCTGTTTTCCACAATACCGAATATCGGCTCCTCGTGATCCTCGTCATTGTGATCCTCTCCCTCGTGCTCATCGCCGTGTTCGAGAGCCGCGTCCCGATCTGCAAAACCGGGAATCTCGTAGTCTTTCGACTGTCTGCCGATCACATCGAGATGCCAGGCAAAGCGATCATTGCCGCCGTCCAGGGCAACCAGGCCGCTGCGGGATTCCGCAACCGAATCGCCGCTAACCTGGAATACGCCCTCGAATCCATCGGCGGGACTGTATACGGGGATGCGGTTCGTGATGGTATTGACCACGCCGCCAACCGCGCCGTTGCCGTAGAGCAGGGTCGTCGGCCCGCGAAATATCTCGATCTGCTCGGCGATGAGCGGATCGATGCTCACCGCATGGTCCTCGCTCGAGCCCGAAATGTCCATGGACTCAATGCCGTCCGCCATCGTTCTTACCCGCACGCCGGACAAGCCGCGGATGATCGGTCGCGACGCGCCGGCGCCAAAAAACGATGCGCTCACGCCGAGCTGATCGCCCAGCGTTTCGCCCAGGGTCGCACGAGTGATCCGCTCCAGCGTCTGCTCGCGAATGACGGTAATCGACTGGGCCAGTTCATCGGCGGACCGCTCGCGGAGCACACCTGTGATGTGCATCTCCTCCAGCGGACGGACAGCATCGTCCTGTTCGGCCTGCGCCGTGGCGGCACAGGGAAAAAGAAGAAAGGGGAAAACCAGCGAAATCGCTTTCGCAGGCGTACGGAAAGTATCAGGGAATTGCATGGACTGCTCCGGAATCTCATATGTGGGGTACACCCCGCGCTCCGAACCTGGTCCGGAATGGCGAGGAAATCAACGAGGCTCAGGGAGCAGGGGGTGGAGCGCGCGCGAACCGTGTCTTGCGGAAGGAGTCCGGCACTGGCCGACGGCAGGCCAGAGCGGGCAGGGAAACAGAAACCGCCAGTGGCGAGACAGCCTTGACAGCATGGACGTTTGCGTCGGCCAGACTGGCGCCGACGACACAGTATTCGCAGATGTGGTCGTTGTCGTGATGATCGTTGTCGGGGGCGTGGTGGTCGCCGTCGTGATGGCAGCCAGCGGGGGCGTGATGGTCGCCGGCGAAGACATGGCTCACAGTGATCGACTGCACCGCGATGAGGGCTGTCGCCATCACCGCCGCGAAGAGCGTGCGCCCGCACATCAAGCTTTTGAGCCAGCCTGTATTCACGCGACGATTATAAACCCGCGCCCTTGCAATATAAACTGCCTGCCGCTGCCGCCCAACAGCAATTCCCGCCAAGCGTGGCAATGCTGGAAAATCAGCTTCGGTCCAACGCCTGAATGGTCACAAGCTTGGGTATTGGGCCCTGAACGAACAGCTCTGCATCGTTAGCGGGAATTGCTGGCCGCCCAAGTCGCCGCCGATCAAGTAAGGGGACGCCCGCAGGCGCCCCCGAATCTGAAGTCCCCGGGATTTCTGGCTGTATCTCGATCATGAAGATTGATTTGCAAGAGGATCGAGCGCTTGTGGCGGCGCGAGGGGCTGAAGGTTCCCGGCAAGCAACCGAAACGAGGCCGGTTCTGGCTGAACGACGGCTCCTGTATTCGTCTGCGCGCCGAGCGGGCGGCTCCGTACACGGGCCTGACATTGCCGGGCCTTGAGATGTATCTTTTCCTGCGAAGCGCAGGCTTGCATTGCCCTCTTTCCGAGGCTCGCGTTCCGGCGCGGCCTTTCGCGCTTCCAATGCCGGAGCGGAGCCGGTGCGCCGGCGCATGCGTGCTGCGCTACACTTCACCGGAATGATCGAGTATCCCGGATTCGATCCCGTGGCCCTGCGGGTCGGGCCGCTGGCCATCCGCTGGTACGGCCTCATGTACCTGCTGGGGTTCATCGCCGCCTGGCTCCTTGCCCAACGGCGGAGCAAGCGGCCCGGCAGCGACTTCACGCCGGCCATGGTGCAGGACCTCGTCTTCTACTGCTTCCTGGGCGTGATACTGGGCGGCCGGTTGGGCTACATCCTGTTTTATGGCTGGGAGCAAATCCTCGCCGATCCGCTGTACATCGTACGCATCTGGGAAGGCGGGATGTCCTTTCATGGCGGAAATGTTGGCGTGGCCGCAGCCATCTGGCTGTTCGCGCGCAAATACTCCAGGCCCCTTTTCGGCACTGCCGACTTCGTGGCGCCCCTGGCGCCGATCGGGTTGGGCGCCGGACGGATCGGCAACTTCATCAACAACGAGCTTTGGGGCAAGCCCAGCGATGTCCCCTGGGCGTTCGTGGTGGACGGCGTGGGCCGCCATCCCACACAGTTGTACGAAGCGTTTTTGGAGGGCGTGGTGTTGTTTGCGGCGCTTTGGTGGTACACCCGAGAACGCCGGGGCGGTGCGCCGCCGCAAAAATACGGCGCCGCCACCGGACTGTTTCTCGCCGGCTACGGCATTTTCCGGTTTCTGGTGGAGTTCCTGCGGCTACCGGATGCCCATCTGGGGTATCTGGCCTTCGGCTGGGTGACGATGGGACAACTGCTGAGCCTCCCCATGATCGCCTTCGGCCTGTGGCTGCTTGCAAGGCGCAACCCGCGCCCGGCCTGAGCGAGCCATGCGCCAGTACCTCGATTTGCTGAGGGAAGTCCTGGAACACGGCGCGGAGCGCCCCGACCGCACCGGCACCGGCACACGGGTGCTGTTCGGGCGGCAGATGCGCTTCGATCTGGCCAACGGTTTCCCCATGCTGACCACCAAGAAACTGCCCCTGCGCGTGATTTCGCTGGAACTGTTGTGGTTCTTGCGCGGCAGCACCAACATCCAGTGGCTGCGGGAGCGGGGGGTGAAGATCTGGGATGAATGGGCCGACGAGGACGGCAATCTGGGGCCGATATACGGCGCACAATGGCGGGCCTGGCCGGACGGCAACGGCGGCGCCATCGACCAGGTGGAACTGGCGCTGAAGACCATCCGCGAAAACCCGCATTCGCGGCGGATCATCATCAATGCCTGGAATGTCGCCCAGATCGCGCAGATGAAACTGCCGCCCTGCCACCTGATGCTGCAATTGCACGTGAACGGCGGGCGGCTGTCCGGTCATCTGTATCAGCGCAGCGCGGACCTGTTCCTGGGAGTGCCCTTCAATATCGCCTCCTACGCCCTGCTGATCAGCATGATGGCTGAGCAAACCGGCCTCGAAAGCGGCGAGTTCATCTGGACCGGCGGCGATTGCCACCTGTACGCCAACCACCTGGAGCAGGCCCGCGAGCAATCGCGGCGCGAGCCGCGCAAACTGCCGGAACTGGTCATCCGGCCCGGCCGGCAATCCATCGACGACTATTGCGAAGGCGACTTCGAGTTGCGCGGCTACCAGCCCCATCCGCATATTCCCGCCCCGATTTCCGTATGAGGGAGCGCATCCTTGAAAGCACCCTCTAGGGAGACAGACCATGAGCATGATCCCGGACCACCGAAAGAACACCGACCTTGAACGTCGCTCACTGCTGAAGGGCTTGGGCGCGGGCGCGCTGGGCGCCGGCGCAATGGGGGCGAGCGCACTGGCCGGATGCGCGCCCGCGCGCCGCGTTCCCCTGGATCTGAACGATCCCGTCTCGCGCCTGCGGGCGCGCGTGAAGACCTTCGGTTCGCTGGCGGAAGAAACCGTGCATCGGGTTTCGCGCGGGCATGTGTGGGCGTACCTCCACGAAGGCAATCTCGAGCCGCTGTTCAGCATGATCAACTACAACATCACGCGCTGGCGGCAGGTGGAAGAAAACCTGTATGCCTCCACCATGAACGAGGCCGCGCTGTTCACGAAGTTCGACACCGATGAGGTCATTACGCACTGGGACAATCCCTTTACCGGCGAGACCGTGGAGGTGCAGCAGTACCTCACCGGACCGATTTCGATAAAGAGCGGCCTGGAAGGGACGGTGACCGACGAGACCGCAACCATCAAGCCGCAGAACATGCAATGGTGGGCGGCGGGAGGCTGGCTCTACATCCCCATTCAATCCCGGTTCGCCTTCCCCAACCCCCTGCGCCCGGAGGTGTGGCCCAAGGCCTCGGTGGGTCCGACCTTCCACTGGGATTCGTTCCTGTTCTTCGCCGCCAGCATTGCCGATCTGGAGAACCCGGATCTCGACATGGCGCCGGCCATCAGCCACTACCAGGAAACGCTCAACTGGAATCCGTGGATGCTGATGGGGCAGCGCCCCGGACGCCAGCTTTCCCGCGGCTACGGCTGCAAGCTGCGCAGCCTGGACGAAATGCCGGCGAACCTGCGCGACCGGCCGGAGGAATACGCACCGGAAATGTTCGCTCTCGAGCGCTGGACGGAAGTGAAGAACGACATGAAGGTGTTCATGGAAAACCGGACTCCGGCCACGGCGGAGACACAGGAATGATCTCGGGCGAGCACATCCACATCGAGGTGGAGCCCGCCTATCTGGGGCAGGATGTCCATGGCGTACGCCATGCCTTCCGCTACACCATCACCATCCACAACCGCGGCGCCGAACCGGCCCGCCTGCTGACGCGCCACTGGATCATCACTGACGGCAACGGGCGCGTGGAGGAAGTGTTCGGCGACGGGGTTGTGGGAGAGCAGCCTCGACTCTGCCCGGGAGAGCAGCACCGTTATACCAGCGGCGCCATCATCGACACCCCCTTCGGGACCATGCAGGGCAGCTACGGCATGACCACCGACAGCGGCGAAAAGTTCTCGGCAACCATCCCGCTGTTCCGCCTCCAGGCCCCCGGCGTCCTCCATTAGACCGCGCCGAAGCCTGGAGGCGACGATTCCTGACAGGTACAGGCCGGGTCTCCAAATGGCGATCTGGGCGGTGGGGGATGTGCAGGGGTGCTCTGGTCCCCTGGATGCGCTCCTGGAGCGCATCGATTTCGATCCCGCATCGGACCGGCTGTGGTTATGCGGCGATCTGGTCAACCGGGGCCCCGATTCCATGGGCGTGCTGACCCGCGTTCGGAAGCTGGAATCGGCGGCGGTCACGGTGCTCGGCAATCACGACCTGCACTGGCTGGCCGCCAATTTCCACAGCGCGGACCCGGCAGTTCGAGCCAGCGCAGACTGGTTGCGCCGGCAGCCGCTGGCGCATTACGACGCCGGCGCGAACTGCCTCCTGGCGCACGCCGGGGTTTACCCGGGCTGGAGCCTGGGGCAGACGCTGGCCTTTGCCGGGGAGGTGGAAGAAGTCCTGAAGGGTCCCGGTTGCGACGAGTTTCTCGCTAACATGTACGGCGACCTGCCCAATCGCTGGAGCGACGGTCTCGACGGCATCGAGCGCCTGCGCGCGATCGTCAACGCACTCACCCGCATCCGCATGGTCGAGGAGCGCGGGCGGATGGATTTCGCCTTCAAGGGTCCTCCGGGAAAGCAACCTCCCTGCCTCGCACCGTGGTTCGCCCGCCCTTCCGCCTTGCCGGAAACATGCCGGGTGGCGTTCGGCCACTGGTCGGCGCTGGGGCATTTCGCGACGGACCGTCTGGTGGCCCTGGATTCCGGTTGCGTGTGGGGTCGCTCGCTGACGGCCGTGCGCCTGGACGGACCGGCGCAGACGGTCCGGGTTCCCTGCGCCGGAAGGCGCCGGGAGTCACGAGGCGGCGCACCGGCGGCGTGATCGGATCAGCCGTTCGGAAAGGTTGACGTATTCGGCCACCGGGACCTGCTCGGCGCGCAGCGCCGGGTCGATGCCGGCGGCTTTTATCTCCTCTCTTGATGCGACCGGGCGCAAGGCGTTGGCGAGGGTCTTGCGGCGCTGGGAAAAAGCCTGACGCACCACGCGCTCGAAGGATTCCGGCCTTTCGATGCGAAAGCGCGAATCGGGAATCAGCCGCACCACCGCCGATTCCACCTTCGGGCGCGGCCGAAAGGATTCGGGATCGACGCAAAAGCACAACTCGGCCCGGCAACGCGCCGCCGCCATGACGGTCAGCCGGCCGTAGCGCCGGCTTCCCGGAAGCGCGCAGAGGCGCTCGGCCACTTCGCGTTGCAGCATCACGATCAGGTCCCGGAAGGTTCCCGTGTACTGAAGCAGGCGAAACAGCAGCGGAGTGCTCAGGTAGTACGGCAGGTTGCCGATCAACCGAAGCCCCGGAGAGGCCACGCCGGCATAGTCGAAGTCGAGCGCATCCGCCACATGAACCACCAACGGTTTCCCGGACCAACGGGCGCGCAGCCGCTCGCCGAGCAGCGGGTCGATCTCTACCGCGTGAACGATGGCGCCGGCGTCCAGCAGCGGCGCCGTTAGGGCGCCGCGGCCCGGACCGATTTCAACGAAGCGTTCTCCCGGGCGCGGATTCGCAAGCTGGAGGATCTCCCCAATCACATGCGCATCGATCAGGAAGTGCTGGCCGCGCCTGACGCGCCCTTTCATGGCTCCGCGCCCGCCGTTCTGCTCTCCGCCATGCGGGCGGCGGCAGCCACGGCTTCGATCAGGCTGCCTTCGTTGGCGCGCCCGGTCCCGGCAAGATCGAACGCCGTCCCGTGATCCACCGAACAGCGCACGAACGGCAATCCCAGCGTCACATTCACCGTCCGCCCGAAACCTGCGTACTTGATTACCGGCAAACCCTGGTCGTGATACATCGCCAACACGGCGTCGTACCGGGACAGGACCGCGGGGGCGAAGGCCGTGTCCGCGGGCCAGGGTCCGTCCACCCGCTCCTGCCCGAAGTCCGCCACGGCGCGGGCCACCACATCGCGGTCTTCGCTGCCGAGTTCGCCCTGTTCCCCGGCGTGCGGGTTCAGGCCGAGAACCGCGATCCGCGGATCAACGATACCGAACTGGCGCTCCAGGCCGTGGCGCAGCACCGACAGCACAGCCGCCAGCCGCTTGCGCGTGAGGGCTGCGGGCACCGCGCTCAGCGGCAAATGGGTGGTGGCCAGGGCCACCCGCAACGGAGCGCATCCGCGCCCGGTCTCGCAAGTGAGGAGCATGACGGGCGTGGGAACCCCGGCGAGTTGCGCCAGGTACTCCGTGTGGCCCATGAAGTCCAGGCCCGCTTGTCGCAGGACCGCCTTGTTGACGGGCCCCGTCACCAGTGCGTCGAATTCTCCGCTCATGCATCCCCTGGCGCCGCGCTCGATTGCCGCCTGCACCGCGGTGGCGTTGCGCGGGTCGGCGGTTCCCGGGAAGCAGCGATGGGGAAGTGGAATGGGCGCGATGCGCAGCCCGGGGCCGCTTTCGGCCGGGTCGTAAGCCGCTGCCGAAAACGGCAGATCGAGCAGCCGCGCGCGCTGGCGCAACAGCTGCGGGTCGGCAAGCAGAATCACGCGAAAATCGCGAATTCGAGGGGCTGCCTTGATGACGATGTCCGGGCCAATCCCGGCCGGTTCGCCAACGCTGAGCGCGATTCGGGCTACTGTTTGTATTCCACGTAGGCCTCGGCGCGCAGCCTTTGCAGCCAAATCTGGCTTTCTTCCTGCACCTTGCGTTCCCGCAAGGCCATCGCGGCGCGCTGACGACGCACTTCATCGCTTACGTCCTGCATGCGGACTCCGGACCGCTGCGCAATATGCCAGCCGAAGGAACTGCGTACCGGTTCGCTGATTTCTTCGCCCTCGAGTTCGGCCACGCCGGCGGCAAAGGCGGAATCGAGGTCCTGCGGCGAAACCCAGCCGAGCATGCCGCCCTCGCTTGCCGAGCCCGGGTCGGCGGAATAGGCGCGCGCCATCGCGCCGAAGCTTTCTCCCGCCAGGATCCGCTCCCGGATCTCGGCCAGTTCCAGCCGGGTGGCTTCGCTGTCGCGTATCTCGCTGGGCTGCAACAGGATATGGCGCAGTTCCCATTGCTCCTGGATGATGGGCTCGCCGCCGCGGACTTCGTCGAGGCGCACCAGATGCACGCCGCTGCCCGTGGTAATCAGCTCGGCAACTTCGCCGGGTTCGAGCTGCGTGACGTGCGCCACGAAGGCCGTGGGCAGGGCGTTGCGCTTGCGCCACCCCAGACTGCCTCCCTGCAATGCGTTTTGCGCCTCGGAATAGGCAATCGCGAGTTCCGCGAAATTCTCGCCTTCCAGCACCCGCTGGCGCAGCTTGCCGGCGCGCTCGCGGGCTGCTTCCCTCTGCCTTGCGGTGGCGTTGAGCGGCACGCCGATCAGGATGTGCGAAACGCTGTACTCGCGGTTGGCGCCTTCATCGCCTTCCGCTCCGCGCAGAAAATCGTCGATTTCGCGGGGATTGACAAACACCCGCGCCACCACATCCCGCTGCCTGAGCGTGTCCAGGGCAATCTGGTCGCGCAATTCCTCGCGGTATTGCGCATAGTCCATGCCCTGCCCGGCGAGCACCTCGGGAAGGTTGCTCAGCGACACATTGTTCTGCCGGGCAACGAAATCGAGTGCGCGGTTCACCTGCTCCTCCGAAATCACGATGCCCATGCGTTCGGCGCGCTGCATCTGGATCTCGCGCAACACCAGCCGCTCCAGAACCTGATCCCGAAGCACATTCGCCGGCGGGGAGCGCAGCCCCTGGGCGCGAATGTTCGCCCGCACCGCCGCCAGCTCCTGGTCCAGCTCGCTCATGAGCACGATGCCGTCGTTGACCACAGCCGCAATGCCGTCGAGAAACTCCCCGGACTGGCCGAGCTGGGCGCTTGCCGGAGAAAATGCCGCGCTCCAGATCGATACCAGAACCACGGCCAGCGGCCAGCCGCCGGCAAGCGGGTATCGCGAATCGGAGGCGCGCCTGACGCCAAGGGGGTTCATCGGGCTGGGGCGGGGTTTCACTTATCGGCTGGGGTAGCCGAGCATACCACGCTCGATCATTTGCCTGGCGTCGCCGCCCAGGCTGGTCAGGCCCTTGAGCGTGACCTGTAAATACACCGACGCTCCGCCCAGTGATGCGGTGCGCTCCACATGCCTTCGCCACAACAGCGCCACGCCGACGCAGCAGGATTCGTACTCGAAACCCAGGTAGCGCTCCAGCTCCACGTCATTCGCGAGGGAGTAGTTGTAGCGCCCAACCGCGGTCCACCGCTCGTTGATCGCCCAGCGGAAGGCAAGGTCCAAGTTCTCGGTTCGGGCCCAACGGCTGCGATAGGCCAATCGCATGTTGCGGCGCGGGTCCTTGCCATAAACCACCGCGATTTCCGAACGGCTGGCGGTATCGAGTTCGGCGTCCCACAGATAACGCATGTCCACCTGCCAGTCCTTGCCCAGCCGGTAGGCAAACTCGGCGATATAGTCCGAGGCCGCGCCTTCCTGGGAACTCATGCCCTCGAGGCTGACGCTGCGTCCCAGGAAGTTGTAGCGCTGCCCGAGCGTGAACCGCAACAGCTCCCTGCCGTTTGGATTTCGCCGGATCACGCCTTGCACGCCTGCGCTCAGGTGCAGGGTATCACCCACGCGATCAAAACCCAGGTAGCGGTTGGGGCGGAACAACTGCACATAATTGAAATCGGGAATGATGGTATCGAACACCGGCAGATCGTCCTGATCGACTGTCGGGATAAAGCTCAGCATGGCCCGGGGTTGAAGGGTCACGTCGAGGCCGCGCGAGGCAAAGCGGCGCCACAAACCGGCGCTTGCGTCCACGCTCGCTACCGGCAGCACCCGGTAATAGGTGTCGTACCTCTCCTGGAACGGTTCGGCCACGTGGTAGCCGGTAACCATCATCGCCAGGGAGGGGCGCAGGGCCACCAGCCCCGCCTGATAGCGGCCCCGCAGCTGCGGCTCCATGTGAACCCGGGCGCCCGAAGTCCGCTGGGAGTGATGGAACCAACCGGTTTCCACCCACAGCCGCGCGTCCAGATTCGGCAGCGTGTCCGGCCAGAAGCCGTGCAGCCGAAACTCCGGAACGCGCACATGCGGGCGGAAGAGTTGTTCCACATCCGGATGCACCACCTGGTGTCCGGTCACACGGAGTATTGCATCGACGTTGTCGCCGGCATGGATGGCCGCCAGTTCCCGGCGCAAATGGGTCTGCGCCTGCTCCCAGAAACCCCGCCCGATGTCCTCGATATAGAACCGGTCGGAAACCCACCGGCCATCCACGGCGATTCGCCAGCGCCCGGTAAGCCTCGCCTGTATCTCCAGGTTGGCATCGAAGCGCGACCCCCCGCGCAGCTTGTCGTCCGGCAGGTAGTCCAGATTGATGCGCCCCCGGGAATTGCCCGTGATGAAACGGTAATCGACGCCCGCAAGAAAACCGAAGCGGGACAGGTAGCGCGGCGTGAGCGTGGCGTCCCTGTTGGGCGCGATATTCCAGTACCACGGCGCCTGCAACTCGGCCCCGCGGCGGCTGGAATTGCCGATTTCCGGTACCAGAAAGCCGGACTTGCGCGTGCCGCGGGCGGAGAAGGACAGCGATGGCAGATACAGGATGGGCACATCCAGCAGCCGCAGGCTGATCTTGCGCGCACGGCCGAAGCCGCTTTTTTGCTCCATCTCGATGGATCCGGCGCGTAACTCCCAGTGGTTGCGGCCCGGCAGGCAACTCGTGTAGCTCACGGTGTCGAGGCGCACGCGATCCTGCTGCCCGTGGAGCAGGATTTCCCCGGCGCTGCCCCGGGCCGGGCTATTGCGCAGCGCGTATTCCGCTTCCTTGAAACGGAACCGTTCCTCATCCATATCCAGCCGCGCCTCGCTGGCGCGCACCTTCACGGAGTCCCCCGAGTAGGCGACGCCGCCGGAGAACTCGAACTTCTTGTTCTCCTGATCGAAGTGCGCGGTCTGCACGTCCAGCCGGTGATTTCCCAGGCAGAAGGACACATTGCCGAGAAAATCGATCTTGCCGTCCAGGGAACCGGTGATTCCGTTCGCCGCGGTAATGCCCAGGGTAGTGCTCGACCGTTCCATGGCGATCTCGCAGGCGAGGTTCGCCCCGGGCCGCTCCTGCCACAGATCGGTCTGGGCGGGAGCGACGCAGGCCGCGGCCAACGGGGCGAGCAATGAGATCGACAAGCGCGAGTTCCTCAGTCCGTACGGGGGCCTGCAACCGCATTCGCACCGGTAGGCATGGCCGGTTTCATCATAGTTTCATTTCGGGGACAAATTGCACCTTTCCCGTCTTTGGGGGAGGGGGAGCCGTGCGACAATCCGCGGCGGAACCGTACATGGCCATGAAGCAGCACCCGTACCGGCCCGCAAGGGCGATGATTCTGGCCGCCGGGCGCGGCGAGCGCCTCAGGCCCCTGAGCGATCGGTTGCCCAAGGCGCTGATGCCGGCCGGCAACCGGACCCTGATCGGACACTTGCTCGACGCGCTGGCCGGAGCGGGCGTGCGGGAAGCGGTGATCAACCTTTCCTGGCTGGGCGAGCGGATCCGGGACCGGCTCGGCGACGGCGCGCGGTACGGCCTCCGAATCCGCTACAGCGAGGAGGGCGATTCGGCGCTGGAGACCGGTGGCGGAATCCGCAAGGCCCTGCCGCTGCTGGGAGAAGAACCCTTCTGGGTAGTGAACGCCGACATTCGCACCGATTTTTGCTTCGGCGCCGTGCCGTTGCGTCCGGCGGATCTGGCGTGGCTGTTGCTGGCGCCCAATCCGGCGCACAATCCCGCAGGGGATTTCGGCCTGAATGGCTCGCAGGTAAGGCGTGAAGGTCCCTGCCACACCTTCGCGGGAATCAGCGTGCTGCGTCCCGAACTGTTCGCGGGAATTACGGCAAGACGCTTCCCGCTCGCCGGGCTGTTGCGCGAGGCCGCCGCCGCAGGGCGTGTGTCGGGCGCCATCTACGGCGGCTATTGGGCCGATGCAGGCGCCCCGGAGCGGATGGAGGCCATCCGGGCCGGCGCGGCGGTTTCCCGAGGTCCGTAAAGGTGGCCGAACAGGTGTGGCTTGAGCCGGGCGGCCGCCCGCAGCGGGCTGGCAGGGCCGCCCAGATCACTCAGGTTGACCACCCCCAGACCTTTGTGGCCGCACGGATGGATCCGGGAGAAGGGGGTCAGATCGGCGCACACGTTCAGCGCCATTCCATGATAGGAACATCCACGTCGCAGGCGCAGTCCGATCGACGCAAGCTTGGCGTCGCCCACATATACGCCTGGAGCGGCGGGCCTGCGTTGAGCCTCGATGCCGAATTCGGCTGCGCAGTCGATCACCGTGGCTTCCAGCGCGCGAACCAGGGAGCGGGGGCCCAGACCGGCCCGTCGCAGGCTCAGCAGCGGATAAATCATCAGTTGCCCGGGGCCGTGGTAGGTCACCTGTCCTCCGCGGTCGGACTGTTTCACGGGAATGGCGCCGGGATCGAGAATGTGCGAACGGTCCGTCTTCACGCCCAGGGTAAAGACCGGAGGGTGTTCGCAAAACCAGATTTCGTCCGCAGCGGAAGCTTCCCGGCTGTTGGTGAAACGCTGCATCCTGCGCACCGCTTCCGGCCACGGCAGGCGGCCCATCCAGCGCACTCGGGCGCCCGGCGCGCCGGCTACTCGAACCACAGCAGAACGGAATCCCGGGCGCGCTGCCACAAGCCCCCGGCAGGCACGGCCCGCGCCGGCGCCAGGGGACGTTCGGCAAGCTTCTCACCGTCGTGGGTGAGAATCACCCTGCCGACTTCGCGGTCGGCGGCCAGCGGCGCGATCACGGGCTCGTCGATCACGACCTCGGTTTTCACGCTGTCCGCCGAGCGCTTGGGAAGAGTCATCGCGACACCCTCGGAAACGGTAACGTCGATGACCGTATCCTCGCCTTTCCACACGCGCACCGACCCCAGGGAAGCGCCTGCCTCAAGCAGCGTGCGGTTCTCGAAATACCGAAAGCCGTAGCTCAACAGGCGCAAGACATCCCGGGACCGGCTCGCCTCGCTGGCCGCGCCCATCACGACCGCGATCAGGCGCATCCCGTCGCGCACTGCCGAGGACACCAGGCAATATCCAGCCGATTCGGTGTGCCCCGTCTTGACGCCGTCCACCGTGGCGTCGCGTTTCAGCAGCGTGTTCCGGTTGGGTTGCGTAATTTCGTTCCAGGTGAAATCGCGTATCGCATGCATGCCGTACAGCGCGGGATATTCGCGAATCATGGCGCGGGTCAAAAGCGCGGTGTCGGCGGCGGTGGTGTAGTGGTTTTCGCCCGGCCAGCCGGTGGCGTTCTCGTAGTGGGTGCCGGTGAGACCCAGCCGCGCGGCAGTCGCATTCATCAGCGCCGCAAAGTCCTCCTCGGCCCCCGCCAGATGCTCGGCCAGGGCAACGCTCGCATCGTTGCCCGACTGCACGATCATCCCCAGCAGCAGGTTCTCCACGCTCACGCGGCTGTTCAGGTCCAGGAAGGTCCTGGAGCCCTCCGTGCGCCAGGCGTTTTCGCTGATGACCGCCTCTTCCGAAAGGCTGGTTTCTCCCGCCCGCAGCGACTCGAACACTACGTACGCGCTCATGATCTTGGTAATGCTGGCCGGCTCCACCCTCAGATCCGGCTCATGCGAGGCCAATACGGTCCCGCTTTCCTGCTCCATGAGCACGAAGGACGAGACCTCCAGCGCCGGAGGAGGCGGTAGCGCGGCTATCGGTTGCGCCGTTTGCGCGCCCGCCATGTGGCCCGCAAGCGCAAGGATCAATCCGAACAGTGGTGCAGTCGTTTTTCTCATGCCGAATCCTTATATGAAGTTCTCACCGGGGAGGCGCATCCCCGAACACTCTCAGCGTACGGGAAATACCCAGGCTCGCCAATTTGCGCCGAAGATTTGCGGACTCGCGTTCATTCTCCAGCGGTCCCACCCACACGGCGTAGGCGCCGGCGCTCTTGCGGCGGATATACACCTCGGAAATGCCTGCCTCCCGGATCCGGTAATACAGCTTGGCGGCATTTTCGCGGGATGCAAACGCGCCGGCCTGCAGGTAGGCATGGCCGCCCTCCACGGCCTTCGGCCCGGGCGCTCCGCCGGGCTCCAGCGCTTCTATGCGCACCCGCGCCGTGCCTCGGCGCACCACGCCCAGTTGGCGGGCGGCGCCGTATGACAGGTCGATCACGCGCCCCTTCACGAAGGGGCCGCGGTCATTGACCCGCAACTCGGCGCTGCGGCCGTTCTCGAGATTGGTGACCCGTACCTGCGTTGGCAGCGGCAGGGTCTTGTGCGCAGCCGTCATGGCGTACATGTTGTAGGTTTCGCCCAACGCGGTGGGCCTGCCGTGAAACTTCTCGCCATACCAGGAAGCCATGCCGGTTTCCACGAAGCCTTCCGCGGACACCATGGGGCAATAGCGCTTGCCGAACTGCGTGTAGCAGTCCTGTCCCGGCTGGCCTCCGCTGGAGCCGTCCCGGGGGAAGCCGATCATGCCGCCGAGCGCGGAGCCAAGCGTCGAGCCGAGCGTCGAGCAGGCGGACAGGAGAGCCATGCAGCCTGCCAGCAGCAGCGCCCGCCCCGCCAGCGTCATCCCGTATCCGCGGAGGTAATGGCCTGGCCGAGCTGATGCACCACCAGGGCGTACATGTAACTGCGGTTGTAGCGCGTGATGACGTAGAAGTTGGGCAGCGCCACCCAGTACTCGGGACCTTTTGCGCCCTGCATCCGCAGCAGGCCGGCGGGCGTGTCGTCGGCCACATCGCCATCGAAAAGCACGCCCGCGGCGCGCAAGGCCCCGGCCGAGGCGGGCGGCGACAGTCCGCTTTCCTGGGGCTTCGCCGTGCTTTCCTGCGCCAGTGCGGCCGGCAGGGCCACGAGTCCTCCTCGCCGCCAGCCATGAGCGCCGAGATAGCCCGCGACGCTGCCCAGCACATCCCGCCAGTTGCCGAACAGGTCGCGGCGACCGTCGCCGTCGCCGTCAACGGCATAGCGTCGATAGCTCGACGGAATGAACTGGGCCCGGCCCATGGCGCCTGCGTAGGAACCCAGCGCCTTCGTCGCATCCAGGTCGCCTTCGCTGTCGAGCACGAGGAAATCCCCAAGTTCGCGGCGAAAGAAATCTCCCCGGCGGGGATGGTGGAAAGCCAGCGTGGCCAGCACATCCAGCACGCGATGCTTGCCGGTAATGCGGCCGTAGCGCGTTTCCACGCCCAGAATACCCAGGACCACCGAATCCGGCACGCCCGTGTCGCGCGCCACCTCCGCGAGAGATTCGGCGTGCAGCCGCGAAAAAGCCTTGCCTGCGGCAATCCGCCCGTCGTCCATGAAGATGCCGCGATACTCGGCCCATTCCACGGTCCGCTCCGGAGCACGGCTCATCAGCTCGATTACCTCCGGGCGGTATTCGGCAGCCGCCAGCAGTTCGCGCGCCCTGAGCCTCTTCCACTTCCCCCTCCGCGGCCAGCTCTTCGAGGAAGGCGCGGATGTCCGGATCCTGAAGATCCATGGCATCGGCGCGCAGCGCGGGCGCACAGCATGCAGGCGAAAGGAAGGAGTCGGCACACGGACCGGAAGCTTGCGCTGCAAGAGGACACGAGGCTTGGCGAATCGTCCAAAACCTCAACAACTGCATCCTTGCGCGGGCGCTGTCGCCCTTCGGCGCGTGGGATGGCTGTCCAACGGCTCAAAAAGGCCCCGAACCGGCCTTCGCTTCTCTCCATGACCAGACCGAATCCCGGTCATGCGACCGCTCGCCACCCGCGCATCCTCTTGATGCTCAACGTCAGGCACGCCAAGCCCCACTCGCCGCGCACCCTGCAAGAGCCGCACGCACCGAACCGTCGAAATCCCGGCGCCTGATCGATTCCCCCGATCGGCGCAACTCCTCTGGCAACTCATCCCTCCTGTCCGGCAAGGGCAACGAATCCTGATCCGGGCAATACGGGCGAAATGTCGTCGGCATCTCCAAACCTCAACTTCCCTGCAGGGGTATTATCGCATTCCGTATATTCTGCGCGCAGACTCCCCAGGGGCGGACCCGGTCCGACGGAGAGATGCGCTATGGCTTTTGCTTGTTGCCGATGTTGCCGGCGTCTTCGGGCACAGGTTCCGAACGCACTGTAACGCGGAAGAACAAGGCTGCGCCCATGGACAAGGCTGCTGCGAAGAAGGCAACGAGCAATACGCTGTCCAGCGCCTCCCGCAGCGCGACGCCGAGAGAGACCAGCAGATCCCGAGCGAGCGCCGCGCCGTCGGGGCCGGCCGCCGCGAGATCCGCCTGCAACCGTTCCGCCGCGGCGGAATCGACAAGGGCCCGGGGGTCGCTTCGCAAGTCATCGAAGCGGCCATCGGCAAGCGCGGCCTTCACTGCTTCGGGCACTGCCTCCTCCAGGCTCGAAGCGAATCGTGTCGCAAGCACGACGCCCAGCACGGCAAGGCCTATCATGCCGCCGACGACCGGTAGAACTGCAAGGCGGACGTGGCCACTCCCACGATGCCGAACGGAACGTGGTTCTGTACGCCTATGGAAAGCGTCGCCACAATGCCGCCGACGCCAAGTCCCGCGATCACGATGTAGAGCTGGCTCTGCCAGATGCCGGTTGCCGTGTCCATCGTCGCAAGCAGAAACAGCCCTGCGGTCATGAAGCCCGCACAGACCGTTGCCTGGATACGGTAGTTTCCGGAGGCTCCGGAAAGGGCTTGCCCCGCCACGATCCCCCCCACCACCATTCCCAACAGCAGCGGGGTGAGCAGGCCGCCGCTTTGCGCCGCCGAAACACCGAATGCGCTCTGGAAGAACAGGGGAAGGAACAGAACGCTTCCATACAGCCCGAAGCTGGCCAGCAGCATGATGACGACGGAAAGGGCGACAACCGGGTCGGCATGGAGCGACAGGGGCATGATCGGAGACCTGGCTCGTGCCTCGATGGCCACGAAGACTCCTGTCATCGTCAGCGAGAACAGCAACATGCCGAGGATAAACGGCGATCCCCACTCGTACTGCACACCCCCGGCAGACAGCGCCACCAAAAGGGGCGGCACTGCAAGCGCCAGCGTGATCATGCCCATCAGATCGAGATCGCGATCCCCGGTAGGGGCTGCGGGCTTGGGAAATACCCGCGCCGTCAGCGCCAGCACCGGAATGCCGGCAAGGCCGATAATCAGGAATGCCCATTGCCACGACAGGACATCGGCGAGAAAGCCGCCCAGCACCGGCCCGACCACGAACGACACGCCGTATACGGCGCTCAGGACGCCGTGGAATCTGCCCCGGTCCTGCGGCCGAAAGAGATCCGCGACGGACACGTAGCAGCAGGTCATGACGGCGCCGCCGCCCACACCCTGAACACCACGGAAAACCACGACCTGTGTCATCGATTGGCAGAACCCCAGAAGGATCGAGCCGGCGCAGAAATGGCCAGCCCCAGCAACAGGAACAGGCGCCGGCCATGGATGTCGCTCAACCGGCCGACGATCGGGTACGCGAGCGTGGCCGCCACCATGTATGAGGTTGCCGCCCAAGTGTAGCGGTCGAAACCGCCGAGGTCGGCGATGATAAGGGGCATCGTCGTGGCGACCACGGTCTGGCTCAGCGCGGCCAGGAACATGGCGAGCAACACGCAGGCCATCGACGCCATGGCCTGTCGCGGCGGCGGTGGCGCGAAGCGCTCTTCATTCTCGGGAGCGCCGCCCGCCGACCGCCATCTACCGAACCGGTCTTCGCCTCCGGGTCGCCAGACTGCTTCCCGCCGGTCGGTTTTACTGCGGCCATTGCCAGATGATGTCCTGCCCCGCGATTATTGACGAGTGCAACCGACGATGTCGGCAAGGGTGGGATCAAGCAGGTCGTCGCCCACCGGCTTCGGGTCGATCGGGAACAGCCGCTCCGTATCGGTGTCGATACGGTTCTCGAGCGCCAGATCCATCAATACGGCGCTGGCAATCAGTGCGTCCGCTGATGCGCCGGGAGGGAATACTGGATGCCGCCGCTCTCGGCGTCCATGATCAGCAAGAGGAGCTCTTCGGTTACTCGCAGCATGAATCGGTTCGCCTTATTGCGGTGAAGGGGTGCGAGCCCGCGGTCGACTCGCCAACGGTCCGGGAGCCGCTGATTCGGGTCCGCTACAAGCCCGCTCGGGCCACGTGGCGCTGCCTCAGGCGTAACGGACATGCTTCGGTCAACTCTCCAAGCCTGCGACAACACTACAAGCGCAAGGAAAACATTAACACTGTTGATTGCCGTCGTCCAGAAGCCCGCGGGGCAAGCGGCTAGCGTGCCAGATAACGGTGATCGTTCTGGATGGCCATGAGGATGCCCAGGCCCGCGAGAAATGTGACATTGGCGCTGCCAGCCAGACTCACCAGCGGAAGCGGCAACCCGGCCACCGGCAGCAGGCCGGCGGTCATCGCGGCGTTGAGCAGGAAACTGGAAAAGAAGCCCACCGCCAGTGTGGCCGCCAGCACGCGCGAGAACCGCCCCCGGGCGGACAGCGCAATCTGCAGCATGCGAACCGTTATTGCGATGAACAGGAGCAATCGCCACCACCGCGCCGGCGAAACCGAACTCCTCGCTGATGACCGAAAACACGAAATCCGTCGTGGGTTCGGGCAGAAAGCCGAACTGGGCCTGACTGCTCTGCATCCACCCCTTGCCGAAGCCCCCCCCGGAACCGATGGCGATCTTCGACTGAATGGCGTGGTAGCCGGCGCCCAGCGGATCGGATTCCGGGTTCAGTATGTTCAGGATTCGCTGGCGCTGGTACTGATGAAGATTGACCCACAGCACCGGAACCGCCAGGAATCCGGCCAGCGCGCCCATGTAGATGAACCGCCGGTGCAGCCCGGCCAGGAACAGGGGAATCATGCCGAAGAAGAACAGCACCACACCCGTGCCCAGATCGGGCTGGCGAACCACCAGAACCACGGGAACGCCGATTACCAGCATGGCCAGCATGGTCCTCCCGAACCTGGGAGGTTCGCGCGCTTCGCGCAGCAGGGAAGCCACCATCAGGGGCCACCCCCAGCTTGGCGAACTCCGACGGCTGGAAGCGCACCCCGAAGTCCAGCCAGCGTTGCGCTCCGCCCGCCTTCTCGCCCACCAGTAGCACCAGGACGAGCAAAACGACGATCGCTCCGTACCCCCCAGGGCGCGGCCGTCGCCAGAAACCGGGGAGAGGCCTGGGCCCAGAACCAGCATCAGGCTGAGGCCGATCAGCAACCGCGAAACCTGAACAGCACCAACTCGCCGCTGCCGCCGGAAGCGCTGTAAAGCACCGCCAGACCGCCAGGATCAGCAGCAGCACCCACACCAGAAGCCACCCGTCCAACTGCATGCGTGGCAGCAGGCCGAAGCCGTCGGAGCTGGCCACCACCGTATTCATCGCGCTTGCGCCACCCGGTCAGGGCGGAGCATGGCTTGCCAGATAGTTCTCCAGAACCCGGGCCGCCACTCCGGCCGCGGCGCCGGATCCGGAACCCCCCGTTCTCGACAATCACCGCCAGAGCGATAATCGGATCGTCCACCGGCGCGAAGGCGACGAACAGCGAGTGATCCCGGAAGCGTTCTGCCACTTCGCCCGGGTCTTCCTCGCCGTCCTGCGGCATGGCGACCACCTGTGAGGTGCCGGTCTTGCCGGCTGCCGTGAACCCGAGCCGCTCGCCGGTGGTCCGGGCGGTGCCCTTGGGACCATGCAGCACCGCCACCATCGAATCGACCACCGTCTGCCAGTGCTCCGGCGCTTCGGGAAACAGGATCTCCGCGGGCTTTGGCGGCAGGCGGTCCAGACGGCCGCTCAGCGGGTCGCGAATCGCTTCGACCAGCCGCGGCCTGTAGCGAATGCCCCGCATTGCGACCTGCGCCACGGCCTGCGCCAGTTGCAATGGCGTGACTACCAGACTGCCCTGGCCGATGCCGGTCACCACCGTCTCGCCGGGGAACCAGGGTTGCTGCGCCGGATCGCTGAAGGCGGCCCTTTTCCAGGCCCGGGAGGGCACGATACCGATTTTTTCGCCGCTGATGTCAATGCCCGACAAGGCGCCGAAACCGAACCGGAGCAGGCCGGCGTGGATTCCTTCGATGTCCATGTCGCGCGCCAGACGATAGAAATACACATCGCAGGACTGGGCAATGGCGTCGTGGATATCGACCACGCCGTGCCCGTCGCGCTTCCAGTCGCGGAACACGCGGCTGCTGCCGGACAGGCGGAACCCTCCCTCGCAACGGGTTGTTTCCCGGGAGTCGCGATAACCCTCCGTCAACGCCACCAGCGCCAGCATCGGCTTGATCGTGGACCCCGGCGGGTAGAGCCCGCGCACGGCGCGATTGAACATGGGAAGATCCGGGTTGCGGTTGAGGTCGGCAAAAGCGGCGCTGTCCATGCCGGACACCAGGTCGTTGGGGTCGAAAGCCGGACTGCTGACCAGGGCCAGTACGCCGCCATCCCTGGGATCCAGGGCCACCACTGCGCCGCGGCGCGAATCCATGGCGGCATGGGCTGCAATTTGCAGTCTCTGTCCAGGGCCAGTTGCAGGTCCGCTCCCGGCCTGGGCTCCAGGTCGCTGGTGCGCGCAAGCTGGCGTCCGTAGGCGTCCGTGAGCAGCCGTTCCCCGCCTGCGGTGCCGCGCAGGTTCTCTTCGTAGCTGCCCTCCACACCGGTCCTGCCGATCAGCGGGATGCCCGCATACAGCGCCGGATCCAGGCGTTCCCTGTCGGCGGCGCTGACGGCCGCCACGTAGCCCAGCGCGTGGGCGCCTGCCGAACCCAGCGGGTACTCGCGCAGCAACAGCCCCTCGATATCCACTCCGGCAAATTGGTGGCGGCTGACCGCAAAGCGGGCCACCTGGTCCGCAGCCAGTCTGGTGCGGATGGGAACGGGCTCGAACCCCGGCGCGCGCCGCAAGGTCCGGAGCAGTTCGCCCTGGCGCTCGGCCTTCATGAACCCCTGGCTTGCAAGACGCGAAAGGGTCCGGGGCACATCTTCCACCTGTTCGGCAACCAGCATCAGCCGAAAACCGGCGCGATTGGAAACGATGACCTCATTGTTCCGGTCCACGATAATCCCGCGGCGCGGCGCAATTTTGCGCGGCTGCATCTGGTTGGCCTGGGCCCGTCCCGCGTAATAGCTGTGCTGGACAAATTGCAGCTGGCTCAATCGGGCCAGCAACACGAGCACCATAAAGCCCATCAACGCTACAAGATAAAGGGTCCGCCGGAAAAACGCCCCCTGCCGGTTGGGATCGTTGGGTGTCCGGATTGCCATGCGCAGCGCCGCTGTGAATCCGGGGACTCAGATCCTGAGAAACAGGAAGGCGATGAGTATCAGTATCCCCCCGCTCAGCAGGCTGCTGGCGACGCCGGTCGGGGAGCCGGGCTGGCCGAACCAGCCGCCGATCAGGACCACAAGGCCCAGATAGGTCGCCAGCGTTGCCGTCGCGAGCAGAAAACGCTGCCACGGGGGCGAGGAAATCATCCAGTTACGCAAGTTGGAGGCCATGAAAACAAGGGCGGTTGCGGCCAGTGCATGCAGGCCCAGGGGCGCTCCCGAGAGCAGATCCTGAATCAGCCCGGCAGCCGCGGCGATCAGCAGGCGTCGTTCCTCGGGGCCGTCGAGCACCACCCATATCAGCGCTACCGCCAGCCAGGGCGGCTGCCACAGGCCAAGCGCCTGCGGCAGCGGCAGCACGCTCAGCAACAGGGCGATGGCAAGCAGGTAATAGTTGCGCGCGGCAACGCTCTGCGTCATGGCGCCTCCTCAGCCCGCCTCCCCCGAGCCGTTGTCGAGCGCTTCGGAACGCAGCAGCAGCACCTGCCGCACGCCTTCCAGGTTGGCGGACGGCCGCACGAAGGCCTCCAGGAACGCCTGACCGGAGGAGTTGCGCACACCCTCCACGACGCCTACCCGCAGGCCGGCGGGGAATCGTCCTCCTCCGCCCGAACTGACTACCAGATCGCCCTCCATGACATCGGCATGCGTCGGCATGTAGGGCAGCAGCAACCTGCGGTCGCGCCGCCCGGCGCCGAAAGCGATGGCCTGCAGGCCGGTGCGCTCGAACATTACCGGTATCGCATGATGCGCATCGCTGATAAGCAGCGCCTCCGAAGTCACCAGATAATCGCGGGCAATCTGGCCCACCACGCCACCGGCATCGACGACCGGCTGGCCGACATAGGCTCCCTGCCGGCTGCCGATGCTCAAGGTGACGCGATGGCGGGAAAGATCGGGATTCCTCGGCAGGGCCTCGGCGGTGAGGTTGTTGGATCCATGCACCGTATCGAGCGCGAGCAGCGCGCGCAGGGCTTCGTTTTCCTTCTTCAGAAGGGCTACCTGCTGCATGTCCACATCCTGTTCCAGAAGACGCGTACGCAACTCCTCATTCTCCTGCAGGAGTCGAGTCTGGTTGCGGAAGTAGCCGCCGGTAGCGCCGGAGACTTCCACGGCGACGCGCACGGCCGCCTGCACCGGCATCTTGAGCATCTCGCCGACGCTCCGCGCCCTCTGGACCGCGGGAACCTGCGATTCAACGATCAGCAAGCCGAAGCAGCTCAGGCAGATGAGCAGGCATTCACCAGCGCGGCTGGGGCTTTTGCGCCTTCGAAAACGATCCGGCGTCAGCGTTGCGGTCCGGCTGCGCATGCGCCTGTCTCAATGTGATCCCTCAAAAGCGAGCTCAAACCCAATCCGGCCCGGCAGCGTCACTGGCGTGATCGGCGCCATGGGTTTCGACCAGATGGCCGCAACCGCGCACAACGCAGGTCAGGGGATCGTCGGCGACGAACGCGGGCACCGCCGCGCGCTCCCGGATCAGCGCATCCAGCTTCGGCAGCAGGGCGCCGCCGCCCGAAAGCACCAGACCGCGCTGGCTGATGTCCGCGCCCAGCTCGGGCGGGGTATGGGCAAGGACATCCAGCACCGCCTGCACGATTTCCTCCAGTGTGTCGTTGAGGGCGTCGCGCACTTCGTTGCTGTTGAGGGTAAACTGCGAGTGCAGGCCGCGTGAAAGGCTGCGCCCGTGCAACTTGATTTCCCTGATTTCCTCGCCCGGATAGGCGCTGGCCACTTCGCGCTTGATGGCCTCCGCCTGGCTGGATCCGATCGACATGCCGTGATTCCGCCGCACGTACTGGACGATGGCGTCGTCCATGCGCGTTCCGCCTGCTTTCACCGACCGCGCATAGACCACGCTGGACATGGACAGCACCGCGACCTCGGAAGTTCCTCCGCCGATGTCCACCACCATGTTGCCGCAGGGAAGATGCACGGGCAGCCCCGCGCCGATCGCGGCCACGATGGGTTCGTCCACCACGAATACCTCGCGAGCGCCAGCGTCGCGGGCGGATTCCTCGATGGCGCGCCGGTCGACGGGCGTGGCTCCATGGGGAACGCAGATGACCAGACGCCGGACGGCCGGGCGGAAGAAATTCTCGCCCAGGGCCTTGATGGTGAAGTGCTTGAGCATCTGCTCGGCGACTTCGTAATTGGCGATTACTCCATCCTTGAGCGGCTTGACGATCTGCAGCTCGCGCGGCGTGCGCCCGAGCATCCCGAAGGCCTCCGCTCCGATGGCCAGCACTCCGTCCGTACCGTTGCCCCCGCCTCGTCGAAGCGCCACCACCGAAGGCTCGTTGAGAACGATCCCGCGCCCGCTCACGTACACCAGCGTGTTCGCGGTGCCGAGATCGATAGCAAGATCAACCGCCACCCGTTCGAAGATGCGACGCGCAAAATTGCTCATGGGGCCAGAAAATCCATGGGGGGACTCCCCCTTGCAAGCATGGGATCATAGCAGATTGCCCGGCAATCCGCGCCCTGCGGACGAGCTCGCGACATGCGCGGCGCGCGTTGTTCGCGGCGGCCCGGGACTTGCGCCGCCGCGCCGCCGGAGGTATCGAAGCGGTCCGGTGGGCGCCGGGGCCAGCACGCTTTCTCGCGCACCCGATTTCAGCGTTCGCACTTGAAAAAGCAATATCCGTCCCTATCATTTACCCGCCCTCTGGCAAGAGGGTCGGTTTGTACGCAGATGGCCGCGCCGCAGGGTTCGGCTGAAGGCATTTCCGACGAGGAGAAAGCAAGATGAAAATTCGACCACTGCAAGACAGGGTACTGATACGTCGCACTGAGGAAGAGCGGAAGTCCCCTGGCGGAATCGTGATTCCCGATTCGGCTACCGAGAAGCCTATCCGCGGGGAAGTGATCGCCGCCGGCAAGGGCAAGGTGCTCGAGAACGGCGAGGTTCGCCCCCTGGAATTGAAGGCTGGCGACAAGGTGTTGTTCGGCAAGTACAGCGGCACCGAGGTCAAGGCGGAAGGAGAGGAACTGTTGGTCATGAAGGAAGACGATGTCATGGCCATCATCGAGGACTAGCGTATCGGGTCCGCAAAGCCCCGATTCAACACACATTCTTACAAGAGAGGAAAACAGCAATGGCTGCTAAAGACGTGAAATTCGGCGACCCCGCCCGGCAGAAGATGCTGGCCGGCGTCAACACGCTCGCCAACGCGGTGAAAGTCACCCTGGGCCCAAAGGGGCGCAACGTGATCCTGGACAAGAGCTTCGGCGCTCCCACCATGACCAAGGACGGCGTGTCGGTGGCCAAGGAAATCGAGCTTGAGGACAAGTTCGAGAACATGGGCGCGCAGATGGTCAAGGAGGTCGCTTCGCAAACCTCCGATGTGGCCGGCGACGGCACCACCACCGCCACGGTCCTGGCCCAGTCGATCCTGATCGAGGGTCTGAAGGCCGTTACCGCGGGCTTCAATCCCATGGACATCAAGCGCGGCATCGACAAGGCCAGTCGCGCCGTGATCGACAACCTGGGAAGCCATTCCAAGCCGTGCCAGGAAGACACCGCGATCGCCCAGGTGGGCACGATTTCCGCCAACTCCGACGAGGCCATCGGCCGGATCATCGCCGACGCCATGGACAAGGTAGGCAAGGAAGGCGTGATCACCGTCGAGGAGGGCTCCGGTCTGGACAACGAGCTGGATGTGGTGGAAGGCATGCAGTTCGATCGCGGCTACCTGTCGCCCTACTTCATCAACGACGCCAACTCGCAAAGCGTGGAGCTGGAATCCCCCTTCATCCTCCTGCACGACAAGAAGATCTCCAACATTCGCGACCTGCTTCCGGTGCTGGAGGCGGTGGCCAAATCCGGCAAGCCGCTTCTGATCGTGGCCGAGGATGTGGAAGGCGAAGCCCTGGCGACGCTGGTGGTGAACAACATCCGCGGCATCGTGAAGGTGGCCGCAGTCAAGGCGCCCGGCTTCGGCGACCGCCGCAAGGCGATGCTGTCCGACATGGCGGTGCTCACCAACGGTCAGGTGATTTCCGAGGAAGTGGGCCTTTCGCTGGAAAAAACCTCCCTGACCGACCTCGGGACCGCCAAGAAAGTCCAGGTGACCAAGGAGCACTCCACCATCATTGACGGGGCCGGCAGCAGCGATCAGATCCAGGCGCGAGTGGCGCAGATCCAGCGCGAAATCGAGGAATCGACCTCCGATTACGACAAGGAGAAGCTGCAGGAGCGCGTGGCCAAGCTGTCCGGCGGCGTTGCCGTGGTCAAGGTAGGCGCAGCCACCGAGATCGAGATGAAAGAGAAGAAGGCGCGGGTGGAAGACGCCCTGCACGCCACGCGCGCGGCCGTCGAGGAAGGCATCGTGCCGGGTGGTGGCGTTGCGCTGCTGCGCGGTCAGTCGGCGCTGGACGGGCTTGAAGGCGATAACGACGACCAGAACGTGGGCATCAGGATCATGCGCCGCGCCCTGGAAGAGCCGCTGCGCCAGATTGTGGCCAACGCCGGTGCGGACGCCTCCGTGGTTCTGAACGCGGTCGCCGACGGCGAGGGCGATTACGGCTACGATGCCTCCGTGGGCGAGTATGGCCAGTTGGTGGGCAGGGGCATCATTGATCCCACCAAGGTCACCCGGCTCGCGCTTCAGAACGCAGTATCGGTTGCGGGCCTGCTGCTCACCACCGAGGCCATGATCACCGAGAAACCGAAGAAGGAAGACCCTTCTCCCATGCCCGCTCCCGGCGGCGGAATGGACGGCATGATGTAGTTCCTCCTCCGGCTTCCGCCGCCCGGCGAGCCGGGCGGCGGAAGCCGGAGCAAAAGCCCTGTCTTTCCGGGCGAAAGGCAGGGCTTTTGCATTCTTGCAGGCGTCCGACGCCCCCCGTCGCCCGATCCGCACGCGCCCGTTCGGGGCCGGTGGGGCAGCGAACGGGAATACCTGTTCGCTCCCTTGCGCCTGCATCATCGAACCGCGCCCGGGCTTTCGGTGTTATCTTGGCCGCCCGCGCACCTGCCCCCGTGAATCGAATTGCCTCGCCCATCCCCACAAATTCCCGAACCCCTGCTTGAGGGCGTGGAGAAAGCGCTGGGGCAACTACGCGAGCACGAGGCGCTGGCGCTTGCCATGGAGCCGGACGAAGTGCGCGAGCCGCTTGCCAGGACCATGGCCTGCTCGCCCTTCGCCGTGCGCAGCTTCGCTCGCCGGCCGGAAATTCTTGTCGAATTGCTGGAGGATGGGCGGCTGAGCCGTGCGCTGCGGGGCGGCGAATTGCCGGAGCTGGCGGCAGCGGCGCTGAAGGACAGTCGCCAGGAGGCCTCGTTCATGCGTGAACTGCGCTGGTTCCGGCACCGCGAGATGTGCCGCATCCTGTGGCGCGACCTCAACGGCCTGAGCACTATCGAGGAGAGTCTCTCCGACCTCACCGCACTGGCTGACGCCTGCATCCTGTGCGCGCTGGATTTCGCCCGCAGCAACGTGTCCGCAAGACATGGATGGCCGCACACCGCATCGGGGGAGCCGAGCGAGCTGGCGGTGACCGGGATGGGCAAGCTGGGCGGAGGAGAACTCAATTTCTCCTCGGACATCGATCTGATCTTCGTGTATTCGGAGGAAGGGCGCACCGACGGCCCTGTGCCCATCGATGCCTCCCGTTTCCACATCCTGGTATGCCAGCAGCTGATCCGGCTTCTCGACCAGCGCACCGTCGATTCCTTTGTTTACCGCGTGGACACGCGGCTGCGGCCCTTCGGGGCAAGCGGTCCCCTGGTAGTCAAGACCTCGTCGCTGGAAAACTATCTGGCCCGCTCGGCGCGGGACTGGGAGCGTTACGCCTGGATCAAGGGGCGGGTAATCAACTCCTGCGAAATGGCCGAAAGCCTCTACGAGGAAGTGCTGCGCCCGTTCGTGTACCGCCGCTATCTGGACTACAGCGTGTTCGAGTCGTTGCGCGACATGAAAGGGAAGATCGAGCGCGAGGCGCTGCGCAAGGACAAGGCCGCGGACATCAAGCTGGGGCGCGGCGGGATCCGGGAGATCGAATTCATCACGCAGTCCATGCAACTGGTGCGCGGCGGCGCGAACCCGGACCTGAGGGGAAGAAGCCTGCGTGAAATGCTTGCCCGCCTGGGCCAGCGGGATTTTCTGGATCCGGCCATGTGCAGCGAACTGGACGAGTCGTACTGCTTTCTGCGCCGGCTGGAGAACCGGCTTCAGGGCATGGACGATCGCCAGACGCAGGCGCTGCCCGACGACCCGGAAGAGCGGGCCCGGCTGGCGTTTGCCATGGAACATGCCACCTGGGAAGCGTTGGCCAGGGAAACGGCCTCGTACCGCGAGATCGTCGCCCGGCACTTCGCCGCCATCGTTTTCCGGCATGTCGATTTGCCCGGCGCCGAGGACGCGCCGCCCGGCGATCTGACCGCGGTGTGGGAAGGGGAAACGGACAACGCAAGGGAAATTCTTGCGGCGCACGGTTTCTCCGACCCGGAGATGGCGCTCGAGTCCATCCGTGCGGTTCATGAGGCCTCCGACTTCAAGCGCCTGGATCAGGCCGCCCGCAAGCGCCTCGACCTGCTGGCGCCCAGGCTCATCGAGGCGGCGGCCAGGGAGCGCGCGCCGGACCTGGTGCTGGCGCGAACGCTCAAGGTTATTGCCGTGATCGCCCGGCGCTCGGCGTACCTGGCGCTGCTCTGCGAGAACGCCGCGGCCCGCGACCGGCTGGTACATGTTTGCGGGTTGGGCGAAACCCTGACCCGACAGATTTGCTCCTACCCGTGGCTGATGGACGAGCTTCTCGATCCGCGCGTCACCGAACAGGTGGCGGACCGGCATCAGCTGGAGGCAGAGCTGGACTTTCGCCTGGTGCGCACCGCCAGGGAGTCCGAGGATATACGCCTGACGGCGATCAGCGAATTCAAGCAGGCCGCGGCGTTCCGGGTGGGAGTGCTGGATCTGGCCGGCGGCCTGCCGCTGATGCGGGTCAGCGACTTGCTCACCGGCATCGCCGAACTGGTGATCGACCGTTCTCTGGAGCATGTGTGGGAAGCGCTGGTGGAGGAATTCGGCGCGCCCGGCTCGACGGTCGAAGGCCGGCGCCAATCCGCGGGATTTGCGGTGATCGCCTACGGCAAGCTGGCGGGACTGGAAATGGGCTACAGCTCGGATCTCGATCTGGTTTTCGTCTACGACGCGCAAGGCGAGGATCAGGTGACCGACGGCAAGCGGAGCATTGCCAACGCGGACTTCTTCTTTCGCGCGGCGCGCAGGGTGATCAGCGTTCTGACGACCCGCGGGGTCACGGGGAGAATGTATGAAGTGGACACGCGGCTGCGTCCCAGCGGCCGTTCGGGGCTGCTGGTTTCCTCGCTGCAGGCCTTTGCCGACTACCAGCGCGAATCCGCGTGGACCTGGGAGCACCAGGCCTTGCTGCGCAGCCGCGCTATCGCCGGGGCCGCGCCAGTGCGCGCGGAATTCGAACGGCTGCGCATGGAACTGCTGCGCAATGCCGTGCGGCGCGAGGATTTGCGCACCCAGGTCACCGAGATGCGTGGCCGCATGCTGGCCGAAGCGCCCCGGACGCCCCGGGGGCGGTTCGATATCAAGCACGCCCGCGGGGGGTTGCAGGATATCGAGTTCATCGTGCAGTTCCTGGTTCTCAACCACGCCCGCGAGCATGCCGATCTGGCGGCGTGGCCCGATAACGTCAGGCAACTGGAGGCGCTGGCCCGACACGGCGTGCTGAGCGAAGAGGATGCCGCAACGCTGACCCAAAGCTATCTGGAATTTCGCGAGCTTGTGCATCACCGGTCGCTGGCGGATTGCCCGCCGCATGTGCCCGCCGGGGAGACCGCGGCGCGCGCCGGCGCCGTCTCGGCCCTGTGGCAACGCTATCTCGGCGAGTAGCCCCGATATACTTGCGCACAATGATCGCCTCCCGGAGCGAACAGCGGATCACTTCCAACATGGAACGGCGCTACCTGGTGTCGGAGGAGGATCTGCCCGTATCCTGCCCCTTGCCATGGACGATACGCTGGAACTCGCATCCCCGCGTGTACCTGTCGCTCAAGCCGGGCGTGGACGCTACCTGTCCCTATTGCGGGGCGGTGTTTTCGCTGGCCAGCCCCCGCCCGCGCAAATAGCCCTGTTCCGTGGGCTTGCGCCCGCGACCGGAGGCGTCGGCCCAGGCCCGGTTCACCGCTTCGATCACATCGCTTGCTGAAATCTCCCGCATGACGCGACGCTGCCTCAGCCGTCTGCCGAAGCGGATATCCTCCACCCGCTTTCCCAGCAGCCGCTGCACGGCCTGGGGATAACGGTTCACAACGTACTCGCCGTTGCCCCAAGGGCCTGTGCGCTGCGGGTTGGAGCTTGCATACAAGCCCACTACCGGCACGCCGATGGCCGCGGCGAGGTGGGCGGGGGCCGAGTCCGGGCACACCACGATCCGGGCCCGTTCGATCAGCGCGGCAAGCTGCTTGAGCGTCGTGAGTCCGTTGAGGTCGGCTACGCCCGCCCGTCCGCCGATGGCCGCGGCGTATTCGCGTTCCAGCGGGCTGCCCGAGCCGGTAAGCAGCACTTGCCCGCCGAGACCTTCGACCACATGCCGGGCCACTTCGGCGTAGCGCTCGGGCGGCCAGTTGCGAAACCCGCCGCGACGCTGACTGCTCAAGGGGCTGATCAGGCAAAACGATTCGCCGGGCGCAAGCGATTCGGCCACCTTCCGGTCGCGGGCCGTCAGGGGAAAGTCCCAGTGCGGCGGGTCCGGTCGCTCGATCCCCAGGTGTTCGGCAAACCCGAACAGTGCGTCCATGACGTGTTGCCCTGGCCGATGGTCGATCCGCTCGGTGGTGAACAGCCACTGCAGCTCGCGCGCCCTTGGGCGGTCGAACCCCACCCGGCGCCGGCAGCCCGTCATCAGGCTCACGCGGCTGGCGCGAAGCGACGCCTGCATCTGCAGCACGATGTCGAAGCGGCGCGCTCCAAGCGCGGCCTTGAGGTCCCGCATGCCCCGCCGCCCGGCGCGCTTGTCCAGCACCAGAAACTCCACGCCTTCGAGACCTTCCAGCAATGCGTGCTCCGTTTGCCCGATAATCCAGGTGACGCGGGTGTTCGGCCAGGCGCGCCGGATCGCTTGCACTACGGGCAGCGTGTGGCAGCAGTCCCCGATTGCGGACAGGCGAATGACACAAAGGCTGTCCGGCGGCTGGGACATGCTTGAAGAAATACAGGAATTCGGAAACGACCGCATCCTACACGATGCGCAAATCGGCCGGCCGGTAACGCCGGACTGGTTCGAGCACGCGCGCTGGAAGGATGCCGGCCAATGGGAAGCGGCAAGCGGGGGACGCGGAGGCGGCGCGCGCGTGGGTGCGGGCGGGGAATGGTTTCTGCGCCACTACCTGCGGGGCGGCAAGGCGGCCATTTTCAGCAGGGATCGCTACCTGTATGCCGGTGAGAGGCGCGTGCGGTGCTTTGCCGAGCTCCGTATGCTGGCCGGACTGCGGGCTGCCGGACTGCCGGCGCCGAAGCCGGTTGCCGCCCGCTATCGCAGGGCCGGGGCGAGTTACTCGGCCGACCTCATTACCGAGTGGATCGCCGGCGCCCGGAGCCTGGCCGTTGCGCTCGCCGCGTCCGCCGACCCCGAGGCGCTGATGGCCCGCGTGGGAGCGACGGTGGCGCGCTTTCACAAGGCCGGCGTCTGCCACGCCGACCTGAACGCGCACAACATCCTGATCGGCAACAACGGCGCCGTGTGGCTGGTGGACTTCGACCGCGCCCGGCGGCGGCGACCGGGAGCCTGGCAGGAAAGCAGGCTGCGGCGCCTCGAGCGGTCGTTGCGCAAGCTCGGCCTGGGCCGCAGCGAGGCCTTCCGGGCGTTGCGCAGCCAGCACGATCGCACCCTCGACCCCTGAATCTCCGCAAGCCAGGGAGCGCGGCCGATCCGCGGCCTGTCCCGATTGCGAGCCAGGGGTTGCCCGCTGCGGGGTTATACGGGCTGTTGGTCCGGCTATTCGCAGGGACCGGAAAGCTGATGCCTCCGTCGGGGCGGAAAGAGCGCGGCTATTGGTCCAGCTATTCGTAAGGATCGGAAAGCGGAGGCGGGCGGCGTTTGAAGCGCCGGTGGATCCAGTAATACTGCTCGGGCGCCTTGCGCACATGCGCTTCCACGAGCGCATTGATGCGCTCGGCTTGCTGTTGCGGCGAGACTGCGGAGAAATCCTCGAGGGCCGGCAGCAATTCCACGCGGTACCGTCCGTCGGCCAGTCGCCGCGTGAACCAGGGCACCACCGGAGCGCCGCTGATCCGCGCCAGCCGGCCCAGGGATGTGCCGGTCATCGCGGGCTCGCCAAAGAACGGCGCCAGCACGGCCGTCTTCGCGTCCGTCATCTGGTCGCCCGCGCACCACAGCACCGCGCCCTCGCGCAACTCCCGCACCATCCCGCGCACATCGTACTTCGACAGCGTTCGCGAACACACCCTCAAGCGCGAACGGTCCATGAGGCGGGCCAACGCGGCGTTGCCGCCCGGGCGATATACCGCAACCAGTCCCGGGGGGGAGTAGCTCAGGGCGCGGGCGGTAAATTCCAGCGCAACGAAGTGCCCGCTCAGGGCGATTACGCCTCGTCCCCTGCTGGCCGCCTCATCGAGATGCCGGGCGCCCCGGACCTCGACCAGCCGGCTCACTTCGGCATCGCTGCACCAGGCGCCCATTGCCAGCTCCATCAGGCTCTGTCCCAGGGATTCGAAATGCGCTCGCAGCGTCGCCCGGCCTTGCGCCGCAGACCATTGCGGAAAGCACAATTCGAGATTGCGCCGGGCCACGGCCCGGCGCCTGCCCAATATCCCGAACGCGATTCGGCCGGCGGCCCTGCCGAGCCCGAGGCGCAGGCGGTGGGGCAGGCAGCACGCCAAGCGCAGCACGCCCAGCGCCAGCAGCGCCAGCCAGTCGGAGGGAGTCTTGGGCAGCGAAGTCACGAAATTCATCCGTTTGTTGCGGGCCGATTCTATACAGCGGATCCGGGCGCCTTTCCGCCCCGGGGCCGTGGTATAGTGCAGCCTGATTCATCGGGTGAACGGGAAGCCGGTGCAAATCCGGCGCTGCCCCCGCAACGGTAATCGAGTCAAGCGTCGTTCACGCCAGTCACATGTATGTGATGGCAGCCACTGTTTTTCGAGGCAGGAAGGCGAGCGATGTGGCTTCCAATTGTCATGGAATCCGCTCGAAAGCCCGGAGACCGGCCTGTATGGATGACGCTGGCAGCACGGCGGGTGCAAGCAGCGTGAGGGAGATCTCCTTCCGCTTCGGCTTCGCCCGTTCCTGCCAGGGACAGAAATGGAACGGGAGGTTGCCATGTACTGCACATACCACCAACGGAAACTCTGCCGCCGGGACGACCCGCATCCGGTTGCAGCAACCACATGCCGGATCCGGGCGCGCAGTGCGCCCGAAAGCCGGGGAGGCACAAGGGGCCCCTGGATCCGGTCGCCGCGGCGGTTTTTTGCCAGGCCGCTGATCCTGATCCTGGCGCTCGGCCCGATGACGGCCGCCGTCGGCGCTCAGACGGACGAAGACGAGCCTGCCGGAGAGGCCATCGAAACCTTCGTGGTGACCGCATCGCGCCTGCCGGTTCCGGCCGGGCAGGCGGGGGTCGCCTTCACGGTGCTCGAAGAGGAGTACCTTGTCCGGCGTCAGGCGCTGACTGTGGACGAACTCCTGAGAGCGTCGCCCGGCGTGGCGGTAAGCCGCAGCGGCGCCCTCGCGCAGGTGCGTGTGCGCGGCGCGGAAGCCAACCACGCGCTGGTGCTGCTGGACGGCATCGAGATCGGAGACCCGGCGCTCGGCGGAGAGCTGGACTTTTCGCACATGCTTGCCGACGGCGTACGCCGTATCGAGATCGTGCGCGGCCCGTTGAGCGCGCTTTGGGGCAGCGATGCGGTGGCCGGCGCAATCAACCTGATCAGTGCGCCGAGGGAATACGAACAAACGCTCAAGGGCAATCTCGAAGCCGGCCAATTCGATACGCGCAGGGCGGGCGTAAGCGCCGGCGCGGCCGGGAACGCCTGGGGAGTCGATCTGTCCGCGAATCACCTGAGCAGCGACGGGCAGAACATTTCCCGTGCCGGAAACGAGGCGGACGGCTACCGGAACAACACCGGCCGTCTGGTCGCGGAGTTCAGCCCGTCGGACCTGTTCCTGCTGCGCCTCATCGCCCGCCGGTCCGAATCCGAGAGCCAGTACGACGACACCTCGTCCGCTACCGGCCTGCCTGCCGATTCGGACCATTTCACGCAAAGGACCCATACCGTGGCCGGTCTGCAGGGCCGCCTGTCCTTGCGGGATGGCCGCTGGCTGCATCAGGGGAGCATTACCCACAGCGGCTCGGAAAACCATAATTTTGCCGCCGGTCGGGAGACCAGCGAAACCAGCGGCGGCAAGCTCAGGCTCGGCTACCAGTCCAGTCTTTTCTTCGGGCGCGCCGATCCGGCGGCGGCGCGCCCTTCGATCACGCTTGGGCTGGACCATGAGCGCGAAGACTATGTGCAGCGGGCGGCCGCTTCGTCCTTCGGGGATCCCAACCGCGACCTGAGCACCCGTTCCACCGGGGCGCTGGCGGAATTTCGCATGGATGCCCGGGGACGCTGGAGCGCGTCCGCCGCATTGCGCCATGACCGCAACCGGGATTTCGGCAACGCGCTCTCCTGGCGGGCCAGCGCGGTTGCGCATGCGAGCAGGAGCGTGGCGCTGCATGTCGCCTATGGCCTTGGCGTGAAGAACCCCACCTTCATCGAGCGCTTCGGTTATCTTTCCAATTTCATCGGCAACCCGGAGCTCTTGCCGGAAGAGTCCCGCGGATGGGAAGCGGGGGTGACGCTTGGTGGCCCGGGCGACGATTTCTCGGCCCGCCTGATCGGGTTCAGCGAGCGGCTGCTCAACGAGATCAACGGCTTCGTCTTCGACCCGGCTGCGGGAGGCTTCACGGCCGCCAATCGCCCGGGTAAAAGCCGGCGCCATGGTCTGGAACTGCAAACGCGCTGGAAAGCGGGCGCAGCGCTTACCTTCATGGGCGCCTACACCTATCTGCGCTCGAAAGAGCCCGACGCGGACGGCGGCGCGGTCCACGAAGTGCGCCGCCCGCGTCACTCCGGCAATCTCGACATCCACTACCGGATGACCGAACCGCGCCTGGAGGTCAATCTCAACCTCGATTTCACCGGCGAACGTTCGGACCTCTTCTTTCCGCCCTGGCCCAATCCGTCGCGGCGGGTGTGGCTGGATTCGTTCCTGCGCGCCAGCTTGACGGCCGCCTGGCAAGCCACTCCCCGCATGCGCTGGCATATCCGCATCGACAACCTTGGACAGGTACGGCATGAGGAGGTCCTGGGCTTTCGGGGTCCCGACCGCAGCATCCACATGGGCGTCCAGTTTTCGCTGCATGAGAACAGCGCCCGGCGCTGAGCCGCTTGTCCCGGGCCGGCGCAAGCAGCGAAGAGGGGGCGCGTGTTACAGTCGAGAGCATGAAAGGGAGACCGGCCCCCGAACCGCAGCCTGCCGCTCCCGACCTTGAAGGTTTGGCCGATTTTGCCGTTTCCACGGATCGTGACGAGCCGGTCAAGTTCGTGGGGCGCGTAAAGCAGATTGCCACTCTGAAACGCAGTCTGGAGGTGGGCCTGGAGCACTGGAGGAGAGGCAAGCCGATCGCCTGGAAAGGGGCGAGTTGGCTCTTTCAGGGCGCCCCGGGCGCGGGCAAGACGGCCTTGCTGTCACACTTGGGAAGCCTGAAGATCGAGGATCGGACGACCGGCAAGCATGTAGAGGCGAATATCTGCCTGCTCGACAGGAAGGCCGACCTGTACGACGGCCTGCGGCTCGAAAAGAAGGTCGCAGAGGCTTTTATCCCCGGATCCGCCAGGAAAATGGAGGGAAGAGAGGCGATCAGGGAAGGCGGGGAGGCGAGCGTCGATATTGGAATCGCACAAGCCGGCGCCTCGGGGCACAGAACGACGGACAAACCGCTGCGCGCTTGGGAAGATGTGGTGAGAGAGATCAGGGAGTCTCCGAAAAAACACGTCCCGCTGCTGCTGCTGGTCGACGAAGCCCAGGCGCTAGAAGACGCCGCCAGAAACCAGTTGATGTGGTTGCACGAAGGAACGCATGGATTGCCGATCGTCCCGGTGTTCGGGGGGCTGGCGTGGTCGAAAAAAAGATTCGAGGCCCTGGGCGTCTCACGCCTTTCCGATGATCGCGTCCACACCCTGGAGGCGCTCTCGGAAGCCGAGTGCAGGGAAGCGGTTCGGTTTTTCTTCGGTCTCTACCGGATCGCAGGCATCGCTCGGGAGGGCGAGAAGTGGGAGCGCGTCATTGCGAGAGAGAGCCAGGGCTGGCCGCAACACCTCCACATTGGCCTGAAGGCGCTGGCAAAGGAACTGGTCGTGGCGCACGGAGACCTGGAAAGGGCAGATGAGGCGGCGGCGCGCAAGGACGCTGCGCTGAGACGCGAGCAGTATTACCAGTCCCGGCTGGACAGTAGCGAGTTGCAGAGCAAGCGCCATCTGGTGGCCGCTGCGATTGCTCGTCTCGGCTCCGGATCGGAATTGACGGTTGACGATCTGGCGGACGTGATCGGAGGGATCCACGCGGATGCGGTTTCCCGAACGGGTTCTTCGATCCGCCTGCGCCTTCCTGAAGGTTACTCGGGGAAACGTTTCGCCGAAGCAATCATCAGGGCGGGAGTGTTGCATGAAGACGGCGACGGATACCTGAGCATTCCAATCCCGTCGTTCCGGGCGTTCCTGACAGAACGCTATCCCAGCGGACAGTAACTATGCGAGAACCGAAGGGTTGATCCTTGTGGGACACCGGATTTCGAGAATTTACACGCGCACTGGCGACCGCGGCGAAACCGGCATCGACGCCAAACGCCGCTTTCGCAAGCACCATCCGCGCATCCAGGCCTGCGGCGAGCTCGACGAATTGAACGCCGCGCTGGGCCTGCTGCTCGCGGAGCTGCCCCGGGGCGATATCGGCCGCCTGTTGCACGAAGTCCAGCAGCGGCTGTTCGACGCCGGCGCGGAACTGTGCGTGGAAGGCCTTCGCATTACCAAGGCGGAGCATGTGACCGCGCTGGAGCAGGCCATCGACCGCCATAACCGCGAACTGCCTCCCCTGAAGGAGTTCATCCTGCCCGGAGGCGGCAAGGCGGCGGCCGCTTGCCATCTCGCCCGCGCCGTGTGCCGGCGGGCCGAGCGATCGCTCTGGGCGCTGGAGGACGCCGAGGGCGGCCTCAGCCCCGAATCCCTCCAGTATCTGAACCGGCTGTCCGACCTGCTGTTCGTGCTCGCGAGGCGGCTGTCCGCCACCGAGACCGAATGGCGCGGCGCCGGGCGCCGCCGGTCGGGAACGCGCTCCTGACCGGGACCGTCAATCAAGCCAATCAGAAGGCAGGATCGGACGCGCCCGACGATTCCAGGTCCGCAAGGGCGGCGGCGCGCGCCGAGGCAAACTCGTCGTCCGGGTTCCAGGACTGCATTTCGTCGGCCTGGGCGATCAGGCAGGTGGTCAGCAGGCCGAAGCGCGTGTCCGCCACCATCCCGTCGAATACCCATTCCCCGGTCAATTCATCGCTGGGCTGGTGGTAGTCGCGGGCGGTGTAGGCGTCGATCTGCTGCCTGCCCCACCCTGCCGGCTTGCCGATGATTTCGACGCCGCCGTCCAGGTAAATTCCCGGCACGCCAATCCTGGCGAAGCTGAATTGATCGGACCGGTAGTAATACCCCTGGTCGGGAAACTGGTCGCCGCGCAGGGTTCTGCCGAGGAACGCGGCAACGCGGGACGCAACCTCGTCCAGCGAGGATTTCCCGAGCCCGATGAAGATCATGTCGCTGGCCTCGCCCCAGAAGCCCACGCCGTCGAAATTGACGTTGGCCGCAATGCGTCCGGGATGAAAGGTGGGGTTCCTGGCGTAGTAGCCGGAGCCGATCAGACCCTGTTCTTCCGCGCCCACCAGCGCAAACACGATCGAGCGGCGCGGCGGAGTCGGCAACGCCGAAAGCGCCCTGGCCAGGGACAGCACCGCCGCCACGCCCGTGGCGTTATCGAAAGCGCCGTTATAGATCACGTCCTCGCCCTCGAAGGACGGCACGCCCATGCCGAGATGGTCGTGATGCGCCGTAACGATCACGGCCTCGTGCTTGAGTTTCTCGTCGCATCCGGGAAGCACCCCCAGCACGTTGGCGGTCTCCACCCGCTCCAGCCGGGCGTTCATTTCGAGCCGGGTGCGGATGCCGAGAGGCACGGGAGCAAAGTCCCGGCTGCGGGCCGCTGCCACGAGTTCGTCGAGGTCGTGACCGGCCGAGGCCAGCAGCCGCCTCGCCGCCTCCTCGGTCAGCCAGGCGGCCACTTCCAGCCGCGGCTCTTCCTCCAACGGAAGTTCGTACTGCGGACCGGACCATGAAGTTTCGACGACCTGCCAGGGGTAGCCTGCCGAAGGGACCGTGTGAACGATGATTGCGCCCGCCGCGCCGAGACGCGCGGCGATTTCATACTTGTAGGTCCAGCGCCCGTAATAGAGACGGCGTTCGCCGGCGAAAAGTTCCGGATCCCAGTCCGGGTCGTTGTTGAGCATGACCAGCACCTTGCCGCTCATGTCCATGGACTTGTAATCGTCCCACCCGTATTCCGGCGCCTGGATGCCGAAGCCTGCAAATACGAGCTCGGCATCCGCCAGCGCGGCGCGCTCGCTCTGATTGCTCGCGTTGGCGACGAAATCCGTGCGGGGCGCAAGCGACACGCCGGAGGAAAAGGTCCATGCTTCCGGCAGGTCCGTGGCCACACTCACCAGCTCGAAAGGCTGCTGATAGCCCTGATCGCCGCCCGGGGCGATGTTCGCTGCGGTCAGTTGCGCCGCAATCCATTCCCGCGCCTTCCGGTCGCCGGCGCTGCCCGGAGCGCGGCCCTGGTAAGCATCGCTCGCCAGTTCCGCCACCACGGCCCGCAAATCCTCGCCCCGAATCAGGCGGGACACGTCATCCGCATAGGCCATGACCTCGTCCGGCGCGGTGGGGCCGCACTGCCCAGCCGTTTCAACATCCGTCTTGCCGCAGCCGGCGGCGATCAGACAGGCAATCACCAAACTTGGCGCACGCATGGAACACTCCCGGGATTGGCGTCTCTTGCAGGCACAAGATACACGAAAGACGCGCGCCCCGGGCAGGCAGGCGACATGGCGCGGCGCCAACAGCTCTTCACCCGCCGGTCTCACCGAACCTTGCAGCCGTTTCGGCCCGCCCGCAGCGACGCCTTGCCCCGGCCGCCGCGCTTGAGCTTCGCGCTTCAGTCGCGCAGCGCGAGCAAAAACGCGCCCGGATCCTCGCCGCGCTCCAGGCAGTCCACCACTGCCGAGCCCACGATCACGCCGTCGGCCACGCCGCCCAGGGCGCGCACCTGCTCCGCGCTGCGAACGCCGAAGCCGGCGCACACGGGCAACCCGGAATAGCGCCCCACCTTTTGCATGTAGTCCGTCATTTCCGGGGAAACCTGCTGTTTTCCTCCGGTCACTCCGGTGACCGTGACGGCGTACACGAACCCCGCGCTGCCCTCACACAGCGTACGCAGGCGTTGGTCGGGCGTGGCCGGGGTAACCATCTGCACCAGCGCCACGCCCTGTTCCCCGAGCTGCTCGCGGAACGTTGCGCATTCCTCCCACGGAAGGTCCGGCACGATCAGGCCGGCCACGCCGCCCTCTGCGCAACGCAACGCCAGCCTTTCGATGCCGTAGGCGAGCAGCGGATTGCAATAACTCATCAGCACCAGCGGCACGCCCGGGTCGCCATGCGCCTCGAGTTCCCGCAATATCCATTCGAGGGTAACGCGATTGGCCAGCGCCGTTTCGCTGGCCCGCTGGATCGTGACGCCATCCGCCATGGGGTCCGAAAACGGCACTCCGATCTCCACGGCGTCGCCTGCGGCCGCCAACCGGTCCAGCACCGCATGAAAGTCCTCCTTTCGCGGGTGTCCGGCAGTGAAGAACGGCAGCAGCGCCGGGCGCGGCGCCCGGGCGATGGCGTTCCCGAGACGTTTGGCGCCGGAGGTGGGATTACGCATGGGCATACATTCTGGGGTATCTCCGGCGAGCCTCACAATGCCGCTTCGCAGGTCGCCTTGCAACCCTGGGGGCGGCGACCGCATCTGTTTTTCATGTGAACCTCAATTATGGATGGAGAAGCCCATGAAATCGATACGACCTGTTCTGCTGCCCTGTGTTCTGCTCGCTGCCGGCTGCGCCACCTTCAAGGATCCCAGCGGCGCCATTGTCGACATGCAGGGCGTGGATCCGGGGCAATACGCGCTCGACCTCGCCGAGTGCCGGAAGTATGCCGATGAAGTGCCGGTAGGCCAACATGTCGCCACCGGTGCGGTGGCCGGCGCCGCCGTGGGGGCAGCGGCCGCCGCCGTGTCCGGAGAAGACAGTTCGGAGATCGGGAAAAGCGCCGGCGTCGGCGCCGTCGTCGGAGGCGCGACGACTGGCGTATCGGCCGTGCAGGAGCATCGTCATGTGGTGCGCGAGTGCCTGCGCGGGCGGGGCTACCGCGTGCTCAACTGAGCCCTCTGGCGCGCACCGGTGTTCGGCCGTTGCGCGGCAGCGGCGAGAGATCCGCGCGCGCTCGTCAGCCTGACATCCGGGTGAGCGTGGACAAGTCCTTGTCCCCGCGGCCGGACAGGCCCACCAGCAGGCGCTTGCCCGGGTTGTTTCGCGCCCAGGCGCGGGCCGCGAACAGGGCGTGGCCGGGCTCCAGCGCCGGCAGGACGCCCTCCAGCCGGCAGCACTCCGCCACGGCTTCCAGGGCCTGTTCGTCGCTGGCAGTCAGATAACGGACCCGACCGACGGCCTTGAGCAGCGCGTGCTCGGGGCCGACGCCCGGATAATCGAGACCGGCGGAAATCGAGGAGGTCTCGAGAATCTGGCCGTCCTCGTCATAGAGCAGCATCGAGTAGCTGCCATGCAGCACCCCCGGCTTGCCGGCGCACAGGGAGGCGGCGTTCTCGCCTGCGCCCGGCCCCTTGCCGCCTGCCTCCACGCCGAACAGGCGCACGGAATCGTCGCCCAGAAATGCGTGAAACAGGCCTATGGCGTTCGAGCCGCCGCCCACGCAGGCGAACACCGCGTCCGGCAGGCCGCCGGCCGAATGTTCGAACTGCTGCCGGGCCTCTTCGCCGATGACTTTTTGCAATTCGCGAACCAGCCAGGGATAAGGGTGCGGCCCCACCGCCGATCCCAGCAGGTAATACACGCCGTGAGGGTCCGAGACCCAGGAGCGAAAGGCTTCGTCGGTTGCAGCGCGAAGGGTTCGGTCACCCTTGTCCACGGGCGCCACCTTGGCGCCGAGCTGTCGCATGCGCTGCACGTTCGGCGCTTGTCGCTCCATGTCCAGCACCCCCATATACACCGTGCACGGCAAACCCACGCGCGCGCAGGCCGCCGCCGCCGCCACGCCGTGCTGGCCGGCCCCGGTTTCCGCCACCACCTGATGCGCGCCCAGGCGCCGCGCCAGATGCGCCTGACCCAGCGCGTTGTTGATCTTGTGGGCGCCGGTGTGCGCCAGATCCTCCCGCTTGATCCACACCTGTCCCCCCCAGGACTGCTCCAGGCCCCGCGCCCGGGTAAGCGCAGTGGGGCGTCCGATCCACTCCCGGCGTTCCTCGTCCAGGGCGCGGCAAGCATCTTCGTCGGCAAAGAATGCGCGCGCCCGGCGTTCCAGCCGGGACAGCGCCGGCATCAGCGTCTCCGGCGCGAACCGGCCGCCGAACGGCCCGAAGCGGCCGTCGCCGTCCGGCAGCTCGCCCTTCAGCAGCGCCGCCAGCAGCGCGCGGCGTTCGGGTTCGGGGATTTTCACCGCGACCTGGCCGCCTGACGCGCGGCGCGCACGAACTCGATCATGGCCCTGCGATCCTTGATCCCCGGCCCGCTCTCGACGCCGGAGGCCACATCCACGCCCCAGGGACGAACCCGGCGCACGGCGTCGCCCACATTGCCGGGGTTCAGTCCGCCGGCCAGCACCACCTCCGTGCGGCGCGCGAGCTCGGCGGCGCGCGCCCAGTCCGGTCGCTGGCCGCTGCCGCTGAGCGCGCTTTCGAACAGGCAGCGTGTTCCTGGCGGCACGGCGGCCGGGTGGAATGCCTCGTGGTCCCTGTACACGGGCAGCGTCGGCATTCCCGGGGGCAGGGTCAGGCGCGCCAGACTGCCGGCGTCCGCCTGCAGGCAGTCCGGCTCGAACCCTGCGAAAACCTTCTCCCAATCCTGCTGGTCGGGGCGCAGCATGACTGCGACGCGCAGAACATGCCGCGGCACTGCCGCCGCCAGGCGGGCGGCCCGTTCGGGTTCGAGGCAGCGCGGCGAGGGCGGGTAGAAGTTGAACCCGACGGCGTTGGCGCCGGCGGATGCGGCGACTTCCAGGGCTTCCGGGGTCCTGAAGCCGCAAATTTTGACAAACAGGCTCATGCCAGCGCCCGACCCCTTCGCCCCCGGGACAGCATCTCCCTGACGAGACCGCCGGGATCGGCGGATCGCATCAGCGCAGCGCCCACCAGCACGCCGTCCCAGCCTCCGGCTGCCAGATCCGCCACCTCGCCCGACTGACTGATCCCGCTCTCGGCGAACATCGCCTGGGCGCCAGGGCTCCGGGGGCGGAAGCGGCGGAAGCGAGTCTTGTCCACTTCCAGCGTCCGCAAGTCGCGACAGTTGAGGCCCAGCAGCGCCTGCCTGCCGCCTCCCGCCCGTTCGGCAATCCTTTGTGCGCGCTGCAACTGATCGCCATCGAAGGCTTCCAGCAGCGCGAACATGCCACAGCGCAGAGCCGTGCCCAGCATCGCTTCGGTGCGGTCGTCGCCGGTCATGCCCACGATCAGCAGGACTCCCGCCGCGCCATGCTGCCGGGCTTCCAGTACCTGGTACGGCTCCACCAGGAAATCCTTGCGCATGACCGGGGCGTTGGGCGCCGCGCGCGCGACTCGCACGAGCAGGTCCAGCGACCCGCCGAACCGGCTGGGTTCGGTCAGCACCGACAGGGCCAATGCGCCGCCGCCGACATAGTCTGCGGCCAGCCTTGCCGGATCGAAGGATGGGTTGGCGAGGGAACCTTCGCTGGGAGAGCGCGGCTTGATTTCCGCGATCAGCTCGAAGCCTTCGGGAGAGAAGGCCAGCGGTGGCGGTGGCGGCAGGGCCTCCACCAACTGCCTGAGCTGTGCTTCGCTTTGGCGCTGCCTGGCCGTGGCTGCGCGCTCGCGGCTCGATTCCGCCATGCATTCGAGAAATCCCGCGTTCATCCCGCCCTGATGCGCTCCAGCAAACGTCCTGCCCGGCCTTCCCTCAGAGCCTCGCGGGCCGCCTGCACTCCCTCCGCGAGTCCGGGCGCCTCGCCGGTCAGTTCGAGCGCCAGCCCGGCCTGCAGGGCCAGTGCATCGCTGAGCGCCTGGCTGCCATCCCCGCGCAGGGCGGATTCGAGGGTTTGCGCGTTGTATTCCCGGTCGCCGCCCGCCAATGCCGACGGCAGGCAGCGCGCAATGCCGACAGTCGCGGGATCGCGGGTGGCCGCATCGACCCGGCCCGGCCGAACATCCAGCAGCAAGTAGCGGCCGACCGGCGTCGGTTCGTCCCAGCCCGGTTCGCCGTGGACCACGAAGCAGCGTTCGATGTCCAACCCGCTCAGGGTGTCGGCGATCAGCCGCGCCGCGTCCGGGCTCAAGGCCCCCACCAGCAGGAACGGCGGTCGGGCCGGGTTGGCCAGCGGGCCGAGCAGGTTGAACACGGTGGGAACGCCCAGGGCAGCGCGGACTGTCGCCACGGATTTCATCGCCGGGTGGAAGTACGGAGCGAACATGAAGGCGAAGCCGTGCGCTTCCAGCAAGGCGGTTACCTCCCCGGCGCTGGCAGGCAAGGGCGCCCCCAGCGCTTCCAGGACATCCGCGCTGCCGGTCTTGCTGGACACGGCGCGGTTGCCGTGCTTGGCGATTCGCACGCCGCAGGAAGCGGCCAGCAGGCCCGCGCCGGTGGACAGATTGATGCTGCCCGACTGGTCGCCTCCCGTTCCGACCACATCCGCCACCGGGCTGCCGGGCGGGAGCTCGGGGCGAATGGCCAGCGCCTGCATGGCCCGCGCAAAGCCCCGCATCTCGGCAGCGCTTTCGCCCTTGAGTCGCAGGGCGGCCAGTAGCGCGCCCGCCAGCGCTTCCGGCGCCTTGCCTGCGGCCAGTTCGCGCATGGCTGTCTCGGCTTCGCTTTCCTCAAGGGAGGCGCCGAGCAGGAGCCGGCGGAGCAGCTCGCGGAGGGGATCAGAAGTCATACATGATCGGCAGCAGCAAGGAAAAACCGCCCCACATGATGAGCGTGAGCGGCGCGCCGATGCGCAGGAAGTCCAGGCGCCGGTACCCACCCGCGCTCATGATGAGAAGGTTCGTCTGGTAGCCGATGGGGGTAAGAAAACTCATGTTGACGCCGAAGATCACCGCCAGGATGAAGGGTTCCACCGGCGCCCCGAGGCCGGAGGCGAACGCCGCCGCGATCGGGGTTCCGATAATCGCGGCGGCGTTGTTGGAAACCACGTTGGTGAGGATTGCCATCATCAGCATCAGGGCGCTGAGCACCACGGGAACGGGCAGGTCGCCGGAAAGCGCCACGAAGACCGCTGCAAGCCAGTTGGCGGCGCCGGTTTTGATCAGGGCGTCCCCGAGGCCGAGGCTGGCCACGATGATGATGGTGAGCGGCAAGTTGAAGGCGTCTCGCACGTTGCGCCAGATCAGGCACTTCGCGGCGATCATCGCGCCCACGCCTGTCACGGACGTCAGCACGATGGGCATCCAGCCGAGTGCTGCGGGGATGATGGCTGCGGCCATGATGCCTACTGCGGCCCGTGCGCGGCCGGCGCGGGGGAGCTCCACGACGCGGCCCAGAACGAGCACCGGGGACTCGGTGGTCAGACGGCGAATATCGGCTCGCGTAGCCTGCACGAGGATCACGTCGCCGGTGCTCAGGCGAGTGTCGAGCAGGTCGTCGCTGGGCGCTTCCCGATCGCCGGCACGGTATATGGCCAGCGGCGCCAGACCATAGATTTCGTCCAGATGCGCGTCGCTGAGACTGCGCTTGTCGAGCGGCGAGCCTCGCGTCACCACCAGTTCGGCCACCTGCTGCGGTTCGTCGGAATACCTGGGTTCGCCCCCCGGCAGCGACGCGCCCAGCAGCTCCTCGAACTGATGCAGGCGCTCCAGGGTGTCGCGCACGAACAGCCGGTCGCCGGCGCGGATGCGTATTGTTGGAAGCCGCGACACAATCACGTCGTTGCCTCTCAGAACGCGGGTGACCTCGATGGTGTTGTTGGTGCGGGCGCGGATCGCCGCCAGCGTCTTGCCGTCGGCGAACCCCCCGGCGCGGATCCGCAGCGTTGTCGCGTACAAGCGTTGGGCGGTTTGCAGGGGGAGTTTGCGTTCCGGCATCAACTTGGGCGCCAGCCACCACAAAAAGAGAACTCCTGCGCCGCCCACGATCAGAACCGGCAGGGTAAACGAGAACATGCCGAAGGGCTCAAGGCCCAGGTCTTGTGCGATGCCGGCAACCAGCAGGTTGGTGGAGGTGCCGATTACGGTGGACATGCCCCCGATCAGGGTGGCGAATCCCATGGGCAGCAGAATGGCCGAGGGGGACTGGTGGGCATGCAGGGCCGCGGCGGTGAGAACCGGCAGCAGCATGACGACTACCGGCGTGTTGTTTACGAAGGCGCTGAAAACCGCCGAGCCCACGAGGGTCAGCAGGGCGGCAAGCAGGGGGATGCGATTCCACAGCCGGGTGAAGAAAAGGGCGACCGGGCGCAGCGCGCCGGTTGTTTCCAGGCCCTTGCCCATGACCAGCAGCGCCGTGATGGTAACGAGCGCCTCATGGCCCAGGTTGCGGAAAAAGTCGGTTGAGCGCACGACTTGCTCGCCATCGCGCTCCAGCGGCCACAGCTCGAATCCCAGCAACAGCAATAGCAGCACGCCCGTGCCGGCGGTCTCCAGGGGGATCCGGTCGCGGGTAAACAGGTACAACGCGAACACGGTGAGCAGCATCACCATGAGGGCGTGGACGCCAGGGAATTCCGGCAAGATCAACTCCCCTTTGAGGACTTGCGGCCGAAGCGGGGCCGCTATGGTAGCAGTTTGGGGGTTGCGAATTGCGCTCCGGTCAGCCGCCCGCCCCGGCCCCGAGCAACGCCCAGGTGCGGCGCAGCAGCCGTTCGTAATCGGCGCGTTCGAGCAGCGTTCGAGCCCGGCTGCCGTACATGGTGAGGTTGTCGGCGACGCGAATGATCGGAAGCAGGTTCAGCCAGGCCTTTCCCGGGATACGGGTGGGTGTGCGCGGCAGTACGCAGTACGGCGACAACGCCAGGAGTTGGCGGTGGCGGGGGCTGCGCTGCGCGATGATCCGGCGCGCCCGCGCCGGGCCGTAACGCGGAGCGAGCGCTTGCACCAGATGCTCGGCGTCCAGGGCGGGATAGGCTCCGCGCTCGCCTGCCAGACGCAGGGATTCGCGCAAGAGCTGGCGTTTGAACAGGCTGAGCCAGCGCTGGAGGATCACCACCGTGGACTGGTCTTGCGGGTCCATGCCATGCCGCAGCGCCAGATCGCCGATCCCGGTTACGTGCGCGGCCAGCCGACGGTTGGCGCGGGCGTCGGCGCGCAGGCTGCCGGACGGCCAGGACACGGAGTCGATCAGGTTGTCGGCCAGCCGCACCCCCACACGCACCAGCTTCTTCAGGTGCCCCACACCCCTTTCGACCTGTTCGGCCGGAATGGCGCTCAAATCGAATTCCATGCCCAGCCAGGCGGTATCCGCTGGCGCTTCGAAGAGGCTCAGGGGCATCACGGCGTCATGGGTTTCCCTGCCTACCAGATCGGTCAGCGGCGGTTTCTTGCCGCAAAACACCACCTCGATCCCGGAATGTTCGTGGCTGGCGGCGATCAGTTCGTCCCACAGCGCGCCCGCCCCGAAATTCTCGGCGTCCACCCGCAAGGCCGCGCCGGCGCCTGCCAACCGGCCGCTTTCGGCCGCCGCCAGAAGCGCGCGGGTTCCGCCATGCCCGGTCCGCAGGGACACAATGAGGCCTCTGGGCGCATTGCCCGCTTCGCGCATTGCCTCGAGTTCCGCGATCAGGACTGTCAGCCAGGCGTCGAAGCGGTGCGCCGGCATGCCGGACAGGTCGACGCCCAGCGCCACCTCCTGCCCTCCGAACTGAGCCAGACGACTGCGAAACTCCTGTGCCGTCCGGCCGGAGCGTGTGGGCTGCTCCTCGCCTGAAGCGCTCAGACTGAAAGCGCATTGGCCGGCGATGGCATGCCGGCTCGCCCGCAGGTGGCCGGAATCGAACGGCAGCGGTCCGATCGTCCGGCCACTGAGCAGTCGCTCGAAGTAGCCGCGCCAGCGTTCGGGCTCCCTTTCTTCGCGAACCGCGATTTCCGCAAGGGCGCGGGATAGCGCTGCTCGCTCGCAGTTGCCTGCCGGCCCCGGATCCATGCCTCGAATCCTGCACTGCAACCGGGATGCCCGACAAGCTGAAAATCATCCGCGTTCGGCGCGATATGCGACTCTTGCGAATGCGCCCGCCACGCCCCCGGTTCCCCGGGCAGTTTCGCCTTCTTCGACGGTGTGCGAAAGCCGACCGCGCGGGCGAAACTTTGCGTCTTTTTCGCCGGCGCGCTGGCGAGGGGCGTGCGTCAAGTGGATGAAGTTCGCGCCCGCGAACGGAACGGTCAGGGGATTGCGAGTCTGTCCAGGGCCAGCCCGGCGAAAAGCAGGAAACCGAGCAGCGCATTGTTATTGAACGCTCGAAAGCACCGCTGGCGGTCCCTGCCTCGAATCAGCCAGACTTGCCAGACGGCGCACAGGACCGCGCCGGCCCAGCCCGCGAAATACGGTATTCCAAGGTCGCGCCACATCCCCAGGGCGAACAGGCCCGCCAGATAAACAGCATGGCCCAGGACCACGAAGGACACGTCGCGGCGAGCCAGCAGAATCGCCGTGGAGGGCACGCCGATTTTCTCGTCGTCATCCCGGTCGACCATGGCGTAAATAGTGTCGTAGACGACCACCCACAGGAAGGTCAGCGGCCACAGGATCCACAGGGACGGGTTCCCGAGATCGGACACGGCGGCATAGGCCATGGGCACGCCCCATGAAAACGCTACCCCGAGAACCAGTTGCGGAGCCGAAAGGATGCGCTTCGCGAAAGGATAAAACCCGGCGACCGCTGCCCCCGGCAGCGCCAGCCCCACCGCCAGCAGAGGCAGGCTGAAAGCCATCCAGGCAGCGCCGGCCGCCAGCCCGACTGCCACAACCACGGCCTCCGCGGGCCTGATGTCACCGCTTGCCAGCGGCCGCGAGCGGGTGCGCTTTACCAGGCGGTCCACCCGGCGGTCGGCGTAATCGTTCAGCGCGCAGCCCGCCGAGCGCATCAGGAAAGTTCCGGCAACGAACACGAACAGGATGCCGCCCGGCGGACCGTTCCCGGAAGCCAGCCACAGCGCAAATAGCGTGGGCCACAACAGCAGCAGCGTGCCTGCCGGGCGGTCGAGGCGAATCAGGCGACCGTACGCCGAAAGGCGCTCCGGCAGCATCGCCAGCAGCTTGCGCGGACGGCTGTTCACTGCGCCGGAAGCGCGGCCTCGGGACACTCCTCGTCCCGCAACGAATCCAGCGACAAGATCAACAGGGAAGGCGCCCGCGCTGCTGCAAGGTTGATGCGCCCGAAGTATAGGGTTTGCCGGTTTGCCTTGTCCACGCCCGGGCCGGCCCCGCACGGCCCCCTGCAATCGTTGGGAAGACGCCGCAAGCCTTCGGGCGAACCGTGGAACTTCGGGGCCGCAGAGACGGGACGGGAATGAACCGCTACCCGGCAAGTCGAGCGGCTGCGCGCATCCGCCCCGCCCGCAGGCCAGTCGATCCCGCGGCTTGCCCGAACATTTGCAAGACGCCGCCCCGGCCCAAACCGCCGTCTCGTGTGTGCGAACCCGTACATACGGATTGCGAAATCGGCGGCTTTCGTGTAGAAAGTCGGCCTGATCATGCCGGCGCGCGCCAGAACCATCATCCTGCTGCCGGCGCTCGCGCTCACGCTGGCTGCGGTGACCGCTCCCGGTCTTGCAGTGGCCGCCGTCGAAGAACTCCCGATTCCCGCGGGCTTGCGGCCCGAAATCGATTTCTGGAAGCGGGTGTTCGGGGAAACCGGGCGCGATTCCGCTCTGGTGCACGACAGCCTGCACGTGAGCGCGGTGTATGGCGAAATTTCGCTTGCAGGGCTATCCGCGGGCGCCCGGCGGCGCGCGATCAAGTCAGCCGCCAGCGACTACCGCAACGTGCTGACCCGGCTTGCGAACAGGCGGCCCGCCAACCCCAGCGAGAAGGAGCAGCGTATCCTGGATGTCTGGGGGAGCAATCCTTCCAGCGCCACCTTGAAGGCCGCGGCCGGGCGGGTGAGAATCCAGCAGGGAATGGCGCAGCGCTTCCGGGAGGGTCTGGTGCGCTCGGGACGCTGGCGCCCGCACATTCTCGAGGCGCTGCGCGCGCACGGAGTCCCCGAAGGCGTGGCGGCTCTTCCGCATGTCGAGTCTTCCTTCAATCCCAGGGCGCGTTCGCCGGCGGCGGCCCTGGGGATGTGGCAATTCACCCGTTCCACGGGGCGCCGTTTCATGCGCATCGACAATGTCATGGACGAGCGCCTCGATCCCTGGCGCTCGTCCACCGCAGCCGCCCAGTTGCTGAGCTACAACCACAGTCTTCTGGATAGCTGGCCGCTTGCCATCACCGCCTACAATCAGGGCGTGGGCGCAATGCTGCGCGCGGTTCGGCAACTGGGCGTCAGGGACATCGAGTCCGTGGTACGGCGCTACCGCGGACGGACCTTCAAGTTTGCAGGACGCAATTTCTATGTGGAGCTGCTCGCGGTGATGGAGCTGGAGCGGGAGGCGGAGCGTCGCTTCGGACCGCTCGAACGGGATGCCCCGATCGAGCACATCATGCTGGAAGTGCCCGATTACATACGCATGGATACGCTGGCTGACGCACTGGGGTTGCCTGCCGACACCCTGGCGGCCTTCAATCCGGGCCTGCGCCCGCGGGTGTTGAACAACTCCAGGTATGTTCCCCGAAACTACCTGCTGCGGGCGCCGCCCATCCAGGGAGCGCAGGCGCGGATCGAAGGGATCGCCGCCAACTTGCGCTTCGCCAGCCAGATACGGGACCGCAATTACGTGATCCAGCCGGGCGACACGCTTTCGCTGATCGCGCAGCGTTACGGCACCACGGCCTGGAAGCTGATGGAGGCCAACAACCTGCGCAACATGCACCGCATCCGCGCGGGGCAGACATTGGAAATCCCCGGGCTGGCGGCAAGCGAGCCGATACAGGACGGCGCCGCCACCTATCGCGTCAAGCGGGGCGACACCATCGCCACGATTGCCCGGCGGGCCCGGCTGTCCGAAGGCAGATTGCTGGCCCTGAACGACATTCCCGACAAGAACCGCATCTACATCGGCCAGGTGCTCAGGTTGACCGCGGACCACTTGCCCATTCCCGAGCAGCCGGTCGCGGAGCCGCAACCGCCATTCACCCCGGAAGAGAACGATGCGGCAGCCGCCGTTGCTGCGATCGCCCCTGCGCCCACCGGGCCTTCCTACGGCGTGGTCAGCCTGGCGGATCCCAACGACTATTCGATCGTGGACGGCAACATGGTCGAGGTGGAGGCCGCCGAAACCCTGGGCCATTACGCCGACTGGCTGGAAATCCCCACCCAGCGGCTGCGGGATCTGAACGGACTGCGCTACGGTCGGCTGGTGGGCATCGGCAAGCGCTTGCGCCTGGATTTCAGCAGCGTCGGGCCGGAAGCCTTCATCCGGCGCAGGGTGGCGTTTCACCATGAGCTGCAGGAGGCTTTCTTCTCCGAATACAACGTGGTCGGAGAGCGCGAATACACCGTGCGCCGGGGCGACTCCGCCTGGCAATTGATGCGTCGCAACGAGATCCCCATGTGGCTGTTGCGCCAGTACAACCCCGGCCTCGATCCGGACAACCTGCGGGTGGGCGCAAAGCTGCTGTTCCCGAAGCTCCAGGCCAAGAGCTCCGCCTCCGTTTCCTGACCCATGGCGCTGGTGGGGAACTTCAGGCCGGTAGTCACGATCATGCGGCTTGCGCTCGGCTTGCTGCCGGGCCTGACGCTGGCCGCCGGCGCTCCCGAAGCGGGACAAACCCTGCCAGTCATCGATTTGATTACGGTGGACAAATCGCTGCGCAGGCTGTATCTCATCAAGGACGGAGAAACGATCCGCTCCTACGGGATTGCTCTCGGGCTGGCGCCGAAGGGCCACAAGTTGCGCGAGGGCGACTATCGAACGCCGGAAGGCGACTACCACATTTCCGCGCGCAAGCCGGATTCCCGCTACATGCTGGCCCTTCAGATATCCTATCCCGACGAGGCCGACCGCGACCGGGCAGCGAAGGCCGGGGTTTCTCCCGGCGGGCTGATCATGATCCACGGACGCCCCATACGCCCGGGGAATGGACGCGGCCACGAATACTACGCTTCGCGCGACTGGACCGAGGGCTGCATTGCCGTGAGCAATTCCGCAATGCTGGAGATCTGGATGATGACGCCTGTGGGCACCCCGATCTCGATCAATCCCTGACGCATGGCCATGTCCGCAGAAGCCGCCGCCAGAAAGACCAGCCGCAGGGCCCGCACCCGCAGCTTCCAGGCGGAAGTGCGCCAGCTTCTCAAGCTGATGATCCATTCCTTGTACAGCCACAAGGAAATTTTCCTGCGCGAACTGATTTCGAACGCCTCCGACGCCTGCGACCGCCTGCGCTTCGAGGCGATCTCGAAGCCGGAGCTTCTCGGCGAAGACGCCAGGCTGGCCATCACCGTGGATTTCGATGCCGGCGAGGGCTGGCTGGAGGTTGGCGATAACGGCATCGGCATGTCGGAAGAGGATGTAGTTCAGCAACTGGGCACGATCGCCAGGTCCGGAACCGGCGATTTCCTCGCCAGTCTTTCAGGCGACAAGCAGCAGGACGCGCGGCTGATCGGCCAGTTTGGCGTCGGCTTTTATTCCTCGTTCATCGTGGCTGCGCGCGTGGAGGTGCATACGCGCCGCGCCGGCCTGCCGGAGGAGTCAGGCGTTCGCTGGTCCTCGGACGGCCAGGGCAAGTACACGGTGCAATCCGCCCCCAGACGGCGGAGAGGCACTTCGGTGCGCCTTTATCTGAAAGACGAGGAGCGTAATTTGGCGGAAGCCTGGCAGCTGCGCTCCCTGATCCGGCGCTATTCGGATCACATCGCCTTTCCGGTGACCATGCCGGCGGTAATGGAGGACGATGGCGAACAGGAAACTGCCGGAGAACCCGCACGTGAGGTGGTGAATACCGCCAAGGCGCTGTGGGCGCGTCCGAAGCGCGACATCAAGCCCGAGGAATACCACGAGTTCTACCGCCACATCGCCCGCGACAGCGAGGATCCGCTGTGTTACGCCCATAATCAGGTGGAGGGTCGGCGCGAGTACTCCAGCCTCCTTTTCATCCCCCGCCGGGCGCCTTTCGACCTTTTCAATCGCGAGTCGCCGCGTGGCGTGAAGCTTTATGTGCAGCGGGTCTTCATCATGGACGATGCCGAGCAGTTCCTGCCGCTGTATCTGCGCTTCGTGCGCGGCGTGGTGGACAGCAAGGACCTGCCGCTGAACGTTTCCCGCGAGTTGCTCCAGCAAAACGAGGATGTGCGCGCCATGCGTCAGGCCCTGGCCCGGAGGGTGCTCGACCTGCTCGACCGGCTGGCCCGTGACGACGCAGGGGGTTTTCGGACTTTCTGGAAGGAATTCGGGCGCGTGTTCAAGGAGGGGGTGGTGGAGGACACCGCCAACCGCGACCGCATTCTGGCCCTGCTCCGGTTTGCGACCACCGCCTCGGAGGGCGACGGGCAGGAGGCCACCCTGGCGGACTATATCGAACGCAAGCCAGCGGACCAGAAGGAGATCTACTACATCGCCGCGGCCAGTCCCGCCGCCGCCCGCTCCAGCCCGCAACTGGAAATTTTCGCTCAGCGGGGCCTGGAAGTGCTGCTGTTGTTCGACCCGGTCGACGAATGGGTGGTGGGACACCTGGGCGCCTACGAGGATTGCCGGTTCCGGGATGTGTCGCGAGGCGCCCTGACGGCTGGCGAACTTCCGGGCGCAGAGGCGGTGCAGACCGCCAGCGGACTGGACGAGGGCGACGCCACCGCCTTGCTCGAACGCATGAAAACGGTGCTCGGCGAGGATGTCGCCGATGTGCGGCCCACTGCGCGCCTGACCGACTCGCCGTCCTGTCTGGCCCTGGGCGAGCAGGAGATGAGCGTACAGATGCAACGGATTCTCAAGGCCAGCGGCCAGGAGCTGCCGGACACCAGGCCGATACTGGAAGTCAACACCGGCCACGCGCTCTTCAAGCGTCTGGCGTTGCGTGAGGGGGATGCCGGGATGTTCGAGGACCTCACCCGCCTGTTTCACGAGCAGGCCATGCTGGCCCAGGGCCGGGAGCTCGCAGACCCCGGTCGATTCGTACGCCGCGTGAATCGCCTTCTCGAAGCCTGAAACCGGCGCGGGCGCCAGGGCGCCTCGTGTCCTGCCCGTGCCCTGCCCCGCTCACCGGCAGCCGTTACGCTCCCCGGTTCGGTCTACAATTCCCGATCATGCACAAGGCGCCAGAAAGAGACAAGGACGAACTGCGCAAGCGGCTTTCGCCCCGACAATATCATGTCACGCAGGAGAAGGGCACCGAGGCGCCGTTCAGCGGCGAGTTGCTGTTCAACAAGGAAACCGGCGCCTATGAATGTGTGTGCTGCGGCGCCGAACTGTTCCATTCCAGCGCAAAGTTCGATTCCGGCGCCGGCTGGCCCAGCTTCTTCCAGCCCGCCTCCGAAAACGCGGTGACCCAGCATGCCGATCACAGCGGCGGCATGCAGCGAATCGAGGTCGTTTGTTCGCAGTGCAACGCGCATCTGGGCCACCTGTTTCCCGACGGCCCCCGGCCGACCGGCATGCGCTACTGCATCAATTCCGCATCGCTGCGGTTTGCCAGGGCGTGAAACGCCGGCGACCGCCCGCGGCAAGCCCGGGCAGCGCCCGGCGGCGCGCCACCCTGCGCTTTGGTTTCTCGGCCGTGATTGCCAGCTTTGTGGTTCTGGGGCTGCTGGTTCTGGGCGCAATGTTCCAGGAGGAATACGAGGAAGGTTTCGTGCGTATCGTCTCCTACGCCGTGCGCCTTGCTTCGCCCGACGAGCTGGCTCAGGCCGAAGCCGCGGGCTCGCCTCCGCCGCCACGGCCTGTGACCCGTCCGGACACGCCTGCGGCCGGGGATTGGGAACCGCTTGCGGACGAAGACGCGATCCGCAGCGACAACATCCTGCTGCCCGAACCGGAGATCCTGATCCCCATCGAGGACTTTCTGATCGAAACCCCCGAAGGCCCCGAGTTCGTTATCCCCGACAGGGTTGAAGACGATCCCGGCGAGGCTGGGGATCCATACGCCGAAACGTAGTCATTTCAGCGGCTCCGGGGTCTGGTGTCGCGGGGCTGGCCGGGTGGGCCAGACCTGCCGGCTAGATTGGGGAAAAACCTGCCGCGCAGTTCAGCTGGCGAGCGACTTCCATGCCCGGCAACAAGGAAATCAGGAATCGTACGGCCAGAATGAATACCAGCGGGCTGAAATCGACTCCACCGAGGTTGGGCAGCACCTTGCGTATGGGCGCCATGGCAGGGGTGCAGATCCGGTGCAGCAGGCCAACCACCGGGTTGTAGCCGCCCGGCCCGAACCAACTCAGCAAGGCCCACGCAATAACCGCCAACAGGTAGAACCACAACGCGAGGCGCAGTGCGCGAACCAGACCGTAGAGCGCAATCTGGAGAATCGAGGGTCTGGCAAGGCAGCCTGCCTCCACCGTAAACCACACCAGCAGGCATTCGAGCAGGACAAGCGCAAGCAGCACATGTGTTTCTACCTTGGGAGACGGCTTCACCAGCAGGCGCAGCGGGGCCGCCACCGGGTTGGTCAGCCGTAGCACTGCGCTCGCCACCGGGTTACGCGGGTCGGCGCCGTGCCAGTACAGCGCCAGACGGATCACGAAGCACAACATGTACAGGTCCGCGACCGTGCCAAGAAGAAAGGAAAGCGCGCTCATCACCCCAGGTTCGGCAGGCAATCGCCGGAATTATAAGTTCGGGTACGGCTGTCTATAATTCCTCCATGGCAAACCTGATCACGCTGAGCCGTCTCGTGCTGTTGCTCGTGGTGGTGATCGTCGCCTATCGCCCCCCGTCAGTCGTTCAACTCTGGATATGGCCGCTGCTCACCCTGGTGTTCGTTTCCGACGGGCTGGACGGGTGGGTGGCCCGTCGCCGGGGGGAGGAAAGTCTGTTCGGAGCGCTTTTCGATATTGCGGTCGACCGCATCGTGGAGCTTGTGCTGTGGATCGCACTGGCGGATCTGGATCTGGTCCCTATCTGGATTCCGGTGTTGTTCGTTGTGCGCGGGGGACTGGTGGACGCCATTCGGGCAAGCCGGGTCGAGGCGAGCCGCCGCAACCCCCTGACCTTGCTGAACTCGCCGGCGGCGCGGTGGTTGGTGGCCGGCCGCTTCATGCGGGGCTTTTACGGAAGCGTCAAGGCCGTGGCTTTCATCAGCCTGTTCCTGATCCAACCCCTGCCCCTGGGCATTGCGGCATTGTCGGCCGCCTGGGCAGTCCTGTGGGCGCCGATACAACCCTGGTTTGACGGCTTGGCCATGAGTCTGGCCTACCTTTCCGTGGCGCTGTGTCTGCTGCGGGGATTGCCCGTGGTGCTGGAGTTTCTGGCCGACGAGCGACGGTCATTGTTCATGCGGAAACGTTCAGGCCAGTGAGTCCGGCCGGGTCCAGACCTCGGCGCCTTGCGCTGTTTGATATCGACGGCACGCTGGTGCGCGATCCCAGCACGGAGAAACGCTTCGTCCTGTGGATGCTGCTGACCGGCCGGATCGGCTTGCTGAGGCTGCTGGCTTACGCCGCCTTTTGCCTGCGCTATCTGCCCCGCTATGGCGCGGGCGTGTTCGCCAGGAACAAGTCCCTGATGTGGCGGCGGACAGAGGAAGGGACGAAGGCGCTGGCGCGGGCATGGGCCGCGCGACACCTCCGCCGCGCCCTTTACCTGCCCTGCGTTCAACGTCTCGAGATGCACAGGGAACGGGGCGACATTGTGGTCCTGCTGTCGGGCACGCCGGACTTTCTTGCCGAGGCGGTGGCCACGCAACTGGATGTGCCGCATGTGGTTGCCACGCGCTGCGCTCAACGCAACGGACGTTTTGTACTTGAGCCGCCGGAAGTGCATTGCGTCAGCCAGGCAAAACTGGAGGCCGCGCGCCATTTATGCGGCCAATTTGGCGCCTCCCTGGCCGAAACCATGGCCTACGCAAATTCGATCACGGATATTCCCCTGCTGGCTGCTTGCGGCCGTCCGATCGCAGTGACTCCGGACGCGGGCCTGGCGGCCGAAGCGGCGCGCAAGGGCTGGGAAACATTGGGCGAGCAGCCCCGCGCCCATATTCGTGCGTCGGCCTGAATCCACGGCGGCCGTCCTGGTGTTGGCAGCGCTGGTGCTGGCGCCTTCCGGCGCCCGCGCCGAGGATCGCCTGCCGCCGCCGGTCGTCCGCATCCTGGCGCATTACGGAATACCTCGCGAGAACTATTCCGTGTGGGCCCGGGACGCGGCAGCAGACGAACCGCTGCTGAGCCATCGCGCCGCCGTTCCCAGGCAGCCCGCCTCGGTGGTCAAGGTGCTGACGGGATGGCTGGCGCTGGCCGGGCTCGGCCCGGAATACCGCTGGGTCACGCGGGTGTACCTGGGAGGCGCGCTGCGCAACGGAGTGCTGTCCGGACCGCTGATACTCCAGGGAGGCGGAGACCCGCGTCTGGTCGTGGAGCGGCTGTGGCTGCTGCAACGGAGAATGCGTGCGCGCGGCCTGCGACACATCCGCGGCGGTCTGATTCTCGACGACCGCTGGCTGCCCGCGATGGACCGTCCGATAGCGGGGTTCGAAGCCGACCGGCGCCGCGCCTTCAGCGCCGCGCCCTACGCGTTGCTGATGAACTTTCAAGCGGTGCGGGTGACGATCGAGCCCGACCTCGTCGCCAACCGTGTCAGGGCGCATCTCGAACCGCCCCTGTCGGGCGTCGAACTGGTCAACCGCATACGCCTTGGCGACGGCCCCTGCGGAGGCTTCCAGAGAGGGGTGTCGATCCACATTGGCGGGGCTGCTGAAAACCGGGTGGAACTGGACGGCGCCTACAGCCGGCGTTGCAACAGCTACTCCATGGCCCGGCGCGCGCTCTCGAGCCCGGCGTACGCGTACGGCATGTTCGACGCCCTGTGGCGCGAAGCTGGCGGCGAACTCTCCGGGGGATACCGCCTGGGATCTGCGCCGGACACTGCCGAGCCCTGGCTGGAGTTTCGCTCCGAGACCGCGTCCGAGGTTGTTCGACACATGAACAAGTACAGCAACAATGTGATGGCTCGCCAGGTGCTGCTGACCCTGGGCGCGGAGACCTTCGGGCCTCCGGCAACCCTGGACAAGGCGCGCCGGGCGGCTGGCGAGGTCTTGCGTCGCGAGGGTCTGCGCCTGCCCAGCCTGATTCTCGACAACGGGTCCGGCCTGTCGCGCATTACCCGGATAGCGGCCGAAGATCTGGGGCGCGTGCTGCTGCACGCCGCCCGCGGCCCTCATTATCCCGAACTCGTGGCATCGCTGCCCATCGCAGGGCGCGACGGCACGCTCACCCGCACCTACAGGGAATCGAACTTCGGCGGGCGGGCGCATATCAAGACCGGCAGCCTGAATGGAGTGTCCGCGATTGCCGGCATGCTGCTCGCCCGCAGCGGGAAACGCCTCGCCGTGGTGGCCATTCTGGAGCATCCGCTGGCGGCCAAAGGTCCGGGAGAAGAGGCGCATGGAGCGCTTTTGACAGCGTTGGGAGCACATTGATAAAATCCCGCCAGCAGCGCACCCGCAGAGAAGGCAGCGCGCAACTTCTCCTTTCAGCCAGTCAAGGCAAGCCCCCATGAAGCTCGTAATGGCCATTATCAAACCGTTTCGGCTGGATCATGTCCGCAATACCCTGTCCGATCTCGGGATCAATGGAATGACCGTATCCGAAGTGCAGGGTTTCGGGCGACAGCGGGGGCACACGGAGCTGTATCGAGGCGCCGAATACATGGTCGATTTCATTCCCAAGACCAGGATTGAGGTCGCCTGTACGGACGAACTGGCCGAGCGCGTGGTGGAGGCCATCATGGGCTCGGCCAAGACTGGGAAGGTGGGCGACGGAAAGGTATTCGTCCTGGATCTCGAGGAAGCCTACCGGGTACGCACCGGAGACAGCGGCGACTCGGCGCTGTAGCGGGCGTCATTCATCGGGAGCTCTTCGCCCGCTCGGCGGCTCCCCTCCACAAGTCAGGGATTTTCATGCATATGAAGAGGGCGATACTGATCGCTGTGGCCGGATGGCTGGTTTCGGGTGTGGCCTGGGCTGATGCTCCGGACAAGGCCGATACGGCCTGGCTTCTCACTTCCACGGCCCTGGTGCTGTTCATGACGCTGCCGGGATTGGCGCTGTTCTACGGAGGACTGGTAAGTCGCCGCAATGTGCTGTCGGTTCTGATGCAGTGCTTTGCGATTGCCGGCGTGATTACCGTGCTGTGGGTGGTGGCGCAATACAGTCTGGCGTTCAGCGACGGTGGATCGATGAACCCGTGGGTGGGCGGCCTGGGCAGCGCCTTTCTTGCCGGATTGACCGTCGATTCCCTGACAGGCAGCACTCCGGAATCGGTTTTTCTCACCTTTCAGCTGACCTTCGCCATCATCACCTGCGCCCTGATAGTTGGCGGCTTTGCCGAGCGCATGCGCTTTGCGCCCGTGTTGCTGTTCTCGGTGCTGTGGTCGCTGATCGTATATGCGCCGGTATGCCACTGGGTGTGGGGCGGCGGATGGCTGGCGGAGCTGGGCTTTCTCGACTTCGCCGGCGGCGCGGTGGTGCATCTGACCGCGGGCACTGGCGCTCTGGTGGCGGCTCTGGTTCTGGGGCCGCGCAGCGGGTTTCCGCAAAAGCCCATGCCGCCGCATAACCTGCCTCTGACCGTGGCTGGCGCGGGCATGCTATGGGTCGGGTGGTTCGGTTTCAACGGCGGCAGCGCCCTGGCGGCCGACGGCGCCGCCGGAATGGCGCTGCTGGTGACCCATGTGGGCGCCTCCACGGGGGCCCTGGGCTGGATGGCAATGGAGTGGATCAAGTTCGGCAAGCCCAGCGTTCTCGGCGTCGTGACCGGCATGGTGGCGGGCCTCGGCGCCATTACGCCGGCCTCCGGTTTTGTCGGCCCGATGGGCGCTCTGGCGATCGGTCTGTCCGCCGGCGTGATCTGTTTCTACGCGACTCGCCTGATCAAGCGGGTGCTGGTGATCGACGATTCCCTGGATGTGTTCCCGGTCCACGGTGTCGGCGGTTCCCTGGGGTTGCTGCTCTGCGCGGTGTTCGTGAACGCCGATCTGGGCGGCAGCGGCTACGCCGAGGGCATGAACCCGGGCTCGCAGCTGGGCGTTCAGGCGCTGGGCCTGCTGGCCACGGCCGCCTGGACCGCCGTGGCCACCTGGGTTGTCCTCAAGGTGACAGGGTTGATTACGCCGCTGCGCGTGGACGAGGAAGATGAGATCGAGGGTCTGGATCTCACCCAGCACGAAGAGCGCGCCTACAGCCGTTAGTCCAGCCGCGGCCCGACCCGCTGAGACAGGCGAGCCTTGCGGCGGAGTCGCCGCGGCCGGGTGGTAGCATTGGGGCATGCTGATCCGCAAACCCGGAGATATCTCCCCGTCGGAAATTACTTCCGAGCAGGCTTATTTCAACCGCCGTTCCTTTGTTGCCGGACTGATCGGCGCAGGTCTGGTCGGTTCGGCCCGCGCCGCGCCGCGCTACCTGGAGACAGGTAGCGGGCAGGAGGCATTGGCCAGCGTTTCGCGCGGGCCGTACAGCACCGAAGAGCCTGCCAACAGCTACGAGGAAATCAGCACCTACAACAATTTTTACGAGTTCGGAACCGGCAAGGCCGACCCGCACCGGAAGTCCGGCGACTTCAAGCCCTCTCCCTGGACCGTTCGCGTGTCGGGTGAGGCGGAGACGACCGGCGACTTCGATGTGGAGGGCCTGTTGGCCGGCGTGGGCCTGGAAGAGCGCGTGTACCGCATGCGCTGCGTCGAGGCGTGGTCGATGGTCATTCCCTGGGTGGGCGCGCCTCTGGGCGAAGTGCTGAAACGTTTTCGACCCACCTCCCGCGCAAGATACGTGGCCTTCGAGACCGTCTATCGCCCCGGGGAAATGCCCGGCCAGAAACGCGGGACGCTGAGGTGGCCGTATGTCGAAGGCTTGACGATCGAGGAGGCCACTCATCCGCTGACCCTGCTGGCCGTGGGTGTATACGGCGTGACGCTGCCAAACCAGAACGGCGCCCCGCTGCGTCTGGTCGTCCCCTGGAAGTACGGTTTCAAGGGCATCAAGTCGATCGTGGGCATACGCTTGCAGGAGCAGCGTCCGGCCACCAGCTGGAATATCGCCGCACCCCGGGAATACGGCTTTTACGCCAATGTGAATCCCGAAGTGGATCATCCCCGCTGGAGTCAGGCCAGCGAGCGCCGGATCGGCGGGTCCGGTTTCGCCGGGCTTCTGGCGCGCCGCAAGCCCACGCAGATGTTCAACGGTTACGGGGAACAGGTGGCCCATCTCTATTCCCGGCTGGACCTGCGGCGCAATTACTGAACTCCCGCTCCGGGCCGCCCCATGACGCCGGGGGCGATGCGAGCGCTCAAGCCGCTGGTGTTTGCGGCCTGTCTGCTGCCGCTGGCGTGGCTGGCGCTGCGCACGGCGGGAATCGTTCAACCCGGGCTGGGCGCCAACCCGGTCGAGGAGATTCAGGACCAGTTGGGCCTGTGGTCCCTGCGCTTGCTGCTGCTCACCCTGTGTGTCACGCCGGCGGCGCGCCTGCTGAAGAAGCCTCGTCTGTTCCGTTTCCGCCGCATGCTGGGGCTGTTTGCCTTCTTCTACGGCATGCTGCACCCGCTGGTCTATGTCCTTTTGGATCTGCAACTGGATTTCACCCACCTGGGCGAGGATCTGCTCAAGCGCCCCTTCATTACGGTGGGCATGGGCTCGGTGCTGCTGCTGGCGCCGCTTGCGGTGACTTCCACGAAGGGTTTCCAGCGCCGCCTGGGACGACGCTGGAACCGTTTGCATCGTCTGGTCTATCCGGCCGCGATACTCGCGTGCTGGCACTTTTACTGGCAGGTCAAGGCCGATACGGCGGAACCGCTGGTATATTGCGCGATTCTGGCGTTGTTGCTGGGCTTTCGCCTGTGGTGGTCGCGCCCGGGGATGCGGTTGTTCCGCAGGGGATGAATATGCAGGAAACCTCCATGCGCGGGCGGATCTTTTACGGCTGGTGGTTGCTGGTTGGCCTGTTTTTGATCTACGCCGCCTCGAATGGCATCCTGATCAACACGATGCCGCGGATCTTTCCCGATCTGGCGGACGGGTTCGGTTGGACCAAGGAGCAGGTCACCCGGCCGGCAAACATGTTCTTTGCGCTGGTCGCCTTACTCAATCCGGCGGCCGGATGGCTGCTGGACCGCTTTTCCATCCGTCGGCTGATGGTGGTCGGCAGTGCGGGAATCACGCTTGTGCTGGTCCTGTTTCCCCTGGTGCAGGAGCTGTGGCACCTCATGGCGCTGTATGTGCTGTTTGCATTTTCGCTGTCTCTGGCCGGACTGACTCCCAGCCTGATGCTGCTTTCGCGCTGGTTCGTGCGCTACCGGGGTCTGGCGTTCGGCATCCTGATGATGGCGTCGAGCGCCGGCGGCGCCTTGTTCCCCTGGGTGGTCGACTATTTCCTGCCCGACTGGCAACGGGCAGTGTGGGTGCTGGCGGTGCTTGGCGGCGCCATGATGGTTCTGCCCGCACTGTTTTTGGTAAGCAACCACCCGAGGGACAAGGGTCTGGCCGAGGAGGGGGCGAACCCGGAGCCGGGAACGGGACCGATGCCCGACCGTCTGGGAAGAGTATTGTTGGGTCTCTTTCGCTCGCGGGTGTTCTACCTGCTGGCGTTCGCCACGGGCACACTCTGGTTCTGCATTGTAGCCATGCTGAATAACCAGCCGTTGTTCTTCCGCAAGGAGTTACTGCTGGACGACACCACGACAACAGTAATACAAAGCAGCTTCTTCGTCGCCGCCATCATCGGGAAGGGCTTGTTCGGCTATCTGGCGGACCGGTTCGACAAGCTGAAAGTCATGATGGCCAGTGTGCTGAACCTCGCCGTCGGCCTGGCGTTTCTGTTTCTTGCAGCGCCCGGCGAATGGCTTTGGCCGCTCGCCTACGCGGTCGTCTATGGCGTTGGCTACGCTGGCGCTTTCACGATGATTCAATTGATGATCGCGAAGTTTTATGCCGGGCGCAACTACGGCGTGTGTCTCGGCGTCTTCCTCTTTATCGACTCGCTGGCCGGAGCGGCCGGCGGCTTTTTCCTGGCCTGGTCCGCAGACCAATTCGAGTCTTTTACCACCGGCTTCACGGTAATGATGGCGCTGTGCGCAATTGCCGTCATGTGCGTGTACATGTTGATACGCCGGGAACGGGCATGAGGCGAATCCTGATTCCTGCGGCTGTCGGCCTTGTGGCGGTTGCGGCCTGCGAATCGCCCGATGAAGCCCGGCCGGTTGGCGGCAATGCGGCGACGATGGAAATCACTGCCGCCGGCACGGCCTTTCCGGACACCGCAGGCGAGCAGCAATGGCTCCGTTTCCAGCGCAACGTGGAGCAGGGGTCCGGGGGACGCATCAAGGTCCGCATGCTGGTTCACGGGCAACTCGGCTCCGAGGAGCAAATCGTGGCGGGTCTCCGGCGCAACCGCGTGCAGGTGGGCAACCTGTCCGCCATGGTTGCTTCCACCCTGGTGCCGGAAACCGCGATCCTGTACGCACCGTTCCTGTTCGACTCCGAGGAGCAGGCGGACTTCGTATACGACCACTTTCTGACCGGCCTGTTTACCGATCTTCTGGCCGAACAGAACCTGCATCTGCTCCGATGGAACGAGATCGGCTTCCACCACATCTACTCGGTAACTCCGGTGCGGTCCCCCGCCGACATGCGGGGGCTACGGTTTCGCGTGTCGGCAAGCGACGCCTCGCGGCTGTTCGCCAGGGCATTGGGCGCAGACATCATTCCGCTGGGCTACGGCGAAATCGTGCAGTCCCTGCAGACCGGCCTGATCGAAGGCGGCGAAAATTCCGTGAGCCTGTATGCCCGAACTGGCATATCCGGCGAGGCTTCCCACCTGACGCTTACCGCTCACAGCTTTGGCATGTCGGTCATCGTGGCCAACAAGAGCTGGTGGGACGCGCTGTCCGGGCCGGACCGGCAGCTCGTGGCGGACGCCTATCCGAGCGCGCCGGAGTCGCGCCGCGTCACCCGCGAAGAAGCGCGGCAGGACCTGGAGAACGCCGCGCAACTCGGCTTCGCGCCGCGCTGGCCGGATGCCGCCGAGCGGGCGGCCTGGGTCGAGTCGGTGCGCCACGTGCCGAACGACCTCGCCGCCAGGGTAGGCGGACGGTCCCACCTGGTGCTCGAAAAGGTGACCGAGGGCCGGGCCGCGTTCGCCCGTATGCACAACGCCGGCTGATTCGCTTCAGGCGTTGCCGGGATACTCGATGGGGCGGCTCTCTTCCACGGGGTCCGACGGCGCCTCCGCATCCGATGGCGCCTTCGATTCAATCTTCTTGTACCAGCGGAAGCGGTGCCGATAGAGTACGCCCTCCGACCTCACGGGCTCGCCATCGCGCATCTGGGGGCGGAACCTCGCGTTCTTGATCAGGGTCGCCACGAGGTCGTCGATCATCCCCTTCGGATCCGATTCCGTGACCCGGGCATCCGATACGCTGCCGTCGGGTTCCAGGGTGATCTGCAGAACCACGGAGCCGACCCGCGGTTGAGTCTCGTAGCGCGAAGAGCCGCTGGCCTGCCGGGGCACCCGTGTGGGCAGGCGCGCGTTGCGCAGCGGGATGACCGGATGCTGCAGCAGCTCCGCCCGCAGGTCCAGGCCATCGTCGTTGGCGCTCAACAGCTCCCAGGCTTCCTGATAGTTCTCGCGCGCCTTGGGAAGCCGGTTGAAGATCGTGTGCGTATCTCCAATGTCGATCAGCAGTCTGGCCTGCGCCAGGATGTCCTGAACGGGATGGGTGCGAAGAATGCCCAGGGCGCGCAGAAAGAACTCCTCGGCCTTGGCGCGCCGCGATTCCTTGAGAAAGCTGGTGGCCTGACCCCGCAGCGCCTCCACCCGATCGGGGCTGTTCTCGCCGTTCGCCGCCTGTATGATGCGATCCGCAGCGGCGTAACTCTCGCGCTGCAAGGCGGTCTGGCGGGTGCGTTCGTACCATTCTCCCAACTTGTACAGCGCGGGGACGATACGCACATCGTTGGGACCGTAGCGTCGCTCATGGGCCCGAACCTGCACCAGCTGGTGCAGGTTGGCCTGTTCCAGATCTTGTTCGGCCAACGCCAACTCGCTCAGCAGGTCGCGGGTCTTGCCTTGCTCAAGGCTGTAAATGCCCGTATTGGCATGCGTCACGCGCAATGCGCGCGCCAGGGGCTCGGTCGCCGCCTCGGGATTGCCCATTCGCAGGAAGATCCTGGCCATCCCGTGCAAGGGCTTGATCAGTTTCGGGGAGTCGTAACCCGATTTGCGTTCCACGATCGCGATGTTGCGTTCATAGTGCAACAGCGCATCGCGATATTCGCCCTGTAGCCGCTGCACCACAGCCAGGTTGATCAGCGGTCCCGAGAGTTCCAGAGCGTCGTATCCATACTGCTTTTCCACGCGGCGCAATATCGATTCGGCGAGTTCCTCGCCCTCTGCATAGCGCTGGTCCCGAAACAACTCCACGAATCGCTGATTCATCCGGCGCTGTTCCGTCAGCCAATCGGCCGGCGCCTCTGCGCCGGCCGCGCCGTCGCCCTGCAATGCGCCCGCAGCCGAAGCGGCAGCAGCCAGCCCCGCCGTTACGATGAACCCTCGCCACCTCATGCCCGCTGCGCCGCCATTGCGCTTTCTTTCCGAAACTGTTCCGGATTGCAGGCCACGCCGGTTCCTCCGAGGCCGCAGTAACCATGGGGATTTCTGGCCAGGTATTGCTGGTGATACTTCTCCGCGAAATGGAACACGCCAGCCGCGGTCACTTCCGTCGTGACGGGGCCATGACCGGCGGCGGCCAGCGCCTCGCCGTACGCCTTTCGGGAAGCGACAGCCAGCCTGTGCTGCCCGGAGTCCAGCGTGAACAACGCCGAGCGGTACTGCGTCCCCACATCCGCTCCCTGGCGCATCCCCTGAGTGGGGTCGTGCGCTTCCCAGAACAGCGCAAGCAGTTGCCGGTAATTCACTTCCGACACACAGTAACTCACCAACACGGCCTCGGCGTGCCCGGTCCCCCCGGAACACACCGAATGGTAGTCCGGGTCGGCCATGCGACCGCCCGTGTAGCCCACAGCTGTGCAATGCGCCCCGGGAACTTGCCAGAACCTGCGCTCCGCACCCCAGAAACAACCGAGCGCGAAAATTGCCTGTGAAACGCCATCCGGCGGTGCGGCCGCCAAAGGCACGCCGAGAACCTCATGCGTCACCGCCTCGAATCGGCCCAGATGGGACGGAACGGCCAGCACAGCCCGGCAAATGGTGTCGAATTCCATGCTCATGGCGTGTCTTCGCAATCGTGAGGGCGTTGGTCCAGCCCCTGCCAACGGGGTATTGCGCCAAAAATACCACAGCGCGCCGTCTTCCCGGAAGGGGGAGCCGTCACAGCGCCAGGACTGTTCCGAAGTCGTTTTCAGACTGTTGATCGGACATTGGCTTTTACCGGGTACTGAACATCAGGCCGGCGTTCGGTCATCTACAACCGTTGAAAAATGGGGGGGGGGGGGGGTTACCATATGTATCTAACGACCGGAGCTTTCTCGGGGCAACTTCAAGCCAGAGCGCCTGTTAATGGGGTCAGCAGGTTGTGTGCCGACACTCGAGAACCGGTGGAATTATTTTTTTCGAGGAGGCAGCCTCATGTTCAAGTCACCAGTAGCACAGCTTTTGCAGGCTCGTTTGGAGAAGGCGCTGCGTCGTCGCCGCGAGCATCCGTCGCGCGCGGACCTTTTCATGATTCCGGTGTTGGCGCTGGCGCTGGATGCCTGCGGTGGCGGCGGTTCGCAAAGGCCCACTCCACCGCCTCCTCCGCCCCCGCCTCCTCCGGCGGCGGCGACGATCACGGCGGCGGACGAGGCTTCGGTGGCGGAGAATGCCGATGGCGCCGAGGTGACTTCGGTGGCCACGGAGAACGCCACTTCGGTGACGGTGGACGACGATCGTTTCGAGGTTGTGGGCGGCCAGCTCAAGCTCAAGGCGGGTGAGAGTTTCGACTTCGAGGCCTGGGACGGTTCGCCGATCGAGGTGACGATCACGGCCAGCGGCGCGGGCGCTTCGGCCGAGCACACGGTGAGCGTGAGCATTACGGATGTCAACGAGAGTCCTTCGCTTTCGGTGATGGAGGGCGAGCGGGTTCCGGGCGATGCGGGCGCGCTGTCGAGTTTGACTGTGATGGAGAACATGATGGGTTCGCAGCTTCCGCCGCTGGTGAAGTTCGAGGTGATGGATCCGGACGCAGCGGACGAGGATCTTCTGATGGGTTCGATGGGCAGGGACGCCATCACGTTGAGCGATGATCGCTTCGAGGTGATTGTGGATTCCGAGGGTGGTTTGTGGCTGGCGCTGAAGTCGGGCGCGAGTCTCGACTACGAGGTGGACGGCAGTTCGGTGATGGTGACGGTGACCTTTACCGACAGCGCCGGCAACACGGCGATGACGACGGTGGAGGTGATGGTTACCGACGGCAACGATGCGCCGGTGTTTGCGCAGTCGAGTTACTCGTTCGATCTGCATGAGAACGCGGACGGCAGCGAGACGGCGGTGATGCTGGGGATGGTGTCGGCCACCGATCAGGACTCGTCCGACACGCACATGTTTTCCATCGCGGGTGGCAACGAGTCGGGCAAGTTCATGATCGATTCGGCCACGGGCGCGCTCCACTATGTGGGCACGGGCGAGGACTACCGTGAGCAGTCCGTGGGTCCTGCGCATACGCTGACGGTTCGCGTTACCGACAACCGTGGCGCTTCTGCCGATGCGACGGTGGAGGTGATGGTTCTGAACGTCAACGAGGCGCCGATGTTCGGTCAGTCGAGTTACTCGTTCGATTTGATGGAGAACGCCGACGGCAGCGAGACGGCGGTGATGGTGGGGACGGTGTCGGCTGCGGATCCGGACGAAGGCGATCCGGTTACCTACTCGATTACGGGGGGCAACGAAGACGGCAAGTTCATGATCGATTCGGCCACGGGCGCGCTCCACTATGTGGGTATGGGCGAAGACCGCGAGTCGGACATGAGCAGTTACGAGTTGACGGTGATGGCCAGCGACGGCAGCGAGAGTTCCGAAGTCATGGTGACGATTTCGGTGACGGACGTGAATGACAGCATGCCGATGTTCGTGTTCGGCGAGGACATGAGCTCGTACAGTTTCGGTTTGCAGGAGAACGCCGACGGCAGCGAGACGGCGGTGATGGTGGGGATGGTGATGGCGACGGACGCGGACGGCGACTCGCTCACCTACTCGATCACGGGGGGCAACGAGGACGGCAAGTTCATGATCGACGCGTCTACGGGCGCGCTCCACTATGTGGGGATGGGCGAGAACTACGAGTCGTCGATGCGTGTTCACGAGTTGACGGTGATGGCCAGCGACGGCGAGCACGAGGCGAGCGCTATGGTGCGCGTGATGGTTGAGGACGTGAACGAGGCGCCGATGGTGCGCGGCGCGGGTCTTGAGCCGTTTGCGCTGGTTGCGGGTCGCGAGGGTCGCCTGGAGGTGGACCTGAAGTCGTTGTTTACGGATCCCGACGGCGATGAGATGAACTTCAGGCTTTCGGACAATGCGCCGGAGTGGCTGAACTTTTCGGTGACTCTCACGGGCACGGGCGCGGACCGTACTGTGACGGGCGTCTTGTCGGGTACGCCTCCGGCGGGTCGCGACCTGTCGGCGCGGGTTTCGATAGTGGCTGCCGACGGTGACGGTCTGGAGGGTAGCGCGGCCCTGGATGTGGTGGTTGACGCCCGCAACTCGGCGCCCACCTCGATCTATCTGAGCGTGGAGCAATCGAGTGGCGCCGTGATCCGCACCAGCAGCGTTACGGTGGACGAGAACGTGGCGGGCGCGTTGCTGGGCGCGATTGTGGTGACGGACGCGGACGATCCCCGTCACCCGCACGGTCAGCACAAGTTCACGTTCATGGTTGGCGGCAAGTCGGACGATCGTTTCGAGGTTGTGGACGGTCAGTTGAGACTCAAGGACGGCGTATCGCTGAACCATGAGGACGCTTCGCGGATTGCCTTGCGGATCACGGCCACGGACATGGCGGTTGGCGACGAGGCGATGGCGGGCGAGGAGGCTTCGGTATCGACGACCGTCACGATCAACGTCCGGGATGTGGACGCGGGCGACGGTCCGGTTGCCGGCAAGATAGGCAACTGGTGGGTTACGTTGGACGAGGATCTGGACGCGGAGGATGTTCGCGAGGGCGACTGGCTGAGTTTTCGGCTGCGTCTTGACGGTCTCGACAAGATGCCTGCGTTTGTGGACGAGGACGGCGACACGCTGACTTTTTCCCTTTCGGACGATTCGCCGTCATGGCTTCAGATTGACAGCAAGGGGCGTTTCACCAACAAGGCGAACATGCTTGCGGAGGCGGGCGTGTATGAGGTGACGGTGATTGCGACCGATCCGGCGGGCAATTCGGCGCGCAGCACGTTCCGGATTGCGGTAGCGGTTTCCGACAGCAACGACCGCGACAACGATCGTCCGGACATCCGCGACGTGATCGAGTATGACTACACGGAAGGTACGGGATCGCGGAAGGTGGCCGAGTTCACGATCCGCGACAAGGATCTGGAGATTGCTCCGCATCCGTATGGGGTGCTTGAGGTGACGATGACGGGGGATTACGCGAATCGCTTCAAGCTGGTGATGATAGGGGACGAGGACAACGATCCGGCCACGGTTCAGTATGAGATCTGGACCAAGTCGGCTGCCGAGTTGTCGGTGGATGCGATGGGGCGGAAGCTGGCGACTCCGATTGAGCCGATTGACTTCGAGGTGACGGAGGAGGTGGATCTGACGATCAAGGTGAAGGACGGCAAGGGTTTGTCCGACGAGCAGGGCCGCGAGGAGGACGAACGCGAGATCACCATTGACATTGACGATGCGGCGGACGCCAAGCCGATGTTCGATCACACCGATATCAGTCACTCGTCGAAGTCTCGCAGCGCTGCTCTTCGCACCACGACACTGACGGTGAACCAGTCGGAGACTTCCAAGCTGGTGATAGTGATTCCTCTGGAGGAGGTTTGGAGCGACGAAGACAGCGACATTGACGATCTTCGGTTCGAGGTTGGAGGTCGTGCGGGTCTTCCTTCGTGGGTGACTGTGTATGGTCCGGACGAATGGGAGGACATAGAGGATCGGCGCAGCGATGTTTCTTCGAGCGATCGTCCCACCGGGGTGCGCGACGGCGACCGTGTTGTGGTGCTGGTGGTTGACCGCACGGACGGTGAGGACGGCGACAACACCCGGGCGGGCAAGGCTCTTGCGCGCTTCACGCTGACGGCTCGCGACGACGACGGCAACGCTCAAACCGAGGTTGTGAGCATTGATGTCAAGGATGCCAACGTGGGCTTCACGCCGGCCGCCAGCAAACCGGTTATAAGCATCGAGGGCAATCCCAACGTTGCCGGTCCGGCCGACCTGACCTTTGATATGGATCTCAGCCACGACCCGGATATAGCGGGTGGCGAGGGGCCGATTTTTTATGCGCTCTTCTATGGAAGCACAAACCAGCCTCACGAGCGGTTCGACGGGTGGCGCAGCTGGTCGGCGGCGCAAATTGTGGCGGCCTGGAGAGGTTATTCAGCATTCGGGCTTACTGTTGGCCCGAGAACTTTCAATGTGGATTGGGACGGGAATGGCACGAATAACTTGCTGGGCAAGAGCTTCCTGGTCTTTGGCCGTTATTGGGAATTGGACCCGACCACCCTGAAGGTGGTGACAAGCAGGTTCTTTGCGGCGCAAACGGGCATCATCAGTGCGAATGGCGGCGACGGCCCGGTGGTTGTCGATCTGGACTTGACGACGAAGGCGAAGAGCGCCACCGAAGACGTCCTGAATGTTGGGGTGGCGGCCTCGGGCACAACGGCCACAACGGCCACGGTTGTGCTTCAGGCCTCCGAGAGCGGCACGAGCGGCTGGATCACCGTTGCCCGCAAGTCGGTGACACTTTCCAGCGGCAAGGGCGATGCGGAGTTCGAGGTAACGAACGACGAGGGCGAGGCCGGCAACGGCGGGGGTCTGTACTACCGTGCAGTCCTTACGGGTACCGGTCTGCCTCGCACGGAGAGCGGGACGACCCGGCTGGGCGACATGACCGATCCGTATCCCGGCGACGACGATACGGATGTGCTGGGCCCCGACTCGCCGACCGAGGGCGACATTCTGCGCGTGAAGCTGCTGGATTGGCGCGAGGCCATTGCCGAAGTCCAGTGGCAGGTGAGCGACGGCAAGGGGGGTTATGTCGATATTGCTGGCGAGACCGGCCATACCCTGACGCTGACCAGGGCGATTGTCGGCGCGCATGTGGGTCAGGTGAAGGTGCGGGCCAAGGTGACGTACCGGGGCCAGAGCGACGATTCATCCACCGGTGTGGACGAATCCCTTTTTGTGACGTGGCTGGAGTATTCCGAGGAGGTCGATCTGGTTGCCGGCGCTGTGCGCAACAGCGCTCCCGAGGCGGCGGCTGTGCCGACCGGCGGTGCGCACGCGATTTATGTCGAGACGCCGCCGGTGACGGCCGGAGGCATTCAGCCGGCCGCAATCCACAAGGACATGGATATATTGTCGAACATCTTCCACGACCCGGACGGCGACGAATTGACGTGGTCAATCCGGAGTGTGACTGGTTCGGGGCCTGATTTGCCAGACCTCAATCAATCGAAAGCGCTCTGGGCTGTCGGCGGCGACATTGCGATGGCGGTCTGGGTCGATTGGCACAGCGACTCCATCGGCTTTTTCGCCAACAGGCCGTCGAATGTCGACTCTGCGGCCGATACTACGGATGCGGCGGGCAATTGGTTCAACATTACTGTTCGGGCCGCCGACCCGTACACCAAGCACAACAACGCCTCCACCTATGCTCAAACCACGGTCGAAGTGCATGTCAACGCGGCGCCCACGGCCATCAAGCTGCAGTCTGTCCACAACGGAACGAATGTCGGCTCCAAGGCCGATCTTCCGGCGGCCGGTCCGAGCGTGGCGGGGACGGCCCTGTTGGTTCCGGACAACACCAACAAGCCGGACGACGCCGACAGCAACCCCGACATGTTGACGTTCATGGACGACGAGTCGCAGGCTGCCCGCAAGGTGGCCGATCTGGATGTTATCGACCAGAACGCCAAGACGAACCGTTTCGGAACCCACGAGATCAAGCTGTCGGGCAAGGGCGCGGATCAGTTCGAGATCAGGGCTTCGGACGATAGCGATGGCAGCACCTGGGAGTTGTGGCTGAAGAAGGGCGCGACCTTCGACTTCGAGAAGTTGAAGAGCGCCACGGACACGGGCGACAGCATCACGCTGTCGATCACGGTGACGGCCACGGACAACATGACGGGCACGGCGGGTCGTCAGTTGAGTACCAAGGGGGTGTTCTCGGTGAAGGTGATGAATGCGGACACGGCTGCCGATTCGGCGGCGCCCGCCACGCCGAGCACGCCGGATCCCACGGTACCGGGTTTGAAGGACGACTCCGACGATACCGACGATGACGGGCCGGTTGTACCTCCGGATAACGGCATGGGCCCTGTTGGCGACCTTCGCGATCTGGCGCTTGAGGTGGACTTGCTGGAAAGCTTCGTGTCGCTCCTCGACGACAACATCGACATCGCTTGACCCGAAGGGCGGCAACTTGCGCTGCAGCGGGGCGGACGGTTGGTCCGCCCCGCTTTTTTTCGGGAAGGCAGCCCTGCCGCTACTTGCTTGCCGCAGGGTAGTTCTTCACCAATACAGGATAGCTGAACCCGCACAGTCGCACATGTGGTGGACCGGGACGGATTGAAGCCCGCTCTGGATTCGGGTATGCTGCCCGCCCACCTCAAGGTATCAAGGCGAGGCTCAGGATCCATGAAGGCAGGCATTCATCCGCAATACAACGAAGTCAAGATCACCTGCAGTTGTGGCCGGGAGTTGGTTACTCGCTCCACCTTGAGCAAGGATATTCGCGTGGAAGTGTGTTCCTCCTGCCACCCGTTCTTCACCGGTTCCCAGAAAATCATGGAGTCCGCCGGTCAAGTCGAGAAGTTCCGCCGCCGTTACGGCGCGCGAAAATCCGCATAACCCCTTTATTTCAAGGCATTTTTTGCCCATCGGGCGGCTTGAGGCTATAATAGCTGGCATGCGACGCATGCGCCCAGGTTCTGGGCCATGTCCGGGCCATGTTTTTCAGACAGGCGTTTCCCGGCAAGAGAAGCGTCTGTTCCGGTGTTCGGGGAACCGGTTTCATGGCGATTGGCGCACGGCCGGTCGGCTGGCAAGGGATTTCTTCATACAGGCAATGGCATGATTGCTTCGGGCGACAAACTTGTAGGCCGCGACGGGCAATCCCTGCCGCTTCGCCGGCGTGTCGGTGTGCTGGGCGCAGACGCTCTGGAGATGTCGGGCCTTCCGGCGGCTACCGGCGCCTACAGCTACGACCCCGGGTATGCCGCCACGGCCAGTTGCACCAGCCGGATCACCTATGTGGACGGCGAAAACGGCATCCTCCTGTACCGGGGTTATGCGGCCGACGACCTCGCCCGCAACAGCTACTTTGAGGAGGTGGCCTGGTTGTTGCTGCATGGAGAGTTGCCGAGCCCGTCCGAACTGGAGTCGTTTACCGGCGAATTGAAGGAGCTGCGGGCTTGCGCTCCCGAAGTGCTGGATGCGATCGTCGCCATGCCCGCCCGGGCGCACCCCATGAGCGTCATTCCTGCAGCCCTTTCGATAATGCCCACCGTGCATACCGATGGCGTCAATCCGGGCGACGCCGGTCACAGGCGGCGTTTCGCCTGTCGGGCGCTGGCTGTCATGCCCACCGTGGCCGCGGCCGCTTTTCGCAATTCGCAGGGGGAAAAGCCGATTGCCCCGCGCGACGACTTGAACCATTCCGCCAATCTCCTCTACATGATGTTTGGGGAAGAGCCCGACCCCATGGCAGCCAAGGCGCTGGACACCTTGCTGGTGCTGCATGCCGACCACGAACAGAATTGCTCCACATCCACCGTTCGAATGGCCGGTAGCTCCGGCGTCAATCCTTTTTCCTCCCTGGCCGCGGGCTGTATCGCCCTTTGGGGGCCTGCCCATGGCGGGGCCAACGAGGCCGTGCTGCAAATGCTGGAAGACATGGGCTCGCCGGAGCGCATTGAGGAGTATGTCAGGCGCGCCAAGGATCCGCAGGACTCGTTCCGCCTGATGGGCTTCGGTCACCGCGTCTACAAGAACTTCGACCCGCGCGCAACCATGATCCGCGGCATCTGCCATGAGGTTTTGCAGGCCCTGAAAGCCGGCAGGGGGCGGCTGTTCCGGCTGGCCCTCGAACTGGAGAAAATCGCATTGCGCGACAGCTACTTCAAGGAGCGGCGCCTGTACCCCAACGTGGATTTCTATTCCGGCATCATTTACCGGGCCCTCGGGCTCCCGGCCCGCATGTTTACTCCCATGTTCGCGATCGGGCGCACTGCGGGCTGGGCCGCGCACTGGTGCGAGATGCATGAAGACCCCGAGTTTCGCATCGGCCGCCCCCGGCAGCTCTACCTGGGACCAAAACCGCGTACGTACGCCCCTGCGGGGGATCGTTAGAAGAGTTCCTCTTCGCCCTCCGCCTCGCCGGCAGCCCCGGAACTGCGGGAAGCGGCGGGCAGCGCTCCTTCCCGAAACAACTCGAAAATCGCATCCGCTTCGCCGGGTGGCGCGAGCAGGCCGGAACCGGGCGAAACCCGGGCGGAAACGATTCCTTCCGGACGCGGCAGAGGCGCCTCGGGCGCGCCGCGCAGCGCTTCCTCCATGAAGTAGACCCAGATCGGCAGCGCGGTACGACCACCTTCCTCGTTGCTTCCCAGCGAGCGGTCCTGATCGAAACCCACCCAGACCGTGGCGAGCAAGTCGCCGTTGAAGCCGCTGAACCAGACGTCGCGGTTGTCATTCGAGGTGCCCGTCTTGCCGGCCAGATCCTGTCTGCCAAGAGTCATCGCCCGCCGACCCGTTCCCCGGCGAACCACATCGCGCATCATGTCGTAGACGATGTAGGCATTCTCCGCGCTCACCACCCGTGGCGCACGTTTCATGCCGGCAAACAGGCCCGGATTTTCCTTGGCGTCCGGCCGCCGGCCATAGGTGACTGCCTGCATCCGGGCCACGGAGTCGAAAACAACGCCCGGATCTTCCGCGTCATCGTCCGGATACAGCCCGGCAAGCCGGTCAATCACGGCAAAGGTTCGGGCAAGGCGCGCCGGCATCCTGGGCGTGGCGCCGTTCAGCCATTCGGCAGTCGATGCGGATCCCGATCCCGCAAGCCCGGCGGGCAATTCACAGTCCCGGCAAGCAACCGATGGCTCGCTACGGGAGAGCGCGCCGTCCCGCTCGACGCGCTCGATCAGCCACGGGTCCACGCGGTAGCCTCCGTTCGCCAGGACCGCATAACCGCGAGCGATCTGCAGCGGCGCCACCCCCCCGGAACCCAGCGCCAGGGAATAGCTTTCCGGCAAGGAGGACTCGGGCAATCCGAAAACGCGGATGTGCTCGATGGTTGCCGGCAAGCCCACGCGCTGCAACATCCGCACCGATACCAGATTCATGGAACGCACAAGCGCTTCGCGCACACGGGTGGGTCCATTGAATCGCCCGGAATTGTTCTTGGGGCGCCATACCGTTTCCGAAGCGGGGTCCTGAATAACCACCGGAGCGTCGTTCACGACTGTGGCCGCGGTCAGCCCGTGGTCCAGCGCGGCCGAATAAATGAACGGCTTGAACACCGAACCGGGCTGGCGCAATGCGTCCGTGGCGCGGTTGAAGTGGCTGCGCTTGAAGTCGTACCCGCCCACCAGCGCAACAATGCCTCCGTCACGGGGATCGATTGCAACCAGCGCGCCTTGCACCATTGGTTCCTGGGTCAGTTCCAGTTCCCCATCCTCCGCTTCGCGAACCCGGATCAGGTCGCCCAACCGGAACATGTCGTTTGGACCTTCGGGCAGCGGCCCCCGGACATTTTCCGAAATATGGGGGCGCCACCGGACGCGCTCCCACAAGAGGGTCTTGCGGCCCGCTCCCTCAACCAGCGCTTCCACCGCGCCGGATTCGCCGAAGGCTGTAACCAGTGCCAGCCGCGTCTCCGCCGCTCCCAATTCTTCGTTCAGCGACTGCAGGCGCTCGAGAAGCTCGGCATCGCTTCCCAAGCCTTCGGCGCGCAGCTCGGCCAGCAACCCGGATCGCAATACACCTCGATAGCCGTGCCGCCGGTCATAGTCCCGCAAGCCCCGACGCAGTGCCCGTTCGGCCGCTTGCTGCATGCGCGAATCGATAGTGGTCGAAACCCGGAAGCCGCCCGTATAGGCATCCGGCCCATGGCGCGCAAGCATTTCCTTGCGCGTCATTTCCAGCACCCAGGGCGCGTTCACCTCGCGACGGGGGCCGTGCAGATGGGACTCCATGGGTTCGGCGGCCGCGACCTGCCGTTCCGCCTCGCTGATGAAATTCAGTTCCTTGAGCCTGCGCAGCACGTAAGCGCGCCGGTTCCTTGCGCGTGCGGGATTTCGCACCGGGTTGATCGCCGACGGCGCCTTGGGAAGGCCGGCCAGCGTTGCGCATTCGGCGACCGACAGCTGGTCCAGCGACTTGCCGAAATATACCTGGGCGGCGGCCACCACCCCGTATGCGCGATTGCCGAGGAAGATCTTGTTGAGATAGAGCTCGAGAATTTCCTCCTTGCTCAACTCGCGCTCCAGGCGCAGCGACACGAACAGTTCCCTGGCCTTGCGCACGAAGGTGCGTTCGCGGTCCACATAGTATTCGCGCGCCAACTGCTGGGTGATGGTGCTTCCGCCCTGACGGGCCGAGCGGGTAAGCAGCAGATTGAAGGCGGCCCGCGCCAGGCCCTGGTAGTCGTAACCCGGATGCTCGAAGAACCGGTCGTCTTCGGCGGCCAGGAACGCATTTCGAAGCATTAGGGGAACATCCGCAAGCTCCACCGGAGTTCTGAATTTCTCGCCCACTTCGCCCATGAGCCGGCCGTCCCGGGTCATGGCCTGCAGGGGAATCTGCAGCGGCACTTCCCGAATGCTCTCCACACTGGGGAGGCCGGGCGCAAGATAGAAATAGGCGCCGGAGATCACCATGGCCAGAACGACCAGACCCATGGCCGCGCCCGCCCCGGCCACAGCGCATATCTGCAGGAACGCATTCATTATCCGTGTGGACTCGATGGGCATGCGCATCACAGGATAGGTTCCGGGTTGTGCAGGATTCGCCTTTCCATTATAGGCAGCGGCCGCAGCCTTTCTTCCGGGCGTTGGGGCGGCAAGGAGCCGACAAGTCATGCAGGGACTGCTTCGCAAGAGGGCTGTGGTGGGACTCGACCTGGGCGCAGGCGCAGTCAAGGCCGTCGAATGGACGCAGGGTTCGCTGCGGAGCTGGGCGTTTGCGCCCCTGTCCGCACAGGCCGCAAACGGGGGCGACACGGACGACGGGGCGATTCGCAAGGCCCTGCGCGACGGCGCGCCCGCTGCGGCGCGCGCGGTGGTGGGGCTGAATGCCGATCAGGTCCTGATTCACCCATTTCGCCTGCCGGGAGACCTGCCGCCGGCGGAAGTCGAAGAGCAGGCGCGCATTCAGGCAGTGCAAGCGGCTCCCTACCCGGTCACGGACGCCTGTTACGACTACCGCTGCGAAGGCGCCAGGGATACGCAGGCGAACTACCGCATGGGGATTGCCCGCTCGGCGGTGGTCCGGACGCTGTGCCGTCAGGTCGAAGAAGCGGGACTGAAGGTGGCGGCGGTAGACATCACGTCCCTCGCGGTCCAGCGAGCGCTTGCCCGGTCGCTCGCCGCGCCGTCCACCCACAACGGCGTCTGGGCCGTTCTCGACGGTGGCTACAAGGCTACCCGTCTTTCCGTGTACAGCGAAGGCGGGCTTGCGTTTCAGCACAGCCAGTCCTTCGGTTGCCGGCAATTGGCCCGACGCCTGAGCGTTGCCTTGGGACTCACGCCGGCGGATACGCGCAAGGCCATCGAGGAGTGCAGCGTGCCCGGAGGCGCGGTTGGCCCGGTCCGGGAAGTGTTCCTCGAAGATCTGACGCGCCACGCCGCGCGGGCGCTCCAGCTGTATCTCTCCTCCCGGCACGATGCGCCGGCGCCGGAGCGGCTGTTCTTCTGGGGCGGAGCCGCTCTGGTGCACGGCGCTTGCGAGCGGCTCGGGAATGTTCTGGCCGTCCCGGTGCAGGTGGCCGATCCGATGCGCCGGAACGGCGGAGGAAGAAACGCGCCGGATTGCGCGCCTGTGCTTCTCGGGGCATACGCGCTGGCTCTCAATGACCATGCCTGAGGTTCTGGACAGGACGGCGAGCGGCGGAGACGGTTGGCGCTCCTTCAACCTGCTGCCGTGGCGTGCGCACCGGAGGAGGATGCGCCGGCGTCAGGCGCTGGTCGCACTGACATGCGGCGCTGTCGGCGCGTTGGGCTTGCTGGCCGCAGTCGAGCTCTCGTTGCGCCATCGCCTTGATGTCGAGCAACAGCGCATCGAGCGACTCAAGGCCGCGATTTCGCTCGAACGGCGCGCTGCCTCCGAACGGGTTGCGCTGGAGACGCGCATGGCGCAGGCGACCTCCCTTCTGGCCGAAGTGAACCGAATCCGCCGCAACAACTCGACGGTGTGCGAATGGCTGGCGGAACTGCCCGCGCAAGTTCCTGCCGGGGTGCGCCTTGCAAGCCTGATGCTGGACAGGCCGGCATGGGAGTTGCGCGGTGTGGCTGGCGATTTGAATCGGTCAGCGGCGCTTCTGGGGCAGGTGCGCAAGATGCCGATGGTGAGCGATGTCCAAATCGAGCAGTTGCAGAGCAACCCGGACATGACGCGAACCTTCGTACTGGCGGGGCAGCTCGGGGAATGAAACTCCTGGAAGAATTGCGCAACCTGGATGTGGGAGATCCGGGGCAATGGAGCGCCCGGGTCAGCGTGATGCTGGCGTGCGTCCTGTTCCTGCTGCTCGCGATCCTGGGCCTCCGGTTGCGGGTGTTCGGACAATTGGCGCCGCGCCTGGAGCATGCGAGGTTGGACGCCGCCGAACTGGACCGGCAACTGGCGGCGGCGCGTAACGATGTCCTCAAACTGCAGGCGCTCGGCGAGAAGGCAGGTCAGGCCGAGGCGTTGCTCAAGGCGTCCGGCGTACGGATCCCTTCGCTGGCTCGGGAAGTGGACCTGCCCGTATCCCTGGCCGCCCGGCAGGATCGCACGCCCCTGCAGGCTGTGCGGCCCTGGGAACCACAGCGGGAGGTCTCGCGGCAACTGCGGCAGGTGGGCGCGGAACTGGACCTGAGCGGCAGTTACCGGGAGCTGGTCGCCTACCTGGAGTTTGCGCTGGAATCCGCACAGTTGCGCGAGCTGGCCGAGTTGAGCATTGAATCGCAGGGCCCGGAAGAGCCCGGTCGCTTGCGCGCCACTGCCCGTATGGTCTCCTATTTCGGCGGCGAGGGCGCAGAGCGGCTGGTGCGAACCCTGCCGGAAGAGCCGGCGTCCTTGCCGGATCCGGATTTCCCGACGAAGTATGCAAACCTTCCCTCTCCATTTTCCTTCTCCCTTCCCGCTGCCCCGGCTGCTCTCGCAACACACCCGGAGAAAGGCCCGGTTGCGTTGCGAGAGCGGGGCCATATTCAAGTGGGAGAGCGGCGCTACCGGTTGGTGGAGGACGCACGGGGAAAGGTCGGCTTGCGCTCCGCAGAATGATGGTCCCGACAACCCGACACTTGTGGCTGGCAGTTGCTGTCCTGATGCAGGCAACCGCGGAGAAAACCGAATGAAAAAGCCGGCGCCCGCGAACTTGTGGCTGGCGGCTGTTGTTCTGATGCAGGCAACACCCGCCCTTGCCGATGACAGCGAAGGCGAAAGGGTGTCGCTGAGCTTTCAGGACCTTCCGGTGCGCTCCGCCTTGCAGCTTCTGGCCGAAGCCTCCGGGATGCAACTGCTGGTATCGGACAGCGTTACCGGGAGCCTGACCCTGGAGCTCGACGGGATTCGGCGCAACGATGCGCTGGCGCTGGTTCTGGAAAGCCGGGGCCTTGAAGCTCGACAGCGCCACGGCGCCTGGGTGGTCGCCACACCCGCCGAGTTCAGCGCGGGCGACGCCGCCCGGCTGGAGGCGGAACGGGCCCGGGAAGCGCTCGCTCCCCTGACGTGGCGACGGCTCAGGATCAACTATGCCGAGGCTTCCCGGATCGCCGCGCTGATTACCGGCGGACAGTCCGGACTGCTCTCGGCTCGCGGTTCCGTTCAGGTGGATGAACGCAGCAATACGGTTATTGCGCGCGACACCGCGCCGCGCCTGGAAAAAATCGGGGATCTTGTGGCCCAGTTGGATGTCCCGGCCGGGCAGGTGCTGATCGAGTCGCGCATCGTGGTCGCCAACCGCAACTACGGGCGGAATCTGGGTCTGCGCTGGGGCGTTACGGCAGCGGCCCGACAGGGCGAGGGGAAGGCCATTGTCCTCTCCGGCAGCGGCGCCGCCGTCAATCGGGTCGTGAAGGAACTGGAGGCGGGTGAGAGCGGGAAGCTTGCCGGAGACAAACCTGATGATCGTTATAACGTGAGGCTGCCGGTAGCGGGCGCTGCCGGACAATTCTCGCTGGCTCTCCTGCATCCCGACTATCTCCTGGACCTGGAGCTGGCAGCCATGCAGGCGGAAGGCCAGGGACGCCTGATTTCCGCTCCGAGGGTGCTGGCTTCCGACCAAAGCGAGGCCAGCATCCAGCAGGGTGTGGAGATTCCCTACCAGGAAGCGGCCTCCAGCGGCGCCACCACGACGCATTTCAAGAAGGCGGCGCTGGGCCTTACGGTGACCCCGCGAATCACCCCCAACGGCGAAGTCATGCTTCGTCTCGTGGTCACCAAGGACAGCGTAGGCAAGGTCGTCGCCACAGAGCGCGGGGGCGCGGTGCCGTCCATCGACACCCGAAGGATCGAGACCGAGGTTCTGGTGAAGGACGGACAAACGCTGGTTCTGGGAGGCATTCGCGAAACGGAAAGCGGCGACACGCGATCGAGCGTGCCCTATCTCGGCTCCATTCCGGGAATCGGGCGCCTGTTCCGCTCCAGCATCCGTTCGTCGAACCAGACAGAACTGCTGGTCTTCGTGACGCCGAAGATACTGTCGGCAGCGAAGTAGCCCTCCGATGCGGCATGCACCGGCTCGCCACGGCGCTCATGGCGGGGCCGAGAAAGACCCCGTTCCGGCGGGCGCAGCCCCCGGGGCTCGCCGGAGTCAATCCGGGTTTGACGCAGAACCCGCTCCGGCGGGCGCAGCCCCTCTTTGGAGGAACCGGACTGCGCACGAAACCTGGTCGGAGTCGCCGGGCAGGACAAGTGGCCTTCCCCTCGCCCTGGTCGGAAACGGGATCCTTCGCATTGCATCGCGCCTGTCTGCGCGGCTACCATGAACGGTGACGAGTTCATTCGGCGCGTTCGGGCGCTTGGCCGCGAGCGCGGCGTGGCGGTTCGTTTCGAGGCTCGCCCGGGAAAAGGAAGCCACGGGCGATTACACTTCGGTAAGCGTTTCGCCACGGTCAAGGATCGGCGCAAGGAAATCGGCGCAGGACTCCTGGCGGCGATGCTTCGTCAACTCGGGTTGAAGCGCGAGGATACGGGATAGCGGATGGCGCGCAAGACAGGGAGAAATGAGCAATGAATGTGAAGCAACGATTGGAATGGCCTGCAAAATTGCAGCGGCAGGACGATGGTTTGGTCCTCGTTTCCTTCCCGGACTTTCCGGAAGCCTTGACCGAGGGAAAAACGGAATCGGACGCCCTGACGCAAGCCCGGGACTGCCTGATTGCCGCGCTCGGGGGCTATGTCGGGGCGCGCCGCGCCATTCCCCGGCCATCTCCGGCGCGAGGACGCACAACGGTTGTCCTGCCGGCGCTCGTTGCCGCCAAGGTCGCGCTCTACGACGCGATGCGCGCCGAGGGGATCAGCAACACCGCCCTGGCGGGGCGGCTCGGACTTCCGGAAGGCTCGGTGCGCCGGCTGATCGACCTCGACCACCGCTCGCACATCGGCCAGGTCGAAGCAGCGCTTCAGGCCCTCGGCCAGCGGCTCACGGTTACGGTTGCGGCCCAGGCAGCGTAGACGCAACCGTTCGCGCGCCCCGTGAATCGGTCCGCCAGAGGGACGAAATCGGCGGGCGAAATCGAGAAATCCCCTGCTGTTGCAGGGCGAGAACATCCATTTCACCGAACCTCCACGACTCGCCAGACTATTATCGAAGCGAATCCAAAACATAGTATTATGCGAATACGCTTGATGCGCCAAATTCTGATGCAAGGTGCTCAGGATCCACAACTATACTGTCTTGTTGGGGACAGTTGGCGAACACGCATTTTTCACAGGGGGGTATCCGCCATGATCATTCCACTCGTCCATGACAATCCGGCGATTCGCCTGCTGGCGTCGTTTGCGACCGGGTTCACGGTGATGATGAGCGCCCCGTTATTGCTGTCCGCGCAAGAGAGTCTGATCGAAGAGATCACCGTGACTGCCCGCCGGGTCGAGGAAAGACTGAACGAAACACCGGTAACGGTGTCCGCCTTTACCAACACAGCCATCGAACAGCTGGATGTCAATAATGTGGCCGATATTGCCAGATTTACCCCCGGGCTGAGTTTCTCCAGCGCCTTCGGTCGGGCTACGGAGCGACCGGTAATTCGGGGACAGGGCAACATCCTTGCCGGAGTGCAGTTCGGGGTGGAGAGCGGTGTCGCCTATTTTGTCAACGGCATCTATTATTCTGGTGATATTCAGTCGCTGGACATGTCGAATCTGGAACGTGTCGAGGTAATCAGGGGGCCGCAAAGCGCCCTGTATGGTCGTAATACCTACTCTGGAGCCATCAATTTTGTTACCCGCCGCCCGGATGAAGAGTGGAGCGGCCGCCTGCGCGCCCGCGCCCTTGGCGACGGCGAGGAAGAGGTCGTCGGCAGCGTCGGAGGGCAGTTGATTGATGGGGTGCTGGCGGTACAGGCGGCGGTCAGATACTACGAATTTGACGGTCAGTGGGTTAACACAGTCACCAATCAGGATGTGGGGCAGGAAAGCAGCGACTCACTGAATGTGACTTTTGACTGGACCCCGAACGAAGCCCTCACCGTGTCCGCCCGTTTGCAATTCCAGCAGGACGAGGATGGAACCCGCCCCTTCTTCCTGCAACCCGCCACGGAAAACAATTGCTATCCGGGCTTCCGGTCGCTGGCCTTCTGGCCCCGGGTGCAAAGCACCAACCGCAATCAGTATTACTGTGGCGAAATCAAGTCCCGGCCAGTGGCTCTGAATGACGGACCCGATGCAGACGGCGTGCCCAACGTGATTCCCGGCATCAACCCGGGCAGCACTTTCTTCGGTAATGTCTATGCCCTCGGTCAGGGCGTTGCCTTCAGCGGAGTAGAGCGTGACCTGGGTGTGTACGCCATGTCGGCAGCCTATGCTTTCGCTGGCGGCAGTACGCTGACCCTGCAGGCGTCCCGGCGCGACGAGGAAAGGAAAACCGGCTCTGACTCCGACCACGGCCCGACCAATTTCTTCCTGGGACCGGAAGCATTTTTTGCCATTTCCGGCATCAACGACTACACCGAAACCACCTATGAGCTACGGTTCGATTCTGCCGCCGACGCGCCAGTGCGCTGGACCCTGGGTGTGTTCTCCTATGATCTGGAGAACGATGCATCGGACATTCTTCCCGGCGGGGCCCTGACTCCTGACGGCACGGACAATTTCATCGAAAACCTTGCCGTATTCGGTTCCCTGGGCTGGGATTTCAACGAGCAAACCAGCGTGAGCCTGGAACTGCGCTACGCCGAGGATGAAAAGAGGCAGCAGGACCTGGACGCCATGGGCATGCTGGAATTTGGCGGCGAGGAGAGTTTCACCAGTTGGGCGCCCCGCATCAGTATCGATCACCGACTCGGCGAAGACACCATGCTGTATGGAATCTATTCCGTTGGCGTCAAGCCGGGCGGTTTGAACGGCAATGACGGTTTCACCGTCGGTAACCCCGACTACGATGAAGAGGAATCGCAGAATTTCGAGGCTGGCGTCAAGACGGCCTTGTTTGACGGTCGGGCCCAGCTCAATCTGGCGCTGTACTGGACTGACATCAGCAAGTATCAACTGACCACGCCGGTGCCCAACCCCCAGGGCGCCCTCAACTCCATCGTCACCAATCAGGCGGACGGCGAGGTATGGGGAATCGAGCTGGATTTGCAGGTCCGACTCAACGAGTACATCCGAACTGGCGTGACCTACGCCCTGGCTGACTCGGAGTTTACCAACGGCTGTGACGAGATGCAGTGGACCCTTACCAGCGGCGGTGGCCGCTTCAATGGCGACCCGGCCACATCGTCGAATCCCAATAGCATGGGCGATTGCTCGGTGGCCGGGCATCAATTCCCCATGGGTTCGAGGCATCAGGCCAGCGGCTTTGTGGATTACTTCCAACCGATCAACAGCAACCTCGACTTTTTTGCCAATGTCAATGCGAGCTATGAATCCCGGCGCTATACCCAGTTGCATCAACTGTCCTACACCGGTGCGGCAATCCTGCTGGGGGCTCGCATCGGCGTGCAGGGTCAGAACTGGAGGCTGGCGCTGATCGGCCGCAACCTGACCGATGAAGATTCGGCGATTCTGGCAACCCGCTGGTTGCAGTCGCCGTATTTCACCTTCGCCGCGCTGAATGTGGCGCCCTCCACTGCGGACCGCAGCGCGCCCCGCGCCTTCTTTGCGCTGCCCCGGCGCGAGCGTCAGGTGGGAGTCGAGTTGAGTTACAACTTCTGATTGCAGGCGGTAGCCCCTTGCAGCGCAGCAGGTCATCGGCGTTGAACCGGGGCAGGCTGTGGCCCGACGGCGGTTTCTTGTTGGCCGCCCCTGGCGCAGGCGCAGCAGCCCTAAGGTAGCCGTTGTCGGCGCCGGGGCGGGATGCCGGCCCGATGACCGATCTCGGGTTGCGCTGGCAGAAGCTGCGTGGCCTCGCCGGGCTGGACGATGTGCGCATCCCCACGATTGCCGACTACATCTGGAACTCGCAGGGTATATGAGCGGCGTGGGGTCACCACCGTCGCGAGCGCGATTCTCTTGCGTGCGCGCGCATGCGTACCGGCAATCTGATTGAATTTCCCTTCATGCGCTGCAGAAAGCGCGGATTACGTCCAGAAAGCGCTCGCCGTAGCGCCCCAGCTTGCGGGGGCCGACGCCATGGCAGGCGCCAAGCTGTTCGAGGCTCTGCGGTTTGCGGGCGGCCATGTCGAGAAGGCTGCGGTCGTGGAATACGACGTAAGCCGGCACGCTTTCCTCCTGGGCGATCTCGAGCCGTACCTGCTTGAGCCGGGCGAACAGTTCCGGGGCGGCGTTTGTCGGCGGCGGCTCCGCTGTCCGCGCACGTTTTTCGGGCCGGCTGGCGGCTTCGCCATGCAGCGCCACGGTCTCGGCGCCTTTCAGCAGGGGGCGGCCCCTGCCGCCCAGTTTCAGCGCGCCGTAGCCGCCGATGTCGATCTTCAGCACATCAGCCGCCACGAGCTGGCGCAGATAGGAGCGCCAGAGCGCCTTGCCGATATCCGCGCCCACCCCGAAGGTCGGCAGCTGATCGTGGCGGTGCTGGCGCACCTTGTCTGTCGCTTCGCCTCGCAGCACCGAGATCAGATGCTCCGCGCCGAAGCGCTGCCCCGTGCGCAGCGCCGCCGATAGCGCCTTCTGCGCAATCACGACGCCATCAATCGTCTCGACAGGCGTGAGGCAGCGGTCGCAATTTCCGCACCGGTCGCAGGCTTCGCCGAAATAGCCGAGCAACGCCTGCCGCCGGCAACCGGCGGTCTCGCACAAGGCCAGCAGCGCGTTGAGCCGCTGGTGCTCGACCCGCTTTGCCTCTTCCGGTCGGTCGGAGTCGTCGATCATCAGGCGGCGCATCCGGATGTCGTCCATGCCGTAGAGCATGAGGGTTTCCGCCGGCGATCCGTCACGCCCGGCGCGGCCTATCTCCTGATAGTACGCCTCCACGGTCGACGGAATGTTGGCGTGAACGACAAAGCGGACATCCGGCTTGTCAATGCCCATGCCGAAGGCAATGGTCGCCACCATGACGATGCCGTCCTCGGTCAGGAATCGATCCTGATTCCGGTCCCGGACAGCCTGAGCCATTCCCGCATGGTAGGGCAGCGCTGTGCGCCCGGCTGCCGACAGGCGCTGCGCCGTGCGCTCCGCTCCCTTGCGCGACAGGGTGTAGACGATGCCGGAGCACCCGGAATGTCGGCTCAGCAGAGCGTCGATCTGTCGCGCCGCGGCATTCCGGGGCGCTATCCCGATTTGCAGGTTTGGACGGTCGAAGCCAGCAACGAAAACCTTTGCCTGACCGCTGAACAGTCGCTCGACGATGTCCTGTCGCGTAACGGCATCGGCCGTTGCCGTGAAGGCGCTGATCCGGGCGTTCGGGAAATGCTCCGGCAGCTCGGCGAGGCGCCGGTAGTCCGGCCGGAAGTCGTGGCCCCATTGCGAGATGCAGTGCGCCTCGTCGATGGCGAACCGCGCCGGACCATGCCGGGCGAGGCCAGCGAGCACGCCCGGCTGCATGAGCCGTTCCGGCGAGATGTAGAGCAGGCGCAATCGACCCTGGCGCAGCTGGCGGTGCGTTTCGGCGGCGTCCGCACGAGGGGTGGCCGAATTGAGTGTTCCGGCCGCCACGCCGTTGAGGAGCAGCGCGGACACCTGATCGCGCATCAAGGCGATGAGCGGCGACACGACCACAGTCAGGCTTTCGGTCGCCAGGGCCGGAAGCTGGTAGCACAGCGACTTGCCCGAGCCGGTGGGCATGACCGCCAGCACCTTCTCGCCCGCCAGCAGCGCCGCCACGATTTCCGACTGCCCGGGCCGGAACCGGTCGTAGCCGAAGGTGCTCTTCAGGAGCGCGCGGGCGGTGTCGAGAGTCGGCAATTTGTTCGGCGGCAGGTTCCGGAGACAGCGTACGATGCTTCAAGTCCGCAATGCTACCGGAGCAAGGGATTGCAGGCGAGAGATGCCGTAGGCGCCGGCGCGCGCTCGCGAGGACAAGCATGGCCAGACCCGGGGTGGAGCAGGCAGGTGTGCGCGCCAGCGCGGCGGAATCGTCCGCAAACCGCAAGGAGCAAGCCCGATCCAGGCAGTCGTTGCAAAGACCGGAAAGAACATGGGGCCAGACAAGATACCGGAAAACGACGGTCCGGTTCGACGACCGGGAACAGCAGAAAGATGCCGAGAATCCACGCCTGCGCCTTCAGGCCCCCCGGTTCCGAACCGTGGCGCGCTCAGGCGCCAGCAGGAACCGCGGCGGAATCGTCCGCAAACCGCAAGGAGCAAGCCCGATCCAGGCAGTCGTTGCAAAGACTGGAAAGAACATGAGGCCAGACAAGATACCGAAAACGACGGCCCGATCCGGCGCTCGGGAACAGCGGAGACGTGCCGGAAAAACACGCCTGCGCCCTCAGATCCCCCGGTTCCGAACCGTGGCGCGCTCAGGCGCCAGCAGGAATCGCGGCAGCACCACTTCCCAGGCATCAGCGCGAAGATTTTTCCTGAACTCTTCGTCTTTCCCATCATCGGCCCAGCGCCGAAAAATTCCGTGGACCGTCGCATTGGCTATACGCATGCCCTCGGGCAGGGACCACTTCCGCGCCATGCGGCCAACCTGACGCCCGGCGGCATCGAGGATTTTCCATTGACCGTTCTCATGCGACAACGACAGTGGATCGCCGGGACTCAGGGCGTCGATAGCGCGATGCACCCCGGTATCGCGAGGATGCCAGCCGGCAAAGGACAGGACCACATCCTCCATCGTGCAGTCCTCGATCCTCTCGTCGAACCTCGGGTCGGAGAGATCGGGCTTTGGAATCCGGCGTTCCGCCACGGCCGCGGAATCCTTGAGCGGTTGCAGCAAGCCGGCGGCGCGTTCTTCCTGCCCGGCGGTGAGCGGCCGGTCGCGAATATCCGCTCGGTCGCTGTCCTCCAGTTGCACCATTGCCAGGGTCTCGCGGGCGCGCGTCATGGAGACAAAATAAAGCCGCCGCGGGGAATCGCGATCGTCCGAATGGTTCGTTTTCCGCCACGCTCCGTCGAGAATGACAATATGGTCGAACTCGAGGCCCTTTGCGCGATGGGCGCTCGTGAGCAGCAGGCCCTGCTGCTTGCGTCGTGTTTCCCGGCTCCACTCGCCGAGCCAGTTTCGCACGTATGCGATGGGAAGTACCGTCGCATCGGGTTCCTCGAGCAGGAGTTCGTCGAGAGCCTGAGCGAGCAGGCCGGCCCACGGATCTTCGGGCAAGCCCTCACGGCAGCGCCGGATCCTGCCGGTCTCGACGGTCGTCGCATCGATCTTCTCCAGCAGGTCCAGAAAGCGCTGCGTCTCGCGGGAGCGCCAGAACGACGAAAGTTCCTCGCGAGCGCTCTGCGCGGGTATGCCGTGGGCCATGCAAGCGCTTCTTGCAGGGTCCAGGTCGGCCCAATGCCTGGCGACGATCGCACACCGGTTCCACTGCCAGTCCGGATCGAGTTCGGAGAGGCGCTTGAGCTCCTCGACCGCGGCGACCGCTTGCGAGAGCTGGCCGCCCTTGACGTTCAGGATCTGCACCTTGCCGCCCGCCATGTCGTCGCGAACGGCCCAGGCCCCGCCCGCCGGGTCGTCGAGGCGGCGGGCGTCGATTCGAAGCTCGTGGCCGCGCTTGAGACGGTCTGCCGACCCCTTGATGCACCGGCTCGCCGCATTGATGATGTGGCGACTTGAGCGGTAGTTCTCGACCAGGTACTCCTCCTTTGCGCGATAGTCCTGGGCGAAGCGGCGGATGAAACGCACCGATGCGCCCTTCCACGCATAAATGTTCTGATCGTCGTCGCCAACCGCAAACAGATTCAGTCTCGCATCGTCCTCGGCGAGCGTCTTTCCGGCCAGGGCAGCGATAAGCTCGTACTCGGCCTTGCCGATGTCCTGGTATTCATCGACCAGAATCCAGTTGAGGCGCCCCAGCAGCTGTTCGCGAGAGAGGAACGCGGTGGTCTCGTCGCCTTGCAGAAGCCGGGTGGCGTCACGAAGAATCTTGCGGAATGTTTCGTCGCTCGGATTCGAGGCGGCTTCCGCGAAGGAAATCCCGAGGATTCGCAAGGCGAGCGCATGGCAGGTCATCACGTTGACGCCGTGCGCGTCGCTGCCGATCAGCTTGTGGAGGCGCTGGCGCGCTTCCACCGCCGCGTGGCGATTGTAGGTGAGCGCCAGTATGCTTGCCGGATTGCTCCGGCGCACGCGGATCAGATAGGCGATGCGATGCACCAGCACCCGCGTCTTGCCCGAGCCCGGTCCCGCGAGCACCAGCACGTTGGTGCGCTCCCGTTCGTCGGCGACGATCTTCTCCTGGGTTCGGTTGCCGAGGCTCTTGACGATCGCTTCGTAGTGCTCGGGCAGCGTGTCGCGCCGGAGTGCGGTCTCCTTGCCCTTGAACCACTTGCGGACAAATTCGCCCCTCGGGAGATTGAAGTAATCGGCCGCGAGGCGCAGAGCCAGATGGATGTCGTCCACGCCCAGCCTCGCGTACTCGGTGGTCACATGGATCTGTTCGGTCTGCTCGGCATAGTGCTCCCGCAGCGGGGTGAAATCCGCGACGGTGAAAGTTCTGCCGTCCCGCGCGACCTTCAGCGTCATCGCTTGACGAAACACGGTCAGGCCGCGGTTGAGAGTGACGATTTCCTGCTCGTGCATCCAGAGAAGCGCGCGGTCGACCAGCGGTTGGGCCTTCTGGTTCTTCAGCTGCGACTTCAACGTCAGGTCGTCCTTGATCGCTTGTTCGAGCGCGCCGTAAGTGGTCTCGACCAGCAGATCGACGCCGCGAACTCCGTCCGGCGCCTTGCCGAGAAGATGATCGAGAAGACGGGCCGCGCCATCCCGGCGAAGCCGCGCAATGCGATCGATGCCTGCCCAGTTGCGCCGTAGCCGGATTCCGACGGTCTCCATGTCGCGAGCGCGGATCTCGATACTGCGCTTCGCGTCGGGTTCGTCGCGGCCATCGGCGGAGATGCTGCGCAGGAGTCGCACCAGCCGTTCGGGCAGCGGATTTTCCACCTCCTTTTCCCGAAGACGCTGGGCTATAAGGCGCAGGGCGAGGCGGGTCCAGGAAGCGTCGAGTTCCTGATCGGGCGCCGCCTCGCGAAGCTCCGCGATGAGCGCCTCTTCCAGCTCCCGGGCGCGCGCCAGACGCCGGGCTGAGGAGTTCTCGACTCCCGCGTGGACATACACGGTAATGCGCATGTCGTTCGACGCAACCCCGATTTCCTCCAGAGTGCTGAACGCCCCGCGAAGCTGCGGCAGCGAGCAGCCGCACTCGTGGATCAACTGGTCCGTGGAAATGCCGCCGGCCGGATCCGCCTGCGCCAGGGTTTCCACCACCCGCAACATCCGATCCTGCACATCCTTGCGGATGTTCCTGTTCCGGGCTTCCCGCTGGATGCGGTCACGGGCTGCCATGAGGCTCGGGACGCGCAGGGAAGATGGAAACACGTTCGTGTGGTTCTCGTCGCGCCGCGCGAGCTTCGATTCCTCCAGCCATGCGATCGCGGTGCGCACTCGATCGTCGTCGGTGGCGCTGTCCCGTGTGAAGTCGCCGCCGCCGTCCTCGAGCAAAATCTCTCCTGGGGTTGCTACGACGGTATCCTCGGTGCTGGCGTGGCGACGGCGACGGCGGCGGTCGAGGCGGCGCAGCGCGCGCAGCACCGCCTGGATGTCGCGCCGCTCCAGTCGGGAGCGCGCGGTGAGTGAGAATTGCTTTTCGGGGTCTTCGGAGTCGAACAGCAACAGGCAGTGCGCAGGCGCGCCGTCTCTTCCCGCTCGTCCGGCTTCCTGAAGGTAGCTTTCGAGAGAGCCCGGGATTTCGGCATGTACGACCGCGCGAACATCGGGCTTGTCGATGCCCATGCCGAACGCGTTGGTGGCGACCACCACATCGAGATCGCCGTCGTGAAAGTCGCGCTGGATTTCCCGTTTTCGTTCCGGCGATAGTCCGGAGTGGAAGTGTCGGGCTGAAAGTCCCTTCTCGGCGAGCGCCTGAGCGGTTTCCTCGGTGCTTCTCTTGGTGGTGCAGTAGACGATGGCGCCGCCCGAGCGCGTTTGCCCGAGCGCGTCCTCAACCGCCCCGTAGATGTGTTCGATCCGCTGCGAAGCGGAAGTCGGCATGACCCGGAAATCCAGATTGCGGCGTTCCGTCCCGCCGTCGATGACTTCGAGCCGCGAGTGCAGGGTTTGCTCGAAATGCTCGCAAATGTCCCTCACAACCTCCTTCTTGGCGGTTGCGGTCAAGCCGAGGATCGGCGCCGCGTCCTCTCCGTGACGCTCTGCGATGTAGCGGGCGACATAACGGTAATCGGGGCGGAAGTCGTGTCCCCATTTCGAGAGGCAGTGCGCTTCGTCGATAACCCATGCTCCGATCCGGCGTCCCGCAATTGCCGCTGTGAACGAACGGTTGCGAAGCTGTTCGGGGGCGACCAGCACGATACCGGCGTCGCCCAGACGGATCCGGGCGAGCGCTTCCGCCCTTTCCGGCATGGAGATGAGGCCGTTGATGGTGGTGGCGGAAAGAATTCCCTGGCGATGCATTGCGGCGACCTGATCGGCCATCAGCGCTACCAGAGGCGAAATCACCACGGTGAGCGCCGCGCTCGCCTCGTAGCGCATCAGCGCCGGGAGCTGGTAACAGAGCGATTTGCCGGCTCCGGTGGGAAGGATTCCGAGCACCGGGTCGCGGGCCAGATGCTTCTCGATTATGGCGCGCTGGAGGCTCTTGCCGTCGCTGCTTTGGGGCTGCTCCCTGAAGGCCGGGAAACCGAACCAGCGCTTCAATGCGATTTCGGCGTCGAGATGTTCCGGGCACCACGGGCAGCGCCGGTCTGCGCAGGGCGTCTCGCGCAGTCTGGTTGCGAGCGCGCCCGGCCGGAACCTCTTCTCGACATAGGGAGGAATGATGGAGTTTCCTCCTGACGCCGGCAGCCAGGCCAGCAGATAGGCGAGCGCGAGGGGATGCGACAGCGCGTCGCGGGCGATCCGGGCCGCCTGATCCGGGCAACCCCGTTCGGCGAGACGGCGCTGGATCGCCGGGATCGAATGCTCGACCAGCGCCGTGGCGAAGTTGCTGCGGATCTGCTGAAAGAAAGGATCGAAGGCGTGCCCCTTCACGCCGGTGGCGAGCAGTGCGTGCCAGGCCGCCAGCAGATCGTCGTCCATCGGCTTCAGCTTGTCCGCGACATCGGCGAGCAGATCGAGCGTCAGTCCGGCGTCCAGGAGGGGATCGTTGATCTGCACCCTTGCCAGCGCGGGTTCCTTGTATTGCTTGACGAGGCGGTGATAGGGGTTTTTCGGGTAGGCGAGCGGGCTCAGGTAGAGCGTGTCGATGGCCGGCAGGTCGAGCAGATTCAGATCCGGCGCCTTGCGGGCAAGGAGTTCGAGATCGTGCTCGATGATGTTGTGCCCGACGAGATACGACGCGCCGCTGGCGAATTCATCAAGTTCGGCAAGCGCCGCGCGCAATCCGTCGCTCTTGCCGCGCCAGGTGAAGGGGGTCGCGCGGTCGGTGCGTATCGCGCCGATGGCCCCGATGCTCTCCTTGCCTTCGAGATCGATCGACAACAGGGCGGTCAGGCGATGCTTCGCCAAACGTTTGCCTGCCGCGTTGTCGTCGTTCCAGCGCTCGATTGCCATCGTTGTTCTCAATATGCCCACATATGCCCGGTAGCAACGTTGGATCCGGGCGCCGCGAACTTGTTCATTATCCTGAAGTTTCGCGAGTCGCATCCGGACGAAGGCAAAAGTGTAATGCTTCGCGCTGGCCGTGAAATCGCACGGATATCTTGCGGATTGCGAAATTCCGGGCGAGAGCTGCCTTGCGCCTTGAGATACCGGCGTGCGTCCGCGAGGAGCAAGCCGTAGGCGTTGAAGCATTGCCCTGATTGTCTTGCACCGGCGCGCGCCCGCCAGGAACAAGCCAGGGCCGGGCGTCGTGGCGGAGCGAGCAAGTGTGTGCGCCAGCGTGGCCGGATTGCCCGCAAACCGTAAGGGGCAAGCCCGATACAGGCGGCCTTTTCAGGAACCGGAAAACACCAAAAGACTTTTATTTGCAGGATGTTATGCAAACAAGGCGCATTTGTTTGGGTACCATGCGGTGCGAGTCGGGCCAATTCGACAGGCGGGCCGCCCGCCCGCAAGCCGAGGTCCGGTTGCACAACACCCAACCCGTCATGCAAGCCGCGCGCAATGTCTTTCTGGTAGGCCCCATGGGGTCCGGCAAGTCGGCGGTGGGCAACTGGCTGGCCAGACGGCTTGAGCTGCCGCTGGCGGACAGCGACCGCTATATCGAGCAAAAGGCCGGCGTGGACATTTCCCTGATCTTCGATATCGAGGGCGAAGAAGGTTTTCGGGCGCGCGAGGAACAGGCCATCCGACATCTTTGCAAGGAGCGGGGGCTGGTGCTGGCCACGGGCGGCGGTGCGGTGCTGCGCGCCGCCAACCGCCGCGCCCTGCGCGAGAACGGCGTGGTCATCTACCTGCGGTGCAGCCTCGACGAGCAGGTCGAACGAACGCGGCGCGCGCGCCACCGCCCGTTGCTGGAGCAGGGTTCGAGGCGGCAAGTGCTGGAGCGGCTCTCCAGGGAGCGCGAGCCCTGGTATCTCGAGGTGGCGGATCATGTTGTCGATACCACCGGCCTCGGCGTGCGGCAGGTGGGCTGGAATATCATCCGCTTGCTGAACGAGCAGTGAATGCAAGGCGGAGCGCCGGGGCGCGTTCCCCGGTTTCCTGCAAATGGGGCGTATGAGGACGTACGAACCCGCACTTTCCAACACCGCTTGAGGTGATGCTTGGTCGAAACCATCGAAGTAGGGACAGTCTCGCGGCCGTACCCCGTGCTGGTGGGCAAGGGTTTGTTCAATCGTGACGGAATCCTGCGCCAGTGGCTGGGTGGCGGCGGCGTTCTGGCGGTCACCAGCAAAACCGTCGCCGAGCTCTATCTCGACCGTCTTCCGGCGCTGTTGGAAGCAGACAATTGCGAATCGGTGGTGCTGCCGGACGGCGAACCAGCCAAGGACATCGAACACTGGCAGCGGATTCTGCGCCGCATGGCGCAGGCGGGGCTGGGGCGCGACTGCATGCTTCTGGCGCTGGGCGGCGGTTGCGTGGGAGATGTGGCCGGGTTCGCTGCCGCCTGCTACCACCGGGGTGTGGATTACCTCCAGCTTCCGACCACCTTGCTGGCGCAGGTGGACTCTGCCGTGGGCGGCAAGACGGCCATCAATACGGATTGGGGCAAGAACCTGCTTGGGGCCTTCCACCAGCCGCGAGCCGTGCTCTGCGACACTGCGGTCCTCGACACCCTGCCGGACCGGGAGCTCGCGGCGGGGTTCGCGGAAGTCGTGAAATACGGAATGGTGGCGGACAGCGATTTCTTCCGGTGGCTGGAAGACAACAGCGGCTTGCTGCAGGCTCGCGATTCGGCGTGCCTGAGCCACGCCGTGCGGCGTTCGGTGGAGCTCAAGGCCCAGATCGTGGGCGCCGATGAAGAGGACCGCAGCGGGCGCCGCGCGGTGCTGAATTTCGGCCACACCTTTGCTCATGCGATCGAGCATTCCGCCGGCTACGGGGAGTGGCTGCACGGCGAAGCCGTAGCCGCCGGGATGTGCATGGCGTCGCGGCTGGCGGTCAGCCAGGGCGCCTTTCGCCAGGCCGAAAAGGAGCGGCTGGAGGCATTGCTGGCGGCTTTCGGCCTTCCCACCCAGGCCGGCGGGATGCGCGCCAGCGCTCTCAGGCAGGCGATGCTGGCGGACAAGAAGAATATCGGCAGAAAGATACGGCTGGTCCTGCCCGAGGAAATAGGCCGGGTGCGGCTGACCGGTGATTTCTCCCACGAGGCGCTGGACAGGGTCCTTGAGGGCCGCGAACCTTGACGCGGGCCGCGGGGCGCTGGGCGAAGGAGGGCGGACTGGCGCCCTGGGCGGTATCCGGCGAACACAGCCGGGGCCGTGTCCACCCGGAGCGCGACCACCCCTACAGAGGCCCCTTCCAGAGGGACCGTGACCGCATCATTCACTGCCGCGCTTTCCGGCGGCTGATGCACAAGACTCAGGTGTTCGTTGCCGGGGAAGGCGACCATTTCCGAACGCGGCTGACGCACACCATGGAGGTGGCCCAGATTGCGCGCACGGTCGCCGCCTGCCTCGATATCAACGAGCACTTGACCGAAGCGATATGCCTGGGCCACGACCTCGGACATCCCCCTTTCGGCCATGCGGGACAGGCGGCGCTGAATCGCTGCATGGCCGCCCATGGCGGTTTCGAGCATAACCTGCAGGCGTTGCGTATCGTGGACCAGCTCGAACGCCGGCATCCCGGATGCGACGGCCTCAACCTGTGCTGGGAAACGCGCGAAGGACTGCTGAAACGTTGCTCGCGGCGGCAGGCAAGGACGCTTGGCGACCTGGGAGAACGCTTTCTCGGGCGGCGCCAGCCCAGCCTGGAAGCGCAACTGGCGAATGTGGCCGACGAGATCGCCTACAACCACCACGATCTCGACGACGGCATTCGCAGCGGTCTGCTCGACTACCGGGACATGATCGAGGTGCGGCTGTACCGGAACGCATACGAACAGGCGCGGCGGCGCTATCCCCGCTCCTGCGGCAAGTCCCTGGTGGCCGAGACCATTCGGGCAATGATCGACCGCGTGGTGTCCGATCTGATCGAAACCACCCGCGCGGCCCTGGAGCGCGCCGCGCCGGAGCACCCCGATGAGGTGCGCGCCATGTCCGCCCCCATCGTGGGCCTGAGCGGAGAGCTGCAGGACCTCCATCGGGAACTGGCCGTTTTCCTGCGCAACCGGCTGTATCATCACCCCCGCATGCAGCAGGATTACGCAAACGGCGAGAGCGTAGTCGAGACCTTGTTCGAGTATTACCTGAATCATCCCGAACGATTGCCGCCGGGGCGCGGCGTGGAAGGCGCCGGCGAACAACAGGCGCGGGCGGTGGCCGATTACATCGCGGGAATGACGGACCGGTTCGCGCGCCAGCGTTACGCGCAATTGACGGCATGAGCCGCGACCGGCTGATTGTGGCGCTGGACACGCCCACGCCTGCGGATGCGCTGGCGCTGGTGGACACGCTGGGCGACGCGGCCAGCTTCTACAAGATGGGAATGCAACTCCTGTCCGCGGGAGGCTACATGCGTCTGGTGGAGGAACTGAACCGGCGCGGCCACAAGGTGTTCGCCGACCTCAAGTTCTTCGATGTGCCGGCAACCGTGGCGGCGGCTGTGCGGGGATTGAAAGACCGCGGGATCGAGTTCCTGACGGTTCACGGCAATCAGGCCATCATGGAGGCTGCGGCAAGGAACAAGGACGCGAGCCTGAAGATACTGGCGGTTACCGCGCTGACCAGCCTGGACCGGGGCGATCTGAACGATCTCGGTTTCGAATGCGACATCAACGAACTGGTGCTGTCGCGCGCCCGTCGCGCCCTGCAAGCGGGCTGCGACGGGGTGATCGCCTCGGGGCTTGAACTTCCGGCCTTGCGTCGCGCGCTGGGCAGTCGCCTGCTGGTGGTCACGCCCGGCATTCGTCCGCTGGACAACGACGAGGCGCAGGACCAGAAGCGCGTGATGACGCCATCCGCCGCAATCGCCGCAGGCGCCGACCACATCGTGGTGGGCCGGCCGATTCATTCCGCTCCCGACCCGCGCGCGGCGGCGCTGGCGATACAGGAGGAAATCAGCCTGGGCCTTGGGCTTCGCTCCCGGCGTTCTGTTCCAGGATAAGCAGCTTCGCGTTCAACGCGGGCCACAGGGCGTCCAGCATCCGTTCCTGCGCCTCGGGCGCCGGGTGTATGCCATCCTGCTGCATCAGGCCCTCGGCGCCCGCCAGTCCTTCCAGCCCGAATCGCAGCAGCAGGACGCCCTCGGACTCGGCGAGTTCGACGAACAGGCGCTCGAAACCGCCGGCGTAGTAGTCGCCGTAATTGGGGGGAATCTGCATGGCCACCAGCGCCGGGTGTGCGTCGGCCTCGCGCACCGCCCGAATCAGGTCCCGAAGATTGGACCGTATCGCTTCCAGCGGCTGGCCCCGCAACCCGTCGTTGCCGCCCAGTTCGATGATGACGCACTGCGGCCGGTACAGCCCCAGCAACCGGGGCAGGCGCTTCAGGCCCTGCCCCGTTGTGTCGCCGGTAATGCTGGCGTTGACCACGCGCCAGGGGCGGCGGGATTCCGTCAGGCGTCTCTCAAGTAAACTTACCCAGCCCTGATTTCGGGGCATTCCGTAGGCGGCGCTCAGGCTGTCGCCCAATACCAGCAAGACGGGCGCATCCCTTGCCGTTGCGCTCGCGAATACAAGACACAAGGCGAACGCCGCCAAGCAAGCAATGACTGAAGTCCTGAGCGCTGAAAATCTGGGCATGACCGTGTCGAGTCCGGAAGGGAACCTTGCCATTCTCAAGGATATCAACCTGCGGCTCAACAGCGGGGAGTCCTGCGCGCTGATGGGCTCCTCGGGCGCCGGCAAGACCACGCTGCTCGCCCTGCTGGCCGGATTGGACAACCCCACCGAGGGGCGGGTGGTGCTGTGCGGGCAGGATCTGTCCCGCCTGAACGAGGATAGCCGCGCCCGCCTGCGTGGCCGGCATCTCGGCTTCGTCTTCCAGTCCTTCCACCTGGTGGAGTCCCTCACAGCCATCGAAAACGTGATGCTGCCCCTGGAGCTGAACGGTTCGCGCGGCGCCCGCAAGGCGGCTGCCGCCGCCCTCGAGCGCGTGGGTCTGGCGCAAAGGCGGCGGCACTATCCCCGTCACCTGTCGGGAGGCGAGCGCCAGCGCGTGGCCATCGCCCGAGCCTTCGTCACCGGCCCACAGGTGCTCATGGCCGATGAACCAACCGGCAATCTCGACGCGGATACGGGCCGGCGGGTTGGCGACATCCTGTTCGAGATGAACGTGCAGGCCGGCGCCACGCTGCTGCTTGCTACCCACGACGAGGGTCTGGCGCAGCGCTGCGACCGCATTTGTCAGCTTGAGGCCGGACGCCTCTGACCCGTGAGCGCGGGCGCCGCGGTGTGTCCGTGAAGATGCGAGACTCCAGGTTTTCGCAAGACCCGCCTGTGCGCTCGCAGCGGACGCACCTGCCAAGCGTGGGGGACCAGTCGCTCTACGGATCTGCCTGCGCGGCCGCCCCGAACGCTCAAGCCTCTGCCGTCTTGTCGTCCCGTTCGATTGCCGGGATTTGCCCGGCCACATGCGCGGCGAACCCCGAGCCTGCCTCCGCGTAGACGTTGAACACGGTCGATACGCCGGCCCGCTCCAGCGGCTCGATCTCATCCTGGAACCAGGCAATGGCGGCCACCCGGCCCCGGAACGAGGCCGCCTTGAGTTGATCGAGGACGGCGAGGTTGGCGGCCAGATTCGGCAGCGTCAGCATCACCAGTTCGAGGGCATCGCCAGCCGCGACAAAGCCCTGAAATTCCGCGTCTCCGGGATCGCCCGGGAGCACATTGCGACCCGCCGACTGATGGCGCTGCACGATGATCGGATCGGTGTCCACGCCCACCACGACAGCGCCCTGCAGACCGTGCATGGTGTCGTAGACGGCAGCGCCGATACTGCCCATTCCGATCACGGCGATTTTCGCTTGCCCGATATCGAGGTTCCGCTCATCCGGGAGCGCTCCCTGTCGCTGCAGGCGATTCCAGACCGTCCTGTAGCGGGCATGGAGCCGGGGGGCCACCGCGTTGAAGCCGGCGGAAATCGCGCAGGAGAGGGACAGCGAAATCGCGATGACGATCAGCCAGTTGGCGTCGATCCAGCCATTTGCGACCCCGATGGCCGCCACTATGAGGCCGAACTCGCTGAAATTGCCCAGATTGAGTGACGCCAGCAACGCGCTGCGGGCCTGGAGCTTGAACAACGCCAGCAGGCCGAAGAACAGGCCCGACTTGAGGAACACGAAAGGCGCGATCGCTGCGCCGATCAGGAACGTCTCCGGGGTCAATTGTCCCGACAGGCCGACGGAAAGGAAGAAGGCGAGCAGGAAAAGGTTCTTGAAGCCAAGCATGGCCTTGACCATTTCATCGGCCTTGGGGTGGTTGGCGATCAGAACGCCCAGCACGATTGCGCCGAGGTCGCCCTTGAGCCCGACGAGCTCGAACCACTGCGCGCCGCCAAGGGCCAGCAGGAAGCCGTACAGGATCAGCAGTTCGCCGTGGCCGGCGCGCTGGAGCACAAGGGTCAGCAGCGGCCGGAGCGGCAAGACGAGCAGCGCCAGCAAGGCCCACCAGGTGGGCCACTTGCCTGCCGAGACCGCCAGAAAGACAACGGCGGCCAGATCCTGCACGACGAGAATTCCGATCGCGATCCGTCCGTGGAGCGCTGCCGTCTGGGCCCTGTCTTCCAGCACCTTGACCACGAACACGGTACTGGAAAAGCTCAGGGCGAAGGCGATCAGCAGGGATCGGGAAAAATCGAGGCCCGAGAGGAAGGGCGTCCCCAGAGCGGCGAGCACGTAGATGGCCGTTCCGAACAGGGGAACGACGATGGCCATGTGCAGCGCGGTAACGCCCCATACCTGCGGGCGCACAAACGTGCGGAGATTGAGCTTCAGGCCAACCACGAACAGCAGCAGGGTAATGCCGAGGTCCGACAGTTTGCCGAGCATGTCTCCGCCGGTTACTCCGTACAGGTTGAGTGCGAATCCCGCGGCCAGGAATCCCACCAGCGGCGGCAGCCCCAGGGCTCTGGACAGAAGGCCCAGCGCGAACGCCATGGCGATCCACGCCACATCTCCGAACATGGTGGCGGTCAACCCGAAGTCCACGACGCTATCGAAGGTTGCGGCAACGGTCGGACGGCATGATCGCCGGTGGCCTGCCGTCCGCCTGCGCCCTCCCGGCCAACATTGCTGAAGCGCCGGTTGTTGTTGAAAGGCGCGGAGGGCGGTTCGCCTTCCCTGCAAGCCGAAGGCGGAACCCGGGCGCCTTCAACAGGGAGCGCCGCGCCGCGCACAGCGATTTCGGGCGCCGGGAGGGAACCGGGGCAATGGGCAGGTCTCCGGAAGTTCAGCAATTCCCGCTAACGATGCAGAGTCGTTTGTTCAGGGCCGAATACCCGAGCTTGTGACCATTCAGGCGTTGGACCGGATCTGATTTTCGAGCATTGTCACGCTTGGCGGGAATGGCTGCCGCAAGTTCGGGGCTGGGCGCGGGCCGCTACCCGGCCAGACGCAGCGACCAGAGCATGAAGGCGTACTCCTCGGCTACCTCGTACAGGGAATCGTAACGGCCCGATTTGCCGCCGTGGCCGGCGTCCATGTTGGTCTTCAGCAGCAGGGGGCTGTTGCCGGTCTTGAGCGTACGCAGTTTTGCGACGTACTTGGCCGGTTCCCAATAGGTGACGCGGGGATCGTTCAGTCCAGCGGTGACCAGCATCGGAGGATATTCACCCGGTGCGAGCTGGTCGTACGGGGAATAGGAACGAATCAGGGCAAAGGCGGCCGGGTCTTCGATGGGATTGCCCCACTCCGGCCACTCCGTGGGCGTGAGCGGCAGAGAATCGTCCAGCATCGTATTGAGCACATCCACGAACGGCACATGGGCCGCCACGGCGCCCCACAAATCAGGCGCCTGATTGACCACGGCGCCCATCAGTTCCCCGCCCGCGCTGCCGCCTGCAATGGCCACCCGTCCGGCTCTGCCGTAGCCTTCCTCAATGAGGTGGCGGGCTACATCCACGAAATCGTTGAAGGTGTTGGTACGCTGATCCAGCTTGCCGCTCTCGTACCAGTGATAGCCGAGATCGTCGCCTCCGCGGATATGGGCAATCGCGTAGATGAATCCGCGGTCCAGAAGCGAGAGCCGGGCGGATGAGAAGGAGGGCGCTATGGCGTACCCGTAGGCGCCATATCCGTACAAGTACAAGGGGGCCTTGCCGTCGACCGCCGTGTCCTTGCGCCGTACAACCGACACGGGAATCCGGACGCCGTCGCGGGCAGGCGCCATGAGGCGTTCGGTCAGGTAGCGTTGCTTGTCGTAGCCGCTGGGGATTTCCTGCACCTTGCGGGGTTCCAGCTCGCCGGAACCCGGGTGGTAGTCGAACACCGTTGCCGGCGTGATCATCGACGAATAATTCAGCCGCAAGGTTTGCGTGCGGTATTCGGCGTTGTCGCCCAGCTCGACCGAACAGGCGCTTTCGGGCAACGGAACGTGCGCATGGCTGCCGTCGTTGCCGATCAGCCGAACCGCATTGACGCCGTTGATCCGCTCCACCACCGCAATGAAGTCGGCGAACACATCGAAGTTGCGAATGTAGATCTCGTCGGATCCTTCCAGCAGCGGCGTCCAGGAGTCCTCGGAGGGATCGCTCTCGGGCGCGCTCAGCAGCCGGAAGTTCTTGTGGCGGTTATTGCTGAGGATCACGAAACGGCCATGCTGGTGATCCACGCTGTACTCGTGACCCTCGCGCCGGGGAGCGATCATTCGCGGTTGGGCGGCGGCGTCATCGGCGGGAATGAGATACGCCTCGGAGGTCACGTTGTCGGCGGTACTCACCAGCAGGTAGCGTTTCGAGGCGGTTTGCGACAGGCCCACGAAAAACCCGGGATCGCGCTCCTCGTAGACAATGTCGTCGTTGGCGACGGGTTGCCCCAGGACATGGCGGCGCACCTGATAGGGGCGCCAGTTCTCGTCTGCCACCACGTACAGCAGGGCCGAGTCGTCCGCCACCCACACGGGGCTTCCCCGTGTGTTTTCGATCCGTTCGTCGAGCATTTCGCCGCTGTCCAGATCCTTGATCCGCAGCGTATACCGTTCCGACCCGCTGGTATCGGTGCTGTAGGCCAGCAAGCCGCCGCCATGGCTTATCGCCAGGGCGCCTACCCGGAAATACTCGTGTCCTTGGGCGAGCGCCGGCTCGTCGAGCAGGGTTTGAGCGTTGGCGGGCGGCCCGAGGCGCGCCGCCGCGCCATTCGCCGGCCAACGCTGCCAGATGCGGTACTGCCCATCCTGCTCGAAGCGCCACTGGTAATACCAGCCATCCTTCCGCCAGGGCACGCCGGAATCGTCCGCTTTCTGGCGCGCCTTGATTTCCTCGAACAGGGTTTGCACCAGGCCGCGCCGGGGCTCCATCACGCTCTCGAAGTAGGCGTTCTCCGCTTTCAGGTAGGCCAGGATGTCGGCGTCGTCCACTATCGGATAGCTTGCGTCCTTAAGCCAGTGGTATGGATCCTCGATAGTGATTCCATGGTGTGTGCGGGAATGCGCCCGGCGCTCGGCGACAGGGGCGGCGGCCGGCTGGAAATCTGTGGGCATCTGCGGATCCTCGGCTACGCAGGCCGCCGTCGCGACGGCCACAAGGCAGGGCATAAACAGGGTCTTCACGAGCCGGAATATCTGGCGGATACGGCGTTACCTTGAGCAGGCGTGCAGTATATGCGAAAGTTCCCGTCGCGATGACGGCGCCGGGTTCGATCTCCCTCCGGAAATGGCTGCGCGAACTGCGGGCCGGCGACTTTACCGTGATGCTCGGCGCACTGGCCGTGTCGGTAGCCGCGGTGGCGGCGGTCAGCCTGCTGACCGAACGGATCGGCGCCGCCGTGCGGCAACAGGCTGCCGAGGTGCTGGCGGCCGATCTGGCCTTCGCCGCTCCCGCGCGGCCCGACCCGGAGCGACTGGAGCGGGCGCGCGCCCGGGGGTTGCAGAGCGCCGAAACCTGGTCCTTCGCCACCGTTGCCTTTACGCAGGAGCAGACCGCGCTGAGCTCGGTGGTGGCGGTGTCCGGGGACTACCCTCTGCGGGGCGAGGTTCGCACTTCGGAGCGCCCCTTCGGCCCCGACAGTGTGGCGGCGGGCATTCCCCGCACCGGCGAAGTCTGGGTGGACGCCGCGCTGCTGGCCCAACTCGACATCGAGGTGGGCCAGACCATGCGGCTGGGTTCCGTGGAGTTCCGGGCAAGCCGGGTGTTGCGCTACCGTCCCGACCCGGGCGCCGGCTTCCGGCAACTGGGTCCGACGGTGCTGGCGAACCTCGAGGATGTTCCGGCAATGGATGTGGTGCGGCCGGGAAGCCGCGTTACCTACCGGCAACTCTTCGCCGGACCGAAGGAGCAGGTTCTCGAATTCCGGCGGGCCGAGCAGGGCGCCCTCAGGTCCGACGAGCGCATCCAGAACCTGGAAGAGACCAGCCGGGCGCTGTCCTCGGCGGTCGACCGCGCCGGCCGTTTCCTGAGTCTGGCGGCGCTGACCAGCGTGATCCTGGCCGCCGTCGCCACCGCCCTGGCGGCGCGCAGTTACACCCGCAGCCGGCTGGTTACCGCGGCTCTGGAGAAATGCCTGGGCGCTACGCAGGCGCAGGTGTTCCGCCGCTCCCTGGCGCCGATTCTCATCGTGAGCCTGCTGGGCGTCGCGCTGGGCAGCGCCGCCGGTTATGTTGCGCATCTGGCGCTGTCGGCCTATGCCCGCGAGGTAATCAATCTGCAGCTTCCCCCGGCCACCTGGCGGAGCCTGTTGCCGGGAATGGCCGTGGCCCTGGCGGTGAGCGGGGCCTGCGTGGTTCCTTGGCTGAGAAGCCTGGCCAGAACCTCGCCGCTGCGCGTACTGCGTCAGGACATGCCGATGAAGGGTCCCGCGCCGCTGTTGCGTCAGGGCGCGCCGCTGGTAGTCATCCTGGCCATCACCGCCCTGCTGGCTGGCGACCGGGAGCTGGCTTTCCAGATGTGCCTGGGCCTCATGCTCACCGCTGCTGCGGGACTGCTGCTGGGGTGGCTGCTGGTGCGGGCGCTGGCGGCCCTGCGGGGCGCGGGCGGAGTGGCCTGGCGGCATGGTCTGGCCAACATCCGCCGGGGCGGCGGCGAGAGCGTGGCGCAGGTGGCCGGGTTCGGGCTGGGACTGATGGCGGTGTTGTTGCTGGGAGTGATGCGAACCGATCTGCTGGATGCCTGGCGCGGCTCCCTGCCCGCGAATACGCCGAATTACTTCTTCATCAATATCGCCCCGGAAGAGTGGCCGGGCATGCGTTCGCTGCTGGACAGTCAGGTGCCGGAACTTTCCGAAGCGCTGCCGTTTATTCGGGCGCGGATCACTCACATCAACGGGATCCCCGCACAGGAATGGCCGCTGCCGTTTCCCGAGGGGCGGCGCTTCGTGGAACGGGCCTCCAACCTGTCCTGGTCCGCCGGGGTTCCGCAGGGCGATAAGGTCATACAGGGCGAGTGGTGGGACGAACCCTACCCGGAGTCCGCCCAACTGTCTGCCGACTCCCAGTCGGCGGCAAGGCTGGGGCTGACCCTGGGCGACCGCGTGACCTTCGATGTGGGAGGCGTGGGAATTGAGGCCGAGCTCGGCAACCTGCGCAGCGTGGACTGGGACACCTTCAATCCGAATTTCCAGTTGGTGCTCTCTCCGCATGCGGCGGACCTGCCGCAAACGATGATCGCAAGCGCCCATATCCCGCCGGGGCAGAGAGAGGTGCTGATGAAACTGCTCAAGAGCTATCCGGGCGTCACCATCATCGACCTCGACGCCATCATCGGCCAGGCCCGGAAGATATTCGACAGGGCCGGGCTGGCGGTGCAGTTCGTGTTCGCCTTCAGCGTGCTGGCCGCCATCGTGGTGGTTCTGGCCGCGGTCTACGCCAACCGCCGCGAACGCTCGTTGCAGACCGCCGTGCTGCGAACCCTGGGAGGGCGCCGCGCCGTCATCCTGCGCAGCCTGCTGGTGGAGTTCGGAGTGCTGGGCGCCCTGGCCGGCTTGCTGGGCGCAGGAGCCGCAAGCTTCCTCGGGCTGCTGTTGGCCGAGCGGGTATTCAACCTCGACTACAGCCTGGACCCGGGCCTGTTCGCGTTCGGAATCGGCGCCGGCGCGCTGCTGATCGGGCTGGCGGGAATACTGGCGGCCAGCAGCGCCCTCAGGGCGCCCCTCACAAGCGTGCTGCGCGGCGATTGACCGCAAACATGAGGCATCGGTCGCAGCGCCATTCGCTCATGAAGGAGCGGGTCGATCAAGAAGGCAGCTCTTCCTGTCAACATTGTTGAGACACTGGCTACCCTCCAGGGGCGTACGGTCGATAACGTGATCGCCGCGATGGAGGCGAACCATCCCCGGCTGACCACCGCCAAGGCGTTCTATGTCGAGATCAGCCGTGCCCGCGACCGGGCTGAACTGGTCACCGACGATGTACAGGCGCTCAGAGAACGGCTCGAAGCGGTGACCGACGAGCGCATTTCGGCGCTTGGAGGCATCGGCGAAAGCGTGCAGCCGGAGCACGAGCGCGACCATGGAAAAGACGGGAAGGACCAGTCCGGCGTCGAACAACCGATCCCGGAAGCATCCGCGCCGTCCCCACCGGAGAGAAAAACCGAACCATCAATGCCCCGCGACAGGGCGACCGAACTGCCTGCCCGCGAGAAACATATCGAGATGGACATGGGGCTGTAGAAGGAAAACCTTCCGGATCCGGCACAGGAATACTGCGGTCGAATGTGCCGGCGAGAGAAACATGCCGCCCCACGCCCCCGGACAAACATTGACTTTTGGATCCCGGTAGCCCAACATTCATCATCGGAGGCTCGGTCTCGTAGGGTGTGCGCACGGCGCATGCAAAAGCTGGCGAGGCATTGCCTCCTTTTTCATGCCTTCGGCCTCGGCTCGTAGGGGTCGGGCACATGAACGATCCCGTAAGTCCTGAACTCCAGGCCATTGCGATAGCCTTGCCCGCGATACTGGAGATTGGCCAGATCCGCCCCGAACATGTTGCTGATTTCGTTGCGGCGGGGGGCGTCCATGCCTCGGCTGGGCAGACGAAATCCCCAATTGATGGCATAGATGCACAAATCCGCTGCCTGCACGGCGTAGGTCATGTCGGAGGAAACGAAAAATGGCGTCGGCACGATCCATGTTGTCCTGGCCCTGCCGCGGGTCGTTCTCGTGAAATACCTCTCCATCCTTGCGACGAACCGACGGTCCTCGCGCTTGTCGGTCTCGTCCATGACCAGAACGCCGTGTTCCCGTTTGGCATCCAGAAAATAGAACAAACGTTCGAACAGAAACACGGCGTCCTTGCGCAGATAATCGTCGAAGCGGTAGTGTCTCGGGCGCGAGCTGCCCCGTGGGAAGGAGCGCCGCAATGCGTGCATGCTCTGCGGTTCCAGTACCGGCGTCGCGAGGCGCCGTCCTTTCGGTCGGGCGCCGTCGGTCTCGACGGGAACGATGTCGCCGTCTGCTTGGGACAGGTATCGCTGAATGACGTAGCGGTCGTCTTCGAGGCCGTTGCCGACGAAGTGGGTGAGAAAGGTGCGCGCGTCGCCGCGCGGTGCGAGTGCCGCCTGCATCGTGCCGTGCTCCTCATGGTCAGGTGAAAGGGAACGGCGGCTGCATCTCCCTCGGGAGCGCAACCGCCGTCCCCCTCCCGGCCAGACTTCGCCTCTCGATGGCGGCAAGGCAATGCGGCGGCGCAGGCGAACAACAGCCCTTGCGACGGCTATACGGATACCGGTTGGCGCCGCGGATGCTGCCCCGAATCATGCCGCTGGAACGGCCGGCGCCAGTACCGTCTTTCGTTCCCCAGGAGAACGCCAAAGCACCTCTGCGTAACCGCCGGCAAGGTCGCGCGAACGTTCAAGGGGCGCCTGTTGTGTCCAAGTTCAGATACAAGTTGCGGTAACATATTATGTTGTGGCCATGCGCCGACCAAGACACCCGAGACGAGAGGATGAGGTCATGACCAAGATGGGCAACAGCGTCGAAAGTGACGGTGGCGTGTTGGCTGTGATGAGTGGTCTGTCGCAGCGGTTCGGGTGGAATGGGACCGCCTCATGCGCGCACGACCTCGGACGGGACTTGCTCGTACCCCCCCCCCCCCCCCGGAAAGTCCGGGTGCGGGGCTGAGCCGGTGGGCGCCCTCGGGAGAACCGCCCGCCGCCTGAAGGCGGGACTGGCTGCCCTCTTCCTCATCGCGCTGGCCGCCGCCCTCGCGCCGCAGGACGCGCAGGCGTCCACCACCCTCACCGTCAAGGCGGGCCCGGACCTTGGGCAGGTCACGCTGAACTACGCAACGAACGTGCCGGGCGGCGCATCCTACAGCTGGGCTTACCAGCAGAGGACCTCCGCGGGAAGTTATGGCGGCTCTGTCAGCATTCCCGACTCCCAAGGGAGGACGGGGTCGCACGTCGTGTCTGGCCTGACCGTCGGCGAGATTTACTACTTCCAGGTCACGGTCGCCATCAACCAGGGATCGCAAACAGTGTCGTCCGCGTCCGCCGAGGTCTCCGTGGCGCTGCCGGCTGTCGCCCTCACGGTGAACGGGGGGGACCGCGCCTTCTATTTCACTTGGGAGTACAGCGGCACGACCGAAGGCGCGGTGAGCTGGCAGCTCGAGTGGATCCGGCTCTCGGACCGAAATGGAGAGGGCCGGTGGCTTGATTTACCCGGCGGCGTCGCCCTCAGAAAATACAGCTACAGCGCAACCAACGGCGAGACTGGCATCTTCCGGGTTCGGCTGGTGGGTCCGGGCGGGCGGACCACGATCGCATCGAGCACCGTCAACAACCAGGGCTGGATCGAGGCCACGCCGCGGGCGGCGACCCCGACGCTGGTCTCCGCTGCGAGCCGGACCTTGACAGTGACTCCGGGCGGAACGGTGAATGCGTGCTTCAACCTGCTTTCGGTCACGGCGGGCGACACGACCTATCTGGAGTCGCGCCCCGGCCAGACGGCTGTCGCCCAGCATGCGGCGCTGACGCACAGCGCCCACGGTGTCCGGATCTCGGGCAATGTCGACGGCGTGCGGACGGGAGTCGGCCAGAACCTGTATCCCTGCGCCGCGCTGGGCGTCGGCGTCCATACGGTCCGCTGGCACTGGAAGGGCCATGACGGCACGGCGGAGACGGAGGCGTCTACATCCACCACGTTCACCGTCGTGCAGGTTCCCGACCGGACGAAGGATCTGAGCGCCAACCCGGTTTCCGGCAAACCGGGTGAGATCTTTCTGAGGTGGCGCGATCCGATCGAACCCGGGATCACCTGGGAATATCAGTACAAGGAGGGAACCGGGAGTTACGGTGCGTGGACGGCGGCTTCGCTTCAGTCTACGGGTATCCCGGATACCCTCGGAACCACCGTGACGGGCCTGAAGCCCGGCACGACATACACGTTCCAGGTCCGGGCGCGGAATGCCGGCGGCGCCGGCGCGGCCTCCGCGGAGGAGAGCGCGACGACCGAGGCGCCTCCCGTACCGGCCGCGCCGGCGGGGTTCGCGGCGTCTCCGGGCAACGCGAAGGTGTGGCTGACCTGGACCGACCCGGACGACGACGGCATCACCGGCTGGGAGTATCAGCGGAAGGCGGGGGCCGGGAGTTACGGCGCGTGGACGGCGATTGCGGGTTCCACAGCGGCGAAGGCATACGCCGAAGTGACGGGTCTGACCAACGACACGGCCTATGGGTTCAAGCTTCGGGCGGTGAACAATGCCGGCAACGGTACGGCGTCGGCGGAACAGACGGCCACGCCGGGGGCTGCGGTTGCGGCGGTGCTGACCGGCACGGCGGGCGCCAACGGCGCGATTGATTACACCTGGACGACGACCTCCGGCAGCCCGCACAAGCTCATCGACAACGCCACTAACATCAGCGGCTGGTACTTGTATAACCGGTTCAGGGGGAGAACATCGTGGGCCGGGCCGACCTACATGGGCGTTGGCGGGATCCGGCAATGGTCATTTACGGAATCGACGCACGGCACGGTACATGAGTATCACATCCAGCCGATCGGGCAGCGGTACATCCCCGGCCTCGGCTCCTCCAGCCGGACAGGCCCGGAATCCAATGTGATCGAGTTGACGGTCAACAGGCCGGACAGGCCGGCGCTGACGTTCGCGGATGCGCCGGTGACGGTTTCGCCGGGAGATACGGCGACCTACACGGTGAAGCTGAACCGGGGTCTTGCGGGGACGCTTGCGCTGTCGAGTTCGGCGGCGGGCAAGGCGAGGGTAAGTCCGTCGAGCCTGACCTTCACGACGAGCAACTACAACGTGGCGCGGACGGTGACGGTGACCGGGGTGGCGGCGGGGACGGCGACGATCAACCATGCGTTCACGCTGACGGGGGCCTCGAAGACGTTCATCCCGGATGCGGGGACGGTGTCGGTGTCGGTGGGCTCGGGCGGGGGCCAGCTTCCGCCGAAGCCGGCGGGGTTTATCGCGTCGGCGGGCAACGCACAGGTGGTGCTGTCGTGGAGCAACCCGAACAATGCGAGCATCACCGGCTACAAGCTGCGCCATGCCAAGACGGGCGCCAGGGGCAGCGCGGCGTGGACCGCGATTCCGGATTCGGGCGCGGCCACCGTGACCCACACGGTGACGAGCCTGGACAACGATGCCGAGTACAGCTTCAAGCTGCGCGCGGTGAACGCCGCGGGCGACGGCGGCGCCACCGACTGGAAGACGGCGACGCCCTCGGCGACGACAGCGAAGCCGGCGAAGCCGGCGCTGACGGCGGCGGCGGGCGACAGCTCGGTCACCCTGAGCTGGACCGCCCAGACGAATATCGCGAACTGGGGCTACCAGTACAAGAGTTCGGGCGGCTGGAGTTCGACCCGGACGGTTTCGGACGGCAGCGCGACGAGCACCACGGTGACGGGACTGACGAACGGGACGGAATACACGTTCCGGTTGTTCGCCCGGCGTGGCAGCGGCGCCTCGGCCGTTCAGTCGGTCTGGTCGGACCAGGTAACGGCGACGCCGGTGGGGGTGGTGGTTTCGAAGTCGGCGCTGACGGTGGCGGAAGGAGCGAGCGGGAACTACACGGTGAAGCTGAGCACGGCGCCGTCGTCGGACGTTACGGTGACGGTGGGCGGCGCGTCGGGCGACGTGACGGTGAGCCCGCCGAGCCTGACCTTCACCGGCGCCAACTACAGCACGGCGCAGACGGTGACGGTGAGTGCGGCGCAGGACCCCGACGGGGACGCGGACCCCGACGTGACGCTGTCGCACAGCGCCTCGGGCGGGGGCTACGGCTCGGTTTCCATCGACGATGTGGTGGTGACGGTGACGGAGGACGACACCAAGGGGGTGACGGTGTCGTCCGGCGCGCTGACGGTGGATGAAGGGGGGACCGGGAGCTACACGGTGAAGCTGGACACGCAGCCGTCGGGAGAGGTGGTGGTGACGGTGGGCGGCGCGTCGGGCGATGTGACGGTGCCGAATTCGCAGTTGCGGTTTGCGGTGAACAACTGGAGCGAGGCGCAGACGGTGACGGTGAACGCCGCCCTGGATTCGGACGCGGCCACGGACCCCGACGTGACCCTGACGCACAGCGCGGCGGGCGGCGGTTACGGCTCGGTAAGCATCGCAAACGTGGTGGTGAGCGTGACCGAGTCCGTTTCCCTGCCGGCCGCCCCGACGGGCTTCGCGGCGACGGCGGGCAACGGGCAGGTTGTGCTGTCGTGGAGCAACCCGGGCGATGCGAGCATCACCGGCTACGAGCTGCGCCACGGCAAGATGGGCGTAAGGGCGAGCGCGGCCTGGACCGCGATTCCGGGCGCGGGCGCCACCACGACGACCCGCACGGTGACGGGCCTGGACAACGGCAGCGAATACAGTTTCCAGCTGCGCGCGGTGAACCCCGCGGGCAATGGCGCCGAGACGGGCTGGGCGACGGCGACGCCGCAGACGCCGACGGTGCCCGGCGCGACGGTTTCGACCGCCGCGCTGAGGTTGGCGGAGGGCGGCTCCGGCGCCTACACGGTGCGGCTGGACACGGCGCCGTCGGCGGATGTGACGGTGACGGTGGGCGGCGCGTCGGGGGACGTGGCGGTGATGGGCTCGCCGCTGACCTTCACCACGGCCACCTGGACCATCCCGCAGACGGTGACGGTGAACGCGGGGACGGACACGGACACGAACACGGACCCCGACGTGACGCTGACCCATAGCGCCTCGGGCGGCGGCTACGGCTCGGCGAGCATCGCCTCGGTGGTGGTGAGCGTGGTGGAGAAGGACATGGCGCCAGCGAAGCCGACCGGGCTCGCCGCCGCGCCGGGCAACCGCTCGGTGACGCTGACCTGGACCGACCTGGCGAACCCCACCGTCACGAAGTGGCAGGTGCGGCGGAAGGCCGGCAGCGACGACTGGGGCGAGTGGGCGGACATTCCCGGCTCCGGCGCGGGTACCACCAGCCACGAGGTGAGAGGGCTGACCGGCGGCGCCACGTACCAGTTCGAGGTGCGTGCGGTGAACGCGGGCGGCCCCGGCGCCGGCCCGGATGCGCCGGCGTACGCGACGCTGGCGGCGGGCGGGAGCGTGACGGTGACGCCGGCGGCGCTGACGGTGGCGGAAGGCGGAAGCGCCACCTACACCGTGAAGCTGAACACGGCGCCTTCAGCGAACGTGACGGTGACGGTGGGCGGCCAATCGGGCGAGGTGACGGTGACCGGTTCGCCGCTGACGTTCACGCCGATCAACTACGACACTGCGCAGACGGTGACGGTCAACGCCGGAACCGATGACGACAGTACTGACGATACCGCGACCCTGACGCACACGGCGACGAGCACCGACACGAACTACGGCGCCTCGCTCCGCATCGACAGTGTCGCCGTGACGGTGAATGAAAAGGCAAAGCTCGAGGTTGTCGATGGCGATGGCGTGTCCTTCCCGGACGCCGGTCTCGCAGAGGTAGTGGCCCGGGCCCTGGGCGCGACCGACCTTGCGCGCCGCAACGAGCCGGAAGTGGCGCTGCTGCAAGAGCTGAATGCGGCCCGTTCGGGCGTGGCGAACCTTGCCGGGCTGGAAATGGCTTCCGGGCTGAAGTCGCTGGACCTGGGCGGCAACCGGATTACGGACCTGACGCCGCTTGCCGCGCTCGATGGATTGACGACGCTGATATTGAGCGGGAACCCAAACCTGGAGAACCTCGCCCCGCTTGCCAGCCTGACCCGTCTCGGCCATCTGGACTTGTCGTCGAACCGCCGGATTACGGACCTCACGCCGCTTTCGGGATTGGCGCTGCTGGAGACGCTGCGGCTTGATCGCACCGGCGCTTCGGATCTGATGCCGCTTGCCGGTCTGGTCCGTCTCAAAACCCTGAACCTGTCGTGGAATCGCCAGATTGTGGACTTGTCGCCGCTGTCGGGGCTGACCCTGCTGGAGACGCTGCGTCTTGACGGCATCGGCGCTTCGGACCTCGCCCCGCTTGCCGGGTTGACCCGTCTCGAAACCCTGACCCTGTCGTCGAACCGTCAGATTGTGGACCTGTCGCCGCTGTCGGGATTGACCCTGCTCAGGACGTTGCGCCTTGACCACACCGGCGCTACGGACTTCAGCCTGCTTTCGGCGTTCACCGAATTGCGCACGCTGTCGCTCTCGGGCAACGGGATCACCGACCTGTCGCCCCTGCAGGCGCTGGTCAAGCTCTCCGCCTTGCATCTGGGCGCCAACCGGATCGAGGAAGTATCGCTGCTGGCGGGTCTGACCGAACTCCGCAGCCTGTCGCTGAACGACAATCGGATCACGGATGTGTCCGCGCTGGCGGAATTGCCCCGCCTGGCCTCGCTGAATCTCAACGACAATCCGCTCGCCGGGTTCCCGTCCACCGGCTTCCGGCAACTTCGCGGCCTGTACCTGAGGGACTGCGGTGTGGCGGACATTGGCGCGCTGGCCCATCTGGCGCAGATCGAAACGTTGTTCCTGGACGGCAACGGCATTGGGGACCTGACGCCGCTTTCTTCCCTCTCCGGCCTGACCAAGCTGTTTCTGGCGAGGAACGCCGTTTCCGACCTGACGCCGCTGTCGCAGCTGGCGGCGCTCCGGCAAGTGGTGCTGGACGACAACGACATTTCGGATGTTTCGGCGCTTTCTTCTCTCTCCGGTCTGACCAAGCTGTTTCTGACCCGCAACGAGGTTTCGGATCTGACGCCGCTGTCGCGGTTGGCGGAACTGGAGCAGCTGACGCTGGGCGGCAACGATGTTGTGGATGTGTCGGCGCTATCCGGGCTGCGCAAGCTGGAGTTGCTGAGTCTCGGCCAGAATCAGGTAGCGGACATTGCGGCGCTGGCGAAATTGCCTGCTCTGGAGTACCTGGACTTGCGCGATAACCCGCTGGACCCGGACGCCCTGAACATTCACATCCCGGCGCTGGAGAAGCGCGGGGTGCAAGTGCAGTATTGATTGCAGGCGCCTTGGCGCCCAGGAACCGCAACGATTATCCGCGGCCCGCCAGATAGCGCCGCCCGCTTTCCTTCCCTGCAACTCCGGGTACAGTAGTTCGCCATCGGACAAGGAACCAGATGGTCAGTAGCGGGCCAACCCAGCATTGAGCCGGGCTCGCCGGCGTTTCCGGCTTGCGGCGCGGGCGCTTCTGCGTTTGGCCTACACGTTCTTGCCGCCGTACTTCAGCCCCGCAGCCCGAGCCTTGGCGTACCGGATGCGCTCGGTCTTGCGCCTATTCTCGGCGCATCCTTCGCACAGACGGCGGGCCGGCTCGGCAGGCTGCTGTCCGCACTTGAGGCATAACCCCGCCTCGCGGCGTCGGTCGGCCTGCCGGCGGGCCCGTTCGCGCTCACAGGCTTTCGCCCGTATGGGATCGCGCCGGGGCTTGCCGGCAGCGCGCAGCCGGGTGTCCCGCGCACGATCGGCGGCGCGAGATCGCTCGGCGCACGGCTCGCAAAGGCTTCGGTCGGGCGCCGGCCGGCGCTTTCCGCACTTCGGGCACAGGCCGGTGGCGCGCCGTTCGGCAGTGCGCCGAGCCACCCGCTCGTGGTCGCGCGCCCGACGCATCTCGGGGTTCTTTTATGGCATGAGAGCATCTCCAGTCTCGGTGGATGTCGGGACAGCAGAACGCCCTGCCGGCAAAGGACCGGCGGGGTGTTCCAGGGAGACTTGCTCTTCAGCCCTTCTGATGGCGCCCCACGAAGATGCCCATGGCCCGCCAGCCCCACAGCTGCACCCCGCAATTGCGCAGCCTGATCCCCGTCGCGATGATGATTTCGTCGCGGGCCGGGCGCATCTTCTCGACCTCTTTCAGCGAGACAATGACCAGACGCGGTTTGCGCCGTCCTTTCGGTCTGGCGCCGTCGATCTCGACGGGAACGATGTCGCCGTCCGCCCGGGACAGGTAGCGCTGAATGACGTAGCGGTCATCGTCGAGTCCGCTGCCTGTGAAGTGGGTGAGAAAGGTGCGCGCGTCGCCGCGCGGTGCGAGTGCCGCCTGCATTGTTTTCGTGCTCCTCATGGTCAGGTGAAAGGGAACGGCGACTGCATCTCCCTCGGGAGCGCAACCGCCGCCCCGCTCCCGGCCAGACTCCGCCTCTCAATGGCGCAAGGCGACGCGGTGGCAGGCAGGCCAGAAAGTGAAGAACAGGCGGTAGGGAGGTTCGGGGTCAGGGAGGGCAGCGGCGAGTAAGAACTATCAGACATGCATGGAGCGGGTGACGGCTGGATGCGCTGTCAGCCACACCGGAACCCTGCTACGACATATTCATCGCTTGCGACATCAAACTCGGGGACTGGTTTTCATCTCAGAAGTCCGTTGCATACGAAACGCAGGGAAAGTGCGCTATAGCAACGGCTTGGAATGCGCCAAGATTTGTAGCGGGTTGATTCCGTCGACTGGTCCAGTTTGAACGTCAGTGCGTTGATGGCTTTTCTGCCGGACAGGCAGCATGTTGGCACCCGACCTAATCCTCATTGTTCCCCCTTGAGTCGGGTGCGCGAAGCGGAGAGCCTTGCAAGTTTTGGGGCCGTTCGCGGCACCGAAGCTTCGTTGTCTTCGGTAACCCCGACGGCCAGCTGGCTGGCGAACTGACTCAAAAATTCTCTCTGAGAAGGTGATAGCTTGGGCGCTTGCCCCTTTGCCGTCTTCGCCAGCTTCCCGAACTGCCGCGCCCGATCCAGAAGATTTTGCAAATCCGACGACAACTTGTCAGCACTGCCTTGCTTGGATGTATCTGGGCCTGGGGCTAGCTTTCTCTTTTCATCCGCCATCCTTCACTTCCTTTTCATCATGGCCGGCGTCATCCGCCGCTGGCGCACTGTCGTAGTATTTGCGAAAAAAGTGATCGTTGAGGTCCCTGCGGAAATAGTGCTTGCGATTGATCCAGACAAACCCGTCGCCTTTCGAGATCACGGCGACATCCACCGGTCCGCCGACTGTTTGCTGCTCCAGCGACATCTGCTGCTCGAAGGAACTCAAATCTACCAGAGTGGATGCCACCTGAGCCAATTCCCCAATCGTCAATGTTCCGATAGCGCGTTCGATCTTGTGACGTCGGTCAATCACCCCTCTCAGTATCTGATCTGCAAATTCTGCTGCCTTCTCATGGCTCGCCTTACAAATTAAATCAGCCGCTTTCGTCGTTTCCGCCCTCGAAAGTCCGGCTACAGCCCCTAAGACTAAGGGTGGTATCTCCCTGATGAATGTTGCCGCATCCTCCAAGTGAGAAAGCACTTGCGCCGAAATACCATTGAGAAAGGCGTCCACCATGTCCGTGTAAGCGAAGGCCATGGCCGAGGATGGTCTTTCGTCCGTTACCTCGAACAACGAAGGTGGGCGAGCCTTCAGCCTACCGCCATAGACACCACCGATTTGGACATTCATAACCGCCGGGAAGTGTTCGGCCTCGCCAAACCCGGCAACCACAAGGCCGGAAAACACATCCGGCGGAAAGTAATCTTTGTTAACCAAGTGCCCTGCAATCTGGTACAGGTCTCTGACGGCGTCGCTATTTATCCCGCCCCACCTCAGGGCCGCATTTTTGACAACCTCATGGATCTCTCCCGAGAGCTGCCCAACTACAGCTTCGGCGGCCGTGTCCCGAAAATACTCCGCATCCTTCTTTTGTGCCCAGAAGTTCAGGCGTTCCGCAATCACTTTTTCGATCGTGTTGGTTGCCAACCGATCCCGTGCGATACGTTCCCTATCTATTTGTTCGCCGATACGCTGGAACTCCACCCTCAGCGCCTCCAGGAAATATCTGGTCTGCACAGCATCAGGGAATAGCGTGGGGTGGCCGTCCAGGAAACTGATCAATTCGTCGCCATACTCGTGAAGCGTACCGAATCCTCGCCTCCCCAGATCACGCCGGAACAGCTTGATGACTGTCTCCAGCGGAACGCCCAAAAGCTGGGCGTTGTTGTAGACCATGACACCAACCGGGCGGTATTTCGAGAGCATGAACAACTTCAAGGCCGAGTCGCGCACCTTGCTGCTGTCGCCCACATCAAGGGTGACGGCGCTGTCGGCCGCGAGCGCGACTCCAATACGATTCATTACCACCACTTCAGACGTCATTAATTACCCCTTGCCCGATCGCGGCAATCCATTGGGAAGTGACCAACACTTCATGCTGTCGCCCTAACCATCCTTGCGTTTACTGTCGTTCGATCTGTCCGACTCGCACTGCGTTGACTTGCGGGCGACTTCCCCGAGCCTTTCCCGCTGTTCCCCAGAAAACGCCATTCTGACTTCAGGCATCGCACCTTTGCCCTGAGCTGCGACCCATCGGCCCAGCCTTTGCATAGCCTGCGCTACCTTGGTCTTGGGCCCTGATACGCGACCGTCGGCGTCGCGCAGCGACTCCGGCCGCCACTCGGTATCATACGTTCGCGCATAGACCATCGACTCTATGCTGGCTCGCATCGCCCCAACATCATCGGCGCTAACGCTCTCGTCTGCTAGTTGCTGTCCGCCCTGATCCGACCGAAGGACTTCGTCCTCAAGCGCAGTAAGCAGCGCGTCAAGTCGCTCCCCTGAGTTCCTGTTGCTGCTCATGTCAATGTCCCCTGTTTGGTTGGAAATTCTCGGGCCAGTCTACGCCGAATCCGCCGCTGTGTGCTCGCATACCGCGTTTTGTTCATCCCGGCCTCCTCCTGGATTTCTCTTGGTGTTTTACCAGCGGCCATACCGGCCATCACCTTCAGTGCATCCCCGTCCTCCTTGAATGCCTCTTCGATACGGGCCAGCGTCTCGGCCGCCGAGACCTGACGTTCTGGAGAGGCCGCCGGATCCATGATGTTGCCAAGTGCTCCTTCGCCCGCCTCTCCACGTACGCGGAGGTCCGCCTCAATCATGACCACCGGCTCCTCCAATCGACGCCAGTAATTGCTCGCGATGCTCCGCATTGTCTCGCGCAGAAATACGATCAGGGACACATCCCGGGGCCACCGTCGGGAACCATCAAGCAGCTTGGCAACTGCCTCGTGCAGCAGGTCGCGCCAATCCACCATGTGCAGTCCGACGACGCGGAGTCGCGCCAGCTGCTCCAGTCGGCGCAACTCATCATCGGAGAGTCGCTGCATAGCCGCTGCGCTCTCTTCCGGGGTCGCTACGTCTCGACGCGCCAAGATCTCATTATCACCTGCCTGCCAGTTTCCTGCCAAGATATGCGCATGACCGGCCCGCCCTCGGACATTCAGAAAAATATGCCTGTGCAGCTGGCTCCTTGCATGTCCGCAAAACTCGCACTCGACAGCATAAGGGGGCACAATCCAATGCTGCCAACCAAAAGGAAAAGTTATCCGACATGACTCACGATAGCCAAGAGCACAATATCCAGATCGACAAGGACATCTTCGAGGCGCCTGTATCCCAGATGACAGGTCGCGAATTGCTTGATCTTGCGGGCAAGAAGCCAGCTGAGGGTTATGCCATCTACCTCAAGGTGAAGGGCGGGCAACCTCAGCGTATTGAGTTGGACCAGAAGATCGACTTAAACAAACCTGATGCCGAAAGGTTTGTCACGCTCCCCCTCGATCAGACAGAGGGTTTGGATGGGCGCCGCGACTTCGCGCTCCCACAAGAGGATTTGGAGTGGCTCGACAATACCCAAGGCAGGTTTGATCTGATCTCCGAAGATGGTGTGCTGCGCGTGGTTCTGTACGATTTCCGGATACCGAGCGGCTACCGCCAGCGTCAGGCGGACGTTAACGTTCGCATCGAAGTGGGCTACCCGGATACGCAGATAGACATGGTCTATGTCTACCCGGCACTTGTGCGTACCGACGGGCGACCAATTCCGGCCACATGCATGGAATCGTTCGACGGCAAGGAATGGCAACGCTGGAGCCGACACCGTACGCCCGCGAATCCATGGCGTCCCGGCGTCGATAACCTCGCTACCCATTTCGGTTTGGTCGAGCACTGGTTCCTGCGCGAACTGAAACACGGCTGAGATTGTGCGAGCCGCCACGCTCTCGCTAACCCAGCGCCAGCATACCGAATTGGCGGCGCATCTCTTTCCCGCCGACGGCTGCGAGGCCGTCGCCATCGCCTTGTGCGGCCGACTCCGCGGCACTGAGCTGCACCGCCTGCTCGTCCACCGTGTGGCTCCAGTTCCGCATGAGGCATGCCCGGAGAGAAAGCCCAACCGCGTCACTTGGCCAACCGACATACTCCCGCCGCTTCTGGAGGAAGCCCGCCAGCACGGGTGGGCGGTCCTGAAAATTCATGGCCACGGACATCCATCTCCCTTCTCCATCATTGATGACCACGCCGACCGCGAACTCTTCCCGTCCGTTTATACTTGGACAGAAGATGGCCCGCATGCCAGTGCCATCATGTTCCGAGATGGACGCATGATCGGACGGATAGTCGGCGAAAACGGCCGATTTCACCCACTGGCGTCAGTCAATGTCGTCGGCGACGACCTCAGGTTCTGGCCAGCCATACCCGCCGCCTCTGCTATTCCCGAATTCGGACGCCGCGTGGCGCAGACCTTCGGCGACGGTACTTTCGACCGCCTCCGCAGGTTGCGCGTCGGGGTCGTCGGTTGTTCGGGCACTGGCAGCCCTCTCATCGAACAGTTGGCCCGAAACTGTGTCGGCACACTGGTTCTTGTGGACCCGGATCGCGTCGAGGAGAAGAACCTCAACCGGATATTAAATGCCAAGATGGATGACGCTCGGCAAAATCGTCTCAAGGTCGACGTGGCGGCTCGCGCCATCGCCGAAATGGGTCTCGGAACGGTTGTGGAAACCCACCCTAGGAATCTTTTTGATCCAGATACTGTCAAAGCAGTCGCCGCCTGCGATGTGGTGTTCGGTTGCGTGGACTCGATTGATGGCCGGCACCTTCTCAACAAGTTGGCCACCTTCTACCTCATTCCTTATTTCGACCTCGGCGTGAAGCTCGAAGCTGACGGAAAGGGGAGCGTCGACCAAGTTTGCGGTACTGTTCACTACTTGCAGCCAGGCGGTTCAAGCCTTCTCAGACGGCATGTCTACACGATGGAGCAGGTGCGTGCCGCCGGCCTCCTGCGCACCGACCCTTCGGCCTACCGCACACAAGTCAAAGACGGCTACATTCGCGGTGTACAAGAAGACCGGCCCGCTGTGATTCAGCTGAATTCCCTTGTGGCGAGCCTCGCAGTCAACGAGTTTCTCGCGCGGCTGCACCCCTATCGTCTCGACCCCAGCGCGAACTACGCTGTTCACCGCCTGAGCCTGAGCCACGGGATCTACGAGCATGAACAAGACGGCGCACCTTGTCCCATGCTCGCCCGGCATGTCGGACGGGGAGACGTTACTCCGCTGCTTGAATGGCCCGAACTCAGTCTCCGACAGGACGCAGCGTGAAGCGGTTCGTCCATCTCTGGTGGAACTTGGTCGAACGGTCGGGACTGCGCCCTGGCTATGCTACCGAAGCCGTCGATGAAACGCCCGATGCGCTTGAGCCTTGCCATGTTTATTTGGTGGGTGATCAGGCGACGCCATGGTCAGCGGCGTTGTGTTGTCCCTGCGGCTGCGGCAGGAGCATACACCTGAGCTTGGTGGCGGACGACACACCGAGCTGGGGTGTCCGGCGCCATCTCAGCGGGTCGGTCACCTTGCACCCATCCATCTGGGGAAAGACCGGCTGTCGAAGCCACTTCTTTCTCCGTCGCGGCCGTATAGTCTGGGCCGCCGCGCCTCGGCGACATCCTAATCGCGATGCGAACCGGAACCCGGAGCGATTTGTGCGCGACAGTCCCAAGCCCCAAGCGCTTCCTCAACAGGTCTGGATCAAACCGCCAGACCCAACCACTACACCGAAGGTTGCACAGTAAATGACAACTACCGATGTCTCAATGGCGTTGACAGGTTCCGAAACGTTAGAATTGTTCAGCATGTCCACCTTTGAGCATATAACGCTTGGTGGTGATATGGAGCGCGTCTCCATTTCCCCTGGCTGCCTTTTTCACGAAGTTTGGAAGAAATGCGGCACAGGTCACTTTCTCTCCGACCGTCGTTTGTTGCTCTGGCCGCACCACATCGACAGCATTAACCCGCATATTTCACCAATTGCATGGATAGGCCCAATTTGGCGTTGGGGGCGGTTTTTGGGATGAGCCAGCCTTGATTGAGGCTTCGAGTGGATGGTGGCAAGCGTCGAAGCGGTAGTTTTCGCTCTGTTTCGGAGGCATGGTGCGGATGCCGTGCGAAGAAAGCCCTCGGCGAGGGTGCTCGCCGGGCAAAAGGGCATACGAAGGGGCTTTACCCGGTTGCTTGCCAAGGCGGATGGGTGCGCAGGCGCTCCAGGATTTGCCCGAAGGCCTCTGCACGGGGGTAGGACTCGGAGAACGACAGCCAGACCTTGCGCGCGGTGATCCGTACACGTGCAGCAAGCTTCAGCCATTGCAACCGGATCGTGGTGCATTGCGCCCTGGCCCAAGCGGTACCGGCCAGTCCCAGCCGTCGCAGGCCCTGCATCAGCACATAGGCAAACGAGGCAAAGTACAGCCGCAGTTGGTTGGCCCGCATGCTGGCGCTGCTGGTGCGGTCGGCGAACAGGCCCAGTTGCTGTTCCTTGATCCGGTTCTCCATTTCGCCGCGGGCGCAATACAGATCCTCATACAGATGCTGGGCGCCGGCGACTTGGCAGGGCAGGCTGGTGACCACAAACCGTGGGTTGGCCCCCTTGGCCAACCATTCCGCCTTGCCCACCACACGCCGCGCTCGACCCCAGGTCTTGCGCGTACGGTATCGAAACGACCGGAATCGCCGCGACGGCTGCCCCGTGGCCACGTGACGGGCGCGGGACTTGCGCAGCGCCTTGTCGATCCGTTTCACCAATCGGGCATTGCCTCCCAGCCCCAAGACATACTCCACGCCGTGTTGCTCGCACCAGGCCATGATGGCCTCCCTGCAAAACCCCGAGTCGCCCCGCACGACGATGGGAACGCTCGGCCACCTTGTGCGGATCTGCCCAACGATCCACTCCAACTCTTCCACGCTGCCGGCGGCGGGATCGACATCCGCCTCGCGAAGGCGGGCGCACAGCAGGTGCTCGCCGCAAAAGATATACAAAGGCAGATAGCAATACTGCCCATAGTAGCCATGGAAAAACCGCCCCTGCTGATTGCCGTGCAGCGGGTCGTCGGTCGCATCCAGATCCAGCCAGATCGCCTCCGGCGGCTCGGCATAAGACTCCATGAACACATCCACCAGCAACCGGTCCATCGCTTGTGGGTTCCCAACAATGCGCTTGTAGCGATCCCAAGCCGCTCCTTCGTCGCCCAACTCCAGACGATTCAAGGTGCTTGAACCGGCCAGAGCACGGTCACGGTTGCGACGCCGTGCCCGACGCGCACGGCGCGCACCCGTCCCATCCGAGCACCCCACCAGCAACGCCATCAACGGATCGCGGCGCAACTCGTCATGGTCGTTGAGATCCTCGTAACCCAGCGCCAGACCGATCACCCGCTGCGCCAGCAACGGCCGCAGCCTGTGCTCCACACTGTTGGGGTTGCGGTAGTCAACAAAGCACGACTTCAAACGCCTCGACAGCCCGATGCGCAAATCCGTCTCGCGCAGCAGCAGACCCCCCGCGTCCGAGGTCATCGGACCGCCATCGAATCGACCAATTACCTGACGTCGACCGGAGGGGGAAAACGAAAGGGATTTCAGGGTACACTGTGTCGCCATTGGGGCCTCCTGTATAGGCTATCTAACGCACTGATTATTATACAGTTCAAGGCCCCATCTCTCTCATTCGGTGAAATATGCGGGTTAAATGGTTGACAGCCGAACAAGCCAAAGTCGTGCGCTTCGAGATCAATGCCCGCCGCCCTCCATGGGATATGCCGTGGGAAATCCAGCCTGGCCTTCACCCTGTTGAGCGCGCCCACATGGCGGAGATGTATCGACATCGTCAGATCAAGCTGGCCAAAACCCTCGCTCTCCGGCAAGCTCGCCAGAGAGCAAAAGATGAAGTCGCAGCTCTTGAGATCTCGCGCGGCGGCTATACCCGCGCTTCGCTGGAGTCAATCGGGGTAGCTTGGCCACCGCCCAAAGGCTGGAAGAAGCGCCACATTACCCGGCGCGTTACAGAAGAGTTGGTCGCCATCAACAAACCAACCAAGCTGGGATATAGGAATATCAGAGTAGGAAGTAAGAGAGACCAAAGAGAGAGAAGGCAGACAGGGATAAAAACGGAAAGGCGCTCTACAGGCACCCCCAAACTACCTCGCCTGCAAGTCAGTCGATCCCATGACTCGACCGATGTTTTACCTTGAGCGAACAGTTACAGCGAGCATTTGGGCGACACACCTCTGCTTGAGTGCGCCTCGTTTGGAGTGAACCTGCTTGCGGGTTGCTTACGGTGCCGGGAAGCTATATGTTAAAGCATTGTTATTCAATGTATATTTCTTGCTATCCCTTGCTCCGGGCTGCTGGAGTGGGTCCGTCGCGGTGTCTATCGGCTCACGAACGAAGGTGAAGGCTTGTTGTCTCGCGCGCCTTCGCGCGTCGACCAGAACCTGCTCGGAGAGTACCCGGATTTCGCCGAATGGTTGCAAACCGGGAATGCTCCGCCTTCCAGCAAGGATGCGACATCCGAGCAGAACGAAGAACTCGCCGCCACCCCGGTGGAAGCTCTGGACCATGCTTGGCGAAAGCTGAGCAGCACTCTGGAAGTCGAAGTGCTGGATCGGGTTCGTGATGCGGCGCCGGAGTTTCTCGAACGGGCGGTTGTCGATTTGCTGATCGCGATGGGCTATGGCGGCGGCGATGCCGCGATGGGCCGCGTTACGGGACGTTCGGGCGATGGCGGAATCGACGGCACAATCCGGGAGGATACGCTCGGTCTGGACAAGGTTTACGTGCAGGCGAAGAAATACGCTAAAGGCAAGAACGTGAGTCCAGGCGACCTGCGCAACTTTGTGGGCGCAATCGAACAAGAAGGCATGACGAAGGGCGTTTTTGTCACCACCTCCGGTTTCACGCGCGCTGCCAAGGACGATGCGGAGCAGACGCGGAGTTCGAAGCGGATCGTCCTGATCGACGGCGAAGAATTGGCGCGGCTTATGGTTCGGCACGGAATCGGCGTGCGGACGCAGTTTCGTTACGAGGTCAAGCAGGTCGACGAAGACTATTTCGATCAGGACGCGCCGTAAGCCGTGCGCCTGTCATGGAACGAGGTTCGCGTCCGCGCCGCCGTCTTTTACCGATCGACCGAAACTGTGTAAGACGTCACCTCGCTGGGGCCGGAACAGGCATCGACGAGTGAATAGTCCGCCTCAATCGAGGCCACGGGGAGATCGAGAATCGGCTGCACTACGTACGAGACATCAACTATGACGAAGATCGCAACCGCGTTCGGGCAAAGCGTCTCCGCCGCAAACTCGCCTGCCTCGCAAACGCCGCCATCTTCATCTTGCGACTCGACGAATGATTCCCACAGGCCCGCCGTCACTTCGCCGCTCAACAGGATGACGCAATGCGACAGATCACTCGACACGGCTTCGGCCGCTGAAACCCTGGCGAATTCCCTCCGGCCAAATTGCGCCACGCGACGACGCTGGCCGCCGAAAAACCTGGAATCGCCGACCCGGAAAAGCGCCAGCCTGCCGAAATCCCGGACAGATCAACGCCTCATAGGATCACTTGCTGATGACCATCGCGCTGCATCTCGGAGACAGACTTGGACTCGCCACGACTTTGGAATGGTCCTGGCGCGACTCGAAGTCTTACTTGGCGGACTCGATTAAAATCATCCTGCAGCGCAGGCTCCCAGACCAAGGCTTATGGACAGCACCCTTTCTCACGCTGAAGTCATCGAATCGCACATCGAAGAGTATTCCTCCGGATCGCTGAACTGTGACTTGGCCAGAAGGAAGATACGTCACGCGCTGCTTCAGTTGGCCGAGATGCCGGATGACAAATCTCTCTCTTTCTCCGATATTTTCGAGCGCCTTGCAACGGCCACATCATTACCGAAGACCGATCAGTTCAGCACGCTCGCAATCCGCCTTTTCTCCTGTAACGGTCTGCTACCGGAAACGGCCAAAAGCTCCGCCGTTCAATACTTGGTAAAACTGATCGAGCAGGGCAACAACGCGATTATCTCGATTCTGCCTGACGGAAAGAAATCGCTGAACCATGCCCGCCTTGCCGCCTACGCAAATTTCCACTCCGATGCCTGCCAACGCTTGCAGATCCTGACGCAACCGATCTCGGGTCTCCACGATCTGGTCGGCCGCCGCCAGTCCCTCATGCAGACATTGAATCACGGCCCCCTCAAGTCTTATCTCAACCCTCTGGGATTTCAGCCCACCATCACTTCCATAGGCGGCATTCTCAAGCTTGTCGACCAAACGGACAAGTCGCATGGCAGGGAACTCCAGTCCAACCTGCAAAATCTATTGGAAACCGTAAACGAGGAAATAGAGCACTTTGAAGCCAGCCCGGCTTTCTTCATCAGGAACTTTGTCCTGCCTTTCCTGCGCAACGTCAAAACTGAATGCGACCGTCTTCAATCCGGTATGGCGGAAAAATTCGATTGCACTATTGCGCCGCCCGCGGGTGTCTTCGAGATACCAAAAAAATATCCCCTGCACGTTATCGGTACTCCGTTTGATTTTCATATCCCCTTGAAAAATACCGGACCGGGCGTCGCTCTCAACGTCCTTGCCTGCTGCATTGCGGACCATTGCACGGTCCATACCGACGAAACCAACCTTGGCGATATCGCCCCGGGATCCTTCATCCTGACACTGCATCTCTCTCTTGATGCTCCCAGCGATGGCCTGGAGGTTTGCGTAAGCATCGAATGGGATGTGCTCGGCCAACCCGCCACCCGAACCTGCGATTTCAATATACGAGTCCTGGCCCAGCGGACCGATCTCGATTGGAAAGCGCTGTCTCGGCAGCAACCATACAGCTTGGAAGTTGCCCATGACGAGCATTTCTATGGCCGCCGGGATGCCCTCGAACGATTGATCCGCCGTCTGGCCCCCGACTCCATGCAGTCCTGCTACATCACCGGACAGAAGCGGGTCGGCAAGAGCTCTCTGGCGCGCGCAGTTGAAGCCCGCGTAAAGAACTCCCAGTCCGGCGGCGATTACCGTGTCCTGTACCTGGAATGCGGCGAAATCCGCCACGCTACCGGGCCCGACACGCTTCAGGAGCTCGGGCGCCAACTGGAATCCTATCTGTCGGCATTGCTGCCGCGTCATGTCGAGTGGACCGAGCAGAGCTATTCCTCATCACTGATACCCCTCAATCGTCTCCTGCTTTCCTTGCACCACGAACTGCCCGATATGCGCGTGATCATCATCCTCGACGAGTTCGACGAGATAAATGAGGATTTGTATCGCTCCGGGGAGCTGGCGAATACTTTTTTCCTGAACTTGCGCACCTTGTCCTCAAGACGGAACATTGCATTCCTTCTGGTGGGGGCAGAGAAAATGCCTTACGTCATGTCGTCGCAAGGAGAAAAGCTCAACCGGTTCGCCCAGGAATCTCTCGACAGCTTTGACCTGTCTTCGGAATGGGAGGACTACCGCGACTTGGTGGAAAAACCGGTCGCGCACAGCATCAAGATACACGAGGCGGCCGTTCGCAAGCTTTTCGATCTGACGAACGGACACCCGTATTTTACGAAAGTCCTGTGCATGGAACTGTACGGGCGGGCAATCCAGCACAAGGATGCCGAAGTCTCTTCCGCCGAAGTGGGCAAGGCGGCCGAACGTACCATCGACAGCCTCGACACCAACGCCTTCGCACATTACTGGCGTGATGGCATAAGGGGAGATTCCGATGAGGTCGAAATCGTGTCGTTGAAGCGCTGCCGCCTCCTCGTTGCATGGGCGCGGGCGGTAAGAGCAAGTTGGTCTCCGACTCCCGAGAACATTTCGAGGTATCTATACTCAAGCCTGCTGCCCGCCGACGAAGTTCCGCCCTTGCTCGACGAATTTTGCCGGCGCAACGTGCTTCGACAGGCGGAGCATGCGTCGTATTGTCCGACCGTCAACCTGTTTGCCGACTGGTTGCGCGAGGGCGGGTTTTCCCGTCTGGTCAGCGATAAACTCGGCGACGAACTGGCAGTTGTAAAACAAAGCCGGGAAGACGAGGCCTATGTCCGTGCGCCCGAGATCGGAAAATTGGTCGACGGATGGGATCTGTACCAAGGCCGTCAGATTACATCGGAGGACGTGAGAGCTTGGATCGAACAGGTAGAAAGCAATGTCGAAAGAAGAATCCTGTTCAAGATACTTCAAAACGTCAGGTTTCTTCGAGAGCCAGAAATCAGGGAGAAGTTGGAACAGGCGCACCAGCGAATTTGCTCGAAGCTGCCCCCATTCGTGAGACGGTCCCGGGTGCAACGGCGGGGAGATATTTTCGTCACATATGGAGACGGTCCCGGAAAGAGCGGCGCTTACTATGCGAGCCTGTACGCTGCCGAAAACAATATATCCTCCACCAAAACTGTGGAACCCGGCAAGGTCGTGTCTGCCGTGAGAGCGGTCGTACCGGACAGGCAAGTCGGCGTTGTCCTGGTCGACGACATGCTTGGTACCGGCAATAACATGATCGAGAGGCTGTCGGAACTGAGCGCGATGTTTCGGGAAGCCGGGATCGGGACAGAGATTCCATTGTCGGTCGTGGTCCTGTGCGGAACCTCGAAGGGCGAAGCGGCAGTGAGGGGCTTCCTGGAGCGCGAGATGGAAAACGCCGATCTGGAGGTGTGCGAGACAATCGGTGAGGACAACTTTGCGTTCACGAAAGGGTTGGGGTTCTGGGAGTCCGACAAGGAAAAGAACGCGGCGAAGACGCTGGCGCGTGACCTTGGGGTGCGCGTTCAGAAAAGGAACCCGCTGGGGTACGCAGAGCAGGGCCTGCTGCTGATTTTTTCGCGGAATTGTCCCAATAACACACTGCCGATTTTGCACGGAAACGGACGGGGCGAGAAAAGCTGGCGCGCCATTTTCCCGCGCCGGAAGTCCTGATCGTCGGAGCTCGCGTGCCAAGCGGCAACAGCGACTCGGAGCTACCGGAGGCAGCGTACGGGAAGCGACCTGCGGACAGCGGATCCACGTATGCGCTGACTTTTCGGCAGCTTCCACATTCGATCTCCCCTGAAGCGGGTGATCCTCCTCCATCAAATTGGTCCACTTTCAGGTTATAAAATGCTGAACATAATCCGCGCTGTCCCCATATTTCTGCTGCTCGTTTTTTCGGCCGCGTCAGCGGCAGGTCAAGTTTCAGACCGTGACCGTTTTGAGCTCTATACGAGTTGCGCTCCGGTCACGTTGGTTGTTGAAGAATTGTCACAAGACGCAATTGACCTTGGATTAACGGTTGAATCCCTACAAACCCTTGTTCGAAGCAGGCTCCGCTCTGCTCGGATATATTCAGAATCAGGTAAAGCCTACCTCTATGTGAATGTGAATGTTGTAGGCCAAGCGTTTTCTTTTGATCTCGAATTCAATAAAACTCTTTTTGATGTCCTTTACTCTGGTGTTTCGAGTTCCGCATCCGTTTGGAGTTCAGGAGGGGCAGGCACACACGGGAAAGATGCCGGATATATTCGCCAAGCGGTTTCAGAGAGCACAGACAAATTTATCGACGAATACCTGCGCGTCAACGCGGAGTCCTGCGGCGGACCGTCGGCGCCGGATAATTCAGGCCAACCGGATGAATGAGGCGGCTTTGGTTCGCCGGACGATCCAGCGGCTGTTTCAGGGCGTATTCCGGTTGAAGTTTGGGCTGCACGAATCCCCCTGAGCCGATCTTCTTGCTGCTGTTGCGCGTTCCAGCCTGGCATCGGGCGCCGTACCAGTAAAGACGGAGCACCATAGGCCAGCGGGGTAGCGTAGCTGGATTCCGTCAATACGGGGGAAGTTCGCACATTCGCTCGACTTTCTTCAGCATTCCGGCTTGGCATCGGGTTTCGTCCTGGTAAAGACGGAGCGCCATAGCCAGCGCTCACTGCGATTTCCCGGCGGGGCCAGCGATCCCGCGCTTGCGCGCCTGACTTGATCGGGCTGCGCTTCTGCGCCGCAAGCGCAAGGCTCGCAATTGCTTGTCGCGTTCCGGGAGGCGGAGGCGGCGTGCTTCAGGTGGCTTCCTGTACGCCGCGGGCGATGCCGTACACGGTGGACTTGAGCGCTGCGTAGAGGTCGCCGGAACATTCGCGGCCTTCCTCGCGCCAGCAAGAGAGCAATCGCACCTGCAGCAGGTTCATCGGGTCCACGTAAGGATTCCTCAGCCGGATGGAGCGCCGCAGGGCCGGCTGATCTTCGAGCAGGGCCTTGCGCCGGAAAACCTGCAACAGGTTGTCCAGCGTTCTCTCGTGCTCTTCGACGATGGCCGCAAAGCACGGGGTGTGCAGATCGCCCGCCAGACGCGAATAGCGCTCGGCGATTTCCAGGTCGGAACGCGCCAGAGCCAGCTCCAGGTCGCGCAACATGCCGTGCAGGCAGGACCCGTCTTCGGCAGCCTGCCGCACGGCGGCGAGGCCATGCTCCCCTATTGCCCGCTCGAGCCCCGCGCCGAAGCCGTACCAGCCCGGCAGCAGGTTGCGGCTTTGCGCCCAGCAAAAGGAGACCAGCGGCCTCGGAAGCTTCACGGCGATCCCCTCCCGCATGCCGCTGCGCCTTGCGGTGGTGGGCATTCGCGCCAGCAGGTCGGCCGGAGTGGCCCGATCGAAATAATCCGCCATGCCCCGGGGACCGCCCGGAAATGCCCTGTGCGCCTTGCTGCTGCCCCGCACCAGACTGCCCATGATGTCGTCTTGCGCGCCGCCAGACGCTGTGGCGCCGGCATGCCCGGACTTGGCCAGCAACAGTTCCCCGGCCGCCAGTTCCAGCGACCTCAGCGCGATGCCCTGCATGCCGTAGCGGAGCCCAGCCCGCTCCCCGGCCTCTGCGTACCTGAACGGATTCTGCAGCTGTTCCGGCGGAATATCGGCCAGCAGGCTGCGCCGCCCGCTGCGTTCGTACGCGCTTCCCCGGGCCTGAAGGAGCACGGGAGTGGTGCGGTTCTTCGCCACCGCCCGCACCGCCGCCTTTTGCAGCGCCCGAATCGACCACTGTTCGGACGGCAAATCGAAGTCCGCCCGGGCACGGACCTGATCCACCATCACGAACTGCTGATTGTTGCGATACTCGAGGTGCCGCCGGTAGGCGGGTTCTTCGAGCAACTGCTCCAGGACGCGGGCGCATTGACGGGCGTCCTGATTGCTCTCGAAAACGGGGATCAGGTCCAGCGGGGTGTGCCCGTCGCTCCTCTCGAAACCTGCCCAGCGCGCCAGCAGCAGCGCGCTCAGGACATCCGCCGGCTCCGTCACCCCTCCCAGCAGCAATCCCCCCAGGGCGTGTTTGCCGTAGCGTCCCCTGAGATAGCGAAGAGCATCGAACAGGCCCAGGGCCCGCATCCCCTCGTTGTCGAGGGCCTCCGGCCGCACGATGCCGCGTTCCAGCGCTTTGCGCAGGCAGCCGAGACGCGCCGCCGGCGTCTCCCAATCCGGTGCGTCGAAGGCCTTGCCCAGGACGCGGCGCAGCAGCGAGGCGCGCTGGCGCACTTCAACGGCCAGCAGGTGAAAACCGAAGGTCTCCACCCGCCGCGCCAACCGCCGCACGCGCCGCCCGCCGGCAAATGCGCCGCCATGCCTGTCCAGACTGTTGCCCAAGGCCTCCAGGTCGTCCAGAAACTCCCTCTCGTCGTCGTAGTGGAAGGCGGTATCGAGCGCCGTGGCATGGATGCGCGTCGCCATCAGCCGCAACAGCACACGGTAGGGCATGTCCCGTTCATCCGGCCCCAGCCGACCGAACACTTCCGGGAAATGTTCGCGATAGACGCGCAAGCGCCGGCCAATGTCCGTCCCGACATCCATGCGTCGCCCCGAATGGGTCAGCACATCGGCGAGCGCAAGGCATTCCTCCTCATACAGTTTCAGGACTGCCCGCCGCTGCGTGTCGAACAACTGCCGGATGGAGCGCGGAGTAATTTCCGCATCGGCCTCCAGATCGCCGCCGATGGACGAATGAAAGCGGAGCAGGCTGGCGATCTGCGCGTCCCTGGCCTCCTCCCCGAAGGCGATCGTCATGGCTTCCACAAGCGAGTCGTAGAAGTCGGGACAGGCGGGGTAGATCACCTCGGTGACGAAGTGGAGCAGTTGCTGCACTTCGGCGGCCACCGTGGTCTCCTCGCGAGGATGCTCCTCGCAATGCCAGATGGCCGTGAGTCTTTCCTGCATGGCCCGCAACAGGCCGTCCACATGCCGCGGCGCGCGCGGATGGTTGTGCAGCGCCTCCAGAAGCGCCGCAATCCCGGCCTGCTGGCGCAGCACCACGGTGGGCGTTGGTTCCGTGGGATGCCCGGTGAACACGGGGTTCAGCCGGGTCGAGTTGAGAAGCTCCACCGCCCGCTCCGGATTCATGCCGTCCTTGCGCAACTGCCGGAAAATCGCCTCCGGCCCTCCGCGCTGGGGCTGGCTGGCGTCGTACAGGTAGGCCCTGCGGCGGCGCACCCGATGCAGTTGTTCGGCGGTGTTGATGGCCTGAAACCAAGTGGCGAACGCCCGCGAGACATCCTGGGCGCGCCGGTAATCCAGGACGCTCAACAGCTCCACCAGCCGCTCATGCGCGCCGGCGTCGCCGTCGCGCCAGGCAATGGCCAGGCTGCGCGCCGACTCGACCGTGTTCAACAATGCCTCGCCCCCCCGGTCGCAGACCATGGCGCCGATCCGACTGCCCAGCTTGTGCACATCCTCACGCAAGGGGACTTCGGTTTCCGAAAAGCGGATATTGCGCCGCTTGTCGGCCGGCAGCGAGACCGGATGGCGCCTGCGGCCGGATTGCGGCGTCACGGTCAGGCCCGTCCCAGGTATCGAGCGAGGAACGGGGCGAAGGGGGGCTCGGTCTGGCTCTCCATCGAGCGCTGGCGCCTGAGCGACGCCGCCGCCTCGTCTTTCAGCGCGCGCCGGCGAGCGGCGTTCGGCGGTCGTCTGGCTGGCGGCTTCGAGGCGGCCAGCGTCTTCTCCATGCCCCATGCCTGCTGGTCCCAGCCGGCCTGACGCAACTCTTCGAGTACGCGGGCGGCGGGCGTGAGCGCCGGGTCGCGCAGTCGCTCCCGGGCCGCTTTCAGGGTTTTTCCGTAGCAACCGCCCGCCGCCACGTCCAGAGCCTCGCAGATGGGCGTCAGGCTGTCGCACACCTCGAGTCCCCAGGCGCGCAGGGAAACCTCCTTTCCATCGCGAAACAGTTTCGTGCTTCCGGAGCGGCCCCGCCAGGCCGTGGCGTCGAGATTGGACAGGGAGGCCAGATGCTCGGCGGCCGACATGCAGGGGCTCTCTTCCAGCAGGCAATACAACAGGAACGCTTCCATCAGGCGCATCGATTCCGCACTCACTCCCAGCGGCTCGAACGGATCGGCGTCGACCAGCCTCAGCTCCAGATACTCCACGCCACGCCGGCGCAACGCCGTGGCTGCCCGCTCCCCCTGGCGGATGCGGCGTTTCGGGCGGGCGGGCGAGTAGTACTCGTTCTCGACCTGCAACACGCTGTCCGACAACTGTCGGTACTCGCCGTTTGCCCGTACGCCGATTCTTGCGTAACCGGCATGCGGCGCATGGATGGCCGCCTCGAGGTCGCGCACATACTCGTGCAGATGGTTCGCCGAAATCACGAGTCCCGCCTGCAGGGCGCTGGTGTAGCCCAGGCTGCTCATCCTCAGGGAGGTTGCGTGCGGAGCGTACAGGGCGCCGTTGCGGCCCTTCTTCAGGTTCGGGGGGAGCGCTGCGGACAGGCTGGAGTGAAAGGCGGGCGAGGCTCCGAGAAGATACGTGGGCAACCAGGCCAGCCGGCGCACATTGCGCATCTGGCCCATCATCCAGGAGGATCGCTTCGCCACCATGCCGGACGGCAGGCCGTCCGGATCGGGTAGCGCGCCCCAGAACTCCGGCGCCGGCGAGTAATTGAAATGGATGCCCGCGATGGCTTGCATTCGCGGGCCGTAACGGTTGGCCAGTCCCAGCCGGTACACATGCTTGAGCCTGCCGATGTTGGAGGTTCCGTAGCACGCTGGCGGAAGCTCTTCGTCGGCAAGAATTTCGGGAGGCATGCTGGCCGGCCAGAGGTGTTCCGAGCCGATCCGCTCCAGCACGAATTCGTGCAAGGCCGCCAGCCAGTCGCCTACCGCATCGTTGGATTTTGCCGGAGGCGTGATCAGTTCGAGCAGGGCTTCCGAAAAGTCCGTGGTGATATAGCGATTCGCAAGCGCCGAACCGAGCGCCTGCGGGTGCGCGGTCGGCGCGATGCGTCCGTCAGGCGTGACCCGCAAGCACTCGCGTTCCACGCCGCGCAGGCCGCCCGACAACTGCTGCGGGGTCAGCCGGCGTATCCTTTGCTCGAAGATTGCGCCCACAACGACACACCCACCGGCGCCTCTTGGCGGCGCGGCTGCATTTCGGAGAACAAGGGGTTTTGAGATTCCCGGGCGCGTTGCATGCGCCTCGCGCCCATTGTAAGCGCAGCCGGCCAATCGCGCGGCCCCTTGCATGGAGACAAGGCGCGATCAGCGATCAGGTCACAAGGCCCGGGGCATGGTGCATAATTGACCGGCCATCGGCCAATGTCGCGTAGCCGGAACGCACCGCAGAGAGGAAAACATGCAACGTATCGCCACGCTCGCCGCCCTTTCGCTGTTGCTCGCGGGCGGCACAGCCCGGGCAGGCTGTGACTACCCCGACGAGCCCACCATGCCGGACGCTGGGAAAATGACGCTTGAGGAGTTCAAGGCCGCGATCGCCGAGTTCAAGGAATTCCAGAGCGCGCTCGAGGGCTACCGCAAATGCTTGGACGACGACTTCCAATCGCTCGAAGAAGAAGCTCGTACGCCAGAGCGCAAGGACTTGTTCGTCAAGCGCCACGACGCTTCCATTGATCGCGAGAAACAGTTGGCAGACCGAATGAACGAACAGATCCGCCTCTGGAACGAACGCAACAGGAAGGACGACTGATCGCTCGCAGGCTGTCTTTCAGCAGCAACTCCCGCTAACCGCTAACGATGCAAAGTTGTTCGTTCAGGGCCGAATACCCGGACTTGTGACCATTCAGGCGTTGGAACGGAACTGATTTTCGAGCATTTTCACGTTTGGCGGGAATTGCTGGTATTTCACGAACGTTTCCGCCGCATCGCGCAAGCCGGGCCGGCAGGTGGCGGATGGCTTTCGCCTGTCTCCCTATTTCCAGAACTCCAGCAATCCGGCAATTTTCCGCAGTTCTTCCCGGAGACGGAGCAACGCCTCGCCAGGCGCTTTCCCGGAATCATGGAGATCGTCCCGGCCCGGTTTCGCCACGGAAACGGTGGGCAGGGAGCGGGTGCGTTGCGCGCCGCGCACGCCGAATGAAACTCCCAGGCCCGGTTCGTTGCCCTGCCTCTCCACAATTTGCCGCGTGATGGCCCGCGCCAGTTCGCGGGCTGGCGGCAGCCCACAGTCGGCCATGCGTGCGCGAAGCTGATCGCGGTCCAAGCCTCCTGCCATGTTGGTGCGGGCGGCGCCGACTTCTCCGGCTTCGCTTGCAGGCGCAGCGGTGGCCGATCCCCAGGCAAGCGCCGCTGCGCACGCCAGAGTGGGTATCCATGCGGTGTTCGGGTTCATGATGGGTCTCCTGTTTCGATGGCGCCAGTGTCAGTTGCGGCGCCGGGCAGTGTTCGACTTGTTGCCCCCTTGATGCCGCCGGGCGGACAATTGGTTGCATCGGCGTACAGTCGGGGGACTTTCCGTTTGTCCGGGCGCGCTCCGCCGCCACACCGTCTGGCTGCGGACCAACGGTGTGGATGTCCGTTTGCCCGGGCGCACTCCGCCGCCACGGATCGGGCCGCAGCCTGGCAATTTCTTGCCTGCGTTATGCCCGGGCGTGCGCCGCCACGCCGTCCGGCTGCGTACCGGCGGTGTGGATGTTCGTTTGTCCGGGCGCGCTCCGCCGCCACGGTTCTTGCGCCAGCGCAGACCCGCCGCACCGCCTGAGGCGATACAATGCCGGCTCCCCCACAAGCCATTGAGCCATGTCACAATCCGCACAGATCGCCATAACCGGCGCGGCCGGGCAGATCGGCTACCAGCTTGCCTTCCGCATCGCTTCGGGACAGCTTCTGGGTTACGGACAGCCCCTGACCCTGCGCCTGATCGAGATTCCTCCCGCCATGAAGGCGCTGGAAGGCGTTGCCATGGAACTTGCCGATTGCGCCTTCGATGCGCTGCACGAGGTGATCGTTACCGACCGTCTGGAGGAAGGCTTCCGCGGCGCCGAGTACGTCTTCCTGGTGGGGGCCAAGCCGCGAGGACCTGGAATGGAACGCGCCGACTTGCTGGCCGAGAACGCACGGATCTTTTCCCGCCAGGGGGCGTTGCTGAACGAGCAGGCCGACGAACGAGCCAGGATTGTGGTGGTGGGCAATCCGGCCAACACCAACGCGCTGATCGCGGCCACCAACGCGCCGGACATGGACCAGCGCAATTTCTCCGCGATGACCCGGCTGGACCACAACCGGGCCTGCGCGCAACTCGCTGCCCGAACGGGACATCATGCGAGTTCGGTAGAGCGGATGATTATCTGGGGGAACCATTCGATCACGCAGTATCCGGACCTGTCCCAGGCGCTCGTGGACGGTAAGCCCGCCAGGACCCTGGTGGACGAAGAGTGGGCCCGGGGCGAGTTCCTGACTACCGTGCAACAGCGCGGCGCCGCGGTGATACGGGCGCGGGGAAGCTCGAGCGCGGGCTCCGCGGCCAGCGCCGCGGTCGATCACATGCGCGACTGGGCGCACGGCACCGCAGACGGCGATTGGGTGAGCATGGCAGTTCCCAGCGATGGCAGTTACGGCGCTCCCGAGGGCGTGTTTTTTTCCTATCCCGTACGCTGCGCCGGGGGAGCCTGGGAAATCGTTCCGGGACTGGATCTGGACGAGTTCTCCCAGCAGAAAATCCGGATTACCGGCGAGGAGCTGGTGGCCGAAAAGTCCGCAGCGAGCCAGCTTGATCTGTAGGCTGGGAACCTGCCTCGCAAGCCGGATGGAGCGCCGGGTCATGGTCCGGCCCGGAACCTTCCGGACCCCTCGGAGTTGCGCATGATTCAACGCCCCCTCGCCATTCTGCTCCCCGCAGCGCTGCTGTTCGGATGCGCCCCGCCGGACACCGACGAAGCTTCCGACGCCGGCGCGCAGCCGCCCGCGGAGTACATCGCGCATGCCGCAGCGAGCCTGCCTCGCCAGCCTTCGCCGGAAGGCGCGCGGGTGTGGTTCGTTTCTCCTTCGGAAGGTGCGGAAGTGACATCGCCCTTCGTGGTGCAATTCGGCCTGGAGGGGATGGCGCTGCGGCCTGCGGGAGACCCCGGCGAACACAGCGGCCATCACCACCTTCTCGTGAACACGGATTTGCCGCGCATGGACCTTCCGATCGTCACGGACGACAATCACATTCATTTCGGGCAGGGGCAGACGAGCGTGGAACTGTCCCTGGAACCCGGCGTCCATACGTTGCAGTTGCTGCTGGGCGACCATCTGCACATTCCCCACGATCCCCCGGTCGTGTCCTCCGTGCTCACCGTTACAGTGAACCAGGGCTAGGACGGCGACGGGAGAAAAGGGCCGGTCCGAAACCATGCCGAACAGCGGGGTGCGCGGGGCCGGAATCGGCGGCATCGCGGTCGACCTGCCGCCGTATCGGGTGGACCTGGAACGCTGGTGCGACTGGACTGGCGCCTCATGGCCGAAAATCGCCGCCATAGTGGGGCGTTCCTTTCGTCTCCCGGGACCCTCGCAAAGCGTCTATACCATGGCGGCGAATGCCGTGCTGAAGCTGATCCGCAACTACGATGTGGATCCCGGCTCGATCTCCCTGTTGGCCCTGGGAACCGAATCCAGCAACGACAATTCCGCCGGGCCGGTCATCGTGAAGGGAATGCTGAACGAGGCGCTGGGCCAACTTGGCCTGCCTCCGCTTTCGCGTCACTGCGAGGTGCCGGAAGTGAAACACGCTTGCCTGGGCGGCGTGTACGCCCTCAAGAACGCAGTGCGCCATTGCCTGCTGGAAGATTCCAAGGCGATCGTGGTGTGCTCGGATCTTGCCCTGTACGCCCGCGGAAGCAGTGGCGAGCCCACCCAGGGCGCCGGCGCCGTGGCGTTGCTGGTGGAGCGCAACCCGGCTCTGGCCAGCCTTGACCTCAGGCATACGGGATGCGCCTCGGATTATCGCATCACCGATTTCCGCAAACCCTTGCTGGATGGCGACCGGCGCCCCCGATCGAATCTGCATTATCCGGTGTTCAACGGGCGCTATTCCACCTATTGCTATCTGGACCAGGTGACCAATGCGCTCAATCACTTCTATGGCCGGCGGGATGTGTTGCCTGTGGAATGGCTGGAGAGCTTGCCCGCCGTTTTCTTTCATCGCCCCTACCTGCGCATGCCGCAAACCGCTTTCGCGCTGATCCGCCTGTGCGCCGAAGGCGCGAGTCGGGGCGAACAGTCCAACCTGCTCCAGCGCCTGTGCCGGGAGGCCGGCGTTTCCCTGGCGGAGGTCTTGCATGAGTTGCGGCGCGAGCCCCCCGCGCGCCCGCTGGCGGCCGGCGCCGGCGAAGGCCGGGACCCGTTTCCGCTGAGCAACGAACTGGCAAGGGTGTGGCGCAAATCCGGGGAATTCCGGGAAATGGTGCTCAAGCCACTGGGCTGGGGCAATGCGAAGATGATGGAGTTGGGCAACATCTATTCCGGGGCGTTGCTGGCTTGGATAGCAGCCGGGTTCGAGGAAGCCGCGTCATTGAGCGAGGAGTGGGCCGGCAGGGAAGTGCTGGTGGTGGGATACGGCAGCGGCGACGCCGCCGAGGCGATGGCGCTGCGGGTCGCTGGCGGCTGGCGCGAGGCGGCGCGACGAATCCGCTTCTCCGAGGCGCTCGCGCCCTCGTTCGATCTGCGCCGGGATCAGTACGAGGCCCTGCACGCCGGCTTGCCTGCCGAGAACCTTCCGCCGCCGGCAGGCTTCCGGATCCGGAGTATCGGCAAGCGAACCGATGTGGAGTTCCAGGACGAAGGCGTGGAGTACTACGCTTTTTCCCCCGCGCCTTGCGTCACTTCCAGACCCTTGACTGCAAAGTCCACATCCACGGCCTCATAGCCTTTCCGTGCGGCCGCCTGGCGCATGCGCCCGAGCGCCTGCGGATCGCAAGCCAGCGCCAGTCCGCAGTCCCCTCCGCCGGCGCCCGAAGGCTTGTACAAGCAGCCCGACGCACGAGCCAGTTCCAGCAGTTCGCAATGCGGAGCGCTGTAGACACCGAGCCGCCCGGCCCGGTCCAGCTCCCGCCAGGCTGCGGCGTACCGCTCCAGCGCCCCGAGCGCGACGGCGCCGCCGCGCTCCCACGCCTGCTTCACGCACTCGGCTTTCGCCTGCAACCGTTCGAGTGCGCCCCGCAACCGTTGCGGACCGGTTTCCAGGGCCTCCCGGTAGCGGCGCACCGCCTGCCCGGTGCCGGCGGCGCGGCCGGTCCACAGCACGGCGCACTCCAGCCCGTCGGGCCAGTCCAGCCGCTCCACCCGGTCGCCGGACACGGCCACGATGCCGCCATAAAGGCTTGCGGCCACATCCACGCCGCTGCCCCCGGAGCCCTGGCGCAAGCGGTGCAGCGCTGTGGCCAGGCGAAACTGCTCTGCCCTGGACGGCAGGGCGCCGCACGCCGCCAGCAGCGCGCCGGTCACGGCCGCGGCCACTGCGGCGCTCGAGCCGAGGCCGTACTTGACGCCGCCGGGTGCATGAAGCGCCCGGCTGTCAATTGCCAGGCGGCCGCGTGGTCGCTTTTCGCCGAAACCCGGCGCCAGGATCAGACTCTCGGCTGCCTCGCGCCATCGAGTGGCTTCCTGTTCTTCGGGTTCCTTGCCCTGAAGCCAGCGAACCTGCACGCCGCGGCTCACTGCGCAGGCGATGGCCGTTGCGCCTTCAAGCACCGCATATTCGCCGGAAATGAACAGCTTGCCCGGGGCGTGGGCGACGATCATCGAAGCCTCCCTTGGCCGCCGCTTCGGTGGTTGGCGCAGCGCACCGGTTTCACCGGATGTCGGAGCTCCGGGCGAGCAAGGCCGCCAGCCGCGCGGTCGCAAGCATCAGCCTGACCGGGTTGGTGGTGGAGCGGGCGCGAGCGCGCCGGATCGAGGCTCAATCGCCCGGAAACCGGGGAAAACATGGGAACAGGCAAGACGTTGCAAGGCGGCGGATCCGTCCGGTGGAACAGGCAGGTCAGGCGATGCGGGCGCCGCCGCCCAGCCCGCCGGCCAGCACCCGAAGCACCCCCGGCGCCTCGCGCAGGGCGCCAGCCACTTCGTCAAGCGCTTCGGGCAGACATACCGCCTTGACCTGCGGCCCCGCATCAACAGTGAAGAAAACCGGCGCCCCCTCCCGCGCCAGGGCCTTTACGCGATGAATGCACTCCATGGTCGCGGGGTTGAAATACAGCACCGCGGGGCGGGCGCCCAATGCGGTGGCGTGCATTTTCAGACAGTTGTGTTCGGACAATGCCGCAAGACGCTCGAAATCGCGATGCTCGATGGCGCGACAGGCTTCGGAAAGATCGGCGGCCTGGCCTCGAATCCAGGCGTCGTAGAACGGCGAGGTGCGCCGGGTCCATTCCATTGCGGAGCGTGAATCCACCGCCTTGGCCCCGTCGTCCGTAACCGCCACGACCACTTTCAGGCGCCACTCATCCGCACCCAACAGGCTTTTGCACTGCCATTCGCCGGTCTCGTCGATGGACAGCAAGACGATGCCGGCAAAAAGCGACCGGGGCGCCGAACCGGATCCCGCCATCGCCGCCCGAGCCACGAGATCCATGTCCCCGGCCACCCCCAGGGCCTCGGCGGCGGCCAGCGCCAGCGCCGCCATGCCGGAAGCCGACGACGCCAGACCCGCCCCGGTGGGGAAATCGTTTGCCGACTCCACGGCCACGGGCAAGGCGTTGCCGGCGCGTTTCCTCAGCGGCGCCAGACAGTGGCGCAAGCGGGGGAGATCGGGCGCGCCGGCGCGTCCGTTGATGCTCAGGGTGTCTTCCATGAGCTCGCCGTCGATCCGCACCGTGGTGCGCGTTGTCAAATGCCCGAGAGTGAGTGACAGGGAGCCTGCTGCGGGAAGGTTGCCGGCGGCTTTGCGCTTTCCCCAGTATTTGACGAGTGCGACATTCGGGTGCGCGACGGCGCGGCCTTGCATACCCCTGCCTTATAAGAATGGGTTCGGTTTCCGGGATTCTAGCCCGGATATTTCACCGAACAGGAGAGGTGGGGCCTTCGGGCTGCGCTTGTACTTTGCCCCGTTTGCCCCATGTGCTGATACATGGCCTGCGGGTTCGTTCAAGGTTGGCGTGCGGGATCGTCTGATCGGCTGGACTCGCGAGAGCAGTTCCGTCGGCTGCGGCTGGTCGCAAATAACACTCCGGTGTCGAGCCGGGCAAGTGGACGCAGGATAGAATCCGGGGATGGTGCGCATCCGCGCCGTCGTCGCGCAAGGCGCAATGATCGATTTTTCTTCCGGGGAAGCGCGGCAGGCATGAGGCTCGGCGACCACTTCGAGCAGCGCCGGGGCGTTTATAGGGCGCGTGTGAATGCCGCTCTTGACGCTTGCCTCCCGGCGGCGGAGGTTATTCCACAGCGTTTGCACACGGCCATGAGGGACGCGGTGTTGCGCGGCGGGAAGCGCTTGCGGCCGCTGGTTTGCTACGCAGTGGCCGAAGCGACCGGCGTTGCGGCGGAATCGGTCGATGCGCCCGCCGTAGCGGTGGAGTTGATTCATTGCTACTCCCTGGTGCACGACGACCTGCCGTGCATGGACAACGATGACTTGCGGCGCGGCCAGCCGGCGATTCACCGGATTCATGGCGAAGACACGGCGCTGCTGGTGGGTGACGCCCTGCAAACGCTCGCCTGGGAAGTGCTGGCCACTCATCCATCGCTTGCGGGTCGCGAGGAGGCTCGGGTAGCGCTCGTCGAGCTGTTCGCCCAATGCGTGGGCTCCACCGGAATGGCCGGCGGTCAGGAGCTCGACCTGCACGGCGGCCCCGAGCCAGATCAGGCGGAACTCGAGCATGCCTTTCGAACCAAGACCGGCGGGCTGTTCAGGGCCGCGGCGCTTGCGCCGGTGTGCATTCAACCGCAGATGCTCCGGCGCCGGAAGCACGCGCTGGAACGCTTCGGTGACGCGCTGGGAGTGGCGTTCCAGATTCGCGACGATCTCGAGGATCAGGGATCCAGCGCTCCGCTGCGAAGTGCGGCCAAAAGTCGCAGACTGCCGTCCTTTGTGGAGCGCTTTGGCGCACAGGCCGCGCAGGAACGGATGGCGGAGCTCATTGACGCCATGAAAGAGGCGAGCGCTGTCTTCGGGGCGCGCGGGAGCGGACTGCGCTGGATGGCCGGCTTCATGGGCCGCGACCTTCCCGCCCCGGCAGTCGCCGATACAATGGGAGCGAGCCAAAGGCTTGCGCCGTAGAAAATTCCCTTGGGGCAGCACTATGCAAATACCTCGATTCAGTGGCAGCGACAAGGAAGCCATATATTGGCGAAATCCGGCTGCTCTACCCCACTGGCTGAATGCCAGATCGTTCTGTGGGGCAAGCTCCTAGCGGTCTCATGTACGAGCAATTTCATGGTCTGAGCGAACGGCCGTTCGGCATCACGCCGGACCCGCGCTACCTGTACATGAGCGGGCGTCATGCGGAAGCGCTGGCCCACCTGCTGTACGGCGTGCGGGAGAACGGCGGTTTTACCCAGTTGACCGGCGAGGCGGGGACGGGCAAGACCTTGCTGGTGCGCTGCCTGCTGGAACGACTGCCGGAGCGCACCGAAACGGCAATCCTTCTCGACCCGCCCGGCGCCCGGCTGGAGTTCCTGCAGGAGCTATGCCGCGAGTTGCGCGTTCGTACGCCCCGCTGGGCGGCCAGTCCGTCCGCCGTGGGGGCTGCGCTCAATCGCAAGCTGCTTCGCACCTATGCTTCCGGACGCCGCACGGTGCTGATCGTGGACGAGGCCCAGGCCCTGCAGGCGGAACTGCTGGAACAGGTTCGCCGACTGACCAACCTGGAAACAGCGCACCACAAGCTCCTCGGGATTGTGCTGGTGGGCCAGCCGGAACTCTACGAGACCCTGGCCCGCCCGGACTTGAGGCAATTGGCGCAGCGGATTACCGCGCGCTGCCATCTTGCCCCCCTGTCCCGCGCCGAGACCGGTGAATACCTCCAGCACAGGCTCAAGGTTGCCGGGGCCAGCCGCGATGTGTTTTCCTCCTCTGCAAGGCGCCTCCTGCACCGTATGTCCCGGGGCATTCCGCGGATCATCAATGTGGTTGCCGACCGCGCCCTGCTGGGCGCTTTCGTGCGCAGGGAACACGAAGTTGGCTCTCGCCTCGTGAGGGCGGCCGCTCGCGAAGTCTACGGGCGCGGCGGGGCGCCGCGCAGAGCCGTGTGGAGCGGGGCCGCCGGCTGAACCCATGTCCTTCGTCCTGGATGCGCTGAAGGTTTCCGAACGGAAGCGCTCGCGCTTGAGCCGGCGGATCTACGCGCACCCGCCCCGCCCGCGGCGCGCCGGTCGGATGCGCAAATGGCTTGCGCTGCCGGCCGCGGTGGCCGCCGTGGCGCTGCTGGCCCTGGGATGGCGGCTGATCGCTCCCGTTCCCGGCGTCCTCGGGCCGCTCTCTTCATCCGCGCCCGGAACAAACGACTCGGACGGCGCGCCTGCTTCGGATGCGCGGGCGGTCGAGCATGTCGGCGCTTTCCCGGTCGAAACAGTCATCGTTGAGGGCGAGGGGTTTCTTGGCAACCGCGAGCCGGCACGTGCAGGAACCGGAGAAGCGCCGGAGCAGCAGGGAGCCGGTTGGGAAAATCGGCCCGCGCCCCCTGCGCAAGGCGGCATCGAACCGGCATTGGATTCGGAACCTGCGGCGTCCCTGGGGGTGCTCGCGGCGCCGCCGCCGGATTGGCCGGCTCTGTCATTGCAAATGCTGTTCTTCAGCGAGGAGGAAAGCCGTCGCTTCGTGCAGGTGAACGGCAAGACCTACCGTCAGGGCGAGCGGCTGGCGGCGGGTCCCGAGGTCCGGAAGATCGGCAGGCACAGCGTGACACTGGCGTACCGGGGGCAACAGATCCTTCTGGGAGTGGAACGGTAAAGGGCATTCGTTATCTCGACGGCCGCCGGCTCAAGCGCGCCATAACGGCGGGCATGCTGCAGTTGCAGAACAGCCGTGAAGAACTGGATCGGATCAACGTGTTTCCGGTGGCCGACGGCGACACCGGGCTGAACATGGCCCATACCGCGCAGGCGGTCATCCTTGCCCTGTCGGAGGCGCCGTCCAGGAACGCGGGGGAAACGGCCCACACCGCAGCGAAGGGAGCGTTATACGGCGCTCGCGGCAATTCCGGGGTCATCCTCGCACAATTCCTGCAGGGTCTGGCGGAGGCTTGGGAGGGCAAGGCGCGTCTCGGCACCGCGGAAGTGGCGGAAGGACTCATGGCGGCGGCGGAGTCGGCGCGCCGCGGCCTGAGCAACCCCAGGGAAGGAACCATTCTCAGCGTGATGAGCGCCGTCGGCCTGGGCGCTCTGGACGCCTCGCCGGAGGGGGAGCTCACGACGCTGCTTGCAACGGCCTGTCAGGCTGCCGAGAAAGCCGTGCAGAAGACTCCCCGGCAACTGGAGGTGCTGCGGCGAGCCGGCGTTGTGGATGCGGGGGGCGCCGGGCTGGCGCAATTTCTTGCGGGCATCGAAGCACTGGTCAGGACCGGCAAGGGGTCGCCAGCCCCGGATCTGACACGGGAGACCGGCGCGCTCTCGGGTGCGCCGCGCGCCCATGATCCGGGGGAGGAGTCGAAATACCGCTTTTGCACGGAATGCATGATCTCCGGCGAAGCGCTGGCGCCGTCGGCTATCCACCGGGAAATCGAGGCCCTCGGAGATTCCATCGTCGTGGCCGGCGGCGCGCGCAACATCCGGCTGCACATCCACACGGACAAACCGCACGAAGTCTTCGGCCTGGCCCACGAACACGGCCAGGTGAGCGGCGAGAAGGCCGACGACATGCATGTGCAGTTTGCCCTGCTCAACCACTCCCGGGTGCCGGTCGGATGCGACAGCGGCGCGGACCTGCCCGGGGAACTGCTTGAGAAACACGGGATTACCCAGGCGCCGCTACGCATTCATCTGGGCGGGAAGGGTTATCTCGACGGGCTGGGCCTGCCGGCGGAATGGTTGTGGCGCGCGATGGAAGATGATGGTCAGCACGCCCGGACCGCCACCCCTCCGCGCGGCGACATGGAAAGGGCGATGGGTTTTCTGGCCGGACACTTCCCGGAGTCTGTCTGGATCGCCCTGGCGGGAACGGTAAGCGGCACGGCCGACGTGGCCCGCAGCGTCGCTGCGGAAATCGCCCCCGGCAAGGTCCACGTTGTGGACAGCGCCAACGTGTCGGTGGGCCACGGGCTGATCGTCCAGCACGCTGCGGAATGGTCGGAACAGGGCGCCAGCGCGGCCCGCATTATCGAGGGTCTGGCGCCGCTGTGCGCCGCGGCCCGAACCTACGGCGTCATCGAAGACTTGTCGCATGGGGTTCGGGGCGGCCGGGTTTCCCCGCGCGTCAAGCGCCTCAGCGACCTGCTGGGCGTGGATGCGCTGCTGGGCGTCGCCCCCGGTGGCGACGTGAAGGCCTGCGGCTTGCAGCGACGCTCCGGCGACCGGGTCGCCCGCTTCGCCCGCTACGTGCTGCGCCGTTTCCCCGAAGGCCAGCCGCTGCGCATCGCCGTGGCGCACGCCAACCGCCCGGAATCGGGGCAGCGGCTGCACGATCTGCTGGTCGCGGAGATTCCCCGTCTGGTGTCCAGCTTCACCACCGATCTGGGCGCCGTGGTGAGCGCCCACGCCGGGCCGGGCGCGCTGGTGGCCGCCGCCATCCCGGCGCTGCCGCTACCGTCTGCCAAGGCAACATGAAGGAGCAACCCCTCGCGCCGCCTCCACCGGCCGCTGCCTCATGCCTCAACAACTCGCCGCCGCTGCCTCATGCCTCTTGGTTCATAGTCCCGTCCGTACCCCAAAACGCCATGCCACAATTGAACTCTGTGACGGCATGAGGCGTCTGGTCCTGGAAGAATGGAGGCTGAGATGTCGGGGAAGCTGATTGTTTCACTCTCTTCCGAGGAACTTCCTTCGGGCTCCGCGCAGGAAAGAGCAACCTTCGGTCTGTTCTCGCTGACCGCAAACGAACGACTGCTGACTGCCGGTCAGGATATCGAAGGCAATGAACTTCGCCACGGCCCGTACGTTGCAGGATATCCACTCGCCGAGTGGTTCGTCTGGAACTGGTGGCGGATTCGGTGGGAAGGCGAACGACCCTCGCGACCCTCGGGGCAAGACGCCCGCCGCCGCTGGGACTTTGCTCACGCGATGGCCACGGCTGGCGAGGGCTATGCGTGGCCGAATATCTCGATTTTTTCGGATGGGATCCAGGCATTTCTTCAATCCGGACCGACCCGGAACCCTGGAGCCGTCTCGTTTCGTTACATCGGCGCGGGTGAGCCCGAGGTTGTTCCCGCCGCACAACTGGAAGCGGAGATTGACGAGTTCATCAAGACTATCCTGGCCCGATTGGACGACCACAACCTCCGGGATTCGAACCTCCACCGTCTTTGGGACGACCTCAATGAGGAACGGCAAGATTCCGAGGCCACACGTTTCCGGCGCCTGGAAGCGCAGTTGGGGCACGACCCGGACGAAGTGGATGAAAACGTGTTGCGGGATCGTCTCGGCGATGCGGCAATGCTTGGCGAATGGGCGCTGGGCGAAATGGCCTGTGACGCCGCGCTTCACGGTTCCGGGCAAGGTCAAATGCTCTCGGCCGCAGAGCTATCGAACATCGCACGCAACAGCGGTTTCGATGCCAATTTGGACGACGCCGTCACCCTGGAATGCGAAGCGGACATTCCGGAGCCTCAGGATGCCGCGGCGTGGCGTGTCGGAGGAACCGCCGCTCGCAGCCTGCGCGACCAGCTGAGGCTGGATGGCCAACCAGTTCCCAGCCACAAGTTATCTGAACTCGCGGGAACGACAATCAGCGCCATTAAAAGTACAGACAGGCAGTCGCATGGCGTGTCCTTTGTGCTGGGGCGGCAAGGCGGCGACCATGCTCGCATAGCGCTCAGGCCGAAATGGGAAACGGGGCGGCGGTTCGATCTGGCGCGTCTGGTGGGCGACCGTGTGTTCCGCCGCCAAATGAATTACGCAAATGAACGGCTGCACCCGGCAACGCGCGCCCATAGCTACAGGCAGAAGGCGCAACGAGCGTTTGCTGCGGAGTTCTTGAGTCCTTTTCCCTCGGTGGACGAGATGCTGGGCGACGATTACTCCGAAGAAAAGCAGAACGAAATCGCGGACTATTTCAAGGTTTCGCCGATGACGATTCAGACGCAGTTGGTAAACCATGGCCGCATCGATCGGGAAGACGCGCCGGAGATCGTCAACCGCGGCGCCGCTTAGCCAATGAATCAGTAATTCCCCCCAAGCGTGACAATGCTCGAAAATCAGCTCCGGTCCAACGCTTGAATGGTCCCAAGCTTGGGTATTCGGCCCTGAACGAACGACTCTGCATTGTTAGCGGGAATTGCTGCCAATGACTGCGACTTCTTGACGGTCGGACAACCGCTTGATTATTGACGCCGTATTCACTTGATCTCGCGCCCGGACACGATCACTCCCGGAGTTCGTGGCCCGCTTCTCGGCTTGCCCGAACGTTTGCCCGCGAGTATCGGGAGGGGATACCCGGTGTTTCAACAATGTTGGCGGAAAGGGCAGCGCCGTTGATGGTCAGCGTGTCGGTGGGCTGGAAAGTCAATCGCCCCTGCAGGAACAGGTCGCGAATTTCCCCGGGCTCGCCTGTGAGTGATGCTGGATTGGTTATGTAGGAATCTTCTTTTTGCGCCTTCAACGAGAGAGAACCCAACAGGTTTTCCCGCATGATGGGGCCGCCCACAAAACCGTCCAGATGGTATCCGCTGTCGCCATTGAAAGCGCTGGCAGTCAAGCGCACATCGGCCTCGGGTTCGAGGCCGGGCTGGCGGCTGTTGATAATGAGCAAGCCTCCTTCGCTGTTGGCGCCGTACAGGGTGGATTGGGGGCCGCGCAGCACCTCGATTGAGTTCACCTGGCCCAGCACCGCATTGCTGAGCTCGCGGAACGGGATGCCGTCAATGTAGAGAGCGGCGCGGTTGACGATATAGGGGTTGGACTCGATGCCTCGAATCGTGACAAATACCGAGCTGAGCTGGGCGGTTTCGTTGAACTGCACATTGGGCACGAGGTCATCGATCCGCCGCAGGTCACGCACCCTGGCTTCGTCGACGAACGCCTCCGTCAGGACGGTTACCGCCACATCGCTCTGTTGCAGCGACTCCTCGCGTTTCTGCCCGGTTACCACGATCTCCTCGATGCCTTCCGGGTCATCCTGTGCGCTTGCCGGCACGGCCGACGCAGCGAGTAGCCATGCAATCGCAAGCACGATGCAAGGATTGCGCGGGTTCTCTTGGCTTGTTTGACCGGCAACCCATCCCTCCTGTCCGGCGGAAACAACAACCCCTGATCCGGGGCAATACGGGCGAAACTTCGTCGGCATCTCAAAATCTCCAATTTGTCTATTTTTGTTGTCGCGCGTCGTTCTTGCGACGCAAGCTCCCTAAAACAGGCGGGCCTCGAACGAAAACTTGAGGTTCCGGCCCGGCTGATAGTAGGTGTAATCCTGTTGCTCGCCCGTCTGCGTATCCAGCGACAGGCTCTGGAAGCGCTTGGTGTAGAGCTCGTTCGTTGCGTTTTCAAGCCGCAGTTGCACGTGGTATCGGTCGTTGAAGCGCCAGGAGGCAAACAGGTCGTAGACGGTGTAGGGCAGGCGGTTGAAGGCCGGATCCTCGTCGATTTCCCTGCCGCTGCGGTTCGTGATGTCCAGGCCGACACGAAGCTTGCCGGCGGCAAGATACGCGCCCACGGAAAAGTTCGTGCTGTGCGGGCTCACATCGCGCAGGTTCAGGCCGGTTGTCGTGTTGCGGCCGTCCATGGTCTGCGACGCCAAGGCGGCGAACCAGCGTGAGTTGCTGTAATTCGCGGAGTACTCCCAGCCGCTGATTTCGGCTGCGTTGATGTTGGTGAATGTGCTGCGCAAAACCGGGTACCTGCGGCTGTTCACCACGGTCTCGCCGCTGGCGAGTTGTTGCGTGTCGATGAAGTCCGTAACGTCGCTCTCGATGTAGGCCACGGAAAAGAACAGTTGGTCGCCAGCAACGAAAACGCCTTCGCCTGCGAAGCGCAGGCCCGCTTCCCGACTGTCGTTCGTTTCGGCTTCCAGATCGGCATTCGGGACGCGTTCCGAACAGGCGAAACCGCGCCGCCCCCGGGAGCAGGTCACGCCGGTTTCGCCACGGCCGAAGGTCTCGTGCACCGAGGGTGCGCGAAAGCCCGAGCCAAACAGTGCGAAAACCGAAAGGTTGCGGAGCTTTCCGGAAGTGAACGGCTGTACAGCGAGGTGAAGCTTTTGCGAGATTCTCGAGTTTTGCGTTTGGGCTCCGCTCGACAAGTCCTCGGTGCGATAGTCGTCGTGGCGCACGCTCGCCACCACCGACAGCCGCCCCCAATCGAACGCATTGCTGAGGTAGATGCCCCTGATGTCCCGCGTCCTTGCAAGCTGACCGCCGTTGGCGTCGAAATACGCGGTGAGCAGGTCGTCGGACGATAGATCCAGGCCATAGCGGAGGCGGTGCGTGTTGTTGCCGCCGATGTTCAGGTTGGATGTGTTTTCGATTTCGAGGTAGTCGGTCGTCGAGGCCCAGGTGGACCAGTCAGCCGTGCCCGCGCTCCTGCGATCCCGCTCCACATCAATGCGCGACAGGCGCATGTTGGCGTCGATCCAATTGGAGCCGACCGGCTGGAACACGTACTGCGCGCTCATGGAGCGCTCATTCAACTTCGTGAACTGGTCGGTGGAACTGACCTCGCGGCCCCGGCTTTGCGTGCCGCGAGCCGTATAGTCCTTCTCCATGAAACGGTACGCGAGCTCCAGGGCATGCGCCTCGTGCGGTTCGATATTCAGCTTCACAAGCGCATTCCTGTCTTCGGAGCCCGTTGCGCCGCCGAGCGTTTCGATGCCGGAACCGTCCTCGTAGGCGCCGTTGTTGCGCGCGAGGACATGAATCAGGCCGGCAACCGAGTCCGTGAAGCGGTGCGCCGCCTCCATGGACCGGACCAGAGCGTCGCCGTTGGTCTCGTGACCCACACGAGCGCCCAGGGCCCAGCGGTCATCCTCCTGAAGCAGATCGCCCGGATCGATCGTTTCGAGCTTGATGACGCCGCCGATCGAGCCGCTTCCGTAGATGTTCGACGCCACGCCCGGAATCACGGTGATCGACTTGTAGATGTCGGGCTCTGCCCAGATGGTGTTGGCGCCGCCGTGTCGGACCTGGTTGAAGTTCTGTGGCGCCCCGTCGATGCGGACGCTCACGGCATCGCCCTGCATTCCGCGGATGCTGATGATGGAGCCCTGATAGCCGGCTTCCTCGTCCACCTGGACACTGGTAGTCTTGCGCAGGGCGTCGGCCAGCGTGGTGGCGAGTTGGGCGCGGACGTACTCGCGCGCGATGATTTGTGCGCCCTCCCGCTCGTCGACACGCGGGTCGCTGAAAGCCGGGATCCGATCCGCCGTGACAACGACTTCTTCGATCAGCTGTTCGCTTTCGGTGTGAGTTTCGGTGTGATCAGCGCCAGCGGCTGACGACATGGCCAGCATGACCGCGAGGGTACAGGCGATGGTATGGCAAGTTCGGATGGTCATTTTCCCTCCAGGTTCGTGAGTGGTTCGGGGCCAGTGACGGGGGTGGCGGGCTTCACGCCTTGCCATGCATCAGGCTCGGGCCGTGACCCGGGGCCACGCCGCCGCCGGGCGAACAGTGGCTGGGCAAGCCTGCGCCAGGCCAGGGCAATGCCGGTCCAGACCATGAGCACACCTGCCAGCGATGCGAGTCCGGCGACGGTCTGGCCAACAAAGCCGAAGTATTCGCCGGTGTGGAGAAAGCGGATCGTCCCCCGGATCCGTTGCGCCGCGGGCAGGCGCTCGTGGGGCACGGACTCGATCGTCTCCCCTGTCGCACGGTTCAGGGTGACGGTCTCGCGCAACGTGGGCTGACCGCCGTTCCCCCGGTCAATGAGCACGGTCACCCGCGACTGTCCTGGGCGCGGCAAGCCGATTGCGAGTTCGCGCCAATCCGGAGCATGACCGGCGGCGACATCGGCGAGAGCGTCAAGGGTCAACATGCCCGCCGGGGCGACAACCGGGAACTGGCCGCTGCCGGGCTCCTGGCCGCCACGCCTCCCCCGACCTCGCCCGCCGCCGGCTGGTTCCGGCCCGCTGCGCTGCGGGCGCTCGACGCCAAGCACGGAGTAGATGACATCGCCGGTCCAGTTGAAGGAGAACACCGAACCCGTCACGATGAGAACCACGAGCGGCCCGGCCGCCCAGATGCCGAGGACATGGTGCCAGTTGTAATCGCGCATACGGCTTGATCGAGGCTTGCGCACGAACAGGGTCCTGAACCTGAATGCGTGCCGGCGCCAGATCGGCGGCAGCCAGAGGTACAGGCCGCTCGCCACGAGGAACAGGAGCGCGAGATTGGCGACGCCGACGATGAATTTTGCGGCAGGCCGGGCCTCATCTCCCACGGCGAACCAACGATGAAAGCGGGTCACGAAGTGGAAGGCGTCTCGCACCCATGGCCGTTGCGGTTCCAGCAGTTCGCCGGTGTACGGGTTCAGCAGCGCGAGGCCGCGCCGACCCTGACGCACGGCGACGGCGGCGTCCGGCGCGTTGCTCACTACCACCTGCATATTGTTCGAGAGCGGGACATGGTTTTGGGCGCGGGTAACGATTTCTTCAAGCGTCAATGGCCGGGCGCCGGCGGGAACGACGACCTCGGGCTCGGTCAGCCAGCGCTCCACCTGCCGTTTGTAGGTGAGCAGCACACCGGTGGCGCACAGCGTCAGGGCCACCAGACCCACGCCGAGGCCACACGCCAGATGGGACCAGAAGATGAACTTGCGCAGCCTGATGAGTGTTCTCCGGCTACAGACACAAATGAGAATTATATACGGTTAGAAATTTTTCTTACTTGTTTACATTGCCTATCAAGGCCCTCTCGAAGCTGCCCGCAGCCTGCGCCACCGAGAACCCCTCTGGACTAATTACAGCCCTTTTGTGATGTGCATTAATGCATCAAAGATTGCAATTTGCGGGATTTCTGCGAATAGCGCTATACTTCTGCCACTGGAAGAGCGGATCAGGGCCTCCAAATGCTATTGCGCTTCAGCGTCGAGAACCATCTCTCCATTTCCGGGAGGCAAGAACTGACACTCGCCGCGTCATCGCTGAAAGACCGACGCGATGGCCTGATCGACTGCGCGGCCGTGAGCAGCGGAGCGGTTGTGCCAGCAGTCGTGATCTATGGCGCAAACGCGTCTGGCAAGACCAATCTCGTGGATGCTGTATCGACCATGCGGAAGCTGGTGCTATGGTCCCACACGAAGGGAGAACCCGGAGGAGGGGTTCCACGCAAAAATTTTCTGCTGGATCCTGCTTGGTCCGAGAAACCATCAAGCTTTGAAATGGATTTTGTCCTCGATAGCGTCCGCTATCACTACGGTTTTGAAACGACTGATGAATCATTCACATCGGAATGGTTGTACGAGATTCCCAAGGCGCACAAACGGAAAATGTTTGAGCGGGCCGGGCAGACGTTTGCTTTCGGGCGTTGGCTAAAGGGCCAGAACAGCACTATCGCCAAGCTGACTCGCCCGAATAGCCTGTTTCTCTCTGCTGCTGCGCAAAACAGTCACGAACAACTCTCCAGGATATATCGGTATTTCCGGGACATTGATTTCTCCGGGCCGACATCGGTATCAGGCATCGAAGCTTCCACACAGGTTGTGAGAGACGGGTTGGATGATCGAGTCATTGACTTCTTGCAGTCAATCAATACGGGCGTTACAGGATATCGGAAGGAGGAAACAGAACTTTCGGAAGAATCTCTTGCATTGCGCCAAAAACTGCAAGCGGTTTTTGCAAAGATTCCTGGCCTCCAAATCGAGATAGGACCTGATGACGAAGATAAAGTGGTGGAAATTCAACTTTCTCACCGCGGAAAGGATGGATCGGAGGTGTATCTGGATCTGGGTTTGGAGAGCGCAGGCACGCGACGATTGCTACCCGTTCTGAGTCAAGTATTCAGGGCGCTGGGTGAGGGTCGGCCGATCTTCATTGATGAGTTGGACACCAGCCTGCACACCTATGCAAGCGAAGCGATATTGAAGCTGTTCTGCTCTCCGAAGGCCAACCGGAATGGGGCACAGCTTGTCGCCACAACGCATGATACAAATCTGATGCGTTCGCCTGTGCTCCGTCGCGACCAGCTTTGGTTCGCAGAACAGAACTCTGCAGGCGCTACGGAAATATATCCGTTAACGGACATTCGCACGCGCAAGGGGGACAACATGGAACTGGGGTACCTGCAGGGGCGATATGGAGCGGTGCCGAGAAACGACCCCATTGCAACGATGTTTGGGCCAGAATCAAATGGCTGAACGCCGAACCGGCGCGATAAGGCGTCGGGGGCCGAAGAGAGAATCCAAAGCTCACTTTGTCCTGTTTTGCGAAGGAAGAAGTACGGAGCCCGCGTATTTCCATGCAATAAGGCAAAAGTGGGCAGGGGCGCTCATATCTGTCGAAGTGCGTGGTGGTGTCGGGGTGCCATTGACAATAGCACGGGAAGCTCTGAGGTTTGCGAAAGCGAAAGGATTGATAAGGGGCGGAACCTGTCAACGCCATTGAGACAGCGGTTGTTGTCATTTACTGTGCAGCCTCCGTTGTAGTGATTGGGTCTGGCGGGTTGATCCAGACCTGTTCGGGAAGCGCTTGGGGCTTGGGACTGCCGCGCACAAATCGCTCCGGATTGCGGCTCCAGGCTTGGCGCAGGGTGCGTTCGCGTTTCTCAAGCCTGTATTGGGCGCGTCCGTGATGGACATCCTCGGGGGTGAGCATCGCGATTCCGGAATGCCGATGCTCGCAGTTGTACCAAGGGAAGAAGGTACGGCAGAAGGCGGTTGCGGAGGCGATATCCTCAAAGCGCGCGGGGAATCCGGGATGGTACTTCAGGGTCTTGAACTGCGCCTCGGAGAAGGGGTTGTCGTCGCTGACCCTGGGGCGGCTGAGCGAGCGGGTGACGCCGAGGTTGGCGAGGAGTTGTGCGGTGCACTGGCTGGTCATGGGTGCGCCGCGGTCGGAGTGCAAGGTAAGCACTTGGGGCTGGATGCCCTGCTTGAGGCACGATTGCTCGATGAGCCGGCTGGCCAACGCAGCGCTCTCGCGTTCGGCGACCATCCATCCCACCACATAGCGGCTGAAGATATCGAGCAGCACATAGAGGTAGAAGCCGGTCCAGGGTTTGGGTCCGAGCAGGCGCGTGATGTCCCATGACCAGACCTGATTCGGCGCGCTGGCTACGAGTTCGGGTTTGGAATAGCGCGGATGGGTGAGTTGATTGCGTCGTTCTCGCACCGGCTGCTCGGCGGCCAAGAGGCGGTACATCGTGCGCTCCGAGCACAGATATCGCCCTTCATCCAGCAAGGTCGCGACGATCTCGGCTGGCGAGCGGTCGACGAACCGTTCACAGGCGAGCACCTCAAGAACCTGCTCGCGCTCGCCTTCACTCAGCGCCCGGGCGGGCGTCTTTCGGGGCTGCTGGCGCCCGGGAGCGGGCCTTTGACGGCGGTAGAACGTTGCTCTGGACACCCCCAACGCCCGGCAGGCCGGCGCAATGCCGACTTTCGTCGCGAGCGAGGTGGCGGCCATCAGCAGGAGTTCGCGCCGTTGAGGCTCAATCCCAGCAGCCCGGCAACTTTTCCCTGGACTTCGAGAATCGTGCGCGCGGTGGCGAGTTCCTTCTCCAGGCGCGCCACTTTTGCTTCGAGCCGGCGAACCTGGGCGCTGGCGGGGTTGGGCTGCGCCGGCTTGGCGCCGCGCTTGCGCGGTGTCAGGCCCTGCAGCGCACCCTGGCGACGGGCCTTGCGCCACGCCGACAGATGCGAACTGTATAGCCCCTCACGGCGTAACAGCCGTCCGACCTCGCCCGGTTCCGCGCAGCGATCCGCCTCCTCGACGATCCGCAGCCGGTACTCGGCGGTGAACCGGCGACGGGTCGGCTTGGCGATAACCTCCGGATCCGGACCACGCCGCGCCGACGGAGCCCCGGCCCTGGGGGCCTCGTCGCTACGCTCCTCACCCCCCAGGGCCGGCGCGTTCGCACCCATCACCATCATTGAATCCCTGTCGTCTGCTTTCATCATTGCTCCTCTCTACCGCCCTTCAATAATTGCAAGGGTAGCCGGTGTCTCAACAATGTTGGCAGAAAGGGGGGAGCAGGAAGCGGCGAAACTCATTTGAGGAACGCGACAGCGTTTGGGCCGTATTTGATCGTGACGAACACGATAAATTTGAAGAAGCAGTCAATCTATGTGAATCGAATGGCATCGGAGTAGCCCGATCCAATCCGTGCTTCGAGGTCTGGCTGATCCTGCATGAAACTGATTTTGATCGACCGGATGGCCGCACAGAAGTGCAGAGGGAATTGAGCCGATTAACCCGCATATTTCACCGAATGGGAGAGATGGGGCCTTGAACTGTATAATAATCAGTGCGTTAGATAGCCTATACAGGAGGCCCCAATGGCGACACAGTGTACCCTGAAATCCCTTTCGTTTTCCCCCTCCGGTCGACGTCAGGTAATTGGTCGATTCGATGGCGGTCCGATGACCTCGGACGCGGGGGGTCTGCTGCTGCGCGAGACGGATTTGCGCATCGGGCTGTCGAGGCGTTTGAAGTCGTGCTTTGTTGACTACCGCAACCCCAACAGTGTGGAGCACAGGCTGCGGCCGTTGCTGGCGCAGCGGGTGATCGGTCTGGCGCTGGGTTACGAGGATCTCAACGACCATGACGAGTTGCGCCGCGATCCGTTGATGGCGTTGCTGGTGGGGCGCTCGGATGGGACGGGTGCGCGCCGTGCACGCCGTGCACGTCGGGCACGCCGTCGCAACGGTGACCGTGCGCTGGCCGGTTCAAGCACCTTGAACCGCTTGGAGTTGGGCGACGAAGGAGCGGCTTGGGATCGCTACAAGCGCATTGTTGGGAACCCACAAGCGATGGACCGGTTGCTGGTGGATGTGTTCATGGAGTCTTATGCCGAGCCGCCGGAGGCGATCTGGCTGGATCTGGATGCGACCGACGACCCGCTGCACGGCAATCAGCAGGGGCGGTTTTTCCATGGCTACTATGGGCAGTATTGCTATCTGCCTTTGTATATCTTTTGCGGCGAGCACCTGCTGTGCGCCCGCCTTCGCGAGGCGGATGTCGATCCCGCCGCCGGCAGCGTGGAAGAGTTGGAGTGGATCGTTGGGCAGATCCGCACAAGGTGGCCGAGCGTTCCCATCGTCGTGCGGGGCGACTCGGGGTTTTGCAGGGAGGCCATCATGGCCTGGTGCGAGCAACACGGCGTGGAGTATGTCTTGGGGCTGGGAGGCAATGCCCGATTGGTGAAACGGATCGACAAGGCGCTGCGCAAGTCCCGCGCCCGTCACGTGGCCACGGGGCAGCCGTCGCGGCGATTCCGGTCGTTTCGATACCGTACGCGCAAGACCTGGGGTCGAGCGCGGCGTGTGGTGGGCAAGGCGGAATGGTTGGCCAAGGGGGCCAACCCACGGTTTGTGGTCACCAGCCTGCCCTGCCAAGTCGCCGGCGCCCAGCATCTGTATGAGGATCTGTATTGCGCCCGCGGCGAAATGGAGAACCGGATCAAGGAACAGCAACTGGGCCTGTTCGCCGACCGCACCAGCAGCGCCAGCATGCGGGCCAACCAACTGCGGCTGTACTTTGCCTCGTTTGCCTATGTGCTGATGCAGGGCCTGCGACGGCTGGGACTGGCCGGTACCGCTTGGGCCAGGGCGCAATGCACCACGATCCGGTTGCAATGGCTGAAGCTTGCTGCACGTGTACGGATCACCGCGCGCAAGGTCTGGCTGTCGTTCTCCGAGTCCTACCCCCGTGCAGAGGCCTTCGGGCAAATCCTGGAGCGCCTGCGCACCCATCCGCCTTGGCAAGCAACCGGGTAAAGCCCCTTCGTATGCCCTTTTGCCCGGCGAGCACCCTCGCCGAGGGCTTTCTTCGCACGGCATCCGCACCATGCCTCCGAAATAGCGCGAAAACTACCGCTTCGACGCTTGCCACCATCCACTCGAAGCCTCAATCAAGGCTGGCTCATCCCAAAAACCGCCCCCAACGCCAAATTGGGCCTATCCATGCAATTGGTGAAATATGCGGGTTAAGGCCGGAATATAAGAAAAAGGGAGGCAAATTACCGAATTGTGAGGAAATGGTCGCACGGGTGGAGCAGGCGGAAGATCGAGCAACGGCGCTGCTGAAGCGCCGGGAAAAGGAAATGACGCCGTATGGACGCCCGTCAACGACAGTAGGCATGTTGACCAAAGCCATCAGGGAAGCGGACCGGCGCGTTCACACCCACCACCATCATTGAATCCCTGCTTTCTGCTCTCATCGTTGTTCCTCTCTACCGCCCTTCAATAATTGCAAGGGTAGCCGGGGGCTCAACAATGTTGGCAGAAAGGAAAGCACCCCTCTTATAACTGAGTCAACTGATCCATTCTGAATGTTAGTGCATTGACGATTTCTCCTCTGCCATGCTGGCCGTCCGGCGGAGCGTAGCGGCACTTTTTCTCCCCAGATGCGCGGATTCTTATGAGCTGCCGGAGGCCGATGGCCTACTTGACGGCGCACACCGACAGCGGGCAGGCTCGCTGCCATGATGCCGCAATCCTGGAGCGCTGCGGAGGTCGAGGCGACCGTTCGAGACTACATGGAAATGCTGTCGCTGGAACTGCACGGCCGGCCTTTCAACAAGCGCGAGCGCAACGAGAGGCTGCGCCGGCAACTCGACGAGCGGTCGCAGGGAGCGGTCGAGTTCAAGCATCAGAACATCAGCGCGGTGCTCATCGAACTCGGAATGCCCTATATCGCAGGCTACAAGCCTCGTCGCAACGTGCAGAAACGGTTGAGGGAGGCGGTGCGGAAGCACGTATCGTCGGCGCATCTACAGCGGTTGGTCGAACGGGATGTCGAGGCGAAGGCCGCCCCGATTGATGTGAACGATCCCCTCGGCATATTGGTCGAGCCGCCACAGCGGCGGTCGGACCCTCTGGTCGTTCGCGACAAGGAGTGGGCGCTGCCAAGCGGCTCGGAGTTGGTGGACTACCTGCTCAGGGAAGAGCGCAACCGTTCGCTGGGCGATGCGGGAGAAGCCCTGGTCCTGAAATACGAGCAAGCGCGTCTTCGCAAGGCAGGCCGCGATCACTTGGCCCGTAATGTCGAGCAGGTATCGAAGACTGTCGGCGACCGCGCTGGCTATGACATTCACTCGTACGAGAAGGACGGGCGCGACCGCTTCGTCGAGGTCAAGACCACCCGCTACGGCAAATTCACCCCGTTCTTCATCAGCGCCCCAGAGGTAAGGTTCTCGGAGGAAAACGCCGGGAAATATCACCTTTACCGACTGTTCGAGTACCGGGACAATCCCGGGCTGTTCGTCCTTCCAGGCGACATCTGTACGCATGTCCACCTGCAAGCCACGACCTATCGCGCCCGCTTTTGAGCGGTGATGGACAGGCGCTACGCCATCCCCTGATGACGCAGGCCAAGGCGCTCAGGGCGCTGAACCGGTATATGGTCAGCGGCTATGTGTGCGGTTGATGGCTCGGGCTCGGCTTCACGAGCGCCAACTGGCGCGGGCGGCGGCGTGTCTTCAGGCGGACTTTGCGTCGTTTTCCCGGCAAGTCCGGCGCTTGCGCAGGCGCCGGCGATGTGCGATTCCTTGCAGCGCAGCGTGCTCCGGGCAGGAACCCATTTTTTGCCAACATCGTTGAGGTACCGGCTACCCTTGGAATTGGTGGAGGACAGTAAGGAGAAACGCGATGAAGGCGATTGCGCCGTTACTGCTTGGGGACCTGCTGTTTCAGGCAACGCCGCCAGACAAGGCGAACACGGAGCCGGTTACGCGGCGGCCGGGGCAGGAAGTGGCGGTGAGCGTCAGCGATATCGATCGCACGGCCCGGTTCTTTGTCGAGATCGGGCAATACGAGCAAAGGTGTCCATACGCGGCTGGTTCTGTCGCGCTTCGAACTGCCCCGGCAAGCGGCCGACTGTGTAGATCTCGTATGACACAAGGTCGCTTCGCAACCTTGGGAAGCGCGTATACTTCGATTGGCGGCAAAAGCAGCAGCGGGGCATGGTTGAAAGACGCCGCCCGGCGAAGTGACTTCACTGCGTCCATGTCGTCTCGGATGATTCGGACGGAGCGACCGACCGCACGGTTTCCGAATACTGGATGGCTAACTCGGCATTGGAGGGAGATGGATCCCATGAAGAAGCAACGAACGAACAGACGCTCAATGTCGAGACGCGAGCGACAGCACGCCGAGATGCTCGAAGCTGCGTTCTCCCGTCCTGGCGTTCGCGAGGTAATGACCGTCTACGGTAGTTGGCAGGAAAAGGATCGTGGCCTCGACATTTACAGGTCAGCCACGAAGCGTCCTGCACGGATCACGACTACGAATTCGTCGAACGTTTGCTGAGCAAGTCGAAAGCGGGGGCGACAAATTGCCGATCTGGAGCGAGATTCTGGCTGAGTTGGCCAGAACACAGGAACAAGGACGCCCACCGGATTTTGACTCGGTTCGCCGAACCTATCTTGCCAAACTCCACCAGCATTCCGACTCTGACATTATCCTTTACGCTTCCGGGTGGCTCCAGAAAAACGAGGCGCCGCCGGCGCTGGTTTCCATCAGCGATGAAGACATCCAGGCATTCATGGAAGTCAGTCAAGGGCTGAAAGGCGAACGGCTCGACCTGATCCTGCACAGCCCGGGCGGCTCTCCCGAAGCGGCCGAAGCGATTGTCTCCTATTTGAGGCAACGGTTCTCCGAAATTCGGGTGATTGTGCCGCAGCTCGCAATGTCCGCCGCCACGATGATTGCCTGCGCCGCTGACGGGATCGTACTCGGCAAGCATTCGTTTCTCGGTCCAACGGATCCGCAGGTCTTGCTGCAGACTTCCCTGGGCTTCAGGGCAGTTCCCGCTCAGGCGGTGTTGGATCAGTTCGACCGAGCGCAGCGGGAATGTGGGGACCCGGCCAAGCTCTCCGCTTGGTTGCCGATGCTGGGCCAGTACGGGCCGGACCTTCTGGTTCAGTGTGAGTCTGCCTTGGAAATGTCGAAGGAATTGGTAAAAACCTGGCTCGAAACCTACATGTTCAAAGGCAGGGAAGATCGCTCGGAGAAGGCGAAATCGGTGTCTGACTGGCTAGCGGATCACGGGAACTTCAAGAGCCATTCGAGGCACATTCCCCGAGCCGAAATCGAGAAACGTCAGTTAGCGGTATTTCGGTTGGAAGGCGACCACCTTCTTCAGGACTTGGCGCTTTCCGTGTTTCATGCGACGACTCACACCTTTTCTGGCACATCCGCGGCCAAGATCGTCGAGAACCATACGGGTCGTGCTTTCATCAAGCATCATGCGGTTGATCAGATGCCCGCCGTCCAGATCGGCATTGCCCAGCCGGATCCGGGAGCGCCTGCGTCGGCACTGACTCCCGAATCGTCCGAATAAGACGAATGGCGATTGCGCCGTTACTGCTTGGGGGCCTGCTGTTTCAGGCAACGCCGCCAGGCAAGGCGGACACGGAGCCGGTTACGCGGCGGCCGTGGCAGGAAGTGGTGGTGAGCGTCAGCGATATCGATCGCACGGCCCGCTTCTTTGTCGAGATCGGGCAATACGAGCAAAGGTGGCGCGGCCCGCTGGACGAGTCCCTGGCGGCGGCCTGGGAGTTGCCGCAGGGCGCTTCGGGGGAAGCGCTGTTGCTCGGGCCGGCAGGCTACCAGTCCGGCCTGCTTCGCTTGGTGCGCTTCGACGGCGCCGGAGCGCGCGTGCCCATGCGACCGGGCGCCAGGGCCTGGGACACGGGATGCTTCTTCAGCATGATGGTGCGGATGAAGGACATGCCCGAAATCTACCGGCAAGCCATCGATCTGGGCTGGTGGACCGAGACCCCGATCACGCCGGTGCGCTTTCGCGGGTCCGAATTGCGCGTGGTGATCTACCGCGGACCGGACGGCGTGCAGGTGCAGGGTTATGAGCGGCTGCGGCCTCCGCTTCCGGACTCCATTCCCCCGTTCAAAACCCTCACCGGCCCCTTCAACATGATGCAGACGGTCAGGGACCGCGATGTCACGCACGACTTCTTTACCCGGGTGCTGGGCTTCGAGTCGCACTACAGGGGCGATCCGTTCCTGGCGGAGGAACCCACGCCCACGCCGCTGGGCATACCCCTGAGCCTCACCACCACCGCGCCTTATCGCGCCGGCATCGTATATCCGCAGCCCGGCGATTTCGGGCGCATGGAAATGATTGAGATCATGGGCATACGTGGCTTCGACTATTCCGGGCGTTGCCGGGCGCCGAACCTCGGGATTCTGGCCGTGCGCTACCGGGTGGACGATGCGCAGGCCGCCCTGCGGCGGATCCGCGAGCGAGGCTGGCCGATTCGCAACGGGGTTGCGCCAGCGCGCCTCGAACCCTACGGCGCTATCGACCTGTTTGCGGTGGAGACGCCGGATGGCGCGATCATCCAGTTCTACGCCGCCGTGCGCTGAACGGGAAGCAGGGCGTCCGGGCAGGGCACTTTCGATGGCGCGCCCCCGTCCCCGCCAGGTGCGCCGGTCGTTTGACCGCGCCGCCGCCAATTTCGGACGCAACGACTTCCTGCATGCGGAGATTCGCCGGCGCATGCTGGAGCAACTGAAGTGGCTGCGCCTGGAGCCTGGCCTCGTCGTGGACGCCGGCTGCGGCCGTGGCGACGCGCGCGCCGAACTCGAGCGCCGCTTCCCGGGCGCCCGGGTGCTGGGGCTGGACTCGTCGCTCGGCATGCTGCGTCTGGCGAAGCCCGAGCGGATATGCGGGGACCTGCAGCAGATACCGCTGGCCGACGGTTGCGCGCAGCTCGTGTTTTCGAATCTGGCGTTGCACTGGTGTCCGGCCGTGGGCGCGGCGCTGGCCGAATGCCTGCGAGTGCTGGATTCGCCCGGTTTGTTGTTCTTTTCGCTGTTCGGACCGGACACGCTGAAAGAGCTGCGCGCTGCGCGTCGCACTGTGGGCCGGGACGATCAGCCGGAGACCCTGCTGGACATGCATCACCTGGGCGACGCGCTGCTCCGGGCCGGATTCGCCGATCCGGTGATGAGCGCCCAGCGTTTTGCGGTTCGTTACGCGGATCTGGCGTCGCTGGAGAACGACTTGCGCCGGGCGGGCATCAGCCGGGCCATGATGGTTCCGGGCGCCGGACTGGCGCGCCGGGATGCGCGCCGGGCCGTGGCGGAGGCCTTCGAGGCCGGGCGCGACGCCGAAGGAACGATACCCGTGAGTATCGAAGTCGTGTACGGCCAGGCTTGGGTGGCGCCGCCGCGAGGCGCGCGGGAACCGGCGGAAGTGCCGCTGGACCGGATCAGTCTTCGGAAAACAGGGAAGCCGCCTTGATGGTGGCGTGAACTCGCCGCCCCGGCGCCAGTTTCAGTTCACGGACGGAGCGCCGGGTCACGCGCGCCCAAAGGGTCTGGCCCACATCCACCACCACATCGCTGAAGGCTTCGTCTTCTTCCAGCACGCGCGCCACCACGCCGCTTACCACGTTCAGCGCGCTGCTCCGCTGCGGGGGTTCCAGCGACAGCGCCACATCGCCGGCGCGAACCTGCAACATCACCGGGTCGCCGCGGGCCACGCCCAGGCGCGGCAGCACGAGGCTGTGGCCGCAGCAACTCAGGCGGCTGAGGCCGTCGCCATCGTCGGCGCGTTCCATGCGACACAAGAGCAGCGCGCCCGCGCTGCGCCGGCCGGTCAGCGACTGCAATTCCGGCTGTCCCAACAAGTCCTGCGGGGCGCCGGCGCTGCGGATGACGCCCTGCTCGATCAGCGCCAGCTTATCGGCCAGACGCAGCGCCTCTTCCATGCGATGGGTGACGTACAGCAGCACCCGATCCGCCTTTCTTCGCAGGTCTGCAAGGATGTCCAGCACCTCGTTGCGGCGCGCGCCGTCGAGTCCTGCGAGCGGTTCGTCCAGCAGCAGCGCGTCCGGCGCGGCCAGCAGCGCCCGGCCAATGGCCACGCGCTGCTGTTCGCCGCCCGAGAGCGTCATCGGCCGGCGGTGGAGCAGCGCGCCGAGTTCCAGCCGCTCCACGATTTCGGCCCAATCCGGAGGCGCTCGCTTGCCGCGCCGTTTCCCGTAGGCGAGGTTGCCGCGCACACTCAGATGCGGGAACAGCCGCCCGTCCTGGAACACCACGCCCACCGCGCGCCTTTCGGGAGGCAGGTTGATGCCGCGCAGGCTGCTGAACACGCAGGTTTGCCCAATCGCGATTTCTCCCTCGTCGGGCTTGGCGAGGCCGGCAATCATGTTGACCAGGCTGGTCTTGCCCGCGCCCGAGGGGCCGAGCAGCACGGTCACGCCAAGGCCCAGTTCGAGTTGTCCCCGCCACTCGAACTCGGCCAGTTTCTTGCGCGCGTTGACGGTGAGCATGACGGTGTTCCGCGGCCTTAGCCCAGCCGCCTGCGGATTGCGCGCGCCGCCAGTTCGGAAGCGGCCAGCGCCAGGATCGCCAGCGCCAGCGACACGCCGGCCAGCCACATGGCGGCGGTTTCGCCCCCGGGGGCTTGAAGCAGCGTGTAGATGGCCAGCGGCAGCGTGCGGGTTTGCCCCGGAACATTGGACACGAAGGTGATGGTTGCGCCGAACTCGCCCAAACAGCGCGCGAAGGCAAGCAATGCGCCGGTGACCAGTCCGGGGGCGGCCAGCGGCAGGGTCACGGTAAACAGCGCCTGGGCAGGCGTTGCGCCCAGGGTGCGCGCGGCCGCTTCCAGCCGCCGGTCGACGGACTCGATCCCCAGTCGGATTGCCCGCACCATCAGCGGGAAGGCCATTACCGCGGCGGCCACGGCGGCGCCCTTCCAGGTGAAAGTCAGCGTTATTCCGAAGGTGTCGTACAGCCAGCCGCCCAACCAGCCGTTACGGCCCAGGACCGCCAGCAGCATATAGCCCACCACCACTGGCGGGGCGACCAGCGGCAGGTGTACCAGCCCGTCCAGCAGGATCTTGCCCGGGAAGCGGCAGCGGGCCAGGACCCAGGCGCAGGCGATGCCTGGAGGCAGCGAACAGGCCACGGCCCACCATGAGACCTTCAGCGACAGCGCCGCAATTTCCGCTACGGGCGTCATTTTTCGGCCGGTGCTGAAGTCGGGATGAAGCCGTGCGCCCGGAAAATGCCCGCGGCGGCGTCGCCGAGCAGGAAGTCGAAGAACGCCGCCGCTTCGGGGTCCGTTCCCGGCATAAGCAGCGCCATTTCGTATCGAATCGGCGCATGCGCCTGCGCCGGGAACGTGGCGGCGGCCTCGATGCGGGGCTCGCCTTTCAGTTCGCTGGCATACGTGATCCCCAGCGGCGCCTCGCCGCGAGCCACGCGCACGGTCACCGCCCGCGCGTTGGCGGCGAACGCCAGACGCCCCCGCAGGGCCTCCCATAGCCCAAGCTGCCGGAGCGCCTCGCGGGCGTAGATGCCGGCCGGCACATGCGACGGATCGCCCAGCATCAGCGGTTGATCGCCAAGCGCTGCGAGCAGCGGCGCGGGCTGGGCGAGACTCAGGCTCGGGGTGCGCCCGGTCTGCTTGCGCCGGATCACGATCAGGCGGTTGGCCAGCAGCGTCCGGCGGCTTCTGTCCACCACCAGCCCGGCGTCCTCCAGCGCATCCATCCACCTGCGGTTCGCCGACAGGAACAGGCCCGGCTGCGCTCCGTTGAGAACCTGTCGGGCCAGCGAGGCGGACGCTGCGAAGGAAATCCTGATCCGCCGCTCCCGGCCGCGCTCATGCATCGCCGCCAGTTCGCCCAGCGGGGCCATGGTGCTGGCGGCCGCAAAAACCACCGTGGCTTCGGTTTCGGCTGCCGGCGTCCGCAGGAGAAATGGCGCGTGCCGGGCTACGGCCGCAAAAACCGCCGTTGCCTCGGTCCCGGCTGCCGGAGCGTGTGGGGCGGCAAGCAGCAGGGCCAGGATCAGGCTCGGGGCTGCGACAGCCTTGCGGAAGCGCCATGGTGTGCGGTAAGGAGGCCGGCGGCGCATGGACGCCAGCATACCAATTGGCATGGTTGGCGCCAGCCCGGAGCGCTTGCGGGACCGAACAAGCCTTGGCCCGAGGCGTTCATCCAGGCCGGACAGGCCCTGGCCGGGGGCGCTCATCCGGGCCAGACAAGCCCTGGCCGAGGGCGCTTATCCAGACCGAACAAGCCTTGGCCCGGAGCGCTCGCCAGATTGCGAAATTTCGGGCCAGAAGATGCCTGGAGACACCGGCCCGCGCTTGCGAGGATGAGCAATCGCAGCCCGGTTGGCGGTCAATGGCGTCCCGCACCGCCGCGCGCTTGCCAGGATGAGCAGCCGGCGCCTTCAGCGCGCCGCCCAGCGGTAACCACCGGCGCTCGCTCGGGAGGATGAACATGACCGGGCCTGTGGCGAAGCGATCCTGTGCGTGCATCAGCGTGGCGAAATCGCCCGCAAACCGCAAAGGGGCAAGCCCGACACGGGCTGTCGTTGCAGGGATAGGAAAAAACACGAGATTAGGCAAAGAGGTTGCAAGGCTGCGGCCCGGTCGGCGGCGATATACGGCCCAGCGGCTCGGCGCATGCGCCACCGCTCGCCAGGCTTCCGGCATAATCCTCAACGGCAAGCGATCGCGGCAGCGCGCCCGTAGCTCAGCTGGATAGAGCGTCGGTCTCCGGAACCGAAGGTCAGGGGTTCGAATCCCTTCGGGCGCGCCAACCACACCTGCTTTCCTCCGGGTGCGGCGCAAGCTCTCTTCGAGCGATGTTATCGACACGCTCACTGATCTGTTTATCTTGCGCGGCGTTCCGACCTGGATCCGCTCCGATAACGGCCCGGAGTTCGTTGCCGAGGCCGTGCGGCGATGGATCGCATTGGTCGGCGCCCGCACCGCCTTCATTGAGCCGGGATCGCCCTGGGAGAACGGATATATCGAGAGCTTCAACGCGCGGCTGCGCGACGAGTTCCTCAACGGAGAGATCTTCTACACCCTGAAAGAAGCTCAGGTTCTCATCGAATCCTGGCGGCGTCACTACAACGCAGCGCGCCCGCACAGCAGCTTGGGATGCCGTCCCCCGTCCCCGGAAACGATCATCACGCCATGCTGGCTGTCCGGCGGAGCGGAGCGTAGCCGGACAGCCAGCATGGCAGTCGTCAATGCACTAACATTCAAACTGGACCCGCCGATGGGGGCCGCGGCTGGTTCAAGGTGCCGACACCGCTGGGGAGCTACAACCCCGATTGGGCGGTTCTGATCGAAAAGGGGGAAGGCGAACGGCTTTATTTCGTCGTGGAGACCAAGGGCAGTGCGCTCCCGGACCACCTCCGGCCCTCGGAATCGGTGAAGATCGAATGCGGCAAGGCGCACTTCCGAGCGCTCCAGGTCAGAGAAAATGCGGCCCGATACGAAGTCGCCGCCAGCGTGGACGACTTGCTCGCGAGAAACGTTGCGACCTGACCTCGGCTTCGGGGTTGCGGGACCGATATGACAAGGCGAGGCAACTCCAGCTCGCGCTTCCTCCTTTTCATGCAAAGAGCCTGAAGCGTGGATTCGTATGCGGAAATATGGTCGAAACTCCTTTCCGGGCGTTGCGCTGGTTCTGGCCGCAGGCGCTTCGCGGCGGCTCGGCGCGCCCAAGCAACGGATTCGCTATCGCGGAGAGACCCTGCTGGGCCGCAGTGTGCGGGTGGCGGGGATGGTGGCCGAGGGTGGCGTGTGCGTGGTTGTGGGATATCGCGCGCCGTTCATGCGGCGTGTCTTGCGAAAAGGCGGCAGGCCGCCGCGTCAGGTGCGCACGGTGTGGAACTTGCAGCGCGTGCGGCTTCCGGATATTCGCGTGCCGCGCCGGGTTCGCACGGTGTGGAATCCTCGCTGGCGCGAGGGCATGGGGCGGTCTCTTGCTGCGGGGATTCGCGCCGTTGGGGCGGACGCGCGAGCGGTACTGGTGTGTCTGGGCGATCAGCCGGGGGTGGAGGCGGAAGACCTGCGCGCGCTTGCACGGGTCTGGCGCGCTCGCCCGCGCTGTGTTGTGGCGGCGCGCTACGGCGGCGCTCCGGGCGTTCCCGCCATTTTTCCGCGCTCCTGGTTCCGGCGTCTGGGCAGGCTCTCGGGCGACCGCGGCGCACGGGCAATGCTGGCGTCGGCAAGCGAAGTGGCAAGCGTGCCGATGCCTCGCGCAGCGTTCGACCTGGATTCCCCGGAAGATCTGGCTCGCTTGTCCCGTGTACAGTAGCAATCCCTGCGCGCCGAAGCTGAAGCCCCTCGAAGGAGCTACCCCACCATGCGAAATGCAGTTGCCGCAACGGCGGTTCTGGCGCTCGCCGCCACCGCATCCAGCGCTGAAATGGATGGCAGCGATGCCGGGTTTGAGGATGCAGCAGCCCCTCGCGCCGAAGCTGAAGCCCCTCGAAGGAGCTACCCCACCATGCGACATGCAGTTGCCGCAACGGCGGTTCTGGCGCTCGCCGCCACCGCATCCAGCGCCGAAATGGATGTCAGCGATGCCGGGTTTGAGGATGCAGCCGCCCCTCATGCCGAAGCGGAAGATACTCAAGGGAGTCGCTCCGCCACGCGAAATGCAGTTACCGCCACCGGAACGGCGTTTGTGGTGCTTGATGACGCCAAAATGGGCGTCAGCGATGCCGAGTTCGAGTACCTGGAAGCGCTCTACCTGCACTTTCACCGCAATCCCGAGTTGTCGTTGTACGAATTCGAGACGGCGGCGCGCATGGCCGAAGAGTTCGCGGCCGCCGGCTACGAGGTGGCCACCGGTGTGGGCGGCGCCGGCGTGGTGGGCGTGCTGCGCAACAGCGAAGGTCCCACCGTGATGATTCGGGGCGACATGGATGCGCTGCCCATCAAGGAACTGACCGGCGCGCCCTATGCCAGCGAGGTCATCACCACCGACGAACAGGGCCGCACGGTGGCCGTGATGCATGCTTGCGGGCACGACATTCATATCACCAATCTGGTCGGCGTGGCGCGCAAGCTTTCCGCAATGCGCGATGCTTGGCGGGGCACGGTGGTGCTGGTGGCGCAGCCTGCCGAGGAGCGGGGCCTGGGTGCGCGCGCCATGATCGAGGACGGCCTGTTCACCCGATTCCCGCGCCCGGATTACAACCTGGGCCTGCACGTCACCTCCAGGCTGCCCGCCGGTCAGGTCGGCTACAAGCCGGGATACGCCATGGCGAACGTGGATTCCGTGGACATCATCGTGCATGGCACGGGCGGTCATGGTTCCGCGCCGCATCTCACCCACGACCCCATTGTGTTGTCGGCCTACATCGTGACTGCGCTGCAAACCCTGGTGTCCCGCAACCTCAATCCCATCGAGGAGGGCGTGGTGACGGTAGGCTCCATCCACGGCGGCTCCAAGCACAACATCATTTCCAACCGCGTGGACATGCAGTTGACGGTGCGTTCCTATTCCGACGCCAACCGCGCGCTGCTGCTTGACGGCATCGCCCGAATCGCCAGGGCGCAGGCCGTGGCGATGGGCCTGCCTGAGGATCGCCTGCCCGAGGTGATGGTGAAGAACGAGTACACGCCCGCCCTGTATAACGATCCCGAGCTGTCCGAACGACTCGCGCAGGTTCTTCGGGCGGAACTGGGCGACGCCAATGTGGAGCTCAGCAAGCCGGTAATGGGCGGCGAGGATTTTGCCCGGTTCGGGCGCACGGAACCGCGGATTCCGGGCTTTTATTTCTGGCTGGGGGCGGCAGACCCGCAGCTTTACGCCGCCGCGCAGGCCCTGGGAAACGAACTGCCCGGCACCCACTCGCCGTATTTCCTGCCAGCGTACGAATGGACCTTGCCGGTGGGCGTGCGCGCAATGACCGCCGCCGCCCTGGATTTGCTCGCCCGCCCCCGGTGACGGCGCCTTCACGCAGCCCCGGCGCGGCGCTTCCGGGGGGCTTCCCGCGATTCTTGCGCGCATTTCTTGATAAGGACACAAGCCCCCTCCCACATGGGTAATTCCTTCCCGGCGTCGGGCCGCTTCGTCCCGCAGTTCTGCAACTGCGCCTCGCGGCCCGCGCGGTCCGGTCGGAATCAGCCCCGCCGCCGACCGCATGAAACGCCGCCGAACCGGATCGGCAAAAGCTTGACATGCGCAAGGCCTTTGTGGGATGATGGCCCGTTCCGTCCACGGAGGGGTACCCAAGCGGTCAACGGGGGCAGACTGTAAATCTGCTGGCTCAGCCTTCGTAGGTTCGAATCCTACCCCCTCCAGTTCGAGAGGGGTTCGGAGCCCCCGATCCTTTGGGCACCCGGCCGGGGACGGCCACAAGCACAAGAGGGCTTGAAGCTTGCGGAGCATTGCGGGCGTAGTTCAATGGTAGAACCTCAGCCTTCCAAGCTGATGATGTGGGTTCAATTCCCATCGTCCGCTCCATCTTGGAAGAGGGTGAATTTTGCCCGCAACGGCGCCCACATAGCTCAGTCGGCAGAGCACTTCCTTGGTAAGGAAGAGGTCACCGGTTCAAGTCCGGTTGTGGGCTTTTTCGTGTTTGTATTGCAGTTTCAGGCCCCGTCCTTCGCCGGGGCGCGCGGACAGGAGGAGAAACAGTGGCCAAGTTGAAATTCGAGCGGACCAAGCCGCATGTGAACGTAGGTACGATAGGTCATGTGGATCATGGCAAGACGACGTTGACGGCGGCGTTGACGCGGATCATGGCGCTTCGTCATGGAGGCGAAGTCAAGGCTTTTGACGAGATTGACAATGCTCCCGAGGAGCGTGAGCGGGGGATCACGATTGCGACGGCGCATGTGGAGTATGAGAGTGCGAGTCGTCACTATGCGCATGTGGACTGTCCGGGACATGCGGACTATGTGAAGAACATGATTACGGGAGCGGCGCAGATGGACGGTGCGGTGTTGGTTGTGAGTGCTGCGGACGGTCCGATGCCGCAGACTCGCGAGCACATTTTGCTGGCTCGTCAGGTGGGTGTTCCGCATATTGTGGTGTATCTGAACAAGTCGGACATGGTGGACGATGACGAGTTGCTGGAGTTGGTGGAGTTGGAGGTTCGCGACTTGTTGTCGCAGTATGATTTTCCGGGTGATGACACTCCGGTGATTATTGGCAGTGCGTTGCAGGCTCTCGAAGGTGTTGAAGGGGATCGGGGCGTGGGTAGCGTTCAGGCGCTGGTGGAGGCGATGGACAGTTATATACCCGAGCCGGAGCGTGCGGTGGACGGTGCATTTCTGATGCCGATTGAGGATGTATTTTCGATAGCGGGTCGTGGCACGGTGGTGACGGGTCGTGTGGAGCGTGGTGTGATTCGTGTGGGCGAGGAGGTTGAGATTGTGGGGATCAGCGACACTTCGCGAACCACTTGTACGGGCGTGGAGATGTTTCGCAAGTTGCTGGATGAAGGTCGCGCGGGCGACAATGTGGGTGTGTTGTTGAGGGGAGTCAAGCGCACCGAGGTAGAGCGGGGTCAGGTGTTGTCGCGTCCGGGTTCGATCACGCCGCACACTCGGTTCGAGGCGGAGGTGTATGTGTTGACCAAGGAGGAGGGGGGTCGTCACACGCCGTTTTTCCGGGGTTATCGCCCGCAGTTTTATTTTCGGACCACGGATGTGACGGGCGCGGTGACCTTGCCGGCGGAGACCGAGATGGTGATGCCGGGCGACAACATTCGCATGGAGGTGGAGTTGATTTCCCCGATTGCGATGGAGGACGGCTTGCGCTTTGCCATCCGCGAAGGCGGACGAACCGTGGGCGCCGGAGTCGTCGCCAGGGTGATGGAGTAAGGCGTCCGTTCGCAAACCTTGTTGAAACGCAGCAGGCCAGTAGCTCAATTTGGCAGAGCAGCGGTCTCCAAAACCGCAGGTTGGGGGTTCGAGTCCCTCCTGGCCTGCCAGACCCCGCAACACCAGCACACGCCCGGCAATGAAAGACAGCAACCCCACGAAGACCGGCAACCCGCTCGACGCAGCGTGGCTGTTCCTCGCTGCGCTGCTGATCGCGGGCGGGGTGTACGCCTTTTACGCCTTCGAGGAAATGTCCATCCTCGTGCGCGCCGGGGGCGTGTTGCTGAGTCTGGTGCTGGCGGCCGCGGTCTTGCTGCGGACCGCCCGCGGTCAGGACACCTGGCAATTCATTCAGAGCGCGCGGGTGGAATTGCGCAAGGTTGTCTGGCCCAATCGCCAGGAAACCCTTCAGACCACCGCCACCGTGTTGGTCATCGTGTTGATCCTGTGCGTGTTCTTCTGGCTGCTGGACATGGGCCTGGCCGGCATCACCCGCTGGCTGACTGCGGTATAGCAAGGCAGGGACGCCATGCACTGGTACATCGTTCAGTCGTACTCCAACTACGAGAACAAGGTGAAGGAAGCGCTTCAGGAACGCATTCGCCGCGAGAACATGGGGCACAAGTTCGGCGAAATCATGGTGCCCACCGAGGAGGTCGTGGAAATGCGCGACGGCCAGAAGCGCCGTTCCTCGCGCCGTTTCTTTCCCGGGTACGTGCTGGTGCAAATGGACCTCGACGAAAGCTCCTGGTACCTCGTCAACAGCGTGCCCCGGGTGCTGGGCTTTGTTGGCGGGACCAGCGAGCATCCCGAGCCGATCACCGACGAAGAGGCCGATCGCATCCTGCAGCAGGTCGAGGAGGGCTCGGAGAAGCCGAGGCCCAAGGTGATGTACGAGCCCGGCGAAGTGGTGCGCGTGGTGGACGGTCCCTTCAAGGATTTCAACGGCGTCGTGGAGCAGGTCAACTACGAGAAGAACCGGCTGCGCGTGGCCGTGCAGATCCTCGGGCGCTCCACGCCGGTGGATCTCGGCTTCGGTCAGGTGCGCAAGGCCTGAAGCGAACACAATTTTCGATTTGAGACTTATGGAGTCATGGCAAAGAAAGTAACGGCTTTGGTGAAAATGCAGATTCCGGCGGGGCAGGCCAACCCCAGCCCCCCGGTGGGACCGGCGCTCGGCCAGCATGGCGTGAACCTGATGGAGTTCTGCAAGGCCTTCAATTCCCGGACCTCGGGCCTGGAGCCGGGAATGGTTACGCCGGTGGTGGTGACCGTCTATAACGATCGCAGCTTCGGCTTCATCACCAAGACGCCGCCGGCGGCCGTTCTGCTGCGGCGGGCTGCGGGCGTGGAGAAGGGCAGCGGCGTGCCCAACCTGGAGAAGGTGGGTCAGGTCACGCGCGCCCAGCTTGAGGAAATCGTGCGCGCCAAGCAGCCGGACCTCACCGCCGCTGGCATGGACGCCGCCGTGCGCACCATTGCCGGCACGGCGCGCAGCATGGGTTTGAGCGTGATGGGCGCCGAGGCATAGCGATGGCTCGTTTGAGCAAGCGCCGCAAGGCGTTCCACGAGTTGCCCGGGCGCGGTGAGCCGCTGCCCGTGGACGAGGCTGTTCGTGTGGTCCGGGCAGGGCCGGCGGCCGGATTCGCCGAATCGGTGGATGTGGCCGTGAACCTGAACGTGGACCCGCGCAAGGCGGACCAGATCGTGCGCGGCGCCACCGTGCTGCCGCATGGCCTGGGCAAGAAAGTCCGAGTGGCGGTGTTTGCCGACGGCGAGGCCGCCGAGGCGGCGAAGGAAGCCGGCGCCGACGCCGTGGGCCTGCAGGATCTGGCGGACCGGATCAAGGAAGGCAAGATCGAGCACGATGTGTATATCGCCGCTCCCGACGCCATGCGCGTGGTGGGGGCGCTCGGCAGGATCCTGGGCCCCCGGGGCCTGATGCCGAACCCCAGGGCCGGCACCGTTACCCCGAATGTGGGCGAGGCGGTGCGCAACGCCAAGGCGGGGCAGGTGCGCTACCGGACCGACAAGTCCGGGATCATTCACTGCTCCATCGGCAAGAAGGATTTCAGCGAGGAGGCCATCCTCGACAACCTCAAGGCGCTGCTCGGCGAGCTGGCCAGGGCCAGACCGCCCGCCGCCAAGGGCGTCTACATGCAGCGCATTACCCTGTCCACCACCATGGGCCCGGGGGTGCGCGTCGATCAATCCAGCATCAAGCTGCAATAGCCTGTCAAACGGAAAGCCCCAGCCATGTCTTTGAACCTGCAGCAGAAGAAGGACCTTGTGGCCGATTTGCGCGCCGTGGCCGACAGCGCCGTGGTGGCCGCTGCGGCCGACTACCGCGGGCTGAACGTTGCCGAAATGACCGATTTGCGTCGCCGCGCCCGGAGCACGGGCGTCACCCTCAGGGTGGTGAAGAACACCCTGTCGCGGCGCGCGGTCGAGGGCACGCCCTGCGAGTCTCTCACCGAGGCGCTCACAGGGCCTGTGTTGCTGGCTTTCTCGGCCGACGACCCGGGCGCCATTGCCAGGCTGTTTCAGGATTTTGCGAAGCAGCACGAACAGCTCCAGCCGCGTGGCTTCGTGCTCGACGGCGTGCTGCTTCCCGGCGACCACACCGACCGCATCGCCACCTTGCCCACGCTGGACGACGCCCGGGCGAAACTGCTGGGCGCGCTCAAGGGGCCGATGCAGAAATTCGCCGCCACGCTGGCGGAACCGCAGGCGCGTCTGGCCCGATTGCTGGCGGCGCGGCGTGACGACCGGGCGGGCGCCGATTGAGGCCGCTGCCGCATCAAAATTTCGAATTCACCCCCCACACACTTCAAGGAGCAAGCCATGACTGCAGGAAGAACAGAAATTCGGGAAGCGCTGGGCAAGATGCCAGTGCTCGAACTCGTGGAATTGATCAAGGAACTGGAGGAGGAGTGGGGCGTCAGCGCCGCCGCCGCCGTGGTTGCCGGCCCCGCAGCCGGCCCGGCCGAGGAAGCGGCCGCCGCCGAGGAACAGACCGAGTTCACGGTAGTGCTGCAGAGTTTCGGCGCTTCCAAGGTTGGCGTGATCAAGGCCCTGCGCTCCGTCACGAGTCTGGGCCTGAAGGAAGCCAAGGATCTGGTCGAAAGCGCTCCTGCCCCGGTTGCGGAGAACGTTTCCAGGGAAGACGCGGACAAGTTCAAGGCCACGCTCGAAGAAGCCGGCGCCACGGTCGAAGTCAAGTAGTTGGGCATTTCCGGCCCACTTGGCCGTACCCGAACCTGCGGGTTCGCGGCGTGTTCGTGCGACTGCGCGCCGTGTCAGGGCCGAAGCGGCCACGAACAGGGCGCGCGCCCGCGCATCGCGCCCGAAAACTCTTTTGAGGATCATGCCCGATGACCTATAGCTACACCGAAAAGAAACGCATCCGCAAGAACTTCGGCAAGAGTTCCACCGTGTTGGAGGTGCCCTATCTGCTGGCCATGCAGCGCGACAGCTACGCGCAGTTCCTGCAGGACGGCACGCCCCCGGACAAGCGTGAGAAGCAGGGCTTGCACGCGGTCTTCTCGCAAATTTTTCCCATCAGAAGCTACACCGGAAACGCGGAGCTGCAATACGTAAGCTACAACCTGGGCGAGCCCCCCTTCGACGAGGAGGAGTGCCGCCTCAGGGGAGCCACCTATGCCGCGCCCTTCAATCTCATGGTGCGTCTGGTCATCTTCGACCGCGGCAGTTCCCGGGCGGTCAAGGAGATCCGCGAGCAACAGGTGTACCTGGGCGAGATTCCGCTGATGACGGGGCACTGCAGCTTCATCATCAACGGCACCGACCGGGTGATCGTCTCGCAGTTGCATCGTTCTCCCGGGGTGTTCTTCGATCACGACCGCGGCAAGACGCATTCTTCCGGAAAACTGCTCCACAACGCCCGCGTGATTCCGTACCGCGGTTCCTGGCTGGACTTCGAGTTCGACGCCAAGGATTGCGTGTTTGCGCGCATCGACCGCAAGAAGAAGATTCCCGCCACCGTGCTGCTGCGCGCCATGAAGTACTCCACCCTGGAAATTCTCGGTCTGTTCTTCGAGCGCGACGAGTACAAGATCGACAAGAAGGGCAGGGTGCGCATGCGGCTCGAACCTGCCCGCCTGCGCGGGCTGACGGCGCGCTTCGACATTGTCGCCGGCGGCGAGCTGGTGGCGCCCAGGGACCGGCGCATCACCCAGCGCCATGTGCGCATCCTGGAGCGCTCCAGGTTGAAGTGGCTGGAATTGCCCGATTTGCCGAAATACCCGGAAAACGGCGATGCCGGCTCCGCGGAGCCGGAGGGAATTACCCATCCGCTGCTTGGGGAAACCCTGGCCGCCGATGTTGTGGACACCGGTACCGGCGAAGTGCTGGCCGAAGCCAACGACGAGATCACGCACAAGGTTCTGCGCTCCCTGATCCGTCACGGCATCGACCGCGTCGAGACGATCTACGTCAACGAGCTGGAACACGGCCCCTATATTTCGTCCACCTTGCGCATCGACGAGGCGCGCACTCCCGACATGGCGCTGGTCGAGATCTACAAGATGATGCGTCCTGGCGAGCCCCCCACCCCGGAGGCCTCGAAGAACCTGTTCGAAAGCCTGTTCTTCAGCCCGGAGCGCTACGACCTGTCCCGCGTGGGACGGATGAAATTCAACCGCCGCGTGGGCCGCGAGGAAACCACCGGCAGTTCCGTGCTGGACCGCGAGGACATCGTGGAGGTGCTCCGCGTGCTGCTCGATATCCGCAACGGCAAGGACAATGTGGACGACATCGACCACCTGGGCAACCGCCGGGTGCGCTGCGTGGGCGAGATGGCCGAGAACGCCCTGCGTCAGGGTCTGGCCCGGGTGGAGCGCGCGGTGAAGGAACGCCTGTCCATGGCGGAAACCGACGGGTTGATGCCGCAGGAAATGATCAACGCCAAACCGGTGTCCGCGGCGATCAAGGAATTCTTCGGCTCCAACCAGTTGTCGCAGTTCATGGACCAGAACAACCCCCTGGCGGAAACCACCCACAAGCGGCGGGTTTCCGCGCTGGGCGCCGGCGGCCTGACCCGGGAGCGGGCCGGGTTCGAGGTGCGTGACGTGCATCCCACCCATTACGGCCGGGTATGCCCGATCGAAACCCCCGAGGGGCCGAACATAGGCTTGATCAACTCGCTGGCCGTGTATGCGCGAACCAACGAATACGGCATCCTGGAAACGCCCTACCGGCGCGTGACCAACGGCCGGGTCACCAATGCCATCGACTACCTTTCGGCGATCGAGGAAGGCCAGTACGTCATCGCCCAGGCCAACGCCTCGCTCACCGAAGAGCGCGAGTTCAGCGATTCCCTGGTTCGCGTCCGCTATCGCAGTGAGTCCACCCTGATGCCGCGCGAGCGGATTCAGTACATGGATGTGTCCCCGCGCCAGACCGTTTCCGTGGCCGCCGCGCTGATTCCCTTCCTGGAGCACGGCGACGCCAACCGCGCGCTGATGGGTTCGAACATGCAGCGTCAGGCCGTTCCCACGCTGCGGGCCGAGCCGCCCCTGGTGGGTACCGGAATGGAGCGGGCCGTGGCCATCGACTCCGGGTCCTGCACCCTGGCGCGCCGCGCCGGCGTCGTGGACTACCTGGACGCTTCGCGCATCGTGGTTCGCGTGGACCAGGAAGACGCCGGGGCCGACGAGCCGGGCGTGGATATCTACAATCTGGTCAAATACCAGCGAACCAACCAGAACACCTGCATGAACCAGCGCCCGCAGGTGCGCAAGGGCGACCGCGTCAAGGTTGGCGAGGTGCTCGCCGATGGCGCCGCCACCAGCATGGGCGAACTGGCTCTGGGCCAGAACCTGCTGGTGGCCTTCATGCCCTGGAACGGCTACAACTTCGAGGACTCGATCCTGATTTCCGAGCGTCTGGTGCACGAGGATCGCTTCACCAGCATCCACATCGAGGAACTCACCTGCGTGGCGCGGGACACCAAGCTCGGCGCGGAGGAAGTGACCGCCGACATCCCCAACGTTGGCGAGGCGGCGCTGTCCAAGCTGGACGAATCGGGCATCGCCTACATCGGCGCGGAGGTCAAGGCGGGCGACATCCTGGTGGGCAAGGTCACGCCCAAGGGCGAGACCCAGTTCACCCCCGAGGAGAAGCTGCTGCGCGCGATCTTCGGCGACAAGGCCTCCGACATCAAGGACACTTCGCTGCGCGTTCCCGCCGGCATGGACGGGACGGTCATCGATGTTCGCGTGTTCACCCGCGAGGGCGTGGAAAAGGACCTGCGCGCGCTGGCCAACGAGGATCAGGAGCTGGCCGGGGTCAAGAAGGACCTGGAGGACCAGCGGCGGATCCTCGAGGAGGACCTCTATCAGCGCGTGCGCGAGCAGATCGAGGGCGCGCTCGCCGACGGCGGGCCGGAAGGGTTCCGGCCGGGCCGGGTAACCGCCAGGAAACTGGAATCCATGCCGCGCGAACAGTGGTTCGAGATCGTCCTGCGCAACCGCAAGCTCAATGAGGCGCTGGAGCGTTCTCGCGAGCGGTTGCAGCAGGTCCGCGAGGACATGGAGCGCCGCTACACCGAGAAAGCCCGCAAGATCACGGCCGGCGACGAGCTGGCCGCCGGCGTGCGCAAGATGGTCAAGGTGTATCTGGCGGTCAAGCGCCGCGTGCAGCCCGGCGACAAGGTGGCTGGACGGCACGGCAACAAGGGCGTGATTTCCACCATCGTTCCCGTGGAGGACATGCCGTATCTGGCCGACGGGACGCCGGTGGACATCGTGCTCAATCCGCTGGGCGTGCCCTCGCGAATGAACACCGGGCAGATCCTCGAGTGCCATCTGGGATGGGCCGCCAAGACCCTGGGGCTGCAGATCGGGGAGCAGCTCTTGCAGGACGGCGGCGTCGCCCCGCTGCGCAAGACCCTGGAGAAGATCTACAGCTATTCCGCCGTCGGTTCCGGGCAGAGTGTGGAGTCGCTCTCCAACGACGAAGTCGTCGACCTGGGGAAAAACCTGTCCAATGGCCTGACCATGGCCACGCCGGTGTTCGACGGCGCAACCGAAACGGAGATCAAGGAAATGCTCAAACTGGCGGGTCTGCCGGAGTCCGGCCAGGCCACGCTGCATGACGGACGCACCGGACAGGCCTTCGACCGCCCGGTCACGGTGGGCTACATATACATGCTCAAGCTCAACCACCTTGTGGACGACAAGATGCATGCCCGGTCCACCGGTCCCTACAGTCTGGTGACCCAGCAGCCGCTGGGCGGCAAGGCCCAGTTCGGCGGTCAGCGGTTCGGCGAAATGGAAGTTTGGGCGCTGGAGGCGTACGGCGCTGCTCACACGTTGCAGGAAATGCTTACCGTCAAGTCCGACGATCAGGCCGGCCGCAGCCGGATGTTCAAGAGCATCGTGGACGGCCGCCACCGTGTGGATTCCGGGATGCCGGAGTCCTTCAACGTGCTGGTGAAGGAAATCCGGGCGCTCGGCATCAATGTGGAGCTGGCGCGCCGCTAGCCCGACAGTCCGCCACCGAGAGAGAAAAAGACATTCCAAGGAGCGATGCATGAGAGAAATCACGCGCATGATCCAGGCCACCCCCGGATTCGAGGATTTCGACTCCATCACCATCGGCCTCGCGTCGCCGGAGATGATCAAGTCCTGGTCCTGGGGCGAAGTTCGCAAGCCCGAGACCATCAACTACCGCACCTTCAAGCCGGAACGGGACGGACTGTTCTGCGCCCGCATCTTCGGTCCTCTCAAGGACTTCGAGTGCATCTGCGGGAAATACAAGCGGCTCAAGCATCGTGGCGTGATCTGCGAGAAGTGCGGCGTGGAGGTGCGCGAGGCGCGGGTGCGCCGGGAGCGCATGGGCCATATCGATCTGGCCACGCCGGTGGCGCACATCTGGTTTTTGAAGTCCCTGCCGTCGCGGATCGGGCTGATGCTCGACATGAGCATGCACGAAATCGAGCGCGTGCTGTATTTCGAGGCCTTTGTCGTGACCGATCCCGGCGACACCGATCTGGTCAAGGGCCAACTGCTGACCGAGGAACGCAAGCGCGAGGCGCTGGGGGAACACGGCCCCGTGTTCGAGGCCGAAATGGGCGCCGGGGCGATCCGCAAGCTGCTGCGCGATCTGGACCTGGACGAGGCCATCGAGAAGGTGCATGGAGAAATCGAGGCTACCGGATCGGAAACCAAGATCAAGCGTCTGACCAAGCGCCTGAAACTCCTCAAGGCCTTCAAGGAATCCGGCAATCGTCCCGAGTGGATGGTGCTTACCCGGCTGGCCGTGCTGCCGCCCGAATTGCGCCCGCTGGTGCCGCTGGAAGGCGGCCGTTTCGCCACCTCGGACCTGAACGATCTGTACCGCCGCGTCATCAATCGCAACAACCGCCTGCGCCGGCTGCTGGACCTGAACGCGCCCGAGATCATCGTGCGCAACGAAAAGCGCATGCTCCAGGAGGCCGTCGATGCGCTTTTGGACAACGGCCGCCGCGGCCGTGCGTTCACCGGCAGCAAGAAGCGCGCCCTGAAGTCGCTGGCCGACATGATAAAGGGCAAGCAGGGCCGCTTCCGGCAAAACCTGCTGGGCAAGCGCGTGGATTATTCCGGACGCTCGGTCATCGTGGTGGGTCCCACGCTCAAGCTGCACCAGTGCGGCCTGCCCAAGAAGATGGCGCTGGAGTTGTTCAAGCCCTTTGTGCTGTCGAAGTTGCAGGTGTTCACCGACGCCAGCTCGGTGAAGGCGGCGCGAAGGCTGATCGAGCGCGAGGAGCCGATCGTGTGGGATTTCCTCGAAGATGTGATCCGCGAGCACCCGGTTTTGCTCAACCGCGCCCCCACATTGCACCGCCTGGGCATCCAGGCCTTCGATCCGCTGCTTGTGGAGGGCAAGGCGATCCAGCTCCACCCGCTGGTATGCACCGCCTTCAACGCCGATTTCGACGGCGACCAGATGGCCGTGCATGTGCCGCTCTCGCTGGAGGCGCAGCTCGAAGCCCGGGCGCTGATGATGGCTTCCAACAACATCCTCTCGCCCGCCAACGGCGAACCGGTCATCGTGCCTTCGCAGGATGTGGTGCTGGGCCTGTACTACATGACCAGCAAGCGCATCAACGTGAAGGGCGAGGGCATGGTCTTCAGCGGCCGTGACGAGGTGCATCGCGCCTACCAGACGGGCGCCGCCGACCTGCATGCCGCGGTCCGGGTGCGCACCGGCGGCGAGATGGTCGAGACCACCGTGGGCCGCGCCCTGCTCGGCGCGCTCCTGCCGGACGAACTGGACTTCGACCTGATCAACCGCAGCATGACCAAGCGCGTTATCGGCAACCTCATCAACGAGTGCTATCGCCGCGCGGGCCTGAAGAAGACCGTGGTGTTTGCCGACCGCCTGATGTACATGGGGTTTCGGTTCGCCACCCAGGGAGGCATCTCGATTGGCATCAACGACATGGAGGTGCCGGAAAACAAGCCCGAAATCCTGGCCGAAGCCGAAGAGCAGGTCGAGGAAATCCAGAACCAGCATTCCCAGGGTCTGGTCACCGACGGCGAGCGCTACAACAAGGTGGTGGACATCTGGTCGCACACCAGCGACCGTCTGGCGCGAGTGATGATGGAGAACCTGGGCACCGAGAAGGTCGTGGACGCTGCCGGCAAGAAAGTCACCCAGAAGTCCTTCAACTCCATCTTCATGATGGCCGATTCCGGCGCCCGGGGCTCGGCGGCCCAGATGCGCCAGTTGGCCGGCATGCGCGGCCTGATGGCCAAGCCGGACGGGTCGATCATCGAAACGCCCATCACCGCCAACTTCCGCGAGGGGCTGGATGTGCTGCAGTACTTCAACTCGACGCACGGCGCCCGCAAGGGTCTGGCCGACACGGCGCTGAAGACCGCCAATTCGGGCTACCTGACGCGCCGGCTGGTGGATGTGGCCCAGGATCTCGTCGTGACCGAGGAGGATTGCGAAACCACCAAGGGGATCGTGATGGAGGCGGTGCTCGACGGTACCGAGCAGATCCAGTCGCTGGCCGAGCGCATCCTGGGGCGCGCCACCGCCCGGCCGGTGGTTTCCCCGGTTGACGGCGAGCAGCTGATCGCCGCCGGCGAACTGCTCGACGAGCGCCTGATCGCGCTGATCGAGGAGCATGGCGTGGAGCGGGTCACGGTACGTTCGCCGATCACCTGCGAGACCCGCTTCGGCGTGTGCCGCAGTTGCTACGGTCGCGATCTTGCGCGCGGAAAGTGGGTGAACATCGGCGAGGCGGTGGGGGTGATTGCCGCGCAGTCGATCGGCGAGCCGGGCACCCAGCTGACCATGCGCACTTTCCATATCGGCGGCGCCGCGTCCCGGACCGGAGCGCGCAGCAGCATCGATGTCCGTCGCGACGGCGTCGTGCGCCTGCAGAACCTCAAGACCCTCGAGCACAAGCGCGAGAAACGCCTGGTGGCAGTGAGCAACACCGGCGAACTGGCCCTGGTGGACGCCAACGGCCGGGTGCTGGAGCGCCACAAGGTCAGTTACGGCGCCTCCATCCTGGTCAAGGATGGCGACAAGGTGAAGGCCGGACAGACCGTGGCCACCTGGGATCCGCACAACCGGCCGATCATTTCCGAAGTGGTGGGCTGGGTCGAATTCGAGGACCTGCTGGAAGGCATTACCGTCGAGGAGCGCATCGACGAGTTCACCGGCCTGTCCAATGTGGCTGTGCTGGAGCGCCGCCGCCGTCCGTCCTCGGGCGTCGACAGGGAGCCCCGCATCCGGCTGACGGACAAGGAGGGCCGGGTGCTGCACTTCTCCGGCACCGATGCCCCGGCGGAGCACAAGCTTCCGGAAGGTTCGGTGCTCGACCCGCTCCTGGCCGCGGCCTGGCAGGCGTCGCGCGGCCTGGAGGAAGACAGCGGGCAGGCTCCCGCAAGGCAGAAGGTCGCGACTGGCGAAGTGCTGGCGCGCGTGCCGGCCAGCGAAGCCAAGTCCATCGACATTACCGGCGGCCTGCCGCGCGTGGCCGATCTGTTCGAGGCCCGCAAGCCGCGCGAAGCCGCGATTCTTGCAGAGCACCACGGCGTGGTCAGTTTCGGGCAGGACACCAAGGGCAAGCGCCGTCTGATTATTGCCGACGAGCAGGGCGAGGAAGTCAGGATGCTGATCCCCAAGGAGCGTCCGCTCAATGTGTTCGGCGGCGAGCATGTCGATACCGGCGAGGTGATCGCCGACGGCGAGCCCAGCGTCCACGACATCCTGCGCTTGCGGGGCGTTCAGGCGATGGCCGAGTACCTGGTGGGCGAGATCCAGGCGGTGTACCGCCTGCAGGGCGTGCGCATCAACGACAAGCACATCGAGGTGATCATACGCCAGATGCTCAAGCGGGTCGAAGTGATTGACCCGGGTGAAACCGGCCTGCTCAAGCGCGAGCAACTGGAGCGCTCGCAATTGTTCGAGATCAACGAGCGCATGGCCGGGGAGGACAAGGCTCCGGCCACCTATCGTCCGCTGCTTCTGGGCATCACCAAGGCGTCGTTGGCGACTCGCTCGTTCATTTCTGCGGCCTCCTTCCAGGAGACAACCCGGGTGCTCACCGAGGCGGCCGTGATCGGCATGCGCGACGAACTGAAGGGCCTGAAGGAAAACGTGATCGTGGGCCGGCTGATTCCGGCGGGCACTGGCTTTCACCATCACCAGGAGCGGCTGCGCCGCCGCGAGGAGCGCCTGGAAATGGAGGCTGCCGAAGCCGCCGAAGCCGAGTTCGCCCCGGTTTCTCCCGAAGCGGTTGCCGCCGCCGATCAGGCGCCCGTCGTTACCGCCTGATCCCTCCGGGAACGACCCGCGCCGGGCGAAACAGGCCCGAACAAGCCTTGACTTCGCAGGTGAACTCCGGATAATTGGCTGATTCCGGGCTTGCGGCTGAGGGACGCTGGATGGCGTGTTCCGGCAGGGCTGCAGGCACTTTGATATCCAGGGGCAAACGAGGGCGCCGGTCAGGCCAGGAAGATATGTCCACCGTCAGTCAGCTTGTGCGCAAGCCGCGTGCGCCGCGGCGCCTGAAGACCAACGTTCCGGCGCTGGAGAACAGCCCGCAGAAGCGGGGCGTATGCACGAGGGTGTACACCACCACGCCGAAGAAGCCGAACTCGGCCATGCGGAAGGTGGCGCGCGTGCGGCTCACCAACGGTTTCGAGGTCACAAGCTACATCGGCGGCGAGGGCCATAACCTGCAGGAACACTCGGTAGTGCTGATCCGCGGCGGCCGCGTAAAGGATCTTCCGGGGGTGCGCTATCACACGGTCCGCGGCACGCTGGACTGCGCCGGCGTATCCGACCGCCGTCAGGGGCGTTCCAAGTACGGCGCCAAGCGCCCGCGCTGATCCCCGGCCGCCATGTCCCGCCGCACCCGCGCCCCGAGAAGACCTGTTCTGGCCGACCCGCTGTACGGGAGCGAGCTCCTGTCGCGGTTTATCAACATGATTATGAAAAGCGGCAAGAAGTCGGTGGCGGAGAGCATCGTCTACGGCGCCATCGACGTGATCTCGAAGACCCGCAGGCAGAGCGCCGAGGAAGCGCTCGCGCTTCTGGAGCGCGGCCTGGAGAATGTCAAGCCCACGGTGGAGGTGCGTTCCCGCAGGGTGGGAGGCGCCACCTATCAGGTGCCCGTGGAAGTCCGGGCCGCCCGCCGCGACACGCTGGCGATGCGCTGGATGATTGAGGCCGCCCGCAAGCGAAGCGAGAAGACCATGGCCGAACGCATGGCGCGGGAGCTCATGGATGCTTCCGAAAATACCGGCGCGGCTGCGCGCCGCCGGGAGGAAACCCATCGCATGGCGGAGGCCAACAAGGCCTTCGCGCATTACCGCTGGTAGCCCCCGGCGCCAGATCCTTGCCCGCCCGAGCGTCCTTCGGACTTCACGGTATCGGTATCGAACCATGCGCGCCACGCCCATCGACCGCTACCGCAACATCGGCATCATGGCCCACATCGATGCCGGCAAGACCACGACCACCGAGCGGGTGCTGTTCTACACCGGCGTTTCACACAAGCTGGGCGAGGTCCATGACGGCGCGGCCATCATGGACTGGATGGAGCAGGAGCAGCAACGCGGCATAACCATCACTTCGGCGGCGACCACCTGCTTCTGGAGCGGGATGCGCCGCCAGTTCCCCGAACATCGCATCAACATCCTGGACACGCCCGGCCATGTGGACTTCACCATCGAGGTCGAGCGTTCGCTGCGGGTGCTCGACAGCGCGGTGGCGGTGTTCTGCTCGGTGGGCGGCGTGGAGCCGCAGTCGGAGACGGTGTGGCGGCAGGCCAACCGCTACAACGTGCCGCGTCTGGCCTTTATCAACAAGATGGATCGGATCGGCGCGGACTTTTTCCGCGTGGCGGAGCAGATCGAACAGCGTCTGGGCGCCAGGCCGGTGCCGGTTCAGGTGCCGATCGGCGCCGAAGCGGACTTCGCCGGGGTCGTGGACCTGGTGGAGGAGCGCGCCATCTTCTGGAGTCAGGCGGATCTCGGCGCCACCTGTCGCGAGGAGCCGATTCCCGACGATCTGGCCGGGGTTGCCGCCGAATGGCGCGAGCGCATGGTGGAGGCCGCCGTCGAGAGCGACGACGAGCTGATGGAGAAGTACGTGGGCGGCGAGCCGCTGTCCGCCGGGGAGATCCGCCGGGGCCTGCGCGCCCGCACGATCAACAACGAGATCGTGCCCGTCATGTGCGGCAGCGCTTTCCGCAACAAGGGCGTGCAGGCCATGCTCGACGGCGTGGTCCACTACCTTCCGTCTCCTGCGGAGAAACCGCCAACCGTGGGCGCGCTGTCCTCGGGCGAGACGGTCGAGCGGCGCCCGGACGACAACGAGCCGCTGGCGGCGCTGGTCTTCAAGATCGCCAACGACCCCTATGTGGGCAACCTGTCGTTCCTTCGCATGTACTCGGGCCGGCTGCGCTCGGGCGACAAGGCCCTGAACATGACCCGCGGCCGCAAGGAGCGGATCGGAAGGCTGTTGCAGATGCACGCCAACGAGCGCGCCGAAGTCGCCGAAGTGGGAGCCGGCGACATCGTCGCCGCCGTGGGCCTCAAGGAAGTCGCCACCGGCGACAGCCTGTCCGACATCGGCAAGCCGATCCTGCTGGAGAGCATCACGATCCCCGATCCGGTCATCCATGTGGCGGTGGAAGCCCGCACCCGCGCCGACCAGGAGAAGATGGCGGCGGCGCTGCAGAAGCTGGCCCGCGAAGACCCCTCGTTCAAGGTGTCCGCGGACAAGGAATCGGGCCAGACCATCATCTCCGGAATGGGCGAGCTGCACCTGGAAATCCTCGTCGACCGCATGCGCCGCGAGTTCCATGTGGAAGCCAATGTCGGCCGACCGCGCGTGTCGTACCGAGAGACGCTCCGGGGCACGGTGGAGCAGGAGGGCCGCTTCGTTCGCCAGACCGGCGGGCGCGGCCAGTTCGGCCATGTGTTCCTGCGCCTCGAGCCGCTGGCGCCCGGGGGGGGCTACGAATTCGTCAACAAGATCTCCGGCGGCGTAATCCCCGGGGAATTCATTCCGGCGGTGGACAAGGGTGTGCGGCAACAGATGGCCGAAGGCGTGCTCGGCGGTTACCCGGTGGTCGATGTGCGCGTAACCCTCTATGACGGTTCCTTCCACGAGGTGGATTCCAGCGAGGTGGCCTTCCGGGTGGCGGCCCAGCAGGCCTTTCGCGAGGGAATGAAACGCGCTCGACCGATCCTGCTCGAGCCTTCCATGAAGATCGAGGTGGTTACGCCCGACGACTACATGGGCGACGTGAGCGCCGATCTCAAGCGCCGCCGGGGCGAGTTCCACAGCATGGAGGAATCGCCGTCAGGCAAGGTGGTGCGCGGCGAGGCGCCACTGGCTGAAATGTTCGGCTACGCCACCTCCCTGCGCTCGATGTCGCAGGGCCGCGCCACCTATTCGATGGAATTTTGCCGTTACACTCCCGTTCCCGCCAGGGTGGCGGCGAACCTCGTGACTACCGGCTGAGGAAGACCGACTTCAAGGAGCAAAACACCGATGGCCAAGTTGAAATTCGAGCGGACCAAGCCGCATGTGAACGTAGGTACGATAGGTCATGTGGATCATGGCAAGACGACGTTGACGGCGGCGTTGACGCGGATCATGGCGCTTCGTCATGGAGGCGAAGTCAAGGCTTTTGACGAGATTGACAATGCTCCCGAGGAGCGTGAGCGGGGGATCACGATTGCGACGGCGCATGTGGAGTATGAGAGTGCGAGTCGTCACTATGCGCATGTGGACTGTCCGGGACATGCGGACTATGTGAAGAACATGATTACGGGAGCGGCGCAGATGGACGGTGCGGTGTTGGTTGTGAGTGCTGCGGACGGTCCGATGCCGCAGACTCGCGAGCACATTTTGCTGGCTCGTCAGGTGGGTGTTCCGCATATTGTGGTGTATCTGAACAAGTCGGACATGGTGGACGATGACGAGTTGCTGGAGTTGGTGGAGTTGGAGGTTCGCGACTTGTTGTCGCAGTATGATTTTCCGGGGGATGACACTCCGGTGATTATTGGCAGTGCGTTGCAGGCTCTCGAAGGTGTTGAAGGGGATCGGGGCGTGGGTAGCGTTCAGGCGCTGGTGGAGGCGATGGACAGTTATATACCCGAGCCGGAGCGTGCGGTGGACGGTGCATTTCTGATGCCGATTGAGGATGTATTTTCGATAGCGGGTCGTGGCACGGTGGTGACGGGTCGTGTGGAGCGTGGTGTGATTCGTGTGGGCGAGGAGGTTGAGATTGTGGGGATCAGCGACACTTCGCGAACCACTTGTACGGGCGTGGAGATGTTTCGCAAGTTGCTGGATGAAGGTCGCGCGGGCGACAATGTGGGTGTGTTGTTGAGGGGAGTCAAGCGCACCGAGGTAGAGCGGGGTCAGGTGTTGTCGCGTCCGGGTTCGATCACGCCGCACACTCGGTTCGAGGCGGAGGTGTATGTGTTGACCAAGGAGGAGGGGGGTCGTCACACGCCGTTTTTCCGGGGTTATCGCCCGCAGTTTTATTTTCGGACCACGGATGTGACGGGCGCGGTGACCTTGCCGGCGGAGACCGAGATGGTGATGCCGGGCGACAACATTCGCATGGAGGTGGAGTTGATTTCCCCGATTGCGATGGAGGACGGCTTGCGCTTTGCCATCCGCGAAGGCGGACGAACCGTGGGCGCCGGAGTCGTCGCCAGGGTGATGGAGTAAACGAACATGGCCGAACCGCAGAACATCCGCATTCGTCTCAAGGCTTTCGACCATCGTCTGATCGACTCGTCGGCCCGCGAGATCGTCGAGACCGCCCGCCGTACGGGCGCCAAGGTGCTGGGACCGGTGCCGCTTCCCACCCGCAAGGAGCGCTTTACCGTCCTGATCTCTCCGCACGTCAACAAGGATGCGCGGGACCAGTACGAATTGCGCACCCACAAGCGGCTTCTCGACATCATCGACCCCAGCGACAAGACGGTGGACGCGCTGATGAAACTGGAGCTTCCCGCCGGTGTCGATGCGCAAATCCGCTTGAATTAGGTTTCCACGCAGGATAAAATTGTTGGTCTTTCCCTCGCTGCCTGTCAGGCGGGGGCTTACTTTTCCGGAGCCATAGGCATGAGTATTGGCCTGATCGGCCAGAAACGGGGGATGATGCGCCTGTTCACGAAGGAAGGAGCCAGTGTGCCTGTCACCGTGATCGAGGCCAGCCCCAACCGCGTGACCCGGCGCCGCACCCCGGAGAAGGACGGCTATGCCGCGATCCAGGTGACGGTAGGCAAGGCGCGCAAGGCGCCCGGCAGGGCGCTGGTCGGCCAGTATGCGTCCCGGACGCCCGGCAACGGGCTTTACGAGCATCGTCTGGGCGACCCCGCCCAGCTTGAGGAATACGCGCCGGGTTCGGAGCTTACCGTGGCCCTGTTCTGCCCGGGCCAGCGCGTGGATGTGACCGGAACCACCATCGGCAAGGGCTATGCCGGCGCCATCAAGCGCCACAACTTTCGCAGCCAGGACGCTACCCACGGCAATTCCAAGGCGCACCGGGCGCCGGGTTCGATCGGCCAGAACCAGACTCCGGGCCGAGTGTTCAAGGGCAAGAAGATGTCCGGGCACATGGGAGCAGTGAGACGAACGGTCCAGAACCTCGAAGTGGTGCGCATCGACGAGCAGCGCGATCTCATTCTCGTCAAGGGCAGTATTCCGGGGCACGCCACGGGTCGTGTGCTGGTGCGCCCTGCTGTCAAGATGCCGGCCCGGCCCCAACAGGGTTAGCCCATGAACGCAGCGGTCGCAGAGACAGAAGGGCAGTCGGAAATTCCGGCCGTTGCGCAGCCGGAAAGGCAGCCTGCAAGAAAGGTTCGCAAGCCTTTCGCCGCCGATGTCCCGTTCAACGAGCCCCTGGTCCACCAGGCGGTCGTGGCGTGGCTGGCTGGCGCGCGGCAGGGCTCCAGGGCGCAGAAGAACCGTTCCGCTGTCCGCGGCGGCGGCGCCAAGCCCTGGCGCCAGAAAGGCACCGGGCGCGCCCGCGCCGGAACGCGCTCCAGCCCGATATGGGTTGGCGGCGGGCGCGCGTTCCCGGCTTCGCCGCGCTCCTTCGCAAGGAAGATCAACCGCAAGATGTACCGCGGCGCCATGCGCTGCCTGCTCGCGGAAGCGGCTCGTCGCCAGCGGCTCGCCGTGGTCCGCACGCTTGCGCCCCCCGATCACCGCACGGCCTCGGCCGTGGCCCTGCTTGAGGCGCTCGATTTTTCCGGCGGTCTGATCGTGGTCGAGTCCCGCGAGCGGTATCCGGAGCTTTGCCTGGGCGTCCGCAATCTGCCCCATGTGGATATCACCGATGTGCGCGCAATCAATCCCGCGGCGCTCGCCGGAGGACACCCGATGCTGTTCACCGAAGGGGCGTTCGAGCAATTGCAGGAACGTTTGCAATGAGCGCCGCGGCGCTTTCCCAACGCCTTTTTGATGTCATCAGGGCGCCGCACCTGTCGGAAAAGGCCCTCAAGCTTGCCGAGCGTGGGGAGCGCAAGCAGCTGGCTTTCCGGGTGGCTGTTGGCGCCACCAAGACCGAGATCGCCGCAGCGGTGCGCAAGGTGTTCGATGTCGAGGTGGATTCGGTTGCGGTGCTCAACTGCAAGGGCAAGGTCAAGCGCCGGGGCGCCACCCTTGGCCGCAGGCCGTCCTGGAAGAAGGCGTACGTCACTCTGGCTGCAGGCCAGGACCTCGACTTCGTGGCCGGGGATTAGGGGGGAGTCGACCATGGCGCTCAAGCCTCTCAAGCCCACTTCTGCCGGACAGCGCTTCGCGGTGCGCGTGGTCACGCCCGAATTGCACAAGGGCGCCCCCTGGGCGCCGCTGACCCGGCCGCTGCCCGGCCGCGGAGGGCGCAACAACGCAGGGCGCATCACCACCCGCCATCGCGGCGGCGGCCACAAGCGCCGCTACCGCATCATCGATTTCCGTCGCAACAAGGACGGCGTCCCGGCGCGCGTGGAGCGTCTCGAATACGATCCCAACCGCAGCGCCCATCTGGCGCTTCTGGTGTATGCCGACGGCGAGCGCCGCTACATCCTGGCGCCCAGGGGGGTTGAGCAGGGCCAGCAACTGCTTTCCGGAATGGACGCCCCGATCCGCGCCGGCAACTCCCTTCCGCTGAGTCGCATCCCGCTGGGCACGCAGATTCACAACGTCGAAATGAAGCCCGGCAAGGGCGGCCAACTGGCCCGCGCCGCCGGCATGTCGGCGCAACTGGTGGCCCGCGAGGGCGCGTATGTCACGCTGCGCATGCGCTCGGGCGAAATGCGCAAGGCGCCGGCGGCCTGCCGGGCCACCATCGGCGAGGTCGGCAACGGCCAGCATGGCCTGCGCAAGGACGGCAAGGCGGGCGTAAAGCGATGGCGGGGCGTTCGTCCCACCGTTCGCGGCGTGGCCATGAACCCGGTCGATCATCCGCACGGCGGCGGCGAGGGCCGTTCCTCCGGCGGCCGCCATCCGGTCAGTCCCTGGGGCGTGCCCACCAAGGGCTACCGCACCCGTCGCCGCAAGGGCGTCGAGCGCCTGATCGTGCGCCGCCGCAAGAGTCGTTAGGCCAGGGAGCCGCTCATGCCCCGTTCCCTGCGCAAAGGCCCCTTTGTGGATCTGCACCTGATGAAGAAGGTGGAGGTTGCCGCCGCCAACCGCAGTCCGCGGCCGATCAGAACCTGGTCGCGCCGCTCGATGATCATCCCGGACATGGTGGGGCTCACGATTGCGGTGCATAACGGCCGCGACCACATCCCCATCCTGATCTCGGAGAACATGGTGGGCCACAAGCTCGGCGAGTTCTCGCCCACACGCGCCTTCCGCGGTCATTCCGGCGACCGCAAGACCAAGTAGGGGCGGCGGAGGTCCTTGTCATGGAAGTATCCGCCCGCCTGCGATTCGCCCGCATCTCCACGCGCAAGACGCGCTTGGCTGCCGGTCTCGTTCGCGGTCGCGCCGTGGAGGAGGCCGCCAACGCCCTGGCCCATACGCCGCGCCGCGCCGCGCATGTCCTGGGCAAGGTGCTGAACTCGGCGATTGCCAACGCGCAGACCAACTTCGGCGCGGACATCGACGAGCTTCGCGTCAGCGAAGTGCTGGTGGACGAGGCCAAGTCATTGCGGCGCTATCGCGCCAGGGCCCGCGGTCGCGGCGCGCGCATCCTCAAGCCCCAGACGCACATCAGCGTTACCGTGTCCGACGAATAGGCGGCGGCATGGGCCAGAAAGTCAATCCTATCGGCATCCGGCTGGGCATTTCGCGGCCCTGGTCGTCGGTGTGGTACGCCGACTCGGAGACCTTCCCGTCGCTGGTGGAATCCGACTACCGGATCCGCGAGATGCTGAGAAAGCGGCTGAAGGATGCCGCAGTCAGCCACGTCGACATCGAGCGGCACCGCGAGAGCGCCCAGATCAAGATTCACACCGCGCGCCCCGGAACCGTGATCGGCAAGAAGGGCGAGGATATCGAGCGGCTCCGCCGCGATCTGGCCAGGCTCGTCGGCGCCCAGCTTCACCAGGTGCGCGTGAACATCAACGAGATCAAGAAGCCCGAGCTCCACGCCCGTCTGGTGGCTGAGAACATCGCCTCGCAGCTCGAGCGTCGCGTCATGTTCCGCCGCGCCATGCGCCGTGCGGTGAGCACCACCATGCGGCTGGGCGCCCAGGGGATCAAGGTCAAGGTTTCCGGCCGTCTGAACGGCGCGGAAATCGCCCGCTCGGAGTGGTACCGCGAAGGTCGGGTGCCCTTGCACACCTTTCGCGCCGACATCGACTACGGGTTGGCGGAGGCCTTCACCACCTACGGCGTGGTGGGCGTCAAGGTGTGGATATTCCGGGGCGAGAAGAGTTCTCCGCAGGATGCTCCCGCCACCGCCGAGGCTTCAACAGGCGGTGAGCAGGCCGCCCAGGCAACGCCGTCATGATGCAGCCAAAGCGCACCAGGTATCGCAAGATGCACAAGGGCCGCAATCGCGGTCTGGCCCAGCGCGGCAATTTCGTGGCCTTCGGCGAATTCGGCCTCAAGGCCGTCACCCGGGGGCGACTCACCGCGCGCCAGATCGAGGCCGCCCGTCGTGCGCTTACCCGCCGTGTGCGTCGTGGCGGCAAGGTATGGATCCGCGTCTTTCCGGACAAGCCCATCACCCAGAAGCCGCTGGAAGTTCGCCAGGGCAAGGGCAAGGGCAATGTCGAATACTGGGTTGCGCTGGTTCAGCCCGGTCGAATGCTCTACGAAATCGAGGGCGTGTCCGAGCCGCTGGCTCGCGAGGCCTTCCGGCTGGCCTCCTCCAAGCTTCCGGTGGATGCCGTTTTTGTACACAGACAACGGCAATGAAGGCTTCCGAACTCAGGGAACTGGACGCCGCCGGCCTCGGGCAGCGACTTCTCGAACTCCGGCGTGAGCAGTTGCAGCTGCGCTTGAGTCAGGCCACCGGCCAGGAGGCGCGCGTACATCGCCATCGCCAGTTGCGACGCGATATTGCGCGGATCAAGACCATAATGCGCGAGGTGGCCGGATCGTGAGCGCGCCGGAACGCATTGCGCGGGTGCTGTCCGGCGGTTCGGACAAGACGCGCCGGGTTGCCGTGGAACGCCGCGTCAAGCATCCCATGTACGGGAAATACGTGCGGCGCACTACGCGCATGCTGGTGCACGACGAGGAGAACACTTCGCGCGAGGGCGATCTGATCGCGATTGCCGATGGCCGCCCCGTCTCGCGTCGCAAGTCCTGGAGGCTGGTTCGCGTGCTGAGGCGGGCGGACGGGAGCAGCGAGTGACATCAGGGGCACGCGACCATGATTCAAGCCCAAACCGTACTGAGCGCGGCCGACAACTCCGGCGCGCGCAAGCTGCAATGCATCAAGGTGCTCGGAGGATCGCGCCGGCGCTACGCGCGCATCGGCGACGTGATCCGGGTGACGGTCAAGGACTCGGCGCCACGTGGCCGCGTGCGCAAGGGCGAGATGTACCACGCGGTGGTGGTGCGCACCCGAAGCGGCGTGCGGCGCCCCGACGGTTCGCTGATTCGCTTCGACGGCAACGCCGCGGTGCTGCTGAATCCGCGGCTCGAGCCCGTGGGCACGCGCATCTTCGGGCCTGTCACCCGCGAATTGCGCGCCGCCCGCTTCATGAAGATCGTCTCGCTGGCCCCGGAGGTCCTGTAGGCCCATGAAGCGATTGAAGACAGGCGACGAAGTGATCGTGACCGCCGGGGCGCACCGTGGCGAGCGCGGCGTCGTGCGCAGGCTCGTGGGCGACGACCGGGTGCTTATCGAGAACGTCAATCTGGTGCGCAAGCACCGCAAGCCGGATCCCCAGCGCAACCACCCTGGCGGCATTGTCGAGGAGGAGCGCCCGCTGCACGTGTCCAATGTGGCGCTCTACAACCCGCGCACCGAAAAGGGCGGTCGCATTGGCGTCAAGACGCTGGTCGAGGGCCAGCGTGTGCGCTACTTCAAGAGTGACGGCGAGGTCCTCGACTCGGCATGAACGCACTGGCGCACGCCTACCGCACCGAAATGGTACCGCGGCTCGTGGAGCGTCTGGGCTTGGGCAACCCCATGCAGGCGCCGAGGATCAGCAAGGTCACGCTCAACATGGGTGTGGGCGAGGGCGTGTCCGATCGCGGCGTGGTGAAGAAGGCTGCCGAGGATCTCACCCTGATCGCGGGGCAGCGCGCCGTCATCACGAACGCGCGCCGTTCCGTGGCCGCCTTCAAGGTGCGCGAGGGCTTTCCCATAGGTTGCAAGGTGACGTTGCGCCGCGCGCGCATGTACGACTTCCTGGAGCGCCTCGTGAATGTGGCGATCCCGCGCATTCGCGACTTCCGCGGTCTCGACCCGCGTTCTTTCGACGGGCGCGGCAACTACAACATCGGCGTGGCCGAGCAGATCATCTTTCCCGAAATCAACTACGACAACATCGACGCGATTCGCGGCCTCGACATCTCCATCACCACCACGGCGGTGGACGACGGGCAGGGCCGTGCGTTGCTCGACGAGTTCAAGTTTCCTTTCAAGAGGTAGCCGGCATGGCCAAGACGAGCATGGTGGAACGCGAGCGCAAGCGCCTGCGCACGGTGGAGCGCTACAAGGAGCGCCGCGCCGGACTCAAGCGGATCATCAAGGACCGCTCCGCCAGTCCCGAGGCCCTCGCCGAGGCGCTGCAGGCCCTGCAGCGCCTGCCGCGCGATTCCAGCCCCGTACGCCTGCGCAATCGTTGCGCGATTACCGGCCGCCCCAGGGGTTATTTCAACAAGTTCGGCATCAGTCGCAACAAGCTGCGCGAGGAAGCCATGTTCGGCAACATCCCCGGCGTGAGCAAGGCATCGTGGTGACGGCATGAGCATGCAGGATCCCATTGCGGACATGCTCACGCGCATTCGCAACGCCCAGCAGGCCGGGCACGAGCAGGTGCGCATGCCCGGCTCCAACACCAGGGAGTCCATCGCCAGGGTGCTGGAATCCGAGGGCTATATCGAGGGCTACGAGATGTCCGGCGCGCCCGGCCCCGAGCGAACCTTGCGCATCGATCTGAAGTATCTGCGGGGCGAGCCCGTCATCCGCCGGCTGGAGCGCGCCTCCCGTCCCGGGCTGCGGCTCTATCGCGGCGTTGGCGAACTCCCCCGGGTGATGGGCGGTTTGGGCGTGGCCGTGATTTCCACCTCCAGGGGCGTCATGAGCGATCGCGAGTCCCGCGCTGCCGGACAGGGCGGCGAAGTGCTCTGCATCGTCAGTTAGCCAAGGCCGGACTTTCGAGGAATTCAAGCCGTCATGTCCCGTCTCGCCAAAAGACCCATACCCGTGCCCGCCGGCGTAACCGCCAGCTTCGCCGACGGCCTGCTGGCGGCCAGGGGGCCGAAGGGCGAGGACGCCGTGGCCGTGCACGCCGAGATCGAGATGCGCCTGGAAAACGGCGCCGTGAGCATTGCGCCGCGCTCCGGTTCGCGTCTCGCCCGCTGCATGACCGGCACCACCTGCGCCCTGGTGCGCAACCTGTTTACCGGCGTTACCGAAGGCTTCGAGCGGCGGCTGCAACTGGTGGGCACCGGCTACCGGGCCGAGGCCAGGGGGGACAAGCTGGCGCTGCAGCTCGGTTTTTCTCACCCCGTCGAGTACCGGATCCGCGACCGTGTTTCGGTGAAGACTCCGTCGCAAACCGAAATCGTGCTGGAATCGGTCAACCGGCAGCAGCTGGGGCAGACGGCCGCGGAAATCCGCGCGATCCGTCCCCCGGAGCCCTACAAGGGCAAGGGCGTGCGCTACCTGGGCGAGCAGTTGCGCCTGAAGGACGCAAAGAAGAAGTAGGCGGAGGTTGTTGCCCGGCATGGCCATCAAGAAGAAAGGCGCCCGCGTCCGCCGCGCCCGCAAGACGCGCGCGCGCATTGCCCGGCTGGGCAAGCCGAGGCTGTGCGTGCATCGCACCCCGCGTCACATCTACGCGCAGCTCATCGCCCCCGCCGCCGGCAAGGTGCTGGCCACCTGCTCCACGTTGCAACTGCGCGCCGAACTGGAGAACACCGGCAACATCGCCGCCGCTGCGGCGGTGGGCAAGCGCCTGGGCGAGCAAGCCCTGAAGGCCGGCGTGGACAAGGTTGCCTTCGACCGTTCCGGGTTCCGCTTTCACGGGCGGATCAAGGCCCTGGCGGATGCGGCGCGCGAAGCGGGACTGCAATTCTAGGGAAACGGCGGCGGACCATGGCGAACGAAAACGAGACCCGCGAAGACCTGCTCGAAAAGCTGGTGCATGTCAACCGCGTGGCCAAGGTGGTCAAGGGCGGCCGGCAGTTCGGCTTCACCGCGCTGACCGTGGTGGGCGACGGCGCCGGAACGGTGGGCTTCGGCCACAGCAAGGCCCGTGAAGTGCCGCTGGCGATCCAGAAGTCGCTGGCCGAAGCGCGCTCGGAAATGAAGCCTGTGAAGTTGCGCCGCGGGACTCTGCACTACGCCATGACCGGGCGCCACGGCGCCACGCGGGTGTACATGCAGCCGGCTGCCGAGGGTACCGGCATCATCGCCGGGGGCGCCATGCGCGCGGTGTTCGAGTGCTGCGGGGTACGCAACGTGCTGGCCAAGCTGTACGGTTCGCGCAACCCGATCAATGTGGTGCGCGCCACCATCCAGGCGCTGCATCATGCCCGTTCGCCGGGCCAGGTGGCCCGCGCGCGCGGCAAGTCCGTCAAGGAAATCCTGGGTTGATGGCGAAGCGAAAGAACATGCGAATCACGCTCAAGCGCAGCTTGAACGGGCGCTTGCGCAAGCACCGGGCCTGCGTGCGCGGTCTGGGCCTGCGGCGCCTGCACCAGACCGTGACCGTTCCGGCCACCCCCGAGAACCTCGGCATGGCGCGCAAGGTGTCGTACATGCTTGATGTGGAGGAGCGGGACTGATGCTCAATGATCTGTCCCGGCCCGCAGGGCGCAGGCGTCGCAAGCGTGTGGGCCGCGGCGCCGCGGCTGGCGGCGGCAAGACCTGCGGGCGCGGCCATAAGGGCCAGCGTTCGCGCTCCGGATCCGGGCGCATGCGCGGCTTCGAGGGCGGTCAGATGCCGCTGCAGCGACGCCTGCCCAAGGTGGGCTTCCGCTCTCGCACCGCCCGCCGTACCGCGCGCATTCGCACCAGCGAAATCGCGTCTCTGGGCGTTGGCGCCGTGGACCTCGCGCTGCTCAGGGAACGCGGGCTGGCGCGCTTCGACGCTCGGGCCGCCAAGGTATTCCTCAGCGGCGAGATCGCCGCGCCGGTGAAGCTGGTGGGTATCGCCGTGACTGCCGGGGCGCGCAAGGCCATCGAGGCGGCTGGCGGATCGGTGGAGGAGAAGCGCTGATGGCGCGGCGCGGTTCCGGCGGCGTGTTCAACCCCGCGTCCGCACTCGGCGAGGCCACCCGCTTCTCCGACCTGCGCAAGCGCCTGCTGTTTCTGGCAGGCGCGCTCGTCGTGTACCGCATCGGCGCCTTCATCCCCGTGCCCGGCGTGGATCCGGACGCCCTGGCGCAGTTCTTCCAGCAGCAGGAAGGCACCATCCTGAGCATGATGAACATGTTCTCCGGGGGCGCGCTGGAACGGCTGTCGATCTTCGCGCTCGGCATCATGCCCTATATCTCCGCCTCGATCATCATGCAGTTGGCTGGCGTGGTTGTGCCCACGCTGGCCCAGCTCCGCAAGGAAGGCGAGTCCGGCCGCCGCCAGATCGTCAAGTACACCCGCTATTTCACCGTGGTCCTGGCTACCTTCCAGTCCATCGCCATGTCGGCGGCGTTGCAAGGGCAGGGGGTAGTCATCGATCCCGGCCCGGCCTTCGTGATGACGGCGGCGCTCACGCTCACCACCGGCACCGTGTTCCTGATGTGGCTGGGCGAGCAGATCACGGAGCGCGGCATCGGCAACGGCATTTCCATGATCATCCTCGCCAGCATCCTTGCCGGGCTGCCGTCGGCCTTCGGCGGCACCCTGCAGCTGGTGGGCACCGGCGAGCTGAGCGGCGCATTCGCACTGATCCTGATGCTCCTGATCCTGGGCGTGACCGCTTTCGTGGTGTTCGTGGAACGCGCCCAGCGGCGCATCCCGGTCAACTACGCCAAGCGCATGCAGGGCCGGCGCATGTATGCCGGCCAATCCAGCCACCTGCCGTTCAAGCTCAACATGTCCGGCGTGATTCCGCCCATCTTCGCCAGCAGCATCATCCTGTTTCCCGCCACGCTTGCCTCCTGGTTCGGAACCGCCGAGGGCTTCGGCTGGCTGCAGACCCTGGGCGCCCGCCTTTCGCCGGGGCAGCCCGTCTACGTGATGCTCTACGGCGGGCTGATCCTGTTCTTCGCGTTCTTCTACACGGCGCTGGTGTTCAACGCGCGGGACACCGCCGATAACCTGAGGCGTTCGGGCGCCTTCATCCCCGGCATCCGTCCGGGCCGGCAAACAGCCGATTACATCGACCGGGTCCTCACCCGCATCACCCTGTGGGGCGGCCTGTACATCACCGCCGTGTGCCTGATGCCGGAGTTCCTTATCATGCAATGGCAGGTGCCGTTCTACTTTGGCGGCACCTCGCTGCTCATCATGGTGGTGGTCACCATGGATTTCCTGGCCCAACTGCAGGCGCACATGATGTCGCACCAGTACGAGGGTCTGATGAAAAAGGCCAACCTGGGCTCGTACGGCCGCCGGGGGCCGCGCTGAAGGACCGGCTTGGGGAACATGAAGGAGAAAGCTTGTGAAAGTACGCGCATCGGTAAGGAAGATTTGCCGCAATTGCAAAATTGTGCGGCGCCGCGGCGTGCTGCGCGTCTTGTGCACGGACCCGCGGCACAAGCAGCGGCAGGGTTGAGAGCAGTGCCCGGGCAGCCACCCGTTGCGGCTCCGTTCCTCGCCGGCAGGGAGGGCTGAGCATGGCGCGCATCGCCGGAATCAACGTGCCCGTATACAAGCATGTGCGCATCGCGCTCACGCACATCTACGGTATCGGCCCCAGTCGCGCGCTGGAGGTTTGCGCGCTCTCGAACGTGCCTCCCGACGAGCAGGTGAAGGATCTGGACGAGGCCTCGGTCGAGAGGATCCGCGCAACGGTGGCCCGCTACCGGCTCGAGGGCGACCTGCGTCGCGAGAACTCCATGAACGTCAAGCGGCTGATGGACCTGGGCTGCTACCGCGGGCTGCGCCATCGGCGCGGGCTGCCGGTACGCGGCCAGCGCAGCCGCACCAACGCGCGCACCCGCAAGGGGCCGCGCCGTCCCATCCGCAAGTAGGGGGCCTCTCATGGCACGACCGAAACCCCGGAAAAAAACGGCCAGGCGCAACGTTACCGAAGGCGTTGCGCACATTCACGCGTCGTTCAACAACACCATCATCACGATCACCGACCCGCAGGGCAACGCACTGTCCTGGGCCACCTCCGGCGGCTCGGGTTTTCGCGGCTCGCGCAAGTCCACGCCCTTTGCCGCCCAGGTGGCTGCCGAGCGCGCCGCCAACCGAGCGCGCGAAATGGGCATGTCCAGCCTGCAGGTACGCGTGCGGGGCCCCGGACCCGGACGCGAGTCGGCGGTGCGTGCGCTCAACGCCGCCGGTTTTCGTATCACCCACATCAAGGATGTCACGCCCATTCCTCATAACGGCTGCCGCGCGCCCAAGCGGCGCCGCGTATAGGGGGCAGGCGGCATGGCTCGCTATACCGGACCGGTTTGCAAGCTCTCGCGGCGCGAGGGCATGGACCTCCTGCTCAAGAGCCGGGTCCGCTCGCTGGAGGACAAGTGCCGGCACGACCGGCCGCCGGGAGCGCGCAGCACGCAGCGCCCCGGTCGTCTCTCCGACTACGGCCTGCAACTCCGCGAGAAGCAGAAGCTGCGCCGTATCTACGGCGTTCTGGAGCGGCAGTTCCGCAACTACTACAAGCGCGCCGCGCGCCAGAAGGGCTCCACCGGCGAGAACCTGCTGCGCCTGCTGGAAGGCCGGCTGGACAACATCGTGTATCGTCTGGGTTTTGCCGCTACCCGCCCCGAGGCCCGGCAGCTGGTCTCGCATCGCGGCGTACAGGTGAACGGTCGCCCGGTCAACATCCCGTCCTTCCAGGTGGAGGCGGGCGATGTCGTTGCCGTGCATCCGCGCGCGCGGGAGCATCTGAGGATCCGCAACGCCCTGGAAATTGCCCGCCAGCTCGGTTTGCCCGAGTGGCTGGAGGTGGATGAAGAGGCCCTGTCCGGCGTCGTCAAGAGCCTGCCCGAGCGCGAGGAAGTCCTTCCCGACATCAACGAAAGTCTGGTTGTCGAGCTTTATTCGAAATAATCGGAGTTCTAGCGCATGGACCAATCCGTACATACCTTCCTGAAACCCCGCATCGTGAAAGTGGAGGAGCGCGGCGCACCCAACCGGGCGCGCATCACCATCGAGCCTCTGGAGCGCGGTTTCGGCCATACACTGGGCAACGCGCTGCGCCGCCTGCTGCTTTCCAGCATGCCGGGCGCGGCCATCGTCGAGGCCGAAATCCACAATCAGGTGCTGCATGAGTACAGCGCCATTGAGGGCGTCAAGGAAGATGTGGTGGAAATCCTTCTCAACCTCAAGGGAGTGGCCGTGCGCATGCACGCGCGCTCCAGCGCCGAGTTGATGCTGGTGAAGAAGGGGCCGGGCCAGGTCACCGCAGGCGACATCGCCACCGATCACGATGTGGTCATCGCCAATCCGGACCAGCACATTGCCACGCTCACCTCGGGCGTGGAACTGGGCATGCGGCTGGTCGTGGCTACCGGGCGCGGCTATCGACCCGCCACCCGTACCGCCGAGGTGACCGAAGGCGCCGTCACCATGGGGCGGCTGCAGCTCGACGCCTCGTTCAGCCCGGTGCGGCGCGTGAGCTACGATGTGGAAGCCGCGCGCGTGGAACGGCGCACCGATCTCGACCGGCTGATCGTGGAACTGGAGACCAACGGCACCATCGACCCGGGCGATGCGGTGCGGCGAGCCGGCGAAATCCTGCGCGACCAGTTGGCCGTGTTCGTGGAATTGGCGCCCAGCGAGAGCGTGGGGATGCTGGGGCTGGATTCGCAGTTGCGCCAGCTCTACATGTCGCCCGTCGAGGACCTGCAACTCAGCACGCGCTCGTTGAATTGTCTCAAGAGCGAAAACATCCATTTTGTGGGCGATCTGGTGAAGAAGACCGAAACAGAGCTGCTGCGCACCCCCAATTTCGGCAGGAAAACGCTCGAAGAGATCAGCGAGAAGCTGGGCGAACGGGAGCTCGAGCTGGGCACTGACCTGCCTGATTGGCCGCCGGCCGGACTCAGGACGGCCGCCTGACCCCGCAAGGGAAGATCCCGCGATGCGTCACCGCAAATCCGGTCGCAGCCTGGGTCGCGACAGTGCCCACAGGCGCGCCATGTTCCGCAACATGGCCGCCTCGCTGATCGAGCACGAGCGCATCACTACCACCGTGCCCAGGGCCAGGGAACTGAGGCGCGTGGTGGAGCCGCTGATCACGCTGGCCGGCGAAGACGGCGTGGCGCGTCGCCGGCTGGCCTTCAGCCGCCTGCGCAACCGCAAGGCCGTGGGCAAGCTGTTCAACGAGCTGGGGCCGCGCTACAAGGCGCGGCCCGGCGGCTACCTGAGCATTCTCAAGAAGGGCCCCCGCCCGGGCGACGCCGCCCCCATGGCTATTGTTCGTCTCGTCGAAGATTCGCCTCCCGAATAGCTCCGCCGGGGAACAAGATCTTCTCCCGAACCCGGGGCCTGTTGCTTTCGGCGGGGGGCAGGACGCCCTCGCGCCGCGGGCAGATGACGTCATGCGGCCCATGCGGCGGTGGCGGACGCGCTATACTTGCGGGCCAATCTGCGCGGCAGGACGCTGCGAATATCAATCGGAAGCAAGCGATGCCCGATTCAGCGCACAGGGTTTCGGTTCGCGCCGGAACCTTTCTCTTGCTGGCGCCGGCCAGTCTGGCGCTGCTTGCGTCCGGCTGCGGCGAAGAAGACCCGGGCGGCAGTGCGGGCCGCTCCGGAGGTTCGCCGCTGGTGATTACCGAGGCCGTGGCGCAGGGCGGCATCACCGACCGCTACATAGCCCTGGCCACGGCCCGCGCCAACGAAGCCATCGACGTGACGCCGCGCATTTCCAGCGTGGTGTCGGCCATTCGCTTCGAGGAAGGGGAGAGCGTCAGCGAAGGCGAGGTGCTGGTGGAACTCGACAGCCGTGAAATTCGCGCCGATCTGGATCTGGCCGAAGCCAACCTGAGGGAGCGGCGCAGCCGCTTCGCCCGCCTGGAGGCGCTGGCCGCCAGCCAGGCGGTGTCCGAAGTGGAGCTGGAAGAAATCCAGGCCCAGCTCCAAGTGTCCGAAGCCCAGGTGAACTCGGCCCGCGCCCGCCTGGAGGACACGGTCATCCGTGCGCCGTTTTCCGGCGAGATGGGCCTGCGGCGCGTCAGCGTGGGCGGACTGGTGCAGCCCAGCACCGTCATTGCCACGCTCGACGACATCGCCGTGATGAAGTTGGAGTTTTCGGTGCCCGAGGAATACCTGGGAGTGGTGCGAGAGGGCTTGGCGATTCGTGCTGCCGCCGCGGCCTGGCCGGAGCGGATGTTTGACGGCGCGGTGGTGAGCGTGGACAGCCGCGTGGATCCGATGACTCGCTCGCTGGCGGTGGTGGCCCTTTTGCCCAACGAGGATCGCGCGCTCAAGCCCGGCATGTTCCTCAAGGTGGATATTTCCAGGCGCCGCGAGAATGTGGTGCTGGTGCCGGAAGCGACGCTGGTGCCGCGCCGGGGGCGGCAATTCGTTTATGTGGTGGAAGAGGGCCGCGCCGTGGAGCGTCAGGTAACTCTGGGTTCGCGCCGTCCGGGCCAGGTGGAGATCGTGGACGGCCTCAAGCCCGGCGAGCAAATCGTCACGCAGGGATTGCAGCGCATACGCGACGGACTTCCGGTGCGCGTGGCCGACATTCCGGCCGCGGCGCCGCCCGGCCGCCCGGCCGCCGGCGCGCCCGCGGGATCGCAGGAATGACGCCGCGGGCTTTCTGACAGCGTGCTGATTTCCGATATTTCCGTGCGCCGGCCAGTGTTGGCCGCCGTGATCAGTCTGGTGCTTCTGATCCTCGGCCTGCTGGCCGGCAGCATGCTGTCGGTGCGCGAGTATCCCAATATACAGTCGCCGGTGGTGTCCATCGACACACGCTACACCGGCGCTTCCGGCGACGTGATCGAGCGCCGCATCACCCAGGTGCTCGAAGATCAGGTGGCCGGTATCGAAGGCGTGGTGAAGATGACTTCGAGCAGCCAGGACGAGCGCTCCATGATTACCATGGAGTTCGGGCTGGATCGCGATATGGACGCCGCCGCCAACGATGTGCGCGAGCGCGTGTCGCGGGTGTTGCGCGCCTTGCCGGAGGAGGCCGACCCGCCGCAGATCACCAAGCGGGACCGCATGACGGACGCCGTCATGTACGTGGATGTGTCCAGCGACACCCGCTCGGCGATGGAGGTGACCGATTACGCCGAGCGCAATATCGTGGACCGCCTGAGCGTGATGGATGGCGTGGCTTCGGTTCGCCTGAGCGGCGGCCGGCGCCCCGCAATGCGCGTGTGGCTGGATCGCGACGCCCTGGCTGCCCGCGGCCTGACCGTGAGGGATGTGGAGAATACGCTGCGGCGCGAGAATGTGGAGTTGCCGGCCGGTCGCATCGAGTCCGTGGACCGCGAATTCACCTTGCGTGCGATCACTCGTCTGGTCACGCCGGAAGACTTCGGGGCGCTGGTGATCGGCCGCGGCGCGTCGGGCCGCTTCGTGCGCCTCGACGAAGTCGCCGACATTCGCCGGGAACCGGAAGACACGCGTTCGATCGCCCGCTCCAACAGGCAGGCGGCCGTGAGCCTGGGGATCGTGCCGCGGCCCCAAGCCAACATCGTGGCCGTCAACCGGGGCGTGGCCGCAGAGGTGGATCGGCTGCAGGCGGGGCTGCCCGACGACATCAACCTGTCGATAAATCTGGACTTCTCCGAATTCGTGGGTCAGTCCATCGCCGAGGTGGTCAAGGCGCTGGCGATCGCGCTGGGCGTGGTGCTGGTGGTGATGCTCCTGTTCCTCAACTCCTGGCGCGCCACTCTGATACCCGGGCTGACCATCCCGGTGTCCGTCATCGCCGTGGCTGTGGTGCTCGCAATCCTGGGCTACACCATCAACACGCTGACCCTGCTGGCGGCGGTGCTGGCGATCGGGCTGGTGGTGGATGACGCGATCGTGGTGCTGGAGAACATCGTGCGCCACCGCGAGCAGGGGCGCCCGCCGCTGCTTGCCGCCATCGACGGCAGCCGCCAGATCGGCTTTGCCGTGATCGCCACCACGGTGGTGCTGGTTTCCGTTTTCCTGCCGGTGGCTTTTGCGCCTGGCCGCATCGGCGTGCTGTTCGGCGAATTCGGTATTGCGCTGGCTTCCGCAGTGATCTTTTCCTCGCTGGTGGCGCTCACCCTGGTGCCCATGCTGTGTTCCCGCATGATGCGTTCCCGGCAGCAGGTGGTCCAGTCCGAACACGGGCGCAGGCGGGGGCGGTCTTTTCGCGTTCTGGCTGACGCCTACCGCGCCGGCATGGCCCGGGCCCTGCGTGCGCCGTGGGTGGCGCTGGTGCTGGTGGCGGGGGTGTCCGCGGGCGGTTATTTCCTGCTCGATCAACTGCCCCGGGAATACGCGCCCACCGAAGACCGCGGCATAGTGATTGTCATGGCGCAGGGCCCGGAAGGCGCCAGCTTCGACTACATGGATGACCAGATTTCGGCAATCGAGGACATCGCCATACGCCAGGTGGAAGCCGGCGAGGCCCGCCGCACCATCGTCCGCACCGGAGGCCGGGGCGGCGACAGCGAAATCAGCGTCGCCTTCATGTACATGCCGCTGGAGCCGCAGGATCAGCGCCGCCACAGCGCCGCGGAGATCGCCGGGCAGATGCGCGGCCCGATGGCCGCACTGCCGGGTGTGCGGGCCATGGTGTTTCTGCCGCCCAGCCTCAGCAGGGGCGGCGTTCGCAGCCTGCAGGTGGTGTTGCGCGGCAACGAATACGACCAGCTTGCGGAATGGCGCGACCGCGTGCTGGATCGGGTGCGCGAGAACCCGCGTATCATCGACATGACCTCGGACTACAACGAGACCAAGCCGCAGATCAAGGTGGTCGTGGACCGCGCCCGCGCCACCGATCTGGGCGTGTCGCTGCGCGAGGTGGGCGAAACACTGCAAACCATGCTGGGCTCGCGGCGCGTCACCACCTTCATCGAACGCGGCGAGGAATACAATGTTGTGTTGCAGGCCTCCGAGGACGACCGGCTCACGCCGCAGGATCTCAACAAGATCTACGTGCGCTCGGCTTCCGGCGATCTGGCGCCCCTGGCCAGCCTGGTGCGACTGGAAGAAAGCGCCGGTCCGCGCCAGTTCCAGCGCTTCAACCGCCGCCGTTCCATCAAGCTGTCCGCCGACCTGGCGCCGGGATACTCGATGGGCGAGGCGCTGGACTTCATGAACACCGTGATCGCCGAGGAAGTCCAGGATGAATCGCTGAGCATCCAGTACGACGGCGAGTCGCAAGATTACATGGAGTCGGGCGGCCAGATCTACTCCAGCTTCCTTCTGGCGCTGCTCATCTGCTTTCTGGTGCTGGCGGCGCAGTTCGAAAGCTTCATCCATCCCTTGATCATCCTGCTGACGGTGCCCCTGGCGCTGGCCGGCGGCATGTTGGGCCTGAATGTGTTCGGAGGGTCGATCAACGTGTACAGCCTCATGGGCTGCATCCTGCTGATCGGTCTGGCGGCCAAGAACGGCATCCTGATCGTGGAATTTGCCAACCAGCTTCGCGACCGTGGCCTGCCGGTGGTCAAGGCGGTGCTGGAAGGCGCCGCCACCCGGCTGCGGCCAGTGCTGATGACCAGCATGTGCACGGTGGGCGGCTCCATCCCGCTGATCGTGAGCGGCGGCCCCGGATCCGAGGCCCGCCGGGCGCTGGGCGTGGTGGTGTTGGGCGGCGTGCTGGTGTCGGTGGTGCTTACCCTGTATGTGGTGCCCTGCGTTTACGCCATGCTGGCCGGCCGCACCCGCCCGGTCAACGCCGTCTCCCGGGCGGTTCAGGCGCTGCGCAAGCGCTACCCCCAGGGCGAGGGCGTTCACCAGACTCCCCTGATGCCGGCGCAGTCCGACCCCGGCAATTAGCACGGAGGTCTCACCGGATGGCGAAATCCCGGGGCGATGGATGTCGCGGCAGCAATTCCCGCCAAGCGTGACAATGCTCGAAAATCAGCTCCGGTCAAACGCCTGAATAGTCACAAGCTTGGGTATCCGGCCCTGAACGAACCACTCTGCATCATTAGCGGGAATTGCTGATGTCGCGGTGCGGCGTGTCCAGGCGGGTGCGCGCTGAGGCTTCGGTAGTACAATCGCATCCGCCATGCCTTCCATGATCGATCTGCAAGGCGAACTGCGCGAGGATCGCGGCCGCCGCGCTGCCCGCCGCGCCCGCCGCGCCGGCCTTGCGCCGGCCGTGCTGTACGGCGCCGGCCGTCCCGCGCGCACGCTCTCGTTCCCCGCGGAAGTCCTGGCCCGGCGCCTTGAGGACCCCACCTTTCGCTCGCGCGTGCTCAACATACGCGTGGGCGACAAGTCGCAGCCCGCCATCGTCAAGGATGTGCATCGACACCCTTACCGCAACGAGGTTCTTCATCTGGATCTGCAGCGGGTGCGCAGCGAGGAGGCCATTCGCATGGCGGTGCCCATCACGTTGCTCAATGCCGAGCAGTCGCCGGGCGTGAAGATGGGCGGCAGCGTGTCCCACCTCCTCAACGAGTTGCATGTGGTGTGCCTGCCCGGGGACTTGCCCGAGCAAATCGAGGTGGACCTGTCCGAAGCGGAGCTGGACACCATGTTCCACATTTCGGACTTGGGCCTGCCCGAAAGGGTTTCCATCAACGAGCGCGTTCACGGAACCGCCGATCATCCGGTAGTCTCCATACACCTGCGGCGCATCGCTCAGGTCGAGGACGAAGAAGAACAAGAAGAAGAGCTTCCGGAGGATGAGGTCGCCGCCGAGACACCGGCAGATGACGATTCCGGCGGAGAAGCCTGACAGGCCTCCTGAGCTGATCGTCGGCCTCGGCAATCCCGGGGCCAGGCATCGTTTCAGCCGCCACAACGCGGGGTTCAGTTTCGTTGACCGGCTCATGATCCATGCGCGCTTCAAGAGCATGGGGCTCAGGCCGGATCTGGACGCCTTCGGAGTGTTGGTGTTCATCCAGAAGATCAAGGTGTTGTTGATCAAGCCCCTCAACTACATGAACAGGAGCGGCGATGTGGTGCGCCGGGTGCTCGCGTTCGGCGAGCGGCCCGCCAACCGGATGCTGGTGGTACACGATGACCTTGATCTTCCGCCCGGTGCGGCAAGGCTCAAGTTCGGCGGTGGCCACGGCGGCCACAAGGGCCTGAGCGACGTGATCAAGCACTGCGGTGCGGATTTCCTGCGCCTGCGTCTGGGCGTGGGGCGCCCCGGTGCGGAAGGCGACGCCGGCGATGTGGCGCGCTATGTGTTGTCGCCGCCCGAGCCGTCCGAGGTGATCGCTCTGGAACGGGCCATGCGGGCGTCGCTCAAGGCGCTTGCCACCCTCTACGCCAGGGGCTTGCAGGCCGCCATGAACGAGCTCCACGCTCCCGCCGTCCACTGACCCGCCGGTCTTGCCGGATCGGATCCGGCCTAAACTCTCCCATGCCATGAAAGCGGCGATCCTCGGTCTGCCCAATGTTGGCAAGTCCACGCTCTTCAATGCCCTGGCCGCTGCCGGGGCGCCTGTCGCGAACCGGCCTTTCTGCACCATAGAGCCGAATCTGGCCCGCGTGCCCATCGCCGACCCGCGCCTCGACGCCGTGGCCGAAGCGTCCGGCATGCAGCGCAAGGTGTACGCCACGCTGGAACTGGTGGATGTGGCCGGCCTGATGAAAGGCGCGTCGCGCGGCGAGGGCCTGGGCAACCGCTTTCTCGCCCAGGTGCGCGAGGCCGACGCCGCGGTGCATGTGCTGCGCTGCTTCGAGTCGTCGCGCGTGGCCCATGTGTCCGGCGTCGTGGATCCGGTCGATGACGCCGAGACCGTCAACACCGAATTGCTGCTGGCCGACCTGGCCAGTGTGGAGCGCGCCCTGGACTCGGCCCGGCGTCGCGCCCGATCCGGCGAACCCGAGCTGAAGCAGCGCACGGCGGCCCTGGAAGCGCTGTACGCCGCCCTGGACTCGGGCCGCCCGCAACCAGCGCCTCCTGCTCTCCTTGCCCACTCGCTCCCGCAATTGCTCACCGCCATGCCCGCGCTCTACGCGCTCAATGTGGACGAACAGCACCTCGGTTCCGGAGGCCCTGCGGCCCGCGCCGAAGCCTACGCCGCCGCGCGCGCCGCGCCGGCTGTTCGCGTGGCTGCCGCGCTCGAATCGGAACTTGCCGCCATGCCCGCCGGCGATCAGGACTCGCTTCGCCACGGGCTCGGCATTCCGGAGCGTGTGCTCGAACGTTTCATGCAGGCGCTGCGCAGGCTCCTCAAGCTCAGCTGCTTCTTCACCGCCGGCCCTGCGGAAGCCCGAGCCTGGCTCATTCCCGAAAACGCCACCGCCTGGCATGCGGCAGGCCGCGTGCACACCGATTTCCAGAAGCGCTTCGTACGCGCCGAAGTCACCCGCTGGCAAGCCTTTGCCGGCAGCCCCCGGGCCGCTCCCGAGCTCAGGGGCCGCGACTACCGGGTGCAGGACGGCGATGTGCTCCGCTTTCGTGCGGCCTGAGGCTGGCGGCGAAAGGCGGTGTTCTCCTCGATGCCCCCGGACGCCGGCTTGAATCGCCATTCCGCGGCCCCATATCTACGCATACAATTCCATGTCTGGCTGTTCCGCAACGCCCGCAACGGGAGAGCGCGGCCTTTCCATCGTTCCATATCACCACACCTCCAAGGGAGAATATCCGGATGAGCGAATCCAAGATTTTTGTGGACGGGCTGATGTCGGCCGTGCTGCGCGACGGCGTGGTGCGCCTGGAGTTCGGCGAGTTCGAGCCGGAAGGCGAGGGCGCCGACGAGAATGCCCCTCCCCGAATGATCCCCAAGACCCGCGTGGCCATGCCCTGGCCCGGCTTTCTGCGCACGCTGCGAATGATGCAGGAAGTGAATCAGCGGCTGCGCCAGGAAGTCGAGAAGCAGCGCGCCGCCCAGGCCAACGGCGGCACCGCCTCTTGAAGCTCCTGCCTGCAAGCTCCTTTCCCGGCGCCGGTTGATCCGTCGTGAGCGCTCAGGCAGGAACCCCGGAGACCGAGCGGCATGTAACGCCCATGCGCGCCGCCCTGAACCGCTACCGGGGCGGGTTCTTGGCCATCGCCCTGTTCAGCGCGCTGGTGAACATTCTCATGCTTGTGTCGCCGGTGTACATGCTCCAGATGTACGATCGGGTGCTTACCAGCGGCAGCGTGGAAACGCTGGTGATGCTCACCATCATCGCCCTGTTCCTGCTCGCCTGCTTCGGCGTGCTCGAGTGGGTGCGACAGCGGCTGATGCAGCGTATCGGTCTGGCGCTTGGGCTGAACATGGCCAACGATGTGTTGAGCAGCGCCTTCCGCAGCAATCTCGCCAGCCGGGCGCAGAGTTCCACGCAGCCCGTTCGGGATCTGGATTCCATCCGCCAGTTCATGGCCAGCCCCACGATCTTTGCCTTCTTCGACGCCCCCTGGACGCCCATATATACGGCCGTGATCTTTCTGTTCCATCCGCTGATGGGCGCGGTGGCCGTTTTCGGCGCGCTGGTGATCTTCACGCTGGGCATACTGGCCGAATTTCGTTCGCGCCTGCCCATGCGCGCCGCCGCCGTGGAGGCGATGCAATCTCATCAGTTGCTGGAATCTTCCATGCGCAACTCGGACTCGCTCAAGGCCATGGGCATGTTCGACGGTCTGGTCAACCGCTGGCGCGGCCGCCATCGCCGCTCGGCGGCCTTTCAGTCCTCCGCCGCCGGCCGACTGAGCGTGCTGCTGTCTGCGACCAAGGCGTTTCGCTTTTCCGTGCAGGTCACCATTCTCGGCGTCGGCGCCTATCTGGTGGTGCAGCAAAAGCTCACGGCCGGCATGATGATCGCCGGTTCGATCATCATGGGTCGTGCGCTTCAGCCCATCGAGCAGGGCATCACCGCATGGCGGGGATTCGTGGGCGTCCGTCAGGCATGGCGCAGGGTCAACGCGCTTCTGGAGGACTTCGGCAGCGAATCGCGCCCCGAAGGCCCCGGTCTGCCGCGTCCCGAAGGCAAGGTGGAGGCCGAAAACCTGAGCGCTGTTCCTCCCGGCGGCGAGACGCCCGTGGTGCGCAGCGTCAACTTTGTCTTGCAGCCCGGCACGCTTACCGGACTGGTCGGTCCCAGCGGCAGCGGCAAGTCCTCGCTGGCCAGCGTGATGATGGGCGTGTGGCCTGCTGCCGAGGGCGCATTGCGCCTGGACGGCGCCGAAATTCAGGGTTGGTCCGATCTTCTTCGCTTGCAGCACTTCGGCTACCTTCCCCAAAACGTGGAGCTGTTCGAGGGGACGGTGGCCGAGAATATCTCCAGACTGGAGAAACCGGATGCGGATGGAGTGGTGGGCGCCGCCCGGTTGGCGGGCTGTCACGAGGTGATCATGCGCCTTCCGGACAACTATGCATCGCCTATCGGCGCGGGCGGCCGCGGCCTGTCGGCGGGCCAGCGCCAGCGCGTCGCGCTGGCCCGCGCCCTCTACGGCGATCCGGCCTTCGTGGTTCTGGACGAACCCGATTCCAATCTCGACAGCGAAGGGCAGGAGGCGCTCGCCGGGGTGCTGGCCACGCTTGGCGAGCGCGGGATCACCACCGTCCTGATCACGCACAATCTGGGGCTGCTCCGGCGTGTGGACCAGATCGGCGTGATGACCGAGGGTCAGCTGGTCAACTTTGGCCCTCGCGACGAAGTGCTGAGCAAGTTCGCCAAGCCCAAACCGCAACCGGCCCGTCGATCGGACCGGACGGCGGAACGCTCCGCCGGCGCGGCGAGACCCATACAGGTCAAGTACACGCAATGAACATCCAGCTTCAGGCGCCGCCCCAGAACTGGCGCGAGAAAGCGCTGGCCTTCCTGCGGCGCATCCTGATCACTCCTCCGAAGGTCGAGGAAGGCGAGGTTATCGATCCCCTGAGGGACCGGGCGATGTGGATCGGCGGCACGGTGGTTACCGGTGCGCTGCTCACTTTCGTCTTGTGGGGATCCCTGGCTCCCCTGGCCCAGGGCGTGGTCGCCATCGGGGTCGTCATGGTCGCGGGCGAGAACAAGACGGTCCAGCATCTTGAAGGAGGGATCGTCAAGGAGCTCATGGTGAGTGAAGGCGACACCGTGGCCGCCGGAGACACGCTCCTGATCCTCGACGACACCAAGCCGCGCGCCGAACAGGACTTGCTGGAGTCCCGCTATTACGGCGCCCTGGCCGAGATCGACCGCCTCAATGCCGAGTTGTATTCCCGTGACGAGATCGTTTTCTCCGAAGAGTTCGAGCCCTTGCGCGGCGAGCCGCGCATCGAGGAAATCCTTCAGGCGCAGGTGGACCTGTTCAAGGAGAGGCGGTTGCAACATGCAGGGCAGATCGAGATCCTGAACGGCCGGGTGGAGCAGCTCGGCGAGAAGGTCAAGGGTCTGACCGCGCGGCGCGAGGCCGCCGAACAGGAGCGGGAGTTGCTGGAGAAGGAGGTGGCCGATCTGACCACCCTGGCCGGGAAGCAGTTGGTATCGGAGGAGACCCTCACCCAGCGCCGGCTGAGTCTGGCGACAGTCCGGGGAGAGACGGGCCAGTTTGTCGCCGAGATTGCCGGAGCGCAATTGGAGATCGGTGAAACCCGCCAGCAGGTGATCCAGCTCAAGAACGACTACCGCACCGAACTGTCTTCGGATTTGACCAAGGCCCAGAACCTCTACTTCGAGACCGGCGACCGTTTGTTCGCGGTGCGCGATCAGGTGGCCCGGACCCGTATCACCGCTCCGCAGGCGGGCAAGGTCATCAGCATGCAGGTCCACACGGTGGGCGGCGTGGTGCCTGGGGGCCAGCCCATCATGGACCTCGTGCCCGAAGACGACATCCTGATTGTGGAGGCCCAGGTGCTTCCCACCGATGTGGACAATGTCCAGGTGGGGCAGGAGGCGCGCTTGCGCATTACGCCCTTCAATCAGCGGGCCACGCCCGAACTGAGGGGCGAGGTCATTCTGGTGTCGGCGGACATCTTCACCGAGCAGCAGACGAACCTGCAGTACTACCTTGCCCGTATCGCCATTCCCGATACGGAGTACGCCAGATTGGGGGACAAGGACATCCGCCCCGGGTTTCCGGTCGAAGTCACCTTTACCGGGGGCAAGAGGACCCTGGTGCAATACCTGGCCGACCCGCTCTTTAGCCTGGTGCGCCGCGCCATGAAAGAAGAGTGAACGACCGCTCCTGCTTGTCCCGCGCGACCGCCGGACCGCTCCCTTCCGGGAACCGGGTCTGCCGGTCGCTGTCCACCAGCCCTGAAATCACGGCGCTCCGCGCCTCCTGCCGAGGTCGTGCGATCCTTGCGGCGCTCGCTGTCCTGATGGTCGCGCCCGCGTCCGGCCTGCAACCTGCCCCTGGCTCCGACGCGCCCTACACGCTCGGCGAAGCCCTGCGGGACGCGCTCGAGCGCGACCCCCGCATCCGCGCTGCCGGCAGCCGCGTTTCGGAGGCCGGGGAAGAACTTGCCGAAGTTCGCAGTCTCCGCCTGCCCACCATCAGCCTTGTCGGTGGCCAGGGTTATGGATACAGCCGCAGCGAGGCGCGCAGCATTGGCGTCTACGAAGGCGATTCCCGTTCATCCGGGCTGGAAGTCAACCAGACGATCTATTCCTTCGGTCGCATCGGCTCCCGCGAGCGGGAGGCGCGAGCCCTGATTGCTTCCGCCGAGTTCGACGCGGCCGACACCCGGCAGTCGATCATGGCCGATGTTGCGGAAGCCTACGCCGGACAGATCTACAACCGCAGGATCCTGGACCGGCGCATCGAGTTCGAGGGTCTGGTCCGCCAGCAGGAGGACTCGGTGCGCGAACAGCTTGCCCTGGGAAGGTCGGACCAGACCCAGATCTATGAAGTGCTGCGGTACCTGCATCAGGCGAAGGCTTACCGCATCGAGGCGGAAACCGCCTACCAGCGCGCGAAGTTCGAGTTGGCCCGTCTGACTGGCGCCATCCGGGCCGATCTGGACGCCACGGGATTGAGCCGTCTGGAGCGCCGCCTGCCTGCCACGCTGGGGGTGGCGAAGGCCCGCGGTCGTGAAGAGGCGCCGATAGCCGGCAAGGCCCGGCAGTCCGTTGTGGTCGCCAAAAGCCGCATGGAGTCACAGCGCGCGGAATTCTGGCCTTCGCTGGAATTGAAGCTGGGCGGTTCGGACGGCCATGTGGGGGAAATCAGCACCCGGGACGCCAATGCCCAGTTGCTGCTGCGCATGCCCCTGTTCGAAGGCGGCAAGAAATTCGCCCGCTTGCGCAAGGCGCGCTATGTAGCGGAAGCCGCCGAATACAACCTTGCTGCCGATCTGGAGCAACTGGAACTGGATGTCACCGTGGGCTGGAATCTGGCCAACGGTCTGGCGCAGACCTGCCTGGAACTGGAGCAGTCGCTGGAGGACGCCGCCGAGATCGTGTCGCTTGTCGAGCAGAGGTTGCTTGCTGGACGCGGCACTGTGCTCGACCGGCTCGAGGCCGAGGAAATCGTCGCCAATACCGACGTGACCCTGCTCGAAAAGCGCCTGGAGCTGGCGTCCGCCCGCACTCAGCTCCTCTACATCCTGGGAGCGTTATCCCCCGCCCTCTGACTCTCTCGGGTCGACATCGTTACTCGGCTTGTTCCCGGGTGGCGCCTTCCGCATATTCCTCCGCTTCCTTGCCGGCGTCCTGCCCGAGGAGCTCCTCCAGACGCAGCTCGAGGTTCTTGCCGCGGAGGTTGCGGCCCACCGTCACGCCGTCGGCGCTGACCAGGAAGCTGGCCGGGATGGCGTTGACCCGGTACATTCCCGCCACCGGACTTTCGAATGCGAGTTGGTCCGACACGTTGAGCCACTCGATGTTGTAGTCGTCCTCGGATGCCTGACGCCAGACGTCGCGGTCGTCGTCCAGATTGAAGGCGAGAATCTCGAAGCCTTGGTCCCTGAAGCGCTGGTAGGCCGCCTTGAGATGCGGAATTTCGGCAATGCACGGCCCGCACCAGGAGGCCCAGAACTCCACCAGGGTGTACTTGTTGTTCGACATGACGTCGAACAGGCGCACTTCCTGGCCTTTCAGGTCGAGGGCGGTGAAGTCGCGGATCGCCAGGGCAAGTTCTTCCACCCGTTTGGCGGTGAACACCTTGAGGAGCTTGAAGGTGATGCTCTCGCCGAACCGGGATTCCAGTTCTTCCATGACCTCGACCTGTTCCTCGTCCTCGCCGTCCTGCCAGGCCGCCCTCAGCGCCAGGAGCCGGGCAACCGGATCCTCGTATTCCATGTAGATGGCGCGCAGCGACAGCGCCGCCGCTTCGCCCGGCTCATCCAGCGCGGCGCGGATCAGGCGGTCGTAGTCTCCGCCGTCGAAAGCGAGGGCGTCTTCCGAGGCGTCCCACAGGACCTTGTGGTTGCCGCCGGGCTCCACGATCCCGCTGGCCCTGAAGCCGTCTTTCGTCTCGCTGGCCAGCAGGTTCATCTCGATGAGCAGGGGCTCGGACAGCGGAATCTTCATGGTGGCCTCGCCGTCCTGGATGATCGCAATGCCCAGCACCTCGAAGCCTGCTTCGGTGCGCGGGTCGGAGTAGCCGATTTCGATGAGTTCGCCGTCGAATCGGTCCAGGCCCCGCGCCGTTACGGTGGTGTTGTTTTCCGCGCTCTGCGCGGCGCCGGCAGCGACGCACAGGGCAAGCAGCAGTGTTTTCTTCATGGTTGTTCTCCTCGTCGGGGGGCGGGTTTGCAGGACAAGCTCCCCGCCACATGGGTGCGGGCGCCGGGGACTGCAAGCCCGGCTTTTCGGGGGGGCGCCGGCATGAGGGTCATGGGGTGAGCATTGCCGCGGTCTGCGCCTCTTCTTCCTTGTTGTCCAGCAGCGCGCTTGCGGCTGTTTCCTCGCGCTCGATGCGCTGCTCGAGGTCGGCGGCGTAATCGCCGGCGCCCGTGCGCTCGGCGATCGTGCGCAGCACGCGCAGCACGCCAAGGCCGCGATCCAGGCCGTTTTCACGCATCAGCGCCAGCATCTGCTCCCCTTCGTCGGAGTCCTGGTACAGGCTGAGCAGCATCAATTGCTGTCGCCAGGGCAGGCGCCCTTCTTCCAGTATGCCGGCCACCCGATCGAAGGGCAGGGAACCCTTGCCCTCCTGCGCCATGGAGGCCAGTGTTACCAGGCCCCCGGCGCTCAACGGGCGGCCGCCTGCCTGCACGCTGTCCAGGATGCGGGCCAGCAAATCGCCATGCTGTCCGGCTTCGTCCTCCAGCACGCCACGCTTCTGCAGGAACGCGAGCAGCTGAATCGTCTCGTCCTGATTCGCCTGACCGTTCGCCAGAAGGTCCAGGAAAGCTGCGGCCGCGGCGCGCCCCCATTCCGCAATACCCGGCCAGTTTTCATCGTTTTCGGGGAACAGGCGGTCCATCCGGTAGCCGATTTCCCCGGCGGCGGAATATGGGTTTCCCTGGGGTTGGAAGGCCTCGACAGGCGCTGCAACAACGCCGTACAACAGGCTCAGGTTGTTCACCGCCGAGAGGGTCAGGTATCGCTGAGGGTCCTGCAGATCCTCGGGCGACTGCGCCTCGGGCTCCGCAAGCATCACGGCCTTGAGGATCGCCGTGGCGCGGTCGAGCTCGCCGGCCCTGGCGTACGCCCTCGCCAGCTCGACCGCCTTGGCGCTGCCGGCGCCGAATAGCTGATCGGGCATTGTCAGGACTTCCGGCCGCCGGCGCCTGGCCTGCTCGAAAAGGTCCCCGGGAGCGTACATCAGATCCAGCGATGCGAGCAGGAAAGCGTCGAACAGGTCTTCGGCGCCGGGAAGTTCCCGGGTTCGCCGGGCAAGAAGCACAACCGCATCCAGCATCTCCCGCGCGGCCTCGCGGGGCAAGGTCTCGGCCGCTTCCGCCATCAGATCCCGGAGATTGGCGACAACCGGCTTTGTCTGGCCGACAAAACCGAAATAGGAGCGCTCGCCGCTGTCATACTCGCCGTGCTGTATTCTGCGCGCCGCCAGCAGCTTGTAATAGGTCGCCGCCTGCTTCGCGGCGCCGCCGCCGGCATACACACGGGCGGCAAGAAGCAGTTGGTAGGGCGAAGGGTCGGGAAGGGCGGCCAGACGCTTCTCGAAGGTTTGCAGTTCGCCGGGGCCGAACTCCGCCTCCTGCCGGCTGCGAAGCCGCATCCACAAGGTGAACTCGTGATCGTCGATGTCCCCGGCGTCGAGCAGCGTCCATAGCTCGCGGAGGCGTTTGCCGTCCTCCGACGCATCGGCGAGATACTCGTACATCGGGTGAAGGCCTGCGCGCTGATTGTCCGGCGCCGCGCGCAGGAACGCATCGATCTCGGCTTCCCCGAAGGGCGCCTCGGCCACCGCGTCGAACAGCATGCGCGGTTCGGCCGCCTCTTCGTCCATGCCGCCGGCAGTCATTGCCGGCGCGGACATGACGACGAGGAATGATCCCCCGGTGGGTTGTAGAGGCAGGGCTTGTCCGGGCGGCGGCATGGTAGTGTTCAGCAGGCTCGTGGCAAGAGCGGCCAGCGGCATGCTCCCGGCGGGTCTGCCCCAGGGTGAATTTTGGGGCGCCAGCAGGCTGCGCCACGCTTCGCGCAGGGCGAGGCGCCCCTTTTCATGGTCCCCCTGGTCCAGAGCTTCTGTCAGACGCCCTGCTGGCGTCTTCCGGGCGCCGGGGCGAGCTCCGAACATGATCGGGGCCAATGGCGTCGTCGTGGCCGTGCCGCCACGGCCCGTGCCGGAGGACTGGAGCTGCTGGAGTTGCGCGATGATCGAGGACATGCTTCCGAACGTCCGCGCCCTGCGGCTCAGGATCTGTTGCAGCGCGTCGGGGTCGCCGAGGTCCGCTCCTCCGTCCTTCGTTATCGCGAGCGCCTCCTCGAAACGTTGTTGCGACTTCAGGAACAGGAATTGCGCCAGACGCCAGGAATCCTCTTGTGGCGCAGTCTTGTACGCCTCGGCAATGGCCGCTCCGGCGCGGTCCGTGTAGCCAAGGGCCAGCCACACATGGATCTGGTCCTCCCGATAGCGGTCGGGCTCCGGATCCAGCGCTTGCAGTAGTTCCAGAACAGCGGCCTGACGCCGCAAACGCTCGGGGGCGTGCATGCGCCCGAAGAAGCGAGACGAGTATTCCCGTTCGTAGGCGGCGCGGGCCAACTCGATATCCACCGGTTCGCCGGCGGTTACCCGGTCCAGCAGCTGCGCTCCTGCCGCCTGAAGCGCCGTGTCCAGTCCGGGGACAAACAGGCGCATGGGGAAACCCTGCTGCCGGGGCAGGGCCTCTTCCATCTCGACGATCAGACGGAACGCCTCCCCGGTGCGCCCGGCGTAGAAGGCTTGAAGAAGCGGCCGGGGGTCGGGCCAGTTCGGCCAGCGACCCCGTACGTATTCGGCCACGCGGTACAGCACGGGAGCGTTTTCCTCGCGGCCGTCCACAATCATCACCGCCTGGGACACCTGGTACAGCACGTTGTCGTCATTGGCTTCGAGGCCGGACAGATATTCGATGATCATGCCGGAAAGCTCTTCGCGCTGGCTGGCCGTCAGTTTTTCCTGGAGCAGTGGGCGGAGGAAGCCCATGTTCCCGCTGCTGTACGACACTTGCTGCTCCAGTTGCGCCTTGAAGTAGGCGATCCGGTCGTCCGTATCGCCGCGCTCCCGGAGGTATTCCCAGTGGCCGGAATTGTCGAACATGAACGGATAGGACCCCAGTTTCATGGTATCGGGAGCCAGCAGCAGCTCGATGACTTCCTGCGGCGGGAACAGTGGCCGACCCGCCACCTTCTCCGCTTCGAGCAGCATGGCCAAATCGGACCCCACCAGCCTTGTCAGGGCCTCGCGTTCTTCCTGCAACTTCTCCTGTAATTTTGGCGAGGCGGCCAGCGCCAGACGCCGGAAATCGGCCTCATCGAGCAACCCCAGCGCATAACCCAGCCCTTCCCGGAGCTTGCCATCCAGGATTCGCTCGCCGAGCCGCGTCTCCATCTCGTCATACGCGCCGTCCAGGCGCAAGAGTTGCAACTGGGTCTCGAAGTCTTCGCGCCTTTCCGCCAGCGCCAGCTGCCGGCGAAGCGGCGACAGCGCGGTTCGGGCGCTGTCTTCCTCGGCCATGGATACGCCGCCGGGCAGCGGCCGACCAGCGGCCCGGTACGCGGCGGTCAGATGTTCGGAATAGTTCTCGTCGTCCCCGAAATGCGCCAGCAGCGCAAGGTCGGCATACTGCGCCAGGGGCTTGTCATCAAGAAAGAACCCCAGCTTGCGGATCAGCCGCGCGCTGCGATCCAGACGCGCATAGCGCGCCAGCGGCAACAACTCCTCGCCCGAGCGGTCCAGAACGTTGCGCAACTCGGTGTCGAACAGGGTCTTCAGTTCTGCGGCCGCGGCTGCCGATTCTTCGGCCTCCCCGGGCCAACTCAGCAGCAGGCCCTGCTCCAGCGAGGCATAGTGCTCGCGGTACTCCCGCGTGACCGTCGTGTCCGTGCGCTGCTGCACGATCGCCTGCCAGGAACCGGGGGCCACCGGGAGCTCGCCCGCCGCCAGGACCGTGGCCTGACGCCGCAATACGTTGCCGATTGCCTGCAGGTAGCGCCGCCACGCCACATCCTCGCGGCCGATCACTTCGTGCTGAAGCGCCGTCTTGTGCAACAGTTCCAAGCTGTCGCGATTGACGTTGAGAGCCCGGTTGTAGAACTCCCGCGACTGCTCGTCGTAGCCTGCCTGCTCGAAAATTTCCGCCTTGGTGCGGTCGATGTCGATCATCCCGGTGATGTCGTCGATCATTTCGAAGGCGCGCTCGGCGCCCGAAATATCCTCGCGGGCCAGCAGCGACTTGCCCACATCGATGTACACCTCCGGGGGCAACTGCTGGCGCAGGCCCACCAGCCGGCGGCCAAACCGGAGCTGTCGGTCGATATCGCCGGAACCTGTGCTGAATCCGCCGAATCCGGCGTTCGGCGTAGCCATCGTCAAGAGCTCGCGCAGCACCGCCGGGCGTCGCAGGCCCGCCTCTGCCAGCGAGTTCTCGAGGGCCACGAACGAGGCCTCGGTATCGCCCTGCTCGCGCGCAATGTCCGCCAGCAGCTCGTACAGATAGAACTTGTTGGCCCGGCCCGCAATGCGCTCCAGGATCACCCGGCGCGTCCATCGCAGCTTGTCCCGCGCTTCCGGGTCCGGCTGCTGGAAGAAGCTGGTGGCGCCGATCAGGTTCAGGATGCCGTCCACCGCCACCACGAACTCGTTGTCCCCGGTTGCGTTCTCGGCAAAGTACTGCAGTATCGCCACCGCCTCGTCCGTCTGCCCGTTGTTGCTCATCACGTCGGCCAGCAGCAGCATGTTGTCGCTGTTTTCCGGCTGCTCCACCAGCGCCCGCCGGTAGGCCTCCACCGCCTGGTCCGCAAAGCCGGCCATCGCAAAGACGCTGGCCTCGAACTCGCCTGTTACCGACTCTTCATCCACCGCGCGCAACTCGTCGATCCAGCGCCGTATCTCCTCGAAGCGCTCGTTGGCGCCGGTCGCCAGATCGAACGTCAGCAGGTTGATGATGATGCTCTTGATGTGCTCGACCCGATTGGCCGGATCGATCGCATGCAGCCGGCGCAGGGCCCTGTCGTGCGCCGGATAGTCTTCAAGCAGCATGTACACCTGCGCCAGCAGTTCCTGGTGGCCCACCTCGTCCTCGCCCATGGCCTCGGCAAACTCGTCGATGATCTCCGTGGCCGAGAGCTTGTCGCCCGCTTCGGTGTAGATCCGCACCAGCAGGTTCATGTGGCTGCGGTTGGCCGCGCCATCCGTCAGCATGCCTTCCAGTTCCACCGCAAGCTCGCCCAGGGCGCCCAGCTCGGCGGCCAGCAGCAGCAACTGGCTCTCGGCGAAACTGCGCCGGGCCGGGCTCTCCACCCCCACCCAGATGTCGCGCCACAGACCCAGCGCCTCGGGCTTGCGGTCCACGATGGTGTACAGCCAGGCCAGACGCATCTGGTCGTCATACCCCAGCTCGCCGCGGGTGTTCCGGATGGTCTCGAAGATCCGCAGCGCTTCCTGCGGATGGCTCAGGCGCTCATACGCATCGGCCAGTTCCACCAACTCGGCCGCATCGGGCGGCAGGAACGCCTCGAGGCGAACCAGCGCCTCGAGCGCCTGCTCGTCCTCGCCCCGTTCGAGCCAGGTCTCGAACAGGAACAGGAGGGCGCCCACATGCTCGCCATGGGCGGCAAGATGCCGCTCCACCATCGCCACGCTTTCGGTCACGAAACCCATCTGCAGCATCAACAGCGCGCCTTCCACCAGCACTTCCGGCCGTTCGGCGTTGTGGGCCTCGAACAGCTCCCACACGGCCAGCGCTGCGTCGCTGTCCGCCCGATTCAGGTAGTGCGCCGCCAGACCGTCATACCACTGCGCCTCGTCCGGTCTGGCGTCCATCATCCGCCGGTACTCCCGCACCATGGCGCCGGTATCGCCGGCGGCTTCGTACAGCGCCACCAGCCGGCGGCGCTCGGCAATGTCGGCCTCAGCGCCATCCAGTTGCTCGTACAGCACGATGGCCTCGTGATAGGCCTCGGTCTCGATCAGGGTCTCCACACGCAGGCGCAGCAGGTCCTGATCGGCGGGGTCGCGAGAAGCCAGATGTTCCAGCAACCGATCCAGTTCGCCCGCAGAACGGTACGACTCCGCCAGCAGGCTCAAGGCGTACAGCCGGTCGACGCGCACCGGGGCGGCCGCATAGGCCAGCCAGGCCTGCTCGCGGGCCAGCTCGTGCGATTCGGCTTGCAGCGCCCACTCCGACAAGCGCACATGCTGCGGATACGGCTTTTCGGCTGCGGGCAGGGGCCGATACAGTTCGATGGCCCGTTCCGGGCGGCCCAACAGGGCCAGGACCACGGCAGCCTGATTGCGGAAGTCCTGATCGCGTTGCGAGGCCAGCTCCTCCAGTTTTTCCACGTTGCGCGCGCCGATGTCCATCATGGCCAGACGCACCCGGATCAGCCATTGCTCCTCACCTTCGCCATAGGCTTCCGCCGCGCGCCGGTACCACGCCCGCGCCGCATCCTCTTCGCCGCCGGCATCCAGCAGGCGCGCCTTCAGCAGCAGGGCATCAGGGGTGGGCGCGTTCTCCAGCGCCTGATCCGATGAAGCAATTGCGTCCCCGACGGCGCCATCGCGCCATTGCAGATGCGCAATGGCCAGATGGCAGGCGGCCCGGCCCTCGCGGCTCAGCGTGGCCGCGCGCGCATAGGCGCTCAGGCGGGCCACGGCGCGACCGATGCCTGCGCCGCTCAGCACGGTCTCGCGGTAGGCCGCGGCTACCTTTTCCTGGTCGTAGCGCTCCGTTGTCTCCAGCGCCGCGATGAGCTCCGCCAGCGCGGTGGCGGAGTGCGCCGGGGAAGCGGCGAACAGGAAAGCGAAGGCCAGGGTGAACGCGAGCGTGGGCCCCAAGCGGGTTCTTGCAAGGTCAGGCACCCTGTCGATCCTCAGCGCGGCCAGCGACGCCAGGCGATGTCCGCGAGGTAAATCAGCAGGGCGGCCAGCAGCAGCCACGGCCACAGGCGCGTCACTTCGCCTGCCCGCAGCGCGCCGCCGGCGCGAATCTGCGCTGCGTCGCCTCCGCTCAGCACGGCGCCGCCAGTCAGCGCCGCCAGCCCTTCCAGGTCCAGCGCCGCCGCCGGATCCACCTGGGTCTCGCCGAACCGGTCCGAATACGGCGCCAGGGCGATGCGCTGCGCGCCGCTTCCGCGGCTCGCCCGCACCACGATGCGTATCGCTTCTGCGGGGGCGGCGGAGAAGTCGGCCTCGAACAATCCCGGCGCCGTTTCGATCAACGCCGGGGAACCGCCAGACGCCTCGTTGCCCGTCTTGTCCACCAATACGGCCACGGGCGCCAACAGTGGATCGTTGCGGTAACGCCGGACGGCCAGATGCGCCCGGTTTCCCCGGCGTTCGAGCTCCAGCCCGAAGGGCGCCTGATCGGAGGCTGTCCGCGCCACGATCCGCCCCAGGAACTCGGCGTAGTCCTGCCAGTCGCGCCAGCTTTCGGTACCCTGTCCCGCCGGCTCCGTCATCAGCGCTGTCACCCGGCCGAGCCCGTAACGCCAGCTTGAAAGCACCGGATAGCGCGCGCCGGCCACCCGGATCAGCATCTCCGCTCCGTCGCGCGGCTCTACCTGGGCGTAGCCGTTCAGGGGCGGCAGCAACGCCGGGTCCACTGGCCCCCACCAGCCCGGCCCGCCGAGGCTGTCCAGCGAGAACCGGCCGCGCTTGTAGCGGACCGCCTTGCGCACGGTGGGCCGCTTGAGTATCAATTCCACGAGGCTGAACTGATTGCCTACGCCGTAGAACCGGCCCTTGCCCCAGTTGGCGATGTTGGACATGACCAGATTATGCCCGCCCTGTCCCACCAGGATGGCGGACACGTTGATATTGTCGCGCGAGATGCTGCGCAGCATCGCCTCGTAGTTGGCGTCCTCGACGCCGGCGTCGGTCACCAGGATGATGTGCTTGAAGCGCGTATTGATGTTCTTCAGTCCGTAGTAGGCTTCCTGGATGGCAGGGTACAGCACCGTGCCGCCGATGGCCTTCATGCGTCCTATGGCGCGGTCAATCTCGATCTTGTTGGACGCTGGCTGCATCGGCGCCGCCCAGTGCTTGGCGCCATAGAACTCCACAATCCCGATGCGGTCGTGCGGTTGCAGCCGGCGCACGGCAATCCGCGCGATCTGCTTGGCCAGTTCGATGCGCGTGCCGCCCATGGAGCCCGATGTGTCGAGAATCAGCGCCAGCCCCACGCTGGGGTCGCTGATGTCGTCCTCGCCGGTGATTTCCACTGGCAACAGGTCGGCCACCGGCGTTCCGAAGTACCCGCCGTCGGCGAAAGAAGCCTCGCCGCCGCTCATCATCAGCCCCAGCCCGCGATCCACCACCTGTTCGCGCAGTCTGGCCTGGAACGCCTCGGACAGGAGACGGGCGGGAACATCGTCCAGCATGACCAGCTGGTACGGTTCGAGATCGGTGTCCGCGCCCAGTTCGTCGGGCTTCGCCGTGTCGATCTCGTATCCGGGGCCCAGAATCCCGGTCAGGCGCCGGGCCGCTCCCTGTTGGCGTTGCCCCACATGGAGCAGGCGCAGCAGCGTCCGCACCGTGGCCACGCCCTCGAGCCGGTTGTTGTCCGGGTCGTCGCCCGCGCCGGAGCGAACCGCCAACTCGGCGCTCAGGTCGAGAAAACCCGGTTCCCCGGCCTCGAAGTCCAGGTCGATGAAATGTCTGCCTGCGCCCCGGAACGTCCCGGAGCGCGCCAGCTCTTCTTCGCCTGCCTTGAGCGCCACCTGCATTTCGGCCTCCGCGCCGATCACTTCCGTCGTTGCCCGAAGAGCCTCGCCCGGACGCGCCGGAGCGAGGCTCAGCCTGGCGAGGAAGGGGTCTGGGGACACCTCGCCAGGCTTGTAAACATGTATGGGGATGCCGCGTTCGACAAGTTGCGCGGCCGCATTGGCCCAGTCGCGGCTGGTGGCCAGACCGTCGGAAATCAGCACCACCGAGCCGCGCTGCGCGCGCGGTATGGACTGGGCGGCAAGCTGAAGGGCCTGGGCCAGGGGTGAGGCGTTGCGCCGGTGCGGCACAAGCCGGATTCCGCCTGTTTCGGTGGAATCGGCGCCAGCGCCGGCATCGGCGTCGGTCAGGCGAATCAGGGTGGCCTCTCCGCGCCCGGCCAGTTGCGACATCAGCGCGCCGGCCTCGCGGGCGCCCCGCTCGCGGGCGATGGCGGGCAGGCTGGCGGTTTCGTCCAGCACCACCACGTGCCGTTCCTTGTCCACTTCAAGCACGGCGACCGGTTGCATCAGCGCCACGATCAGCAGCAGGAACAGCAGCGACCGGATCACGCCATGCCCCGGTGTGCGCGGGCGCGCCGGCCACCACCACAGCGCCGGCAGCGCCAGCAGCAGCAGGGCGGCCAGGGGATAGGTAAGGGACACGGTCATGCAGGCCCCTCTAGGGAATCATTCCGCGCTGGTAGGCGTACCACTCGAAGGCGAGCAACGCCAGCACCGCCAGGATCAGCAGCAGCGCCAGCAGGGACGGACCCGCGATGCCGGTTGCGCCCGGAGCGAACAGGGGCAGGGCGATGCCCGCCTGCCCCGTGCTCACGGCCGCGTTCAGCAGTGAAACCGGAAAGGACGATGCGTCATCCGCAGACGGGAGCGTTCCGGCGCGCGGCGGCGCCAGATTGGCGCCCAGCAGCCGGGTGGCGCTTTCCCCCGGACCGGTCAGGGCGAGCGCCGAAGAATCGTTTGCGGCGAAGCGGCCGGCGGCCAGATAGGCGTACGCCGGCTCCTGTTCGGCCAGCCAGCGCGCGGCCCGGGATATGAACAGCGGGAAAGCCCGGGATGCGGTGAAGTTGTAGCGGTCGTCCAGTAACTCCAGCCACGCGGAAATGCGCCGGGCGTCGCCGGCGGAGACCTGTATGCCGACTGGCCGGCCCGCTTCGGCAGCCAGCCCTGCGCTGTCGATCAGGGACAGCCCCAGGCCGCGAAGACTGTCGCGCAGAGCCAGTTCCGCGTCCATGGCGCCGCTGTATTCGATTTCGAAGGCGGTCTGCTGCCGGTTCATGGGCGCAAACTCCAGCGCCTGCAAATCGCCGCCGAAGGACTCGCCCGCCTGCCGGAACGCCAGTTTCGCGTCGTCCCCGGCGCCGGCCAGCTCGAGGCCGGGGTCGGCGATGACCGCCTGGGCGAGAACCGGCGCCAGCGTCTCGGATACCGCCACCTCGAGCGCCTTCCCCTGCGGCAGGCGCAATTGCGCCGCATCGTCGGCGGGCAGCGAGTCGGATCCGGCAATCCGGGCTTCGAGCAGTCCACCCCTGGCCGGAATGTCGCGGAGCATGAGGCTGTCCGGGGGGCGATCCTCGATGACGGCGCCGTCGAGCGGCGCGCCGTCGAGACTCAGCAGCAGCTCGCCGGGCGCGGCGCTCTCGCCGTCGCTGGACGCCAGACGCACCAGCACATCCACCGTGTCCCGGCGCCCGGACGCGGCATCGCCCAGGCCCATGGCGACGATGCCGCGATTGGGGCGCGGCTCGTCGAACCCTTCGGCGCGCCGCAGCTCCACGCCCTCGGGGAGTGCCTCCAGCGCTTCGGCGCTCACCGGCGCGCGGCCGTAAACGACCAGACGCACCGCGTCGGGATAGGCGCCGCGCAAGGCCAGCAGCCGGATCTGCCTTTCTACCGGCGACGGCGCCGCTTCGGCTTCCAGGCCCTCGACGCGGCGGTCGAACAACAGGCTCTCCTCGCCCGCGTTCAACAGCTTGAGGTTCCAGGCGCCCCCCCAGATGACTTCGCGGCGGTCTTCGGGCAGTCCCTTGAGATCGTTGCGCAGGCTCTCCACGGCGCGCTCCAGGTCGCCCGGCGCCGACATATGGGCCGACCCGTCCAGGTAGAGCATGTGGTACAGGCCGCCTTCGGGATCGTTTACGCGCGGCTCGGCCAGACCCAGCCAGAGCAGCCAGCAGATGAGCAGGCTCAACAGGTACGCCAGCCAGTGCCGGAAACGCTGGCGGAAGACCCGCACCGGGGCGTCGCGGGCCGCTTCGCGCCAGAACATGGCGGTGGGAACCGCCACTTCCGTATAGCGGATACGCAACTGCTGCAACACATACAGCAGGCCGGCCAGGGCCGCCGCGCCGCCCAGCAGGAGAGGCCAGGAAAAATTGGCGAAGTTCATATTTCGACGCGGCCCGCCTCGAAGGCTGCCGCGAGTTGTGGCAGCACGGCCTCATCCGTGTTCAGGCGCAGAAAACCCGCGTTCCTTTCGGTGGCGAAGCGCGCCAGACGCTCGTTGAAATCGTTGACGATGGCGCGGTAGTTGGCGAGGATAGCTGGCGTCAGCGACATGTCCACGGCATCGCCGGACTCGCAGTCGCGCAGGCGAACGTCGCCGCGCAGCTGGCGCCGGCCCGCCGGATCCAGGTCGTGGTTGCCGATGAGTTGCACCAGGAGCAGGCGATGGCGGGACTGGCGCAGCGACTCCAGCACCGCATCGAGTCCCGCCGGATCGTAAAAGTCCGAAATGACCGCCAGCAGGCCGCGCCGCAGCCCGAGCCGACTGATGCCGTTGACCGCCTCGGCCAGTTCCGTGCCTCCCTGCTCGTGAAGTTCCGCCAGCCGCGCGGCCATCCGCATCAGACGGCCGTGCCCGGAGGAGTTCCTTGCCTTCACTTCCAGACGGCCCGAAAACGAGTACAGGCCCACGCTGTCATGCTGGGACAGGCTGATGGAGGTCAGCGCCAGCGCCACCTTCAGCGCCACGCCGATCTTCGGGGCGGCCTGAAAGTACATGCTGCCGGACCGGTCCACCAGCAGGTAGACGGGCAGTTCCTGGCGCTCCTCGAATACCTTGACCACCACCCGGCCCAGGCGCCGGTAGATGTTCCAGTCGATGGCGCGGGTGTCGTCGCCGGGCACATAGGCCTTGTAGTCGGCGAACTCCAGGCCAGCGCCCTGATCCCTGGAGAGCTGCTCGGCATGACGCCCGCCGCTGACCAGGCGCCGCGCCCACAGGCTGAAACCCTGAAGGGCGGTCAGGAATTCGGTGTCGAACAGTTCCTCTGCGGTTGGCGCCGATGCCGGCATGATCCTGGTCTCCAGTCTCCGGACAACCGGCTACTCAACTCGCGGTGTGCGGGGGTTGCACGGCCTTGAGCACATCGTCCACGATCTGGTCCGGGATCACCCGGTTGGCCTGCGCATGGAAGTTCACCAGGATGCGGTGGCGCAGCACCGGCAGGGCCACGGAACGAATATCGTCGGTGCTCACCGAGAAACGGCCGGCCAGAAGGGCGCGCACCTTGCCGGCCAGGATCAGGCCCTGCGCGCCGCGCGGGCTGGACCCCAGCGCCACATAGGCGCCGACGCTGTCGGGCGCGTAGCTGCTGCCCGGCTGCGTGCCCATGACCAGACGGACCGCGTAGCGCTGGGCCACATCCGGGACCGCCACGGCGCGGGCCACCCCGCGCAGCCGGACGATGGTTTCGCCGGTCGCCACCGGTTCCATGACCACATCCTGCTCGCCCGTGGTGCGCTCCAGGATCGGCGCGTACTCTTCCTCGGCCGGGTAGGTCACGATTTCCTTGAACAGGAATCGGTCCAACTGGGCTTCCGGAAGCGGATAGGTGCCTTCCTGCTCCACCGGGTTCTGGGTGGCCATCACGCTGTACGGCTCTTCCAGCCGGATGGTCCGGCGGCCCACGGTCACCTGGCGTTCCTGCATGGCTTCCAGCAGCGCCGACTGCGTCTTGGGCGTGGCCCGGTTGATCTCGTCGGCGAGCACCAGGTTGGCGATCAACGGCCCCTGCTGGAAAGTCAGCTCATGGCCGCCGCCATCGGTTTCCGTCAGCACCATGGTGCCCTGGATGTCCGCTGGCATCATGTCGGGGGTGAACTGAATGCGCGAGAACCTGAGGCTCAGCGCCTCGCCCAGGGACTTCACCAGCATGGTCTTGCCCAGACCGGGCACGCCCTCCAGCAGGACATGTCCGCCGCACATCAGGGCGGTGAGCACGCCGTCGATGACCGATTCCTGGCCCACGATCAGCCGGTTGACCTGCGCCTTGACGCGGTTGAATACCTCGGTGAACTCCTCGGCGCCGGCCCGGGCGCGTCCGACCGCTGCGGCGGTGTTGCTTTCCATCATTTTCACTCCTCCGGCGTAGCGCCGTTATTCGTTCTTTGCGCAACAAAGTAATTCCGCACCGCGTCCCGGCTTGCGAGGGGGATTTCGCGATGCAGTCTGTGGCCCACCGTGGCGTCGCGCGCCAGCCGTTCGCGGGCTTCGGCGAGGTCGGTCTGGCGCTCTTCGGCGCGCCCCTGCTCGCTTTGGATCTTCATGCGACCGGGGTTCACCTTGCCCTGCAGGTAATCCGGCAACGGCACGCCCAGCAGCATTGCGGCCACGCCACGGGTCTTCTTCAGCCCGCCGGGACCGCCGCGGCCGTTGAGATCGTCACGCTCCTGGTCGCTGTCGGCGGAAGGGGTGAGCGACCGGTTCACGGGCGCCTTGCGCTGGTTGATCAGCGGCTTGCTGGCGGCGCCGGCCTTCTGCTCTTCGTCTTCTTCCTCGTCGCCGTCTTCCGAATCGCCTTCCGGCTCGGGCTGTCGGGTCTTGTCCTGCGCCGATGCGTGGTCCGAAGCCGCCATGCGCCCGCCGGACATGGCGCCCTTGCCGCCTTTCAGGCCCGCCGCTTCTTTCGGTGGCCTGGGGGATTCGTTGTCTGATCGTCCGGGCCTGTTCTTCGCTTTCTTCCTTGCGGACTCGCTGTCGTCCTGCTCGGCCTTCCCGGCCTGCTGCCCGGAGGCCCCGGAGCGCGCCTGACGGGACTGGTTGCTGCGCCGGGCGTCCAGACCGGCGGCGCTGCGGTCGGTGGGCTGGCGTTGGGAGGAAAGCTCCTGCGCCGTCAACTCGTCAGGGCGGCTGGCGGTCTCGGACCCGGGCGCCTCGGGCGGCGTATTGCGCCGGACCGCCGGCGCTGCGGGGCGCCGCGGCAACGGATCGGGGGGGATCTGCGAGAGCTCGGCATTCTCGCGAAGCTGTCCGGGGGTTGCTGCCGCCAGGGTCTCGCCGATGGCCGCCGGCGAAGCGGAATATTGGCCGATCCAGAGGGCGGCCCCCAGCAGGACAGCCGCCAGGGCGCCCAGTCTGCGGTGCGGCGGGAGCCAGTCCGGCGGACGGATCGGGATTGGCGGCAGCGGGTGCGCCAGGGCGGTTTTCGCGTATCCCCGGGCGTTCTCGACAGCCGCCTCCTCGAAATCGCTGCGCTTCGCCTTGCCCAGGTACTGGTCCGCCGCCTGCAGGCGGTCCTTCAGCCCCAGCTCCCGGTCATACAGCGCCAGACACATCCGCCGGTCCGCCCGGTGGCGCACAAATTCCACCAGCACGCAGGCGGCCACCAACAACACGGGCAGGGCGAGGGCGATCGCGATTGTCATGAAAAATCCGAAGGGCCACACACCCGGCCCCGCTCCGGCGCTCAGCAGCACGGCCAGCAGGATGGCGCCGTTCACGCACAACGCGGCGGGGAACAGGAGCTTGAGGTGGCGGTCGCAGGCGCAGCGCAGCGCCCATCGCTGCAGGCGTCTGGCGCCCGCGGCGGCCAGCCGGTTCAACTGCCCTTGCAGCTTGTCGGAGGACGGATGGGAAGGCATGGCGGGTCTGCGTGCTCTATGGCGGGTTCGGCCCGACTTACCGCGCGGTTTGCGCCGCGCCCCTGCCCGAGGCGCTTCCCCGCGCGGCCGTACGCGGCCTTCGGGATTTCGCCGGCAACGCCCCGATCACGGCGCTTTCCCGCGCGGCCGGGCGCGGCGCAAACCGCGCGCGGAAACCCGGGAGCGCGCCTGCCGCCAGCCCTGGAAAAACCCTCTTCATCTTCATGGCGTTTCTACTCAACCTCTGTTTGTTCATTTGTTCTTCATCAATGATGCTTCCCGCGATTACCGAACAACCACAAGCGCGCGCCTACTTCGATTCTGGATGCGGCGAGGGCCTCCACCCGTCGCAGTCCCGCCAGCCGGAAGCGCCGTCCGCAACGGGAGCGCGCCCGGCTTGCCCGAACATTGCGCCGGACCTGTTCCCGCCCAAGCTAACTTTCGCTTTCCTCACGGAGCAGCGGATCGTCCGGATCGAGCGTCGGCCGGATCCGTTCCATGCCTGCGCGGGCGCTTTCCTGCATCGCCGGCGGCGTTCGAACCAGCGGCGACAGGGCGCGCCGATAATTGGAGTACGCCCGGCGGCGCCTTCCCAGGGCCTCGTAGGCGCGCCCCAATTCGTGGCGAACCACGCCGTCCAGTTGCGGATCGCCGTTGAAGCTGGCGGCCAGAAGGTGGCTCCACGCCGCCTTTGCATCGCCCGCATGCAGATACCTGTCGCCCAGCATCAACTGCAACCGCTGGCGCATGCCCGGATTGTCGGAGCGGCCGATGAACGCCATGGCCTTTTCCGCAACCGCCACAATCAACTCCGAGTGCGCGTCGCGTTCCTCCGAAAAGTGAAGCTTCTGCGCGATCTGGCCAAGCCAGTCCGCCTTCATCCGCTCCGGCGTGACGCCAAGACGGTATTCCACCGCCTCCATCTGCTCCTCCACAGGCGTCGCGTTCTCCTCCAGCCCCAGCGCGAATGTCAGTTCGGCGGCCTCGGCGACATTGCGATCCTCGGGGTTGGCCTCGAGAAACGCCCGCAGGGCTGCCCGGTCCCGCGCGGCCGCCGCCGAATAAAACGCAAAATCCGCCTCCGAGTAGTTGCTGTTGCGCACCGGCTCCAGCGCCAGATAGCCCTGAAGCGGGTTGATCTCCAGGCGGTACGCGGTCCACAGGCTCAACCCCGGAACCACCAGCCAGTCGGGAGCAAAACCCGGCTTGTCCCGGAAGTCCATCGGAAAGAGCGCCGCCATCCCCGACAGCCTGACGCGCTGCTCCCCCACGCCGAAATGAATGTCCGCCACATCGCCGGACGGATGGCCCAGGGCCCGGGCTGTCTCCGCATTGATGTAGCTGTGATAGCCCGCCGTACTGAAGGCCATCAGCGAACGCCGACCGTCGCCGTGGCTGACCGGCGCCAGCACCCGGCCCTCTGCGGTGGTCTCGAGGCCGGTAATGATCGACTGCGCCCAGGGCCGGGCGGCCATGAGGTTTGCTTCTTCCGCGGGCTTGAAGGAAACGCGGCCCTCGTCGAGGCGCATTTCCAGGGCGAAGCGCCGCAGCACCGGGCCGCCCAGGATCGCGGCCACATCGATTTCCCCCAGCTCGCGCGAAAAGCGGTTGGTCAGGTACGCTATCAGCGCCGTCTCGGGAGAGCCCTGATCAGTCGGGAGCACGCCTTCCTTCGGCGCCTCCAGTCGCAAGCCGTTCTCGCCCAGGATCTTCATGGTCTCCTCGCTCTCGCCGTAACGCACCGCCCCGAAGATGTTTCTGAAGATGTGCAACGGCACGGGCGCGGCGTAGTCCAGCAGGACATGCGTTTCCTTGGCGAACGCCTCGGTGCGCAGGGTTGCGGGCATCAGGATGTGATCGCCGACCACCCTGACCTGCGCGTTGCCGCCCTCCGCCGTCTCCTGCCCTGCGACGCCCCCCGGCAGACACGCCAGTACGCTGGCGACAAGCGCCACCCGGAGAGCGCGAATTTCAGTTGCGTGTTCCGTCATATTTCGCCCGATTCATGGCAATGCCGATCTTGCAGCAGTGTAACCGACTGCCCGCAACGCCCTCTGCCACAGGAGGGCATGCAGCAATTCCCGCCAAGCCATTTTGTGGTGCTGATGGGGTGGCATTCCGGCGCGGATAGTCGGTTGGCGGATCGCTTGGGGAAGGCTACCCCTCCGGCCGGTTCCGGGTAGCCGCCAGCAGGCCCGCCTGCAGGACGAACCGGGCGGCGCGATGTCGGTCAGATTTCCCAATTCAACTCCAGATAAAGCACCCGGGCGCGCGCATCCCATCGCGTCGGATCGTAGGGCAGGGTTTCCCACACGGTGGGGTTGTCGGCATTGAGAATGTTGCTGCCGCCCGCACGGATGCGCAGCCCGTTGTCCATCCGGTAAGCGACGGTCAGGTCAACCGTCGTCAGGCGGTCCACTTCAAGGGGCGGCCTTCGGGCATTTATCCAGCCGCAGCGTCCTGTTACCGCACGGCAGTTGCCGGTGCGGTTGTTGGTGTAACCCGGCGTGTAGCGCAGATACAGGTCCGTTGCGAACCGCCCGGCAGCCCAGGTGAGGTGGCCGGTGAGCTTGTACCGGTCGCTTCCCAGGGCGGTTCCGACCCGCTCCTGACGATCCGTGTCCGGGGTGATGCGATAGAACTCCTTCAGCACCCGGTGATAGCTGAGCCGTGGCGTGAACAGGCCCCAGGAGGTGCTGAAGGTGTATTCGATGGCGGTGTCGAGCGTCTCGCTTACCTTTTCCGCAAGGTTGACCGGTTTCCGATGAACCTCGACGGCGTAGCCGTTTTCATCCCGCTTCACGATGTCCGGAAGCTTCCAGGCGATTTCAGGGTCGCCTGAAAGAATGGAGGAGGATTGTTCGATCTTGTCGGTGAAGTCGATGCGCGACCAATCCACCGACCAGACCAGACCGGGCGCCGCTTGCGAAATCCACTTGAAGCCGAGCGAGTAGTTGTCGGAATGCTCGTTTTTGATGTCTGGATTGTAAAAGGCAAAGACAGTGGGAATCGGGATGCGGTCCCGGACGCCGTCGGGATGGTACGGGTCCACAAAAGAACTGCGCCAATTGGAATCATTTCTGATACTGAACAGTCTGCTGAAGACTGGCGGGGTAAAGGAGCGCGACCAGGCGGTCCGCACCTGGAGACTCCCGGTCGGCTCGTAATACAGGCCGACCCTCGGGCTGGTGGCGCTCCTCGTGATTTCCCGAAGTTGCGCGGCGCCCGACCAGACCCTTGAGCCGGAAAGGCTGCGGCTGCGCTCCACCCAACCGTCATCGGGGTGGTATTCCCACCATGTGGAGGTGACGGGCGTCGGGTCGAAAACAATCTCACGTCCGCCCACGGCGCCCAGGGACTTGTGGGTGTCGCGCCGCGCCTGCAAACTCAACACCAACTCCCGCAGACCGGGCCTTGCGTTGCGCTCGCCGACCAGCGGAATGGCGAACTCGGTAAACCAGGCGCTCGAGTCCCGCGTAGGCTTTTCCACGCCAATGCTGCCCTCCCGTCCGGATGCGCGCTCGAAGGATCCGTCTTGCGCATAACGCAATGAGTCCTGATATATCTTCGTTTCACGCAACTCCGCGCCGATGGCGTAAGAGATGGGTCCGCCCCAGACTTCCCATACCTCGCCTCGCAACAGGGCATCCCAGGATGTGACTTCGGTGAAACCGCGGCTCGGCAGAAGTTGAATGGTCAGGAGATCCGCAAATGTCGATTTCTGGGCGGTTCCGTTGCCGAACAGATTCGGCGCCACATTCGGGTCGGAACTGGCCAGGGCCGCAAAGAAGGCCTCCTGGCCGGGGTCGAATCGGTTCGGGGGCCATTGTCGAGTATTTGCTGCCTGGCCGATACTTGTCGACTCGGACCGGGTCACGCCGAGCTCGAACTCGTGGCCGTTTCCGAATTGCCAGAACAGGCCGGCATTGAAGTTTCTCTGCTTGCTTTCGCTCTCCGCCCAGCCCGGGGAAACGAGCCCGTTTTCCAGTTCGTGGACCGGGTAATAGCTCACCACCACATGGCGGCCGAAGGGATTGTGGGCGTTGCTGGCCGGCACCAGATAGTTGCTGAACACAGTTGCAGACTCCTGGTACGATTCCGTGTCGGTAATCTGCGCATCCGCATGGATGCGCAGCGAGTCCGTGAGGTATTGCTCGATTTGCAGGGAAACCGAGGTGTTGGTGGCGTCCGCGCCGTTTTGGGGGGACACATAGGCGGTGGGCGTGATGGTGGTGGTGAAGTCTTCCTCGGTGGCGCCGGTCCCGTCATGCGTGGCGGGCAAACTCAATTGTGGCGCGCGCCAGTCGCAATACGCCCCATGGCGGGTGCTGCCGCCATCCCATTCGCATACCCTGCCGGGTTGGGTGTATGAATAATCCCGACTGTCGTACTCCGGGCCGAAGCGCTCGCGGAAGTCGCCGCTCGTCCAGATCTTGCGATTGTTGACGGGTTTCGAGTCGTTGCGCTGCGCAATAGCGGTCACGCTTCCGGTTCCCCAGGCGTAGCCGCCCTTCAGGCTTGCGTTTCTGCGATCCGCGCCGGTGGCGCTGAACTCCTCCCGGAAGGTGGCGCTGAAGCCGGTGTAGTTCCTTCTGGTGATGAAGTTCACCACACCGCCTATGGCGTCCGCGCCATACACTGCGGACGCCCCGTCCAGCTGGATGTCGATCCGCTCGATCGCAGACAGCGGAACGTTGACGAGATTGACGAAGTCCTCCTCGAACCCGGCTGTTCCCGCCACTCGCCGCCCGTTCACAAGCACCAGCGTGTTGGCCGACCCCATCGCGCGCAGATTCACCGCGGACATGCCCAGAGACAGCGCGCCCACGCCGATATCGGTGTCGGGGACCCCGCCGCCCCCGCCGCCCGACTGCGAAGTCAGCGACGCATGCGCCCAGGGCAGAGTGCGGAACAGTTCTTCCAGACTGGACACGCCCCGCGCAGCGATGTCCTCGGCCGACAGGCTGTAGATTCGCGCGGAAGGATCGCCACGCGCCATCCTTGAACCCGTCACCCTCTGCGCGGCCAGTTCGGCCGGCGGCTCTTGCTCCTCGAGCTTGGCTTCGGCCTCATCGACCGTCTCGACCTCCTCAAGCTCGCCGTCTTGCCGAGCCTCGACCAGCACCACATCCTCCGAGGCGTAGTGGTACGACAAGGGGGTGTCCGCCAGCAGCGCGACCAGGGCGTCGTCGAACCGGTACTGCCCTTGCAGGCCCTCCACCTCGACATCGGCAATGGCATCGTCCGACGCCAGGATCTGGACGCCGGACGAACTCGCCAGCTCCATCAGCGCCGAACCGGCCTGCTGGCGCTCGATGTCCAGCGACAGCACTCCGGCGTCCTCCGCCGCAGCGCTGCCCGCGCCCAGCGCCAGCAACGCCGCCGCCAGCCCGGACCTGTCAGGCCAACAATTTGAACACGACTTCGGAACAGTCCTGAGTTCGGGCGTTTCTGCTGTTTCTGTCTCCGCTGTCTGTGCAATAGTCTTCATGCTTTCCCCTTGTTGTTTCGAGTGCAATGGTCAACTTCCGGCGGCCCGCGCGGGAGCCTTCCCGGGCGAACCGGTAATCACGATCCGGTCGTGGCGTTCGGTAACTTCAATCGGCAGCAACTGCTCCAGCGCGGCAAGCGCGTTATCCAGCTTCCTGATGCTCACCGCCGCATACACGCTCATCTCCATCACTGCCGGATCCTCGATGAAGATCTTCTTGCGGGTGTAGCGGTTCAGTTCCCGCACAACCCGATACAAGGGCTCGCGGTAAAACCGCACCATCCCCTGCCGCCAGCCCAGATAACGCTCCATCGATTCGGGCTGGAACGTGGTGAGCCGGTTGTGGCCCACATCGAACTCGGCCACCCAGCCCTGCTCCACGCGATGATGTTGCAGCGCGGCGTCGAGCGCACTGGCCGACCCGCCGGCGAGGGCTTCGTCGCTTGCCGGATGCATCGCCACCTTGCCCTCCAGCACCGCCAGTTGATAGCGCTCGGGCTGCTTGCGGATATTGAAGGCCGTGCCCAGGGCGGTGACCGAACGCGCCCCCAACTCCACGCTGAAGGGGCGCGCCGGATCCTTCGCCACCTCGAAAAAGGCCTCGCCCCGCTCCAGCAGGATCCGGCGCGAGAACTCGCCGTAGTCCACCACCAGTCGCGTGCCGGTGTTGAGCGTGACCACGCTGCCGTCGGCAAGCTCCAGCGTTTTCTGTTCGCCCACGCGGGTAACGTGGCGCTCCAGCCGTTCGCCGTCCACGCCGCCCACAGACAGGTACCAGATAGCGGCCAGACCGGCGCCCAGCAGCATGCTGGCGGCAAGGCCCAGCGCCGCCCGGCGGTTCCGGCGGCGCGCCTCGATCAGACTGCGGGTGTCCGCGGCAATGGCCCGAATGTCGTCGTCGCCGGCCAGCTCCTCCATCCCGGCGAGCGCCTCCAGCGTTTCGAGATGCGCCTTGCGGTACTCCGCGTCCGTTGCGGCGCGCGAGCGCATCGCGGCGGCCTCGGCCTTCGTCAGCCGCCCGGACCACAAGCGAACCAGCGACCGTTCCACGGCGCCGTTGAGAATCTCGCGTATGTTCGTGAGCACAGCGGTTACTCGGTAGTGATGCACCGACCTCCCGCAGTAATTAACGAACCAGCACCGCTTTCCCCCGACTCGGCGGCTGCAACGCCGGGAGCGGAAGGGCCTCCCGGCGGAGGTTCCTCAGCGCCCTTCTTCCCCCGCTGCCTCGATCTTCCGCCGCGCCTTGCGAATCCGCTTCATCGCCTGGGCAAGGCAGTGCTCGACCTGCTTTACGGTCATGCCCATGTGCAGGGCGATGTCGCTGTAGCTCATGCTCCGGAAGCGGTGCAGGACGAACACCCTGCGCCAGTTGGGGCGCAGGCCGAGGATGACAGCCTTCATGGCCTCCAGTTGCAGTTGCGCCGCCACGATCTCTTCGGGTGTGCGCTCGTCGCGCCGCTCGCGTTCCAGTCCCAGTTGCTCTGCGTAGTACGCCTTGGCCCGCGCGGACTTGCGCTGGCGGTCAACGGCCAGATTGTTGGCCATCGTCAGCAGGTAGGCGCGATTGCTGCCGGTCGATCGGGACATTTTCTCTTCCAGCCGCTCCGCGCCCATCAGCCGCGTGAAGACATCCTGCACCAGATCCTCGATCTCTTCATGCGGCGCCAGCCGGCCCATGAGAAACACCCGCAATGCTTGCGCGTGCTGGTCGAACAAGCGCTCGACCAGATGCTCCCGGCCCGGCTTGTTGCGCGAGGCCAGATGGACGACATTGCCCTTGTCCCTGGCTCGCATGTCTCGACAGGCCGGGCCGCCGCTTTCCAGCATTTTGCCCGAACTCATGTTTTCCCCCTGTTCTTGCAATGATACCCGGGTATCGCGCCTGTCCTTATCCGGTGAGACCGGTGGCCTGACAGTCCTCCAGTTCCGCCAGGATTTCCGCGCCATGCTGGCCTGCCGCGGGCACATTGCGAAACAGCCCCGGCCGCCGTCCCCCGATGGCCACCGGCAAGGCTGGCAGGGGCGTCTTTTCGCCCGCATGTTCGCCGTCCGGAATGGTAACTTCGAGCAACCCGCCCGAAGCCGTCAGATGGGCGTCGTCGAACAGGTCCTCGGGCCGGGCGATCGGCGCGAACGGCAGGCCGGCCTGCGCGCAGCGCTCCATCAGTTCCGCCGGCGTCATGCCCGCGAACAGCTCCTTGATCCCGGGGATGAACTCGTTACGGCGCGCCACGCGCCCGGAGTTGGTCCCGAGGTCCGGGTTGCGGCCCAGATCGTGCAACTCGAAGGCTTCGCAGAACCGCGCCCACTGCACATCGCTGACCACGCCCACAAAAATCTGCTCGCCGGTGCTTGTGGCGAACACCTCGTAGATGGCCCAGGCCGAGGTTCGCGCCGGCATCGGTGTGGCCGCAATGCCGGTGACGGCCTTCTGCGCCATGTGCTGACCCACCAGGAATACCGCGCTCTCGTAAAGTGTCGCCACCACTTCGCTGCCGCGCCCGGTGCGCTCGCGCTCGTGCAGCGCCGCCAGGATTCCCAGCGCGCCGAACAGACCGCCCTGTACATCGACCACCGAGGCGCCGGCGCGCAACGGCCGCCCCGGCGGGCCGGTCATATAGGCCAGTCCGCCCATCATCTGCGCCACTTCGTCCAGCGCCGCCCGGTTCTCGTACGGTCCCGCCTGAAAGCCCTTCTCCGTGCAGTAAATGAGCCGCGGGTTGCGGTCCGAAAGCGTCTCGTAGTCCAGTCCCAGGCGCTGCATCGCACCGGGACGGAAGTTCTGGATCAGCACATCCGAGCGGTCCGCAAGCCGGAGCGCTGTTTCCATGCCCTCCGGCGACTTGAGGTTGAGGCAGATGCTGCGCTTGTTGCGGTTGTACATGGGAAAATAGCCCGCGCCCGACCCCGGCAGTCGCCGGGTGGGATCGCCGCCGGGCGGCTCCACCTTGATCACGTCGGCGCCCAGGTCCGCCAGCGCCAGCCCGCATGCCGGCCCCATCACCATATGGGTCAACTCCAGGACCTTCAGCCCCGCCAGCGGCTGGCAATCGTTGCTGTTCACGTTGAATGGATGTCCGCTTGCATCCGCTTTTCCGCAGATCATATGGAGCCGGGCAGCCTACAGTGTCTTGCACAAGCCGTGCAAGCCGCATGCGCCGCTTGGCGGCTTGTGAGACGGACGGCGTTCGCCCCTCTCGCAGTCCGGCCCGATTCCACGGCTCGAACGGACGCTCTGACGGAACCGGCCCGGGAATCCGCTCGTGTAGAATCACGCCTTGCACGTTTTGCGGAAAAATCGGAGGAGCGCCGTATATGCCTGTTCTTGTCGCCGGAGCCACCGGAAATGTTGGCCGCCCAACCGTATCGGCCCTTGTGGCGAAAGGGGAGTCGGTGCGTGCGCTCAGCCGCTCGCAGGACAAGCTGTCCGCCCTCCCGGAGGGTGTGGACGGCGTCGTCGCGGACCTGGAGAGCGGCAGCGGTCTGAGCGCGGCTCTGGACGGCGTCGACCGTCTGTTTCTGATCACCGCCAACGGGGAAACGGAGAGCGCTCGAGGCGTCAATGCGGTGCGCGCCGCGCAGGCGGCTGGCGTGCAGCGGATCGTCTACCTGTCGGTGCAGAACCCCGCCGAGGAGCCCCTGATTCCGCACAGCCGCAGCAAACTGCCCATTGAAGAGGCGATCCGGCAGAGCGGCTGCGAGTACGCCATTCTGCGTCCCGCCTACTTCCATCAGACCGACCTGTCGGTGGCGCAGGTAATCCGGGATTACGGGATCTATCCCATGCCCATCGGCTCCATTGGCCAGAACCGGGTGGATGCGCGCGATATCGCCGATTGCGCCGTGCGCGCATTGACGCAGGACGGTCATGCGGGCGCCGAATACGAACTGCACGGACCGGACACGGTCAGCGGTCCCGGCGCCGCGGCCGTGTACGCCGGACACTTCGGGCGCGAAGTCCGCTACGGCGGCGACGATGTGGACCAGTGGGCCGAGCCGATCAAGGCGTATCTCGACCCGTGGCTGCTGGAGTCGCTGAAACGGATGTTCTTGTCCATGCAGAAGAACGGCCCCGCAGCGGATGAAGCGGCAGTGGCGGCTTCCCGCGAGGCGGTGGGCCATCCCCTGCGCTCGTTCGATGCGTTTGCCGCCGAGCTGGCGGCGTCGATGAAGGCGGCCTGAAGCCGACTTTCGGGGCCGCGCGCTCAGTGCAGCTTGGCGCTCCAGTCGCAGAACGGCCCCCGACCGTAGTCCAGCGAGTAGGCGTCCTGCACGTATAGCGCCCGGCAGGTTCCGCAGCATGCCAGGATCAGTTCCTGCGTCTCGCCGATGGCGCGCAGCAGCGAGGCCGCAACCTCCAGGCTGATCATCCCGTCGGGCATCAGGGTTCGGTACATGTCGTAGGAATCGCACAAGCGCTGCCCTACCACAAGGCGGCTCAGGCGCCCGGGCACATGGCATCTCGAGGACTTGTCGCGCACCAGCAATCCGGCGTGCAGGAACAGCGTCGCCAGGACGGTGGATTCGCGATGCTGTTGCGGCGTTTTCAGAAACCGGTCGATTTGGCTCGGTGGCCGCCCGCGCTTTCGTTGCGGCAGCTTCTTGCGGCCGTGTTCCAGCACGTAATTCGCGTACGCTTTGCGTATGCGGTCGCTGGAAAGGCCCGTGTAATGCCCGATGGTGCTGGTGCGGGCCTGCAGGCGCAACATGCGTATCGCCAATTCGAATTGGCTCAACTCCCCCGCATAACGACTTTGCGTGACGCGCATGCGGAATATCTTGTAACGAATTCAACCAATGAATGCAAACGAAAAATAGCGTATTTTCGCGGCTTTTTCGGTCTTGATCCGCTATGCCGGGACTGACTCAATATGGGAGGGAAAGTTCCGGCCGGATGGTGGGAATTCCGGTTGGGGGGAATCCGGTTCCGTGGTCGGCTGGGGATGCAGGGGAACGCGGCGCGATCGTAAGGAGGAGGCGATGGAAAACTCCGGCGGAGAGGGGAAGAGACTTGAGGAAATCTATGAAATCAATCGGCGCTTTCTCGACCTGGTGGCGCTGCGCGCGGGCGCAACCGGAGAAGGTCAATACGGGCTGCCTCCGGAACTGTGTCGCGGGATAGCGAAACTGCGGCCCTCGCAGCGCGACGCTGTCGCCCTGGCGCCGATGTTGCTGGTCACCGCCAGCCGCAAGGCGGTTGCCTACGCCTCGACGGTCCACGATGCGCAACGCAAGGGAGCGCGGCTGCACGAGCCTGTCGAGGCGGCGGAACGAAGCTTTGCCGCCTCCCTGCTGACCTGGCTTACCCAGGATGTCCAGCAGAACCACAGTCTTGCCTCGCTGTGGCTGGGTGTGTCCGGCCTCAGGCAGGAGCCGGTTCGGGATTTGAGCTTCGGCGAAATCCAGACGCTCTCGCGCTACGCCGACAGGATTCTGGCCGCATGCTTTACCGACCGGCTGCCGCTTTGGGACGAACTGGTTCGCGCAGCCGGAACCAATGATCCAGGCCGCCAGGAATGTGCGCGGCTGGCGGCGCTGTCCCGCTCCTGCCCCACTCGCGCCGGGGTGTCTTGAGAACAGCCGGGCGCTTTCCCGGAAGGCGAACGTTCGGGCGAGCCGCGGGATCGATTGGCCTGTGGGCGAGGGGGCTGCGCATGGCCGCGCGACTTGCCGGAGAAGCAACGGTCCCTTCCCGCCTCTCCCGCCTCGAAGTTCCACGGCTCGCCCGCAAGGCTTGCCCTGACAAGGCTGTTTGCCGGCCATTCGCGCCGCCGGGGGCCAGCAACCGGGATATACTTTCAGCCCTTGTCAGGGCCTGTAGCTCAGTGGTGAGAGCAGGTGGCTCATAACCACTTGGTCGCAGGTTCGAATCCTGCCGGGCCCACCAATTCCCGGGCCGACTGTGCTTGTCCTTGCGGGCGCGCCCCGATCCGGGAGAGCCTCCGGGATTTGCGCGACGGTTCCGGTAACAGGCAGGCCGGGCCCGTGGCCGCTGCCCGCCTTCGTAACCGCCACGGTTGCCTGACGGCGTGGCTGCCGGGAGTTCCAGCATGATGAACCTTGTTGACCAGGCCGTGGACATCCTGTCTCGCCTGTTCCTGCTCGCGGTGGGGACGACGCTGCTCGTTGCGATCGTTCTGATGATCATCGATCTGGCGCAGACGGCCGACGCCGTGCGCCGCAACTACCCTGTGATCGGCCGTTTCCGGCGAATTTTCGAGGTGTTGGGCGATTTCATGCGCCAGTACATGTTCGCCATGGACCGCGAGGAGATGCCCTTCAACCGGGCGCAGCGCAACTGGGTGGGACGGGCTTCGGGCGCCGCCCCCATGACCGTGGCCTTCGGTTCGACCCGCGATACGCGCCTGTCGGGAACGTCCCTGTTTGTCAACGCGCCCTTCGGACTGCTGGACGAGGAGTGCCGGGACACCTCGAAGGTGACCGTGGGCAGGGACGGGCCGAATCCGTACACCACCAACCGGATCTTTCATATCTCCGGGATGAGCTTCGGGGCGCTGTCCAGGCCCGCGGTCATGGCGCTGGGCAGGGGCGCCTCGATGGCCGGTTGCTGGATGAACACGGGCGAGGGCGGCCTCTCGCCCTGGCACCTGGAGTCCGGCAACGATGTGGTGTTCCAGTTCGGAACCGCCAAAAACGGCGTGCGCACCCCCGGCGGCGCCCTGAGCGAGGAGCGTCTCAAGGAGCTCGGCGCCAATCCCCAGATAAAGATGATCGAGGTCAAGCTGAGCCAGGGGGCCAAGCCGGGCAAGGGCGGAATCCTGCCCGCAGTCAAGGTGACCGAAGAAATCGCCCGCATTCGCGGCATCCGCCCGGGCGAGGACGCGGTGAGTCCCAACCGTCACCGCGAAGTGAGCAACAACGGCGAGTTGCTGGATCTGGTCAACCGGGTGCGCGACATCGCCGGCAAGCCCACCGGCTGCAAGGCCGTGATCGGCGGCCCGCAGTGGCTGGACGGGTTGTTCGAACTCATCAACCGGCGCGGCGCGGACTACGCTCCGGATTTCATGGCCGTGGACTCCGGCGACGGCGGTACCGGCGCGGCCCCGATGCCGCTCATGGACAATGTGGGCCTGCTGCTCCGGGAAAGCCTGATCATGCTGGTGGACGCGCTGGACCGGCATGGTTTGCGCGAGCGGGTGCGGGTGGTGGCCAGCGGCAAGCTGATCACGCCCACGGAAGTGGCCTGGGCGCTTTGCGCCGGCGCCGATTTTGTGGTGTCGGCCCGGGGTTTCATGTTCGCGCTGGGCTGTGTGCAGGCGATGCGCTGCAACAGGAACACCTGTCCCACGGGCATCACCACCCACAATCGACGTTTGCAGCGCGGCCTCGATCCCCCCACCAAGGCGGTGAGCGTCGCCAACTACCAGCGGCGAATCGAGGAGGAACTGAAGATCATCGCGCATTCCTGCGGTGTGGCCGAACCGCGGCAGTTGCGCCGCGAGCATTGCCGCATCGTGCAGCCGGACGGCCACAGCGTCCTGTTGTCGGACCTGTATCCCCGGGCTGCCGGGCGCGCCGCCGATTGACGCACCCGCGCGCGCTGGTTAGGATCAGGCCGAACAGGGCATTCGGGGGAAGATATGCATGCTTGAACCCGCGGGCCGAACGGACGGGCTGGCGTGGCGAGTCGCCGCATTGCGGGCGCTGAGCCTGTGCTGACCAGAAAACACTTCATCCAGTCGAGCCTGGCTGCGCTGCTGACTGCCCCCCCGGCGGCTTCCCTGGGCGCGGCGGGTCGCGAATGGTTCAGGGCGGCGCCCACCATCGTGCCCGGCAGCGCTGGAGGGCCGGCGCCGGACGACATCGTTCTCGGGGTGTCCGCGGCGTTTTCCGGCCCCTCCCGGGGGTTGGGCGCCGAGCTTTACCGCGGCGCCGGCGCCTGCTTCGCGCACGTCAACAACAACGGCGGGCTCAACGGCCGGCGGATCGCGCTGCGCATGTACGACGACGGCTACCAGCCCGATCCCTGCGTGGAAAACACCATGCGGTTGATGCTCGAGGACCGGGTGTTCCTGCTGTTCGGCTATGTCGGCACGCCCACCGTGACCCGTGTCCTCCCGATCCTCAAGAAGTTCCAGGACGAGAACATCTACATGTTTTTCCCGTTCACCGGCGCCCAGCCGCAGAGGCAGCCGCCGTACGGGGAGTTCGCCTTCAATCTTCGCGCCTCCTACGCACAGGAAACAGGCGGTCTGGTGGACAACTTCGTGCGGATCGGGAGGCGGCGCATCGCGGTCTTCTATCAGATGGACGCCTATGGACGTAGCGGCTGGGCGGGCGTTCGGGCCGCTCTCAAGCGACATGGCGAGTCGGTCGCAGGCGAGGCCACCTATGCCCGGGGCGCGAAGTTCACCGGCAGCATGCGCCCGCAGGTCGAGATCCTCAAGAGTGCGCAGCCGGAGGCGGTCGTCTGCGTCGGTTCCTACGCCGCCTGCGCCGCCTTTGCGCGCGACGCGGTGGATATGGGCCTGGAAGTGCCGATCGCCAACCTGTCCTTCGTAGGCAGCGAGAACCTGCTCAAGCTCCTCACGGAAGGGCGCGAGGACAGCAAGCGCTACACGCGGCTTCTGGTCAACTCGCAGGTTGTCCCCAGCTACGAGGATCTCTCGATTCCGGCGGTGAAGCAATACCGCGAGCTGATGGAGCGCTACGATCCGAAAGTCCCGCGGGAACTGGTTCAGGAGGAATACGCGGCCTTCCCGCAGAGTTTCGGCAGCCTGGAAGGCTTCCTCAACGCCAGGCTCATGACGGAGATCCTGCGCCGGCTGGGCGATGAGGTTGCGCGCGCCCGTCTGGAAGAGGCGGTTTTCTCGGTAAGGAACTTCGACCTCGGCGTGGGCGAACGGGTGTCTTTCGGCCCCGACCGCCGGCAGGGTCTGAAGGCCGTCTATTACACCGTGGTGGAAGAGGGGCGGTTCGTGCCCCTGGAGGACTGGCAAGCCAGGTTTGCATGACATGAAGATCGAAAAACTTTTCCAGCGGACGCGCTTCGGGATATTCGCCGTGTTTGGCGCAATCGTTTTGTCCACATCCGCGCTGTGCCTGATCACGGTGGGCACCGAGCTGTCGGCGGAATACGAGATCAACACCCGCAATATCGCCAAGACCGTGGCCGATTCCAGCGTGGATATCCTGTTGAACCGGGACATGGCCACGTTGCAGTCGCTGGTGGACCAGTTCATCGAGATTCAGGGCATTCGCTACATATACATCACCAGCGAAACAGGCGATTATCTGGCGCACACCTTTGTCCCCGGCATCCCGGACGAGATCCTCGCCTCGGATCACCGCAGCACGGAGCCTGTGAAACGCGATTTGCCGGGCCTGGGCAAGTTTCTGGAGGTTGGCAGCCCGATCCTGGCGGGCGTGGCCGGACATGTGCATGTGGGGATGGACCTGGATGTGGTCGCGCTCAAGATCCAGAGGGCAATCGGCCAGCAGTTCTATCTGGTGGCCGTGATCCTGGTGATTGGAGTGCTGGCCGCTATCTGGCTGGTGAATCTGGCGGCCAGGCCTCTGGGCGAACTGCTGGCGTATGCTGTCGATCTGGCGCGCGACGGCGATCCGGAGGCGCTGTCCGCCCAGCCGCTTCTTGCTCGTGACGACGAAGCGGGGCATCTGGCCCGCCTGTTCCTGTTCGTGGCGCGCAAGGGGCAGGGCGCCGCGCCGCAGCCGGCGGACTAGGCAGGCGGCCAGTAGGCCGGAGGTCGCACCGACCCATGCGCGTACCGCGCGTCCTGATCGCGTTTTTCTGCACTCTGCTGCAGGTGTGCCTGGGCACGGTCTATGCGTGGAGTTTCTTCCAGACCATCCTGGTTCGCCAGTCCGGCTGGACCTTCACGCAAACCGCCTGGGCATTCAGCATCACCATCTTTTCGCTGGGCGTGGCGGCGGCCTGGGCCGGCCAGGCCCTGCCGAAGCTGGGCCCCAGGCGGCTGGCGCTGATTGGCAGCCTGTTGTTCTCGGGGGGTTACCTGATCGCTGCCTGGGCGCTGCGCCTGGAGTCGATTCCCTTGTTCTACCTGGGTTACGGCGTGATCGGCGGCGCTGGTATCGGCCTGGGTTACGTGACGCCGGTCGCCACCGTGGCCAAGTGGTTCCCGGACCGCAAGGGACTGGCCACCGGGATCGTGGTGATGGGCTTCGGCGTGGGCGCGCTGCTGCTGAGCAAGGGGCTGGCCCCGCTGCTGGTGGTGAGCACCGGCCAGGACATGGCGCAGGTATTCTTCTGGCTGGGCATCATATTCGCAGGCATCCTGCTGCCCTGCAGCCTGTTTCTCAGCGATCCGCCGGCGCCGGAGGGCGCTCCCGCCGCCCCGCAGACCGCGACGCCGCCCGGCGACAGGAAGGCCGATTCGATCATCCCGTACCTGGGGACCGGATCGTTCGTGGTCCTGTGGATCGTGTTCTTCTGCAATATCGCCGCCGGCATTTCGGTCATCAGCTTCCAGTCGGAATTGTTGCAGGAAGTGTGGGGACTGTCGGATCCGGGCCTGGAACCCGCGGTACTGGCGGAATACGGCGCTACCCTGATTGCGGTCAGTTCCCTGTGCAACGGCGTGGGACGCTTGTTCTGGGGCCTTTTGTCCGACCGGCTCGGGCGCGTGGCGGTGTTCCGGATCCTGCTCGCCAGCCAGATGGTCGTGTTCGGGATCCTGATGACCGAGACCAACCCCTGGGTATTCTCGGCTCTGGTCTGCTACGTGCTGCTCTGCTTCGGCGGCGGATTCGCCACAATGCCGTCATTCGTGCTGGACAAGTTCGGACCCGGGCGCATGTCGGCCGTCTACGGCGCCGTCCTCACCGCCTGGGCCGCCGCAGGGATCGCCGGACCGGTATACGTGGGCTACCTCAAGGACAGCTATCCGGACCGTGCGGTGCTGTACTGCTTTCTCATCGGCGTGTTCATGCTCGTGTGCGGGTACGTCTTTTCCTACCTGTTGAACGACTCGCGCCTGCGGCTGGACCGGCCCACGCTGGAGAGGACGCTGCTCGAGTACGGCATTCCGGTTTCCCGGGCGCGCTGATCGGTCATCAGAGCT